>JAXGMP010000005.1:0-225105 GCA_040768605.1 Anaerolineae bacterium | reverse complement strand
TAGGCGCGGGGCTCGCCGCGTCCGCTGGGGCGGGGCTAAAGACCCCGCCCTACCGGTAACGCCGGCTAAAGCCGGCTTTCAGAGTGCATACGCGTCTTGAGCCCCCTTTAGGGGGCGTTACTGGTAGCCAGGGGTCTTTAGCCCCTGGCGTCCGGCCGGCGGCGAGGCTCTGCGCCGGCGCGGAGGCCTGCCGCGGAAGTGGGGGGGCGCCCCCCCCCCCCCCCCGCCCGGCTTTCTGTGCGCACCTGGCCCTGACGTCAGGCGCTGTCGAGGGCGTCGGCCAGGGCGTTCACCGCCTCGCTCAGGAAGCGCAGCTGCCGCGCCGCCAGGCGCACCTTGATGCGCCCCGCTTCGTCGTCACCGAGGAAGCGCTGCAGGTCGCCATCCTGGACGCACTGCGCCAGGCGCTGTACCTCGTCCATAAAAGAGTCCATGCTGTGTAGCCGTCGGACGCGGTTGCCGTCGCGGGTGACGGGTTCGCCCGCGCCGTAGCCGCGCTCCTGGCCGAAGGGTGGCTCGTCGCCGGCGTCCTCAACGTCGTCAGCCCAGGCGGAATCATCGTCGCCGTCCCAGGAGGGTTCCTGCGTGGGGGCTGCGCCGATGCCGGGCAGCTCCTCGCGCGGACGGGCCTGTACCACGGGTACCCGCTCCCCGCGACGCAGGGCCTCCAGGGCGGTCTGGGGGGCGATGTTGGCGTTGAGCTGCAGCGCCGAGCAGAGCCGGGCCAGCTCGGCGGCCGAGAGGCCCTCCTCCACGGCCAGGTGCGCCACGGAAGCCTGCCGCGCGGCGCTATCCAGCCCCACCAGGTGCTGCCCGTGCGTAACGCCCAGCTCCCCGCTGGCGATCATCTCTTGGACCTCGTCGCCGAGCTGGGTCAGGCGCATGTAGCGCTGAATCTGGCGTACCGATAAGCCCAGGGTGCGCCCCAGCGTGTCGAGCGCCTCCCCGTGGCTGATGCCCTCAAGTACCAGGCGGTCGAGGATGGCCTGAAAGGCGCGGGCTTTGTCCAGATCGTTCAGGTCGAGGCGCTGGAGGTTCTCCAGCACCTGCTGGACGAGTACCTCCCCCTCGTCAACGCGCCCCACCTCAACGCAGGGGACGCGGTCCAGCCCGACGACGATGGCGGCGTCGCGGCGCCGGTTGCCGTAGACGATGCGGTAGCCGTCCTCCTCACGGGTCACCCCGAGCGGCTGCAACACGCCGTGCTCGCGGATGGTCTCGGCCAGGCCGGCCAGGTCGCCGGGGTCCGAGCGGACGTTGCGGCGCGAGGGCTGCAGGTCGCGGGGGTTGAGATACAGGAGGCGTTGCTCTGGGATCATGTCGCTCTGTCTCCGTTCTATGCCGTGCAGAGGCCGAGGCGCGGCGCTCCGGCACGTTCTGTGGCCAGGGGTGCCGACAAGTCTAGCCCGGCGGGGGAGCGTGTCAACCGCGTGGCGGGGCGGTGCAGCGTCCCTATCGCCCAGGGTGCTGCCGGAGGGCGGGCCGCGGCCGCGCGGTTGACAGGCCGGGCGCGCATATATACCATCGTGTATATTCTTCCGTGCATATAGCTCACGTCGAGGAGCGCCATGGCCCTCCGTCATACCCTGCTCGGCCTGCTGATCCTCCAGCCGCGCACCGGCTATGCCCTGCACAAGCGCCTCGAGGAGGCCACCTTCCTGCTCGAAGCCGCCTCGCTGCGCCGCATCTACCCCACCCTGAAGCGCCTGGCCGATGAGGGGCTGGTCGTCTACGAAGTGGAGCCGCAGGAGGGCCGCCCCGCCCGCAAGGTGTACTGCGTGACGGAGGAGGGGGTGACGGAGTTCCTGCAGTGGCTACGCGCTCCGGCCGACCCGGGGGCTGACGAGCAGCGCTTCTTTGCCCGTTTCTTCTTCTATGGCCTGCTGGATCGCGACACGCTCCTGGTCCGCCTGCAGGACGCCAAAGAGCAGGCCGAAGGCGAGCGCGAGAGCCTGCGGGCGGTGGCGATGGCGCCGCCGCCCGGCCCGCACGGCCTGCCCCTCGACACGGGGCGCGTCCTGGCCACCTGGGGCATGATGGCCGATTATGCGCGGAGGCGCGTCGAGGGGCGCGTGGAGTGGCTCGCACAGGTGATTGCGCGGGTGCAGGCCGAGTTCTAGGCCTCGGCACAATCGTTCACGTCTGACCGCCGCAAACAGAGCAGTGGAGGAGGGATCAGGCCATGTTGTACCCACAGCAAAACGATCTGCGCAACGTTCAGGACCTCTCTGGCTTTTGGGATTTCCAGCTTGACCCCACGGAGGTCGGGGAGGCGCAGGGCTGGTTCCGCGGCCTGGCGGCGCCGCGCATCATCGCCGTGCCGGCCTCCTGGAACGAGCAGTACCAGGATACTCACGATTACCTGGGCACGGCCTGGTACGCGCGCACCTTCCAGGTGTCACGGACGTGGCAGGGGCAGCGCATCTTTTTGCGTTTCGCCTCGGCGAACTATGAGACCAGGGTCTGGCTCAACGGGGAGCTGCTTGGGGAACACCTCGGCGGGCACCTGCCGTTCGCCTTTGAGATCACCGATCGCATTGCCTGGGGAGCGGTAAACACCCTGGCCGTCCGGGTGAACGCCGATCTCTCCCCCACCCGGGTGCCACCGGGCAGCGTGCGCGGTGGGATGGGCGCGTTTCTTTCCAACTACCCTGCCGCTTCGTTCGATTTCTATCCCTATGCCGGTCTGCAGCGCCCGGTGACCCTGTTCGCCGTGCCGGAGCGACACATCCGCGACATCACCGTCGTGACGGACATCGCCGAGCGCGACGGCCTGGTGCGGGTCACGGTCGTGCAATCGGGCGAGGGGGGCAGCGGTTGCGCCCGGCTCAGCGGCGCCGGGGGCGCCTGGGAGGCGGACCTACGCTTCGCCGGGCCTTCGGCCGAGGCCACCATCCGCGTGCCGCAGGCGCGCCTGTGGTGCCCGGAAGACCCGCATCTCTACGAGCTGACCGTGACACTTGGCGAGGCCGACGCCCCCGCCGACCGCTACCGCCTGGACGTGGGCATCCGCACAGTGGCCGTCGAGGGCGACCGCCTGCTCCTGAACGGGCGCCCTATCGCGCTGCGGGGCTTTGGCAGGCACGAGGATTTCCCCGTGCACGGCCGTGGCCTCAACCTGCCCCTCATCGTCAAGGATCACTCGATGTTGAAGTGGATGGGGGCCAACTCGTACCGTACCTCCCACTACCCCTACTCGGAGGAGGCCATGTGGATGGCCGACCGGGAGGGGATCCTGGTCGTCGATGAGACCCCGGCGGTGGGGCTCACCTTCATGGATGGGGAGGAGCAGGTGGCGGCGCGGCTGGCCCAGGTGCGCCAACAGGTGCAAGAGTTGGTGGCGCGTGACAAGAACCACCCCAGCGTGATCATGTGGAGCCTGGCCAACGAGCCGATGGTCGGCCAGGGCGGCCTTGAGGCGATGCTCGCCGGCCGCGGTGAGCCGCACCCCGCCGCCGCGCCCTTTTTCACCGAACTGTTCGACCTGGTGCGCGCGCTGGACCCCACCCGCCTGGTGACCGTGGAGGCGCCCATGGGGGCGGGGAAGATGGACTGGCTGCGGCAGGCTGACGTGATCTGCATCCACCGCTACACGGGCTGGTACATCGAGGGGGGGCGGCTCGACCGGGCCGAGGAGTTGCTGGCCAAGGACCTGGACCAGGTCTATGCCGAGTACGGCAAGCCGGTGGCCATCACCGAGTTCGGCGCCGACACCACCGCCGGCTTTCACAGCGATCCGCCGGTGATGTGGAGCGAGGAGTACCAGGTCGACATGCTGCGCCGCTATCTGGACCTGGCCGCCGAGCGCCCCTGGATCGTCGGGTTGCACGTCTGGAACATGGCCGACTTTAAGACGGCCCAGGGGCTCATACGGGCCAACGGCCTGAACCAAAAGGGCGTCCTCACCCGGGACCGCCGCCCCAAGATGGCCGCCCACTTTTTGCGAGAGCGCTGGGCCGGCAAGTAACCCGCCCCAAAAGAAAGCCCCCGACGGGGTGCCTGTCCGTCGGGGGCTCCTGCGTCGGGCCGCCAGGGTCCGTTCAGCGCCCGGGCGACCCGGCTGGCCTACTCGCCCAGGGCGGCCCGCAGCACGCGCAGGGCCCGCAGCGTGACCCACTTGTTGGGGGCCTTCTTGGCGCCCATGTTCACCCAGGTCTTGCCGGCATAGTCGTACTCTAGCGCCCAGCGTCCCTGGGGGTCCTGCTTGTCCAGGATCAGGCGTACGGTGCTGGCCAGGCGCGGGTCTCGCCCGTAGCCGAGGAGGGCCAGCGCCTCGGCGATCTGCAGGATGTCAGTGATGTAAAAGACGGGGAAGCCGAACTTCCACCAGTTGCCGGAGGGCTTGCCGGTCATCCCGCTCGGGTAGGCGGCGGTGGCGGGGTCCACGCCGAGGAGAAAGCCGACGCCGGCCGCGATGGCGCGCTCGATGCGGGGGCTGCGCCGCTCAGCGGGCCACTTGGCCAGGGCCAGCATCACCTTGGCGGCGCCCCAGGCGCAGGCCAGGGATCCGTTGGCCCCGCAGGCAAAGAGCGGCCCGCACTTGCCGGCATAGTAGCGCAGCGGCGCGGCCTTGTCCTCCAGCGGGGCAATCCCCTCGCCCGTGACGCTGCGGGCCAGGTAGTCCATGGCGCCTTCCAGGCGGGCATCGGCATGGCCCAGGCCGATGAGGGCCGTGCAGAGGTTCCCCTGCAGGCAGTCGATCGTGCCTGAGGGGGCCTGGGGCCCGCCGGCGCTGAACTGCCCCAGCGGCGTGAGGGCATGGTCGAGCAGGTAGGCACAGGCCCGGGCAATGCGCCCGTCGGCGGCGGCGGAGCCGCCCAGCTGGGCCAGCATACTCAGCGACCAGACGGTGCTGCGGTACTTGGGCAGGTAGCCGGCCCCCGGCTCTACCCAGTAACCGTCCGGGTGCATCTGGGCGAGGATGGCCGGGATGGGGCCCTGCCGATGGGCGGCGCCCAGGGCCGCGCAGACCTCAGGGGCCTCTTCGGGCAGGCCCACGAGATCACGAAGGGCGAGCCGGCGCACGGCCGGCTCGCCCTCTTCCAGGAGCCAGGTCAAGGAATCTGCGTTCAGTGCCGCGCGCCATGACATCGTGGGTCTCCCCGCGCTGCCCGCGGGCAGCGCCCTGTCACGCGGTCGGCTCGCAAGAGCCCGGGCCTACCGCTTGCGGTAGTCTCCGTATTCCATGAACGCCTTGCAGGCCACGTCCTGCCAGTGCAGGTCCAAGCCGATGGAGGAGTTGTCCCCATAGTAGCCGGCCACAAAGCCCCCCTCGGGGCCGCCCAGCGCCTCGATCATGGCCTTGGCGTCGGCGCGAATCAGCTCCTCGTCGTGGCTCTGCAGGGTCTTCTGGATGTCCACCGGGCACCAGAAGGTGATCTGCCCGTGAAACTGGCCCAGCGTCTCGATGCCGTGGAGGCGGGGCTGGTCGAACTGCAGGAGGTCGATGCCCGCCTCGATGAGGTCGGGGATGATGGCCGTGATCTTGCCGCAGGAGTGCATAAAGACCTTGAGGCCGTGGTTGTGGGCCACGTCGCACAGGCGCGCAAAGCCGGGCTTGAACACCTCCCGCCAGGTTGCCGGGGAGATCATCAGGCTCTCTTGGGTGCCCCAGTCTTCCGGGAACATCACCGCATCGATGCCGGTGGAGGCGTACTGGACGAGCGTGTCGGCCAGCAGGTCCTCGACGCGCCGCAGCAGCTCGGCAACCTTTTCCGGCTCCAGCAGGATGTCCATGAGAAAGTTGTCCAGGCGGCGCATCTTGCGGGCGATGTTGAAGGGGAAGCCGGGCAGCCCCCCGATGACAAAGTGCTGGCTGTCCACGTCGTTCACAAAGGCACGCACGCCGTGAAAGTTGTCCGGGTTGGCCAAGTCGGGCAGCACGAGGCGGTCCATCTGCCCCCAGTCCTCGAGGACGCCGCGAGAGACCTCGCCTTTGCTGGTCTTGTCGACGCGGGCCCAAGTGTTGCCCCACTCGTCAACGTATTCCTGGCGGCCCGGCCGCACCTCCTGCCATTCGGGACGGAAACCCGCCAGGCTGTAGTGGGTATTGCGCACGTCGCGCCAGTAGGGTGCCGGAAATGAGGCGGCTACCCGCTCGGGGCCTGTATAGTCGAGTGTCCTCAGGACGATCTCACGAGAGTTCATGCCTTTCCTCCGCCGACGGCGCCGTCGGCCTGCCTGCACACATGTGTGTGGGGTGATGCTGCGTCGCCATCATAGGGGTTCGGGCGGCATCGCGCAAGTGTGCGTCCCCCGATGCGGCCGGCACTCTTGACCGTTCTGCGCCTGCTTGCTACGCTGCGCGGCATGGCCTGAAAGGAGCACACATGTCGATCGTTGAGGTGGCGGCGGGGGTATGTGGGTTCAGCGCGCGCATCGCGTGCGAGGCGGATGAGACCTATGCGGTGACGGTGCGCGTGGAGAGCGACTGCCCGCGCGTCCAGGAGCTGGCCAAGAGGCTGGACCGCGTGGCCATCCTGAGCGAGATGGGCAAGCCGCTGCCCGAGACGTCGGTCTACCGTGCCGCGGGCGAGAGCCGGCTACACATCTCCTGCCCGGTGCCTGCGGCCATGCTGAAGGGGATCGAAGTGGCCGCCGGGCTGGCCCTCCCCGCCGACGCGCACATCACGGTGCGCCGCGCCTAGGCAGGACGGCGCCGGCCAACCCAAGCACGGCGCGAAAAAGCGCACCGTGGGGCCCAACCCTCTGGCGCCACGGTGCGTTCGCTCGGCCTGCCGTCTCTGCGACTACCGAGTGCTTCCCTCTAGCAACGACATCGGGATGCAGCAGAGGCCCAGGGTGCCGTTGCCGACGTGGGCGCCGATCACGGGAGACAGCGGCACGATCTGGCTCTCGACCATATGCACGCGGCTCTGGCGGAGCAGTTCCGTCAGCGCCTCGGCGCGCTCGGCGCAGGCCGCCTCCATCAGGACCGCCTTGACCGGCTCTCCCTCCGGCAGCCAGCCCTCCATGACCTCCACCATGCGGCTCATGGCGCGCGCGGAACGCCGCACGCGCTCCAACGCGTCGATGCGGCCCTCGTTAAAGTAGAGCAGCGGCTTGAACTGGAGGAGCGAACCGAAGAAGGCCGTCGCACCGCCGATGCGCCCGCCCTTGTACAGGTACTCGAGGGTATCGACGGTGAACACCGTCCTCTGGCGCGCCACGGCCTCCTCGGCGGCGGCGCGGGCCTCGGCCAGGTTGGCGCCCTGCCGGACGGCGTGAACGGCCGCCTCGACGGTGACCTGGACGGCCGCCGACGCGTTGCGCGTGTCGATCACGGCGACGGGCACCTCGGGCACTTGCTCCGCGGCCAGGCGGGCCGAGTTGACGGTGCCGCTGATCCCGGAGGAGAGGTGGATCGAGATGATGCCCTCAGCGCCCCTCTCCACGGCTTGGCGGTAGACCGCCGCCAAGTCCCCCACGGAGGGCTGTGAGGTGGTGGGCAGGACGGTGCAGCGCGGCAGCCGCTCGTAAAACGCGGAGGAGGTGATGTCCACCCCGTCCCGGTAGTTCTCCCCGTCAATGCGCAGATAGAGGGGCGCCACCAGGATACCGTTGTCCTGGACATAGGCGTCGGACAGGCTCGCGGTGCTGTCGGTGACGATGGCGATTGTGGACATAGGTCCTCCCATTAGGTGAGGGCTGAGCGCGACAGGGCCAGCAGCCCGCAATGGTGCCCACTGTTCCGAAAACACCCCATCCCGGTTGGGGTTACGAGATGCCGCGCAGGGCGCCGAGCCCTAGGGCAGCGCACCCTGCCAGTCCCACGAGGCGAGCCGGGCCACCTGGTCGTGATCGGTCATGTCCAGCCGCACCGGAGTGACCGAGATGCATCCGTCAGCCAGGGCGCCGATATCGGTGCCCGGCTCGGGGTGGCCCGAGGGGGGCTCGCCACCAATCCAATAATACGGGCGCCCGCGCGGGTCGAGTCGCTTCACCAGGGCGTCGCGATAGATGCGCTGGCCCAGGCGCGTCACCCGCACCCCGCGGATCTCGTCCGCGGCCGGCACGTTGACGTTCAGGAGCAGCGGGTAAGGCCGCTCCTCCCTCAGGAGCCGCTCGGAAAGGTAGGCGGCAAAGCGCGCCGCTACCTCGTACGTTTCGGGCTCGTAGGCGGCCAGGGAGATAGCGATAGCCGTAACCCCCCAGATCACCGCCTCCATGGCCGCCGCCACGGTGCCCGAGTAGGTCAGGTCATAGCCGACGTTGGCGCCCCGGTTGATCCCCGAGATGACCAAGTCGGGACGGCGCTCGACGATGCCCAGCATGGCCAGGGCCACGCAGTCGGACGGCGACCCGCTGGCGGCCAGGGCGGTATGGCCGTCGGCCAGCAGGACCTCGTTGACGCGCAGGGGCTTGTGCAGTGTCTTCGTGTGGCCGGCGGCCGACCAGTTGTGCTCCGGGGCCACGATAGCCACCTCGCCGACCGGTTCGAGGGCGGCTCGCAGGGCCGGCAGGCTGGGCGCAAAGACGCCGTCATCGTTGCTCACCAGGAGCAGCGGGCGGCGCCCTCCGTGGGGGTTCCTCGGGGCGCTCATGCCGAGACGCTCGCCGCCGCAGCGGGCGGGGTGGTGTCGGCACGCTCGAGGCGCTCGCGCAGGCTCGCCCCCAGGCGCGCGAACGCGGCGGCATACTCCTCGGAGGCCAGGGGCGCCGTGGTCATGATCAGGGCGTCCTCGTTGTTGTCGAGATAGTATCCCTTGCGCAGGCCGACATACTCAAACCCGTACTTGCGGTACAGGTTCTGGGCCACCAGGTTGGTGCGGCGCACCTCGAGCGTGGCGTAGGCCGCCTGACGGTCCATCCCCCTGGCGATGAGCGCCGCCAGCAGTACCTCACCGAGGCCGCGCCCACGCCAAGCCGGGCGCACCGCCAGCGTGGAGATGTGCGCCTCATCGACCATCAGCCAGAGGCCGCCGTACCCCAGGATGGAACGGTCCTCTTTCTCTTTGCGGAAGAGGTTCTGCAGGAACGCAGAGCCGCGACGCTTGTCCTCGTCCTGCTCCACCCAGGGGGTATAGCGCAGCACCAGGTACTCGGAGTACAGGTTGTCGGTCACCTCGTGCACAAAGTTGGCCAGCGACCAGGGACGGCTGAACACCGCCGTCTCGATGGCGGCCACCGTCGGCACGTGGGCCATGGTCATCAGTTCCAAGCGGAAGGGCAACCCCTCGAGGTTCATCGGCGTGCTCAGGCCCCGTTGCCCGAGGCGGGATAGTGTGCGTAGATGGGGCTCAGCGCGTCCAGGTCGTCCGCACTGCCTTGCTGCAGCCGCTCCCAGGCGAGCTCGGCGAGGTAGCCGGCCCTGCGCAGGCACCCGGCCGGCGTAGAGACCAGAACGCGCTCGCCGCCGGGCGCTTCCAGCAGACGCTCTGCGAGGCCGGCGTTGACCTCGCCGGTCAAGAGGAACGGTCCGTCTACGTCAGGCACCCAGCGGGCCTCGGACACGATGGCGACCTCTCCCTGGGCCTCGGGCAGGCCCTCGACGAACTGGTAGGTGTTCACGCAGAGGCGCCCGCGGCCTGCCTCCAGCACGGCCACGACGGGCATGCCGGGGTCTCCGGCGGCGTAGGCGACCACGTCAAGGGTGGGGATCGCCAGGATTGGAATGCCCAACCCCAGGGCCAGCCCCTTGGCTACGCTCATGCCGATACGCAGGCCCGTGAAAGAGCCGGGCCCGCCGGTGACGGCCACGCCCGTCAACGCCTGGGCCGTGCGTTCCTGCTGCACCAGCATGGCGGCAATGGCCGGCGTGAGCTCCGTCGAGTGGCGGTTCCGCGACGACCAAGAGTGCTCCGCGGCGATGCCGCGCTCATCGTATAGCGCGATGCTGGCATGGCGCGTGGCGGTGTCAATGGCCAGGAGCATCATGACTCCGTATCCGTCTCGTCGACAACTTCCAGGTCGGCCGAGGCCAACTCTTGCCGCAGCCGCATGGCCAGGTCCACGTAGGCCTTTCCACGGGGGTGAAAGGCCAGCCACCGCGTGTGCTCGTCGAGGTAGCCCAGGGCCACCCACAGGCAGTCCGCCGGGAGGAGGCCCTCCGCGCGCTCTGCCCACTCGATGACGGTTACCCCATCTCCATACATATAGTCCTCGAGCCCGAGGGCCAGAACGTCGGCCTCGTCGTGAACGCGGTACAGGTCCACGTGATACAAGCAGGGGCCGGAGGAGAGGTTGGGGTGCTCGTTCACAAAGACGAACGTGGGACTATGGATCACCCCGTACACTCCCAGGCCGCGGCCGATCCCCTGGGTCAGGCAGGTCTTCCCGGAGCCGAGGTTACCCCGCAGACAGATGACGCCCCCGGTCGTAAGAAGGTGCCCCAGCCGCTCGCCAATCTGCATCGTTTGTGCGGGGCTGGTAGTCGTTACGCGAAAATGGCTGTCAGATGCGTGCGGCAAGTTCGCTCCCAGTCTGCTAGGCAACTGTGGCCGGCCAGGTCGAGTGGTGCCTAATCCTCGGTGCGCGGCGTCACGGTGCGGCCCAGCTGTCCGAAGGTGGTGCCGCCCAGATGAACCAGAGGTTTCAGTTCGTCATCCGCGTCAGGCCGCCACAGGGTGGAAAAGGCGTCCTCCTCCGCCCAGGCCCCCACCACCCGCGCCATGAACAGCGAGTGATCGCCGGGGCTGAGGACGGTCACCACCGCGCATTCGAGATGGGCCAGGCAATCGCTGAGCCAAAGCGCGCTCACGCGTTGGCCGTCCTCGCAGCGGAGGCCATAGGTGGCCACTTTGTCGACATCATTCCCGGACACGCTCCCGCAGGCGAGCACCTGCTCCAGGAGGGCCGGGCCGGGGATGTTCAGCACAAACTCCTCACTGCGCATCAGCAGGCCGTGAGAATAGCGCGACGGATGGATCGCCACCCCGATCATGGGAGGTTCCAGGCTGATCGGTGAGACCCAGGCCACAGGCGTCACGTTGTCGCGCCCCCGGTAGCGCACGGTCAGGAAGCATACGGGGCGCGGCGCGAGCAGGCGGTGTGCTTGGAGGAGCGGAATCTCAGCTTTCATCGGCACAGGCTCCGGGCGGGTATCAGGGAGTATCCTATAGGGTCAGCGCGCTGTCAAGATACTGCGGCCCTGCGCGCCCTGGGGTTGGCTGGTCGCGGGCTAGGTGGGCCTGGCCATGCGATAGCCGATGCCACGCTCAGTGAGGATATAGCGCGGCGAGGAGGGATCGTCCTCGATCTTCTGACGCAGCCTCCACACGTATAGCTTGGTATAGTCCACGTTGTCGACGTACTCGGGCCCCCAGACCTGTTCGAGGAGCTGCCGGTGCGAGAGCACGTGCCCAGCGTGCTCTGCCAGGTAAAAGAGGAGGCGCAGCTCGGTCGAGGTGAGGTCGACCGGCTCTCCGTGGCGCAGAACCTCCCATCGTTCGGAGTCGATGACCAGGTCGTCGGACACATAGAGGACGCCCGGCTTGCTGGTGCTCTCTGACCGGCGCGTACGCCGCAGGATGGCCTCGATGCGCGCCACCAGCTCCTTCAGGCTGAACGGTTTGGGGACATAGTCATCCGCCCCGAGCTTGAGGCCCATCACGCGGTCCGTCTCTAGCCCCTTGGCCGTCAGCATGATGATCGGCACGGTAGAGAGCTCACGGATGCGGCGGCAGGTCTCCCAGCCATCCATCTGCGGCATCATGACGTCCAGGATCACGAGGTCAGGGCGGAGTGCGTAAAAGCTCTTGAGCCCCTCGGAACCGTTCCCCGCCAGGTGCACCTGGTAACCTTCCCGCGACAGGTACATCTCCAGCGCCGCTACGAGGGTGGTGTCGTCGTCGATGATCAGGAGCCTGGCCTTGGGATCCATGACGCCCTCCAGGGCAATAGGGCAGGCAGCGTGAGCCGGGCCTCGCGTGCGCGCCCATGACACCGGTGAGCTGCCTCTGCCGATCCCCCCGACTCGGCCACAACCACCGTCCACACCTAATCTCGTGGTCGCGCCCTGGGCTTTGCCTGTGGGATGAGACGCATGCTCCCGCCGCCCGGCCGTTTGAGGCACGATCACATGGTCTTTATAATGCCCGGCAAGGAGAAAGATGTCAAATAGAAACCAGAATCCCGCTGCTCGACGCGGCCCTGCCGGGGCCACAGCGTCCATCACCCTGGCGTCCGGTTCACCCCGCCGCCGGGACCTTCTGGGGCTCTTGGGCCTCCCCCATTCTGTCGAGGTGCCCGACGTGCCCGAGGTGCCGCTCCCCGGTGAGCAACCGCCCGACCTGGCCCTGCGCTTGAGCCTGAAGAAGGCCCTGGCCGTCGCGGTGCAGCGCCCGCAAGACGTGGTGCTGGCCGCCGACACCATCGTCGTACTGGACGGCGTCATCCTGGGCAAGCCGGAAGACGCCGACGATGCCGTGCGCATGCTCCGCAGGTTGCGCAACCGCGTGCACCTCGTCTACACCGGCCTGGCCATCGTCTGGGAGGATAGCGGGGTGCGCTGCCAGCAGTTGGCCTGCACGCCCGTGCGCATGGCCAACTACTCCGAGGAGGCATTGGCCGCCTACGTCGCCACCGGCGACCCGCTGGACAAGGCCGGCGCCTATGCCATCCAGGCGGAGACGTTCGCGCCGGTGGCAGGCCTAGAGGGATGCTACACCAACGTGGTTGGCCTGCCACTCTGCCACCTCTACCGAGGTCTGCGGGCGCTGGGGCTGCTGGTGCCGGCGCATCCTCTGGAGGTCTGCCCGCAGGCCGTGGGAGCGGGCTGCCCGTGGGCGGCCGACATCCTCAGTGCACGCCCGGAGGGGATCTGAGAGGGCAGTGCCAGGCGCCGAACGTTAGGAGCGGCCACCTCGCAGAGTCGGTTTGCCTGCGCACTATGTCAATGGTACAATAACGCTTCGTGTGGCCGGCCATAGGGCTCAGCAAGGGCTCCTCACCGGCGATACCTTTCTGCTCCCGGTCCGCCGGCGTCATGCCGCGCCGGGGCTCGTGTCGGGAGCTTTATCCACAGGAAGGGGGCAAGTTCGTTGCGCACTTACGAGTTGGTTTTTGTTACCCAGCCCGATCTGGACGAAGAAGGCCTGACTGCCATCGTCGACCGGGTCAAGGAAGCCATGACCGGCAATGGTGGCGAGGTCATCAAGGCTGAGCACATGGGGAAGCGCCGGTTGGCGTATCCCATCGGCAAGCGCCGCGAGGGGCACTATGTGCTGATGCATGCCAACCTGGAGCGGCCGGCGATCACCGCAGTAGAGCGCTACCTCCAGCTGTCGGAGGACGTTCTGCGGCATCTGCTGATCCGCCTGGACGAGATCTAGTTTCCTTGTCCGTCCGCAGGCCCGGAACGCCGGGCGTTCGTGAGTATTTCCCCATTGCCGGGTATTTTGGGAGGCTACCTTGACGGATAATAACACGACAGAAGAGCGCCAGGACCGAGAGGGCGAAGGCAGAGAGGCGCGGGAACGCGATAGCCGCGGAGGGGGCCGCCGAGGTGGTGGCGGGGGCTTCCGCGGACGGGGTGGCGGCGGGCGTCGGCGCGGCCGCAAGGTCTGCGCATTCTGCGCCGACCAGATCGACACGATCGACTATAAGGATGTCTCGACGCTCTCTCGGTACGTGAACGAGCGCGGGCGCATCCTGCCGCGGCGCCGGACGGGGTCTTGCGCCAAGCATCAGCGGCGCCTGTCCGTGGCCATCAAGCGGGCGCGCCATCTGGCCCTGATCCCCTACGCGGCGCAGCACGTTCGCGAGGTCTGATCTGACCGGGCGGCGGCGCCTGTCACTAGCGACGGGGCGCACAGCCGCCGGCCGCAGCGGAGGCAATCTGACGGGGGCATAGGGGGGGCCATCCACCTATGCCCCCGCCGCATTCCTGGACAACTACTGAACGGAGGAGAACGTGTCCAAAAGGACGCCCGTCCCCAGCGCTCCCAGGTACGTCCCGCGTCGCCAGCAGGAGCACCGCGTGGCCCATTGGGCGGCCCTGGGCACCTACATCGTGCTCGGCATCGTGGTCGTTCTCCTGGCAGCCGCCCTGGTACAGCAGCATATCCTGCTGCCACGCCGGCCGGTGGCCCGCGTGAACGGGGTGGGCATATCCCTGCGCTCTTACCAGGGGTACTATCGCTACCGGCGTTGGTCGGTAGAGAACACCATCCAGTACCTGGAGGCGCAGAGGCTGCAGTTGTCCGCCGACGAGGTCCTGGCCAGCCTTGTCCCGCAGATTGACCAGCAGATCAGCGAGATGAACTACCAGCTGCAGATGCTGCCCAACGATGCGCTGGATGAGATGATCGATGATGAGCTCGTCCGCCAGGAGGCGGCCAAACGCGACCTGGTCGCGACGGATGACGAGGTCCAGCGGGAGATCGAGACCCTCTTTGGCTACGATCGCAACCCTTCCGTCGCGGAGGAGCCCACCGCGGCGCCCTCTCCGACAGTGTCCGCGGCGATCACCGAGACCGGCACGCTCACCGAGGCGCAAGTGCCCGCCGAGCCCACGCCCACGCCGGCCCCTACAGAGGTGCCAATGACCGAGGAGGAGTTCCAGGCCAGGGCGGCCGAGTGGTTTGCCGCGGTAAAGGACGTCTCAGGCCTGGACGAGGCCGCCATGCGTGAGCTGGTGCGCTGCGACCTCCTGCAGAACAAGCTCGTGGAGGACATCCGCGCCCAGACGCCTACGGTGGCCGAGCAGGTGCACGTGCGGCACATCGTCCTGAACACGGAGGACGAGGCCAAGGCCGCGCTGGAGCGTCTGCGCGCTGGCGAGGACTGGAGCACGCTGGCGGCCGAGCTCTCTCAGGATACGCTGACCAAGGACGAAGGCGGCGATCTGGGCTGGCTGGCGCGCGGAACACGCGGGGATGCATTTGATGAGGTGGCCTTCGCCCTGGAGCCGGGCACCCTCAGCGAGGTGGTGCCGATGGGCGTCACGTTTGAGATCATCGAGGTCCTGGAAAAGGATCCCGCCCGGCCGCTAGATGCCGACCAGCTGAGCAGCGCACAGAGCCGGGCCGTCTCCGAGTGGTTCGCCCAGGCGCGCACAGGTGACGGCGTCGAGAGGCTGCTAGAGGCGTCGATGATCCCCAGCTAGACGGCCCAGCCCGAAACAGAACAGCCGCAACGCGCGTTGCGGCTGTTTGTTTTCCACGGCGGAGCTTTCAGCCGGGAGCGCGACGCGAGACCTCCAGCACGTCGCGAACGCTCTCCAGCTTGTTCAGGAGCGCCGAGAGGTGCGCCACGCTCTTGACCCCCATCGTCGCCACGATGGTGGCAGTGTGGTCACCGTTCGTCGAGACGTTCACGGCGCTCATGTTGATGCCCAGGTCGGCGACGGCCGAGGCAATGTCGCGCAGCATGCCGCTGCGGTCAAAGGCCTCGATGCGGATGACCACCGGGTAGATCTCTTGCGGGGCGGCCCAGGAGATCTGGATGAGGCGCTCCGTGTCTTGCAGGTGGACGACGTTGGCGCAGTCGACGCGGTGCACCGTGATGCCCTTGCCCCGGGTGATATAGCCGACGATGGGGTCGCCCGGCACGGGCTTGCAGCACTCTCCCAGGCGGGTCAGCAGATCGCCCACGCCGGCCACTTGGATGTCCGACACGGCGGACTCGGGGATCGCCTTGAGGCGCAAGGTGTCCTGCCCGGGCCCCGAGTCGTCGATCTTGTGCGCGATCTGGTCGGGGCTGATGTCCCCATAGCCGATGGCCGCCAGGAGGTCCTCCACCCTGCTGAACTTGAACAGGGTGGCGATGCGGCCGTACGACTCCTGGTTGAGGCCCAGCCGCCGCATCTCGCGGTCCAGGATGTCTCGGCCGCTGGCGATGTTCTGCTCACGCTGCTGGCGCCGGAACCATTGGCGGATCTTTTGCCGGGCGCGCTGGGTGGCCACATAGTTCAGGTGCGGGTTCAGCCAGTCGCGGCTGGGCGCGCCCTGCTTGGCCGTCAGGATCTCGACCTGCTCGCCGTTCTTGAGCTGGTAATCGAGCGGCACCAGGCGGCCGTCCACCTTGGCCCCCCGGCAGCGGTGGCCGATCTCACTGTGAATCTGGTAGGCAAAGTCGACCGGGGTGGCGCCCTTGGGCAGGTCGACGATCTCTCCCTTGGGGGTAAAGACGTAGACCTGCTCGGCAAAGACGTCGCTCTTCATCGAATCGACGAACTGCCCCGCGTCTTGCACATCCTCGCGCCACTCGGTGGCCTGCCGCAACCAGGCCACCTTCTCCTCGAGGGACTTGTCGCGCCGGGAGCCTTCCTTGTACCGCCAGTGGGCGGCGATACCGTATTCGGCGACCTGGTGCATCTCCTCCGTGCGGATCTGGATCTCGAGCGGCTTACCCTCCAGGCAGACCACCGCGGTGTGCAGGGACTGGTAGAGGTTATCCTTGGGCATGGCGATATAGTCGTCGAACTCGCCGGGGATGGGCCGCCACAGGCTGTGCATGACGCCGAGCACGTGGTAGCAGTCCTGCACCGTGTTGACGATGATGCGCACCCCGCGCACGTCATAGATCTGGTCAAAGTCGCGGTGCTTTTCCTGCATCTTGGTGTAGATGCTGTAGATGTGCTTGGGCCGCCCGGTGATGCGCGCCTGGATGCCCTCGGCGGTTAGCCGGGCGCGGATCGTGTCGATGACCCGTTCGAGGTAACGCGAGCGCTCCACGCGCCGTTCGGCGAGGAGCCGGGCGATCTCGTGGTACCTCTCCGAGTCGATGTAGCGGAAGGAGAGATCCTCCAACTGCCACTTGAGCTGCCAGATACCTAGGCGGTTGGCGATGGGTGCAAAGATCTCCAGGGTCTCGCGGGCGGTGGCGGCCTGCTTCTCAGGGGGCAGGTACCCGAGGGTGCGCATGTTGTGGAGCCGGTCGGCCAGCTTGATGATGATCACGCGGATGTCGTCCACCATGGCGAGGAACATCTTGCGCAGGTTCTCGGCCTGCTGCTCATCGAGCTCGCCCTGGTCGACCTTGCTCTTGCGCTTTATCTGGCGCAGTTTGGTGACGCCGTCCACCAGGGTGGCCACGGTGTCGCCGAACTGGGCGGCCACGTCGTCGAGGGTGCGATCGGTGTCCTCGACGACGTCGTGCAGGACGCCGGCCACGATAGTGGGCATGTCCATGCGCAGGTCCGCCAGGATGGAGGCGACCTCGATCGGGTGCGTGACGTAGGGCTCGCCCGAGACGCGCATCTGGCTGTCATGCGCCTGGACGGCATAGTCGATGGCACGGCCAAGCAGGTCAACGGCCTCGGGGTGCAGGGCCTTGACCCGCTCAAAGAGCTCTTCGCGGTTGGCGATCATGGTCTGGGGATTGGCGTCCATAAGCTCAGTATACAGCAAAGGTTTTCCAGCGACAAGGACTGCTAAACATAATCGAGAGTGCCCTTGGCGGGCGTTTCCCGCCTTGCGCGGCGCTCCCAGGCCCATAGGGTCGCCCCGGCCAAGAGGATGCCGGCCACGTCGGCCAGCCAGTCGGGAAGCGTTGCGCAGCGCCCCGGCACAGCGATCTGGTGCAGCTCGTCGGAGGCGGCATAGAGAACGGCCCATACCAGCGCAGCCGCCAGGCGCCCTCGCCGCGGCAAGAGCGACGGCGTGCCAGGGTCGCCCAGGGCCCACCACGTCAGCAGCGTCAGGGCGCCGAACAGGACGGCGTGGGCGGTATAGTCTACGAGGTGGTCGTGTAGGCCGATGGCCCGCCCAGGATGCGGCACCACCGGCTGGGCGGAGAGCCAGTAGATCAGGACCATCCAAGCCAGGAGGGGCAGCCAGCGTACGAGGGCCGTGACGGCGCGGCTGGAGCGGGCTCTGGGGGGCGGCGGCAGGTTGGCCATGGCCTCGGATCCCTTCTCAGAAAGACAAATCCCGGCGAGCGGTTTAGCGTCGCCGGGAGAAGAAGCGGTCGTAGCAGTTCATGACGATCAGGCCGATGAGGAGCGCCACCACATAGTCCCACTGGCCAGCCAGCACCAGGGCGGCCACCACGAGGACGAGGGCTACGTCAAGCCAGAAGATCGGTCGGGTTCCATCTTTCACGCGGTTGCTCGTATCGCTGCAGGCAGGCTCCATGGGATGTTCATTATACCAGGCCCCCGCCGCACGGCAAGGCGAGAAGGCCGCAGGTGACCGCTACGGGACTGCTGCGGTGGCGCAGGTGCCCCGCAGGGGGCTTGCCGCCGAGCCGCCTCTGCCTATAATGGGAGCGTCGCCCCGCCAGGGGTACCGCCACTGTCATTCGGTCGGGGGGAGTACGCTTGCAGGTCACCACGGTTCTAGCCTTTCTCTTCTCTCTGGTCGTGCAGGTGGGGTTTCCCCTTGGCGTTGTCCTGTACTTTCGGCGCCGCACTCTGGCTCATTGGGCCCCGTTCTTCATGGGGGCCCTGGTCTACGTCATCTTTCAGCTGTTCACCTGGCTGCCCCTGAGTACATACCTTGAGGCCGTGGCGGGCGAGGGCCTGCAAGAGGGGTTCGGTGCCTTCGCCTGGCTCTTGGCCATGGCGTTTGTGGGCAGCCTGCTGGAGGAGACCGGCCGCCTGTGGGGCTACCGCGTCCTTTTCACTCGCACCGGCGAGGGGCTTACCTGGCCCAGCGGCGTGATGCTCGGCCTGGGGCATGCTGCGGTCGAGTCGATGTTGCTGATCGGCGGGCTGACGTTCGTCCATCTGCTGGCCTATGTGGCGCTGAACCTCCTCGGCCCCGAGGCGATCATCACCTCGGTGACGGCGGATGCCACCCCGGCCTTTCGGGAGGCGTTGCAGGCCATCGCCGATACCACCTGGGCCCAGCCGGTCGTGGTGGCCTTTGAGCGCATCGTGGGCCTGGTCCACCAGGTGGCCTGGGCGCTTTTGGTGATGCAGAGCCTCGTCTCGCGGCAGAAGCGCTGGTTCAGTTTCTCCGTGTTGTACCATGCTTCGGTGGCCGTGATCGTCCCGGGGCTGGTGCGCCTGTCCGGCTTTCCGCTGGCGGAGGCGGCCAACGCTCTTCTCGCCGGGCTGAGTATCTGGATCATCGTCTCGCTGAGGAAAACCGCTGCCGCTCCGGAGTGAGTCGCCAGGCTCCTCTTGCGGGGAACAGCAACACCCGGCATCTCTGCGATGCCGGGTGTTGTGTATTGTCGTGCGGGGCGCTGACCTAGCGAAGCGTGTTCACCGGGAACTTGGGGGGGCGTCCCTGCAGCACGGCTACCAGATCCTCGGAGACCAACGACATCTTGACCAGGGCCTCTGCCGTGGAGGAGGCCACGTGCGGGGTGACCAGGATGTTGTCCAGGCTGAAGAAGGGATGGTCGCCCGGGGCCGGTTCCACCTCGTACACGTCGATGCCGGCGCCGGCGATGCCGCGGGCCCGCAGCACCTCGACCAGGGCCGCCTCGTCGACCACGGGGCCCCGTGACGTGTTGACAAAGTAGGCCGAGGGCTTCATCAGGCCGAACTCGCGCGCCCCCATCAACTTGTGCGTCGAGGGCAACAGCGGCACGTGTACCGTGACATAGTCGGCCAGCGGCAGGAGGTCGTGAAGGTCCAGGCGGCGGGCGCCCAGGCTCGCCTCGACCTCGGGCCAGGCCACCACGTCGCTGTAGAGGATGTTCATGTTGAGGCCCAGGCGGCAGATCTGTGCCACGCGCTGCCCGATGCGCCCAAAGCCCACCACGCCGAGGGTCTTGCCGTCCATCTCGACGCCCTGAACGCCGAGGCGCTCCTTGAAGCGGCCCGAGCGGGCCATGGCGTCGCAGGGGAGCAGCACCTTGGAGAGGGCCAGCATGAAGGCGACGGCGTGCTCGGCGACCGGCTCTACCGTGGCCTCGGGCGTGTTCACTACCTGAATGCCGTGGTCGGTGGCCGCCTCGAGGTCGATGTTATCTACCCCGACGCCGTGGCGCCCCACGACCTTGAGGCGCGGCGCGTGCTCCATGATGCGGCGGGACATGCGCCCGTTGCCACGGATCACGACCCCATCGATGTCGGCGATCTCGGCGATGATCGTATCTTCGTCGGTAGCGCTGGCCATGCGCACGGTGCCGGCCGCCTTGAGGACGTCGACGCCGGCCTGGTTCATCGGTTCATACAGCAAAAAGTTGAACACGGTTCGTCACCTCGACTCTACTGCAGCTTGCCCATATCACGCAGGATAGCGATCAGGGTCTGGCGCGCCGGCCCCTCCAGCGAGCGGATAGGGGCCCGGCAGGGGCCGGCGGGCAGGCCCATCAGTTCCATGGCGTCTTTGACCACCACCGGGAACGATCCCAGGGTGAAGGCGCGCCGCAACGGGGCCAGGCGCCGCTGGCGCTGCAGGGCCAGGTCGCGGTCGCCGGCCACAAAGGCGTCGTAGATGCCCACGACCAGTTCCGGCGCCACGTTCGCCGTGGCCGCCACCGCCCCTACGCAGCCGTAGACGAGGCCGGCGTAGATCAGCGTGTCGCGCCCCATGAAGGTGCGAAAGTGCGGCGGGCACTCTTCGATGTAGGCCATGGTGTTGGTCAGGTCGCCGGAGGAGTCTTTGATGCCGGCAAAGTTGCCGGCCTCGCGGGCGATCGCGGCGGCCACCGCCGGCGTGATCGGCAGGGAGGTGCGGTCCGGGTTGCTGTAGGCCAGCACCGGGATGCTCACCGAGTTGGCGATGGCCACATAGTGGCGGCGCAGCTCATCGGCTGACGGCCGGATAAAGAAGGGCGTGATCACTGAGACGGCGTCGGCACCAGACCTCTCGGCGTGCCGGGTCAGTTCGATCGACTCGCGCGTGGTTACGGCGCCGGTCGAGGGCATCACGAACACGCGGCCGTCGGCCTCTTCGATCACCACGTCCATGACGCGCTTTTTCTCGTCGGTGGTGAGGGCCCAGAACTCGCCCTGGCTGCCGCTTGGGAACAGGCCGTGCACGCCGGCCCCCACCAAATAGTTCACGATCTGGCGCAGGGCGTCCTCGTTGATCGATTCGTCCTGGCGAAAGGGGGTGACGACCGGGACGACAATCCCCTTGATCTCCTTACCCATCAGTCCTCCGTTCCTTGTGGGCCAACCGTCGGCTGGCGCAGGCGCGGATGGCATTCTAGCATGTTCGCACCAGCGCACCAACGGTGCGCGGCGACCTTACCTGCCCTCCGCTGGCCCGCCGGGCGCCTGCTCAGCGGCCACGAGGAGCCTCTCCACCTGATACCCCGAGGCATCCGCAGCGCACTGCAGCGCAACCAGGGCGCTGGCACGGGAGGCCAGCCAGCGGGCCGCCTCCGGACCCTGGCTGCCCGGTTTGGCCTGGGCGGCCACAGCCGCGGCCAACAACATCCAGCGCAGCAGCTCTTCAAACGACTCTTTGTGGAACCAGAGGACGCCGTCAAAGCGGTGCAGTCCGATGAACCGCTGGGTGGCCTCGTCCTGCAGCCAGCGCCCCAGGATCTGGCGCGGCGCCTCCGAGACGGGCCCGCCCTCGAGCCAATCCTGGTGCGCGATGAGCACGCCGATGCGCTCCACGGCACGGCGGGCCTCCGCCTCGCTCAGCCCGAGGTCCTGAAGCGTGCCGGTGATGGTCTTGCCCAGCAGCCATTCGTCCAGCCAGGCACGGCCAAGCAGGGCCGGGCTGGCCTCTCCGCTCACTTGCCCGAGGGCGTGGGTAAAGACCCAGCCGAGGATGGTGCCCCAGGTGGGCGCTTTGTCGGCGAGGGCCGCGCGCACCTGGCCGGCCGCCCACTCCTGGGCCGGGGGCAGGTCCTTGGGCAGGGCCTCGGCGGCTGCTGGCAGGCGCAGCGCCCCGTTCAGGCGGGCGACAATCGCGCGCGCAACGCCGGCCTGGTCCCCCTGGCCCTGGATCTCATGGCGGATGGCCCGCAGCAGGGCGGCCACGTCCTCCTCCACACGGCGGAGGAGGGGCACGTCCGGCGCTTCCGTGGCGCTGCGCGCGCCGCACGCTATCAGCCGCCCGAACGTGTCCGCATTCACCAGGCGGCGGAACGGATCGAGGATAGGCCACAGGGCCAGCTCGGCAGCGGCCTCGGCGACGCTGGGCACGCCGCGGCCGTTCAGGTGGGCAGCCAGGTTGGCATAGCGGCGCGTTTCGTCATCCCAGACCTCGCGGAAATCCAGGAAGACCTGGTACTTGTACGCCCCCAGCTCCACATAGAGGCCCTGGCGGCACATCTCGGCGCTGGAACGGATGTATTCCAGCCCGCTGATGTGGTCACGGAAGAGGCAAAAGGCCTCGGGTTGGTCGTGCAGGCCCAGGCTCTCGCCGAGGGTCTTTTGGACCAGGTGCCCGTCGCCCTGCTCGGCCAACGACGCGTAGGCGGCCGAGGTCGAGATCCAGCCGCTGGCCTCGGCGTAGCGGTTGTGAAAGACGACCAGGGCACGCTCGTCGCCGGCCCGGTTCGAGTAGGCAAAGACGTTCTCATCCACGTACCCGGCCGGGTTGTAGAGGTCGTAGAGCAGGAACTCGTCGGCTTCGGCAAAGAGGTGGCGGCGCCGGAGCAGCGGGAACACCTCCCGCTCGTGCCGTGCGATGAGGGCGGCGTTGGGCTGTTCGTCCCAATAGGCGCGGCGGTACTCCATGCCGTACTTTTCCGCGTAACCCTCGACCTGGCCGTGGCCGAACATCGGCAGCCCGGGCATGGTGGCCATCATGATGCAGACGCCAAAGTATTTGTCGTCCTGGCCGAACTGGTCGACGGCGGTGCGCTCGTCCGGGTTGTTCATAAAGTTCACGTAGCGTTTGAGGATGCGCGGGTCGAACTCGAGGGTGTTCTTGATCACCGAGCGGTACTCGGCGTTCTTTTCGTCGCGGAGCATGTTCATGAAGGCGCTGTTGTACACCCGGTGCATGCCCAGCGTGCGCACAAAGTAGCCTTCCATCAGCCAGAAAGCCTCGGCGAGGAAGAGCGTGTCGGGTGCCTCCAGCGCGGCGCGATCGACCACCTCGCGCCAGAACTCGCTGGGCATCAGGGCGTCGAACTCTTCCCTGGACAGCCCGTGCTCGGAACGCGAGGGGATCGCCCCGCCGCTGCCCGGCTGCGGGTACCAGAGGCGCTGAAAGTGGGTCCTCGCCAGGGTCATGGCCGCGTCAAAGCGGACGATCGGGAACTGCCTGGCCACGTGGAGGATCAGCTGGGTGACGGCCTCGCGCACGTCGGCCCGCAAAAAGTCGAGCTGGGCCGTGTCGTTCCAGGGCATGGTGGTGCCGTCGTTGCCATGGTAGATGTACCGCTCGCTGCCCGTCCAGCGGTCGACCCGCTTGAACACGACGGCAGCATCGCTGCGGTCATAATAGTGATCCTCGAGGTAGATGCCGACGCGCTCGTCGTGCGAGAGGTCCGGCCCGCGGAAGGTATAGCCGGGGAAGGGGCTGTGGTCCAGGCCGATGAACCAGTCGGGGTGCTCGGTCACCCAGCGGGAGTCGATGCCCATGTGGTTGGGCACCATGTCACTGGCCAGGCGGATCCCGCGGCGCCAGGCGCGTTCGCGCAGGTTGGCGCAGGCCGCATCGCCCCCCAGATCTGCGGCGACCGTATAGTCGTAGACCGAGTACGCCGAGGCGACCGCCTCGGGGTTGCCCATCATCTGCTTGATCCGCTGTGAGGCGGGGCTGCGTTCCCACAGCCCGATGAGCCACAGCCCGTTGACCCCGCGGCTCGCCAGGAGGTCCAGCTCCTCGTCAGGGACTTGGTCGAGCCGGGTGATGGCGCGGCCGAACTGCTTGGAGAGCTGGTCCAGCCAGACGTAGGTGTGCTTGGCGATGAGGACCGTCTGGGGCATCCAGTCCAGGTCGGGGCTGAAGCGCTCCTCCTCGAGGGCCAGCGGGCCAAAGTCGTAGACGCGCGCGGGCCCGGGGCCGGCAAAGGTGACCTTCTCCTCCTCACTGATCATGTCGAGCCCGCCGAGGAGCCGCTGGAAGGCGCGACCCACCAGCGATCCCCAGCGATCGCGGATGAAGGCGAGCTGCTCGGCCAGCGAGTTCGGGGCGACCAGGGCCGGGGCGCGCAGCATGTCGATCAGGTTCTGCCTATCAGGGCCGAAAGGCGGCTGCGTGGCAAAGAAGGCGTGCAGGCCGTCCATCAGGCGCCGGTAGGAGGTCTCTCGCTGCAGGGCGGCATCGTCGAACAGCTCATGGTAGGGCGCAAAGGCCGGGTTGAGGTTCTCCAGCCAGAGCATCAGCAGCTCTTCGAGGAGCACTTGGCGGTGCGGCACGCCCGCCGTGGTGCCGTTCAGGTAGTCGTCGGGCGATACCTCTCCCCGATGGACGGCCAGCGGGGGAAAGTCGCGCGCGAACTTGAGCAGGGCGGCGTCGACGGCCTCACCCCCGGCGTGAGCCGACAGCCACTCGAGGGCCTGGGCCAGCGCGGAGGGGTTGACCTGCTCGCGGTATTGGGCCACGACGTAATGGCAGATCTCGTCGATGAGGCCCATGGCGTTGATGTCGCCGGCGCGCACCGCCTGCTCGGGGAAGCGGGCCAGGTCGCGGGTGGCGTTCATCTTCTGGGCAAAGACGCGCGCGGCATACGCGTCGGCGATGAGGCAGTTGCCCGTCAGGGCAAAGAGCGCGTCATCAAAGAGGTAGCGTTCGCGCGCGAGTCGTGCGATGTGGAACTCCATCCGGGGCGCACTGTAGATCGGCATGAGGCATCCTCTCGGCTAGCCAGGCCTACCTGCGGTCCGCCTTGGGCGCGGTTGACCGGGCGCATTCTAGCATTGACGGGAGGGGGCGGCAACGGCGGGGGAGTGCATCGCCAGGGCGAACAACGGTGAAAAACATCGAACGGCTATTGACATCATCATAATTGTGGCCTATTGTAAAGGCAATCCATAGGTGGAGGTGGATGGTCGCAGACCATCGGGGGAGGCGCCGCGCGCGGCGCCTCCCCTTGTGCTAGGGGAGCAGCGTGCGTCCGTCACCGGCCATCTGGCCTGCCTTTAGCACTGCCACGGTCCGCTGCAGCGCCCATCCACCGCTGTAGTTCCGTCCGCCCCTCTTTGACATACCCCCGGCGGGCAACCATAATATTCCCATACTCAGCATTACGAGGAGGCTCTGCCCCATGTTGGAACAGCTGCGCCGCCAGGTCTGTGAGGCCAACCTGATGCTCCCCAAGAGCGGCCTGGTCACCTGGACCAGCGGCAACGTCAGCGGGCGCGATCCCGAGACCGGCCTGGTGGTCATCAAGCCCAGCGGCGTGCGCTATGAGAAGATGACCCCCGCCGACATGGTCGTCATTGACCTGGAGGGGAACATCGTCGAGGGGCCCCTGGTGCCCTCGGTCGACGCGCCGACGCATCTAGTCGTCTACCGGCAGCGCCCCGACGTCGGCGGCGTGGTGCACACCCATTCGCCGTACGCCACGGCCTTCGCCGCTCTGGGCAAGCCGATCCCGGTGTATCTGACGGCCATCGCCGACGAGTTCGGCTGCGGCATTCCGGTGGGTGACTATGCCCAGATCGGGGGCGAAGAGATCGGGCTGGAGATCGTGCGCTCCATCGGCGACAGCCCCGCCATCCTGATGAAGAACCACGGCGTGTTCACCATCGGCCCCAACGCCATGGCCGCCGTCAAGGCCGCCGTGATGACCGAGGACGTGGCCCGCACCGTCTTTTTCGCCCTGCAGATGGGGCAGCCCGAGGAGATCCCCGCCGACGAGGTGGCCCGCGCGCACCGGCGCTACGTCGAGCAGTACGGGCAGCGCTAGGCCCCGCCCTACCAGACCAAGGCTGGAACTTGTATGCCTACCGATTACGTGCATCTATCCGAACCCCGCAACACGTCGCAGATCACGCTGCCCGATGGGCGCACCCTCGAGGGACCCGCCGGCACCAGCCTGCAGGAGTTCCTCAAGGCGGCCTATCCCGATCAGCCTGCGCCGATCGTGGCCGCTCTGGTCAACGGCAGCCTTCGTGAGCTGACGGCCAAGGTCCGTCGCGACTGCGAGGTGGTGCCCATCGACATGACCACCTCCGACGGCATGCGCATCTTTCACCGCTCGCTGACCTTCCTGCTGGTGGTGGCCATGCATGAAGTCTACCCGGAGGCGCGCGTGACGGTGGACTTTTCCGTCACCCTCGGCGGGTTCTTTTGCGCGGTGGAGGGACGCGAACCCCTGAACGAGGCGGAGCTACGGGCCGTCGAACAGCGCATGCGCGAGATCGTGGCCGCCGACGAGCCCATCGTCCGTGAGGACATGTCCATACAGCGGGCCATCGAGATGTTCGCCGCCCAGGGGGATGACTCCAAGGTGCGGCTGCTGCAGTACAGCGAGTCGGATCACGTCACCGTCTATCAGCTGCGCGGCGTGCGGGACTATTTTTACGGCTATATGATGCCCAGCACCGGCCAGATGACCTGTTTCGCCCTGCAGTTGGTGCCTCCTGGGTTCGTGCTGCGCCTGCCGCGTCGGCAGCACCCCACGCGGCTCACCGCGCACCGCGACTATCCCAAGCTGACCAAGGTGTTCCACGAGTACGGCCACTGGCTGGACATCCTCGGGATCGGCGACGTGGGCGCGCTGAACGCGGTCGTGGGGGGAGATGGCCTGCGCCAGGCCATCCTGGTGGCCGAGGCGCTCCACGAGAAGAACATTGCCGACATCGCCGACGACATCGTCCGCAAACGCGAACACGTGCGCCTGGTGTTCATCGCCGGACCGTCGTCCTCCGGCAAGACGACCTTCGCCCGCCGGCTGGCCATTCAGCTCATGGTGAACGGTCTGCGCCCCTACGCCATCGGGCTGGACGACTATTTCGTCGACCGGGACCTGACGCCCCGCGATCCCAACGGCGACTATGACTTTGAGTCGCTCGAGGCGGTCGACCTCGATCTCTTTAGCCAGCAGCTGCTGGATCTGGCCGACGGTAAGGTCGTCCGCCCGGCCCGCTACAACTTTCAGACGGGCAAGAGCGAACGGGGCGAGCCGGTGCAGCTGCCGGAAGACACCATGTTCCTCATCGAGGGGATCCACGGCATGAACCCGGCGGTGGTCGAGCGGCTGGGCAGCGAGAGGACCTACCGCATCTACGTCTCCGCGCTGACCCAGCTGAACATCGACCACCACAACCGCGTCCCCACGACCGACACCCGCCTGCTGCGGCGTATGGTGCGCGATGCGCAGTATCGGGGCTACTCGGCGCGCGATACGATCCAGCGATGGGAAAGCGTGCGCCGCGGCGAGGAGCGCTTTATCTTTCCGTACCAGGAGAACGCCGACGTGATGTTCAACTCGGCGCTGGTGTATGAGCTGGCCGTGCTCAAGCCCTTTGCCGAGCCGCTCCTTCTACGGGTGCCCCGCGGCACGATGGAGTACATCGAGGCCCGGCGGCTGCTCGCCTTTCTGCGCTGGGTGCGCCCCTGCACCGCCGAGTTTGTGCCCGACAACTCGATCCTGCGCGAGTTTATCGGCGGCTCGATCCTGCAGGACTTTTTCCTGTAGGCCGATCTCCGGATCGACAAAGACGCCGCGACGTACGCCTTGTAGGCGCGCGTCGCGGCGTTTGCTCTATTCCCCTGGTTACTGGCCCAACTGCTCCTCGGGCCGCACCTTCCGATGGATGAACGATACGGCCACACTGGGCCCGGAGGCCGTCAGGCGGTGAATCCGGTCGCGGGGGATCACCGTCATCTCGCCGGCGCGCAGGGCCAGGGGCCCTTGCTCGCTGCCGATGCCCAGTTCCCCCTCGATCAGGTAGACCAACTCGTCGTGGCCGGCGTGGCTGTGCCAGGGCGTGTCCTCTCGGGGGCGCACGATGCGCAGCGACATCCCGTCGGCGCTGGCCAGCGCCAGGGGCTCGCGGGGCCGATCCTCCCCGTTCCCGCCGGCCAAGGCGGACCAGTGTTGCAGACGTCCCGGTTCCCCCTCGGCCCCGAAGCGCCCGCGCCCGTTCCGGCGCTCCGGGTCTCCTTGGGCCTGGAATAGGAGCACGATGGTGCGCACCAACGAGCCGGACGAGTGCGCCACCCCCTGGGGCACCACGGCGAACTCGTGGCGGCGCAGGGTGGCCTCGCCCCAGTCCGTGTCCAGGGTCAGTGCGCCGCTGTGCACGTAGAACAGCTCATCTTGCATGCTGTGACGGTGCCGGGCCACCACGCCGGTGCAGAGGTACAGGTAGACGGCAAAGTGGTCCACCTCGGCGACGCGCTGCATGACAAAGGGCTCTGTCAGCGCTTCTGCCAGGGCGTCGATGTCGACCTTTTCCGGGGGCATCGGCAAGGGCTCTCCTTGGTCGGGGCGGTCAGGCGAGGTCGGCGATGGCCAGCGCGCCAGACGCGTAGACGATCGCTCCGCCCACCACGGTCAGGTCGACCTGCAGGTCGGCGTTGAGCACGATCAGGTCGGCGTCGAGCCCCACCGCGAGGAACCCCTTGCGCCCCAGCAACCCCAGCTCGCGGGCCGGGACGGCGGTGGCCATCGGCAGCGCCTCGGGCAACGGCAAGCCCGTGGCGGCCATCATGTTGGCCAAAGCACGCTCCAGGGTCAGGGTGGAGCCTGCCAGGTTCCCGCTGGCGAGGCGGGCCACCCCGCCCTGCACGGTCACCCCCAGGCCGCCCAACGTATACTGGCCGTCCGGCATCCCCGCGCCGCGCATGGCGTCGGTCACCAGGGCGATGGCGTCCGTCCCCTTGGCCCGCCAGGCCAGGAGGAGCGCACCCGGGTGGACGTGGATGTTGTCGGCGATCAGTTCGCAGGTCAGGCCGGGCATGGCCAGGGCCGCGCCGACGACTCCGGGCTGACGGTGATGTAGGGGTTCCATGCCGTTGAACAGGTGGGTCACGTGGCGGAGGCCCCGCGGCACGGCGGCAGCCATCTCTTCATAGGTGGCCCGCGTGTGCCCCGCCGATACGACGGTCCCGCGGGCGGTGGCGGCCTCCAGCAGCGCGCCGGCGCCGGGGAGCTCCGGGGCCAGGGTCAGCACGCGGACCACGCCGGTATCCAGGAGGGGGAGGATCTCATCGAGGGCAGGAGCCCGCACATGGGCGGCGTCCTGGGCACCGAGCCGGTCGGGATCCAGGAAGGGCCCCTCGACGTGCGCCCCGAGCAGGGCCGCCCCGCCCGTCCCCTCGGCCATCGTCGTGGAGACGTTCTGCAGGGCGGCCAGCACCCCCGCGAGCGACGCGGTGACGGTGGTGGCCAGGAACCCGGTGACGCCGTGCCGGGCGTAAAAGCGTGCCATGGCGCGGAGTGCCGCGGGGGTGGCGTCCATCGTATCGGCGCCGACGGCGCCATGGGCGTGCAGGTCGATGAACCCCGGGGCCAACGTGCGCCCCGCCAGGTTCACCCGCTGCCCGGCCAGGCCGACCGGGGGATCCCCCTCGCCGAGGGCAGTGATGCGCCCCCCGTCAGCCAGCAGCCATCCGCGGGGCAGGTAGCCCCCGCGCGTACAGACGGCCCCCCCGTGGAACAAGATCGGCGTCATCGGCGGGGCCCGTCGCTAGCCCTCGCGCCCGACGGCCAGGAAGCGCGCATAGGCCTCATCCCAGCGGTCGCTCGAGCGCGGCTCGTAGCGCACGACGTCGAAGGAGCGGCGCACTACCGCGCGCGCGTCGGCCAGCGAGCCGAGGCGACCGCGCCCCAACGCCTGCATCAGGACGTTCCCGGCCGCGGTGGCCTCCACCGGCCCGGCCACCACCGGCCGGTTGGTGGCGTCGGCGGCCAGCTGGCACAGGAGGCGGTTCTGCGAGCCCCCGCCGACGATGTGGATGGTGTTCAGCCGGCGGCCCAGCATCACCTCGAGCCGCTCGAGCACCCAGCGGTACTTGAGCGCCAGGCTCTCCAGCGCAGTACGCACCACCTCTCCGCGCGAGGCGGGGACACGCTGGCCGCTGGCGCGGCAGAACTCGCTGATGCGGGCCGGCATGTCGCCCGGGCGCAGGAACTCGTGGGCGTCGGGGTCAACCAGCGGGCCAAAGGCGGGCGCCTCCGCGGCCATCTGCGTCAGCTCGTCGTAGGAGTACTCCTGGCCCTCGGCGGCCCAGATGCGCCGGCACTCCTGCACCAGCCACAGCCCCATGATGTTCTTGAGCAGGCGGTACGTGCCGCACACGCCGCCCTCGTTGGTAAAGTTGAAGGCCAGGCTGTCGGCCGTGATCACCGGCTCGGCCACCTCGACGCCCATCAGCGACCAGGTGCCCGAGCTGATGTAGGCGAAATCCTGCCCCTCGGCCGGCACCGCCGCCACGGCCGAGCCGGTGTCGTGGCAGGCGGGCACCATCACCGGTGTGGCACCCAAGCCCACTTCCTCGGCCAGGCCGGCGTGCAGTGGGCCGATCACCGTGCCGGGCTGTACCACCGGCTGGAAGATGCGCGTGGGCAGGTCCAGCCGCTTCAGCAGGTCCCAGGCCCAGTCTCCCGTGCGCGGGTTGAAGCACTGCGTCGTCGTCGCGTCAGAGAACTCGCAGGCCTTGATGCCCGTCAGCCAAAAGTTGAGCAGATCGGGCATCATCAGGAAGGTGTGGGCGGCGTCAAGAGCGGCGTCACCCTGCCGCCGCATGGCCAGCAGCTGGTAGAGAGAGTTGATCTCCATGAACTGGATGCCCGTCTGGCCAAAGATCTCCTCGCGGGGCACGGCCTCAAAGGCCGCCGCGAGCATCCCCTCGGTGCGCGGGTCGCGGTAGTGGCGGGGATTGCCGAGCAGCCGATCGTCTCGCCCGAGGAGGGCGAAATCGACCCCCCAGGTGTCCAGCCCGATGCCGTCCAGCTGGGCGCCGTGCTCGCGCCGGTAGAGGCTCAGGCCGTCCTTGATCTCCTGGAAGAGGCGCAGGGCGTCCCAATAGTACGCATCCAAAACGCGCACGGGGCCGTTGGCGAAGCGACACAGCGTGGAGATCTGCAGGGTGGTGCCATCAAGGCGGCCCAGAATCGCGCGGCCGCTCTCGGCGCCGAGGTCAAAGGCGAGGTAGTTGCTCGTCTGGGGCATAGGTCAGACTCCTTTGGCTCGTCTACCGGGCCATTATAGGCGACCCAACGGGCCCGCACAAAGGCCGACCGGTGCCGGCACCGGTCGGCCAGAAGAACGCCCTACAGGCGAGAAAAGAAGGGGCGGACGGAGAGGAGTAAAAGCCTGACGCTCCCTCAGGACGCTGCTGGGCCCGCGGCGGGCAGTTCGAAGATCAGCGTGGCCCCCTGCTGCGGGGCGCTCTCCGCCCACAGGCGCCCGCCGTGGCGCTCGACGATGGAGCGGGCAATGGCCAGCCCCAAGCCCGAACCCCCACCGCTGCGGGGGCGGGCCTTGTCGCTGCGGTAGAAGCGATCGAAGACGCTGTTGAGTTGCTCGACCGGGATGCCGGGGCCACTATCCTGCACGCGGAACTGCACGGCGCCGTCGGCCAGGTGGGCCGACAGGGCGATCCTCCCGCCATCGGGTGTGTACCGGCGGGCGTTGCTGAGCAGATTGTGCAGCACCTGAATGATGCGATCCCTGTCCACGTCCACCATCGGCAGGTCAGGGGCGACGTCCAGCACCAGACGCAGGCCTTGTGCCTCGGCGTCGGCAGAGTGCGCGGCGGCGGCCGCCTGGAGCAACAGGGCCGGCTCGGTGGGCCGTCGCTCGAGCGATAGCTCCCCCGCATCCGAGAGGGACAGCGTGTGCAGGTCATCCACCAGCCGGGTCAGGCGGCGGGCCTCGTCGTAGATGATGTCCAGCGACTCCTGGGTCGGCTCCAGGACGCCGTCGGCCAAGGCCTCGGCGTGCCCCAAGATCAGGCTGAGCGGCGTGCGCAGCTCGTGAGAGATGTCGGCGGTCATCTGCCGGCGCTGCGCCTGCGCCTGGACCAGGTCGCTGCTCAGCTGGTTGAAGGAGCGGGCCAGGGTGCCGAGCTCGTCGTCGCGGCGCACCTCGATGCGCTGCGCCAGGTCTCCGCGCGACATGGCCTGGGTGGCACGGGTGAGTTCGCGCAGGGGCGAGGTCATCGAGCGCGCCAGAAGCACGCCGAGGAGCAGGGCGATCCCCGTGCCCCCTAACCCGCCCAGCCCCAAGGCCAGGTAGAAGCGCCCCATGAAGCGGTCAAAGGGCCGGTTCATAACCGATGGCTCATAGCCCAACAACAGCCGCCCCACCTCTCGGCCATTGACCAGAACGGGCGTGCCCTGGGCGTACTCTTGCGGCGACACCTTCGCTCCGAGGCGGTAGCCGCGCCCGGCCATCACGATGGAGCGGTCAACGCTGGCCACCAGCAGGTGGTCGCGAGGGATGAAGGGCAGCCCCTCGCGGGGGCCGCTCGGCCCGCTCGGCCCGCTCGGCGGCACCTCCGGGCCGCCGAGGACCATCTGCTCCGTCAGCCCGGCCCAGCCGCCGTTCTCCACGTAGGTCTCGGCCAGCCTGGTGGCGATGGTCGAGCGGCTCTGAGCGACCACAAAGATGCCAAACTCGGACGTGGTCACCCGCCAGATGTACAGGCCGGCCAACACGATGCCGAGCAGGCTGACGATAAGGAAGGCGACGATCAGACGGGTGTACAGAGACCGCATGGCTCACTCCGGGGCGAAGCGATAGCCCACACCGTATACCGTCTCCACGTAACGCGGGCGGCGCGGATCCGGCTCAATCTTGGCGCGCAGGTTGCGGACGTGCACATCGATGGTGCGCTCATAGCCCTCGTAGATGACCCCCTGTACCTCGGCGAGGAGCTCTGGCCGCGAGTAGACCCGCCCCGGCGCGGCCATCAGCGCCGAGAGGAGGTCGAACTCCGAAGGGGTCAGGTCCACCGAGCGCCCACCGACCAGAACCTGGCGCGTGCCGCGGTCCAGCACGACGTCGGCGGCGCGCAGGACCTCGGCCTCGGGGGGCTGGAGGCCGCTTCGGCGCAACATGGCCCGCACCCGGGCCACCAGCACCCGCGGGCTGAACGGCTTGGTCACGTACTCGTCGGCGCCCAGTTCGAGGCCTAGGACGGCGTCGGCGTCCTCCACCCGGGCGGTGAGCATGATGACCGGGGCGGTGCCGTGCTCCACGGCACGATAGTGCCGCATGAACTCGTAGCCGTCCATCACCGGCATCATCACGTCGAGGATGATGAGGTCGGGCTTTTGCCGCGCCAGATGCAGCGCCTCACGCCCGTTGGAGGCGGTGATGACCGCAAACCCCTCCCGCGCCAGATACTGGCGCAGCAGGGAGCGCACGCGCTCCTCGTCATCCACTACCAGGATCGCCTTGGTCATCTCAACTGCTCCCGATACACCGCGCTGATCACTCGTAGCGCAGGGCGTCGATGGGGTTCAGCCCGGCAGCCCGGCTGGCCGGGTAGATCCCGAAAAAGAGCCCCACGCCCACCGATACCCCGAGCGCCATGACCACGCTTTGCCCCGTCACAATGGCCCTCGAGCCGCCCAGGAGCGGCGTCACGACGCCGGCGCCGCCGTAACCGAGCGCCACACCTACGGCACCCCCCACCACACTGAGGACGACCGCCTCGACCAGGAACTGGGTCAGGATATCGCGCCGGCGGGCCCCGACGGCCTTGCGGATGCCGATCTCTCGGGTGCGCTCCGTCACCGATACCAACATGATATTCATGATCCCGATTCCTCCAACGACCAGCGAGATCGAGGCGATGCTGCCCAAGAGCACCGAGAAGGTCTGGGCCGTCTCCTGGACCATCTCCACCATCTGCGTCTGGTTTTGGATGATGAAATCGGCGGTCTGTGTGGAGGCCAGGCCGTGGCTGGCTCGCAGGATGGTCGTTAGCTCGCTCACGGCATAGTCCATCTTGTCGGCAGAGACGGCCTGCACCAGGATGGCCGAGAGCGACCGGTTGCCCGCCCCGCCGAAACGTATCTGCGCCGTACTCAGGGGGATCAGGACGCTGCTATCCAGGTCCTGCACGCCGGTGCCCTTGGTGGTCATGACGCCGATGACAAGGTAGTTCTGTCGGTTGATCTTGACCGTCTTGCCCACGGGGCTGCCCGCCAGCGTGCCAAAGAGATCCTCAGCCACAGCAGACCCCAACACCACGACCTTGGCATGGGTCGAATCATCGAGGCTCTCGACGAAGCGGCCCTGCTCGACCGTCCAGTCGCGCACCGTGCGGTACTCTGGGGTGACGCCCAACACCGAGGCCCGCGTGTTGTTGCTCCCATACACCACCTGGCCGTTTGTCGCGTACTGCGGGGCGATGACGGCGATCGAGGTGCTCAGCCGGCGAATCGCCTGGACGTCCGTCTCACTGAGGGCCTGTGTGCTTGCGGAACCCTGCGCCACGCCACGGAAAAAGGTGGGGCGCGCCGAGATCGTCAGCAGGTTGGACCCCAGGCTGGCAAAGCGCTCGGCGACCTCGGCCTGGGTGCCGGCGCCAGCCGCCACCAGGGCGATCACGGCGGCCACGCCGATGATCATGCCCAGCATGGTGAGCGCGGCGCGCAGCTTGTTGGCGGCGATCGACTGTAGCGCTACCCGGATGCTCTCCAACATGTTCACCGGATCATCTCCCTATCCCGCCGATCGGCATCATGAAACCGCCCTCCTCGGCACGGCCGCGGAACGCATTCTCGGACGTGGTGGTAGAGGCCATCTGGACGAGGACGCGGTCGCCCTCGACGAGCCCACGGAGGACCTCGACGTACTGGCCGTCGTCGAGGCCGATCTCGACGCGGGCGGTGGAGGTAGAGCCGTCGGCCTCCTGGAGGAGGACATAGTTGCCGGCGTCGTCCTGGAGGATGGCGAGGATGGGGAGGAGGAGGGCGTCCTGGCGCTGGCCGGTGATGATGGTGACGTTGGCGGTCATGCCGGGGAGGAGGGCGGCGTTCTCGGCGCCGGTGAGGCTGACGGGGACCGGATAGGTGACGACGTTCTGGGCGAGGGTACCCTCGAGGGGGACCTCGAGGACCTGGCCGGAGAAGCGTTGGCCGGGGAGGGAGTCGAAGGTGATGGTGGCCTGCAGGCCGATGGCGACCTGGGCGATATCGGTCTCGTCGATGGTGGCGATGACGCGGAGGTCAGAGAGGTCGGCGAGGGTGAGGACGGTGGTGGAGGAGGTGAGGAGGTCACCGACCTGGGCGGGTACGGAGACGACGGTGCCATCGAAGGGAGCGCGGAGGGTGGCGTCGTCGAGGGTCTGCTGGGCGGCGGTGAGGGTGGCGAGTGCGGCGTCGTAGCGGGCCTGGGCGAGGAGGACATCCTTCTCGGCGGGGCCGGCGGAGGCGGTAGCGAGGTGGTCCTGGGCCTGGGCGAGGGTGAGCCTGGCCTGGGCGGCCCTGTTCTGGGCCTGGGAGAGGGCCAGGGCGGTGGGGCCGGCCTGGAGGGTGGCGAGGTTGCCACGCGCCTCTGCCAGGGACGTCTCGGCCGCGGCGACGTTGTACTGCGCCGTAAGGAGGTCCAGCTGGGCCCGCGTCTTGGCCGTTTCCAGGTCGTCTTGGGCGTCCATCATCTTGTTGTAGGCGGCCAACTCTTTGTCGGCCCCCTCTTCGGTGACGTTGGTCTGCTGGAGGAGCCCGCCATGGTAGACCTCGGCCTCGTTATAGCGCCACTGCAAGGTGGCGATCTGGTCTTGGGTGGCAGTGTTGGCCTGCAGGCTGGCCAGGCGGTTCTGCGCCTGCTGCAGGCGGAGCGAGGCGTCGCTGACGGCGGTGCGGGCCGCCTCCAGCTCGGGGGCCTGGATGTCAGCCAGGGCTTCCTGGGCCTCCTGCAGGGCCGTCTCGGCCTGGGCGACCGCCAGAGTGGCCTGCTCTTGGTCCGCGTCGGTGTAGGGGGTTTGGGCCTTCTCCAGCGCCTCCTGCAGGGTGAGGACGTTGGCCTGGGCCTGCTCGACGGCGCGCTGGAGGGGCGCCTCGTCAACGCGAGCCAAAACGTCCCCCTCTGCTACCCGCTGCCCGGCGGCGACGTTGAGCTCGACAAGGGCCACGCGGTCCACATCAAAGCCGAGCGAGGCGCGGTGTACGGCCTGCACCTCCCCGGTGGGGGAGATGGAGGCCGTCAGGCTCCCGCGGGTCACGGCGACGGTCTCGGCCGTCTCAGCGGCCTGCGGGGTACCGCCACGCAGCCACAGGTACCAGCCGCCCGCGCCGACCAAGAGAACGAGCGCCAATACCCACCAGAAACGCTTGATCACTCGCATACGCCACCTCTCTCGTTACGGGGTCGCCGGCGTGGGGGCAGCCATGGCCCGCTGAGACTGGATGGACCGCGCCGTGATCGAGCCATCCGCGTTCGCGGCGCCCGACACGATCACGCGCTCGCCGACGGTAAGGTCGGCCACGGTGACGGACATGGACTTTTCGATCAGCGTGCTATCCGTCGTCACCACCTGCACGGTGCTGCCATCCTGTTTGGTTACGGTCAGCGCGTTGCCCTCGATCGAGGCGATCGTGCCGACGGTGCCGCTTCGGCCCTCGCCGGGGGCCGGCGGCGTGCCGCCAGCGCTCGGCCCGAACTGCCCGCCCGGGAACTGCCCGCCGGTGAACTGGCGGCCCATCCCCTGACGGAAAAGCACCGACGGATCGGCGAGGATGCGGCTCCGCTCGTACCGGGTGCCGCCAAAGAACGCTCCGCCACCCACGGCGAGTACGGCCACCACAGCGATCACGACCTGCCAGATCCGCTTCATGTTCCCATCTCTCCTCTGCGCTGCGCGGCCTGCCCAGCAGCGCCGGGCAGCCCTGTCGAGGCGCTCTCCTCACTGGCGATCTGCCCGTCCAACACGCGGACGATGCGGCCGGCCCTGGCGCCCACTGTCGCGTCGTGCGTCACCAGCAGCACGGTCAGCCCGCGTTCCCGGTTGAGGGCCTGGAAGATGCTCAGGATCTCGTCCCCGGACTTGGAGTCCAGGTTGCCCGTCGGCTCGTCGGCGACGATGATGGCCGGATCCTTCACTAGGGCGCGCGCGATGGCCACGCGCTGTTGTTGCCCGCCAGACAGCTCGTTCGACTTGTGTTGGGCGCGGTCCGCAAGGCCCACGGCCTCGAGGGCCTGCATGGCTCGCTGGCGGCGGCTGGATGAGCCTCCGTTGTGGTCGGACTCCCCCCCGTAGAGGAGGGGCAGCTCCACGTTGCTGAGCGCGCTCGTGCGGCGCAGGAGGTTGTAGTTCTGAAAGACAAAGCCGATCTTGTGGTTGCGGATCTGGGCCAGGCCGTCATCGTCCAGGCGTCCCACGTCGGCGCCGTCGAGGTAGTACTCTCCGGAAGTGGGCCGGTCGAGACAGCCGATGATGTTCATCAGCGTAGACTTGCCCGATCCCGACGGCCCCATGACGGCGACCATCTCGCCGCCCGCCACCTCGAGCGATACGCCCCGCAGCGCGTGCACCTGCACGTCGCCGAGCTGGTAGACCTTGGTGACCTGGCGGATGTCGATCATGTTTCTCCTCTGGGGGCCGCATCGCCGGGCGCCTGCTCCCGCTGTCGCGGCTGCGCTGCCATCGTGCGCATCTGTCCGAGATCATGCGCCAGAATTGTGAAGATATTGTTCAGGACATGCTCCGCCATGATGGGCGTTCTACTGGCGCCCCCAAAAGGGCGCCACCCCTGGCCATTGGCCAGGGGTGGCGCTTGGGAGAGAGGTCGGAAAGGGGGCCTAGCGGCGCCCGCCGCCGCGGCCTTCGAACCCCCACGGGCCGCCGAACGGGTGCCCGCCGCCCCACCCCGGACCCATCATCGGGCCGCCCTGGCCGAGATAGCCGTTCTCCAGCCCCTCGACCATCCAGTCGGCCTGGGCCTGCGCGATCTCGCCGTTCGCCACGGCCGAGGCGATCTGGTCGCGAAGGGCCTGCTCGCGCGCGGCCTGCGCGGCGGCCTGTACGTCTTCGATCTTGACGCCGGCCCGATCGGCCAGGTCGGCCAGCGTGCGGCCGCCCCACAGGTTGGCCTGCAGCTCGCTCACCGTGAGGCCCAACGCCTTGGCGATTGCTTCCTGCTCGGCGTCGCTGTAGCCGCGCCCACCTGGCAAACCCATGCGCAGTTGGCCGTCGCCATAGCCGTTCGAAATGCCTTCCTTCATCCAGGTGGCCTGCTCGGCGCTGAGAGTGCCCTCCTTGACTGCGGCATCTATAGCCGCCAGGCGAGACTCGTCACGGGCGCTCTCTGCCGTATCGTAGAGGGTCTGCACATCAACGCCCACCTTGTCGGCAAGGTCGGCGATGGAGCGCCCACCCCACAGCTGGGAGGAAAGCTCGTCGGCCGTCATCCCCAGCGCTTTGGCGATGGCCTCGAGCGCCGTCGATCCGAGCCGGCCGCGCAGGACGCCAGGCCCCTGGGCGTACACAGCGCCCGCCGCCGCCAGCGACAGCGCCAGCACGACGGCGACGGTCGCCCCCAACCAACGGAATCTCCTCTTCATAGTTCCTCCCGGTTATCACCATGTCACAAGCGGTAGCTCACATGGAACGATATCGGTCCGGTTTTCACCCCCTATTGCGGGGCGCCAGGCCCCCTGTGGGGCGAAGCGGCCCGATCAGCCCGGCGGCCCCGCAAGGGCCGCTCCGCCCGGAGTGGCCGGCAGAGGTGCTGCCATTGCTCCGGCCGGTCCGGCGGCGTCTCGCGGGCGTCTCTGGCTGCAGTCTAGCGCAGGAGTGTTGAGGAATCGTGAAGCGGAGATTGGGATGCTGTTGGGGGTGAGCCGGACAGGAGAGGGTGATCAGGCGCGGCGGCAGGCCGTGGTCAGGCGCGGCGGCGCTCGAGGCCCAGAAGGTCGTTCACCAGGGCCAGGCCGACCACGATCAGGCCCAGGGCCAGAAAGGCGTGCCAGCCGAGCCGTTCGTCCAGAATGAGCCAGCCCCAGAACACGCCAAAGAGGGGAATGACAAAGCTGTTCATCGAGGTGCGCGTCGCCCCGATGTTCCGTACCAGGCGGTAGTAGATCAGGTAGGCCAGGGCGGTGCTCACCGCGCCGAGGAAGGCCGCCACGCCCAGCGACCGAAACGATACCGGGCCTGCCAACGGCCCCTCCATGGCGAGCGAGGCCACCAGGAGAAAGACCCAGCCCGTGCCGACCTGGCCGAGCGAGGAAACCAGCGGCGCGTAGCCGGACATGTGCCGCCGCGCGAACACGGTAGCCACCGCGTAGCAAAGCGCCGAGGCCACAATGGCCAATGAGCCGAGCAACCCGACGTTCAGGCCGCCCTCCAGTCGTGGCAGGGTCAGCACCACAATGCCAGCAAAGCCGAAGAGCAGACCCAGCAGCCGCCAGAGACTGGGCCTTTCCAGATGGAGAACGATGGCCAGGGTAAAGACAAAGAGCGGCATCGTGGCGTTCAGGATCGAGGCGATGCCGCTGGGGATGTGCTGCGTGCCCCAGGAGATGGCCGCGAAGGGGAGAAAGGTGTTGAACATGCCCATAAAGAGGTAGCGTTGCCAGTCCCCTCGGGTACGCGGGATCGCCAGCCGCTGCGCGCGCACCATGACCGCCAGGACCAGCGTGCCAAAGAAGACGCGCGTCATGGCAAAGGTGAGAGGCGGCATCTCGGCGACGCCGATCTTGATGAGCATGTACGAAGCGCCCCAGATGGCGCTCAGCAGCAGGAGCCAGGCGAGGTTCACAAGGTCCATGGCGATGACTCCGATCCAACCGATGGGAGGCAGCCTGCGCGGGCAGGGGCGCCGGAAGCGGATGCCGGCGATTCTAGCACGGGGTCGCGCCTGCGGCCAGGGGCGACCATCGCTGGGAGGCGTAAACACAAGGAGGGCGCCGGGCGGTGTGACCGCCTGACGCCCTCCCAGAAGACGACTCTGTCTGGTGGCCGTGCGCCTGTGTGGCTAGACTACCCCAGCCAGTGACACCAGGACCAGGAAGAGCACCCCCTGGGCGAGCACCCGCTTCCCGAACTCCCAATACCACTGCTCGGGCGCACGCCGCCCTCGCTGGCTCCACTGCCCGCTGTGCCGTTCGTCACGATCCTGACGCCGAACTTGGCTGAACCAGAACGCGTACATGTTGCCTGCCTCCGTTCCCGCACAGCATTTCTCTGGAACGCTTACCTGCCACTCTAGCACGGGTTTATGTCATTTCCCGTCATGTTTCGCCGCGAGTTTCCGGGCACTTGCTAGAGACGCAACGGCGTTCTCTCTGTGCGGCCTGACAATACCTCCAGGCGCGCTGGCGTACATCGGGCAGGTGACGTGTCCCCGTACCCTGTAGCGGGGCAGTCCGTCCACTCGCCAAGTGGCCAGGCGCAGGCGCGATGAGGCGCAGGCGCGATGAGGCCCGGGACGCGCCTGGCGCGTCCCGGGCCTCGCAGCGTCGCGGCCGTCCGCCGCGGTGGCTACATCTCGCTGACCCGCACCGGCCGGCCCGTCTCCAGCGACAGGTTGGCCGCCAGGGTGAAGGCCAGCGTACCGACGGCGTCGGCATAGGGCGAGAGGATGCCGGACCGATCTCCGGAGGCCACCGCCTGCAGGAAGGCCGCATCCTCGATCTCAAAGATGTTCGCTTCGCCGGCGATCTGTTCCTTTTCCAGCGGCGACTTTTGGATCACCGCGGCGCTCTCCCAGCCGGTAAAGTCGATCTGGTGGTGCGCGGCCGTCAGCGACAGGTGTACGCCCCCGCCGCCCGTGCGCCCCGCGCAGGAGCTCACCAGGCTGCCGACGGCGCCGCCGCAAAAGTGGACGGCCACCACGCTGGCGTCCTCGACGTCATAGCCGGGCATATCCTGCACGAACCCGCGGGTCCCCTGGGCACAGACGACTTCCGGCTCGCCGACGAGATAGCGCGCCAGGTCAAAGATATGCGTCGTCTGCTCGACGATCTGCCCGCCCGACTGGGCCTTGATGCGCCACCAGGGCACCCCCGGCGTGCCGCCCACCCAGCCGCCGTGGACCAGGATGGCCGGGTCGTCAGCCAGCAGGGAGCGGGCCCGGGCGACGCCCCGCCGGTAGCGGTTCATGTAGCCGGCCACGGCCAGAACGCCGCTGGCCTCGACCCGCTCCCGAATGGCGCGGGCGGTGACCATGGAGTTGGCGATCGGCTTTTCGACCAGGAAGGGGATGCGACGCTCGAGGGCGGCCATCTCGGCGTCACCGTGGGCGTAGGGGGGCAGGCAGATCCACAGGGCGTCAGGCCTGCTTTCGTCGAGCAGCTGGGCCAGGTCGGTGTAGGGCTGGCCGCCGAACTGCCCGCAGAAGGCCTCGGCGCGCTCGGGCACCACGTCGCAGGCTCCTGCCACAGTGATGTCACTCATCTTGACCAGGCCTTCGGCGTGCCTTCGGGCGATTCCTCCCGTGCCGATGAACGATACGCGCATAGTACCTCCCCTGTTGTCTGTTGCGTGGCGGTCGCGAGGCCGTCCGTGCGCCGCACGGTACATGGGGCGAGGAGTGTGGCCGTCCGTGCGGGGTGAGGGCCCCAGGCCCGGGGTAAGCGGGCCGGGAGCGCGGCAGGGCTAAGGAGTTTTGCGCTGGTTTGGCATGGATACTACTTTCGTATGCCGGGACTGCCCGCTCCTGGCGGGATCATGCGCCAGCAAGCGGACGATGTCAACCGGAGGGGCGCCCGGCGAGGAAGTCTTGCGAGGCGGGCCCTCCCGTGGTATACTGTCCTTGTCAGTACATCAGCAGATCGGCAAAGGCACGGATCAGGACGAGTACCCGCCAGGCAGGCGCCAGAGAGTGGGGGCCCCGGCTGCAAGCCCCCTCGACCGAGCGGCGGAGAAAACCCCCTGTGAGCTGGCTTCGCAACGGCCCGGCCCAGTAGGAAGCCCCGGATCGCCCCGTTATCGGCGACCTGAGCGCCACCCGCCCACGGCGGGCGGCGGAACATGGGTGGAACCGCGTGAGTGACGACCTCTCGCCCCAGGGGCAGGGGTCGTTTTTCTTTTCGGCGCCGCTGGCCGGTGCCGCGGAGGTGAGGCCGTATGTACACCCTGACTACGCGCCCGGCAGGAGCCGGGCATGCCGCGACGTCGCGTTGAGCGGACCATCGGGCGAGCACGCTTGCCGCCGGGCAGGCGGCCGCCATATGCAGCAATAGGAGAGCACACCATGGAAGCGCGTGAGCTGGAAACACTGCGGCACTCTGCCGCGCACGTGATGGCCGAGGCCGTGTTGCAGCTTTTCCCGGGGGCCAAGCTGGGCATCGGCCCCGCCATCGACAATGGCTTCTACTATGATTTTGACCTGCCGCGCCCCCTGACGCAGGAGGACCTGGCCGCCATCTCCGAGCGCATGACGGAGAGCATCAAGGCGCGGCAGCCCTTTGTGCGCCGTGAGGTGACCAAGGAGGAGGCTCGCCGGGCGTTCGCCGATCAGCCCTACAAGCTGGAGCTGCTCGAGGAGCTCCCGGAAGGGGAGCCGATCTCGATCTACACGCATGACGGCTTCTCTGACCTGTGCCGCGGGCCTCACGTCGAGCACACCGGCGTCCTGCGCTGGAACGCTTTTGCGCTCCTGAGCACGGCGGCGGCCTACTGGCGCGGTGACGAGAGCCGCCCCATGCTGCAGCGCATCTATGGCACCATCTTCCCCAGCAAGGAGGATCTCAAGCAGCACCTGGACTGGCTGGCCGAGATCGAGAAGCGTGACCATCGCCGCCTGGGCCGCGAGCTGGACCTGTTCAGCCTGCACGAGCAGGCCGGCGCCGGGCTCGTCTACTGGCACCCCAACGGGGCGCGCCTGCGGGCCATCATCGAGGATTTCTGGCGCAAGCGGCACTATGAGGGCGGCTATGACATTCTGTACACGCCGCACATCGGCCGCTCCTGGCTGTGGGAGACATCCGGGCACCTCGACTTTTACCGCGAGGGGATGTACTCGCCGATGGACATCGACGGGCAGGACTACTACCTGAAGCCCATGAACTGCCCCTTCCACATCCTGGTCTACCAGACGCAGACGCGCTCGTACCGCGACCTGCCGTTGCGCTGGGCCGAGCTGGGCACCGTGTACCGCTATGAGCGCAGCGGCGTGCTGCACGGCCTGTTGCGCGTTCGCGGCTTTACCCAGGATGATGCGCACATCATCTGCACGCCGGAGCAGATTCAGGATGAGATCCTGGGGGTGCTGCGCTTCTCGATGAGGCTGTGGCGCGACCTGGGCTTCACCGACATCCGCCCCTACCTGGCCACCAGGCCCGCAGCCGGCAAGGCCGTGGGTGAGGAGGAGCGCTGGGAGCAGGCCACGGAGTCTCTGCGGCGGGCGCTGGAGGTCGAGGGGCTGCCCTACGAGATCGATGAGGGCGGCGGGGCGTTCTACGGCCCCAAGATCGACCTGAAGATCAAAGACGCCCTGGGCCGCGAGTGGCAGATGACGACCATCCAGTTCGACTTTAACATGCCCGACCGGTTCGGCATGGTCTACGTGGGCGCCGACGGCAAGGAACACCGCCCCTACATGGTCCACCGAGCTCTGCTCGGCTCGCTGGAGCGCTTCTTCGGGGTGCTCATCGAGCACTACGGGGGAGCCTTCCCGCTGTGGCTGGCCCCGGTGCAGGCGCGGGTGATCCCCATTGCTGACCGGCACAATGACTATGCGCACGAGGTGGCCGGGCGGCTGCGGGAGGCCGGCCTGCGCGTCGCGGTGGACGACTCCTCCGACCGCATGAACGCCAAGATCCGCGCTGCCCAACTGCTCAAGATCCCCTACATGCTCGTGGTGGGCGACCGCGAGGCGGAGACCGGCGCCGTCTCGGTGCGGCTGCGCACGAACGAGAACCTGGGGAGCATGTCGGTCGACGAGTACATCGCCCGCGCGCAGGGGCTGGTCGAATCGCGCAGCCCCTCCGATCTGTAGAACGGAGGTCTCGGGCAGGGCCACGGCGGCCCTGCCCGAGGTCGATGGCCGGCGAGCCGCGTTCAACTTGACACTCAATGGCTCGCATGGTAGACTACACGTCCGTCAGCGTATGGCTGGCCGGCAGATTCGGGTTGCCTCGAATCCGCTTCTGTGTTCCATCACATATGGGAAAGGACTCAACAATCAGTAACAGAGAGCATCGCCTGAACAGGGAGATCAGGGTACCAGAGGTCCGGCTGATCGATGAAACGGGTAAGCAGCTAGGGATTTACCCTACCAGGGAAGCCTTCATGATGGCCCAAGAGCGTGGGCTTGACCTGGTGGAGATCGCACCGACCGCTCGTCCCCCGGTCTGCCGCATGCTGGACTATGGGAAGTTCATGTACGAGCGCGCCCGCCGTGAACGGGAGGCGCGTAAAGCCCAGAAACAGGTCGATGTCAAAGAGGTGCGGCTTCACCCCAAGATGGCCGAGCATGACATCCAGGTGAAGACGAACCGGGCGCGCGCGTTCTTGGCCGACGGGGCCAAGGTGCGGGTGCGCGTTCGCTTCCGCGGGCGCGAGATCACCTACTCGGACAACGCGCGTGAGATGCTGCGGCGCATCGCTGAGACGATGAGCGATGTGGCTGTGGTCGAGCAGTTCCCCAAGATGGAAGGCTATGCCATGCTGATGGTCTTGGCGCCGGCCGTCAAGACCGAGTAGCATTTTTGTTCGTGTTGGAGGTTCCTACAAGTGCCTAAGATCAAGACCCACAAGGCCACCGCTAAGCGCTTCAAGCTAACCGGTTCGGGCAAGCTGGTCCGTACTCGTGGTCCGAAAGGACACCTGCGACGCAAGCGCTCCGCGCGTGTGAAGCGCCTCTTTACCCGCATGGTCGAAGTCGATACGCCTGGCGAGATCAAGCGCGTCACGCGTCTCGCTCCTTACCTCGGCAAGCACTAGGGAAAGAGTCGCCGGCCGTCGAACGGCCGGATCACACGAAAAGGGGTAACACAACGTGACCAGGATTAAGGCAAGCGTCGCCCACCGTCAGAGACACAAGAAGGTCCTCAAGATAACGAAGGGCCAGTACGATACGAAGCATCGGCTGTTCCGCCGCGCCAATGAGGCGATGCTCAAGTCGATGTTCTACTCCACCCGTGACCGGCGAGTGCGCAAGCGCGACATGCGCCGGCTGTGGATTGTGCGCATCAATGCCGCGGCGCGCGAGAACGGCCTCAGCTACAGCCGTCTCATCAACGGGCTGCGCCTGTCGGGCGTGGATATCAACCGCAAGATGCTGGCCGAAGTGGCCGTGAGCGATCCCCAGGCGTTTGCCAGCCTGGCACGCATGGCTGGCGAGGCCCGGGCGTAGCACGGCCTTGGCGGTTCTGGGCGCGATCTCCAGTACCAGCAACCCGCAAGCCAAGTACACCCGATCCTTACACACGAGGCGGGTCCGCTATCGCGAGGAGCGCTATATCCTCGAGGGCCACCGATTGGTGGCTCAGGCGCTCCAGCTGCAGGGCGGATTCGCCTCCGTCTTTTTTACCGCGGACTATGCGGCCGAGCCGCCCGGGGAGCGCCTGGTAGCGGAGCTGGCCAGGGGCGCCACGCCGATGTGGCAGGTCACCCCGCAGGTACTGGCCCACATGGCCGATACCGAGACGCCCCAGGGCATCCTGGCCGTGGCGCCGATACCGCCCCCCGACCGGGCCGCCGCCCGCGGGGCGAGCCTGGCCGTCCTGCTCGACAGCCTACGCGACCCGGGCAACCTCGGCACCATCCTGCGCACTTGCGTGGCCACCGGCGTCGACAGCGTGCTCCTCTCCACCGGGTGCGTGGACGCCTATGCGCCCAAGGTGGTGCGCGCCGGCATGGGGGCGCACTTTGCTCTGCGCATTCTGCCGAACCTGGCCTGGCCAGAGATCGAAGAGCTGGTAGCGGGCAAACGCTGCGTCCTCACCGATGTGCGCGGCGAAGAGAGCCCCTGGCGGCTGGACTGGACCGTTCCCACGGTGCTCATCGTCGGCAGCGAGGCGCACGGCGCCGGCCCGGAGGCGCAGGCCCTGGCCGACGTCCGCGTACGGCTGCCCATGGACGAGGATGCCGAGTCGCTGAACGCCGCCATCGCCACGGCGGTGTTCCTCTTTGAGGCCTATCGCCAGCGGCACGAGGCCTAGGCCGCAGAGCGCACCGCGCCGAAAGGAACCACACACTGTGACGCAAAAGAGCGTGACGCACCGGCGCGGGCCCCGCGAGGGCGGGCCGCCAAAGAGCGGGGCGCCCAGGGGCACGGCGCACAAAGGGCCGGCAGCCCCGCCCCCCTTGTGGGAGGCCGAGGTTATCTTTGGCCTGGAAGAGTTCGCCGAGGATGAACTGCGCGAGCGCCTGGGGCAGAGCGTGCGGCTGTTGGGCCGTACCGCCCCCGGCCGGGTGGCCTTTGCCTACGTGGGGGCCGAGCGCCTGCTGGACACGCTCCGTTCGGTGGTGGCCGTCCATCGTGTGGAGACCTTTGACGTGCCCCGGCCCAAGGCGCTGCTGGGCCACGAGCACCTCATGCGCCTGGTGGTCATGATTCACAACATCCTGGCCCGGCAGGCCCCCGGCGCCTTCCGTACGTTCCGCCTCAGCGCGGCCGGGTCCGATTCGGCCGTGCTACAACGGCTCAAGGGCGAGATCGCCCGGCACACCGGCCTGGCGCCGCAAGAGCCGGGTGCGGACCTGCTTCTGGCGCTGCGCCCGACCCCCAGGGGCACGGGGTGGCAGGTGCTGGCCCGCCGGACGCCGCGCCCCTTGTCGGCGCGCCAGTGGCGCGTCCGCAACATGCCCGGCGCGCTGGACGCCTCCATCGCCGTCGTGATGGCCGGCCTGGCCCGCCCACGGCCTGCGGAGCGCTTCCTCAACCTGGCCTGCGGCTCCGGCACGTTGCTCGCCGAGCGGCTGGGCCTCGGCCCTGCCGCATGCGCCCTTGGCGTAGATATCGATCCGCAGGCCCTGGCCTGTGCCCGAGCCAACCTGCAGGCCGCCGGGCACCTGGCGGATGCGCAGCTCGTGCTTGGCGACGCCACAGAACTGCCCCTGGCCGCGGCCAGCGTCCACACCATCATGACGGATCTGCCTTGGGGGTTCTTGGTCGGTTCGCGTAGGGAGAACGAGCGCCTCTACCCCGCCTTGCTCAGGGAGGCGACGCGCGTAGCCGCCCCGGGGGCGGCCTTGGTGGCCATCACCGCCAGCCATGCGGCGTTTGAGGACACCCTGGGCCGCGAGCGCGGGAGTTGGCGGACGGACCGGGTCGTGGAGGTGCAGGTGCCCTGGGAACGGGGCTACCTGCGGCCGCGTATCTACCTGCTGCGCCGGACGGGGGGCTAGGTCCTGGGGGCGGCGGCCTCCGAAGGGCCCTGCGCCAGCGCTTCACAGGCCAGGGCCAGCGCTGCCCTGGCAGACAGCATCTTGTTCGTGCTGCGGTCGCCGTGCCATAGAAAGTGGCGCACGAGCTCGCCGAGCGGGCACGACAGGGCGACGAACACCGTGCCCACCGGCTTGGTCGGGGTGCCGCCCGAGGGGCCGGCGATGCCGGTGACGGAGAGGCCCACCTCGGTGCTCAGCACGGCCCTGGCGCGCCGTGCCATCGCCAGGGCGACGGGCTCGCTTACGGCACCATGGTCGCGGAGCAGGTTCTCCTCTACGCCGAGGACGTCTCGCTTGACCTCGTTCGCATAGGCGATGATCCCGCCGAGAAAGAACGACGAGCTCCCCGCCACGTTGGTGATGGCGTGCCCCACCAGCCCCCCGGTGCACGATTCGGCCAGCCCGATATGCCAGCCACGGGCCATGAGCATCCTGCCGAGGTCCTGCGCCAGCCGGTCGAGATCAGCATGCATCACGTGGAATCCACTCCTGTATCGGTAGGGCGAGGCGCGCCGCTCGCCGGCCAACCGGGCCTCATTATACCCCGGAGCGGGGCGCCACCCAACGAACGGCCATCGAGGTGGCGCCGCACTGGCCAAGTCCGCGCCGCGGGGACCTGTCGAGGCGTTTGTGCGCCTCTGTCTGTCATGGTAGAATAACTGGTAACATGGGAGTGTCATCGACGGGCAATAAACTGTCGCAAGCGCAGCTGTGGCAGACTATTGGGCATGATTGGGCAGTGTCGCTGCTCAGCCGCGCGGTCGCGGGTGAGCGGGTGGCGCATGCCTACCTCCTGACGGGGCCGGACGGCATCGGCAAACGCCACCTCGCCAGGCGGCTGGCCGCCATGCTGAACTGCGAGGCGCCCGCGGCGGCGCCCTGCGGCCTCTGCTCGGCCTGTAGGCGCATTGCCCAGGACGCGCACCCGGATGTCAGCCTGATCGCCCCGGAGGAGGGGCGCACCAAGATCGCACAGGTGCGCGCCGTCCAGCACGAGCTGTCTTTGTCTCCCTATGAGGGGCGCTGGCGCGTCGCCATCCTGCTGGACTTTGACCTGGCCACTACCGAGGCCGCCAACGCCCTGCTCAAGACCCTCGAGGAACCACCCTCCCGCGCGATCATTATCCTGACGGCTACCGACGCCAGCCTCCTGCTGCCCACCGTCGTCTCCCGCTGCCAGACGGTGCCCATGCGCGCCGTGGCGCGCGAGGAGATCGCGCACTATCTGCAAGAGCGCTGGGAGCTTGACGCTGCCCGGGCCGAGCTATTGGCCAGGTTGTCGGCCGGCCGCATTGGCTGGGCGATCAGCGCCGCGCACGATCCGGGCCTGCTGGCGGAACGACAGGACCGCCTGGCCCATCTGCAGGCGCTCCTTGGCCAGGGGCGTGCCGAGAAGATCATGGCCGCGGAGGGGCTGGCCCAGAATGCCGAACGGCTGCCCGATCTGCTGCGCCTGTGGCAGACCTGGTGGCGTGACGTCATGCTGATCGCCGGCGGTTCCGAGGCGCTCGTATCCAACGCAGACCATCGGAGCGCGCTGGAAGAGCAGGCGGAGGCCTGCGGGCTGGAGCGTGCTACCTCCGCGGTGCGCAGCATCGATGTAGCGCTCCAGCAGCTCGACCAAAATGCGCAGCCACGGCTGGTGCTTGAGGTGATGCTTCTTGGGTGGCCCACCCTGCGGGCCATCCACGTCTAGAGAGAGGACGGCAGCATATGCCGCTTGTTTGTGGGGTCCGCTTCCGAGGTGCTGGCAAGGTCTATCACTTTGCCCCGGGTGATCTGGAGGACCTGGAGGTCGACGATCAGGTCGTCGTAGAGACAGCGCGGGGTGCCGAGCTGGCCCAGGTGGCCATGGCCGTCCGGGAGATCCCGGAGAAAGAGGTCGTCGGCGAGCTCAAGTCAGTGGTGCGCCGCGCCACGAACGGGGATCTGCAGAACGCGGAACGCTTCCGTGGCAAGGAAGAACAGGCTACCGAGACCTGCCGGGCCCAGGCCGTGCGGCTGCGGCTCGACATGAAGGTGGTCAGCGCTGAGTATTCCTTTGACGGCTCACGCCTGACCTTTTTCTTTACTGCCGAGCAGCGGGTGGACTTTAGGGAGCTGGTGCGGGAGCTGGCGCGCGACTTTCGCACCCGCATCGAGCTCCGCCAGATCGGCGTGCGCGACGAGGCCCGCATCGTCGGCGGGCTGGGCAAGTGCGGCCGGGTCCTCTGCTGCAAGACATGGCTGAACGAGTTCTCGCCGGTGTCGATCCGCATGGCCAAGCAGCAGGACCTGCCCCTGAGCCCGATGGAGATCTCTGGCCAGTGCGGGCGGCTGCTCTGTTGCCTCGGGTACGAGAACGAGTACTACCGAGACGTAAAGGGCAAGTTCCCCAAGGTTGGTAAGCAGGTGGACACGCCGCTTGGCCAGGGGAAGGTCGTAAAGATCTGTGTGCTGCGCGAGATGGTCACCGTTCTCCTGGAGGATGGCTCCACGGTGGACATGACCGCGGACCAACTATCCGGGGCGGCCCCGCTGGAGCAGCCCCGTGCCCGCCAAGGGCTGACGGCAGCCCAAGAGAGCACCCTCGACGCAGCCATCGGAACACGGCGGCCCGAGCCTCGGCGCGGGCGCGACGGCGGTGACGAGGAAGAAGGAGCCCGCCAGGGGGCGTCCGCGCGGCCGTCGCGAGCGAGGGGCAGGGGGCGCAGGGCCGCTGGCCCGGTGCCCGCTATGCCTGAGAAGCAGGCGCCCTCCGAGGAGGGTGAGCCGAGCGACGGGCAGGAAAAGGCGCGCCGCTCCCGGCGTCGCCCGCGCCCGCGACGCCGTGAGCGGCGCGATGAGAACGGGGCTGACGCGAGCGGCTCCCAGGCGGCAGCCTCTGCGGAGGGGCGGGCCCCTGCGGAGCGCGGTGCACAGCGCGATGAGGGGCGCCCGGCCCAGGGCGAGGAGGCCCCGGCACGCCGGCGGCGTTCGCGCCCGCGCCGCCGCCGCAGCCAGCAGGCCGACGCCTCGCCCGATAGCGAATAGGGTACCGCCCGTCCTGGGGAGAGAATGGCACAGCCCGGCCGCCTATTGGCGGCCGGGCTGTCTGTGGTGCCGGGAGGGTATGCTCAGCCTTCTTCGGCCAGGATGCGCCGGCGACGATCTTCCAGGGCGCGCAGGCAGTGCCGCGGCACCCGCGCCGAGCCGATGTTGCGATCCGGCATCACGGAAAGGCCGTGGAAATCGCTGCCACCGGTAGTGATCAGGTCGTGGCGCTTGGCCAGCGCCACCAACTCGGAAACGACCTCGTCGGGGTAGCCGGCATAGTACGCCTCGAGGCCGGCAAGGCCGGCCTGCGCCAGGCGGGGCACGGAGGCCTCCTGTCCCCAGGGATGGGCGAGGACGGGCACCCCGCCGGCGTCGCGTACCAGGCGAATGGCCTCTTCCGGCTCTAGCTTGAGGCGTGAGACGTAGGCGGGCCGGTCGCGACCCAGGTAGAGGTCAAAGGCCTCGCGCACCGAGCCGACATGGTTCGATTCCGCTAGCGCCGCGGCGATGTGCGGGCGCCCGATGGCGCCGTCGCCGGCCAGCTCGCGCACGCGCTCCCAAGAGAGTTCGATCCCCAGGCTCCGCAGCCGTTCGAGCATGGCCTGGGCACGCCCGACGCGCGCGTGCTGTGAACGCCCCACCGCCTGGCGCAGCGACTGGTTGTGCCAATCCACATAGTAGCCGAGCAGGTGTACGTCGCTGCTCTGCCCGTTGCAGGAGATCTCGACGCCGGGGATTACGTCCAGGTCGGTGCCTGCGGCCGCCTCGAGCGCCGCCGGCAGGGCGTCCAGGGCGTCATGGTCTGTGATGGCGATGACGCGCAGCCCAGCGCGGAGAGCCATCGCGACGATCTCCTCGGGGGTGTGCGCGCCATCAGAGGCCACGGTGTGGATGTGCAGATCAATAGTCAACACGAGATTCGCTTAGCTAACCTCACGCAACATGCGGCTCGCCGGCCGTCTCTTCTGTGCCAAAAGCCTCGCGGGACAGCTCTCCGCTTGCATCTCGGTGCCCCCCAGCGTGGCGGGGCGCGCCAAACAGGTGGCCGGTGCATCCGTGCAGGTCCATGGCGATGGTCTCATTGCTGTGATCGCTGGATGCACGGCACGCGACGCGCTGCTACTTGGCGTACTCGGTCGCGCGAGTCTCGCGGATAACCGTAATGCGGATCTGCCCCGGATACTGGAGGTTCTCCTCCACCTTCTTGGCGATATCGCGGGACAGGGTCATGGCGGCGAGATCGTCGATCTCATCCGGCTTGACGATGATCCGTACCTCGCGGCCCGCCTGGATGGCATAGGTCGTTTCGACGCCGGGGAAGGAACTGGCCACCTGCTCCAGCGACTTGATACGCTTGATGTAGGTCTCGATGCTTTCGCGGCGCGCCCCCGGCCGCGACGCCGAAATAGCGTCCGCCACCTGGACGAGTACCGCCTCGAGGGTCTGCTGTTCTGCTTCGGCGTGGTGGCTGGCAATGGCGTTGCAGACCGACTCGGGCATTCCCTGGCGCTTGGCGATCTCTTCGCCGATCAGGGCATGAGGCCCGTCCACCTCGTGGTCCACGGCCTTGCCGATATCGTGTAGCAGGCCGGCCAGCTTGGCCAGTTCGACGTCGGCCCCCAGCTCGCTGGCCATGATGGCGCATATCTGGGCACTCTCGACCGAGTGCTGCAGGACGTTCTGGCCGTAGGAGGTGCGGTAGCGCAGGCGCCCCAACAGCTTGATGAGGTCCGCCGGCAGGCCGTGGATACCCAGGTCCAGCGCAGCCTGCTCGCCAGACTCGCGGATGGTCTGGTCCACCTCCGAACGGGCCTTCTCCACCATGCTCTCGATGCGGGCTGGGTGAATGCGGCCGTCCATGATCAGGCGCTCGAGGGTGATGCGCGCCACTTCGCGGCGCACGGGGTCAAAGCTGGAGAGGATGACGGCCTCGGGCGTGTCGTCGATGACCAGGTCCACCCCGGTGACGTTCTCGATGGCGCGGATGTTGCGGCCGCCCCGGCCGATGATGCGCCCCTTCATGTCGTCGTTGGGGAGCTCCACGGTAGAGACGGTCGTCTCGGCCACCTGGTCGGTGGCGACGCGCTGGATGGCCACGGTGACGATCTCGCGCGCCTTGCGCTCGCCCTCTTCCCTGGCCTGGGCCTCGATATCGCGGATGATGCGCGCCGCGTCGGCCCGGGTCTCATCGCGCACGCGGTCGAGCAGGACCTCTTTGGCCTCCTCGCGGGTAAGGCCGGAGATGCGCTCGAGCTCCGCGAGGTGCACTTGCCACGCCTCGTCCAGCTCCTCCTGGCGCTTCTCTTGGGCGCGCCGGCGTTCCTCGATCTTGCGCTCGCGCGCCTCCATGGCATCAAAGCGGTGGTCGAGGTTTTCGCGGCGCTGCTGTAGCCGGTTCTCCTGGCGGCTCAGCTCCTGTGTGCGCTGTTTGATGTCGGTCTCGGCCTCCTGCAGGAGCAGCAGGGCCTTGTCGCGCGCCTCCAGTTCCAGCTGCATGGCCGAAGCGCGCGCCTCAGTAAGGCGCCTATCCGCCTCCAGCTCCAGCGCCGAGACGCGTCGGCCTACCAGGCGCGTACGCAGGAAATGGCCGACCACAAAGCTCACGACCGCGGCGACAACCACGATGGCTATCCAATAGTACGTATCCATGCCTTAGGCGTCCTTTCTTCATCGATTCACGATCGGACGGCACCCGCTATTCGAGGTCAGAACGTTGCGGGTGTAGCTCGGACCACAACGCGTCCACCACCCGGCGGGCGACCGGGTACCCGAACCCGCGCCGCCGCAGTCGGCCGAGCAGGCGCCGGTAGAATACGTCGCGCTCTAGACGGGCGAGCTGCGGCAGGGCCTTGCGGCCCACGCGCATGGCGCCCGCATCCTCGTTCACGTCATCGAGGACGGATGCGGCCACATCCGTCGCGATGCCCTTGGCGCGTAACTCTTGCTTGAGGGCGAAGCGGCCCCGCGGGCGGAAAGACTCGCGATTCTCCACCCAGAGCCGGGCGAACTGCCGGTCGTCCACCAACCCCGCGCTACGCAGCCGGCCCAGCACCTCATCGATCGCTTCCGGAGGCACGTCCCGGCCGCCGAGGTAGTGGGTCATCTCCTGCTCGCTGCGCGGGCGGAAGGAGAGATAGTGCAGCGACCGATTGTAGGCATCGGCAACGGCTTCCTGGTGCTGCAGAAGGTCGATCTCCTCTTGCGACAGCACCTGGCCCACGCGCAGCTCGGACGCCAGCAGCCCGTCGAGGCCGAAGGCGAACTCGCCATCGAGAAAGACGTTCACCCGGCCCCGCCTCTGCTTCTGCGCGGTGAGTGCCGTGATGGTGGCCATCTGTCCCTGCACTTTCTCAGAATGCCGTAAGCAAAAAAAAGCCGTGGCACGTGCCACAGCCCAGTACGTGCGCAAGCGGCAACCGCTCGCGCACCCGAAGGTCGGTCTCAGCGCGGATCGCAGGAGGATGGAGAGTACTATAACCTAGAAGCGGTCTGTTCCCGAGAGTCTCTGCTCCGGCCAGGCTCGCTACCTTGGAGTTAGGACTGCTCCTGGGTGTCCTCAGACAATCTCGAAAACGGAGGCTAACCCTTGCCTGTTGTCACGCTGTACGGCCTTCGGTGCTGGCTGAGGCCTCGCATGACGAGGCATCTCTCCCCGCAGGCCGTAGGGATTATGATTCGTCGGACATCTCGGCATCGCTCCCTTCCTCGTCATCCACCGAGGCCATGGGAGTGAGCTTTAGCACCGCGCGAACGTCCGCTTCTATCTGTGCCGCGATCTCGGGGTTCTCTGCCAGGAACTGCTTCGAGTTCTCACGTCCCTGCCCGAGCCGCGTGTCACCATATGAGTAGAACGAGCCACGCTTGTCAATGATGCCCGAATCGACCCCTACGTCTACGAGGCTGCCCTCTTTCGAAATGCCTCGGTCGAACATGATGTCAAACTCAGCGACTCGGAACGGAGGAGCGACCTTGTTCTTCTTGACGCGCACGCGGACGCGCTTGCCGATGACTTCCCCGCGCTGCTTCAGGCTCTCCATGGGCCGCATGTCCAGCCGGACGGCCGCGTAGAACTTGAGCGCGTTGCCGCCGCTGGTCGTTTCGGGGTTGCCGAACAGCACCCCGATCTTCATGCGGAGCTGGTTGGTGAAAATGAGAGCCGTATTGCTGCGCTTGACGGCGCCGGTGAGCTTGCGCAGGGCCTGCGACATCAGGCGGGCCTGCAAGCCCATATGGGCATCGCCCATGTCCCCCTCGATCTCGGCCTGGGGGACCAGGGCGGCCACCGAGTCCACCACGATGACGTCAACGGCGCCGCTGCGTATCAGCGCCTCGGTGATCTCCAGCCCCTGCTCTCCCGTGTCAGGCTGGGAGATGTAGAGGTCTTCGACGTTGACGCCGCACCGGGCCGCGTACGAGGGATCGAGCGCATGCTCGACGTCCACAAAGGCGGCCACGCCGCCCATGCGCTGGCACTCGGCGATGATGTGTTGGCACAGCGTCGTCTTGCCCGATGATTCCGGGCCATAGATCTCGGTGATCCTGCCGCGGGGAATGCCGCCGATGCCCAGAGCCATGTCCAGCGCCAGGCAACCGGTCGGGATGGCCTCGATGTTCATGCCGGTCGAGTCACCCAGTTTCATGATAGCGCCATCACCAAAGCGCTTCTTGATCTGGGTAACGGCTGTCTCCAGTGCTTTCGCGCGGCCGTCAGTGGCTGTGGCCATCGGGAGTCCTCCTCAGATCCTCACGCTGTGAGTTTACAATACCCGGCGCCGAAAGGCAAGTAATCCGGGCAAGGTTCCCTGCAGCCGACGCGCTGCCGCGGAACAGCGTCATAGAACATTTGTTTCATTATACGTCACAAATACTGTCGCGTCAATAGTATGCGGGCCTGGACTGCTCCACGGGGCCTGACCTGTCACGCCCGTGGAGCACATGGTATACTGGGTACCACGGCTGAGCAGCACGCCTGCAGAAGGGGAGCGCCCATGTCTCACCAGTTGCCCCGCGTGTGCCTGGCACACCTGCCCACCCCGCTGGAGGAACTACCGCGCCTCTCCGCGCGCCTCGGCGGCCCGCGCATCCTGGTCAAACGTGACGACGCCACCGGCCTGGCCACCGGCGGGAACAAGGCGCGCAAGCTCGAGTACCTCCTCGCCGATGCGCTGCAGCAGGGGGCCGATACGGTCATCACTTGCGGGGCGGCCCAGTCCAACCACGCGCGCCAGACGGCGGCGGCCGCCGCGCGCTGTGGCTTGCGCTGTACCCTGGTGCTAGCGCCCAGGGCCCCAGTGGGGCTGGCCGCCGGCAACCTGCTGCTGGACCGCCTTCTGGGCGCCCAGGTACGCTGGGCCGGGGATCGCGACCCCTACGACCTCATGCAGGAGGTGGCTGAGGAAGAGCGCAGCGTGGGCCGGCACCCCTACCTGATCCCCACGGGCGGTTCCAACCCGATCGGAGCGGTGGGCTATGTCGGCGCCATGGAGGAGCTGGCCGCCCAGCTTCGTGCCCGGGACCTCGGGGTGGACCATGTGGTGTTCGCTACCGGGTCGGGCGGCACCCAGGCGGGCCTGCTGGTAGGGGCGGAAGCGGTCGGGTTCCGCGGGCGGATCGTGGGCATCAGTGTGGGCCCGGCCGCCGATGAACTGGGCCCGAGCGTGCTCTCGGTCGCCCACCTGACGGCGGCGCTCCTCGGGCGAGACTCGCGCCTTGGCCCGCAGGATGTGGTGATCCAGGAGGGCTATCGCGGCGGGGGATACGGGGTGGTTGCCGCCGCCGAACGGGAGGCGATCCGCCTGCTGGCCGAGCAGGAGGGGCTCCTGCTGGACCCCGTCTACACGGCCAAGGCCATGGCCGGCCTCATCGACCTGGTCGCCCAGGGTGAGTTCCGCGCCGGCGAGACGGTGCTGTTCTGGCACACGGGCGGGCAGGCGGGGCTCTTTGCCGACGCGCGCGCGCTGCTCTCCGAAGACTGAAGGTAGCCGGGCCGGCCAGGTCGGGCCCGCGTGTGGCCGGCCGGGAGCGGCGTCCCAACCCTTGACGGCCCTCCGGCCGCTTTGTAGAATGGCTCAGAAGTGGCACCTGTGGGTGAATGGCAAAGCCCGGCGTCGCGGGGCATGGTTCAGCGATGGAGGAGAGCGCACGATGAAGGTCACAGTAGCCGAACTGCGAATCCTCGCTCTCGAGGAACAGCATTCCATGGACCGGGCCGAGGGCTTGGCTTGGGCGCGCAAGGTCGACGCCTTCGGGGCGATCGCCAAGCTCTTCTCGCGTCCCAAGGATGAGGACTTTGAGCTGATCTACAAGGAGCGCCGCTACCAGCCGTTCTGGCACGTCGTCTGCTCGGCGTTCTATGGCTATGAGCGGCAGGGCGAGTACCAGGTGACCATGCGCGGGCCCGAGGTCAAGTCAGTGACCATCCAGGGCACCGATTACGATGTGGCGGGGAACGGCGTGACGTTCAGCGGCCTGGAGCACTGCAGCGAGACCGCTTCGGTCGAGTACTATGTGGACGCGCTCAGCGGCAGCAAGGAGGCCTCCCTGGCCGAGTACGTCAACTACCCGGGGCGGGTCGTCAGCCTGCAGGACCTGGCTGCCCTGCGCAGTGAGGGCGTCATCGTGGTGCCGCCGCAGCTGGCCTCCACCGGCATCGTGCGCGATGCGGTGGGCGGCCTGGTAAAGCGCGTCGTGGCGGACGAGATCACCGAGGAAGTACTCGAGGTGCAGAGCCTGGATCTCTACTTCCGCCCGATCTATACGTTCCAGTATCGCTGGGCCTCCAAGGAGCGGGAGGCGATGATGGAGTACGACGCTCTCACGGGCAAGTTCTCCACCGAGGGCAAGAGCTACCAGGAATACGGCGACGCAACGATCGACGCCGAGCTGGTGGCCGGGCCGGACGCACAGACCGTGGCACAGCTGGTGCCCGGTGGGCAGCTGGCCGTCAAGACCGAGGCGACCCCGGCGCGCCGCAGGGGCTGAGCCCCACTCTCTCCGGCAGAACGACACCCGGTTCTGGAAGGCCGTAGGCCCTCCAGAGCCGGGTGTTCGCTTCTCGCCGGCGACGCCGGCAGTACCCTACCCCAGTTCTCCCCCGGCTACGGCGTAGAGGAGCCGGGCATCCCCCGGCGGGGCGGCGTCTCCGCGGATCATACGGGTGAAGGAACGCCGCGGCTCAAACCCGCGGCGCAGCAGGTAGTCGCGCAGCGGGGTCTGCGCGTCGGGCACGTCCACCTGGAGGGGGCCCGAGGCGCGTTCCAGCGCGGCGTGCAGCAGGGCCATCGCTGTGGCGGGGTCGGCGGCCGTCAGGGGGCCCAGGTGATTGGCCATCCGGCCGTTACGCCCCAAGAGGGAGCCGCGCAGGCCGCCGGGCCCCACGGCTACCAGGGCGACGTCGGGGTAGCGGCCCAGCAAATGCCTGAGCAGCGCCTCGCGCCGGGCGCCAAAGGCGACCGCATCGAGGGCGATCACCTCGTCCAGGTCACGCGGCTCCAGCGGCCGCACGGTCACCTCGGGCGCGACCTCCTCGGTCGCGGCCAGCGGTTGCGCTGCCATGTAGCGCTGGAAGCCCCACAGATCGCGAAAGCCCAGCGGCAGGTAGAGGGGCCGGCCCAAGGGCGTCGCGTCGAGCAGGGGGATGATGCCCCGCTCCTCGAGGAGCTGCAGGCTGTGCTTGAACAGGCGGGTCCCCAGCCCGCGGCGCCGCCAGCTGTCGCGCACGACCAGCATGCTGAGCCAGGCGATCTGGGGTGGATACGGGAGCAGGCAGATGGTGGCCACCAGCCCCTCCGCGCTGTCGAACAGGCCGTAGCCCTCGCCCAGGTCCAGGAAGATCTTCCAGTCCTCCGGTACCTGGTTCCAGCCGGCCTCTTGCGAAAGGGACATCGCTGCTTGCAGGTCCCCCAGTTCCAGTGGGCGGAGCATCGTTTCCGTAACCAAGACACCTCCTATTGCGCGGCGCCCGGCGCCGCCCCCTCATGGCTATGCGGGTGTGCCCCGCTCAAATGCCTATAGACGCGTGTCCCAGCGGTCACAGAAGACCGTTTCCTCGTACACACCCGTAAAGGGCTCGTTGCCCATCATCTTCTGGATGGCTGCCCGCACCACCGCCCGCGTCGGCGCATAGGCGTTGATGAAGGTGCGCACCATCGGCACGTCGTAGAGATGCGTCGTGTAGTTCAGTGAGATGAACACGGTGGGCACCTCAGAGGCGTACCAGGGCACCTGCCCGGGCATGTCCCAGGCGATACGATACACGTTCTCGCTCGCATAGCCCGCCACGTTGGAGAACACCAGCGCCGCGTCGTACCGCTGCACGTACTCGGTGTGGCTCTCGGCTTGTTCGGTAGGCTTTTCCGTGTCAAACAGGTGGACCTCAAAGCCGGCCGCCTCCAGCTCCTCGATGATGACGTCGCGCACGGACATGTCCTTCTGCGCAAAGCGAGCGGCGACGAACATCGACCCCGAGGAGAGGTAGTACAGCCGGACGCGTCTGTGCGTCTCCGGACGGATGGGCAGCTGCTGGCGAGTGTTCTTGACCAAGGTGATGCACTCGCGGGCCGCCCCTTCCGCCATGCGGCGGTGCTCCGCGCAGCCGACCACGGAGAGGTTCTCCTTGGGCGGCATGATCTCGGTCTTGGCCTTCTTGTGCAACCCGAGGGATGCCTTGGCGCCCAGGATGCGCCGCAGGGCATCGGTCAGGCGTGCCTCGCTGATGATGCCATTCCGGTAGCCGTCCATCATAAAGCCCACGTCCTCGTCCGAGAAGTAGAGGAACATGTCGCAGCCGGCGGCGATGGCCAGCGGCACGTGCTCGCGCCGCGGCTTCATCGAGGTCAGGCCCACCATGTGCGAGGCGTCGGTGATGATCAGTCCGTTGAAGCCGAGCTGGCCACGCAGTAGGTCCTGAAGCAGTTCCGGCGAGATCGTCGCGGGCATGATCTCCTCGTCGCGGATGCCGGGGCGCAGTCGGCGCGTGTAGGCCGGCAGGGCGATGTGGCCGATCATGAAACTATGGATGCCCGCTTCGATGAGCCCGCGATACACCTGGCCAAAGGAAGCGTCCCACTCGGCCACCGAGAGGTGGTTTACCCCCATGAGCAGGTGCTGGTCGCGCTCCTCGGGGCCGTCCCCGGGAAAGTGCTTGCTGCAGGCCAACACACGGCTCTGGCGCACGCCGCGCATGAAGGCCAGCGACCGCTCGAGCACTTTGGCGGGGTCGCTCGAGAACGCGCGGGTGTTCACAATAGTGTTGCGCCAGTTCAGGTAGATATCGGAGACCGGCGCAAAGTTCCAGTTGCAGCCGATCGCCTCGGCCTCGCGCCCGCCGACATAACCGGCCTGATAGGCGACCTCATCGGTGCGCGCCGCCCCGCTCATGGCGCTGGTGGCGACCAGAGTGCCGTCCCTCATTCCGCCGTTCCCGCCCGACTCGCAGTTGGCGGCGATGAGGAGCGGGATCTTGCTGTGCTCCTGGAGGTAGCGGTTCTGCTCGTACAGCTCGGCGGCGCTGCGGTTGGGGTAACGGATCCCCCCGATGTGGTACTTGTCGAGCGCCTCCTGCATGTAGGCGGGATCGGTCGACCGGTTCATGTTCACCAGGAGCTGGCCGATCTTTTCCTCGACGGTCATTCCCGAGATGGTGTCCTCTACCCAGGCGATGTCCTCATTGCTCAGGTAGAACGGTCTGGCCTTCAGGTCAACCATGGGGTACTCCTCCATTGGTGCCTCAGCGAAACGGCGCCACAGTATCCGAACCTATTTCCGTCGGCCGCCGGGGGCCCCGCACAGGCCTAGTACGTGTAGCAGCTCCCCCCGATGAACTCGCGCAGGAGCGAGTCGGCCGGGATGGCGCTCTCGTCCTCTACCGCGGCGACCCCCTCCAGCACGCGGCAGACGCGTTCGGCGCGCTCAGCGGCGTCCTGGCGCAGAACGTCGTCGCGATACTCCTCGCGCCACTGGCGAAAGGCCCCCAAGAGGCGCGCCCGCATGATGGGGAGCTCGTACGGGAGGCTGCTGTTCACCACGTAATCGACGGTGCCCACGTAGGGGATGATGTTGCGCAGCTCGCTGGACCGCACATAGTGCCAGTGCTCCAGGGTCTGCCGCGGGCTGTAGGCCCGCTGCGAGGCGTCGCGCACCATGCGCCGCATGAGGCGCAGGTCCGTCCAGCGGATGTATTCGCCCTGCGCGTCGCGCATCTGCAGGAGCGGCTCGATGTAGAGCCGGAACTTGTTCTCGTCGGCAATATCCTGGGTCATGGGCGGGTACAGGCCGTGCAGGCTGTCGATGAGCACCACCTCGCCGGGCCGGAGCCGCATGGGCGTGTGTTCCTCATGCCGGCGCCCGGTGCGAAAGTCGTAGAACGGGATGCGTACCTCCTCGCCGTTCGTCAGGCGGGCCAGGTGCTGGTTGACCAGGGCCAGGTCGATGGCCTGGGGCGTCTCATAGTCATAGTCGCCAAACTCGTCCTTGGGGTGCAGGTGTAGGTCGTAGAAGTAGTTGTCGACCGTGAGCGGCACCAGACGCAGGCCCAGCCTGGTCAGGAGGTGGCGCAGCTTGATGGTCGTGGTCGTCTTGCCCGACGAGGACGGCCCGGCAATGATCACGACGCGCAGCTCGCTCTGCCGCTGGGCAATGAACTCGGAGGCGCTGGTGATATCGTCCGAGTAGCGGTGATCGCTCTCCCTGACGATCTCGGCGAACTCGTCGCGCGCGAGGCGCTCGTTGAGCCCCTGCACCGTGTGCAGCCCGTGGCTCACAGCCCAGTCCAGCGACTCCCAGACCTTGTGCCAGGGGATCTCGGCGGAGCGGGCCAGCCGTTCGGCCTGCTCGCGGCGGCGCCTGGCCCGCTCCTCACGGTAAAGGATATAGGCCTTGGCCGTCCGCGCGTGGCCGTTCTCGATCAGGACCTTTTCGACGATGTCCTGGATCTCCTCGACGGTGGGGACATGCCCCGCGGGGGTGGTGGCCTCCAGGAGGGCGATCACCTGGTCGGTCAGTCCTTCGGCGATGGAACGGTCACGCCCGCCGACGGCCACAGCGGCCCGGTAGATGGCGTTGGTGATCCGCTCTCGGCTGAAGGGAACGACGGCGCCGGTTCTCTTGACGATCCGGGTGATCGCGGGCATGTTTTGCTCCTATCTGGGGGTAACGCTGCGGCCGGGCCGCGCCAGGGTTCCGCGGGGCGGCCCGGCTCACGATCTAGAGCTTCAGGCCCTCGCCAAAGACCTCGCCAGAGAACACCTCGTCCCACTCCTTGCGCGGGCGTGCCGCGGGAGAGGCATCGGGTACACCCAAGGGGGCGCAGGCCACGACCTCGGCCGTGGCGGGCAGGGCGCAGACGGCCTTGACCTCCTCGGGCGTGAAGGCGCCGATCCAGCAGGTGCCATAGCCGAGGGAGTGCGCGGCGAGCACCAGATGCTCCATGGCGATCGACACGTCCACGCGGTACCACTTTTCGCTGACCTCGGGGAGGCCAACGGCCACGATGACATAGGCGGCGTCGGCCATCCAGGTCTGCCCGCGGCAGGCCTGGGCCAGGCGCTTCTTGCGCTCCGGGTCTCCGACGATCACAAAGTGCCACGGTTGCCGGTTGGCCGCCGAAGGGGCCTGCCGGCACGCCTCCAGGATCTTTTTCATGTCTTCCGCCGGAATGGGCTGCGGAAGATACTTGCGGATGCTGCGGCGTTCGAGGATCGTGTTCAGGGTGTCCATGTGTTGCTCCTTGCCCGATAGCCCACCGGCGGGGCGCCAAGGCGCCCAGGGGGCAGTACACCTGAGTTCTATTCTACCAGAACGACGGCGCGGCCGCACTCGCACGCTGCCGGCCGGGGCCGCGGCGGCCTTGAGCGTGGAGAGGCGATGGACCATAATGGCCCAGTGGTCAGGCGTCCGCGCCGGGCCCGCCCGGTTCCTCCTGCACCCAGCGGGGCAGGTAGCGCCAGGCCGAGCGCAGATCGGCCCGGCAGCGGGCGGCGTCGGGGCTCAGGGAGTACAGGCCGGCCCAGAAGACGGGCGAATGGCTCATCTCGCGGGTGTGGCAGAGCTCGTGCAGCAGGACGTGACGCACCAGGGCGGGCGGCAGGAATAGCAGCTTGTAGTTCAGGCTGATGGTCCCGCGCGAGGAGCAGCTGCCCCAGCGCGTCTTTTGCCCGCGGATGGTCACGCGCGCGTAGCGTAGCCCGGTGCGGCGGGAGAGGCGCTCCAGCCCGGGCACCAGGCGCTCTCGTGCCACCTCCGCCAGCCAGCGCCGCAGCGCCCGTTGGCAGAGGGCCACGTTATCGCTGGCGCCCTCGATCCTGAGACAGTGGTTTGGGAGCGCCGATAGGGTTACCCTGTCGCTGGCGGCACGATGGTACTCGACGCGCCAGGTCTCGCCGATGGCCCGTAAGGCGATCTCGCGGGGCAGGAGGGGCTCGGCTTCGTCCAGCGCGCGCTGCTTGGCCAGGCGGGCCCTCTGCTTCTCGATCCAGGCGCCGTGTTCGCGGACTACTGAGTCGATCCAGCCGGCATCCACGCCCGGCGGGGCGACGACCTCGACCTGGCCGGAGGGGGACACGCGCAGTGACACGCGCCTGGCCCTAGGGCTGGTGCGAACAGTGTAGCGGGGCAGGTGGGGCATGAGCCTGCGCGTCCTCCGAAAGGGATGAGATCAGGGGCCAGAGCGGCGCGGGCACCTGGGGCCGGCGACCCCTCACATAGTAGGCCATACCCGGCCCTGCGCACAATCTCAGGGCGCAGGGCGCCGCAGGATGGGGGAAGATGAACACATACCCTTCGCGCCGTACCAAGATCGTGGCCACCCTGGGGCCCGCCACCGACACGCCCGAGGCGCTGCGCGCCCTGATCGGGGCGGGTATGGACGTGGCCCGCCTCAACCTCTCGCACGGCACCCACGCCGAGCACGCCCGCCGTGTGGCCATGGTGCGCGCCGAGGCGGCCCAGGCGGGCCGCTCGGTGGGCATCCTCATGGACCTGCAGGGCCCCAAGATCCGCACCGGCTCCCTCGTTGGCGACCAGCCCGTCGAGCTGCGCGCCGGCCAGCGGATCACCATCACCACCGCCCCCGTCGAGGGCACCGCCGAGCGGGTGAGCACCACGTACGAGGCCCTGCCGCACGACGTACAGCCCGGTGACCGGGTACTCGTCTCCGACGGGTTGATCGAGCTGCGGGTGCTGGAGGCATCTGGCGCGGAGGTCGCCTGCGAGGTGGTCTACGGCGGCACCCTGCGCGCCCATCAGGGGATCAACCTGCCCGGCGTGCAGGTGTCCGCCTCGTCGCTCACCCCCAAGGACGCCGAGGACCTGCGCTTTGGCCTGTGTCAGGGCGTGGATTATGTCGCCCTGTCGTTCGTGCGCCAGCCCTCCGACGTGGTCAGCCTCAAGGATCTGATCGCCAGCCTGGGGGCCAACACCCCGGTGATCAGCAAGCTGGAAAAGCCGGAGGCGCTCGACCATCTGGATGGCATCCTGGCCGTCTCCGACGGCGTCATGGTGGCCCGCGGGGACCTGGGCGTGGAGATGCCGCCGGAGCGGGTGCCCGCCGCCCAAAAGTCGATCATCCGCGCCGCCAACCGCGCGGCCATCCCGGTGATCACCGCCACGCAGATGCTCGAGTCGATGATCACCTCCCCGCAGCCCACCCGAGCCGAGGTGAGCGACGTGGCCAACGCCATCCTGGATGGCAGCGACGCGGTCATGCTTAGCGGTGAGACGGCCATCGGCCGCTATCCGCTGCGCGCCGTCGAGTTCATGGCCCGCATCGCGGCCGACATCGAGGCCTGCGCGGCCCGCGATCGGGAGCTGCGGCCGCCCACCGACGAGGAGTTTGCCCAGGCGCGCTCCATCCCGCAGGCCGTCGGGGCGGCCGTCGCCGCTATCGGGCGGGCGCTCCCCGTCCGCGCCCTCTGCGTGGTCACCCGTACCGGCAGCAGCGCGCGGTTGGTGTCTCACTATCGGCCCGCGGCGCCGATCCTGGCCTTCACGCCCGCGGCGGAGACGTACCAGCGCCTGAGCCTCCTGTGGGGGGTGCAGCCGATCCGCACGGCCTTTGTGAACAGCGAAGAGGACTATTACCGACAGGTGCAGTACATCCTGATCGATCGCGGGTATGCCAACGTGGGGGACACGGTGGTGGTCACCGGTGGGCACCCGATCGTCCAGGGGGGACCCACCAACTTTATTAAGATCCTGGTGGTTGCGGACGACCGCGCCTAAGCCGGCACGGACCCCGTGGCGCAAAAGGGCGGTTCCCGCCTCCCCGGCTGGGGAGGCGGGAACCGCCCTTCTGACCCGTTTCGCCGCGCTACACTATCGGGTTCGGCACAAAGTTGCCGCCACGGCAGCGCTTCAGGTAGTTCAGGCCGTACACCTGCCCGGTCATCTCCAGGTCGCCGCGGTAGACGGGGTCGTGCCAGCCCTCGATGTCGATACTGCCGGTGTAGTTGTTGGCGCGCAGGACGCTGATGATGTCGGTCCAGTTGCTGTCGCCAAAGCCGGGCGTGCGGTGAAAGACCCAGGGCACCGGCCCGTTGATGCCGTGCTCGCGGATGACGTCCCAGTGGATGGAGGCATCCTTGCCGTGCACGTTGAGGATCTTGTGCACCCACTTTTTCAGCTGCGGCAGCGGGTCGATGAGCTGCGTCATCTGGTGGCAGGGCTCCCACTGCAGGCCGAGGTTGTCCATCGGCAGCGCGTTGAACATCCGCTCCCAGGCGTCTGGCGAATGGGCGATGTTGTGGTCACCGCGCTCCCAGCTGCCGCCCATGGGGCAGTTCTCAAAGGCGATGCGCACGCCGCGATCGGCGGCGCGCTGCGCCAGCGGGCCCCAGACCTCGCGGAAGCGGGGCAGGCTCTGGTCAAGGGGCACGTCAGGCAGGCGCCCGGTAAACCCCGCGACGAGGTCGCAGCCAAAGGCGGGGGCGTGGTCGATGCACTCTTCGAGGTAGCGCACCGCATCGTCACGGATCAGGGGGTTGCCGAAGAGGCCCAGCGAGGAGATGACCACCCCGCTGTCTCCCAGGGCGTCGCGCACCTCCGCGGCGAGGCGCGGCCAATCGACGCCGGCCGCCGTCTGCCAGAAGAACAGGCTGAGGCTCTCAAAGCCGTAGGGGAGGATCTGCCGGATATAGTCGGCCACTCCGCGGCCGTCCCGCCCCTGCACCAGGGTGCCGATGCGGATAGACTCGTTCTTCAGGTCGTGCTGCGTCATGCTCATGCTCCCTTTGTAGTCGCCATCAGGGCGTTGGCTCTGCCACAGTGAGAAGGTACCCGCCGTACTCTTGCAGAGCGTCTTCAACCAGCACGAAATACGTGTCATCGCGCGGGGCCGTGTAGATCAGCCGGGAGTTCTCGCCGAACAGGCCGCCCCCAGAGTCGTCGTCGGAGGCGTACTCCTCGCCGCTGGCGCCCCAAAAGTCCACGCGCAGGTAGGGGTCGATCATAACCGAATCCACGACGATCTCCACCGTCTGCCCCTCTTGTAGGTCTAGGAGGTAGTAGTCAAAGTCCATGGGGTAATCGATAGTGCCGGAGAGGGTCTCTCCGACGGCCAAAACGCGGCCGTCCTCTGCATCCTGATAGGGCAGCACGGGATGGTTGGTCTGCAGGCGGAAGCGCCCCCTGGCCTCATCCGACTGGGCGACCACCAGGAAGTGAGGCCCCGGCGTCTCCAGGGTTAGCTCTCCCTCCTCATAGCCCGAGTACGTGTCATCGACGAGTGCCAGCGAGTCGCCGTAGGCGTCCAGCACCTCGACGTAGACGTCGCTGTCGCTCTCCACCTCAAACCGGATCGTGGTGCCCGGTGGCTCCTGGATCAGGAACATGCGCGTGTCCCACAGGTTGTCGAGCGTGAGATTGTGGCGCCTGGAACCCGCGCCCCGCGGAAACCACCCCGTGCGCCCCTGGTTCGCCCGGCTCTCATCGACGAGCCTGGCGATGTGCGGCGCCAGGTCCTCCGACGAGGCGATCAGCCCGTAGGTGTTGGCAAACAAAAAGCCGGATACGCCGATGATGTCGCCGTTTTCCGAGACCAGCGCTCCGCCGCTCTGGCCGCCGGTGATGGTGGCGTCGACCTGCAGGTAGGTGATGCCCATCCCCTGCCATTGCCGGTACCTGGAGATGAGCCCCCCTGAGATGGCCGGCTGCGGAAACGCCTCCACCTCGCCGGGGTACCCCACCAGGTAGACGGTGCTGGCCACGCCGAGGTCCTCGCCGGGGCTGAGGGCCAGGGCGGGGGCGGCGGCCTCCAGAGGGCCGAGAAGGGCCAGGTCGACGAACAGGTCCCAGGCTGCGACAGGCGCCGCGTCCCAGGCGCTGCCGTCGGGCAGGACGATACGCGCCTCGTCGTACGGCCACACCACGTGGGCGTTGGTGAGCACGTGGCCGCTCTCGAGCAGGATGCCGCTGCCGGTGCCGGTGGGCGTGTCGATGAAGGCGATGCCCGGCGCCACGCGCGCATACACCTCGGCGGCCGAAAGGGACCCGTCCACGCGAGGACGCGGCGTCGCCGGCACCCGGGTGGGCGGCGGGGTGGACCCTGCGGGGGCCGTGAGCGACTCGCTGGCGAGTTCGGCGAGGAGCGGGGCACAGCTGGCCAGCCCGGCCGCCAGAACGGTGGCCAGGAGGGCGCGCCCGAGGATGCCGGCGGCGTGCGTGGCGAGCCTGCGCATGGCGCCTCCTTGTTCGGAGCCGGGGCGGACCACTTGGCCGCCAGGGAAGAATGCACAAGGATATGGCCGAGCCAACTCGATCATACCATGTTCCGCCGCGGCGACAAGCGACGACAGCGCCGGCCGCATCCCGGCCCCTTCTTGACAGCGGCCCGACCGGCGGGGATCATGATAGCGGCGCGGCGCGACGAACAGCCCCGCGCCAGGGCCAAGGAGGAGAGCCATGAGAGAGGACTTTCTGCGGATGCTTCAGGATCCGCCCAAGCACTACCGTCCCATCCCGTTCTGGTCGTGGAACGAGCGTCTGGACGTCTCCGAGACCCGCCGGCAGATCGCCGAGATGGACGCGGCGGGGCTGGGCGGCTACTTCATGCACGCCCGCGGCGGCCTGCAGACGCCCTACATGGGCGAGGAGTGGTTCGCCAACATCTCCGCCGGCATCGAAGAGGCCGGCCAGAGGGGCATGGACGCCTGGGCCTACGACGAGAACGGCTGGCCGAGCGGCTTTGCGGACGGGCGGGTCAACGGGCGCGGGGAGCGCTACCAGCAGAAGCACCTGCGCCGCGAGGTCGTTCGTGCGGAGGCCGCGCCGGAGGGCGCGGACGGGCGTACCCTGGCCCATCACCGCTCCCCCGACGGACGTCTGTGGCGCTACTACTATGATGTGAACCCCTATTATGTCGACGTGATGGACCCCGAGGTGACCCGTCTGTTCCTCGAGGAGATCTATGCGCCCTATGCCGACCGCTACTCCGAGGCGCTCGGCGGGCCGCTGCCCGGCTTTTTCACCGATGAGCCGCAGATGGCGCGCAGCGGCATCCCCTGGTCGCTGGTGCTGCCCGGGCGCTATCGCCAGGCCTACGGGGAGGACCTGCTCGAAGTGCTGCCGCTCCTTTTTGAGCCGCTGCCGGGTTACCAGCGCGCCCGCTACCGCTTCTGGCACCTGGCGCAGGAGCTTTTCGTGACCGGGTACATGAAGCAGCTGTACGACTGGTGTGAGGCGCACGGGGCCCTGCTCACCGGGCACATGGTCTTTGAGGAGCGCCTCGCCACGCAGGCGAGCGCCAGCGGCGCCGTCATGCCCCATTACGAGTTCTTGCACATGCCGGGCATGGACTGGCTCACCCGCCACATCGAGCCGGCCAACACGCCGCTACAGGTGGCCTCGGTGGCGCATCAGCTGGGCAAGCCGCGCATTCTGAGCGAGTCGTTCGCCGGCTGCGGCTGGAACGTGACCTTTGAAGAGCTCAAGTGGATGCTCGAGTGGCAGATGGTCCGCGGCGTCACCACGCTGTGCCAACACCTGCAGGGCTACTCGCTGCGCGGCATCCGCAAGCGCGATTGGCCCCCCTCGCTGTTCATCCAGCAGCCCTGGTGGCACGACTATCGCGCCCTGAACGACGCCGTCTCTAGGGTGGGGATGCTCCTCGCCGCGGGGCGCGTGGCTTTTGACGTCCTGATGCTGCACCCGCAGTCGTCGGCCTGGCTTTGCTACGACGCCGACGCCAGCGAGGGGATGGACGCCCTGAACGACGATTTCCTCGCCGTGACGGCCGCCCTGGAGGGCGCCCACGTGCCCCTGCACTATGGGGACGAGCGCATCCTGCGGCGCTACGGGCGGGCGGAAGGCGCCCGTCTGCGCGTCGGTGAGCAAGCCTACAGCGTCGTGGTGGTGCCGCCCTGCGACACGTTGGCCTCCAGCACGGTGGCGCTTCTGGATGCATTCGTCGCGGGCGGGGGTACCCTCCTGTGGGTCGGCCGGCAGCCCTCCCTGCTGGAGGGGGAGCCCTCGGGCGAACTGGCGCGCCTGCTTGGCCGGGGGCGCCGCGTCGCAGACGCCGCCGCGCTGCCCGCCGCCCTGCCGCCGGGCGTGCGCCCCATCTCGGTGGCGGATGCCGACGGCCGCGAGATCGCCGACATCGCCGCGACCTGGCGCACGCTGCCCGCCAGCCTGGCCGGCAGCGACCTGCGCTTCTACTTCCTGGCCAACAGGTCGGTCGAGGCCGGCTATCAGGCCTCAGTGCGCCTGCCCGGGGCCGCGGCGGCCCGGCTGTCCATCGAGGACGGCGCTCTCGGGCGGCTGCCCGCTCGGCGGGACGGGGACAAGATCACCTTCACGCACGAGTTCCCCGAGCGCGGATCGCTGGCGCTCCTGGTCAGCGACAGCGCGGAGGCCTTTGCCGACCTGTCGGCGAGCGCGGAGACGGCCGAGCGCGTGCCGCTGACGGTGGAGGACCTGGGCGGGGACTGGCAGCTCGAACTCCTCGACCCCAACGCGCTGACGCTAGACCATTGCGCCTTCTGGTTCGACGGCGCCCTGCAGGCCGAACGTGAGCACGTGAGCGTCATCCAGCCGCGCGCGCTGGAGCTCGAACGGCCGGTGGAGATCCGCATGGAATACCGCGTGGAGGTAGCCCCCGGCTTTGCGCCCGGCCAGGGCACCTGCCTGGTGCTGGAGCGGCCGGAACGCTTCCGGCTGGAGGTCAACGGGCAGCCCGTTCCCCTTGCGGAGGCGGGCTACTACCGCGACACGTCTTTCCGCAAGGTGCCGATCGATGGCCTGCTGCGGCCCGGCAGCAACCTCCTGACCCTCACGACGACCTTCCGCCAGCCCCCCGAGGTGTACGAGGCGCTGCGGCGCGCGCGCGTGTTCGAGGCGGAGAAGAACAAGCTGACCTTCGATGCCGAGATCGAGGCCATCTATCTGATCGGCCCCTTTGCCGTGCACACCCCGGGCGCCTGGGAACCACTACCCCGCGGCGCGTCGCGCTATGAGGGGCCGTTCGTCATCGGCCCCCTGCCGGAGGCGGTGACACTCGGCGACCTGACGCCCCAGGGCCTGCCCTTCTATGCGGGCAGCGTGCGCCTGAGCCACACCCTGACGCTGGATGCAAAAGAGGTGGCTGGACGTTGCCTGACCCTGTCGGACAAGATGGCCAACTCGGTGGCGCTGACGGTGAACGGCCAGCGGGCTGGCCAGTGGTTCTGGCGGCCCTACTGGGCCGATCTGGAGGGGTTGCTGCGCGCCGGGGAGAACACCCTGACCCTGGAGATCACCGGCAGCCTGCGCAACCTGCTGGGCCCGCACCACCTGCTCGAGGGAGAGAGCTGGACGACCTACCCGTCCACCTTCTACAAGGAAGAGAACGTGTGGGGCTGGCGCCCGTGGACGGACGCCTACACCTTCGTGGCCTTTGGATTGCGCCCCTAGGCGCTGCGGGCCGGCCGGCGCCGCCGGCCTAGCCCGTGGCGTACAGGCACTTGAGGTAGGCGCCCTCGGGGAAACCGATGGGGTGATCGAGGGGGTGCCCGGTGCGCGCGATCTCGCGCAGCGGGCGCCCCGCCTCGGCGGCGGCACCCAGCACGCAGGCAAAAAAGGCCTCCGCGCTGACCCGGCTGGAGCAGGAAGACATCACCAGCGTCCCTTCCGGCGCCAGCACCCCCAGCCCCAGCGTCGCCAGCCGCGCGTAGGCCGCCAGCGCCCCGGGGATCTGCGGCTGGCTCTGGGCGAAGGAGGGCGGGTCGATGATCACCAGCCCAAACCGGCGCCCGGCGGAGGAGAGCTGATCCAGGACGGCAAAGGCGTCGCCGGCCAGCGTGGTGTGCTGGGCGGCGGCGATCCGCGGGTGGCCGAGGTTTAGGCGAAAGTGGCGCTCGGCCGCCTCCAGCGCCGGGATGCTGAGGTCGGTGCTGAGCACCGTCGGCGCGCCGCCCCGCGCTGCATAGAGCGAGAACCCGCCGGTGTAGGCAAAGACGTTCAGCGTGCTCTGCCCCTCGGCCAACCCCTCCACCCGGGCGCGGTTCTCGCGCTGGTCGAAGAAAAAGCCGGTCTTTTGCCCCAGGAGGACGTTGGCCTCCAGGTGGAGGCCGTTCTCGGTAAAGGCCACCGGCCCGTCGGGCTCCGGCCCCCACAGCACCTGGCCGTCGGCCAGGCCGTACAGGTCCTCAGGGTAGGCCTCGAGCAAGCGGCCCAGGCGCAGCACGAGGCGCTCGAAGGGCTGAACGGCCTCCAGGGCGGGCAGCAGATGGCGCAGATGGGGGATCCAGGCCGGCGTGTAGAGCTTGAGCACCAGGGTGCGGTCGTAGCGATCGGCCACCAGGCCGGGGAGGCCGTCGTTCTCCCCGTGTACCAGGCGGTAGCCGGTGGTGTCGGTGTGGGCCAGGGGTGCGCGGAGCGCCGCGGCGGCCGCGAACCTGCCGAGGAACCACTCCTCGTCGATGCGGGCCGGCGTGCCGTGCTGCAGCACCTTGACGCGGATGGGCGAACGCGGATCGTACAGCCCCACGGCGAGAAAGCGGCCCTTGGCATCAAACGCGACCGCCAGGTCCCCCGGCCTGCCCTGGTACGCCTGGCTGCGGATGGCGCGCTCAAAGAGCCAGGGGTGCCCCTGGCGCAGGGCGCGCTCACCGGCCGGCATCACCCGCACGGCCATGTTGCGCTCCGCCGGCTCGGGCAGGCCGCTCAGGAAGGGGGCCGTGGCGATGCTCACGACGATCCCCCCGCCGCGGCCGTGGCAGCCGCCTTCCCCGCGGCGCCGAACATCGCCAGATAGTCGGCACACCGTTCGCGGAAGGTGCCTCGCACGACCTCCTGGAAGGAAAAGTAGGAGGCCTGGCCGCCCGCCGCGTGGGCGCACAGGCGCTGGCCAGTGGTGAGCCCCAGCTCGGTGAACACGTTGATCTTGCTGATCCCCGCGGCGATAGCCCCCTGGAACTGCTCGCGTGAAAGGCCCGACCCGCCGTGCATGGCCAGGGGGATGTCGGTCGCGGCGCGCAGCTCGCCGAGGAGGGCCAGGTCCAGCTGGGGTTCGCCCTGATAGACGCCGTGGGCCGAGCCAAAGGCCACGGCCAGGACGTCGACGCCGGTGGCCTCGACAAAGGCGGCCACGGTGCCAGGCTCAGTAAAGCCGGCGCGCCGGGCGCCATAGGCCGCATAGTCGCTGCCCGAGCCGACGTGCCCGAGCTCCGCCTCGACGCCGACGCCCACAGCGTGGGCCGCCTGGACGATGGTCCGCGTCGTGGCGATGTTCTCGGCAAGCGGCAGGGCCGAGCCGTCGTACATCACGTCGGTAAAGCCGTAGCGGATGGCGCGGATGCACTGCTCCAGGTTGGCGCCGTGGTCGAGCATCAGCGCGATGGGCACGCTGGCCTCCTCGGCCAGGGCCCTGAGGAAGGCGCTGAAGGCCCGGGCGTCGGGGCGCTCGATCCAGCCGGCGTAGACGCCCACCGCCGCCGGGGCGCGCAGGTCCTCGAGGGCGGCCACGGTCCCCTCGGCGGCCAGCATCTCCGGCGTCAGAAAGAGGGGCAGCGCGTAGCGGCCGGCCTGAGCCTCTTGCAGGAGCGGAACAATCGATACGAGTGCCATGGGAGTGCCCTCCGATCAGCCGAGCGGAATGCCTCGCTCGGCGAGGAATGCCAGCGTCTCCGCATAGGTGGGGATGCCGGCCCGCCCGCCCAGGTGCATGCATTTGAGCGCCGAGACGGCGCTGGCAAAGAGCGCCACCTCGGCCAGTTCCCAGCCGTGCAGCAGCCCCACCAGGTAGGCCCCGTGGAAGACGTCCCCGGCGCCGGTGGTGTCGACCACGTCGACCGCAAAGGCGGGCGTGTGCAGGATCCCCTCGCGGCTGACGGTGTAGGCCCCCTCGGCGCCCTCCGTCTGGACGACGATGCGCGGCCCCAGGTCCAGCGCGGCACGCCCCGCCTCCCAAATGTCGGCGCGGCCGGTGAGCGCCGGCACAAAGCCCGACCCGCAGATAAGGATGTCGGTCTCGGCCACCAGGCTCCGGTAGTACTCGGCGGTGCGGCCCAGGGTGCCGGTCATGCGGGCGCCGTCGAGCATCACCTGCTTGCCGGCCGCGTGCATCCAGCGGGCTGCCTGCAGGGCGGCGTCGGGATGGTGGCCGTCGAGGTGGAGGAACTCGGCCTGGGTGAGGTAGTCGCGATCCAGCTCCTCGGGCGCCAGGGGGGTGCGGTGCCGGTCACGAAGGCCAGTGAAGGTGCGTTCGCCCGTCTCTTCGTCGACGCAGACGAGGATGACGTTGCCCTCCGGGCCCGGGCGGCGGACCACGTGCGACACATCGAGGCCCTCACGCGTCAGGAACTCCATCTTGAGCTCGGCGGTGCGGTCGGTGCCGGCCGTGCCGACGTAGCCGGCCCGGGCTCCCAGCCGTGCGGCGGCGACGAGGCCGGTGCCCACCGGCCCGCCACCGTCGAGGGCAAAGCCACTCATGGAGCCCATCCCCTCCCAGGTGGGGAGTTCCCTGACGCGCACGAGCACGTCCAGCGTGGCCAGGCCCACGCCCACGATGTCAATCTTTCCGTCGCTCAAGATCGCTACTCCACGACCACGGCACGGATGCCGAGGAAGCGGCAGGCCTCCTCAAGGGCACGCGTCTGGTCCCCGTGGATCATGCTGGCGTGATGGATAAAGCCCTCCTCGACGAGGGTACGGTAGAGGCGGGCATGGTCGCGGACCTCGACCCAGGCCCAGGTGCCGGCCAGGGTCTCTTCCGAGGGCACGATGCGCCCCGGGGCGATGAGCATCTTCCACTCGCCGTTGTACTCCGCCAGGCGGCAGAAGGTCACGGTGCCGGGCTTGAGCTGGAACTGGTACAGCCCGGCCATGGTGTCTTCCGCGGGGATAGGCAGGGCGCCGGCCATATCGCGCCGGGAGCGCAGCGCGGTGCGCGCCGAGTCGGCGGCCAGGCAGGTGGGGGCGTTGCCACAGTGCCAGGCCAGCAGCCAGTTGGGGTTCTCACGGTGCTGGATGGTCCAGTCGACGAAATGGGGCAACCCCTCGCCCAGGGCGGCGCCATAGTTGGCCAACATGGCCACGGCGCCGAGCACGTCCACCTCGCAGGCGGTGAGCATGTGGCGCGCCGTCATGCGCCCATAGACCGCGCAGAGGGAAATGCCCATCATCCGCTGGATGGAGGGCCAGCACTGCGCGGCCAGGGCCGAGAGGCCATGGCGTTCCCAGAAGGCGACCAGGGCCAGCTCGAACTTGGCGGCCCGCACGAGGTGCGAGCCCGGCACGGTCACCTCGGCCACTGAGGCGCGGACGCCGGCCACCAGGTCGCGGACGGCCGGATCGTCGTCGGCGATCGCCTCGGCGGCGTCGACGACGTCGGCCAGGTTGTAGGGGATCACGTTCATGCCAAAGGCTGTGGCCATGGCGACCTCGTCGTAGGCCACCGTCTCGAACGTTACCGGGCGGACGCCCACCTGCCCGATGCGCGCGCCGCGCAGGGCGCGCACCACGCCGACGGCGCGCACAAACGTCTCCGCCTCGGCGAGCATCTCCGGGTCGCTGGGGAGGTAGACGCCGGCGAAGCGGAAGGGCAGGCGGCGGCGCGTCAGGCCGGCGGAGATGGACAGCGTTCCGCAATAGGAATCGGAGACGCGGGCCATGCTGGCATCCTGGAGGGCGGGGGGTTCCTTGGTGGCGAACAGGAGCACCGGCACGCGAAGCAGTTCGGCCACCTTGACGGCGGAGCGCTCATCGCCAAAGTCGAGCGGGCAGATCACCAGGGCATCGACCCCTTCTTGGCGAAAGTAGGCCGCCACAGCCTCGGCCTCATCGAGGGTGTTCACCGTGCCGTGGGGGGTTGCGCCGGAGAGCCTGTCTATGGCGCCGCTCGGCGATACGGCAGGCGCCACGGCCGTGACGCTGGGCAGCCGCCCGAGCAGCGCGAGACTGTCGACGCGCATGCGCTCCGTCCAGGCGGTGTGGGCCGCCCTGCGGGATGGCAACAGGCCGATCGTGACGCGGATGGGGGTCATGAGGGCTCCTCTCCCGAGTGTAGGGGCGGACGCTAACGTGCGGGGGCATTCTAGCGCCGAGGTGGCGGCGCGCCAACCGCCACTGCGGCGGTGAACCACGGAGGCCGCCCCAAGGGGGCGGCCTCCGTGAGTGAGGGGCAGACGTTCAGGAGGCTACTCTGCCAGCGGCTGCGGGGGATGCACCCCAAAGCGCTCGGCGAGGCGAGAGATCTCAGCCAGGACGGGCGCCTCGATGGGAATGCCCTCGCGGCGGTAGCGCTCCGCACAGCGCGCCTCGATCTCACCGGGCATGAGAATCTCGGCCACTCCCTCACGCCGCGGGACGGCGCGGAGCTCCTCGATGAACCCCTCGATGCGCGCCGTAAAGGCCTCCATCGGCAGAAAGCCGGAGACGTCGATCGCGCCGAAAAAGTGCCCTATGTTCTGTGGCCGGTCAAACTGGGTGTACATGTTGCCCAGGTGCGGGCCAAAGTCCGCCCCCGAGAGCATGGCGCTCAGGATCTCGACCATGACGGCCAGGCCGTAGCCCTTCGGCCCGCCCACGGGCAGCATCATGCCGCCCTGGAGGGCCGCGTCGATGCTCTGCGTGTCGCGCCCCTCGGCGTCGAGCGCCCAGCCGGCGGGCATGGTCGTCTGCCCCTCCTTGGCCATCAGCTGAATCTTGCCTTTGGCCACCACGCTGGTGGCCATGTCGAGCAGGATGGCGCCGTACTTGCCGGCGGGCACGGCGATGGCCAGGGGGTTGGTGCCCAGGTAGGGCTTCCGCCCGCCCCAGGGGGGCATGTTGGGCGGCGCGTTGGTGGTGCTGATGCCGATGAGGCCCTTTTCCACCGCGGCGTTCAGGTAGTAGGCCGCCGCCCCGTAGTGATTGGAGTGCCGCGCGGCCACGGCGCCGAGGCCGTGCTCGCGAGCGAGATCAATGGCCAGGTCCATGGCGAAGCGCCCCACCACCTGGCCGGGGCCGTTGTCACCGTCGACCACGGCGGTGCCGGCGCGGCGCGCGACGATCCGGATATCGGGCTGGGGGTTGGTGGCGCGGGCGCTGAGGCGCTGGATGTAGATATCCAGGAGCCGCGAGACGCCGTGGCTGCCCTGGCCGCGGAGTTCGGCCTCCACCAGGCCCTCGGTCACCAGGGCGGCGTGCTGGGCGGAGAGCCCAGCGCCCGCCAGGCAGGCGGCCGTCACGCGCGCGAGTTCCGCGGCGCTGACGCGGTAGGTGGTGGGGGTTGCGGATGATGTCGGGGTCATGCGAGAGATTCCTTTCGATAGCGTGTTCAGGCGCGTGCATAGGCCCGTGCGCCGACCTCGCGCACGGTGGCATACATGGTCAGGAGGTTCTCCAGCGGGACGTCCGGCTGGACAACGTTGTTCGGCGCGATGACCAGGCCGCCATCATACCCGCAGGTGCGGATCCGCTCCAATACCTCGGCGCGGACCTCCTCGGGCGTGCCGAAGGGGAGGGTGTGCTGCGCCGAGATGGTGCCGTGCAGGGTCAGGCGGCGCCCGTAGCGGCGCCGTAGCTCCGCCGGATCGACCGACTCGGGTTGGACGGGGTCCAGCATGGTGATCCCGATCTCGACGAGGTCGTCGAGGATGGCGGACGGGTTGCCGTCGGAGTGAAAGTAGACGTGGCGAATCCCCAGCCGCTGGGCCTCGGCCACGACCAGGGCCTCTCGCGGCTTGAAGAGGCGGCGCCAGGTGGCCGGGGAGATCATCATGCCCTCTTGCATGGAGATATCGCCCACCAGGCCCAGGATGTCCAGCCCCTGGGCCGCCAGACGGCGGACCAGCACCAGGTTCCAGGCCAGCATGCGGTCCAGGAGGGCTTCGGCATAGTCGACGTCGGCCAGCAGGTCCATCATCCACTGGTCCAGCCCGCGGAGGTGCCAGCAGCCCTTGAACAGGTTGCTGATGCCGCAGATGCGCGCGTAGGGGCTGCGCTGTCCCGCGGCGGGCGGCACGAAGCGCCCGGGCGCGTCCAGGTCAGGGAATGCATACTCCTCGAGCGGGACCACGGCCAGCGGCTGGTAGACAAAACGGTAGTAGCGCTCCTGCCGGTCGAACCGCACGCGCACGCCCCACTCGTCCTCGACGGTGCCGTCGGGGTGTGCGATGCGCCAGCCGTGGCGCGTCCGGGTGGCCCGGGCCTTGAAGGCGTCGGCAACGCCCATGCCCGCCTGGCGAAAGTCGATCCCCAGCGCCTCCTGGATCGCGTTGTGATCCGCAGTGCCCAGGTGCTCCTCGAGCATGCGCCAGACTTCCGGGTGGAAGCTGCCGTCCACCGGCAGGCGGTCGGCGGGCTCATGGTTGAGGCAACACATCACGCGCTCATACGAGTTCATCCACATTCCCCCAACAGTGCTAGGCGCGCAACGCCCTGAGCGTCTCGCTGCCCCAGCGGCCGATCATCTGCAGGTCCGAGCTGATGGCCAGGAACCGCACGCCGCGATCGAGGAGCGCACGGGCCGAGGCAGCATCCGCGGCGACGGTACCCACGGGGATCCCAGCCGCGGCGGCTACCTCCAACACCCGTGCGATGGCCTGCTGCACCTCGGGGTGGGCCGTCTGCGCGGGATAGCCGTAGGAGGCCGAGAGATCGGCGGGACCGAGGAACAGGAGGTCGATGTTCGGCACCGTCACGATCTCTTCGATGTTGGCCACCGCCTCGCGGTTCTCCACGTAGGCGAGGAACATCGTCTCCTGGTCGGCCATACGGACGTATTCCAGCGGGTCCATCAGGCCATGGTTCGCGGCACGGTGGCTGGTGGCCAGGCCGCGGGTGCCGATAGGCGGGTACTTGAGGGCGCGCGCGGCGTACTCGGCGTCCTGCCGGGCCGAGATCTGCGGGACCTGCACGCCCAGGGCGCCCGCGTCCAGCGCCTGCATGATGGCCACGGCATCGTTGGTCATCACCCGCACAAAGGGCGTGATGCCGACGCCGTCAGCCGCACGGATGAGGTTCGCGGTGGACTCGATCCCCACGGGGCTGTGCTCGTTGTCGATGATCACAAAGTCAAAGCCGACCAGGCCCAGGACCTCGACGACGGCGGGGTGCGTGGTGCGCACAAAGGTGCCCAGGACGTTCTCTCCATTGGCCAGCATGGCCTTTACGCGATTCGTGCGCATGCGCTCTCAGTCCTCCTCAAGCCTATCGGTGGTCAACTCTTCTACGATGTGTGCAGCCGCCCGGCGCGATCCGCTGAGGTGCTTTTGCATGGTTTCCTGGGCCAGCGGCGCGTCGCGGGCCAGCAGCGCGGCGATGATGGCCCGGTGCTCCTCGATGGAGAGGTCGGTGCGGCCCGGCAGCCGCGAGGAGAGGAAGCGGGCGGCGTGCGACTGGTTGCGCAGCATGTCGAGGATGCGCACCAGGCGCCCGTTGCCGCTCATCTGCGCCACGGCGTCGTGCAGGCGGTTGTCGACGTCAAAGTAGTGCTGGAACTCCTTCTGGGGAAGGGGGCGGGCGAACGAGGCCAGCTCGTGGTCCAGCTCCAGCAGGAGTGCATCGTCGACGTGCCCAATGGCCTGCCGAATGGCCAGCCGTTCGAGGGTCTCACGGAGGTCATAGATCTCGTCGACATCCTCGGGAGACAGACGGATCACCGATGCGCCCACATAAGGCGTCATTTGAACCAGACCCTCGGCCACCAGGCGCCCGAGGGCGTCGTGCACGGGGGTCTTGCTGACGCCCAGCTGCTCGGCGAGGGTTTCCTCAGAGAGGCGTTCCCCAGGGCGGAACTGGCCCTCGACGATGGCATCGCGGATGGCCTCATAGGCGCGGTCAGTGATCGAGCGGGCGGTGACCTTGGCCAGCCTTGCGCCAGCCCGTCTGGCGGTCATGCGTTCTCCGTCTCCCCTCCGCCGTGGCCCGGGTCGGCCCAGGCCGCCCTGCGGCTTTCGGCGGGCATACTCATCGGGCATAGGGATCGGCCGCATCGCGCAGCCCGTCCCCCAGGAAGTTCAGCGACAGCACCGAGAGGACCACGGCCAGGCCCGGCGTCAGCAGCCAGGGGGCCTGGGCCACCGAGCGAACGTTTTGCGCCTCCTGCAGGAGCACCCCCCACGAGATGGCCGGGAAGCGGAGCCCCAGCCCCAGGAACGAGAGGGACGTCTCACTGAGGATCATCCGCGGTATTGCCAGGGTCAAGGACGCGATGATGTGGCTGGCAAAAGCCGGCACCATGTGGCGCAGAATGACGCGCAGTTCACTGGAGCCGCAGAGCTTGGCGGCCATCACAAAGTCCTCCTCGCGTAGCGCCAGGAAACGGCCGCGGACCACGCGGGCCAGGCCGGTCCATCCGATCAGCGAGAGGATCACCGTGATGCCCAAGTACACGCGAACCGGCGGCCAGTTGGGCGGTAGTGCCGCTGAGAGCGCCATCCACAGCGGGATCGTCGGGATGGAGCGGATGAACTCGATCACGCGTTGCAGGATCGTGTCGACCACGCCGCCGTAGAACCCGGAGATGCCACCAATCAGAACACCCAGTATGAAGCTGATCGCAACACCGACGAGACCGATCGATAGGGAGAGTCGGGAGCCATAGACGATACGCGAAAAGAGATCGCGGCCCTGTTTGTCTGCCCCGATCAGGAAGAATCTGTCCTCACTGCTAGCGAGGCCAAACAGGTGCATGTCGGCATCAAAGCGCCCCCACAGACGGTATGGGGTGCCAGGGGTGAAAAAGTATACCGGATAGACCCGCGTGCGGTCTTCGGAGAAGACAAGGCTAAACGACTCGAGGTCTCGCGTGGACTGCGTGCCGTAAACGAAGGGGCGCAGATGAGATTCTCCCCGCCCATCCACAAAGTGGATCCTGGTAGGGGGCCTGTAGGCCATGCGGGCCTCTTGCTCCTCCGGATCATAGGGTGCTACGAACTCGACGAACGTCGCCACCAGGTACAGGAGGACAATCACCACGGTGGCCACCAGAGCCAGCTTGTGTTTGCGGAACTTCCACCACATGAGCTGCCACTGGGATGCGACCAGGATGTGCTCATCTCGTACCTGTTCCGGCTCGATGGGTGCGTCGTGCGCCGCGTGTTGGCTTACGTCATCGGCCAGGCTCATGGTCATCCTTCCAGATCATCAACATGCCATGCGGCTCCTACTCCACGCGGATGCGCGGGTCGAGCAAGGCCAGCAGCACATCGGATACTAGAGTCCCGAGCACCGTCAGAATGCTCAGCATCAACAAGAAGGTACCGGCTAGGTACATATCCTGTGCCTGAAGCGCGGTGAGGAGCAGAGGGCCGGTCGTCGGGAGGCTCAGCACCACCGATACGATCACAGAGCCAGATACCAGGCTCGGCAGCGTCCACCCCAAGGTGCTGACGAACGGGTTGAGGGCTACGCGCACGGGGTACTTGAGGATCAGCCGCCGTTCCCGTAGCCCCTTGGCGCGTGCCGTCTCCACATAGGGCTTGTTTAGCTCGTCGAGGAGGTTGGCGCGCATGATGCGGATCAGCCCGGCCGTGCCGCCAATGCCCAACACCACCATGGGCATCCAGGCGTGTTTCAGCATATCAACCACCTTGGCCCATGACCAAGGGGCGCGCACGAACTCGTTGGAGAACAGCCCTCCTACAGAGATGCCCAACTGCGAGAAAGCCAGCCACATGACGATAAGAGCCAATAAAAAGTCCGGTATTCCTAATCCGAAGAAAGACAGGGCGGTGAATACATAATCTACCACGGAATACTGGCGAACCGCGGAATAGATCCCGACTGGAAAAGCCACCAGCCATACAAAGAGAAGCGATCCCAGAGATAGCACCACGGTGAGGCCGAGGCGCTCCCAGATAAGGTCGGCGACCGGGGCCTTCCACTGCAGCGACTGGCCAAAGTGGCCATGCAGCATCCCCCATACCCATTTACCATACTGGACATAGAGGGGCTGCCCCAGACCATACTGAACCCTGAGAGCGTCGATGAGCTCCTGGTCCACGAACTGCCCCTGGGCTTCCAGGCTGATGACATACGAGGTCAGGTAGTCACCGGGCGGCAGCTGGATCACGAGGAACGAGATCATCGAGATGACGATGACCGTCGGTACTAGCAGCAGCAGTCTGCGGAGCACAAAGTGAAGCATGCCAGGCTTTCCTCATGCAGACTATACAGTTGGCCTGAGGCCTGTTGCAGCCCATGCCGTTACGTGGCCACCTGCCCCAGATGCCTGCTCCGTGCAGTGCGTCCAGAGGCCTGGGCCAGGCCTTCACATGGGCAGAGGGGACGTCGCCACTGAGGGTCAGCGCAGTGAGACGTGTGGGCCAGGGTACGCCGCTCTGGGCCGCTCCCGGCTCACGCAGTGTCCCGATCGCCGAGTCCAGGTGCCGCGAGACGGCTTGTCTAGCCGTCTCGCGGCCATATCACACAGGACGCTAGGACTTCCAGAACCACTGCTCAGAATGCTGCGGAAGCAGGTACCAGTTGGCGGCGCCGATCCAGATCTTTTCCTCGTCGCCCCCGAAGACGTTCTGCAGGTCGTTCTTTACCAGGATCGGCACGGGCGCCTGCCCAATGATGCCGATCACCCACAGAACCTGGGCGATGAGGTCATGGACGCGGGTCGCAGCCTCCATGTAGGCGGGGCTGCCGTATTCCGAGCCCATCCAGGCATCGAAGGCATCCCACAGGTCGTTCGCCTCCTGGGGAGGCTCGACGCCCTTCTGGCCGCCGGAGTTCTTCCAATCCTGCCAGGCCTTGCAGTAGTTGATGATCGAGCCGCCGCCGGGGGCCAGCTTGGCACCGTTCCAGCCCATCGACCAGGCCGCGCGCTCGAGGGTGCGGTCCACCACCCACATGGTGGCATCGTGCTCACCAGCGGACAGGCGCTGGGAGACATAGGCCTTCTGACCCTCTTTCACCTCACACTTGATGCCTACCTTGGCCCAGGTCTTGACCACCAGTTGGCAGGTCTCGTTGAACGGCCCCTGCGTGCCGGTGAACTCTAGCAGGAACGCCAGCGGTTCACCGTCCGGCCGGAGGCGGGTGCCATCGGCCCCCCGCTTGTCCAGGCCCATCTCGTCCAGCAGGCTGTTGGCCAGGTCAGGATCATACTGCGCATACGCGTCAGCCCATTCCTGCTTGAAGAAGCTGGCGCTGTCAGGGATAGTGGCCTGACGCGGAGTACCCTGCCCCAGATAGAGGAGCTCGTTGATCTCATTCCGGTCAATGGCAACTGACATGGCCTGGCGGAAGCGCAGGTCGCAGAAGATCTCCTTCAGCACCGGGTCGGGATGGTTTTGGTTGAAGGCCAGCGCCAGGTCCGCACCGCGCTCGCTCGCCCCGATCAGCAGCTGGTACTCCCCCTTCTCCCGGTTGTCCCGCAGCACAGGATAGTTGACGAGGAGGAGGTCGCGGGTTGCCGCGCTCAGCTCACCGGAGATGGCGCGCATGTTGATGACTTCCATGCTGGAGGCGTAGCGCACGTCGACGCTGTCGATGTACGGCAGCTGGTTGCCCTCCGGATCCACCTTGAAGTAGAAGGGGTTGCGCTCATAGTACTGGCCTTCGCTGTCGGACTTGACCGGGCGCCAGGGCTCCAGGACGGGCAGGTCCGGGTTCTGTGCCCCGTAGTTGATGTCCTCCACGCTGACCATCTTGCCGAACCAGGCCTGCCAGTTGTCAAAGCCGGCCGCCTTGGCCTGCTCCTCCGCCTTGGCGTTGTACTTGGGGTGAAACTGCTGGGCATAGTGCTTGGGGCGCCAGGGCGTCTGGGGAGGAGAGGAACGCATGATCGCATAGAAGGCCCAGTTGGGCACGGCAAAGTCGAACTGGACCGTGTAGTCATCCACCTTGGTGAAGGTCATCGGCTTGCCCCCCGGCCTCCAGTTGCGGGAAAGGTTGGGGGCCAGGTCGGTGTTGAACTGCCAGTCCTCGTAGTAAAAGATCATGTCGTCGGCAGAGAAGGGCGCTCCGTCCGACCACTTGACCCCCTTGCGCAGATGGAGCACGCAGCGCGTGGCGTCCTCGTTGAACTCGAAAGACTCGCACGCGTTGGGGGTCATGACCGACAGGTCATTGTTGAAGGAGAACGGGCCGGTGACCATAGTGGCCTGTAGGTCATCGGTGGCTTCGGGTGCCGACGACGAACCGTACAGGGTGCCGCCGTAGGTGCCTATCTCCTTGGTCGGCTCGATGATCAGGGGGCTCTCCGGGAGGCGCTCCTCCACGGGGGGCAGCTTGCCGTCCTTGACCAGTTCCGCCAGCATCGGGGCTTCCTGGAAACGCGTCACGGCCGCCACCGGGGCAGCCGTGGGCTGGGTCTGGGCGCTGGTTGGCTGTGCTGCAGGTGCTGGAGTGGCGGCGCCGGCCGGGGCGGCAGGTTCCGGGGCGGCAGGCTGCGGAGCTCCGCAAGCTGCCGCCACGCTGCCGGCCGCCACGATCGCCGACACACGCAAGAAGTCTCGACGGCTGACAGTTCTCGTGGACATGCTGATGCTCCTTCTGATGGCTACGGGACACGGCGTGCTCAAGAACGTAACCCGCGGTACATATCCAATCAGACGTCGCCCCGCCGCGCGGGGGAGAGGCAGCCTGCTCTCGGGGCCCCGCGCGGCACTATCACCAAGCCGCCAGACCACTTCGTGCTTTGCTTATCCCTTGAACGTCCCCTCGGCCACGCCCCCCGCAGCGCCGAGGCTCACGCCCCGCTCGGCCACCCACTCCTCCACCATAGCCTTCAGCCGCACCGGCAGATGCGTGCGCGTCACCGGCAGCGGGCAGACCCTGGCGCAATCGCCGCGGATCGGCGAGTCAGGAATGCGCGTCCGCCGGGAGTTGCACGTCACCGGGTCGGTCTTGGCCGGCGTGTCGACAAAGATGACGTCCTTGTTCACCTTGTCTACCAGGCGATAGTCGGAGAAGGACGGGTCATCGCGCAGGGTGATGGCCTCCATGATGCAGGCCTTCAGGCACAGGCGGCAGTTGTCACGCAGGCAGATCGGCTCGCTGATCAGCGGGTCGGGCACCAGCTCCGCCTCGGTGATGATCGTGTTGAAGCGCTGGCGCGGCCCGAACTCCCGGGTCAGGACGATGTTGTTGTAGCCGAACTCGCCCAGGCCCGCGCGGGTGGCTGCGTGGCGGTGCGAGACGGGGCCAAAGGTGTAGCGGAAAGGCGAGTACTTGTCGGCCCACTTTTTGGAGGGGCCCTGCCAGATCTGCTGGTCGGTCAGGCGCGTCTCGCTCACCCCGATGCCGGTCGGCGGCATGTTGGGATGCAACCCCGTGGTGGGGAAGATCATCGTCTCGAACCCCTCGAGCTGGATCATCTGCCCGACGACCTGGCCGATCTGCTCGAGCATATAGTCCTGCACGCGGTGCCCTACGAGCTGGTAGAGCATCTCCAGGTAGGGGTGCTTGATGTCGGGCGGGATCATCTCCATGTCGACGTCGGCCAGCGCGGCGGGGGCGTCCATCACCGCATTGAGGACCGGCTGCGCGAACGAGATCACCGACTTGGCGTTGGGCACATAGTCGCGCGGGTCGTGGCCGCGAGGCGCCTTGTCGTAGTAAGGGGGCTGCGGGTCAAAGCGGTCGATCGAGGCGATGCCCACCAGCGCGGCACCGCTCTGGAGCGCCAACTCTTTGATTGCCTGGGTGAGGTCCTTGGAAGGGCTTTTCGGGCTCATCTGTCTCCTTCTCACGATGGAATGCGGCCGAACAGGCGTCGCGTCGTTCGGGCACAGGTTACAGCGCGGTCTCCAGTTCGGAGATCCGCCGCCTTGCTCCGTCCAGCTCGTTCAGAACGGCCTGGTAAAGGCCCTTGGCGGTATCTTCCAGAGATCGCCGCGAAACAGTATAGGGATCGGTTTTCAGCTCCTCCTCCACGATGGCGAGCCAACCCCGGGGCACGTCTCCCAGGCCGTTCAGGGCGGCAGACAGGCCCACGGCTACGTACGAGATGCAGTCGCAGTCGCGCCCAAAGTTTACCGAGGTGAGAATGGCCTGGTGCGTATCCCCCTGGACCATGCGGAAGATGGCCAGCCCCGCGCTGAGTACCTCCACCGCGTTCGAGATGGGGCGCCCCTGGTACTTGGCCGCGAAGCGTGGCCGCAAGGCCCACACGTCCTCGACCTCCCCGGTCCAGGCCAGCGCGGCCTCGACCTCAGCCCGTGGCACCGAGGAGAGGTGGCGGAGGGCCTCCGAGATGATCGCTTCCACCGTGGCCCCGGGCCGCAGCGCCTCGGCACAGGCGGCGGCGACCGCCGCGCAGACTTCCAGGGCGTAGTTGAAGGCACGATGGGGGCTATCCTTGAGACGGCCGGTGTCCAGCGCATCGAGGGCTGCCTGGCGAGGGTCGCAGGCGTTCACGATCCCGACGGGGAGCATCATCTTGCAGGTGCCGATAAAGCCGGGCCAGTCGGCGTAGCGTCCCGTTTCTGTGGGGGGCATGCCGGCCTTCAGCAGGTCATAAAAGATGCGGTCCTGGTTGCCGAGGAGGATGCCAAAGTGGTCGCGGTTGATGTCACGCACCCAGATCCGGGCGAGGTCCCAGACGTCGACGCGGCCGCCCTTCTCAATGATCGCGGTGCACATCAGCCGGTGCCGTTCGATGCCGTCCTCGGTCATGCCGGCGGGACGGTGATGGGCCTGGCGCACCTGATCGGGCCCCCAGTCGCGGCGCTGTTCGCTGCGCGCCTTGTCCTGGGCCAGCAGGCGATCCACAAAGCCGAACTGCTCCTCGATCTGTTGGTAGCTCTTGCCCTCGGTGACGTCGCCGATGGAGTTCGAGATGGTCACTGCGGCGTTGACGGCGTAGATACGATCGTAGAGACTGAGTGCCATAGTGCTCCTCTGTGGCTGGATGCGGAATCGGGCCTACCGAACCGAACGCGTCAAGGGCGCGGGTCACGCATCTATCCCATGCACAGGGGGGAGTGAGTTGCCGCGCTACTCTGCCCCCGGACGGCACGGGACTCAAACAAAGGGCGCGAGCCGCCTGGTCTCGCCGTCGGTCGATCCGAACACAGCTCAGAACCTGGCGGGCGCGCTGGCACCAGAAATCGATATCGTATACTCTATCGACTATCTACGGTCACTCGCAGTATAGGGCCCGTGGAAAACGTTGTCAAGGCCTGGGCCCTCCCGGAATCCGCCGTAAGGCCCCGGGAGGGCCCGCAGCGAAAGGACGGTACGATGACCAAGCTGTCTGTTGGAGTGCTGGGCCTGGGCCTGGGGCGCTACCACGTCGGCTGGTATGCCGACTGCGAACACGTCGGCCGTTTGGTGGTCTGCGATCCTGACGAGGAACGCGTCCGGGCCGTCCGCGAGGCCTACCCGCGCGTGGTGGCGGCCTACGCCAGCCTGGATGAGATGCTCGCCGCCGAACGGCTCGACGCGATCTCCGTGACCACGCCCGATCACCTCCACCGCCCTCATGCGGTGGCCTGCCTGCAGGCCGGCTGCCACGTCCTGCTGGCCAAGCCGATCGCCACGACCCTCGAGGACGCCCGCGCCATCATCGAGACCGAGGAGGCCGGCGCGGCGCGGCTGATGCTCGCCCACGAGCGGCGTTACCGCGTCTCGACCGTGGCCATCAAGAGGCTGCTGAACGCCGGCGCCTTTGGCGACGTGATCCACCTGACCATCGACTCGATCCAAGACAAGCGCCAGCAGTTCCTCCGCGCTCCCTGGTACGCGGCGCCCGAGGCGGGCCGTTCGGCCATCGTCGGGTCGGGGATCCATCAGGTCGACCTGGTGCGCTACCTGGTGGGGCAGCCGGTGGAAGCGGTGATGGCCTACGCGAACCGCCTGGGCACCCTGGAATTCCCCAGGGACAAGACCACGGCGGCGCTCTTCCACTTTGCCAGCGGCGCTATCGGGCAGGTCACCGTTTCCTACGAGGCGCACTGGCCGCCCAAGCAGGGCGTTGACGGACATGCCTTCCGTCTGATCGGCACCAAGGGCGTGATCATGGGCGATCGCGCCGCTATCGACGGCCAGGATGGCTGGCAGGAGATCCCCGAGGCGGAACAACCCTTAGTCACGGGGGTATTGGGCTGCTTGGACGCCTTCGTGGACTCGCTCGTATACGACAAGCCCATGACCATCACAGGCCGGGACGCCTACGAGTCTCTGGCGGCCGCCATCGCGGCCGACGAGTCGGCCCTCACTGGCAGGGCCGTCGTGCCGGCGCGCGCCGACTTTTAGCACAGCAGGGGGCCCTGTGGAGCGCTCCACAGGGCCCCCGTACGATGCGCCGCGCGCTCAGACGTCAGCCGGGTGGCTGTGACTCTCGGGAGTGGCGGCGACCCTGGCACGGTCCACCAACGAGAGGGGCCCGCCGAAGAGGCGGTACTCATCCATGCGGCAGGAGTTGATCAGCGTGCCGTTGTAGAAGGTCATGTCTGGGCAGGAGTCGCACATGTCGGCGCGTCCGTCCGGCTGGATGTCGGGCGCCTGAATGATGGCGTAGCTCTGCAGACGAGGTGAGTCAAAGAGGCGCCCCGGATCCCTGACCACCGCCGCCAGCCAGTTCCGGGCCGCCCGCCGTACGCTCCTGTCCCAGGGGCTCATCAGGAAGACCTTGGCGCCGATCCTGGGCTGGTTCAGGTAGGCCAGGTAGGTGCCTCGCCACAGGTGATGCCCGGCCTGGGCGACCTCCATGGTGCGCTTGCCCACCGAGCCATACACCCCGCCCTGAGAGCCGACCACGGCACCGATGATCCACTTGAAAGAGTCGTGCCGCAGCGTTCCGCCGAGGTAGCCAGAGGGCTCGTATTCCGGCAGACACTCGTGGATCGCCTGGCATACCTCTGGCCCGGTGACGAACTCCTCGTCAAACCGCTCGACCGAGTAGCTCAGTCTGCTCAGGTCCACCTGCTGGGCGCTGGCGTCGAGCGCCATCTGGCTGTCGGTGGCGGCAATGCGGTAGGTGATAAAGACCACCCCTTGGACCGACCGGATGTTGTCCTTGGCCCAACGCACTACCGCCGGGATCTCCGGGAAGGTTGAGGGATACACGGTCGCGTTGAAAATGGTGATCAGCCCGCCGACGTCGGCGATCATCTCGGCATAGTGTTGCCGCAGGGCGTTGTGTTCCGCCTCCGACTTGCCTCGCCACTCGGGGCGGCCCTGGTGGCTGTCCACGTGCAGCGTAAACCCCGAAAGTCCGGCGCGCTTGAGTTCCCGCAGCAACTGCGGGTCAAGGCCGAGCCCGTTGGACAGCAGGACCGGCTTGATGCCCTGCTCCGCGATGAACCGCACAATGGCGACGATGTCGGGGTGGAGGAGTGGTTCGCCGCCGGCGATCGAGACGTTGTCGGGGTTGCGCCAGCGCTTGAGGAAGAGGATCTCCTCCTGGACGTCTTCGAGTGGCTTGTGCCCCGTCAGGCGCTGGCGATAGCAGCCCTCGCAACGTAGGTTGCAGATGTCGGTCACTTCCAGCCAGGCGATCGGGTTGTCGTTCAGCGACCAGGGGAGCCTGTAGAGATCCCTTTTGTCCAACACCGCCGTAACCTCCTTCAGTCACCTGATGAGGCGAGACGCCGCGTCGCCGGTGAGCGGTGAGGCCAGGGCGTGGATGGAGGCTGTTGGGAAGATGGCCTGAGACTCTGGGGTCTTTCACAGCCAGACGGGAGGCGCCTCACGCTGGCTGCGGAGCACCGACACCGCAGATGTAATATTCAGGATCGACCGTACGGCCCAGGAATGCTGCCCAACTAGACTACGCGCAGGCGGCGCGCTGGGTTCCGAACGCCGCAGCGCGGCGCGCTCAGCCCAAAGGAGTCAGGCGCGGGCCCTCTCGCGTATCTTGTATGGACCAGCCTTCTGCGGCCAGGCGCATGCGCAGCCGGTCCGCCGCCGCCCAGTCCTGGCGGTCGCGGGCCGCCTGGCGGTCCGCAAGGAGCGCCAGCACCGCCTCGCTCGGCGCACGCTCAGCGCGCCGGTCTTGCTGGGCCACCTCGATCAACGCCTGTACCCGCGCGGGGATGCCCTCCTGCGGAACCGCCTGGCAGACCTCGCCAAGAAGGGACAGCGGGAACGTTGTGCCGCTCGGGAAGCTCCGCTCGGCCCCCTCGAGAAGCAGGGTAACCGCGCCGACGCCCATCACAACACAGCGGCCAGCGGCTGCCTCGACGGAGAGGGCGGTGTGCTCGTCGATGCCCACTACCACCTCGCCCGGCGGCAGGAGGGCCAGCAACTCGCGGAAGCGAGACCGCCCCATGAAGCAGCGACTGGTGTCGTGCTTGGCGCCGCCCTCGTGGTTGTTCCAGTGCGGCACAAAGACCACCGACAGCCCAATCATACCCCACAAGTCCAGGCCGCGCACCCAATGGGGGTCCTCGCCGGCCTTGTAGATCTCGTACACCGGCAGCGCCCAGGAACTGGCCGCAACAGTGGCCGCGCTGGCCAGCACCAGGTCCCGCCCCGTCCGCAGCAACCCGCTGACTACCTGCCAGGCAAGACTGCCCTGTAGTTGACGGATGGCATAGGTCGGGCTGCCAGGGCCCAAGAAGACCACGTCGGCGGCCAGGAGCGGGCCGAGGATCGCGTCGTGATCCGGGCTGAGCGGCGTGCCGCGCCGGCGGGCCGGCACCACTGTGGCCAGGGGAGTGTGGTTCGGCAGGTGGGCGTGAAAATACGCGGCGACCTCCTCGGCCACGGCGGCGGAGTTCAGCTGGAAGCCGGCCGGCGTCTCCAGCACGGCGATGCGCACCGGCCGAGCGATGCGCCGCAGCAGGTCGTCGTAGATTGGCTGGGCCGTCGGCGAGACCTCGCCCGAGCCGAAGAGCAGCACTCTGCCAAGTGCCATGGTCAGCGGTACCCGTCCGCAGCTGGTCACCATGCCACCCACCGGCCGCCCACTCGGGCCGGGCGGGGCGGTCAGATCCCCTGCAGGTACTGTCGGTACTTGTCGATGTGCATCCTGAGGACCCCGGCCGGGTCCCCGGGGTTGATGATCTCGACCGAGAGGAAGCCCTGGTAGCCGTCCTGCGCCAGGAGATGAACCATGCGCTGCTGGTCGGCATCGGCGACGTCATCGGTGATGGCAAAGTGCACGTGCCGCACGAGGCCGCGCAGGTACCCGTAGGCCGCGTCGACCGACTGCCCACGCGACACGTGGTGAAAGATGTGCCAGAGGACGCCCAGGTTCGGGGCCTGCGCGTCGTCCACAATCTGCCGGGCCCAGTCGGCGCGCATGTTGGTGTGGGTTTCCACCAGGACGGTGACGCCGTGCTGGGCGGCCCACTCGTCCACGGCGGCGTAGGATTCTGCCGCCAGGCGCAGAACCTCGTGGCGTTCGGCGTCGCTCCCCTCGGGCAGTTTGTCGCTAAAGGTGCGGATACAGGGAGCGCCGAGCGCCGCGGCCAGCTCCACATACTGCCGTAGCGCCTCACGTTGGGGCAGGTGTGCGCTCGGGTCGGCGGAGTTGAAGCGCACGCTGGTGGACAGGCAAGTGGCCGCGATCCCGGCATCAGCCAGAAGGCGGCGGGCCCGGGCGATGTCTGCCGCGGAGGCCCCCAGCTCGATGCCGTGCTGATGCTTCCACTCGGTGCGGAACTCGATCCCCTCGTACCCATAGTGCCGGGCAGTGGCGATCAGTTCGGCCAGGGTCTGTTGCGGGTAGACGGAGCTCATGAATCCGAGTTTCATCGCCATCCTCCTGGCTGCTGCTGCGGGGATACGATTCGGAGCCTCACGTACCAGTCTCCACAAGTGGGCCGCCCTGTCAAGGCCAGGCGCCGAGCAGTTGCAGCGGCCAGCCGGCGCGTTATGATAAGTCATGCGCCGAGCCCCTCTCCATGCTGCGAAAGGAGCCAACGCCGTGAAGATCGCCAAGGTCGAGGTCTTGCGCACGCCGGAGCCGATCCCCCTGGCCCACCCCTATCGGGCAGCCTGGACCGAGCCGAGCGGGCCCCTGGTCCGCGCCATCGAGTTCTCCTTCTACAAGGTGACCACCGAGGAGGGGTTGGTTGGCTACGGCCCGCACAGCGGCCACCGCAACCCTGCCAGCCTGGTAGGTAGGGACCCCACCCACGTCGGCGCTTTCTGGGAGGAGCAGATGGGCGGGCGCCGCGCCGGGAACGCTGGCCACGGCGCCGCCGGGCTCGAGATCGCCATGTGGGACCTGATCGGCAAGGCCGCCGGGCTGCCCGTCTACCGCCTATTGGGAGCGGTGACCGATCGCGTCAAGGTCTATGCGGCCACCAACCGCCTCCTCTCAGCCGAGGAGACGGTCGAGCAGGTGCAGGGGATCGTCGCCGAGGGATTCCGCGCCGTGAAGCTGCGCCTGCACCGCCCCGACCCGCGCGACGACCTGGCCGTGGTGCGCGCCGTGCGCCAGGCATTGGGTGATGACCTCGGAATCCTCGTCGATGCCAACCAGAACAACGCCTCGGCGGGGTACGCCTACTGGTCGCGCCAGACGGCCGGGCGCATGGCCCGGGACCTCGATGAACTGGGCGTCTACCACCTCGAGGAGCCGCTGCCGCGCGCCGACATTGAGGGGCTGGCCCAGATCGCCTCCGCGGTGGACACCTTTATCGCCGGCGGCGAGCATACTCCTACCTGGTGGGAGCTGCGCGAGCACCTGGCGCAGGGCGCGTACGACATCGTCCAGCCCGACGCGCTGCTGGGCGGCAACCACGGGATCAGTGGCCTGCGCCGCATCGCCGCGCTGGCCGACGCCTACGGGCGACTCATCGTGCCGCACGTACTGAGCCTGGCCGGCTCGGGCATGGGGCTGGCGGCCACGTTGCAGGCCATGGCCACGGTGGCCAACTGTCCGCTCGTCGAGTACCCCTACGACCCGCCCGTCCACGTTCCCGCTGAGGTGCAGGCCATCCTGAAGGAGCCGCTCCTGCCCGATGCGGACGGCACCGTGCGGCTGCCCGAGCGCCCCGGGATCGGCGTGGAGCCGGACGAAGAGCGGCTGATCGTGGTGGGCTGAACCGAGAGAGACTGCTAAGAGGGCCGCCGCGCGCGGCGGCCCTCTGGACGGCCCATCGGCAAGGCCAGGACGGGCGTATCAGCCACGCGCGGCGCGGGCCACGGCCGCCAGTTTCAGCACGATCTGGATCACGTCATCGAGCACCAGGGTGGCGACGATGATGGCGACGTCTGGCAGGAACCCGACGAACCATCGCCAGGAAAAGCCACGGCCGAGCACCACAAGGCTGACGGCGTAAACGGCCGCCACAGAGAGCGCAAACCCGAGCAGGTGCTTGGCAATGTCGACGGCGCGCTGGCGGCCGCTCCAGGTCAGCATCTGGGCGCGCCATTGCGGCAGCCGGGCCACCTTGCGCCCGGCCATGACGACGATGACCAGCCAGAGGGCCAAGAGCCCCCAGCCGTAGACGATCGAGGAGCGCCCCTCGGCGGGCAGCGGGTGGCCGGTCAGCAGGCCGGCCACGGTCCAGAACAGGGTGTTGTACTCGCCGAGGTCTTTGAGCAGGTGGTTCGCGTTCACCAGGAACACCAGCGACTGCCCCGTTTCCGGCAGGAGCAGGACGGCAGTGTGAAACCGTTCCGTCTCACCCCCGTGGGTGATGCGCGTCTCGTCACCGTACTTGCCGATGTACCAGCCGAAGCCATACGTGCTGTCGATGGCCGAGTTGGGCGTGAAGAGGAGCGCCACGCTCTCTGGCGTGAGCACCCGCGCCCCGTCCAATTCGCCGCCGTTGGCCAGGGCCTGGAGGAAGCGCGCCAAATCATTGGCCGACGACATGATATACCCCGCCGGCAGGTCGGACCGGTAGAAGGGCTGGTGGCGGGGCACCGCGAACGGGAACACCTGGGAGTAGCCCTGCGCCAGGCCGGCGGCTTCCGCTTCCGGAAGATCGCTGAAGGTGTTGGCCATCTGCAGAGGGGCCGTGATGTGCTCACGGATATAGTCGCCGTAGGCCTGCCCGGAGGCCGTCTCGATCAACAACCCCAAGGTACTGTATCCCGCGTTAAAGTACTGCATCCTGGTCCCTACGGGCGCGGTCAGGCGGGCGCGCGACAGATCGCGCACCGCGGCCTCGAGGGTCGCATCGGGTGAGAGCCTGCTGGTGTAGCCAGAGTCCGAGAGCCCGCTGCTGTGCTGCAGGAGGTGCCGCACGGTGATGGAGCGCGAGGCGTCCTCGTCGGCTACCCGGAACCAGGGGATGTACGTCTGGACGGGCACATCCAGCGCGAGTTGGCCCTGCTCCACCAACTGCATGATCGCCAGCGCGGTGAAGGACTTGGTCTGCGAGCCGATGTAGAAGGGGGTGTCCGCCGTCACGGGGCGGCCCCGGCCGGCCGTACCGAAGCCGTTGCTGTACAGAATGCGGCCGCCGCGCGCATAGGCCAGCGCCACTCCTGGGATGTTGTGGCGATCCATGGCGGCGGTGATGTAGCCTGCCACGGCGTCATAGTCGGCTTCCGCCACGGCGGGCTCGGCACGGCAGGGAGCCTGGCCGAACAGGATGCCGAGGCAGAGGATGATGACGGCGAGACGGCGCATGCTGGGGTGCACTGGAGACCTCCCTTCGGTGAGGTAGATGGTGAGAAGGGCGTCTGTCTGCCGCGTGGACCTTCCCCGGCTGACAGGCAGGCTACCCGTGCGGATGCGTGATGCCGATGGGGCGGGAATCAGGTCAGCGAGGTCAGTCCCGCGCCCCGGCACTTATACGCCGCTGGCGCGGGTTGTCAACCGGTAGAGGGAACGGCGCCGCGCGACGGAGGCCTGGCGCGGGCCACGCGTGGCCCCCGGCTAGACCTCCACGCCGAAGACCTGGCGCACCAGGTAGCCGATGCCAAAGCTGACCGCCGCCACGCCCAGGCCGATGCCGGCCATCTCGAGGAAGCGCCGGCGGAAGGGGACGTCCTGCACGACGGAGACGTAGAACGAGAAGAACAGGATGATCAGCACGGCGTTTAGCAGCGTGAGGCCCAGGGCCGCCAGGTAGTTCCCGACGACCAGGTAGGGCAGGATCAGGGCCACTACAGTAAAGACATAGGTGATGCCGGTATAGAGGGCGGCCCGCCCTGGCTCCGCCTCTCCCTGTTCTGACTTGGTGGAGAGATACTCGGAGGCGGCCATCGACAACGAGGCGGCCACGCCGGTGATCAGGCCGGTCATGCCGATGAGGCGGGTGTTCTGGAGGGCCAGGGTCAGCCCAGCCAGCATGCCGGTCAGTTCCACCAGGGCATCGTTCAGCCCCAGCACCACCGAGCCGACGTACTTGAGCCGTTCTTCACTGATCATGGCCAGCAGTTCCTGCTCGTGCCGATCCTCCTCCTCGAGGATGTGCCGGGCGTTGGGGATCTCTCTGCCGATGAGCTCATAGACGGCCTGGGCCTGCACCTCACCCTGCTCCATCCGCTTGAGACCGAAGGTGAGGCCCAACACTCTGGCGATAAAGACGTACCAGCGCACCAGCCAGGCGTTGGGGGCCACCTCTTGGCGGGTATACCGCTGCCAGAAGTGGCAGTGGGCCTGCTCGTCCTGGGCGATGCGCTCCAGGACGCTGCGATTGTGCGGATCGGGCGTGGCCCTGGCCAAGCGCGTATAGATATGGTACTCGGTGATCTCGTTCCGCTGGGCACGGAGCAGTGCCCGGAGCGTCTTGGGCGCCATCTCGGCGCCGGGCGCGGGGTCTTGGGGTGTCATACTTGGCTCGTTCCTTCTGTAGCCTAGCGGCGGGCACCGGAGGTGGTACCTGCGCACGGTAGCCGAGGCGCGGCGGCCTGTCAATGCGGACAGGCGAGGGTGCAGAGGCGACTCCTGATGCGGCCATTTTTGTATACTTTATGGCTCTGTGCAGCGGTATGCTACTGATGAGAGGCCAATATTCCATCGACTTCCTGCGAGCCAGGGAGGGGCGGCTGACCGCGAGGTAGCGACGGGCCGAGCCGTATGTGACGCCGCGTGGAACGGCCCCGGGGCATGCCCGGACCGCGGCGGGCGCCCGGCAGTGCCGCCTCTGTACCGGCAGCAGGGCCATAGACCGTCTGGGTGGCGAGCACGGCCTCACCGTGCCTTGCGGCGAGAGATCGGAGGCCAGCAATGCGTCCGGAGATCGTCCCTACCCTGCGCTGCCCGCGCTCTCATGAGCCGTTGCGCCTGGCATCGGAGCCCGGCCCGGACGGAACTCTGCGGCAGGTCCTCGTGAGCGTGCCCTCGGGGGTGCGGTATGCGCTGCGCGAGGGGATCCCGCTGCTCCTGGACCAAGGTGCCGTCGCCGGGTTCGACCGGCGGTACCAGGGCCTGTACAACAGGGTGGCGCGCTTTTACGACCCCGCCCTGCGCGCGCTGGCCTTTCTGGCGGGCGGGCGCGAGCAGCGCTTCCGCTGGGAATACCTCCAGGACCTGGGCATCCATGACGGGCAGCGCGTGCTGGAGGTGTCGGTGGGCACCGGCGCCAACCTGCGTGGCCTGCCTCCGGGCGCCACCTATCTGGGGCTGGACATCTCCTGGGGAATGCTGGCGCGCTGCCGACAGAACCTGAGGAAGTGGCGCCGCGAGGCCGAGCTGTTCCTCGGCAATGCCGAGGAGCTGCCTTTCTGTGATGAGACCTTTGACGTCGTCTTTCACGTCGGCGGCATCAACTTTTTCGGCGACCGGGGCAAGGCACTCTCCGAGATGGTGCGGGTCGCCAGGCCCGGCTCCCGGCTGCTGGTTGTCGACGAGACGGCCAAGGCGATGGAGGCGCTCTCCTGGAGCCCCAGCGCCCGGAGGATGCTGCGCGAGTACGGCGACAGGTTCGAACCGCCCGTGGCGCTCGTGCCCGCGGGCGTGGTCGACGTCCAGGTCAGGAGCATTCTGCGGGGCTGGCTGTACGCGCTGAGCTTCCGCAAGCCCTGACAGGACCGGGCGATCCGGCGGACGGCGGCGCTGGCCGTCGGCAGAGAGCACCAGGCACAGCGTACAGGGGTCCAGTGACCGGGAGGGGCCATGAGGAACAGAGCGGGCATCCCCACGGCGGACAGACGGCCCAGCATCGCAGGGGGCATTGCTGTGCGGGTAGGGCTGGTGGTCTTCTTTCTCATCCTGCAGATGGCCATTCTCCTGCTGTCCGCCGGGCGGGTCGGTTGGGTGTGGGCCTGGGCCTATCTCGGCATTTCCCTGCTCAGCGCCGGCACCGGTGGCGCCATCACGCTGCGCGCCAGCCCGGAGGCGGTCGCCGAGCGGGGCCGATGGCCCCTGGGGACGAAGGGCTGGGACAGGATCATCGGTACGCTCTGGTTGCTGCTGCTGTACATCCTGCTCCCGCTTGTCGCCGGCCTCGATGAGCGCTCCGGCTGGACGCGCGGGCTGAGCAGCGCCTGGAACCTGACGGGTGCCCTGGTGCTGGCTGCGGGCTATGGGCTGTGCGAGTGGGCGCTGATCGTCAACACCTACTTTTCCACCGCCGTGCGCATCCAGAGCGACCGTGGCCAGACGGTGTGCCGCAGCGGGCCGTACCGCCTGGTGAGGCACCCGGGGTACGCGGGCTATATCCTGCAGTGCCTGGGCACGGCCCTACTCTTGGGCTCCTGGTGGGCGCTGGTCCCGGGGGGCCTGGCGGCGGCCGTGATCGCGACCCGCATGGCGCTTGAGGACCGGCTGCTGCAGGCGGAACTGCCCGGCTATCAGGACTATGCCCAGGAGGTGCGCTACCGCCTCATTCCTGGCGTGTGGTGAGGGGGGCCTCCCTCACTCCCTCTGCCGCGGCCGGTACTGGAGCGCCTCGGCCAGGTGGGCCGCTTCTATCCGGTGGCTTGCGGCCAGGTCTGCCACGGTGCGGGCCAGCTTCAGCACGCGGTGATAGGCCCTCGCGCTCAGGCCCAACTGGCGCATGGCCGCGCGCACCAGGCTGCGGCCCACCTCGTCCAGCTCGCAGTGCACGCGCACCTCGGCAGGTCCCATGTCGGCGTTGGTGCTCATGCGCGTGCCGGCGAAGCGCTGCCGTTGCACTTGGCGCGCCGCCTCCACCCTGGCACGAATATCCTCGGATGGCTCGCCCAGAGTGCTGCCGGCCAGCTTGTCGTACTCGACCCGGGGCACCTCGACGTGGATATCGATGCGGTCCAACATCGGGCCTGAGACACGTTTCTCGTACCCCTCGATCATCCCCCGGGAACAGGTGCACTCGTGGGTCGGGTCGCCGTGGTAGCCGCAGGGGCAGGGGTTGCGCGCCGCCACCAGCATAAAGTTGGCCGGGAAGCAGAGCGACCCCGACGAGCGGGAAATGGTCACCACTTTGTCTTCCAGGGGTTGGCGGAGCACCTCGAGGGTGCGCATGCCGAACTCGGGGAACTCGTCGAGAAAGAGCACGCCGCGGTGGGCCAGCGAGATCTCGCCCGGCCGCGGCCAGTGCCCGCCCCCCACCAGCCCGGCCTGTGAGATGGTGTGGTGCGGCGCGCGGAAGGGGCGCAGGCGCATCAGCGGCTGCCCCGGCGGGAGGAGCCCGGCCACGGAGTAGACCTTGGTGACCTCCAGGGCCTCCTCGATGTCCATGCGCGGGAGGATCGAGGGGAGCGAGCGGGCCAGCAAGGTCTTGCCAGAGCCGGGCGGCCCCGACATGAGCACCGCGTGCGCCCCGGCCGCGGCCACTTCCAACGCCCGCTTGACGTGTTCCTGCCCGCGGACCTCGGCGAAATCCGTGGCGTAGACCGGCTCGGGTTCGGGCGCGTCGCGGCCGTCGCGGTCGTAGGGGCGGATCGGCAACATGTTGGTGAGGTGCATAGCCAGCTGGCCGAGGCTCTGTACCGGGATTACGGTCAGCCCGGGGATGAGGGCGGCCTCGGGGGCGTCAGGCTCCGGCACGTAGACGACGTCCAGGCCCTCCGCGCGGGCAAAGGAGGCCATGGAGACGACGCCGTTCACATGGCGCACCGAGCCGTCCAGCGATAGCTCCCCGACGAACATGCTGCGCCCGAACTGGGGCGGCAGCTGACCCGTGCTGGAAAGCACGCCCACGGCGATGGGCAGGTCAAAGGCGGGGCCCACCTTGCGGAGGTCAGCCGGGGCCAGGTTGACGGTGACGGGCTGCATCGGGAAGGACAGGCTGGAGTTGTGGATGGCCGAGCGAACCCGCTCCCGGGATTCCTGCACGGCGACGTCCGGGAGGCCGACGATGTCAAAGCGGCCGGCCTGGCCGCTGTGGACGTCCACCTCGACGTCCACAAGCACCCCGTCCAGCCCCACTAGGGCGCAGCTGTGGACACTGGCCAGCATGATGCCGTTCCTTTGCGCGTGGTGTGGGATGGCGACCGAACAGGTACCGCTAACGGGGAACGCCTATCGGGGTGGGGAGCCCTGCCAGGAGGCGGGCTGCAGGACGCACGATGCAGGGTCGGCAAGGGAAAACCCCTGCCGACCCTGCTGGCTTCTATCCGCCTGTTACAGGGCTATCCGGAGTGTATCACAGTGGGTCGGGGTAGCGCAAGGTTCCTCGGGAAGCGCCGGCCGGGCGCGGCCTATTCCTCGTGCTGCATGCCCGTCCAGTCCACGTCGACGCCCGCCGTGACGCCCAGCCGCTCGCAGAGCTCGCCGACGTGCTGCTGGAGGTGCCGGATGTTGTAGAGTTGTAGCTCCAGCGTGCTGAAGGGCAGCCAGTGAAAGCCAGAGGGGGCCTCCAGATCCAAGTTGGGGACGCGGAGATCCACCTGCTGCAGGCAGATGGCGTGGTAGGCGAGGATCTCCTCGCGGGTGTAGGGGGCGCCGACAGGCGTCCGATCCAGGTGCCGGCAAGAGTCGCGGTGCTTTTCCCACGGGTGAAAGGCGTCGGGCGAAGTCTGCAGGTAGATATCGAGGTAGACCAGGGCGTGGTAAGCGACGTGCCAGAAGCGGTTCTTGTACTGTGGATCGTCCCAGAGGGAGTCGGGGCAGCGGACGACGGCTTGCCGCAGCATCTCGGCGGCGGCGCGGTACTGTGAGCGGACCGCGGCGTGAATGTACATGCTGTTCTCCTTGGCCAGATCGGCCGGCGCCTGGGACCGTGCTACGGCCGCAGGATCAGGGGCAGGGCCAGGTCGCGCGGCCCCTCGGGGCGGCCGGTTATCTCCAGGACCTCGACCTGGACGACGTCGCTGGCCTGGGCGCCCTGGCCATCGTCGGCGGTAACCGTGATGGTGTGCAGGCCCGCGCGGAGGGAGGCCACACTGATCTGGCTGCCACTGCCCAGGGCCCCGTCCAGCTGCGACGCCCACGAGATGGCCCCCTCGGGCAGAGAGCCCAGCTCGGTGTCGTAGGCCTCCGCCCGCAGGGCCACCGTCTGGCTGATCGTCACCGTCACGTCGACGGCCGGGTCCGTGATCGTGACGGCGGGCGGATGGTTCGGCACCGTGAAGGCCCCGGATGTTGCCGAGGCGCTGTGGATGCCGTCCGTGGCCCACACGCGGAACCGCGACTGCCCCACCCCGCCGGCCGGCAGGTTGACCGCCTCTATCGCGACCTCCTGCGCCGCGACCTCCTGAGCTACGAGCTCCCAGTTGGCACCGCCGTCGTGCGTGTACTGGATGTTGAAGGTGAGGGGATCCCCATCCGGGTCAGAGGCCGTCCAGGCCACCCCAATCGGGTCCCCGGAGAGGTCCTGCCCCTCCGCCGGAGAGGTGATCGCTATCGTGGGGGGTTGCAGCCCCGCCTCGACCGTGGTGAGCAGGGCGCCGCCGGGGCCGAGGATCTCAACCTTGACCGTGCCGCTGACGTATGGCACCAACTCCTTGATGGCCAACAGGTCCGTGGTGGGGCTGCCCGCCGGGTCCGGGCCATAGAACATGGCGATCGGCGTGAACGCGTAGCGGGCCAACTGGGAATCCCCGGCGCCACGCAGGGCGATGGCATACTCTCCGGGGGTGCTCGGCGAGGCGTTGCCGGCGCCCGGCAGCACGTACAACCGGGCGAGGCGCACCGCGTTCGTGGCAGGATCGATGCTGCCCGTCACGACCAGGCGGTCCAGCGGGTTGGCGTGCGGGTCGCCCGCGGCTGCCGGCGCCGCCGCCGCGCCGCTGCCGCCCTGGAAAAAGTCCAGCAGCCCCTCGTAGGTGAAGTCGCTGAGCCACTCATAGTCGCAGTAGGTCATCAGGTCCTTCCAGCCGGGGCCGTAGATCGCCTGGGTACCGACGTCAAAGCCGTAGATGGCGGTGTCTCCGCTGGCTGCTGGGCTGATGCTGCCGGCCGTATACGGGTATGAGGGCCCCCCGCCGGCACCGCAGTAGTTGGCATGGCCGCGCCCGTAGGTGTGCCCCAGTTCGTGGGCAGCGTACCAGTCTCCGTACGATCCGTCGAGATCCCACCCCCAGGTGGCCGCGCCGGTGGGGCCAGCGGCGTTAAAGGCGGGAATGTCGGCCGCGCAACCGCGCATGAAGCCCTTGGCGTCGCTCACCATGCCGTAGTAGTGCGCCATGATGGGGATGCTGGAGCTCGTCACAATGTCCCAGATCTTTTTGTTCCACAGGAGCGTGTTCACCTGGCCGCAACTGGGGCTGGTGAGCGTATAGCCGCCATACCCGTCCGAGACGCGGCTGGCGGCGCCAAAGTTCAACGACCGGTTCCAGACGTGCAGGTCCCCGAGCGGGTAGGCCCGCCCGATATAGTCAACGGCCTGGCTGCGGTCGGAGAAGCTGGGCCAGTACTCGGAGCCTCCGTAGGTGTAGCCGATGCGGTACATCACCAGGCTGGGCGTGGGCACCGTTTCGAACGTGACGATGGCCGTGGCCTTGTTGTCCGAGTAGGTTGTCTCGAGGGGATCATGACCCCAGTAGGGCGGGAAGGCCGGGTTCACGTAGGCATTCAGCGTGACCGTTCCCTCGCGAAAGCCAGAGGGCAGCTCGAACAGGAAGGAGTGCCCCAGCGTCCCGCGGTCGGGTGACTGCCGCACCGACAGAAAGCCCGAGTTGCCGTTCACCGGAAAGAGCAGGGTCTGCTGGCCACCACGCGTGGCGATCAGCCAGGCGATGGTCCAGTAGCTGCCGCCGTTGGAGCGCACGTGAAAGCGCACGTAGGTGCGCTTGTTGGCCACCAGCGGCACCGAGTTGTTCAGGTCCTGAGTCCCCTGGGTGACCTCCAGCCGCGTGGCGCTGAGGTTGGCCGTAGGCATCACCGTCGGGGTGGCGGTGCGCGTAGGCGTCCGCGTGGCGGTGGCGGTACGCGTCGGCGTGCGCGTGGGGGTGGCGGTGCGCGTAGCGGTCGCGGTGGCTGTTGGCGTTGACGTGGGGGTTGCTGTAGGCGTTGAAGTGGCGGTTGCGGTGGCCGTGGGCGTCTGGGTGCCGGTCGAGGTGGCCGTAGGGGTCACGATCACGATCGGTCCTGTGCGACCGATCAGGTTGATGTCCCACATCTCACTGCCCGCCGGGATGGGCCAGAGCAGTGCCCCCGCCGCGCCGAGCGGCACCCGGTAGATGCCCGCCACTCTGTCGCTGTAGTAAAGTGTGCCCTCGCCGTCAAGGAAGAACCCTACGACGTCATAGGCCCCCGGGGCATAGTAGAGGGAGAACGTGGTGCGCACCTCGTGCCGGTAGATGGCGGCCCCTTTGACGTTCCCGTTGCTCACATACAGCCGGCCGTCCGGCCCGAAGGCGAAATCGCCCGCCCAGTAGCCGCCCACCTGGCTTAGGGGGACGGTGAAGGCCAGCTGCGGCCCGGCTGCGGCGGAATACGAATAGATCTGGCCATCGGCGCCTCCGCCACTGGCGTAAGAAAAGTGCAACAGCCCGTTGGGGTCGAAGGCGAGGTCCCGGATCGGCAAGTCCGAGGTGTGGATGACCTTCTCCCCGTCGGGCCCCAGCCAGAATAGCTGATTGCCATTGCGGTTCACGTAGTACAGCTGCTGGTCAGGGCTGAAGGCAAAGTTGGTCAGCGGGCCAGACTGCCGGCCATAGAACGCGCTCAGAGAGCCGTCCGCGGCAAGATGCCGCACCACACCGGGGTCCTCGAGCCAGTAGGCCAGGTAGATGCCCTCGGCCGGCGCGGCAGAGACGCCCCCGCGCAGGGTGGCCGTCCAGGCGAGGAAGATGGCCAGCAGGGCCAAGAGTGCTGCGAGCAGTGGCCGGGTGTGAGGGGGAGGCGTGGGGTGGAGGACGTCCGACGGGTGAGCGGGGTGCGACATGGCTATGGCCTCCCACGTAGCGCGGTCGGCGAACCGTCACAGCCCATGTATACACCCGCCTTCTCCCGCTGTACAGGGGGCAATGGAAAGAAGCCGTGGCTGGCGGCACCCCTTGCGCCGCGCGGTGGGCCTGGTATCATCTGTCCAGGGAGACGGTGAGGGAGGGAGCGCGGGCATGAACACGCAGAACGCGGCCATCGTCGAGTGCGAGGAGAGCGTCTACTCCTATCAGCCGGCGGGCAACGGCGCGGGGCCCCTGTGGTGCTATGGGGCCACCTGCATCGTCCGGCATGGGCAGGACCTGTTTGTGAGCGGGTTGGAGACGCTGCCCGACATCCGCCCGGAGACGCTGAACAACGTGCGCTGGCTGCTCTATCGCCGCGGCACGGAGGGCTGGGCGCTCCAGCAGGCCAGTGAAGGGCGCACCCGTGAGCCGTGCCCCCTGGCAATCCTGCCCGGAGGGCGGCTGTACCTCTCGGACAACCCCACCCTGCTGCCACCGAACACCCCGCGGCCGACCCCGGCGCGCCCGCAGGTACTGGCCTTCGCGGCCGGCGCCCCTGGCGCTCCCTTCCGCAGCCTGCTGCCCGAGTGGCAGGGCGCCCCGGCCTTCACCGAGCATTCCTACCGGGGATTCGCGGCTGACGCCGCACGGGGCGAGCTGCTCCTCATGAACATCCTCGGCCACGACTGCTACCATTGGAGCCTGCTCGACGGGGACGAGCGCTGGGCGGCGCAGGGCACCCTGACCTTCCCCTGGGGCGCCGACTATGAGACGCCCCAGCCGATTCGGATATGCTATCCGGAAATCGTTTTGCGAGACCGCGCCGTTCATTTCCTCGGCATTAGCGACATCGTCGAGCCGGTCTCGGCCTGGAAGCAGGCCCGCTTCGAGGTCACCGGCCGCGCCTGGGATTATGACTTTCGCCGGCTGTTCTACACCGCCACCCCCGACGTGACGGCGGAGCCCTTTGGCACCTGGGTCGAGGTGGCCAGCCGCGAGAGCACCTCCGGCACGCTGCGCAACCTGGACCTCTGGCTGGACGAGGCCGGCGACGCCCACATCCTCTGGTTGGAGCAGAGCTGTGACCCGCGCATCCGGCCGCGCTTTTTCCCCGACGTTCCGCTGACCGTGGCGCTCGAGTATGCCATCGTGCGCCGCGGCGCGGTGTGCGAGAGGCGCACGCTCTTCCAGGGGGGTGAGGGCCTCGGCGAACGCGTCCCAACCTGGGGGCGCTTCCACGTCGCCCCGGGCGGGCGGCTGTTCGCCGTCTACTCTACGGCGCGCTTTGCCCCGGCCGAGGGCAACTCGCAGGAGGTGGCCAACCACCTGGTAGAGATCCTGCCCGGCGGGAGCCTCTCCACCGCGGTAGGCCTAGCGCTCGAGGAGCCCCTGGCCGGGCCGTTCATGACCGCCACGCCGCGGGCCGGCGTCGTTCCCTCGGCGACGCTGGACCTGCTCGGGCACGGCAGGGAGCCGCACGTCCTGCGCTACGTGCGCGTGCGGGTCGGCTAGGCCGTGCGGCCCGCGCCAGGGCCCGGCTGGATCCGCGGGGCTGGCCGCCCCTTCTTGACAGCCGACTACGACGCTAATATCCTGCCCTGCACACGGGCCCCTAGGGGAGGCCCGTCCAGGACGACGTATGCAGCGCACCGTGCAAGGAGGCTCGGACCTCCCGCTCGGTGCGCTGTTCGCTTTCGCCGACCGCAACCGCACGAGGGGGCACCATGAAAGCGCTGTCCAGGGCCGTGACTGGCATCACCAAGTCGCCGATCCGCCTCATGCTCGACAGCGCTGCCCGCTATCCCGACGCCATCCACCTGGAGATCGGCCAGCCCGATTTCCCCACCCCGGCCCATATCATCGAGGCCGCCGTGCGGGCCGCCCGGCACGAGTACACCGGCTACACGGCCAACGCCGGCCTGCTGGCGCTCCGCGAGGCGATCTGCGGGAAGTTGTCGCGGGAGAACGACCTCTCCGTGGCGCCCGATGAGGTCATGGTAACCGTCGGCGCTATGCAGGCCGTCTATGCGAGCATGTCCGTGCTCCTCAACCCGGGGGACGAGGTGCTGCTGCCCGACCCGGGCTACGGCAACTTTGCCATGGCCGCCCAACTGCTGCACGGCGTGGTGCGCGGCTACCCGACCATCGCCGCGGAGTCGTTCATCCCCGATCTCGCGGCCCTGGAGCGCCTGGTTACGCCGCGCACCAAGGTCATGCTGGTGAACAGCCCCTCCAACCCCACGGGTGCCGTCTACAGCGCCGAGGTGCTGCGCCGCCTACTGGAGTTCTGCCAGCGGCACGACCTGTACCTGCTTTCCGACGAGACCTACGACCGCCTGATCTACGAGGGCCAGCACGTCAGCCCGGCAAAGTGGGACGTGGACGGGCGCGTGGTGTCGGTGTTCAGCACCTCCAAGACCTACTCGATGACCGGTTGGCGCGTGGGCTATGCCGTGGCCAAGGCCGAGGTCGTGGCGGCCATGGTCAAGATCCAGGAGCCGGTGGTTTCTTGCGTGAACACGGTGGCGCAGCACGCGGCCATCGCGGCGCTGGATGGCCCCCAGGGCTGCGTGGCTGAGATGCTCGCCCACTATCGCCGCCGGCGCGACCTGGCCGTGCGCCTGGCCGGGGAGCATGGCCTGGAGGTTTCCTACCCGCACGGGGCCTTTTACCTTTTGGTCGACGTCTCAGCGCACTCGGGGGGCTCCTTGGCCTTCAGCCAGGGGCTGCTGGATGCCGAGCACGTCGCCGTGGCGCCCGGCTGTGGGTTCGGTGCCCTGTGCGACCGGTACGTGCGCGTCTCTCTCTGCGCCAGCGAGGAGGCCCTTGCGGAGGGCTTGGCGCGGCTGGCCCGCCAGTTGGCGCGTGCCGCAGGGGAGGGGGCGCCCGCCCTGTCCGCCGGCCAGCTCGGCTCCGCCAGTGCGGCGGGGGGCTGATTGCGGCCGATCGTTCCGCCGTGTATAGTGTCAGACGCAGCCTGGCATGGCTTTGGCTGCGTCTCTTCGTACCTGGGGCTGGCGGGGCAGAGGTCCACCTGCGCTCGCGCGCCCGGAGGGCTCGACCATGTCGGACGCTATCGTCTGTGAGGGGCTCACGCGCCGCTTTCACGATCTGGTCGCGGTGGACGGGCTGGACCTGGTCGTCGCGGAAGGGGAGGTGTTCGGCTTCCTCGGTCCCAACGGTGCCGGCAAGACCACGACCGTGCGCCTGCTGAACGGCCTGCTCGGCGCCAGTGCCGGGCGTGCCACTGTGCTGGGCCTGGACGTGGCGACCCAGGCGGACGAGGTCCGCCGCCATACCGGCGTGCTCACCGAGACCCCCAGCCTCTACGAGACCCTCTCTGCGCGTGACAACCTGCGCTTCTACGGCGATCTGTACGGCGTCCCGCAGAAGGACCTGCCCGGCCGGGCCGACCGCCTTCTGGACGAGTTCGGCCTCCTCGAGCGGGCCGACGACCGGGTGGGCACCTATTCCAAGGGGATGCACCAGCGGCTGGCCCTGGCCCGCACGCTCCTGCATGAACCCCCGCTCCTCTTTTTCGACGAGCCGACCGCCGGCCTGGACCCCGAGGCGGCCCGCATGGTCAACGATCTGATCCGCCGCCTGGCCAGCCAGGGCGGACGCACCATCTTTCTGTGCACCCACAACCTGGCGGAGGCGCAGCGCCTTTGCACCCGCATCGGCGTCATCGATCGGGGCGTGCTCAAGGCGGTGGGCAGCCCGCGCGCGCTGGCCCGCGCCCTGTGGCAGACCGTCGAGGTGGAGATCGACCTGCGCGGAGCGCCGGCGCCCGAACTGCTCCGCGCCCTGGAGGGGCTCGACGCCGTCCAGAAGGTCTCTGCCACGGCAGAGGGCTTGGCGGTGGAGCTGGGCAGCGAGGAGGACATCCCCGAGGTGGTCGCGGCGTTGGCTGCCGCGGGCGCCCGCATCTACGGCGTGGCGCCCCGCCGACACAGCCTGGAAGAGATCTACTTTCAGATCCAGGGGCAGGAGCGCACCCTGCTGGGAGGTGCGGCGTGAAGCGGAACGGACGCGCCATCCGCGCGATCATACGCAAGGACCTGCGCCAGGTGCTGCAGAGCAAGTCGGTCATCCTGCCCATGGTGCTGGTGCCGGCCCTGCTCCTCGTGGTGATGCCGGTGGTCATGGTGCTGTTGCCGAACTGGGTGGACCCAGCCGACCTGGACGTCGAGGACGTGCAGGGCCTCTTTCAGGCCATGCCCCCCTCGCTGCGGGCCGCGTTTGAGGGTCTCTCCCTGGGGCAGACCTGGATCATGCTGACCGCCAACTATATGTTCGCGCCGATGTTCCTGATCGTCCCGCTGATGGTGGCGATCATCGTCGCGTCGGACTCGTTCGTCGGTGAGAAGGAGCGGCGCACGCTCGAGGGCCTGCTGTACACGCCGGTGAGCGACGTGGACCTCTTCCTGGCCAAGGTGCTGACGGCCCTACTGCCGGCCGTGGTGATCGACATCGCCTCGTTCATGGTGATGATCGTGGCGGTGAACGCCGCGGGGTACGGCCAGATGGGGCGCCTCTTCTTTCCGGCGGCGCCCTGGTGGCCGATGGTGCTCTGGCTGGGGCCGGCCGTCTCGCTGGCGGGGATGGGCGCCACCGTGTTGATCTCGGCCAAGACCTCGACCTTCATGCAGGCGCAGCAGCTCAGCGGGGTGCTGGTGTTGCCCATCGTGCTGTTGATGTTCGGGCAGATGAGCGGGGTTCTCTTTCTCGGCGTGGGCGTGATCCTGGGCCTGGGGCTCCTGATGTACTTGCTCGGCGCGCTGCTCGTCTGGATTGGCGCGCGGACCTTCTCACGCGGGGAGCTGATGGCCCGCATCTAGGGGGACACACAAGGGGGTGGGCGATGCTGGAGGATCTGCACCTGGCCAAGGGGTTCCTGCGCCAGCGCGAGTCGAGCTATGATCGCACGGGCGCCAACCGCGACGCGGTGACGGTACCCCCTGGCGGCGCGCACGCCCTGCCCGTCCTGCGGGGGCCGGGGATCATCCGCCACATCTGGATGACCGTGGCGCCGGCGGTGCCCACGACCTACCGCGACCTGCGCCTGGTGATGCGCTTTGACGACGCGCCCGAGCCGCAGGTGGACGTGCCACTGGCCGACTTTTTCCTCTTCGGGCATGGCCTGCTGGTGGACGTGAACTGCGCCGCTATCCAGGTGTCGCAGCAACACCGCGACGTGCCGCCCTATCGCGGCTCGCTGAACTGCACCTTCCCGATGCCCTTCTCGCGCGCCGCCGAGATCCGCGTGACCAATGGCACCGACCAGCCCCACATCGTCTACTACTATGTCGACTGGGAAAAGCACGAGGCGCTGCCCGCTCCGGTGTTGCGCTTTCACGCCTCGCTGCATGAGGAGCTCACCGAGCCGCCGGCGGGGCAGCCGGTGATCCCGCACGGGTCCTTTGACGTCGACCTGCGGAACCCCGACTATGCCGAGAACTATCGCCTCCTCGAGGTGCAGGGTTACGAGGGGCACTATGTGGGCACCGGCCTGTCCATCGCGTGCCGCCCCGGCGACCCGGGCAAGTGGTGGGAGGGGGACGACATGTTCATCATCGACGGCGAGCCCTGGCCGCCCCGCCTGCACGGCACCGGTATGGAGGACTATTTCAACCTGGCCTGGGGCTTCCGCCGGGTGGATTGCCGCCCCGAGTACGGCGTGACGTACCTCGACAAGGGCCCCGGCGACACGGACCAGATCGACGGCCGCTTCTCTATGTACCGCCTGCACCTGAGCGACCCGATCCCCTTCCGCCAGTCGCTCATCGCCACGCTGGAGCATGGCCATGCCAACGACTGCCGGGCCCGCTTCCGCTCGGTGGCCTTCTGGTACGGGCGGCCCCTGGGCTGAGGAACCGACGAGCGCGCCCAGGGCGTCCTTCATCTCCAGGGCGGATTTGGCTATACTAGGCGCGTTATGTCAGTGGAGGAAGGTGATTCCATGCCGAACGACCACGCCCAACTGCTCGATGCGCTCCGCAGAGACTATGAGGCCAAGTTCTTGAACTCCAAGGCCGCCCATGAGCGGGCCAAGGAGGTGCTCGTCGACGGGATCAGCCATGGGGCGCGCCTGTTTGACCCCTACCCTTTCCGCGTGCGCAGCGCCAACGGCGCCCGCGTGACGGATATCGATGGCAACACCCTCATCGACTTTTGGCAGGGGCACTATGCGAACATCCTGGGCCACAACCCGGATGTCGTTCGTGACGTGCTGACGGAGGAGCTCGATGACGGCTGGGGCCTGCAGACCGGCCTCCCCGAGGAGCGCCAGACCGAGTTCGCCGAGGTCCTGGCCCGCGCCACCGGCAACGAGCGGGTGCGGCTGACGACGGCGGGCACCCTGGCCACCATGTACGCCATCATGCTCTGCCGCGCCTTCACCAAGCGGTCGTTGGTCGTCAAGGTGGCGGGCGGGTGGCACGGCGCCAACCCCCTGGCCCTCAAGGGGGTCGACCGCACGGCGGACGGGTTTGACCGGGTGGACTCGGCGGGGGTCTCCTCCAGCACGGGGGAGGAGACGGTCGTCATTGCCTTCAACGACGTCGACCTCTTGCGCAAGGTCTTCCGTTCCCTCGGTGACCGCATCGCCTGCCTGATCTTTGAGCCCTGCTTGGGGGGCGGCGGGTTTATCCCCGCCACGCGCGAGTTCATGGCCGAGGCGCGGTCCCTCACCGAGCAGTATGGGGCGCTCCTGATCCTCGACGAGGTGATCACCGGCTTTCGCTACTGCGCCGGAGGGCTGCAGCGGCTCTACGGCGTCCAGGCGGACCTGACCACCTTTGGCAAGATCGTGGGCGGCGGGATGCCCCTGTCGCTGGTGGCCGGGCGCGCCGACGTGATGGACCTCTGCGCGGCCAAAGCCTCTCCGCGGGTGTGGTTCAACGGGGGCACCTTCTCGGCGCACCCGCTGGCCCTCCTGGCGGGCATCACGCTGGTGAACTACCTGGTGGCCCACGAGGGCGAGGTCTACCCGACGCTGGCGGCCAAGGGAGACTACCTGCGCGAGGGGATCGAGCGCGCCTTTGCGCGGGAGGGGATCCTGGCGCGCACCACGGGGCATTCTCGTGACGCGGCGGCCGGCGGGTCGCTCCTGTCGGTCAACTTTCCGCTGCGCGAGGACCTGGTGCTCCGCTCGGCGGAAGAGGCGCTCAACCCGGCGCTGTGCGACGTGACCCTGCGGGAAAAGGCCCTCAAGCTAGGGCTGCTGCTGCACGATGTGAACGTCTCTCACGGGATGGGGGCCATCTCCATGGCGCACAGTGACGCCGACCTGGACCGCGTCATCGCAGCCTACGGGGCGGTGGCCCACAGGTTTGCCGCCGAACGCCGCGAGGGAGGGGCCGGCTGACCTTCGATTGGAATGACTTACTGATACTTGGTGACTGGCGGTAGGTCGCCCTCGGCTACTCAAACGCCGACGGCCCGACCGTGGCAGGGGGGCCCTAGTGGCCCCCGCAAGGTCCTACCAGAGAGCCCGTTACGATCCGCCCGGCACCCCGTGCCGGGGCCTGCATCGCGCTTTTCCGGTCTCAATGCGCAGATCAGCCAGAGGGGTACCACCATGTCCAACTTGAAAAAGTTCGTCATTCTCCATTCCAACGATATGCACGGGGATTTCCTCGCCGAAGTGGCGGGGGCCGAGGGGGAACTGATCGGCGGCCTGGCGCTCCTCTCGGGGTACATCAACCAGGTCCGCGCCGAGGAAGAGAACGTCCTCTACGTCATCGCCGGGGACATGGTGCAGGGCTCGCTGATCGACAGCGAGTACAAGGGCGCCTCGACCATGGAGATCATGAACTACCTGGCGCCCGACGTGGTGGCGCTGGGGAACCATGAGCTCGACTATGGCCTGCCGCACCTCCTGTTCCTGGAAAAGGTCGCCAACTTTCCCATCGTCAACGCCAACCTGCTCATCACCCCGTACAACAAACGCCTGATGCGCCCGCACCTGATCATCAACAAGGCGGGGTTCGACATCCTCTTTACCGGCATCATCACCGAGAAGGTGATGGACTCCCTCAGCAAAGACTCGCTGATCCGCTCCTTCGTCAGCCTGGAGGAGGCCAGCCAGGCGGTGGGCCGCATCGCCAACGCCTACAAGGACGACGATATCGACCTGACCATCCTCCTCACGCATATCGGCTACGAGTCAGACCTGGAGCTGGCCCGCCTGCTGGACCCCGCCTGGGGCGTGGACATGATCATCGGCGGGCACTCACACACCGTGCTGAGCGAGCCGGCCTGCGAGAACGGCATTCTGGTGGCCCAGGCGGGCACCGGCACCAACCAGATCGGCCGCTTTGACATCGTCGTCGACGACGACACCAACTCCATCGTCGAGTACTCCTGGCGGCTGATCCCCATCAACGACAAACTGGCCAAGCCCGACCCCGTCCTGCAGGACTATATCCTCTCACTGCAGGAAAAGGTCGATCACAAGTACAACACGCTGCTGTGCAAGCTGGCCGTCCCGCTGACCCATCCGGCCCGCACGGTGGAGACGGCGCTGGGCAACCTGGTGGCCGATGCCCTGGCCGAGCATGCCGGCTGCGACGTGATGCTGGTGGGCAGCGGCTCGATCCGCGTGGAGAGCGTCGGCCCGCTGGTGACGCTGAAGGACCTCTTGGCCATGTTCCCCTATGACGACTCGATCACCCGGCACGAGGTGAGCGGGGCGGCGCTGAAGCGGGCCTTTGCCCACTTTATGCGTGCGGAGAACCGCACCGGTGAGGGGGAGTGCTACCAGGTGAACGCCGGGGTGCAGGCGGTCTACTCGGAGGGGGAGCGCTGCCTGGTGTCGCTGATGGTGGGTGGCCAGCCGGTGGAGGACGGGGCCACCTACACCCTGGCCCTGCAGGATTACCAGTACCGCAACGCGGCGCGCTACCTGAGCATCGCGCACGAGGAGCTGCTGGCCGGGGCGCACAAGGTGGTGACGACGTCGGGCCAGCAGGTGTTGGAGGAGTACCTGCGGAACCATCAGAACGCCGCGCGGCATGTGGAGGGGCGGCTGGTCTACGTGGGCTGAGGGGGGAGGGGCTTGCCCGGCTGTCGGGGGAGCCAGTATACTGTAGTGCAGTGAGGCACCAGGGAGGGGGGGCTGGTGTTCCCGCGCGCCCGCGCGGGAAGACGGCCCCCTTTGCTGTTGGTGGGGTCGGTTACCCAGATGGGTGGAGCCCGCTGGGCGGACGCGCGGCGTCGGCGCGACAGGACCTGTCGCTGACAAGTGTATAGTAAGGTTGTGGCCAGTGCGGAATGCCCGCCGGGCCGCTGGGCCAGTAGGGGCACGCGCCGCGCACATGATCGTCCCGTACCGCAGCGAGGAGAACGGCCATGACTTTCGCTCACTCTCGCAACGCCGAGGGGCGGCGTCAAGCGCTGCTGGACCACCTTCTCTCCGTTGCTGATCTGTGTTCCGCCTTCTGCGAGCCCCTGGGCGCCCAGCAAGTGGGGCGCGCTCTCGGCCTGTGGCACGACGTCGGGAAGATGGACCCTGCTTTCCAGGCCTACCTGCTGGCTTCCGAGGCAGATCAGGCCCGACGAGGGCATGGCCCCGACCACAAGGCTGCCGGAGCCCTCCTCGCGAAGGAACGCCTTGGCCTCTTGGCCCTGCTGATACAGGCGCATCACGGCGGCCTCCGTACCCCGGCGGAGTTCACTGCCTGGCTGCAGGAGCACGCCGCTACCCAGGGGACTCGGGCGGCGCTGCAGGCTGCTCAGGCCCTCTTTGCCCAGATCGGTGTCCCCACTTCCTTCAGCCTGCCAGAGCGCGCCCAAACTGACCCGCTGGCGGCCGATCTCTTCCTACGCCTCCTGTTCTCTGCACTGGTAGACGCGGACTACCTGGACACTGAAGCGCACTTCCAAGGGCAGCGGGCCGCGGCGCGAACCCCGGCCGCGTCTCTCCGCGAGCTATGGCAGCGGTTCGAGCGTTCGCAGCAGGCCCTATCGGGACGGGACGACAGCCCCGTGAACCGGGCGCGCCATGCCATCTACGGAGCCTGCCTGGCCGCGGCCGAACGTGAGCCGGGTCTCTTCCGGTTGACCGTCCCCACTGGCGGTGGCAAGACCCGCTCGGCAATGGGCTTTGCCCTGCGCCACGCGCTGCGAAACGGCCAGGAGCGCATCATCCTGGCTATCCCCTATATCAGCATCACCGAGCAGACCGCCGACGTCTACCGGAGCATCTTTGAGACCACGCCAGGCGACCCAGTGGTGCTGGAACACCACAGCGGGGTAACGGCACCCGCCGCCGACGATGACGCCGTTCCCTCGCCGGTCTTGTGGCAACGGCTGGCCGCCGAGAACTGGGATGCGCCCATCATCGTCACCACGACGGTCCAGCTCTTCGAAAGCCTGTTTGCAGACGGCCCGTCCCGGGCGCGAAAGCTACATCGCCTGGCCAACAGCGTGATTCTGCTCGATGAGGCCCAGGCCCTGCCTCCGCACCTTCTGACGCCGATCCTGGACGGTCTGGCGGAACTAGCCCGCAGCTACCATTCCTCAGTCGTCTTTTCCACGGCCACCCAGCCCGCCTTTGCATCAATCCCGGCCTTTGGCGGCCTGGAGGCCTCCGAGATCGTGCCGCAGCCGGAACGCTTCTTCGGCTCTCTGCAGCGCGTTCTGTACGAGTGGCAGATTGACCCACCCCTGACCTGGGAGGGTCTTGCCGCTTCACTGCGGGCCGAGCCGCAGGTCCTCGTCGTCCTCAACACCCGCAAGGATGCCCTCGCCGTGCTGGATGCGCTGCAGGACCCCGACGCCCTCCATCTATCGACGCTGCTCTGCGGAGAGCACCGCCGCCGGGTGCTTGCCGAGGTGCGGGCCCGCCTGCAAGCGGGCCGGCCCTGTCGCCTGGTGTCGACCCAGGTCGTCGAGGCGGGGGTCGATCTCGACTTTCCCGCGGTCTTCCGGGCCCTCGGGCCGCTCGATTCGATCATCCAGGCCGCCGGTCGCTGTAACCGCGAGGGACGCCTCGCCCGCGGCAGAGTGGTGGTGTTCCGGCCGTCGGAGGGCGGGGTGCCCGCGGGCGCCTATCGTACGGCCACAGATATCACGAGGGCCGTGCTCGGGGCGGGGAAGGTCGACCCGAACGCCGCCGACGCCGCAACGGTCTACTTTGAGAGGCTCTTTGATACAGTCAGTACCGACCGGGAGGAGATCCAGTCCCTGCGGCGGAACCTCAACTTTCCCGAGGTCGCCCGCAGCTTCCGGATGATCGACGAGGACTCGGTCAGCGTCGCCGTGCCCTACGGAACCGCGGACGAGCAGCGCTGGGTGCAAAGGCTCCTCGCCGACCTGCGCGCGGGGCGATCGCCTGGCCGCTCTGCGTGGCGGGCGTTGCAGCCATACCTGGTGAACGTCCGCCGACGCGAGGCGCGGCGCTTTGCACAAGAGGGTTTGCTGAGCCCTATCGGAGACGACCTGGGCGAGTGGTGCGGGCGGTACGACCTGGTCCGCGGCCTGAGCGCACAAGATGTGGACCCAGATGCCCTGATCGTCTGAAGGGCAGGAAAGGAGGAGCCGATGAGCGAACGCTATCCGCCGGTCAGCGTCAAGGTGTGGGGTGACTATGCCTGCTTCACACGGCCCGAGATGAAGGTGGAGCGGGTCAGTTACCCCGTCCCGACCGCGTCGGCGGCGCGGGGTGTTCTGGAGGCGATCTTTTGGAAACCCGAGTTCGCCTGGCAGGTGGAGGAGGTTTGGGTCCTGCGGCCCATCCACTACTGCTCTATCCTGCGCAATGAGGTGAACAACCGGGCCAATGCCGGCACCGCGCGGGGCTGGGCCGCCAAGGGCGGCGGGTACGACGCTGCAGCCGACCGCACCCAGCGGCATACCCTGGCGCTCCGCGAGGTGAGCTATGTCATCCGCGCCCAGCTGGTCGTCTCGGCGGGGGTGGATCACGACCCGGCCAAGTTCCGCGACCAGTTCCGCCGCCGGGTGCGGCGGGGGCAGTGTTACCACCGGCCGTACCTGGGCTGCCGGGAGTTCTCCGCCTGTTTCGCCGAGCCGGACGGCACGGAGCTGCCCTACGACCTGACCGAGAACCTGGGCCGCATGCTGCTGGACATAGACTACGCCCCCGATGGCTCGGGGCGCGGCACCCCACTGTTCCATGAGGCACGGCTGGAGCGGGGCATCCTCCGCTACCCGCAGCGTGCGTTGGCGGAGGTGGCATCATGTTCCTCCAACGACTGAGCGAGTATGTGGACAGGGTGGGGATGCCTCCGATCCTCTATGCCAAATCGCCAATCCGCTACATCATCGAGCTGGACGCTGAGGGGCGCCTGCTCAACCCCGAGCCGACCGACAACTCCGACCCGTCCAAGCCGCGCACGCGCCGTGGAGTGGTGCGGCTGGTGCCCCGTGTGCAGCGCACCTCCGCCTTGCGGCCACTGCTTCTGTCCGACAACTCGGAGTACACCCTGGGACTGCCCAGAGAGTCCTCTCGGACGGAGCGATGCCAGGCCTGCCACCAGGCCTATATGGAGCAGCTGGAGGCTTGCGCCAAGCAGACCCGGGAGCCGAGCGTGGCAGCCGTCCTGCGGTTCCTGCAGGGACACCCCCTTGCCGCGCTGCGTCTGCCCAAGGACTTTGACGCGGGCGCCAACGTCACCTTCCGGGTAGACGGCACCTTCCCGGTGGACCTGCAGCCCGTTCAGGACTTTTGGGCAGAGCGGAACGCCCTCGACACGGAGGGCCAAGACGCGGCGCCCGTGATGCCGTGCGTCGTCTGCGGCCGCGAGCGGCCGGCGCTCAGGCGCCTGCAGGGGAAGATCAAGGGGATCCCAGGGGGGCAGCCCTCTGGCACGGCGATCATCTCCGCGAACGCCGATGCGTTCTACTCGTACGGGCTGCGCGAGTCGCTCATCGCCCCCACTTGCGCCACCTGCGGCGAGCGCTTCACCTACGGGCTGAACACGCTCCTGACAGACCGGGCGCAGCGCGCTTACCTCGGTGGGGCGGTGCTGGTGTTCTGGACGCGCGAAAAGAGCTCTTTCTCACTGCTCCAGTACCTGGACCGGCCGCAGCCGGGTGACGTGACGGCGCTCGTCGAGGCCGCCCGCCGCGGCGGATCGCCGACCGACCTTGACCCAAGCGCCTTTTACGCCGCCGTCCTGTCGGGGAGCGGCGGCCGCGCCGTGGTGCGCGATTGGATCGACACTACCGTGGGCGAGGTCAAGCGCCGCCTGGCCGATTGGTTCGACGCCCAGCGCATTGTGGGCGCCTACGGCGAGCCGCCCCGGCCCTTGGGCATCTATGCCCTCGCGGCGACGACCGTGCGCGACGTCCAGAAGGAACTGCCGCCGGGCACCCCGCAGATCCTGTGGCACGCGGCGCTGACCGGGACGCCGCTGCCCCCAGGGCTTCTCTACCAGGCGGTGCGCCGCAACCGTGCGGAGCAAGGCGTAACCCGGCCCCGCGCGGCACTCATCAAGTTGGTGCTGGCCACTCAGCACCGTTCCAGCAAGGAGGACTCTATGGTCACGCTCGATCGCGAGAACCCCTCCCCCGCCTACCTGTGCGGACGGCTCCTAGCCGTCATCGAAGAGGCACAGCGCCTGGCCGTCCCCGGGGCCAAGGCCACCGTGGTCGACCGCTTTTTCGGCACGGCCTCTTCGGCGCCCGCCTCGGTGTTCGGGCGGCTGCTGCGCGGGGCGCAGCCGCATCTGTCCAAGCTGCAGCGCGATACACCCGGCGCCTACTGGGCCATCCAGCGCCGCCTGGAGGAGGTCCAGGCGGGCCTCGCGGGGTTCCCCCGCGTGCTGACCCTCGAAGAGCAGGGCTTGTTCGCCCTAGGGTACTACCACCAGCGGGCAGAGGACCGCTCCGCAGCCATCGCCGCCGCCGAGCGCAAGCGCGCCGGCCTGGCCACGCCGGAGGACGATATCGCTGAACTGGCCGAGAACCGTACAGCCACCGAAGAGGAGGAATAACATGACTGGCGAGATCTATCAGAAGGCGACATGCCGCCACGACGCCGTGCTGCTCTTTGACGTGACCGACGGCAACCCCAACGGCGACCCCGATGCCGGGAACCTGCCACGGGTGGACCCCGAGACGATGCAGGGCCTGGTGACCGACGTGGCCATCAAGCGCAAGGTGCGCGACTGGGTGGACATGGTCCGCGGGGACGAGGGGCGCTTCAAGATCTACGTCCAGAGCGGCGAGGCCCTGAACACCAAGCACCAGCGCGCCTACAACGATCTGGGCATCAAGTCCACCGGCACGCGCCAGAAGCGGGAGGACACCGATCGGGCCACCGAGTGGATGTGCGGCAACTTTTACGATATCCGCATGTTTGGCGCGGTCATGACTACGGGTGTGAACTGCGGGCAGGTGCGCGGGCCGTTGCAGCTCACCTTTGCACGTTCCATCGACCCGATCGTGCCGCTGGACGTCTCCATCACGCGGATCGCCATTACCCGGGAGGAAGACCTCGCCGTGGTGGTCAGCGACGAGGGGACTGAGGCGACCGGGGGCAAGAGGACCGAGATGGGTCGCAAGGCGCTGGTGCCCTACGGGTTATACCGGGCGCAGGTCTTCTTCAACCCGCACTTTGCCCGGCGATCGGGCGCCGACGATGAGGACCTGGATCTCTTCTGGCAGGCATTGCAGTCGATGTGGGACCTGGATCGCTCCTCGGCGCGGGGAATGATGGCCTGCCGGGGGCTGTACGTGTTCAGCCACGAGAATCCGCTTGGGAACGCCCCGGCGCACGAGCTGCTGGACCGGGTACAGGTGGTGCGCAAGCCGGACGTGCAGGCCCCGCGCGCCTTCAGCGACTACCAGGTCACGGTCGACAAGGCCGGTCTGGCGGAGGGGCTAACCCTGAGCGTCCTCGTGGGGTAGAAGGGAGACGCGGTGAGCGAGCCCGAGGGCGGAGCGTCGCTGGGCGGTGAGCCTCCCTGGGAGGGAGCAGATGAGAACAGTATACCGTTAGCGGCCATCGAGCACTATAGCTACTGCCCGCGCCAGTGTGCCCTGATCTATGTGGAGCGCGTCTTTGATGAGAACGAGTACACGGTGCGGGGGAGGCTGGTCCACGAGCGAGTGGATTCTGGCCTGGAGACCACCGAGGCGAATGTGCGTGTCTTGCGCAGTCTGTCTCTGTGGTCACGCCGGCTGCGGCTGAACGGCAAAGCCGATCTCGTGGAGTTGCGGAGCGAGGGGCCCTACCCGGTCGAGCTCAAGTCAGGGCAGCGCCGCGGTGTGCACGCTGATCTGCAGCTGTGCGCCCAGGCCCTCTGTCTCGAGGAGATGCTGGGGGTGCCCGTGCCGCGGGGGGCCATCTACTACTACCAGACGAGGCGGCGCCATGAGGTGCTGCTGGATCCCCTGCGTGAGCGCACGCAGAAGGTGATTGAGGAGGTGAGAGAGCTGCTGATGAGGACTGAACTGCCGCCTCCGGCCACAGACAGCCGCTGCAGGCTCTGTTCACTGCAGGATGCGTGTGTGCCGGACGTCGTCGCGCAACCTGACCGCCTAAGGGGGTTTCAGAGCGTGCTGTTCCGGGTGGTGGACGAATGACGCATCAGCTGCTGAACGTGTTGTACGTGCAGACCCAGGGGGCGCTCCTCCAGTTGGATGGAGACGCGGTGCGCGTGCGTGTGGAGGGGCAGATCACTCTCCGCGCACCGTTACTGCGTCTGAAGGGCCTGGTGCTCTTTGGCCGGGTGACGATCACGCCGATGCTCATCCATCGCTGCGCAAGTGACGGGCGAGATGTGGTCTGGATGAGCCGGAGTGGTCGCTTCCTGGGGCGCCTTCAGGGGGCGGTGCAGGGCAACGTCCTGTTGCGTCGCGCCCAGCACCTGGCTCTCTCGAGCGCAGAGGTGCCCGTCCACATAGCGCGACAGATGGTGGCGGGAAAGATTCAGAACAGCCGTCAGATTCTGCTTCGGGCAGCACGCGAGAGCCAGGACGTTGCAGATCACGAGGGCCTTGCTGCCCGTGCCGCGCAGCTGGCCGATATCCTGGGGAGGCTCCCTGCCCTGCAGACCCTGAACGAACTACGGGGCGCCGAAGGAGAGGCGGCACGGGCGTACTTTGAGGCATTTCGCTGTATGGTCCTTGCGGATCGCGAGGCTCTCGGCCCAACGGGCCGTACGCGGAGGCCCCCGCGGGACCCGGTTAACTCTGTGCTGTCGTTTCTTTACGCGTTGTTGCGATCCGAATGCGGTGCGGCGTTAGAGGCTGTGGGATTGGATCCCCAGATCGGCTATCTGCACGCCCTGCGCCCGGGTCGGCCCGCGCTGGCCCTCGACCTGATGGAGGAGCTGAGGCCGGTGCTGGCCGACCGCCTGGCGCTGACTCTGGTGAACCGGAGGCAACTGACCGCTGAGTCGTTTGAGACGACGCCTGACGGCGCGGTGAGCCTGACTGAGGGGGGCCGACGCACCGTGATCGGCGAATACCAACGACGAAAGGAGGTAGAAGTCGCACACCGTGTGCTGAAGCAGGAGATCCCTCTGGGCCTTGTGCCGCACGCTCAGGCCAGGCTTCTAGCGCGATACCTCCGGGGAGACTTGGAGCACTACCCGCCCTTTCTATACCGATAGGGCTACCGGGGGCTGCCGAGAAAGGAACGGGGGCATGGAGATCCTGGTGACCTATGATGTGAGCACAGAGACGGCCAAGGGCAGGCGGAGACTGCGCCGAGTGGCGAAGGTGTGCGAGGGGTTTGGGCAACGCGTGCAAAAGTCGGTGTTCGAGTGCACCCTCGAGCCTGCCGATCTCGTGCGGCTTCGGCACCGTCTGGAAAAGGTGATCGACGCCACCGAGGACAGTCTGCGCATCTATAGGCTGCGCGAGCCCCGGCAGCAGTACCTGGAAGTGCTCGGCAGGCAGCTGGAACTCGACCTGCACGAGGCGCTGATCGTGTGACCGCGCGGACCCCTGGCGGTGGCAGAAAGCCGGGGGGTTCGCGCAGGAAGCGGGCGGAGACAGGCCGTCGCGCGGCCTGAAGCGAGCCAGTAGAGCGCGCGGGGCGGGCCGTCGGGGGCTTCTGCGCTCCGTATTGGGGGTGGGAAGGGGGTGAGGAGGCTGCCGAACTGCTCTTGCGGCCCTGCGCAGGGGCTTGGGAGGCGTGCAAGGCCGCAAAAACGGCACCTGGTGCCGTCGCATCCGGTCTTCGGACCGGATGGGGATTGAAACGTGCTCGCCTGGGCCGTCGTCCGCTACCGCCAGACCGTCGCATCCGGTCTTCGGACCGGATGGGGATTGAAACTCCATACGACAGTGGACGCCTCAGACCGCTACGGGAGTCGCATCCGGTCTTCGGACCGGATGGGGATTGAAACGCGGGCCATCGCCGCGACCGCGGCGCGCATAACCGGTCGCATCCGGTCTTCGGACCGGATGGGGATTGAAACCCTATATGCAGGATGAGGGGGCCATCTCTATAAGGTCGCATCCGGTCTTCGGACCGGATGGGGATTGAAACTAGGATTGCATCTCGCAAAACCAAACCACGCACAGGAGTCGCATCCGGTCTTCGGACCGGATGGGGATTGAAACCTCCGCGGCCAGGCCCACGTGCCCGCCTGGGTCCTCGTCGCATCCGGTCTTCGGACCGGATGGGGATTGAAACGAGGGACACGAGATCGAGGACGAGGAACGGAGCGCCGGTCGCATCCGGTCTTCGGACCGGATGGGGATTGAAACTTCGAGGTGCTGCTTCTGCCCCGCGAGGGAGTAGCGTCGCATCCGGTCTTCGGACCGGATGGGGATTGAAACACATCAGCCCCGCCCACGTCCACGCGTGTACGGCAAGTCGCATCCGGTCTTCGGACCGGATGGGGATTGAAACGACCCAGCGTAGTTCGTCCGTAGACAGCTGACCGAGTCGCATCCGGTCTTCGGACCGGATGGGGATTGAAACCCCGCTAGCCGGCCTAGCCGCTCCTGTGTGAGCTGTCGCATCCGGTCTTCGGACCGGATGGGGATTGAAACACGCGCCATATACGGACTGTTACCGCACAACGCGAGTCGCATCCGGTCTTCGGACCGGATGGGGATTGAAACACGAACTCGAGCGCCGTGGCCCGGCGGGTCACGGCCGTCGCATCCGGTCTTCGGACCGGATGGGGATTGAAACACGAACATGGGCCAGGAGGAGCTACAGCGACGCCTCCAGTCGCATCCGGTCTTCGGACCGGATGGGGATTGAAACGGCCGGTTCGCGTGAATCCCGTCAGGCCCCGCAGCGGGTCGCATCCGGTCTTCGGACCGGATGGGGATTGAAACCGCACCGCAACTTCGCAGCGGACCGCGGTGGCGAGGTCGCATCCGGTCTTCGGACCGGATGGGGATTGAAACCTGGCGCTGCTGCTGTACTCGCTGTGCGTGGTGGGTCGCATCCGGTCTTCGGACCGGATGGGGATTGAAACAAACGGGCCAACTGAGGAGGGGCACCGTGGAGGCAAGTCGCATCCGGTCTTCGGACCGGATGGGGATTGAAACACGCCGTCCGTGGTGGGCACGTCGGCGTAGACCTGCACGTCGCATCCGGTCTTCGGACCGGATGGGGATTGAAACCCGTGACGGCTCTGGCGATCTGCGCCTCGGCGCTCACGTCGCATCCGGTCTTCGGACCGGATGGGGATTGAAACTCCACCACGGTTATGCGATAAACGAAGCCCCAATAGCGTCGCATCCGGTCTTCGGACCGGATGGGGATTGAAACTTCGTCACTACGCCCGCTCCGCCCGTGCCAATGTCGCGTCGCATCCGGTCTTCGGACCGGATGGGGATTGAAACCTGTAGGGTTCACAAAGATTGCTTTGCAAGGAGGGTCGCATCCGGTCTTCGGACCGGATGGGGATTGAAACCGGTGCGTGGGGCGGGTGCGCGGGTGTGCGCGTCTCGTGATGGCATCCGGTCTTCGGACCGGATGGGGATTGAAACCGCCTCAACGAATGCGGGGACGTTATCGAGCTGGCGTCGCATCCGGTCTTCGGGCCGGATGGGGATTGAAACGCAATAGTCGAGCTCTGCTGGACGGGCCAGCAGGCGACGTCGCATCCGGTCTTCGGACCGGATGGGGATTGAAACAAGGTGGGTACGCTCAACTATCATTCGCGCGCGGCGACGTCGCATCCGGTCTTCGGACCAGACGGGGATTGAAACATATAGCCGTAACCGTTGGGATTCGCGGCCACACGTGGCATCCGGTCTTCGGACCGGATGGGGATTGAAACGAGGTACCGGCGGCCGATCCGCGCGCCAGGGAGGTGTCGCATCCGGTCTTCGGACCGGATGGGGATTGAAACCCGGTATCGTCGGTCATCGGCACCGGCATGTCGGCACGTCGCATCCGGTCTTCGGACCGGATGGGGATCAAAACCCAAACAGCGCCTCGGCCAGGGGCGCGCCGGGCAGCTTCGTACCCAGAATGGGTACACATGTACCCATTCTGGGTACGTCCGTCCCCGCCGCGGCCCGCTCGCCCTCCATCTGTGGCCCTCCCTCAGTACGCGTTCCGGTCCCCGCGGAGCGCGTTCATGAAGGTCCGCACGATGATCTTTAGGTCGAACAACAGCGACCAGTTCTCAATGTAGTACAGATCGTACTTGGTCCGCTCGATGATCGACGTGTCCCCGCGCAGGCCGTTCACCTGCGCCCAGCCCGTCATCCCCGCCTTTTCTTTGTGCCGCTCCATGTAGCGCGGCACCACCTGGCGGAACTGGTCCACAAACACCGGCCGCTCGGGCCGCGGGCCCACCAGGCTCATATCCCCCACGAGGACGTTCACCAGCTGCGGCAGCTCGTCGATGGAGGTCTTGCGCATGAAGGTGCCCAGCCGCGTGCGGCGGGGATCGTCTTCGCTGGCCCACACCGGGCCCGAGGCGGCCTCGGCGTCCACCCGCATCGAGCGGAACTTGATCATCTCGAAGGGCCGGCCGTCCAGCCCCACGCGCACCTGCGTGTACAGCACCGGCCCCTTGGAGCCCAGCTTGACCAGGAGCGCCACCAGGAGCAAGACCGGCGATAGGATCACCAGCCCCAGGCCGCTCACAGCGATGTCCATGGCCCGCTTGACGGAGAGCTTCCAGCCGCGCAGCGCCACGTCGCGCACGGCCAGCATCGGCAGGCCGTCCAGGTCGCCGATGGAGACCTCCGAGGCGATGATCTGAAAGAGGTCCGGGAAGATGCGCACCGAGGCGTGGGCCGTCTCACAGGCCTGGATCATGTCCAGCAGCTCGTCGTGCGAGGCCTCCGGCAGGGCGATAATGACTTCTTCCACCTCGTGCTCGGCGACGATCTCGCGCAGGTCTCCGCGCGCGCCCAGAACCGGCAGGCCGGCCACCTCGGTCAGGCCCGAGTTGCCGTCCACAAAGCCGATCACCCGGTAGCCCAGCTGGGGCGACTGGACCGTCTTTTGCAGGATCATGCGGGCCACTTCACCGGTGCCGATCAAAAGCAGCCGCTCCGGATGGCGGATGCGCACCTCCTGCTCGACGCGCCCCACCAGCAGCCGTCCGAGGCCCACCAGGACGATGGTGGAAAAGAGGCCATAGATCACGGCGCCGCGGGTCAGCAGCGCCTCCGCCTGGGTGAGCAGGTACGAGAGGGAGATGGCCAGGATGGTGCCGATGGAGATGGCCGACAGGAGCGAGGTGAACAGGTCGATGCGCGACTGCCCCCGCCGCGGGTGGTACAGGCGGTAGAAGAAAAAGACGGTGATCAGGCTGGCCACGTACAGCGCCTGCAGGCCCAAATAACCGCGAAAGGGGCCCAGGCGCAGCGGCGAGGGGAAGGGGATGGCCTCGCGCAGGCGGTAGGCGAGGTAGAACCCGGCCGCCGCAGCCAGCGAGTCTACCGTTACGGTCAGAACGGTCAGCGATAGGCGCAATCTGCTGGACACACTACACCGCCTAGGCCGTGGCCGCGCGTTGGCGCGCCGGGGGGCGCAGCCGCTCGCGCAGGACGGCCAGCCACTGCATGATGGTAATGGCCGCTTCGATGGCCCAGTTCAGCAGGAAAAAGGTGTGCGCGCGGTAGTGCTTGCGGTGAAAGATGCGCATGGCCTCATAGAACGCCACGACGACGCGGCTGCCGGCCTTGCGCGAAGAGGCCCCTTTGATGTGCAACACCACCACCGCGGGGTTATAGACGATGCGCCAGCCCCGCTCCACGATGCGGTAGCAGAGGTCCAGGTCCTCACCGTACATGAAAAAGGCCTCGTCGAGCAGGCCGGCCTCTTCCAGCGCCTCGCGCCGGATGAGCATAAAGGCGCCCACCAGGGCGTCGACGTCGGCCTGGCGATCCTCGTCCAGGTAGGTGAGGTTGTAGCGGGCCAGGTAGGGGCTGCGGGGGAACAGCCGGTCCAGGTAGGACATGTGCGTGAACGACACCAGCGGCGACGGGAAGGAGCGCCGGCAGGCCTTGTCGAGCGTGCCGTCCGGGCGGACGAGCTTGGGCCCGCTGGCCCCCACGTCGGGGTTCTTGTCCATGAAGGCGACCATGTCGGCCAGGGCCGTGGGCGGTAGGACGGTGTCAGGGTTCAGGAGCAGCGCGTAGCGGGGCAACTCTTCCGGGGCGCCCTCCAGCCCGTAGCCGGCGGCATAGAGGCCCAGGTTGTTGGCGTACGGGTAGCCGCCGTTCTTGCCCGAGGCGATCACCTCGGCCCAGGGGTGCTCCTGGCGGACCATCTCCACGCTGCCGTCGGAGGAGTGGTTGTCCACCACGATCACGCGGTAGGAAAAGGGCGTCTCGCTGCCAGCGATCGAGGTCAGGCAGTCGCGCAGCTCGTTCCGGGTGTTATAGTTGACGATGACGATGGCTAGATCCAGCATGGCAACCCCGGTCCCCCACCTCCCCGGCTTGCTCTGATACGGGCCATTATAGCATGGCCGCGCCCGCGGGACTAGCCGCGGCCTCTCCGGCCTACCAGGCGCGCCGCGCCCAGGGCTCTGCGGGCGCGTGCTGCCCTCGCCACACGACGCCGACCGGGTAGCCGAGCATCTTGGCGACGTCCCCCGTCACGCGGATAACGGGCGCCCAGGCCAGCAGGGCGACCTTTTCGCCCAACGGCGCGCCGCGCAGCCAGGGGGCCAAGCGCGCGAAGGGTGTGCGCAGCAGGCCCACCACCCCAGCGGCCACGGCCAGCCACCACCAGGGGCTGTGCCGCAGGGCCAGGCCCACCAGGAGCGGCGCGGCCAGCAGATAGGTGGCGTAGCGGATCAGGTGCCGCAGCGCGAACAGGTTGGCCTTGCCGTCACCGCGGGCATAGCGGTAGTACTGCCGGTAAAAGGCGCGCAGGCTGGTGCGCGGGCGAAAGTGCACCAGCGCGGCCGGCGCAAAGGCGAAGCGCAGGCCGGCATCCCGCAGGGCAAAGTCGAACACCAGGTCCTCGCAATAGTCGAGCCACTCGGGGTAGCCGCCCACCTGTTCCCAGGCAGAGCGGCGGAAGGCCACCGAGCGGGACGAAGGATGGAAGGAGGCCAGGTCGATCTCTTGCATGCGGGGCAGCGTGATGGCGCCGAGGGCCCGTTCGAAGGTGCTGCGCGGGTCAGCCAGGAAGAAGCCGCTGACCACGTCGGGCGCGCGATCCTGGCTAAAGGGGGCCACGAGGTGCTCCAGCCAGTCGGGCTCCAGGCGTACCCCCGCGTCGGTGACGGCAATGATCTGGCCAGACGCCGCGGCGATGGCGGCGTTGCGCCCCTCGGAGATGTTGAGCCCCGGCCGCGAGAGGACCACCATATGCAGGGAACCGCTCACGGCCCGCGCCTGGAGGGTTTCCAGGGTGCCGTCGGTAGAGCCCCCGTCGACGATGACGACCTCGTCGGGCAGGCGCGTCTGGCGGGCCAGCGAGTCGAGCAGGCCGCCGATCGACGACGCTTCGTTGTAGACGGTGCAGATGAGTGATACCTGGGGAACCATGGCGCCTCCGATGAGTAGTGCCCATTATACGGGCGCCTCGGACGGGTGCCAAGGCCCGGAACCAGAAGAACAAGAGCAACTTACTGTGGTATGTTTTGACAGGTGCCCCTGCGCGGGGCTATAATGGTGTGTACCCAGGTACGTTCCCGAGCCAGATACTAGTAGACGGATGGGATCATGGCTGTAAGACGCATTCTCACCGCGGAGGATCCCCTCCTGCGGGCCAAGTCAAAAAAAGTGCACCAGTTTGGTGATGCGCTCAAGGACCTCGTCGCCGACATGTTCGAGACGATGTATGCCGCCCAGGGGGTGGGCCTGGCCGCGCCGCAGATCGGCGTGCTGCAGAGGCTCTTTGTGGTGGGCATCCCGGCCGATTATGACGACGACGGCGAACTGATCGAGCCGGCCAGGGAGTATGTCCTGGTAAACCCCGAGATCGTCCGGTCTCGCGGGGAGGAGGAGATGGAGGAGGGCTGCCTCTCGGTGCCCGGCTACCGCGGCGTGGTCAGGCGGGCCACCGAGGTGCTGATGAAGGGGCAGGACCTCAACGGCAAGAACGTGCGCTACAAGGTCAGCGGCTTTACGGCCCAGGCTTTCCAGCACGAGCGGGACCACCTGGACGGCATCCTCTACGTGAACCGCGTGGAGTCGGGCGACAAGCTATGGCGGATCAACGCCGAGGGCGAGCCGGAAGAGATCGCCGAAGTCCTGGCCGAGGAGGACTAGGCCTTCGCATGCTGCTTCTGGGCCGGCGGGAACTCCTCCGCCAGCCGGGATGGCAGAGTCCACACAGCACCTCCCACACCTGACCGCGCCCCACCCTCACCGGTGGGGCGTTCTTCTTCCCCGGCACTCGTCGCGGGAGCACCCGATCCATCCGGCACGCGCTGCCCAGCGCGGCCTACCCAGTGGGCAGATCGGGCGGAAAGATCCTCTCCTTTTCGTCGTCTTTTCGAGGCGCTCAAACGTCTATCCTATGTAAGGGCCCTTACAGACCAAGAAGGAGCGAGCGGTTGGTGTCAGCAAACACACAGCTGGAGCAATACCTATGGGAGAACAGAGAGCGCTTTTACCGCGTCGCGTACACCTACGCGCGCAGTGAGGCGGATGCCCTCGACATCGTCTCGGAGGCGGCCGTCAAGGCCCTGCGGAAGCGCGGCAAACTGAGGGACCCCGCGGCGATGGCTACCTGGTGTTACCGGATCCTGGTGCACACGGCCATCGACTATACCCGCAAGCGCAAGCGCGTGGTGTACATGGACGACATGGAGCCGGTAGACCGGGGTCAGGCGGATCGCTACCCCAACCTCGACCTGCAGGAGGCGTTGGCCCGCCTGCCCGACCAGCTGCGCATCATCGTCATCCTGCGCTTCCTCGAGGAGATGACCATCGCCGAGACCGCCGCGGTACTGCGCCAGAACGTGAGCACCGTCAAATCGAGGCTGTACAGGGCCCTCAAGATGCTCAGGATAGACCTTGATGAGCAAACAGCCACTACAAAAGGAGACACAGCCTGTGAATGAGCAGCGCCTCCGCGAGCTTCAAAAAGAATACGCCAAGATTGATATCCCCAAGGAGTTGGACACTGTGATGCGCAAAGCAATCGCGAGCAATCCCCCCGCCCCGCGCCGGCCTCTGATCTGGCTGCGCAGCGCGGCAATGGTGACCGCTGTGGCCGTCTTTATGTTCGTCGCGGCGATCAATGCCGTGCCTACCCTGGCCCAGTCGTTGGAGGACGTCCCCGTCCTGGGGCCTATCGTCCAGGTGCTGACCTTTACGCGTCTGGCGGCCTCCAGCGAGGAGCAGGCCTACGAGGTCAATATCGAGGTTCCCGAGATTCAGGGGATGGGCGACACGTCTCTACAGGAGAGCCTGAACGACAAGTACCGCGCCGAGGCCGAACAGCGCTATGCGCAGTTCATGGAGGAGATCGGCGGCCTGACCAACGGGCAACTGGCGCACAAGGCGCTCGACGCGGGCTACATCGTCAAGGTGCAGAACGGGCCGCTCCTGGTCATCGAGCACTGGGTGGTAGAGGTCATGGCCTCGGGCGCCGAGAGCGTGGACTATGACAACATCGACACCGAGCGTGGCCTGCTGCTGACGCTGCCCGGCCTGTTCAAGGATGATAGCTACGTGCAGACCATCAGCACCTACATCCGCGAAGAGATGAAGGCGCAGATGGCCGCTAGCGAGGAAAAGGTGTACTTTCTGGGGGAGGACGATCCGGCGGGCTTCCGCGAGATCGCCGCTGACCAAGAGTTCTACATCAATGCCGATAGCAAGTTGGTGATCGTCTTTGACGAGTACGAGGTGGCCCCCGGGTTCATGGGCGTGGTGGAGTTCGAGATCCCCACAGAGGTGATCGCGCCCGCGCTGCAGGGGAGCGAGTACATCAAGTAGGGGCTGGGCAGGACGCGCGGAGGGGGGTGCCACAGGGCACCCCCTCCGTTCTTTGTCCCTTTCGCTTGCCGGGTCTGCCCGGGCGCCGCAGACTGCGCTCTACCCCGCCTGCTCAGGTGCCTCCGCGACCCTCAGGAGCGCGCCCAGGTCGGCGGCTTGCTCCAGCACCATCTGGGCGCCGGCCCGCTCCAGCTCCTCACGGCGGGCTACCCCGCTGAGAACGCCGACGGCGTAGGCGCCCGCGCTCCGCGCTGCGCGCATGTCCATCACCGTGTCACCGACCATGGCACAGGCCTCCGGCGAGACGCCCAGCCGCGCCGCGGCGCGCCGCACCGGCTGCGGGTGCGGCTTCATGAACCAGACGTCCTGCCGCGTGACCACCACCGGGAAGAGGTCAGCCAAGCCGGCCCGCGCCAGGATGACCTCCGTGTCGCGGCGCGCCCGCGTCGTCACGATCGCCAGGAGATAGTACCCGTGCAGGCCCTGCAGCATAGCCCCGGCGCCCTCGAGCAGGGCGCTGTCTGCCCGGGTGGCCACCCCGCGTGACCGGCGCACCCGGTCGCCCAGGCCCTGCAGGGCCCGGGCGATGCCCAGCCGCTCGAGCGCGGCCACGGCATAGTTCATGGGCATCTCGGCGGCCAGTACCAGCCGGCGCCCCAGGGCGCGGGCATCCAGCCGCCTGGGCAGGATCTTGAGGCCGTCCAGCGCCTCACCGAGGAGATCTCCCCAGCGGTTGGAGGTCGCGATCAGGGTGCCATCCAGGTCAAACAGAATGGCGCGGATCCCCGGCGGCCAAGTCGGCGTATTGCCCATGTCAGGTTGCCTTTCCCCTGGCAGGTTCCTCAGTGAAAGCGGCGGCGCAGTTCCGCCTCGACGTCTTCCCAGCGTAGACCGCGCTCAGCCAGCATCACGAGAAGATGATAAACGAGGTCGGCGGACTCGTACAACACGCGGTCGTCATCCTGCATGGCCCCAGCCAGGGCCACCTCGACCGCTTCCTCACCGACCTTCTTGAGGATCTCCAGGCGGCCGGCGGCGAGCAGCCGGCAGGTGTAGGAGCCCTCGCGCGGGTGCGCCAGGCGGTCACGGATGGTGGCGCTCAGGGTTTCGATGGTGTCGCTCACAGGTCCTCCTCGCGCTCGGGGGGCCGCAGGGCCCGGAAGAAACAGGACGTGGCGCCGGTGTGGCAGGCCGGGCCGGCGGGGTCCACCAAGAGGAGCAGGGTGTCGGCGTCGCAGTCGACGCGGATCTCGCGGACGGCCTGGGTGTTGCCCGAGGTGGCGCCCTTGTGCCAGAGCTCCTCGCGGGAGCGGCTCCACAGCCACACTTGGCCCTCGCGCAGGGTGCGCGCGAGCGCGGCGCGGTTCATCCAGGCGACCATCAGCACCTGCTGCGAGGCGGCGTCCTGGATGACGGCCGGCAGCAGGCCCCGCGCGTCCCAGCGGAGGCCCTCGATCGGCACCGCTGGCAGATCCATCTCCATGGTCCGCCTCCTCCTACGGGCGTATCGGCAGGCCGCGCTCACGCAGGTAGTTCTTTACCTGGCCAACGCTCAGCTGCCGGAAGTGAAAGAGCGAGGCGGCCAGCGCCGCGCTGGCCTTCCCCTCGGTCAGGACGTCGTAAAAGCTCTCCAGGCTGCCGGCCCCGCCCGAGGCGATCACCGGGATCGATACTGCCTCGGCCACGGCGCGGGTGATCCCCAGGTCATAGCCGGCCTGGGTGCCGTCGTTGTCCATGCTGGTGAGCAGGATCTCGCCGGCGCCGCGCGCCTCGACCTCGCGCGCCCAGGCCAAGGCCTCGCGGCCGGTGGCGACCCTGCCACCGCTAATGTACACCTGGTAGCGGCCGTCCTCTTCCCGCTTGACGTCTATGGCCACCACGATCGACTGCGAGCCGAAGCGCCTGGCGCCCTCGTCGATGAGCCCCGGCGTGCGGACCGCGGCGCTGTTGATGGCCGTCTTGTCGGCGCCGGCCAGCAGGACCGCACGCAGGTCATCGGCCGTCCGCAGGCCGCCGCCGACGGTAAAGGGGATGGTGATGGCCTCCGCCACCCGCCGCACCATGGTCGCGACGATGTCACGCCCCTCGTGCGAGGCGGTAATGTCGAGGAAGACCAGCTCGTCGGCGCGCTCCTGGCTGTAGACCGCGGCCTGTTCGACCGGGTCGCCGGCGTCGCGCAGTTCGGTGAACTGGACGCCTTTGACCACGCGCCCGTTCATCACGTCCAGGCAGGGGATGATCCGTTTGGCCAACATAGCCGTTGTGCCTCCCATGATGCGTGTCCCTAGGCGGGCGGCGTCTCACTTAAGAGCGCGATAGCCTCCGCCAGGCGTACACGTTCCTGATACAGGGCCATGCCGATGATCACGCCGTCCACGCCGTCGGCGGTGTGGGCCGCGAGCAGGGCCAGGTCTTCGAGCGAGGCCACCCCGCCCGAGGCGATGACGCGCAGGCCGGTCTGGCGGGCCAGCGCGACGGTGCTGGCCACGTTCAGCCCCTCGAGCATCCCGTCGCGGGCCACGTCGGTGTAGACGACGCGCGTCACGCCCAGGCCCTTCATGCGCCGGCCGAGCTCCGCGGCGTCGACGTCCGACACGTCCAGCCAGCCGTGGATAGCCACGCGCCCGTCGCGCGCGTCAATCCCCACGATAACCTGCTCCGCGCCGTGGCGGGCCAACGCCTCCTTGACGACCTCCGGCTGCCGGACGGCGACGGTGCCCAATATGGCCCGGCTGACGCCCAGGCCGAGCACGAGGTCGATGTCTTCCGGCGTGCGCAGGCCGCCGCCGAACTGGATGGGCAGGTCCACCGCGGCGCGGATGCGGCGCAGGGCGGCGAGGTTGGCCTCTCCGGAGCGGCCCACGGCGCCGTCCAGGTTCACGACGTGGAGCCATTCGGCGCCCTCGGCGGCCCAGCGGCGCGCCGCCAGGACGGGGTCATCGGCAAAGACGGTCTCTTGCTGCAAGTCTCCCTGGCGCAGGCGCACGCAGCGCCCGCCGCGCAGGTCGATGGCCGGGTATACGATCATGCCGCCTCCCTCAGGCCGGCCAGGGCCGCAAAGTTGCGCAGGATGCGCTCGCCGACTTCCTGGCTCTTTTCTGGGTGGAACTGGATGCCGTACAGGTTGCCGCGGGCCACCGCCGAGGCATAGTCGATGCCATAGTCGGTGGTAGCGGCCACCACGGTCTGGTCCGCCGGCTCCACATAGTACGAGTGGACGAAATAGGCGTAGGCGTGGTCGGGCAGGTCGCGCCAGAGCGGCGTCGGGCGGGCCTGATGGACCTGGTTCCAGCCCATGTGCGGCACGGTGAGCCCGGGCCCAAAGCGGCGCACGCGCCCCGCCAGGGCGCCCAGGCCGCGGTGCTCGCCCAGCTCCTCACTGACCTCGAACAGGAGCTGCAGGCCGACGCAGATGCCCAGGAAGGGGAGGCCGTCACGGATGGCGGCGAGCAGGTCCTCCTCCAGGCGCAGGGCGCGCAGGTTGGCGATGGCGTCGCCAAAGGCGCCCACGCCCGGGAGAACCAGTGCCTCGGCGCGGCGGACCTCCTCCGGTGCAGAGGTCACCCGCACGGCGACGCCGAGGCGGCGGAAAGCCATCTCGACGCTGTGCAGGTTGCCCACGCCATAGTCCACCACGGCCAGCATCCCTACAGGACCCCCTTGGTGGAGGCGATCCCCTGGCGGCGCGGGTCGTATGCCACTGCCTGGCCCAGGGCGCGGCCCAGGGCCTTGAACACCGCCTCGATGATGTGATGGGTGTTGGTGCCGCCCAGCAGGCGGACGTGCAGGGTCATCCCGGCGTTGTGCGCCAGGGCGCGCAGGAACTCGGGGGTCAGCTCGGCGTCAAAGGTGCCCACCTTTTGGGCCGGCAGGGGCACGTCGAACACCAGCAGCCCCCGCCCCGAAAAGTCGAGCGCCACCAGGGCCAGTGCCTCATCCATGGGCAGGAGCATCTGGCCATAGCGGGCGATGCCGCGCTTGTCCTCCAGGGCCTGGGCCAGGGCCTGCCCCAGGACGATGCCGACGTCCTCGACGGTGTGGTGGGCGTCCACGGCAATATCTCCGCGGCAGACCAGGTCGAGGTCCAGCAGCCCATGGACGGCCACGTGCGACAGCATGTGGTCGAAGAAGGGGACGCCGGTGTCGATGTTCCAACGCCCCTGCCCGTCCAGGTCCAGGGTCAGGCGAATGTCCGTCTCGCCGGTCTGGCGGGCCAGCTCTATGCGGCGTGCAGCGTTCATGGTGCCCTCCTAAGGGGTCAGGCTTCGCAGGACGTCCAGGACCGCGTCGTTCTGGGCAGGGGTGCCGACGCTGATGCGCACGTAACGCGCCAGGCCCCCGCCATAGTAGCGCAAGATCAGGCCGCGGGCTTCCATGGCCTGCCGCAGGGTGGGCACGCCGATCTCCGCGGCGTCCAGCAGAAGAAAGTTGGCGTCGCTAGGAAGCGCCCGCAGGCGCGGCAGGCGGGCGATCCCGGCCAGGAGCCGGTCGCGCTCGGCCACCAGCAGGCGCACGCGGCGCTGCGCCTCGTCCATGTCCTTCAGGGTGGCCAGTGCGGCGACCTGGGCGGCGCAGTTCACGTTGTAGGGCGACTTGAGCCGCCACAGCGCCGACATCAGCGCCGCGGGGAACACGCCATAGCCCACCCGCAGCCCGGCCAGCCCAGCCCACTTGCTGAAGGTGCGCAGCACGATGAGGTTCTCGTGTTGGGCCACCAGGCCGACGCGCGAGGCCCGCGCAAAGTCGACGTAGGCCTCGTCCAGCACCAGGACCAGCGGTAACGCCAGGACCCGCGCGAGGTCGGCGTCGGGCAGCAGCAGGCCGTCAGGGTTGTTCGGCGAGGCCAGGAAGAGGATGCGCGGCCGGGGATCCGCCGCACAGAGCGCCTCGATGGCCGCCACGTCCAGCGCAAAGTCGGCCCGTCGCGGGATGGAGACCACCTCCAGGTCGTTGGTCACGGCGTAGAACTGGTACATGCCAAAGGTGGGCGGGCAGTCGATCACCTGGGCGACGCCGCCGCCCTCGGCATGTGGCCGGAACAGCTTGAGCAGCAGGTCGATCAGCTCGTCGGAGCCGTTCCCCACCACGATCTGCGCGGGGTCGACGCCCAGATAGCCCCCCAGGGCGGCGCGCAGGTCCCGGCTGACCGCGTCAGGATACTGATGATACGCCCCGTAGGCGCGCAGGGCCTCCAGCGCGCGCGGGGTGGGGCCGTAGGGATTCTCGTTGGCGTCCAGCTTGGCCAGGCGCTCCACCGGCAGGCCCAGCCTCCGCGACACGACCTCCAGCGGTTCGGGCGCGTACTCGGCCAGGCCGCGCACGCGGGCGCCCAGCAGGGCCGCGACGTCCAGCGGTGCGGTCATCGCTCTTCTCCTTCGACATAGTTCAGGCGCAGGCGCATGGCGCGCGCGTGGGCGGTGAGGCCTTCCTCCTCGGCCAGGCGAATCCCTGCCGGGCTGATCCTCTGGGCCAGGGCAGCAGTGACGCCGAACACGCTGGTGATCTTGACGAAATCCCAGACGTTGACGGGCGACGAGAATCGCGCCGTCTGCCCGGTGGGCATGATGTGGCTGGGCCCCACGACATAGTCACCCAGCGCTTCCGAGGAGAGCTCGCCGAGAAAGACCCCACCGGCGTTCTGCACCTGGCCCAGCAGTTCCCAGGGGGCGCGGGTGAGCAGGCAGAGGTGCTCGGGGGCGAACTCGTTGGCCAGCGCCAGCGCCTCGGCAAGGGTGTCTACCACGGCAATGCCCCCCTGGCGGGCCAGGGCGCCGGCGACGATCTCGCTGCGTTCCAGGGTGGCTATCTGCCGGCGGAGCTCCTGTTCCACCTGCTCGGCCAGGGCGGGAGAGGTGGTGATCAGCAGAGCCGTGGCCATCGGGTCATGCTCGGCCTGGGCGAGCATGTCGGCGGCGGCGTAGGCGGGGTTGGCCGTCTCGTCGGCCACCAGGAGCGTCTCGGTGGGGCCGGGGAGCTGGTCGATGTCGACCCGCCCGTAGACGCGCCTCTTGGCCAGCACCACAAAGATGTTGCCGGGGCCCAGGATCTTGTCTACCCGGCGTACCGATTCGCTGCCATAGGCGAGCGCGGCAATAGCCTGGGCCCCGCCGAGGGCGTACACCTCGGTCACTCCGGCGACGTAGGCGGCGGCCAGGATGGTGTCGTTCAGCTCGCCATCACGGGGCGGGGTGGCCACCACGACCTGGGGTACGCCGGCCACCCGCGCAGGAATGGCGGCCATCAGGAGCGACGAGGGGTATGGGGCCCGGCCGTTGGGCGCGTAGATACCCACGCGCTCCAGCGGGCGCACCAGCTGCCCGAGGCCGGAGCCCGTCTCGTCCCAGTCGAGCCAGGTGTTGCGGGGCTGGCGGCGGTGAAAGGCCTCGATGCGCGCGGCGCTGGCCTCCAGGGCGGCCCGGAGGTCCGCCGGGGTGCGCTCCCAGGCCAGGGCGATGCGCTCCGCTGAGACGCGGAACGGCTCCGGCGCGTAGCCGTCGATCAGTTGGGCATAGTGGCGCAGGGCCTCGTCTCCGGTGGCGCGCACGTCGTAGATGATGCGGGCCACTACCTCATCGGGGGTCAGCGCCTCGCCAAAGAGGCGCAGGATGGAGGCCTGCAGGTCAGGCGAGGCGACGGCCTCCTCAAGGGGCCGGCGGGCGAGCAGCGTCTCGCGGGCGGCGGCGGCCCCGGTGACGATGGGCACGATCGGTCGGTCAGGCATGGTCACTCTACCCCTTCTGCGCCGGCGGCGCCGGCGCGGCGGTTCAGTTCGTCGGCCAGGCGGCCCACCAGATCCTGGATGACGGCGAAGCGCATCTTGTGGCTGGCGTGGTTCACGATGAGGACCGCCTGCGACTCCATAATGGTTTCCAGCTCGACCAGGCCGTTCTCACGCAGGGTGCGCCCGCTCTCGACGAGGTCCACCAACAGGTCGGCGAGGCCCACGGCGGGCCCCAGCTCCACCGAGCCACTGAGGGGAATGACCTCGGCTGAGATGCCCAACCCCTCAAAGTACTGGCGGGCCAGGTTCGGGTACTTGCTGGCCACGCGCACGCTGGATTCTAACCGCATGTTGCGCTCGCGGGCGCTGGGCGGCCCAGCCAGCGCCAGGTGGCACCTGGCAAAGCCGAGGGCCAGCGGCTCATAGACGCGGCGGCTGCTCTCACGGAGGGTGTCTTCACCCACCACGCCGAGGTCGGCCGCGCCATACTCGACGTAGATCGGCACGTCGGTGGGCTTGGCCAGGATGAAGCGCAGCGCGCCCGACTCGTCCTCAAAGATCAGCCGGCGGCCGATGCGCCGCTCGTCGACGGAGTAGCCGATGGCGCGAAAGAGATCCAGGGCCTCATCCTGCATGCGCCCCTTGGGCAGGGCAACCACTAGCGGAGCCACGATGGCATCTCCTCTCTGAGCTGGCCGAGCGTTACCTCGCGCATGCGCTCCCCCTCAATGAGCCGGTACTCGGCCTCTCCCTCGCCGCAGGCGAGCACCCGCCCCGCGCCCCGGGCGCGGGCATAGGCAGCCAGGGCCTCACCCTGGCGGCCCAGGACGTCCACCTCCACCCGCAGGCCCAGAGCACGGGCCTCGGCGGCCAGCGCGCGGCAGGCGGGGTGCGCGCAGGCGCGCATCACCGCGTGCGGGGCGATGTTCACGCGGGGCTCGTTCAGCAGGAGCACCCGCTCGATCCCCAGGGCAAAGCCGATGGCCGGGAGGCTGGCGCCAAAGTGGCCCACCAGATGGTCGTAGCGGCCGCCGGAGCAGATCGGGAAGCCGAGGCCCTCGGCGTAGCCGTGGAAGGAGACGCCGGTGTAGTAGCCCATGGCGCGCACCTCGCCAAGGTCGAGGATGACGTGCGCCGCGGCGTCGCTGAGCCGCAGGGTCGCGTACACCGCGCGCAGGCGCTCGATCGCCTCGGCCGCGGCGGCATTGGGGGCCAGGCGTTCGGCCTCATCGAGGACGGCCTCGTCCCCGGCCAGCGTGGGGATGGCCCGGATAGCCCGCCGAACCGCGTCTGAGACGTTCATCTCGGCCAGGCAGCGCTCCACCGCCATGGGGTTCTTGCGCTCGATGGCCTGCTCCAGGCCGCGCAGGACGCCGTTGGCCTGTTCGGCGTTGGGCAGGATGCTCTTCAGGTAGGCGACCTGCCCGAGGTTGATCTGAAAGTCGCGCAGGTCCAGGGCGCGCAGGGCCGCGATGCTGAGCGCCACTACTTCGGCGTCCGCCTCGGGCGTGGCCGCCCCGACCAGTTCGACGCCTGCCTGGGTGAACTCGCGGCGGTGCCCGGCCTGCGTTTCGACGTGGCGGAACACGTTGCCCACATAGTAGAAGCGCAGCGGCATGACCTGGTCATATAGCTTGGTGCCCACCACCCGCGCGGTGGCGACGGTCATGTCGGGCCGCAGGGCCATAGAGTGCCCGTCCCGGTCGTAGAAGCGGTACATCTCGTCCACCAGGCGTGGGCTGGCCTCGGTGGCCAGGGTGTCCGCGTACTCAAAGGTTGGCAGGACGATGCGGCTATAGCCCCAACGCGAGAAGGTGCTCTCCAGCAGCCGCTCGACGTGCACCTTGGCCTCGGCGTGCTCAAAGAACAGATCGGCCAACCCGTGGGGCAACTGAAAGCCGGGAGTCCCTTCCTTTGCTAACATCGCGCGCCTTTCCGCCGTGGTTCGGCTGATCTCGCCCGGGCAAACAAAAAGACCAGTTCCGTGGAACTAGTCTCTTCGGTGAGCCGCCGCCTGCTGCCGTTACCGGGCAGGATGACTCACCTAGGTGGTATGATGGTGATGGGCCTGGCCGCCAGCGGCCAGCGTACCACAGGGAACGCCGGAGTGCTTCCGGCGGATGGCATTCGGTTGGCTTGCGGTGCTCTGGGCTGCCATGGTCCGCATACTCCCCTGTGGATGAGCCCATACTAGCACAGGGGCCCGGGGGTGTCAACTTGGGGGGCGCTGGCAAGGCCAGATTTGACAGCGCTCTCCGATCTCGCAGAATGCAGGAGTGCGATGGTCCGGTTTATCTGTACAGGAGACGAGCCATGAGGACCGTTTCACGCCGCGTGTTTCTGCGCCTGGCCGCCGCGTTGGGCGCCGGGGCAGCGGCCGTGCGCTGCTCGCCGGCCACGCCCAGGGCACCCAACGCCACTCTCTCAGCGCCGACACCCTCTCCCAGCCCCCTGCCCTCCCAACCGCCCGAAGCCCTGCCCATCACGCCTCCCACCCTTCTGCCCGCCAGCCCGGCGCCGGTGCCCTCGCCCGCGCCCACCGTGACGTCGGCCGGCCCCAACGCCGGTTCGGCCTATCTGGCTGTGGTGCGCGGCCCCGATCCGGTTGCGCTTACCGAGCGGGCCATCGCCGCCGTCGGCGGCATCGAGCGCTTTGTGCGCAGCGGGTACGACGTCATCATCAAGCCCAACATCTGCAACTCCAGCCGCACCTTCGAGTATGCCTCTACCACCAACCCTGACGTTGTGGCGACGCTGGTGCGCCTGTGCCTCGGCGCCGGCGCCAAGCGCGTGCGGGTGATGGACTACCCCTTCGGGGGCACGCCGCAGGCCTCCTACGCCCGCTCCGGGATCGAAGAAGCCGTGCGGAACGCCGGCGGCGAGATGGAGGTCATGGCCATGATGGGCTTTGTGGATACCGCCATCCCCGAGGGGGTGGACCTGAAGACCTGGCCCGTCTATCAGCCGATCCTTGACGCGGACTTGGTCATCAACGTGCCGATCGCCAAGCACCACAGCCTGGCGCGCCTCACCCTGGGGGGCAAGAATCTGATGGGCACCGTCAACGACCGCGGCCAGATCCACCGCAACCTGGGCCAGCGGATCGCCGATATCACTTCCTTGGTACGCCCTGAGCTGACCGTGGTCGACGCGGTGCGCATCCTGATGCGTAACGGCCCCACCGGCGGCAACCTCGACGACGTGAAGCTGACCAACACGCTCATCGCCAGCACCGACATCGTCGCGGCCGACGCCTATGCCTGCTCGCTGTTTGGCGTGCCGCCGGAGGAGATCAGCTACATCGCCGCCTCGGCCAAGATGGGCCTGGGCACCATGGACCTGTCGGGCGTCAAGGTCGAGGAGTTCGCCATTTAGGAGGACCATGGCGTACCAGAAGTGGCGGGCGCTGCGCCGGGGCGTGCAGGCGCTTTCCTTCCTTGTCTTTCTGGGGTTGGTCGTCTGGACGCTGCGGGAGGTGCGGCCGCCCCTGCCGCCCGACCTGCTGCTGCGCCTCGATCCCCTGGCCGGCCTGGCGGCCATGATCGCCTCGCGGGCCTGGTTGGTGCGCTTCCTGCCGGGCGCGGCGATCCTGGTGGGCACGCTGGCGCTGGGGCGCGCCTGGTGCGGCTGGCTGTGCCCGCTTGGCACGCTGATCGAGTGGACCTCGCCGGCGGCGCGCGCGGCCTCCAGCGCGCCGCGGTCGCGCTGGCGCCGGCTCAAGTACCTGCTACTGCTTCTGGTTCTGTTCTCGGCGCTGTGGGGCGGGCTGACCCTGCTAGTGCTGGACCCGCTCACGATTTTCGTTCGCAGCGTGGGGACGGCGGTGTTGCCGGCGCTCACCGCGCTGGTGACCGCGGCCGAGACGGCCCTTTACCGTTTCCCCGCCCTGCGGGAGGGCCTCGGAGCCTTTGACGCGGCCGTGCGCGGCACCCTGCTGAGCTACGAGCCCACCCACACCGCCGGCGCCCTGCTCGTGGCGGGGTTCCTGGGCGGCATCCTGGCGCTCAACATCGCCGCGCCGCGGGGATGGTGCCGCTACGTCTGCCCGCTGGGCGGGCTGCTGGGGCTGGTCTCCAAGGGCTCCTGGCTCAAGCGACGTGTGTCGGACGCCTGCGTGGCCTGTAAGGCCTGCGAGAAGGCCTGCCCGATGGGGACCGTGGACGGCCAGGCGGGGTTCGCCTCCGACAGTGGCGAGTGCACCCTGTGCCTGGACTGCGCGCCCGTCTGCCCCAAGGGGGCCATCTCCTTCGCCGGTGGCTGGGGGCTGGAGCGCTCCTGGGGCTATGAGCCGTCGCGCCGCCAGGCGCTCGGCGCTCTCGGCCTCAGCGTGGTGGCGCTGGGCCTGGCCAAGGTCGATCCCCTGGCGGAGCATCCCCAGGCCCGTCGCCTGCGCCCGCCGGGGGTGGGCGATGAGGACGCCTTCCTGGCCGCCTGCGTCCGCTGTGGGCAGTGTCTGCGCGTCTGCCCGACCCACGGCCTACAGCCGGCCCTGGCAGAGGCGGGCTGGATCGGATTCTGGACGCCGGTGCTGGTGCCCCGGCTGGGGCAGTGCGAGTACTCTTGCACCGCCTGTGGCGAGCACTGCCCGACGGGGGCCATCGCGCGGCTGGCCGCGGAAGACAAGCAGTCCTGGGCCATCGGCAAGGCCTATGTGGACCCGGCCATCTGCATCCCCTGGTCGGGGCGCGGCGACTGCATCGTCTGCGAGGAGATGTGCCCCGTGCCGGAGAAGGCCATCCGCCTGGTAGAGCGGCCGGTGGAGGAACCGGGCGGCTCGCGCGTCCTCCTCGCGCCGGAGGTGCACCACGAGCGCTGCATCGGCTGCGGCCTGTGTGAGCGCAAGTGCCCGGTGAATGGCGAGGCAGCCATCCGCGTGCGGGTCGATCCGTTCGGCTAGAGTCGGTTGTGCTTCAGAAAGGGACCCCGCCCGCGGGGGATCGTCCGCGGGCGGGGCCTGGTGTTTCTGCCGGGTCATCCCTCGCTGGGCGCGAGGGACACGGTGGCCGCAGGGATTACTTGTCCAGCTCGTAGGCGTCCAGGCCGGTCGGCACGGGCGCCGGGCGCTCCATGGTGCTCTCGATGTTAAAGTAACGCGCCTCGGCCGAGGAATCCAGGAAGGACTGCATCAGGTCCAGGACGTGGTAGGCCTGCTTGCCGGTGGCACGGTGCGGCCGGCCGGAGAGGATGGCGTAGGCCATGTCCACCACGCCCAGGCCCCACATATCCTTGCGCTGCGAGTGCGGATGGGTCAGCTCGATATCCTGCCACTCGCGGGTGCCCGCCTTGCACAAGCGCACTGGCCCGGCCAGGGTGTTCGGGTCGGGCACAGCCAGGGTCCCCTCGGTGCCATAGATCTCGATGCGCGGCAACTGCGACGGCCAGGTGGCGAACGTGGTGATGATGGTGCCGATGGCGCCGCTGGCGAAGGTCATCGTGCCGGTGACGTGGTCCGGCGTGCGCACGGTGATCTTTTCGCCGTACTTGGGCTTGCTGGTGATGGTGCGCTCGCCGATGAGGATGCCGGCCGTCCCCGCTACGCGCGTGATGGGGCCCAGCAGCGTGGTCAGCGCCGTCAGGTAGTAGGGGCCCATGTCGAACATGGGGCCGGCGCCGATCTGGTAGTAGTAGGCCGGGTCCGGATGCCAGGACTCGTGCCCGTGGCTCATCATAAAGGCAGAGCAGGCCACGGGCCTGCCGATGACGCCCTCATCGATCATCTTGCGGCAGGTCTGCAGGCCGGCGGCCAGGAAGGTGCCCGGCGCGCAGCCCACGCGCACGCCCTTCTTCGCCGCAGCCGCCAGGATGCGGGCGCCCTCCTCACGGGTCACGGCCAGCGGCTTTTCCGTGTACACGTGCTTGCCGGCCTCGATCGCCGCCAGGCTGACCTCCATGTGTGCCTGGGGGGTGGTCAGGTTGACGACGATCTTGATCTCCGGGTCGGCCAGCAGGTCGGCCATCGAGCAGGCGCGCTCGACGCCAAACTCGGCGGCGCGCGCCTCAGCACGCGAGGCGTCGATGTCCGCGCAGGCGGCCGCTTTCAGGATGGGGAAGGCGTTAGCCGTCGCCAAATACGATGACGAGATGTTGCCACAACCAACGATGCCAATCTTGACGCTGTTCATGGGTCGTGTAACCTCCTCGAGCATAGAATGGTAGCCGCAGTGTACACTGCGGGTGCTGAAGTGCAAGCGCTGGCGGGTGTTGCCCGCTCGAGGAAGGGGCCCGCGGCGGTTTCGGCAAGTCGGTTGGAGCCGAGACGCCAACGGTCTGTATGGGAACACAGCGAAACTATTGACATGGACTGCTGCGTATCCTATAATCACTATGTCGACTCATAACCATTGCGTTTCTACACGATGGCTTCAGGGGATGGCCTTAGTTGATACGAGTTGTGGGTATGTCATTGCAGATGCCCATAATCCAGCATGTTCCAGGATCTCGATGCTCTCGGCGGCTGCTTCGCTGAGGGTGTCGAGATTCTGCGATACCGGCGTCGGCGCGGTCTGAGCATCAAGCGCCGGGAGGCAACGCGGCCTGTGGCGCCGGTGTGGTTGGGAGGCCGATGAGTCGCAATGGCGGAGTCACTGTCGACTCCAGTGTCCCGGGGCAGGGAAGGAAAACAACATGGATACCTCAGCCTACAGTATGGAATCGCTCTCTCGCTATCTACAGGAAGCCGCGCGCCGCAACGCTGGCGATGCGGATACGGAACCGCAAGAAGGCCAGCACGCGGAACTCCAGGCGGAGGCAGCCGCCGCCATACAGCAACCCGAGTCGACCAGGTCCATCGCCGCGCTTGACGCAGCCTGGGAGAACGCCCAGCAGGCCTTTGCCGAGGGGCGGGTGGTGTCTGGCGTCGTGACGGGGTGGAACCGCGGTGGGCTGCTGGTGCGCTGGCGGGAACTGCAGGGTTTCGTGCCGGCCTCTCAGCTGAAGGAGGTCCCCCTCTTCGATGACCCGGAACAGCGCGAGAGCACGCTCTCCCGCTGGATCGGCGAGGAGTTGCGGCTGAAGGTGATCGAGCTGGATCGCAGCCGAAACCGTCTGGTCTTCTCCGAACGGGCCACGTTGTGGGGTCCCAAGGATGGCGACCAGGTGCTGGCAGGGATCGTCCCGGGGGAGGTCCGCAGGGGCCACGTTTCCAATATCTGCGATTTTGGCGTGTTTGTGGACCTTGGCGGCGTGGATGGCCTGATCCACCTGTCCGAGTTGTCTTGGGGGCGGGTCTCTCATCCTCGGGACGTGCTCAGTATCGGTGAGCCGGTAGATGTGTACGTCATCAGCATCGAAAAAGAGGCGCGGCGGATCGCCCTCAGCATCAAACGGCTCAAGCCCGATCCCTGGAGCGTTGTCGACCAAAAGTATCGCCCCGGGGAGGTGCTGGTAGCCACCGTCACCAATGTGGTGGCCTTTGGCGCCTTTGCCCAGATCGAGGAGGGCCTCGAGGGCCTCATCCACATCTCCGAGATGTCGGAGGTCAAGGTCAGTCATCCTTCCGAAGTGGTGCAGTCGGGAGACAGGGTACAGGTGCGCATTCTGCGCATCGATAGCGCCAGCCACCGCCTGGGGCTGAGCATGCGCCTGATGCGCGAGGAACAGGGAGAGCAAGCTCCTGGCCCGCGCGTGGCGGCCGAGGGATCCGCCGGCGAGGAGTCGCGCGGCGAGGACGGTACGCAGGCCGCCGAAGGCGGGGGACGCCCGCCCCTTGTGTACTGAGGGACAGTTCGGCCTCCGGATCGAGCCCGCGGAGCCCGCCAACGGCGGACGCGTTCCCCGCGGGCTCGTTCTAGTCGGGCGGGCCCAGCTAGGTGCGCCACGCCGCCCGGGGTTCGATGCGGTTGACAGGCCGTCTGCCCCGCGCCTATGATGGATTGCGCTCATTCGCTTGCTTTCGCCGCCTGGCTTTCGTCCCCGGGCAGGCTGCCCCTGCCTGAGGCGTGAGCGGGCGGACCAAAGACCGGGCGCACCACCCCATGGATTGACAGGACTCTTCATGACCAAGTCGCGTACCAGAAAAGCGAGCACACACCCGGGCAGGCTGCACCGCACGGGCCAGGCGCTGGCAGCGATCGGGCACTGGCTGATGCAGCGCGAGCTGTGGGGGCTGGCCATTACGGCCCTTGGCGCCGTGACGGTCATCTCGCTGGTGTCCAGCGATCAGGGAGAACTCTCCGGGGCCTGGTCTCTCCTGCTGCGCCAGATCTTTGGCGTCGGCGCCTACCCGGTGGCCGCCCTCCTGCTGGCCAGCGGGGTGGTCCTTCTGGTATGGCGTTCCGTCGCGGGGCGCATCGTGCCGCGTTGGGAGGCCGTCATCGGCGCCGAGCTGATCTTTTTCGGTGGCCTCGGCCTGTTGCACATTCTGTCAGTAGAATCCCCCTGGGTGCTGGCCTACACCGGGCAGCGCGGCGGATACATCGGCTGGGCCTGGATGCGGCTTCTGGTGCCGTTCCTCGGGCGCGCGCTGAGCGTGGCCGTGCTGGCCGCCGTGGTGGCCGGCGGGTTGCTCCTTCTGACCGGTACCTCTTGGAGGCTGGTCGCCTGGCGCATCCACTGGCTGTGGGCGCAGGTTGGGGTGCGGCTGCGTACGGCGATCCTGGCGCGCCAACAGGCCCGGGCTGATCGGGCTGCCCTCGCCGCTGCACAGAGCTCCGCCCTGCAGGCGAGCACGGCGCCCCCGCTGGAGGCGGCGCCCGCCGCGGTGGCGCCCGCCTCGCGGGCCAGGCACAGCGAGCACCGGCCGGTGCGGCCTGCCCGCAAACCCACGGCGGCCCTCCCCCCTCTGGACCTCCTCGTGCCGGATGACCCCACCAGCGGCGACGATGCCGATGCGCGCATGCGTGCCCAGATCATTCAGGAAACGCTGGATGCCTTCGGCGTGCCATCGCGAGTCGTCGAGTGGCGTTGTGGGCCTGTGGTGACGCAGTTCGGCGTCGTGCCTGGCTATGTGGAGCGACAGGACCGCGACGGGAACGTGCAGCGCTACAAGATCCGCGTGAGCAAGGTGCTGGCGCTGGCCAACGACCTGGCCCTGGCCCTGGCGGCCTCGCCCATCCGCATCGAAGCGCCCGTGCCGGGCCGCGCCGTGATCGGCATCGAGGTGCCCAACACCGAAAAGGCGGTGGTTGGCCTGCGCGGCGTGCTCGAGTCGGAGGCCTTTCAGAGTAATCGCGCCCAACTGCGGCTGGCCCTGGGGCGCGACGTGTCGGGCGAGGCCGTCGTCGCGGACCTGGCCCGCATGCCGCACCTGCTCTTGGCCGGCGCCACCGGTACCGGCAAGAGCGCCTGCCTGAATGCGATGCTCGGCTCGCTCCTCTACTACAACACGCCCGACCGGCTCCGGCTCCTCCTGGTGGACCCCAAGCGCGTCGAGCTGACCCGTTTCAACGGCGTGCCCCACCTGATCGCCCCGGCGGTGGTGGATACGGAAAAGGTCATCGTGGCGCTGCGCTGGGTGGTCCGCGAGATGGAGCAGCGTTACGAGCAGTTCGCCAAGGCCGGCTCACGCAACCTCGATACCTACAACCGCCACCGGACGGGCAAGGGGCTGGACCCGCTGCCCAGCATCGTGGTGATCATCGACGAGCTGGCCGACGTGATGCTGGCGGCCCCCGATGAGGTGGAACGCGTGCTCTGCCGGATCGCGCAGATGGCCCGCGCCACGGGCATCCACCTGGTGGTGGCCACCCAGCGCCCCTCGGTGGATGTGGTCACCGGGCTCATCAAGGCGAACTTTCCTGCGCGCATCAGCTTTGCCGTCACCTCGCAGGTTGATTCGCGCGTCATTCTCGATACCCCCGGCGCTGAGAAGTTGCTGGGCCGCGGCGACATGCTCTTCATGGCCCCCGACTCGCCCGAGTTGCAGCGCATCCAGGGGTGTTGGGTCTCTGAGGAGGAGCTGGACGCCCTGATCGCCTTCTGGCACCACGCCGGCCAGGAGTACCAGGACGAAGAGGAGCCCGAGGCCCCCCCCTGGGAGGGGATGTCTCTCGAGGATGCCGAGGCCGACGACCTGCTGGAGGACGCCATCCAGCTGGTGCGCCAGCACGAGCAGGCCTCGGCGAGTTTCCTGCAGCGGCAGATGCGCATCGGCTACCCCCGCGCCGCGCGCCTGATCGATGAGCTGGAGCGACAGGGCGTGGTGGGGCCGGCCGAGTCAGGCGGGCGTTCCCGTTCCGTGCTGCAGGACGAGGCCACCGGCCAAGAGGCGCCAGAGCCGGACGGGCAGTCCGATCCGCAGGGGCCCGACCAGCCGGCGGCCGACGCGGCGGGGCCCTAGATGCCAGCCGTGCGCACGCGGTACCCTGCCGGCCCCGCCGTGGTGCCGCCCGGGGCGATGTGGCGCCGGAGCCTCTCCTGGGCCGCGGGGCTGCTGGTTGCGCTGGCCCTCGGCATGTGGGCGCCCTTGGCCAGGGCCGGCGGTCCCGAAGCCCCCCTGCCCCTGGCGCGCGAGGTGGGGCAGAACGCGCTCCCCCAGGTTACGGTTGGCCCGGACGGCCAGGCGCGCGTCGTCTGGCTGCAGCGTTCGGCCGATGGCGATCTGCTCGCTCTGCACGGCGCCGCATCTCCCGACTGGACGGCCACCCTGCTGGCCGCCATCCCCCCGTACCACGGCAACCTGGGCGCGCCGGCCTTTGACCTTACCCCTGCCCCGTTGGCCTACCTGGCCTGGCCGCAACCCGTCTCCGGCAGTATGGCCCTACAGGTGCGTGACCTCGCGACCGGCGCGGAGGCCGTCCATCTGCTGGCCGCGCGGCCGCCCTCCTGGACGTACGCCGTCGATGGGTCGGGCCGCCCGCACGCCGTCTGGGCCGAGGGCAACGCCATCTACTATTGGGTCGCGGGGCAGGCGCCTGCCCTGGCCATCGAGGTCGCCTCGGCGGCGCGCGTCAGCGACCTGTCTCTTGCGGTGACGGCGGCCGGCCGGGCGCACGTCGCCTGGCTATCCTGGACCGACGAGGGCCGGCCCGGTGGCGTGTACATCGGCGACCTGGCTGGCGGCGCGACGATCCTGGTGGCCCAGAAGGGGCACAGCCCGTGTCTTCTCGCGGCCGGCGAGGAGCGCCTGTTCCTCTTCTGGTCCGCTGCCGATGGGTTGTGGGCGGCTGCTGACGATCACTGGCGAGAGGGCTTTCTGGTGGCCCCCAGGTTCAGTGGCGGCGCCCGCCCGGCGCTGGCGGCGGACGGTTCCGGCCGTGCCTACGTGGCCTGGCAGGCGGACGGGAGGCTGTGGCTGGCGGATTCCTCCTCTTGGGTGTCGTCTCGCCGGGCGTTGGCCGAGCTGCCAGGGCCGGCCGAGGGGCTGTCTATGGCCGCGGAGAGCGACGGCCGGCTGCACCTGGCCTGGACCACGGAAGGCGTGAGGGGGTGGGAGGTCTATTACCTGCGGGCCGCCCCGCCCGTCGCTGGGTTGGCGATCGTGGCCCCAAGCGGCGGGGGCCTGCGGGCGACGCTCGATATCGACGCGCGGGCCGTCTCGGTGTCCGAGGGGGTTACTCCGCTGGTGCAGGTATCCTTCTGGGCCGAGGAGTGGCCCGCGGAGGGCGCCGCGAACGGCCTCCGGGCCGCCAGCGGCCTGTGGTACGCACTGGGCTCTGACGCGGAGGGCGGCGACGGCTGGAGCACTCCCGTCGGAGCCCGCCTGCCCACTGCCGGGACCTATCGCGTGGTGGCGCTGGGCACCGACGCCGAAGGGCGCACGGTACGGGCCCAGGGCGACTGGTTCCAGTGCCAGGCGGACGATGCGCCCCTCGTGCTGCTCGATCGCGTCGCGGACCGGGTCATCCGCGGGCGCGACGTGCTCGGCGTTCTGGTGGGTAGCCCCTCCGGGGAGCCGGTGTGGTCCGAGTATGCCCTCGTATCGGAGGAGGGCCAGGAAAGAGTGTTCCTGGGCGCGTTGGAACACCTCTGGTCAACCCTGTGGCCACAGACGGGCTGGACGCGCCTTCCTGTAGACAGCCGTACCCTGGCCGATGGGGCCTGGCGCCTTGACGCCACAGCCTGGGACGCTGCAGGCCGGCGCGCCTCGGCGACGTCGGCTGTGCCGCTGACCGTCGACAACGCCATGCGTCCCCGCGTGCGTCTGACCAGCCCGCTGCCTGGCCAGGCCCTCGAGGGAACGGTCTCACTCGTGGCCGAGGCGGACGATCCCGACGGCCGCGTGGAACGCGTCGAGTTCTACATCGAGCGGGCCCTTTCCCCCTGGGCGGGCTCTGCCGATGAGGCGCCCCCGGCTCCCGCCGAACTCTGGTGGGTGGGGAGCGATGCCGACGGCAGCGATGGCTGGGAGGCACATGGCCCACTGGACCCCGCCCTCGACGGCAACGCCTGGGTCGCCTGGGCGATCGCCTACGATGATCAGGGCCTGGCCACGGCCGCGCATACCGCGGGTACCTTTGCGCTGCTGGCCGCGGAGCGCCCGTACATAGTCCTCGCGGTTCCCTCGCCCGGGAGCGTACTGCGCGGCGTGCACCCGGTGACGCTGCACGTGCCGGCCGGGTACCCCTATCTGGCAGCGGCCCGGCTGTATGCCCTGGGCCCCTCCGGCGCTGTGCAGCCCGTCGGGGAGTTCCGCCCGGAGGAAGGGCGCTGGCTCTGCCCGTGGGACACGACCGCGCTCCCCGACGGCGAGTACGGCCTGCTGGTGACGGGCGAGGACGCCCAGGGCCGCGCGGTGCTGGCCCGCGGCGGGCCGGTACGGCTCGCCAACAGGGCCGTGTCACTGCGCTTTGTGGGGTTGGCCGAGGGAGAGGCGCTCTCTGGCCTGACGGTTGTGCGCCTGGAGGCGCAGCGCGACGGGCCGCAGCCCACCGCCGTGCGCCTGTTCCGCCAGATGGCCGACGGGGAACTCGAACCTCTCGGTGAGGGCCTGCCGCGCGAGGGTGGCTGGGCCATCCCTTGGGATACGCGTCGCACCGTGGACGGCGCCTACGATCTGCTGGCGCTCGGCTGGGGCGAAGCAGGGTTCCTGGCGCGTGCGGAGCGGCGCGTCCTCGTGCAGAACGCCACGCCGACGGTCGAGAGCGTGGCGGTGGCGCCGCTAGAGGAGGGCCAGGAGGGCGCTGCGCTACGCGGGCAGGTGCGCGTCTCCTGGCGGGCGAGCCATCCGGCCGGGGCACCCCTGTCGGCCGGGCTCGATTACAGCCCTGACGGCGGGCGGCACTGGCTGGCGGTGGACACTGGCCTGCCGGCGGAGATGACCTACTCCTGGGATACGCGCCTCTTCCCGGATACGCGCGATGGCCTGCTGCGCGTGCGGGTGTCGGACGGCAGCCGCGAGGCCTGGGCCACCAGCGCGCCGCTGGCCGTCAACAACCTGAACGAGTCTCCGCAGGTGACCTTGCTGGCCCCTGCGCCCGGCCAGGTGCTGGGGGGTACGGCGCGCGTGGCCTGGCAGGCGTGGGATCCGGACGGGGACGCCCTGCGCGCCAGGGTCGACGTCCGCCTGGGCGACGGCGAGTGGCTGCCGCTGTGCGGGCCAGAGCCCGACACCGGCTCCTGCCGGTGGGATACGTCCCTCTTTGAGGAGGGCAGCGACTATGCCCTGCGCGTCACCGCGGAGGATCCTGCAGGGGCGGTCGGTTCTGGCCTCGTCAAGGGGCTCGTGCTAACGCGCAACAGCCCGCCGGTGGTGCACCTGTTTGCGCCCCGCGGAGACGTGCCCCTGCGCGGCGAGGCCATCGTCCTCTGGACGACGTTCGACGCCGACGAGGACCCGCTGCGTGTGGACCTCTACTACAGTGACAACGCCGGGCAGACCTGGCTGCCCCTGGCGGAGGATCTTGCCGATACAGGCTATTATGTATGGCAGTTCTCCTACCTGCCCTCGGGGATCGCCTACCGGCTGCGCATCGTGGTGCGCGATGCGTTCTCTTCCGCGTCCGACCAGAGCGATCTGCTGGTCATCGAGCCGCCGCTGAGCCCGCGCGTTGCCGTGCGCAGCCCTGTGGCGGGGCAAGAGGTAAATGGCTGGTTCCCGCTGACCTGGTCGCTCGAGCCGACGGGAGGCGTCGAGCGGCGCATCGACATCGCGGCACGGCGCGACGACGGCGATTGGCAGCCGCTGGCCAGTGACCTGTACGACAGCGGGCTCTATCTGTGGGACACCACGGCCGTTGCGGACGGCACCTATGAGCTGGCCGTGCAGGCCCGCCCGAACGGTGACGCCGTGGCGCGCTCCACGGTGCGATACGTGTCGGTACGAAACGGCTCCCCACCGGCCCCGGACGTGCGGCTGCTCTCCCCGCGCGGGGGCGAGGTCTGGCGCGGCTGGCACGCGGTGCGCTGGGAGGCCACGGGCGGCGCGGGCGACCGGCAGGCGATGCTGTACATCAGCGCCAACGGTGGCTGGGACTGGGCCCCGCTGGCCCAGGTGGACGCCCGGGCCGGAGTCTACCTATGGGATACTCGCACGGTCCCCGACGGCGAGCGGTACCTGCTGCGCCTGGAAGTGACCCAGGGAGAGTCTGTCGGCGCCGACAAGAGCCCGGGGGCCTTCCGCGTGGCCAACGGTGGCGGTTCCCCGCCCGAGGTGCGTTTTCTGTCCCCTGACGCAGCCGGTGTGCTTGACGAAGGGCTTACCGTCCGGTGGGAAGCAGAGGACTCTGATGGCGATGCCCTGCGTGTGGCGCTGGACCTCAGCAAAGACGGCGGGCAGGAGTGGCGCCCGCTGCACGACGGCCTGGCCGCCTCTGGCGAGGTCAGCCTGGCGGGTCTGCCCGTCGGCCCTGACCACCTCCTGCGCCTGCGCGCTGACGATGGGCTGTTCGAGGTTGCCGCGGTGTCGGCGCCGCTCGATTGGGCCGCGGCGTACCCAGGCGCCCCGACGCTGGCGCTCGAGGCACCCCAGGCTGGCGAGATCTGGACGGGCGTGCAGGAGGCGCGCTGGAGCACGCAGCACCCCGAGGCCCTGGCGATCGCCGTCGACCTGGCCATAAGCGCCGACGGGGGGCACACGTGGACCTCGCTTGCGGAAGGGTCCCCCAACACCGGCGTGTACGACGTCGACACCACCGCCTGGCCGAACGGCGTCTACCGGCTGCGCGTGACGGCGCACCTGGGGACGACGGCGGTCTCCCAGGTCAGCGCGCCCCTGGTGATCGACAACCCTGGCGGCAACGCGCCGGTGGTCTCTTTGGTGGCGCCAGGGGGTGGGGAGACCTGGTCGGGCGCGCGCGAGGTGCGCTGGCACACGTACGACGCGGACGGCGATCCGCTTTCCGCGGAGCTCTTGTACAGCGTGGACGGCGGCGCAACCTTCCGGCTGCTGGCGGAGATGCCGCCCGACGTCGAGAGCTATATCTGGGATACCTCTACGGTGCCCAACTGTGACCGCGTTCTCTTGCAGGTGCGCGTTCGCGATGGGCTGGCCACGGCCCAAGACACACTGGTCCAGCCGCTGGCCATTCGGAACCCCGATGCCCCGGCGATCGTTCTGCGGACCCCCGTGGGGCCGGTGTGGACGGGCCTGCAGCGCCTGGCCTGGCAGACTAGCGGTGCAGAGCCGCCGGCGGCGCGCGTGGTGCTGGAGTGGTCGGTAGAAGAGGGGCGCTCCTGGCGCACGCTGGCCGCCGACCTGCCGCTCACGGGCAGCCTCCTGTGGGATTCGGCCGCCATCCCCGAAGGGGCCAGCCTGACGGTGCGCGCGCGCCTGGTGGGCGAAGAGGACCTGGCCATCGCCATGCAGGAGCGACCGGTGCTCGTGCGGGGGAACCGCGTGTCTGGCGCCGGCCTCCCCTAGCGGGGGTCTTCCCTAGCGGGGGTAGCGGGGGCCGGCCCGCTCCCGGATGCGAAACGGAACGCGCCCCCGCCACGGCGGGGGCGCGTCAGTCTCTTCGTGGCCGGGGTTACTTGCTGGGGCGCTTGGGCACCAGCTTGCCGGCCAGCCGTGCGTACGGGGGCAGGGGCTCGCCGATGAGGGGGCGGGCATAGGCCAGGAAGGCCTCCGTGACGCCGTTGCCGGCCTCGTTGATAAACTCGGCGGGCATCATCCGCTCGTGGTTGGCGACCTTATCCAGCTCGACCAACCCGGTGGTAGAGCGGTAGCGCGGGCCGGGCTCGCGGATGAGGCTGATCATCTTGCCGCTCTCGCCGGCCAGGGCAGCGCGCACCGCCGCACGGCCGACCTCGTAGGCCTCCTGACGGTCCACGCTAGACTGCAGTGAGCCGAAGGAGCGCTGCAGGTAGCCGGGCTTGTCGTAGCGCGCCCGGAGGCCGTAGGCCTCGTTGACGGCTTCCTCGAGAACCTCCACGATGCCACCCAGGCGCGCATGGCCAAAGGCGTCCACCTCGCCGGCGCCGCCCCTGACCGACAGGGACTCGCCTTTCGGCCCCCGCAGCCCCTCGCTCACCGCCACCACGCAGTGCCCGAGGCGGTCGTACCAGTACTTGACGTCCTCGAGCACCTGCTCGATGGTCACGCCGTGTTCGGGCATGTAGATCAGGTGGGGGGCGTCCTCAGGGTTTTCCTTGGCCAGGGCGGCGGCGGCGGTCAGCCAGCCGGCGTGGCGGCCCATGACCTCCATGAACTTGATCGGGCTGCTGGCCCCCATCGCCGCCGTGTCGTAGGCGGTGTCGCGGATGGCCGTGGCCACAAAGCGCGCGGCGCTGCCGTAGCCGGGGCAGTGATCGGTCTCGGCCAGGTCATTGTCTACGGTCTTGGGGACGGCGATGGCGTGCAGCTCATAGCCGCGGGAGGCGGCCAGCAGGTGGATCTTGTGCGTCGTATCGGCCGAGTCGTTGCCGCCGATGTAGAAAAAGTAGCGCACGTCGTAGGCGCGAAAGACCTCGAGGATGCGCTCATAGTCTTCGTCGGTGACCTTGTACCGCACCGTGCCCAACGCCGACGCCGGGGTGTTGCGCAGGCGCGCCAGGGTCTGGTCGCTCTCCTGACGGAGGTCGATCAGTTCCTGGTTCAGGATCCCAGCGATGCCGTGGGACATGCCCAGGATGTCGCCGATCTCGGCGTGCTCCTTGGCTTCCTGGATCACGCCGACAAGGCTGTTGTTGATCACCGCGGTTGGGCCGCCAGATTGCCCAACGACGACGTTTCCTTTGATGCTCATGGACTCCTCCTGAGTGGCCACTCTATACAGCAACACACTATACGCGCGCGCGTTCGGTTGTCCAGTCCGCAGCCAAGCCGCCCTCAGAGCCTCTCGACACGAGCACGTGGCAAGAGCGCCCTGACGTCCTCGGGGCGGCAATCCCCAGTTCCCGGGGTGAGCAGGATCGACGTTGCCACCGCGGCAGCGTGCCGCAGGGCTTCCTGCCAGCCCGCACCGCGGCGGCGTGCCGTCAGCAGCCCGGCATTGAACCCATCGCCAGCCCCAGCGGTGTTGATCACCTGCACCGGGATCGGGGGCACGTAAAAGAGCCCCTCCTCGGTGGCGGCGACCGCGCCCCGCTCGCCCAGGGTGATCAGCACGGTCCCGATGCCCCGCGCGCGCAACTCTGCGGCGCCCTCGGCGGCCGCCGCAATGGTCGGGAGCGGCCGGCCCAACAGGGTTTCGGCCTCGTCGGCGTTGGGCTTGATGATGTCGGGGCGGGCGGCCACGTTCGGGGCGAGGAAGCGACCGCTCACGTCCAAGAGCGACGTGACGCCCGCCTCACGCGCCGCGGCGATGAGCGGCGCATACCAGTCGTCGGGCAAGCCGTCGGGCAGGCTCCCGCCGCAGAGCAGGTAGTGGGCTCCCGCCAAGAGCGAGCGCACGTGGGCGGCCAGCCGCACGCCGTCCTCGAGGCTGGGGCACAGGCCCGCGACGGTGATGGTGCCCTGGGCGCCGTCACGCGTCCTGGCGATGACATAGTTGGTGCGCGTTTCCCCAGCGCCCCAGAGAAAGTCAGTGGTAGCGCCGGCCTCCTCGAGAGTCGCTACCATGCGCCGGCCGGTGGCCCCCCCGGCCAGGCCGGTGGCCACGGTGGGCACCCCCAGGCGTGCCAGGATCCAGGAAGTGACGGCCCCCTTGCCGCCCATGCCCTCGGCGCTGCCCGTGGCGCGGACGGTGCGGCCGATGGAGAAATCGTCGACAAAGAGGACGGTGTCCAGCGCGGTGTTGGGGGTGACGGTGAGGATCATCCGCTGGCCTCGCTGCCGCTACTCGGCAGGGAGCAGGCGAGACAGCAGCGCCACCCGCGCGTTACTCTCCAGGCGTTCGAGGGTGTCGAAGGCGTTGTCCAGGTCAAGCCCCAGCACGGCCACGCCGTGCCTGGGCAGGAACACGCCCATGGCCACCTTTTGCAGCTGCTCGCGCCGCCGCATCACCAGCCGGACGAGCTCGTCGGCCAGGGCCTGCGAGTGCGCCGCCGAGGTGGGGATGCATTCCACGTCACCGAACTTGTCGGTGTACTCGAGCACGGGCTTCATCGTGCGCCCCGCCGCGGCGTAGACCATCATCCAGCGGGGGTGGGCGTGGATTACCGAGCCGACCTCGGGAAAGTTGTCGTACACGGCCAGGTGCATGCGCGTCTCACGGGAGAGCACCGTGGGCCCCTCGATGATCCGGTGTTCGCCGTCGAGGACCGAGATCTGTTCCACGCCGATCTGGTAGCGATACTTGGAGCCCATGAACCGCGGTGAGATGTAGATGTGCCCGTCCTGGCGCACGCTGATGTTGCCCCCGGCCGAATCGCTCAGGCAGCGCCCGTAGATCAGCCGGGCGATCTCAACCATCTGGCTTCTGGGATCCGTCATGACCTGTACCTTTCCTCTTGTGCGGGCGGGCTACTGGCCGATGCTGACCAGCAGGGCGTGCAGGGTGGGTGAGGACTCGCGCACGAGGTGCTGGATCTCCTCCAGCGCCTCGCGGGAGTGCGCCTCGTACCGCAGGGTAACGAGCGGCTCCGTCACAGACTGGCGCACCAGGGCCCATCCGTCGGTGAACTGGATGCGCACGCCGTCGCGTGTGTTCACTGGGTACTCGGCAAAAGCGGCCTGCAGCTCATCCAACAGGCGCCGGGCGCGCTCCGCTGGGCAGGGGATGCGAATATCGGGCGTGATCGGGTAGACGGGCACCGTGTCGATAGCTTCGGCGAACGTGGCGCCTAGCTTGTCGAGGACCTGGAGGAGCAAGAGCGTCGCGTAGAGGGCATCGTCCCCGCCCAGCGCCTGGAAAAAGTAGTGCCCCGAGAGCTCCCCGGCCAAGAGCGCCTCCTCGGCCAGCAGGCGGCGCTTGATGAACGAATACCCGGAGCGTTCCATGAGCGGCACCCCGCCCGCCGCCTCGACCTCCTCGGCGACGATGGACGACGACTTGAGGTCATAGACCACCCCGGCCCCCGGCGCGCCCGGGAGCAGATGGCGCACGAACAGCACCAGGGTGCGGTCGGCGGGCTGCACGCGCCCCCTGCCGTCGACAAAGATCACCCGGTCGCCGTCGCCGTCGTAGGCGATGCCCAGCTCAGCGTCGGTAGCCAGGATCCTCTGTCGCAGGTCGAGGAGGTTGGTGGCCTGGGCCGGGTTGGGGTCGCGATTGGGGAAGGTGCCATCGGGCGTGCAGAAGAGGCGCTCGACGCGCAGGCCGCGGGCCTCCAGCAGGGCGGGAGCTAGCTGCCAGAGCGAGCCATTGCCCGCATCGACCACGACCTGGCGGGCTCCGTGCTGGAGGTCGAAGGCTTGCAGGAGCGAATCCTGATACTCGTCCACAAGGTCGGCACGCGAATAGTTGCCCAGCCCCTCGGCGAACTCGCCGTTTTCCATGGTCACGCGCAGGGCATCGAGCTCGTCCGGGCTGATGGGCAGGTCGCCGATCATGACCTTGAAGCCGTTGTAGCGGGCCGGGTTGTGCGAGGCGGTGACCATCACCGCGCCGTGGGCCTGCAGCCGCTGCTTGGCATAGTAAAAGAGGGACGTGGGCACCTGCCCCAGGTCAACGACGTCGGCGCCGCTGCGCAACACGCCGTTCACCAGCGAGCGGGCCATAATCGGCGAAGAGGGCCGCAGGTCGGCACCCACGACGACGCGCTGCCCGCGAGACTGGCTGCCGACGGCCCGTCCCAGGAGGTAGGCGGTCCCCTCGTCCAGGTCATGGCCGTAGATACCACGGATGTCACACGTCTTAAAGATGCTGCGTTCCACTCCGTTCACGGCAGATACCCCCGCTCCTCACATGCGCGCACAAAACGGTCATAGCCATCGGCGTACATCCCGTGGTAGCCGGGCCTCGGCGTCACCTCGCGCGCCTGACGAACCATACGTCTCGCGACGGCGGACAGGCCGTCCTGGGAATGCCCGTAGGCCGCCAGGATGGCAGCGCCCATCGCCGCCGACGGCACGACCGGCGCCACCAGGCGCCTGTTAAGGACGTCGGCCCGCACCTGCAGGCCAGTCTCGCTCTGGATGCCCCCTCCAGCGACGTGAATCGTGTCCCCCACAGAGGCGCCCAGGTCCCTGAGCACATCATACGCCAGGCGCTCGACATAGGCGATTCCCTCGAGGTGGGCTGAAAAAAGGCACTCCCGACCCGACGCCTGGCCGAGGGTAAAGCCCGTGGCCTCCGGCCGGCAGAACGGAAAGCGCTCTCCGCGGCGCACCAGCGGGTAGACCACCACCCCGCTGGGCGTATGGGCCAGGGCCGCGCGGTTCAGCGCGTCCAGATCCTGGCCAAAACGCATCGCCAGGCACTCGGCGCCGGTGGAACTGGCCCCTCCCGGCAGCCAGTACCCTTCCGGATGCCGGTGGCAGTAGATGCGCCCCTGCGCATCGCGCAGCAGGCTGCGGCTGACCCCTTTGATCACCAGCGTCGTGCCCAGGGTGGAGTTCCAGTCTCCCGGCGATACGGCCCCGCTGGCCAACTGCGCGGCCACGCCGTCGGTTGACCCGGCCACCACCCGGGCGCCGACCGGCAGCCCCATTGTCTCGGCCGCCTGCGCCGATACGTCTCCGATAGGCGTGCCAGGCGCCACTACCCGCGGCAGGAGCCCTGCGGGCAGGCCGAGGCCCTCGCTGATAAAGGTGGGCCAGCGCAGATCAAGCAGGTCGTAGCCCATCTTCAGGGCGTTCGTCCAGTCGCTGGTGCCCCACTCGCCGGTGAACCAACCGGCCACCAGATCGGCCGGGCTGAGGCACCAGCGGGCCCTCGCCAGGCGTCCGGGCTGAACGCGACTCACCCAGGTGAGCTTGCTCAGGGCAAAGGACGCGTTGAAGCCGTAGCCGAGACGTTCAGCCAGGCCCGCGCCGGCGTCCTGGACCTGGGCGGCCAGGTCGGCCGAGCGCGTATCCGAGTACATGATCGCCGGGCCCAGGGGCTCTCCCCGCTCGTCTACCAGGCAGAGCGTGCCCGACGTGGAGGTGACCGAGAGGGCCTCCACGGACGGCCCGCCAGCACGCCGCAGGTCCACAGTGGCCGTGGCGACGGCGCTCACCACCGCCTCGTGCCAGGCGCGGGGGTCCTGCTCGTGCCAGCCGGGCGGCAGCCCGGGCACCTCGGCCTGTGCGAACGGCAGGCTGGCCTCGGCCAACACCGTGCCGTCCTGGCCGACGATCACCGCGCGAGCGCCCTGGGTGCCCACGTCAATCCCCAGGTATGACACGCGTCTGCCTCCTCCGGGCGAAGGGTCTGCCTCAGGCGCTGGGCGGCTGGCCGAGCGCCGACCGGCCGGGCACCGGCAGTCCCCGCCGCCGGAGTTCCTCGTACAGCGCGCGGGTGCCGGTAAAGAGCAGCGCCCCCATTCCCGCAGAACGGGCCCCGGTAATGTTGGCGGGCGCGTCGTCGATGAACAGCGCCTCCTCCGCCGGCACGCCCAGGGCCTTCAGCACCCGCTGGTAGGTGGCCGGGTGGGGCTTGAGTTCCCCCACCTCGTAGGAAAAGACCTGCACGTCGAACAGCCCGTCCCTGCCCCAACGCCCGGCCTGGCTGGCCGAGCCGGCGCGGCTGGGTGGCGCGTTGGACAGCAGCGCTACCGGCACTCCCCCGGCCCGCAGGCCGCGGATCAGGCGCAGCAGGTCCTCATCCACGCGGTCGCCGGCAAAGAACTTCTCTACCAGGCAGTTGACCCGCTCCGCCGGCCAGCCCACCGCGCGCGCGATGGCGCCCCACGTCTCCTCGGCCGAGAGGGCTCCGCGGGAGGCCGCGTCCCACACGGCGCTCTCAAACACGGCTGCCTCCAGCGCCGGGCGCGTCAGCCCCAGCGCGGCAGCCAGCTCCTCGCGCGGGCGGGCGTCCGTCGTCCGTTGGATCACCCCGCCCCAATCAAAGACGACCGCGCGGATCACGCCCGCGCTCCGCGCCCACAGCAGGCCTTGTACTTGCGGCCGGACCCGCACGGGCAGGGATCGTTGCGGCCGAACGGGGCCGCCGGGATGCGCGGCGCGCGGCGGGGGTCCAGGCCGTTGTTCAGCAGGAAGCGGTCGCGCAGCTCCAGGAACCGCTCGTGGCTGTGGGTGAAGAAGCGCTGGTAGGCGCGGCAGAGATAGTGCCGGCCGCTGCCGTCGACGTTCACAAAGCGCGGGCAGCCCTGGTTGCAGAGCGGGCGCCACCGGCAGGCGGCGCACTCGGAGCGGGGCGTTGCCTTGGCCTCGGCAAAGCGGCGCACAGGTTCCGCGTCAAAGATCGCCTGCAGGGGCGTCTTGAGGATGTTGCCCATGTAGAGGTCCTCCCGCACGAGAAAGTCGCACGGGTAGACGTCGCCGTTGTACTCTACCACCAGGTAGCCGCCGCACTGCTCCTGGTAGCAGCAGAGGGGCGCCTCCTGGCCGATGTAGACGGCCAGGGTGGCCTCAAAGTCGCGGATAGAGACCTCCGGATTGCCCCCGTTGTACCAGCAATCGAACAGGGCGCACAAAAAGTCGCCGTACTGCTCGGGCGTGACGGAGAACTCGGTCAGCGCGCCGCTCTGCGGGTCCACCTCGACACAGGGGATGAACTGCAGGAAGCCAAACCCCTGCGAAACCAGATAGTCGAATGTCTCGGCGCCGTGGTCGGCGTTGGCGCGGTTCACCACCGAAAGGACGTTGAACTCGACCTCGTGCTCGGCGAGCATGTGCAGCACGTCGAGCACGCGCTGGTGCGTCGGGCTGCCGTTCGGGGTGGTGCGGTAGCGATCGTGGAAAGCGCTGGGGCCGTCCAGGCTCACGCCGAGCAAAAAGTTGTACTCGCGCAAAAAGCCGGCCCACTCTGGGTCCAGCAGCAGGCCGTTGGTCTGCAGGCCGTTGGAGACCGACTGCCCCGAGTACCCGTAACGCTTCTGGAGCTCAACCACCTGCCGGAAAAAGTCCAGGCCACACAGGGTGGGCTCTCCCCCCTGCCAGCCGAAGGTAGCGTTGGCGCGCTGCAGGCGCATGCCCTGGCGGATCAAGGCGTCCAGCACCTCGGGGCTCATCCGCCGGCGTCGCCCTTCCTTGTAGGGGTCGGTGGGGCGATCGTGGTAGAAGCAGTAGTGGCAGTGCAGGTTGCAGTCGCCCGAGGCGGGCTTGATCAGCAGACTGCGGGCTTGGTCGGTCGGGGCCATCGCAGGGTTCCTCACTCAGTACTCCATCCTATCATATGGGCACGGTGTGGGGGTGTCAAAACCTTACGGGGCGAGTAGGGCGGCGGGCGCGGCAGCCGCCCGCGCGCCGATCTATTGACAGCCCCGCTCGAGCATGCTATTTTGAGCATGAAGCTTGACAGACGGCGTTATTGCGGCTGGGCCCGGGGATGCGGTGCGTCGCCAGAAGCGTCGTGCCGGTGGCCGTGCCGAGGAGTAGCCACCCATGGTAACGCTGCGCGAGTGGGAATGCCCCGAATGCGGCCAGGTGTTCCGGGGCCAGTATCCTCCCGATGAATGCCCCGTCTGTGGAGAGCCCCTGGCTGACGTGGACGTCTACGACTTGGGCGAAGGGGATGACTGGCTGGGCCTTGACGAGGATGATGACCTCGATGATGATGACCTGGACGAGGATCTGGATGACTCCCCCTTTACCGAGGACGACGACGTCGACGCCGTATCTGCAGACCTGACCCCTTAGCGCGCTGCCCCTGACGATCCGTCGCAACGATCCTTCTGGCCTGCCTGCCGGTTCTGCTCAGGCGGCTGGCCAGGAGGTTTGCCTTGCGACGCCGGCCTATCTGTCCCTGGCCCTGCCCGAGGCCCCGCGTCGCAAGCGACTCCGCTTCCGGCCGAGACAGTGCGTCTGCGTTGACAGCTGGACCCGCCCCCCTAGAATGCCGGAAAGCCCCTACACGTAAGGAGAGGCCCATGAAGGTCGTTACCACTGGGGAGATGCGCGCGCTGGAGCAGGCTGCCGATGCGGCGGGCCACTCATACGCCGCTATGATGGACCTGGCCGGGCGCGCAGTGGCCGAGGCCGTCGCGGCTCATGCCGGGGTGGCGGGCGGGGCGGAGGGTGCCAGGGTCCTGATCCTGGTGGGACCGGGCAACAACGGCGGGGACGGCCTGGTGGCCGCCCGTTACCTCCACGGCTGGGGGCACGAGTGCACCGTCTACGTCTGGAAGCGCCAGGCGGAGGGTGATCCGCTCCTGGAGCGGATGCGCGAGGAGGGGATCCCGACGGTCTGGGCCACAGACGACGACGACGGCCGTCGGCTGGCCATCCTGGCGGGCGAGTGCGACGCGGTCGTCGACGCCCTGCTGGGCACTGGCGCAGCGGGCCCGCTGCGGGGAACGCTGCGGGCCCTCTTGGAGCGCGTCGGCCGCGCCGTGGCAGAGCGGCGGGCGCCGCGCCCGGCGCGCCTTGAGGCGCTGGGCCTCCCGCCCCAGAAGGAGGCCGCGGCGGGGCGCGTTCCCCTGGTCGTGGCGGTCGATGGCCCCTCGGGGCTAGACTTTGACACGGGCGCTATCGACGAGGCGGCCCTCCCGGCGGACCTGACCGTGACCTTTGGCTGCCCCAAACTCGGGCAGTTTGCCTTCCCCGGTGCCGCCCGCCTCGGCACCCTGTTCGTTGCCGATATCGGCCTGAGCGCCGAACTGACCGCCCCCCTCCCCACGGAGGTGGCCACGCCCGCGCTGGTCAAGTCCTTGTTGCCGCAGAGAGCCGCTGACGCCCACAAGGGCACCTTCGGCCGGGCGCTGGTGGTGGGAGGGTCGTCAAACTATGTGGGCGCGCCCTGCCTGGCCGCTGAAGGGGCCTATCGTTGCGGCGCCGGGCTCGTGACGTTGGCCGTGGCCGAGCGCATCCAGCCGATCGCCGCCGCGCGCCTCTCCGAGGCCACCTACCTGTTGTTGCCGCACGACCTAGGGGCCATCACTGAGGAGGCGCTCAAGGTCCTGGCGGAAGCGATCGACGGGTACAACGCCCTGCTGGTTGGCCCGGGGCTCGGCACCGAGGAGCGCACCGGGGGGTTCGTCCGCGGCCTGGTGGGCGCTGGGGGGGCTGCCTCGCGCCGCGCGGTGGGGTTCGCCGCCCGGAGCGAACCGCTGGCGCCGGCCGGCCCGCTGCCGCTGCCCCCGCTGGTGCTCGACGCCGATGCGCTGAACCTCCTGGCCCAGCAGGAGGGCTGGTGGGAGCGGTTACCCGCGGAAACGGTCATCACCCCGCACCCGGGCGAGATGGCCCGGCTCACAGGGGTGGGCCTCGCCGAGATCGCCCAGGACCGCCTGGGCCTGGCCCTACGGCAGGCGGCCAGGTGGCGCGTGACGGTGCTGCTCAAGGGGGCCTACAGCGTGGTGGCCGCGCCCGATGGTCGGGCGACCATCATCCCCTTTGCCAATCCGCTGCTCTCCTCGGCGGGCTCCGGAGATGTCCTGGCGGGGGCTGTGGTGGGCCTGCTGGCCCAGGGCCTATCGGCCTACGATGCCGCGGTCTGTGCGGCGTACCTCCACGGGCTGGCGGGCGCGCTGCGTCGGCAGGAGATCGGCGCAGCGGGGCTCCTGGCCGGGGACCTGTTGCCGCTCTTGCCGGTGGCTATGCGGCAGGTGCGCGGGGACTAGACAGCACACCCCCGGCCCAGGCAGGGCGCCTGCGGGGCCGGGGGTGTATCGCCAAGCGGATGGGCGTCAGGTCAGCTCGATCTCTGTCGGCGGCTGTGCGCCCGGCCGGGCAGCGGCCTGGGCCTCCTCGAGCTGGGCCATGAGTTCCTCTTTCTTGCGGGCGGCCGCCTGTCGCCCCTCCGCAACGACCTCCTGCAACCGCGCGCGTCCCCGGTCGATAAGCACGTGCCCCCTGCTAGAGATGGCGCCCGATAGCTCCTCGACGGTACAGGTCCTGCCCCCGGCGCGGATGCGCACATCCTTGCTACGCTCGCCGATGCGCTTGCGCAGGTCCTCCCCCGGCGCAGGGGCCAGCAGGAGCGCCGCAGCAGCGCCCAGCAGCGCCCCAAGGAACAGCCCCGCCAAAAAGTCACCCGAGTTATCCGTGCTCATGTGTTGTCCTCCCCCCGCTGCTGGCTACCCGTGTCTGTGAATCCGGGACCGGCGGCATCCTGCGCGGCCGCGGCGCGGCCCGGCCGCCCCCTGCGCTGCCTGACGCTGAACAGGCTGCGGAGGGCCTGCAGCGTCCCCGTGGTTGCGCTAGATACCTTGATGATGGGATCGACGACCTTGTCGCTGACGAACCGCGTGGTGCCCTTGACCGTGGCCACCGTGTCGTTGGCCGACTGGAGCATCGGCAGGATCTCCTCGCGCAGCATGCGCGCCAAAGAGCGGATCTGCAGCAGGGTGATGGCGAGGAGGCCACCGATCACCAGGGTCTCCAGGGCCAGCAGCACGATCGCCACGTCCCTCACCACTGCCAGCCACATGGCCCTTCCTCCTCGCTCACCAGTGGGCGCGCCGACCGGGGCGCCCCGGAAATCGTCAGTTCTTCAGCCAGCGCGCCAAGGCCATGGCCGCGCCACAGGCGACGGTCCCTTCCAGAATGTGCACCTGGCCGAGCAACAGCCAGCGCAAGCCCGCGATGTCTGCCAGGGCCTGGCCGACAAAGAAGCCCACTAGGGCGACGAACCAGTACAGGATCAGGTCGCTGAACCGCCTGCCGTAGACCAGGTGGAAAAGCGCTGCCCAGATCGTGGCCACCGTGGAGCCCATGATAAAGAGTGGTGCTGCAAACATGTGCGTTCCTGCCACGCCTATGCCGGAGGGAGTGGCGCTGCCCTAGTCCACCGCCCCGGCGATGATCCCGCCGCCCAAAACCTCGTCGCCAGAATACAGCACCACGGCCTGCCCGGGGGCGATCCCCCGCAGCGGCGCGGCGAACCGTACGCACATCCGCCCGTCCCCCAACGGCCATACCCGCGCGGCCTGCCGGCGGGCGCGGTGGCGAATCCTGACTTCGACCGCCTCCCCCTCTGCCGGTGGGCTGCCGCGGACGAACGAGACCTCCTCGGCCTCCAGCGTCAGGCGCTCCAACGCCTGGGCCGGGCCGACAACCAGCGCGTTGCGAGGCGGGTCGATGCCCAGCACGTACAGAGGGTACGGCGCAGAGATGCCCAGCCCCTCGCGCTGCCCGACGGTGTAAAAGGGTAACCCCTGGTGTTGCCCAAGGGTGCGGCCGTCGGTGCTGACGATGGGCCCCGGGATCGCCGCGCCCGGCAGCCGGCGGGCCAGGAACTGCCGGTAGCCACCCGGCACAAAACACACGTCCTGGCTCTCGGGGCGCTCGGCAACCGGCAGGTCGCGCTGGCGAGCCAGGTCCCGTACCTGCGCCTTGGTCAGCGTGCCAAGCGGGAACTCGAGCGCCGCCAGCTGCGCCTGGCCGAGGGCGTACAAAAAGTAGGACTGGTCCTTGTGCCGGTCACTGCCTACCAGCAGACGATAGCGGCCATCGACCCTGTCGACGCGAGCATAGTGGCCCGTGGCGAGGGTGTCAATCCCGCTGCGGCGCACCTCGGAGAGCAAGGCGCCGAACTTGAGCAGGCGGTTGCACTGCAGACAGGGGTTGGGCGTGCGCCCGCGCGCGTACTCCTGGAGGAAGCGGCCGACCACGTCCTGGTAAAAGACCTGGCGCAGGTCGACCACGCGATGCGGGACGCCCAACGCCCGGCAAACAGACCTGGCGGCAGTGATGGCCTCATCCTGAGCGCCGGGCCGCTCGTGCCAGAGGCGCATGGTTACGCCCTCCACCCGGAACCCGCGTTCCAGGAGGAGGGCTGCCGCAACGGCACTATCCAACCCACCGCTCATGGCTACCGCGACGCGTCGGGCGCTCGTCATGGGCAGGGTGCCTCCGCCGGGGCTAGGCGGGCTGCTGGCCGCTGGCCTCGGGGTGCCGCTCATAGTAGTCGGCAATGGCCGCCTGGATGGCGGTGGCGGCGAGGTTGGAGCAGTGCATCTTGGCCTCCGGAAGGCCACCCAACTCCTCGGCCACCCGCGCATCGGTGAGGCGGCTGGCCTCCTCGATCGTCTTGCCCTTGATCATCGTGGAGGCCATCGAGCTGGAGGCGATGGCCGCCCCGCAGCCAAAGGTGCGGAACTTGATGTCGGCAATGCGCCCGTCGGCGATGCGCAGGTAGACCTCCATCAGGTCGCCACAGACGGGGCTGCCCACCTTGCTGTAGCCGTCGGGGTCGTCCATGGTCCCGACGTTGCGAGGATTGCTGAAATGCTCCATGACGATATCGGTGTACATCGTACTCCTTGCAGTGTGTCGCCGATCCCTGCGTGTCCTGCGCCGCCCGGGATCCGTCAGACAGCATAGATGGGCGACATGGCCCGCAGATCCGCGACGATGCGCGGCAGAACCCCTAACACGCGGGCCACGTCCTCGTCGTCGTTCTCACGCCCCAGGGTCAGCCGCAGGCTGCCCCTGGCCTCCGTGACGTCAATACCCATGGCCGTGAGGACGTGGGAGGGCGCCTCTTCCATCGAGGCACAGGCGGAGCCGGTGCTGGCGCAGATCCCCGCGACGTCCAGCCGCAGGAGGAGAGCCTCCCCCTCCAGGCCGCCAAAGCAGAAGGAAGCGTTGCCCGGCAGCCGCTCGGTCGGGTGCCCGGTCAGGCGGGCATCCGGGACGGCCTCCAGGACCCCGCGGATGAGCCGGTCGCGCAGGGAGCGCAGGCGCTCCCCTTCCGAGGCGCGCACGTCATGGGCCAGGCGCAGCGCGTGCGCCATACCGACGGCATAAGGAACGTTCTCGGTGCCCGAGCGCAGCCCGAACTCCTGCCCGCCGCCGGTCTGCGTCGGCAAGATGGGCGTGCCCTGCCGCACGTACAGGACCCCGACCCCCTTGGGGGCGTATAGCTTGTGCCCTGAGAGAGACAACAGGTCGACGTGCAGCCGCTCGACGTCCAGATCGAGGGCCCCGCCGGCCTGCACGGCGTCGGTGTGAAAGGTCACCCCGCGTTGCCGGGCGATGCGGCCGATCTCGGCGATGGGCTGAATGGTGCCCACCTCGTTGTTGGCGTACATCACCGAGATGAGGGTGGTCTCGGGCGTGATGGCTCGGCCGATCTCATCGGGATCCACCATCCCGGCACTATCCACCGGCACGTAGGTCACCCGGTAACCGAACACCTGCTGCAACTGCTGGCAGGTCTGTAGCACGGCGCTGTGCTCGATGGGCGTCGTGATGATATGGCGCCCCTGCCGCCGGCGGGCCAGGGCTACCCCGCGGATGGCCAGGTTGTCGCTCTCGGTGCCACAGCCGGTAAAGACGGCCTCTTTGGGCCGGGCGCCAAGCACTTCTGCCACCGTGCTGCGGGCGTTCTGCAGGGCCTGCCGCGCCCGCCCCGCCGACCGGTAGAGGCTGGAGGGATTGCCATAGTCCTCGCTAAAGAAGGGCAGCATGGCCTCCAGAACGCGCGGGTCGGTCGCCGTCGTGGCGGCGTGGTCCAGGTATAGTAACGGTTTCGGTTTCATGCGCTGATCCTCGATCGTGTCGTCGCCGGCTAAGGATTGCGCCGCGCGCCGCGCCGGCCGGCCGGTTCCTCGTCCTTCAGCTCCTCGGTCAGGGCCCAGAGCTGGTGCTCGAGCTCGGTCATGCGCGCCGTCAGTGCGCCGTAGGCCTCGGCGAAGGGGTCGGGGAGCCGCGCGTGCTCGAGGGTGGGCTGGGCTTCGGGCGCCAGGTGCGGCCCGCGCACCACGCGCGCCGGCACGCCCACCGCCGTCGAATCCTCGGGCACCGGCTTGATGACGACCGCGCCAGAGCCGATGCGCGCGCAGTCCCCCACGGTGATAGGCCCCAGGACCACGGCGTTGGAGCCGATCACCACGCCGTTGCCGATGGTCGGGTGGCGCTTGCCCTTGTTCAGAGAGGTGCCGCCCAACACGGCGCCCTTGTAGATCAGCACGTCGTCGCCGATCTCGGCCGTCTCGCCGATGACGATGCCCATGCCGTGGTCGATGAAGAAGCGGCGCCCGATGGTGGCCCCGGGGTGGATCTCGATCCCGGTGAGGAACCGCGTCAGGTGCGACACGAACCGCCCGCCCAGGTGCAGCCCATGGCGCCACAGCCAGTTGGCCACGCGGTGCAGCCAGACGGCATGGAGGCCCGGGTAGCAGGTGAGCACCTCCACCAGACCGCGGGCGGCTGGGTCCTTATCAAAGACCGTGGCGATGTCTTCACGGATGCGCGTGAGCATCTAGGCTTCCTCTACGCTGATGGTCAGTGCTGTGCCACACGTCTCCAGGAGGACGTCGGCCAGAGTAGTGCTGTCCAGGGTTTCCTTCAGGCGGGCCGATACGACGGCCCAGACGCTGCGCGTGGCGCAGGTGGCCTCCCGCGCACAGCAGGCATCCGCGCGCATGCAGTCCAGGCTCATGAGCGAGCCCTCCACGGCGCGAAAGATGTCTCCCACGCTGATCTCCGCTGGCGAACGCGACAGCATGTAGCCGCCGTGGACGCCGCGGACGCTCTCCAACAGGCCCGCGCGCCGCAACGAGGCGGCGATGCGCCCCAGGTAGGGCAGGGGCAGGCCCTGCGCGTCAGACACCTTGCTCAGCGGCACCGGGCCAGCACCATAGTGGCCCGCCAGTTCGACCATGGCACGCAGACCGGTGCGTTCCTTGGATGACAGCTTCATGGATCAATCCTTACCTAAAAATCCGGATTATAGTAGCACAAGGGCCCGGCGCCGTCAATATCGGCGTCGGGAGGCTGTCGGCAGAGTACACGGAAGGAGGATGCGGCGCGCGAGGAGCGGGGCGCTCGCACACGCGCCCCGCCGCAGGGTGCCCTCAGGTGATCAGCCCTGGGAGGAGGTCCAGCCCCTGGAAGGCCGCGGCGATGAGGGCCTTTTTGCCCACGTCGTATGGCTGGATCTTGACGTCCATCGCCTCGATCTTTTGCACGATGCTGGCCGAGTCGAGCGCCACCAACATGGTGGGGAGGTCGCTGTTGGCGACGATCTCCTGGATCTGCGGGCTCAGCCCGCCCACCTGTCGGCAGGAAAGGATCAGGCCGGACAGGCCCTGGCCATGCTGACGCTCCATGCGCTCGTGCAGCAAGAGAACCGCGAGGATGACATCGTTGGAGTTCACCCCCACCACGACGGCATCGCCCGGCTCTAGGAAGGGCTCGAAGCCAAAGTCGAGGCTGATGACCTTGACGTTGCGCACCAGGGAGAGACCGCCCTGGTCAAAGTCCTTGGGCGCCACCACCTCGACGGCATTGGAGTCCTTCTTGGCCAGAGTCTCTCGGATCAGGCGCATGGTCGGCCAGCGCAGCTCGTCGACTGAGGGGACAAAGCCCACGATGCGTGGCGCTCCCTGGGTGTTCAGAATGTCGCCGTACAGGGAGGGGAGCACCTTCTCATAATAGTTGGTCAGGTAGTGGCGGATCTTGTCCATCTTGGAGGGAAAGACGCCGTTGACGATCAGCCCATCGGCACGGACGCCCATGTGGTCCAGCAAGATCAGGTAGGGGAAGACCTGGTCGATGGTGGCGCCGATCCCACCCCGGGTGACGAGCAGCACGCTCAGCGGCACGCCCATCTCGTGGAGCGTCTGGATCACGTCGGCGTTGGAGATACCCGCTACCGAGCCCACGCCCGGCTGCCCGGTCCCCTCGGCCAGGACGAGCCGTTTCCCCGCGGCCACGCGCTGGTAGGCATCGCGGATGCGCTCCAGGAAGGCCTGCCGCCCCGCCAAGGGATCGCCAACCGAGGCCTCGTCGATGTACTGGGACGTGACACCGTCCGCCCATACGACGGGGCTGATGTACTCGTACCCTGGCCCCTCGACGCCCAACAGAGAGACGGCCAGGACGGCGTCCTTGTCGGATTCGATCGGCGCGCCGCGGTCATTGAGCACGGTGAGGGTTTGTTGCCCGACGGGCTTGATGTAGCCAACATCATGAACGCCATAGCCCCGGCCCGACGCGATCAGGTTGGAGATGATGCCGATACAGGTGACGGTCTTGCCGATGTTGCGGTCGGTGCCGAGCACATACACGGTAGGCGGGTACTTGGGCATGGTTCCCCCTGGCTATCACACTCCACCGGGCGGACGCGAACCTCACCTGCACACATCCTAGCGGAACTGGGGCGCACGGTCAACAACTGTCGGCACGGCCTGCCCCGCTGACTTGCCCATACCCCCCATCGGTTGTAAGATAGCGCGGATAGTGGGACTGCTTTCAAGGGAGATGGCTATGTTGGACATGTTTTTCAACCCGACTAGTGTTGCGGTCATCGGCGCATCGGCGACGCCGGGCAAGCTGGGATATGACGTCCTCTCGAACCTCAAGTCCAGTGAGTTCCGCGGGCCGATCTACCCGATCAACCCTCGCGGGGGCGAAATCCTGGGCCTGAAGGCCTATTCCTCGGTCCTGGATGTGCCCGGCCCGGTGGACATGGTGGTTATCGTGGTGCCGGCTGCCCTTGTTCCCGCCGTGTTGGAGGAATCCGGCAAGAAGGGTGCCAGGGGAGCCGTCGTGATCACGGCCGGCTTCAAGGAGGCCGGCGCGGAGGGCGCCAAAGGTGAGCGCCGGCTGCTGGAGATCGCCGAGCAGTACGGCATGCGCCTGATCGGCCCCAACTGCCTGGGCTACATCGACACCTTTGTGCCCCTGAACGCTTCCTTCGCCAAGGCGGCTCCTGAGCAGGGCTCCATCGCCTTCATGAGCCAGTCCGGGGCGCTCTGTGCGGCCATTCTCGACTATGCCGTGGCCGAGCACATCGGGTTCTCCAGCTTTGTCAGCCTGGGGAACAAGGCCGACGTGGACGAGGTCTCCCTGATGCAGGCCTGGGCTGGGGATGACAACACCAACGTCATCATTGCCTACATCGAGGGGCTTGGTGATGGGCAGGAGTTCATCCGCGTGGCCCGCGAGACGGCCCGCCGCAAGCCGGTGGTCGCGGTCAAGTCGGGGCGCACCGCCTCGGGCTCCAAGGCCGTCTCGTCGCATACGGGCAGCCTGGCAGGGTCCGACGCGGCCTACGACGCGGCCTTTGCCCAGGCCGGCGTGCTGCGCGCCGACTCGGTGCAGGAACTGTTCGACTTTTCCACCGCCTTTGCCTACCAGCCGGCGCTGAAGGGCAACCGCATCGCCATCGTGACCAACGCCGGCGGACCGGGCGTCATGGCCACCGACGCCCTCGAGCGGCAGGGCCTGGTGCTGGCCGCCCTGCAGCCGGATACTGAGAAGGCCCTGGCCGGAGTGCTGCCCGCCGCGGCCAATATCCACAACCCGGTGGACGTCCTCGGAGATGCGGCGCCCGATCGCTACGGAAAGGCGCTGGATATCGTGCTGGCGGATCCGGGCGTCGACGGCGTGCTGGTCATCGCCACCCCGCAGTCGAACACCGATATGCCCGGCACCGCGGAGGCGTTGGTCAGCAAGGCCAAGGGTTGCGTCAAGCCCATCCTGGCCTGCTGGATGGGCAAGAAGGATGCCCAGGCGGGCATCGACATCCTGTCGGTCAACCGCGTGCCCAACTACCCGTTCCCCGAGCGCGCTGTGGGCGCCCTGGGGGCGATGTACAAGTACTATGCCTGGCTGCAGCAGCCCGAAGAGGCCGTGACGCAGTTCGAGGTCGACAAGGACGCCGTCAGGCGGCTGTTCGCCGAGGTGCGCGCCGACAACCGCAACACCATTGGTGACACGGAAGCCCAGGCCATCCTGAAGGCCTACGGCATCACCACGCCCAAGTCGGACGTGGCGCCCACCCCTGAGGACGCCGTGCGCCTGGCCCGGGAGATCGGCTACCCCGTGGTGATGAAGATCGCTTCGCCCGACATCCTGCACAAGTCGGAGGCGGGCGGCATCATCGTCGGCGTCCAGAGCGATGACGAGGCGCGCCAAGCCTTCGGCACTCTCGTGGAGAGGGCCAAGAAGTACAAGGCCGACGCCGTCATCTGGGGCGCCCAGGTGCAGGAAATGGTCCAGAACGCCCGCGAGATCATCATCGGCATGAACCGCGACCCGCAGTTTGGCCCGCTGGTCATGTTCGGCCTGGGCGGCATCTACGTCGAGGTGTTGAAGGATGTGACCTTCCGCGTGGCGCCCATGTCGGGCTACCAGGCGGAGCGCATGATCGAGGCGATCCGCTCGTACCCGCTTCTGCGCGGTGTGCGCGGGCAGGCCCCGGCCGACGTGGCGGCCATCTCGGACACCATCCAGCGCGTCGCGCAGCTGGTGACCGATTTCCCCGAGATCGCCGAGCTGGACATCAACCCGTTGCTGGTGCGTGAGCAGGGCCAGGGCGCGGTGGCTGTTGACATGCGCCTTATCCTCAAGTAAGATCTGGAATCGCTGCGGCGTGCCCGGGGAACCGGAGCGTCGCGGCGCAGAGCAGCGACCGGGCAAAAGAGCCTCTCTTCCATCGAGAGGCTCTTTCTGAGCCAGGATATGGGGCTGCGACTGGACGAGTGATAGCGGGTATGTAGGCGTGCGTACCAGTATCTTGGATAAAGGAGAATAAACGCATGACGACTATAGCGGATATCCGCGCGCGAGAGATCCTTGACTCGCGCGGCAACCCCACTGTCGAAGTGGACGTGATCCTCATGTCGGGCGCTTCGGGGACGGCGGCGGTGCCTTCGGGGGCCTCGACCGGCGCCCATGAGGCCGTCGAGCTGCGCGACGGTGACCCGGCGCGCTACGGCGGCAAGGGCGTGCTCCGCGCGGTGGAGAACGTCAACGAGACGATCGCCGACAACGTCGTTGGAATGGACGCCCTCGACCAGATCGCCATCGACGAGCTGATGATCGGGCTGGACGGCACGCCGAACAAGGGCAACCTAGGCGCCAACGCCATTCTGGGCGTCTCGATGGCCGTGGCCAAGGCCGCGGCGAGCGCCCTGGAGATCCCCCTGTACCGCTACCTGGGCGGCGTGAACGCCCACATTCTGCCGGTACCGATGATGAACATCCTGAACGGTGGCAAGCACGCCGCCAACAGCACCGACCTCCAGGAGTTCATGGTCATGCCGGCCGGCGCGGAGACCTTTGCTGAGTGCCTCCGCTGGGGCGCCGAGATCTACCAGTCGCTGAAGAAGGTGCTGGCGAAGAAGGGCTTTGGCACCAACGTGGGCGACGAGGGTGGCTTTGCGCCATCGCTCAGCTCCAACGCCCAGGCCGTCGAAGTGATCCTTGAGGCGATCGAACGGGCCGGCCTCAAGCCGGGTGAGGACGTCTATATCGCCCTGGACCCCGCCTCGAGCGAGATCTACCAGGACGGCAAGTACCACCTAGCCCGCGAGAACCGCGTGCTCTCCAGCGACGAGATGGTCGGCTTTTATGCCGACTGGGTGGCCAAGTACCCGATCATCTCCATCGAGGACGGCATGGCTGAGGACGACTGGGAGGGCTGGCAGAAGCTGGTCGCGGCCGTGGGAGACAAGGTGCAGCTGGTGGGTGACGACCTGCTGGTGACCAACGTCGCGCGCATCGAACGCGCCATCGAGGTCAAGGCGGCGAACTCGCTTCTCTGCAAGGTGAACCAGATCGGTACGCTCACCGAGGCGATCGCGGCGGTGGAGATGGCCCATCGCGCCGGATGGACCGCGGTCGTGTCGCACCGCTCCGGTGAGACCGAGGACACCACCATCGCCGACCTGGTGGTGGCGCTCAACACCGGGCAGATCAAGACGGGGGCCCCGGCCCGCAGCGACCGGGTGGCCAAGTACAACCGGCTCCTGCGCATCGAGGAGGAGCTCGACGATACGTCGCTGTTCGCCGGCATGAAGGCCTTCCACGTGCACCGCTAGAGGCCTCCAGGCGCCAGAAGCGGGAGACGGGTTGACCCGTCTCCCGCTTTTATGTCCGACGAGGTGTGCACTGACGAGGGCGAGCGCAGGGCCGCCCGGCACTCCTTGCGTACAACAAAACAGGGCCACCGCCATGTCTCCACGGCGGTGTACCCCGGTCTTTGCTGTCCTGCGCTGGCGCGAAGGCCTAGGCCAGCTGGTTCAGCTTGGCCATCAGGCGGCTCTTGCGGCGGGCGGCCTTGTTCGGGTGGATGACGCCCTTGGAGGCGGCCCGATCCACCTGGCTGATGGCGGCCAGAACGGCCGCGCGGGCCTCTTCGGGGTCGCCAGCCGCGATCGCGCGGGTCGCCTTGCTCATGGCCGTGCGAGACCGCGAGATAACAACACGGTTACGCGCGCGCCTCTTGACGTTCTGGCGGGCACGCTTGATCGAGGACTTGAGGTTGGCCAATGTATCCCCTCCGTCGTGGGCACCGGATGCGCTGCATTTCGAACGTCTATTATAGGCGAAAGTGGCCGTTCTGTCCAATCGCGGCGACGTTGTCGCGCTTGTTCGGGGCCCGAGGTCTGTACACACCCAGCCAGCAGGGCTATACTGGCACCAAGGCGTCAGAAGGGAGGCAGGATGAACAAGATCGAGCGTGTGCGTGCGGCGCTGCGCGGCGCCGAGGTGGATCGCGTGCCGGCAGGCTTCTGGTTCCACTTTGCTCCCGAGTTCCGCGGCGGAGAGGCCATGGCCCGCCGGCACATCGCTTACTACCGCCAGGCCGACCCTGACATCTTGAAAGTCATGAACGACACGGGGTACGCGCCGCTGGACGGATTCCACGTCGCCGAGCCGTCCGACTGGGCCAGGCTGCGGCCCACCCCGCTCTCAGACGCGCACTTTCAGAGCCATCTCGAGGGCCTCAAGTCTATCGTGCAAGAGCTGGGCCATGAGGTGCTGATCATGACCACCGCCTTCAACCCCTTCCACGAGGCGGTGGCCATCCTGCGGCGCAGCCTGACCCCCGGGGAGGCGGACGAGCAGGCCGCCCGTCGGCTCTTCGTCCACCACGCCCGCACCCAGCCGGAGCCGCTCCTGGCTGCCCTGCAGGTGATGGCCGAGGACCTGGCCTGCTTTTACCGCGCCTGCATCTGTGAGGCGGGCATTGCCGGCATCTACTACTCTGCCCAGGGCGGTGAGCGCGAGCTGATGACCGACGCCGAGCACGCCCGCTTTGTGGCCCCGTTCGACATGCACATCCTGAACGCGCTGCGCGGGGTGGCCGAGTTCGTCGTCGGCCACTTCTGTGGGCGGGCGCTCAACCTGAACCGCTTCGTCGACTATCCCGTGCAGGTGGCCAACTGGGCGCACCAGGCGGGGAACCTGTCGCTCGGCGAGGGGCGCATGCTGTTTCGGGGCATCACGGTGCTCGGCGGGCTGGACGAACGCGGCCCGCTGGCCTACGGGCCCCGTGAGGCGCTGCGGCGCGAGGTGGAGGCCACTCTGCAGCAGATGGGCACCCGCGGGTTCATCCTGGGGGCGGGGTGCACCGTGCCCAACGATGTGGACGTGGGCAACCTCATCTACGCCCGCAGCCTGCTGGCCGACTAGCGCAGGGTTCTGGCCGCCAGAATGGTGGCGAGGAGCCACGGCGATGTGGGATGAGCCGTTCGACATCGAAACGCTGGACGCCGCCACCGCCGAGAGCGAGCCGGTGCTGGTCGTGGTGGTACCCAGCGCGCGAGACTGGGAGCGCGTGCAGCGCGAGGCCTGGTACCGCATCCCCGTGCAGCGGGCGCCCCCGCGGATCGGGGCCCGCTACCTGGCCTTCTACCACACGGCGGCCTGCGGCGAGGCGTTGCGCTGGCGGATCGCCCACTATGCGCCGGTGCGCGGCTATCGCGTGGTCCCCCGTAGCGAGCTGCTCCCCGAGGAGCCGGATCATCCCCGTGCTGGGCAGCTCTACTACCGGGTGGCGCTGGGCCCGCTCGAGGCGCTGCCCCGCCCCGTCCCCAGCCGCAGCCTACGACGGGTGACCTTCATCGCCACCACCCTGGCCCGCCTCCTGAGTGCCGCGGAGATCAACGACCTGTGGGATCGCGAGACGGCTCGTGACCGGTTGTGGCGCGCCCTGCGGGCCCGTGAGGTTCCCGCCGAACGGGGCTACACCCTGCGCGACGGAGCGTCCGAGTATTGCATCGACCTGGCCGTGCGGCGGGATCCGCAGCGACTGGCCATCTACTGCCTGGGGCCAGACGGGCCGGGTGCCCATGCGCACGGGTTGCCGCCGGCCCCGCCCGAAGTGCTGGCGCGGCAGGGCTGGCAGACGGTTACCTTCCCGGTGGCGGCGATCATGGAGGGTCCGGCGCGCTGCGCCGAGGCCGTCTGCAGCCTGCTGGAGGGGACAAGCGCTCCCGCCGTCTAGGCGACGGCACGAGCGCTCAGCCGGGGCCGCGCCCCACCAGGAAGGCCACTGCCGAGGTCCAGGGGCGGGTCTGGCCGCGCAGCTGGGCGCGATAGGCGCGCTCGACGGCAGCCTGCTCCTCGTCGGTGAGGGCGCGGGACAGGTGATCGATGTAGGAGGGCCGCTGGCCGTCCGGGGCCGGCGTGAACCAGCGATCCAGCACCGCGTCGGTCACCAGGTAGTCCTGGGTGAAGGGGGCCACCTCGGCGCGCACGTCCAGGAAGCCGGCCGCCGCAAAGGCCTCCCGCAGGGTGTCAGCACCCCAGTTCACCATCGGGTCAGAGGCGTCGGCGTAGATGGCCTCCTCCGCCTGGCGCAGCCGCGTCGCCAGGTCGCGGCCGAGCGAGGCGAGGTCGACCAGGTCGACCAGGCGCTGGCCGAGGGCGGGGATCGTCTCGGCCAGGCTGAGGGCCCCGCCGGGGCGGAGCCAGCCGGCCAGGAGCGCCGCGACGGCGGCCTTGTCGGGCCAGTCGCTGAGGCCGTTGCGACCGACGATCAGATCGAAGCGCAGGTCGGCATCGCCCTGGGAGGCTAGCAGGGCGGGCAGAGCGCGCAGATCTCCCTCCAGGATGGTGGGGCGCAGCAGGTCGGGGAGGGCGGCAGCCTGCTCGCGCAACGCCTCGGCCGAGCGCGCCTCGCGGGCCAGCGCCCACACGCCCCCTTCCGCGACGCGCCGGAGCGCTTCCCAGGTCAGGAGGCCCGTCCCAGCGTTGAGGTCCAGGACGGTGTGGTGCCGTTGGACGTCGACCTGGGCGAAGAGGCGATCGCGCACCTCGCCCATGACGTGCCCCGCCCCGCCCACCGCGCGCAGGAGCCAGCGCTCTTGCGCCTGGTTGGCGGGGGAGAAGGTGAGCACGTCCTGACCGGTGTCGGTGAGCTCGGCGACCGCGGCCAGCTGCTCCTCGCGGCGACGCTCCACCTGCTCGCGGATGCGGCGCTCGTAGCCCTGGTCGCCCGGCTTGTAGAAGGCACTGCCCTGCAGGGCATCGGGCAGGTACTGCTGGGGCACCCAGTGCTCGCTGTAGGCGTGCGGGTACTGGTAGCCCGCGCCGTGGCCAAAGCCCTCCTTGTCGCGGCTGGCATCCTTCAGGTGGCGGGGCACCTCCCCTTCGCGCTCGTTTTCGACCATGTGCAGCGCGTCAAAGAAGGCCATTGCGGAGTTGGATTTGGGCGCCGTGGCCAGGTACAGCGTGGCGTGGGCCAGATGAAAGTTCCCCTCGGGCAGGCCCACACGGTCGTAGGCTGCCGCTGCCGCCTCCACCACGACCAGCGCATAGGGGTCGGCCAGGCCGATGTCCTCACAGGCCTGGATGAGCAACCGCCGCAGGATGAAGCGGGGGTCCTCCCCGGCGTAGATCATCTTGGCCAGCCAGTACAACGCCGCGTCGGGGTCCGAGCCGCGCACCGATTTGATGAAGGCGCTGATCGTGTCAAAGTGATAGTCGCCCTCGCGGTCGTACAGCACCGCGCGCGCCTGGATCGACTCTTCCGCGACGGCGATATCGATGACAATACGGCCGTCCGGCCCGGGCGCGGTGGTGGTGACGGCCAGTTCCAGGGCGTTCAGCAGGGTGCGGGCATCCCCGTTGGACACGTCCACCAGGTGGTCGAGCGCCTCGGGGAGGATGTCCACGCTCAGCCGACCATAGCCCCGCTCCGCATCGCCCAGGGCGGCGGCGGCCACCTGGCGCAGGTCGTCCTCAGAGAGGGGCACTAGCTGGAAGACGCGGCTGCGGCTGAGCAGGGCGCGGTTCACCGAGAACCAGGGGTTTTCGGTTGTGGCGCCGATCATGATGATGGTGCCGTTCTCGACCCAGGGGAGCAGCGCGTCCTGCTGGGCCTTGTTCCAGCGGTGCACCTCGTCGATAAAGAGGATGGTGCGCCGGCTGTACAGGTCGCGGTCTTCCTGGGCGGCCGCGGTGACCTCGCGGATGTCCTTGACGCCGGCCAGGACGGCGTTCAGCGTGACGAAGCGAGAGCGCGTGGTGTTGGCGATGACCATGGCCAGCGTCGTCTTGCCGGTGCCGGGTGGGCCGCAGAGGATCAGGGAGGAGAGCTGGTCGGCCTGAATGGCGCGGCGCAGGAGGCGGCCGGGCCCCACGACGTGATCCTGGCCGACGAACTCGTCCAGGGTGCGGGGGCGCATGCGGGCGGCGAGGGGTGCTTCGCGCTCGGCCTGCTCCTGTCGGGCGTGACGAAAGAGGTCCATGGGGCCATCCTGTGGGGTCTGGCGAACGACTCTGCTGCCCTCCGATTGTAGGCGGCCTCGGCCCGGCGGCCAAGCGCCACATGGTGAGGCGGTGCACAGGCCGCCACCAAAACGGTGGGGCGCCGGCCACCGCTCTCCCTGGCGCGTGCGGGTGGAGGCGGCCTTGCGAGCGCGCGGCGCGGTCACTATAATCCGCCCGCAACCCCTCACAGGATGCTTCGTATAGCCTGTGAAACCATCAGTGGAACGACGCGTGTGGAGATCGTCCGGTTCTTTCTCAGCGGTGTCTGCCATCAGCTTCCCGAGCGGTCGCTCCACTATGCCGGGCAGCCTTTGCCGCTGTGCGCGCGTTGCACGGGCACCTTTGTGGGCGTGGTGGTGGGGCTCCTGGCGCTATGGGCGGGCGGCCACGGCCGCCGGAGCGCCCTGCCCTCGCGAGGCAAGAGGCTGTTCCTGCTGGCCCTGGCCGCGTGCTGGGCGGTCGACGGCCTGAACTCCTTCCTGGCGCTGGGGTTGGGGCGCGGCGTTCTCTATGCGCCGAGCAACGTCCTGCGGCTGGCGACCGGGCTGGGCCTGGGGGCGGCGATGGCCGCGGTGCTGTACCCGATCTACCATTTCGCCCTGTGGCGCGAGCGCGGCCGGAAGGCCTCGCTCGAGGGCCGCTGGGCGCTCCCTGGCCTTCTGGCTGCGGAGGTGGCCGTGGGCGTGCTGCTTCTGGCCTGGCGGTCGGCGCCCTACGCGCTATGGGCCGGCCTGGCCGTGGCGGCGGTAGTGGTGACGTTGGTTCTGGTGAACGGGACCCTGGTGGCCCTGGTGACGCACCGGGGCGGCCTGGCGCAGCGCTGGACGCAGGTGCTTCCCTACCTGGCGGGCGGCCTGCTCCTGTCGCTTGGGGAGACCGGCACCCTCGCGCTCCTGCGGCGCTGGCTGGGGGCCTGATGCCCTTGAAAACGGGCGAGCGGGTGTTGTATAATGGCCCTCAGCCCGCCTGCTCGTCGTCGAGGCTGTGCCTGGGATGGCAGGCGTCCGGCTTGTGGGCCTCACGGGCAGACCTGTCTCGTCGAGAGGGCTACCTACGCAGTCTGTGGCGATTGTCGTTATCTTTTCCCGTCTTGTTGTATGGTATTCATGCAGTCCGCTAGTTGGCACTGGGGGTAGCGGGGTTGCTGGCCGGCCACTCGGTACCCGTCTCGCTCGTACGCTGGGTCACAATGGAGCACGAGCGCCTTACAGCCCATCGGTCTGACACCTCGTCAAGAAAGGGAGAGGGAAATGGACATCGGCAAAGCCTTCACATTCATGTTCGACGACGACGATTGGCTGAAAAAGATCGCCATTGGCGGCCTGATCATGCTGATCCCGATCCTCAACCTGGTCGCGCTGGGCTACGTCATCCGCGCCCTGCGGAATGCGCGCGAGGGGCGCGCACTGCCCCTGCCCGAGTGGGACGACTGGGGGGATGACTTTGTCCGCGGGCTGCTCATCACCATCGCCACGTTCATCTACACTCTGCCGATGCTCATCGCCGTGCTCCTCGGCGTGGCGGCCTCCGGAGTGTTTCGTGAGCAGGCCTGTATGTGGGCGGGCTACTGCCCGGGGATGCTGTGGGCGCTCCTGGTGGCCTTTATCACCCCGGCGCTATATCTGCAGTACGCCAAGCACGACAACTTTGGCGCCCTGTTCCATTTCGGCGAGATCTGGCATATCGTGGCGGACAAGTTCAGCAACTATCTCGTCGCCGTGCTGATGGCCTGGGTGGCCATGATCGTAGCCAGTGTGATCGGTTCGGTGGCTTGCGGCCTTGGCGTGGCCTGGACGTCGCTGTGGGCCTACCTGGTGCAGGCGCACCTGATGGCCCAGGTGCAGCCCGCCGGGGCAATGGCCGAACCCGCCGCAGCGCTCTAGGCGAGCCGCCGCAGCAGGGGCCCGGGTGGCCGCGCCCTGCCCAGTGGCACTTGTGAGGTTTCGGACGCGTCATGCCGATTGGAGAGGAGGTGACCTGGTGGGCCGTACGATGCGCCGGAGATGACCGCTCGCATCCGTACGGCATCGCAACGGGAGACCACATGGACATCGGGAGGGCCTTCACGTACGTGTTCCACGACGAGGAGTGGCCGAAGAAGGTCGTGATCGGTGGCTTGATCAGCTGGATCCCTGTTTTGGCCCTAGTCGCGGATGGTTACGGCATCCGCGCCCTGCGGAACGCACGCGAGGGGCGCGAGACGCCGCTACCCAAGTGGGACGACTGGGGACATGACTTTGTGCGAGGGCTGTCCGTCTTTGTCGCCGCGCTTGTGCTTGGGCTTCCGATGGTCGTCTCCGTTTTTCTCGGCGTGGTGGCCTCCGCGGTTCTTGAGGAACCGGCTTGCATGTGGGTGGTCTGGTGCCCGGGGATGCTGTGGGCGCTTTTGGTGGCGTTCTTTGGCCCGGCGCTGCGCCTCCAGTATGCCAAGCACGACAGCTTTGGCGCGCTGTTCCGGCTTCGTGAGGTCTGGCACATCGTGGCGGACAGATTTGGCAGATACCTCGTGGCCGTGCTGATGACTGTGGTCGCCACGATCGTGGCCGGCATCACAGGCGGTGTTGCATCCTTCATTGTCAGGGTCGTAGCGAGGATCACAAGCGAAGTGGGTGCCAGTATCGTTAGCGCCATCACTGCGTCTTTACCCTCCTTCATAGCTATGCTGGTGTCGGCGCACCTGCTGGCCCAGCTGCAGCCCGCCGGGGCCACGGCGGAGCCCGCCGCAGTGCTCTAGGCGAGCGAACGCAGCACCGGCTCGGGTGAGCGCGCCCTCCGGTGCCTGGCGTGGGATTCCAAACCGTTCCCGTCGATTGGAGGGGAGGCGAGGCGACTCGGTGGGCCGTACGGTGCGCTGGAGCTGACCGTTCGCATCCGTGCGGCATCCCAGCGGGAGACGAGATGGACGTCGCGCGGGCCTTCACGTACGTGTTCCACGACGAGGAGTGGCTCAAAGAGATCGGCACTGGCGGCCTGATCATGCTGATCCCGATCGTGAACCTGGTCGTGCCGGGCTACGCCATCCGCGCTTTGCGGAACGCGCGCGAGGGGCGCGACACGCCACTGCCCAAGTGGGACAACTGGGGCCATGACCTTCTGCACGGGCCGCTGATCGCCATCGGCATGGTGATTTACGGGCTTCCGGCACTTATCGCTGTCCTCCTCGGCATGGCCGCCGCCCAAGCCTTTGGCGAGCAGGCCTGCATGCGGATGGGCCTCTGGATGGGGATGCTGTGGGCGCTCCTGGTGGCCTTTATCACCCCCGCGCTGTACCTGCAGTACGCCAAGCACGACGGCCTTGGCGCCCTGTTCCATTTTGGCGAGATCTGGCATATCATGGCCGACAGGGTCGGCAACTATGTGGTCGCCGTGCTGATGACCTTGGTAGCCATGATTGTGGCTGGCGTTGTGGGTGGCGGTGCGGCCTACCTTATCGCCAAAATCGACGGTCACGTTTCTTGGTCCATCTTTTGCATCGAGGGCTACTACGTGCGCTACGTTGTCTGCGTCATCGTTGCGTCCGCTTCCGTTTTCTATGCTACGCTGGTATCGGCGCATCTGGCGGCTCAGGTGCAGCCCGCCGCAGCGCTCTAGGCGAGCCGCCGCCGGCCACCGCGGCACTAGGCGGGGCGACCGCGCCCTGCCCGGTGGTTCCTGTGGGGTTTCGGACGCGTACTTCGATCGGCCAGGAAATGCGACTGGGCCGCCTGTACGACGCGCCGGAGATAATCGTTCGCATCCGCACGGTACCCAGAAGGAGACAGAATGGACATCGGCAGGGCCTTCACTTACCCGTTCGAGGACAAGGACTGGCTGAAAAAGATCGCCATCGGCGGCCTGGTCATGATCATCCCGGTGGTGAACTTTATCGCTATCGGCTATGCGATCCGTACTCTGCGCAACCTGCTCGAAGGGCGCGAGACGCCGCTCCCCGAGTGGGACGATTGGGGAGGGGATTTCATGCTGGGGCTGATCCCGGCCCTGGCTGCCATCGTGTATGCGATCCCGTCGGGCGTCTTGTCGGCGATCGGCGGTGCGCTCACCGGTAGCAGGAGTGGTTTCGCCAACCTGATTGGTTTCGGGTTCAGCTGCCTGGCGGTGCTGTATGGGCTGGCCCTGGGGATCATTTTGCCGGTCCTGTATCTGCGCTATGCCAAGAACCCCGAGTTCAACGTCTTCTTCCAGTTCGCCGAGGCGTTCGCTTTCATCCGTGAGAACCTCAGCGACTATATCATCACCTGGCTTATGATCGTGGCCGGCATCGTGGGCGTAATTGCCTGCATCGTCGGCGTGATCTTTGCCTTTTTCATTGCCCTGCTGGTTTCGGCGCACCTGTTGGCCCAGCTGGACAAGAAGGCGGCCACGCCGGCCTGACCTCTCCCGGTCACGATATCCCTCACAGCGAGCGGCGGTCCACCCGCCGCTCGTTTGTGTTTCGCGCGCTCGAGCACCCCCAAGGTGCCAGGCGCGCCCTCCACGGCGCTTCGGGGCGGTCTCGGTAGCAACCGGGCACCCGCTGACAGCTTTTGGCAGTCCCGGCAGGCTATAATCACGGCACAGCGTGCCGCGCCATGGCGCGCCACGTCCACCGAACCGCAGCGGAGGTCTTCGCAGTGCCCAGTTCCAGGCTGGCTGGCTTTTTCAAACGCGATGTCGCCGAGCGCACGCGCCTCGTGGCGGCGTTCGCCGACCTCACTGACGACGAGCGGGCGCTGCTATGCCCTGCCGGCGGCCTCACCCTCGCGCAGGCCGACGCCATGATCGAGAACGTCATCGGCGTCTATGGCCTGCCGCTCGGTATCGCCACCAACATGGTCGTCAACGGGCAAGACGTCCTGGTGCCCATGGCCGTCGAGGAGCCTTCGGTGGTGGCCGGGCTCAGCTTTGCGGCGCGCCTGGTGCGCGAGGGGGGCGGATTCCACGCTGCGACCGATGAGCCGCAGATGATCGGCCAGCTCCAGGTGCTGGACCTCGCCGACGCGGCGGCGGCCCGGCTGCGCCTGTTGGCCGCCAAGGGCGAGCTCTTGGCCATCGCCAACGATACGGACCCGGTGATCGTCGGGCTGGGCGGCGGGGCGCGCGACCTCGAGGTGCGCCTGCTCCCCGAGAGCCCGGCGGGGCCGATGCTGGCCGTGCACCTGATCTACGACACGCGCGACGCGATGGGCGCCAACACCATCAACACGGCGCTCGAGGCCCTGGCCCCCCAGGTCGAGCGGCTGAGCGGTGGCCGCGTGGGGCTGCGTATACTCAGTAACCTGGCCGACCGACGCCTGGCGCGGGCCTGGTGCACGGTGCCCAAGGAGGCCCTGGCCCTCGAGGGGCTGGCCGCCGACGAAGGCGTCACCCGGCTGGTTGAGGCCTACGCTTTTGCCGCGGCGGACCCCTATCGCGCCGCGACGCACAACAAGGGGATTATGAACGGGATAGATGCCGTAGCGCTGGCCACCGGCAACGACTGGCGCGCCCTGGAGGCCGGTGCCCACGCTTACGCTGCGCGAACGGGCCGCTACGCGCCCCTCTCCGTCTGGGAAAAGAGCGCTGACGGCGACCTGGTCGGGTCGATCGAGCTGCCCGTCGCCGCGGGAACCGTCGGCGGCGCCACACGGGCGCATCCGCTGGCGCGGCTGGGGCTCAAGATCTTGGGGGTGCAGGGCGCGCGGCAGCTGGCCGAGGTGTTGGCCGCGGTCGGGCTCGGGCAGAACCTGGCCGCCCTGCGCGCCCTGGCCATGGAGGGGATCCAGCGCGGGCACATGAAGTTGCACGCCCGCCAGGTGGCCATGGCCGCCGGCGCCCAGGGAGAGCTCATCGAGGTGGTCAGCGCGCGACTGATCGCCGAGGGCGTTGTCCGCGTCGATCGCGCCGAGGCAATCCTGGCCGAAGTACTGGCCCGGCGGTAGGTAGGTCTGGAGGAGGTCTGCGCCTTGGCGGTGATGAAACCCGCTCGCCCGGTAGGGATCGTTGGATACGGCGCCTACGTGCCGCGCTACCGGCTGCCCGCCAGCGAGGTGAACCGCGTCTGGCATGGCGGCGAAGACGCCGTGCCGATCACGGAAAAGGCGGTGCCCGGCCCCGACGAGGACACCGTGACCATGTCAATCGAGGCGGCGCGGAACGCGCTGTTGCGGGCGGAAGTTGATCCGTCCTTGTTGCGCGCCGTGTGGGTCGGCAGCGAGTCGCACGCTTACGCCGTCAAGCCGACCTCGACCATCGTGGCCGAGGCGATCGGGGCCACGCCCGGCAGCCTGGGCGCCGATCTGCAGTTCGCCTGCAAGGCTGGCAGCGAGGCGATGCAGGCGGCCATCGGGCTGATCGGGTCGCACATGGCGGACTATGCGCTGGCCATCGGCATGGACACCGCCCAGGGGCGCCCCGGCGATGCCCTCGAGTACACGGCAGGGGCCGGTGGCGCCGCGCTCCTCTTGGGGCCGGCCGAGGAAAGCCTGGCCGTGCTGGAGGCTTCCTGTTCGTACATCACCGATATGCCCGATTTCTGGCGGCGGCAGGGGCAGCGCTACCCGAGCCATGGTGGGCGGTTCACCGGTGAGCCGGCCTACTTTCACCACCTGGAGGCCGCGACCCGCGAGCTGCTCGAGGGCCTGGGCCGCGGGCCCCAGGACTATGACTGGGCCGTGTTCCACCAGCCCAACATGGCCTTCCCGCTCAAGGCGGCCGCCGAGCTGGGCTTTACGCGGGAGCAGTTGGCGCCGGGCCTGTTGGTGAACGAGATCGGCAACACCTACGCGGGGGCCTCGTTGGTGGGGCTGGCCGCAGTGCTTGACGTGGCTGAGCCGGGGCAGCGCATTCTGATGTGCTCGTTCGGATCCGGGGCCGGCAGCGATGCCTTCTCCTGGGTCGTGACGGAGCGCCTGCCAGAGCGACGGCCGCGCGCGCCGCTGACGCGCTGGTACGTGGCCCGGCGTAAGGTGATTGATTATGCGCTGTACGCGCGCTACCGAGAAAAGCTGCACCGGAACTAGGTGCATAAACAGCGACAGGAAGGCACACCACGAACGTGCGTGAGGTAAGCATTATCGGCCTGGGCCAAGTGCCCGTGGGCGAGCATTGGGACAAGTCGTTGCGTATCCTGGGCAGCGAGGCGGTCCTGGCCGCCCTGCAGGACGCCGGCGTCGAGCGCCCGGAGGCCCTCTTTGTCGGCAACATGCTGTGCGGGCAGCTCTCCAATCAGCAGAACCTGGGGGCTCTCATCGCTGACCACGCCGGCCTGCGGGGGATCGAGGCGATCCGTACCGAGGCCGCCTGCGCTTCGGCGGCCGCGGCCATGCGCGCCGGGTACCTGGCGGTGGCCTCGGGGCTCATGGACGTCGTGGTGGCCTGCGGCGTGGAAAAGATGACCGACGCCCCCGGCGGGCAGACCACGACGGCGCTGGCGGCGGCGGCCGACGCGACCTACGAGGGGGAGCACGGCATCTCGTTCGTGGCCCTGAATGCGCTGCTGATGCAGCGCTATATGTACGAGTACGGCTACCGGCGCGAGGATTTCGCCGGCTTTTCGCTGAACGCCCACCGCAACGGGGTCAACAACCCCAACGCCATGTTCCGCAAAGCCATCACCCTGGAGGCCTACCAGCGGGCCAAGATGATCTCTGCCCCGGTGAGCCTGCTCGATTCCTCGGCCATGGCCGACGGCGCTGCGGCGGTGGTGTTGGCGCCGACCGAGTTCGCCCGCCGGCGCGGCCTGCCCGCCGTGCAGGTGCTCGGCTCGGCCGTGGGCACCGATGCGGTGGCCATCCACGACCGCTGGGAGCCGCTGCACCTGGCGGCCGCGCAGGTCTCGGTGCAACGTGCCCTGGCCCAGGCCGGCGTGGGGATCAACGACATCGACTTTTTTGAGCTGCACGATGCCTTTACCATCATGGCGGCCCTCTCGCTGGAGGCGGCAGGCTTTGCCGAGCGCGGCCGGGGAGTGCGCTTCGCCATGGACGACGAGATCGGCCTGAATGGGCGGCTGCCTATCAGCACGATGGGCGGGCTCAAGGCGCGCGGCCACCCCGTGGGGGCCTCGGGCCTCTACCAGATCGTCGAGGCGGCCCTGCAGCTGCGCGGCCAGGCCGGCGCAAACCAGCTGCGCGGCTGCCGCATCGGCATGACCCAGAGCATCGGCGGGAGCGGCGCCACCATCATCACCCACGTGTTGGGTGCCTGAGGGGCGCGGGATAGCGGAGGTATTGAGATGGACCTGCCTTCTTACATGCGGACGGCCAAGCAGCGTCTCGGCCTGGTTGGTGAGGTGTGCCCCCATTGCGAGGCCAGGCTGTTCCCGCCGCGGGACGTGTGCCCCCACTGCGGCGGCCCGGCCAAGACTCCCTACACCTTTAGCGGCCGGGGGACGGTGTTCTCTTTCACGACGCTCTACTCGCCGCCGGAGGAGTACGCCAAGTACGCTCCCTACACCGTGGCCCTGGTAAAGCTCGAGGAAGGCCCCCTGGTGACGGCGCAGCTCACCGACGTCGACCGGGAGGACGTCTATATCGGCATGCCGGTGGAGATGGTGACGCGCAAGATGCACGAGGAGGGGGACGAGGGCGTCATCGTGTACAACTACAAGTTCCGGATGGCCGTGCCCGCCTGATTCGGCAGGACTGAGAACTCCCCAAGGACGCCCTCCGCCAGGAGGGCGTCCTTCTCATAGTGCCCTAGGTCACGTCTGTGTTCGCGACGGGGAGGCCGGCCCGGGCACTCAGCCGTGGGCGGCCGTGAGGCAGGCCTGTATGGCCAGGGCCGCGGCGCGGCCCTCGGCGGCCGCCTGGCCCGCGCCAAAGCCGCTCACTCCCGCCGGCGCGGCCAGCACGCCTTCCCCGCATTCGGCGGCTGGCCAGCGCGTCGCCCAGGTGTCCTCGGCAACGTAGACCGCGCGGTAGGCCCTGCGCAGGGAGGCGGCGTCCAGGTCGGCAGCCCGCTGCCCGCCCAGGTAGCGCGCCCCACCGCGGAGGATGGCCGCCAGGCCCTCCTGCGCGGCGTCAAGCGCGGGGAGCGGTTGGGGCGCCTCACCAAAGACGTCCACTGCACACCCGGCCAACCGCAGAAAGTAGGCGCAGGTCCACCCGGCGACGCTGTCGCCGAGAATGGCAGCGCGCCAGCCGGGGTGCACCGCCTCGGCTGGCAGCCAGCCGGCCTCGCCGGCCTCCTGTTCCACCCAGCGGACCAGTTCGGCAATGCGCACGGGCTGCCCCGCGAACGAGCGCCGATAGCAGCGGCGCTCACAGTGCTCCGCGGCGGGGCAGGCCAGGCCGCACAGTGCGCCGAAGGGGCTGCGGCGGTGAAGCTCGCGCGAGGCGCCGAGGTAGTTGCGGGCCTCCATACGGCGCATCAGCCCGGGGACGTCGATCGTGGCGGGGCAGCCGCGCACGCAGGCGGGTTCCTCGCAGCCCTGGCACTGCGCGGCGGCCAACGCGGCGCTCTCCGGGGTGAGCGGTTCGCCCGGCTGCAGGGCTCGCCGCCGGAAGGGCACCTCGACGAAGCGGACATACTCCTGCTCAAACCGACGCGCGTCGTAGCGGCGCAGGTGTGCGCCCTCCAAGACGCGGTTGGCGGCGCCCACGCCCGATACCACGGTGGCCGGCGCCCCGGTGGCCATCACGGTGGAATCCCCGCACACGTAGAGGTTCTGCCACTCGCTCCGCGCGTGCAGGCGCTTGAGCATCTCCTGCCCGATGGCGTTCTTGGGCCCGCCCACCGCCCCCCAGTTCTTGAGCAGGTACCGCTCCACCGTGGTGGGCGTGCCGACCGCCATCGCCTCGATGTGGCTGGCGAAGCCCGGAAAGTGCTGCTCGATCTGGTCGAGCATGGCCTGCGCGGCCGCCCGCTTCTGCTCGGCGTAGGCCGGCGCGCCATATTCGGGGGAATCGGGGGAGGGCCAGGACTGTAGGTTGGGGGCGATGACGGTGATGACCAACTTGCCCGGCGGGCAGAGGGTCTGGTCGACCAGGGAGTTGATGTACAGGGTCAGGTCGGTGCTGTCGATGACGGTGCGGTCCTCGATGAACACCTCCCAGGGGAGCACGCCCTCGGGCAGGGCGGCGCGGTCGACCAGCAGGTAGAGGGTCATGCTCGGGAAGGTGGGCACCAGGCCGCGCGCCCAGGCCAGCCGCTCTGGGCGGATGTGCTCGGGCCGCACAAGTTTGCCGTAGAGGTTCCAGACCGTGGCGTTGGCCACGACCCGTTCGGCGTGGATCTCACTGCCATCCGCCAGGCGGACGCCGTAGGCCCGGCCGCGGCGGATCAGGATCTCGTCTACCAGGGTGTGGTAGAGCGCTTGGCCGCCCAGGCGTTCAAAGGCGCGCTCGATCGTGTTGGGCAGCATCTGCGCGCCGCCCGCCGGGTAATAGACCCCACCGATGTGGTTGTCCAGGAACATGGTCGCGGCCAACACCGCGGGGGCCTCGTCGGCCGTGCAGTAGCAGTAGGCGGAGCAGAGCTTGTCAAAGAAGGTGATGATCGGTTCGCCCTGGAAGTAGCGATCGAGGAGCGCGCGCACGCTGGTGGATAGGAGCTTTTGCATGCGCAGGACCTGCACGGGCCCGCTCAGCAGGCTGCGCAGCGCTTGCCGCGGCGAGAACTCCGACGGTGGGACGATCACCTCGTTCTTGAGGACGATGTGCTCGTACATGCCGTACAAGTCACGGTAGAAGGCGCGCAGGCCCTCCTTCTCCTCGGGGAAGAGGCGGCCAAGCTCCTCGAGGAAGCGGTCGACGTCCGGCCAGAAGGTGATCGGCTGCCCCTCGAAGGTCATGCGCGCCAGGGTGGCGTGGGCCACGACGTCGATCGGCTCTTCCAGCTCGTTCATCAAAAAGTGGAACGGCCGGAAGCCGCGCTGGCCAAAGCCATAGAGCATGGCGGTGCCGACGTCGTAGGTCACGTCCTTGCGCCGGAAGGAGGTGCAGGAGCCGCCTGGTTTGCCCTGCTGGTCGATCATCAGCACGGCAAGGCCGCGCTTGGCCAGCAGGCTGGCGGCCGCCATGCCGCCCAGCCCCGCCCCCACCACGATGACATCGTAGCGATCGGAGAGGACCGTGTCGTCGGTGAGTTTCATCTCTTCACCCGCCGATGGTGAGGCGGTGCAGCACGGCTTTGGCAGCCAGCCGGCCGGTGAGCACCGCCATCGGTGAGCCGCCCGGAGACAGTATGCCGGCACCAGCGCGCCACGGGCACGCCGAGGGCACGGGGAAGGGGAGGGGAACCTTCTGACACGCGGGCGCGCGGGTGCGCCCGGCCGCCGCCGCGAGGCCGCCGCCGATAATCGCCGCGTCATGCCGACTGCCGGGCTCCCTTTGGACGCCCGGACCGCACGGGGTGTTCGTCATCGGGACGCCTCCTGGGTGCACGGGGCAGCCCTGGCAACACCGACAACTAGCGCCTAGCCGACGCGCTCCAGTTGCGCGAAGCTCTGCAGCATCCGCTTGATGCCGCGGCCCTCAAAGGCCACGTTGACCTCATCGTCGTTATCGACCACCTGGCAAGAGATGACCACGCCCTGCCCGAACACTCGGTGCAGCACCGTCTCTCCGGCCTGGAAGGCGGGCTCACGAAGGCGCGCCGCGGAAGGCAAGTCCCTGCCGGCGGCCCGCTCGGTCTCCTCGACGGGGCGCCCCACGTTCCGCTGCGGCTGCGGGGCCGGCGTGGAGGCCTCCGTGGCGCGGCGCCGAGCGATGGCCCGCTGGACGCGGGCGCGGCGCTGGTCTACCAGGGTACGCCCGCTGGCGGCGGGCCGGCCCGCTGACGGGCTAAAGGGAGCGCGTGCGTCAGCCGAGGCCTCGGAGCGGGCGCCTCGCTGTACTTTACTGCCCTCCACGAGCGACGAGGGGATGTCAAACAGGTAGCGGGAGGGCTCCCGCACGGCGGAGGAGCCGTACACGGTGCGGTGCACGGTGCGTACCAGGTGCAGGTTCCTCTTGGCCCGGGTGAGGCCGACGTAACAGAGGCGCCGCTCCTCTTCCATGGCGTCCGGTTCCCCGCTGGAGCGGCTGTGCGGGCAGATGCCCTCCTCCATGCCGACGATGAACACCGAGTCGAACTCCAGCCCCTTGGCAGTGTGCAGGGTGAGGAGGGTCACCACGTCGTTGTTCTCAGGGAGCTCGTCGACGTCGGCAAAGAGGGCCACTTCCTCGAGGAAAGTGGGCAGGGCCGTTTCGGGCGCCAGCGCATCGTAGCGCGCCGCGGCCGCCACGAGCTCGCGGACGTTCTCGACGCGCTCCTCGCCTTCCTCGGTATGGTCTTGCAGGTAGTCGGCATATCCCGAGCGCTCGACGATCATGGTCAGCAGATCAGAGAGGCGCAGCTCACCGCGCTTCTCGATCAGTGCGGCAAAGAGATCGGCCACCTCGAGGAGGGCGTTGCGGGCCCGCCCACGGAAGGGCAGCTCTGCCTCGCGCCCATCGGATTGGGCCACCTCACTCATGTGCAGCAGAGCCCTGCCCATGGAAAGGCCTTGGGCCTGGGCCCAACGGTTCAACTGCTCAAGGGTCATGTCTCCGATGCCGCGCGTGGGGACGTTGATGATGCGCCGCAGGCTCTCGTCGTCGTCGGGGTTGTACACCACGCGCAGGTAAGCCAGGACGTCCTTGACCTCCCGCCGCTGGAAGAAGCGCACGGCGCCCACCAGACGGTAGGGGATGCGGGCGCGCAGGAAGGCGTCTTCCAGCGAGCGTGACTGGGCGTTAGTGCGGAACATCACCGCACAGTCGGCGTAACGGCAGTGCCCACGGGTCACCAGCCGGTCGATATTGGCGGCCACATAGTCGGCCTCTTCCCGCTCGTCGTAGGCCTCGTAGAAACTGATGGGCGCCCCGGTGGCGTTCTCGGTCCACAGCTTTTTCTCGGTGCGCTGGGTGTTGCGCGAGATGACGGCGTGGGCGGCCTCCAGGATGTTCTGCGTCGAGCGGTAGTTCTGCTCCAGCAGGAAGACCTGTGCCTGCGGATAGTCCTCGCGGAAGCGCAAGACGTTGCGAAAGTCAGCGCCGCGCCAGGAGTAGATGCTCTGGTCCTCGTCGCCCACGACAAAGATGTTGCGGCGCGCGGCGGCCAAATGCCCTACCAGGTCGTACTGGGCCCTGTTGGTATCCTGGAACTCGTCCACGAGGATATGCGAGTAGCGCTGTTGATAGCGCTCGCGTACCTCGTCATGCAGGCGAAAGAGCATCTCGGCCTTGACGAGCAGGTCATCAAAGTCGAGGGCGTTGCTTTCGGCCAGGATCTCGTCGTAGCGGGCAAAGGCGCGGGCTACCACCTCATGCCAGTACGTGGGGGGCCTGTACGTCTCGGCCGTCTGCAGGTCGTTCTTGGCCCGCGAGATGGCCGCATGTACGCCGGAGGGCTGGTACTGCTTGCTGTCGACGTTCAGCTCCTTGAGGACCCGGGTGATCACGCGGCGCTGATCGTCGGCGTCGTAGATGACAAAGTTGTTCTGCACGCCGACACAGTGCCCCTCGCGCCGTAGGATGCGCGCGCAGATGGCGTGGAACGTCCCGATCATCAGCTGGCGGACCTCGTCGCCGATCAGCCCTTCCAGGCGGGCGGTCATCTCACGCGCTGCCTTGTTGGTAAAGGTCACCGCCAGGATGTTGTAGGGGCGCAGGCCCGTCTGATGGATCAGGTAAGCGATGCGATGGGTCAGGACGCGCGTTTTGCCAGAGCCGGGGCCGGCCAACACCAGGACGGGCCCCTCGGTGGCGCGCACAGCGTCCCGCTGGACTGGGTTCAGGCCATCAAGGATGCTCAGCATGGTCGGGACGAGGACTCCCTTCTTCTAGGTCGGCAAGTCATTCTAGCATCGTTGCGCAGCCCGGGCAAAGGATAGCCCGATCTCCTTGCCCTTATGTCACCCGCATGCTAGAATCGCCACAGGACGAGACCGGAGGCGGGGGGCGATCCCAGAGGTACGCCATGGCATGGAACGTCCGCGAGCTGTACGTCGGCGCCGCCCAGGTGGCCATCAGCGACTCGCTGGCCAACAATCTCAGCACGATCGTGGCCGTCATGGCCCGTGCTGCCGCTCAGGGCTTGGAGCTGATCGTGTTTCCAGAGGCGGCCGTCACCGGCTATAGTCCCAGTATCGGGCGCGGCCGCCGTCCTGAGGAGTGGCCGGCTATCCAGCAGAACCTCAGCCGCGTGGCCGACAAGAGCGCGGAACTGGGCCTTTGGGTGGCCGTGGGTGCGGAGGTCTGGACGGGTACGGCGTGGGCCAATCGCATGCTCGTTTACTCGGATCTCGGTGAGCTGACGGCCACGTACGACAAGGTGCGCCTGACGCGGCCCGACCGCAACTACTATGTGCCCGGCGCGCAGGCCACGGTGTTCGATCTACGCGGCGTGAGCGTCGGGCTGCAGATCTGCTACGATGCCCGCTTCCCCGAAGGGTACCGCGAACTGGTAGAGCAGGGCGCTGAAGTGATCCTCCAGGGTTTCTACGGCGCCGGCGGAGAAACCTGGAAGGTCCCCGTGCTCAGTGCGCACCTGCGCAGCCGCGCCGCCGAGAACGGCTGCTTTGTGGTGGCCAGCAACGTGGCCGGGCCGTTGCAGATCGTCCCGTCGCAGATCATCGATCCTCTGGGGCTGGTACTGGCCCAGGCCAACCAGGACCGGGAAGAGATCATCTCGGCCCAGCTGGACCTGTCACAGGTCTACGCCAGCGAGATACGCCAGGAGTACCTGCGGCGGCGGAACGGGCACGCCTGAAGCCTGGCCGCCGGCCAGGTTTCCGACAGGGGCGGGCTCTGCCAGCGTGCAGGCGGAGAGGACGCCGTGCGTCAGTCAGAGGTGCAGTTACGCTTTCTCAAGAGCTTCACCGAGCTGTTCCCGCGGCTCGCCTTCCGCGGTCTGCGGCGTTTTGCCAGCGGTTCTGAGGGGCCCTTCGCCTTCGTGTTGCGCGTCTCGGCCGGCCGCGCGGGCGTCGATGTCGATCTGCACTGCGTCGCGCTGACCGAGGGCCACCCCGAGGAGGTCAAGCGCTTCCTGGCGCGGATCAAGGAGGGCCAGCCGCCGGCCCCCGCGGAGGACGGCGCGCCCTGCCTGCCCGTGCTGATCGCCCCGTACTTCTCTGACGAGACGCGAGCCACCTGCGCGGGTGAGCAGGTGGGCTGCCTGGATCTGGCCGGCAACGCCCATCTCGATGTGGACGGCGTCTATCTGGAGATCGGCGGAAGGCCCAACCCCAACGTGCGCGAGCGCCGTTTGCGGACGCCGTTCGAGGGACGTGCCGAGCGGGTAGTGCGTACCCTGCTGCTGTCTCCCGACAGGCAATGGTCCATGCGTGAGCTGGCCAAGGCCGCCGACGTTAGCCTGGGGATGGCCAGCATGGTCACCACGGACCTGCGTAACGCGGGCATGGTGAACAAGGGGCGTGACGGGCTGACTCTGCTCAGCCCTGCGGACCTGCTGAGCGCCTGGGCCGAAAAGTACGATCTGCGCAGGAGCTCGTTCCGCACCTTCCGCTCGCGGCAGAGCCAGACCGATATTGAAAGGGTGCTCTCTCACGAACGCTCCAGAGTGGCGGGCCGCTACGCCCTGACCCTCTGGTCGGGCGCCAGGCACCTCCTCGCCGAAGAGGCGCCGGCGCGCCTCATGGCGCTGTACTGGGTGGGCCAGACGTCGGAGCTGGAGCAGATGGTGGGCCTGGGGCACGTCGGCACGGTGAACGTGTTCGTGTTCCAGCCCTACGATGAGAGCATCCTCTGGCGGAGGGAGGAGCGCAACGGGCTCTCGATCGTGAGCCCCCTGCAACTCTACCTGGACCTCGGCTCGGGGGATGAGAGCGAGGTGGCCCTGGCCGAGCGGGTGCGCGAGCGGCTGCTCACCTGGTGAGCGGGCGCCGAACGGCGGCGCGCGCAGACCTCGAGGACGAGCATCTCCAGCGCTAGGGGCCCGTCCGCGCGGCCCGTCTTGATGGCCTGGTCGACGTCGAGGACGCGGCCGAGCATCGCCTCAAGTTCTTCCATCGTGAAGCGCCGCGACTGCTGCAGCAGTTTGTGCACCGGGTACTTGCCGGGCAGACGGAGGGTTTTGCGGATCTCCTCTGGGTTCTGGCCCTGCTCGGCAAGGTCCTTGGCTCCCAGGATCAGCCGCACCTGGCGCGCGAACATGGTGAGTAGGTAGAGCTCGTGCTTGCGCTGCTGGAAGGCCTCCTGCAAGAGGCGCATGGCCGTCCTACCCTGGCGGTGCCCCAGCGCATCGACAAGATTCCAGATCTCGTTCTCCACGTCCGGCGTGACCAGGGCGCGGACGTCGTCCGCGGTGATGGCGCGCTGGTAGCCGGCCAGGGCGGCCAGCTTCTCCAGTTCGGCGTCCAGGCGGCGCAGGTCGTTCCCCGTGTAGGTGGGCAGGAGTGCCGCCGCAGCCCCCTCGAGTTCTGCCCCTTTTTCTGTGGCGCGCTGGCGTAGCCAGGCCTGCAGGTCCGACCCCCCCAGCCGCCGGAAGACCCGGACGTAGCCGCTCTGCTGCTTGGCGGCCAGCCGGAGGATCGGGTGCCGCGCGCCCAGGATCTTGGCCTCAACAAAGACGAGGCGGGTCGTATCTGGCATGGTGGGCAGGTAGGCAGTCAGGCGCTCGGCCTCGTCTCCGACGGGCGCGGGCGTGGCGTCGGCCTCGTCCCCGTTTCCGCGGCGCTTCTCCAGGCGCTGCAGCAGGCCCTCGACGATGATCAGACGCCGCTGGGTGAGGAAGGGGAGCGTGCTGCACAGGTCCATCAGCTCGCGCAGGTCGACCCGGCGGCCGTCCAGCGTGGTGATGTTCAGATCCCCCATTCCGTCGCTGAGGATCTCGGCTTTCAGCCGGGCCACCTCCTCGGAACGGAGGAACTCCTCATCCCCGTGCAGGATATAGAACATGTCAGCTCCGCTCTCCCTCCTGCGCGACAATAACCCGGTGGCGTACGATCCTTCCGGCGCCCTCTCTCCGCACGGCCAAGATGCGCGCCCCCCGCAGATCGGCCAAGGTGGTGATGTGCTCCTGCATCGCCCGCCCCAGGGGACGAGCCAGCAGCAGCCCGGCCAGGGCTGCCGCTCCGAGCGCCATGCGGCGTAGCGCCTGCGAGTGCAGGACCAGGGTGGCCGTCTCCCCAAGGACTGCTGCGGCCAGCACGCCGCTGGCCAGGTTCGTGCCGCAGCGGGGATGCAGGGCCAGCCAGTGCTCATCCGCCTGCAGGCGGCGCAGCGCCTCCGCCGCGGCGCCGGCCAGGGTGGCGCTGTCTAGGTCGCCATAGATGACAAAGCCATTCCACACGGTGCGGCCCATCAGCCGCCTGCGTCGCAGGCGTGCGGTGAGCACGTGTATGGTAGCGTGTTCCAGAGCATGGTATTGGCGGATGCGCCGGATGATACCTGTTTGGCGTGGTGCCACGGGGTCTGCCTTCGTTACTCGGGGCGGCCAGGCGGGGCCGCCAGGACCACAGGGCGACCAAAGGACAGGGGGCCGCCGGGGGCCCCCTGTCGTCGTACGCGTGGTGACCGTACCCTAGCGGGTGCCGTAAAGCGGCCCGTAAGCCTGGCAGGCGCGATAGTCGGCTCCCTGAGGATCCATAGCACCAAAGGCACCCCAGGCACTGGGCCGGAAGAGCCGCTCCACTGAAACGTTGTGCATGCTCACCGGAATGCGCAGCATCGAGGCCAGGGTGATTAGCTCAGCCCCGATGTGACCATAGCTAAAGGCCCCATGGTTGGCGCCCCAGTTGTACATGACAGAGTACACGCTGTCAAAGGGTGCCGTGCCCGTCAGGGTTGGGGCGAACCAGGTGGTCGGCCAGGTCGGATCGGTGCGCTGGTTGAGCGTGCGGTGCACGTCGGCCGGCAGCTCCACGGTATACCCTTCCGCGATCTGCAACACCGGCCCCAGCCCCTTGACCAGGTTGAGCCGTGACATCGTCACGGGCATGCCGCCGCGCGTCGCAAAGGTCGAAGAGAACCCGCCGCCACGGAAGTAGCCGAGGCTGCCCGGGCTCCACACCGTGGCGTCGAGGCAGCGGGCGGCCTCCTCACCGCTGACCTCCCACCAGGGCTTGATGACCGGCTGCCCGGCCTCGGTTTGCTCGCCCGTGCCGTCCAGCGCGGCCGAGCCCGAGTTGATCAGGTGGATGAAACCATGGGCCGCGCGCCCCGTCAGCTCCCGCCCGGTGACGCGTTTGACCGCCTCGGGGCTCCAGAAGGTGCGCACGTCGGCAAAGACCTGGGCCCGGTCGGTAAGCAGGTGCCCAAAGAGCATCGCCACGCCGTTCAGCGAGTCGTTCTCGGTGGCAACGATGTAGGGCTGGCGGATGCCGTTCCAGTCAAACGACGAATTCAGGAACGCCTCCAGAAAGTCGCCGTTGGGAAAGTGGTCCGTCCACTGGCGCTGCCCCTGGAAGCCGCCGGCCAGGGCGTTGTGCCCCAGGGCCTCCTCACCGTAGCCCATCTCGTCCAGGCGGGGGTTGCCCACCATGAGGTCGCGGGCGATGAGGGCCATTTTGACGACGGTCTCCCAGTCCTGGTCCAGCCGCTGGCGCGAGAACCTGAGCTCGGGCGGGTTGGGATCCTTGCCCTCCGGGCAGTTGGCCTTGACCCAGGCCAGGGCCTTGCCGAACTCGACCTTGTCGTAGATCTCCTCGTTCAGGCGGCGGACGAACTCGGACGAGTCGACGTACTCACAGCGCATGCCGAGGTAGCCCTCGAAGAAGTCGGCATTCACCATCGAGCCGGCGATCCCCATGGAGACCGACCCCATGGAGAGGTACGACTTGCCGCGCATCTCGGCCACGGCCAGGCCGGCCTTGGCGAACTGCAGCAGCTTGCCACGCACATCGTCGGGGATGGAGGTATCGTCGGCATCCTGGACGTCGCGCCCGTAGATGCCAAAGGCTGGCAGCCCCTTCTGGTTGTGCGCGGCCAACACCGCGGCCAGGTAGACGGCGCCGGGGCGCTCGGTGCCGTTGAAGCCCCAGACGGCCTTGGGCATCAGGGGGTCCATGTCCATCGTCTCAGAGCCGTAGCACCAGCAGGGAGTCACGGTCAGCGAAACGGCTACGCCCTCGCGGGCGAACTTGTCGGCGGCGCGGGCTGCCTCGGCGACGCCGCCGATGCAGGTATCGGCGATGACGCATTCCACGGGCAGACCGTTGGGGTGCCGCAGGTTGTCGCTGATGAGCCGGGCCGCCGCGCGGGCCATGGCCATGGTCTGCTCTTCCAGAGACTCGCGCACGCCACGCCTGCGGCCGTCGATGACCGGGCGGATGCCGATCTTGGGCAGCGCGCCGATCAGGCGCTGGCGGGGCTCCACCGTTTGCAGTGTCTTGTCAGCCAAGGAAGTACCTCCTTACCGGCGTCGGCAGGCCGCCCGGGCGCCGCGCTATCGTGCTAACGTCCTCCAACCCGATGATAGGTCCCGCGCCGTGCCAAGTCAATGGCAGGCGCTGGCCCGCCCTAGCGGAGGGCGATGATGCTCACCTCACGCCCCGGCGCCGTCAGGGCAATGGCGCCATCCGCCGTCGCGGATGCCCCGGCGCCCCACAGGGTGCGTGCGGGCCGGAGCCCGCGCCACGGCTCGCCGAGGCGAATGCGCACGGGCAGCGCGGTGCGCTGCGGGTTGGCCACCCACAGGTAGGCGCCGCCCTCCCCGTCGTGCAGGCGGGCGACGATGCGCGGATCATCGACAACCGCATGGGGCACGCGGCCGCCCAGGGTCAGCACGTCACGGAAGAAGGCGTTACTCCGCTCCGCAGGATGCGCCGCATACCCGGCCCCCACGCACGTGCCCACCAGGCGCGTGCGCCCGGCGGCGAAGGAGTTGTCCACCGCGGCCACCTGCCCATCGCCGTAGCGGCCCGCCGGCGTCCCGGTGGTGGGAGTGTAGGCCTGTAGCAGGATGCCTCCCCAGGCCCGCTGCCCGGCCACGTCGACCGCGAGATCCCTGAGGAGGTCGGGGGTGAACTCGACGTAGGCTTCTTGGGCGCCAAAGAGGGCATCGAGGCCATGGTTTGGCTGCACGACGCCGACGTGGCCGTGCTCGCCAAAGTAGGCCGGGCAGCCCTCGCTCACCAGCACGCCCCCGGCGGCCACCCAGTTGCGCAGGGCGGCTGCGGAAGCCTCGCTGAGCATGATGGGGTAGGGAAGGTACAGAAGGTCGTACGCGGCGATGTCGTCGATGTGTACCCAGTCGGCCTGGATGTGAGCGTCAAAGAAGCCCTGGTAGGCACCCCACAGCGCCTGGGCATAGAGATCAGTGTTCCCCTGTTGGGCGTAGGCAAAGATCTGCGCCTCCGGCGCGTAGACGATGCCCACCTCTCCGCGCACGGGGCGAGAGCGCCACAGGTCGGCCTGCTCCGGGGCGTTGGCCCAACGGGCCACGCGGCCGGCCATCTCCGAACGGGGCGTGCGCCCGCCGTCCATCCCGTAGGCGCCAAAGGCGCCCCACAGGGGCCCGTCCAAGAGCGGGCGCCAACGCGGGTAGAGGAGCCCGGTGGCCCCGCCCATGAAGGAGACCATGTTCCAGTAGCGCACGTCCTCCGCAACGGCGATGCGGCCGTCCTCGCGGGGGCGGCCGATCACCTGAGGCTGCATCCACAGGGGCCCGCCCTGGGCCTCCGAATGCCAGAAGCGCTTGCCGCGTGCCGCGGCGCGCACCAGGTCTACCGCGTGGAACTGCTTCCAGGGCTCGTCTCCCTTGCGCGAGGCCACCCAGGTAAAGCCGTAGGAAGACGCCTCGCGGGCCGCGCGCCAGTCGTCGGTGCCGCGTGAGGCGGCGCTGACGATCGTGCCGGCCATGCCATGAGCCGTCACCGGGTGGGCCGGATCGATGGCGCGGAGCAGGTCCGCGCGCCAGCGCATCGCGGCGTAGCCATGGTCGAGGCGGAACTCCAGCCAGTCCAGCACGTCGGCATAGGGGCCCATGTGGCGGGGCGGGTGCACGTCGCGCCAGTCGGTGAGGGAGGGGCGGTGCCAGGTGCGCGCCAGGGTGCCCAGGTCGCCGTACTTGGCGCGCAGCCAGCCGCGAAAGGCCTCTGCCGTGGCCGGGCAAAAGCAGGTATCGGTCGGGTAGTGGCACTCGTTCCAGATATCGTACCCGCCCAGGCCAGGGTGATCCTTGTATCGCTCGGCCAGGGCGCTGAGGAAGCGCTCGGCCGCAGCGCGGTAGGCGGGATGATCCAGGCACAGCCCGGGGAAGCCGCCCAGGGCCGTGCTGGCGCCCAGAGTGCTCTCCACACGGCGGCCGTCACGGGTTTCCAGGCGGGCATCGGCGTAGACGCGGAAAGCCCACTCCGGCGCGGAGGTGATCATCTCGGCGACGATCGTCTTGAGGCCGTACTTGGCGGCCAGGTCGAGCTGGCGGTCATAGTCGTCCCAGTCGTAGACGCCAGGGGATACTTCGATAGCGGACCACAGGAACCAGTGCCGGAAGACGTTCATGCCGTCCTCGGCGGCGGTGCGATAGTCGCGCTCCCAGTCCTCCCTGGGCGGGTTGGACTTGCGGAAGTAGACCGCCCCGTAGGGGAAGGCCGGGAGGGTGGGGCTGGACATGGTCAGGGTCCTTTCGGCATGGGCTGCCCGGGCGCCCGGTGCGGCCGGGTCGGGGCCATTCTAGCACGTCTCCGGGCGTGGCCGAAGCGCCGCCGCGGCCAACCCCCCGGTCCGAAAACGGTTTCGCCAAAACCCTTGACAGTGGACAGAGACACCGCTATGATCAGAAGGTCAGGGGGGAACAGAGAATAGGGGCCGGTGCTGATCCGCTGAGGAATGACTCGGCTGCGCCGGTGTCGACGATGCCCCGATGTGTTGCACCCCCCGTCCGCTGAACTCGGCCTCACTCCCCGCTGCGAGGACCGCGCGCGATGTCAATCGTCGATATGCACACCCTAACGCGTCGCTGGCCCCAGCTATGGCCGAGCACCCCTTGCCGCTATGCCCCATCTGTACGCCGTCCACTGCCAGATCAAGAGTCGCCGCACGCCCAAGGGGCGGAAATCGCTTTCTGCGGCGCGGATGGCAGAAAAACGGCGTGGCTGTGGCCGCCGTGCTGCGCGGCCGGCGGTGGGTGCCCCCGTCATCGGTACAGTGGTGCGGCCGAGGCGGCCAGGGAGTTGCCCAGCCCCCGGCGCGCCGCAGCGGCTGTACCATGCCCGCGCCTGCGGGGTGCTGACGACATGAGGCGACCCGGTGATCTCTCCGACTTGCCCGGGCAGGCTATCTCTGCCCGGGTCCCATGGGTTTGGGCCACGCGGGGCAGCAGCGCCTCCGGGTGGTATCGAGGCAGGCGCGCGGCCGAGGGCGTGCCCGTTGTGGGCCGCTAGGAGCGCGAGAAGAGGAGGTGCGCACGCCGGTGGGTTTGACCAGGATGCACTGCGCGACGGGGACGTCGCACAGGCGCGTTGGGCGGAACCCCGGAGACGATTCCCGTGCACGGAACGTTGATAGGGACCAGGGTGTCGTACCGATATGATCGCTCTTTCGCCGAGAATAACCGAAAGGACCGTCATGCAGTCGCTATCGAGGCGTGAGTTTCTGCGCGTGTCTTCGCTGATCACTGTTTCGACGATCGCCGCGGCCTGTACGCAGCCGCCCGCAGACCCTGCTACCACTCCGGAGGCGCCCACCGCCGCTCCGGCAGTCCCGACGACCGCTCCGGCAGCGCCGAGCACAGCTCCTGAGGCTCCGGCCAGCCGCTTCTCTGAGGCGCCCATGCTCGCCGAGCTGGTGGCCGAGGGCAAGCTGCCGCCCGTGGAGGAGCGCCTCCCCGAGCAGCCTGGCATCTGCCCCGTCCAGGAGATGAACGGCAAGTACGGCGGCATCATGCGCCGCGGCTACACGGGTGTGTCGGACCGCACCGGCCCCACCAAGATGCAGGAGTGCAGCCTGACTTGGTTCAACCCCGACCTGACCATGCGCACCGAGATGGCCGAGTCGTGGGCGATCAACGAGGATGCCTCGGAGTGGACCTTCAAGCTGCGCCCCGGCACCAAGTGGTCCGATGGGACCCCGTTCACCAGCGCCGCCTTTACCTGGTTCTGGGAAAACGAGATGAAGAACGAGGAGCTGACCGCCTCTCCGCCGCGCAACTGGGCCACGGGGAACCCGCTGGTGCTCGGGGAGCTGGAGGCGCCCGACGATTTCACCGTCGTGTTCAAGTTCGCGGACCCCAACCCGCTGTTTGTGTACCGTCCGTCACGTAGCCAGCCCTTCGTCCCCGGGCACTACCTGGAGCAGTTCCATGCCGACTTTGTCGACAAGGACGCGCTGGACAAGATGGTCAAAGAGGCGGGCCTCAACTCTTGGGCCGAGCTCTATGACCAGAAGGCCGACTGGGCGGCCAACCCCGAGCGGCCCTCCACCAGCCCCTGGACGGCGGAGAACCGCCTGGGCGACGAGCTGTTCATGATGGTGCGCAACCCGTACTTCTGGCAGACCGACTCGGACGGCCAGCAGCTCCCCTACATCGACAAGATCCAGCACCGCCTGTTCGAACAGACCGACGTGTTCAACATGTGGATCATCAACGGGGAGATCGACTTTCAGCGGCGCAAGGTAGCCATCGGCAACTACACCCTGTTCAAGGAGAACGAGGAGAAGGGCGGCTACCAGATCCACCTTTCGCCGCAGGCCTCGCACTTGGCGCTGCACATGAACATGACCACCAAGAACCAGAGGCTACGGGCCCTGTTCCAGGACCGGCGCTTCCGCATCGCCGTGTCGTGCGCCATCAACCGTGATGAGATGAATGAGCTCATCTACGACGGGATGTGCACGCCGCGGCAGTACAGCCCCGACGAGGGCTCGCCGCAGTACTATGAGAAGCTGTCTAACGCCTACATCGAGTACGCGCCCGAGAAGGCCGATGCGCTGCTGGACGAGATGGGCCTCACCGAGCGGGACGCCGAGGGCTTCCGCAAGTTCAACGACGGCTCCGGAGACACTGTCTCCTTCGTCTTTGAGCATCACACGCAGGCGGGAGACCCCGGCGAGGACGCCGCGCAGATGGTGATGCGCGACCTGGCCGCTGTCGGCATCAAGGCCACCTACAAGTACTTTGAGCGCTCGCTGTACACCCAGCACTACGAGGCCAACGACATCGAGGCCGGCTGGGCGGGCGGTGACCGCTCGATCCTGCCGATCGTGACGCCCTGGATCTTTATGGGCACGCAGATCGACCGGGAGTGGGCGGTGGCCTGGGGCCTGTGGTACAACTCGAACGGGACCGACCCGAACGGGGAGGAGCCGCCGGCGGATCACTGGATCCGGACGATCTGGGAGCACGCCGAGGCGATGAACGTGGAGCCGGACGAGCAGAAGCGGACGGAGATCTTCTGGAAGATCTGCGACATCTGGGCGGAGGAGTTGCCGGCGGTGGGGTGCCTGGGGATGTTCCCGTCGCCGTGCATCAAAAAGACCACGTTCCGGAACTGGCTGCCGGGGCTGCCGTCGGACGACCTGCTGAAGGACGAGGCGTTGCAGAACCCGCAGACCTACTTCTGGGAGGATCCCGAGAACCACCTGGCTACGGCCGCGGTCTAGCGAGTAGAGAGGGGCGGAGCGTGTGCTCCGCCCCTCGGCACATCGTGAGGCGGGAGCGCGAGCCAACGGTTCCCCGCTGCCGCCTCGCTCTCTGTGCCCAGGGGCAGAAGGCCGGGACCGGCTCCGGCAGGTCCTTGACACCGCCCCTGGGCGCAGATATCATCCAGACGTCCGGGTGAGCAGAAGATGGGAGCCGGCCCAGTCCGGCGAGGTGATCGCGTCGGTGGCGCCTGACGGTCATTTCGATCCTGTCGTGCGAGCCCCAGCCCCGCTGGCGAGGGACCCGAGATCTCTATCCACGCCACAACGCTTTACGCTTCCCCCCCTTCACAGCACGTGATCACCTCTTGCACTGCCTGGCATGGCCGCGTCTGTCTGCTCCGTATCAGGGTGTTCCTTACCCGTGACACGGTCGCCAATGCGCGGCCGGGGTACCCTGGACCGGCTTCTCGAGGAATGGCGAGAGTAGGAGGTGCAAACGCCGAGGGCGCGGTCCAGGCACACCGTTGACTCAGCGAGGTGTCGCCCGGCAAGGCCCTCGGAACGGGTGATCGCCCATGAGACTCTGCAGAGGATCAAGCGTCGTACGATGTGGGAGAGTCTCTCACCGAGTGGGGGAAAGGAGCGTCATGCAGACGCTGTCAAGACGCGAGTTCTTGCGAGTTTCCACGCTGTTCACGGCTGCGACGGTCGCTGCGGCCTGTACGCAGCCGGCGGCCACGCCCACGACGGCCCCGGCGGCGCCCACGACCGCGCCAGCGGCACCGACGACAGCCCCGGCCGCTCCGACGACCGCTCCGGCAGCGGCGACGGCTGCTCCTACCGCGGCCCCGGCCAGCCGCTTCTCTGAGGCGCCCATGCTCGCCGAGCTGGTGGCCCAGGGCAAGCTGCCGCCCGTGGAGGAGCGCCTCCCCGAGAACCCGGCCATCTGCCCCGTCCAGGAGATGAGCGGCAAGTACGGTGGTGTCATGCGCCGTGGCTACCTGGGCGTGTCCGACGCGACCGGCCCCAACAAGATGCAGGAGTGCAGCCTGACCTGGTTCAACCCCGATCTGACCATGCGCACCGAGATGGCCGAGTCGTGGGCGATCAACGAGGATGCCTCGGAATGGACCTTCAAGCTGCGCCCGGGCACCAAATGGTCCGATGGGTCGCCGTTCACCAGCGCCGCCTTTACCTGGTACTGGGAGAACGTGCTCAAGAACAAGGAACTGACCGCCTCTCCGCCGCGCAACTGGTCCACCGGCAACCCGCTGGTGCTCGGGGAGCTGGAGGCGCCCGACGATTTCACTATCGTGCTCAAGTTCGCTGACCCGAACCCGTTGTTTGTGTATCGCCCATCGCGCAGCCAGCCCTTCGTTCCCGGGCACTACCTGGAGCAGTTCCATGCCCAGTTTGCCGACAAGGACGCGCTGGACAAGATGGTCAAAGAGGCGGGCGTCAACGCCTGGACTGAGCTATATGCGCAGAAGGCCACCTGGAACCTGAACCCCGAGCGGCCCTCCACCAGCCCCTGGACGGCGGAGAACCGCCTGGGCGACGAGCTGTTCATGATGGTGCGCAACCCCTACTTCTGGGAGACCGACTCGGACGGCCAGCAGCTCCCCTACATCGACAAGATCCAGCACCGCCTCTATGAGCAGACTGACGTGTTCAACATGTGGATCATCAACGGGGAGATCGACTTTCAGCGGCGTCAGGTAGCCATCGGCAACTACACGCTGTTCAAGGAGAACGAGAAGAAGGGTGGCTACGAGATCCACCTGTCGCCGCAGGCCTCGCACTTGGCGCTGCACATGAACATGACCACCAAGAACCAGAGGCTGCGGACCTTGTTCCAGGAGCGGCAGTTCCGCATCGCCGTGTCGTACGCCATCAACCGTGAGAAGATGAACGACCTCATCTACGACGGGATGTGCACGCCGCGGCAGTACAGCCCGGACGAGGGCTCACCCCAGTACTACCCCAAGCTCTCGGAGGCTTACCTGGAATACTCGCCCGACAAGGCCAACGCCATCCTCGACGAGCTGGGCTTTACCGAGCGGGACGCCGAGGGCTTCCGCAAGTTCAACGACGGCTCCGGGGAGATCATCTCCTTCATCTTTGAGCATCACACGCAGATGACCGATCCCGGGGCGGATGCTGCCCTGATGGTCAGCGCAGACCTCGCCGCGGTGGGGATCAAGGCGACCTACAAGTCCTTTGAGCGCTCGCTATACACCCAGCACTACGAGGCCAACGACATCGAGGCCGGCTGGGCGGGCGGTGACCGCTCGATCCTGCCGATCGTGACGCCCTGGATCTTTATGGGCACGCAGATCGACCGGGAGTGGGCAGTGGCCTGGGGCCTGTGGTACAACTCGAACGGGACCGACCCGAACGGGGAGGAGCCGCCGGCGGATCACTGGATCCGGACGATCTGGCAGCACGCCGAGGCGATGAACGTGGAGCCGGACGAGCAGAAGCGGACGGAGATCTTCTGGAAGATCTGCGACATCTGGGCGGAGGAGTTGCCGGCGGTGGGGTGCCTGGGGATGTTCCCGTCGCCGTGCATCAAAAAGACCACGTTCCGGAACTGGCTGCCGGGGCTGCCGTCGGACGACCTGCTGAAGGACGAGGCGTTGCAGAACCCGCAGACCTACTTCTGGGAGGATCCCGAGAACCACATGGGGGCGACCGCGGTCTAGCGACCAAAGAGGGGCGCAGCGTCTGCTCCGCCCCTCGACACCTCGTGATGCGGGGAGCGCGCGGCCGCGCACTCCCCGCATGGCGTGCTCAGGGGGCTCGTTCGATCCCGACAATGTGCCGGCCCGGCGCGGCGGCGATGTCTCGCACGGCGTTCGCCACGGCCTGGGCGGCGGCCTCCATCAGGCGGCGCCCCTTCTCCGCAGTGGCCGGCGCAGGGTCATCGGTGATGCCGTCCACCAGGGCCATGCGCTTCACGCGAACCGCTTCGGGGTCCAGATAGAGGATCGCCGACGTCTCCAGCACGCCCGAGTGGCCGATCTCGGTGCCGGGGCGGCCTCGCACAGCGTCCATGGTGGGGTGTACCAAGTCGAACCAGGTGACGGCGCGGATCTGGCGGTCCAGGCGGTGGCGCAGCTCGAGCGCCGCAGCGCCCAGCGCCTGGGCGTTGCCGCCATGACCGTTGACGATCAGGACGCGCTCAAACCCGTGGGCGACCAGGCACTCGCAAAGGTCCGTCAGCAGGCGCAGGAGCGTCTCCAGCCGCAGGGTGATGGTGCCGCCAAAGGCCATGTGGTGCGGCGAGATGCCGAAGGGAATGGTCGGGGTGACCAGCACGGGGAGATCCTCGGCCAGGCGGGCGGCGGTGCGCGCCACGTACTCGGCAGTATGGCAGTCCGTATCGATGGGCAAGTGCAGCCCGTGCTGCTCGATGGAGCCGATGGGCACCACCACCACCCCGCCGCGCTGGGCATAGTCGGCGATCTCGGCGCGGGTACGCTCGGCCCAGAGGATATCGCGTTCGGCTTTCACAAGCAGTGTTCCTTTCCGGCGCGTCCCGGCCTCCTGGGCCGCGCCTCGCGGGCCCTCACAGGCGTAGGGGGGCCACCAGGGTTTTCTCGTACATGTCCTGCCACTCGGTGCTGCCGTCCTCGGGCAGGATCTCCAGCTGCACGCCCTCGTGGAAGAGGGGCTGGTTGCCCGCCGTAAAGTCGTCCCAGGCGCCCTCTTTGCCCACACGGTAGACGACCCTGGCGCCCGAGGGCCAGCTCACCTGGTAGAGGGACCGGGGCGGGTCGGGACGGTAGTCCCGCTCCACGCGGTAGCGGGCGATGGCCTCCTCGTCGGGCTCGATACCGAGGCCGGGCTCTTCCGGCACGTGGGCGACGCCCCCTTTGACGCGGATCGGCGCGGTGATCAGGTCGTCGACATAGATCTCGTGGCAGGAAATGGCCGGCCAGGTGGCGTGGGTCAGCGTGGCGCCCAGGTGCAGCATGAAGGCAGTGGTCAGGCCGGTGCCCACCATCTGCAGCCAGAAGGGTTTGTTGAGCTGGGCGGCGAACTCGGCCTGCTGGCGCACGCGCAGGGCGCCGCCGCCAATGACAAACCCGTCGCAGACTCCCTCGCGGGCCACGGTCTGAATGGGCGGCGAGCCATAGTGCATGGCGATCGGCCGGGTGATCTTGCCCCGGATGACGTTGTTGCCCTCCACATCCCCCTGTGGGATGGGCGACTCAAAAAAGGAGACCGAGGGAGTCTTTTCCAGATCGAGCAGGTAGGGAACGGCGGCCGCCGAGTTGCGCAGAAAGGCGTTAAAGTCGGCGTCGAAGCGAAAATCGGAGGGCACGATGGCGGCCAGTGCCTCGATCTGGGCGCGAAAGTCGCGCCAGGGGCGTGCCTTGAGCTTGGCGCTCAGATAACCGAGGGAGAGGGCTTCGCGCATTTCCTGAAGCCAGTCCTCGGTGGTCATGTCGTTAGTCCACCAGGAGATCGGGCACCAGTCGCGCACCTTGGGGCCCAGCAGCCGGTAGCAGGGCACCCCCAGGGCTTTGCCGGCCAGGTCATAGATGGCCATCTGCAGGCCGGCGCCGAGGGTATCGTCCCACAGAAACTCGAACGGGGAGCGGCCCTTGACGCGCTCCACCTGCGCGTCCGGAACGCGCCCCCAGGTGTAGTAGCACATCGTCTCGCCATAGCCCACCAGGTCGGTATCGGTGCGCAGGCGCAGGATCTCGAACACCGTCCAGTCCCAGTTCTCGCGGGTCAGGTGGCGATCGTGGCGCACCTTCATCGGTACCTCGACCCAGGTGCGTTCAACATCGGTGATGATCGGCGCTTTCACGTTTCCTCCTTCTGGAAGATGAGCCGGCCCGCTCGCACGGTGGCATGGCACTCCAGGGCGTACCGGCCAGCGAGCGTCTCTCCCACGGTATCGACGTACTCGAACTGCCCCTCCCTGAGGCGCAGGACGGCCACGTCGGCCGGAGCGCCCACGCGCAGAGAGCCGAGCGACGGCTCGCGCAGGGCCTGGGCCGGGGCGCGCGTCGTGCGGGCTAGGACGTCGGGCAGCGTCAGCCCCAGACAGAGCATCTTGCTCATGGTGGTCAGCAGGTCCTTGACCGGGCGGACGCGGTTCAGGTAGTAGAGGTCCGTGCTGATGGTGTCGGGCACAAAGCCCTGCTCCAGGGCGCGGCGGGCCACTGCAAAGGCGAAGCTGCCGTTGCCGTGCCCCAGGTCAAAGAGCACGCCACGCGCGCGGGCCTCACGCACGACGCTGCGCACCCGGCCGGCATCGTCGAGGATGCGCTGGGCGTGCCCGGTGAAGCAGTGGGTCATGATGTCCCCGGCGCGCAGGAGGGGCAGCAGATCCTCGAGGGGCGGCTCTACCCCGGAGACGTGCACGGCGATGGGAAGATCGACGCGCTCGGCCACCTGGCGCGCGGCGCGGAGGGCCGGCAGGGGCCAGCGCCCCGACAGGTCCGAGGCGCCAAAGACCTTGATGCCGCGGATGTAGTCGCGGTGTTCGCCGATGGCGCGCACGGTGTCCTCGACGTCGATGTACTGGCCGTACCTCTCGACGTAGTAGGGGCTATGCGCCCCGAGCGTGCCCAACGAGGCGATGTTCAGGAACGGCAGCAGGCGGGTGGTCGAGTGTTCCAGCACCCGGTTGCGGTACCAGGGCATGGTAAAGGCACCGGTGGTACCCATGTCTACCGCGGTGGTGACCCCCGCCGGCGGGCAGACCTCGTCAGCATCGACGACCTGGCCATGCAGCTTGAAGCCCAGATGCGTGTGCAGGTCGATGAGGCCCGGCACCACGGTAGAGCCGGAGGCATCCAACACCTGGGCGGCGCCCGCCACCGGCAGGTCGGGTGCGATGGCGGCGATGCGGCCTTTGGCGATGGCCACGTCGAGGGCGGCGTCCAGACCGCTGCCCGGATCCAGCACGTGGCCGCCGCGAACGAGCAGGTCCACTTGAGGCATTTCGGCCCTCCTCTCCACAGGCGTACGGCACCTAAGCGGTGCGGCGATGCGCCCCCTCCTATAGGTCGGAAAGACCCAGCCGCTCGAGCGTCTCTGCGGATGGCTGGCCGGTGGCGCGGTCCCAGCCGCGCAGGGCATAGCACTCGTCGAGCAGGGCGCGGAAGCGCGCAGGATCGAGATCTACTACGTGTCCCAGGTAGGGGCTGGCGACGCGCTCCGGGTGAGATAGATACGGGATCAGCACCTCATCGTCGCGACGCGACCGTCCCCAGTTGCGCGCGCCGATGAGCCGCTCGAGGGTAAAGACGCGGGTGCCCACCCGGTAGAACGAGTCCACGTCAACCTCGCGGTGAGAGAGCGGCGCAAAGACATAGTGTTCCAGGCGCGGGCCGTCCACCCCGGCCACCGAGCAGAGCAGATCGTCCGCATGGCGGTCGGTCAGCATCGGGAAGACGCTGTCGCAGATGCCCAGGCAGTCCTTGAGCGCGTTACCGTCCTGGTGCATGGCGGCGGGCACGGCTTTGCTTTCGTAACCGCTGAGCGGGTCGACGGCGTCGGCCGAGCCGTACAGGCGCTCGCCGACGCCGAGGATGCGGCGGCGCACCTCGGGGTCGCCGGCCTGGGGAGCAAGGAGGTCCACCAGGCGGAAGATGTTGGTGGTATAGTCGTGGCCGCCTCCCAGCGGGTCACGGGTATCGAGGGCCCACTGCAGGGAGGTCACCAGCCAGAAGGGAAAGTAGGGCGTGGGAAAGTTCCCGTGGCCGTCCCAGTGCGACGCCTGCCCAAAGCCGGGGTAGAGCTCCTCGACGACCTCCTGGCCGACGCCCAGGATCTCCGCGGCGCGCGGCACGCCCTCGGCAAAGACGGCACCCACCCCCTGGCGATGGGCGATCTGCTCGATGATGCCCAGGAGGCAGGCGGGGTCCTGCATGTCCAGCCGCAGGCCATCGAGCGTGTGGAGCAGGCCCCGTTCCTGGCAGCGCATGATCCAGGGGACCAGGCCAAAGATGATCTCCCAGTGGTTGATGCCCAGGTCGTTGCAGGTCTGGGCGATCTCGAACCCGGCCCGGAAGCCATAGTCGGTGCCCATCCAGCCGTTCTTGGCCACAAAGATGGGCGAGCAGCAGTGCAGCTGCCCGGTGTAGGTGCGGTCGGTGCGAACGCCGCCGGCCACGTCGACGTAAAAGCCCCCGCAGTAGCGCGGGCAGTTGTGCCCGCACGGCGACCGTCGCGACCCGCTGTGATCCTCAGTGGCATTCGCGGAGGCTCCCCCTCGCCCGCGGATGCGCAGGATGCCCTCGACGACCTCGCGGGCGCGCCGCAGGGCCTCCTGTGGGTTGGCCACCGGCACCCCACGGGTGCCCCGCACGGCGATGGCCTTCAGGTTCTTGGAGCCCATCACGGCGCCGAAACCGCCCTGCCCGGCGGCGTTCTCGGTCCCTGTGGCGAGGATGGCATAGCGGCACAGGTTCTCACCGGCTGGGCCGATGGCCAACACGCGGGTGTCGTCCGGGAGGTCTGCGCCGAGGAGGCGCTGCGTCTCGACGAGGCCGCGGCCCCAGAGGCCGTCGGCCGAACGCAGCGAGACCTGATCATCCTCGATATGCAGCCAGACCGGGCCGGGCGCACGCCCGGTGACGATCAAGCCGTCATAGCCGGCGTAGCGCAGCGCGGCGCCCCAATGCCCGCCAAAGTTGGAGCGCGTGAACCATTCGTGTGGGTAGGCCTGCGGGCTTAGGCCGCATACCGAGGTGCGGCCGCTGCTGGGCGCCGGGGTGCCCACCATGACTCCCGGCATCAGGAAGAGGTGGTTCTCCGCGTCAAAGGCCTTTACCCCGGGCGGCAGCAGGTCCCAGGCCAGGCGAGCGGCGAAGCCGCGCCCGCCCAGGTAGTCCTCGGCGTAAGGATGAGTCGGTAGGTGGCGGGTCTCACCGGTGGACAGGTCGACGTACAGGATCCGTCCGGACCAGGGGGCACTATCTTGAGCCATGGAAGCACCTCACTCGGCAGAGATAGGGGCGGCAGCCGGCGCGTGCCAGGCCAGCGCGCCGGACGGGCAGCTGGCCACGCACTGCGGGCTGCCGGCACAGGTGTCGCACTTGACGGCCGCCCCGTCGGGGGCCAGGCAGATGACTCCGAAGGGGCAGGCGGCGACGCAGGCGCCGCAACCGGTGCACAGCGCGCCGTCGACGGTCCAGTAGCCGGCGTCGGTCCTCTGGATCGCCTCAGCCGGGCAGGCCTCGGCACAGGGCGCCTTGCGGCATTGGCGGCAATACTGGATGCTCTGCCGCGCGCCAAGGACGTCGACAATCACGTGCAGGCGAGCCCAGGCCGGGTTGGCCCGCCCGTCCTTGACGACGGAACAGGCGATCATGCAGGCCTGGCAGCCGTGGCATCTCTCACTGTGGACGATCAACTTACCGGCTGATGGCTTGGTCAAGTGGCTATGCTCCCGTGGGGTGAGATCGGCGGTCCGAGCGAGGAGGTCACTATCCCCGCACAGATAGCTGCACTGTGCCCCGGGCTCAAACCCGTGTCAAGCGCCAGGGGCCAGGGGCCGGTCGGCTTGGCGCCCTGAGGACGGCGGCGTATACTGGAAGGTGGGTGGAGTGCAAGCGTCGACGATGACCATCCCGCGTGGACGTCGTGGGGCGGGCCGCCGGCCAGACGGGACGGACTGTGGAGGGCCATGAACAAGGGATTCTGGGCAGACGAGCGTGGGGCTGAGTTTGTGGAGTGGGTTGTCGTCACGCTGATCATGATCGTAGCCACCTTTGCCATCCTGCAGGCGGTAGGGGGTGAGATCAGCGCGTTCGTGACGGCGGCCATCACCTGGCTTCGGAATCTGCTGGGGTTGTAGGCGCAGGCTCAGCATGGCCACGTCTTGGCACGCCGATGGGGCCGCCCATGCGCAGATGCTGCCGGGAGTTGGTTGGCAGCGGCGACTGCCCTCCTGGCTTACCGGGTCGGCGCCCTGGCCGCCCGCCCCGTGCCGGTCGCCAAGGGGAAACCCCTGCCGTGACTCTTGTGCGCGGCGGCTTGACGCCGCTCCGGGCTCCCCGGGTGCGGAGTTGCCCGAGAGGGCGTTGTAGGGCCAGCCCGCTGGGCCGCGGAGCAGGCCCAATGACGACGGCGACATCCGCCCGGCTGTTGCGGACCCCGTTCGCCCCGTAGTACCCTGCACATCATCGCGCACCGCGATGCCCCCGCCCACCATGGGCCGGCCCGCGGCAGGTGGCCGGAGGGACGCAAGGCGCAAACGAAAGCAGGCCGGGGATCTCCTCGCGCCGAGCCCCATCTTGCGCGCCTGCTGGCGCTTTGCAGCGCCGGGGAAGATACCCCAACAAGGCACCAAGTACCACTGGCGACGCGAGTGTTCAGAAGAAGAAGCGGTCTCCCGCACTCGGTTTCTTCGTCACTGGGGTGGGGCGGTGTTATAATCGATGGTGAGACCGAGTTCACCTATAGAGGGAGGTCAACTATGTCCGGACACAGCAAATGGGCCACGATTCGCCGCTCCAAGGGAGCAGCCGATGCTAAGCGGGGCCAGCTGTTCACCAAGTTGGGCCACGAGATCGCCGTGGCTGCCCGGGAGGGCGGCGGTGACCCGGAGGCCAACTTTCGCCTGCGGCTGATCCTCGACAAGGCGCGCCAGGCCAACATGCCCAAGGAGAACATCGAACGGGCCATCAAGCGGGGCACCGGCGATCTCAAGGGAGAGGGCGAAATCGCCGAGGTCGTGTACGAGGGGTATGGTCCCGGAGGAACCGCGTTCATCGTCCAGGTCGTTACCGACAACCGCAACCGGACTGTGTCCGAAGTGCGGCACATCTTCTCGCGGCATGGCGGCAACCTGGGCGCTGATGGGAGCGTGGCCTGGATGTTCACGCGCATGGGCTACCTGGCCATCGATCCCCAGGGGCGTGATCCGGAGGAGCTCGCGCTGGAGGCGATCGACGCCGGCGCCGAGGACTTTGAGATCAGCGACGACTCGCTTGAGGTGTACACCGCCATGACCGACTTTGCCAAAGTGCTGAACAGCCTGGCAGAAGCCAAGATCAAGATCGAGTCTTCGCAGCTGACCTGGGTGCCGCAGTCGATGGTCTCCCTCGACGACAAGGAAGCCTTCCGCACGATGAGGCTGACCGAAGCCCTTGAGGAACTCGAGGACGTGCAGGAGGTCTTTACCAACCTCGACATGACCGATGAACTGATCGCCCGCTACGAGGAAGAGGCTGCATAGGCAGGCCATGTTGGTTCTGGGCATTGATCCCGGGCTGGCGGCGACCGGCTATGGCCTCGTAGAGGGAGACAGCCAGACGCTGCGGCCGATCGCCTATGGCGTGGTACGGACGCCGGCGCATCTGTCGATCACGGAGCGTCTGGTCATGCTGTACGACGAGCTGCGGCGCATCATCGACGAGTTCGCCCCGCACCAGGCGGCGGTGGAAGAGCTGTTCTTTGCCACCAACGCGCGCACAGCCATGACGGTGAGCCAGGCCCGCGGCGTGGCTCTCCTGGCGCTGGCCAAGGCCGGGCTCTCGGCGGCGGAGTACACGCCGCTACAGGTCAAGCAAGCCACCACCGGCTACGGCCAGGCGGGCAAAGAGCAGGTGCAGGAGATGGTGCGGCTGCTCCTGGGCCTCAAGGAGACCCCCCGTCCGGATGACGCTGCCGACGGGCTGGCCGTGGCGATCTGCCACCTCAGCCACTCCCGGCTGGCCGGGATACCCTAGGAGGGCCAGGACGTGATCGCCTTTCTGCGCGGGAGGTTGCTGTCCAGCAGTGCAGAGGCCATCGTGGTGGAGGTCGGCGGCGTGGGCTTTCGTCTGCAGGTCACCGAGGGGGTGCGCCGGGACCTGCCCAGGCTTGGCCAGGCGATCGAGCTGCACACGCACATGTGCGTGCGCGAGAACGACATTGCCCTGTACGGCTTTTCCACGGCTGAGGAACTGGCCCTGTTTGACGTGTTGCTGGGGGTGTCGGGCGTGGGGCCGCGCACCGCGCTGTCGATGCTGTCCGTCTTTTCGCCGGAGGGCCTCCGCGACGCCATCGGCAATGGGGACATCGCCGCCCTCACGCGGGCTCCGGGCGTCGGGCGCAAGACGGCGCAGCGCTTGCTTTTGGACCTGCGGGACAGGCTGGGCCCGTTCGAGGCCACCGCTCGCGAGGCTCCCCGTACCTCGGAAGACGAGGAGGTAGTCTCTGCGCTGACGTCGCTCGGCTATTCGCAGGCCGAGGCGCAGGCGGCCCTGGCCGGCGTCGCCGAGGAGGTCCAGGGGCTGGACAACCGCATCCTCTCGGCGCTGCGCAACCTCAGCGGGCGCTAACTGCCTCATCGAGTGCCGACGGCGAACAAGCCGCCCCGGTCGCCGGCTGATGCTCAGCCCCCGCCCATCTGCCCGCTCAGCCAGGAGATGGGCAGGAACGGTACCAGCCGCGGTACGATGCCCCACACCAAGAGCAGAGCGCCCAGGAACAACACCAGCACGCCAGACAGCCGCGGCTCGCGCCGGTCTCCGACGTACAGGATGGGGGAGAAAGCGGCCCGTAGGCAACGCCCCAGGGCCCACAAAGGACCTAGGCTGAAGGCCACCGCCAGAACCGCCAGGGGCGCACTCTGGCGCGCCAGCGAGGTCAGGATCAGCAGCCTGGTGCCAAACCCGGCCGTGAGGGGCAACCCCGTAAGCGACAGGCAGGCAAGCGTGACGCCCAGCACGCTGAGCGGCGCCTTGCGCAGCGCCCCGCGCAGGTGATAGTCGTCATCGCCACCGAGCCGCCTGCGGAATACGCCCAGGGCGATGGCGGCTGCCGTGACGGCCACGCCTCGGTACACCACGTGAATGATAGCCGCCACGAGGTTCGGGGCACCCTCCAGGCCCAGCCCGATAAAGGCCACCCCAAGGTCGGCCAGGGCCGCATAACCGATCACCCGGCCGAGCGAGCGCTGCCCGAGGGCGGCCATGCCGCCGAGGAGTACCGAGCCAAGGCCGGCGGCCAACAACACGGTGGAAAAGACCCCCAGACTCGGCGACTGCTCGGGCCACTGCAGTACCCCGGCCGCGTAGGTCAGCACCATGAGGCCCAGCACCACCGTGAGCATCACCACGGACGGGGCCGGACCCCGCCGGAACAGACCCATCAGCCAGACGTGAAAAGGCACCAGGCCCAGGGCGAGCAGCAGGAGGCCGGCCAGGGCCAGCAGCCCAGTGTTCGTGCCCTCGCCCGCCACAAATGAGCCACCGCTGCCGAGGGTAATCGAGGCGCTGAGGATGAGGGGCAAGAGCAGCGCGGCGATGACCATGGCCCGGGAGCCGTCCAGGGTCGCGTCCCGATGGCGGAGAGGGATGAGAAGGATAGCCAGGAAGATGCCGATCTCCAGTACCAGCCCGCCGATCGTGGCGTTGCGGATGGCTACCCCGCCTGCCAGCGCGGCCATGGCGGCCAAAGAGAGGGCGTGCACGCTGTTGTCGATGGGCATGGCGACCGTGTGGAGCGCTGTGGCGGCCAGCAGCGCACAGCCGAGGGCCACTGCGCCAGCCGTCAACGGTGTGAAGCCGATGGCGCGCCCCAGGACGACGAGCGGCGGGACGTTGACCTGAGACACGGCCAATGCCCCCGTCGCCACCAGCGCCACGACTGTGGCGACGGCCGGCGCCCAGTGATCCCTCCGCAGCAGCAGAACCACTGGGACCATCAGAAGAGGCAAGAACACGACGCCCAGCACAATCACGATTCGGTATCCCCTCGGATGGTCACCAGCCACGCCTCCGTGCAGATCGCGATGCCCATGGCGATGATGCCGTACAGCGCACCCACCAAGGCGAACACCAGCAGGCTCCGCTCCATGACCAGAAACGCGCTGACCACGCCGTTCAGAAAGGTGAGCAGGCCATAGCCGATACGCAGGGGCCCGGTACTGATCAGGGCCAACAGCAGGCCGTTGCACACCAACCAGTAGCTCACCAGGGTCAGTTCGCTGGGGATGGCCGCGATCGGATAGGCACGCCAGATCTCGTAGGCCGCGACCCCCGCCAGGACGAGCGTCATGCTGTTGAACAGGGGCCCCATGCTTTCCGAGGGTAGGGCGGCGCTGCTACCAGGGGCGGCCTGGCCAGCGGCCGCGAAGCGGGCGCGGGCGTCGCGGACGATGCGCTCCACGCGACCTGCCGACAGGAGCAGTACCAGGAATACCGCGGTGCCGATGCCCAGGAAGAGGTACAGGATCGGCCGGTAGACATAGGACCCGATGATGACGCCGACGAGGAGATATTGGGCAAAGAGCGCCACGAGCGCGACGCGACGCTCCTCTACGAGGTACAGCACCGCCGAGGCCACCAAGAGGGCCATCGTCATCTGCGCGGGAGTGAGGGCGTTCAGCCGCTCCCAGAACCAGGTTGCCAGGGACATCGCCCGGACCTACCTTCCGGTGAGAAACAACGTTGCGGCCAGGATCCACAGCAGCACCCAGCCAAGCGAGACGGAGCCATGTTCGAGGAGGGCAGCGGCGCGTCCGATGACACTCTCCACCCAAGCCAGGCTGCGCTCAGCGCTGGCGTAGAGCCAATCCAGCTCCAGGAATGTGCGCGTGGTGGTGAGGCCGGGCGAGGGCGTGCCGGCGGGGGGCCTGCGCCGCGCCACCAGATAGGCTGCCGCCAGCGCCAGGAGGGCGGCGACAGCCGCGTAGATCGGCGCGCCGTTCCAGCTGACCGCCGCGAGCCCTTCAGCCAGCGGCAGCGAAACCCGCCCGATTAGCCTTGACTGCGTGTTGCGCAGCAGCCAGGGCACGGTGCCGGCGGCTATCAGCACCACCGCCGGCAGATAGGAGCCCGCCAGGGCCCGCAGCCAGGCGAATCGGGTGCCCTGCTCCCCCGACTCTGCGTCAGCGGGGGCTGGCCAGGCCCGCAGGATGCGCAGCTGCCGCCAGACGGGCACCGACACTAGAGCAAACGAAACAACCGAGATGATGAACAAGCCGGGGTAGCCGAGGCTCCAGGCGCTGCGCAGGAATTCCCAGCGGGCGAGAAAGCCAACCGTCAGCGGCCCGCCGCCCAGCGAGACCAGTTGTGCAGCCGCGGGAAGCCGCCACCAGCGTTCCGGGCGGGCCTCCAGCCGCTCCACGGCTGCCAGTGGCACCATGGCCAGGGCGGCGTTCAACAGGATGGCCAGCCCTACCGCCACCCCCCCTTGCACGTCAATCAGCGGCGCCAACACCAAGAGCGCCAGCCAATGGGAGATCACATAGGCCGACAGGGGGGCATCACTGCCGCCGGTGGCGGCCAGAAGCGCGGTGGCGGCGAGCACGATGCCCGTGGCCGGGACCAGCCAGGATCCGGCCGGCAGCGCCGATGTGGACAGGGTGGCCAGGCGCAGCCACAGATAGCCGCCCGCGCAGACTGCCACGAGGTAAGCGAGCCAGGTGCGCTGCAAGCCCCCGGGCAACGGGTAGAGCCCCAGGCGCAGCAGGGCCGCCGTCATGAGCATGTACCGTGAGGGCCCCTTGGCCACGGCCAGGGGAATGGGCACGTCGCCCTGATCGGCGAGCACCAACACCGTTGCGGCCAGCAGGGCGATCGTCGCCAGGGTGCGCAGCACCAGGTTGCGCACGGCGTAGACCGTGCTCGAGCGCGAGGCGCGCCGCGCGTCGATCCAGAGAAGACCACCATCCAGCAGTACCCAGGCCAGGCAAAGCGTGACCATGTTGGCCGACACCAGCACGGCGACGCCGGTGCCGGCGACAAACAGGATGGCCACGGCCCCTTCGCTGCCGCTGGGGAGGCCATCCTGCAGGGCGCTTACGGCGATCAGGCTGCTTACCAAGAGCAGGCAGAACCACAGGGAGAGGTGATCGAGGCTGAAGGCCAAGTACCGCCCGACGACAAAGGGGGCACCCCAGAACGATACCTGCGTTACTGTCGTGCGCCCCAGGCCGCCGACGATCAGCGCCACGAGGCTCACAACGAGGCAGGCCGCGGCCAGGGGGCGACGTGCCCTCTGGTAGGGGGCACCGGCCGGCCATAGCGCCAGGAGCACGGCGCCAACCAGGGGTACGGACAATGCAATGAGAGGCAGGTACCTGGCTGCGTCAGTCATGGGGTCTCGTGGGCTGCCTTCCACTTGGCGGGGCCAGAGCGTGAGTATCGGGCTGCAGGTGCTCCGGCGAGCGGGCCCCGCCTGCGCTGCGCGGCAGGGTGAGGCCGACCGTAGGGCATTGTAGCATCAAGGCGATCTGGCGCCAAGCCGCCAGCCAGGGAGGCAGCGAAGCCAGGTGTGGGGCCACGGCGGGCGGCCGCGGGGATGGGTCCTCGATCTTGGGCCGGCGTGGGGGACAACGGGGCCCGCAAGGCCCAGGTATGCGGTGGCTGGCCAGGCCGGCCTTACCTTGACGCAACCAGCCTTTGGCATATACTGGCGTTGGCGGGGTGTGGCGCAGCTTGGTAGCGCGCAGCGTTTGGGACGCTGAAGTCGGAGGTTCAAGTCCTCTCACCCCGACCAGTGCGGGAGTAGCTCAGTTGGCAGAGCTCCTGCCTTCCAAGCAGGTTGTCGCGAGTTCGAGTCTCGTCTCCCGCTCCTAGGCGCCACCCCTCCGCCCTGTTCGGCCAGGCCCCTGGCCGATCCCCGGCTAGAGCACGAGCCGCACCACCACCATGTACACGCCGACCACGATCAGCGTGCTGGCCGCGATCGTCACCACGGCCGACTCGGTGCGCAGCCCCATCACCTCGCGAACGGCGTGGAAGCCGAAGAAGATCGATAGCACCCATCCCACCGCGCGTAGGCCGAGGCCCAGGCAGTCCAGGAAGCCGAACAGCGCCAGCACCTGGGGAGCCATGGCGTAGCCCAAGACGCGCGCCACCGGCAGCAGGGGGCTGGCGCTCTGGTACAGGACGCTGCCCAGCACCTTGGTGGCGCCGCTCCACAGCAGCCAGCCCAACAGGAGACTGGTCGCCAGGCGCAACACAAACTGGGTGGGCTGCCCGCGGAGCAGCGGCATGAGCCCGCCGAGGGCGATGGTCAGCGATACTACCAAAGCGATGAACGCGGCCTCCCGCGTGGCGCGCTCATCGGCGGCTATCTCCCGGTACACGCTGGGGTCCAGCCGCACGAAACGGTACAGCCTGCGCGCGATTCTCTCGAACATGGTCTGTGGCCCTCCACGGTGCGCCGTGGCCGTCCTGGTGCCCGGCGCCTGGCTGACGTCCGCCCTTCCCATACACTACGCAGCGGGCTCCGCAGGGTCGCGCCCGCCTCGCGCCGGTACGACGGTGGGCCAGTTGCGCGGGCGAGGTGCGCCTGATATACTGGACCCTGGGCGGGAAGCCCCTGGATTGCGGATCCCTCAGACCGGCCGCGCAGCCGGATGGCGTTACCGGCAGACACGACTATGATCGACTCCACGACACACAACCTGCGGCTCCCGATCTATGGGCAGGCTAACCAGCCCCAGGTAGCCACGCAGCAGGGAGGCCCGTTCTGCCAGGACCCGGTGATGGAGGGACGCAAGGGGCGCCTTTACCTCCTGGCGACGCCGGACACCGATCGCGACCTCCTCAAGCGGTTTGCCCTCCATTACTATGGCAACACTTCGTACGACATCATCCCCACGCTGCAGTCGGCCATGGCCTTTGCCCACAGTGACCACGGGCTGACGGGTCAGATCCACGTGGCCGTCGTCGTGCATGACCTGAGCCTGCACGTCGTGGCGACCGATGAGGGAGACGTCTACCAGTATCGCTCTGGAACGGTTTCACACCCGCTGGACGAGCACTCGTTCCGGGCGGAGCTGCCCATTCCCGGCGCCCACGCCAGCCGGGAGCCCGCCGGCGCCCTGAGGGTGCGCAGCATCAAGGTGCGCCTGACTCTGGGGGATTCGGTGGTGCTCGGGCTGCGACGGATGCCTTCGGTGGTCGGCAGGGTCCTCCCGCGGATTCTGCGCCAGTCGCAGGATCCGACGGCGGTGGCGGCCAGGCTCTCGCGCGTGGCACGCGGCAAGGTCAAGGAGGAAGTGCCCTTTGCCGTGATCATGATGCCCGGGCTGTCGCCGATCTCAGGGGTGGGGCTGACGGGTTCTCGCCGCCCCCCGACGTCGCCCAGCGCGCCTGGCCAGCCGCTGCCGGCAGCGCGGCCCCGAGGGGAACGCTCGCCGATCTGGATTGCCCTCCTGGTGGCGGCGCTGGCTGTGGCTTTCAGCCTGTGGCTGACGAAGCCCAAGATCGACACCGACGCCCTTGCTGAGATGTTCATGCAGATGCTCACGCCGGTGGCCAGCGAAACGCCGGTCGGCGCCGAGGAGCCTAGCCCCGAAGTGACCCCCCTAGCCCCGGCAGTCGAACAGGGCGACGCGGGTTCCTGAGGGGTCCACGTGCCCATCGCAGAGGTCCGGCAGAGGCTGGCGGCGTCCAGCCCTTGCCGGGCCTTTTCGCTACACGGCGAAGCGGATGTGCAGCACGTCCCCATCGCGGACGACATAGTCCCGGCCCTCGACGGTCAGGCGCCCCGTATCTCGGGCGCGGGCGAACGACCCCGCCGCGACCAGAGCCTCCCAGCCGATGACCTCCGCGCGGATAAAACCCCGTTGCAGATCGGTGTGGACCTCCCCCGCGGCATCCCAGGCCGTTCTGCCGCGATGTAGCGTCCAGGCGCGCACTTCCTTACCCCCGGTGACGGTAAAGAAAGAGACATAGTCAAGCAGGCGGTAGCCCGCGCGCACAAAGCGGTAGAGGCCCGGCTCTTCCAGCCCCAGCGCGGCCAGGTAGCCCCGCGCCTCCTCGGGGGGCCAGTCGCCGATCTCGGCCTCCGTCTGGGCGCACAGGGTGATCACCTCGGCACCCTCCTCTTCGGCTCGGGCGCGCACGGCTTCGGCCAGTGGTCCCCCGTCGGGGAGCGAGTCTTCGGTGACGTTGGCCACGTAGAGAAGCGGCTTGTTGGTCAGCAAGGCCACCTCACGGAGGAGGTACTGCTCCTCGGCGGTCAGCCCCTGTCTGCGCAGGGGCATGCCCTGGCGCAGACAGGCCATGACGCGCTCCACCAGGGCCAGCTCCTCGGCGAACTCGCGCGGATTGGCCTTGGCCCGGCTCTGCAACCGCTCCAGGTGTCTGTCGAGGATCTGCAGATCGGACAGCATGAGCTCCAGGTCCACAGTCTCCATATCGTCGACCGGATGCAGCGCGGCGGTCACGTGGGGAACCTGCTCGTCCACAAAGCAGCGCACGACCATGGCGATAGCATCTACGGCGCGGATGTGCGACAGAAACTCGTTGCCCAGGCCCTCACCCTGGCTGGCCCCCCGCACCAGGCCGGCGATGTCGACGACCCGCAGGGTGGCTGGGACCACCTTGTCGGGCTGGATGAGCGCGGCCAACGCGTCAAGGCGCGGGTCGGGCACGGGGACCACGCCAATGTTCGGCTCGATGGTGGTAAAGGGATAGTTGGCCACCGCGGCGCCGGCCTGGGTCAGGGCGTTGAACAAGGTGGACTTGCCGACGTTGGGCAGCCCCACCAGCCCTAGCTGCAGCGTCATGGGCGGGCCTCCTTTCTACTGCGCCGGGCCCACGCGGTAGCGCGCGGGCCAGGGGGCGTACTGGCTGATGATCTCTTCCCGGGTAGTCTGGCCGTTCGCGCTGATCACCCGGGTGACGGTCACGTCGATCCCATCATGGGCCGACTCGTCGAGGACGCGCACTCCCGGCGGCAAAGAGGCGTCCGGGGTGACGATGGCCGGGCCGGCCGGGACCGACCGCGTCGCGATGGGTCCTTCCAGAGACACCTCGCGCGCCCGCGGGGCGCCGTAGAAGCGAAAGTAGAGCTTGGCGGCCACCTCGTCGATCTCGGTGATGATCAGGATGGGCATGTCGGTGTCGTTGCGGAACTTCATGTCGGTGCCCGGGGAATAGACGGCCGCGTCGAGCCCCAGGGGCGGCTCGTACCAGCTCACGCGATAGGCATGGGCCCAGCGCTCCTCGAACGGATAGCCGCCGTAAAAGGCCGCCCGGAAGCAGGTAGTGCTCACCTGGCAGACGCCGCCGCCCGGGCCCAGGACGGTGCGCTGGCCGAGGATGATCCACGCCTGGCTGTAGCCGTTGGCCACCGTCACGGGGCCCAGATGGTCCAGGAACGAAAAGGTGGCCCCGCCGGGCACCAGCAGGCCGTGGAAGCGGGCGGTGGCGGCGCGGATGTTCTGCAACCGGTCGGGGGTGGAGCCGACAAAGCTCGTCTCTCCCACGCTGATCAGGCTCAGGGGCATGAGCGCCTCGAGGTCCTGGCGGGTCACCCGCGGGGCGATGGTGCGTACCGGCAACTCCACCCGGCGCTCCTCCCTGCTGGTGCAGGCCGCGGCGATGCGCTCGGTAGCCTCGGCGACGTCCGGGGTCCAGCCGTACTGGCCGGGGGCCAGAGCGGTGAGGAGTTGAGCACCCGGGTCATAGTCGAAGCGGGCCTCGCGGGGCGGGCGGCCCAGCGCCGCGGCAAAGGCCTCGACGTAGGCGGCGATCCGCTCGCGATCCACCGTCACCGCGAGCGGCGCGCCCTCCTCATCGGAGCGCTGTTCGAGCGCCAGCCAGGTAGACAGGGTGGCCTGATCGATGGCCCAGGTGCGCTGCTCCGTGCGGAGCGTGCCGTCCGCGGCGTTCTCCGGCAGTTCGGCGGTAAGGGTGATGGGCGTGTGGAGGATGCGGGTGACATCGTCCGCCGCGCCGGCCACCTCGGTAAGTTGCGGGGCGATCTCTCGAAATGCCAGGGCGACAGGTACCGGCTCGGCATACGTCGGCGGGACGAGCGGCTCGTTGCGCCACAACCGGGCCAGCCGCGAAACGCCGTACCAGCGGGACTCCCCCAGCCGGGCATACACGGCCGCCCGGATGCGCTCGCGCGTGGCGGCGATGTCGAGGTCGTGCCCCGCCTCCGACGGGCCGGTGCGAGCCTGCAGGCCGGCCACCCACAGCTGGGCGTTCTGCGCGGGCTGCCCGACCTGCCTGGCGACCTGCCGGAGCGCCGCAAGCGCCGCCCCGGGTTCGACCTCCAGAGGGGGGACCACGGTATAGCCGTACCAGAGGGCCCGCAGGCGGGCCAGCACGTCTCGGCGGAAGATGCCGCTGCGGCCGACGGCCCGGGCGGCGCGGGCCGCCTCGTCCAGCGCCAACCGCCCACCCAGGGCCGACGTGGAGAGCAACCACTCGTCGTCCGCCGCGGACAGAGAGACGTACGGGAGGCGGCTCGGTTCGAGGCTTCCTTCCAGGCGCTGGCGCGCCTCGAGAGTGGTCAGGCCGCCGAGGGGCACGCCCATGACGTCAACCCCGGGGAAGATGCGATTGCGGTAGTGTGCCTCAAAGGCCCACGCGAGGCCCCCAACCAGCAGGACCACGCCCGCCACGCCGCACAGCATGGCCAGAATGGCGCCGCGCAGGCTGGGCGGGTATGGGTGTGAGCGATCCATCGTGGGCATGGGGTTCTCCGCGACAGGGGCTGTGGGGGGCATTATAGCGGAAACGGCGCGGCGGGTGTAGGGTCCGCGGCAACGAGCGTGGCCTCGGCGCCGCTGCTATTGGCGACCGGGGGGCGCTATGCTATGATCGGGCGACGGGGCGCCCGGGACGGCCCGCGGGGCGCCCGGCAGCCACCTACCCGACCACCATGAAGCCGAGGCTACGCAGTATGAGGATGTGGAGGAAAACGCTCGTCATCGTCCTGGCCATCGCCCTCTTTACGGCTGGGCTGGGAGTGATTGTCTATGTCGGCGTCGCCCGGGACCGCCTGATGCCATCGAGACGGGCACAGGGCACCGCAGCGCCCACCTGGACCGCCCTGCCCGCGCACACGCCCGCGCACTATGCCCACAGCGCGGCGGGCGTGGTGCGTGAGTACTCGCCCGGCGCGCTCATCGTCGTCATGACCCCGATCGAGGGGGATGTGGAACAGGTGATCATCCTCGAAGGGGTGCATGTGGAGCGCGAGGGCGGCCTGGCCGCGACCGCCGAGGAGATCGCCCCTGGCCAGACGCTCTTCGTCGAGGGGGACCTCGATGCGCTGGGGCGCCTCGTCGCTGAGCGCATTGTTATCGTCGCGGAGGCGGGCACGCCGACGCCTACTCCCTCGGTTTCGCCAACCTCCAGCACCACCCCGGAGAGCACCGGTGAACCGACTGTAACGCCGACGCGCGGCGCCATGGCGGCCTGGGAGGGCGAGTACTTTGCCAATGCGGAGCTGCGCGGCGCGCCCGTCGCCGTGCGTGACGATGTGATGATCGACTTTGACTGGGGCAGCGGGGCACCGCTCTCCGGCGTCCCTGCGGACAACTTTTCCGTCCGCTGGACGACGCGCCGTTCGCTGGAAGGGGGGCTCTACCAGTTCTACGCCAGCGCTGACGACGGCGTGCGCGTGTATGTGGACAACGAGCGGATTCTGGATGCCTGGGAAGGGACTCCTGGCACCCTCGTGCAGGCCTCGGTGGAGCTCGCCGCCGGCATGCGTGCCCTACGCGTCGAGTACCGGGAGGCCATCGGCAACGCCAGCGTGCGCGTCTGGTGGGAGAAGCAGGGCGACTTTCCCGATTGGAAGGGGGAGTACTATGGCAACCCGACCCTGAGCGGTGCGCCCGCCCTGGTACGCAACGATGCAGACCTGCACTTTGACTGGGGCGCGGAGGCGCCTGCCCCGGGCCTGCCCGCGGACCAGTTCTCGGTGCGCTGGACGCGCTCTCTGGTGACCGCCGAGGGGCCGCATCGCATCATCGCCACGGCTGACGACGGTGTGCGCGTGTGGGTGGATGGCATCCTGGTGCTCGACGCCTGGCAGGGAGGCATGTCGGGCAAGGAGATGGGCCACGTATGGCTGGAGGCCGGCCTGCACCAGGTGCGCGTCGAGTACGTGGAAAGGTCAGGCGCGGCGGCGCTGCACGTATGGTGGCAGGTGATCGACCAGTTCGCCTTCTGGCGCGGCGACTATTATGCCAACCCCGACCTGGCCGGCCGCCCGGCCTTCTCGCGCGACGATCAGGGCATCGACTTTGACTGGGGCATGGGCGCGCCGGAAGTGCAGCTCCCCGTAGACAACTTTTCCGTGCGCTGGACGCGGCGCATCCGTTTGGAGCGCGGGCGCTATCGCTTCTGGGCGCTGGCCGACGACGGGGTGCGTGTGCTCGTGAACGGCAGCCTGGTGATCGACCAGTGGCGCGACGGCGGCCAGGCACTCTACGAGGGCGAGGTAATCCTGGACGAGACCGAGCACGAAGTGGTCGTGGAGTACTATGAGCGGGGCCAACAGGCGCTGATTCGCTTCGGGTACGTCCCGGCGGCGTTGCCATCGGCCACGCCCAGCGAGACCCCCTCGGCCACCCTAGCGCCACCCACTGAGGAGCCGACTCCTGCCGAGACGCAGACCCCCGCGGAGGCCCAGTCGGCCGTCCCCGGGCCCTAGCCCGCGGGGCAACGTCAGCGCGACCGCATCACACCAGCAAGGAGAGACCATCGGTCTCTCCTTGCTTTCTGCTGAAGCGGCGCTGCCAGCTAGCCGGCGGGAGCCGACGCGGCAGGTTCCTGCAGGGTGACCCCGATCCTGGCGAGGAAGGAGATATCCTCCACGCCGAAACCCATGGCCCGGCAGGTGTCGTACGGCACGTAGCCGCCCACCCGCCCCACGCTGCGGCGGAAACTGTGCTGGTCACTCCCGGGGACGAACGCCACCCCCTGCCCCCTCAGGTGGCGGTAGGCACTGTAGAGCATGTGCACCGCCGCCGGTAGGTTAGAGCAGAGCATCCGATAGTGGGTGTTGCCGTTGACCTCCAGCGGTAGGTTGTGGGCAACGCAGGCCGCGCCGAGCTCCTCCAGGTCCAGTAGGAAAAAGCGCGCCAGCTCCTCGGGCGAATAGTCACCCTCGGGGCGGGGCTCCAGCAGCGTCACCCACGGCGCGATGTCCCGCTTGACCAGGCGGTAGTTCGCCGAGGAGCGGAAGGGGTGGGCGATGAAGGCCGGCTTGCCCGTGCGCGTGCAGAAGCGCCCCACCTCTTCGATGCGCTGGACCGCTGCGGCGGTGTTCTCAGCGACGGTGTCGCCGGGGAACGACGTCTCGCAGATGAAATAGTCCGCTATGGCCAGCACCCGGTCGGGGATGGCGTCCAGATCGGTCCGCGAGCTCAGTTCCGGCGCAAAGCGCAGCACCAGGCCCGGATAGCAGGAGGCCAGGCCCATGGCCTCGTCGCGGTAGGCCTGCAGGCCGTCCAGGGTCATCTCGTACGGGTTGTGCTCCCTGGCGCGGTGAGGCTCCGTGTACAGGCCATAGTGATCGGTGATACCGACCACGCGACGGGCCGTCACCACAGCGTGGTCGAGATAGTCGGCCAGGGAGGTCCCGGGGTCACGCTCCTGGCCGGCGTGATAGTGCAGGTCAATGTTATGGATATCCATAGTAGGGTGTGCCGCTCCGTCGGCAGGCGGTCAGGGAGCGAGGGCGGCGTCTGGGCCCGGCTGGGGGGCGCCTCTCACTGGGTGTCTTCGGCCGTCGCGTGTTCCAGCTTGGTGCGCGCATTCGACGTCACCAGGCTATCGGGCAGGTGCGCCGTATCGCGCAGGAGCAGTACCTCGCAGGGGTCGCCGACGCGGAAGGCCGTCAACGCGCAGTTCCAGGAGAGAGGCATCTCGACAGGAATGCCCTCGCAGCGCTCCAGGAAGTAGCGCGTGGCGGCCTGTACCGAGGCGCCATGGCCCACCAGAAGGGCGTCGCCCGACCCGTTGCTGGTCAGGCGGGCGAGGAATGGCGCGACCCGTGCGAAGACCTGGTCGTCATCCTCGGCCTGGGGGGTCCACCAGGGGTGGTCGAGCGAGGCGTCCGGGGCGATGCGTGGGCATTCGGCGCGCAGCGCGCCCAGGGTGAGGCCCACAAAGTCGAGCATCTGCTCTTCCCGCTTGACGATCTCGCGGATGGCCGGCTCGGGATAGTGATGCATATCCAGCTCGGCCGCGATGAGCTCAGCGGTCAGGGCAGTGCGGCGGTACGGCGAGACATAGACGCGCCCGGCAAAGCCGATCTCACGCAGGCGCCTGCCAAGTGCGCTCGACTGGGCCCTGCCCAGCGGCGTCAGCGGTGGGTCGTGCCGGGGATACTCGGGATCGACCTCCTCCGCTCCGCGCAAAAGGGGCTGCCCGTGGCGCGTGATGTACACTATCATGCCAACTCCTCTGTCACTGGTAGGTATCTGTTGCCGAAGTGATTGGGGCGCCGCTACTGATCAGACAGGTTGCGGCCCTCACGGGGGGTGGCGCCGTCACCAAAGTGATACTCCACTGGCTTGAGCCAGCGGAGCGTGGCATAGATGGCCAGCGCGCCAAAGGCCCCCAGGAGATACATGCCCAGCCCGGCGCAGAAGCCGAGCGCAGCGGCGGCCCACAGTGAGGCCGCGGTGGTCAGGCCGCGAACCTCTCGCTTGGCCTGCAGGATGATGCCGGCCCCCAGGAAACCGACGCCCTGGGCGATGCCTGCCAGTGCACGCACCGAGTCGACCACCTCGCCGTGCTGGGCAGCGGATTCCTGGGCGGCGACGACGAACAGGGCCGAGGCGGCGGAGACGATGATCAGGGTGCGGAGGCCGGCAGATTTGCCGCTCTTCTCCCGTTCCCAACCGATGACGGCGCCGAGAACCATGGCAACGACTATCCGCAAGTACGGCTCGATGGCTTGGAACATGCGTGTACCTCCTGTGGGGATGACAACGCGTCAGGCCAGTGAGTCCCACGAGATCAGGTCTTGAGCAATCACACTCCTGCCGTGCAGGCGCACGATCTGGTAGGCCAGCCGGGCGGGCAGATGCCCATCCCAGACGGCATGGCGCCGTAGCACCTCCGGGTACAAAGGGTCAGAGTGCCCATAGTAGAACCCATCGAGGCGCAGCGAGGGGAGCAGCTCGGGCAGCTGGCGACGGTAGTCATAGTGCGCAAAGAGCAGCCGAACTCCGTCCTCCGGAACGGACCCCAGGTCGCGCTGCAGCCATGACAGCTGCTCAGGCCGGAAGCTCGTCTCGAGCATCTCGTTATGGTCGTCATAATACGCAAAGCAGTCGGGCATGGCCAGGTGATAGGGACCCCAGTCAACGCTCCAGTCGTCCGGGGCAGGCCCCGTGTCGCCGCCCATGGCCGCGTACCAGTGCGGGCGCGCCGCGGCAAAGGCGACGTCGTGGTTCCCTACAGTAACAAAGAGGGGCACCGTCAGGCCGGGCAGGTACTGGCGCAGCCAGTCGATCTGCCAGCGGATCACGGCGGGCGATAGGGGGCGCTTGCGTTCGTCGTAGCGGCTGATCAGGTCTCCGGTGCACACCACCAGGTCCGGGCGCTGGGCGTTGAGGCGCCCGATCATCTCACGGACGTGGGTGGTGCGGTCCTGCAGGGTGCCCCGCCCGGGCTTGAGCAGGTGCAGGTCCGAGCAGTGCGCCAGCGTCAGCCGATCGACTTCCGTGGGGACGATGCCTACGGCGTTGGGCTCTCGCCACTCGGCCCCGTTCACGGTGAGGAGCAGGTCGTACAGCCCCGGGGGAGCGCCGGCGGCCAGGTGCCCGTCCCAGGCCAGTGCTCCGCCGGGCGCGGTCCCTGGGCCCTCCAGGGCCACCGGAACGGCCAGCCCCTGGCCGTGGAGTGTGGCCGTGGGGCGCCCGGCCGGCGCAGCCAGCACGATCGGTAAGCGCCCATCGGCGCCGACGACGTGCGGGCGTGCCCAGCGAGGCAGGTACAGTCGCAGGCGGGGCCTCTTGCTCACGATGCCGCCGGCTGCCACAGGCTGGCGGGAGCCAGGCCCGCCGCAGCGAGAAGCTCCGTCAGCCGCGCCAGGTTGCCCATCTCAGCCATCGAGTGCGCGTCGCTGGAGGTCGTCACCCTGGCCCCGGCCTCGCGGATCATGCCCAGGAAGGCGCGAAACACCGGGTGGTCAGCACTCTTTAGCGCCTTGCGGCTGATCTCAATGGCCTTGCCATGGGCCGCGGCCGCCTCAGCGAACTCACGCAGGTAATGCTCGGGGACCAGCGACCAATCCCACCTGTCGATGCGGCCACGTTCGGCGAGGCGGGGCGCCTCTACCCAGGGGTGGGCCACGACGTCCACATACGGGCAGCCCGTGACGATGCCCATCAGCCGGCGGTGGTGGTCCTCGATGAAGGCGGTCACCGTGTGGACGCCCTCGCCGACGCCGTGGGCCGCGGCAAGATAAAAGTCCAGCCCCAGCCGCTCCTTGATGGCGGGGGCATCGGGGATGGAGATCGCCTGGCCCTGGAAGTCCAGTTCGGCGCCGACGTACAGCGCGCACGACGAGCGAACGGTGCGAAACTCGGCCACCAGGTGCTCCAGGCAGGAGAGAGGGTGTTTGGGCGCCGTGTCCAGATGTTCCACTATGCCGGCCGATTGGCAGCCCAGGCTCTCCAGGTGCCTGGCGATGTTGGCCACGGTCATCTCTTGGCGCGCGCCTTCCAGGCGATAGCGCGTGGCGTGCACGTGCATATCCGACAGGGGCCAGTGATCCATGCGAGCGACTCCGTTCGGCAGATGGGTG
>JAXGMP010000004.1:0-372452 GCA_040768605.1 Anaerolineae bacterium | reverse complement strand
AGACCGCGAAGTCGCGCGGCAGACCTCTGGGCCGGCGCAGAGCCTCGCTGCTGGCCGGCCGAACGGCCGCGGCAGGCCTCGCGCCTTGTCGTCCCGAGCGGAGCGAGGGACCTCGTCTTCGCCTTGCTGTGTGCAAAGCGAGGCAAAGACGAGATTCCTCGCTTCGCTCGGAATGACAACGCTTGGGTTGCCGTTCCGCGCCAGGCCCGCTGGCGCGCACGTGCCGGCACAGCCTCGCCGCCGGGCGGACGGGTCGCGCCTGCGCGCGGGCCCGTGCCTACCGGTCGGGGCAAGCCCCTCTGCCTGCCTGGCGCACGGCCCGCCAAGGCGGCGCCATCCCTCGGCGGACCTCGGGACAGGCGGCGCCGCACTCCAGGGGCGGCCGCCAGGCCCGCCGCCGGACGGGCTGCCGCCCCGCGGGGAGGCTCGCCCCTACTCCTCGATCAGCCGGGCGCTGGCGCTGGCCAGCGCTATGGCCCCCGCCGCCATCCAGCCGAGCTGCGCCGCCGAGTACCCCTTGCCGCGCGCCGCCGCCAGCACGACCACGACCATCCCCGCCGCCAGGGCCAGCCACACGGCCAAGCGCGGGCGCTGCCGCAGGTATCCCCACACACCCCTCATGGCGCCCCTCCGTCTGCCGGGCGGAACCACTCTGGCGGGGGCCAGGGCGTGCGCGGCGGCACCGCCGGCGCCCCCGGGATGGCGTTCCAGGCCCGCTTGACCTGCCGCCAGGTGCTGGCCAGGTCGCGTGAGTTGTCGATCACGACGGTGGCGCGGGCCACCTTCTCCTCCTGGGGGGGCTGCGCGTCGATCCGCAGCGCCGCCTGGGCCGGCGTCAGAGAGCGCGTGGCCACCATCCGCGCCAGCTGCACGCGGCGCGGGCTCGTCACCACCCAGACCGCCTGGCAGTGCCGGTGCATATCCGCCTCGAGCAGTTTGATCGCCTCCACCACGCCGATGGCCCGCGCAGAGGCGGCCAGCCGCCGCAGCGTCTCCTCCACGACGCCGGGATGGACGATCCGCTCCAGCGCCGCCAACGCCTCCGCATCGCGGAAGACGATCTCCCCCAGGGCGCGCCGGTCGATCTCCCCGCCTGGGGCCAGCACGCCCGCCCCAAACCGCGCCATGATCCGGGCGTGCGCCGGCGACCCCGCGGCCATCACCGCGTGGGCCAGGAGGTCGGCGTCGATCACCTCTGCCCCCAGGCGCGCCAGCATGGCCGCCACGGTGCTCTTGCCGGTGGCCACGTTCCCCGTCAGCCCGATGACGTACACGTCAGCCCGCCCCGAAGGGGGGCTGGTCCCCGTCGCTCAGGGCCTGCTCCCACTCGTCCAGCCGGGCCGAAAGCCGCCCCTCGGCCTCCTGGTACTCCTCCCCCAGGGCCAGCACCAGGTCGAGGTCCTGGGCGGCGCCGGCGGCATCGATCCGCCGGGAGAGGTCGTCGAGCGCCTCCTCGAGGCGGGAGATCTCCTCCTCCAGGCGGGTGGCCTCCTCCTCGCGGCGGCGGGCGCTGCGCTGGCCCTGCCGGCCGCGGCGGTCACGCCGTTCGGCGGCCTCCTCGGGCGCGGCGGAACGGTCGGCCGCGGCCCCCGCGGCAGCCTTCGCGGCCCCCGCGCCGGCCTTGGCCGTCCCGGCGCCGGCCTTGGCCGTCCCCGCGCCGGCCTTGGCCGTCCCGGCACTTTCCGCGGCCCGCTCCGCCAGCAGGGCGACATAATCAGAATAGTTGCCCTCGTACTGCTCGATGGTGCGGTCCTCCACCATCCAGACGTGCGAGGCCAGCGCGTCGATCAGGTAGCGGTCGTGAGAGACCATCAGGATGGTGCCGTTAAAGCCCAACAGCACGTCCTGCAGCACCTCTTGCGAGTCCAGGTCCAGGTGGGTGGTGGGCTCGTCCAGCAGGAGGACGTTGGCGCCGTGCAGGGTCAGGAGCGCCAGCGCCAGCCGCGAGACCTCCCCGCCCGATAGCGCCCCCACCTTCTTGTAGACGTCATCGCCGGAAAAGAGAAAGCGCCCCAGGTGCGTGCGCGCCGGCCCGATCAGGAGTCTGCTGGCCTCCAGGATGTGGTCGAGCACCGACTTGTCGGGGTCGAGGTAGTCCTGCGACTGGGGCAGGTACCCCAGGCGCACGCTGGCGCCGATGCGCAGCCGCCCGGCCAGGGGCTGCACCTCGCCGAGGATGGTGCGCAAGAAGGTCGTCTTGCCCGAGCCGTTGGGCCCCAAGAGGGCGATGCGCTGCCCGCGCTCGACGAGGATTGGCCCCGTCTGCAGCAGGCGGTGCTCGGTGTGCGCCGTGCCGTCCGGCGATTCCTCCGGCCGCGAGGGGTAGCCGATGATGGCGCCCTCGGTGGTGAGCACCTTGTCCCCGGCGCGCAGCGAGGTGGACAGGCGCAGCCCCATACGGCGCGTCTCGCGGGGGCGCTCGATGCGCTCCATGCGGTCCAGGCGGGTCTGGCGGCCGCGGGCCTCGCGCGAGCGCTGCCCGGCCTTGTTGCGGCGGATGTACTCCTCCGTCTTGGCGATGAACTCTTGCTGCTCGGCGTACTCGCGCAAGAGGCGCTCGCGGCGCGCCTCGCGCTGGTCGAGGTAGGCGGAGTAGTTGCCCCGGTAGGCCTCCAGCCGGCCGTGATGGAGCTCCAATACGCGTGAGACCACCCGGTCCAAGAAGTAGCGGTCGTGCGAGACGACCAGGATGGAGCCCTTCCAGGCCTGCAGGTACGATTCGAGCCACTCGAGCGCGGCGAGGTCCAGGTAGTTGGTGGGCTCGTCGAGCACCAGGAGCTCCGGTTCCTGCAGGAGGAGGCGCGCCAGGAGGGCGCGGGTCACCTGCCCGCCGGATAGGACGGCGATGGGCCACTCGTACTGCTCGGCGCGAAAGCCGAGCCCCCCGAGCACGCGGGCGATGCGGTTCTCGTACTCATAGCCGCCGGCCACGTCGAAGCGGTGCTCGGCGTCGGCATAGCGCTCCATGAGGTCGGCCGGGTCGCTGGCGGTGGCCAGCTGGTCGGCCAGGGCCAGCAGGGCGCGCTGCTGGCGGCGCAGGTCGGCAAAGACGGCGAGCATCTCGCCGTAGAGGGTCTGGGTGCTCTCCAGGGTGGGGTGCTGGGGCAGGTAGCCGACGGCCAGGTTACGGGCGGTGTGCACGTGCCCGGCGGTGGGCTCCTCCTGGCCGAGGAGGATGCGGAGCAGGGTCGTCTTGCCGGCGCCGTTGGGGCCGACGAGGGCGGCCTTGTCTCCGCGGGCCAGCTCGAAAGAGACGTTCTGGAAGATGTCCTGGGCGCCAAAGTACATGCCCAGCCGATCGGCGGTGAGGATAGACATGGTTCGGTTCCATTCCGCGGCAAACGCGAGGCGCATTATACCATGGTGCCAGGGGGCCACCAATCGCGCCCACGCCCGCCGCGGAGGGGCGGAGGAGGGGACTCGCCAAGCGCGCCGCGCCGCACACCGGCAGGGACGAAGACGGGGCGCGCGCGGCGGGCCGACATGGAGTGCGGCGCCCCAGCGCCGCTCCGGCGCGGTAAGACCCTAGGCCGGTCCGACAGCGGCGGCGGCCGGTTAAACGGCCGCGGCAGGCCTCACGCCTTGTCGTCCCGACGAGCTTCGAGGAGGGACCTCGTCTTCGTTTTGCTGTGCGCAAAGCTAGGCTAAGACGAGATTCCTCGCTCCGCAGACTCCGCTCGGAATGACAATGCTAGGATCGCCGTCTTGCGCCAGGCCCGCCGGACGGGCGATGCGGAGTCGCCATAAGCGGCGGGCCGCACCGGAGGCAGATCCTGCTCCCCGCAGGCCGTTTTCAGAGAAGTGCGGCGCCCCAGCGCCGCTCTTGCGCGGCGGACCGCGAAACCGCGCGGCAGACCGCGAAGCCGCGCGGCAGACCGCGAAGCCGCGCGGCAGACCGCGAAGCCGCGCGGCAGACCGCGAAGCCGCGCGGCGAGACCGCGAAGCCGCGCGGCGAGACCGCGAAGCCGCGCGGCGAGACCCTGCGCCGGCGTTACTGGCCGGGCGGGGGCTGTGCGTGGCTCCCGGGCGGCATAGACGGGTGCTGCGTGAATATCTCCTCAGTCCTGTCAATCCTGTGAATCCTGTCCTTCCTCCCCCTTGGCGCGGCGGGCCGCCTGCGGTAGGATGGTGGCGACGCAAGCGCTCCCCGCCCCTGAGGAGGTCCCCGTGCCCAAACCGGTCTACCTGGACTATAACGCCACCACGCCGCTGGCCCCCGAGGTCGTCGCGGCGATCCAGCCCTGCCTGGGGCCTCTCTTTGGCAACCCCTCCAGCCCGCACGCCTACGGCATCGCCGCGCGGCGGGCGGTGGAGGCCGCCCGCGCCCTGGTCGCCGCCATGCTGGGCTGTGCGCCCGACGAGGTGATCTTTACCTCCGGCGGGACGGAGGCCAACAACACCGCCATCAAGGGCGTGGCCCGCGCCCTGGCCGGCCGCGGCCGCCACATCATCACCGCCGCCGCCGAGCATCCCGCCACCCTGGAGACCTGCGCCGCCCTGGCCGCCGAGGGGTGGGAGGTCACGGTCCTGCCGGTGGATAGCACCGCCCGGGTGGACCCCCGCGACGTCGCCGCGGCGCTGCGGCCGGATACCGCACTCGTCACCATCATGCACGCCAACAACGAGGTGGGCACCATCCAGCCGATCGCCGAGATCGCCGCGCTGGCCCACGCCGCCGGCGCGCTGCTGCACATCGACGCCGCCCAGACGGTCGGCAAGGTGCCGGTCCACGTCGACGCGCTGGGCGCCGACCTCCTCTCGGTGGCGGGGCACAAGTTGTACGCCCCCAAGGGGGTGGGGGCGTTGTACGTGCGGCGGGGCGTGCCCCTGGCAAAGTTCATGCACGGCGCCGGGCACGAGGGGGGCCGCCGCGCCTCTACCGAGAACCTGCTGGGGATCGTAGCCCTCGGGGAGGCCTGCCGCCTGGTGACGGAGCACCTGCCCGACTATGCCGCCCACCTCGGCGCCCTGCGCGACCGGCTGTGGGCCGGGATCGCCCCGGGCGCCGGGGACCTCCGCCGGCACGGGCACCCGCAGGCGTGCCTGCCGAACACGCTGAGCGTGGGGTTCCACGGGCTGGACGCGACGGACCTGCTCGCCGAGCTATACGACGACGTGGCCGCCTCGGCCGGGTCGGCCTGCCACGCCAACGAGGTGACCATCTCGCCGGTGCTGGCGGCCATGGGCGTGCCGGAAGAGTACGCCCGCGGGACGCTGCGCTTTTCCGTGGGCCGCATGACGACGGCCGCAGAGGTCGACGCGGCGGCCGCGGCCATCGTACGGGCGGTGCGGACCCTGCGCGGCCCGGGCTGAGCCCCTGAGCGCGCCGGTATACTGAGCATACTATCCGCCCGCTGCCCGCGAGCGACCCCGCCGGGAGGCGCCATGCCCATGTCCCCCACCAACGGCCGCTACCTGGCCTTCCTGAAGGACATCGCCGAGGTCTCGGCCGCCTGCGGCACGGCGACCTACATCTGGGGCGGGTTCACCGCCGACCTGCTGGCCGGCCGCTACCTGCGCGAGCACCACGACCTGGACGGCTTTACCCGCGACCTCCTCGAACTGCGGGGCGGCCTGCTGGCCGGCTACACCGCCAGGGGCTACGCGGCCGAGTTTCGCACCGATTTCGACATCCTCGTCATCCGGCGGGACGGCCTGCACGCCGCCTTCAACCGCCTGGAGGTGGCCGGCGACCTGGCCATGTGGCGGCACATCGGCAAACAGGGCACGGTGTACTTTCCGACGGCCTGGCTGGACGGGGCGCCGCGCGATTTCCACGGCGTGCCGGTCTACGCGGCCGGCGCCGAGCTGGACTATGCCATCAAGCGGGAGGTGCGGCTGCTCAACCCCGAGTGGCGGCCGCGCCCGTCCGACGCCGAGGCCCTGGCGCGGGCGGAGGAGGCGCTGCTCGGGCGCGGCGTCGACCCGGCGGAGGTGCTGGCGAGGGTGTGGGCCTACAACCCCTTCTGGGCGAAGAGAGGGTATCCCGAGTATGCCCTGCCGGTGGTAGGGCGGAGGGGCGCGGAGGGCGGGCGACCGGCCTGACGTGGCGCCCCGACCGGGGAACCTAGCAGCCGCGCGCGGCAGACCGCGAAGGCGCGCACGGCGGACGCGCGAGGCGGGCCGATGGGGAGTGCGGCGGACCGCCAAGACGCGCGGCAGCCCTCCGGGCCGGCCGGAGGGCGCGTCGCGGGCCGGGGCGTCGTCTATGCACTGCGCCTGCGCGATCCGCGGGGCGAAGACGAGGTGCCGGGCCGCGGACGGCCTGTCGGGAAACCTCCTTCGGCACGACAAGGGGCGAAGGGCGGGGCGGACGGGCAGAGCCTCCCGATTGCCGCCGAGCACCCTCACACCCTCTGGCCGGCCTGCCCCCCGCTGGCTAGGGACCTGTCTCTGCCCTGCGGATCGTCCTTTCTGGCAGGCGGGCGAACTTGTTCATCACGGGGAGCTCCGTTCCCGGGTCGACACGGATCTCCAGGTCCTGCAACGACCGTTTCGTTGCTGGGCCGCGCAGCTCCGTCGTTACGCGGCCACTGCGCTTCTAGGGGCCGTAGACGACGAGGCCGAACGCGCGGCTCCCGATGCCCCCGAGGAACCTCCTTGGGCGCATCTGCCACACTCGGGGAAGGTGGCGGATCGCCTCCACAATCCCGCTGGCCTCCTTCGGCAGATCGTCCACGCTGTGCGCCTGGCCATCGCCGAACACGGCTGAGTGCTCGCCGCTGGTGACCGCTGCAGGCGCCGGCCGTCGGTCCCACTGTCAGCCGTCCCCCTAGTCTCCTCGACGTAGACCTCGTCTAGCGGCCCCCCGCGGCCTGATGGCACTCGGCACACAAGCATCGGAGAGCACTATCTCCTCATCGCCTAAGTGGGCACAAAAGCCGGACAACCGCGTAAGGGGCTCTCCATCGGTGCGTAGGAGCTCGCAGGCCAGGTTCCTCAGGGCCGGCAGCGACACATCTCCGGCGATCCGTCTGCCAAAGACGTGCACGGCCCCGCGTGTAAAGCGGTGGAGGCGCCGCGCCAGTCGGAGAGGGACCGGCCTGACTCAACCGCGAGATCGAGGGCACGTTGCATGTAGTGGGTCCGACAGTAGGACGGAGCAGCGGCGTGAGCCCCCGTGCCCCTGTCAGACCTGAGCAGGCTCCCCCGGCCGTCGACGTTCAGGGTACAACGCTGGCCGTACTCTTGACCCGTTACCCGACCGTAGCGACAGAAGACTAAAAAACGATGGGGGCTGGCGCGGACCCAGTTCACAGGGCGCGTCAAGCACACAATGTTCATCCTTGCACACCGCTCGAGAGCTGGCGTTCCACAGCACCTAGGCCCAGTTTCGCACAAACGAACCACCAAGCGCCTAGCTTACACACTACGGGTGTAGAGTTCACTCGCGCCCGCATCCAGTCTATGCCGGCAAAGCCAGCGACCGCCGCTGACCGGCCGCTCTGCAAGTCATCCTCGCTCTACGCAGACGCTCTGTGCCAGCGCCAGCCGCGCTGGCCGCACCCAGCCAGGCCTCACCTAGAGATCCGGTGAGACAGTAGCACAATAGCATCCGACACGCGCAGGCGCAGATAATATGGTACACTAGCATAGTAAGCTGCCACATGCAGTGACCATGGTCCACCAGCCCTAAAGGAGGCACACACGTGTCTCAAGTGAGCGCTAGCATTCGGTAGTCGCCAGCGGTCCACGGCCAACGAGCGGCCAAGTCATCTAGCTGCTCCATGACAATGGGGCATCTAGTGTCCGCACAACGAGGTAGTACCGTACTATTTCTTCCACAGTACATACGAAACAGCTAAAAGCCCGTAGCCCTTGGCCTTTGAAGCACAACACGAGCTACTTCGTGTGGAGGAGTTAGAAGTGTACCGTGGTTCGGAGTGGAATAGATGGGATCTTCATGTCCACACACCGGCATCCTATCAGCACTCATACGAATTCACCGAATCAGACCGCACAAGATATCCAACCGGTGCCTGGGAGAAGTACATCGATGCACTAGAACAGGAGCAGAACGTGTGTGCTCTTGGCGTCACAGACTACTTCTCTATCGAGGGGTACCGCAAGGTACTCGACTACAGACAGAATGGGAGACTGCAGAACTTCCGGCTTGTTCTGCCGAACGTGGAGCTCAGACTGGACACCTTCTCGCCCGACAACCGTCGCGTGAACTTCCATGTGATCTTCTCGGATGCGCTCGCGCCGGATCAGATCGATGAGGAGTTCCTGGCCCGTCTCACGATAAAGACTCCCGAAGTCGAACCGGTCAGCCTAAGTAGACAAAAGATTGAGGCCGTAGGGGCTTGCTTGAAGAGTCAGCATCCTGCCTACCAGAACAAGTCAGACTATCAAGTAGGCTGTGAGAATATCTTCGTATCGCTAGAACAAGTTGCCGAAACACTGAGGAGTAAGCCCTCGGTGTTCGCCGGCCGCTATCTGCTTGTACTGGCCAGTGATGGCCTAAGCGACATGCGTTGGGGCAGTCAGACCCACCTGGCCAGGCTGCAGTTGTATTCCTGCTCGGATGCCATCTTTAGCTCCAATCCGGGCGATCGTGAGTTCTTTCTTGGTCGCAAGCATACTAGCCTGGACGCGTACCTCCGGGAGTTAGGCAAGGTCCGTCCTTGCATACACGGTTCAGACGCGCACTCGTATGAGCAGCTGTTCCGTCCGGCAGAAGATAGGTACTGCTGGATCAAGGCAGATCCCTCCTTTGAGGGCCTGCGCCAGACACTTCACGAGCCCGAGACACGAGTGCGCATACAGAAAGACCATCCGCAGTCCCGCAAGAGCATATACTCCCTGAGCAGTGTCACGTTGCCAAACGTGCACATCAACGATCAGCTTGGGCTGAAGGGCGGGGCCATCGCGCTTAGCGCTGACTTGGTAGCAGTCACAGGTGGTCGCGGGACGGGCAAGACCGCGTTGCTGGACCTGATCGCGAACTGCTTCGAGGACCGTACGACCACTCGCACGACCCAGGACGGAGGAAACTCCTTTGTCCAGCGGATCGCACAGGATGCCCCAGACCTCAGGGTCTCTGTGAGCTTCTCGGATCCAGGGGAACCGGACTTCGAGAAAGGCCTCACGGAGAGCCACTACTTCCCTCGTTCGCGGGTGGACTACCTGCCACAGGGCTGTATTCAGGACCTGTGCGCCAACACAGTCAGGCTTGACGCGAAGATCCGCGAGATCGTGTTCAGCAACCAGAGTGTCATCGACGGCGGACACGTGGGCCGCTTCGCGCAGCTTGAGGCGGAGCGGTCGGACCTAAGCAATCAGATTAGGGATGCTAATCAACGCCTGTCGGCAATAGAGGCAGAGACCTCACCTGAGAGACTTGAGGACCTAGAGCGCAGGCTGGAGATTGCGCGGGGAGCGGTTCGCGACCGGACAGCGGCCCTGCGGGCCCTGGATGCGACTGATCGTTCGAGCGAGATCGCGAGATTGGCGGAGAGCGAGCAGGAGCTCAGGCAGCGCCACTCCGGCTGTGAAGAGCTGAGACACAACATCGAAGCCCTACTCCGTAGCGCCACCCAGTTCGCCACTGAAGCCAGCGCGGCGATCGCAGAACTCTCTCTGTCTCTCGACAGTATGCGCATATCGTCAGTCATACCGAAGGTCGACCTGAACGCATTGGTTGAGTCTTTGAAAGCCATAGACGTTGTCGTTTCCCGTGAGAGCGCAAGCGTGCTGTCCGAACTTGGTGAATGCGTGAAGCAGCGTGCGAGTCTGCGTGGAGAGGAGAGCGCTCACGCCGAGCTTCTCCGATCGCTACAGCAGGCTAAGGACGACGTTCACACGCTAAGTGATCAGATTGCCGAGATCGACCGGCTTAGGGCCGATGCCAAGAGACTGGACGCCGATCGACTGATGCTCTACAGTCGGATGCTCGTCAAGTACGGTGAGTGGAAGCACCACTATCACGACGCGATCGACGCTTTCTCTAGCGGCAAACGCCTGATGCTGGGAGGCATCTGTTTCCAGTCGCACGTTCGTTTCGACACCGAGGGGTTCGTCTCGAAAGGTGCCGCCATTCTGGACGGGAGAAGGTACCGAGAGTCAGACCTCTACGGGTTCGCCGAGCAGATAGCACGACTAGCCGAGCAGTCCAATCCCGACACCCGCGCGCTGGAGCCGGTCCTTCTACCGATCATTCGCCTGCGCGACTGTCTCAAGCGCGGGCTAACCAGCGCCCACTTCCACGACTGGCTCTTGGGAGACCACTTTGCCTTGAGCACAAGGATATCGTTCCGCGAGGTTCCTCTCGAAAAGCTGTCCCTGGGCCAAAAGGGAACCGTCCTACTCAAGATCATGCTATCGGAGGGAGACTCTCCTCTCTTGATCGACCAGGCCGAGGAGAATCTGGACAATCGGTTCATCTTCGATGAGCTTGTGCCGGCATTGAGGGAGGCAAAGACACGACGGCAGATCATACTGGCAACTAACAACCCCAACCTCGTGGTGAATGCAGATGCCGAGCAGGTCATCGTCGCACATATGGACGACAACTGGATATGGTATGAGACAGGGTCAATTGAGAAGCTTGAGATGCGACCCCAACTGCTGCCCATTCTGGAAGGGGGCGAAGAGGCCTTCCGCAAGCGCAGGCAGAGGTGGGATGTGTAGCATGGGATCGACCGCCTCTTCTTGCTGGCGTTCGTCGCTCGGGCGCCGGAAGGGGCAACGGTTGATGCCATCTGAGGGTGCTCCCACGGAGCTCGGCCACCAGACAACTACCCAGCGTCTGGAGCAACCCGGACACTGACTGCCTGCAGCGCTGGCTCACGAAACAGCAGAACGCGTGCGCGAATCGCTGGAGCAGGTCGGCAGCGCCACGGCTGGAGACGCTGTCATGCTGGAGCCCTGATTGCGCTGGCAGCAAAGCTACCGGCGGCCTGTCTCAGGCAGACACATCCCGAGCGCTGATAGCGCTGTCCTCGCCGGAGCGCCCTGCGGGCGACCGATCCGTCGTTCAGCACTCGGATCCCGTCCGACTCCGCCGCCGTCCACCCCTGGGGACTCTAGCGTGATGTCGGCCTAGTTCACGCGCTCCGTGCATTCGCAGGGCCGGCACACCAGTCCACGACGACGCCATGTGTGAACTGGCGTACCGTACTCCCGCCCCCTGCGCGATGGCGCCATCTGCTGTCATCGCCTTCACGGATAGATTGAGGGGCTTGCGGCGATCGGCGCCCGGTATTGGCAGTGCGTTCCCGCGCGGCCATCCTTCCGCCATGCCAACCACTTGGGCGTCAGCCCCGTGCTGGTACCGCACCTGCTCGCTCCTAGAGAGCCCTGTCGACGATGCGCGCGGCACGGCCTCCGCGCGCCAGCGCCTGCTTCCTCAGGTCCGCGGCCGTCACCAGGCCCCTTTGCACCGCCTCGTGCGCGGCCTGCGCGACCAGCTCCTCGGCCAGGCCGTCCGCCGCGACGTCGGCTATTGTGCGGGGCACCGTCGTGATCGGCAGCCCCAGGTACCGTGTCACGTCGCGCGCATCCAGCGCGTTGCGGTGCAGTATGAGCCCAGCGCGGCGCCGCCGCGAAGCAGAGCGCGGCACGGTCAGGTGCACCGCAGCCGGCAGGGCGTCGGACAGTTCGTACACGGCCAGCGCGCTATCGTGAGAGACCACCGCGCGCGGGCCGACCTCCAGCCAGGCGACGTAGAGGTCCTCGTGCGGCGCGGCCGGGAACTGGGCCAGCCGGTAAACTCCCCGCCGTATGCGGCGGAAGCGCCCAGTGCCCACATGGTACGCGAGTTGCGACGAGCGGTACCCCACGGCGCGGGCCTGCGCCGTGGCAAAGTGGCCGGCCTGCTCTTCGGCTACGGCGTAGAGCCTGTCCTGGCGCGTGAGATCGTCGCTGTCGGCCATGTGTGCAGAACCCTTCAATAACTGGAGCATTCTGCACACATTATACCACAGCAGGGCGTGCTGGGGCGCGCGTCGCGCCGATGTGGAGTCGTCATGTGCGCCGGGCCGCGCACCGGCAGGCATGAAAACGGGGCGCGCGGCGGGCCGACATGGAGTGCGGCGCCCCATCCCTCGGCGGACCTCGGGACAGGTCGCCGCTCCGGCGCGGCGGACCGCGAAGGCACAAGGGCTCGCCGCCGTCCGCGCCAGGGGCTAAAGACCCCTGGCTACTATACACGCCCCCTGAAGGGGGCTCAAGACGCGTATGCGCTCCGGAGCCGGCTTTGGCCGGCTTCGGCCGGCTATAGCCGGCGTTACTGGTAGGGCGGGGTCTTGCCTGCCCCCCGAACGGGGGGAGCCCCGCCCGAGCGGACGCGGCGAGCCCCGCGCCTTGTCGTCCCGAGCGCAGCAGCCGGTCCTCCGGCCGGGACCTCGTCTTCGCCCTGCTGTGCGCAGAGCTAGGCAAAGACGAGATTCCTCGCTGCGCTCGGAATGACAACGCTAGAATCGCCATCCTGCGCCAGGCCCGCCGGACGGCCGATGTGGAGTCGTCACGAGCGACGGGCCACGCCGAAAGTTGATCCTGCTGCTCCGCGGGCTGTTTTCAGAGAAGTGCGGCGGTGGAAAGGAGAAGAGCGCCGGTGGGCCGGCGCACTCCATAGCGGTCCGACGACGCGTCAGCGTCCCCTCTGCTCTTCTCCGTGCCCCCCCTACCCCACCACCGCGCGGGCGGCGGCGAGCGCCTCGGCCAGGTAGTCGTCGTAGCGCGGGCGGATCTCCACCAGGTACCAGCCCTCATACCCGGCACCCTGCAGGATCGCGGCCGTCTCACGCAGGGGGATGCCTCCCCAGCCGGGCGGCAGGTGATTGTCCGCCTCGCCAAAGATGAGCCGGTCTTCCAGGCCGTCCGAGAGGTCGTCCAGCCGGCCAAAGTTGTCGTGCAGGTGCACGTGGCGCACCCAGGGCGCCACCGTGCGCACGCCGTCCAGGAAGGTCGCGCCGTGCCAGTAGGGCGCCGCCAGGAAGGCATGCCCCACGTCCAGGCAGACGCCTACCGCCGGCGAGTTGATCTCCGCCGCCTGCTGGGCCAGAAGGTCCAGGCGCATCCCCTGGTGGTACTTGAGCAGCCCCTCCCCCGTGCGGCCCCAGCGCTCCAGGGCGGCCAGTTCCCACAGGTGCGGGTCGCGGTTCTCGATGGTCAGGATCAGCCCCAGCTCCCGGGCGCGCTCGGCAAAGGGGAGCAGGGCCTCCGTCTCACGCGCCCACATGTCGCGCAGTTCGTCGTCGGTGGGGGGCGGCTGGAGGCCGGCGAAGGCGTCGTGCAGGGCGATCTGGCCGGAGTGGTACACGTAGACCTCGGCGCCAAGCTCGGCCGACACCTCCAGGCAGGCCCCCAGGACCCTGGCGGCGTGCTCGGGGTGGCGGGCCATGCTGAGCGAACCGGGCCCGTGCACGGTGTAGCGCAGCGGGTAGCGCGACAGGACCTCGCGCCCCCGCACGACCTCTTCGCGAGCGACGCGGCCGTTGCGGATGGCGTTCAGGCAGCCGAGGTTGACCTCGGCGCCGTCAAAGCCGACCGCGGCGCGGAGTTCGAGGGCGGCGATCAGGCGGGCCTGGCGGCCGTCGACGCTGCTGCCGTCGATATTGCTGGAGATGAGCTGGGTCATGGGGTCTCCTGTGGGGGTGGCGCGCCTGGGCGCGCGGCGGGCGAGGCGCTGTGGTAGGGCACCGCGTTCCCCCGCCGCCCGCGGGCGGCGAGGGAACGCGGAACTTGGCGATGGGAATCGCGCGATTCTGATCGCGCGATCAGGAGCGGCGCGGCAGCCTGGGCGGCCCCGGGCGGGGCGCGCCGAGCCTAGCGCAGCCCCTCCGGCACGTACTTTTCAAGGGTCTGCTCGGCAAAGAGCGGCGCGAAGCGGGTGAAGCGCTGGATACCGTTCACCAGCGGGATGCTCGGCCAGTCCTCCCCGATCAGCGGCTGCGCATAGCGTACAAAGTCGTCCGTCACGTCGGTCCCGTCCGGGGTGATCCACTCCTTCGGGAAGGTGCGCTCCGAGTTGGCCACCAGCTCGAGGGGGACCTTGTCGTACCGCACCGAGTAGATGAGCCCCGGGTTGCGCAGGATCGTGGCCATGTAGCCCGACTGCCCCTCGGCGGCCAGGATCGCCGCCTTTTGCCCGACGGCGTAGGCCTCGGCCAGGTCCACGGTGGAGGCGTAGGCGACGTCGTGCCGCTGATGGGTGCCGGGCACGTTGGAGCGCGCCGAGCCCGCCACCGGCAGGCCGGCATCGTTCAGATAGTTGACCACCATCGACGCCACCGTCGTGCGTGAGGCGGAAAACTGCACGTGGCCGAACGAGTCCCGGGTGGCGCCGAGGTCCCCCAGCTCGAGCCCCTCGCTGATCACCACCACCGCCCGGCCGCGCGCCTTGACCATGTCGTTCACGCGGTCGGCCAGGGCGGGCATGTCGATGCCCGACTCGGCCAGGACGATGATCAGCGGCATCTCGCGGTTGGGGTCGGCCAGGCGGGCGGCCGCCGGGATGTAGCCGATGCGCCGGCCCATGGCCTGCAGGACGAGGACGGGATCGGCCGGGCTGGAGCCGCGGTTCTCCTCCTCAGCCCCCTGCACCATCATGGCCCAGTAACGGGCCACCGAGCCGTAGCCGGGCGTGTGGTCGATGAGCTTGAACTCTGAATCGCCGACGTCGTTGTCGATAGTTTTGGGCACGCCGACGGCCACCAGGTCCAGCCCGCGCTCGGCGGCCAGCAGGGCCACCTTGTGGGCGGTGTCCATCGAGTCGTTCCCGCCGTTGTAGAAAAAGTAGCCGACGTTGTGCGCCTTGAACACCTCAATGACCCGCTCCAGGTCTTCGACCTGCTTGGGCTTGAGCTTGTAGCGGCACGTCCCGATGGCGCCGGCCGCCGGGGTGACGCTCAACAGCGCGACCTCTTCCGGCGACTGGGCCGATAGGTCCAGCAGATCCTCACGCAGGACGCCCTCAATCCCGTGGTAGCCGGCGTAAACCGTGCCGAAGGTATTGGGCATGTCGCGGCAGGCTTCCACCACGCCGCGCAGCGAGGAGTTGATCACCGGGGATGGCCCGCCCGACTGGGCGACCACTACGTTCCTATTCATAGTCTCCTCCGTGTGCGAGGGCCGGCGGCCGGGGCCCGCCAAGGCGAACCCCGGCAACCGGCGCGGCGCACTCCTTACTATCAGCCTACTCGGTCCACTCGGTGTGGAAAGAGCCGGGCTTGTCGGTGCGGCGGTAGGTGTGCGCGCCAAAGTAGTCGCGCTGCGCCTGGGTCAGGTTGGCGGGCAGGCGCTCGGTGCGGTAGGCGTCAAAGTAGGCCAGCGAGGCGCTGAAGGCCAGGCAGGGGATGCCCAGGCCCACGGCCGTGCCCACCACGCGGCGCAGAGCGGCCTGGCGCTCGAGGATCTCGCCGCGGAAGTACGGGTCGAGCATCAGGTTGGTGAGCTCGGGGTTGCGCTCGTAGGCGGCGGTGATGTCGTTCAGGAAGCGCGCCCGGATGATGCAGCCGGCCCGCCAGAGCTTGGCGATCTCACCGTACTTGAGGTTGTAGCCGTACTCGTCCGAGGCGGCGCGCAAGAGGCCCATCCCCTGGGCGTAGGAGCAGATCTTGGCGGAGTACAGCGCATCGCGCACGTCGTTGATCAGCTGCTTCCTGTCCCCCTGGAAGGCCACCGGGGCCACCGGCAGCACCTTGCTGGCCGCGACGCGCTCTTCCTTGTAGGCCGAGATGATGCGGGACTCGACGGCGGCCGTCATGGTCTGGGTGGGCGCGCCGAGGTCCAGCGCGTTCTGCGACGTCCACTTGCCGGTGCCCTTTTGCTGGGCCTCGTCCAGGATGACGTCCACCAGCGGCTGGCCGGTATCGGGGTCGACCTTGGTAAAGATGTCGCGGGTGATCTCGATGAGGTAGGACTGCAGCTCCCCCTCGTACCACTCGGCAAAGATCTCGTGCAGCTCCTGGGCTGAGAGGCCCAGGGCGCGGTGCAGGATGTCGTAGGCCTCGGCGATCAACTGCATATCGCCGTACTCGATGCCGTTGTGCACCATCTTCACATAGTGGCCGGCGCCGCGGGGGCCGATGTACGAGACGCAGGGCTCGCCATCCTCGGCCTTGGCGGCAATGGCGCGGAAGATCGGCTCGACGGCGCGGTAGGCATCCTCCTGGCCGCCGGGCATGATGGCCGGGCCCCACAGGGCGCCCTCTTCACCGCCGGAGACGCCGGTGCCGATGTAGTTCAGGCCCTTACCGGCCAGGTACTCGGCGCGGCGCTCGGTATCCTTGAAGAACGAGTTGCCGCCGTCGATGATCATGTCGCCCTTCTCGAGGAGGGGGACCAGCTGATCGATCACCGCGTCAACCGGGGCGCCCGCCTGGACCATGAGCATCACGCGGCGCGGCGTCTCGAGGGAGGAGACGAGCTCCTCGAGGGTGACGCAGCCCTTGATGTTCTTGCCCTTGCCGTGGCCCTCGACAAACTTGGTCATGCGTTCGGTGGTGCGGTTGTACACGGCCACGGAAAAGCCGTTGCGCTCCATGTTGAGCACCAGGTTCTCACCCATCACGGCCAGGCCGATCAACCCAAGCTGATACTTGGCTGCCATAGTCTGATCTCCTTTACTTGCTGCTCTTGAGACGGTACAGCATCTCGCCAGCGCGCGGGATGACCAGGAGGTCCGGGTCCTGCCGCGCCATCCACTCGTCGACGTCGATCTCGGCGGGGTCCATGTAGCCGAGGTTGATCTTGTCGCAGCGCTCCTTGGGCACGCCGGTGGCCAGGATCACGTTGACCCGGGGCGTCTCCACGCCGTTCTCAAAGGTGCCGGCGCCCTTGACGTGGGTCGAGTGCGCCATCACGCCGCCCGGTACGTCGGCGAACTTGTCCATCTGCTTGAGGAAATAGTCGCGCACGTGGTAGCCGATGCGGTCCAGCACCTTGCCGTGCGTGTACGACACCTCGTCGATGTGCGGGGCATAGATGATCACCGTGCCGCCATCGGCGACCACCGGCTCCATCTTGTACATCCCCTTGGCCGCCGTCCAGATGTCGTCGTACAGCTCGGGCATCACGGAGAGGACCGTCTTGACCGGATGGTCGATATAGACGACGTGCACCTGCGCCGAGAGCGCGGCCGCGGCGGCCTGCGCGTCGACCGGCGTGCCAAAGTAAAGGCCGGCCAGGTCCTGCTTGCCACGGACGACCATGCAAAAGGCCGCAGCGGGCGTGGTGATGAACTTGGAGGCCTCCTCGATCACCTGGCGCACCGGGGTGCGCAGGGTGCCGATGATGTTCACGTTGGTGATGACGGCGCCCAGCCAGTGGGTAAAGTTGGTGACGTCGGGCCCGCTCACGCCGGGGAAGAAATACTTGAGCCCGCCGGAAAAGCCGGCCACCTCGTGCGGGAAGACCGGCCCGACGATGAGCAGCTGATCATAGTCAAAGAGCCGCGGGTTCACGGTGACGTCGACGTCCTGCTCCATCAGGCCGCCTGAGAGCTCCTTGATCCGCGCGGCCGGGATGGTGCCGACCTTCTTGATGTCCGTCTCAAAGTTGTGGTTGTAGACGTGCACGCCGGCAAAGGTGTCGGTGGCGGGCTCGTAGGGCGCGCCCACGAGCTCGGCGCGGTGCTCCGGGGTCATGGGCTGATGGGTGCCCAGGGCGATGAGCCAGTCGACCCGGCCAGCCCGCTTCCTGAGCAGCTCGTTGACGGTGCGGAACACCATCGGGATCGGCCCGGAGCGGGTGCTATCCGGCATGATCACCAGCACGCGCTTGCCGTCGATGGGCAGCGTAGCCAGCCCCTCGGCAAAGATGGCGCGCGCTTCGGACTCTGAAAGGAACTTGTCAGCAAAGCCCTTACCGATAACCATGTTTGTTACCTCTTCCAGGGCGGCGTGGAGGGCAGCGCCTTCTCGAACTCGGCGATCAGGCGGGCCTCATACTCACCCTTGTACGTTCCGTCGAGGAACTTTTGGAAGGCTTCCTTGAAGAACAGCTCCCAAGACTCCTCCTCATGACCGGGGTCGATGGGGAAGAAGAGGGCGTTGTTATCGCGGGCAGCCTTCAGGTCACCCGGGGCGTCGCCGATCATGAGCTTGTGATCGTCGGCATAGTGGCCGCTGTCGGCGTACAGGATGTGCTGCGACTTGGTGCCGCGCTCCTGCCCGGCGATGACCTTGACGAACTTGTCGATGGAGTGCTCTTCCCACTCACGGATGAGCGCTTCCTGGGGCGTCTGTGAGACGACGATGCAGTCGGCGTGCGTGGTGATCAGCTCCAGGCTCTCACGGACGTAGGGGAAGGGGGGCACGTCGTGGACCATGTCGGCGATGGTCTCGTTGACGGCCAGCGACCACTTGAGCGCCCGGGTCAGTTCCGGGTCGCCGGTCTCTTCGACGACCTTCTTGAGCGAGTCGTTCGAGAGGGGCAGGCCCGAGGCGATGAACTCGCGGATCTTTTTGCCCTCGGGGATCTGGGTATGGCGGCGCTGGACCTCGGGGCGCTCGGCGAGGAGGTCGAACACCTTGATCAGGGCCGGCCAGCGGTTGACGCCGCGCCACTTGGAGTACAGGTTGGTGAACTCGCAGGCCTCACGCGCGTACTTGCTGACGCCCTGCAGCCCCCAGTGGTTGATGATGTTGGGGGTAAAGCACTCCTTGTGCTTGATCTCCATCGTGTCAAAGACGCAGCCGTCCGAGTCGATGCACACGAGGTATTGGAAATCGCGCTTCATGTCGACGAGGGCACGGGCGACTTCGGGAACGTTCGTCACTTTGAACTCCTTTATGACAAGCTACGGATGATCGCTCAGACGCCGCCAAAGGCCACGAACCCGCCGTCGATGAGGACGGTGATGCCGTGGACGAAACGGCTGGCCGGAGACGACAGCCACAGCACGGTGCCGATGAGCTCTTCCGTCTCACCGTAGCGGCCCATGGGCGTGTGGCCGATGATGGTCTTGCCGCGGGGCGTCATCTCGCCGGTCTGGGCATCGGTGAGGAGGAAGCGGTTCTGTTCGGTCAGGTAGAAGCCGGGGGCGATGGCGTTGACGCGGATGTTCTTGGAGTAGTGCAGCGAGATGTGCGCCGCGAACCACTCGGTAAAGTTCTTCACCGCCGCCTTGGCCGCCGAGTAGGCCGGGATGTTGGTGAGCGGGCGGAAGGCGTTCACTGAGGCGATGTTGATGATGACGCCCTCACCCTTGTCAGCCAGGATCTTGCCGAAGGCCTGGGTGGGCAGCAGGGTGCCGATAAAGTTCAGGTTGAACACCCACTGGAAGGCGTCCTGCGGCAGGTCAAAGAACGACAGGTCGGGGCTGGTGGTGGCCCGGCGGTTGTTGCCGCCCGCGCCGTTGATGAGGATGTCGACGGTGCCGTAGGCGTCGAGCACTTCCTTGACGGCCACGTCCATCTTTTCCCGGTTGAGGACGTCGGCCTGGACGCCGATCGCCTCGCCGCCCTCGGCCACGATGGCCGCCGCCGCGGCCTTGGCGGCGTCGAGGTTGATGTCGAGCAGGGCCACCTTGGCGCCCGCCTTGGCGTAGCCCTTGGCCAGCGTGCTGCAGATGACGCCGCCGCCGCCGGTGAGCACGACGACCTTACCCTCGACGTTGAACAGGCTGTTGATGTAATCGCGTTCCATCTCTTGCTATCCTCCTTGAACCCAGAAACTACTCGCTGAACGGGGTCAGATGCTTGATGAAATGGGCCTCGAGCGCCGCATAGTGCTCTTCCTCGTGCGACTCGAGCACCTGGAACAACCGGTCCTTGAAGACGTACTGGCCCGCGTCATCCTGCAGGGTGAGGACGGAGCCAAAGGTCACGTGTAGCGCCTGGCGGGTGTCGAACTGGTCGAGCACCTCGGGCAGGCCCGCGTCAGAGATCGTCTCGGGGGCGATCATCTTGCTGAGCTGGGCCGAGACGTGATAGGAGGCCTTGTCGACCTCATAGTGGTCGATGGCGAAGGCCAGGACCTCGCGGAAGAGGGCCGGGTCGACCCGGGCCACGGCGCGCAGCGCCTCCAGGTACGAGGTGCCGGCCGTCTTGAGGTGCACCAGCTCACCGGCCAGGCGCGAGGCGATCGGGTAGATGCTGAACTTGTCCGAGCCGGAGTGCAGGCTGAGCTTGTAGGGGCCGAAGGCCTTGGCGATGGCGACGTGCTCGGCAAAGGTCTTCTCAAACACGGCCAGGTCGCCGATATAGTCCACGCCCTTCTCAAAGGCGCCGATGTAGCGCGGGGCCAGGCTGGTCCACTGCACGCCCAGGCGCTTGAGCTCGGCGGCGATGTAGAGGTGCTCCTGCGCCTTGGTGGGGGTGTCGCTCTCGTCGACGGAGACCTCCACCTCAAAGGGCTGGTCGCCCATGCGCTGCACCACGTGCTGATACATGGCCGAGATGTGCGCCAGGCCCTTGGCGTACTTGCAGGCGGCGCGGAGGAGGTCCTCCTCGTTCAGGGTCAGCGAAAAGGCCTCCAGGTCCCACGTCTTGCCCACGTACGCGGCGCGGGTGGCGGCGGGGGTGGTGTGGAGGCTCTGCCAGGGGAGGGCCTCGTACTTGCGCCGCAGGGTGGCCAGGTCGTCGACCTCGGCGTCGTTATCGACAAAGTCGCGCGGGTCAAAGGTGTACCAGAGGAAGCCCTGGTCGGCGCAATAGTCGATGTCCGCAGTGGTCTTGAGGTGGTCGGCGTCGGAGCCAAAGCCCTCGCGCCAGCCGACCTGGAAGACGCCCCAGGTGGCCGCGTCCATGACGTTCTCGGCGGTGCGGTGGGTGCGTTCCATCTCACGGATGGACTGCTGGGCCAGGATCGGCACGATCCCCTTGGCGTGCTGCATGGCCTGCAGGTGCCCGGGGGTGGCCAGGCCGAGGCGGTCCCCCATGCCGGCGGACTTGCGCAGGCCGACGTAGGAGGGCGCCGTCCACGGGAAGGTGGCGCGCAGGGCGGCGGCGTTGGTGTGGTTCTCCTCACCGATGCCGAGCCACAGGGCCTGGCCGTCGAGGGAGACCTCCCGCCAGGCGACGTCAAAGGCGGTGCGCTGGGAGCCGCAGTTCAGGATGCCGAGGTAATGGCGGTGGTCGCGGTTGCCCAGGAAGAACACCGTGCCGCCCTGCACGGCGATCGAGCGCTCGTAGACCTGGAGGCCGGAAAGGTCCTCGAGGGCGCCCGCGGCGCAGCCCGTCGCGGAAAGCTTGGACATGATATCGTACATCGCAATCCTCCCCTGTCGGCGAATGCCGAACGAGTAAACGGTGCCATTGTATCCCAATCCGCCGCGCGATGCAGGCGGACGCGGGCGGCGCAGGTTATGTCGTGCCGCGCACGACGAGCTGGGCCTCCAGGGCGATCGGGTCGCGCGCCTGGGACGGGTCGGCCATCAGGTCAAAGAGCAGGGTCATGGCCACCTCCCCCAGGCGCTCTTTGGGCATGCGCATGGTGGTGAGGGGCGGAGAGAGGTGGGCCGAGAAGACGATATCGTCCCAGCCGACCACGGCGAGCGACGCGGGCACCGGGCGGCCCAGCGTCTCACAGGCCTGGATGGCGCCGACGGCCACCAGGTCGTTATAGGCGAGCAGGGCATCGAGCCCCGGGTGGCGGGCCAGCAGGTCCAGCGCGGCGGCGCGGCCCCCCTCGACGGTGGGCGGGCAGGGTCGGTCCCAGGCGGCGTCGCGTTCGAGGCCGGCGGCGGCCAGCGCCTGGAGGTAGCCGTGGCGGCGCTCGCGGCCGGAATGGGTCTCGGCCGAGCCGCCCAGGAAGGCAATGCGGCGGCGCCCGCGAGAGATGAGGTGCCCCACGGCGGCCTCGGCGGCGCGCTCCTCGTTGACGACCACGCAGCCCAGGCCGGGGCGCCCGTTGAGCCGGCGGTTGACGATGACGAGGGGCGGGTAGGCCTCGGCCACCTCGCGGAGCTGCTCGTCCGAGAGGCGCGAGCTGACCAGGAGGAGCCCGTCGACGCGGTGGGCCTCGAGCATGTGCAGGGTGGCCCACTCGCGCTCGGGGCGCTCATCGGTGTTGCAGAGGAGGACCGAGTAATCCTGGGCCCAGGCGACCTCAGAGGCACCGCGGACCACTTCCGCAAAGAAGGGGTTGGCGATATCAGGGACGACGAGGCCGAGGGAGGCGGTGCGTTTGGTCTTGAGGCCGCGGGCGACGGCGGAGGGGCGGTAGCCGAGTTCCCGGGCGACGGCGAGGACGCGTCGGCGGGTTTCGGGATCGATCCCGGGGTTGTTGTTGATGGCCCGAGAGACCGTCTGGCGAGAGACGCCAGCGCGAAGGGCGACGTCGCGGATCGTGATGCGGTCCATAGCCCCCTGCTTGCAGTGTTGCGGTCCGTGCGGCTCGTGATCGTTCACGTGACCGTTCACGAGCATTGTACGCAGAAGGGGGCGGACTGTCAAAGGGGGGGAGGGGGCGCGGCGGACCGCGAAGCCGGCGCGGCAGACCGCGAAGGCGGCGCGGCAGACCCTCACCCCCGGCAGGCCCGCCTGCCCGGCGCTCGCGCACGTGTCGGCACTAGGGGCCGCGTCCGTCCGGCCGCGGGGCCGATCTGGAGTCGTCATATGCGCCGGGCCGCACACCGGCAGGCACGATGGCGAGGTGCGCGCGGGGGGTCGACATGGAGTCGTCACGTGCGCCGGGCCGCACACCGGCAGGCATGAAAACGGGGCGCGCGGCGGGCCGATTTGGAGTCGTCATGTGCGCCGGGCCGCACACCGGCAGGCATGAAAACGGGGCGAGCGGCGGGCCGATGTGGAGTGCGGCGCCCCAGCGCCGCTCCGGCGCGGCAAGACTCCGAAGGCACGAAGGCTCGCCGCCGTCCGCGCGCCAGGGGCTAAAGACCCCTGGCTACTATACACGCCCCCTGAAGGGGGCTCAAGACGCGTATGCGCTCCGGAGCCGGCTTTGGCCGGCTTCGGCCGGCTTTAGCCGGCGTTACTGGTAGGGCGGGGTCTTTAGCCCCGCCCGGGCGGACGCGGCGAGCCCCGCGCCTTGTCGTCCCGAGCGGAGCAGCCGGTCCTCCGGCCGGGACCTCGTCTTCGCCCTGCTATGCGCAGAGCTAGGCAAAGACGAGATTCCTCGCTGCGCTCGGAATGACAACGCTAGAATCGCCATCCTGCGCCAGGCCCGCCGGACGGCCGATGCGGAGTCGCCATGCGCGGCGGGCCGCACCGGAGGCGGATCCCGCTGCGCCGCAGGCTGTTCTCAGAGAAGAGAAGAGCGTCGTGGAGGGCTGCGAGCCCCCGCGGCCGCAGCAGCCAAGCACGCCGCCTACAAACCCCCGGGATCGTGACCAAAGAGGTCCTGCGCAAGTGCGCCGCGCGGTGCACTGCCTTCTAGCCGGCTTTGGCCGGCGTGGCCCGTAGGGCGGTGGCTGCGGCCCCGCCCCGCCGGCAGCGCTTCCCGCACTTGACGCGCGCGGCCGGGCCGGCACAATCCGACTCAACCACAAATAGGAGGAGCCCAATATGCCAGAGCGTGCCTCGCTGGAAGAGGTCATCCGGTTCCACGGCCACTACTGCCCCGGCGTCATGATCGGCTACCGCGCCGCGCTCGGCGCGCTCGACCTCTTGGGCGTGGAGCGCGCCCAGGACGAGGAGCTGGTGGCCATCTGTGAGACGGAGGCCTGCGGGCTCGACGCGGTGCAGGTGCTCACCGGTTGCACCATGGGCAAGGGCAACCTGATCCTCCGCGATTGGGGCAAGCAGGTCTTTTCCTTCGGGCGGCGCGCCGACGGCCGCTTCCTGCGGCTGGCGCTGCGCTTCGGGGCCACCGACGACCCCGCCCTCGCCGACCTCCCGGAGGCCGAGCGCCGCCGTATCACCGCCGCGCGGATGGAGACGATGCCGCTCGAGGAGCTCTTTGACGTGCGCTGGGTCGAGGCCCCCCTCCCCGAGCGGGCGCGCATCTTCCGCTCGGTGCGCTGCGCCGTGTGCGGGGAGGGCGTCATGGAGGCCCGCGCCCGCCTGCGCGACGGGCAGCCCATCTGCCCCGCCTGCGCCGGCCCCGAGTACACGCGGCTGTCCTAGGCGGCGCGCCGCGCGGGGCCCCTCAGCCGCCGGCAGGCCTGCCTACGCCGCGCGGCCCGCCCCCCTCTGCAGCCCGGCCCAGCAGGCTGGGCTCGGGAGAGGGTCCCCGCGGTTTGACAAGCCTCCCACAGCGTCACGGTTCCGATGCGGCCTGCCCCGCGGCCGCAGCCGTAGATACCCCCCCACGGAGCCGGGGGACCCGGCCCCAGACGTCGCGGCAGACCGCGACGTCTTCGCGGCGTGCCTGGCGATGGACGGGACTTTCCACGCGCTGGAGGAACACCTGGACGACCACCCGAACGGGCGGTGCGCGATGGTGCCGGTGCTGAAGGGGGAGGAGGGGGCGGGCCCGGGGTGGGAGACGGGGGCGGAGTGGCTGGCAAGGCAGGGCCCGGAGGTGCAGGAGAAGGTTCTGGGGCGGGCGGGGGCGGCGGCGTACCGGGCGGGGGCGGTGCAGATCGAGGAATACGTGGGGCAGCGGCGGAGCCGCGAGTGGGGGAGCACGCGGTATGCACGGGGCCTGCGGAAGATTCTCGGGAAAGAGGAGGCGGCTCGATGGGGGCAGATCGCGCGGTGGGAAAGGCTATCGGATGAGGAGCTGATCCCGGCGTTGGTGCGCTCGCAGGTGGAGCCGTCGCCGCGCCTGCTGGAGCGGGTGCAAGGGTATGTGGCGGGGCGGGGGTTTGACCCTCAACGGCTTCAGAGGGTCGATGAGCAGGTGGCGGGCTACGAGTGGCAGGGGCGGCTGCTCTGCGAGAACGACCTGCTACCAACATTGGAGCAGCACTACCTGAAACACGTGATCGCACGGGGTGAGTGGACAGAGGGGACGACGATTGCTGAGTATGCTCAGGTTGGCGAAGTCGTGGCTTCCAGCGACAAGAGTGGTGTCCTGGCAGCTATGGTCGGCGGCCGGTGGTGTCTATACTTCGTAGCTGAAGCTCCCGATCGGGGGCCACATTCGGGTAGCGACTGGACTGTGGTACAATATGGGGTGCGAGAAGGATATTGGTGGTCAGTCCATCGGTTGTGGCGTGGCGTAGGACAGATTCACGGCTTGGCCAAGCAACAGGGGAACAGATGGTTACGACCCTTACCCAAGAGCGAACGGTAGCGATCAATCTGGGGGCAACGAGTGCGGCATTGCATGCTCTTCCAGGGCGCCCCCAGCAGATGGATGACTATGCCGACTGGTGGGATGACTGGATCGAGGTGATGGCTCGTTTCGAGTGGGTTCTCGATCTGATGCACGAGGGGAAGCTGGACAGGCCCCATCGGGCCGAGTGCGAGCGGCTGCTAAGACAGTTGCGGGAGCATCTGCCCCTGGCGAAGCAACTGGCCCTAGAGGTACCTCGGAAGATTCTCGATGCTATCAAGGAGGTCTCCTGATGCCCCGGATCCGTTTCATCCAGGTAACTTGTGCGCACTGTGGGGCGGTGTACAAGGTACGGCTGGAGCGCATCGAGCGGCGGGAGCCGTTCGAGTGCCTGACGTGCGGCACGCCGGTGCAGGTAGAGCCGTTCATTGGGATGCTCGAGGCCGTGTACCGCTACAGTGAGGCCGCGCCAAAGGTGGAGAACCACGGGACGGTGGAGGGCGAGGTGTTGGTGCCGCCCTCGGGTGTGACGGTCGGGCCCAGCCCGAACAAGTAGCGGCCGGCGGGGGCTACCCCCCATCGGGAACTGCATAGCTACCGCTTGGCCACCGCGCGCAGGGAGACCTGCCGGCGGTGGCTTTTTTCGTGATCCGCGTGATTCGTGCGGGGGCTTTTGCAGGTTTGGCAACACTGGCAGGGTACAGTGAGGGTGGAAGCGAGTACGCGACGCCGGCGGAAACAGGCGGGGAGGGCAAAATGGGCAGGCAGATGGGGTTCTACGGGCCACGGGTGTTGTGGGCGGCGGACGGCGGCGGCGGTGGGGATGCAGGCAACGTGACCCAACCCACGGGGGAGCAGGCGCCCAAGACGTTCACGCAGGAGCAGGTTGACACGATCATCAAGGACAGGCTGGCGCGGCAGGCGGACAGGTTCAAGGACTATGAGGACCTGAAGAAGGCTGCGGGGCGGCTGAAGGAGATCGAGGACGCCAACCTGTCGGAGGTCGAGAAGGCCAAGAAGGCGAGCGGCGATGCGGAGGCCAGGGCGCAGGCGGCCGAGGCGCGGGCGCGGGAGATCGCGACGCGCCTGGAGGTGGAGCGGCAGGCGCGCAGGCTGAACATCGTGGACGAGGACGCGGCCTATCGGCTGTTGGAGGCGGGGGCCATCACCTACGGGGACGGGGGGCAGCCGACGAACGTCGAGGAGCTGCTGAAGCAGCTGGTGAAGGCCAGGCCGTACCTCGTGGTGCAGGCGTCGAGCGGTGGCAGCCCGATGAACCCGGCGCGGAACCACGGCAACGAGGCGGACGACGCCTTTACGGCGGCCCTGTACCGAGGGGCAGGGTTGCCACGAGAAAAGAGGTAAAGCGAAGTGGCGCAGCAGATCGATCTGGTAGCGAGATTCCTGGCGCTTATCGACGCGGTGTACAAGGTGGAGAGCCTCACCGCGCGGCTGGACACGTTGACGCGGGACGTGCCGTTCTCGGGCGCGAACGAGGTCAAGGTGATGAAGCTCTCCACCGTCGGCCTGGGGACGTACAGCCGCGCGGCTGGCTACCCGGCGGGCGACATTACCGCCACGTGGGAGACGATGCAGCTGACCGCGGAGCGCGGGCGGGCCTATAGCCTGGACCGCATGGACAACGAGGAGACGCTGGGGCTGGTGCGTGAGGTGCATGACGCATCGCGCCCGTCGTTCAACCTTGCGCGGCCAGCCGACGCCGTGGAATGGGTCGAGGGTTACTACCGGCTGGACCCGCGCCGGCGCGGAAAACAACAAAACCACCTTGGCCAAGGTGGTTTCGCTGGGCTGGCCCGTGGGCCGTATGATGGTACCGCATGGGGGATTCGAACCCCCGATCTCCGCCTTGAGAGGGCGGTGTCCTAGGCCACTAGACGAATGCGGCACGTCCCCGTGACTACGGGGGCATTATACCGGCTTTGACCGACGTGTCAAATCGCGGAGGAGCCCCCCGCCCGAGGGCCGCGCGATCAGTGCGTCTCCGTCACCTTGCTCAGGCCGCGGGGCTGGTCCGGGTCGAGCCCGCGCTGCTCCCCGAGGTGGGCGGCCAGGAGCTGGCCCGGCACCACCGCCGCAATGGGTGAGAGCCACTCGGGCATCCCCGCCGGCAGGCGCAGCGGCGTCTGGGCCTGGGCCAGGAGCTCCTCCTGGTCGGAGATGATGATCTGGTCGGCGCCGCGCGCGTCGAGCTCGCTCACCAGGTCGCGCATGTCCTCGTAGGTGCGGCCGGAGGGCGCCACCACCACGATCGGGTAGCCCTGGTCGACGACGACGATCGGCCCGTGGCGGAAATCGGCCGACGAATAGGGATGCGCGCCGAGGCGGGTGGTCTCTTTGATCTTGAGGGCCACCTCGAGGGCGGTGGAGAGGTTGTACCCGCGGGCCACCACGGTGGTATCGTGCATGGCGGCGTAGCGGGCCAGCCGCGGGCCGAGGTCGGCGTTGAGGGCCAGGGTCTCGGCGACGGCAGCGGGCACGTCGGCCAGGGCGGCCAGGCGCTCCGCGTCATCAGCGAGGAGCGCGGAGAGCATGGCCAGGGCCAGCAGCTGGGAGGTGTAGGTCTTGGTGGCCGGCACGCTCAGTTCGGGGCCGGCGCACAGCGCGATGACCTGCTCGGCCGCCTGGGCCAGGCGCGAGCCGGGCGTGTTGGTGATGGCCAGGGTGGGCGCGCCCTGCCGGCGGGCCTCCTCCACCACGGTGCAGATATCGGGCGAGGCGCCCGACTGGGAGATGCCCAGCACCAGGGCGCCATCCAGGCGCGGCGGCCGTTCGTACTTGGTAAAGAGGGCCGGGGCGGCCAGGGCCACCGGCAGCCCGTTCCGGGCCCCCAGCAGGTACTTGCCGTAGACGCCGGCATTGTCCGACGTGCCACGCGCGGCGATCAGGACGTAGCGGAACTCGGCGGCGCGCACCCCCGCGACGGCGTCGCGGACGGCGCCCAGGTTGGCGAGCAGGCGCCCCAGCGCCTGGGGCTGCTCGTGGATCTCATCCCACAGGTGTGACATGGCGACTCCCCTATCACGCACCGGACGGGTCCGTCCGGCGATCACCGGACGGGTCCGTCCGGCGGGCCAGCATAGTACACCGGCATTGTACCCGCCGGCGCCGAACCCGTCCACCAGCGCCCCCGTGCAGGCTCGCGGAGACAGGAAGGACAGGAAAGATGGGATTTACAGGATTTACAGGATTTACAGGATTTGCAGGATTTACAGAATTGTGCATAGGCTTACCTGGGGCTCCCCAAAACACCTGCCTCTCCAGCAGTCTTATAATCCTGTCAATCCTGTAAATCCTGTCCTTCTTCTCTTCTCTTCCCCAAGCCGCACGCAGACCCAGGCGGCGCTCGCGGGCGGCCGGCCGGCGGCCCCGTGCAGGCTTGCGGAGACAGGATGGGCAGGAAAGATGGGATTCACAGGATTCACAGGATTGTGGATAGGCTTACCTGGGGCTCCCTAGAATACCTGCCCCTCCAGCAGTCTTATAATCCTGTCAATCCTGTAAATCCTGTCCTTCTTCTCTTCTCTTCTCCAAGCCGCACGCAGACCCGGGCAGCCGGCCGACGCCCCAAAAGAAAGCGAGCCACCCGGTTCGGGTGGCTCGCTCGTTCTGCGTGCCTACTCTTTGGCGGCCTCCTCGGGCCACCAGGTGCCGCCACCGTCCTGCAGGTAGCGGTCGATGTCGCTGGCGGCCACCCGGCCGGCGCCCATGGCCGAGATCACCGTCGCCGCGCCGGTGACGATGTCTCCCCCGGCCCAGACGCGCTCCATCTTGGTGCGGCCGCTGGCCTCGTTGGCCACGGCGGTGCCCCAGCGGGTGCGCTGCAGCTCTTCGGCGCCGTCGAACACCAGCGGGTTCGGCTGGGTGCCCAGCGCCATGACCACGGTGTCCATCGGCATCTCAAACTCGGACCCCTCGATCGGCACCGGCCGCCGCCGGCCGGAGGCGTCCGGCTCACCCAGGGACATGCGGATGCAGCGCAGGCCCGTCACCCAGCCCTCGGCGTTGCCCAGGACCTCGATCGGGTTGGTGAGAAAGTCAAAGATGATCCCTTCCTCTTCGGCGTGGTGCACTTCCTCGGCGCGGGCCGGGACCTCCTCCGCCGAGCGGCGGTAGACGATGTGCACCTCGGCAGCGCCCAGGCGCAGCGAGGAGCGCGCCGCGTCCATGGCCACGTTCCCCGCGCCCACCACCGCCACGCGGTTGCCGACCTTGACGGGCGTATCCCAGGCCGGGAACAGGTAGCCCTTCATCAGGTTGGTGCGCGTGAGCAGCTCGTTGGCCGAATACACGCCCAGGAGGTTCTCTCCGGGGATGTTCATGAACATGGGCAGGCCGGCGCCGGTGCCCAGGTAGACCGCGTCGTACTCTTTCAGCAGCTCCTCAAGGGTGAAGAGCTTGCCGACCACGGCGTTGCGGCGAATCCCGACGCCTAGCTTTTCCAGGTAGTTGATCTCGGCGGCCACGATCGCCTTGGGCAGGCGGAACTCGGGGATGCCGTAGACCAGCACGCCGCCCGGGGTGTGCAGCGCCTCCAGGATGACCACCTGGTAGCCCAGCTTGGCCAGGTCGCCGGCGGCCGTCAGGCCGGAGGGGCCGGAGCCGATGATGGCGACCTTCTTGCCGTTGGGCGCGGCGACCTCGGGGACCTCGACGCCCTGCTCGCGCTCGGTGTCGGCCACGTAGCGCTCCAGGCGGCCGATGGCCACCGGCTCGCCCTTGATGCCGAGGACGCACTTGGCCTCACACTGGCTTTCCTGCGGGCAGACGCGCCCGCAGATGGCCGGCAGGCTGTTGGTGTCCTTCAGGATGGCGGCGGAGCCGCGCAGGTCCCCCTCGCGCAGGGCCTTGATGAACTCGGGGATGCGCACGCCGACGGGGCACCCCTCCACGCAGCGGGGCCGCTTGCACTGGATGCAGCGCTCGGCCTCTTCCACGGCCATCTCCTGGGTGTAGCCCAGGGCGACCTCTTCGAACGTATGGCGACGCTCGGCGGCGTCGCGCGTCGGCATTTCGTGCCGGGATACTTTGTCTTTGGCCATTGCTTGTCGATCTCCTACCGGTTCACCGTCGCCAGTTCCGCGTCGAATTGTTCGAGGGCTCGCTTTTCCAGGTCGAGATACTGGCGCTGGCGCTTGAGCAGCAAGTCCCAGTCCACCTCATGGCCGTCAAACTCGGGGCCATCGACGCAGGCAAAGCGCGTCTTGCCGCCCACTGAGACGCGGCAGGCGCCGCACATGCCGGTGCCGTCAACCATGATCGAGTTGAGGCTGACGAGGGTGCGCACGCCGAAGGGCTGGGTGGTGAGGGCCACGAACTTCATCATGATGGCCGGGCCAATGCCCCAGACGCAATCGACCTGGCGGCCCGCCTCGAGCATCTCCTTGAGCGGCACGGTGACCAGGGCCTTGCGCGCGTAGGAGCCATCGTCGGTGACGACGATCAGCTCATCGCAGACGGAGCGCATCTCCTCCTCCCAGAAGAGGAGGTCGCCGCTGCGGGCGCCGATGATGGCGATGACGTGGTTGCCCGCGGCGCGCAGAGAGCGGCAGATCGGGTAGATCGGGGCGATGCCCAGGCCGCCGCCCACCAGCACCACGGTGCCATAGTTCTCGATCTCGGTGGGGCGGCCGAGGGGGCCGGTGAAGGAGGCCAGCGAGTCCCCCTCCGAGAGGGTGCCGAGCAGCTTGCTGGACTTGCCCAGCTCCTGCACGACGATGGTGATGGTGCCCGCGGCGCGGTCGTAATCCGCGATCGTGAGCGGAATGCGCTCCCCCTCCTCGGTGACGCGGAGGACGATGAACTGGCCCGCCTGCGCCTTCCTGGCGACGTCCGGCGCCTCAATGACGTAGAGTTTGGTGACGGGCGTCAACGTTTCTTTTTTGATGATGCGATACACGTATATCCTCCCGGCCAAGGGCTATGTTCGCCAAACCTTTGGCAACGAGGACAGTATAGGACCGGGGCGCCGGACTGTCAAACTGGTTCGTGAAAAAAGTAACAATGCCTGTGGGGGCGCTCGTGCCCGCGGAGGCGGCCGCGCCTACTCTAGCTCCAGCACCTGCCGGACGACGGCCACCACCGCCGCACCCAGGCGGATCAGCCGGCCGCGGTCCAGCGGGATCACGGCCCGCGCCGTACCCTCTGCATCCGCAGCGGGCCGCCCCCGCCGCGCCACTAGCCAGGCCACCAGGGCCCCCGCCACGGCCCCCACCGCAGCCCCGCCCACGATCAGGCGCGTCCTCTCTTTCACCGCTTCCTCCTTGGCCATATGGCGCGGCGCGCCGCGCCGAGCCCCGCCCGCAGCCCCGCCGCGGCGCCCTCCGCCCGCACCAACGGGGACGCCACCGCCCCCATGGCCCGCCGCGTGACGCCGTTGGCCGCCTGCACCTTCTGATGCGCCACGCCGAGCCAGCCGGGCAGCCGCCGCTGCAGCCAGCGCAGCCCCCGCACCGAGTACCACCCCGCCAGCAGCGCCAGAACGAGCAGCACCAGCGCCTCGAGCGCCAAAAGGACCACCGCCGCGTCGCGCAAGATGGCCAGTTTCTCGTAGGTCATGGCACCCTCCGGGGCGTCACAGGAGCTCGATGTCGCTATCGAGGAGGAGCAGGTCCAGCGGGGCGGCCTCCACGGCCTCGGTGACCTTGTCGAGCAGGCCGCGGGCGTAGGTGCCGCTGGACGACACACAGGCCACCGCCACCGTGGCGCGCTGCCAGGCCTCCTGCCGGTCGACCTCGGCCACCGAGACGTTGAACTCGTTACGCAGGCGGGTCATCAGCGACTGGAGGACGCGGCGCTTGTCCTTGAGCGAACCGCTCCCAGGGATCTGCAGCTCCAGCCGACACAACCCCACCACGACCGCTGGCATGGCAAGCGTCCCCTTTCGCCGCGCCTAGCGGCTCTCAAAGTGAATGGCGCCGTCCCCCTGGGCCATGGCGGCCTCCATCAGCGCCTCGGAGATGGTGGGGTGCTGGTGCATGGTGTGGGCCAGGTCCTCGGCGCGGGCGCCCAGGCGCAGGGCCAGGGCGGCCTCGGCGATTGCCTCCGAGGCGCGCGGGCCGAGGATGTGCACGCCGAGGATGCGCCCGCCGCGGCCGTCGGCCTCCTCCTCGCAGATCATGCGCACCTGGCCCTCGGTCTCTCCCAAGGCCAGCGCCCGGCCCGAGGCGGTAAAGGGGAAGCGCGACACGCGCACCCCCCGCCCCTCCCGCTTGGCCTGCTCTTCGGTGAGGCCGACGCCGGCGATCTCCGGCATCGTGTAGACGCAGTTGGGCACCACGGAGTAGTCGGCCTCGCGGGGGCGGCCGAGGATGTTGTCGACGGCGACCTCGCCCTCGTAGGAAGCCACGTGGGCCAACATCACCCCGCCCGTGCAATCCCCCACGGCATAGATGCCGGGGACGGACGTCTCCATACGGGTGTTGACCTGTATGGCGCGGCCGTCCAGGGCCACGCCGATCTCCTCCAGCCCCAGCCCGGCGGCGTTGGGGCGCCGGCCGGTGGCCATCAGGACGATCTCGCCCTCGGCGGCCAGCTCCTGGCCCCGCTCAGTGTAGGCGACGCGTAAGAGGTCGCCGTCCGCCGGGGTGATGCCCGTCACCTCGACGCCGGTGGAGGTATCCACCCCCTGGCGCTTGAGCATGGCGCGGTAACGCCGGGCCAGCTGCAGGTCGACGCCCATGAGGAAATCGAGCTTTTCCACCACGCTCACGCGGGTGCCCAGCGCGGCATAGATCGAGGCGAACTCGATGCCGATCACGCCGGCGCCGATGACGACCAGGCTGGCCGGCAGGTGGTCCAGCGCCAGGAGGCCGTCGGAGGTGACCACGCCCGGGAGGTCCGCCCCCGGTATGGGCGGCACGGCGGGGGTGGAGCCGCTGGCCACGATGATGGCCCGCGCGCTCAGGCGCTCGGGGGGCGCATCGCGCCGGGCGACCGCGACGGTGCCGGGGGCGGGGATGGTCCCACGGCCCGCCAGGCAGGCCACGCCGTAGCGGGAGAGGAGCCTCTCCACGCCGCCGACCAGGCTCTCCACCACCTCGCCGCGGCGGGCCAGCAGGCGGGGGACGTCCAGCTGCAGGCCGCCGACGGCCCGGGCGGCGTAGGCGCCGGAGCCGAGAGCGCGGAAGAGCTCCGCGTCGTGGGCCATGGCCTTGGTGGGGATGCAGCCGCGGTTGAGGCAGGTGCCGCCGACGCGCTGCTCCTCGACGAGGGCGACGCGGGCGCCGCGCTGGGCGGCGCGGATGGCGGCCACATAGCCGCCGGGCCCTCCGCCGAGGATGGCGATGTCGTAGGGATTGTCCATGGTAAGCTCCTGAGATAGGTGGGCCGGGGCCCGCGGCGGGGCAAGAGCCCCGTCAGCGGGGCAAGAGCCCCGTCCTGTCGTTCCGAAGGGGTCTTTAGCCCCTGGCGTCCGGCCGGCCGGCGGGCCTGGCGCAGGCCGGCAACCCTACCGTTGTCATTCCGAGCGTAGCGAGGAATCTCGTCTTTGCCTAGCTGTTGCAGCAGCAACGCGAAGACGAGGTCCCTCGCTCCGAAGACTCCGCTCGGGACGACAAGGCGCGAAACCTGCCGTGGCCGTTCGGCCGGACGGCGGGGCCTGGCGCAAGACGGCGACCCTACCGTTGTCATTCCGAGCGTAGCGAGGAATCTCGTCTTTGCCATACTCTACAGCACAAGAACAGCCAAGACGGGGTCCCTCGCCGCGCAGACTCCGCTCGGGACGACAAGGCGTGGGGCTTGCCGCGCCGGGTCAGGCGCCGGCGGGCTCTTCCTCCACCCGGTACGACGTGGCGATCTCGGCGTTCAGGCTGGCGGCCACGCTGCAATACTTGGTCTCTGACAGTTCGATGGCGCGGGCCACCGCCTGCGGTGAGACGCCGAACCCCCGCACCACGAACTCCATCTCGATGTGCGTGTAGCGCCGCGGATGCTCCTCGGCGCGCCGCCCGCGCATCTCGACGTACAGGCCCGTCACCCGCTGGCGCTTCTTCTTCAGGATCGAGATCACGTCCATCCCCGCGCAGCCGCCCAGGGCGCTCAGGAGCGCCTCCACCGGGGAGGTGCCGGCCGCCGGCCCGCCCTCGCCGCTCGGGCTATCGAGCACGAACGAGCCCCGCGAGCCCTCCGCAGTCGACACGAACTGCAGTCCGTCGACCCAGGTGACGCGGGTGTTCGTCGTCTTACCTTCCGTCATGATTCCTCCCAGATTATCGCTCGCCGTGCCCCCAGGGCACGTACAGGCGGTATTCGGCCTGGTACACCTCGACCCCCTTGAGCGGCCGGCCGTTCCAGCCGCCGATGGCGTACAGGCGCACGCCGTCGTAGGCCGACAGGGCCGAGAGCCCCAGCGTCCGCCACTCGCCGACCAGCGGGCTCTCGAAAGGCGTCCAGAGGTCGTGGGCCGGGTCGTAGCGGGCGCTGTCGGCCAGCGTCCCGTCCCAGCCGCCGCCGACGACGTACAGGTAGCCGCCCGCGGCGGCCAGCCCGTGGCCGGCCCGCCCGGCAGCGAGGGGCGCGCGGGCCTGCCAGGGGCTCTGGCCCGCAGACGGGGACTCGCCCGCGGACGGGGACTCGCCCGCAGACGGGGATGGCCCCGCGGACGGGGACTCGCCCGCGGACGCCAGTTGCGGATCGAACGCCTCGCACAGGGCTAGCTCGCGGGTGCCGTCGTAGCCGCCCACCAGGTAGATCGCCTCGCCCAAGGTCGCCGCGGCGGCAAAGCCGCGCGGGGCGCTCAGCCGGCCGGCCGGGGTCCAGCGGTCGGCGACGGCATCATAGTAATACACCGCGTCGAGGTAGGCGGCGCCGTCGTGCCCGCCAAAGAGGTAAAACCCCTGCCCGTAGGGGGCGATGGCGTAGGCAAAGAGGGGCGCGGGCAGGGGCGCCGCGGTCGCCCAGCGGTCCGCCGCCGGATCGTACACCTGCAGGAGGTCGGTCGGGGCGCCGTCCTCCAGGTACCCGCCGGGGACGTAGATCTTGCCCGCGACGGCGGCCGCCCCGATGTTGACGACCGCCGTCGGCAGGGGGGCGCGCGGCTCCCAGCGGTCGGCGGCCACGTCGTAGCGCGCCACGGAGGCCGTCCAGCCGTCCTCGTCGACGCCGCCGATCACATAGATGGCGCCGTCCAGGGCGGCCTGGGCAAAGCGCGCGCGGGGGGCGCTCAGGGCGGCCCGCTGCACCCAGCGGCCGGCGGGGCTCTCGGGCTGGCCGGCGGCCACGGGGGTGGGCAGGTCCACAAAGCGGTTGACGGGCCCCGAACGGGCCGGGCGCGGCCCGCCCCACAGCACCGCCCCCAGCGCCACGACGATGACGCCGGCCATGGCCAGGATGTGCCAGCGCCGCAGGCGGCGGGCGGCCGGGCGCGGGGCGGCCTCGGCAGCGCCGGCAGACTCCTGGGCGGCGGCGGCCGGCGCGGGGCTGGCGGGCTCGGCCGCCTGCAGGGCGGGCACCTCCTCGCCAGCGGGCACGCCCTCGGGGCCGTCGGGCGTCACGCGGATGAGGCCCATCTGGATAGCCAGGGTGGTGGCCTCCGTGCGCGACTCGACGCCCAGCTTGGCAAAGATGCTGCGCAGGTGGGCCTTTACCGTGTTCACGCTGATGCCCACGTCGCGCGCAATCCGCTGGTTGGTGATGCCGGTGGCCACCAACGCGAGGATCTCGCGCTCGCGGTCACTAAGGCTGTCGGGGCCCTCGGTCATCCTGTCTGACGCCTCTTCACGCCGGGTGGGGGGTGTGACGGCTGATCTTAGCACACGGCCGGCCCCCGAACAAGCCGGCCCCTGCAACCCTCTGGGGCAGTACGCGTATAATAGGTGAGTCCGTCATGCGGAACGAAGGAGTTGGCAAGATGACCGTGCAAGATGCGAACATGGAGCGGCCCGCAGAGGTCCGCCGCGATGCGGCCGGCCGCGTCGTCGAGTGGGAGATGCAGATGCCCAGCCTCGGCAAGGTCAAGACCCCCGAGCTGGACCTGGAGCCGGCCCGTCGTGCCGCCGAGAGGGTCCTGCTGGTGGGCATTGGGGCGGGCGTGCTGGTGGCGCGGGGCATCGTCTCGGCGGTGAACGCGGCCGCCCAGGCCGGCAGTGAGGCCGCCGAACACCCCGGGCCCGTCACCCGTGCCCTGCTGGGCCTGGTGCGCCCGCGTGACAAGCAGGCGCCGACGGCTGAGGCGCGCATCCGCGTGCCGGTGGTGCCGATCGAGGGGTACGACGGGTTGACCGCCGAGGAGGCGTTGGCCCGGCTGGACGCGCTCACCGCCGACCAGCTACACACCCTGCGCGAGTACGAGGCCGCCACCCAGGCGCGCCCCGCGGTGCTCGCGGCCATCGACCGCCGCCTGAACGCCTAGGCCCGTGCGCACCCTGCTGTTCACCGGTAAGGGCGGCGTCGGCAAGACGACCCTGTCTGCTGCCACCGCCCTTTTGGCCGCCGAGCGCGGCCATCGCGCCCTGGTCATCTCTACCGATATCGCCCACTCCCTGGCCGACGCCCTCGGCACGCCGCTCGGCAATGAGCCGCGCCCGGTGGGAGCCTTGGGGCTTGATGCGGCCGAGCTGGACTCGGCCGCCGAGCTGGAGCGCTACTGGGGAGAGATCCAGCGGCGCATCGCCTCCGTCCTGCGCGCCGAGGGGCTGGACGCCTCGGTGGCCAGCGAGCTGGCCGTCATCCCCGGGCTGGACGAGGTCCTGGCCCTGGTGCGCATCAAGCGGTACTACGACCAGGGCGATTACGACCTACTGATCATCGACTCGGCGCCGACCGGGGCGGCCATGCGCCTGCTGGCCGCGCCGGACCTCTCCCGCTGGTACACTCGCAACCTCCTGGGCCTCACCCATGGGCTGGCGCGGGCCATACTGCCGTCGTTGAAGCGCCTGGTCAAGGTGCCGATCGGCGAGGCCGTCATCCAAGAGCGGCTGAGCGAGCTATTTGCCCAGATCGAGACGCTGCGCGGCATCCTGACCGATGGCGAGCAGACCTCGGTGCGCCTGGTGCTCAACCCCGACACCATGTCCGTGCGTGAGACGCAGCGCGCCTACACCTACATGAACCTGTTCGGCCTGGCCGTGGACGCCCTGTTCGTCAACCGCATCCTGCCGGCCGAGGTGCAGGACCCCTTCTTTGCCGGCTGGAAGGCCGAGCAGGCCGAGCACCGCCAGCAGGTGCGGCAGATCTTTGCGCCGCTGCCGGTGTTCGAGGTGGCGTTGCGGCCGGGCGAGGTGCTCGGGCAAGAGGCGCTGCGCCGCCTGGGCGAGGAGGTCTATGCCGGCCACGACCCGGCCGAGCGCCTCTCGCGTGAGGAGGCGCTGCGTTTTTATGTCGAGCAGGATCGGCACATGATGGCGCTGCGGGTCTCGGGCGTCAGCGGGGGGAGCGCCGAGCTGGAAAAGCACGGCGACGAGCTGACCGTGCGCCTGGGGACGACGCGGCGCACGGTGCCCCTGCCCCAGTACCTGGCGGCGCTGCGCCCGGCCTGGGCCCAGGTGCGCGGGGATTACCTCGTGGTGGCCTTTGAAGAGCCCCCGCGGGAAGAGGCGCCCCCGCCGGCGGGCGGCGGCGCCTAGCGCCCCACAACCAGGGCGGGCAGCCCCGCGTAATACGGGGCTGCCCGCCGCCTTGGTGCCCGCCCCCTACTCGCCCGCGCGGAACTCTACCTGGCCGAACAGCCCCCAGGCCTTGACGACGTACTCGGGCGTAAAGGTCGCGTCCGTCCGGCGGAAGGAGCGCCAGTCGGTCCATGGCTCCCGCCCGGCCGCCAGGTGCAGCGGGCCGAGCATGTTCCGCGGGGAGGAGAGCACCTCGATGCCCACGTCGTTATGGCCGGGGCGCAGGTGGGCCGTCACATCCAGCCCGTTGGCCGACTTCCAGGGGATATGCCCGGCCAGCGCCCCGTTCACGTGGACGACCACGTGGGTGGCGTGGTGCTCACCGAGGTAGACGCGCACGGGCCCGGCGGCCGGGTCGTACTGGAGCGCGCCGTGGTAGGTGATGCTGCCGGCATAGTGCAGGTAGCCCTGGCTCGTCCAGTCACCAAAGCGGAGGCGGGCCGGCTCCGCGATGAGGTGCCGATCGGGCCCCACGCCAAAGTCGCCCAGCAGGAAGCAGTCCTCGAGCTCCATGCTGTTCGTGTAGGGGGTGGCCAGCTCCAGGACGTTGCGGCCCGCGCGCAGGCCCGGCAGGGGGATCTGGTGGAAGGCCCGGTCCAGGTACCAGCCCACCACGTCGTTCGGCACGGCGTGCCCGTTCAGGCGGATGGCCCGGAACCACGCGGAGCCCTCCAGGAGGAGGTACACGCCGCCCGAGGGGACCACGTCGACGTCGAAGGTGAAGCGCAGTTCGAGCGGGGCGCCGTCCTGGGGGTGGGGCGCCAGCGCCCACTTGTAGCGCTGCGGCAGGCCGTTGTAGTAGTTGGGGCGCATGCCAAGCGCCCCGCGCACCGCGTCCTGGGTCCGCCAGACCTCCATCTCGGCGGACCAGGCCCCCTCCCCCAGCCGGTAGGAGCAAAAGTCCAGCGTGAGGACGTTCGGGTCGTTGCGCGTGTAGGCGCAGACGGGGCCCAGGTATTGTGCCGGGCGGGCCCGGTCAAACAGGGGCACCTCGCGCGGCGGCGCGGGCACCCAGGCGAGCGGGGCCTGGGTTTCGTCGATCACATAGATGGCCGAGCCGGCCGGCTCCAGCCGCGCGGTAAAGTGGAGCAGGCCGTCCCGCTCGACGGCGGGGAGGGCCCGCACTGCGCCGGCCAGGGGGTCCCACTCCTCCAGCCGTCCGGCGCCCTGCAGGGCCACGTCCAGGTCGTAGCCGCTGTGGCGGTCGGTGTTGACGATAAAGTAGGCAGTGCCCGCCTCCAGGCGGCGCTGCATGGCCAGCACCGCGGCCGCCTCCTGCCCCTCGGGGGTGCGCAGGCTCACGCGGCGCTCGAGCCGTGCCTCCAGCGCCGTCTGCAGGCCGGCCTTGCCGGGGATGACCAGGGCGTTGGCGTGCGCCCAGAGGGCCGCCAGCCGCTCGTCGGGCGCGCCGGCCACCATGGTCGGCAGCGGCTCCACGGCCAGCACCGTCCCGCCGGCCTCGAGCAGGTCCTCCAGGAGGGAGAGCGTCTCGGGCAGGAGGGTGCGCATATCCGGCGGGACGACCACCAGCCGGTAGTGCGCCTCCCCGACGATCAGCGCGTCCCCCTCGACGCGGGCCAGGTCAGCCATGATCAGCTCGTCGCCGAAATCCCAGTCATAGTGGGTCGCCAAGAGCGCCCGGGCGAAGGCGTTCAGCGCCTCGCCGTAGGCGTTGGTGCGGGCCATGCTCGCGGCGCTCTCGCCGAGCAGCGTCCAGCCGGTGGAGACGGGGTGCAGCACCAGCACGTCGCGCACGGCCTGCCCCGCGGTGGTGACGCGCCCCACCCGGGCGAAATAGTCCTCCACCACGGCGTTGTGCTTCCACCAGGTGTTCTGGTACGAGAAAGCGGGCGGGAAATCGCGCTTGCGGCAGCCGCGGATCGAGTAGAGCGCCAGGTGCTGGCAGCGCAGGTTGACGCCCAGAGCGTACTGCCAGTCTCCCACCCACTTTTGCCCCTCAAAGTCGAACTCCCAGGAGGTGCAACCATACGTCTCTGATAGGACCCTCTGGCGCCCGCACTGGTTGGCCACGCTGGTGCACTGCTTGATGGTAAGGTTCTCGTGGGTCTGCTCGGTGAGCATGTCAATCCCGGGGACGTGCTGGTAGCGATAGTGCGGCATCATGGCCCCGCCCCGCTGGATGGCGTAGCCCAGTTCGTTCTCCAGCAGGTAGTGGCCGGTGAAGGCCAGGCCGTGCGCCTCACACCACTCGCCGGCCTGCCGGGAGTAGGCCTCCACAAAGCGCTCGGTGACGGTGTGCCAGTAGTCATGGCGGGATTTGGCCGCCCCCAACCCCTCGTAAAAGAGCCAGGGGAGGGCGTCGAGCAGGTCATACCCGCGGCGCTCCTGGAAATAGGCGGGCAGGCCGTCCGTCCAGGGCAGCGCGGGGCGGCCCGAGCGCACCTCGGCAGCCAAGATGTTGGGCTCATCGGTAAAGATGCCGGGCACCGCCTTGCCGAAATCCTCCCCCACCTCGCGGGCGTAGGCCTCGTAGGTGATGTCGATAAAGGCCGCCACCGCCTCGGGGTTGAGGTTGTCGGCGTAGGCATCGTCGTTGAACCACTCCAGCGGGCCAGAGACCTCCCTGCGAAAGATGAGGTAGGCCTCCCCCTCGCCGAGGGGCGGCGGGGACTCGGGCGCGGCCCGGCGCGGGTCCACCAGGGTGTCCCCGTCGGGGCGGGCGACGTAGACGGCCAGGACGTCGTCGAGGTGTTCGGGGGGCCGGTCGGCCCGCTCACAGGTGAGCACCTTTTGGCGGAAGGCGTCCCCGCCGCGCGCCGGCACCAGCCCGCCGGCGGCGCCGGAGGGCCAGCGGTCCTCGTCGTAAAGCCAGGCGCCCATCCCCTCCTCGCGGGCGGCGCGCACCGCCTCACGGATGCAGGCGAGCCACTCGGGGCCCATGTAGACCGTCTCCAGCCCGTCGCGCGAGTGCATGAAAAAGCCGCCCATCCCGTGCGCCTTCATGTCGCGCACCTGGCGGGCGATCTCGGCGGGGTCCAGCCGGTCATTCCATGACCAGAAGGGTGCCCCGCGGTAGGCGGCCGGCGGGTTGGCGAACTCGTCACGCAGTGTGTTCATGGTCTCCCTCCCACGGGGCGGGAACGCGGCGGCGCCCTCAGGGCGCGTAGAGCCAGCAGCGGACCAGCCGGCCGTCCACCCCGACGTTCTGCGGCTCCTCGCGTTTGCAGCGCTCCATCACCTGCGGGCAGCGCCCGGCAAAGCGGCAGCCGGCCCGCAGGTACTCTTCGGCCTCGAGCACGGCCAGGTCCGTGCGCCCCTCCCACTTTTTGTCGGGGTCAGCCTCGGGCACCGACTGCTTCAGGAGGCGGGTGTAGGGGTGCAGGGGGTTGCCGAGGACGCCCTCCACCGGGCCGGCCTCGACGATCCAGCCGCGCAACATGATCGACAGGCGGTCGGCCGCATAGTAGGCGGTGGCCAGGTCGTGGGTGATATAGATGACGCTGACGCCCTTGTACCGCTTGAGCTCCTTCAGCAGGTTGACGACCGACATGCGCAGCGAGGCGTCCAACATCGAGACGGGCTCATCGGCCACCAGGAGCGAGGGATTGGTGATCAGCGCCCGGGCGATCGAGACGCGCTGCAGCTGGCCGCCGGAGAGCTCGCTCGGGTAGCGCCCGCCGATCTCCTTGAGCGACAGCCCCACCGCCGTCAGCGCCCCCTCGACGGCCTCGCCGGCGTCCTGGCGGCGCTCCTCTCGATAGTGGTGCGCGGTGGCCAAGAGGTAACGCTCCACCTTGCGGAGGGGGCTAAAGGTGGCGTAGGGGTCCTGGAAGACGGGCTGCACCTGCCGCATGAACCAGGAGCGCTTGTCGCGCCGGGTCAGCCGGGCCACGTCGCGCCCGCGGAAGACGATGCTCCCCGCCGTGGGGGGCACCAGCCCCAGCACCATGCGGGCCAGCGTGGTCTTGCCGCTGCCGGATTCGCCGGCCAGGGCGAATATCTCGCAGGCGTCGGCCGGCATGGTGAAATGGGCCCCGTCGACGGCGGCAAAGCGCGATACCGCCAGCCCCCGCCGGATGGCGTAGACCTTGGTCAGCCCCGCGACGGCCAGCAGGTTCGTGTCGGCGCGCTCGTTCATGGGCTCTCTCTACCCACCAGGAAACAGGCCACGCGATGGTCCTCCCTTGCGGCCAGCAGTTCCGGCGTCGACTGGGTGCAGATCTCCATGGCATACGGGCACCGCGGATGGAAGCGGCACCCCGGCGGGACGGCGTCGAGGGCCGGCGGCGTCCCGGGGATGCTGACCCGCTCGGAGCGGTCGTCCAGCGCGGGGAGCGAGCGGATCAGGAACTGGGTGTAGGGGTGCAGGGGCTGCTTGAAGATGGCCCGGGTGGGCGCCTCCTCGATCAGCATGCCGGCGTAGAGGACGGCGGTGCGGTCATCCAGGTTGGCGTGCACGCCCATGTCGTGCGTGACGATGACGAGGGTGTTCCGCTCCCGCTGCTGCACGTCTTTGAGCAGCTGGATCACCCCGCGCTGCACGACCACGTCGAGCGCCGTGGTCGGCTCATCGGCAAAGACGATGCGCGGGCGCAGGATGGTGGCGAGCGCCACGGTCACCCGCTGGCGCATACCGCCGGAGAGCTGGTGCGGGTAGGCGTCCAGCACCTTGGCGGAGAGGCCCAGGTCGCGCACGTAGGAATGCACCAGGTCGTCCGCCTCGCGGCGGCCCATCTTGCGGTGGGCGGCCACAAAGTCCCCGAAAGTGTGGCGGATGCGGCGCACCGGGTTCAGCACGTGCATGGAGCCCTGGGGAATGTACGACGCCTCGCGCCAGCGCATCGCGTCGCGCTCCTCTTCGGGCATGGTCAGGACGTCGACGAACTGGCCATCGTGGGCGTACCAGACCTGCCCGTCGAGCACCGTCAACGGCGGCACGACGATCCCCAGCATCACCTTGAGCAGGGTGGACTTGCCACAGCCCGATTCCCCGGCAATGCCGAACACCTCGTTCTCACGCACCTCGAGCGAGACGCCATCCACCGCCCGCACCGTCCGGCGGACGCCGTAGGCATCGGTGCGATAGTAGGCCCGCAGGCCGCTCACCTCTACGACGGCTGCCACCCGTTCACTCTCCTCTTCCGGCCGCCTGCTTGGCCATCTGGCGGGTGCGTGGGTCCAGGTATTCCGTAAAAGACGTGGAAAGAAGGTAGAAGGCGACGACGATGAGGACCGAGGCCAGGATCGGGCCGGCCAGCCACCAGAAGCGGCGGGTGACCATGGCCTGGTAGTAGTTGGCCCAGTAGATCATGGTGCCGATGGTCATGGTGCCCAGGTCGCTCAGCCCCAGGATCGACAGGGTGATCTCCATGCCGATGGCCCATAAGAAGCCGGAGACCATATCGGCCAGCAGGAAGGGGACCAGGAAGGGCAGGTGCTCCTGGGCGATGATCTGGAGCGTCCCCGTGCCGCAGAACACCGCCGTCTGGGTGAACTCTTCCTCGCGCAGGCTGAGGATCTGCGCCCGGTAGCGCTTGGAGGGCCAGGCCCAGTCAAGCACGCCGAGCAAGAGGGCCAGCATCCCCAGGTTCAGGTGCGCCTTGACGATAAAAGAGATCAGGATCAAGAGCGGCAGCCGCGGGATGACGATGAACGTGTCAGCCAGGGACGACAGCAACCGGTCGGGCGTGCCGCCCACATAGCCGGAAAAGGTCCCCAGCAGGACGGCGATGCCCCGGCCGATGACGACGGCCAACCCGGCCACCAGCAGGCTGTTGCGGACGGCAAAGGTCAGCAGCCAAAAGACCTCCTGCCCCAGCGAGGTGGTGCCCAGGGGGTGCTCGAGCGAGGGGGGCCGGTCTTTGGGCACCACCCGCCGGTCCGCCGGGTCATACGGAGAGACGAACGACAGGAGCACCAGGAGCAGGGCGACGCCCAGCAGGATGGCCCCGGCGCGGAACGACGCTCTCAGGCGGAACAGGTCTCGCAGTACGGCCATGGCACGCTCCCCGATGCCGAGGGGTTACCCGTAGCGAATCCGCGGGTCAAACAGGGGGTACAGCAGGTCCACCAGGAGGGCCGCCGTCGAAATCCCCACGATGGAGAACAAGGTCACCCCCAGAAGGAGGTTAAAGTCGGTCTGCACAATCGCCGTATAGAGGGTGTAGCCGATGCCCGGGTACGAAAAGACCACCTCGGTGATCAGCGCTCCCTCGAACACGGCCCCCAGAGAGAGGGCCAGGTCGGTGATCTGTGGCAGGAGCGAGTTGCGCATCACGTAAGAGCGGATGATCTTGCCCTTGGGCAGGCCGCCGATGCGGGCGTAGGTCACATAGTCGCTGGCCATGATCGACCCCGTGAGCGCCTTGGCCATGATGAAGCGAAAGGCCGTGGCGATCAGCACCAGTGAGACGGCGGGCAGAAAGCCGTGCTGCAAGACGCTGCGGATGTACGCGATGGTAAAGCCGGCCTGCCCCCTGGCCCCGCCCACCAGCGGAAAGACGGGGATGTAGTAGGCAAACAGGATCACCAGCACCAGGGCCAGGATGTAGTAGGGGATCGGGTAGATGACGATCAGCAGCTTGTCCAGCGTTTTGGCCCACAGGCTGCCGGAAAAGTAACCCGCCAGGGTGCCCAGCACGACGCCCAGGACCCAGGAGATCAACACCGTGGTGCCCAGCAGGCCCACCGTCCAGGGCAGCGCGTTGCGGATGATGGTCGTCACCGGGGTGGGGAAGGAACCGAGGGAGGGGCCCAGGTCTCCCTGCACCAGGCGCCGCCAGAACTGCACGTACTGCTCGAACACCGTGCCCCGCAGGCCGTAGAGATCGCGCAGGGCGGCCTCGAACTGGGCCACGGCGCGGGGGTCCATGGTCTGGACGCCGGCCAGCCGCGTCAACGACTGCTCGACCGGGTCCATGGGCAGGAGCCTGGGGATGGCAAAGGTCACCGTGATGCCGATGACGATCACGACGGCCCACTGCAACAGGCGCGGCAAGACGTACGATCTCAGGAGGGTCATGGGGTTACCTGCCCTGGGCTGCTGGGCGCCCCGCGGGCGGCGGCCGCCGCGAGGCCTGGCGCCCCGGGAGGGGCGGGCCGGCCCGCCCCTCCCCCGGGTGCTGCGGTTACTCTGTCACCTGCTCGACGTAGGGCAGGCTGAAGCGGCCGCCCATGAACCAGTAGAGCGGCTGCCGATTGGCGTTCTCAGACGTCGGCCAGCCCTTCCAGTAGTACTCGTCCATGGTGACGAACTTTTTGAAGCTAATCGTCGTGGTCGTGTACAGGTTCTCCGTCAGGAGCTTGATGGCATCCATGCCCAGCTCGAGGACGCGCGGATCATCGGGATGGAGCGCGCCCATCTCGTCGGTGATCTCGTCCAGCCCCGGCATCACCGAGCGCAGGATGTTGTTGGAGCCGTGGCCGGCGGTCGATTCACCGATCGGCGTGTAGAAGCGAGAGTGCTTGCCCAAGAGGCCCTGCCACAGGTCGGGCGTGGCGTTGACCAGGAGGTTGCCCCCGCCCCACGACGAGGTGGCGACAAAGTCGCCGGTGTTCTGCCGGGTGTAGTAGGGGTCGCGCTCGAGGGTGATGATCTCCACGTCGATGCCAAAGTCGCGGATCTGGTCCTGGAAGCCGATGGCCAGGCGGTAGACGTCCTGCTCATCGGGGGCGGCGATCATGGAGATCTTCCAGGGCGTCCCATCGGGCAGGAGCCACTTGCCGTCGGCGTTCTTGGTAAAGCCGTTGCGCAGGAGGAGCTTCTCGGCCACGTCGGGCGCGTGCTTCCACCAGCCAAAGCCGAACTTGTCTCGCAGGCCGGCCGGGTCATCGGGCACGGTGTAACCCTGCTCTTTGGCCCAGGCGGCGATCTGCTGCGGGACGGTGGGGTCGTAGGGCTGGAAGGTCTCGCCGTTGCCCAGGTCGAGGGTCAGGCTCTCGAGCCACGGCTCCAGGGGGATGTGGTAGATGGCCATGTGCAGGTCGGTGGCCGGGATCGGGATAGGGGTCACCCGCGTCACCCCGCCGATGTACTCGGTCTGCAGCTCGACGATGTTGAGCGCCAGGGTCAGCGCCCAGCGCACATCCTTGTTGTCGTAGGGCGGGATGGTGTAGTTAAAGCCGAAGAAGCGCGCGTCGAGCTCGTTCGGGTAGGCCCAGGGGAACTCTCGGAACCAGGAGCGCGCCGTCGGGGTGGAGTCGAGCAGGGCCTTGAAGGCCTCATAGTCGACGTCCATAAAGAGGTCGAGATCATGCCGGGCCATGGCGATGATCTTGCGCTCACTGCCCCCGTAAAAGATGGAGAGGATGTACCCGGGCCCGGGCTTGCCGGTGATGATCCCCGGCGTGCTGCGCTGCCAATCCTCCCGCAGCTTGTACAGCTCCCAGTAGCCGTTGGGGTCCGAGTCCTCATAGACATAGGCGCCGAGCGACACCGGCGGGAAAAAGTCGAACGTCTTGGGGTCTTCGGCCTTTTCCCAGACGTGCTTGGGCATGATGTACAGCGCGTTGTACCGGCAGGTGAAGAAGGCGTGGAAGCGGGGGTTGGGCTCCTTGAGGGTAAAGACCACGGTATAGTCGTCGGTCTTGGCCACGCTTTCCACATAGAGGGTCATCTCTGCCGACCAGATCATGCCGGGGTTGGCGATCAGCATATCGATCGTGTAGACGACGTCATCGGCGGTGAACTCGACCCCGTCGCTCCAGTAGACGCCCTTACGGAGCGGGACGGTCATCTGGAGAAAGTCGTCGCTGTAGACCGGCTTTTCGGCGGCCAGCGAGTTGATCCACTCGCCGGTCTGCTGGTCCAGGTACCACAGCGTGTCAAAGATCAGGCCCTGGCGTGTGGGGCTGGGCGGGCCAGACACCAGCAGGTTATAGTTATTCACCACACTATAGCGGAAGATCTGGTCCACCACGTAGACCTGCTCACGGGGGATCTCGACGGGGATTTGGGTTTCGATGTGGCGGGCCGGGGCCGGCTGGGCAGCCGGCACAGCGCCCGGGGTGGCCGGCACGGCCACGCAGCCGAGCAACAGGGCACTCAGCACTAGCAGCGACACGAGCGACCGGAAGAATCTAGCACGCATGGTGCGCCTCCTCGCTACAGCGGGTACCGCGTCGTACGCAATGCGATCGTGCCGCAAGGGACGGGCAGACCACCCCCTTTTGCTCGCGCTAGGCGCGCCGGGTTCGGCCGGCGCGTACAGGCAACGCCAGGTTCGGGAGATGTACTACACGCCAACACGGGGTAACGGGGAAACGCTCGGTCTAGCGGTGAACTGCCGGGACTGTGGATAGAACGCGAGGAAAACGACCCGCAACGGTCCAGAGCGATCATAGCATGCCGGCCTGGCCAAGTCAAGCCAAGACCGCCGCGATGGTCTGCCGATGAAAGAGAAGACAAGAGAAGAGAAGAGAAGAAGGACAGGATTAACAGGATTTACAGGATTTCAAGACCCTTGGAGATGCAGGCGCCTTCATACAAGTCTGGCATGTCCTCAGGATTCCTAATCCTGTCAATCCTGTAAATCCTGTCTCTCTTCTCCCCCGGCGGCGGCAGTCTGCCGATGAAAGAGAGGAAGAGAAGAAGGACAGGATTAACAGGATTTACAGGATTGGAAGACTCTTGTGGATGCAGGCGCCTTCAGACAAGTCTGGCATGTCCTCAGGATTCTTAATCCTGTCAATCCTGTAAATCCTGTCTCTCTTCTCCCCTCCGCGACGGCCTGCCGGTGCACGAGAGGAAGAGAAGAAGGACAGGATTAACAGGATTTACAGGATTTCAAGACTCTTGGAGATGCAGGCTCTTTTAGGCAAGTCTGGCATGTCCTCAGCATTCTTAATCCTGTCAATCCTGTAAATCCTGTCTCTCTTATCCCCCGGCGGCGGCCTGCCGATGTACGGGAGGAAGAGAGGAAGGACAGGATTAACAGGATTTACAGGATTTCAAGACCCTTGGAGATGCAGGCGCCTTCAGACAGGTCTGGCATGTCCTCAGGATTCCTAATCCTGTCAATCCTGTAAATCCTGTCCTTCTTCCCCCCGTGCGGAGGTCAGGCGGGGGCGTCGCCCCAGTCGGGGATCGGGAGGGTCTCGCCGTCCCGCAGGGCCGACTGGTGCGCCACCAGGCCGGGGGCCAGGTAACGGGCCGCCTCCCACACGTGGATGCGCGGCAGCCGCCCGCGAGCGCAGGAATCCACAAACTCGTGCACCAGGTAGGCGTGCGACCCGCCGTGCCCGCCGAGGTTGGCGGCCAGCGCCGGCGGCAGCGGCTCGCCGACGTCGGAGAGGTCCAACGGCTCCCAGCCGTGGCGGGTCGTCCAGCGGGAGCCGGAGGCATCGTCGAGGAAGCAGCCCTCGGTGCCCATGATGCGCACCCCCTCGCGGTTGGGGTGCCCGATGCGGCGGAACTCCCCATGGCGCACCAGGGCGCCGTTGGCGGCCTCGTAGAGGGCCACCTCGTTGGAAAAGACGTTCCCCTCGAGCGTGTCGCGGGCAAACCAGTCGTCCCCCGGGTACACGTAGCCGCGCGCCGAGACGGAGACCATCCGGCTGCCCATCACCGAGACGACGCCGCCCAGCGAGTGGGTGGGGTAGAACATCGGCACGCCGCCGCGCTTGTCGGGCCCCCAGTCGGCGCCCCAGCGCCGGCGGGCCACCTCGCGGAGGTTGCTCGAGGGGCTGTCCAGGTCGTGCCAGTACTCGCACTCGGCGTAGGTGAACTGCCCAAAGTCTCCGGCGGCGGCGCGCTGGCGGCAGTACATCACCTCACGCCGAAAGTAGGTCGTCTCCCCCATCATGTAGATGAGGCCGGTGCGCTCCACCGTGCGCACCAGGTGATCGAGCTGGTCGAGGATGGCGGAGGCCTCAAACCCATAGACGACGGGCACCGCCGAGTAGACATGTTTGCCGGCCTCCAGGGCGGCCAGGGCCTGCTCGTAGTGCAGCCAGGGCTGGGTGATGAGCACCACCGCCTCGATGTCGGTGGCCAGGAGGTCCCGGAGAGAGCCGTAGCGCTCGGCCGCGCCGTGGCGGGCGGCGACGTCGGCGAGGCGGGCGGGGTCGGCGTCGCAGAGGGCCAGGCGGCTGACCTCGGGGTGATCGCGAAAGAGGGGCACAAAGGCGCGCCCGAAAGAGCCCAGCCCGACCATGCCGATAGAAACGCCCATCCTGTGCCTCCCCTCGCTCCTGGCAGCGCCAACCGGGGACCTTATAGCGGCGGGGAGGGGCGGCGTCAAGCGGGAGGGGCGCCGTCGGCGGGTCCCCAGAGGCGGCCAGGCCCGCTGCGCAGGCGCCGCGGGTTCCCGAATTGGCCCCGCGTACGGCTTGACCAACCCGATTTTTGTGAGTATAATGACACCTGTATGCTGCGTCTGGCTGTATGAGAAAGGACCATTCGTGAATCGTACACAGACGTTCGACATGACGGGCACGGGGCTACCCTTCTCCGCCGGAGTGAGGTAGGCTGCCGGGCCCTTTTTAGTTCCCACGAAGTTCGACCGATCGGAATCGCAGCGGCAAGGGCCAGCCGCGCCCGAGTCGCCAGGTAGGTGAAATGGAAAGGCCAAGGCAGATGCACGAACTCGATCTGCAACGCAGGCACCAGTTCTCTGATACCGAGGACGCCGACGGTGACTTTACGGACACGGACGACGAGCAACCACGAGAGGGGGACAACTTCCAACCATTCAGTGAGCCCGACCTAGACACCGCTTTCGACGACGACGACTCCGATGACCTCGAAGACGACTCGGATGCTGACGAGACGCGGGCCCTCATCGCCCGCAGTGAAAAGGCCCGGGTCAGAAGCAGCAAACGCTACGCCAATGTTGACGAGATCTCGGCAGACGATACGGTAAGCCTGTACCTCAAACAGATGGGGCAGGTGCCCCTCCTCACCGCCCAGGAAGAGGTCATCCTGGCGCGGCAGATCGAGCAGGGCTGTGAGGCGCGCGTCAAACTGCGCCGCAACGCGTCCCTTTCCGAGGACGATCGCGAGGCCCTCGAGGACATCGTCTTCCTCGGCGAAGAGGCCCGCGCCAAACTGGTGGAGGCCAACACCCGCCTGGTGGTCAGCGTGGCCAAGCGCTACGTCGGCCAGGGGGTGCCCTTCCTGGACCTGATCCAGGAGGGCAACATCGGCCTGATGAAGGCCGTGGAAAAGTTCGACTATCACCGCGGCTACAAGTTCTCCACCTATGCCACCTGGTGGATCCGCCAGGGGATCACCCGGGCGCTGGCGCAGCAGTCGCGCCTGATCCGCCTGCCGGTGCACGCCGGGGACCAGATCCGCCGGGTGTACCGCATCGCCGAGCAGCTGGAGCAGAGCTCCGGCCGCAAGCCAACCCCCGAGGAGATCGCCGATCAGGCCTCCATGCCGCCCAGCAAGGTGCAGCAGCTGCTCAAGATCTCGCGTTACCCGGTCTCGCTGGAGCGCCCCGTGGGGGACGATGGCGATACCGAGTTTGGCGATTTCATCGAGGATGACGAGGCCCCGCCCCCGCCGGATGTGGCCTCTCAGCAGCTCCTGCGAGAGACGCTCGAGGACGTCATGACGGCCCTGAGCCCGCGGGAGGCGCGCATCCTGCGCCTGCGCTTCGGCCTGCGCGACGGCCGCGCCCACACGCTGGAGGAGGTCGGCGAAAAGTTCGGCCTCACGCGGGAGCGGATCCGGCAGATCGAGCATCAGGCGCTGGATCGGCTGCGGCATCCGCGCCGCTCGCGGCAGCTGCAGGACTATCTGCGCTAGCGCAGAGGATAGAGGGAAGAAGGACTCCGGGTTCCCTGCTCCGGGCGCCAGTGGCGGCCGGGGCGGCGGCCCGGAGTCTTTTTGGTGGGAGGAGGGCCTGGCGCAAGAGGCGGAGGTGCGCCGCGGGTGTCGCCGCCTTTAGACCCCCGGGGTCCCGCGCCAAGGCGCGCGGAAGACCCCGGGGGTCGTGGTGCGGGTGCGCGCGGAAGATCCCGGGGATCGTGATCAGCTAGGCCGGGCGGCCGCCGGCCATGGCCACGGCCACCTCGATGGCGCACTTTAAACTGGTCTCGTCGGCGGTGCCCTTGCCCGCCTTGCCAAAGACCGTGCCGTGATCCACCGAGGTGCGGATGATCGGCAGGCCCAGGGTCACGTTGACCCCCTCGGCAAAGCCGAGCACCTTGGTGGGGATGTGCCCCTGGTCGTGGTACATGGCCACCACCGCGTCAAACTCTTGGCGGTGCGCCATGCGGTAAAAGACCGTGTCGGGCGGCATCGGGATCGGGTAGATGTTGATCCCCTCGGCGCGGCCCGCCGCGATGGCCGGGGCGATCTCCTCCTCGTCCTCGCTGCCAAAGAGGCCCCCCTCGCCCGAGTGCGGGTTGAGGCCCGCCACGGCCAGGCGCGGCTCGGCGATGCCCATCTGCCGCAGCGCCTGGTGGGTCAGGCGGATGACGGCCAAGACGCGCTCCTTCTTGACGCGCTCGATCGCCTCACGCAGCGAGACGTGGGTGGAGACGTGCGTCACGCGGAAATCCCCGGCGGTGAGCATCATCGTCACGCTCTTGGTACCGGTGAGGTGGGCCAGGATCTCGGTATGCCCGGCATAGTTGTAGCCGGCCAGGTTGAGCGCCTCCTTGTGCAGGGCCGAGGTGACGATGGCGTCGATCTCACCGGCCTGGGCCAGGCGCACGGCCTTTTCCACCGCGTCGTAGGCGGCCTGGCCGGCCATGGCCTGCACCTTGGCGAACTGCAGGGCGGCCAGGTCGACGTCGTGGAGGTCCAGGACGTCGAGGGTGTCGCGCCCGTAGCGCGCCTCCGACACGGCCGAGATGCTCCGCACGGCGCCCTCTACGCCGGTGATGCGAAAGGCCTGCCGCAGGCAGCCGGCATCGCCGATGACCACCATGCGGGCGATGGCGTGCATGGCCGGGTTGGCCCAGGCCTTGGTGATGATCTCGGGCCCGGCGCCCGAGGGGTCGCCCATGGTAATGCCAAGGATCGGTCGCTCCGTCATGTTCTCTCCTTCATTACACTATGACACCAGTGTACCCGCCGGGCGCGCGCGGGCCAAAACGGGCCCCTAGCGCCGGCGCACCAGGGGCAGGGCGCCCAGGTACAGGCGATGGCCCACCGAGACGTCGTCGACGTACATCCAGGTGGGGCGCCCGCCCTGGCCGTCGTTGATCACCTCGAACAGCAGCACGATGGTGAGGCCGCGGTAACGGGTCAGGTCGGCGGTGAAGGGCTGCCAGCCGGAGGTGGCCTCGCAGCGGGCCAGGAGGACCTCCAGCAGGCGGCCGTCCGCGTCCAGGACGAGGACGCGTTGCCAGTCAGCGGCGGCCCAGGGGCCTATGGCCTCCTCGCTCAGCGGGCGGTAGCCCTCCCAAGAGACCTCGGCGGCCGTGGGGCCGGCGGGCTCGAGCGTCCCGGCCAGGCGCCAGAAGGTCAGCGTCACCGGCGCCGGCCCCGGGGGGATGTAGAGACGCTGCGAGACGGCCGAGTAGGAGTAGCGGTCGGCCTCCCCGGGCAGGAGCCCCAGCCGCGCCGACCAGCGCCCCCAGTGCGCCACGGCGTCCTGCCGGAGGGCGGTGGCCGCGGTGGCCGGGTACGACCAGACGCCTGGCTCCTCAAAAGAGCCGTTCTGCACCCGCTCGCCAAAGGGCGGCACGGCGAACCAGGGCCCTGGCGTGGCGGTGACCGACGGCGTCGGCGTGGGGTAGGAGGGGTCGAACACCTCGATCGCCTCATAGCCGAGGGCGGCGATACCGCCGAGGAGCTGCTCGGCGCGGTAGTAGCGCGCCCGCCCCTTGGGCACGCCGTTTGAGTACCAGTAGACGCCGTTGCCATCCCAGACGTTGGGGTCATAGACGACGGCCCACTGCCCATCGGTCGTAAAGGCCTTGATCACCAGCCAGTGGTGGCCCTCGAAGGAGTCGTAGCGCCCGGTGAAGACAGCCGGGTCGGACCAGGGCACCCCGCGATCGGTGCCCGGGGCGATCCAGAGCATCGGCAGGCGGGCCAGGACGATGCTTTCCCGCGAGGTGACCGCCTGGCGAATGGCCGCGTCGCTATCGAGGCGGCGGTTGGCGACGGACCAGTGGTCGAGGGCGCCCTGCAGCTGGGGGGCGTAGGTCTCGCTGGTGCCGCCCACATAGGCGCGCACGTCGCGGATGGGCACCCACAGGCCGTTGCGGGCGAACTGGATGGCCATGGCCACCGAGGCGGGGCCCGAGTTGGTGGCGGCATAGTCGCCCGAACTCGCCTCGCCCTGGTAGCGGTACCACTCGTAGGGCCGCTCGGCACTCGGCAGGAGCGCCGAGGCGGCGGAGACGCCGGCGGCGGAGGCGCCGGCCGGGGCCAGGCCCGCGGCAGGGACCTCCGCGAGCGCCCCGGCCCCCTCGACCGGCAGGAGAGAGACGGCCTCGTTCGGCCCGGCGGTCGGCGCCGCCCAGGCCCAGGCGGCCAGGTGGTCCGCATCGGCCCAGGCCAGGCGCAGGGCCGCGTCAAGGCGCCCGGGGCTGCGGAACGCGCCGAGCGCACCGTCGCCAGCCACATCGGCCACCGCCAGGCGGCCGTCGGCCAGGAGGAGCGCCAGCCGCTCCCCCGCCGGGGACCAGGCCACGTCCAGCGCGCCGGCCGGCAGGGGCACGGCGGCCCCCAGGGCCTCCCCCGTCGCGAGGAGCACGCTGAGCGCCGCGCCGTCGGCGAGGGCCAGCCGATCGCCGGAGGGGGCGGATGCCAGGGCCAGGGGCCCGTGGGCAGTGGGCGTGGCCAGCGTGCGGCGTTCCCCCGCCAGAGAGACGGCCCACACGGCGCGCGAGTCGCCCTCCCAGCCGGGCAGGTAGAGCGCTGCGCCATCGGCGCGCCAGGAGGGCGCCGGGCGGGGCGCCTCCCGGAAGGCCAGGCCGGTGGCGAGCGGGCGCGGGCCGCCGGCGGCAGGGTCGTAGAGGTAGAGGGCGTCCCCGCCCAGCCAGGCCAGCGCCGCGCCGTCGGGCGCCCAGGCGGGGGCGCCCCAGGGGGCCGGGGCCGGGCCGGCCGAGCGTTCGACGCCGCTGGCCAGGCTCAGCAGGCGGACGTCGGCGGCCTCCGCGGGGGCCGCGGGGAGGAGAAGATAGGCCAGGGTCTGGGCGCCCGGGGCCAGGCGCGGGCTAGCGGCGCGGCCGTGGGAGGTCAGGCGGACGTCTCCGGCGGGGCAGGCCAGCCAGGCGTCGCCCTCGCGCAGGAAGGCCAGGCACCCCGCCGCCTCGAGCGGCCAGGCGGGGCCGGCGGCCAGCGCGCCGCGCCGCGCCGGCAGGGGGCCCGCCAGCACGCAGAGCGCGGCCAGGAGGAGCAGCCGAACAGCACGGACGAGGCGAGCCAGGGCCATGGTTGGGTGCCTCCCGCACCGCCGGGCCTGTCCGTCGGGCGGTGCTGGCCCGCAGGATAACCGCCCGGGGCCGGCTTTGTCAACGCCCCTGCGCGGGCGGCGCGGCGCTCCGGACGATGGCGATAACCCGGTCGGCCACCTCGTCGGCGGAGAGGTGGGTCGTGTCGACGCGGGGATGGGGCAACGCCTCGTACAGGCCGCGGGCGGCCAGGGCGCGCCCGATGCGGGCCGCGCCGCGCCCGTCACGCGTCATCCGCGCGACGTGTTCCTCCTCCGCACAGGTCAGCGTGATCGGGACGTAGGTAAAGGGGACGTCCGCGAGGCTGGCATAGACCGTGTCCCAGATGTGCTGGCGCGGCCCGTGGAACCCGTACGGAAAGAGGACATAGTCTATCCACTCGCACGACAGGTACCCGCGCAAGAGGTGCGCCATGTTGTGGATGGTCAGCGCGATGAGGGCCTCGTTCCAGGCGAAGGGGTTGGTCATCCGGCACCATTCGCTCTCCAGCCAGGCCGAGTGCGCCAGGCGCCCGTGCACCGTGCGGCAGACGGTCGACTTGCCCACCCCGTTCGGCCCGTGGATAAAGATCAGCGTGCTCATGGCCGTGACCTCGTTGTGCTGGCGGCGGGCACGTCCTGTGGCCGGACGGCGCGGCCTAGAAGCGGCGCAGGTAGCGATCCAGCTCCCACTGGCTCACCGAGAGGCGGTAGTCGTCCCACTCCTGGCGTTTGGCGTCGGTAAAGCGCTCATAGATGTGCGGGCCGAGGGCTTGCTGAATCACGGCATCCTCGGCCAGGGCGTCCAGCGCCTCACGCAGCGACCCCGGCAAGACGGGCAGCCCCTTCCTGGCCCCCTCGGAGGTGTAGAGGTCCTCCTCGGTGGCGGGCGGCGGGGTCAATCCCTCGCGAATGCCGGCCAGGCCAGCCCGCAGCATGACGGTGAAGGCCAGGTAGGGGTTGCAGGAGGGGTCGGGGCAGCGCAGCTCGATGCGGGCCGACTCGGCCGAGGGGAAGCGCGGCACGCGGATCAGCGCTGAGCGGTTGACGCGCGCCCAGGAGACGTACACCGGCGCCTCGTACCCGGGCACCAGCCGCTTGTACGAGTTCACCAGCGGCGCCAGGACGGCCGTCATGCCGCGGGCGTGGCGCATCTGCCCGGCCAGGAACTGCCTGGCCACCGTCGAGAGGCCGTAGGGGTCGGACGCGTCGGCAAAGAGGTTCGCGCCGGTGTGGACGTCCGCCAGGGACTGGTGGACGTGCATCCCCGAGCCGGCCACCCCGCGGATCGGCTTGGGCATAAAGGTGGCATAGATGCCGTGCTGGGCGGCCACCGCCTTGAGCACGTACTTGAAGGTGACGGCATTGTCGGCGGCCGTCAGGGCGTGGTCGTAGCGAAAGTCGATCTCGTGTTGGCCGACGGCCGTCTCGTGGTGGGCCGTCTCCACGTCGATGCCAAAGGCCTGCAGGGCGGTCGTCATGTCCTGGCGGACGAGGTTGCCCCGGTCGGCGGTGGCGTCAAAGTATGAGGCGTGGTCGTGCGTGGCCCCGGGCACCGGGTTGCCGGCCGCGTCGCGCTCAAAGAGAAAGAACTCTAGCTCCGGCCCGGCGCGGTAGTCGTAGCCGAGGGCGGCGGCCTCCTCGAGGGCCACCTTCAGGGCCGTGCGGGGCGAGCCGAGGAAGCGTTCGCCGTCGGGGGTGTACACGTCGCAGATAAGCCGGGCCGTCTGGTGCTCGTTGGACTGCCAGGGGAGGACGGCAAAGGTGTCGGGGTCGGGGCGCAGGAACATGTCCGACTCGCTGATGCGGGCGAACCCCTCGATCGAGGAGCCGTCAAACCAGACCCCGCGATCCAGGGCGTTCTCCAGGTGGGCGGTGGGCACCGTCACGCTCTTGACCTGGCCGACGATGTCGGTGAACTGCAGGTTGACAAAGAGGACGCGGCTATCGCGCGCGGCCCTCAAGACCTGCTCTCGGCTGAGGTGTTCCCTGGCCATTGGCGTCCTCCTGGGTTCCCATGCCTGGCTAGCGGCAGCGATGGCTGGGGGGTGATTCACAGGATTGAAGGATTGACAGGATTGACAGGATTGACAGGATTACAGGATTGACAGGATTGCAGGATTGACAGGATTACAGGATTGACAGGATTACAGGATTGACAGGATTACAGGATTGACAGGATTACAGGATTGAAGAGATGGATGACTCTATCTCATATAGGGACGTGTTCTCAAGGCAGTCTTGAAATCCTGTCAATCCTGTTAATCCTGTCCTTCTTCTCTTCTCTTCCGCTCCCCAAAGCCCCATGCGGCGCGGCAGAGGCAATCGTCGCCGCAGCCCCCCGCCGCCGGCCTGGATCTGGGTTGGCTGAGGGAAGATTGACAGGATTCACAGGATTTACAGGATTTACAGGATTGAAGATATGGATAACCCTATCTGCCATAGGGACGTGTTCTCAAGGCAGTCTTGAAATCCTGTCAATCCTGTTAATCCTGTCCTTCTTCTCTTCCGCTCCCCAAAGCCCCATGCGGCGCGGCAGAAGTGGCCGTCGCCGCAGCCCCCCGCCGCCGGCCTGGACCTGGGGTGGCTGAGGGAAGATTGACAGGATTTACAGGATTTACAGGATTGAAGAGATGGATAACCCTGTCTGCCATAGGGACGTGTTCTCAAGGCAGTCTTGAAATCCTGTCAATCCTGTTAATCCTGTCCTTCTTCTCTTCTCTTCTTCCCCCCAGAGCCGCCGTCAGTCAGCCGGCGCGGCGGGCAAAGCGCTCCTGCAGGCTGACCACGGTGATGGTCCCCTCGCGCAGCGCCGCGATGGCCTGCGTGGCGGCCCGCGCCGCCGAAAGCGTCGTCAACACCGGCACGCCGTTGGCGATGGCCACCTGCCGCAGGACGTGCTCGTCGGAGAAGGAGCGGTTGCCCAGCGGCGTGTTGAGGATCAGGTCGATCTCATCGTTGATGACGCCGTCAACGCCGTTGGGCCGCCCCTCCGAGACCTTGAGGATGTCGTCCACCTCGAGCCCCGCCGCGCGCAGGGCGCGGGCCGTCCCGCGGGTGGCCACCAGGTGGAAGCCCAGGCCGGCCAGCTCGCGGGCCGTGGGGATCAGGTTGGCCTTGTCTCGGTCGTTCACCGAGAGAAAGACGGTCCCCTTGGTCGGCAAGGAGTTCCCCGCCGCCATCTGGCTCTTGGCGAAGGCCATGCCGAAGGAATCGTCCATGCCCATGACCTCACCGGTGGAGCGCATCTCCGGCCCCAGCATGGCCGGCTCACCGGGGAACTTGATAAACGGCAGCACCACTTCCTTGACAAAGTGGCCCTGCAGGCGTGGCTCGTCGGGCACGTTGAGGTCGGCCAGGCGCCGGCCGGCCGCAATCTGGCAGGCCACCGTGGCCCAGGCCACGCCGGTGGCCTTGCTGACGTAGGGCACCGTCCGCGAGGCGCGCGGGTTGGCCTCGATCACGTAGACGACCCCGTCCTTCATGGCGTACTGCACGTTCAGGCAGCCGACCGTCTGCAGGCCGCGGGCCAGCCGCCGGGTGTAGTCGCGCAGCGTCTCCAGCGCCTCCTCGGTGACCATCACGGTGGGGATGACGCAGGCCGAATCCCCCGAGTGGACGCCGGTCAGCTCGATCTGCTCCATGATGGCGGCGATGCGCACGTCAACCCCGTCGGAGACGCAGTCGACGTCCATCTCAAAGGCGTCCTCGAGGAAGCGGTCGATCAGGATGGGGGTATCCTCGGCCACCAGCACGGCCGAGCGGATGTACTGGGCCAGGGCGGCGCGGTCATAGACGATGGCCATGGCCCGCCCGCCGAGCACGTAGGAGGGGCGCACGATGACCGGGTAGCCGATCCGCTCGGCGACGGCAAAGGCCTCCTCCTCGTTGTGGGCGATGCCGTGCTCGGGCATGGGCAGGCCCAGCTCGCGCATAAAGTCGCCAAAGCGCTCGCGGTCTTCGGCGAGGTCGATGGCATCGGGCGAGGTGCCCAGGATCGGCACGCCCTGCTGGGCCAGGCGGCGGGCCAGTTTCAGCGGCGTCTGCCCGCCGAACTGGACGATCACGCCGGCCGGCTGCTCCAGGTCAACGATGTTCAGGATGTGCTCGAGGGTGAGCGGCTCAAAGTAGAGCCGGTCCGAGACGTCATAGTCGGTCGACACCGTCTCCGGGTTGCAGTTGACCATGATGGTCTCATAGCCCATGGCCTGGAAGGCGAAGGAGGCCTGGGTGCAGCAATAGTCGAACTCGATCCCCTGGCCGATGCGGTTGGGGCCAGAGCCGAGGACGATGATCTTCTCGCCATCGGACGGTGCCACCTCCTGCCCCCCCTCGTAGGTGGAGTAGAGATAGTCCACCTGGGCCGCGAACTCGCCGCCGCAGGTATCCACCCGCGAGTAGCCGGGGAGCACGCCGAGGGCCTTGCGGCGGGCGCGCACGTCCAGCTCGTCGACGGCGGGGCTGAGCAGCCGGGCGATCAGCGCGTCGGAAAAGCCGGCCCGCTTGATGGCGCGCAGTTCCTCGGCGTCGAGCGCCTCGAGCGGGCGGCCGGCGATGCTGTCGCGCAGGGCGCAGAGGGCGGCGATCTCTCGCAGGAACCAGGGGTCGATGTGGCTCAGCTCGTTGATCTCATCGATGGTGAGGCCGGCGTCGAGCGCGGCGGGCAGGTAGTACAGGCGCCGCGGCGTGGGCACCCGCAGGTTGTGGCGGATCTCGTCGAGGGGGGCGTGGGCCAGGTTGGGGCAAAAGATCCCGTCGCGGCCGTCTTCGAGGGAGGAGACCCCCTTGAGGAGCGCCTCACCAAAGGTGCGGCCGATGGCCATCACCTCCCCCACGGACTTCATCTGCGTGCCGAGGGTGTCGTCGGCCTGGGGGAACTTTTCCATGTTCCAGCGGGGGATCTTGGCCACCACATAGTCGATGGTCGGCTCAAAGAGGGCCGGCGTCACCTTGGTGATGTCGTTCAGCAGCTCGTCGAGGCGGTAGCCCACGGCCAGCTTGGTCGACACCTTGGCGATCGGAAAGCCGGTGGCCTTGGAGGCCAACGCCGAGGAGCGCGAGACGCGCGGGTTCACCTCGATGACCAGGGTGCGGCCCGTCTGGGGGTCCACGGCGAACTGCAGGTTGGCGCCGCCCGCCGTCAGCCCGATCCGGTTGATGATACGGCGCGACATGTCGCGGATGGCCTGGTATTCCTTGTCGGTACAGGTGAGGGCCGGGGCCACGGTGATGCTCTCGCCGGTGTGGATGCCCATCACGTCCAGGTTCTCGATGGAGCAGATGACGATAAAGGCGCCGGCGGCGTCCTTCATCACCTCGATCTCGATCTCTTTCCAGCCGATGACCGACTCTTCCACGAGGACCTGATGGACGGGGCTGGCCTCCAGCCCGCGGACGATGAGGCGGTCATAGTCATCGCGGTTGTAGGCGATGCCGCTGCCCGTGCCGCCCAGGGTGTAGGAGGGGCGCAGGATGGCGGGCAAGCCGATCTCCTCGCGCGCCTCGCGGGCGTCGGCGGCCGAGGTGACGATGCGGCTGCGGGGCACCTCCAGGCCGATGTCCTGCATGGCCTCACGGAAGGCGCTGCGGCTCTCGGCGCAGTCGATGGCGTGGGCGTCGGCGCCGATCAGCTCGACGCCGTACCGCGCGAGGATGCCGGCGCGGGCCAGATCGATGGCCAGGTTGAGGCCCGTCTGCCCGCCCATGGTGGGGAGCAGGGCGTCCGGCCGTTCGCGGGCGATGATCCGCTCGACCACGGGGACGGTGAGCGGCTCGATGTAGGTGGCATCGGCCACCTCGGGGTCGGTCATGATAGTGGCCGGGTTGGAGTTGACCAGGATGGTGCGGTAGCCCTCCTCACGGAGGGCCTTGCAGGCCTGGGTGCCGGAGTAGTCGAACTCGCAGGCCTGGCCGATGACGATCGGCCCCGACCCGATGATCATGACGCTATGGATGTCGGTTCTTTTGGGCATATTGGGTCCTCACCAAGACAGGGCGGCGGCCGGCCGCCTCGTCGTACGCGTGCTAGGCTAGTTACGCACGGCCCATGCGGGCCGCTAGGATGAACGGTCCAGCGCGACGCCTGGCGCGGGGGGCAGCATTGCCGGGGGGCCTCACGGCGACGTGGGGGGTCGGAAAGGAGCTCTACCTGAGGCGGACCTTGGCGACGAACTGGCCCAGGAGGTGCAGCGCGTCGTGCGGGCCCGGAGAGCCCTCCGGCAGGTACTGGACGCCCCAGGCCGGGAGCGTCGTATGGCGCAGCCCCTCGACGGTGCCGTCCGTCAGGTTGACGTGCGTCACCTGCAGGGGCAGCCCCTCGAGCGAGGCGGCATCGACCGCGTAGGAGTGGTTCTGCGCGGTGATCTCGATCTTGCCGCTGGCCGTGTTCTGCACAGGGTGGTTGCAGCCGTGGTGCCCGGCCGGCAGCCGCAGGATGCCGGCGCCGGCGGCCAGGCCGATGACGCCCATCCCCAGGCCGATGCCAAAGAGCGGCACGCGGCCCAGCAGGGCGCGGGCCGCCTCGACCGTGGCGGCGGCCGCGCGCGGGTCCCCAGGGCCGGAGGAGATCAGCACCCCGTCGGGGCCCAGGGCCAGGATCTCGTCGGCGGTGAGGCCGGCGGGGGCCACCGTCACCCGGGCCCCGAGGGTCACCAGGTGGCGCAGGATGGCCTCTTTGGTGCCGCAATCCACCACGACGAGGTGCGGCGGCGGGCCGGCGGTCGGGTCGTGGGGGGCCTGGAGCGAGACGGCCGGGTCCCAGGCGGAAGGGAGCGGCTCCGTCCAGGGGCGCACCTCCGGGGAGGTGACGGCGTCGACGAGGGGCAGGCTGCCCGGCTGCGGCGCCGAGCGGGCCATGGCCAGCAGGCGGTCGGCGTCGAGGTTCTCGGTAGAGAGCGCGCCGCGCAGGGTGCCCTGCTCGCGCAGGAGCAGGGTCAGGCGGCGCGTGTCGATACCGGCCAGGGCGGGCACGCCGTGCTCGCCGAGCCAGCCGGCCAGGGGGCGCTCGGCGCGCCAGTTGCTGGGCACCGCCGTGATCTGGCGGGCCAGGACGGCGCCGGCCTGCGGGCGGGGCGATTCGTTATCCTCGGCGTTGACGCCGACGTTGCCGATATGCGGGCAGGTAAAGACGATCATCTGCCCGGCATAGGCCGGGTCGCAGAGGATCTCCTGGTGCCCGGTCATCGCGGTGTGAAAGACGACCTCACCGACGAACTCACCCCGGGCGCCCAGCGACTGCCCCGGGAAAGCGCTGCCGTCCTCGAGAACGAGCAGGGCGTTGGAAACGTATGGCATGGAACCCCCCGAACACTAGAGCGCGTGGCGACCATCGGTAGACAGGAACGGCGGAGGGACCCTCTTGAAGGCCGTGGACCTCATCTTGCGCTGCACGGCCTCGACCGTGGCGAGGGCATAGCCCCGCGCGGCCACTTCGGGCGGCGGCAGGGCGCGCTCGGTGAGGAGGTACAGGATGGCGTCGGCCTCGGCGTAGGTATAGCCGAGCTCGCCCTCGTCGGTCTGCCCGGGCCACAGGTCGGCGGAGGGCGCCTTGTTCACGATCACTTCCAGCACGCCGACGTGGCGAGAGAGGGCCTTGACCTGGCACTTGTACAGGTGCATGAGCGGCTCAAAGGAAGCGGCCGAATCACCGAACATGGTAAAGTAGCCGAGCAGGTACTCGGTGCGGTTGGAGGTGCCGGCCACCAGGGCGCGCAGGGCGGCAGCCTGGTCAAAGAGGGTCATCATGCGGGCGCGGGCCATCAGGTTGCCGCGGCGCAGGTCGGTAATGGACGGGTCGGCGAGGTACGGTTCGACGACGCCGGTGATGTCAAAGCGGAGCGGGTCAAGCCCGAGGGCGCGGGCTTGGGCGGTGGCGTGCAGCTCGCTCTCGGGGTTGGAGGTGCGGTGCGGCATGGTGACGGCGTGGACGTTGGCGGCCCCCAGCGCCTGAACGCAGAGGGCGGCGGTGAGCGCCGAATCGAGCCCGCCGGAGAGGCCCAGCACCACGCGGGAGTAGCCGGCCGCGGCGAGTTGGTCGCGGATAAAGGCCACGATGCGCGCACGCTCGCGTTCGCAGTCCAGCGTCAGACCCTTCAGCATGGCGACTCCTTGCTGTGCTCCTGTCAGGCGGGCGGCGTGCCCGCCCAGCCGTGGCCACCGTCCGCTATTGTACCCTATCCGGCGCCATTTTGCACTCTGGCGGGTTGGGGGCTGCGGGAGAAGGGGGAGGGAGGAGGGAGGAGGAAGAGGAAGAGAGACAGGATTTACAGGATTTACAGGATTCACAGGATTCACAGGCTTGGGGATGAGGGGAAGGGAGGCGAGGGGGGGCGGCGAGCCAGCCGGCGTGCCATCGCGACGAGATCGGCCGACAGGCCGTCACCGGCCCGGGATCACGTCTTTGACTAGCTTCGTCGCGCAGCCCTCACGCCCGGCCCTCTCCCGCCAAGCCCAGTCTGCTGGGCCAGGAGAGGGGTGGCGCGGTACCTCCCCCAATCCTGTGAATCCTGTGAATCCTGTCTCTCTTCCCCCTCCCCCGCGATGGACCCGCTGCCAGCGGCGTGGCATAATATCGCCACACGGTTCCGCAGGGCAGCCGGCCCGCAGGGAGGCAAGATGCGCGTCTATCCCGGCCTGGAGATCATCGACACCCCCTTTGAGGGGACCCGGCAGATCAACGTGGCCCTCTTTACCGGCGGGCGCCACGCCCTGGTGGATACCGGCGTGGCCGGCTGCCCCACGGCCACCATCCTGCCGGCCCTCGAGGAGCGCGGCATCGGCGCGGTCGACCTGCACTTGGTCATCAACCTGCACGCCCACGCCGACCACATCGGCGGCAACGGCGAGGTGTTCACCGCCTCGGGCGAGCTGACCACCTTTGCCGCCCACGCCGCCGACGCGCCGGCCATCGAGGACCACCACACCCTGGCGACGAGCGTCTACGGCCTATCGGACCCGGAGCGCATCCGCGCCCTGCTGGCCCGCTGCGGCGCCCATGTGCCGGTGCAGCGCGTCTTGCAGGATGGGGACGAGATCGACCTCAAGGGGCTGACGCTGCGGGTGATCCACGCCCCCGGGCACACGGCCGGGAACATCGCCCTGTACGAGCCGGCCGGCCGGGCGCTAGTGCAGGGGGAATCGGTGATGGGCGCCCCCGTGGCGGGCCCCGACGGCCTGCGCAGCACGCCCTTCGGGGCCAACCCAGCCGCCTACCGGCGGGCGCTCGAGGCGCTGCGGGCGCTGGACTTTCAGGTGTTCGTCTCATCGCACCGGCCGCTCACGGACCGGGCCGGCGGCCTGGCGGAGATCGAGGCCAGCCTGGCGGGGCTGGAGGAGTGGGAGGCGGCCTGCCGGAGGGCGCTGGCCCAGGGGGCGGCGGGCTCCGCGGCGCTGGCCGCGTCGGCCGCAGCCGAGGGGGGCTACGCCCCCTCGCCCCGGCACGACCGGCAGGTGGCCGCCTGGCTCGAGGGGGAACTCCGCGCCGGCCGCGCCACGCGCGGGGCGGATGGCGCGCTGCGGGGCTGAGGGATCGCCCGGCGAGCCCTGGTCGCAGCAGCGAGGCTCCCCGCCTTCAGACCCCCGGGGTCCCGGCCACGGACGGCCGGCAGACCCCGGGGGTCGTGTTGCCCGAGGGTCGTGCGCCTCTCCTACGCGCCCAGGCCGGACTCCTGGATCACCCGCCGCAGGTAGGCCACCGCCTTGGGCACCGCCGTGGCCTCCGCCTCGGCATCCTGCCCCTCGTAGACGATGCTCATCCAGCCGTTATAGTTCACCCCGCGCAGGATCTCTAGAATCCGCGGGTAGTTCAGCCACTTTTCCTCGCCCGTCTGGATGCGGTACACCTTGGCGCGCACGTGCACGGCGTAGGGCGCCGTCAGCGCGATGCTCCCGTAAAAGTCGAGCGAGGGATCCTCCACCCCGCGCGAGCCCGACGCCCCCGGCGAGCCGACGTACTGCCCGCAATCCAGGATGTGCGTAAAGTAGGGGTGGTCCACTTCCTCTAGGATGCGCAGCACGTCGGGGCCGGTGGCCGTCACGCAGCCGTGGTTGTGGTTGTGCAGGCCGATCCAGACGCCCTTTTCCTCGCCGTACTCGGCCAGCTCGCGCAGCCGCGGGATCATGCGCGCCCAGACGACCTCGCGCGGCTCGTCATCGTGGATCCAGGCGGCGAACACCCGCACCAGGGGGATCTCCATAAAGGAGGCCACGTCGATCCAGCCCTTGGCCTTGGCCACTTCCTCGTCGAGGGCGGCCTCGGCCTTGCCAAAGTCGTTGGAGACGCCGATGTACGAGAGGGCCAGGCCGCGCTGCATGGCCTTCCAGCGGATATTGCGCAGGTAGGCCGGCTCGGTGGAGGCCAGCGCGCGGGTGTGGATGTCGATCCCATCGAGGCGCAGGGCGTAGGCCCGCTCGATGAAGCCCTCCAGGTCGAGCCGGCCCGCGGCAAACTCGTCCTTGTACGACAGGGACATGCAGCCAAGCTTGATCATGACGTCCTCCGGTTGGTGATGCGGGGCAGAGCGCCTGCCCCCGAGCCTATCGATACTGCCGCGGAGCCCTATCCCGCGGCGGACTGCCGGCCGTGCAGGTAATCCAGCGCGTCGAGCAGGGCGCGCGGGTCGCCAAAGCCGCCCGCCTTGGTCACCACGGGCAGGCCAGCGGCGCGCCCGCCGACCAGTTGGCCGCCCGGGACGCCGGGCTGCACCTCGTGCTGGATGCTGAGCGCCTCGGCACCCAGCGCCCGGCAGACGGCCACGGCGATGTCCCCCCCGGTGAGAAAGAGGCCCCCCAGCCGCTGGTGCGCCGCCACGGTCGCCACGGTGCGCCCCATGAGGTCCGCCACCGCCTCCCCTCGGCCGGCCACCAGGGCGATGAAGGAGGCCGTCAGGAGCACATCCTCCCCGCGGCCGAGGGCCCCCAGGCAGGCCTCGGCCAGGCGGGCCACCTCGCGGGCCGGGTCCCACCAGTGGGCGGGGTCGAGCTGCACGCAGGGGAGAGCGCGCTCTTCCAGGGCGCGGCGTAGCTGGGCGACGGTGACCTCGTTGCGGCTGCCGGCGGCCACCAGGAGCGGCCCGCGCCCCGCCGGCGGGAGGGGCCAGGGCGTGGCCCGGCCCGGAAGCAGCGCATCGGCCCAGGCGCCGGCCAACCCGGCCGACCCGCAGGGGAGCCACCCCTCTCCGAGGGCCACCAGCGCCGTGGCGATGACGTTCAAGTGCGCCGCCGAGACGGCGTCGACGACGATAAGCGGCTCCGCGCACCCCTCCAGCGCCGCGGCCAACGCCTGGGGCCCGCGCTCCACGGCAGAGAGGGGCACCAGCCCCACCTCGCGCCCGGCCTGCTGGGTGAGGAGGGTGGGCAGGTGCGACTGCTTCATCGGCCAGCGCGGGTCGCGGGCAAAGGCGGTCAGCTCCAGCGGCCGCCCGTCCACCCGCAGGACGCCGTCGACCGTGGCGCGCCCCCCGCCGGGGAAGGCCGGCGCCACGACGATGGCCCGCGGGGAGAGCACCTCGAGCAGGGCACGCAGCTCATAGCCGACGTTGCCGCGCATGGTGGAATCGACCTTCTTGAACAAGGTCCGCCCGCAGAGCGCCCCGGCCACCAGGCCCACGCGGCGGTGCGCCTCGGACGCGGTGGCCTCGCGCGTGTCGGTATCGACCACCAGCACTTCCGCATCCGGAAGGGCCTGCCACCCCAGGGGCACCAACGCACGCAGCCCGCGCTTGCCGAACTGCAGGCCCGCGTCCATGGCGCCGGTCAGGTCATCGGCGATCAGGGCGATGTTGGGCATCTCCGTCACCCCTTTGTGCAGAGCCAGCCGCCCTACGGATAGAGGAGCACCTTGCCGGCCTGGCCGGAGAGGGTCAGCTCCAGCGCCTGGGCATAGTCCTCCAGCGGGAAGCGATGGGTGATCACCGGCAACGGGTCAAAGCGGTTATCACGCAGGAGCGCGTCGACCTGGTACCAGGTGTCCCACATCAGGCGGCCGGTGGAGCCGTAGACCACCGCCTCCCGGTAGATGATGGCCGAGGTCATCTCCAGCGTGATCGGCGCCGCCGGCAGCCCCACCAGCGAGACGCGCCCCCCCTTGCGCAAGAGGTCGAAGGCCTGGGCGATGCCGGGGCCCGAGCCGCTCAGCTCGATGACCACGTCGAGCCCGCGGCCGAGGGTGGCGTCGGCGACGGCGGCGCGGACGTCGTCATGCTTGGGGTTGAGGGCCGTGGCCTGGGGGACGATGCGGCGGGCCATCTCCAGCCGGTAGTCGCTGACGTCGGTGACGAAGAGGCGCCGGGCGCCGGCGGCGATGGCCATCTGGGCGCAAAAGATGCCGATCGGCCCGCAGCCGATGACGGCCAGGCTGGCGCCGTCTATGCGATCCTTGAACAGGCCGTTGGCGGCCACGCCGATCGGCTCCAGGATGGCGCCGAGGTCGGGCGAGGTGCCGGGGGCTAGCTTCCAGGCGCAGGCGGCCGGGAGGGCGGCGTACTCGGAAAAGGCGCCGTCAACGTGCACGCCGATGATGCGCATCTGTTCGCAGGTGTGCTGGCGGCCGGTGCGGCACTGGTGGCACTGCAGGCAGGGGATATGCGTCTCGGCCGCGACCAGGTCGCCGACGGCAAAGCCGGCCACGTTGGCGTCGACCTCGACCACCTCGCCGCAGTACTCGTGCCCAAAGATCATGGGCAGGTGGAGGCGTTCCTGGGCCCAAGGGGTCCACTCGTAGATATGGTTATCGGTGCCGCAGATGGCCGCCGCCTGGACGCGCACGAGCAGGTCATGCGGGCCGATGGCGGGCACGGGCACGTCCGCCAGGACGGCTCCTCGGCTGGGCTGGGTCTTCATCAGGGCCTTCATCGCGGGCCATCCTTTCTGGCGCTAACGGGCGGAGCGCCGGGGCAGGCGCGGGCTCAATCGATCACGGCGAGCAGAGCGCCGACGGGGACCTTGCTGCCCTTGGGCTGCTCGATGCGGGCCAGGCGGCCGTCGGCGGGGGCTTCCACGTCGAGCAGGGCCTTGTCCGACTCGACCTGGACGAGTGGCTGGCCCTTGGTGACTGTCTCCCCGGCGGCCGCGAGCCACTGGACGATGATGCCCTGCTGCATGCCGGGGCTGAGGCGGGGCAGGCGGACCTCGAACGGCACGTGGGACCTCCGTGTGGGCTAGGGGCGGGCGCCCTCCGCCCGCCGCGCCGGCATTATAGCGCCGGGGGAGGGCGGGTCAAGGGGTGCGCGCGGCGGGCCGGTGCGGAGTCGTCATGTGCGCCGGGCCGCACACCGGCAGGCGTGAAAACGCGGTGCGCGCGGCGGGCCGACATGGAGTGCGGCGCCCCAGCGCCGCTCTTGCGCTGCGAGGCCCTAGGCCGGCTCAGAGGCTCGCCGGCGCCCGGCCGAACGGCCGCGGCAGGCCTCGCGCCTTGTCGTCCCGACGAGCTTCGAGCAGCCGGTCCGCCGGCCGGGACCTCGTCCTCGCCTTGCTGGGTGCAAAGCTAGGCAAAGACGAGATTCCGGGCCGCAGACGGCCTAGGCGGACCTCGGAATGACAAGGCGGGCGGCATGCCGTCTACTGCGGGGTCTCGCCGGGCGGAGGCGACAGGCTCGCCGCCGGCCGGGCGGACGCGGCCAGGCCGCCCCGCCCTTGCGCCTGGCCGCGCCGGGCGGTACCATGGCCCCGTCGTCCCGCGCCGAACACGGAGGCCCCAGCCATGAGTCACCCCGCCCCCCTGCCCGCCGACGTCCTCCTCGAGATGTGCGTCGATTCGGTCGAGGCCGCCCTCGCCGCCCAGCAGGGCGGCGCCGGCCGCGTCGAGCTGTGCGCCGACCTCCTCGAGGGCGGCATCACCCCCTCCATCGGCACCATCTCGCTGGCCTGTGAGCGCCTGGCCATCCCCGTCAACGTCATCATCCGCCCGCGCGGCGGCGATTTCGTCTACAGCGAGGCCGAGTTCGACGCGATGCGCCGCGACGTGGCCGCCGCCAAGGGGGCCGGCGCCAGTGGCGTCGTCATCGGCCTGCTCACGCCCGAGGGCGACGTCGACCTGCCCCGCACCCGCGCCCTGATCGAGGCCGCCCGCCCCCTGACGGTCACCTTCCACCGCGCCTTTGACATGGCCCGCGACCCCTACGCCGCGCTCGAGGCGCTCCTGGCCCTCGGGGTCGACCGGCTGCTCACCTCCGGCCAGGAGGAGAGCGCCCTGGCCGGGATGGACCTCATCGCCGAGCTGGTGCGCCGCGCGGCGGGGCGCCTCATCGTCATGCCGGGGGGCGGCGTCACGCCGCGGAACGTCGGGCGGATCCTCTCTGCCACCGGCGCGCGGGAGGTGCACGTCCATATCGCCACCCTGGTCGACGGCCCCATGCGCTACCGCAACCCGCACTGCTTTATGGGCGGGGCGCTGCGCCCGGCCGAGTTCGGCCGCTCCGTCACCACGGCCGACGACGTCCGCGCTCTGCGCGCCGCGTTTGGCTGAACCTTTCGGCACAAGGAGAGCCGCCCCATGCCCGACCTGACCACCTGGGAGGCCGTCCCTCCCGAACGGCAGCGCATGTCTGCCCCGCGCCTGACGGCCTACCGTGAGGCCCTCGCCGCCCGGCGCACCAGCGACCTCCTCATCGTGCGGGGGGGAGAGATCGTCCACGAGTGGCACGCCCCCGGGCGCACGGCCGCCTCTTGCCACGGCAGCGCCTCGTTGGCCAAGGCGCTGGTGGGGGGGATGTCGCTCCTGGTGGCCCTGGCCGACGGCCTCCTGGCCCTCGACGACCCGGTGGCCCGCTACGTTCCGGAATGGCGGGGGCACCCGCTCAGGGGGGAGGTCACCGTGCGGCAGCTGGCCACGCACTCCTCCGGGCTGCAGGACGCCGAGGCGCCCGGCATAGACCATTTCGCCCTGGGCGGCTGGATGGAGGCCTTTTGGCGGCAGGAGCCGGACCCCTTTACCCTCGCGCGCGACCAGGCCCCCTTCATCTTTCGCCCCGGCACGGGGTACGCCTACTCGAACCCGGGCATGGCCATGCTCTCCTACGCCGTCACGGCGGCACTGGCGGGCAGCGCCCAGGGGGATGTGCGCAGGCTCCTTGGCGAACGGGTGATGGGCCCGCTCGGCGTGCCCGCGGAGGAGTGGTCCGTCGGCTATGGGCGCACCTTCCGGGTGAACGGCCTGAACCTAGTGGCCAACTGGGGCGGCGGGGCTTTCTCGGCGCGGGCGGCGGCGGCGGTGGGCCTCCTGATGCTGCGCGGCGGGCGCTGGGCGGGGCGCCAGGTCCTGCCGGAAGAGGCCGTCCGCACGATGCTGCGCCCTGCGGGCACCCCGCCCCCGCCCTACTCGGAGGCGTCGCCCACCCTGACGCCGGGCCTCTGCTGGTGGCTGAACGCCGACGGCCGCTGGACGGAGCTGCCCCGCGACGCCTTTATGGGCTCCGGCGCCGGGCATCAGGTGCTGCTGGTGGTCCCCAGCCTGGACCTGATCGTGGTGCGCTTCGGGGACCGGCTCGGGCACGACCCCGATTCCGACTACTGGGCCGACCTGCGCTGCCACCTGGCCGCCCCCCTGGTCGACACCCTCATCGACCAGACCGAGGACGACTGGGCCGCCGCGCCCTGCCCGCGCTCGACGGCCATCCGCGCGGTGCGCTGGGACGCGCCGTCGACGATCGTGCGCAAAGCGTACGACTCGGACAACTGGCCCGTCACCTGGGCCCGCGATGGCCACCTGCTGACCGCCTATGGCGACGGACAGGGGTTTGAGCCGTTCACAGGCGTCAAGCTGGGGCTGGGGTTCGCCCGGGTGGAGGGCAGGCCGCCGCGCTTTGCGGGGTTCAACGTGCGCTCCGCCAGCGGCGAGAACCTCGGCATGGGCGCCCGCGGGGCCAAGGCGAGCGGCCTCCTGGCGGCCGGCGGGGTGCTGTATATGCTCTGCCGCAACGCCGGGAACGCCGTGCTGGCCTGGTCAGAGGATGGCGCCCGCACCTGGCAGTGGGCCGGCTGGCGCTTTACCGAGAGCATGGGCTACCCGACCTTCCTGAACTATGGGCAGGACAACGCCGGGGCGCGCGACGAGTACGCCTATGTGTTCTCGAGCGATAGCGACTCGGCCTACGTGCCGGCGGACCGCTTTATCCTGGCGCGGGCGCCGCTGGAGCGCCTCAGGGAGCGGGAGGCCTGGAGCTTTTTCGTGCGGCTGGACGCGGCGGGCGCGCCGCTGTGGAGCGCCGACGTTGCCGCGCGGGGCGCCGTGTTCACGCACGCGGGGGCCTGCGCGCGCTCGAGCGTGGCGTACAACGAGGCGCTGGGGCGGTATCTGTGGTGGCAGAACGTGCCCCTGCCGGGCGGAGAGGTGGACACGCGCTTTCGCGGCGGGTTCGGGCTGTACGAGGCGCCGGAGCCCTGGGGCCCCTGGCGGGCGGCCTACTATACGACGGCCTGGGACGTGGGCCCCGGGGAGATGGGCGTCGTGCCGACCAAGTGGCTCTCCGCGGACGGCCGTGAGGGCTGGCTGGTGTTCTCCGGCCACGACTGCTTTTCCGTCCGGCGGTTTGTGCTAGAGGTTTAACAGAAAAGAGGACAGGATTTTAAGACAGACAGGATTGACAGGATTTACAGGATTAGGACCCAGATAGCAAGAGTTCCTATCTGCAGATCCGAGAATCCTGTAAATCCTGTTAATCCTGTCTCTCTTCTTGTCTCTCTTCTCCCCTCCCGCCATGGCGGGGAGCGGAGGAGGAGAGGAATACAGGATTGACAGGATTTACAGGATTAGGACGCAGATGGCAAGAGTTCCTGGCTGCAAATCCGAGAATCCTGTAAATCCTGTTAATCCTGTCTCTCTTCTTGTCCCCTCCCGTCTTGACGCGTCCCTGCGGAGGGCTTGCCGCCTTTAGACCCCCGGGGTCCCGGCCGCGCGGCCCGCGGACGGGCCAGCGCGCCCGGAAGACCCCGGGGGTCGTGACTGTCTCTCTTCTCCCCTCCCGTCGCAGTTCGTGGAGCTGCCGGTTCGGCGGCTAGCGGGCGGCGGAGGCTGGGAAGGTCACGTCGGCCGGCATGCCCGGCTTGAGCAGGTGCCCCGGGTTGGCCACCGCGATCTTGACGGCGTAGACCGTCGCCTTGCGCCCCGCCTCCGTCTGCACGTTGCGCGGCGTGAACTCGGCCTCGTCGGCAATGTGCACCACCGTCCCGCCAAAGGCCTGCGCGGGGTACGAATCCACCGTCAGAGAGACGCGGTCCCCCAGCAGCACCCGGCCGTAGCGGTCCTCGGGGAGGTAGACGACCAGCTCGAGCGTATCCAACGGGGCCACGCGCATCACCGTGCCGCCGGCCACGGCGATCTCCCCGGCCTCGAGGTTGCGGGCCAGCACCACGCCGTCGGCGGGGGCGGCGACGGCCGTGCGCTCCAGCGCGGCCTCGGCGAGGCGCAGGGCCTGCACGGCCTGGGCGCGGCCGGCCTCCGCCTGGCCGACGGCCGCCTCAGCCGCCGCGACGGCGGCGCGCGCGGCCGTCACCTGGGGAGAATCGTCGCCCGTCTGCAGGCGCAGGAGCGCATCGCGGGCGTTGTCGAGCGTGGCGCGCGCCACGGCAACCCGCGCCCGCGCCATCACCACCGACTCGGCGGCCGCGCTCGTCAGCATGTGCTCATAGTCCAGTCGGGCCGCGTCGAGCTCGGCCTTGGCCGCGTCCAGCCGTTCCTGGGCGGCGGTCAAGAGGGTGTTGCTGCCGGCAGACTTGGCCTGCGCGTAGGTGGCCTGCACGGTGGTGTAGGCGCCCTGCGCGGCGGCCAGGCGGGCCTCGGCAGCGACGAAATCCTGGCTGGAGGCGCGGCGCTGCTCGGCCTCCAGGTCGGCCCGGGCATAGTCGAGGGCGCTCTGGGCCGCATCGACCTCCCGCTGGGCCGCGGTGAGGAGCTCGGCCTTCTGGTAGTACCAGGCCGGGCGGTACTCCTTGGGCGGGGTGCCCTTCCAGGCGGCGGCGCGCGCCTCGGCGTCCTGGGCGCGGGCGCCGAGGACGGCCGCGTCGTACTGGGCCTGGGCGCTGGCCGCCTGGGCCCGCGCGGCGGTGAGGGCGGCCTCGGCCACGTCGACGGCCGCCGCGGCCTGGTCGCGCTGGGCCTGGGGTATCTCGGCGTCCAGCCGGAAGAGCACCTGCCCGGCGGTGACCGCCTCCCCCTCGCGCACCTCGACCGAGGCCACCCGCCCGCTCAGCTCCGGGGCGATGGCGACCTCCGCCGCGGAGAGAAAGCCCGTGCCGGCCAGTTCGTCGTCGGCGGCGGCGGCGCAGCCACTCACGAGGAGCAGGGCCAGGCCCAGCGCGCCGAGCGTCTTGATCGCGTTTCGCTTCATGCTATTCTCCTTCACCGCGCTACAGGCGCTTGCGGAACACCGCCATGCTGGCGGCCAGATAGACCGCGCTGAGAACCAGGAGCGGCACCGTCGACGACCAGAAGAGCGTCTCGGGCCCCACCCCCCGCACGATGATCCCGCTAGTGATCTCCAGATAGTGGGTCATCGGCAGCAGTTCGGAGTACCAATAGGTAGCCGCCGGCATGCTCTCACGGGAGAACATCAACCCCGAGATGATGATGGCCGGGATCAACACCAGGAACACCGAGATGTAGATGGCCTGCATCTGCGACTGGGAGATCGTCGAGATCAGCACGCCCATGGCCAGCGACCCGACGATGAACACGGTGCTCAGCCCCACCAGCACGCCCAGGCTGCCGGCCACCCGCACGCCAAAGAGGATCTGGCTCAGCCAGACCAGCGCGAACAGGTTGAACACGCTGACCACCAGGTAGGGGATGATCTTGCCCAGCATCAGCTCCCAGGAGCGCACCGGCGTCACGATGAGTTGCTCCATGGTGCCCTGTTCGCGCTCGCGCACGATGGCCAGCGCCGAGAGGATCAGGGTCTGGATCTGCAGGAGAATGGCCATCAGCCCCGGCACCATGTACAGCTGGCGGTCGCCGTCGGGGTTGTAGAGGGTCTTGAGGATGCCCTGCACCGGCAGGTTCAGGCCGCCGGCCTGCCCGGAACGCTCCACCCGCCGCACGAGGATATCCTGCGCGGCCATCTGCGAGATGGCCCCTAGCTTGAGCTGGACGGTCATCGCGTCGGTGGGGTTCATCGAGCCGTCGATGTAGATCTGCACGACGGCCGACTCTTGCCCGGCCAGGCGCCGGTCGAAATCCTCGGGGATCAGGATGCCAACATCGACCTTGTCGCGGTCGATGAGGTCGATGAGGGCCGCCTCACTGAGGGCGTCGTAAGCCTGGAAAAAGTCGCTGCTGGCGGTAAAGCGGTCCACGTACCAGCGGCTCGTGTCGCTGCGGGCCAGGTCCACCACGGCCAGGCGGGTGTCGCGCGTCTCACCAGAGACGCCGTAGCCCAGCAGGGCCAAGAGCAGGGCGGGCAGCGCCAGGATCATGCCCAGGGTGCGCGGGTCGCGCCAGATGTGGTAGATCTCTTTGCGCATGATCGTCCACAGACGGCTCATGCCAGCCTCCTGTCGTTGGGGTTGACGGGCCCGGCGGCCTGCCGCTCGTGCACCATGGCGATGAAAACGTCCTCGAGAGAGGGTTGGATGACCTCACAGGAGGAGACGGCGTGCCCGGCGGCGGCCAGCGCCTGGCGCGCCCGGGGGAGGTCGGCCGCGTCCCCCAGGGTCAGGTGCACCAGCGCACCGTGCACCGAGGCGTTGCGCGCCCACGGCAGGCCGGCCAGCAGGTCGGCCGCCTGGGCGGGGCGGTCACAGTCGATCTGTACCAGCACGCCCGGCAGGCGCTCCTTGAGCGCCTCGGGGCTGGCCAGCGCCACGAGTTCCCCCTCGTACATCATGCCGATGGTGTTGCAATAGTCGGCCTCGTCCATGTAGTGGGTGGTGGCCAGGACGCTGACCCCCTCCCCCGCCAGCCGGTAGATCAGGTCCCAGAACTCTCGCCGCGCCACCGGGTCGACGCCGGCGGTGGCCTCGTCCAGGAAGAGCATGGCCGGGCGGTGCACGATGGCGCAGGCCAGCGCCAGCCGCTGCCGCCAGGCGCCGGAAAGATGCCGGGTCAGCTGCCGCCCTTGCCCCTCGAGGTCGGCCATGCGCAGGAGCTCGGCCACGCGCTGGCGCCGCTCGCGCCGCGGCACGCCATAGATGGCCGCGTAAAAGGCGATGTTCTCGGCCGGGGTCAGGTCGTCGTACAGGGAGAACTTTTGCGACATGTAGCCGATGCGGCGCTTGACCTCGTTGGGGTGGCGGGCCACGTCGTACCCCAGGACGTGCGCCGACCCCGCCGTGGGCAGCAGGATGCCGCACAGGATGCGGATGGTCGTCGTCTTGCCGGCCCCGTTGGGGCCCAGCAGGCCGAACACCTCCCCCTGGGGGATGGAGAAGCTCACGTCGCGGACGGCGGAAAAGTCGCCGAACCGCCGCGTCAGCCCGTCGACGACGACGGCGTTCACGCCGCCCCCCGCTGGGTGTTCACCAGGTGCACAAAGACGTCCTCCATGGTCTGGCGGGTGCGGCGCAGGACGAGCACCTCGGCGCCCGCGGCGTGCAGGCGTTCGTCGAGGGTTTCGAGGGCGCGGGGCACGGCCCCGTTGTTCGGCACGCTCAGGCGCAGGGTGTCTCCGACGGGGCGCCAGTCGAGGATGCCGGGCGCCTCGTCAGCCACGCGGCGCATCGTCTTGCGCGGGGTGGCCTTGACCTCCAGCACCTCGAAGGGCAGGCGCGCCTTGAGCTCCTCGGGCGTGCCGGCCGCCAACAGGCGCCCGCCGTAGAGGATGCCCACCTCATGGCAGCGGTCGGCCTCGTCCATGTAGGGGGTGGAGACGACCACGGTCACCCCGCCGCCGACGACCTCGGCCAGGATGGCCCAGAGCTCCCGCCGTGAGACGGGGTCCACGCCGGTGGAGGGCTCGTCGAGGATGAGCACCTCGGGCTCATGGATGAGGGCGCAGGCCAGGGCGAGCTTTTTCTTCATCCCGCCGGAGAGGGTATGCGCCCGGCGCCCGCGGAAATCGGCCAACCGGGTGAAGGCCAACATCTCGGCGATGCGCTGCGGCTTACGCGCCGCGGGCAGCTGCTGAATGTCGGCAAAGAAGTTGAGGTTCTCGGCCACGGTGAGGTCGGGGTAGAGGCTAAAGTTCTGCGGCATGTAGCCGATGTGGGCGCGCACCCGGTCGGGCTGGGTGCGCGTGTCGTAGCCCAGCACCGCGACCTGCCCGTCGCTGGGCAGCATCACCGAAGAGAGCATGCGCAGGGTGGTCGTCTTGCCGGCGCCGTCGGGCCCCACCAGGCCAAAGAGGATGCCGCGGCGGACGCGCAGGCTCAGGCCCTCGACGGCGGCGACGCCGGAGCGGGCGGAGTAGCGCTTGGTGAGGCCGTCGGCGCGGACGGCCGGTTCGTTCGTCGTCACGGTCGGGCTCCTCTCGCTCAGACGGGCTGGGGGGCCGGGCGGCACTCTGCGGAGGGGCAAGAGCGCGCAGGGACCCAGCCCCCTCAGCCCCACCCCACTATAGGGGAGGGCGGCGCCGGGCAACAGATGCCGCCCGCCACCTCCCGGGGTGACGCACGCCATCCCCCGCATGACGCGCGTCACCATTCCGGCCCGGGCCCGCCCGGGGCGGGCCCGGGCATGGTATAATGGGAACCATGAACCGTCCTGTAGAACCTGGGCTGTTGCGGGTTTTCCGCTACTTTTCCCGCGTCGCCATGGGGTATTTTGCTATCCTGTGGGCGTACGCGCTGATCTCGGCCGGCTGGGCCTCGTCGATGCAGATGCAGGCCCGCGGCAACCTGGCCGTCTACGTGGCGCTGGCGGGCTACCTCACCTGGCCGGGGCTCGAGAAGCGCCTTAAGCGCTGGTACCTGCCGATCGGCCTGGTCATCGCGACGATGTTCCCCGTGCTCAGCATGCTGACTTACCTCTTGGACCCGGGCAGCGGCGACGTCAGCCTGATCATCTCGCGCTCCTGGCTGCTCCTGCCGATCCTCCTGGTGCCGCTGGTGCTGATCGCCTGGCAGTACAGCCTGGGCGCCATGATCGCCTTTACGGTGTTCGCCAACGGGCTGGAGCTCGTCATCCTCCTGGTCGTGGTCGACGCCATCAACCTGGACACGTTGCCGCTCTTGGGCGTGCCGGCCATCCGCGCCTTTGCCTTTGGCGTCGTCGGGTACATCATCCGCAACCTGATCGAGACGCAGCGCCTGCAACAGGCCAAGCTGATCGAGGCCAACGTGCGCCTGGGGCAGTACGCCAACACCCTCGAGGACCTGGCCGTCAGCCGGGAGCGCAACCGCCTGGCCTCCGAACTGCACGACACCCTGGCCCACACCCTCAGCGGCCTGGCCGTCAACCTGGAGGCGATCAAGACCGTGCTCGGGCTGGAGGACGCCGCCGCCCAGGAGATGCTGGATCACTCCCTGCACACCACCCGCGTGGGGCTGGACGAGACGCGCCGCGCCCTGAAGGCCCTGCGTGCCGGCCCGTTGGAGGAGCTAGGCCTGCGCCTGGCCCTGGAGGGGCTGGCCCAGGCCGCCGCCGAGCGCGCGGCCATCCCGGTGGCGTTTGCCTGCCCGGCGGACCTGCCGCGCCTGCCGCAGACCGTCGAGCAGAGCCTCTACCGCATCACCCAAGAGGCGCTGGAGAACATCGTGCGGCACGCCGACGCGGCCCACGCCTCGGTGCAGCTGGCTGCGCCGCCGGGCGGAGTGATCCTGACGATCTGCGACGACGGGCGCGGGCTCGACCCCGCCCGCGCCGCCAACGCCGAGGCGTTCGGCCTGCGCGGCCTGCGCGAGCGGGCCGCCTCCGTCGGCGGGACGCTGGAGGTGGAGGGGGAGCCGGGCACGGGCACGACCATTCGCTTTGCCTGGGAGGGGCACGATGATTAGGGTGCTCATCTGCGACGACCAGGAGATCGTCCGCGAGGGGCTGCAGCGCATCCTCGCCTCCGACCCGGACATCCGTGTGGTGGGCAGCGCCGCGGACGGCGCCGAGGCGCTGGACCTGGTGGGCCGCACCGCGCCCGACCTGGTGCTGATGGACCTCAAGATGCCGGTGATGAACGGCATCGTGGCCACGCGCAAGATCCGCGAGCAGTACCCGGGGGTGCGCGTCCTGGTGCTGACGACCTATGACGACGATGAATGGCTGTTTGACGCGGTGCGCAGCGGCGCGGCGGGCTATTTGCTGAAGGATCGGCCGCGCGCCGAGCTGCTGCGGGCCATCAAGGGCACCGTGGGGGGCGAGTCGTACGTTGACCCGGCGGTGGCGGGGAAGCTATTGCGCAGCGTGTCGCAGAGCGCGCCGGCCAGCCCGGGCGGCGTCGAGATCGACCTGACGGACCGCGAGCGGGAGGTGCTGGCGCTCCTGGCGCAGGGGCTGACCAATGCGGACATCGCCGCGCGGCTGTACCTCTCGGAGGGGACGGTGCGCAACTATACCAGCGCGCTGTTCGGCAAGCTGGGCGTGTCGGACAGGACCCAGGCGGTGGTGGTGGCGCTGCGCTACGGTCTGGTCGACCTGGGGGGATGAGAAGAGAAGAGAAGAGAAGAGAAGAGAAGAAGACAGGATTTACAGGATTCACAGGATTGGAAGAGGGAGGATCGGGCGTCCTTTCCGGTCCGGTAATCCTGTCAATCCTGTGAATCCTGTCAGTCTTGTCCCTCTTTCTCGGCGGGGTTGGCTGGGGCTGCGGGAGAGAAGAGGACAGGATTGACAGGATTCACAGGATTGGAGGAGGGAGGACCGGGCGTGCTTGCCGCTCCGGAAATCCTGTCAATCCTGTGAATCCTGTCGATCTTCTCTCTGTCATCCTCGGCGGGCTTGACTTGCGCCGTGGGGGGGCGTATAATATTCACGTTCGTGAATACTAGTCTGGAGGCGCCGTGGAGGCCTACGATCAGCTCGCCCTCGTCACCCGGGCCATTGCCCATCCGGGGCGGCTGCGCATCCTTGAGATCCTCGGCCAGGGGGAGGCCTGCGTCTGCCACCTGACCCACGCGCTGGGGGCGCGGCAGCCCTACGTCTCACAGCAGCTGATGCGGCTGCGCGAGGCCGGCCTGGTGCAGGACCGGCGCGACGGCGTGATGGTCTACTACCGCCTCACCTGCGACTGCGTCGGCGAGGTGATGGAGTCGATGCACCGGCTGCTGCGGGCCACCGGCGCCGAGGCGGCCTTCCCGCCGCTGCCGCCGCGCCCGGCGCCCGGCTGCCCCTGCCCCGCTTGCAACGGGCAGGGCCCCGCCGACGCCTGAGCGCGTTTCCTTCTTTGGCGCCGATATATTCATTATCCTGAATGTAACGCCGCATGGAGGTCCTATGACACTCGGGAGCACCCTCGTCAGCCTGTTGCAGGGCGGGTTCGGCAGCCTGGCCGCCTACCTGGCCGCCCACGTACTGCTGTGCCTGTTGCCGGCCTTTTTCGTGGCCGGAGCGCTCTCGGCCCTGGTGCCCAAAGAGGCCGTTACCCGCTTCCTGGGCCCGCGGGCGCCCAAGATCGTCTCCTACCCGGCGGCGGCGTTGGGCGGGTTCGTGCTGGCCGTCTGCTCCTGCACGATCCTGCCGCTCTTTGCCGGCATCCACAAAAAGGGCGCCGGCCTCGGCCCGGCCATCACCTTCCTGTTCGTGGGGCCGGCCATCAACATCTTGGCCCTCTCGTACACCGGCGTGGCCCTGGGGGCCGACTTTGCCGTGGCCCGGCTGGTGCTCTCGCTGGCCTTTGGCATCGGCATCGGCCTGATCATGGCCGTGATCTTTGCCGACGACGCCTCCCAGCGGATGGCCGGGGACGGCGCCGGGAACGACGGGTACGGCAGCGCGGTGCGCGTCGAGGGGCGGGTGTGGCTCTTCCTGGGGCTGCTGCTGGCGCTCCTGATCGTCGGGACGTTGCAGGTGCCCCTGCTGACCGACTCGTACGCCACCATGACCCTGCCGATCTCCGGCGCCGAGCGCCTGCAGGCCACGCTGAACCGCCTGGTGCCGTTTGACGCCTCGCGCGGGGAGGAGGGCGTCAGCGTGCAGGGCGCCGTCCTCATCGGCCTGCTGGGCCTGATCGCGCTGACGGCCTGGCGGGGGTTGGGGCGCGTCGACGCGGGCTACAACCGCTGGACGGGCCCTGCCCTGGGGATCACCGCCGTCACGCTGGTCGTGGCTGCGGTCGGGCTGGTGCCGCAGGACGGCGGGCTGAGCGTGCTCGTGCGCGGCAAAGCGGTGGCGACCGTGGTGCTGATCGCCGCGCTGTTCGCCGTGGGGCGGCGCCTGTTCGCGGACTATGAGATGCAAGAGTTCCTCTGGGAGACCTGGCGCTTCGTGAAGGCCATCTTCCCGCTCCTGGTGGTGGGCGTCTTTGCCGTGGGGCTGGTGCGCCCGTTCATCCGGCCGGAGTGGATCCTGGCGCTGGCCGGCAAGAACACCGTCCTGGCCAATCTAGTGGGTGTGGTCTTTGGCGTGTTCATGTACTTCCCCACCCTTCTGGAGGTGCCCATCGCCAACATGTTCCTGGGCCTGGGGATGCACCGGGGGCCGCTCCTGGCCTACCTGATGGCGGACCCGGAGCTCTCGCTGCAGAGCATCCTGATCACCGCGCGGGTGATCGGGCGGGTGCGGGCCTGGGTGTACGTGGGCTGGGTGGCGCTGTTCAGCGTGTTGGCCGGGCTGGCCTTTGGCGCCTGGTCAGACGGGGCCAACCCCTGGGCTCTGCTGGCTTACGTTGCTGTAGGGCTGGCGGTGCTGGCGGTGGCGCTGCGCCTGGTGAGCGCCCGCCCGCGGCAGCGCGCCGCCACCGGCGAAGAGACGGCGCAGGCCCGCTAGGCGCGCCGCGCGGTTCCCCGTAGAAAGGACGGTTCGGGATGGAGATCAAAGTGCTGGGCACCGGTTGCCCGAAATGCAAGCGGCTTGAGGAGTTGGCCCGCCAGGCCTTGGCGGAGACCGGCATCGAGGCCACCGTGACCAAGGTCAGCGACATCGACGGCATCCTGGCCTACCCGATCGTTTCGACGCCCGCCCTGGTCATCAACGAGCAGGTGGCCGCCTCGGGGCGGTTGCCGCGGCCCGACGAGCTGGCCGGTTGGCTGCGTGAGGCGCTCGCCGCCGAGCGGAAAGGAGAGCGATGATCACGATCTGCGTCATCGGCACCACGCCCCCCTGCGTGCGCTGCGAGCGGGCCGCCCGTGAGGCGCAGAAGGCCGCCGAGCGCTTCCCCGGGCAGGTGGCCGTCGAAAAGATCGACGCCCTCAGCCCCGAGGCCGAGGCTTACGGCATGGTGGTGACGCCGGGCCTGGCGCTGAACGGCGAGCTGATCGCCTCCGGCAAGGTGTTGCCCGCCGACGTACTCATCCGCCGCATCCAAGCGATCCTAGGAGGCTAAGAGATGGTGCATCTGGAGGTGTTCTCCGGCGACCCGCCCTGCCCCGGCTGCGTGGCCATCATCGCGCTGGCCCAACGCGTGGCCGAGCGCTACGCGCCCGAAGAGCTAACCGTGACCGTCCTGCAGGGGCAGGAGGCCATGGCCAAGTTCGCGGAATACGGGCTCGAGTGCGTGCCGGCGGCGGTGGTGAACGGTTCCATCCGCATCGAGGGGATGTGCCCGACGGAGGCCACCCTGAACAGCGCCCTGCGAGAGGGGGGACTATGCCTGAAGTGACGGTGCACGCCTTTCTGTCGGTACCGCCCTGTTCGGGGGGCATCGCCGTCAAGCGGGTGCTGGCCCGCGCCCGTGAGGAGTTTGGCGAGCGGGTGGAGATCATCACGCACACCGGGCACGACGCCGCCTGGGACGAGTACCGCATCACCAACGCCCCGGGCCTGGTGGTGGGCGACCTGGTCAAGTTCGTCGGCGTAGCGCCCGATTACGAGTGCCTGGTGGGCGCCCTGCGCGAGGCCGGCCTGGCCTAAGGGAGGCACCATGGCCACTGACTGGTTGGACAAGATCCTGGCGGACCTGACGCCCGAGTCGTTCGGGGCGCTGGTGCGCCGGCTGGCGGCCGCCCAGGCGGCGGGGAACCGCGCCGGGGTGAGCCTGCCGGCCCTGATCGACGCCCTCACCGGCGGGGCGGACCTCGGCAGCGGCCCGCTGGGCTGGAACCGGCACCTGCGCCTCAAGCAGGCCATCAGCGACCTGGCCGCCCGCACGCCAGGGCTCCGCTACATCGAGGGGGACGCTTGATGAGGCGCTGATTTCGTCTTCCTGGAGGGAAGACAAGGCCAGTAACGTAGGCGCGGCGCCAGGCCACTCGGCGCCGCGCCGGCACGTTGCAGGCCCACGCTGGCCTGGAACGTGGTATAATCACGCAGCGTATGCCGCTCCGGAACCGTTGCAGAGGATAGCCGATGCACAGAATGCCGTTCACACGCCGCTGGCCCGGCGCCGCCCGCTGGGCCGCCATCGCACTCCTGGCCGCGCTGCTGGCCGCCTGCACGGGGCGGGCCCAGCCCACCCCTGCGCCGACGGCGCTGCCAAACGCGACGCCGCCGCCCGCGACCCTTGCCGCCGCCACCGCGGCGCCCGCCGCCAACCCCGGCGCCACCCCGGCACCGACCGCGCGCGGGCCGCTCGACCTCACCATCCTGCACACCAACGACGTGCGCGGGGAGGTCGACCCCTGCGGTTGAGGCGTCCCCAAAGGGGGGCTGGCCCGGCGGGCCAGCGCAATCGCCGAAGAGCGTGCCAATGCGGCCGGCACGGTGCTCACCCTCGACGCGGGCAGCAGCCTGCTGGGCGCCTGGGTCTCGCTGGCCTCCGACGGCAAGGTCACCGTCGAGGCCATGAACGCCATGGGTTATGACGCCATGGGCATCGGCCTGATGGACGGGATCAAGGGGCTGGACGTGCTGCTGGCCCGGCGCGAGGAGGCCGCCTTCCCGGTTCTTTCGGCCAACCTCGTCTATGTGGACGGCGAGGCGCTGGTGCTGGAGCCGTACGCCGTCGTCGTGCGCGACGGGGTGCGCTTTGGCATCCTGGGCCTCACCGACGCCGAGTTCGCCCAGGGGCCCGGCCTGGCCACCGCCGTCGCGGTGCGCGACGCCACCGCCGCGGCCGCCGAGTACGTCCCGGCCGTACGCGCTTTGGCCGACGTCGTCATCGTCCTCTCCTCCCTCGGCAACGAGGCCGATCAGGCCCTGGCGGCGGCCGTGCCCGGCATCGACGTGATCGTCGGGAGCAAGTCGGCCATCCTGATGCAGGAGCCGGGCCGGGTCGGGGATACCCTCATCGTCCAGCAGGGCTACCTCGGCGAATGGTTGGGGGTGCTCCACGCCCGCTACGGCGCCGACGGCGCTCTGGAGGAGGCCACCGTCCGCGCCCAGGCCCTGGGGCCCGTCTATGCGGACGACCCCGCGATGGCGGCGCTGGTGGCCAGGTATAAGGAACTCTACCCGACGCCGACGCCCCTGGCGTTGGGCGCCACGCCCCAGCCATCGAACTGACGTCGCTACCGTGGTGAGGGGCGCCGCCGGGCGGCGCCCCTCCGCATGCCGCAAGGCGCCGCCCACACACGGCACGGGAAGGAACCGCATGATACTCATCGTCGTCCTGGATGGCCTGCGCCCCGACCTGATCACTCCCGACGCCATGCCCTACCTGAGCCGCATGGCCGCCGGCGGCGCGGCCTGTTCCGACAGCCACGCCGTCTTCCCCACCGCCACACGGATAAACTCGGCCACGCTGGCCACCGGCTGCCTGCCCGGGCGCCACGGCATCGTCGGCAATGAGCTCTACGCCCGCGCGGTGGACCCGCTGGCGTCGATCTCTTGCGCCGATTACCGCGCCCTGCAGGCCGTGGCCGCCGCGGAGGGGGAGCCGCTCCTCAGCGTCCCCACCCTGGCCGAGCGGCTGCAGGCCGCGGGGCGCACGATGGTGGCCGTCGGCTCCGGCTCTCCCGGCACCACCTACCTGCTGAACCCCACCGGCGCGGGGCCGGTGGTCAACTGGGCGGTGGCCTGGCCAGAGGCGACCCAGGACGCGCTCATCCGCCGCTATGGCGCGATGCTCGACGAGACGACCGACTCCCTCGCCCGTACCGATTTCGTCCTGCGCGCTCTGACAGAGCACTTGGTTCCCGCCCACCGGCCCGACGTCGCCGTGGTTTGGATCACCGAGCCGGACCATGCCCAGCACCACAACGGCCTGGGCGTTCCCGTGGCGATGGAGATGCTCGGCGAGGTGGACCGCCGCCTCGAGGCGCTCGTGGCGCACCTGGAGGGCGAGTACCCCGGCGCGCTCGACTGCGTGGTGACCTCGGACCACGGCTTTAGCAGCATCACCAACCACGTCTCATTGAGCGCCGAGGTGGAGGCGCTGGCCGCCGCCGTGCCCGCGCCGCTTGCGCCGGGGGACATGGTCTTTGCCGGCAGCGGCCTCTACCTGCACGGGGCGGCCGAGGAGCACCTGCCGCGCATTCTGGAGGCCTTTGGCGAGCGCCCCTGGGTGGGCGGGCTCTTTGTGCGCGACGATCTGATCTCCCTCTGCCCGCGGGCCCTGCCGCAGTCGGCCGTGGGGGGCGGGGCGCACCGCCGTTCGCCGCACATCCTGTACACGGGGGCCTGGTCGGCGGAGGTCAACGCGGTCGGGGTGGCGGGGTTTACCGAGAACCCCTCCCGGCTGATCGCCTCGCACGGGATGGCCAGCCCCTTTGACGTGAACAACATCCTGGTGGCCTGGGGGCCGTCGTTCAAGGAGGGGTTGGTCTCGCCGATCGCCTGCGGCATCGTGGACCTGGCGCCGACGGTGCTGCACCTCCTGGAGGTGCCGGCGGAGGGGCTGGACGGCCGCGTCTTGTGGGAGATCTTGCGCGGCGGGCCGGACCTGGCGGCCATGGAGATGCGCCACGCGGCCCTCAGCGGGCCGCTCGGCACGCGGCGGTCGCAGGTGGTGGAGCTCAGCGAGGTGCGCGGCCACGAATACCTGGACAGCGTCTCGGTAGTGTAGCCGCGTGGATTGAGGAAAAGAGGAAGAGGACAGGATTGACAGGATTTACAGGACTAGGAGGAACGGAGGGCAGCATCCGTCATCCTCCTGCCAATCCTGTAAATCCTGTGAATCCTGTCCTCTTTCTTTCTACCTTGGGCTGCGGCGCCAGCCCTCGGTAGACCCGAGGACTGTCGCCGCCTCTCTTTGCTCGCTCCCAGCAAGGCTGAAGAGGACACGATCGACAGGACTGAGGGCGCCCCCTCTCATCTCTCCCAAATCCTGTGAATCCTGTGAATCCTGTCCTCTTCTCTTCCCCTCGGTCACGCGCGTCCCGGTCTGCCCGGAGAAGACAGACAGGATTCACAGGGTTAACAGGATACCTGGATCGCGGAGCGACCTCGCATCGTTCCCCTTCCAGTCCTGTGAGTCCGGCTGCCCCCCTCAGAAGAGCGAGCAGACCCAGGCGGGGCGCTTGGGGAAGAGGACGTCGGCCAGGCGGCCGGCCGCGGGGCTGTGCACCGTCGCGTCGGGGTACCAGTCCCACACTTCCTGGATGCTGCGCCAGCCGAACCAGACCATCGGCGCCACGTGGGGCGGGAGGGTCACGTCGCGCCGCGGCGGGCGCGGCAGGAGCGCGGCGTTCTGCAGGCACCCCTCGCGAAAGCGCAGCACCAGCGCCTCGCGCCCCAGGCGCATCGAGAAGGTGTCGCTGAGGCTGGCCAGTGGTGAGGCGGCCAGCCGTCGCTCGAGCGCCGGCGCGATGCGCATCATCAGGGCCACCGGGTCGAGCACGCGCACCTGCCAACCGTAGGGGCGCAGCACCTCACCCCCCAGGTCCTTGGCCGCCTGGACGAGCGGCGCGTCGTGGCAGAGTTCTACGCGCACGCTGCGCCCCTCGTGGGCGGTGCGTGACTCGTCACGCGCCCAGCGGAGCGCCGCCAGGCAGGCGTCCCGGTGGGGCAGGTGGGCGGCTTGGATCTGGACGCCCTCGCCCCACTCGGGGATCGGCCTGGCCCAGGTGCGCAGGAACCCGCCGGGCAGGCCGCCCTTCTCGACGATGAAGGTGGCGCGGCGTTCGCGCGCCTCGGCGGGCAGGCCGTCCTGGTAGCGCCAGATCTCTTCGCTGAGGCCGGCGCACAGCCCGAGCGACGCCGCCTCCTCCGCGTCAAAGGAAAGCAGGGCGGGCATCTCCTCGGGGCGGGCCGGGCGCACCGTCCAGGGGGAGGTCTCTCCCTCGGGCAGGTCGGGGATCTGCTCGGGCCGCAGCCGAACGCCGCCACCCAGCGGCACTACGTACTCGTACCCGTACTGCCGGTAATAGTGCTCGATGCCGGCGATGATCGAGATGGGGTAGCCGCGCTGGGCGGCGAGATGATGGTAGGCGGCAAAGAGCTCACGCACCAGGTGCCGCCCGCGGCACTCGGGCCGGGTGGAGACGATGCCGACCTCGGCGACGGGGATGGACAGCCCCTCGTAGCGCCAGGTGCCGTGGATCAGGCTGACCGAGGAGACCGACTGCCCGGTAGCGGGATCCTCGACGAACAGGACATCTTCGGGCCGGCCGCCGGGGCGCGCAAAGAGGTTGGCGCGCAGGGAGGCCTCGTCCTCGTTACCAAAACCGGCCAGGTGCCCGGCCAGGACGGCCTCCAGGTCCTGCGGGCCGGTTGCCGGGCGCAGCACCAGGCCGCCCGGCAGGGTGCGGGGCAGCACAAAAGCAGCGGGAGACTGCACAGCGTGTTTCTCCTCTACAGAGTGGGCTCGCGGCCGCTAGCGCGGCCCGGGCAGCGAGGCCCCACTCGACTGCCGCTCGACCAGGTGCCCGCCAAAGCGGGCGCTCTGGACCTCACGGCCGGCGAGGAGGTCGCGCGTCATGGTGGCAGCGGCGCGGGCCAGGCCACGCAGGTCGGGGCGCACGCTGGTGAGTGGCGTGGAGAGGACCGGGCACAGGTCGCGATCGCCGACGGAGGCCACGGCCACGTCGGCCGGGCAACGCAGGCCGGCCTGGGCCAGGCGGGCCAGCACCTCGGCGGCCAGGAGATCGTCCGAGCAGACCACCGCCGTCGGCCGCGCGCTGCCCGCCAGGGCCGCGTCGAGCCGGGCGCGCAACGCCGCGGAGCCGGCCTGGCCGGCGATCACCCAGTCCAGCGGCAGCTCAAGGCCGCGATCCCAGACGGAGGAGGCAAAGCCCCAGTAGCGCTTCTGCCCCTCGATGGCGGCGGGGTCTCCGCCGACGTAGGCCAGCCGCCGATGCCCGAGGTCCAGCAGGTGGCGGGTAGCCATGGCGACGGCCGCCTGCTCATCCCAAAAGACGGCGGGAGCGTGTGAGTTCTCCACCTCGCGCACCAGGAGGAGGAGGGGCGGGTTCCCTTCGCCCGTGTGGCGGGCGTAGCGCTCGGCCAGGGAGGGCTCGTCTCCGGCGGGGACGGCCAGCACGGCGGCGGCGCCCAGGGGGCGGGCCGCCTCCAGGGCGCGGGCCTCGGCGTCGCCATCGCCGTCGGTAAAGGTCAGCCGCAGGTACACGCCGCTGCCGACCAGGTCCTCGGCCAGGTGGCGCACCAGGCGGGCACAGAGCCAGTCGAGGTCGGGCAGGATCACGGCGACCTCGGTCGTCTCGGCGTGTTGCGGGGCGCCGTCCTGCACGTACCAGCCCAGGCCGTGCCGGCTGGTGACCAGGCCGCCATGGCGCAGCTCCCGCAGCGCCCGGCGCACGGTGATCTGGCTCACCTCGTACAGGGCGCAGAGGGCCCGCTCGCTGGGGAGTTTCTCGCCAGGGTGCAGGGTGCCCTTGCGGATCTGGTCGATGACGTCGTCGGCAATGCGCCGATAGAGCGGTCCTGTGTACTTGTCGAGGCTGCTCATGCTGGCCCTCTCCTCAGCCGCCCAGGGGCGAATGCGTGGCGGCAATATAGCGGCCCATCAGCGACGCGTCAAGGGCGAGCGGGCTCCGCGGTGAGCCAGGTGACGATGTTGCGCAACAGCCGCGCCGCCACGGGCAGGCCCTGGGCCAGGCCCTCGGCGAGCGGCAGGGTGCCAAACAGCAGTTCGGCATCTCCGAGGCGGCCGAGGCCCATGGCCGTCGCCAGGCGCGGCGCGCCCTCCCCGGCGAGGGCGCAGACCGTGATCAGCTCGGTGGGCAGCGGGCTGCCCAGGGCGTAACGGGGCAGGAGCGCCGGCTCCGCGTGCCACCAGACGCCCGGGTCGCCGGCGCCATCGAGGAGCGCGTGCCGCCCGCCGATCAGCCAGGCGCCGCCGGCGGGCCCCGCGCCGGCAGGCCCCGCCGCCCAGGCCGCGGCCGTTCCGAGCGCCGGCAGGAGCGCCTCCCAGGCGGCGGGCTCCGGCGGGTCGGGCGCCAGCCAGGCCACCCGCTGGACCGCGCCGGAAAAGAGGATGCTGGCCAGGCCGCCCGGGGCGGCACCCGTCACCAGCAGGGCGCCGGCCGGCCGGCCAGCCCGGTAGCGCCGCGGGCGGGCGCCCCAGCGCGCCAGGGCGCGAGAGAGGGCCCCGTCCCCGCCGAGAAGGGCCAGCCGGGCGCCGCCCAGGTCGGCGGCGTTCTCAGCCACCCACACCGAGCGAGACGCCCCGGCCACGGCGCGGCCGTCGCAGGTCAGCTGGGCGCTGGCGACGTACTCGCCCTCTTCGGTGACGCGGAAGGGCGTGCGGGCCAACTCCTGGCCCGGCCGGCCCGACAGGGCCACCCAGGCGGCCTCCTCAAAGAGGAGCCGCCCGGCCGGGGAGGTCAGCCGCACGCGCAGCAGATACCCCCCGCGCAGCCCCTCGCGGTTGGCGGCGCGCACCGTCAGGATGGCCGGCGCGCCGGAGGCCTGCTGCCGCGGCAGCCCGTCGATGGCCAGGGCCAGCGCCTCGTTGGCGCGCGCCAGGGGGCGGCCGTCGGACTTGGCCTCGCGATGGATGGTCAGGAGCCCCAGCGGGCCACGGGGCGCGTCCTCCCAGGCGGGCAGCAGGTAGCCGGCCCCGTCGGCGCCGGAGCGGGCCAGGGCGAGGGCGTCCGCGGCGCGGTCCAGGGCGGCGCGGCCGGTGGCGCGGGCCAGCGCGGCCACGTCAGGAAAGAGCGTCCCCAGGTGGCGCTCGGCCAGAGACGCCTGCAGGGCGGCGAAGCGTTCCGCCCAGGCGGCGGCGTCCGAGCCGGGCAGGACGCGGTCGCCATAGCGGCCCAGGAGGGCGGCCACGTCGGGCAGGGGGGCCGTCCAGCCGGGCACGGTGGGTAGGGCCGGGGCGCCGGGCGCCTCGCCCCCCGTGGGGGCCGTGCCCAGGTCGCTCAGGGCCAGGCCCGCGGCGCCCTCCTCGGCCCAGAGCGCGGCGGGGTGCCCCCGCAGGAGCGCCTCCATCCGGCGGAGCCGCTGGGCCGCCAGGTGCGCGTAGAGGTCCCCGCCGGCCGGGCAGGGCGCGGCCAGGGCCGGGTCGGCCAGGACCAAGAGGCCCAGCCGGTCGGCCGCGGCGAGGAGTTCGGCCGGGGGGACGTGCCCGGCGACGCACAGGGCGTTGAAGCCCAGGGCGCGGGCGCGGCGCACTTCCTGCTCCGCCAGGATCTCCGTAGGGGCGGCCAGGTTGCCCGGGTACCAGCCCCCCGAGCGCGCTGCGCGGACCTCCAGCGGCTCCCCGTTCAGGGTATAGCCGCGCCCGTCCCAGCCCAGGCGCCGCACGCCGAACGTGCAGACGAGCCGGTCGGCCAGGGCCGCGCCCTCCAGCCGCAGGCAGACGCGGTGGAGGCGCGGGCTGTCCGGCGTCCAGGGCTCCAGCCTCTCGCCGCCCGGGAGCGGCAGAGAGACCTCCTGGGCGCCCTCGCCGGGCAGGGCCAGGTCAAGGGCCGCCGCCTCGCCGACGGGGAGGGCCTCGCCGTCGACCAGGCCGGCCGTCAGGCGGGCCGGGCAGGCCGGGCCGGCGTTGACCACCCGGCAGTGGACGCGCACCTCCCCCGCGGCGGGCGCCTCAACCCAGGCCTCGGCGAGGTAGACCCGTGGCCGGCCGAGGAGCGACACGCCGCCCCAGAGGCCACCCAAGTCATGCCCCGGGGGCAAGAGCGCCCCGGCCCACGCCACGGGCTGCGCGGCCTGGCCGGGCAGGTTGCCGCCCGGATTGGTGACGCGCAGGGCCAGCTCATGCCGGGCGCCGGGGCGCAGCAGACCGCTGACGTCGACCTCAAAGGGGGTCAGGCCGTCGAGGTCATAGCCGATCAGGCGGCGGTTCAGGTAGACCTCGGTGCGCAGGCGCACCCCCTCGAAGCGCAGGCGCAGCACGTCGCAGGCCCATTCCCGCGGGGCCACCAGCGGCCGCCAGTGCCAGGCCACGCCGTGGTGCGCGGGGAAGGCCTCCTCCCAGGTGCCGGGCACGCGGGCGGACTCTTTGCCCTCCTCCTCGGCGCCCCAGCCGCCGGTCGGCTGGTGGGCGGGCAGGGCCGCGAGGGGGGTGCGGGGGTCGGCGGGGGGTTCCTCCTGCCAGGGGGCAGAGGAGTCACACCAGGCGTGCCACCAGCCGCCCAGGTCGAGGTCGTGTCGCGCTGCAATCATTTCCATGGGTACTACAGGGCTCCAAAGGGACGCGGATCGGACAACGGTCGGCGCTGCCGTCCGGGGGAAGGCAGGCTGAGTGCGGATTCTACCCCATCCCGCCCCGGCGGTCTATGGCGCCAAGGGCGTCGTGGGAAGGCCAGGCTGGGCAAGGCAGGACAAGGCAGGACAAGAGGAAGAAGACAGGATTTACAGGATTTACAGGATTGCAGACCTGTAGTCCATCGGATTTTCCCCCCATGTCAATCTTGTTGATCTCGTCCTGCTTATTTACATCGCTGCTCTGGAAAAGTGGCTCGGCGGGGCTAAAGACCCCGCCCTACAAGGTACGCCGGCTAAAGCCGGCTCCGGAGCGCATACGCGTCTTGAGCCCCCTTCAGGGGGCGTTTCTTGTAGCCAGGGGTCTTTAGCCCCTGGCGTCGGGCCGGCGGAGAGCCTGTCGGCGGGCACGTGCGGGGCGGCGGGCCTGCCGTAGAACGGCGTCCCCACCGTTGTCATTCCGAGCGGAGTCTGCGGAGCGAGGAATCTCGTCTTGGCCATACTCTGCAGCACAAGAGCGGTGAAGACGAGGTCCCGGCCGGCAGACCGGCTCCTCCGAGGACTCCGCTCGGGACGACAACGGGTGGCTCGCCGTCCGGCGAGGAGCCCGCGGTCACGCGTCTCCTCGGAAACCGGCCTCCGGAGCAGCAGGATCTTCGGCAGCACCCCGTTCTCATGCCTGCCGGCGTGCGGCCCGGCGCACGTGACGACTCCACGCCGGGCACTCCATAGCGGGCGCTCGCTGCGGGCAGTGACATCTCGCGTTCGTCCGCAATGGGAGGAAGACAGGATTTACAGGATTCACAGGACTAGAGACCTGTAGTCTCTCTTCTCTTCCAATCCTGTCAATCCTGCCAATCCTGTCCTTCTTCTCTTCCCCACACCGATCTTGCCGCGGGCTGGGGATGCGGCTATCCTGGAGGGGACGCCCACCGAAGGCCAACGACAGGACCTGCCACCATGGGTATGCTCGGCCCCTCCGCCAGCGAGGGACAGCCCCTCGAGGGGATCTACTCCGTCAGCCGCGTCACCTTCTGCAACGAGGAGACGGGCTATGCCGTCGTGCACCTGGTGCCCGCCGAGCGGAGCGCCTCCCTCGGGTTTACCGCCGTCGGGCAGTTCGGGCAGCCGCGCACCGGCGAGTGCTACCGGGTGCGCGGGGTGTGGCGGCGCGACCCCCGCCACGGCCTGCAGGTGCAGGTGGAGTCGGCCACGCCCGAGACGCCGCAGTCGATCGCGGCCATCGAGCGCTACCTGGCCGGGTCCACCATCAAGGGGCTGGGCCCCCACTATGCCCGCGCCCTGGTGCAGTATTTCGGCGAGGAGACCTACAACGTCCTCCAACAGGGGGGCGAACGGCTCGAGGAGGTGCGCGGCATCGGCCCGGTGCGGGCCCGCACCATCCGCGCGTCCTGGGCGGAGCATGAAGGGCGCCACCAGCTGATGATCCGGCTGGAGGGGATCGCCCGCCTCACCCCGCGGCAGGCCCAGGCGCTCTACCGCCAGTACGGCGCCGAGGCCTGGGAGGTCCTCTCCGCCAACCCCTACCGCCTGGCCGAGGAGGTGCGGGGCTTTGGCTTCCGCACCTGCGACAAGATCGCCGCCAACCTGGGCCTCTCCGGTGACGCCCCCGAGCGGCTGCGGGCCGGGCTGATCTACTTCCTGGGGCAGGCGCTCGAGGACGGCCACCTGTGGACCCCGCTGGCTACGGCCCTGCAGGAGGGCGCCGCGCTCCTCGGGGTAGAGCCCGAGGCGCTGCGCCCCCAGGCGGAGGCGCTGGTGGCCGAGGGGCGCCTGGCCCGCGAGGAGCTCCCCGCCGACGGCGGCCCTGCCGAGGCCGGCCCTGCCGACGCCCTGCTCCTGCCGCCCGTGCGCCATACCGAGCAGGCCGTGGCCCGGCAGCTGGCCTTCCTGCTGGCCCAGCCGCCCGCCGAGGGGCTGGACCTCCCCAGGCCCGCGGCCGCCGCCCTGGTGGAGCGCGCCGGCCACGCCAGCCTCACCGACGAACAGGCCCACGCCGTGGCCGACCTCCTGAGCGGCGCGCGGGTGGCTATCCTGACGGGCGGCCCCGGCACCGGCAAGACCACGACGCTGCGCTCGCTGATCGCCTGCCTGGAGGCGCAGGGCGTCTCCTACGCCCTCTGCGCCACCACGGGGCGGGCCTCCAAGCAGCTAGCGGCCTCCACCGGCCGGCCGGCGGCCACGGTGCACCGGCACCTGCGCATCGGCATCGGCGCGGCCGTCGAACGCCTGCGTGAGACGGTGCTGGTGGTGGACGAGTCGTCGATGATCGACCTGTGGCTGATGCACGACATCCTCGAGCGGCTGGACGCGCGCAACCACCTCCTCCTGGTGGGCGATGTGGACCAGCTACCCTCGGTGGGCCCGGGGGCCATCCTGCAGGACCTGATCAGCGCCGGCGAGGAGGGGCTGGCCGGCCTGTCGGTGACGCGGCTGACTCGCATCTTCCGCCAGGAGGCCGGCGACGAGAGCATGGTGGTGGTGAACTGCCACCGGGTGCGCCGCGGAGAGCGGCCCATCCGCGAGGTGCCCAAGACCTCCGACTATTTTGAGATGCACCGGGAGACGCCGGCCCAGGCGCGCGACCTGGCCGTGGAGCTGACCGCCGAACGGCTGCCGGCCTTCCTGGGGGTGCCGCCGGCGGAGGTGCAGGTGCTCACGCCGATCCATTCCGGAGAGGCGGGCACCGCCTCGCTGAACGCGGCGCTGCAGGCGCGGCTCAACCCGCCCGCCCCCCACAAGGCCGAGCAGGCCCTCGCGCCGGCAGCCGGCGGGGCGGGGCGCGTCTTGCGGGTGGGAGACAAGGTGCGCCAGACGCGCAACAACTATGAGAAGCAGGTGCTGAACGGCGACCTCGGCACGGTGCGGGCCATCGACCCCGAGCGGCAGACCCTCGACGTCCAGTTTGACGACCGCACCGCCGCGTACACCTTTGACGAGCTGGATGAGCTCGTGCACGCCTGGGCTATGACGGTGCACTCGGCGCAGGGGTCGCAGTGGCCGGCGGTGGTGGTGGTGCTCCTGTCGGCGCATTATGTCATGTTAGAGCGGAACATCCTCTACACGGCCCTGTCGCGCGCCGAGCGGCTGGCCGTGCTCATCACCCAGGAAAAGGCCGTGCGCCTGGCCGTCGGGCAGGACCGCTCCACCCGCCGGCGGACGGGCCTGGTCGCCCGGCTGCGCGAGGCGCTGGCCCGCCCCGACCAGGGCAGCACGGCCGGGCCACCCCCCGACGGCGGTGACCCGGCCCTCCCCAAGCAGCGCACCCTCCTCTAGGGGGCCTTAGCGGCGCAGGTGCGGCAGGACCTCCTCGCGCCAGCGGCGCCCCTCCAGCCAGATGCCGTCCCAAGCGGGCGGGTCGACCTCATCCGCCGCCGGGGAGGCCGCGTCGTGCAGGCGCGCCAGCGCCGCGCGGAAGCGGGCCAGGTCGGTCTCGGGCACCGGCACCTCCGCCGGCGGGAGCCAGCCATAGTCGGCGGCGGCCACGAAATCGGCCAGCCAGTCGTCGGTCATGTTCCCCGACCACTGCACGGCAAAGAGGCCGCTGTAGTTGGGGCGGTCGGCCCCCCAGCGGGCCCAGGCGGCCAGGTTGGCGACCGCGTCGAGGTCCGGGCACTTGGTATACGGAGTATGCTCAGTGCCCGAGCCGCCCGCCATCCACACCGGCTGGTCGGCGCCGGGGGCGGAGAGCAGGTCAATCCCCTGGTGGAGCAGGTGCTCGTTGTCGGTATCGATCGGGCCGTACTCGTTGTGCTGCACGTATGACCACATACAGCGCACCACCCGCTGCCGCCAGGCCTCCGGCGTGGGCGGCGCATCGGCCCAGACGATGGGCGCGATGTTGCACCCGTGCCGCACGCCGACGCGGTCGACCACCTCCAGCAGGCGGGCCAGGTGCTCGGCCTGCGGCTCACGGGGCATGAGCACCTCGTCGAGCCCGAGGTGGAGGTAGGGCGCACGCAGGAGCGGGGCCCACTCGTCGAGCATGGCCTCCACCGGCGCCAGGGCACGCGGGTCGGCGGGGTGCAAGTGCACCTTGCGGCGGTGCACGCCGATCCCCTCGTAGGTGGTCTCGATCCCGCCGGCCACCAGGTCGGGGTAGTGCCGCCCCTTGGCGTTGGAATGGCCCAGCGCCTCCACCTCGGGCACCAGGGTGACCCCGAGGCCCGCGGCATAGTCGGCCAGGGCATCCACCTCGTCCATGGTCAGCGCGCAGGGGTTCAGCGAGCCGAGCGGCAGGGTGCGGTAACGGACGGCGTTCAGCTCATCGTCCCCCTCGCGGAAGACGAAAAAGTTGAGCTTGAAGGCCGAGCAGATGCGGATGATGCGGCGCATCTTGGCCGGCGAGTTGGGCGCCCGGCCCGAGTCAAACATAAAGCCGCGCCAGGGGTAGCGGGGCCAATCGGCCAGGCGCACGCCGGCGGCCACCAGGGCGCCGTCATGGCGGGTCAGCATCTGCCAGAGGGTCATGGCCCCCCACAGCAGGCCGCGCCCGCCGCGCGCGGCGACCGCGGCGCCCCGCGGGCCCACGTCCAGGCGGTAGGCCTCCTCGCCGAGGGCGGCCTCGGGCGGGGCCAACTCGGCGGGCGCGGGGGCGCCGCCCGTCGGGAGGAGCCAGAGGGTCCCGGCCGGGCAGCGCGGGTCAACGTGGATGGGCAGGTCCAGGGCGAACTCGTCCCGCGTGAGCCGCGCCAGCCGGCGGGCGGCTTGGGCGGCCAGGGGCAGGGCGCCCGGGGCGATGGCGAGGCAGGCCCCCGGCGCGAGGGAGAGCCCCTCCCCGCTGGGCTCGGCGTGGCGGGGCCGGGGCAGGATCTGGCAGAGCGAACGATCGACGACATCGGTGGGCAGGATCATGGCGGGCGGGCCTCCTTGGTGCCGATAGAGTGCACGTGCCCGGCGCGCGGCGCGGCCGGAGGCCCATTGTACGCCAAGCGCCCGCCCCGCGGCTACAGCCGGTGGTTCGTGGCAAAGGTCACCAGGAGGAATAGCACGTCGGCCAGGGTGTGCCCGAGCACGGCCCCCCACAGCGAGCCGGTCTTGCGGACGATGCCGGCGAACGCATAGCCAAGGTAGAGGAACACGGGCCACAGGAGGAGGAGCACGGCGGGTTCGCGCCAGTAGATGATCACGTGCCAGGCAGCAAAGGAGAGACTGGTCACGTGCATGGCCGCGGGCGCGCCGACCGCCTCACGAAAGGTGCCGAACCAGGCCCCCCGGAACCATAGCTCCTCCATCAGGCCGTTGGCCGCCGAAAACAGCACGACCCAGGGGAGCCAGGCGAGGACCGTGGCCGCCGGCGTCTCGGCCAGGGCCTTGGCGCCGGTGCCGGGGGCCAGGGCCACGAACGCGACCAGCGGCGCCGCAGAGAGGAGCCCCAGGGCCAGGCTCAGCCCCAGGCGCCCTTTACGCAGGCCCAGCGGGCCAAGGCCGCGCCCCGCCAGAAGGGTCCCCAGCAGGATGGCGCCGTACATCGGGATCGCTTCGGACAGCTTGGCCACCGCCGCGCCCCGCGGCGTGGCCGGCGTAAGCCCGAGCGCGGCGAGCGGCCAGCCGCCCAGGGCGTAGGCCAGGCCCAGCCCCAACGACACGCCGAACAGGCTCCACAACACCGGTCGGAAGGGCCTCAGCGGCGCGAGGGGCCTGGCCAACAGGGCCAAGGCGGCCCACAGGGCCGGCAGGCCGTACCGGTAGGCCAGCACGAGGCCCTGCGACGGAAGGCCCGTATAGGCGGGCACTCCCACCACCAGCCCCACGGCCAAGAGCGCCAGCGATACCCACACGCGGCCAGCGCGTGAGGACACCCACGGCGCACGCGGCTCGGCCAGAGCGTCATCCGTCATGCACACCTCCCACCGGTTCGCAGGGCCGGCGCAGCGCGAGTGTGCGCCCGCGACCGTGCGCCCGCGACCGTGCGCCCGCGACCGTGCGGCCGCGACCGTGCGCCCGCCACCCTACTGCACCTTCTTGCGAGTCGCCACGTCAAAGATCACCGCTGCCGCCAGCACCAGGGCCCTCACCACGTACTGGCGCGAGATGTCGATCCCCATCAGGTTCATGCCGTTGGTGAGCGAGGCCATCACCAGGGCGCCGATGATCGAACCGGTCACCTTGCCGACGCCTCCGCCCACCGCCACGCCGCCAACGAACGCCGCGGCAATGGCGTCCAGCTCAAAGAGGGTGCCGGCGGTGGTGGTAGCCGAGCGCAGCCAGGAGGCGTACAGGATGCCGGCCAGGGCCGTCAGGAAGCCCATCGACCCAAAGACCACGCTGGTGATGCGCGTGACGCTGATGCCGTTCAGCGCAGCCGCCTCGGGGTTGCCGCCCACCGCGTAGATGTGCCGGCCGAGCACCGTCCGGGTGGTCACAAGCGAACGCATCCTCAGCTGGGACACAGTCCCCTCCTTGGTCGGGCCCACTTTGACCCCTGGTGAGTGCCTGAATCTGCGGTACGCTTGGGACGCATCCGAACAGTGTCCGCCAACTCACCCCCTTTCCGCACGGTCAGCGCACCGCTGGGCCTAGGCTCCGCCCAGGCCCGCCGGCGAGCGCGCTGAAAGGACTGGCTATCAGGAAGGGTTGAGGGCCAAAAAACGCGCCGCCCGAACAACGTTGCGCGACGCTGCAATAGAGAGGAAACGCTGGAGAGGCGCCCGGCGCTATGGCCGGACCGCAACCCAGTCCACCGTGAGACACCTGCGAAGACCAGGGAACTTCACAAAGTATAGCCACAATGTGAAGCGTTGTCAATGGCATCGGCAAGAAGGCTTCCCGACGGCGAGACCGGCGAACCCGCGCCGGGCACGCCATGGGCGCCCCCGGGAAGAGAAGAAGGACAGGATTAACAGGATTGGCGGGATTTGAGGAGCGCTGCAGGCGCAGGTCCTTGCGATAGGCAGGGCTAGCCACGTCCCCAATCCGGTGAACCTGGTGCATCCTGCGGATCTCTCCTCGGCAGCCTCGGAACTGGGCCGCTGCGGGGCGCGTTTCCCGCCGGGGCGGCCCGGGGGTATAATGGCCCCCGTTGTGCCGGCCCGGCACGCCGCCTACACGGGCCGGAGGGAGGGATCGGGCACAGATGGTAGACCCTGGCTTCTGGCGTGAGCTCTTTGTGCGGGCCGGCCTGACGGGCGCCCTGGCGGTCGTCGCCATCGTCCTCCTGGACGCGGATCCCTGGATCCTGGCGCTGCCGGCCGGCGTGGCCCTGCTCGTGACGGTCAAGTGGCATCCCTGGAGCCACGGCGGTCGCGATGACCCTGACGCCTGAGAGGCTCCGGGGAGTTCCCTCGATCATCCGTCTTTGATAGGGAGAGATGCAATGGCTTTGGACAGGGCCGGCACCGTAGCGGGCGCCCAGGAGCGGGCGGGCACCCAGCAGCGCACCATCGTGTTCTTTTCAATCGCCGTATTCCTCTACTGGATCGCCCTCTACCTGTACATCCCGACCTTGACGGCCTATGCCGAATCCAAGACCGACGACCTGGTCATGGTGGGCACGGCCCTGTCGATGTACGGCTTCTGGCAGGCCATCGTGCGGCTGCCGTTGGGGATCGCCTCTGACTGGTTGGGCCGGCGCAAGGTCTTTATCGCCATCGGCTTTGCCCTGGCGGCCCTGGGCGCGTACGTGGTGGGCGCGGCCGGGTCGATCCAGGGGGTCATCCTGGGGCGGGCCATCGTCGGGGTGGCCGCGGCCACCTGGGTACCGTTGGTGGTGGCCTTTAGCAGCCTCTTCCCGCCGGAGGAGGCCGTGCGCGCCAGCGCGCTCCTGACCTTCATCGGCTCCATCGGGCGGGTGTTGGCCACCGGCGCGACGGGTTACCTCAACCGCCTGGGCCAGCGCATCTGGCCGGGCGATGCCTTCTCGGGCTACCCGCTGGCCTACTACCTGGCCGCGGGGGCCGCCCTGCTGGCCATCCTGGCCGTGCTGCCGGCCGCCGAAGAGCGCCGCCCGCGCAAGCAGCCCTCGCTCGGCTCACTGGGCCGGCTGATCTCGCGGCGCGACGTCTTGCTCCCCTCGCTCCTCTCCGCGGTGACGCAGTACGGGGTGTGGATGTCCACCTTTGGGTACATCCCGCTGATTGCCGCCGAGTTGGGCGCCTCCGGCATCACCTCGAGCCTGATGGTCAGCGTGAACATCGGCGTGCAGACGTTGGCCAACCTGGCCGCCTCCGGGCTGACGCGCAGGGTCGGGTCGCGGACGCTGGTCTACATCGGCTTCTTGCTGATGTCGCTGGGGCTGGCCGGGGTGGCGCTGGCCCCCTCCATGGCCGTATTGTGGGTGGCGCAGCTGACGCTGGGCCTTTCGCAGGGGTTGGCCTACCCGGTGCTGATGGGCCTCAGCATCCGCTACGTGGATGAGGAACAGCGCGCCTCGGCGATGGGGCTGCACCAGGCCGTCTATGCCATCGGCATGTTCGCGGGGCCCTGGCTGGGCGGGATCCTGGGCAAGGCGCTGGGGCTGCGGCCGATGTTCGGCATCACCGCGGTGGCGCTGCTCCTCCTGGGGCTGGCCGGCACCCGCCTGATGGACGGCCACCGCGCCGAAAGGGCCGCGCTCTGACGGCGGCTCCCGGTAGCAGCCGCTTGGGGCGGCACGGTTTCACGCACGCTTCACGCCAGGCGCGCCACACCCAGTTACTCTCCGGGCAGGGCGGTTTGCGGACCGCGCCGCCCGGGGGTGAGCGTCGGGTGACACGAGCGCGCGTGCTGGCCGCCCTTCTTGCGATCGTTTTCCTAGGCCTGCGGCCGGCCCTGCCGGGGCCGGCCGCCGCCCAGGCGCCCGCGCGCCCCGGCCACGTGGCGCACATCCCGCTGCTCCTGGCGCCCGGCACGCCAGCGACCATGCCCACGGCCCACTATGAGGCGCTGACCGTCTTTTCCGCCCCGGCCGACCGCCCCGCCGCCGAGCATCCCGACCTGAACCTGGCCCTGCGCGGCTACTCGCCGACCGGCGCCGCCGCCGCGTTGGTCGATATCTCCGGCCCGGCCGACCCGCTGGCCCCGCGGCTGACCGGCCTGCTCGAGCCGGGGGGCACGCCGCCCATCGCCGCCGTGTACCGCGTGAACGAGTGGGACTGGCCGCGAAACAGCCTCGGCCCGGCCATCGCCTACCCCGAGGTAACCCTGGCCGGCCTGGCGGCCAGGCCCGGGCAGACGGTGGCGCTGCCCTCCTCCGGGTATGACATCGGCAACGGCTACCAGGCGCTGGTGCTCTACGCCGCGCCGGGCCGGCTGACCCTCAAGTACACCCGGGAGGACAACGTCGTCCACGGCTACACCCTGCACCTCGAGGGGCTGGCGGTGCATCCCGACCTCCTGGCCCTCTACCGGGCCTGTGACGCCGCCGGCCGCAGCGCGCTGCCGGCCCTGCGCGGCGGCCAGCCGCTCGGCGTGGCCGCGGGCTACGAGGTGGGCGTGGCCGTGCGCGACGCGGGCTCCTTCATGGACCCCCGCTCACGCAAGGACTGGTGGTAGTCCTCGTACGGCCTCAAGAAGGGAAGAAAGAGAAGAAGGACAGGATTAACAGGATTAACAGGATTTACAGGATTTAAAGATTGCTTGCTAGGAAGGCGTCTTGAGGCGAGACGCCCAACCAAGATCACGTTCCTGCCAATCCTATCAATCCTGTTAATCCTGAAAATCCTGTCCTTCTTCTCCTTCCCGTAGCAGCAATCGCGGATGCCGGCGGGCGTTGACCCCGCGGCGGCGGCGTGCTAACCTCACCCGCCGGCCCGCCCTGCCGGGCCCCGGCCAAGACGCCTTCTACCCGTTCCGCCAACTGGGGCTGTAGGCAGGCCCTGGCAGCCCTGGAGGCAAGATGCACGACCACCCCCTAGACTCCGCCGGCCTCGACAACGGCGCCCTGGCCCTCCTGCAGCAGGGTTACCGCAACAACTGGCAGCAGTACCTCGCCGCGCTGGAGGGCAGCGGCGGCGCCCGCGGCTGGGACGTCTGCGTCCTGACGGCCTCCAACCGGCGCCAGGCGCAGGCCTATGAGGCGCAGCTCGAGGCGCGCCGCTCCGGGGGGCTCCTGCCGGCCGGCACGCGCTTCCTGGTGCTGCCTGACCCGGACGGGTTGCGCATCGGCTCGGGCGGGGCGACGTTGCGCGTCTTGGCGCGCCTGGCCGCCGACGGCGGGGCGCAGGCCTTGGCCACGCAGCGGGTCTTGGTGATCCACTCGGGCGGGGACTCCCGCCGCCTGCCGCACTGCTCGGCCGTGGGCAAGCTGTTCAGCCGGGTGCCCCATGATCTGCCCGATGGGCGGGCCTCGTCGCTGTTCGACGAGTTCCTCGTCTCCCTCTCTGGCCTGCCCGGGCAGGTGCCGCCGGGGGTGCTGGTCGCCTCCGGAGACGTCCTGATCCTGTTCGACCATCTGCAGCTGGCCTTCCAGCGGCCGGGGATCATCGGCGTGGCGGCGGCCGCCCCGGCCGACGACGGCACCCGGCACGGCGTCTACGTGAGCGAGGGGGGCTCGCAGCGGGTGCGCGCCTTCCTGCACAAGCCGCCGCTGGCGCGCCTGCACGCCGAGGGGGCCGTCGACGCGGCCGGGCACGTCCAGATCGACACCGGCCTCGTCTGGCTGGACCCCGCCGCGGCCGAGCGCCTGCTCGCACTGCAGGCCGGCGCGGGGGAGCGGCTCTTGCGCGGGGTGACCCTGAACCTGTACGGCGACCTGGTGGCGCCCCTCGCCGCGGCCACCGAACGGGAGGCCTACCTGGCCGACACGTCCGACGGGCCGGCCACCGCGGCGCTCCGCGAGGTGCGCGAGCGGGCCTGGGACCTCTTGCGGGGGACGCCCTTTTCCGTCGAGCGGCTGCACCCGGCCGCCTTTGTGCACTTTGGCTCCACCCGCGAGTACCTGCAGGTGTTGGCGGAGAGCCTCCACACCCTGGGCGGCTGCGGCTGGCAGGCCCGGGCGGCCTCCTGGTTGCCGGCCCGCAACGCGGCCAACGGCAACGGGCTGGTGCTGGCTAACGCCTACATCGGCGCCCTGCCCGAGCAGGCCGCCCCCGGCAGCACCGTTACCGATGCCACGCTCCTGGGCCCGGTGCGCCTCGGCGCGGGCAGCCTGATCGCCAACGTCATGGCCGGCGAGGAAGGCCTGACGGTGGGGGATGAGGTCGTCGTACACCAGTTGCCGCTCCTGGACGGCGCCGGCTGGGTGACGCGCGTCTACGGCGCCGCCGACGACCCCAAGGTCCCGCTGCACAGCGGCGGGACGCTGCTGAACATCCCCTGGGAGGAGTGGCTGCGGCGGGCCGGCCTGCTCCCGGCCGACCTGTGGCCCGCCACCAGCGACGCGGCCCTCTGCACCCTGTGGGAGGCGCGGCTCTACCCCGTCTGCGAGGATCGCGAAGAGAGCCTGCGCGCCTCCGCCTGGCTGGAGCGCCCCGAGCAGGCCGCGCCGGAGGAGGTGGCCCGCTGGCGGCAGGCGGAGCGCCTCTCGCTGGGCGAATCGTACCTGCGCGCCGACGTGCGGCGCATCGTCCGCGAGGCGGGTGAGATCGAGGACCGCGTGCGGGCCCGGCGCTTCGCCGCCCAGGCCGAGGCGGAGCGCCCCGCGGGCGAGTACGGCGACCTGCTCGGCAGCAGGCGCGACGCGCCCCGCCGGGCGCGCGCCGTGGCCGACTGGCTGGAAGCCTCCCTCGACCCCTGGCTGCCCATCCGCGGGTACGAGGCGTTGGCCCTGGCCACGGGGGACGATCGCTGGTCGACGCGGGCCTTTTCGGCCCTGGCGCGGCTGGTGCGGGCGCACACCCCGGTGCCCGAGGCGGCCGCCTCAACCCTGGCCGGCCTAAGCGTCGGGCAGCGCGCCACGATGCGCGCCGCGGCGCGGCTGGACTTTGGCGGCGGCTGGAGCGACACGCCCCCCTACTCCCTCGAGCGGGGCGGCACCGTGCTGAACGGCGCCGTGCGCCTGCGCGGGGAGCTGCCGATCCGGGCTGAGGCCGAGGTCCTCGCTGAGCCCGAGATCGTCCTCGAATCGCGCGACATCGAGGCCACCATCCGCCCGCGCACCGTCGGCGACGTGATGGACTTTGCCAACCCGGCCGATCCGTTCGCCCTGCTCAAGGCGGCGCTGGTCTTCCGCGGGATGGTGCCGCGCCTGGTAGACCCCAACACCCCCCTGGCCGCCCTGCTCGGCCCACTGGGGCGGGGGCTGCGCCTCTCTACGGCCACGTCGATCCCGCGCGGCTCGGGGCTGGGGACCTCGAGCATCCTGGCCGGGGCCGTGCTGCAGGCGCTGGCGACGCTGTTGGGCACGCCGGTCGAGGAGGCGCGCCTGTTCGACGAGGTCCTCTGCCTGGAGCAGATGATCACCACCGGCGGCGGCTGGCAGGACCAGATCGGCGGCCTGACGGGCGGCGTCAAGCTGATCCGCACGCGCCCCGGGCTGCCGCAGGCGGCCCAGATCGAGCGGCTGCCGATGACGCCGACCCTGGCAGAGGCGCTGAACGAGCGGCTGCTCCTCGTCTACACCGGGCAGCGCCGCCTGGCCAAGAACCTGCTGCGCGCCGTGATGGGGCGCTGGATGACCCGCGACCCGGGGATGGTGGCCATGCTGGCCGACATCGCCGCCCTGGCGGTCCAGATGCAGCGGGCCCTCCTGGCCGAGGACCTGGACGCCTTCGGCACCCTCATCGGCGCGCACTGGCAGATCAACAAGCGGATGGATGCCGGCTGCTCCAACCCGTTCATCGACGACCTCTTGGCCCTCTGCGCGCCCTACATGGTGGGCGCCAAGCTGGCCGGCGCCGGCGGCGGGGGCTATGCCCTGGTCATCGCCAAGGACGGCGGGGCGGCGCGCGACCTGGGGGAGATGCTGGCCCGGCGCTTTGGCGGCGGCGACGCCGGCCTGTGGGGCTGCACCATTGCCTCTCCGGGCTTGGTGGGCGAGGAGGCCGGCGCGTGACGGCCCAGCCCCTGCGTATCGCCATGATCGGGCCGTTCGGCCTGGGGCCCAAGGCCACCGTCCGCGAGCGGGCCCTGCCCCTGGCGCGGGCCATGGCCGCCGCCGGGCACCGGGTGACGATCGCCATGCCCCCCTGGCACACGCCCGAGGAGGCCGGCCGCGCATGGGATGAGGACGGCGTGCGGCTCGAGTACGTCGGGTTGGGGCCGCGCGTGCCGCTAGCGCGGCATGGGGCTATTGCCTGGCGGCTGGCGGCGCGGGCGCTGGCCTGGCAGCCGGACGTGGTACACGTCCTCAAGCCCAAGGCGCACGCCGGGCTGGCCGGCGCGGCGCTCTGGGCGGCCGGCCGGCTCTGGCCGGCCAGGCCGCCGGTGGTGATCGACGAGGACGACTGGGAGGGCCCCGGCGGCTGGAACGAGATGGAGCCCTACCCCGCCGTGGCCAAGGCCCTCTTTGCCTGCCAGGAGCGTTGGGGCCTGCGCCATGCGGACGGCGTCACCGTCGCCAGCCGCGCGCTCGAGACGCTGACCTGGGGGTTGGGCGCCGACCCGGGCGCGGTCCTGTACCTGCCCAACGGGGCGACGCCGGCCGCACGCGGGGACGGCGCCCGCATCAGGGGCGCGCTGGGCCTCGGCGAGCGGCCGGTGATCCTCCTGGTCACGCGGTTCTTCGAGTTCGACGTGGCCCGCGTGGCCGCGGCGTTCGCCCAAGTGCACGCCCAGGCGCCCGAGGCGCGCCTGCTGGTGGTGGGCGAAGCGCTCTACCCGGCGGAGGGGGCCGCCTTCTACCGGCTGATCGACGAGGCCGGCCTGCGCGAGGCCGTGGTCACGGCCGGCTGGGTGCCCCTGGCCGAGCTGCCCGACTATGTGGCCGCCGGAGACCTGGCCATCTACCCCTACGACGACACCCTGGTCAACCGCACCAAGTGCTCCGTCAAGCTAGCGGGGCTCCTGGCGGCGGGGGTGCCGGTGGTGGCTGAGGCGGTCGGCCAAAACCCCGAGTACGTCCGCGACGGGCAGAGCGGCCTCTGCACCCCGTCGGGCAATGCGGCGGCCCTCGCCGAGGGGTGCCTCCGCCTGATCGGCGATGCGGACCTGCGCGCCCGCCTGGGCGCCGCGGCCGCCGCCCTCATGCGCACGACCTACTCCTGGGAGGCCCTCGCCGAGGAACTCCTGGGCCTCTACACGCGGGTGCTGGCCCGGCGCCGGGCCGGCGCGCAGCGCTAGACCTCCCCCTCCTCGCCGTACTCGCTGAGGTCCAGCGGGGCGATGTCCGCCTGCGGGTCCGGGGTGCGGCGCTCCAAGAGAACCTCGCCAAAGGGGCGCTCTTGGGTCGCCTGGATCTCCTGCTGCTTGATCATCTCCAGCACGGCCAGGAAGGTGACGATGACCTCCAGGCGAGAGCGGGCCGCGCGTAGGACGGTCGACAGGCGCACCCGCGGCCGCCGGCGCACGGCGTGGCGCACCGCACGGAGGCAATCGGCGATGTGCACGGGCACGGGCGCCACCACGTCGTCAACCGGCGGGGCGGAGGGGCGTTCGGCCAAGGCGCGCAGGAGGGCTTCGAGGAGGGCTGCGGGGGCCAGCTCGCCGAACTGCGGGGGACGCTTGATGTCGGGCGGGGGCGCCAGGCGGACGAAGGAGCGTTGGCCCTCCTCCTGGCGGCCGCGCAGGGCCAGGGCGGCCTCCTTGTAGCGCTTGTACTCGCGCAGCCGGCGGGCCAGGTCCTCGCCGACGTCCTCCTCGCCGGGGTCGTCGGGGGGCTCCTCGTCGCGCGGCAAGAGGTGCCGCGACTTGATCACCAGCAGCCGCGCGGCAATGACCATAAAGTCGGCCAGGTTGGCGGCGGAGAGCTCGCGCAGCAGGGCCAGATGCGCCAGGTACTGGTCGGCCACCATGGCCAGCGAGACCTGGGTGATGTCGAGCTCCTGGCGCTCGATAAGGCGCAGGAGCACGTCGAGCGGCCCCTCATAGACGTCGATAGCGACGCGATAGGTGGAGATGGCGGCCTCCGCGCGGGCAGGGATGGAGTCGCCGCAGATTGTAGGCCGAGGGGGCCGAAGCGTCCAGCCGCAGGAAAGCGCCGCGCCCGCCTACTCGCCGGCGTGCAGGTAGATCTCCACGCGGGGGTCAGCGGCCAGGGGCACTTCGAGCGGCGTGAAGGCGCCCTCCAGGGCGCGGGCCTCCACCTCCCGGCTGACGAGGTTCAGGGCGTCGTCCTCCGGGGGGTAGTGGTCAGGCGCTGCCGTGATATAGTAGCGCGGGTTCAGGGTCAGGAGCCGCTCCCAGGCCTTCTCCGCGTCGGCCTCGGCGAACCCCAGGCCCGTATAGCGACACATGATCCCCTGCTGCAGGCGGCTTTTGGCGGCATAGTACGTGATGGTGTTGTGGTTCAGCCAGGCCGTGTCCACCCCCACGATGTTGAAGCGCCAGGCGTCCGCCTCGGACGCGCACGTGCGTGAGACGACCGCCTCCGTCATCGCGTCGTCGCGCCCGTCCTGCTGTACGGCCAGCAGCCAGGGCGAGAGGCGCGGATTGGCCGGCACCAGCCCCAGCGCCTGACCATAGGCGGCGCCACCCTGGTAGAGAAAGGCGGCCAGGCAGAGGGCCGTGGCCCAGTGGCGGTTCACCTGCGCCAGCGCCCAGGCCACCAGCACGGCCACATAAGGGGCCAGCGGCAACAGGTAGCGGTTCTCTCGGTTGGGGCTCCGGGCAAAGAGGGCCAAGGCGCCGAGCACCTCCACCACGGCGACGACGGCCAGCAGCGTCAAGGCGTCGCGCGGGGCGCTGTGCCGCGCCGCCCGCCGGCCGGCCAGGATGAGCGCGGCCGCCAGGAGCACCCCCAGCCCCGCGAGCACCTGCGGCAGGAACATGCTCTGCTGCGCGGCGCGCAGCCAGTAGGCGTAGGAGCGGAGGAAGGTATCCTCCCAGCCAAAGAGGGTGGCCGTCGGCCCGAAGGAGGAGAGCGACACGTGCCAGGCTACCGTGCGCCAGTTGACCGCGTACCACCCCGCCGTGCCGGCGCCGAGCACCGTCCCGGCCGCGAGGGGCAGCGTGGCGCGCGCCTCGCGCCACTCCTCCCGGGCGAAGCGCGTCCCCCTGCGGAAGGCGTAGCCCAGCGCCACCAGGCCGGGCCCCAGGCAGTAGAGGGGGGAAGAGACCTTGCCGAGCATGGCCAGCGACGCGGCGGCCAGCAGGTGCCCCAGGGTGCGCAGGCGCCCCCAGCCGGGCGCGCTGGCCGCGATGAACAGGAACCAGGCCACCGCCAGGGTCTGCAGCGGCTCGGCATAGTACTGGTGCGAGAGGGCCACAAAGAGCGGCCCGGCGGCCAGGGCCGCCAGCCCCGCTACGGCCACTGAGACCCGGCGCGTCAGCCGCAGCAGGGCGGCGCCCGTCAGCGCCAGGGCGGCCATCTGCGTCAGCACGATGGAGACCAAGAGGCCCGCATCGACAGAGCCCAGCCACTGCCCCAGCGGGACGAAGAGCTGCCCGATCCAGGCGATGCCGGGGGCCTTCTGGCCAAAGGCGGTGCCCATCATCCGCGGCCAGAGGGCCGGGTCATGCCGCAGGAGGTAGTAGAGGTCCACCGAGAGCTCGCCGTACCAGGCCGGGTCCCAGGGCCAGGCCTGCCGGTCCAGGGCGATCCAGGCCAGGCTCGGCAGGACGAGCAGGACGGCCAGGATGGCGATGAGGAGCCGCCCATGCGCGCGGCAGGCGCGTTGTATGCGTTCCAAGCGAATCCCTCACTCCCCCGCGGCGCGGGGCCTGGGCCGAGGCCCGGCGGCGCTAGGCGAACTTGATGCGCGTGGCGGCGAAACTGACCATGCGCAAGAGCAGCCAGCCATGGCGCCAGCGCTGGATGTTGGTGCTCCCGTAGGTGCGCTCGCGGTAGCGGACGGGCAGGTCGATGATGCGCAGCCCCAGCTTGGCCGCGCCGAACAAGAGGTCAAAGTCGCCAAAGGGGTCAAAGTCCCCAAAGTAGGCGCGATTGGCCGCCAACCGCTCATAGTCGCGGCGCCACAGCACCTTGGTGCCGCAGAGGGTATCCTTTACGGGCTGGCCGAGCAGCCAGGAGAAGGCCATGCTAAAGAACTTGTTCCCCAGCAGGTTCCAGAAGCGCATCGCCTCGCGCTCCATCGGGTAGACGAGGCGCACCCCGTTGATGAACTCCCCCTTGCCCGCGCGGAGCGCCTCATAGAAGCGAGGCAGGTCCTCGGGCGGCACGGTCAGGTCGGCGTCGAGGATCATCAGCACGTCACCGTGGGCGGCGGCAAAGCCGGCCCGGACGGCATCCCCCTTGCCGACGCCGGTCTGCCGCAGCAGGGCGCAGCGCCGCTCGGGGTGCGCGGCGATGGCCTCCTCGAGGGCCTGGTACGTGTTGTCGCGCGAGTGCCCCTCGACGAAGACCATCTCGGTGCCGCCGCCCAGCTCGGGGACGCGGGCAAAGATCTGGGGGACGTTGCCCGCCTCGTTGCGCGCCGGGATGATGACCGAGACGACCGGCTCCTTGGCAGAGGGGGCGGCCTCGGCCAGCGGGCGGGCCAGAAACAGGTTGGTCAGGGCCAGGTGCCGGAAGGGCCACAGCCGCGCCAGGTAGCGGTTGCAGAGCGGCCCCCAGAGAGGGGTCGCCAGCGGCCAGATGATCTCCGTCCAGCGGCGAAAGACCTCGAACCCGGCCAGGTGCAGGAGGTTGGCCAGGTCGTCGGGCGTCAGCCAGTTCTGGTACAGGGTGGGCTGGGCCAGGCCGAGGCGTTCGGCCAGGGCCAGGGCGGGCTCCCACAGGCGCGAGTAGGTGTTGATGACGACGCGCGTGTGCGGCGCGGCCAGGGCGCGCACCTGCTCGAGGACAGCCTGCACGTCCCACAGGTCGTTGACCAGGTCAGACAGGATGATGACGTCAAACGGCCCGTCGACCAGGCTGGCCAGGGCGTGCGCGTCCCCCTCGATGAAGCGCAGGCCGGGATGGCGCTGGCGGGCGGCCGCGATCATGGCCGGCGAAAAGTCGAGCCCCACGCCCTCGGCGGGTTGTAGGGCGGCGAGGAGGTCACCGCAGCCGCAGCCCACCTCCAGCACGCGCTGGCCGGGCGCCACGAGGAAGCGGAAGACCTCCTCCAGGCGGCGGTGGTAGGCGGCCGAGGCGCGACGGGGCCGCCCGGCCAGGCCGTCCCAGTGGGCGATGCGCGCCTGGCGGTAGGCCTCGCGGGCGGCGTCGGCCGGGGCGGGGGGCGGGCTGGTGGCGATCGTGGCTTGCTGTTCCCGGCCGTCGTCGGCCATATGTCCCTCCGGGCGGTATAGAGCGGGATAGTGCCTCGGCAGAGTGCGCTAGCGCGGCACCAGGCACACCATAGCAGGTCCGCCCGGGCGGCGCAAGGGGCAGGGGCGAGAGCGGTTCTGTTGTCCGTGTGGGGGCGTCGCCGCTTGACTCGCTCTCCGCTGCCGGGGCATACTAGCCCTGGCCAGCGTGTCCCGAATGTCGGACAGGAGCAGTGCTCGTGGCTGGCAGAACGCGCGGGAGCCCCGGATTGCTGTCGAAACGCGCCGCCGGGGCACCCGCCATCAGAGACTGCGAGTGGTTTGGAGCACAGGTGGATCATGAGTCACGCACAATCGTTGTTCAAGAGCGACTACCGCATCGTTGATGCGTTCGACGCATCCGAGTCGGTCGTCGTCTACCCGGGAGACTGCCTGGAGCTGCTGCGCAGCATCCCTGACGAGTCGATGCAGCTGGTGGTTACCTCACCGCCGTACAATATTGGCAAGGAGTACGAGGAGAGGCTCGACCTCGACGTGTACCTGGAGCAGCAGGCTCAGATCATCCGCGAGTGTGTACGCGTGCTCTCTCACAAAGGCAGCATCTGCTGGCAGGTGGGCAACTTTGTCGACAAGGGCGCGATCATTCCGCTGGACGCCGTCCTCTACCCGATCTTTGCCGGCCTCGGACTGAGCATGCGCAATCGCATCGTCTGGCACTTTGGGCACGGCCTGCACTGCAGCCGGCGGTTCTCTGGCCGCTACGAGACCATCGTTTGGTACACCAAATCAGACGATTATGTCTTCGACCTTGATGCCGTGCGTGTTCCGCAAAAGTACCCGGGCAAGAAACACTTCAAGGGACCCAAAGCGGGGCAATACTCTGGAAACCCGTTGGGAAAGAACCCTGGTGACGTCTGGTCGATTCCCAATGTCAAAAGCAACCACGTCGAGAAGACCGAGCATCCCTGCCAGTACCCGGTAGAGCTGATCGAACGCCTGGTTCTCTCGATGACCAACGAGGGAGACTGGGTCCTAGACCCCTTTCTTGGAACGGGGACCTCGATCATCGCCGCCATCCGGCACGGCCGCCGGGGGGCGGGAGCCGAGACTGTCGAGAAATACGTCTCGTTGGCTCGCCAGCGGATCGGGCAGGCCATTGCCGGAACCTTGCGCACTCGCCCCATGGGCAAACCGATCTACGATCCCACACAAGCAGGAAACAGGCTGATAACGTCACCATGGCAGACGGACATGCAGCAGGCCGTTCTGCTGGAGAATTCGGAAGATTACGATAAGGAAGAGGTGGATGAGGGTATCTGAGACCTATTCTCACTTGAACGGCCTCGAGTATCTCCTCGTCCACAAGCCTGGCCTGTGGGAGGACGTGCGGTCCGTAATCGGCGCCGTTGACGCCGAGACCTGCAAGACCAAGGTTTCCAGGGAAAAGCGGACCAAGGGTGAGCTCTTTTACAGCCCGATCGACATGAATGCCGCCTTCCGTACCTTACTGAGAGCCAGGGGCTGGAGCGAGAGCCGCGTCAGTTACTGGGTCACGCGGAGTGAGAGACTGATCCGCCACACCCTCACGATGCCAGCCGAGGAGCAGAAGCGCGAGATCGAGGCCGCTGGCGAGGCGCCGATCTTTAGCTACAACCAGACTGACTTTGTGAAGGAGCGTGTGGCGGTCGAGGTTCAGTTCGGCAAGTACGCCTTTGTCGCCTACGACCTGTTCGTGAAGCATCTCGCCTTCTACGTCGGTGATCGCATTGATGTGGGCATTGAAATACTGCCAATGAAAGCCCTGCAGAGCCAGATGAGCTCTGGGGTGGCCTACTATGAGGGCGAGTTCTACAACGTGGTCCGGCAGGGCCGTGGTGTACCGGCAGTGCCTCTGGTGCTAGTGGGCATAGAGGCCTGAGTCGGCCGAAGCCTCTCCACCCGTCTGGGCGTGTCGGGGCATGCGCAGGCAGGCCCCCCCGTTCGCTGCCTGCGGGGCGGGCAAAGACGCATTCCCGAGGCTCTGGCTGTGCCTTTTGGGCCGTATGCGCAGGCCGTGGCGCAACGACCCGGGCGGCTCCGCGCACTAAGCCGCTGATCTCCTCAGCGTTTCGCCCCAGCCTGTCCCTGTGCTAGAATGGCCCCCGCTCACAGCCTGAGGAGGTCCCCGTGCCCACTCTGTTGGTTCGTCATGCGCAGGTTCTCGTCACCATGGACGGCGCGCGCCGCGAGATCGCCGACGGCGCCCTGCTGGCGCGGGACGGCGCCGTCGTCGCCGTAGGCCCCACCGACGACCTCCCCGCTACGGCGGACCGCGTCATCGACGCGCAGGGCATGGTGATCCTGCCTGGCCTGGTCAACACGCACCACCACTTTTTCCAATCGCTGACGCGCGCCCTCCCCGCCGCGCAGGACGCCGGCCTCTTTTCCTGGCTGCGCACCCACTACCCGATCTGGGCGCGGCTCGACGCGGAGGCCATCGGCACCTCGGCGCGACTGGTACTGGCCGAGCTGGTCCTCTCCGGCTGCACCACCGCCTGCGACCACCTCTACCTCTACCCCAACGGCGCCACGCTCGACGATGAGATCGCCGCGGCGCGCGAGCTGGGCGTGCGGCTGCACGCCTGCCGGGGGAGCATGTCGCTGGGCAAGTCAAAAGGGGGGCTGCCGCCCGATAGCATCGTCGAGAGCGAGGAGGCCGTCCTGCGGGATTGCCAGCGCGTCTATGAAGCATTCCACGAGCCGCAGCGTTACGGCATGGTGCGCATCGCCATCGCCCCCTGCGCGCCGTTCAACGTCAGTGAGGGCCTGATGCGCCGCTCGGCCGAGTTCGCCCGCCAGCGCGGGCTGACGCTGCACACCCACGTCGCCGAGACCCGCGATGAGGAGGCCTACTGCCTGCGGCGCACGGGGATGCGCCCGGTGGCCTACATGCACTCCCTCGGCTGGACGGGCCCCGACGTCTGGTGGGCCCACGTGGTGTGGACGAACCCCGAGGAGATCGCCCTGCTGGCCGAAACGGGCACCGGCGTGGCGCACTGCCCGTCGAGCAACATGCGCCTCGGCTCAGGCGTGGCTCCGGTGCGCGCTTATCTGGACGCCGGCGTGCGCGTGGGGCTGGCGGTGGACGGCTCGGCCTCCAACGACTCGTCGCATATGTTCGCCGAGGCGCGGCAGGCGCTGCTCCTCCAGCGGGTGCAGGGGGGCGTCGCGGCGCTGAATGCCCGCCAGGCACTCGAAATGGCCACCCTGGGCGGCGCCGCCGTCCTCGGGCGCGACGATATCGGCGCCCTGGCCCCCGGCATGGCCGCCGACCTGATCGGCGTGCGCACCGATCGCCTGTGGGCGGCCGGGGCCGGGGCCGACCCGGTGGCGGCACTCCTCTTCTGCCGCCCGCCGGAGGTGGACCTTTCGGTGATCGCCGGGCGCGTGGTGGTCGAGGATGGCGCGCTGTGCACGGCCGACGTGGGCGAGCTAGTGGCCCGGCACAACGCCATCAGCCGGCGGCTCAGCGGGGCCGGGGCAGCGTGACGGCCCCGGGCAGCCCCTCCGCCGCCCCCGTCGGCCGCCGCGAGTGGCTGGCGCTGGGGGCCATCCTCCTCGTGGCCGGCGCGCTGCGGCTGGGCTGGCCGGGCCTTTCGCAGTTCCGGCTGGACGAGGCGCACATCTCCGCCCTGGCGCTGGGGATTGCCGACGGGCAAGAGTTCCCCCTTTGGGGGACGCAGTCGTCGGTGGGCGTCTACCTGCCGCCCCTGGCCGATTATGTCTACGCGCTCCCCTTGGCCATCTGGAAGAGCCCGCTCTCGGCGGTGCTCCTGACCGGCGCGCTGAACCTGGCCGGGGTCGCCGTGGCCTGGTGGACGGCGCGGCGCTGGTGGGGGCGGGGGGCGGGACTGCTGGCCGCCGGGCTCCTGGCCGCCAACCCCTGGGCGGTGGCCTATTCCCGGCAGATCTGGCAGCCGGACCTGATGCCTCCCCTGGCGGTGGCCTGGCTGGCCACCGGGCTGGCCGGCTTTCTCGAGGGCCGGCGCGGGGCGGTGCCGGCGCACCTGGCGCTCCTGGCAGCGGCGGCCAACACCCACTTTACCGGCGCGCTGCTCCTGCCGGTGACGCTCTTCCTGGCCGTGGTGGGGTGGCGGCGCCTCCGCTGGAAGGAGGTCGCCGGCGGGCTGGCGGTGGGGGGGCTCCTCTCGGCGCCCTACTTGGTCTACCTGTGGAGGGACCGCGCCGAGATCGCCCGGATCGTCGGCTCGGCCACGGCGGAGGGGGCCGGCTCGGGCGGCGGCGTGTGGGGCTACTGGCGGATGATGTTGACCGGGGACGGCGCGCATGCGCTCCTCGGGGCGGCCTCTGCCGAGTGGGGCGCGGGGTGGCTGTTGACGGAGAAGGTCGCCGCCGGCGCCGTCCTAGCCCTGCTGGCGGGGGCGGCTTTGGTCTGGGGCTGGCGGATGGTGCGCGGCCCGCGCGAGGGGCGCGCCGTGGCCGGGTTGGCCGTGGCGCTGTGGGCGGCGCTGCCGCTGGTTACCTTTGCGCGGCCGGCCACGCCGGTGCACATCCACTACCTGGCCATGGCCCTGCCGGCCGGGGCCATGCTGGCGGGGTCGCTACCGGCGGCGCTTGGCGCGGGGACCGCGCTTGGCGCGGGGACCGCGCTTGGCGCGGGGACCGCGCTTGGCGCCGGGCAGGCGCTTGGCGCGGGGACCGCGCTTGGCGCCGGGGCGGCGCGTGGCGCCCGGCAGCGTTGGCCGCGCCTGGCGGCGGGGGCAGCGGGCGCCGGGACGGCGCTGGGCGCCGGGGCGGCGCTGGCCCAGGCGGCCCTCTCGGCCGCCCTGCTCGCCGCGCTGGGGGCGGGGGCCACGCCGGGGGGCCTGGGGCTGCCGCTCGGGCCGCAGGTGCGCGCCGCGGGCGCGGCGCGGGCCCTGGCCGGCTCGGCCGTGCTCCTGGTGCCGGGGGATAACGCCACTTCTGACGAGTGGGCCGCGGTGCTGGGCATTCACTTCTGGGGGACGCCGCACCGCCTGGTGGATGGCCGCCACGCGGCGCTCTTCCCCGCCGAGGATACGGCTTTGCTGGTGGCCCCGGGCGCTGAGGAGGGGCTGGCCACCTATGAGCGGTTCGGGGCCGTGGCGGGGGTGCGCGAGGTGCCGGGCCGCGCCGGCGAGGCCCCGCTCCGGGTGGGCCTCCTCCACGGCGGGGTGCGCCCCGCCCTGCGGCCGGCCCCGGCGCCGGCCCTGCTGGCCAACGGCGTCGAGATCCTCGGCTACGAGGCCGACGGCGCCGTCGCGCCGGGCGCGACGTTCACCTGGTGGGTGGGCTGGCGGGTGGCCGAGGGGCGTTACGACGCGGCCCGCTCCTACCACATCACCAACCAACTCCTCGACGCGCGCGGCGAGCGGCTGGCCCAGGCCGATGCGGGCACCCTGCCGACCGCCGCCTGGGCCGTCGGCGACCTGGTGGTGCAGGCCTTTACGCTGAGCCTGCCGGCCGACGCCCCGCCCGGCCCCTACACCATGCGCGTGGGGATGTACACCTTCCCAGAGATCGAGGGCCAGCCGCTGCTCGACGCGGCCGGCCTGCCGCTCGCCGAGGGGGTCCGGCTTGGCCCGCTCGGGGCCGAGTAGGGCCCGTCTAGGCCAAGAGCACGTAGCCCCCCTCGCCCGCCGTGGCCCGCTGCCAGACCTCGGGCTCGACGGCGAACCCCGCCCCGGGCAGGTCCGGCACGCTGAGCAGCCCGTCCTGCAAAGTCCAGCCGTCGTCGATGAGGCCCGGCATGGTGCAGGGGGCCGTCTCGAGCATGGCATAGTGGGGCACCGAGGCGGCAAAGTGGGCGTGATGGAAGCGCTCCACCAGGCTGCCCCAGCAGTGTGGCCCGCACTGCGCCCCCCAGGGGCGGATGCGCTCGGCGGTGGCCCGCCACCAGGAGAGCCCCAGGCCGCGAAAGTCGTGCTGCACGACGTCGATGAGCCCCTCACGCACCAGGTCAAAGTAGTAGACGGGCGGGTGGAACTCCCCGTCGGCCACCAGGGTGGGGTAGCCGTTCTCGCGCAGGAAGGCCTTGAGCCGCTCGTTGGCCGGGCGATCCTCCGGGAAGGGTTCTTCGAACCAGTAGACGTTCGCCTCACGCGTGCGGCGCAGCAGGTCGATGGCGGTGTTGACGGTGTTGGCCATGTTGGCGTCGATCAGGACGCGGGCCGCCGGGCCGGCCGCCTCGCGCACCGTGTGGACGACCAGGGCATCCCGGGCCAACCCCTCCTCGGTCGGCATCCAGTAGCCGCCGCGGCCGACCTTGACCTTGAAGTGCCGGTGCCCGTGCTGCTGGCCGACGCGCACCTCCTCGTGGTAGAGGGCCACGGCCTCGGCATCGGTCATGCCGAGGTCGTCGATGTAGATGGAGCCGTCATAGACGGGCACCTGGCGTGAGCCGCCCGCCCCCAGCAGGCGGTAGAGGGGGAGGCCGGCCAGGCGGGCGACGAGGTCCCAGAGGGGCAGGTCCACCGGGCGGCCCGCCTCAGTGGAGCCGTCGGGCAGGCCAAAGAGGGCCGCCAGCGGCAGGCCGAGGAGGCGCTCGGCCTCCTCACGCCCCAGGCGTGAGAAGCCCAACCCCTCCGCCCCGCCGGAGGTGACCAGGCGCACGAGTGGGTCGCGCACGGTATCGCCGTGCCCCGCGAGGAAGGCGGGGCCGACCATGCGCCCGTTGTACATCGAGCGGCGCGGCCGCCGCCCGACGAGGGTGCCCTTTTCGATGCGGACGATCCGTTCGTTGGCCAGGATGGTGGCGTCCAAGGCGTGCTCCTTCTGCTATCGCTTGCCGTGCGGGCGGGCCGGCCGGGTCCGCCCCAGTGTAGCGGTTCCGCCGCGCCGCGGCCAACGTCTGGGGGGAAGAGAAGAGGAAGAAGGACAGGATTTACAGGATTTACAGGATTGAAGAGGATCGGTTGCTGGTATGCGTCCTGTTCGAGAGGTCGGACAGAAACTCTATGCGTCACAATCCTGAGAATCCTGTCAATCCTGTGAATCCTGTCTTCTGCACTTCCCAGACTCGCCGCGGGGGGCTGCTTGACGGGGCCGGGCCGGCGCCTATGCTAACGGCAGGCGCGAGGAAGGAAGTGACCAGATGAACCACACAGAGCACCGTTCGACGGTGGTTGCCTTTGCCGGCACCTTGGGGCTGGGCATGGTGTTGGCCGCCGGCCGCGACGAGCCCTGGAACATGATCGGCGTGGTGCCGCCGGCCAACGCCGGGGCCGCCTTTGCCCAGCTCCACACGACCATGGGCGTCAGCGCGGACGAGGTGCTCATCCCCACCCTCGACCGGGTGGAGGTCTGCGCCGAGCTTACCGACGGCACCTACCTGATCGGTGAGGCGGCCATCTCCGCCCGCGGCTCGGGCGCCGCCGGCATCCGGCGGGTCTTTCTGATCTCCGGCCTGACCCTGCCCGTGCCGGGGCCGCCCATCAGCCACACGGACTTTCGCCCCACGCCCGAGGTGTTGGCCGCCCTGGCCCGCGCCGACGCCATCGTCATCGGGCCCGGGGCGCTGTACACCAACCTGATCCCCACCCTGTTGATCAAAGAGATCAACGAGGCCATCCGCCAGAGCGCCGCGCGCAAGATCCTGGTCTGCAACCTGATGACCATGCCCGGGCAGACCGAGGGGTACACCGTGGCCGACCACGTGCGCGTCATCCAAAAGCACTGCGGCTTCCGCTTCGACTATGTCCTGGCGCACCACGACGGCGTGTTCAGCGAGGAGGTCCTGGAGCGCTACCGCTCCAGCTCAGCCCAGGTGGTGCGGCCGCAGATGGTCGAGGACGACGGCTCGCACGTGGTGATCTTTCCTGACACGGCCGAGGAGATGACCCTGGTGGAGGGGGCACTGCTCGTCCAGCGGGAGCTGGCCACCGAAGTGCTCGAGCCGGACCCGATCACGCGGGAGGTGCGCCCCGTCATCCGGCACGACCCGGCCCGCCTGGGCACCGCGCTGCGCACGCTGCTCCACGACCTGGCCTTGCAGGAGCAGCTCTCTGTATCGCGGGCCATCTTTCGCGAGTACGACATCCGCGGCGTGGTGGGGCGCGAGCTAACGACCACCGTCCTGGAGAGCATGGGCCGCGCCTTTGGCACCTACATGCAGCGGCGCACCGGGCGCAAGCAGATCGTCCTGGGGCGCGACGTGCGCCCGTCCTCGGCGCCCTTTGCCGAAGCGGTGACGCAGGGGATGGTCTCCTCCGGGTGTGAGGTGATCGACATTGGCCAGGTGCCCACGCCGCTCACCTCGTTCGCCATCAACCACTTCTGGGTGGACGGCGCCGCCCAGGTGACCGCCTCGCACAACCCGGCCGAGTTCAACGGCCTCAAGCTACAGGTGGGCATGGAGGCGCTGGCCGGTGACGAGCTACAAAAGGTGGAGCGGCTCATCGCCAGCGGGACGTTCGCCTCGGGCGAGGGGGCGCGGCTGGCCCGCGACGTGGTCTACCCGTACCTGAACTGCATCCTGCACAAGGTCCACGTCGGGCGCCGCCTGAAGGTGGCCGTCGACGCCGGCAACGGCACGGCGGGGCCGGTGGCCACGCGCCTGATCCGCGAGCTGGGGAGCGAGGTGGTGCCGATCTACTGCGAGCCGGACGGCACCTTCCCCAACCATGCGCCCGACCCCAGTGAGGCGGCCAACCTCCGCGAGCTGGCCGAGCTGGTGCGCCGCGAGGGGTGCGACGTGGGGGTCGCCTTTGACGGCGACGGCGACCGGCTGGGGATCGTCGACGAGCGGGGCGAGATCATCACTCCCGATGTGATGCTGCTCTTGTACGCGCGGGAGGCGCTGCGCGCCGGCCCGGGCAAGGCCGTGTATGAGGTGCGCTGCTCCGAGATGCTGTTTGACGGCGTGCGCAAGTACGGCGGCATCCCGGTGATGGCGCGTTGCGGGAACACCTCCATCCTGCCGCGGATGCAGCAGGAGCGCGCCGTGATCGGCGGGGAACTGAGCGGGCACATCTTTTTCAACGATCCGCCCATCGAGTACGACGACGCCCTGTACGCCGCGGCGCTCCTGCTCGGGTACATGGATCGCCACGGCGGGCCGCTGAGCGCCATGCTGGCCGAGCTCGTCGAGGGGCTGCCGCGCTACGTGTCGTCTCCGGAGCTGCGCATCGACTGCCCCGACTTTATGAAGGCCGACGTGGTCGACGCGGTGCGCGAGGCGCTGGCCCAGGAGTACCGCGTGATCGACATCGACGGCGCGCGGGTGTACTTTGACGCGACCGACTGGGCGCTGATCCGCGCCTCGAACACGTCGCCCAAGTTGTCGCTGCGCTTCGAGGGGGTGGACGAGGCGCGGGTAGCGGCGATGAAGGAGCGGATGCGGGCGGAGCTCTCCCGGCACCTGCCGGAGGTGAAGGGGCTCTAGGGGGGACCTCCGATCTCGGGGGGTTGCCTCTCGCAAACCGAGCAAGGGGGGCGGCGCGGGAACGCGGCCGCCCGCTATTACTGGAAAGCGTTCACATCGGTAATAGCGCGGCACGCTATTACCGACTATGGTCATAGCGCCTGCGGTGTGGCGATGGCGGGTTCGTGTGCGGTAGTCGCGGACGAGATCCCTGCGTGCGGGATGACGAACGGGTGCGGCGCGTCGCTCACGGCCATCGCTATTATCGGAAAACGTATACAATGTCAATAGCGAGGGGCGTTACCTTCGGGCGTGAACATAGTGCCGCGCAGAGGTGCACAGATGAAGCCGGATGCCTTCCGCGAAAGCCCCACTGGCAGGCTGGTCCACACGCCCACAGGGTTCTGGGCCTTCGTGCCGAACCCGTTGCCACCACCGCTAGAGTGGACGTCGCCTCTGGTGACGGCCCTGTCGGAGGCCAGCCGCGCCATGGGCGAGCTGGCGGGCCTGGGCCGGTCGGTCCCGAACCCGCACCTCCTGGTACGCCCGTTTGTGCGGCGCGAGGCGGTGCTGTCCTCGCGCATTGAGGGCACCCGTACGTCACTGCCCGATCTCTACGCGTACGAGGCCGGCCAGCTTCCTCTCTTCGAGCTCCCAGAGGACGTGCGTGAGGTCAAGAACCACGTCCGCGCACTCGAATACGGGCTCACCCGGCTGGAGACTCTGCCCCTAAGCCTGCGCCTCCTTCGCGAGATCCATGGTGTGTTGATGGAAGGGGTCCGCGGAGAGCACCTCACCCCCGGTGAGTTTCGGCGATCTCAGAACTGGATCGGCCCGCCCGGCTGCACGCTGTCCGACTCTGTGTTTGTGCCTCCCCCGGTAGCGGAGATGACTGGCGCCCTGGCCGAGCTGGAGACTTTTCTGCACGGCGAGTCTGACCTGCCGACGCTGGTACGGCTGGGGCTGATCCACTATCAGTTCGAGGCGATTCACCCGTTCCTTGACGGAAACGGCCGCATGGGGCGTCTCCTGGTGGTTCTGCTGCTCTGCACGTGGGGGCTGTTGCCGGCCCCTCTCTTGTACCTCAGCGAGTACCTCGAAGCGCGCCGGCCCCTCTACTACGATCTGCTTCTGGCCGTCAGCCAGCGCGGGGCATGGACAGAGTGGCTGGAGTTCTTCTTGCAGGGGCTGGCGGTCCAGGCCGGCGACGCTATTGTGCGGGCCGGACGACTGATGGACCTCCGCGAGTCGTATCGCAAGCGGCTGCAGACAGGGGGTGCCAGCGTGGGCCTCCTGCGGTTGGTGGACGTCCTGTTCTCCTTTCCGGTTCTGTCAGTGTCGCAGATCGCTGGGGAGCTAAGGATCGCGTTCCCCACAGCGATGCGCTATGTGGGCAGCCTTGAGCGACTGGGCATCCTTCACGAAGTGACCGGCAGGAAGCGTGATCGCCTCTACCGCGCGGACGAAATCCTGGCGGCCATCACCGATCCCAGCCCATAGGCCCCCCACCCCACAGGAGCACCCCCACCGTGGAAGCCATCCTGCTCATCGGCATCCAGGCCAGCGGCAAGACCACCTTTTACCAGGAGCGCTTTCACCGCACGCACCTGCGCCTCAACCTCGACATGCTGCGCACCCGCCGCCGCGAGGGCATCCTTCTGGAGGCCTGCCTGCGGGCGGGGCAGCGCTTCGTGGTCGACAACACCAACCCCACCCGCGCGGAGCGGGCCCGCTACATCGCCCCGGCCCGGGCGGCCGGCTTCCGCGTGGTCGGCTACTGGCTGGACGTCCCCGCGGCCGAGGCGCTGGCCCGCAACGCCGCCCGCCCGGAGGGCGAACGCGTCCCCGAGGTCGCCATCTGGGCCACCCTCGCCCGGCTGGAGCCGCCCGCCCGCGACGAGGGCTTCCACGCCCTCTACCGCGCCACGCCGGCCGCCGATGGCACCTGGGAGGTGGCCCCCTGGCCTGAGGCAGGCGCCCCAGCCCCCTAACCCCTTGACAGTGCCCCGCCCCGGGGTATATTGTGGTGGTGTGCAGCCGTTCCCGCCGGCGTTCCGCCGTGGGCGGCGCGAGGGAGGTGGCCATGGCCAGCGAGAGCGCTATCCTCACCCAGGGGCTGGTCAAGTGGTACGGCAGCGTCCAGGCCCTCCGCGGGCTGGACCTCGACGTGCGCCGCGGCGAGATCTATGGCTACCTGGGCCCCAACGGCGCCGGCAAGACCACGACTATCCGCTGCCTGCTCGACCTAATCCGCCCCAACGGCGGCCGGGCCCGCGTCCTCGGGCTGGACCCGCAGCGCCACTCCCTGGCCGTGCGCGCCCGCAGCGGCTACCTGCCCGGCGAACTCCGCTTTGACGAGACCCTCACCGTGGCCGGCGCCCTGCGCCTGCTGAGCGCCCTGCGCGGCGGCGCGGCGCCCTGGGGGGAGGTGCTCCTCCTGGCCGAGCGGTTGGAGCTGAGCCTGCGCACGCCGATCCGGAACCTCTCCAAGGGGAACAAGCAGAAGGTCGGCGTGGTGCAGGCCTTTATGCACCGGCCCGAGCTCCTCCTCCTCGACGAGCCGACCGCCGGGCTGGACCCGTTGATGCAGCGCGCCGTCCTGGAGATGGTCCGCGAGGCGCGCGCCGGCGGCGCCACGGTCTTCTTTTCCTCCCACAACCTCGCCGAGATGCAGGCCATCGCCGACCGGGTGGGGATCATCCGCGAGGGGCGCCTGGCCGAGGTGGTCGACACGCGCGCCCTGGCCGGCCGCGCGCTGCACCGCGCCCACGTGCGCTTCCGCGCTGAGGGGGGCGCGCTGGACCTGGCCGCGCTGGCCGGCGTGCCCGGCGTGGCCGTGTTGGAGGCGACCGCGGACGGCGGGCAGCGGGCCGCCTTTCGCATCGAGGGGGAGATGGACGCCTTCCTCAAGGCGCTGGCCGCCTACCCGGTGGCCAGCCTGGAGACCGAACAGCCCTCCCTGGAGGAGGTCTTTATGGCCTATTACGATGCCCGCGCAGACGCGGGTGCCCGCGCAGACGCGGGGGCCCGCGCAGACGCGGGGGCCCGCGCAGACGCGACGGGCCGCGAGGGACGGCCATAGCGCGGCGCCCGGCGCGCCGTGAGAGGAGCAAGCCCCATGGGGACGATCCTGAAGCGCAGCCTGGCCCGTTCGCGCGGCCAGATCATCGGCTGGGGCCTGTCTTTGGGGCTCCTGGCCGCCTACCTCTGTGCCCTGTTCGACACGATGGCCGCCCAGGCCAGCGAGTACCAGCGACTAATCGCGTCGATCCCGGCGCAGTTCATGGCCTTCTTTGGCCCCAAGGCCGACATGTTCAGCGCCGTCGGGTACCTGAACATGGGCTTCTTTTCCTACATGCCGATCGTGGCGGGGATCTATGCCATCCTGGCGGGAAGCGGGCTCCTGGCCAGCGATGAGGAGGCCGGCACGCTGGACCTCCTCCTGGCCCACCCGCTGCGCCGGGGCGCCCTGCTCATCGGGCGGGTGTTGGGGTTCGTTATCGCCCTGGGCGGCATCCTGGCGTTGGCCTGGGTCGGGTTCGCCGTCACGGTGCCGAACACGCAGCTCGGGGTTACGGCCTGGCAGATTGCGCTGCCGATGGTCTGCGTCTGGGCGCTCCTCTTCTTCTACGGGATGCTGGCGCTCTTCCTGGCGATGATCCTCCCCTCGCGGTCGGCGGCCGCCTCAGCCGTGGGGCTGGGGATCGTCGTCGACTATTTCGTCAACTCGTGGAAGGCGATCAACCCGGACCTTGAGCCGCTCGCGCGCTTCCTGCCGCTGCACTACTTTCAGGAGGCCGGCGCGCTCGATGGGCTGGACCTCGGCATGCTGAGCGTGCTGGTGGGCGCCGGGCTGGTGCTGATGCTCTACGCCTGGTGGCGCTTTGAGGAGCGCGATATCCGCGTGGCCGGCGAGGGGGGCTGGCGGCTGCCGGGCCTGGGGCGCCGCGCTACTCCACGGTGACGCTCTTGGCCAGGTTGCGGGGCTGGTCCACGTCGGCGCCACGCAGCACGGCAATGTGGTAGGCCAGGAGCTGCAGCGGGATCACCGCCAGCACCGGCGTCAGATAGCGGGAGGTCTCGGGGATCCAGATGACGTCGTCGGCCGTCTCGGCCACCTCGGAATCGCCGGCGGTGGCCAGGGCGATGACCCGCCCGCCCCGCGCCCGCACCTGGGCGATGTTGGCGAGCATCTTGTCACGCACTTTGTCGCGGGGGCAGATGGTCACCACGGGGAGGTGCTCGTCGATCAGGGCGATCGGCCCGTGCTTCATCTCCCCGGCCGGGTAGCCCTCGGCGTGGATGTAAGAGATCTCTTTGAGCTTGAGCGCCCCCTCGAGGGCGATTGGGTAGTGGATGCCGCGGCCGAGGTAGAGAAAGTCCTGCGCCGCGGCATATTTGCGCGCCAGCCCCTCATAGTCGTTGCCGTTGGCCAGCACCTCGCCGGCCAGGTTGGGCAGCCTGGCCAGGTCGTGCAAGAGCTCGCGGCGCCGCTCGCGCGGGAGCGTCCCGCGGGCCTGGCCGAGGTAGACGGCCAGCAGGTAGGCGGCCACCACCTGCGAGGTGAACGCCTTGGTGGAGGCCACGCCGATCTCCGGCCCGGCGTTCAGATAGACGACGCCGTCGGCCAGGCGCGCCGCCTGCGAGCCGATCACGTTCACCAGGGCGATCGACTGCATCCCCTTGCTGCGCGCCTCTTCCATGGCGGCGAGGGTGTCCACCGTCTCACCGGACTGGGTGATGACCAGGACGACGCTGCCCGGCTCGAGGAGGGGGTCGCGGTAGCGGAACTCGGAGCCATAGTCCACCTCCACGGGCAGGCGGGCCAGGTCCTCGATCAAGAACTTGGCCAGGAGGCAGGCGTGCCAGGCCGTCCCGCAGCCGACGGCGTGCAGCCGGCGCAGGTGCGGGATGACCGGGCGCAGCCCCTCCAGGTCGGGCAGGATCACCTCGCTGCGGTCAAAATCCACCCGCCCGCGGATCACATCGGTGATCGAGCGGGACTGCTCATGGATCTCTTTGAGCATAAAGTGCTTGTAGCCGTCCTTGGCCACCGTCACCGGGTTCCACTGCACCGTGGTGACCTTTTTTTCCACCTCGTGGCCGGCCAGATCGGTGACGCGGGCGCCCTCGCGACGGACGGTGGCGACCTCGCGCGAGTCGAGAAAGATCATCCGCTGGGTGTGCTCGAGGATGGCCGGCATGTCGGAGGCGACGAACATCTCCCCGTCGCCGACGCCGAGGACCACGCCGCCGGCGTTGCCCAGCCGGGCGGCCACCAGGCGGTCGGGCTCGTCGGCGCACATGGCCACCACGGCGCTGGCGCCGCGCAGCTCGCCGAGGGCCAGGCGCACGGCGGTGGCCAGGTCGCCGGCGCCGCGCTGATAGTGCCGGGCCACCAGATGGGCGATCACCTCGGTATCGGTCTGCGAGACAAAGGGGACCCCCTCGGCAAGGAGGCCCTCTTTCAGTTCCAAATAGTTCTCGACGATGCCGTTCTGGATGATGACGATGCGGCCGGAGGCGTCGGTGTGGGGGTGGGCGTTGGCCTCGCTGACGCCGCCGTGGGTGGCCCAGCGGGTGTGCCCCATGCCGAGGCAGCCGGCCATCGGCTGCTCACGCAGGAGCGCGGCGAGGTTCTCCAGCTTGCCGACGGAGCGGCGCCGGGCGATGCCCTGGGGGCCGGCCACGGCCAGGCCGGCCGAGTCGTACCCGCGGTATTCCAGGCGGCGCAGCCCCTCGAGGACGATGGCCTGGGCGTCACGCGGGCCCACGTAGGCAACGATTCCGCACATGGATGCCCCTCCCTGGGTGTGGGAAAGAGATCGCGCATGCCGCGAATCGGACGGCGCAGGCCGTTCTGTCTTCCTTGTACTACCGCCTAGGCCAGCAGGTCAAGCACGTCGCTCATGGTGCGGACGGGGTGCACCGGCCGGCCCAGGCGCTCCTCGAGGTCGGGCAGGGTCCACTCGTCCAGGGTGCGGGCGCCGTCGGCATCGAGCATCGACCGGGGGATGCAGACGAACTCCCCCAGGTCGCCGGAGCGCAGCGCCTGGGCGACGTCCGCCCCGCCCAGCAGGCCCGACACGGTGACGCTCGGCCCCAGGAGGCCGTTCGGCACCGGCACCAGGCGCACCTCGGCGCCGCTGCGGGCGGCCAGGTCGTCGGCCAGGGGCGCCAGGGTCGGGGCGATGGCCATGCCACACACGAGCGTGACGCGCCGGCCCGCGGCGTGCAACGCGGCGGCCTCCTCGCCGGCCGCGGCCCAATCGTCGAGCAGCCCGCGCACCAGGCCCACGCCGTTCTCGACCTGGGCGGGGTCGTCGTAAAAGGCGGCCGCAGGGATGGCGCGCCCGCCCTGGAGCAGGAGCTCGTCGGAGGGGTACAGCCAGGTCTTGCCAAAGCGCGCGCGCAAGGCCGGCACCCGCCCGAGGACGCCGTCGGCAATGGCCGCGCACTCTGCGGGGGTCAGCGGGCGCAGCCCCCCGCGGTGAAAGGCCGTCAGCCCCACGGGCACCACCGCCAGGGTCTGGACGGTCGGCCACAGGGCGGCCACGTCATCGATGGTGCGCCAGAGGACCTCGCCGTCGTTCAGCCCTGGGCTGACCACGATCTGCCCGTGCACGGTGATGCCCATCTGCCCCAGCCGCCCCAGCTGCGCCATGACGTCGGGCGCCGTGGGGTTGCCCAGCAGGGCCCGGCGCGCGGCCAGGTCAGAGGCGTGGATGGAGACGTACAGCGGGGAGAGGTGCTGCTCGTCGATACGCAGCCAGTCCTCCTCCGTCAGGTTGGTCAGGGTGATGTACGAGGCGGAGAGGAAGGAGTAGCGATAGTCATCGTCGCGCAGTGAGAGCGTGCGGCGCAGGCCCGCCGGCAGCTGGGCCACAAAGCAGAAGGGGCAGCGGTTGCGGCAGAGGCGCATGCCGTCAAAGACGGGCTCGGCGAAGGAGAGGCCCAGGTCCTCGTCATAGTCGCGTTCCACCTCCAGCCGGTGGCGCCGCCCGGCGCGCTCGACGACGAGGAGCAGGTCTTCCTCGGCCGAGTAGAACTGGTAGTCGATCACGTCACGCAGGGCGTGGCCGTTGATGGAGACGAGCAGGTCGCCCGGCTCCAGGCCGATCTCCTCGCCGACGGAGCCGTCGGCCACCGCGGAGATCCGCCCGCCCCTATTCCTGGCCATGGTCGGGGGCGCAACAGGCCTCTCGGCGGCGGGCGATCTCGAGCACCCGGGCCACCACCTGGGCGATGGTCAGGGCGGTCGAGTCGAGGTAGACGGCGTCGGGCGCCTGGGCCAAGGGGGCGGTGGAACGGTGCGAGTCGATATAGTCGCGCTCGGCCAGGTTGGCGCGGACGGCGTCGAGGTCCGACGGGCGCCCCTGGGCGAGGTTCTCGCGGTGCCGGCGGAGGGCGCGCTCCTCGAGGGCGGCGTCGAGGTAGATCTTGACCTGGGCCTCGGGGAGGATGGCCGTGCCGATATCGCGCCCGACGACCACCACGCCCCCTTGCAGGCCGATGCGCCGCTGCGCATCGACCAGGGCGGCGCGCACGCCGGGGTTGGCCGCCACCGGCGAGACGCCCTCGTTCACCGGCTGCTCGCGCAGGTGCCAGGTGACGTCGCGCCCCTCGACGAGGACGGTGTACTGGCGGCCATCGTCCACGGTGGGGCGGCGGATGTCCACGTCGAGCGACTCGGCCAGGCGGGCCACGCGCTCTTCGTCGGCGATGGGGATGCCCCGCTCCAGGGCGGCCCAGGTGACGGCGCGGTAGAGGACGCCGGTATCCAGGTAGAGGTAGCCGAGCGTGTCGGCCACGGCGTGCCCCACGGTGCTCTTGCCCGAGGCGGCCGGGCCGTCGATGGCGATGATGGGTCGTTTCACGATGGTTTCCTCGCCCGGGGGGCGCGCGGCCGCCCAGAGGTGGGGCGCTGCCCGGAGGTCCGCGGCCGCCCGGAAGCAGGACGCCGCGCGGAGGTCCGCGTCCGCGTGGAGGTCCGCGGCCGCCCGGAAGCAGGCTGGCCTTCCGGTGCGGCGGGCCGCCGCTGCGCCGGTCGCCGCTCGGGCTGGGTCCCGTCGGCGTCAGCGCCGACGGCGCGCAATGCGTCGCGCTCGGCGGAGTTCAGGTGCCGCCACTCGCCGACCTTCAGGTCCCCCAGGAGGACGGGCCCGATGGCCACGCGGATCAAGCGCAGCACCGGCCAGCCCAGGAGCGCGGCCACCCGCCGGATCTGCCGCTTGCGCCCTTCACGGAGGGTCACGCGCAGCCAGGTCTCTCCCTTGCCCTTGCGCAGGATGCTCACCTGGGCGGGCGAGGTCTTGGTGCCGTCGAGGTACAGGCCGCGCCGCCAGGTTTCCAGCGCCTCTTCGGTGGGCTCCCCCTCGACGAGGACGTGGTACTCCTTGGGGTGCTCGTAGCGCGGATGGGTCAGGCGGTGGGCCAGGGCGCCGTCGTCGGTGAGGAGGATGAGCCCCTCGGAGTTCAGGTCCAGCCGGCCGACCGGGAAGAGGTGCCCCGGCAGGTTGACCAGGTCAAACACGGTGCGGCGGCGGGCGACCTTGTCCCCCTGGTCCGAGATGACGCCGCGCGGCTTGTGCAGGGCGACATAGACCGAGGGGCCGGCGGCGATCTCCTGCCGGCCGAGGGGCCGGCCATCGACGCGGATATCGTCGACCTCGGCATCGGCCTTGCGGCCCAAAGTCGCCACCTGGCCGTTCACCGTGACGCGGCCCGCGGCGATTAGCTCTTCACTGGAACGGCGCGAGCCGAAACCGGCCCGGGCCAGGATCTTTTGCAGACGTTCTTCCATCATCACCCCCAACCCTCCCATTATAGGGAAGGGGCGCCCCCGGGCCAAGATCCGCGCCCGGGATGTGCCGCACCAGAGCCGGGGAGAAGACTGACAGGATTTACAGGATTAACAGGATTTAAGACATGGTTAGGTCTGTGGCCTGATAACGCCGGCCTCCAGAACCTCTTGAAATCCTGTCAATCCTGTTAATCCTGTCCTTCTTGTCTTCTCTTGTCTTCTCTTCTCTTCCCACAGCCGCACACGGCCCTCGGCGTCGCTTCCGGACGGGGGTTGTGGCCCGACGCAGCGGCCTCGCACCTGGGGGGCTGAGAGAAGACTGACAGGATATACAGGATTCACAGGATTGGGGATGGATTGGCACTGAGCCCTGATAACACCGGTCTCCGGAACGGTCTTGGAATCCTGTCAATCCTGTAAATCCTGTCCTTCTTCTCCTGTCTGGTACCCCCGGCCGGGCAGGCTCGTCAGCGGGCCAGCAGGGGCAGCTCGGCCAGGAGGGTGCCGTCCATGGTCACCAGCAGCACGCCGACCTGCTCGCCGGGGCGCGGGACGGGGGTGGGGTTGTCGATGCGCCGGTAGAAAGAGACCGAACGCCGGTCGGCCGGGTTCACCAACAGGGTGACGGGCGCCTCCAGGCGGAAGCCGTGCCAGGCCTGGTCCTCGTCGAGGTAGCGGTTCTGGGCGTTCTCGGGCAGGTCGATGGTGACCTCGGCATAGGTGGCATAGTAGTAGTTGAGCAGGGTGGTCGTGTCCGCATAGCGATCGTCCGAGCCGAGCACGACGGTGAGCACCTCGCCCTGGGGGCGGTCGACATAGGCGATGAGGCACTCGCCGGCCTCGTCGGTGGTGCCCGTCTTGACGCCGATGACCCCCGGGTACACGCCGTACAGCTGGTTGGTCGACGGCCACAGGTAATCCCCGACGATGGTCGCCGAGCGCCCCACAAAGTCGGCAAAGGAGGGGTTGGCCATGGCGTAGCGGGCCAGGATGGCCATGTCGTAGGCGGTGGAGTAGCCGTCGGGCGCGTCGAGCCCGTGGGGGTTGGCAAAGTGGGTATCCTGCAGGCCCAGGCGGGCCACATAGTCGTTCATCCAGCCTACAAAGGTGGCCGTGTCGCCGGCCACGTGCCGGGCGATGGTGAGGGCCGCGGCGTTATCTGACGGGACCAGCAGCGCCATCAGGAGCTCGCGCAGGGAATAGACCTCCCCCTTGAGCAGGCGCGTGACGGAGTAGGTCGTCACGTCCATCCACTGGACCATGATCTTTTCGTCCTGGCGGTTGTGCTCCAGCGCCACCAGGGCGGTGACGATCTTGACCAGGCTGGCCGGGGCGTGCCGCTCGTGCTCGTTGTGGGCGCAGAGGACCTGCCCGGTGGTGGGGCTGACGACCATGTAGGCCTTGGCCGAGACGCCGGGGCAATCGCTGAGGCGCCAGGCGCGCAGCTGCGAGGGGGTGACGGGGCGCTGCGCCAGGTCCGACTCGGTGAGCACCGCGGGCCCAAAGCCGGAGCAGAGCAGGCTGGCGATGACGAACAGGGCGACGAGCGGGTACTTGGCCGGCATGAGTCCCTCGCAATGGCTGGAGAGGTGGCTGCCGGGATTCTACGTGCCGGTGGGCGGCGGGTCAAGCGCTTGGTAGGGCGGCGAGGGCGGCGCTGCCTGCGCCCCCCTCGCCCCCGAACGCAAGCATAGGCGTTAGGCGCCCCGACGGCGCCCCGCCACCACCGCCCAGATTGCCAGGCCCACAAACCCCGCGACGGACGCCCAACCGAACAGATCCCCGATGGCGGCGTACACGGTACGGACCCCGTGGGTCGGCACCTGCGCCACCGTGAGGCGCTCGGAGGTCGCCAGGCTGTCGACGGAGGCCAGCATGCGGCCGTAGGGGTCGGTGGCGAACGAGACGCCCTTGGTGGCATCCTGCCGGAAGAGGGAGACGCCGTTCTCGATCGCCCGGAAGACGTGCTGGGCGACGTGCAGGCGCGCCACCGCGCGGTTGGGCTCGCCGTGGGCGATCAGCAGGATGTCGACCCCGCGGCGCCCCGCCTGGCTCACGACCAGCGGATAGTCCCCGTCGTAGCAGACGATGCCGGAGAGCGTCCCATAGGGCGTCTCGGCCAGGCGCAGGACGCGGTCACCGGGGAGCTTGCCGTCCAGCAGCACGCCGCCGTACTTGACGTGGTCGATGACCACCTCCCCCGCAGGGTCGACGACGAGCAGGCGGTTCTCCGTGGGGCGGTCCGTCCCGGGGAACTCGACCATCAGCCCCAGGGCCAGGTAGATCCCCTCCTGGGCGGCCACCTGCTTGGCACGCGCCAGTATCCCTTGGGCGTCCTGTTCCTCGCCGCCGACGGCCATCTCGGGCCACAGGACGATCTGGGCGCCACGACGGGCCTCGCGGACGGTCGCCTCCAGGAAGGCCTCAGCCAGGCGCTGCCGGCCGGCCCGGAGGGCTTCCCGATCGCCGCTGGAGAGCGCGCGGAGGCGGTTGTACACCTCCTCAGGCTGTGAGACGCCGTGGATGCGCACCGTGCCGGGGAGCGGCTCGGCCAGGGCCAGGCGCAGCCCCCCGTACAGGAGCACCGCCCCCAGGATGGCCCCATAGAGGAGCGCACCGCCGCGGACCTCGGGTCCGCGGAAGGAGCGCTCCCAGGCCCAGTTGGCCAGCGCGCCGAACCAGGACACCAGGAAGGTGAGGCCCCACAGGCCCGTCAGCGAGGCGAGCTGCGTGAAGGCCTGGTTGGGGTACTGCTCATAGCCCAGCGTGCCAAAGCCGCCGATGGGGCTGGCCAGGTTGTAGAGGAGCCAGGTCGCCGTCATGGCCAGCGGGAAGACCAGGCTGCCGGGCAGGCCCTTCAGCCGCCGGGCCAGCAGGCGATCGGCCAGCAACGGCAGGTAGCCGTTCACGGCCATGAGCAGGGCCAGGATGAGGAAGAAGGGCAACTGGTCAAACGGCGCGAACGACAGGATGGCCCGCCAAGAGATGGCGTAGGCCACCCACAGGCCGAGAAGGATGAGCAGCGAGCCGACTAAGCCGCGGCGCCGGCGGAAAAAGCGGATCAGGAACACCGGCGCCAGCCAGGCGGCCAGCGGCACGCTGAACCGCCCGGTCGACAGCAGGAGCAGGAGCGCCCCCACCGGCAAGCACAGCCAGGCCCCCCCGCGCGAGGAGGGCGGCTCCGTTCTCTCGCGTTCCATGGCAGACCCCCTTGGTGGCCAGGGCCACCGTCCACGATCGCACGCCCACGGCCCGAGAGCGCGGCGCGAGGCAGGGTCCTGCAGCGTGAGGGGGAACGCGAAGGAGCGCGGGAGCGAGGCGGCGAGGCGCGGGGGTGAGGGCTCGCGCCAGCGGCAGCATCCTAGCGCGGCGGCGGGCGGCGCGTCAACCGCGTCGCGCCGGCCCGCCGGGAGGCAGGGCAGGGGCGCACAGATGGCCGGGGTATCTGTTTACAAATCGGCGTGTTCATGCTAGAATGGAAACCAAGGCACGAGGGAGGGTGCCAGGCTATGGCCGACCTGGGAGAGCGACTGAAAATGGCACGCCGGATGGCGGGGCTGTCGCTGCGCGCGGCCGGTGAGGCGGCGGGCGTCAGCCATACCGCCGTCGCCAAGTACGAGCGCGGGCAGATGGTGCCGAGCTCGTCGGTTCTCCTGCAGCTAGCGCAGGCGCTGGGGGTCGAGCTGGACTATCTGTTCCGCCCCGCCAGCGTCGTCCTGACCCCCAGGGGCGTGCACTATCGTTGCCAGAAGCGTCGTGGGGCCAAGGATCGCAGGCGGATCGAGGGGCTGGTGGCCGAGTACCTGGAGCGCTTCCTCGAGGCGGAGCGCCTCTTTGGCCCCCCGGCGTCGTTCTCTACCCCGCCGATCGACCGGCACGCCAGCAGCCTGGAGGACGTCGAACGCATCGCCCTGGCCTTGCGCGAGCACTGGCACCTGGGGAACGACCCCATCGTCAACCTCATGGCGCTGCTCGAGGACCGCGCCGTGCGGGTCTGCGTTATCGCGGGGTGCGACGGGTTTGACGGGCTGGGCGCCTGGGTGGCGGACGGCATCCCGGTGATCGGCATACAGCGCGGCATCCCTGGGGACAGGCAACGCTTCAGCCTGGCCCACGAACTGGCGCATCTGCTCCTCGATCTGGCCGCTGAGGTGCACCCGGAGAAGGCCGCGCACCGCTTCGCCGGCGCCTTTCTGGCCCCTGAGCCGAGCGTGCGCGCCGAGCTGGGGGCCCGCCGCCAGGCCCTCGACCTACGCGAGCTCCACCTGCTCAAGCACAAGTACGGGTTGAGCATGCTCGCCTGGGTGCACCGGGCCCGGGACCTGCAGATCATCGACGAGGCGACCTATCGGCGCATTTGCCGGGCCTTTGCCAGTGAGGGCTGGAAGAAGCGGGAGCCGTGGCAGCAGGTGCCCCCCGAGGAGCCGCAGCGCCTGCGGCAACTGGTCTACCGTGCCCTGGGCGAGGAGATGATCTCGCGCTCGCGCGCCGAGGAGCTGCTGAGCCAGCCGCTCGTTGAGCTGGAGGCGGCCACGGCATGACAGCGCCCCACCAGCCACCCCCGCCGGCCGTCTGCGTCGTCGATGCCAGCGTGCTGATCGACCTACAGAACGGCGGGGTCCTGGCCGCCTGTATGACCCTCCCCTATCGTCTCGTCATCCCTGACGTCGTCCACGCCGCAGAGCTGGGCGAACCCCTGCGCGCCGCGGTGCGGGACCTGGGCCTCCAGATCGTCGAACTGGCCAGTGGCTCGGTCGCCGAGCTGGCCCTGCTACGCCCGCAGCACCTCGAGCTGTCGGTACCCGACCTGTTCGCTCTTTTCACGGCGCGCGACCGCGGGGCCATGCTGCTCACGGGCGACCAACGGCTCAAGAAGCTCGCCGAGAACCGCGGGTTGGAGGTCCATGGGACGCTCTGGCTGCTGGACGCTCTGTGCGAGCGCCAGACGCTGGGCCCCGCGGCCGCCCTGGCCGCGCTGCGAGCCATCCTGGCCAGCGGAGCATGGCTCCCTGAGGCCGAGTGCGCGGCGCGCCGGCAACGGTGGAGTGCAGCCATCGCCGCGGCCGCGGCAGGGTGCCCGCCGTGCTGATTGCCCGGGCCGCTCAGCCCTGCTCTAGCGCGGCGAGGCGGCCGAGCACCCAGCGCACGTAGGCCGCCTGGGCGCGGGCCGATTCCTCAAACTGCGCCTGCCCCGCCTCTCCGGAGGCCTGCGAGGGGCACCCCCACACCCCCGCTCGGCTGAGCGCGTCGACCCCGGCATAGTCGAGGAACTCTTGCCCCACGCGGCCCGGATCGTCGAGCCCCTCCAACTCTCCCTGGACGAGGTCGGGCCGCAGGTGCAGCATGGCCGAGGTCTCGCGCCGGCCGGCGTGGATGTCCTCCGGCACCGGCGCGCCCTCCCCGGGGACCACGCCGCTGGCCCAGATCACCTTCACGTCGGGGTAGCGGTAGTTGATCTCTCGCAGCGTCGGCTTGAGGATCCAGTTCCCCCCGTGGGTGGAGACAACGACCACCCGGCGGATGCCGTGGGCACGCAGCGAGTCCACCACGTCCTCCAGCACGGCGGCCAGGGTGGAGGGGCGCAGCGTGACGGTGCCGGCGAAGGCCATGTGCTCGCGCGAGCAGCCGTAGGGCATGGCCGGCAGAAGCAGGGCGCCCAACTCCTCGGCCAGGCGGCGGGCCACCTCCTGGGCGATCAGCCAGTCGGTGCCGATCGGCAGGTGCGGGCCGTGTTGCTCGATAGCGCCAAAGGGCAGCACCGCCGTGGTCAGCCCGGCGGCGCCGATCTCGGCGGAGGTGTTCTCGGCGGAGTACATGGTGCCTCTCCCCATACGCTGGCGGGGCGCCGCCCATGCCGATGGCGGCGCCCCGTACGGTGCCCTCGTGCGGCCGTCCGCGCCGCTCTCGTTAGGCCTCCAGGCCGGCCAGCAGGCCTTCCGGCAGGCGCGCCGCGTAGACGTGCGGGATGCCGGTGCGGTCCGAGTTAAAGATCACCCACTGGTTGTCGGGGCTCAGGTAGGGGTGCGGGTGGGTGTACTGCGGGGAGGAGAGGGAGGAGCCCGTCTCACACAGGAGGTGCCAGCGCCCCGTCTTGATCGAGCCGATCACGAGGGAGGCGTTGGGGCTCGTGTCTGACACAAAGTAGCGCCCGTCGCGCGAGGCGTTGCAGTGGTCAAAGTAGACCCCCTTGGCCACCACGCGGGCGTGCTCATCGCCGGGGCGCACCGCCAGGAGGTTGCCCGCCCGCAGGACCTCCTCACGCGGGCCGCCGACGGTCAGGAGGATCTCACCGGTAGTGCCCAGCCAGCACTGGTGCCCCTGGCAGCGCTGGGTGAAGGGCTGGCCCACCGGCAGGGTGCGGTGGTTCTGCCCGTTTATGTCAACGAGATAGAGGGTGGCGCCGATCTCCCCCACCAGGAGGATGTGCCGGCCGGTGTCGTCGATGATGGCGCCGCGGTTGTGCTGGATGAGCAGGTCCTGGCCGCGGCCCGGCTCTAGCTGGGGATGGGCGTTGCACATGTCCTCGCCCTGCTCCCAGAGCAGTTGCCTCTCGCCGGACTCCATGTCCAGCCGCCAGATGCCGAAGCGCTTGTTGCCCAGGTAGGCGGAGTTGATGTAGTAGCGGCGGTCGGGCGTGACGGACCCGCGCGTGCGCGGCAGGAAGCGGTCATCGTCAAACGCCCAGGCGCGCCTCTCGAGGGTGGTGATGTCCAGCTCGACCAGCTCGTACGAGCGGCCGTCGCGCAGGTCGGTGTAGTAGAAGAAGCGCTGGTCCGGCGAGACGGCGTGGCCGCGCATGCGGCCGGTGGTCTCGGCGACCTTGGTAACCAGGCGGCGCTCCAGGTCGGCGCGCCAGAGGCCGACGGGGCCGATCGAGTCGTGCATGCGGGTGAACATGACGTAGCGGGAGGAGGCGTCCATATAGGGCACCTCAAAATACTCGTGGTCGTTGATCGCGGGGGCCGAGGTGAGCTGGTGAATCTGCGCGCCCGAGGGGGCCCGTTCCCGCACGATCCATTCCGTCGCCGTGGACTCGAACAGCGTAGCCATAGCCTTGCTCCCTTTCTCCACGTGCCGCCCGCCGGGCCGGATTCCCCCAGGAAGGCGCGCCCTGCCTACACCGAGCGCCGGCGGGCGCTGCGCCGGGTGCGGAGGGGCAACGACAGTATAGGGCCCCGGCCCCCGTGATGCTAGCGCTTGCGGCGCCAGCGCGTGCGGCGCCAGCGCGTGTCGCGCCAGCGCGTGTCGCGCCAGCGGCCGGCCGCCGTATTGGGCGCGCCGGGCCCGTGCGTCTATACTGCGCGGGTGCCCACGCCCCGGCCGAGGAGGGATGCCCATGTCCGTACGCAAGATGCACGCCGACGAGGTGGCGACCGACGTCGCCCTGGTACGCCGGCTGCTCGAGGCGCAGTTCCCGCAGTGGGCGGGGCTGCCCATCGCGCCGTGCCCCAGTTCTGGCACCGACAATGCCATCTACCGCCTGGGCGAGAGCCTGGCCGTGCGGCTGCCGCGCATCGGCTGGGCCGTGGGCCAGGTGGAGAAGGAGCACCGCTGGCTGCCCCGGCTGGCGCCCCACCTGCCGCTGGCCATCCCGGTGCCGCTGGCGGTGGGGAAGCCGGCCGAGGGCTACCCCTGGCATTGGGGCGTCTACCCCTGGCTGGCAGGCGTCAACGCCACCTGGGATCACTTGGCCGACCCCTGCCAGGCAGCGGAGGACCTGGCCGGGTTCGTGGGGGCGCTTCGGCAGGTCGACGCGGCCGGCGGGCCGCCCCCCGGGGAGCACAACTCGCGCCGCGGCGAGCCGCTGGCCGCGCGCGATGCGTCGGCCCGCGCGGGGATCGCCTCCCTCGACGGGCTGTACGACGGCGCCGCCCTCAGGGCCGCCTGGGAGGCGGCCCTGGCCGCGCCTGCCTGGCGCGGGGAGCCCGTCTGGATCCACGGGGACCTGCAGTCAGGCAACCTGCTGGCCGTGGAGGGGCGCCTCAGCGCCGTGATCGATTTCGGCTGCCTGGGCGTGGGCGACCCGGCCTGCGACCTGATGGTGGCCTGGAACCTCCTTGCCGGGGAGAGCCGCGCGGCCTTCCGCGCTGCGGTAGCGGTTGACGAGGCCACCTGGGCGCGCGGGCGGGGCTGGGCGCTGTGGATGGGCCTCGTCGCCCTCCCCTACTACCAAGACACCAACCCCGTGCTGGCCGGCATCGCGCGCCGGGCCATCGCGGCCGTCCTGGCGGAGCACGCCGCCAGCGCTTGACCACGAGACCCTCGCGCACTAATGTCGGGCCGATTGGCAGGATGCGTAGCGAAAGGTGAAACCGATGAAAGGTCTGGTACTGTATCCCGATGGGCACTACTCGCTCGACGAGGTTCCCGAGCCGCGCCTGGGCGCCGGCCGCTATGCCCCGCACGACGTGCTGATCGAGGTGGCCTACTGCGGCATCTGCGGCAGCGACGTGCACGGCTGGCACGTGGCCGCTGGGACGCGCCTGGCCGGCCCCTCCAAGGCCGTGGTGGGCGGGCATGAGATGGTCGGCACCGTCCGCGCCGTGGGCCCGGCGGTGACGCGCGTCAAGCCCGGCGACCGCGTGGTGGGGGAGATCGTCACCAACTATTGCGGCGAGTGCGTGAACTGCCGCGCCGGCCGCATCAACATCTGCGTGAACACGCCGCCCAAGGACGGGCGCATCCACTACACCGAGGGCGGGGCCTTTGCGCCGTGGGTCGCCTGGCGAGATTCGGCGCTGCACATCCTGCCCGACAACGTCACCTCGGAGGAGGCCGTCCTGATGGAGGCCACCGCCGGCAGCGTGCACTGCCTGTACGAGCGGCTGGAGCTGCGCGCCGGCGAGTCGGTGGCGATCCTGGGCCCCGGCGCCCGCGGGCAGATCCTGCTGCAGCTAGCGCTGGCGGCGGGGGCGCGGCCGGTGCTCGTCTCGGGCATCCAGCGCGATGCCCGTATCCGCCTGCCGCTGGCCAAGGAGCTGGGCGCCGATCGGGTGGTGAACGTCGACGAGGAGGACCTCATCGCCGCGGCCAAGGAACTGACCGGCGGGCAGGGGTTCGACGTGGTGGTGGAGAACGCCGGCGTGGCCTCGGCCGTCGAGCAGGCCATCGAGATCGCCCGGCCGGGCGGCCGGATCATGATCTCTGGCGGCGGCATCCGCGGCGGGGTGACCATTCCGCTGCACACCTGGCCGGTCATCGTCAAAGAGCTGACGCTGTACGGCGAGATCTCGCACAACTGGACGTCGTGGAAGACGGCGGTGGCCATGGCCGCCCGCGGGCAGATCAACCTCAAGCCGCTGTTGACGCGCGTGTACCCGCTGTCGCAGTGGGAGCAGGGCTTTTCAGACGCGGCCACCGGAGACGACGTCATGCGCGTGGCGCTCCGTCCGGAGTAACGCGGAGCCTGCGGGCAACAACAGAGGGGCTCGCCGCAACTAGACCCCCGCGGGTCTAGTTGCGGCGAACCCCGCGGCCAACCGCCAAGCGCCTGCGCCCTCAGTACTCCTTGCGCAGGTCCATCCCCTCGTACAGCGCGGCGACCTCCTCGGCGTAGCCGTTGAAGGGCAGCGTCGGGCGGCGCCCCACCCCCACACGGTACTCGGTAGCCTGCGACCAGCGCGGATGGTCCACCGCGGGGTTCACGTTGGAGTAGAACCCGTACTCGGCCGCGGCGTAGGTGTTCCAGAAGGTGGCCGGCTGCTCCGCCACCAGGTCGATGCGGACAACGGCCTTGATGCTCTTGAACCCGTACTTCCAGGGCACCACCAGGCGCAGGGGGCCGCCCTTTTGCGGCGCCAGCGGCTGGCCGTAGGCGCCGGTGGCCAGGATGGTCAGGGGGTGGCGGGCCTCGTCCAGGCGCAGCCCCTCGACGTAGGGCCAGGTGAAGGCGCTGCGGCGCTGGCCGGGCAGCTGCTCGGGATCGTACAGCGCCTCCAGGCGGACGTAGCGGGCCTCCGCCGTCGGCTCCACCGCGTCGAGCAGTTGGCCCAGCGGGAAGCCCGTCCAGGGCACCACCATCGAGTAGGCCTCCACGCAGCGCATCCGCTCGACGCGCTCGGCCTGGGGGAAGCGCTCCACCAGGTCACTCACCGTAAAGGACCCCGGCCGGCGCACCAGCCCGCCGACCGCCACGTTCCAGGGAGAGGTGGCCAGCCCCGCGGCCAGGCCCCGCACGGCGGATTTGTCGGTGCTGAACTCGTAATAGTTGTTGAAGGCGTTGGCCGTCTCCTCGGGGGTGGGGGCGTCGGGCGGCGGCGTGGGGCTAGGCGGCGGCGGGCTGGCCCGGCCACCCGAGGCGGGCGGAGAGCCGCTGCCGGCGCAGGCCAGCAGCCCCAGCGCGGCCGAGGCGGCCGCCAGGCCGAGGAGAAAGGCGCGGCGCGAAGAAAAGAGCCACTCGGGCGTGACCTCCGAACGGGGCGGGCTACTCATGGGGCTCACTCCTTCCGCGAATGGACACATTATAGCACATTGCAGAGCCAACGTGTCCGCTTTCGCCGCCTTGACGCTCGCGCTCCTGCCCCTCTAGAATGGCCCCGTGGCGACCAGCGACCACCCACGCGGAGGCGAGCGGCCCATGCTCCAGCGACGGATCGGCGCGCGGGATTACACCCTCGTGCCGCATCGCGCCATCGGCCACCTGGCCGAACAGATCTACGCCCTGACCCGGCTGGCCTTCGGCAGCTACGCCGGCGTCCTGGTGCCCTCGCCCGAGCATCGCGACTGGTACGTGCGGCGCCCGGGAATGGACGCCGACCTCTCCGTCGCCGTGCTGTGCGAGGGAAGGCTGGTGAGCAACGTCTTTGTCACCGTCGCAGCGGTGCGGCTGGGGGGCGGTCTGCTGCCGGCCGGCATCGTCGACACGGTCATGACCCACCCGGCTCATCGCCGCCAAGGGCTGGCCCGCTGGGCGCTGGAGACGGCCATCGCCGGGATGCGCGACCGCGGGCTGGCCGCCAGCCTTCTGTACACGGTGGCCGGCTCGATGCCAGCCGCCCTGTACGGGAGCCTCGGGTACCGCGCGCAGGCGCCGGTGCGCTACTACCGGGCGCTGCCGGGCGCCCACGGCCGGCCCGCGGGCGGGGAGCACGCCCGGCGGCTGGACCCTGGCGAGTACGAGGCCGCCCGGCAGTTCATCGACGCCTGCCTGGCCCGCTGCGACGGCTCCGTCCCGCTGGACGAGGCCCTGTGGCGCTGGCGCCGGCTCGACCGCCCGACGACCTTGCCCGCCGAGCTCTGGGGCGTCGCGGGGCCGGGTGGCTGGGCGGGGTGCGCGGCGCTCTGCCGGGCCCCCATCGTGACGGCCGACGGCGGGCAGGAGCTCTGCGGTGTCTTCACTGACCTGGCCCTGGCCCCGGGGGCCGACCTGCCGCGGGTGCTGGGGGCGCTCCTGGCCGCCGTGCCGGACGGCGCCGAGGCGCGCGCCCTGGCCGCGGAGGCGGACGCCTCCCTCTGCGCGGCGTGCGAGGGGCTGGGCCTGGCGGTGGCCGCGACCGAGACGGCCATGGTGCTGCCCCTGAACGCTGTGGCGCAGGCGGCGCTGGCCGGGCCGCAGCGCCCCTGGGCGCCCCTGGCGGAGTCGATCATCGGCGTCTAGCCCGTACATACCCACACGGAGGTGCCCCATGGAACTGACCACCTACGTCTTTGAGGAAGGCGGCCCGCACAACACGGAAAAGACCCTGGAGGTCGCCGTGCGCCGCGCCCAGGCGCTGGGGATCCGCCAGATGGTGGTGGCCTCGTCGCACGGCGGCACGGCCCGCCGGCTGCACGCCCTGGCCGCGCCGCTGGGCATCCGCGTCGTCGCGGTGACGATCTCACACGTCTGGGAGGATAAGGGCTGCTGCATGGATGAGGCCACCGCGGCCGACCTGCGCGCCCTGGGCATCCCGGTCATCACCGGTATCCACGCCCTGGGGGACGGGGTCGGCTCGGCCTTTACCCGGGCCCACGGCGGGCGCGTGCCCGAGGAGATCGTCCGTGAGACGCTCTACCGCTTCTGCCAGGGGATGAAGGTGGCGGTCGAGTGCGCCATGATGGCCGCCGACGCCGGCGCGCTGGACCTGCGGGCCGAGGCGGTGGCCATCGCCGGCTCGGGCGACGGGGCCGACACGGCCATCGTCTGCCAACCCGCCTGCGCGCAGGACTTTTACCGCTTTGAGATTCGCGAGATCCTGGCCAAGCCGCGGCGGGCCCAGGGCTAGGGATGAGGCTGAGGCCGAAGGGGAACGAGATGCCCGAGTTGCGCTTTGCCCTGTTTGGGGCAGGGTTCTGGTCGCAGTATCAGCTGGCGGCCTGGCAGGAGGTGCCCGGGGCGCGTTGTGTGGCCATCCATAACCGCACCCGGTCGCGCGCCGAGGCGCTGGCCGCACAGTTCGGGGTGCCGGCCGTGTACGATGACGCCGAGCGCCTCCTGGCCAGGGAGGCGCCCGACTTTGTCGACATCGTCACCGCGGTGGAGAGCCACGCCCCGCTGGTGCGCCTGGCCGCGGCGCAGGGCGTGCCGGCCATCTGCCAGAAGCCGCTGGCCACCTCCCTGGCCGAGGCCGAAGGGATGGTGGAGGCCTGCCGGCGGGCGGGGACGCCGCTCCTGGTGCACGAGAACTGGCGCTGGCAGGCGCCCATCCGCGCCTTCGCCCGGGCTCTGGGCGAGGGGCGCATCGGCAAGCCCTTCCGGGCGCGGATGCTGTACAACTCGTCGTTCCCGGTGTTCGACAACCAGCCCTTCCTGAAGACGCTGGAGCAGTTCATCCTCACCGATATGGGCACCCACCTCCTCGACGTGGCCCGCTTCCTCTTTGGTGAGGTCGAGTCGTTGGTCTGCCAGACCCAGCGGGTGCACGCGGACATCCGCGGGGAGGACGTGGCCACCGTCATGATGCGCATGGCGGGTGGGATGACCGTCGGGCTGGAGATGTCGTACGCCTCGCGCACCGAGCACGAGCGCTTCCCCGAGCTGTTCATACACGTCGAGGGGTCGGAGGGGGCGCTGGAGCTGGCCCCCGACTATTGGCTGCGGGAGACGACCCCCGCCGGCACCCTGGCACGGCGCTGCCCGCCCCCCTACTACCCCTGGGCGGACCCGCGCTACGCCCTGATCCACTCGAGCATCGTGCCCTGCCACGCCAACCTCTTGGCCGGCCTGCGCGGGGAGGGCGCCGCCGAGACGACCGGGGAAGACAACCTGCGCACGCTGCAACTCGTCTTTGGCGCGTACGAATCGGCCGCGACCGGAACCGTGGTGCACCCGCCCCCGGCGGGCATCTTCCCGCCCCCGGCGGGCATCTTCCCGCCCCCGGCGGGCATCTTCTAGACGACAAGATTAGGAGCATGGCGATGGTGACGATGGCGCTCTTTGGCGCGGCGGGCAAGATGGGCACCCGCATTTCTGACAAGTTGCGCGGCGACCCCGAGTTCGAGGTCCTGTACGTCGAGGCGGGGCAGGCCGGGCTGGAGCGCCTCCGCGAGCGAGGCGTGGCCCCGACGCCGGCCGACGAGGCGGCCGGCCGCGCCGACGTGGTGGTGCTGGCCGTGCCCGACGTCGTCATCGGGCGGGTGGCGCGCGGGGTGGTGCCGGCCATGCGCCCCGGCGCGATGCTCATCTGCCTGGACCCGGCCGCGCCGCATTCGGGCGAGCTGCCGGCGCGCGACGACGTGACGTATTTTGTGGTGCACCCCTGCCACCCGCCGATCGTGAACGACGAGGTCACCCCCGAGGCGCGGGGCGACTTTTTCGGCGGGATCGCCAAGCAGAACATCGTCTGCGCGCTGCTGCAGGGGCCGGAGGAAGACTATGCCCGGGGCGAGTGGGTCGCGCGGCGCATGTTCGCGCCGGTGTTGCGGGCGCACCGCGTCACCGTCGAGCAGATGGCTTTGCTGGAGCCGGCCATGGCCGAGACGACGGTGCTCACCCTGATGGCGGCCATCCGCGAGGCGCTGGACGAGACGGTGGCCCGTGGCGTGCCGGAGGAGGCCGCCCGCGACTTTCTCTTTGGGCACATGAACGTGAACCTGGGCATCCTCTTTGGCCTGCTTGACGCGCAGGTCTCTGACGGGGCCAAGATGGCCATGGCCCGCGCCAGGCCGGTGCTCTTCCAGCCGGACTGGAAAAAGGTCTTTGAGCCCGAGTACGTCATGGCCGAGGTGCGCGCCATTACCGAGGCGATCGCCAGAAAGTAGGGGGCGATGCGGCTGGGGATCGGTTCGTACGCTTACGCCTGGGCCTGCGGGGTGCCGGGGTACCCGCCGGCCGCGCCGCTCACGCACGAGGGCTTTTTGCAGCGCGCCGCGGCCCTCGGCGTGGGGCTGGTGCAGATCTGCGACAACCTGCCGCTGAGCGGCCTCACCCCGGCCGCGCTCGAGGCGCTGGCCGAGCGGGCCCGGCGCCTGGGGATCACCGTGCAGGTGGGCACGCGGGGGATCTCGGCGGGGAACCTGGAGCGGCACATCGCCCTGGCCGAGCGGTTCGGCTCGCCGATCCTGCGCGTGGTGGCGGACACGGCCAGTGAACACCCCTCGCCCGCCGAGGTCGTGGCGGCGCTGAGGCCCTTCCTGCCCCGCCTGGCGCGGGCCGGGGTGACCTTGGCCATCGAGAACCACGACCGCTTCCGCGCCGAGGTGTTGCGCGGCGTCGTCGAGAGGCTGGGGAGCGAGCAGGTCGGCATCTGCCTGGACACGGTGAACTCTTTCGGCGCGCTGGAGGGGCCGCGGGCCGTGGTCGAGGTGCTGGGCCCCTGGGTCGTGAACCTGCACATCAAGGACTTTGCCGTGGTGCGGGCGCCGCACAGCATGGGGTTCGTTGTGGAGGGCCGGCCGGCCGGGGAGGGGCTGCTTGACGTGCCCTGGCTGCTCGGGGCGCTGGCGGCCCAGGGCCGCGCGCCGGATGCCATCCTGGAGGCCTGGCCGCCCCCGCAGGCGACGGTGGCGGAGACGGTCCGCCTCGAGGCGGCCTGGGCGGCCCAGAGCGTGGCCTACCTGCGCACCTTCTTCCCCGACTGAGGTGGGGGAAGAGAAGAAGGACAGGATTCACAGGATTTACAGGATTTTGGGATTGGGGCGTGATAGTGAGGCATGTTGCGGTGGATCAGGCCTCTTCCCTCTTCTAATCCTGTCAATCCTGTAAATCCTGTCCTTCTTCTCCTCTCTTCCCCTTGCCCATGGGCGGGGTGGCGGTACAATGGGCGCATGCATGCTACTTGCCAACGCGCGCGGCGGGCCGTGTGGGCGGCGCTGGCGGCCCTCGTCTCACTGGTCGTGCAGCCGCTCTGTGGCCGCCTGCCCGAGGGGCACGACACTCTCCTCCACTTTTACCGCATCCCGGTGCTGAACGCCCTGTGGCGGCAAGGCAGCGCCTTTTCGCGCTGGGCGCCCGACCTCATGCTCGGCTACGGGTACCCGCTGTTCCACTATTACCCGCCGCTGAGCGCCTACCTCCTGACGGCCCTCTACTGGGCCGCCGGGCAGCGGGCGCCGCTGGCCATGGCGCTGGCCTTCGCCCTGGCCTTGGCCGCGGCGGGCGCGGGGATGTACCGCCTGGGGCGTTCTCTCCACGGCCGTGCCGGGGGGCTGGTGGCCGCGGCCACCTACCTGTTCTCCCCCCACCTCCTCTACCAGACCTTCGAGCGGGGCAGCCTCTCCAACGCGCTGGTGATGGCCCTGGTGCCCTGGGCGCTGGCAGCGCTCTTGGGCGTGGCGCGGCGCGCGGGCGCGCGGCGCATCGCCTGGGCGGGGCTGGGGGTGGGTGCGGTGCTACTGACCCATGCGGGGGCCAGCCTGCTCCTGGTGCCATCGCTGGGGGCCATGGGCCTCTTGGGGGCCTGGGCCGCCGCCGAAGGGTGGCGCGCGCGCGGACGGAAGGCCCTGGCCGTGGCCGCGGCGCTGGCCTTGGGCCTGGGGGTGGCGGCCTTCTTCTGGCTGCCGGCCCTGGCCGAGACGGGCCTGGTGCGCTATGGGGCCGAGATCGCCTCGCCCGACGTGCACTGGAGCCTGCACTTTGCCAGCGCGCTGGCCTGGCCGCCGGCGGCCGTCGACGGGCTGGCCAACCCCGCCCTGCCGCTGACCGTGGGGCTCCTGCCGCTCGCGTTAGGGGTCGGCGGGGCGCTCTGGGCGCTGTGGCGCGCCATCGCCGCCGGCCGGCACGGCGGGCGGCCCGCGGCGGGCGACCTCCTGGCCGTGGGGGCCGGGCTGATCGCCCTCGGCGCCGTCTGGCTGGCCACGCCCTCCTCGGCCCCCCTGTGGGAGCGCTCGGCGCTCCTCCGCAACCTGCAGTTCCCCTGGCGCTGCCTGGACCCGGCGGCGGTCCTCCTGCCGCTGGCGGCCGGCGCGCTGGCCCGCCTGCCCTGGCGCGGGGGGCGCGCGGCGCGCGCCGCGGCCGCCTGCGGCGCCGTGGGGCTGGTGGCGATCCTCTACGCCGAGGCGCTGCCGTACCTGGCCCCGCCGCGGCACACGGCCCTGCCCGAGCGGCCCACGCTCGGCCAGGCCTCGGCCTACCAGGCCGAGTACGGCGCCTGGGGGTTGACCTCCTGGGGAGAGTACCTGCCGGCCGGCGTGCCGGCGCCCCCGCAGGGGCCCGCCTTTGCCGGCGCAGACCGCGGCGCGACCCTGGCCGCCAAGGCGCGCACCGCCGAACTGCCCGGCGAGGCGCTCAGCGCCGCGGGGGATGCGCTCCATGCCGCGCTGGACCTGCGGCTCGAGCGGCCGGCAACGCTGACCTTTGCGACCTACTGGTTCCCGGGGTGGTACGCAGAGTGGGACGGCCTCCCCGTGGCGACGCGGGCCGACGCCGGCGGCCTCCTGGCGGTCGACCTGCCGGCGGGCCAGGGGCGCCTGACGGTGCACTGGGCGGAGACGCCCCTGCGCGCCGTGGCAGACGCCCTCTCGGCCGGAGCCCTGCTGGCCGCGGCGGCGCTGGCGGCCTGGCCGCGGCGCCGCCCTGCCGGGGATAGGCAGGCAGAGGAGAGGAGCGCGGAGGCCGGCCGAGGCAGCCTGGCCGTTCCCCTGGCCCTGGCCCTGGCCATGGCCGCGGCGGGCGTGGTGCTCCTAGCGGGCAAGGCGATCGTGCTGGACCGCACCTCCACCCCGCTCCTCCGCCGCGTCGAGGGGCAGGCCCTGGCCGGGCTGGAGCAGCCCCCCTGGCGCGTGGCCGGCCAGGCCCTGGCCCTGGCCGGCTACCGGCTGGAGGCGCCCGACCGCTTGACGCTCTACTGGCTGGCCCTGGAGGACCTGGACCGCGACTATACCATCGCCGTCATCGCCAAGACGCCGCCGGGCGAGCACATCGCCGAGGTCGCGCACACCCACCCCGGCCTCTCGCTCACCTCGCGCTGGAAGGCGGGGCGGCTGGTGCGCGACGCCTACACGCTGGACCTGGGCGCTATCGAGCGGCCCGCCGCGCTTCGCCTCTTCGCCCAGGTGCGTGAGGCGGCCACGGGCGCGCCCCTCCCCATTACTGACGGGCCGAGCGCGGGGCTGAGCGAGATCCCGGTCGGCTCCATCCGCCTGCCATCCGAGGCAACCGAGGCGGCGGCGGGCCTGGGGCCCGTCGGCGCCGAGTTCGGCGGCCTGGTGGCGCTCGACGGTGCCGCCCTACCCGCCTACGCCCCGCAGGGGGGCGAGTTGACGGTGGACCTGGCCTGGCGGTCGGTAACGACGACCGAGGTCGACTATACCGTCTTTATCCACCTCATAGGCCCGGACGGCGGCCAAGCCGCCGGGGCCGACGCCCAGCCGCGCGGGGGCCGCTACCCGACCTCCTTCTGGCGGCCGGGCGAGGTCGTCCTCGATCGGCACACCCTGCCGGCCGACCTGCCGCCGGGGCGCTACCGCGTCGAGGTCGGCCTGTACGACCTGGCCACCATGGCGCGCCTCCCCATCACCGGCGGGGATGCTGCCTTGCCCGACCGCGCCTTCCTCGCTGAGGTGGAGATCACCACCCCCTAGGGGCGCCGAGCCCGCCACTGGGCGCTGCCGAACTCGCCGCAGTCGAGCGCGCCGCGCAGGGCGCCGTCCTCCCCCAGGACGCCGGTGAAGGTGTAGCCCGTCCGGGTGGACTGGTACCCTAGCTGCGCGCGCAGCGTGACCTCGCGCCCGGCAACGTTACCGCTGACCTCGACCGCCTCGAAGCGCGAGCGCAGCACCCCGCGGAGGGCGCCCCCCTCCTGGGTAAGCGTCAGCCCGTAGCGGGCCGCGCCGCGCACAAAGGTCGCCTCGGCCAGCCATTCGCCAGAGAGGTCGCCCTCGGCGGGCGCCAGGGGCCTCTCGGCGCCGGGCCGCCCGAGGGCCAGCACCTCGCGAAGCCGCGCGGCGGCCAGGCGGTCCTCCCCGGCCTCCATCATGTACGGGTTGATGAGCAGCCCCCCCGGCACCAGGTGCAGGGCGATGCGGGGCTCCCCCGCGTCGAGCGCGCGGTGGGCCTCGCCCGGCGTGATGCCGAGGGCCGCCGCATCCCAGGTGATGCGGAGGGTGGGCGTGACGTTGGCGATCCCCGGCAGGATGACCTCGGTCGACACCGAGGGGAGGGACTCGGCCGCGGCGGCGATGTGGGCCAGGCACCCTTCCCAGGCGCGCCACTCGGCGGCGTGGTCTCGCCCGAGGACCCAGGCCTCCACCGCGGCCAGCAGGCCCATGATCTCCTCTTTGCCGGCCTTCATCGGCCGGGCCACGCCGTGGTGCGGCGCGCCGTGCAGCCAAGCGGCCCACAGGAGGTCCCGCCGCCCGAGGACCAGGCCGGAGGCCTGCGGCCCGCGCAGGCACTTGCCTCCCGAGTAGGCCACCGCGTCGGCGCCCATCGCCAGGTAGAGGTTGGGGACGTCGGGCCGCTCGGCGGCCGCGTCGACCAGGACGGGGATGCCGCGGGCGCGGCCGGCCTCGATCATGGCCTGCACGGGGATCTCGCCGAGGTGGGCCTGGTCACCGATGACGGCGAGGAGGGCCGTCCGCTCGGAGAGGGCGGCCTGCAGGTGCGCCGGGGTGACCACCTCGACCATTCGCGCCCCGGCGGCGCGCATGGCCCGGTCGTAGGCGTTGCGGTGGGCGGCCTGGATGACGACCTCGTCGGGCATGCCGGCGGTGTCGGGGAGGCGGGCCATCTTTTCCGGGTCGGCGCCGGCGATGCAGGCCGCGGCGATCTCCGTCAGGGCGGCGGCGCAGCCGGAGGAGACGTAGCCCCACTCGGCGCCGGTGAGCTCGGCCAGGCGGCGGCCGACGGCCTCCATGAGCTCATCCATGACGACGTAGCCGTCGGTGGCGGCGCGCATGGCCTCGGCGACGGTGTTCAGGGCGCGCGAGCCGGTGAGCACCGTGTAGGTGCCGCGGCAGTTGATCAGCGTGCGCACGCCCAGGGAGGCAAAGGTGGGCGGCGGCAGGCTCGAGCGGGTCGAAGTCGAGGGAGCCATGGGCGGGATCCTTTCGGGGTACAAGGCGGCGCGCTGGCAGGATGGTAGGCGCGGGGGAGGGAGGGTGTCAAGGGGGGGCTAGTCGCGCAGGCGCACCGCGTCCCACCCGCCGCCGGAACGGTAGACGTCCAGCAAGCTGGACGCCCCGGCCAGGTCGTACGGCCGCAGGCTGAACTCGAAGGCGAACAGCTCTGGCAGGCGCACCAGGTCGGCAAAGGGCAACTCATCGGCAGGGTGTGCCGTGAGCGTCGCGGCGAGCAGCCAGCACTCGACGTCCGGGGTGCCCAGCGCCAGCCGAGGCTCACAGGCCTGGTAGGCATACCGCCGGCCGGAGTCCTCGAGGAGGCCCCAGTTGCGCAGGGAAAAGATGATCCGCTTTACGGCGTCGGCGGCCGCCCCCAGGTTGCCCAGGCTGGCCAGGAGCTGTTGCCGCACCTCGTCGGTACGCACGGCCCCGCCGAAGCGCAGCCGCTGCCCGACGATGCGCGCCCCCTCACGGAAGAACGGGAAGGCCATCAGCGTCAGGCCGTAGTGCAGGGCAACGTGCTGTCCGTTCGCCGTGGTCTCTTGGTAGATGCGCAGCGCCTCCTCGCGCAGCCGCTCAGCAGGGCCCTCGCGCGGCCCCCAGATGTTACAGAGGATGTCCAGCGTCTGCCGACGGTTGACGCCGCTCTGCACCGTCAGGGCGACGACGGCATCCAGCCGCTCCCGCACCTCGGCGGGGTCCTGCGCCATGCAAAAGAGCGCCGCGGCCTGCTCCAGCCATTCTAGGTAGACGTTCCTGCGGAACCCGATCAGCATCGCGCGCGCTCCCCATCTATCGTCACCAGCGGCACCACCATCTCCTCGATCGTCACGCCGCCGTGGGCCACCACCTTGGCCCCGTGGTTCGTGTAAGCCTCCCGCCGGGCGGGCATCACCGCCGTCACGCCGGCGGGCAACAGGCCATCGTCCGCCCAGACGATGGACGGCGGGAACGTGTCGGCGGTCCGCTGGGCCTGGGCGCCGTCCGAGTACACCCGGCAGCGAAGGGCTCGCGCGTCCGCCAGGATCCCTTCGTTGGGCCGGCCAATGCCGCTGGCCTCCACGTGCCCGTGGTCACTGGCGATGGTGACCGACACGCCGGCCCCCAGCAGGCGGTCGATGACCGCCTCGAGCGCTGGGGAGTAGTCGTCCAGCCAGCGGCGCAGAGAGCCCTGCAGCTGCGCCGCGCCCAGAGTACTGCCATGGACCAGGTCATCGATGCTGCTATCTACCAGGCAGGCGGCGGCAAAGCGGGCCTCCAGCACCTCGGCCGAAGCCTCCTGCCGCGCCAGGGCCAGCCGTTCGTAGCGCACGACCTCCTCGGCAAAATCCTCCCCCTGCCAGAAGGCCCGCCACCCCGCCGCCTCTGCGGCGCCGCTCGTCAGGCTCTCCAGGTCGGCCGGGGGGCGCCCCGTCACCAGTGCCTGCCGAGAGATGGCCGTCACCGTGGGCACCTGGGCCAGCAGCAGGCGCTCCTCCAGGGCCCAGGCCGGGTGCCGCTCACGCCAGGCGGGCCCGATAACCTGCCAATCGGCTAAAGACAGCCCGTCGAGCACCAGGAGCGCCACGCGACCCGTGGCCCCGCGCTGCCGCCACCGGTAGGCCAGGAACCCGGGCACGTGGTGGACGTGGTGCGGCTCCGGCAGGCGCCGGCCCGCCAGGGCAGTGTACGCAGCCTGCAGCCAAGCCCCAAAACGCGCGTCGACGGCCCGCTCTGCGTCGCAGTAGCGCACCCTGGCCTCCTCCGGCAGGTCCGCGCCGGCCTGCCCGGCCAGGGCCGCCTGCGCCCAGGCGCGCGCCAGGCGGCCGACCGCCTCCCAGTCTTCGGCTTCGCCCAAGGGCGCGGAGGCCGCCTCATGGACCTCCTCCAGCCGGCGGAGCAGCCCGGCGGCCTCGTCCTTGGCCAAGCCGGGGCGCGCCCATAGCGGGAAGGCCGCGGGGTTCTCGACCAGCACCGGGCAGAGCAGCCCGCGCTCCACCAGCGCCCCCAGGGCGGCCTGCAGGCGCTCGCCGTCAAAGGCTGCGGCGTAGGAGCCCTGGCCATCGACCATGCGCCTTATGCTGGCACTCCCGCGCACGTGCCGTTCCCAGGCCTGCTGCACAAAGGCACGATAGGCCTGCGCGTCACTCAGGACGTCGGCCAGCGGCCAGCCGCGGTAGGCCGGCTGCCCTGCCAGGTCGCCCAGCAGGGCCCGCCGGATGGCCGGCGGCAGGGGGCCCGTGCCCTCGTGCACCCCGCTCAGCCATAGGAGCAGCGCGCCCGGGTCGGCCAGGGACCGCAGCGCAGCGCCGAACACCTCGCGGAGGATGACCTCGGCGGTGGCGCGGCGGTTCAGTCGGCCTTCCGGCGGCGCGGCGGCCGCCAGGGCCCGGCGCTGCGCGGGCGTCAGCTCGCGGACGAGCGGCAGCGAGTAACCCGCGAACTCGTCCGCCAGGGAGAGTTCCACGCGGTGCCCCTCCTCCCACAGGTCGTAGGGGAGCGCCTCGAGCGGCCCGCGGGTTACGATCAGCACCGGCTCGGCGAACGTCCAGGGGCGCAGGGCCTCGGCCGCCGCCCAGGTGCCGAAGGGGTCGCCCTCGCAGACGAGCCGGTACCCCCGCCCGGCCAGGGCCTGCCGGACGTCGTCGTCCTCCAGGAGGCCGTCGGGGTCCGAGGCGAGCACCAGCGGGTGCGCCCCGGCGGGGAAGCGGCGCAGGATGCGCTCTCTCATTCGGTCATCAGGGTGGCGTTGTCATAGTACATCAACAGGTCGGGGTCCTCCTCGAGGGCCGCGCGGGGCAGGCGCTCGGCAACGCGCACGATGGTGCCATAGTCGCGGGCGGCCCAGGCGCGGGCAAAGCCGGCGCGCACCGCCTCGGACCGGAAGGCGCGCAGGCGCCCGCTCTCAGCGGCGTACTCATCAAACTCGCGCCAGAGCCCGCGCAGGCGCAGGCGCTCCAGGTCTCCGCTGCGGCCCCCGTCGGGCACGTACCAACGGCCGCGGTCGTCCTCGAGAAAGCCCTCCTCAAGGACCTGGCGCAGCTCAGGCAGCGCCTCGTAACGGGATTGGTGCAGATTCTGGAGAAAGCTAGGCTGGATGTCCTGATAGGTGGCTGGGGCGCCGCCCAACGCCGGGCTGAGGCGCTGGCGCAGCCACTGGATGGCGGACTTCTCATCGCTCACAAGGAAGGTCAGCTGCTGGACCTCGGCGCCGGCCATCTTGGCCTGGTCGTAGACGGCGGCCTGCTCGGGGAGGAAGAACATGCCGTCCCGCTCGGTAAAGCGTTCGCGCAGGCCGGCGTAGAACTCGGCGGCCGAGAGCGGTACCGTGGCGCCGCGGGTGAGGTGGAAGGCCACCATGCGGTCATAGAGGAGAAAATCGCGGCGCTCGGCAGAGGCCTCGATGGTGCCGTCCACCACTGGGGGCACGGGCAGGCGGCCCAGGTGGGCGCGCACGAAGGCCCAGGCGCCCTCGGTGCTGCCCGCCGTGCGCCGGAACTCCTCCTCGAGGCCGCCGTTAGGCTTGTAGGCAGAGATGACCAGGTCCTGCTTGACGGCGCTACTGGTTACCTGGCGGTAGGAGCCCTGCTGCTTGTCCAGCGTGCGGACGTCGGCCACGACAAAGCCGGCCGTCTGGATCGCCTCCTGGATGGCGTTCCAGACCGAGTTGCGCGAGTTGTGAAAGACGACCGTCATCCAGCGGCCCGGCTTGAGCACCCGGCAGTACTCGGCAAAGCAGCGCTGCATCAGGCGCTGGTACTCCGGGAGGCCCTTGCCCTTGAAGCGGTCGACGATGGCCTCCGGCACGGCGTTGGTGACCACGCCGTGCCAGGATTCGACCAGGTAGTTCAGGTCGGCGTAGTAGATGTTCTCGCCAAAGGGCGGGTCGGTGTAGACGTAATCGATGGAATCCGCGGCAAGGTCGAGCCGGGCGGCCGTGCCGGTAGTCAGCGCAGCCGCGTCCCCGCTGGCACCGTGCCCGCTGAAGGCCCTAGCCAATCGTTGCAGCTTCCCCTGCAGAGTGTACCACGGGCTACACTCCGCGTGCTGCGACGCGACGTAGTAAACGCCCGTAAGGTAGCGGTTCACATGCGAGTAATGGAGTGGGGCATAGCGATTTAGTACCGACAGTCCCCAGGCTGCCTGCTCCACAAAAAAGAGCAGCATCTGCCGAATGCGGGCATCGGGATGGGCGTTGGCTTTGCGCCACAGCGCCGCCATGGCGTGGGCAGCGCGTGGCAGGTAAAAGTGGTGGATGTGGGTGAATCCCTTGGGCGCGATTCGGGAGCCGTGGGACATCACCTCGATCGGGAAGCGGTTGGTGGGAATCTCCGCCGGTAGCGGCATAGCGTCGATGCGCCGGAGAACGTCCAGGTCGTGGGCATCCGGCGTTCTCTCGTAGCGCTTTCCCCCGACCGAGTAGCAGATCAGGACGGCACGCAGACGGATCCTGCTCCAGGGCGTCCCCAGGGCAGGGTCAGGGCGGGTTTCAAACGCTCTCTCGAGGTTGTTCTTGGTAAGGTTCGCGGCGCAATGCGGGCATGGGAAGCTATCCCTGACGCGTTTGGTGTCCGCGTCGAACGCCTCCTCGTAGAAGACCACCTCGCCGGCACAGTCGGGGCAGGCAAAGACCTCGCTCCAGACGGTGTACTCGATGCGCCCCTTGGTCTGGCCGTCGGTGTGCAGGGTCTCATACATCCAGCCCAGTTCCTGGTCCACCTCCCGAAGCAGGCGCCGCCCGGCGGCGGCGAAGGCATCCACACCGAAGGGGGAGTTGTAGTTGGCGGCGATGAAGGTTGCGGCGGGCGCCAGGTCGTTCAGCACGGCGCGCCGCGCCCCCCAGACCGGCCCGGGCAGGCCTTGCGCGGCAAACTCCGCCTCGACCTTGCGCCGGTACTCTTCCGGGGCAGAGCCGCACCACTGCGCCGCCACGCCGGTCATCCCCGACCCGCAGAACCCATCTAGAACGATATCCCCCGGGTCCGTATAGTGCAGGATCGACGGGACGATGGCGAGGTGCGGCACCTTGGTGTGGTAAGAGTGCGCCCGGTAGAGGGCATCCGTCTTGCCCTCCGACACGTCCGCCGCGAAGGGCTCGCGGCGGTAGTTCTCCTCGCTCCCCACCGGCAGGCCCAGGGCCTGGCGGGTCTCCTCGCGCTCCCGCTGCCAGCGGGCGATGACCTCCGGCAGGAAGGGGTTAGGGCAGGCGGTATAGTAGGGCGGGTCCGAGAGGGCCAGGATGTCCTCATCCTCACCGATGGGGAAGCCCTCGATAGCGCGAAAGGCGGGGTCCTGGAGGTACTCGCGCAGGCGGGCCAGGTATTCCTGCCGCTCGGCCTGGCGGGCGGGGTCGGCGGCGCCCGGGGTCTCTGTGTCCATCGTGATCTGCTGCGTCATGGTATCGGTGTCTCCTGGTGCGGTCGGGTCTATGGCTCAGGCGCTCGCCTCCAGCGTGCGATCTTCGGAGAGGGTCAGGCGGGTGTTGGCCTCCTCGCGCCCGCGCAGGGTCTCTTGCATAAAGCTCGTAAAGCGCGCGCGCAGGTCGGCGGGGGTGCAGGGCAGGCCCCCCTCGCGCAGCGCTTCCACCAGCGCCCCCACGCTGACGGCCACCGACTCGATGCCCTGTAGGGCCTTGTTGGCGGCCTCGATAAAGCCCTGCGGCAGGACCATGGCCTCCGGCTGGTTCAGGAAGGCCTCGATGGCGTGGCGCTCGGCGGCCGTCATCGCCGCTCGGCTGGCCCGGGCCACGTCGCTCTCCAGCGCCTCGACCACGGCGTTGCGCCAGTCTCTCAGTATGGTGTCGAGCCGTTCCTCGAGCTCCGTAAGGGCCGTCTCGGCGTTGCCGGCGCCCGTGGCGTTGGCCGGGCTCAGCCGGCAGTGCGGGCAGAGCGGGTCATCGGCCAGGACCCCCTCGTGAAACTCTGGGCAGGCCTTGAGCGCCTGTAGGTCCCGTTGCCAGGCGCGCAGATCGTGTGAGGGCAGGATGCGCAGTTGGTCCAGCGCCCTGACCAGGCCCAACGCCTCACCCCGGGTGATGCGCTGGCGGCGCTCGTCAGCGCGCGGGCCGAGCACCAGGCGGCGGTGCTCCTCGGCATAGGCCCGCACGTAGCGTTCCCTAAGCGCGCTCAACTGCGAGGTCCAATCCCCGGGCTGCACGGGGGCCTCGGCGCGGCCCATACGGCGGAGGTCTTCCAGAAGCGCCTCGCGCGTGCGGATCAGCTCGCCGCGCAGGAGGTGCCCCTCGGGCAGGTGGGGGGCCGCCGCGGCCAGGTAGGCCGCCGGCTCCTGGAACTGGTCGAGGAGGCGCAAGAGGTCGCTCATCCGGCCGGCCACGGCCCGCCCCGCGGCGCCGTCGGCCACGTCCTGCGGCTGTACGCGCAGGTGGCGCAGCTTGCCCACCGTGTTGTAGGGCTGCAGCCCGTCCAGCAGGCGCCTGTAGGCCCGCAGGTGCGGCAAAACGTCCGCCTGGCCAAAGCGCACCGCGGGCGCATCGCTGCCGATCACCAGCCCATCCTGAGACTGGATGGCCAGGCTATCGGTAAAGAGGGGCATGTTCCACAGGCGCGGCCCCTGAGTCACGCGGCGATCGAGGACCGCGAGGTCGCGCAGGCCGGCGCCCACCTTGGCCTGCAGATCGCGCACGGCCTGCTCGCGGGTGTTCTCATCGCGCACCAGGCCGGCGGGCAGGTCCAGGGCCTCAAAGATGTCCGCCCAGCGGCCCACGGGCAGGGTGGGCGGCCTCCGGTAGTGGCGGAAGGCGGCCACCTGCCGGGCCGTCATGCTGCCGAGCTCGGCGATGTTGCCGGCATTGATGTCCTTGCCGTTGACGGTGAGCTCGATATCGCCGCTGTAGACCAGGGCCGCCAGCAACACCGCCAGCCACTCGGGCTCCAGATGGAAGTCGATCTCCTTCTCCAGCGGGTTGTCGACGCCGCCGGCCACCACCTCGACGACCTCGCTGCGGTTGACCACCTGGCCCTCGGGCTTGGCGTTCAGGCGCTGCAACAGGCGCTGGGCGTAGGGCGAATCGTAGGGGCGGATGGCGCCGTCGGGGCCCAGCAAGCGCAAGCCATCGAGGACGGCCTCGGCCAGCCCGGTGCGGCGCATCCCGACCATGGCCCGCAGCGCCTGCGTCGCGGTGAGGTCCCTGGCCGATTCGGTGATGGTGACCTGGGCGCGGCGGAAGGCTGGGTAGTGGGGGTAGGCGCCCGCAAAGGTGGGCTCGAGGAGTTGGCCGGCGACCAGGTTCAGCAGGGCGGCGATGCTATCGGCCTCGCTCGTGCGGGCCTCGGCCAAGACGTCGCACACCGGGCGAGTCCGCCCCTCGAAGGTGACCTCCAGGTGCGTGATCAGGTACTGGCGCAGCCAGTTCACCAGGTCGGCGAGGTAGCCCTCGGCCTTGCCAGCATACTCGCTGCGGTACTGGGCCGAGGTGGCCTGCAGGTCGCGGGCGGCAGCAAAGTTGCGCACCAGGCCCGCGAAGGCGTCGTCGGTGCCGCGCAGGGCCAGGATGACCTCGTCATCCTTTTCCTCGTCGAGCCACTCGGTGGCGCCAAAGGGCGGCAGGCAGTAGACGTAAAAGTCGCGCGGCGGCTGCGCGGTACAGCGCTCGTTCGGCAAGCCCAGGAAGAGGTAGCCCGGGCGCGTCACGCGGCGCTCGCCCCAGGGCAGCTCGTAGAACCAGATGCGGTAGTTGGGCGTGTAGGTCGAGTCGCTCAGGTTCAGGGCCTGGCGGAGGGCGTCATAGTAGTGGCGGTTCAGCACGTCAGTGGGCAGCATGGCCCCGCGCGTGCTGATCTGCGCGTCGAAGTCGACGCTTTTGGCGACGTCGAGGTAGTACTGGCCGTTGGCCGGGTTGCGCGTGATATACTGGCCCTGCACGGTGCGCATGATCTCCCTCAGCGCCACCTGCACCTGCATGAGCAGGAACTGGGCCGTCTGCTCGGGCATATGCCGGTACAGGAACAGCCCGTCGCGCAGGCCCTCCGGCGTGAGGCCCACGGGGACGTTGATATCCTGCGTGGTGAGGCGGTGGACGCTGAGCGCAGCGATGATGCGCAGGGCCATCGGGAGCAGTCCCTTGTCACCATAGTTCTGGCACACCTTGCTGGCCAGCACCCGACTCTTGTCCTCCACCTCGGCCACCTCGCGCACGCCACGTAGGGCGGTATCGTCCTGCAGGACCTGCCAGTAGTGGTCAAAGGAGATGACTCCCGGCTCGTCCGTAGGGACCTCATCGTCGAGGCGCTCCTCGATGGCCTTGCTAAAGGTGACCAGCACCTGGCGCTTCTCGGCGACGAACACCTCGCGGAAGGTATCGATGTAGGCGGGGTGGATGGGGAAGAGCTCGGCGAACTCTTGCCCGCGCTCCGCCAGGCCGTCGTAGAGGGGTTCAAAGCGACGCAGATGGTCGCGCACCCAGGCGATCTGGCCGTCGTTCTTCTTCAGCAGGCGGTGCGCCACGACGTAGGCGATATCCTCGCGGGCGATAAGGATCTGCTCAAACCGGTCGCGCACGCGGCGCAGACGGTCCGCCACAAAGGCGATGCGTGGGCTGTCAAACAGGGTTTCCTGCAAGCCGCCGATGAAGCGAAAAGCCGTCGCGGAGGTCACCTCGCCCAGCTCGCGCAGGAAGCCGAGGTCGAGGATCACTTGACGGTCGTCACGGGTGACCAAATAGTCGAGCATCTCATCGACGACCACCAGGATCCCTTGCCCAGAGTGGGTGCGCTGGAAGGCGGCCACCGCCTCGACAATGGCGTCCTTGTTGTTGCTCACCTCGTCAGCCGCTGGGAAGCGGAACGGCACGCCCCAGGCCTCCAGTGACTGCTCCAGCTGGTCCAGGACGATCTCACGCAGGCCCCGCTCGACGGAACCGATCTCCACGCGGGCTACCCGGAACCGCCCGGCGATGGTCGCCGCGGCCGTCCGAACATCGGCGTCGCTCACTTGCTCAACCAGGTCCGGGAACTCGGCAAGGGCCGCCAGGACCGACATCAGGTGCGATTTGCCGGTGCCATAGTTGCCGACGATGAGGACGCCCTTGTTGTCACGCGGGCGGTCGAGGTCCAGCTGCGGCAAGACGACGTTGCACAGCCTCTGAGACATGCGCTCCGAGATCACATAGGTGCACACCAGCTCTCTGGCGCGTTCACGCTGGCTTGCCTCGCGGAGGCGGATGACGGACTCGATCGGGTCAAACTGCACCAGATCACGATATAGCATGGTGTATCCTCCAGAGCCTCAGAGGGCTACAACGCCCAGGCCTTGCGCGTCCCACGCCCGATAGTGGGAGTGCTGCGGGGTGGCGTAGCAGAGCCGCATTCCGTCGCAAGAGCCCGGCCACAGAACGACGAGCGTATGCTGCGCGGTCAGGCGGCGCAGCAGGGCCAGGGGGTCCAGGGCGAGACGCGGCTCGTGCAGCAGTGATATGTCCGTCAGCAGTACGGGCGCCTCGGGCATAGGAGCCAGTGCCCCTGCCAGCGCATCTTCGACGATGAGGGGCCAGCGGTGTTGGGGCTGGCCCAGCAGGGCCCCCGCCACCAGTCGGTTCACCGACAGGGCGGGCCAGCCTCGCGTCGCGCGGAGGTCCTCCTCGGCTCGCCGCAGCTCACGCATGTGCGGGCTGACGAGAACCGTAAGCGCATGCAGGTCGAGCACGTCCGGAAGGATCAAGGCCATTCGTGCCTTTCTGCCAGCAGGCGAGGCCAGAGGACAAGGATACGGGCCGCCCGATCGGGTTTGCCTCGGTCAGACCGTGCGCAGCAGGCAATGCTACCCCACGATACATTGTACCTTGCCGTCAGGCGCGTCTCAACCGTCAGCGCGTGCGCCTTCCCCCCTTGACACGTCCCCCTTCCCCCGCCTACCATCCCCCCACGCCGCCGTCACCACCTAGGGGGGACCTTGCCATGGATCCCAGCGACCTCCGCAACCCCGACCTCCTCCGCCACACCGTCGCCGACCTGCAGCAGATGTCCGCCTTCCTGCGCAGCCCGCTCATCTTTGACCGCGCCGAGGGCGTGCACCTATGGGACGTCGACGGCCGCCACTACTGGGACGGCCTCTCCGGCGTGTTCGTCGCCGCCGTCGGGCACCGCAACCGCCGCGTCGTCGACGCCATGACGGCCCAGCTCGAGCGGCTCTCCTTCGCCCCGCCGCTCCACGGCACCAACGCCCAGGCCGTGCGCCTCTCGGCCCGCCTGGCGGCGCTGGCCCCCGGCGATCTGAACTATGTCAAGCTGCTGACCTCCGGCTCGGAGGCCACCGAGACCGCCGTCAAGCTCTGCCGGCAGTACTGGAAGCAGGCCGGCGCGCCGACCCGCTACAAGGTCATCTCCCGCTACTATGCCTACCACGGCGCCACGCTGGGGGCCATGGCCGCCTCGGGCACGCCCCGGCGGCGGGTGCCCTTTGAGCCGCTGCCCGCCGGCTACCTGCACATCCCCACGGTGCACTGCTACCGCTGCCCCTTTGGCCGCGCGTACCCCGGCTGCGACGTGTTCTGCGCCGAGTACCTGCGCCAGGTGATCGCCCTCGAGGGGCCGGAGACGGTGGCCGCCGTCATCGTCGAGCCGATCGGCAACACCGGCGGCATCCTGGTGCCCCCGCCCGAGTACCTGCCCCGCCTGCGCGAGATCTGCGACGCGTTCGGCGTCCTGCTCATCTTTGATGAGATGATCACCGGCATGGGGCGCACCGGCCGCCTCTTTGCTGCCGAGACCTTCAGCGTGACGCCTGACGTCCTCTGCCTGGGCAAGGGGCTCTCCAGCGGCTACGCGGCCCTGGCGGCCACGATCTGGTCCGACCGGATCCAGGCCGCCTTTGAGGGCCCCGCCGAAGCCGGCGTCGAGTTCGGCGACGCGCACACCTTCTCCGGCCATCCGGTCGCGGCCACCGCCGGCCTGGCCTGCCTGGACGAGATCCTGGAGCGCGACCTGCTCTCCGCCGCGCAAACCCTCGGCGCCCGGCTCGAGGCGCGGCTGCGGGCCATGGGCACGCGCTTTGGCGTCGCCGGGGAGGTGCGCGGCAAGGGGCTGCTGTGGGGCGTGGAACTGGTGCGCGACCCGGCCACCAAAGAACCCTTCCCCGCCGAGGTCGCCCTGGGCCACCGCATCGGCGCCGAGGCGCTGCGGGGCGGCCTGATCCTCCGGCACGACCCGCACTGGCTGGCCCTGGCGCCGCCATTGGTGACGACGCCCGACGAGCTCGACGCCATGTGCGACGTGCTCGAGCGGGCCGTCGGCCGCGCGCTGGAGACGGTCTAGCCATGGGCCACGCCACAGACGCCCTGCCCGGTGGCACCGACCCGCTCCTGGCCGACCTGATGGCGCGCGTCAGCCCCGGGCGCCTGCGTGAGCTGACGCTCGACCTGGTGCGCATCCCCAGCCCCACCGGAGACGCGGAGGCCGTCACCGCGCGCTATGCCGAGGCGGTCCGCGGCCTGGGGCTGGAGGTCGCCGTGCTGCACGACTTTCCGGGCGGCCCCTCGACGGTGGCGCGCCTGCCGGGCGCCGGAGGGGGCCGCGCGCTGACCCTCGACGGCCATCTGGACACCATCCACGCCCCCCACCCGCCCCCGCGCCTCGAGGGGGACCGCATCGTCGGCCGGGGCGCTGGGGACATGAAGTCCGGCATCGCCGCCATGGTGGAGGCGGCGCGCGTCCTCATCGAGGGGGGCGTACGGCTGGGGGGCGCGCTGACCCTGGCCACCCACTCCCTCCACGAGGCGCCCGTCGGGCACATGGAGGGGCTCAAGGCGCTCATCGCCCGCGGGGACGTCTTTACCGGCGCCGCCCTGGTGGCCGAATGCGAGAGCGACCGCCTGGCCATCCGCGGCAAGGGGCAGGCCCTTTTTGAGCTCGAGGCCACCCGCCCCGGCGAGGTCCTCCATGAGAACGTGGCCCGCCCGCAGGGGGTACCCAACCCGCTGGAGTACGTGGCGCGGGTGGCGGCGCGGCTGCTGGCCCGCGGCGAGGAGCTAGCCGCCGACGACGATCCCCTCCTCGGGCCGGAGACGTTCTTTCTCGGCCAGCTACACGGGGGCGACTTTTACAACCGGGTGCCGGTGCGCGCCGCCCTGAACGGCACCTTTCGCTGCTGGCCGAACAGGACCTGGGCCAGCGTCGAGGCCGAGTTCGCCCGCCTGCTGGGCGACGTCTCCCGGCCGGAGGGGCTGGAGGCGTCGCTGCGCCTTCTCTCCAACGGCCTGGGGTACGAGGTCTCGCCCGAGGAGCCGCTGGTGGCCGCCCTGCGGGGGGCCTTCCGCCACGTGGCCGGGCGGGATCTGCCCCTGGGCGGGGCCCTTTCGGTGTGCGACGTGAACGTCATCGTCCGGGAGGCGGGCATCCCGGCCGTGGCCCACGGCACCGGCTCTACCACGGCCCACGCCGACCTCGAATGGGTCGACCTGGCCGGCATCGTCCGCGCCACGCGCGTCTACCTGGCCACCATCGTCGGCTATCTGGGCGTCGCCTAAGGGGCCGGCGCACCGCGAGGGCTGCGGACCGGCCGCGCCAGGCGCGGCTTCACGTGCAGGGAGGGAGGCACTATGCGCACACTGTCGATGGAGGGGCAGGGAGCGGTCCGCGTGATCGAGGTGCCCGACCCGCGCCCCGACCCGGGCGAACTGGTCGTACGCACGGCGGCCTCGGCGCTGTGCGGGAGCGAGCTGCACTCCTACCGCGGCCGCGGCAGCCCGGGGCGCAACTCTGGCCATGAGGCGGCCGGCACGGTGGTGGCCGTCGGCGCGGGGGTGGCCTCTCCCGCGGTCGGTGAGCGGGTGGGGCTGAGCGGCGTGGTCGGCTGCGGCGTCTGCGCGCACTGCCGGGCGGGCCGGCAGACCTGGTGCCAGCAGCGCCTCTCCTACGGGTCGATGCACGCCGAGATGATCCTGACCGTCCCGCAGGCCTGCCACGTCCTGCCGCGCGACGTCCCCTGGGGGGCGGGCGTGCTCCTCACCGGGGACGGCATGGGCGTCCCCTACCACACCTCGACGCGCCTGGCCGACCCGGCCATCCGCACGGTGGCCATCTTTGGCGCCGGGCCCATCGGCCTCGGGAACGTCATCATGCAGGCCTTCCTCGGGCGGCGGGTGCTGGTGGTGGAGGTCTCGGCCGAGCGGCGGGCGTTGGCGCTCAGGCTGGGGGCCGAGGCCGCCATCGATCCGCGCCAGGCCGACCCGGTCGAGAGCCTGCGCGCCCTCACCGACGGAGGCGGCCCCGACGTCTGCCTCGAGGCGGCCGGCCGCCCCGAGACGCTCACACAGTGCTTTGCCGCCGTGCGCACGGGCGGCACCGTGGCCATGAACGGTGAGCAGGGGCCGCTGCCCCTCTCGCCCAGCGACGACTTTATCCGGCGGGACATCACCGCCCTGGGCTCCTGGTTCTACCAGGCGCGCGAGTACCCGCGCATGGTGGCGCTGTACCGGCAGGGACTGCCGGTGGAGAGCCTGATCACCCATCGCTTCCCGCTCGCGGCGGGGGGCGAGGCTTTTGCCGAGTTCGCCGCCGCCCGCACCGGCAAGGTGCTCCTGGTGATGGAGGAGCCGGCCGGCCCGCCCGAACCCGTGAGGAGGACCTGAACGATGGACATCGCCCGCCTTTCCGCCTGTACCTTTCCCCTGCGCGAACGCCCCTGGCCAGAGGCGCTGCGGGTCATCGCCCGGGCCGGTTACCGCAAGGTGGACCTGCTGGGCCGCGCGCCACACCTGGCGCTCGACCCCGCCGAGTGCGACCCCGCCGCCATCCGGGCGGCCGCCGCGGGGCTGGGGCTGGAGGTCGCCAACCTGGGCACCTATGCCGGGCGCGGCTTTGCCACGGACGACGTCGCCGCGCTGGAGGCGGAGCTGGCCCTCACGCGCCGGGCCATCGACGTGGCGGTGATCCTGGGCGCCCGCTCCATCCGCGTGGCCCCCGGGGACGATAACCCTGCGCGGATCGCCCAGCTGGCCCCCTGGTTCGCCCGCGCCGCCCTCTACGCCGCCGACCAGGGCGTCTACATGGGGTTTGAGACCCACGGCGGCGGCATCTCCGGCTCGATCGCCGGGGCGCGGAGCCTGTGTGAGGCGGTCGGCTCGCCGTATTTCGGCGTCCTGTACGACCCCTGCAACGTGATGGGCGCCGGGGTCGACTATCGCGTGGCGCTGTGGGAGTTCCGCGAGCACATTGTGCACGTGCACGTCAAGGATGGCGCCGTGAGCATGGAGCGCGGTTTCGCCCGGACCATGCTCGGCGCGGGGCAGATCGACTACCGCTGGGTGTGTGAGGCGCTGGATCGCATCGGCTACTCCGGCGACCTGGCCCTGGAGTACGAGCTGCCCGACCCCGCGCCCGAGGTGGGGCTGGTCGCCTTCCTCGAGGCGGCCCAGGCGCTCTGAGCGGCACGACGGGGCCCGGATCTGTTGACACATACACACCCCTGTGTATACTGGAAGCAGGAGGTGTTCCATGGCCCAGAACAGTGAACCGATGGTCCGCGCGCAGCTCCTGTTGCGGCCCGACCAGCGCCAGCGGCTGGAGCGCCTGGCGGCGTCCGAGGGGCGCACCCTGTCGGACGTGGCCCGCCGGGCGCTCGACGCGGGGCTCGACACGCTGGAAGGCCGCAGCGACGAGGCCCGCCAGAAAGCGCTCGAGGCGCTGGAAAGGCTCACTCGGCTGCGTGAGGAGATCCGGGCCCGCTACGGCGTCTACTATGGTGACCTGGTCGCCGAGGTTCGCGCGGAGCGCGAGGAGGACATGGAGCGTGTATGGCGAGGCCAGTAGTTCCTGACGCCAATGTCGCCCTCGCGCTGACGTTCATTACGCCGTATTCCGGCATGGCGGCAGCGCTGATGGAGCGCTGGCAGCGCAGTCTCACGCCCCTCTACGCGCCACTCCTGTGGGAGTACGAGGTGACCTCGGCGCTCCGCAAAGCCTGTGCCGCCGGAATCATGGCCACGGCGGAGGCCGAGGGCGCTCTGAACGACTGCTGGCGGCTCCGCATTGAACGCGTCGCGCCTGACATGGACCTTCACCGTCGGGCGCTCCGCTGGGCGGCCAGGCTGGGCCAAAGGGCCGCCTACGACGCCCAGTACCTGGCCCTCGCCGAAAGGCTGGGGGCCGAGTTCTATACCGCCGACCGCCGCCTGGCCAACCTGGCCGGGGCGGCCGGCCTCCCCTGGGTACGATTCCTCCTCAGCACCGCCTGAACCAGGGCGGAAAAGGGGGCGCCATGGCCGCCGGGAGCGAGTACCGTTACAACCGCCTCACCTGGCCCGAGATGAACGCGGCCATTGCCCGGCAGCCGGTGGTCATCCTGCCCACCGGCTCTACCGAGCAGCACGGCCGGCACCTGCCCCTCGACACCGACGCCTTCCTCACCGAGTCGATCTGCAACGAGGTCGGCCGGCGCGCCGAGGGGCGCGCGCTGATCCTTCCGACGATCTCTTACGGCCTGAACCTGCACCACATAGACTTTCCCGGCACCGTCCACATCGAGCCGGAGACCTTTATCGCCTTCTGCCTGAACATCACCAAGAGCGTCGCCTACCACGGCTTTCAAAAGATCTTGTTGGTCAACGGGCACGGCTCCAACATGCCCCTGGCTGACCTGGTGGCGCGCAAGACGACGCTGGCCACCCACTCGCTCTGCGCCGCCGTCGGATACATGTCCCTGGTGATGGACGCCTTTGGCGCCGTGCAGGAAAGCGCCACCATCGCCCACTCGGACGAGCTGGAGACCTCCCTCTACCTGCACCTGGCCCCCGAGCGGGTGCGCCTGGAGCGGGCCGTCCCTGGGAGCGACGTGGCCGGCCAGTACGTCAGTTCCGACTCTACCTCGAACTATCCGGTGCGCTTTAGCGATTACTGGGGCCGCTGGACGCGCGACGGCGTGCACGGCGACCCGACCGTGGCCACCGCCGCCAAGGGGGCGGTCATCTATGAGGCGGCCGTGACCGGCCTCCTCGGCGTGGTGGACGAGTGGCGCGCCTGGCCCCTGGCCGACCGGCAGGACGCCCACGAGTCCCCCGTGCAATCCGACATTCGCTGGTAACGGGGAGGATGCGCCGTGAAGATCCGTGAGATTCGCGCTGCCGGCCTGCGCGGCAGCACCCCCGAGGGAGGCTGGAGCCACGAGCTCCGCCCGGAGGATTGCGTGCATACGCTGGTCGCCGTCCTCACCGATGAGGGGGCCACCGGCGTCGGCTCGGTGTTCGCCGGGGAAGCGCTCGTCCGCGCCGCCCTGCAGGAGATGGCCCCGCTCTACCTCGGGGCGGACCCCTTCAGCCCCGAGCGCCTCAGCGAGGTGCTGCACCAGAACACCTTCTGGCTGGGGCGCGGCGGCACGCTCACCCACACCATCTCGGGCATCGACATCGCCCTGTGGGACCTGTGGGGCCAGGTCACCGGGCAGCCGGTGGGCAGGCTGCTGGGCGGCTGCTATCGCGAGCGCGTCCGGCCGTACGCCTCGCTCCTGATGCAGGAGCCGGCCGCCCTGGCCGAGGTGCTCCTCTCTTACCAGGCGCAGGGCTTTGCCGCCTTCAAGATGGGCTGGGGGCCGTTTGGGCGCGTGTCGAAAGAGCTGGACGAGGCCATCGTCCGCGCCGCGCGCGAGGCGGTCGGCGCCGAGGCGCTCCTGATGGTCGACGCCGGCGGGTCGGACGCCTTCTGGCCGCACGGCTACCAGTGGGCGATGCGCACGGCCGACATGCTGGCCGCCTACGAGGTGGCCTGGTTCGAGGAGCCCCTGCCGCCCGACGCCCTCTCTGACTATGCCCTGCTGCGCCGCGCGGCGCGGCTGCCGATCGCCGGGGGCGAGGTGCTCACCCGGCGGCAGGCCTTCCAGCCCTGGCTGGAGGCGGGCGCGCTCGACATCGTCCAGCCCGACGTGACCAAGGTGGGCGGCATCTCGGAGGAGCGGCGCATCGCCTGGATGGCCGCGGAGCACGGCGTGCGCTTTATCCCCCACGGCTGGAACACGGCCCTGGGCCTGGCGGCGGACCTGCAGCTGGCCGCGGCCTTCCCGCACACGGACCTGGTGGAGTACATCACCGGCTCGCCCTACATCGACGCCATCGTGGCGCGCCCCTGGCGGCTGGACGCCGCGGGCTACCTGGCCATCCCCAGCGGGCCGGGCCTGGGGGTGCAGTTGGACTGGGACGCCGTGGCCCACTACACCGGCGGCCAGCGCCTGCTGGGGTAGGCGGGGCCGGCTGCGCCAACCTGTTGACATAGCGCCCCGCGGGACGTATGATGCCTGGCAACGGGTGTCTCGAGCTTGTACGCGGTGGGTCATGTCGCGCCTGGCACGATGGCAGCCTTCATCCCCTCTCTCCTTGCCCGCCTCTGCCGTCGGTACCAGCCAGTGCTCCAGCGGAATGGACCGTTCACGCCGCGCCCGTGGCGGAACGTGCTTCCCCACCTCCGTAGGGACGGGGCCGCGTTGGGGGGCGGCCCTGATCTCGGCGAACCCATTCTCCGTCAGGCCCGCCTCGCCCTGGGTGTGTGCGTCGTCCTTTGGGAAGAGCCGTCCTGCGAGCACTGCGGAGGTACCCCCTATGCCCCGTCGCGCAAGGCCCCCGATGCGGAGCGCCGCCAGCCTGGCCCTGGCGCTCGTGATGTGCGCCTCGCTCTGCGGCGCCTGGCCCACGACCCCACCTGCCCGTGCCGAGCAGACCGAGATCCCGGCCGCCGAGTACGAGGCCCTCGTCGCGCTGTACAACGCCACGAACGGGCCCTACTGGACCACCACCTGGACCCTGGACGATACCCCTTGCGACATGTACGGGGTGCACTGCGAGCCGGAGAGCGGTGAGCCGCGCCACGTCACCCGGCTGGACCTGCCCTCGAACGTGCTGAAGGGCTCTATCCCGCCAGAGATCGGCGCCCTCACGGGCCTCAACTACCTGAACCTCTCCGACAACCAGCTCACCGGCGGGCTGCCCGATGAGATGGCGAACCTGGTCGCGCTCGAGGACCTCAACGTCGACCAGAACCTCCTCAGCGGCAACCTTCCTGCCTGGCTGGGCACGCTCACCAACCTCACCAGGCTCGACCTGTGCACCAACCCCTGGCGTGGAACCATCCCGAGCGAGTTATTTCAGCTCACGAACCTGACCGAGCTCTTTCTGGATTCCTGCGAACTGACGGGCCCCATCCCGAGTGCCATCGGCAACCTCACCGCCCTGGAGGAGCTCGACCTGAGCGGCAACGCCCTCGACGGCGGCATCCCCAGCAGCCTGGCCAGCGCCACGAGCCTGGCCAACCTGCGCCTGGATAGGAACTGCCTCGAGGGGCCGATCCCGTCCGCGTTGGGCACCCTGATCCACCTGAAGGCCCTGACGCTGCACGCCAACAGGCTGAGCGGCGCCATCCCGGCGAACCTGGCCAACCTGACGGCCCTCACAACGCTCACGTTGGGGTACAATATGCTGTGGGCCGACGCGTCCTCCCCGACGGCCTTCCTGGCCGCCAAGGCCCCCGGCTGGGAGAACACCCAGACCGTGCCGCCGTCCGGCCTGCAGGCCACCGCGGGCCTAGGCGGCGTGGCGCTTGCTTGGACGGCTATCCCCTACACCGGCGACACGGGCGGCTACGAGGTCGGCGTCTCGACCGTACCGGGCGGGGCCTATGAGGTCCGACACATGACGGCCGACAAGCATGCGACCAGTGCCTGGATCGGCGGGCTGACGCCCGGCACCACCTACTATGTCGCCGTCCGCACGGTAACCGCGGCGCACGACGTCCAGCAGAGCGAACTGGTCAGCCCCTTCTCTGCGGAGGTGCCCTGCACTCCCACCGTGGTGACCGTCCCGCCCGCTTCGGTGGCCATCGCCGGCCCTACAGAAGGGGGGCTTGGGCAGACCTATCCCTTCACCGCCACGGTGAGCCCGCCCAACGCCACGCCACCGCTGACCTACACCTGGTCTCCCGCGCCCACCACGGGCCAGGGGACGGCCACCGCCCGCTACCAGTGGGAGACGACCGGCCCCAAGACGGTCTCCGTGGCGGTGGTCGGCTCGGGCGAGACGGTGACGGCCACGCACTCCTTCCTGGCCCTCGAGGTGGGGGCCGTCGCGGTGACGCCCGGCGCCGGCGGCACGCTGACCCTGCCGAGCCCTGGCGGGCGCAGCATCACCATCACCATCCCGCCGGACGCGGTGACCGAGACCTTTACCCTGCTCTACACGCCGCTCGGCGCGCCGACCGACCCGCCCGCCGGCTGGCGCTATGCCGGGCGCGCCTTTGCCCTGTCGGCCTACCGCCTCGGGCACGTGGTGACGGTGCCGCTCGGGCTCCCCGCCGTGATCGCCCTGACCTACTCTGACGGCGAAGTGGCCGGCCTGCTCGAGGACACCCTGCGCCTACTGGCCCGCGACGACGGCGGCTGGGTCGACGCGGCCACCACCTGCGCGCCCGCCTCCGCCTACCTGCGGGAACCGGGCGCCAACCGCCTGCAGGTAGCGGTCTGCCGCCTCGGGGAGTTCGCCCTGTTCGCCCAGCCGGCCCCGCCGGACCATCGCACGCTGCTCATTCCTCTGCTGCGCAGCTAGCCCGCCCCAGCGGGGGGCCGGCCCTGGCCCCCCCCGCTTGACACGCCCCAACCCAGCAGTAATATTCCGCATCCCGCGCAGCAGGGTGCGCGGGAACGCTCGGGTACGGCTCGCCCGCCTTGGGAGCGTGTCGTCCATCGCGGGCCGACCCCGGGTCGGCATCTTCCGACCTCAGGTCGGCATCTGCTCCCCACGAACCCCTGGTGCGCAAGCGCCTTGTGTGGACCGGAGCGTAGCGCACTTGGCGCAGCCAGGGGCCCCACTGTCCGGTGACCGCCCCCTCGGCCAGAAGATCGTCCCGTGCGCCGGCGGCCTGCCTGCGGGCCGTCCGGCCGTTCTTCGTGCGCCCCCGCCCCGGCGGGCCTCGGTAGCATCACAAGGAGGGCAAGTCGCAACACTCTCGGGCCGGCGCGAGGCCGGCACACAGCACGCGCCCAGCCCGTCTCTCTACGACCATCGAACCGTTATCGCTGCCAGTACGCCGGAGGTCCGTAATGTCGCATCCTGCTCCCCGCCTTATCCGCATGGTGTCTTGCCTGGCCGTCGTCCTGCTCTTGGCGCCACACCTTGCGGGGCTGGCCCCCCTGCGTGCCGAGCAAACGCAGATCCCGCCTACAGAGTACCTAGCACTAGAAAACCTGTACTACACCAACGCCGGATCCCAGTGGACGAACCCGTGGACGTTGCCGACCGATACCCCCTGCTCCCTCTCCGGCGTGTACTGCCAGGTGGGCCACGTCACGCAGCTCAGCCTGAACTACCGGGGCCTACAGGGCCCGCTATTGAGCAGTGTTGGCGACCTCACCCAGCTCACCAGTTTATCCCTGGTGGGGAATCAGCTGGTTGGCGCGATCCCCGCGGCCTTGGGCAACCTCACAAACCTGCAAACCCTGCAGCTGGACTATAACGCGTTCAGCAGCATTCCTATAGAGCTATCCGCCCTCACCGGGCTGCGCACCCTGCAGGTGTCGGGGAACGCGCTGACCGGCGAGATCCCTCCCTGGCTCGGCAATATCACGTCCCTGACCACTCTCGATCTCGCCGCAAACAAGTACACCGGCGCCATCCCCGCCGGGCTCAGCAGCCTCACGAACCTGGAAAAGCTCGTCCTGAACGGCAACGCGCTGAGCGGCCCCATCCCCCCGCAGATCGGCGGGCTGGTCAATCTGATCACCCTGGGCATCACCAACAACCAGCTGAGCGGCCCCATTCCCGCGGAGATCGGCGGCCTGGCCAGCAGCCTGATGTACCTGTACCTGGGGCAGAACCAGCTCAGCGGCTCCATCCCCGCCCAGATCGGTAGCCTGACGAGTCTCTGCACGCTGGACCTGAGCCACAACCGCCTGACTGGCGCCATCCCCCCAGAGATCGGCGGCCTCACCAACCTGATGAACCTGTACTTGGCAGGCAACCTGCTGAGCGGCCCCATTCCCGGGGAGATCGGCGGCCTGGGCAGCAGGTTGATATACCTGACCCTGGGGCAGAACCAGCTCAGCGGCTCCATCCCCGCCCAGATCGGTAGCCTGACGAGTCTCTATACGCTGGACCTGAGCGACAACTGCCTGACTGGCGCCATCCCCCCAGAGATCGGCGGCCTCACCGACCTGATGAGCCTGTACCTGTTGGGCAACCAGCTGAGCGGGCCCCTCCCGCCCCAGATCGGCAGCCTGAGCAACCTCAGTGTGCTGGACCTGAGCGATAACCAGCTGAGCAGCCCGCTGCCGACTGGGATCGGCGCGCTGGCCGAACTGAGGGTGCTGAACCTGGCCGACAACCTACTGGACGGCCCCATTCCCACCCAGATCGGCAGCCTGACGAAACTGATCCGGCTGGACCTCAGCCGGAACCGCCTGAGCGGCCCCATCCCCGACGAGATCGCTGCCCTGGCCAGCCTGCAGCGCCTGCTGTTGGCCGATAACCGCCTGACCGGCGGGATCCCCACCTGGATGGGCGGCTTTGCCGGCTTGGGCTACCTCGAACTGGCCGACAACCTACTGGAGGGGCCCATTCCCGCCCAGATCGGCAACCTGACGAACCTGGCCAGCCTGGACCTCAGCCGGAACCGCCTGAGCGGCCCCATCCCCGACGGGATCAGCACCCTGGCGAGCCTGGAGCGCCTGCTCCTGGCCGATAACCTGCTGAGCGGCGAGATCCCCACCTGGGTGGGCGGCCTCGGCAGCCTGCAGGTCCTCGACCTGGCCGGTAACCGGCTGCACGGCGCGATCCCTGCGGAGATCGGCGACCTTGACGACCTGCGCACCCTCAACCTGGCCCGCAACGCCCTGGCGGGCCAGGTGCCCGCGACGATCACCGGGTGCGCGCTGCTGGGGGCACCGCTGTCATCCGAGGACCTGAACACCTACGTGGTGGACCTCGGCTGCAACGCCCTTTCCGCGGCGGACGCGGCCGTGCGCACCTTCCTGAACAGCAGGGACCCCGACTGGGCCACGACGCAGACTATCGCGCCGACCGGGCTGGCGGCCACGCCCGCTAGCGGAGGGGCCACCCTCACCTGGACGCCCACCCCTTACACGGCCGATGCCGGCTACTACGAGGTTGGCGTGGCCACGGCGCCCGACGGCGACTATACCGTGGCCGTGACCACGACGAGCAAAACGGCCGACGGGGCCGCGCTCGACGGCCTGGAGCCAGGGGTCTCCCTCTACCTGGCCGTGCGCACGGTGACCAGCGCCCACGGCACGCAACAGAACACCGTGACGAGCCCCTGGTCCGCGGGGGTCGCCTGCGTCCCGGAAGAGTTCCCCCCGAGCGATGTGACCATCTCCGGCCCGGCCGAGGGGCAGGTCGATGTACCCTACACCTTTACCGCGGCGGTGGTGCCGGCGAGCACCGCGCCGTCGGTGACCTACATGTGGTGGCCAGAGCCGCAGGCGGGGCAGGGCAGCGCCACGGCGACCTACGTGTGGGCGGACGCTGGCCCTCGGGTTATCTTCGTTACAGCGGGGAACACGGGCGGCAGCGTCTCCACGGTGCACACTATCGACATCACGCGGTCTACCTGGACGGCCTGGCTGCCCGTCCTGCGGCGCTAGGCGCCGCCCCGGCCGCGAACAGAGACCTCCCGCGGGCCGTGTGGCCCGCGGGAGGTCCTTGCATCGCCCGATCAACCGGCGCGCTCAGTCGGTCAGAGGGCGGACGTCCTCGACGTCCCACACCAGTTTGACCGGGTCACCCACGTGGAAATGGCCCATGGCGTGGCCGCCGTGGTTCTGCACGCGGGCCACGACCATCTCACCGGTGGGCAGGCCCACCACGAAGCGGGTATCCGTGCCGATGTAGACCATCTCGCGCACCTGGCCCATCAGCGTGGCGCCATTGGCCTGGTCGGGCCGCACTAGCTGCAGCTTCTCCGGGCGGACTGTCAGGGTCACCTGTTGCCCGGGGCGCACGTCGGTGCCGTGCGTATCGGCCGACACGCGGTCCGGTCCCACGAGCACCTGGATGGTGCTCCCCTCGCGCGAGGCCACCTGCCCGCGGATAAAGTTGCTCTCACCGATGAACTCGGCCACAAAGCGGGAGCAGGGCTTCTCATACACCGTCATCGGGTCGCCCACCTGGAGGATGACCCCGTCCGACATCACGGCGATGCGGTCCGAGATGGTCAGGGCCTCCTCCTGGTCGTGCGTCACATAGATGAAGGTGATGCCCACCCGCTGCTGCAGGTGCTTGAGCTCGATCTGCATCTCTTTGCGCAGCTTGAGGTCCAGCGCGCCGAGGGGCTCATCCAGGAGGAGGACAGCGGGCTCGTTGATCAGGGCGCGGGCCAGCGCCACGCGCTGCTGCTGGCCGCCGGAGAGCTGGGCAGGCTTGCGCTTCTCCACGTTGGGCAGGCGCACCAGGTCCAGCGCCTCATGCACGCGGCGGTCGCGCTCGGCCCTGGCGACGCGGCGCACCGAGAGGCCAAAGGCCACGTTCTGCGCCACGGTCAGGTGCGGGAAGAGGGCATAGTTCTGGAACACATAGTTCACCGGGCGGCGATAGGGGGGCACGTTGGCCATCGGCTGGCCCTCGATGTGCACCTCGCCACTGGTCGGCACCTCAAAGCCGGCGATCATGCGCAGCGTCGTGGTCTTGCCGCAGCCACTGGGCCCCAGGAAGGTAAAGAACTCGCCCGAGTGAACGTCCAGGTTGACGCCCCGCACCGCGGCGACGTCGGGGCTGGCTCCGCGCTCCCCGGCAAAGATCTTGGTCAAGTTGCACAGCTCAACGGACAGACCTGTCACACTACCCCTCTCCGGGCCGTCGGTTGGCCCTTACGTCTCAGCCACTCCGACAACACCAGCACCACGGTGGACCCGACCATGACGATGGCCGCCAGGGTGACCACGATGGGCAGGCGGTTCGGAAAGCGCAGTTGCGAATACAGATAGACCGGCAGCGTCGGCTCGGTGCCGGCCAGGAAGAATGACACGGCGAACTCGTCAAACGAGGTGGTGAACGACGTCAGGAACGCCGCCAGGATGGCCGGGAAGCAGATCGGCAGCGTTACGCGCAGGAGGGTGCCCCAATAGGTAGCCCCCAGGTCCATGGCGGCCTCCTCCAGGCTGGAGGGGAAGCCGGCCAACCGCGCCGACACGATCAGCACCACGTAGGGCAGGCAGATGATGACGTGCCCCACGCCCACGGTAAAGAGCGACAGGCGCACGTTCAGCAGGCCAAAGAGGATCAAGAGTGCCACGGCCAGCACCACGTAGGGGATCACCAGCGGCATGGAGGCCACCGCCAGGAAGGCGCCCCGCCAGCGGAAGCGAAAGCGCACCACGCCGATGGCCGCCATGGTGCCCAAGAGCGTGGCCACGGCCGAGGTGATCAGCCCCAGAACGATGCTGTTGCGGGCCGCCTTGAGCAGCTCGGTGGCATCCCAGAGGGCATAGTACCACTTGAGCGTCAGGCCCTTGAGCGGAAAGATCATCAACGGCGAGTTGTTCAGGGAAAAGACGATGAGCAGGGCGATCGGCAGATACAGAAAGCCTGCCAGCAGCACAAAGTACAGGAGGCCAAAGTTAAAGGAGCGGCCACGTTTCATCAGACATCCTCCAGCGGCAGGGCGTGGGTGAAGCGGCTAAAGATAAAGAGGAGCACCAGCATCATGAGCAGCATGACCAGGCTCATCACCGCGCCCATCGGCCAGTTCAGCGCCGAGCGGAACTGGTCCTGGATGATGTTCCCGTACATGGTGCCGCGCACGCCGCCCACCAGGGCCGGCGTCACCCACTCGCCCAGGGTGGGGATAAAGACGAAAAAGAACCCCGCCACCACGCCCGGCAGGCTGAGTGGCAGGGTCACCCGCAGGAAGGCCTGCCAGGGGGGGCAACCGAGGTCGGCGGCCGCCTCCAGCAGGCTGCGATCCATGCGTTCCAAGGCCGCAAAGATGGGCAGAGCCACGAAAGGTATCCAGGAGTACACCAGGGTGACGATGACGGCCGCCCGGGTGTACAACAGGACGGGGCGCGGCTCCGCCAGGACGCCGACCGTCATCAGGAAGGTGCTGAGCAGGCCCTCCGAGCCCAGCACGAGCTTCCAGGCCAGCACGCGCAGGAGAAAGCTCGTCCAGGCGGGCACCAGAAGCAAGGTCAGCAGCGTGGAGCGCCGCTCACCGGCCCGGAAGGACAGGAAATACGCTACCGGGTACGACAAGAGCACACAGATCAGCGAGGTCCACAGGGCGACCAGCGTCGAGCGGATCAGGAGTTGCTGGTAGGCCGTGTTGGACAAAAAGTTGCGGTACGACTCCAGAGAAAACATGTTGCGCTGGGCGCCGAAACTGCCCGCCCGGAAGGAGAAGCTGCCCATCGCGATCATGGGGATGATAAAGAAGCCGAGAAGGAGCGCCGTCGGCGGCAGCATCAGCACCAAAATGCGCCTGCGTATATTCATCCGTTACTGACTCCGTACAGGCCGGCCGCCCGCCCGTTGACGGGCGGCCGGGCGTTGGGGCTCACTATTGGGCGGCCTTGACCTCACTCCACAGGGCCGTCCAGGCATCGCGCTCCTCTTGCGTGAGCGACTGGAAAAAGATCGTGTTCTTGAGAATGTCGGGGTCCTCGAGGCCCATAAGGGTCACGAAGGACGGATCGGTCTGAGCCAGCGCCTCGCGGTTGGCCGCCCCGTAGGCATACTGGTTGGCCACCTCGACCATCGATGACGTGGCCAGCAGCGCGTCCATGTAGTCGAGAGCCAGGTCGTGGTTGGCGCCGCTCTTGGGGATGGCATAGCCGTACACCCAGCCCAGGCGCCCCTCAATCGGGGTGATGTACTCGACCGGCACGCCCTCACCGCTCACCGCCACCCAGGCATCGGGCCAGGTCATCCCGGCCACCCACACGTCGCCCGAGGCCACCTGCTGGTTGATCTCGGTATAGTCCGTCCAGTAGCCAAGCAGGTTCGGCTTCAGGTCGATGAGCTTCTGCTTGACCTGGGCGAGCTGGTCCTCTGTCAGCGCATAGGGGTCAAAGCCGAGCACGGTGGCCGCGACCATCACGGCCGCCTCGGCCGAGTCAAACACCGACACGTGCCCCTTGTACTGCGGATCCCACAGGTCGGCCCAGGAATCGGGCACCTCGGCGACCTTGTCGGTGCGCACCAGGATCGAGTCGTAGCCCCACTCCCAGGGGGCCAGGTACTGGACGCCGTCCACCTGCCCCATCTTGATGAGGTCCGGATCCAGTTTGGACCAGTTGCTCAGCTTGGTGGTATCGATGGGGATCAGCAGGTCATTGTCGACGTAGAGCTTGAGCCAGCTGATGTTCGGGTGCACCAGGTCGGCCTGGTAGCCGCTCTGGAGCTTGGCAAACGCCTCGGGGTCGTCGGCGAAGAAGGTCCACTCCACCTTGACGTCGGGGTGCTTGGTCTTGAAATCGGCCCAGAACACCTCCTGCTCATAGCCGGACCAATCCAGCACGACCAGGGGCCCCTGCTTGGTGGGGCTGGCGGCGCAGGCCGTCGCCACGAACAGCATCACCATCGGCAGCACGATATGTAGCAGCGCTCTCTTCATGATGTGTCCTCTCCCTCCGGGACGGACCAAACCAGGCCGCAGCGAGCCCGTAGGCGGGGGATACAGCGGGGCGCCCCGCCACGCGCTCAGACAGACCAGAGCGAGGTGCCGAAGACCCTTCACCCATCCAGGCGCCACGGGGCCGTGCGTCAGCGGCGCACGCGCACCGTGGATAGCCCGCTCTGGTGCGCGCCCGGACCAAGGGCGCGCGCGGACGATCCGTGGAATAGGGTAGGGACTTCGTAGTAGGAAAGCGTGTGCCCGCGAGCAGAGCGCCTAGGCGCCACGCCACGCTGGCCGGGGAAAGAGTACCTCTGCGCCCTAGCAGGGCGCTGGCGCACCGTCAGCGGTGCCATTGAGGAGGCAGACACGCGCAGCAGAGTTGCACTCTTTGCGTGTCGGTGTGGGAAGAGTGGCCCGCGGCAGCGGGAGGGCGGCGCACAGGCTCAGCCGTCTGCCGCTCAGTTCCAGACAGGCGTCCCCCGGTAGGTCGGATCGCGCGCCAACGACTGCCCTGGAGCCTTGCCACGCCGTTGTGCCAAGGACACGTTGCCACAGGTTCCGCGAGTGCAGCGGCGCCGAATGCTTCGTATCATCTCAGACGGCGCCCGGAGACCACGGCCCGCTCCGGCAGTCGTTGGCCCGTCTGGGGTTGCCCAGGCCAACTCTTATGCCCTACTTATAGCACAAATCGCGCCGCATTGCGAGTATTGGCAGGGGAATCCCGCCGATTCCTGCGTCGGCGGGGCGCCCACGCCGCCGCGTAACGCCAAGGGCCCCCGCGGCGGCCTGCCGCAGGGGCCCTCTGTTAGCATTCTGAGACCTGCCGCGCTAGACCGCGGGCGTCACCTCGCGGCCGTCCACCGCCAGGCGGAGCGGGTCCACGGCGTAGGCACGGAGCCCGGCGCCGCCCCGGCGGATCAGCGCGGCCCGCCCCTCAAAGGCCACGCCGGCGACCTCCACCGGCCCGCTGCCCTCCTCACACAGGATAAAGGTGTCGTCGAGCCCGCGCCCCGTGACGCGGAGCGCCGTGACCTTCCCGCTCGCGCGGAGGCGGGTCACCTTGGGGCGGTCGCCCAGGCCGTCGCCGGGGGCCAGCGGGAAGAGCACCGCGTCCATCCTGGCGGGCAGGGGGGCCTGCGCCTCCAGAGTCACGTCCCAGGCGGGGAACTCGCCCAGCACCCCGTACCAGCCCACGGCCGGCGAGGTCTGTCCCTTTTCGGCGCGCACCGTGAGGCAGCCGGGGTCGGCCGGCAGGATGGCCAGGTTGGAGAGGCCCTCGTCACGGGTGACGATCTCCTGCGGCTGGGCCCACAGGGCGCCGGCGCGGTAGGGCTCCTCGGCGCCCGGCTCGTAGAGCGGCGCGATGTGGAAGAGCTGCTCCAGCGTGTGCGCCTGGCCGTCCGCGGGGCCGCGGATCAGGTCGCACAGGATCCAGTACTCCCCCTTGACGTACCAGATGGCCCGGCGATGGGTAAAGCGTGTGTCGGCGACAACCGGCCCCGCCGGCGGCTCGTAAGGGTCGGGAGCATACCCCTCCAGGTACTCGCTGGAGACGAAATCGAAGCCCTGTCTGCTGACCCACTCGTTGGCGCCCAGCGTGGTCAGGCGGGCCTCCGGCCGCAGGCGCCGCGCCTGGCCCATCCCGTCGATGAGGACGACGTTGTGCGCCCGCGAGGAGCGGAAATAGTGCGTCAGCTCGGTGCGCGAGTAAGAGTAGATGTTCGGGTCGCCCACCAGCAGCCTCCCGCCGGCGTGCAGGATAAAGTTCAGCTTGTCCTCATGCTGGTGCGAGGCGCCCCAGGCGGCCCCGTCGAACAGGAGGTACTGGGCCGCCTCCGCCCAAGAGTCGCGCATGGCGTACAGCCCGGCCGAGCCCCAGGCGTGCGAGGCGTGGTCGGGGGCCTGGCCGCGCTGGCCATGGGTGGCGCCCCAGACGAAATCGTCCCGCCCGTAGACCTCGGCCGCCGCAGCCAGCAGCGGCGCCGGGTCGGTCGGGTGGGGGTTGCAGTCGTTGAACATCGGCAGGAAGCGATCCGGCTGCTGGGCGTACAGGTACATCTCGTGGGCCTTGGCCAGCAGGTCGACGAAATCCTGCGGCAGCGCCACCCCGCGCGCCCGGGCCACCCGTACGACGGCGAACATCGACGAGGTGGGGAAGACGTGGTAGCCGTGGGTCAGCTCGAACTGGAAGCCGTCGTCATAGTAGGCGAAGGAGTTCAGCCAGCGCAGCCGGCGCATGGCCACCCGCAGGATGGCATCGGCGTGGCGCAGCTCGGGCGAGTAGAGCGCCGCCACGGCCAGCCCGGCCGCCTCGACCTGGTACCAGTTGTTCGCCCCGCCCGAGTGGGCCAGGAGGTAGCGGATGTGCTCCAGCCGGGAGCGGGCCAGCATGGCGTGGAGGGCCTCGTCAAAGGGCTCCGTCTGCCCGAGTGCACCGATCACCTCCGGCCAGGTGTTGGCCTGGCGGTTGCCGACCTCGAGGGTGCGCCAGGGGCCCTGCGGCTGCCGGTGGTTGGGCAGCGGCGCGCCGCGGTAGAACGACCAGAGCAGCCGCGCGGCGGCCTCGGCGTACTTGGCCTGGCCCGTCTGGTTGTAGGCGCCGGCCAGGTTGCGGACGAAGGGCATGGCCCCCAGGCTCACGGTGGATTCGACGTCGTCAAACAGGCGCAGGTGCCAGTCCACATCGCTGCCGAACTGGTGGCGGAGCAGCATGTGCGCCCGGAAGGTGATCAGGTTGCGGCAGGCGTTGTCGGCATCGGCCAGGTCCAGGTCGGGGTTCGCCCCCTGGAGGGCGTTGGCCGGCCGGTACTCGCGCGAGCAGGCCGTCCACTGCCATTCCCGCCCGGCCATCAGCGCGCCGAGGCGCTCCGGCGGGACGGGCTCGCGCAGGTGGGAGGCATAGTCCTCCGCAGAGACGTGCAGGCGTTCGGCGCGGGAATGGTCCGCGAACTGGCCCCACATGCGCTCGCGCAGGGTCAGGATGTCGGCCAGGACGGGCAGGCCGGTCGCGCCGGCCACGCGGGCCACGGCCAACAGGCAATCGGCGGCGACGCGGTCATTGAGGGCCGCCTTGCGCCAGTGCACCTGGGAGGCCAGCCGGGCGCACCCGGAGACCCGCCATAACTCCGCCTCCGGATGGTGCCCCTCGGCCAGGTAGCCGCACAGGGCCAGGGCCGCCCCGTTGAGGAGCTGCGCATCGGGGAACTGCTGCGCGCCGAACCCCTCGATCGAGAAGGCCAGCAGATAGTCGGCCAGGGCGGCCAGGCGCGGGCCGGGGGCCCCGCCGTCCAGCAGGAAACCGAGGGTGGCCCGGGCGGCCCCGTCGAGGCCCCAGGGCTCGGCGTGGTCCCAGGGCAGGATATCGGGCGGCAGGCCAGCGGGCGGCGTGACGGCGTAGGCGCGGAGCGGTTCGAGGTACTGCCTCATAACGTTCCTCCTGTGGGTCCCAAGGCCTAGCGACACACGAGCACAGGCGCGCGCCCGGCTCGTGCGGATGGGCCGGGCGCGCAGGTGGCCGCGCCGTCGCCCGCGATGGCCGGGCGCGCACGCGGCTAACGCTGCGGGGTGCCCCCGGGCAGCTGGGGCGCCTCGCCATCGGTCAGCTGGCGGACGTCCTGCGTGGAGAGGAGCGCCTGCTTGAGCTCGCCCTCGAGGCGCTGCATCTCCAGGTCGGCCTCGGAGCGGCGGCGCTTGCCCTCCTGGGCGATCTGGATGCTCTCAAAGATGGTGTTGATCAGCTCCTCGTTGACCTTTTTCACGGCGGCGATGTCAAAGATGCCGCGCTCGATCTCTTTGCGCGCCTCCGCCGAGCCGATCTTGAGCAGCTCGGCGTTCTTTTGCAGCATCTCGTTGGTGGTATCGGTGACGGCCTTTTGCGTCTGGAGGGCCTGCTGCTGGTTCCAGAGGGTGATGGCCATGGCGATCTGCGCCTTCCACACCGGGATGGTGGTCAGGATGCTCGACTGAATCTTGGTGACCAGGGACTTGTCCACATCCTGGATCATGCGGATCTGCGGCAGAGACTGCATGGTCACCTGTCGGGTGAGGCGCAGGTCGTGGGCGCGGCGCTCGAGGTCGTCGCGGCGGGATTGCACGTCGCGCAGGGTCTGGGCGTCGAGCATGTCGGCAGAAGCCTCGGCCTTGGCGCGTAGCTCGGGGAGGATCTGCGCGTCGAGCTCCTGGAGCTTGGCGTCGGCGGCCAGGATGTAGAACTCGAGCTGGCGAAAGTACTGCAGGCTGGCGTCGTAGAGCTTGTCGAGCAGGGTGACGTCGCGCAGGAGGCGGATCTTGTGGTTGTCCAGATCGTTCGAGATGGCGGCGATCTGGTTATCCACCGTCTCGTAGCGCTGCACAAAGCGGGCCACGGGGTGGGCCTGGCGCAGCACCACGCGCCGCAGCCAGCTCGGCTTTTCGCCGGGGCGCAGGTCGTCGATGCCGAGCCCGCGCACCTGGGTCATCAGGCCGTTGAGCGTCTCCCCCACGGGGCCGATGTCCTTGTTGCGGACCCGCTCCAGCATCTGGTCGGCCGATTCCGACAGCTCGCGCTGGGCCTCGACGCCGAACGCGATGACAGAGTGCGTATCACTCATGTCGATCTTGTCCATGAGGGCACGCACCGTCTGCTGGTCAACGGCGGGGAGGTTCTCGACCCGGGCCAGCTCGGCGTACTCCTCGGTGGCGGGATGGGGCTGGGCGTCCAGCCGCTTGGTGATCGATCCTTCGTCGGTTGTCACGTCAGTCTCCTCTTCACTCCTCGAGGGCGCGAAGCACCGCGAGTACAGACGCCGCATCGGGCGGCTGGGCCGCCCCAGGCAGGGCGGGCAGGTCGGCGGGCAGAGCGGCCGGCTGCGCCGGGTCACCGCGCAGGCCGTAGCGCTCCAGGGCCAGGCGCTGGGCCTCGGCGCTGCGCAGCACGTCTATGAGTGGCACGGCGCGGTCGCTAAGGGCCACGACGGTCCAGTCTACCCAGGCGGCCGGCTGCAGGTACAGGGCATGCACCTCCCCGCGCAGCGCAGCGGCGTCGGCCGGGTGCGCGGCGCGGTAGGCGAGTCCGTCGGCCTCCGCGCCGGCGGCCAGGGGGAAGGCCCCGGGCCCCTGGCTCCAGTATAAGCGAAAAAGGTCGCCGCTGGAACGGTATCGATAGCCCTGCCCGGCCAGCAGGGCGCGCAGGCCTGGGAGCGCGGCTCCCGAAGCCCCCTCGGCCGCCCGCGCGCCCTCCCAGGCGAGCAGAGCGCCGACGTCAGAACGGGCCGGGTCGGGCAGGGCCAGCGCCAGGGGCGCCGGCAGGCCGGGCAGGCCCAAGTCCGGCCAGGTGCGCCCGGCCAGGGCCGCCTCCGCCAGGCGGGGCAGGCTCACGGTCAGGGTGCCGTCGGCCGCGCGCCCCACCAGGCCGGCGGCCTCGAGCGGGGGGAGGTACTCGGCCCAGGTGTACAGCACCAGCGGGCTGCGCGCCACCGTGGCCGAGCGGGCGGCCGCCCCGCCAGCCAGCCGGTAGGCCTCCGCCACGTGGGCGGCGGCCAGGAAAAAGTCGGCGTCCTCCGCGCCAGCACGCAGCATCTCGGCGGCAGGGGCCGGCCGCGCCCGCAGGGCCAGGCCGTAGCGCTCGGCGAGGAGCGCGGCCAGGTCGGGGTCCCTGAGGTAGGGGGCCGGCTCGTCGCTGACGAGCCCGACCAGTACCCCGTCGGCGGCCCCGCGCCCACCCAGCAGAGCCCAGGCGGCCACGGCGGCCGCCACCCCCAGCAGGATGCCCCAGCCCAGCCAGCGCCTGGCGCGCATGGCCCTTCCTCCGCGGCCGCGGCCCGGCGCGCTACAGCCCCTCGTGCTCCATCATCTGCTTCAGCACGGTGATATCGGTATCCAGGTCCAGGACGTCGTCACGCAAGAGGCGGTCGAGCTGCTTCTCAAAGGTGTGCTGGATCGTGTCGAGCAGCGTGTCGAACTTGGCCAGCACCGGCTGCACCTCGGCCGACGAGCCGCCCTTGCGGATCAGCTCGGCGTAGCGATCCACCACGGTCACCGTCGCGTCCAAGTAATAGTCCAGGAAGCGCCTGGCCACGCGCAGGTCCTTGGGGTCGTTGATGAGGTCCTCGACGATCCGCTCGGCCACCTGGGTGATGGTGGCCACGCGCATCCGCAGCGGTGCAGAGGGCATGCGGCGCCCCAGGGTGCGCAGGCGCCGGACCTTGGCTTGAGCCTGGCGGACGTCTTCCTGGGCGTCGGCGGGCAGCCGGCGCGCGGCCTGCGCCGCGGCGTTCGGCCGCTCGGGGAAGATCAGATGCAACGCCAGCCAGACGGCCAAACCGACGGCCAGCGACCACAGGGTCGGCAGGCGCAACCCGAACCGGACGGCCAACATGGCGGCCACACCACCCAAGGCGTACAGTACCCATCTCTTCATCGCGCTGTGACGACGCCCCGCGGGGGCCATCGCCCTCTCCTTTCTTTTACTGCGGCTTTGGCGCCGTCAGCGGCGTTAGCCGTCGTCAGCGGCCTTAACCGTCGGAGTAACCAAGTGGCGCGCCGGGCACGCCCCACCAGGCGGCGCGCAGGGCAGCCGTCCACGCGGCGGCCCCCTCGTACACGCCGCCGCCCGTCAGGGCGGCGATGCCGTTCACCTCACGCCGCACGCCCGCGCCGACCAGGACGACCTGCACCGGCACGCGGCGGGGGGCCTCCTCCCAGGCGCGCCGCAGCAGGCGGAGGTCCGCCGCGCTGCGGCCCTGGCCATCGGTCACCAGGATGATCGCCGCCCGCGAAACGGCCGGGTCGGCGGCCCGCTCGCCCACCAGCCGCAGCGCCGCGATCAGCGGGCTGTACAGGTCCGAGTGGCCGGCCGGCGCCTGGGCGCGGATCCTTTCCAGCAGATCCGCGAGCGGCGCGGGCGCATCGCCGCGGGCGGTCCACGGCTCCGTCGGGGCCGCGCCGAAGGCGATCACGGCGGTCGTATCGCGCGGGCCGATCGGCATCCAGCCTGCCGCGGCCCCGCCGGCGCCCAAGAGGGCGGCCATGACCTCGTCGAGGCCGCGCTGCCCCTCCCCGGCCATGCTCAGGCTGGTATCGAGCACGTACACCGTCAGGATCGGCGCCCGTACGGCGCGCTGGGCCAGGGTGAGCGCCCCGCGCAGCACCTCGGCCCCCGGCAGGGCCAGCGGCACGATGCGCCGGCCCAGGTCAACCTGCCAGGCCGGGTCGAGCAGGGCCCCGTCGGGCCCGCCGGCGGCCAGGCCGGGCGTTCCGGTGCGCCAGCCGGCCAGGCGCGCGGCGCGCCCGCCCTCCTCACCGAGCAGGCCGGCCTGCAGGTCGAGGAAAACGCGCTCCTTGCGCGGCTCAGCGCGGTCGAGGTAGGCCAGCGGGCCGTCCAGCAGGGCCAGGCCCCCCGGCGGGTAGAGGGCGACCAGCGGCTCCAGCCCGCGGCGCAGCAGTTCCTGGTTGGCAACCACCAGGAGCGCCTCGGCGTTCACCATGCCGTCGTAGGCCTCGGGCGCGGCCAGGTAGGCGTCGAGGAGCCAGCCCGCGCCCGCCGGGGCCTCGCTTCCCGGCGGGTAGAGGCCGGCCAGCACCCCGTCCAGGCCGGGCGTCTCGAGGTCCGCGGCCGTGAGCGCCCCCTGCGCCCCGGCCTGGCTGGCCAGCGCGGCCAGGGTCGCCATGGCGCCCACGTGAGAGCGCGCCGCGTCGGCCACGGCCAGGCGCAGGCTCCCCTCGGCGATCAGCCCGAGCAGCTCGCCGATGGTGACCTCGCGCCCCAGCAGGCCCAGCGCCTCCGCCCGCCCGCGCCGCACGCCCCACACCAGGGGGCTGCGCACGATGCTCTCCACGTGACGCAGCCGCCCGAAGGCCGCATCGCCCAGGTCCAGCCAGGCCGAGTGCGCCGGCCAGACGGCGTCGTAAGGGCAGGCCGCCTCACGCAGGGCCAGCATGATGTCGACCGAGCCGAGCCAGGTGATCTCCACACGGTAGCCGTGCTGGCGGGCCAGGCTCTCGACGAGCGGCCCCAGCGACGCGAAGGCATCGCTGGCGGCCAGGGTCAGGTCGGGAGCGCTGCGCCCGACCGCGCCACACCCCGCCGTGGCCAGCGGCCCCCAGGCGACCGCCAGGCACACCCCGAGCGCGACCAGACTGCGCCCCATCCGCGCACCCCCGTGGCGCACCGTGATCTCTGCACATTATACGGCCGGGCCCCAGCGGGGTTGCGCCCCTGGGGCCCCGCCGACGATGGTACTGCGCGCCCCTGCGAGGGGCAAGTGCCCGGCGCGCTGATGCGGCGCCCAAGCCAGAAGCGCCTATACTGGGGTCCACCTACCACGAAGGACCTGCCACCATGCGACCTCGCGCCCTTACCCTTGCCCTGGCTCTCGTGGCCGGCCTGCTGCTGGCGGGCCCGGCGGCGGCCCAGGCCGGCCACGCGCTGTACCTGCCCGTGGTCTTCGGCCCGGCCCCGGCGCCCCCCGCGCCCGACGCGCTGGCCGGCCAGGTCATCGTACTGATCAACGCGGAGCGGGCCGCCCGCGGGCTGGGCCCGCTGACGCGCGAGGCCCGGCTCGAGGCGGCCGCCGCCGCCCACGCCGCCGACATGGCCGCCAACGACTTTGTCGGGCACGTCGGCTCGGACGGCGCCGACCTGGTCGAGCGCCTCGAGCGCGTCAGTTACGGCTGGAGCGCCTGTGGCGAGGTCGTGGCCGGCGGGCAGCCCAGCCCCGCCGCGGTCGTGGCGGCCTGGATGGCCAGCGACGGGCACCGCGCCGTCCTCCTCGGCAGCCGCTATACCGACGTGGGCGTAGGGCGGGCCACCAGCGCGGCCTCGCGCTACGGCATCTACTGGGTGGCCGTGCTGGCCGCGCCCTGAGGCCGCCTGCCGAGGCCCCGGCCGGCGTGCGGCGCGGGGGCCGAGTGTGGTAGAATGTGCCCCGTTGGCCGCTTGCACCCGGCCCTGGCCGGGCCCATGAGGCGAAAGCGATCCCCGATGACGAACGCCCATCCGTCACACAGTTTCACCACCCGCCCGCACGCGCGCACCTGGGCGCTGACCATCAGCGGCCTGCTGCTCGTGGCGCAGGCGGTCTTCCTGGCCGGCCTGGCCCCGACCCTGATCGGGCGGGAGGTCGTCCGTCAGTCGGGCGGGGCCTGGGGCGCCGGCGGGGGGCCCCTCAGCCTCCGCCTGGTGCGTGAGCCGGACCTGGCCCTGCTCGTCACCTACAGAGGGGCCCAGGCGCTGGTGGGCCAGGGCATCGCCAGCGCCCTGGTCTACCTGCCGCTGGCCCCCGCCGGGCTGGTGATCGGCCTGACGCTCTTGGCCATGCGCCGCTACTCGTGGGCGTTCGCCATGCTGTTGCAGGCCGTCGTCCTGGGCCTGGCCCTGTTCCTGTACGTGACCGTCCGCCCGCCCTACGTATACCTGGTGATGCTCTCCGGCGTGGTGCTGGTGGGCTACCTGAACTATGAGGACGTGCGCCTCACCTTCACCGCCGGGGAGGAGGAGGCCGCCATCCTGACCGCCGAGGAAGGGGCCAACGGTCTATGAGCCGCGCACAAGACCTGGCCCTCCTGCGGCGCTTTGAGCCGATCCTGCGCTACGCCCACGGCGAGGCCTTTTACCCGATGGACGTGGGCACCTACGTGCGCGATTGCAGCCTGTGGAGCTACCACCCCGGCGAGGGCGCCGCGCAGCTGGTGCCCCAGGGCGCCCTGACGCTGGAGGCGCTCGGCGAACCCCTCGAGGGCGCCGCCGAGACGGTGCTGTTCTTGCGCTACGTCCAATCGGTCGACGTGCCCCGCATCCTGCGCGGCATACAGGCCGAACAAAAGAGCCAGAAGCGCACCTTCCGCCCCGAGCTGGGGCGGCTGGCCCGCGTCGGGTACACCTCGCGCTTTGTGGACCTGCTCTTTTCTGTGGCGCTATTGGCCCGCGGGCGGGTGCCGGGGGCGATCAGCGTCGTAGCGCGGCACGAGTACACGGCCCTCCCGCCGGAGGCGGCCCGGCACGTCTACTATGGCCGGGTGGCCCGCGTGCAGGGCTGGACGGTGCTGCAGTACTGGCTGTTTTACGCCTTTAACAACTGGCGCACCGGCTTTTACGGGGTGAACGACCACGAGGGTGACTGGGAGATGGTCTCTGTGTACCTCTACCCGGGCACCGATGGGAACCTGCAGCCCGAGTGGGTGGCGCTGGCCTCCCACGACTACTCTGGCGATGACCTGCGCCGCCGCTGGGACGACCCCGAGCTGGAGCGACTCGGCGAGCACCCGGTGGTGTACGCCGGGGCCGGCTCGCACGCCGGGTATTTCCAGCCGGGCGAGTACCTCATGGAGGTCGAGCTGCCCTTCCTCTCACCGCTGGCGCGGGCCGGCGAGCGGCTGCGCGATTCCTGGCGGCGGGCGCTGGGCGGCGGGCGGCAGTGGCGCCCCGCCCAACGGCGCGGGTTCAGCCTGCTGCGGGTGCCCTTTGTGGACTATGCCCACGGGAACGGCCTCTCCATCGGCCCCGGAGAGGAGCGCGCCTGGCAGGAAGCCGTCCTGCTGGACCCGGTGCCCGGCTGGGTGTCCTGCTATCGAGGGCTATGGGGGCTGTACGCCCGCGACCCGATCTCCGGCGAGAACGCCCCCGGCGGGCCGATGTACAACCGCGACGGCAGCATGCGCCGCTCCTGGTACGACCCGCTCGGCTGGGCCGGGCTGGACCGGGTGGCGCCGCCCAACGAGGCCGTCGCGCTGGCCGCCGAGCGCCAGGCGCTCCTGCGGGCCCGCGCCGCCGAGCTCGACGCCCAGATCGACGCCCTGCGCCGCGAGGTACAGGGGCTGGGGCTGGAGGCCACGGCCATCCGCAGCGAGCCGCAGGTCCCCACTCTGGCGGCCCACTACCGGGCGGCCATGGCCGAGCGCTCGGCGGAGCTCAACGGCCTGCTCCGCGAACAGGCCGCCACCACCCTGGCCGCCGACGCCCTGGCCCGGCATGCGGAACGGCTGGCCAGCGGCGAGCGCGGCCCCCAGCGGGCGCACCTGCGCCGGCCGCTGCGCCCCTCCTCGGGCCAGCAGGCGCGCACGGGCCGCATCGTCGAGGGGTGGGCGGCCGTCAGCGTGGGCCTGCTGATGATCGGCACCGTGGCGCTATCGATCTTTTACCGGCAGCACCTCGTCCTGGGGCTGGCGGCCATGCTGGGTGCCTTTGCGCTGGTCGATTTCAGCATGCGCGGCCGGCTGATGCGCCTGATCGACGGCGTGGCCGTCGGCCTGGCCCTGGCCTGCGGGCTGGTGCTCCTCTATGAGTTCTTTTGGACTGTGGTCGTCCTGATTGTGGTGATCACCGGGGCGTATGTAATCTGGGGGAACCTGCGCGAGCTCCGCGCCTAAGCGGCGCCCGGCGCCTCGTGGCGATGGGAAGAGAAGAGAAGAGAAGAGAAGAGGGACAGGATTTACAGGATTTTGAGGCTGCTGTGGCGTCGTCATGTGCGCCGGGCCGCACACCGGCGGGCATGAAAACGGGGCGCGCGGCGGGCCGGCATGGAGTGCGGCGCCCCAGCGCCGCTCTTGCGCGGCAGACCGCGAAGCCGCGCGGCGGACCGCGAAGCCGCGCGGCAGACCGCGAAGCCGCGCGGCGGACCGCGAAGCCGCGCGGCAGACCTCTGGGCCGGCTCAGAGGCTCGCTGCTGGCCGGCCGAACGGCCGCGGCAGGCCTCGCGCCTTGTCGTCCCGAGCGGAGCGAGGGACCTCGTCCTTGATTTACTTTGTCGCAGACGCTAGGCAAAGACGAGATTCCTCGCTGCGAAGACTCCGCTCGGAATGACAAGGCTAGGGTCGCCGTCCTACGCCAGGCCCGCCGCCCCGCACGTGCCGGCGCGGCGGCTCGCGGCCCGGGCGGCAGCGGGGTGCCTCGCGCCTTGTCGTCCCGAGCGGAGTCTTCGGAGCGAGGGACCTCGTCTTCGCAATGCTGTGCGCAAAGCGAGGCAAAGACGAGATTCCGGCCGGCGGACCGGCTGCTGCGCTCGGAATGACAACGCTTGGGTTGCCGTTCCGCGCCAGGCCCGCCGGACGGCCGACGCGGAGTCGCCATGCGCGGCGGGCCGCAGCGGAGGCAGATCCTGCTGCCCCGCAGGCCGTTTTCAGGGAAGATCGGCACCTGGACGAGAAGAGCTGGGCGTGTCCCCAATCCTGTGAATCCTGTGAATCCTGTCGATCTTGTCCCTCGATCCCCAAGGCGAGCCGGCGGCCGTGGCGGGCCGTGGCGGAAGCCTTCCCATTGCCCCGCGGATATGCTATAATAACCCGTGTGCACACGTGTCCATAGACGCAGCGGTCCGTTCGTCGCACTCTCTTCTGACCATCCCGGAGGGGCCACCATGCGGATGACGTTCCTGGGCACCGGCACTGGCCTGCCAAGTGCAGAGCGAGGACCGTCCGGGCTCCTCGTGCAGATCGGCGACGCCGCGCTCCTCTTCGATTCCGGCTCGGGGACGATCACCCGCCTCCTCGCCGCCGGGGTCGTGCCCCAGGACCTGGATTATCTCTACTACACCCACCTCCACTCGGACCATACGGCCGACCTGATCCCCCTCCTACAGGCCATGGACCTGGCCGGCCGCACGCGTGACCTGCACCTGACCGCCCCGTCTGCCCTCTGGCCCTTCCTCGACGGGCTGCTGGCCCTGCAGCCCTGGGCCAGGCCGCAGACGTTCGCGCTGCGCCGCCACCCGGCCGAGACGGCCCCCTGCTGCGGCCCGGGCTGGACGGTGCGCACCGCGCCCACCGGGCACATGCCCGGCTCGCTCGCCTACCGACTGGAGGCCGCCGGCCGCGTCGCCGTCATCTCTGGCGACGCGGCGCCCGTGCCGGAGCTCACCGCCCTGGCCCGCGGCGCGGACCTCCTGGTGCTCGAGTGCTCCTTTCCCGATGAGTTGGCCAAGCCGGACCATCTGACCCCCTCGCAGGCGGCAGAGATCGCCGCCTGCGCCGGCGCGGGGCACCTGGTGTTGACCCATTTCTACCCGTCGTGCCGGGCTGAGGTCGCCCGGGCCCAGGCCGGCCGCATCTTTCGCCGCCCCCTGACCTTGGCGCACGACGGCCTGAGCCTGACGGTGTGACCGTGACGGTCTGACCGTGACGGTGTGACCGTGACGGTGTGACCGTGACGGTGTGACCGTGACGGTGTGACCGTGACGGTGTGACCAGGGCGGCCTAGCCGTCCACAGCGGAGCAGCCCGCCCCCTCCCGGGCCACGCGCCCGGGGAGGGGCCACGCCGCGGCATCGGCACGCCCCAGCCACCGGCAGTACGTGCCAGAAAGGAGGCCCATCTCGACCCGCACCGTGAGCAGCGTCGCTTGATTGGAGGCCGGTCGATCGTATCACATCCAGGAGGAACGCAATGTCGCGCAGAACGTTGACCCTCTTCCTCTGTCTGGTCCTCGTTGCCGTGCTGCTCCCTGGCTGCGTGGTGACCCCCGGCGGCAAGGTGACGCTCACCATCGTCACCGCGGGAGACACCAACATGGAGGAGCTGCAGCGCAACAAGTTCGGCCCCGAGTTCGTCGAGACCCATCCCGCCGTCGAGATCAACGTGGTCGGCACCGGCCCGGGCGACGCCGGCAGCCAGACTATCTACACCAAGCTCAAGGCCCAGGCCGACGCGGGCTCGGCCACCTGGGACATGGACATCGCCATCGTCCACCAGAGCATCATGAACCTGATGATCGAGGACGGGCTGCTGCTCAAGTACGTGCCCCAGACGAGCATCGCCAGCCTGGTGACCACCGCAGACGCGCGCAACGCCCTGGGCACCGATTGCGACGGTTATGTCATCCCCATGTTCCACTCGCAGACGGCGCTGGCCTACAACCCCGAGGTGGTTGACCCGGTGCCCAACTCGTACGAGGAGCTGGTCGAGTGGATCAACGCACACCCCGACCGTTTTGGGTACAACGGCGTCAAGGGGGGCATGAGCGGCGTGGCCTTTGCCGGCGGCTGGCTCTACTGGAAGACGGGCATGTACGAGCAGCTCTCCAAGGGCCCTTATGATCCGGCCATCGAGGCTACCTGGCGGGACATCTTCTCCGAGATGAAGGCCCTGCCCGCCACCATCACCACGGGCAACAACGACACCCTCGACCGCCTCAACCGCGGTGAGATCGACATGGGCCCCGTCTGGGTGGACATGTTCGTCCTCTGGCAGAACGAGGGGCGCATGGACCCCAAGATGCGCATGAAGCTGATCGAGCCGGGCATGCCCGGCCAGCCCATGTACGTCGTGATCCCGGCCAAGGCCGCCCACACGGCCGAGGCGATCAAGTACGCCGAGTTCATCTGCAGCCCCGAGCAGCAGGCCAAGGTCATCGTGGACCAGCAGGGCTGGTACCCGGGGATCGACCCCACCAAGGTCCTGCCGAACGTGTCGGAGGAGGGCAAGCAGAAGCTCTTTGGCGACATACCCGCCGAGGTGCTGGCCAAGTACGGCCTGTCGTTCCCGATCGCGCCGTACATGAAGGACTTCCAGACGGCCTACGAGGAAGCCAAATAGACCCACGGCCCTATGGCACTGGGCTGGGTCGGGGTTTCCCGGCCCAGCCCAACGCGATCGGAGGAACAGATGAAACGATGGCGCGCGGGCGCCTGGCTGCTGTTGGCGCTGCCGTCGCTGGCGATCGTGGTCGGCCTGTTTTTCATGCCCTTTGTGCGCTCGGCGATCACGAGTTTCCTGAACGATGCCGGGGAGTTCACCTTCCAGAACTATGCCACGGCCTATCGCCTCTATGCGGGCGATGTGCTCTATACCATCTTTGTTTCGGCCGTCAGTTTGGTGTTGGTGCTCATCATCGCGGTGCTCGTCTCTGGCTTTGTGCGCATCTATGGCGGCCAATGGGTCGAGTTCCTGTTCAAGATCCCGCTGTTCGTCCCCTACGTCGTGGTGGGGCACGCCATGCGCATCTTCCTGGCGCCGCACGGCCTGCTGAACTCGGGGCTGGCGACGCTGGGGCTGGTCAACCTCGACCATCCCCCCTCGATCGCCTATTCCTGGGTGGGCATCTCGGTCTCATTGGCCTGGAAGAACATGGCGCTGGCCATCCTGCTGACCCTGGGCGCCTTTGAGTCGGTGGGTGACACCTTCCTCGAGGCGGCGCGCAACTTTGGCGCGGGCTGGTTCCGCCAGGTCAAGGACGTGCTGCTGCCGATGTCCGTCACGTCCATCGCCGTGGCGGCCGTGCTGATCTTTACGTCGATGTTGGCCTCCTTCTCCATCCCCATGATGATCGGCGGCGGCGAGGGGCCCCAGATGGTCATGATCGACGTCTACTATCGCATCAAGCAACAGAACGACCTGGGCGTGGCCAACGCCCTGGGCGTGGTCTCATACCTGTGCGCCAGCGGGGCGGCCATCTACTACCTCCGCTCGGTGACCAAGAAGGGTTAGGCCCAGCGATGAGGAAAGCGCAGATCGTCCGCATGGTACTGGTCGTGTTCGCCCTGTTCATCATCTTTGGGCCGCTGTCTGGCCTGGTGATCTGGTCGGTGGCGGAAAAGTGGTACTGGCCCCACCTCCTGCCGCAGCAGGTGGGCACCTTTTACTGGGCCAAGGTCTTCCAGGGACGCATGGGCCAGGCGCTGGAGGTGGGCGTGCTGATCGCCTTCCTGGTGACGGGGCTATCGCTCCTGTTCACGGTGCCGCTGGCCTACGTGCTGGCCCGCTTCAATGTGCCCTTCAAGGCCGTGGTGCTGATGATCTTTATGCTGCCGCAGGCCTTCCCGCAGTTGCCGGTCTTTGTCAACGCCACGGTGTACCTGTACCGGCTCAACCTGGCCGGGCGAGTGCCGGGCGTGGTGCTGATCCATATGGTCGGCGCGCTGGTCTACGCCGTGTGGACGATGACGGCCGTGTTCAAGTCGATCCCCGTCAGCCTGGAGGAGGCGGCCATCAACCTGGGCGCCTCGCGGGTGCGCACCTTTCTGAACATCCCGCTGCGGCTGGCCATCCCGGGGATCATCTCCTCGGGCCTGCTCATCTTTCTCTACTCGCTCGACGAGTTCACCGGCACGCTCCTGGTCGGCTCTCCCTTTGTGCTGACGCTGCCGGTGTTCATGTATAACGCCAGCCAGGGGTACGAGCTGCCGGTGGCCTCGATCACGGCGCTGCTCCTCATGGTGCCGGGGATCCTGCTCCTGCTGGTGCTGGAGCGCTACCTCAAGGCCGAGTATCTGTCATCGTTCGGGAGGATATAGGGGCATGGAAGTCACGGTGCGGTCGCTCCGCAAATCGTACGGCAAGGTCGAGGCGCTGCGCAGCATCGATCTATCCTTCGTCGATGGTGGGCTGACGGCCATCCTGGGCCCCTCGGGCTGCGGCAAGACGACGCTTCTGCGCTGCATCGCCGGCTTCTTGGAGCCGGACGCGGGGACGATCACGTTCGGCGACGAAGACGTCACCAACACCTCCCCGCAGACGCGCGGGACGGCCATGGTCTTCCAGAACTATGCCCTCTGGCCGCACATGAGCATTTATGACAACGTGGCCTATGGCCTGCGGCTGCGCAAGGTGCCGGCCGACGAGGTGCGGCAGCGGGTGGTTCAGGTGCTGGAGATGGTGGAGATGATGTCGTCACCCGACATCCTCGAGCGCAAGCCGACGGCCCTCTCAGGCGGGCAGCAGCAGCGCATCGCCCTGGCCCGCGCGCTGGTCGTGCGGCCCAAGGTGCTGCTGCTTGACGAGCCCCTCTCCAACCTGGACGCCAAAGTGCGCCAGCGCCTGCGCGTGGAGGTGCGCCGCCTGCAGCGGCAGGTGGGCATCACGACGATCTACGTCACCCACGACCAGGAGGAGGCCCTCTCGATGGCCGACCAGGTGGTGGTGATGGACTCTGGCCTGGTGAGGCAGGTGGGCACGCCGGAAGAGATCTATCGCACCCCGAGCACCGCCTTTGTGGCCGAGTTCCTCGGCGTCACCAACGTGCTGGCCGGGCGCCTGGCGCCCGACGGGCGGGCGGTGGAGGCCGCCGGCGCCACCATCCCGGGCGCTGTGGAGGGGGCCGAGGCGGGCGGCCCGGTGACGGTGGTATTCAAGGCGGACGCGGCGGCCCTCTTGGCCCCCGGGGAGGCGCCCGCGGCGGCCGATGCGGTGATCCTCGAGGGGGACCTGGTGGAGGTCTTTTTCGTCGGCTCCACCTACCGGCACTGCATCGCCGTCGGGGAAGAGATGGTCCTGGTCGACGCGCCCTTGCGCTGTGAGGGGCCGCGGGCGCGCGTGGCGGTGCCGGGGCATGAGGTCAAGTGCTTCGCCGGCGCCCCGGCGCCCCATCCGGCGGAGCGGGCCGCCGTCGGCGTGTAGCCCGCTGCGGGGCCGCGCGGGACGCGGCCCGCCGGGCGGCCAGGCGGCCGCTGGACGGCGAACCGCCCGGGTGGCGGGGGTCTGGACCTGCCGGCCGGCGGATGCGCCCGGCCGGCAGGCGTGCTATGGTGCGGGCAACTCACCCCGGGGGCGCCCGGCCCCTGGGGCACGCGGAAAGGACCTACCGATGGCCCCCACTATGCAGCGAGAACCCTCCGCCGGCGGCCTGCCGGAGGGCGTGCGCACCTGGTTGTGGAAGGGCGGCGTGGGGCTGGTGCTGATCGCCGCGCTCCTCTTTGGCTCGGCCGGCACCCTGCGCTGGGCGATGGGCTGGGCCGTGTTCGGCGTGTACCTGGTCGTCGCCGTCGTGCCGGTGTTCGTGGCTGACCCGGACCTCCTCGCCGAGCGCACCCGCCGCGGCAAGAAGGGACAGGCCCCCTGGGATAGAGCCCTGTTCGCCGTGTACGGGACGCTCTCGGGCCTGGTGAGCTTGGTGGTGCCGGGGCTCGACCGGCGCTTGGGCTGGTCGGCGCCGGTGGCGGTGTGGCTGCAGATCGCGGCGCTGGCGGTGTACGTGGCGGCCTGGGCGCTGCAGATCTGGGTGATGCGGGCCAACCGCTATTACTCGAACGTGGTGCGCATCCAGGAGGACCGCGGGCAGCGGGTGGTCACCGCGGGGCCCTACGCCGTGCTGCGGCACCCCGGCTACCTGAGCGGCATCGTGACCGAGCTGGCCCGCCCGCTGGTGCTCGGGTCGCTGTGGGGGCTGCTGCCCGGGGGGCTGGCGGCGCTGCTCCTGGCGGTGCGCACGGTGCTAGAAGACCGGACCCTGCGCGCCGCGCTCCCTGGGTATGCTGAGTATGCGCAGAGCGTGCGTTACCGGTTGCTGCCCGGCGTGTGGTAGGCCCGCCCGCCGGGGGCGAAAGGAACCCCCATGAGGACGCCCCTGTTCGTGCTGAGCCTGTCGCTCGCGGTGACCCTGGCGCTGAGCGGCTGCGCGGCGTTGGCGCCGCGCCCTACCCCGCCCCCGCCGCCGTCGGCAGAGAGGCCGACGGCGGTGCCGGCGCGGGAAACGGCGCCCCCGACCGCCACCCCGGCGCCCACTGCCCTCCCCGCGCCCAGCGCCCTCCCCGCGCCCAGCGCCCCGCCGCCGGCCCCGACGCCGACGCCGTTCGACTATGCCGGCTGGCCAACCTGGGCGAGCACGGCCTACGGCTTCTCCTTCCGTTACCCGCCCGACTGGACCGTTCTGCCGCCGCCCGCGCCCCCCTCGACCATGGTGGACCACCTCGTCCAGCTGGAGCCGCCGGCCGGGTCGCTCGGGATGCTGAGCATCGCCTTCAAGCGCACCGCGGAGGACCAGCAGATCACGCGCACCGGCGTCGGCTCGGGGGACCTGCTGACCATGGGGAGCGTCCTGTTCCTCGGTGAGGAGGTCGACCGGGTGGTGCTGGTGGCCCAGGGGCAGCACCACGGCGTGCTGTACGACGCGGCCCGCGAGATAGAGCGGGACGGGCGCGCTTTCACCGTGTCGCTCGACCTGCGGGGGGACGTCTCACGCGGGCAGACGCTGAGCGCGGCGGAGGAAGAGGCGGCCGACCTGATCGTGGCCTCCTTCGTGCTGACGGAGTGAGGGGCTTGCTGAGCGCCGGTTCCCAGGCGCGCGGGCTGGAAGGATTTCCTGCCCGCGCGCATCTTGCGCCCCGGCTTCGCCTAGCGTAGCATACGACCATGTCAAGTACACTGGCAACGCCTAGCGACCAGTGTGCACCTTAACATCCCTAGAAAGCCTTTGCCGGCCAGCGGGTGGCCATGCGCGACAGCGCCGGGGTGACCACCCTGCACGCCGACCACCTCTCCTCGACGACTAACACCACCGGCGCCCGCATCGCCACCCAGCGCTACCTGCCCTACGGCGCCCGGCGCGGCAGCGGCACCGTCGCCACTGCCTACCGCTACACCGGCCAGTGGGAGGCGGATTCCCTCGGCGGCATCTACCACTATCGCGCCCGCTGGTACGACCCTACTACCGGGCGCTTCCTCCAGCCCGACCCGCTGGTGCCCTCTTACCAGAACCCGCAGTCGCTCAACCGCTACTCCTATGTGCTGGGCAACCCGCTCAAGTACAATGACCCCAGCGGCAACCTGCCCGCCTGGCTGCACTTCTCGCTGGGTGCCGGCTACGGCATCCTGAACGACATGACCTGGGGCATCACCGGCCGCGTCCTGCGCGACTGGGAGCAAGAGCAGCAGTACGACTTTCAGCGCGGGGCCGCGGCGGGTGCCCGGGTGGCGCAGGGCGTGGGCATGGCCCTGACCGCCCACGGCCTGGCTACCGCGCTGACGGTCACCGGCGGGGGCGCCATCGTCACGGCGGCCAGTGGCGGCGCCGCGGCGGTGGTCGCCGTGCCGGTGGTGCTGGCGGTCGATGCGGTCGCCGTTGCGGAGGCGGCCTACGGGGTCTCCATCGTGGCCGCCACAGCGGGGCGACCGCCGCGGGTACCGACCTACGGGGCGGGGAACTTCCGCGCGAACCTGGGGCACCGGGTGCCCAAGCCGACCGGAGGCGAGTACCACGCCCACCACATGCTGCCCAAGCAGTTCGCGGAGCAGTTCCAAAGGATGGGCATCAACGTCCACGACCCGCGCTGGGGCGCCTGGGTGGAGGCTAGCAAACATACACATCGGGGCGGCCTGCACCCGAGTGGGTACAACAAACTATGGCAGGACTGGTTCGTGAGCAACGAACACCCGACACTGGACAATGTGATCCGGTTCGCCGAGCAGCTGGCTGCCAAGTTCGGCATCCCCTGGGGATACAGCTGATCCGTCCTGGATGTGGAGGTACCATGCAAGAGCGCCGGTTCTACATCCTGTGGAGCACGGTGGTAGACGAAACGCATCTCATGGCGAGTGGCAGAGTGACCGACTGGAGCGGGCACCCCTGCCCGGCGTGCAACCGCTTCATCGAGGAGCAGCACGACGCCTACCACGCCGTGATCGACCACCTCGGCCGCCGCGGCTTTGTCGACGTCCTCCATGTGGCGGACATCTGGCTGGTGCTCCGCCAGGACCTGGTCGACCTGTGGCGCGCCCACGGCCTGACCGGTTTCAGCGCCACGCCCGTCCACGTCACCGGCTGGAGCAAGCGCACCAAGAAGCCCTTCCCCACCGAGGTGCCCGAGTACTATTGGGTGCAGGCCACCTCCTTCGTCCGCCTGCTCGAGCCGCCGCTCGCCGAGAGCCCCTGCCCCGTCTGCCACCGTGCCGAATACGCCTTCCCCAAGGACCTCGCGCCGCTGCCCCACGGCACGGCCATAGACGAGGCCAGCTGGGACGGCTCCGACTTTTTCGGCGTCTTCGGCTACTCTCTCCTCATATGCACACGAGAGGTGGCCGAGCTCACCCTGCGCGCCGGATACAACAAGCATCTCGCCTTCATGCGGCTCGAGGAGTTTGCCACACGGGAGATCTACGACAGCGCCCGCTGGACGCACGAGGAGTACGCCAACTATTACGAGAGCTTCTACAAACGCAGGGTCGAGGACCTGTAGACAGCGCCAGGCGGCGCACGGCGGGGGGCGCACTTGGGCAAAGGCGCCGCCACTCGCCCTCACACTGCCCCGGCGTACTATGCCGGTGTGGTGCCCTCCGGCGAGTGGGAGTGGCGGGGGTATGGCGAACCCGCCAGTGGTTTGGGCGCATACCCTCGCGCAGCGAGCAAGGAGAGCCTGCACCCGCACTTGTCGGCCGCGGACCACGCTCCCCATTGGGACTATGTGCGCGGCATCCTGCGATTTCGGCTCTACCTGGACGGCACGTTCGACACGAAGCGGAGGTGAACAGCGCCATGGGCCTCGTCACTTACGATCTGGGAGAAGTAGGGCTGAGGTGGGTGCGCCAGGTCGTCTCCCACTCCGTGTTGCCGATCGGCAAGTGCCTCGCGTTGCTGCCGATCGAAGGCGGGCGCGTGTGGACCCGCGTGCCGGACCACCTCGCCCGCGACGAGGCGGTCCGGCGGCTGCCGTCCGGAATGCTGGAACCGTGGGGCGACGCGGACTACCACTGGGAGGACGAGGTCCTGGCCGACTACCTTGCCGGCCATCCGTCGCGCTGTGTGGTCGCACCCTCGCAGCTGCGGCTGTCGTGGCCCGCTGTGGAGGAGCTACGGGTGCCCTTCTTCCTCCACGAGGGCGAGATCGACATGCATCTCTTCCTGGCCGGCCCCCGCCGTCCAGAGCGCCGCGCCCTGCGCGACCTGGAGGAGTATGGCCTTCTGTACCCCTTCATTGCCCTGCTGACCTCGCTGCCCGACGAGCACCCGCCGCTCCGTCACTCAGAGTGGGTGGGCGCCGAGGTGATCGCGCTGCTGGCCGCCCGCACCGAGTTCGTGGTGCTGGGCGCCTACGATGAGGAGAACGACGTCATCTGGGAGCGCCCGGCCGCCCAGCGGCCGACGCTGCGCGCTTAGGGCCAGCGCTCAAGTACGACGGGGGGAATGCCTATGAGACGCAAGCCCAGCAAGTGCGCAAGGTCCACGAGCGCGATCGGGGCTGGCTGCTGCCCAGTGTATGGAACCTCTCCTAGAACGCCCACCCGGTATTGGGCTGCCGCGCTGGGCTGCGCGCTTGCGGCCGCCATCGCCTGCGCCGCGGCGGGGTGTGATCCGGCCTGTACCGTGATCTTTGAGAACCACACTGCCCGTGTGGTGCGCGTCCGGTACCACGCCGACCCGGACTGGCTGTGGGAGATCCAGCCCTGCAGTGTGCGCCCACCGCACGCGACGGGCGCAGGGACTTGCACCCTCGACTGGCAAGCCTCCGACGAAGAGGGAAACGCCGTGCCGCTAGAGGTCGTCGTGAGCGACGGCCTGGTGGGATGGCCGATCAACCTGTTCCGCGCTGGCGTCGGCAGCGGGGAGTGCCCGGAGCCCCCGCAGGCGGCCCTCTACGTCCTGGCCCGCAACCGCTCCGGCCTCCAGGCTCTCCTGCAGATCGACGGGCGCGACGCCCAGCCCCTGCCCCCCGACGCCGAGCGCCGCCTGGGCCCCCTGCCCGGCAACCCGGCCCACAAGTTTTACCCCCAGGTCACCGCCACGGACCCCGAGGGGCGGGCGCTGGGCGTGGAGCGCGTCTCGGTCGAGCAGCCGCCCGGCGCGGTGCCGGTGATGACGGTCGACATCCTGCCGCCGGAGGGGACGGAGGAGAAGTGAGGGGCCGCGCCCTGACGGACCAGGGGCGCCCAGCCGGGCGCGGACCGGTTCCAGAGGATGGGCATCAACGTCCACGACCCGCGCTGGGGCACCTGGGTGGAGAAGGCATGGCACGTCGCCAAGGGCGGCGTGCACGGAGACTACAACCGCCGCTGGGCCGAGTGGTTGCGTCGCATCAGCAAACCGACGCTCGAGCAGACGATCGCCTTCGCCGAGCAGCTCGCTGTTGAGTACACCATCCCGTGGGGGCCCTGATCGCCCGATCCGAAGGAGGGCCGATGCAAAGCCGTCGCTTCTACCACCTGACCTGTCCCCCCTGGGACTTTGAACGCGCCGTCGCCAGCGGCAAAGTCGTTGACCGGAGCGTGCGCCGCTGCCCGGCGTGTAACTGGCTCATCCAAGAGCAGCACGACGCCTACCACGCCGTGATCGACCACCTCGGCCGCGGCTTCGCCGAGGTCTTGCCCGTGGCGTCCCTCTGGCTGGTGCTCCGCCAGGACCTGGTCGCCCTGTGGCGCGCCCACGACCTGACCGGGTTCAGCGCCATGCCCGTCCACGTCACCGGGTGGAGCAAGCGCACCAAGAAGCCCTTCCCCACCGAGGTGCCCGAGTACTATTGGGTGCAGGCCTCCTCCTTCGTCCGCCTGCTGGAGCCGCCGCTCGCCGAGAGCCCCTGCCCCGTCTGCCACCGTGCCGAATACGCCTTCCCCAAGGACCTCGCGCCGCTGCCCCACGGCACGGCCATCGACGAGGCCAGCTGGGACGGCTCCGACTTTTTCGGCCTGTTCGGCTACTCCTTCCTCTTCTGCACGCGGGAGGTGGCCGAACTCACCCTGGGCGCCGGGTTCAAAAAGTACGTCGGCTTCACCCGCCTGGAGGAGTATGGCACCATCTCGCGCTACGACAGCGCCCGCTGGACGCGCGAGGAGTACATCGACTATCAGGATAGCTTCTACAAGCAGCGGGTCGAGGACCTGTAGACGGCGCCGGGCGGCGCGCGGCAGGGGGGCACATCGACTGGGTGCACTAGCCTCATCGCCAGATGAAGGAGCACAGCATGAAGCCAAGGTACTTTTACTCGCTGCGAAGCACGATAGCAGACCGCCCCCAGCTGACCGCCTGCGGCCGGCTGACCGAGTCGCCCTGGTACAGGTGTCCGGGCTGTAGCGCTTTCATCGATGAGGAACTAGCAAGCTACGACGCCGTGATCGACCACCTCGGCCGGCGCGGCCTTGCCGATACCCTGCCGGTGAGCAGCCTCCACTTTGTCTTCCGCAGGGATCTCATCGACCTCTGGCAGGCCCACGGCCTCACCGGCTTTAGCGCCACGCCCGTCCACGTCATCGGCTGGAGCAAGCGCACCAAGAAGCCCTTCCCCACCGAGGTGCCCGAGTACGCCCTGGTACGGCCCAGCGCGTTCGTGCGCCTGGAGGAGCCGCCCCCCCTTGGCCCGCCCTGCCCCGTCTGCGGCAGCGACGACTATGCGTTTCCGAAGCTCACCGAGCCGTTGCCGCACGGCGTCCAGATCGACGAGAGCAGCTGGGACGGCTCCTCCATCTTTGGGGTCCTCTATTACGGCTTTCTGTTCTGTACCCGCGAGGTGGCGGAGCTCACCCTGAGGGCCGGGTATTCCAAGCACTTTGGCTTCACGCGGGTCGAGGAGATTCACAGCGAGGAGCCGCACGACCGCGAGCGCTGGGCTGGCCGCGACTATGGCGCGTACTATATGGGCTTCATCAAGCAGCGGGTCGAGGACCTGTAGGCGCCCGCAGGCGTCCGCGGGCGCCGGCCGCCCCAGCCCGCCCGCTCTACGGCGCCTGGGTGGAGACGCCGGCGCACCAGCGCTGGAGCTGGCGCTACGGACAGGAATGGGCAGAGTTCTTCGGCGAGTTCGAGGCCGCCGGCCGGGCGCCGACCGCGGACGAAGTTCTAGACATGGCCCGCATGCTGGCCAAGGAGTTCGGCTTTCATGGGCAGTTCTAGGCTCGATTTCCATACGCTCTATGAGGCTTGGGACCCGCTGGGCAACACCGCCCTGCGCCTGGACGTCCCCGACTGGGAGGGGTGGAGCCCCGGCGCCCGTGAGGCCGTACAGCTGTTCAGGGGTGAGCTTCAGCCGCCCACTCCGGTCTACCTGCCGGGCTACATGGGCGGCCGACCGATGGACGTGATGTGGTCGGGGCTGGTCGCGGTGCGCGTCATCTCCGCCCGCGTGGACGCCCTGCTGCGCGACGCCGGCGTCACCGGCTGGGGCACCTATCCGGTGGCCGTGTATGACCGCCACGGCGAACCGCTGCCGGGTTACTTGGGCCTGTCGATCACCGGACGGGCCGGGCCACGAGACCGCTCGCGCGGCCAGGTCGTCCAGCTACCCCCGATCGTGCCGGGCGCCCAACCCCCGGTGGTGCGCCGCGGCGTCTACTTTGACGAGGCTTCCTGGGACGGCAGCGACATGTTCCTCCTGGGGGGCTCGCTCATGTGGGTCACTACGGAGAGGGTAAAGCGCCTTCTGACGCGTGCCAAGATCCGCAACCTCCGCTTCACCCCCCTTGATGAGGTGGAGATATCGGTCCGCTTGGACTGAGGAGAAGGCCTGGCGCACTAGTGCGGCGGAAAGATCGACGTCGGGGAGGAACCCGTGTGACGGAAGGGCGCCATGAGGAGTAGATCAGCGAGCGCTTGTGCCGCTCGTACCTCCCCTACCTGTGGAACCTGCCCTGACGCGGGGCACCGGGCGCGCTGGGTCGCGGCGCAGCGGGCCGTGCTCCTCCTCGCCGCCCTCATGCTGACGGGCTGCGATTACGGCTGCACCCTGCTCTTTGAGAACCACACCTCCAGCACCGTCTACCTCGGCCGTGAGGGGGCCGAGCGTCTATTCATCGAGGTCCGCCCGTGCAGCTACCGCCCGCAAATGCCTAGCTTCAACACGTGTGGGCTGACCTTTGTTGCCGCGGACGCGGACGGCGAGCCGGTCGACGTCCAGGCTGTGGCGAGCGAGGGGATGTCCACCACCTCGCCCTTCTACCTCCTGCGCGCCGGCGTCGGCAGCGGGGAGTGCCCGGAGCCGCCGCAGGCGGCCCTCTACGTCGTGGCCCGCAACCGCTCCGGCCTCCAGGCTCTCCTGCAGATCGACGGGCGCGACGCCCAGCCCCTGCCCCCCGACGCCGAGCGCCGCCTGGGCCCCCTGCCCGGCAACCCGGCCCACAAGTTCTACCCCCAGGTCACCGCCACGGACCCCGAGGGGCGGGCGCTGGGGGTGGAGCGCGTCTCGGTCGAGCAGCCGCCCGAGGCGGTGCCGGTGATGACGGTCGACATCCTGCCGCCGGAGGAGAGGGAGGAGAAGTGAGGGGCGGCGGCGGGCGGCTTGCCGCGGCGGGGGGTGCGGGCCTATACTCTCCCCGCGCGGCGGCCCGCCGACACCCACCCGCCTGCCAGGAGGAACGCCCCCGTGGATTGGAGCGCCCAGTCTCTGCCCCTGTACCTGACCTTCTTTGCCACGCTCACCGTCATTACCGACCCGTTGGGCAACTTGCTCCTCTTTCTCCTCTTTACCGAGGGGCACACCCCGCGCGAGTGGCGCAAGGTGGCGGCCGTCTCCACCACGGCGGCGGCGCTCATCCTGGCCTTCTTTGCCCTCACCGGCGGCGCCGTGCTCGAGTTCTTTTCCGTCGAGCTGCCCGCCTTTCAGATCGCCGGCGGCCTGATCTTTTTCATCTACGGCCTGCAGATGCTCCGCCTGATCCCCTCTGGCATCCGCACTACCGAGCCGGAGGAGGAGGAGAGCATCACCAAAGAGAACGTGGCCCTGGTGCCGCTGGCCATCCCGCTGATCGCCGGGCCGGGCGCCATTACCACCGTCATGGTCTGGCGTGAGCGGCTGGCCGGCCCAGACCACCTGGTGCCCCTGATGGTCGCCATCGTGGCGGCCTGCCTGGTCTCTTTCCTCGTCTTCTTCTTTGGGCGCTGGCTGCGGCGGCTGCTGGGGATCAGCGGTATCCGCGTGGCCGAGCGGCTGATGGGCCTCTTTCTGGCCGTCATCGCCGTGCAGTTCGTCGTGCGCGGCATCCAGTCGCTCTGAGGGGCGCCGCCCAGAGCCGGCGTCCGGAGCGCAGGCGCCTCTTAAGCCCCCTTTAGGGGGCGTTTCTCGTAGCCAGGGGTCTTTAGCCCCTGGCGTCCGGCCGGCGGCGAGCCTCTGCGCCAGCCCAGTGGTCTGCCGCGCGGCTTCTTCGCGGTCGGCCGCGCAAGAGCGGCGCTGGGGCGCCCCACTTCTCTGAAAACGGCCTGCGGGGAGCAGAATCTGCCTGCGGTGCGGCCCGCCGCGCGTGACGACTCCGCATCGGCCGTCCGGCGGGCCTGGCGCGGAACGGCCATTCTACCGTTGTCATTCCGAGCGGAGTCTTCGGAGCGAGGAATCTCGTCTTAGCCTGGCGTCTGAAGCAAAGTGAATCAAAGACGAGGTCCCGGCCGGCGGACCGGCTGCTCCGAAGACTCCGCTCGGGACGACAAGGCGCGTGGCCCGCCGCGGCCGTTCGGCCGGCCAGCAGCGAGGCTCTGCGCCGGCCTAGAGGTCTGCCGCGCGGCTTCGCGGTCTGCCGCGCGGCTTCGCGGTCTGCCGCACAAGAGCGGCGCTGGGGCGCCGCACTCCATGTCGGCCCGCCGCGCGCCCCGTTTTCATGCCTGCCGGTGTGCGGCCGGCGCACATGACGACTCCATATCGGCCGTCCGGCCGTGCCCCCCACCCAAAAGGGGGCGAACCTGTGGTTCGCCCCCTCTGCCTTCTTGCTGCGCCTACAGATCCGGCCCGTGCTCCCGCCGGTAGCCCGCTGCCCCCACCAGGCCGAGCAGCACGCCAAACAGTGACGAAAAGAAGGCCACAAAGCAGAGCAGATACGTGGGCGTGAGCACCCCCAGCACCATCAGGAGCGGCAAAGCCACCCCCGCCAGCACCAGCACCAGCCCCAGCAAGATCTGCAGCAGCGGGTTCATCGCTCCCCTCAGCGGTACAGCCAGCACGACACGTAATGCCCCGCGCCCGGCTCGAACTCTGCGGGCACGTCCTGGTCGCACAGGCCGGGGATCATCTGCGCGCAGCGCGGGTGGAACCGGCAGCCGGCCGGCGGCGTGATCAGGCTGGGCGGCTCTCCCGGCGGCACGTCCTTCAGCGTCGTGGCGTTGGCCGCGTCGGGATCGGACGTGGCCGCTAGCAGCGCGTGCGTGTAGGGGTGCAGCGGCCGGTCCAGCAGTTCCTGCATCGGCGCCTTTTCCACCACCTGGCCCGCATACATCACAAAGATGCGCTCCGCAAAGTAGCGCACGGTCGATAGGTCGTGCGTGATGTACATCACCGCCAGGTGGTGCGAGACCTGCAGCGCGCGCAGCAGCTTGAGGATCTCCACCCGCACCGAGGCGTCGAGCATCGAGACCGGCTCGTCGGCCACGATCATGCGCGGCTGGAGGATCATGGCCCTGGCGATGACGACGCGCTGCTGCTGCCCGCCGCTCAGCATGTGCGGGAACTTGGGCAGGACCTCGTCGACCGGGGTCAGCTTGACCTCTTCCATGGTCTTGAGGATGCGGGGCAACCGCTGCGCCGCCGGCACCCCGTGGACGATCAGCGGCTCCTCGATGATGCGCTGCACCGTCATAAAGGGGGGCAGCGCGCCAAAGGGGTCCTGCTGGACGTAGCCCAGCTGCGAGCGGTAGGCCTTCAGCCCGGCAGTGCGCATGTCGGCGACGGTCTCTCCCTGGAAGAGCACCTCGCCCCCCGTGGGCCGGTAGAGGCCCAGGATCGTCTTCATCAGGGTCGACTTGCCGCAGCCGCTCTCGCCCACCACGGCGACGGCCTCCCCCTGGCCCAGGTCAAAGCTCACGTCGTCCACGGCGTGGACGGAACCGGCGTGGCCAAAGGCCCAACGCCGCAACTCAAAGTAGACGCGCAGATTGCGGACGCTCAGGAGCGGTACCTCGCCCGCGGCGACCGCGGCAGACGAGGGCACCCCTTCTACCAGGCGCGTTTCGATATCGGCTGACATGCTACTCTCCTGCTCTGCGGTGGCCTCTACCGTCGCGCTCAGAGGGGCGGGATGTGTCGGCGGAGAACAACCAGCACTTGGCCTGGCCGCCGTCGCCGTCCTCGAAAAGGGGCGGCTCCTGCTCGCAGGCGGCGAACCGGAAGGAGCAGCGCGCGGCAAAGCGGCAGCCGGTGGGCGGGTCCAACAGGCTGGGCGGCTGGCCGGTGATGAACTCCGGCTCCTGATTGGCGCGCAGCCGCGGGACGCTGGCCATCAACGCCTGCGAGTACGGGTGCGACGGCTTGCTGAAAAAGCGCGTCGCGTCGTTCAGTTCCACGATCTGCCCGGCGTACATCACCGCCACGCGGTCGGCCAACTCGGAGGAGGTGGCGATGTCGTGGGTGATGAGGATAAAGCTGGCCTCCATCTCGCTCTTGATCTGCTTGAGCACGTTCATGATGTTGGCCTGGGTGAGCATGTCCAGCGCCGAGGTCGGCTCGTCCAGGACGATCAGGTCCGGCGAGGTGACCAGAGACATGGCGATGGCCACGCGCTGGCGCATCCCGCCCGACAGCTCAAAGGCGTAGCGCTGGGCAAAGGCCACCGGCACGCCGACGTGGTCGAACATGCGGTGCACCTGGGCCATGGCCTCCGCCTTGGACATGCCATAGTGGGTCATCATCGGCTCGGCCACCTGGTCGCCCACGCGGAGCACCGGGTTGAGCGAGTTCATGGCCGCCTGCGGCACCATGCTCATCTGCACCCAGCGCACGTCGTGGCGAAAGTCCTCGTCGCTCAGGCGCATGGTGTCGTTGCCGTTGATGAACACCCGCCCGGCATAGGTATGCACGTTGCGCGGCAAGAGCCGCAGGATGCCCTTGGCCAGCGAGGTCTTGCCGCAGCCCGACTCTCCGAGGATCACCAGCGCCTCACTGCGGCGCATGCTGAAACTCACCCTATCGACGGCCTGCACCACGCCTCCGGAGGTGCGAAAGTGCAACACCAGATCCTCGACGCGCAACAAGGCTTCTTCTACCATGGCCTACATCTCCCTCAACCGGGGGTTAAAGATGCGGTCCATGGCAAAGCCCAGCAGGGCAAAGCCGAGACCGGTGATCATCAACATCAGGGAAGGCTCCAAGAGCCAGTAGTACTGCCCGTGGAAGAGGGCGCCGTTGGCGCGCGCCTCGTCGATCAGCTTGCCCCAGGTGGGCAGGACGGGGTCGCCCAGGCCCAACAGCGAGAGCGAGGCCTCCAGGAAGACGTAGGAGGGCACCAACACCACCAGCTGGGGGATCAACATCGGGATGATGCGCGGCATCAGGTAAAAGAGGATGATCCGCCCGCTGCCGGCCCCGTAGGCCCGCGCCGCCTCAATATAGGGCGCTTCCTTGACCTGCATGAACACGGCCCGGTAGGTCTTGATGCCGGAGCCAAAGATGCTCAGGAGGATGACAAAGCCGAGGATGACCCAGATGCTGCGCGTGTACAGCGTCCCGATCATGATCAGGATGGGCAGGAACGGCAGGATCATGTTCACCTCGGTCACCCGTTGGATGAGCGAGTCGACCCAGCCGCCGAACCAGACGCCGATCGCGGCGATGATCATCGTCGTCACGGTGGTGCCGAGCGCGGCCAGCAGCCCGAAGGCCAGCGCCACCGGCGTGCCCCACAGGAGCGCTACGGTCAGGTCGCGACGGCGATGGTCGGTGCCGGCCAGGCCGTGCACCTGCCCGTGCACCACGAGCTTGGCCTCGACGTCGGAGGCCGGCTCGAAATAGTACACGTCGACCACCATCTGATAGGTGCCCTTGAGCGGCACCTGCTCCTCCGACTCGGCGGCCAGGAAGAGGCCGATCTCCGGCGAGACCCCCTTGAGCCGGCGCTTGAGGCGATCCTCATACACGGGGCGGTAGGTCTCTGCCGACCGCACGGGGAGGTCGCCCATGCGGATCTCACGCCCCTCCGGGGTGACCCAGCGGATGGAGGCGTGCGGGTTCTTTTCGGCAAACTCGGCCGTCATAAAGAGGACGATGTCCTGCGGGAAGCCGTCGTACTGCCAGTCGATCGGGAAGGTCAGCGTGACGCCGTTGCCCTCCCCGTTGGGCTCCTTGGTAGCGGTGCCGTCGGCGGTGTTCAGGATGACCGAGCGCGGCAGGGCCTTGCTCGTCAACCAGTCGGCCCAGATGGGTTGCGCGTTCTTGGGGTACTCGGCCCAGACCTCCTCCCCACCGCGCCAGAGGCGGATCGCCTCACTATAGGGGATCGTGACCACGGCATAGATGGCCAGGGCCACCAGCCCGGCGATGACGACCAGCCCGGCGATGGCCGAGGGGTACTGGGTGATGTCGCGTAGGGTGCGCTTTAGGGTGCTCATGCCGTCTCCCTCCCGCCGCCGATCTTGACGCGGGGATCGACCAGCACGTAGACGAAATCGAGGACGAAGACCGTCACGGCCAACAGGTAGGCGTATATCACCGTCTCACCCACGACCACCGGCGTGTCGTAGATGTTGATGGCCCGATAGAAGAGGCGGCCCAGCCCCGGCCAGTTAAAGACCGTTTCCAGAATGATGGCCCCCGTCCACAGAGAGATGAGCATCAGGGCAAAGTTGGTCACGATGGTGGGCAGGGTCGGCCGCAGGATGTACTGCCGCTCGATGTCTCGCGAGGAGAGCCCCTTGGCCTTGGCCATTTCGACATAGTCCTCGCTCGAGTAGATCAGGAAGAAGGTCCGCCAGGAATACACGCTGGCGAACACGGAAGAGATCACCATGGCCGCGACGGGCAGGACCATATGCCGCAACACGCTCAGCCCGTAGGCCAGCGGCTGCTCGGGCACGGGAGCATCGACCATGCCGCCGTAGGGCAAGACGCCCCAGATGGCGGCGAAGAAGAGGATCAGGAACAGCCCATAGAACCAGGCCGGTGCCGCCGAGATGGGCGACATGGCGATGACGATGCGGTCCAACAGGCTGCCATAGCGGCGCGACAGAAAGAGCGCCATGCTGATACTGAGGAAGAACAGGAACAGGTTGGCCGAGGCAAAGAGCACCAGCGTCGGCGGCAGGCGCTCCAGGATGATCAGGCGCACCTCGCGAGAGCCGCTGTCAGAGGTGAGGTGCTCCGCCTTGCCGAGGTTGAGGGTGAGCGCGTTCTCCAGAAAGCGGACGCTGCGCACCACGAACGGCTGGTCGAGGCCGTACCGTTTCTCCTCCAGCCGGGTCTGTTCCTCAATGAGGCGGTTGCGCTCTTCGACCGGGATCTTGCGCAGATCCGGGCTCATGCTCATCTCCATGGCGATCCCCTCGCGGATCTGCCCGCGGCGGATGTTGTCGACCGCGCCGCCCATGTTGGCGATGAGAATGGTCAGGTAGACGCCTACGATGACGGTACAGGAGAGCAGCGCAGCGCGTGCCGCGGTGTACTTGAGCACGCGACCCAGGGCACTGGTGCCCCAGGACCAGCGTCTGGGCGCGGGAGCGCCCTCCACCGCCAGGGGTGCTTCGGCCATACGATCCCTACTTTCTGGCTACTACCGGGTACCAGCCAGGGGCGGGGAGAGCCCCGCCCCTGGATAGTGCGGTTCCAGCGACCTACTTGGCCACGACGAGTTGCAGCGCCGCAGAGCTGGGCACTGCCACCGTCTTGGAGACGACCACCACCTCCAGCCGGGTGGAACCCTCGGCCAGCTTGGCGGTCTGCTCGGAGGTGAGCTTGATCTCGTAGAGCCCCTCTTCGACCATAGCGGCCGCGTCCACAACGGCCAACTCGCCCGCCGAGTCAAAGAGGAGATACTTGACCTCAGAGATATCGTCCGCGGGGTAGGGGGCGTCGTTGAACTCCACCCACACCTCGTAGACGGCCTCCTTGCCCTGGTTCACCATGCCCGGGCCGTCCAGCTCGACGTCCGCGATCGGCGCGGCAGCAAAGCGCTCCCACTTGGTAGCCGGGTCGGCGTAGTCGAGGAAACGGCGCAGGATGACGGTGCCCTCCACCGGGAAGGCGCGCTCCAGATAGTAGGGGCCAGTGCCAACCCAGAAGTGCCCGCGGGTGCGGTACCATTCCTGGAGGTTGGCGTAGCGCTCGGCCACCTCGTCCTCAGAGACGAACTCACTGAAGGTCGGGGCGTACGGCACAAAGGTGGTCGAGATCGCCTCGGTCAGGTGCGCCGAGAGGAGATCCATGCAGGGGCCGGCGATAAAGCTGGTCCACTCGGTATCGTTCTCCTGGGCCTTGGCCGCGGTGTAGGCCATCTCACCGGCCTCTTCGGCCAGCAAGCCCATGGTCAACACGTGCCAGGAGCCCTCGCCCTGGTTGTAGTACGGCCACCAGTCCGTCACCGACATCTCCGCGTCCAGCTGGTAGAGGTCCGAGTAGGTCTCGATCACCAGCGGGTCGACGGACGTGATCTTGACGCCCTTGAAGGCCGACATGAAGGAATCGAACTCCGGCACGGCGTTCGCGTCGTAGACCTTGCTCTCTTCCTTGGCCCGGTCAAAGGTCAGGATCATGCCCATGACAAAGTCGCCGACAGAGAGGTTGCTGCCGTCGTGCCACTTGCTCGTCTCGTAGAGGTCGGCCGGGTAGTAGACCACGCTCTTGCGCAGCGCCGTCGCCGTCTCGGTGTAGACCTCGCCAGCCGTGAGGAACTTTTGGGCCACCGGGTCCCAGTCCACCCAGGCGTCCTCGGGAACCTCGATCTTGGGGGCGAACTCCAAGTTCACCCAGTCGTGGGTCTTGCCGACGGGCAGGCCTTCCTCGATCACGACGTCGGCCTTTTCGATGCGCTGCGGCCAGACGAGCCCGGTGTACGGGTCGTACATCAGGGCGATCTCACCGGTGCCGCGGATCAGCATCATGTCGTAGATCCAGTTGGAGCCAGCCAGCGGGTTCCAGGGCTCCGGCAGGATGCTGGGCAGACCGATGGTCATGGAGCCACCGACCTCGCCCGCGCGCCGCAGGGTGACGGGCCACAGCCAGGCACCGCCGACGCCACCGTACAGGTCAGCAGCCACCTGGACCTCGTTGCGCGCCGGGGTGATGGAGGCCTCGTCAACCAGGAAGATGCGGTTCGAGTCCTTCATGGCCATCTCGAGGGCCTCGGCCATCATCTCGCGGCGCTCTGCGAGGTTTTTAAAGTCGTTGTTCTCCAGCCGCTGGGCCAGTTCGTAGAACGCGGGATCGTTCTTGTACTGCTGCCACAGGAGGTAGGGCAGGCCCATGTCGGTGTAGAAGAAGGCAAAGTTGTCCGCCAGGTTGCGCGGCACAACCGTGGTGACCCAGCCGCCGGTGTAGATGCTGAACTTGCCCTCGGTGGGGTCGCCGCGCGTCCAGATCGGCGAAGCCTCGGCGCCGGTCTTGTAGTCACGGACGGTGGTAAAGCCGATGTCCTCGAGCTGGTTGGCCACATAGTCGCCGATGTCACGGCGCTCGTCCTCCGTGCGGATCAAGAGGATGATCTCGACGGGGGAGCCGTTGTAGGTCCACTTGCCGTCAACAAGCTTGGCGCCAAGGGCCTCCATCTCGGCGGAGATGGCCTCCTGGGCCTTGTCCTTGTTGTAGGCATACTGGAACTCGATCTTGCGGGCCACGTCAGCCAGCGCCGCATAGTCGTTCGAGGCGTTGTTGAGCGGCAGCCAACGCGGCACGGCCATGCCGCCCATGAGCTCCTTGGCGATGTACTCGCGGTCGATCAGGATGTTCATGGCCTCGCGGATCTTGGCCGAGGAGAAGGGGTTCAGCCTGCCGTCGGCGAACTCGGGGCCGGCCGGGTTGAAGGTCAGCTCGTTGTAGGAGCCGAACGACCTGGTAAAGCTGAGCTTGTCCGACTCTTCCACCATGCGGGCGACGTCCGGGCTGGTCACCTGGTAGGCGTAGACGTCGATCTCCCCGGTCTCCATCCGGTTGACCGCTGCGTCGGCCGAGGGCTCCTCGATCACGACGACGGTATCAAGCCAGGCGCCGGTGCGGTCCACCGGTTCCGGCGTGACCTCTTTCTCGACCTCCTTGGGCACCTCGACGGTCTCTTTGACGATGACCTCCGAGACGCGGGTGACCTCTTTCTCGATGATCTGCGGCTCGGCCGGCGCTGGTGTCGGCGTCGTGCAGCTCGACAGAACCATCGTGATGGCGATCACGAGGCTCAGCAGCATTACCCATCTGTGCTTGGCCATCTTGTCCTCCCTGGTGGCCTGGTGGATCTCCGCAACGCCGCGCGCTGCGGGCGTCTCTGCCGCCCCCCCCACGAATGCGGCACCCCGTGGACGGTTCGGTGTGGATGCAGCCTCAACTGCCGCTATACCCTCCTTGTCCGCGCGTACAGCCAAATGAGGCGTATCCTCGCCTGCATCATCGCAACGTGGACATCGCCCTGGCGGGATGGAGCGCCGTGACCACTTCATCGTGCGGCGCGAGAGGCGACGTGCTGGGGCTGGCCCCCGGTCGGGGGCGGCCCTGGGCCCGCTCGGCCAACGCACTGGGCCGAGTGGGAACCACTCGAGAGGATAGCGGCGATGTCGTGGAGCGCGGGTGACGCTCCACTCCCCCGCCGACACGTCCGGCATGCCATCGAGGACTCACCCGCTCGCGGCCCCCAGGCAAGCGCCCCTGTCAGGGGCCTGAGACCGGGCGTGATGGGTGCTGCTCGGCAACGGATCGAGACCGGACCTTACGGGGGGTTCATCAGCCTAGCGGCCTGACCGATACCCTACGTAAGTATAACAGTAGGACGCGATCCGGGCAACCCGTCCACCGGTGAACGTTCAGCGGCCCACTCTAGGGCGCCCTGCGCGGGCCAGCCCCCTACCAGGCGGAAAGGGCGGCGCCGGCCAAGGGCGAGAGGGACGTCCCACATACCAGGGCAGTCTGCGACCCTCGCTCCCCTTCCCCTTGGGATGGGCGCCATTGTAACGGATGCGCTGCAAAGCGCAAGGGCCAGCGCCCCGGGAGGCGCGCGACCGGAAGATGAGTATTTACCTTGCTCTTACAAGTTCTTCACGCCACGTTGACGTAGCGCTGCAGAGTTCCAAGTATCCTCATGTTGCAAGTGCTTGTAGGTTGTTGGAGGAACCATCTGCGGTTGTCCACCGAGACGAGGGGATCGCCCATGGAAACGCCCGTTGGCCTGACCGCCCTGCGGCAGGATCTCACCCACATCATTGATGAGGTCAAGTACCGGGGCACTCAGTTTGTGGTCATGCGATATGACGAGCCGGCCGCGGCCCTCTTGCCCATCGACCTGTACGAGCGCTGGAAGTGCGAGCGGGAGGAGCTCTCCGAAGCCCTTCGCGACATCGGCCAGCAGCGCCCCGGCACCGAGACCGACCGAGTCATGTCGGAGTTCCTTGCGGCCCTGCAGCAGGTCCGCGAGGGTTCCAGCGGCTAAGCCAAGTAGGCCCGCAAGGGCACACAGAGCGCCGCGCGCCCACTACCAAGAGCGCATCCCGACCATCTGGCGCGAACTGAGGGGAGGACTAGATCGCACAACACCACGCATCGTCCGCAAGGAAGATCAACCACAGCATCGACACGAAAGGACACATGAACGACATGAAGGGCATTTGGCAGCGCTTCAGCCGCGACGAGCAGGGCATCACCGCCCTGGAGACGGCGATCATCCTCATCGCCTTTGTGGTGGTCGCCTCGGTGTTCGCCTTTACGATCCTGTCCTCGGGCACCTCCAGCACCCAGCAGGCCAAGGAGGCCATCGCCGGCGGCCTGGCCCAGGTCTCGGGCGCCCTCGAAGTCCGCGGCAGTGTGATCGCCGTGGGCGACACGGAGGCTGACCCGAAGAAGGTTCAGGATGTGGTCTTTACGTTGGCTACCGTGACCAGCGGCGACCCGGTCGACCTGACCGCGCATCCCAACAACATCCTGGTCATTGACTACCGCGACTCGGTGACGAGAGTGAGCGACATCACCTGGACCGTGGCATTCGTCGGTGATAACGATGAAGACAACCTGCTCGAGGCCCGCGAGCTGGCCGAGATCACGGTTGATGTGTCGGGCTTCGACCTCAAGGCCAACAGCACCTTCGTGGTCGAGCTCAAGCCCCCCACGGGCGGCACCATGCCCCTCGAGCGCACCACGCCGGCAGAGATCGACCCGATCATGGACCTGAACTAGGCGGCGACGCACTACGCCGAACCTAGGACGGAGCGCACTGAGCGGCCCGGCACCTGACCTGGTACCGGGCCGCTCGACCAAACAGACTGCCATATCCTGCGATCATCCCGGGGGAGTGATAATGTCGGCAGAACTCGAGAAGCGCATCCAGCGGATGGAAGAGGACCTCAGCATCCTCAAGAACCAGATCCGCAACACCCTGCTGGACATTCAAGAGCAGCTGGCGGCGAACTACCATCCCTCCCTGCGCGCATCTCGTAGCGCTGCGTCCCGTCCGCCCGGCGCGTCTCCCGACGGCAGTGAGGAGCAGTCCGGGCCGCCCAAGGTCAAGCAGGTGTCGCTCGACGAGTCGCGTGCGGCCGGCGGCGCCGGCGCCAACAAGGACGTGAGCGTCGGCGTGGGCCTCCTGACCAGCCTGATGAAGTGGGCCCGCAACAGCGTGGCGGCCATCGGCCCATTGCACACGCGCCAGGTGTTGGAGGCCTACGCCACCGATGGGCAGCTCTCTGAGCAGCTGGTGGAACGGGTCGTGTCGCTGACGGCCCTCTCCTCCGCCGAGCCGCCCGACGAGGATCCCTCGCCCGAGAGCGTGCTGGAGATGTTCGTCTCACTGGGTGAGGCGTTGGCCAGCACGTCATCGTCAGCCGGCGGGCAGGAGCAGCGCCGTGGATAAGCAGATCATCACCACCCTGCTGATCATGGCAGCGGTGATCACCTTTGCCATGGCCTTCAACGCCGTGTACCCGGCGGTGATGCGCTCCTCCGACGCGCTCGTCTCGGCGGGGCGCCTGTCCAGCGAGCAGCTCAAGACCGAGATCCAGATCATCCATGCCGCCGGCGAGCTGGACGCCACCGGCCTGTGGCGAGACACGAACTCGGACGGAGACATGGACGTGTTCATCTGGGCCAAGAACACCGGCAGCATGACGGTCAGCGCGCCCGCCTCCTGCGACCTGTTCCTGGGCCCCGAGGGCTCCTGGGAGCGCATTCCGCACCAGGAGCACGCCGAGGGGCGCTACCCGTACTGGACGTACGCCCTGGAAGGGACCACGCGCTGGGAGCCGACGGGTACCATCACGATCACCGTGCACTACCCCGAGGCGATCGCCTCGGGCCGCTATTACGCCAAGCTCGTCACCGCCAACGGCCGTGCGGCCGAGTTCCTCTTTGGCATGTGACCTATGGATACCGTGCTGGTGGCGCTCTTGGTCATGATGATGATGCTGCACGGGGTGATGACCGTAGCCACCGGTTGGGCGTCGGCCCAGGAGGTGACCACGGACGCCTGGGCGGACATGGCCGCCCGTAGCAGCGCCCGGGCCAGCACCGGCCTGCGCATTATCGATGTCGAGGCCAGCGGGTCGACGGTGTTGGTCACCGTTCAGAACTCCGGTGAGATCCGTCTGGCCGGCTTTGACTCGTGGGACGTCATTCTGCACTGCCATACGGCGCTGGGGCAGTACCGCATCGAGAGGCTGCCCTTGGCCGGCGGCGCGCTCCCCGACGAGGGGTGGTCCGTCCAGGGGCTCTACCTGCAGGCCGCCGAGAGACGGGCCGAAGTCTACGAGCCCGGGGTGTTGAACCCCGGCGAGGAAATGATCATCCGAGCGTCGCTGAGTGTGCCCCTGGCGGAGGAGGCCACCCACCTGCTCGTAGTGGGCACCTCCAACGGGGTAACAAGCAGTCGCCAGTTCACGGCGACACCCTGACCGGGCGTGCCGTGCTCCACCGGGGCCACCCAGGCGGAGAGCGAGGCACCCCCGTCGGGAGGAGGAAACACCATGCCGCGCATCCTGCTCGTGGACGACGATGAACTGCTCGTCAAGACTCTGGCGGTCATCCTGGGGCGCGTGGGGCACACGGTGCTCACCGCCTACGACGGGGAGGAGGGCCTGGCCACCGCCATCGAGGAGAGGCCCGACCTGATCCTCCTCGACGTGATGATGCCCGGCATGGATGGCCTGCAGGTCTGCCGGATGCTCCGCCAGGACGAGAGTACCCGCAACATCCCGGTGATCATGTTCACCGCCCTGAACGAGGCGGACCTCCGCTCGCGCAGCGGGCTCCTGGGGGGCAGCCAGTCTGGCGATGACCTGGAGGGAGCCCTGCTGGCCGACGACTATCTCACCAAGCCCGTGCTCGTCGAAGAGTTGCTGCGCAGGGTGAACACCCTGCTGTGGATCAGTACCGTCATCTAGAGTCCGCTGCCGCCCGCGAGAAAGCTAAACTTTATGTCCACCACGATTCTCATCATCGACTCTAACCTGGGCGAACTGGAGAACTCCAAAGCCTCGCTGGGCCGCGCGGGCTTTGGCGTCCAGACGGCCACCACCGGGCGCGAGGGCCTGCAAAAGGCGGTACAGAGCCGCCCGCAGCTGGTCATGGTCGACGCGTTCCTCCCCGATGTCGACCGCAACGAGATGGTCCGGCAGCTCCGCCTGGACCCGACCACTTCGGACCTGCCGATCATCCTGCTCGTCGATGAGGGCCGCGTGGGGCAGCTCATGATCGGCCAGGAATCGGGCGCCGACGAGTTCCTCATCAAGCCCTTCAGTACCGCCGAGGTGGCCCTCAAGGTGCGCAACCTCCTGCCGGTGGACCTCCAGTCGATCCGCGGGGCCATCGTCTCCACCGGCAACCCCGAGCTGGACTCCAAGATGGGCGGGGGGATCCCGGTCGGCTCGCTGACGCTGATCGAGGGGGATTCGGGCGCGGGCAAGTCGGTGCTGTCGCAGCAGCTGATGTGGGGGTCGCTGCACGACGGGTTCAAGTGCGCCCTGTTTACCAGCGAGAACTCGGTCAAGAGCCTCATCCGCCAGATGGAGAGCCTCAACCTCGACGTGCTCGACTTTTTGCTGCTGGGCCGCTTCCGCGTCTACCCGATGGAGGTCGCCCGCCTAGGCGCGCGCGCCCCCCAGGTGTTGGTGGAAGCCATGGAGGCGGAACGCTACCGCGACATGATCTTTGTCGATTCGCTGACCTCGGCCATCACCCATTGCTCCGACTCTGAAGTGTTGGAGCTGTTCGAGCAGTGCAAGAGGCTGTGCGCCCTGGGCACCACCGTCGTCGTAGTGCTGCACTCGCACGGGGTCACCAGGGATCTGGTGATCCGGCTGCGGTCGCTGTGCGATGCGCACTTTCAGCTGCGCACCGAAGAGATGGGGCAGAAGCTCGTCCGCGCCCTGGAGGTCACCAAGGTGCGCGGGGCCGAAAAGAGCACCGGCAACCTGGTCACCTTTGAGGTCGAACCCGGCTGGGGCATGCGCCTCATTCCCGTTACCCGCATGAGAGGCTGACCGTGAGCATCGCCGGACTTCCCTTTGCCCCTGTATTGGCCATGGAGACCGCCGAGGTCGCCGTTGCTGAGAACCTGTCTGATCTGCTGCCGCCGGCGCTCCTGAGGGAGTGTGACCAGTGCCCCGTCCTGGCGCACTATGTCCGCAGCCTGCCGCTGGACGAGGTCGGCGTGCCCGAGTACTACCCCAAGCTCTCGCGCGACCTGCAGAAGCTCAAGCACCGTAACCTGATCTACCCGATCAAGGACGGCCTGTACGTGCACGTCTACCCGGACAGCAAGGGTGAGCGCGACTATTACATCACCATCGAGCCCGACCTGCTCCTCGACGTCGACATGCTGACCGACGAGGTGGAGAAGCACCTGGTCGAATACGCCGAGGAGATCGGCAAGACCACCAACGACGACGAAAAGCGCGAGGCCCTGTTGCGGGTGCTGGACGAGATCTGCACCACCGACGCGGACGAGCGGAGTGACCGCGTCAAGGTCACGCCGCAAGAGATGGAGGCGGTGCGCTACCACGTCCTGCGGCAAAAGATGGGCATGGGCGCCCTACAGCCGCTCTTGCAGGACCCCTACATCGAGGACATCTCTTGCAGCGGCGTGGGGCCGGTGTTCATCGAGCACAAGATCTTTCGCAGCCTGCAATCATCGATCGTCTTTACCTGCCTGGACGAGCTGGACGATTTCGTGGTGTGGATGGGCGAGTGCATCAAGCGGCCCGTCACGGTGCGCAACCCGATCGTCGACGCGGTACTGCCGGATGGCTCGCGTATCAACATCGTCTACGGGCGTGAGATCTCTTCCCGGGGCAGCAACTTTACCATCCGCAAGTTCTCTGACACGCCGATCAGCGTGCTGGAGCTGATCGAGTTCGGCACCATGAACTATGTCATGGCGGCCTACCTGTCGTTCGCCCTGGAAGAGGACATGAACCTCTTTGTGGCGGGGGCCACCGCCTCAGGCAAGACGACCACGCTGAACGCCATCACCACCTTTATCCTGCCCGACGCCAAGATCGTCACCATCGAAGACACCCCCGAGGTGCAAGTGCCGCACAAGAACTGGGTCCGCGAGGTGACCCGTGGAGCAGGCACCCAGGGCGAAAAGGGCGGCGAGGTGAACATGATGGACCTGCTCAAGGCGGCGCTGCGCCAGCGCCCCGACCGCATCGTGGTCGGTGAGATCCGCGGTGAGGAGGGGCGCATCGCCTTCCAGGCCATGCAGACGGGGCACGGCGTGCTCTCGACCTTTCACGCCGCTTCGGTAGAGAAGCTCATCCAGCGCCTGACCGGCGACCCCATCAACGTGCCCAAGACGTACATTGACAACCTGAACGTCGTCGTCATCCAGGCGGCAGTGCGCGGGCTGGACGGCAAGCGCGTGCGACGGGTCCTGTCGATCAGCGAGATCGTGGGGTACGACCCGGCCGAAGAGAGCTTTTCCTTCATCGAGGCCTTCCGCTGGAACCCGGCCACCGACGTGTTCGAGTTCCCCGGGAACATGAACAGCTTTCTCCTCGAGGAGCGCATCGCCCCCAAGCGGGGCCTGGCCCCGGAGGACCGCAAAAAGATCTACACCGAGCTGCGCAAGCGGGCCACCGTGTTTGAAAAGATCCATCGGGAAATGGGCATGAGGAGCTTTGATGACTTTTTCCGCCTCCTTGCAGAAGCTCACAAACAGAATCTTCTCTGAGGAGATCTCCAGCGCCGAGCTCTTTTACCAGCTGACGTACATGTCGGCCACGGCGGCCTCGGGGCTGTCCAGAGACAGAGTGTTCGAGCTGGCCGCGCAGGCCCCCTGCCGGGCGGCGGAGCACTTTGCGCGCATCCGCGAGCTAGTGCGCGACCTGCAATACGACTATCCGACGGCCTGCCGCATCGTGGGGCAGGTCGTCCGCGAGCCAGATGTGCGCAGCTTCCTGCTGCGCATGGCCAACGCCCTGGAGGGCGGCGAGCGCCTGGACGTGTTCCTGGCCGACGAGGCCGAGGTCCAGGGCGAGCACTATGGCAACCAGTACGAGCGAGAGATCGAATCGCTGAAAAAGTGGACCGAGGCGTACTCGTCCCTGATCATCTCCGAGGCCCTCATCGTGATCATCAACCTGATCTCCACCATGATCTATGACCTGGGCACCACCCTGATGGCCGTGCTGCTGGCCGTGGCCGTCTGCATGAGCTTCTTTGGCGCCTGGATCCTGTCGCGGGCCGCGCCCAAGGAGTTCATGGTCCTGGCGGCGCCCCACGGGTCAGAGGCGCAGATCCTGGCGCGGCGGCTGCTGGTGATTCTGGGGCCGGCCTCGGTGCTGGTCGGGGGGCTGGCCGCCGCGCTGGGCGGTGGCTGGGTGCTGGCGCTGGTGGCCAGCGCGGCCATCATGGCGCCGCTGGGGTGGATCAGCCTACGGGCCGACCAGGCCGTGGCCCGCAAAGAGAGCGAGGGCGGATCATTCCTGCGCTCGTTGGGGGGCATGGCCACCTCCTCGGGCACTACCCTGGGCGAGGCGTTGACCAAGGTCGACCGCAACTCTTTCCCGGCCCTCAAAGAGCACATCGCCACGTTGACGCTGCGGCTGGCGGCCCGCATCAGCCCGGAACTCTGCTGGACGCGCTTTGGCCGTGAGACGGGCTCCCGCCTGCTCAGCGACGCCTCGCGGATCTTTTACGACGCGGTCAACCTGGGGGGCGACCCGGACGAGATCAGCGCCCTCTGTTCCATGTTCACCAACAAGACGGCCCTCCTGCGGGCCAAACGGCGCGTCGTGGCAGACACCTTCTCCTGGCTGACGATGGTCATGCACGCCGCGCTGGGGATGCTCTTGGTCATCGTGCTGGAGATCGTGTACCGCTTCCGGGCCATGATCGAGGCCTCGATCGAGCCAGGCCAGGCCGAACAGGCCATGGAGGCGCTGAACATCCCGCTACTCAGCTTTGGAGACTCCAAGTTGAGCTTCCTGAGCGGCATGACCACGTCCATGGTGTTGCTTCTGGCGGTGGTGAACGCGGGGGCCATCATTGCCTCGGACGGCGGCTTTCGCCCCAAGACGTTTTTCTACCTGGCGATACTCTTGCTGGTTTCGGCAGTCTGCTTCTTCATGGGGCCCAGACTGATCGACGGCATCATGTGAGGTGATGGGATGATGCGCGCTGCACGCCGCCCTCCAATTGGTGTCCTCATCATGTGCTCCCTGGCGGTGGGGGCCTTGCTGGCGTTGATGCTGCTGCCCGCCCTGCACCTGGGCGCCTCTCGGGAGGAACCGACGCCGGTCGACCCGCCACAGAACGGCGAGCTCGGCCACGCCCTGAGGCTGGCGCAGGCCCTGTATGCCACGGGCGACGTGCAAGCGGCGCGGCAGGTCCTCTCCGAGTGGGACGCGGCCAGCCTGGAAGAGGAGATCTCGGTGGTGGAGGCGGCCACTGCCGACCCAGCCGAGGCCGCCCGCCTGGCCGCGCTGCGCGAGGTGCTGCCCGTGGCCGAAGAGCCGCCCGTAACCTGGCGCACGCTGTTTCGTGACCGGTGGGTGGGCGTCGGGCTGATCCTCTCGGGGCTGTTCCTGCTGGCGGCGGTGGGGGCGGCGCTGTGGCCGTTCCTGCGCACGGCGTACGCCGGGCACAGGGCGTCCGCCGCACGGGAGGAGGACTATTTGGCGAGCCTGCCTCCGGAAGTGTTGGAGCAGCTGGTGGCCCTGGCCCAAGAACGGCAAGCGTTGGGCCAGCCAGCGGGGGGGCCCGCCGCGTCGTGGCAGGCGGCCGCCGCCCAGGTCGCCGCCCAGGGGTTGCCGGAGCAGCCGGCCGATTACCTGCCCAAGCCGACGACGCAGCACGTCAACACCGCCGAGGCAGCGCCGCCCGAGGCCCCTCCGCTCTCCTCGCACGTCCCGACGTGGCAGCCCGCCGCGCCGGCCGGCGGCGGCCAGCCCGCCGCACAGCCCGCCGCGCAGCCCACGCCGCAGCCCGAGCCGCAGCCCGCGCCAGCCGCGGCCCCGCAACCGGCGGCGCCAGAGGCGCCCCAGCCGGCGCCGGCGCCAGAGGCCAGGCCCGAGGCCGAGGAGCCGGCCGCCGAGAACGCTACCCCTCAGGCGGCGGGCCCCGCGGCCCCGCCGGAGCAGGAGCCGGCGCCCGCCGAGGCGGCCGCGGCCGCGCCAACGCTGAGCGCCCTGTCGACCGAACAGGAGACCGAGGAGGTGGCCGTCCTCGACGCCAGCATGCTGGCCAACCTGTTCCAGGCCGAGGCCGAGGAGAACCAGTCTCGTCACGTCCTGATCCGGGATCTGACCGCTATCGATACCCAGGAGTTGGCCGAAGCCGCCGCCACGCTGGCCGCCACCCTGGCGCAGCGCGCCTGAACGAGGGCCAAGCACCATGACGACCATTCGTGCGACCAGACCACCCAGCCTCTCCTCCAGCGAGGCGGCCGGCACGCCCGACGAGGGCGCGCGCCATCCACGCCTGGCCCTCTGGCTGGCGGCGGCGGCCATCTTTACGCTGCTCCTGCCGATCGGCCGGGCCGCACGCGTGGCGCGGAATGAGGCGGCCCGCCGCGAGGCGCAGGCTGCTGGCCTGGCGGCCACGGTGACGGCCGTCGCCGCGGCGGGGGCCGACGCGGCGGTGCAGGCGCCGCTGGCGGCGGCGCGCGCCACGGGCGAGGCGTTCGCCGGCGTGCGCCAGGCGATGGCCACCCGTTATGTTGACTGGGCCGCCGTCTTGGGCGCCGTCGGGCAGTACGACCCGGAGCACCTGGCGCTGATGTCCCTCGCGCAGGAAGGGATGCTCCTGAAGGTCCAGGGCCTTGCCGACAGCGACGCCGCCGTGGTCGCCTATGTCGACCGGGTGGAGGCCTCCGGGCTGTTCCGGCGCGTCTCGCTGGAGTCGATCGAGAACACCGCCGGGACGCCGCTGCCCGGCCTGGCCGCCACGGCCTCCCCGAGCGCCACGCCCGGGCCCACCGCCACTCCCCCGCCGAGCGCCAGCCCCACCCCGGCCGCCCCCGCCGGAGACGCCTACGAGGCCACCGACGGCCTGGGCATGTTGATGGTCCCGGGGACGTCGCAGGCGCGCACCTTCCACGCCGCCGGAGACGTCGACCGGGCCCGTTTCGTGGCCAAGTCGGGGCGCACGTATCGCGTCTCAACCGAGGGATTACAGGGCGGCGTCGACACCGTGCTCACCGTGCGGGCCGGTTGGATGGTGTTGACGAACGACGATCAGCACCCCGGCACCCTGGCCTCAGAGGTAATCCTGACGGTGCCGGCCGGGGCCGACCTCGACGCGACCATCGAGGTGACCAACCGGGGCGTAGCCGGGGACGAGCAGGCCTACAAGTTGGTGCTGGCGGAGGTCACCGCCACGCCCGCGCCGACCGGCGCCCCCGCGACGGCCCTGCCCCCCACGGCCACCGCCATGCCGGCCGAGTCTCCCACGCCGGCGGCGACGCCCACGTTTGACCTGCGTGACGCCTTTGAGCCGGACGACGCCCCGCAAGATCACCTGAGCCTGGGCAGCGCGCAGATGCGCAGCTTTTACCCGGCCGGAGACGTGGACCGCGCCCTGCTGGCCGCCGAAGCGGGGCGCACCTACCGAGTCTTTACCCACGGGCTGGCCCCCGACGTCGACACCTTCCTCGCGGTGCGCGCCAACGGCACCGTCTACGTGAACGACAACCGCGCCCCGGGGGAGGTCGCCTCCGAAGTGACCTTCGAGGCGCTGCCCGGCTACAGCGACCCGGTGGTCATCGAGGTCACCAACAGGGGGCGCTTTGGGCCGGCCCAGTGGTACCGGCTGGAAGTGGAAGAGGTGACCTCCGCCACGCTGACGCCGCCCCAGAACGGAGCCTCGTCGGCGGTCGGCGCGCCGCGCGCCGCGTGGCAGCGCGGCAGGTGGTTCGCCGTGGAGCCGCCCGCCCGGGCTTGGCCCGCGGCGCGCCAGAGCGGGGCCGGCCTGGCAGCGGTGCCGGCGCCCGGGCTGACGGCGCCGCGCGTCCGCTTTGTCCTGATCCTGGAGGTGGCCAGGCCATGAAGAGGATGCGAGGAGGGCCGCGCCTGCCGCGGATGACGTTCGACCCGGCCGTGCTGCGCCGCGCCGCGCCCTTCCTGGCCATGGGGATCGCGCTGGCGGGCTGCGTGGCCCTGACCGTCCTGGTGCTGCTGCCCGGCTGGCAGGAAGTGATCGCCCAGGAGGACGCCGTCATCGTGGCCCGCCAGGAGCTCGAGGCGCGCAAAGCCAACGCGGAGCTCATGGAGCGCACCCTGAACGAGGAGCTCGACCGGGTGCGCGCGGCCAACGAAGCGACGACGGACCTGCTCCTCACACGGCAACAGGCCACCGACGTGCTGAACGGCCTGTATGCCCAAGCGCAGGCCGGGGGCGTGGAGGTAGTGGACCTGCGTGCCCAGCCCACCCCCCAGCAGGAGAACGGAGAAGCTCCTTACCAGGTGCGGGGCATGCGCCTGCGGGCCACCGGCGGGCTGGCCCCGCTCCTGGCCCTCCTCACCCGCGTGCAGCAGGCCGGCCCGCCCTCAGCCGTGCTGATCGAGAACCTGAAGGTGACCGAGGGGTCGCCGACGGGCGAGATGACGGCGGACATCGTGCTGTTCACCAGCAGCGCGGCGGAGGGCTCAGCCGCCGAGGCGGCCCCCTCGTCAACCCTCGAGGCACCGGGGGAGGCAGGATCGGCCGCGCCGCCCGCGGACGATGGCGCAGCACTGGTGCGCCCCTCCGACTGGCCGGCGGAGTGGGGTTGGCCGGGGGAGCCCGACGGCGACCCCGCCACGCCCGAGGCGCCCGTGCCGCCCGCCGCGGGAGAGGGCATCCACGAGGTGGCCGCGGGAGACACCCTGTACTCCCTGGCCATCCGCTACGGGGTGACCCTGGCCGACCTCCAGGCCGCCAACGGCCTGGCCGATGACCGCATCACCATAGGCCAGCGCCTGCGGATCCCGCCGCGCTAGGGCGGTTCCGCAGGCGCCGTAGGGTAGGCTGGCCGCGTCGGTCAGCGCCCCGGCAGCAGGCACACCGGCATCGACACCCTCAGCCCGTGCCCGGTGGAGCGCAACAGGCCGCTTTCCACGTCCACCCAGTACGACACGACGCTGTCCCCCTTTTGGTTGGCGGCCAGCAGCCAGTCTCCCTTGGGTGAGAGGTTAAAGTTGCGCGGGTACGACCCTTGGGTGGACTCAAAGCCGATCACCTTGACCATGCCGCTGGCGGCGTCGACGCGCATGATGGCAATCGAATCGTGCCCGCGGTTCGACCCGTACACGTAGCGGCCCGAGGGCGCTACGTGGACGTCGGCGCAGTAGGAGCGGTCCAGGTAGCCGTCGGGCAGGGTCGAGACGGTGCCGATCTCGGAGAGGATGCCGCGCTCCGCGTCCCAGGTGCAGGCCGTCATGGTGGAGCCTAGCTCGTTGATGACGTAGACCCAGCGCCCGTTGGGGTGGAAGGCGAGGTGGCGCGGCCCCTGCCCCTCCGCCACGCGCAGGGCGGGTGGGTTGTTGGGCGTCAGCGTGCCGCGCTCGGCGTCGAGCCGGTAGATCCTGACCTCGTCGGTGCCCAGGTCGCAGGCCAAGACGAAGCGGCCGGCCGGGTCCTGCCGGATAAAGTGGGCGTGGGGGCCCTCCTGGCGGCGCGGGTGGGCGCCGATCCCCTCGTGCTGGACGACGTCGGCGGCCGGGCCGAGGGAGCCGTCCTCCTCCACGGGCAGCACGGCGACGCTGCCGGACGAGTAGTTGGCCACCAGGAGCCAGCGGCCCGTCGCGTCGACCGAGACGTAGCAGGGCGCCGTGCCGTGGCTGGGCTGCTGGTTCAGGGGGGTCAGGGCGCCGTCGGCGGCCACGGCATAGGCGCTGACCGCGCCGGTCTTTTCCCCGTCAGTCTCGGCCACCTCGTTGGCCGCGTAGAGGACCGCCCTAGTCGGGTGGAGGCAGAGGTAGGTAGGGTTGGCGGTGCGCGCCTGGGCGCGGAGGTTGCTGAGGGCCCCGCTGGCCGGGTCGAACTGGCAGGAGTAGATCCCCTCGCCGCCCTGCGAAGTGTACGTGCCGATGTAGAAGAGCATGTCTTCCTCCGCTTCCGGCGGGCGAACGCCCGCGCTGAGTTGGCCGTGGTCCCGGAGGTATGGTACCCGAGGGGGCAGAAGGGGACAAGGGGGCCTTTGACGCCCCTCCTACCGACGGGTACAGTGTCGGCGCGACGCCGTCAGTTGCCGCGGAGAAGAGCATGGACCCGACACGTACCGCCAACCCCGGTGAGCCGACCTTCGCCCAGCGCATCGACGCCCTGCGCGCCACCAAGAACCAGCACACCGACATCAAGGTCCGGCGCGACGGCTACTTTGACACCGACGACCACGGCTACATCCCCTGGGATGAGCCGGTGCCCTTTGCCGTGGTGCCCAACCACCCCGACGGCGGCGCCTACGGGCCGCGGGCGGTGGGGCACAACTTTCGCCGCTGGCTGGAGGCGCACCCGCTTTACATCCACCCCTGCTCATCGCTGGCGGGCGCCTGGATCCGCAAGGGCATCCCGGGGCTGGGCGGTTGGCGGCCCGAGGACCGCCCCACGCACCTGGCCCCCCTGCAGGCCAAGTACAACATCTACAACCACGGCATCGGCGCGGCCAACCACCTGGGGCCGGACATGGCCATCGGCCTGCGCCTCGGCTGGGGCGGCCTGCTGGACAAGATCCGCCACTACCGCGCGCTGAACCGGCCGGCCCATACCGACTTTTACGACGGCGAGGAGGACCTCGTCCTCGGCGTGCAGGGCTGGGTGGCCCGGCACGCCGCCCTGGCCCGCCGCCTGGCCGCCGAGGAGCCCAACCCCACCCTCCGCGACAACCTGACGGCCATCGCCGAGGCCAACGAGCACCTCGTCCTGGGCGCCCCGCGCACCTTCCGCGAGGCCTGCCAGTTCATCGCCTGGTTCCAGTGCGTCGACCGGATGTGGGGCCTGGGCGGCGCCCTCGGCCAGCTCGACGAGCTCCTGCGCCCCTACTATGAGGCCGACCTGGCCGCCGGCCGCGAGACCGACGCGTCGATCGTCTGGCACCTGGCCAGCCTCTTCTTCAACGACCCACACTACTCGCAGATCGGTGGGCAGGGCCCCGATGGCCGCGACCTGACCTCGCCCCTGTCCTTCCTGGTGCTCGAGGCGATGCACCGCCTGCGCATCCCGGCCAACATCGCCGTGCGCGTGCACGAGGGGATGGACCGGCGGCTGTTGCGGCGGGCGCTGGAGCTGATGGTCGCCGACGGCACCGGCGTCTCCTTCGCCCTCTCGGGCGGGCTGGACGCCGGTTTCTGCCGGAACGGCGTGCCGCCCGCCCTGGCGCGGATGCGCGCCAAGGTCGGCTGCAACTGGACGGCGCTCCCCGGCGTCGAGTACTGCCTGCAAGATGTGACGCGCGTCTGCCTGGTGACGCCGCTGCTCCTGGCGATCGACGAGGTGGTCGCCCTGCCCGTGGCGGAGCGCTCGATGGAGGCCCTCTGGGAGCGCTACCGCGCCCACCTCGGCGCCTCGGTGGAGGTGGTCAAGGAGGGCAAAGACCTGCACATGGCCCGCCAGGCCGACAACTGGCCCGAGATCGTCCTGAACCTGTTCTGCCACGGGCCCATCGAGCGCGGGGTGGACGCCTCCGCCGGCGGGGTGGACATTGTCGACCTGGCCGTGGACGGCCTCGGCCTGGCCACCGTCGCCGACTCGTTCGCCGCCATCGAGCAGCGCGTGGCCAAGGAAAAGCGCCTCTCCTGGGAGGGGCTGGCCGCCGCCCTGCAGAGCGACTATCACGATGCGGAGCCGCTCCGCCTGATGCTGGCCTCGGTGCCGCGCTACGGGGCGGGCGGTACCCGCGCCGATGCCTGGGCGCGGCGGGTCGCAGCGCTGTGGAGCGACCTGATCCGCTCCACGCCGACCGCGGATGGCTTCCTCTGCCTGCCGGGGCTCTTCTCCCACGGGGGCACCAACGTCTATGGCCGGCGGCTGGGCGCCACGCCGAACGGCCGCCGCGCCGGCGAACCGCTTTCCCACTCGGCCGACCCCGACCCGGGCTTTCTGCCGGGCGGCAGCATGGCCGTCACGGCCAAGGCCGTCGCCGTGGCCGAGGTGCAGCCGCGCTGGGGGAACACCACGCCGCTGCAGATCGAGCTGGACCGCCGCCTGGTGACGAGCATCGGCGGGCTGGAGGCGCTCGAGGCGCTGATCCTGACGCACAACCGCCTGGGCGGCACGCTGATCAACATGAACGTCGTCTCGAAGGAGCAGGTCCTCGAGGCCCACGCCGACCCGAGCACCCACCCGGACCTGATGATCCGCGTCACCGGGTACAGCGCCTACTTTCGGTCGCTGTCGCGTGAGTACCGGCAGCCGATCGTCGACCGCATCCTTGCCGAGCCGTAGGAGCATAACGAGCAGATGACGGAGAGAGCCCCGATCGCCACGCCCGCCCCAGAGCAGACGCCGCCCGCCAGCGGCCTGGTTACCAACATCCAGCGCTTCTCCATCCACGACGGGCCGGGCATCCGCACGACGGTGTTCCTGAAGGGGTGCAACCTGCGCTGCTTCTGGTGCCACAATCCGGAGACCCTCTCCCTCGAGGCGGAGATCCAGGTATTCCCGGAGCGCTGCATCGGCTGCGGCGAGTGCTTCCGCCGCTGCCCGCGCGGCTGCCACGAGGTCATCGACGGGGTGCGTGCCTTTCACCGCGAGCGCTGCGTGGCCTGCGGCACCTGTGTGGATACCTGCTACGCCCAGGCGCTGGTGCTGGTGGGTGAGCGCAAGACCGCCGACGAGGTGGTGGCCGAGGTCCTGCGCGACGCGCCCTTCTACGAGACCTCCGGCGGCGGGGTGACCCTTTCGGGCGGGGAGCCGCTGATGCAGGCCGAGTTCTCGCGGGCCATCCTCGAACGCTGCCGGGCGGCGGGGCTGCACACCGCCGTCGAGACGGCCGCCAACACCCCCTGGGAGCGGCTGGCGTCGCTCCTCCCCTTCACCGACCTGGTGATGCTCGACGTCAAGACCATGGACCCGGCCCGGCACCGGCAGGCCACCGGCGTGCCCAACGCGCGCATCCTGGCCAACGCACGGCGCCTGGGCGCCCAGCCGCAGCCGCTGATCGTGCGGACGCCGATCGTCCCGGGGGTCAACGACGCCGACGAGGACGTGGCGGCCATCGCCGCGTTCGCCGCGACGCTGCCCAACCTGCAGTACTATGAGCTACTGCCCTTCCACGGCATGGCCGCGGGCAAGTATGAGTCGCTCTCGCTCGACTATCGCGCCGTCGGGCTGGCCACGCCGAGCAAAGAGCGGCTCGAGGCGCTCTGTGCCGTAGCGCGCCAGGCCGGCATCACCGTGCGCCACGGCTGACGGCGCACACACCAAACCCCACCGGGAGGTACCCCATGGCCCCCAAGCGTCCGACCCTCCCCCCGCTCCCCGAGGCCTCGTCGTTGCGGGAGGAGACCCTCACTGTCACCGCGCCACCGCCCCTGGCATTTGCCGAGACGGTGACGGCGCACGGCTGGTGCGCCCTGGCGCCCAACGCCTGGGACGCGACCCTTCAGGAGTACCGGCGCGTCGAGCGGCTCCGCACGGGGCAGGTGGTGCACCTGACCGCCCGGTCCGCGGGAGCGGGCGGCGCGCCGGCCATTGCCGTGCGGGTCCTCCACGCCGACGGGCTGGGCGAAGCGGAGCGCGAGGAGATCATCTCCGGCCTGCGGCGCTCCTTCCGGCTGGACGAGGACCTAGCCCCCTTCTACGCCCTCTGCCGGGAACGCGGAGCCCCCTGGGAGGAGATGGCCGCCGGGCTGGGGCGGGTGCTGCGCTCCCCGACCGTCTGGGAGGACCTGGTCAAGACGATCTGCACCACCAATGTCCAGTGGGGCGGGACGGTGGGGATGGTGCGCCGCCTGGTGGAGGCCTACGGCGCGCCGTTGGCCGGCAACCCGACGCTGCGCGCCTTCCCGAGCCCCGCATCCGTGGCCGCCACCGAGCCGGAAGCCTTTGCCGCGACGGTGCGGATGGGCTACCGGGCGCCCTACGTGCACACCCTGGCGAGCCAGATCGCGACCGGCGCGCTCGACGCCGAGGCGCTGGCGGATCCGGGGCTGGCGACGGCGGCGCTGCGCAAGCGCCTGCTCCGGATCAAGGGGGTGGGGCCCTACGCCGCCGCCACGCTGCTGATGCTCCTGGGCCACTATGACGAGCTGCCGCTGGACACGGTGTTCCGCAGCTTTGTGCGGGGCAAGTACTTTGGCGGGGCGGAGGTGTCGGACGGCGAGGCGCGGGCGGTCTACGCCGACTGGGGCCAGTGGCGCTACCTGGCCTACTGGTTCGACGTCAGCCGGGCCTACGGGGGGTAGGGAGGGGGTCCCCGGCCGGGGGGATCTGGCGGCGGCCGGTCGGGGCCGGTCGGGGCAAGCCCCTCTGGCTTGGTGATGTGAGGCAGTGCAAAGCGCGGGCCAGCCCGCGCAGTCCAGAGGAGGGGGACGTTGTAAGGCTGATCCACTGGAGCAGAGAGGAGGACGACGTGCCGAACGCCGAGCCCGTGTACCGCCAGTGGGCGCACGCCCCCGGGCATCTGTTCGCTCCCGGCGCCGCCTACATCGTCACGGCGTCCACGCATCTGAGTAAGCACCTCTTTGACACGCCCGCCAAGCGCGACTACCTGCTTCAGACCCTCTTTGCCGAGGCTGAGCGGTGGGGCTGGAACCTGCAGGCCTGGGCAGTACTCTCCAACCACTACCATTGGGTGGGGCTGGTCCCGAAGGATGTCCGGACGTTGCCCCGCCTGGTGGCTGCGCTTCACTCCAGAACGGCGGTCTGGCTGAACAGGCAGGACGGAGCCGCCGGGCGGCAGGTGTGGCGGCAGTATTGGGATACCTGCCTGACCTACGAGACGAGCTACCTCGCGCGCCTGAAGTACGTCCACGATAACCCACGCCATCACGGCGTGGCCGAGCGGTCGGAGGAGTATCGCTGGTGTTCGATGGCCTGGTTCATGCTGAATGCGACGGCCGGGCACCAGCGGACGGTGTTGTCGTTCAGGGTGGATCGGGTGAAGGTCGAGGACGACTTTTAGCGGGGAGGTGGTGGGGCCGGTCGGGCCGGTTGGGCCGGTGACACCGGTCGGGGCGAGCCCCTCTGGCTTGGTCATGTGAGGCTGTGCAGAGCGCGGGCCAGCCCGCGCAGTCCAAAGGGGCCGCGGCGGGCCGGTTGGGCCGGTGACACCGGTCGGGGCGAGCCCCTCTGGCTTGGTCATGTGAGGCTGCGCAGAGCGCGGGCGAGCCCGCGCAGTCCAAAGGGGCCGCGGCGGGCCGGTTGGGCCGGTGACACCGGTCGGGGCAAGCCCCTCTGGCTTGGTCATGTGAGGCTGCGCAGAGCGCGGGCGAGCCCGCGCAGTCCAAAGGGGCCACGGCGGGCCGGTCGGGCCGGTCGGGGCGAGCCCCTCTCGCTTGGTCATGTGAGGCTGCGCAGAGCGCGGGCGAGCCCGCGCAGTCCAAGGCGTTGGTGGTCGACGAAAGGAGCCCCCATGCGCTATGCGCCGTATGCTGAGGTCCTCTCTCGCTGCTACTCGGCCGTGCTGATGGACGTCATGGACACCCTCGGCGCCCGCGGGCAGGCCATGTCGCCCGACATCCGCCCCCTCCTCCCCACTATGCGCTGCTGGGGAGAGGCCGTCACCATGCGCTCCGTCGCCGTCGACGCCGTCCCCGAGCACCCCTTCCTCCTGGAAATGGAAGTCCTCGACGCCCTGCGCCCCGGGCAGGTGCTCGTCTCCCAGTGCGAGGCGCCCGTTCTCTCCGCCTTCTGGGGCGGGCTCCTCTCCAACGCCGCCGTGGGCCGCCAGGCCGCCGGCGTCATCACCGAGGGGGGCGCTCGCGATTATGTCGAGATCGCCGCGCTCGGCTTCCCCGTCTTTTGCCGCGGCCTCACCCCGCTCGACTCGCTCGGGCGCATGGACGGCGTGGCCCGCGACGTGCCCATCGTCTGCGGGGGCGTGGGCGTGGCGCCCGGCGACCTGGTCTATGCCGACGTCGACGGCGTGGTCGTCGTGCCGCAGGGGATCGCCGAGGAGGTCATCGCCCGGGCCGGCGAGAAGGTCCGCGGTGAGGGGCGCGTCCGCGAAGAGCTGCGCGCCGGGGCCTCCGTGGTAGACACCTTTCGCAGATACGGTATCCTCTAGGCACGATCGACCGTGGCTCTATGGCCCACGCTTTGGAGGACGCATGCTCCGCATTCTGATCGGCGGCCTGATGCACGAGACGAACACCCTCAACCCGCGGCCCACCGACCTGGCGGCCTTCCGCGCCTGCGAGTGGCTGGAGGGCGAGGCGCTCCTGGCCGGGCGCCGCGGCACCGGCTCGGAGATCGGTGGCTTTCTCGACGTGCTGGAGGCTGCGCCCGACGTGGCCGTGCTGCCGGGCACCTTTGGCGCGGCGCTGCCCGCCGGCCGGGTGGCCGATGACGTCCTCGAGGCGGTGCTGGCCGGCCTGGCGCGGGCGGCGGGGGGTGGCCCCGTCGACGGCGTCCTCCTGGCCCTCCACGGGGCGATGGTGACCGCCTCGCACGACGACGGGGAGGGCGCCCTCCTCGAGCGGCTGCGCGCCATCGTGGGGGAAGCCGTGCCCATCGTGGCCACGCTGGACCTCCACGCCACGCTGACGCCGGCCATGGCCGCGCTGGGCAGCGCCTACATCATCTACCGCACCTACCCGCACATGGACCAGCGCGAGCGCGGGCAAGAGGCGGCCCGCCTGCTCCTGCGTGCCGTGCGGGGCGAGGTGCGGCCGGTGGTGGCGGTGGCCAAGCGGCCGCTGCGCATCGGGCCGCCGCAGAACGTCCTCCCGGGTGACGCGCCGATGTGCCGCATCATGGCCCGCGCGCGTGAGATGGAGCGGACCATCCAGGGGGTGCTGGCGGCCTGCCCGGCCCACGGCTTTATGCAGCAGGAGGTGCCCCAGGCCGGCATCGGCGCCGCCGTAACGACCGATAACGACCCGGCCCTGGCCGCCCGCCTGGCCGAGGAGCTCGCCGCGATGCTCTACGCCGAGCGCGAGGCCTACGCCGTGGCCATCCCCTCCCCGGCGGAGGCGATCCGCCTGGCGCTGCGCGCCGAGGGGCCGGTGGCCATTGCCGACGTGGGGGATAACATCGGCGCCGGCACCCCCGGGGATGGCACCGCCCTGCTGCACGAGATCCTCCGCCAGCGGGCGCCGAGCGCCTTTGTGCCCCTGTGCGACCCGGCCGCTGCCCGCCTGGCCGCCGCGGCCGGCATCGGCGCCGAGGTGACGCTCGCGGTGGGGGGCCAGTCGGACCCGCTCTACGGGCCGCCGGCCGTCATTACGGGCCGGGTGCGCGCCCTGATCGACGGCCTCTATACCAACCGGGCGGGGATGGGCTACACGCCGGGGGTGCCGGCCAACATGGGCCTCTCGGCGCGGGTCGACTGCGGCGGGCTGACCGTGGTGCTCACCTCGCGGCCGGCCAGCCCCAACAACCTGATGCACGCCCGCGCCATCGGCGTCTACCCGGAGGACTATCAGATCACGGTGTGCAAAGGGGGGCTGGCCTTCCGCGAGGCCTACCGCCCCCCGGTGACGCGCACCCACCTCCTGGCCGACACGCCCGGCTACTCAGCCCTGCTCCCGGCGGAGCCGCGGGCGCCGCGGCACTGAGCGGCCCCTAGCGGGCCGGGGGCCAGGGGTCGAGCGTGGCGCCGGCCGGCGCGGGGCCGGTAGCGCGCCAGAAGGGCCCCTCTGCCGCCCGGTAGGCCAGATCCAGGTGTGGCGTGGGGAGCCAGACGCAGCCCCCCAGGCGCGACTCCATCGCCCCGTTCAGCATTCCGGTGGTCAGGATGGTGCGCTCCACGGGATAGGGCGCCCGCCCCGTCAGGAATAGCTCTTCGATGTTGCGGCACAGGTAGGAAAAGTGGCCGTGCGGCTCCGTCCCTTGGAGGACGACCTCACAGGCCTGCGCCCGCCCCGCCGACAGGCCGGCGTAGGCGAAGGAAGTGGAGTAGCCGTTCAGCATCAGGACGGCGCCCGTCAGCCCGTCCCGGTACTGGACGATAAAGGCCGCGGCGTTACCGGCCACCTCGGCGGCGCGCTCCCAGGGGGCCGCCGTCTCGGCGATCGCCTCGCCGGCGGCCTTGGCCAGCGCGGCATGGGCCGGGTGCGCGGCCAACCAGCGCCAGACGTCGGCCCCCTCCAGGCAGCAGACCGCCGCCACGCCCGTCTCCCCGCCGGCGCGCCGCTCAACCTGGCACTGGAGCGTCTCCAGCGCGTGAAAGCCGTACGACTCGAGCCCGCCATAGCCGATCACCACGGCCGCCTCTAGCGGGGCGCCGAGCGGATGCTCGGCCCAGGGGCGGCGCCAGGCCGTCGGCAGCGACGACCCAGCCAGCAGCGGGATGCCCAGCGACCGGGCCCGCGCGACCATCCAGTGCGCGTCGGGCCAGTTGTAGGAGAGGTGCTTGTCCACAAAGACGGGCACGGCCCGCTTGCTCTCGACCATGACGCCGGCGATCTGCTCAAAAAAGTGGCGGCGCGGGTAGAGGTGGCGGTCCGCCTCGTCCCAGGGATAGTCGCCATGCTCGCCGATGAGCAGCACCCCGTCGACGGCCAGCGCCTCGCCGCCGAGGGTCAGGGCTTTACGGATGCTGGGGTAGAGCGGCACGCCGAATTCGGCTGCGGTGGCCACGCCGATATCGGTGGGGTTGACCTGGTCGAGGTACATGGAGGCAACGCGCACCCGCGGCGGGTGCAGGCCGTCGTCGCAGGGAAAGCCCCGCAGGAACTTGCCCACGATGACGTCGGCATGGGCGCGGTGCCGGTACTCGGTGACGATGGCGGCGATCTGTGGCAGAGACATATTCCCCCCTGGTGGCTGCGAGCGCTGCCAGGCCATCCTAGCCGTCCGCCGCCCGCCCGGCAAGCGCGGCAGCGGCTCCGCGATCGTGGGCGGATGCGGGCGAGAGAGGAGAAGAAGGACAGGATTGACAGGACAGACAGGATTCACAGGATTCACAGGATTGACAGGATTCCAGGAATGCTGCCAAGCCAGGCGCCTTCAGAACCTGGAGCGGACCACGTCCCAAATCCTGTGAATCCTGTCAATCCTGTCAATCCTGCCAACCCTGTCGCAGCGATCGCAGACTGGAGCCGCCGGCAGCGGCGGTAGACGAGGCGTCCAGAACATAGTACGCTGAGGGCCGCAGGCCGGCGGCGCGGGGCCGCCGGAGAGGAGAGGCCACATGACCCCTGGCTACCGACCATGCCCGTATGACCCGCACCGCGACTACCTGCGCGTGCGCGACATGCTCTCTGCCACCTACCTGGCGAGCCAGGCGCCCCTCAACTGGGGGATCGAGCGCTGGAACTGGTCGCGCTACCATCCCAGCGTGTTCGCGGGAGACGTAGCCGCCAACATCCGCGCCTGGGAGGGCGCCGTGACCCTCTGGGAGGCGCCGAGCGGCGACCTGGCCGGCCTGGTCCACGTCGAGGACCCCCGCCCCGGGGACGCCTACCTCGAGCGCCATCCCGCCCACCCTGACCTCCTCGAGGAGATGGTCGCCCACGCCGAGCGCACCCTGCGCGCGCCCGACCGGGGCACCCTGCGCTTCTACGTCTACGACCACGACGCGGCCCTGCAGGCCGTCCTGGCGCGCCGCGGCTACACCGGGGACGCCGAGCATTCCTACTATGACTCCGAGTACACCATCGGCGCCACCCCGCCGCCGCGCCTGCCGGAGGGGTTCGCCGTGCGCTCGATGGCTGACGCGAACGACCTGCCCCGCCGCTGCCGCGTCCAGGGGCTGGGGTTCGACCATCCGGACCCCGCCGAGTGGGCCACGCCCTACGCCTGGAGCCAGGTGCAGACGGCGCCCGACTATCGCGCCGACCTGGACCTCTACGTCGTGGGGCCGGATGGGGAGTTCGTCTCCTCCTGCATCGCCTGGATCGACGCGCCCAACCGGATCGGCTTCTTTGAGCCGGTGAGCACCCACATGGGCTACCGCCGGCGTGGGTTCGGGCGCGAGGTGGTGCTGGAGGGGATCCGGCGGTTGGCCGCCCTGGGGGCCACGCGGGCGCGGGTCGGCTCAGGGCAGCCGTTTTACGCTGCGGTGGGCTTTCGCCGCATCGCCGCCGGGCGCTATTGGACGTCGCCGCGCCTCCCCTAGGCGCGCGCACGGTAAGCAGTGGGCTTGCCAGGAGGGAAACGGATCATGACGGGTACCTACTACTATCACGGCGCTTGGAGCCAGCAGGCGCCCCCCGCCGACGTCATCCTCGCCGCGCTACGGGCCGGGCACCCGCGCCTGATGCTGGACGAGGCCCGGCTGGCCGAGATCCGCGCCCTCGTGGCGCGCGACCCAGTGGCCGCCCGGGTGCTGGGCTCCGTCCGCGCCCAGGCCGAGGCGCTCCTCGGCGAGCCGGCCGAGACCTACCGCATCCCCGACGGGCGGCGGCTCCTGAGCGTCTCGCGCAGCGTCAAAGAGCGGGTCTACGCCCTGGCGCTGGTCTACCGCCTGGAAGGGGATGAGCGCTACGTCGCGCGGGCCTGGCAGGAGCTGGCCGCCGCGGCCGCCTTCCCCGACTGGAACCCCAGCCACTTTCTCGACACGGCCGAGATGACCAACGCCCTGGCCATCGGCTACGACTGGTTGTACGACTGCTGGACCCCGGCCCAGCGCGCCACGCTGCGCGAGGCGATCGTCACCAAGGGGCTGGAGCCGGGCTGGACGGTCTATCATCAGGGGGCCGAGCACAACTGGTCGCTGCGAGACAACAACTGGAACCAGGTCTGCAACGCCGGCCTCTCCCTGGGGGCGCTGGCCCTGGCCGACGTGGAGCCCGACCTGGCCGGCCGCATCCTGCACGCCGCGCTGCGCAGCCTGCCGCTGGCCATGGGCGCCTACGCGCCCGACGGCGCCAGCACCGAGGGGGTCACCTACTGGGAGTACGGCTCGCGGTACAACATCCTGCTCCTGAACGCCCTGGAGACGGCCCTCGGTACGGATTTTGGCCTGGCCGAGATGGACGGCTTTGCCGCCAGCGGCACCTACCAGATCCACATGTCGGGCGCGGGGCGGCTGTCCTTTGATTTCGGCGACTGCGGCCTGCGGGCCACCTCCAGCCCGCAGCACTTTTGGCTGGGCCGCCGCTACGCCCAGCCCGTCTACTCGGCCTACCGCTACTCGGCACTGGCCCGCCCCGAGGCTGAGGGCACCTCGCTCGACCTCTTGTGGTTTGACGATGCCGCTCCCGCCTACGACCCCTCCGCCCTGCCCCTCGACGTGCACTACCGCCGGGCCGAGTGCGCCGCGATGCGCAGCGACTGGGGGGGCGACGCGCTGATCGTCGGCCTCCAGGCGGGCCTGAACACCTACCACGGCCACCGGCACCAGGACCTCGGCTCGCTCATCGTCGACGCGCTGGGTATGCGCTGGATCGCCGACAGCGGCGTGGAGCCCGCCTCGTACCAGGGGCACCGCTACCACCGGCAGCGTTGGGAGTACTATCGCGTGCGCGCCGAAGGGCACAACACCCTGGTGCTGAACCCGGGCCCCGGGCCTGACCAGGTGATCGGCTCGCTGGCGCCGATCACGCGCTTTGCCTCGACGCGGGCCCGCGCCACCGCCGTGATCGACCTCAGCGCGGCCTATGCTGACCAGGCCCGCCGGGTGGAGCGCACCGTGGAGATGATCGACCGGGCGCGGCTGGAGGTCACCGACGTTATCGAGGCCGAGCGCCCCGTTGAGGCCTGGTGGTTCCTGCACACCCCGGCCGAGGTGCGCCTGGCACCCGACGGGCGGACGGCGCTCCTCTCGCAGGGGGGCAAGCGCCTGGAGGTGCGCCTGACGGAGGCGCCCGCCGGCGCCGCCTTAACCTTGAGGGGCGCGACGCCGCTCCCCACCACGCCGAACCCGCCCGAGCAGGAGCTGGACCCGGCCCTGCGGGTGCTGGCGGTGCACCTGCCGGCTGTGCAGAACCTGCGCCTGGCCGTGCGCATCACGCCGCTGGGCGCCTAGCGCCCCGCAGATAGAGGAGGAACCATGGCCCACGACGAGTACTGGACGACCCCGCGCGGCGACTATGCCTCCCGCCGGCAGGCCTTCCTGGAGTATGCCGCGGCCGCCGAGGGGGGCCGCGGGCGGGGTGGCTTCTTTTCGCAGCTATGCCGCCTGGAGCTCGGCCGTGGGCCGATCGATGAGGAGGGCATCCGCGACGCGCTGACCTACGTAACCACCCGGCGCGACTGCGCCGATTTCACCGTGGCCGGCCTCCTCCGGATGATGTACCTGTACGCCGAGAGCCCGCTCCTCTCGTTGGAACTCGTCCAGGCCATCGCTGAGGCGCTGATCGGGTTCAAGTACTGGATCGACGAGCCCGGCTACGACGACCTGATGTGCTTCTGGAGCGAGAACCACCAGATCATGTTCCACTCGGCCGAGTACCTGGCCGGGCAGCTCTTTGCCGAGCACACCTTCCCCAACGTCGGTGAGGACGGCCGCTGGCACGTGGCCCGCGCCCGCGAGCGCATCCTGCGCTGGATCGACGTCAAGGCCCGTGTGGGCTTTACCGAGTGGGACTCGAACTGCTACTACGACGAAGACCTGACGCCGCTCCTGAACCTGGCCGACTTTGCCGAGGACCAGGAGATCGCCGAACGGGCCGCGATGCTCCTCGACCTCATGTTCTTTGACATGGCCGTGGACTCGTTCCGCGGCGTGTACGGTACCTCCCACGGGCGCACCTACCCGGCGCACGTCCTGTCGGGCCACGCGGAGGCGACCTCGGCGGCGCAAAAGATCGCCTGGGGCCTGGGCACCTTCCACAACCCGAACAACATGACCGCCGTCTGCCTGGCCACCAGCCCGCGCTACCGCGTGCCGGCCACCATCGAGGCGTTGGCCCAGGACCTGCCCGCCGAGTTCGAGAACCGCGAGCGGCAGGCCTTCGACCTGGAGGAGGCCGCCGCCCTCGGCATCCGCGCCGACCAGCCGGAGACGGCCCTCTTCCTGTGGGGCGCCGGCCTGCACCAACACCAGCGCGCCGTGGAAGACACCGTGCGCCTGGCCGACCGGCTGCATTCCCACCGCTGGGACGTGGTCATGCGCCCCTACTCGGACGCGCTACGCTCCACCTACCGAGAGCTGGACCGGCTCTCACCCGGGCACGACGGGGACATCGGCCGCTCGACCCTGTCGGCGGTGAACAAGATCACCTACCGGACGCCCGACTATATGCTCTCCTGCGCGCAGGACTACCGCAAGGGCAAGCCGGGCTACCAGCAGCAGATCTGGCAGGCCACGCTGGGGCCAGACGCGGCCGTGTTCACCCTGCACCGCGGCAACGACGACGAGGTCTCGTACAAGTACTGGGTGGGGCGCTTCCCGCGGGCCGCCCAGGTCAAGAACGTGCTGCTGGCCATCTACGACATCCCCGCGGAGCCGCTCCCCGGGGAGCCGACGATCTTCCCGGCGGAGGCGTCGGGGAACGATATGCCCTCCCCGGGGCCGTGTGAGGAGGTGCTCCTGCCGCGGACGGTGGCCGTCTTCCGGCGCCACGCCTTTGACGAGGTGATCGAGGTGGGCGGCTGGGTGCTGGCGCGGCGCGGGGAGGGCTACCTGGCGCTCCGCTCGCGCAACCCCTACCGCTGGACGGCCGACGGCGTCCTCAAGGGGGAGGGGCTGGTGGCCGAGGGGCGGCGCAACGTGTGGATCTGCCAGGCCGGGCGCCGGGCGGTAGACGGGACCTTTGCGGCCTGGTGCGCGCGGGTGGCCGGGGCCGAGGTGCGTTACGGGGAGCGCTCGGTCGAGTACGCCGCGCCGGGCCTGGGGCGGTTGGCCTGGGGCTGGGAGGGGCCGCTGACCCTGGACGGCGCGCCGGTCGCCTTGGGCGACTATCCTCGGTTTGACAACCCCTATTGCCGCGCCGAGCGGCACCGCGGAGTGTACGAGATCGCCTACCAGGGGCACCGCCTCACGCTGGACTTTCCGGCTGGACGGCGGGAGGAACACCTCCCCGGCTGAGCCGGCCCCCCGGCGCCGCGCTGCCGGGGCAGCGCGGCGTTACGTTTCCCCGCCGGGGGCACGATCGTTGCGATTGTAACCCGACTGCAACTGCCTGTTAACCTTACGGAGACCTTGGGTCGCTATAGTGCCGGTGGAACCGTCACTGGTATGAGGTGCTGACCCATGGCAAAGCGATCCGTTTCCTTCTGGCAGTTGCTCATCCTGGCCGCGGCGATCATCGCCCTGGTGCCCGGGCCGCACGCGCGCCCCGTCGCCGGTGAGGGGCGCAGCCTGGCCTCCTACGCCGTCATGCACGGGGAGACCGCCCTGAGCGCGGCCGTCTACTGGGCGCAGCGCGCCGAGACGCGCGTGGCCGGGGCACTGCTGCCCCCGGCGCAGGCGTTGGGGCAGGCTTTCCGCGAGGTAGTCGGAGAGTTCCACAAGACGGCCGCCATCGGGCTTGCGCCGGTGTCTGCCGCAGTACAGCGCTAGCGGGAGAACCCCCCTACGGCGCCCGCCTGGTCCGCCTCTCCTGGCCAGCTGACCGTCCACCGGTCGGCTGGCTGTTTGTTGCGCGCCGGCCCGCACATGCGCAACGCTCGGGGTTGCTCTTCCGGCCGCACGGGGGTATCCTGCCCAACGGTGTCGTGCTGCAATTCCAGTGGGAGATAGCGACTTGGCCATCCTCAACGCCGTCCTTCTCAGCACGGTCGCCGGCCTAGCCACGGGCCTGGGCGGCGGCCTGGTCCTCCTCTTCCGACGCCTGGACATGCGCACGTACGACGCGCTGCTGGGGTTCGCGGCCGGCGTCATGACTGCGATCGCCACGATGGGCCTCATCCACGAGTCATCCACCATGGGCCCCTTGTGGATCACCATCCTCGGCGTGGCGGTTGGCGCGGCCGTCCTCTTTGCGCTGGACCGCTTCCTCCCCCACGAGCACGAGCACTTGCCCTTCGAGTGCTCCAACCACGTCGCCTATCGGCGCGGCCTGATGCTGATGGCGGCCATGACCATGCACAACCTGCCGGAGGGCCTGGCCGTGGGCACCGCCTACGCCGCCCAGCCGCGCCTGGGGCTGCTCTTGGCCGTGGCCATCGCCCTGCACAACATCCCGGAGGGGATGGCCATCACCGGGCCCTTCCGGGCCTGCGGCATGCCCCCGCTGCGGGCCCTCGGGTGGGCCTTCCTGTCGGGCCTGGCCGAGCCGCTGGCCGCCCTGGTGGGCGCCCTTTTCGTGACCCAGATGCAGGGGCTGCTGCCCTTCAGCCTGGCCTTTGCCGGCGGCGCTATGCTGTACGTGGTCTCTGACGAGCTGATTCCCGAAAGCCACTCCCACGGCTTCGAGCATCAGGCCACTACGGGCTTTATCGTCGGCTTTCTGCTGCTCTTGGCGCTGACGCGCATGATATAGCCGCATCCCCCTAGCCGCGCCGGCCGCCTGGCGCGGCCGACCATCCGCCGCGCCTGTGAGGAGGCAACCATGGGGTCCACACCGGTACCCGCTGCGCTGGAGGAACTGGCCGCCGGCGTCCGCGGCCTGGAACGGAGGCCCCTCAAGGACCAACTCGCCGACCTGCTGCGGGAGGCGATCGTCTCTGGCCGGCTGGCGCCGGAGACGCGCCTCATCGAGCGCGAGCTCTCCGAGCTCCTCGGCGTCAGCCGTCTGCCGGTGCGCGACGCCCTCAATCAGCTGGAGGGCGAGGGGCTGGTGGTCAACGCGGAGGCCGGCCGGCAGGTCATCAACCTGGACGAGGCCACCCTCCGCGAGCTGTACGCGTTCCGCGAGGCGCTCGAGAGCCTGGCCGCCCGGCTGGCCACAGGGCGCCTCACCCCGGCCCAGGACGCCCGCCTCGCTGCCGAGGTGGACGGGATGCGTGCCACCCTGGCCTCCGGCGACCTGCAGGGCTACGCGCAGCACGACCTCAGGCTGCACGAACTGCTCTGGCGGTACTCCGGGAACCGCTTCGTCCAGCGGGAGATGCGCGTCCTGGGGCGCATGGTGATGCTGCTGGCGGCTGGCGGCGCCGGCGAGCAGGTCCTGTCTCTGCACGAGCGGCTGGTGGAGCGGCTCCTCGCCCGGGATGCCGCCGGGGCCGAGCGGGTCATCGCCGAACACATGGCCTTGTCCAGAGAGTCGTGCCTGCGGGTGCTACGCGGCGAACGCCTGACCCCGGGGGCCTAACGGCGGCCCCGTCCCGGCCGCAGGGAGGATAGCGATGAGCGTGCGCGTCGGAGTGCTGGGCCTGGCCCACGGCCACGTAGGCGTCTACTGTCGCGAGTGGCGGGCCCATCCCGAGTACGGCGTGACGACCTCGGCCGGGTGGGACCACGACGCCGGGCGCCTGGCGGGCGCCGTCGAGGCCTACGGCCTGCAGCCCTACGCCAGCGTCACGGACCTCCTGGCCTCCCCGGGGCTGGGCGGCGTGGTCATCGGCGCCGAGACCTGCCACCATGCCACCCTGGTGGAGCAGGCCGCTGCCGCGGGGCTGGCCATCGTCCTGCAAAAGCCGCTGGCCCTCACCATGGGTGAGGCGGACCGCATCGTCGCCGCGGTGGCGCAGGCCGGCGTCCCGTTCACCCTGGCCTGGCAGATGCGCGTCGACCCGCAGAACCTGCGCACCAAGGAGCTCCTCGCCGAGGGGACGCTGGGCCGGGTGTGCATGGTGCGCCGGCGCCACGGGCTGAACATGCACATGTGGCCCAACTACACCGCGCTCTGGCACGTCCAGCCGGAGTTGAACCGTGACATGTGGGCCGACGACGCTGCCCACGCCATCGATTATATCTACTGGCTGCTGGGCCTGCCCACATCCGTGACGGCCGAGATCGTCTCGCTCGGTGACCCGCGCGTGCCGATGGATAACGGCATCGCCATCTACCGCTACCCGGGCGGCCCGCTGGCCGAGGTGTGCTGCTCGTTCACCTGCCCGGCGGCCGAGAACACGGTGGAGATCATCGGGGAGCAGGGCAGCCTGGTCCTCAACTATGGCGACGTGCCCTCCGCCAACGTGCCCCGCCCGGCCGGCGCCGCCGGCCTCAAGTGGTACACGACCGCCTCGCGAGGCTGGACGCTGAGCGACATCCCCTCGCCCGCCAGCCACGGGGAGCGCATCGCCGGCCTGGCGCTGCCGCTGGCCGAGTTTCTGCAGGGGCGCCGGCCGGCCATCGCCACCGCCGAGGAGGGGCGCGCCGTGCTGCGCATGACGTTGGCCTGCCACCTATCCACGCGGGAGGGGCGGCGCGTTTCGCTCGACGACCCGGCCATTGACGCGGTGTAGCGCCAGCGGGGGCGGCCGTTTGCCCAGACCAGGGAACCGTGTCATAGTGGGCGCGATGATAGCCTGCCGGCACGCACCGTCAGCGAGGCCGCCCAGGGCACAGCGCCCATGCTTCGCGGTACTTCCACAAGCCAGCGCCGGCAGTTACGGGAGGGTTTATCGATGAGTGGCAAGGTTCGCTGTGTTGTTGTTGGCTGTGGCGTGATCGGGGCCGTCCACGCGGGGTTGCTGTCGGAGATGGCGCACGCCGAGCTCGTGGCCTGCTGCGACATCATCCCCGAGCGGGCGGCCGAGTTCTCCCGCCGTTTCGGCATTCCCCGCGTGACCACCGACTATGCCGAGCTCCTCGCCGACCCCGGCGTCGACTCGGTGACCATCTGCACCCCGCACTACCTGCACAGCCCGATGATCGTCGAGGCGGCCCGCGCCGGCAAGCACGTCCTGGTGGAAAAGCCGCTGGCCACCGACGCCGCCGGCGCCCGCCAGGCCGTGGCCGCCTGCCGGCAGCACGGCGTGCGGCTGGGCGTCTGCCTGCAGAACCGCATGAACCCCGCCTCGGTACAGGTGTTGCGCGCCATTGAACGGGGGCTGCTCGGGCGGGTCCTCTTGGTGACGGGCGAAGTGCTCTGGTACCGCGGAGACGAGTACTATACCGGCAGCCCCTGGCGCGGCCGCTGGGCCACCGAGGGGGGCGGCGTGCTCATCAACCAGGCCATCCACACGCTGGACCTGGTGGCCCTCTTTGGCGGCGGGGTGCGGTCTGTGTCGGCGCGGGTGGAGACCCTGGGGCACGACACGATCGAGGTGGACGACGTTGCCTCGGTCGTGCTCGACTTTCAGCCGGGCGGGGTGGGGAGCTTTGTGGCCACCACCTGCGCCTTCCCCGGGAGCCCGGTGCGCATCGAGGTGCTCGGCACCCTGGGCAGCGCCGCCATCGTCGGGGAGGAGCTGGTGCGGTTTGAGACCAAGGACGGCCACAACCAGCCGCCCCCCGTCGACGAGGGCAACGGCCGCCTGGCCGCCCACGGCAAGGACTATTACGGCTCCAGCCACGGGCTGGTGATCGAGGACTATATCGCCGCCATCCGCGAGGGCCGCGACCCGCTCATCACCGGCGAAGAGGGGATCAAGTCGGTCGAGATCCTGGACGCCATCTACAAGGCGGCCAAGACGCACCACGAGCAGGCCGTGGCCGCGCCGGTGGCCGCCCGGCCGTAGGGCGCCCCGGCCCGCGGGGCCGGGAGCATCCGGTTGCCTGAGCGAGCGCCGTGGGGATACCCCGCGGCGCTCGCTGTTCCTGGCGCGGGGCCTCGTCGGCGCCGATGGGATCGGCTATCATGGCCGCAGGCTCGCCGTTCCGCTACGAACAGAGAGAGAGGGGGCGCCACCCGATGCCCACGCCACAGACCTGCCTGGAGCTCTTGCGGCGCATGGTCGCCATCGACTCGGTAAACGCGACCATCTCCCGCCGCCCGCACCCCGAGGCGGCCCTGGCCGCCTACCTGGCCGACGTGGCCCGGGCTTGGGGCCTCTCGGCAACGCTCTTGCCCGTGGGCAGCGAGGGTTCGGCCAACCTGCTCGTCACCCACGAGGTGGCCGGTGGGGCGCCCTGGCTCCTCTTCGAGAGCCACCTCGACACGGTCGGCCTGCAGGGGATGACCGTCCCACCCCTCGAGGGGCGCGTGGAGGGCGGGCGCCTCTATGGGCGCGGCGCGTGCGACACGAAATCCTCCGGCGCGGCGATGCTCTGGGCGCTGGGGCGCTACGCCCGCGGCGCCGCAGGCCCCCGCAACGTCGCCATCCTCTACTCGGTGGACGAGGAAGCGCACAAGGCCGGCGTGGAGGCCTACGTCGCCGACCAGGCCGCCGGGCTGGGCTGGCTCCCGGCCGGGGCCATCGTCGGCGAGCCGACCATGCTGCGGCCCATAGTGGCCCATTGTGGCGTGGTGCGCTTTTCTGTGCAGACGCACGGGCTGGCCGCCCACTCCTCCGACCCGACCAAGGGGCGCTCGGCCATCGCCATGATGGTGCGCGTCATCGAGGCGCTCGAGTCGCGCTATATCGCCCGGCTGAGCGCCTCACACCCGCTCACCGGCCCGGCGCGTTGCGCCATTACCATGATCCAGGGCGGCACGGCCGTGAACATCGTGCCGGACCTCTGCGAGATCTGGGTGGACAGGCGCGTCTCTCCGGGAGAGGACCCCGCCGAGGTGTTGCCGGCGGTGCGCCGCGTCCTCGAGGGGCTGCGCGCCGAGGCGCCCGACCTGCGCTACACCCTGGGCGAGCCGTTCCTCGACCTCCCGCTCGACCCCGCCGGCGGCGAGGCCTTTGCCGCGCTGGTGCAGGGGGCGCTCCGCGACCTGGGCCTCGATGGCACCCTTGGCGGCGTGGGCTACGGCTCCGACGGGAGCACCCTGGCCGCCGCCGGCATCCCGGTGGTGCTCCTGGGCCCGGGAGACATCGCCCAGGCGCACCGTGAGGACGAATTCCTGGAGATCTCCCAGCTGGTGCGGGCCGTGGAGGTCTACGAGCGCCTGATGCGCCTGCCCCTGGAGGGATGAGGGTGATGATGAGCACGGCGGAACCGGTACGCATCGGCGTGGTGGGGCTGGGGGCCTTTGGCCGGCTGCATGCCCTGACCCTGGCCGGCCTGGCCGAGGCCGAACTGGTGGCCCTGGTGGCCCGCCGGCAGGCCAGCCTCGACGCGCTGGCCCCCGAACTGCCCGGCGTGCCGGGCTGGCTGGACCTCGACCGGGCCATGGCCGAATCGGGCGCGGAGGCCTGGGTGGTGGCCTCGAGCACGGCGACGCACGTGCCGATCGCCGAGCGCCTCCTGGCGGCCGGGTATGCGGTGCTCGTCGAGAAGCCGCTGGCGGCCTCCCCTGCTGAGGCGGAGCGCCTGGCCGGGAAGGTGGCGCCCGACTCAGGGAACCTCATGATGGGGCACATCCTGCTCTTCAACTCCGAGTTCCGCGCCCTGCAGGGGGAGGCCCGCCGGCGCGGGCCGTTGGTGCACATCTCCTGCGCCCGGCACCGCCCCACCGGCACCTTGCAGGCCTTCCCCGGTGAGAGCCCCTTTCACCTCCTGATGGTGCACGATCTGTACATGGTGCAGGCTTTGGTCGAGGGGCGTGAGCCGGCCACCTTCAGCGCCCAGGAGCGGCACACCCCCGCCGGGGAGTGCGACCTGGCCCTGGCCCAGGCAGGGTGGGAGGACGGCCTGGTCGCCTCATTGGCCGCCTCTTTCCTGACGCCGGAGGGGATGCCCGCTGACGGCTATGATCGCCTGGAGGCCTTTGGCCGCGGCTGGGCGGCGCGCGTGGAGGCCAACCCCCGCCCCCTGACGGTGTGGGATGACCGCGCCCGCGCCCCGCTGACGCTAGAGATCACGCCAGACCCGCGCCTGCCCGCCGGCATGCTGGCCGAGGAGCTGCGCGCCTTCTGCCACGTCGTCCGCGGGCGGCAGCCGGTGCCCCTCGGCGCGAGATACACGGACGCGCTGCAGATTCTGCGCTGGCTGGAGAGGCTGGAGCAGGCCGCCCGCGCCTGGGCCTGAGGGCCGCGGCGCGCGGGGTAGCGAATGGGGGACCCACATGGCCGACCGCGCCGACGCGCACATTCACCTGTTCGAGGGAGGGTACCGGTCGTCGTTCACCGGGCGGCCGGGGGTGCAGGTGGACGAGGCCGCCCTGTACGACTCGTTGGCCCGGGAGCACGGCGTCCGCCGCGCCCTGGTGGTCGGCTATGCCGACGCGCCCTGGTGCCGCGGGAACAACGCCTGGATCCTGGCGCGGGCCTCAGAGTACGCCTGGGCGCGGCCGCTGGCCTACGCCGACCCGCTCGACCCGCCCGACCTGCCGGCCCTCGAGCGCCTGGGGGCGGGCGGCGCCGTGGGGCTGAGCCTGTACATCCTCGGGGAGGAGCGCGCCGCAGGCCTCGCGCGGGTGCCCGCGGCGGCCTGGGGGTGGCTCGCCGAGCGGGGCTGGCTCGTCAGCGTCAACTCGCGGCCGGCCCTGTGGCCCGCCTGGGAGGCGGTGCTCCGCCAGCACCCGGGCCTGCGCCTCTTGGCCGCGCACCTGGGGCAACCGCCGCGGGCCGGCCGGCCGCCGGCCACCCGCGCCGCGGCCGACGCACTGGCCGGCCTGATCGCCCTGGCCCGCTACCCGGGGGTTCACGTCAAGGTCAGCGGGTTCTACGCCTTTAGCGAGCCGGGCTTTGCCTACCCGCACCGCGCCGTGTGGCCGTACGTCGAGGCGCTCCTGGCCGCCTTCGGGCCTGAGCGGCTGCTGTGGGCCTCCGACTATTCTCCGTGCCTCGACATGGTCTCGTTCCCGCAGACGTTGGGGCTCTTGGCCGAGATGCCCTTCCTCGGCGCGGCAGAACGCCGCGCTATCGAGGGCGGCAACCTCCTGGCGCTCCTCGGCGCAGAGTAGCCCCCGCGGTTAGGGCCCCGGGTTCTGTGGGGCGGAGGCGCCCTGCCCGCCGGCCGCCCGGCGGGGACGGCGCAGGTAGACCACGTCGTCCTCGATGCGGGCGATCTCGGCGACCGGCAGGGTCACCTCATGCCTGGCCCACAGGTGCCCCTCTTTCATCACCAGGCCCCAGAGCCGGCCCGTCCCCTCGTCGATCACGATGGCCTCCAGCTCGGCGACGCGCCCGTCGTTGGCCACCACGCACGCGCTGCGGTGCAGGACCTTCTCTCCCGGCGGGACGCGCTCGTGCTCCACCGGGACGTCCTCGGCCCCGAGGACCAGCATCTCGGGCCCCGGGCGGGCCTCCGCCCAGCGGACGTGGTCATCCGTGGCGCCGTGCAGGGCCTTGTGGAGCACCTGGGGGTCTGACTGGTCGACGTAGATGATGTCGGTAAACCGCTCCAGGGCTTCCAGCGCCTCCCGGGTGCGGGCCACGCGGACGGTGGCGCCCTCGGCCGAGATAACCTCATCCAGGGGCAGCAGGTATTCGGCGTGGGGAGCGGCCCGTGCGCGTACGACCAGGTGGGTCACCCGGTCGGCCAGGGGGTCGACGATGACCGACTCGACGCGCCCGCAGGGGCCGTCGGTGCAGGCCACTCCGGCATAGAGCTGAACGCGCATGGCGAACACCTCCCTCGCTGCGGCCGGGCCGGCCCGGCTACGGCCGCCCCTGGAGAGCCGGGCGAGCCACGCCCAGGCGGCCGATCAGGTAGCACTTGGCCAGGTCGTTGACGAGCAGCGAGCAGATCAGGGCATACCCCAGCACCAGCAGCGTGTACGCGGGCGGCAAGGGCGCCAGGCCAGGGATGCCGACGCTGACGATGGCCGTAGCCGTGACGACCTCGCCCCCCAGCGCCATCAGGAGCGTCCGGCTGGGCCGCGAGGCCCAGAAATGGCCGCGCTCGCGGATGCTCAGCAGCGAAAAGATCGCCAGGTAGATGAGCGAAGCGAAAGAGAAGGTGTACAGGGTCTGGTCGTTCTCGCCGATGTGCAGGACCCGCAGGCCGAAGTACAGCAGGCCAAAACACTCGGCCGTCATCAGGAGGCCCAGGATGGCGCCGAGCGCCACCGGCCCGCCGACGGCCCAGCTCTCCGGGGAGCGCGACCCGCGCGCCCGGTCCGTCGCCAGCGAGATCTTGGCGAAATCGGTCATCAGCACCATCAGGAGCATCGCCGCGGCCGACACGACGAACTTGTCCGTAATGAACAGCGCCCCGACGATAAAGACCGACTTGAGCACCGTCCGGCTGATCTTGTTGATGACCCAGGTGACGATGCGCTGGTGGATCTCGCGGCCGGTGTCCACCAGGGCGACGATGTTGGCCAGGCCCTCGGCCGTCAGCACGACGCTGGCCGCGCCCTTGGCCACGTCGGTGGCGGTACTGACGGCGATGCCGACCTCGGCCTGGCGCAGCGCGGGCGCATCGTTCACGCCGTCACCGGTCATGCCCACCACGTGCCCCCGGGCCTGCAAAGCGCGCACCACGGCGTACTTGCCCTCCGGGTAGATCTCGGCGAACCCGTCGCTCTCCTCGGCCAGCGCCCCAGCCGCAGAAGGATCGTCGCGGGCCGTCGCTTCCAGCTCGGCGGCCCGGACGATGCGCGGCCCCAGCCCCACGCTGCTGGCCACCTCCCTGGCGATCGGCAGGGCGTCCCCGGTCAGGACCTTGACGGCCACCCCGCGCGCCCCCAGCTCGGCCACCAGAGGGCGGGAGTCGTCCCGAGGCCGGTCGTACAGGGTGACCAGGCCGACCATTCCGAGCCGGTCGCCCTCATCGGAGCGGGCCACGGCCAGGGTGCGGTAGCCGCGGCGAGCGTAATCGTCGGCGCGCCCCTCCAAATCCTGGACGGCGTCGCCCTCCAGGCCGCAGGCCTGCGCCACGGCGGCGACGGCGCCCTTGGCCACCCGGAACTCCTGGCCGGGTCCGCGCACCAAGGCTTCCGTGCGGCGGGTGTGGGGGTCAAAGGGGGCATAGGCCACCTGAGTGTAGGCCTCGGGGCGCAGCCCGGCGGCCTCGGCGGCGGCAAAGAGGGCCAGGTCGATGGGGTCCTGGTCGGCCCGTTGCGAGGCGAGGCACCCGCACAAGAGCGCCTCAACGGCGGCATGGCCGTCCAGGGGGATGACCTCCGCCACAGACAGGCGATTGGCCGTGATGGTACCGGTCTTGTCTACACAGAGGACGTCCATCGTGGCGGCGTCCTCCGAGGCGCTCAGGCGCGTCACCAGGACGCCCTGGCGCGCCAGTTCCATGGAGCCCAGGGCCATGCTCACGGTGAACATCACCGGCAGGGCCACGGGGATGGCCCCGAGGAGCAGCACCAGCAGGAGGGGCACGATGTCGAGCAGGGGCAACCCCTTGACGAGCGCCGCCCCCGCCGCCAGGGCCACGAGCACCCCCACGATCACGAGGAGCCAGCGCACCACCCGGGTGACCACTTCCTCCATGTGCAGCCGGGGGCGGGCGATCTGTACCAGCCGCGTGGCACGCCCATAGTAGGTCCTGGTGCCGGTCGCGATCACCACGCCGTTGGCCTCTCCGCGCCGGACCACCGAGCCCGCGTAGAGCACGCCGTCGGGCTCCTTCTCGGCCTCCAGCGACTCACCGGTCAGCGCCGATTGGTCCACGCCCAGATGGCCGGAGGAGATCTTGACGTCGGCCGGGGTGACGTCACCGGCGCGGATGCGCACCACGTCGCCGGGTACCAGGTCGGCGCCGCTGATGACCCGCCAGGCCCCCTCGCGCAGGGCGCGCGCGTTCACGTGCAGCCTCTCTTGCAGCGCCCGCACGACGCCGGCGGCGCGCTGTTCCTGCACGAAGGAGAGCACGGCATTGATGACGAGGAGCGCCGTCACGATGTAGAGGTCCGAGTAGCGATGGAGCAGCCAGGAGAGAACGATGATCGCCTCGATCATCCAGGCCGAGAGGCCCCAGAACTTGGCGAGAAAGGCGGCCAGGGGGTTCTTCTTGGGCTCCGGCACGGTGTTGGGACCGTGCTCGCGGAGCCTCTCGGCTGCCTGGGCCTCGGTCAGCCCGGCGGCCAGGTCCGTCCCCAGCCGGCGCACGGCCTCCTCGGCCGTGGCCTCTGCCAGGTCCGCCTGGCCCAGGTCCGCCTGGCCCAGGTCCGCCTGGCCCGGGTCCGTGGTCGACATACGTGCTGCACTCATCCCGGTCCCCGCTCCGGCCCCCAACGCCCGGGCCGGCGCCTGGGTTCGGGGGCCGCTCCACCGTGTGATGACAGATCTCATTCTAGGCGGTCGGCCCGCGCCTGCAACCCAGGCGCGGACGCCCCAGGAATGCCAGGTCTGCGCTCGTCGCCGCCTGCGGTCCCCCACACCGGCCCGGGTTGGGCAAGGGCTGGGCCACGGCCTGTGGCCGGCGCCCGCCGGTTCGTCCGCGGCGGCGGAATGATCTATATTACCAGGCGCCCCGCCCCACCTGCGCCGAGGAGGCGCACCGGCGCGGGCAACACGCAGCCGGCACGGACACGAAAGGGGATCCGCGGTGCTGAGAGACTTGTTTCCGTTCGCCCTGCGCATGCGCACGGCGCTGGCCCAGTGCGGCCAGGCGGCCCTCTGCCTGCAGGGGCAGGTGGCCGCTGAGGACAAGGCCCCCGATTCCCCCCACCAGACCAGCACGGCCGTCAGCGCGGTGGACCGGCTCTGCCAGGAGATCCTGCTCCTGGCGGCGGCGGAGGCCTGCCCGCACCTGGCCGTCCAGAGCGAGGAGCTGGGCGACTGCCCGCCCGAGATCCTGGCCCTCTTTGCCCCCGGGCCGCACCGCTACGCCCTGATCCTTGACCCGCTGGACGGCACCGACGAGTACCTGCACGGCGGCGCCCGCTACGCGCACATGCTGGGGCTCCTGGACCAGGAGACCGGGCGTATGGCCTGCGGCGCGATCTACTTTCCCGCCAGGGGCCGGCTGTACTTGGGGATCCGCGGGGCGGGGGCCTACCTGGCCGAGGGGCTTGGCGGGGCGCTGCGCCGCGCCGAGGCCGCGCCCGCGCCGCACACCGTTGCGAACATCAAGCGGCTCACGCCGGAAGACCGCGCCACGCTGGCCTCTTTGGGCTATGAGATCATCCCCGCCGAGCGATCCTCGGCCGCCCACGAGTTCACCCGCCTCGTCGACGGGGTGCTCGGCGCCGTGGTCATGCGCCACTTTCACGGCTACGACACGGCCATCGCCAGCGTCATCGTGGAGGAGCTGGGTGGCCAGGCCTTGCTGGCCGGCGGCCTGCTGGCGCACTACGAGGCGGCTATGCCGCGGATGCCGCTGGTGGTGCTAGCCACCAACCCGCACAATGCCACAGAGATCGCCCGGGCCCTCTAGCCGCGCGGCCGCGGCGGCAGAGGCCCCACCGTCCGGAGAAGACGTCCCATGACCGACCTGATAGCGCCCTATGGGGGCACGCTCGTCAACCTGCTGGTGCCAGACGAGGAACGCCCCGCCCTGCACGCCCACGCCAGCACGCTGCCCGCCGTGCGCCTTTCGGAGCGCGCGGCCTGCGACCTGGAAATGCTCGCCGTGGGAGCCTTTTCACCACTGGCCGGCTTTATGGGCGAGGCGGACTATCGGTCGGTGCTCGAGCGGATGCGCCTGGCCAGCGGCTACCTCTTCCCCATCCCGATCACGCTGTCCGTCGACCCGGCGCCCGGGGTCGCCGTGGGGCGCGAGGTCGTCCTGTGCGATGCGCGCAACAACCCGCTGGCGGTGATGCGCATCGACGAGATGTACCCCTACGACCGCGACGAGGAGGCCCGCCGCGTCTATGGCACCGTCGACCCGAGCCACCCCCTGGTGGCCGAGATGCAGCGCTGGCCGGGCGTCAACATCGCCGGCCCCCTGCGCGTGCTCGCCACACCCAGGCACTACGATTTCACCGAGCTGCGCCTGACCCCGGCCCAGACCCGCGCCAGGCTGGCCGCCCTGGGGCGGGGCAACGTGGTCGCCTTCCAAACGCGCAACCCGATGCACCGCGTGCACGAGGAGCTCACCCGGCGGGCGGCCGCCGAGGTCGGCGGCACCCTCCTGCTGCACCCCGTGGTCGGCATGACCAAGCCGGGCGACGTGGACCACTATACGCGCGTGCGCACCTACAAGATCCTGGCGCAGCGCTACTACGACCCGGCGCGCACCCTGCTGGCCGTGCTGCCGCTGGCCATGCGCATGGGCGGGCCGCGCGAGGCGCTCTGGCATGCCATCATCCGGCGGAACTATGGCGCCAACCACCTGATCGTCGGGCGCGACCATGCCGGCCCCGGCAACGACGCCCAGGGGCGGCCCTTTTACGGGCCCTACGAGGCGCAGGTACTGCTGGAGGAGTTCAGCGGGGAGCTAGGCGTCCGCCCGGTGCCGTTCGGGTCGCTGGTGTACCTGCCGGAGGAGGCCCGCTACGAGGAGGCCGGCCGGGTGCCGGCTGGCACGCCGACGGCGGCCATGTCGGCCACGCAGATGCGGGAGGAGTATCTGCAGCAGGGCCTGCCCCTGCCCGACTGGTTCACGCGCCCCGAGGTGGCCGCGATCCTGGCCGACGCCTACCCACCCCGCCACCGGCAGGGCCTGTGCGTCTGGTTCACCGGGCTGAGCGGCTCGGGCAAGTCGACCACGGCGGAGGTGCTCACCGTCCGGCTGCTGGCCCTGGGGCGCCAGGTGACGCTCCTCGACGGGGACGTGGTGCGCACGCACCTCTCCAAGGGGCTGGGCTTTAGCAAAGAAGACCGCGACACGAACATCCGCCGCATCGGCTTTGTGGCCGCCGAGATCGTGCGCCACGGCGGGGTGGCCATCTGCGCGGCCGTCAGCCCCTACCGGGCCACCCGCGACGAGGTGCGCGCCATGGTCGGGGCGGACCGCTTCCTGGAGGTGTTCGTCGACACGCCGCTCGAGGTGTGCGAGCAGCGCGACGTCAAGGGCCTGTACGCCCGGGCCCGCCGCGGGGAGCTCAGAGGCTTTACCGGCATCGACGACCCCTACGAGCCGCCGCTACACGCCGAAGTGACGCTCGACACGACCGCCCGCTCGGCAGAGGAGAACGCCGACCGGATCGTGGCGGAGGCGACCCGTCGCGGGTTCCTGGCGGCCGAGGAGCCGGCCGGGCCGCCGCACGGCCTCGCGAGCGATCTTGCCTATTCTTGACAGAGTGCGTACAATATTCGCCGTCATGCAGGAATCGTGCCGCCCCGTCGGGCGCCACGTCGCCAACGTATCGGCAATAGCCGCAAGGAGCACAGGATGACCATCACCAAGGACATGCCCATCGCCAAGATCGTGCAGGAGCACCCGGAGACCGTGCGCGTGTTTCTGAGCCACGGGCTTATGTGCATCGGGTGCGCCGCGGCCCGCTTTGAGAACCTCGAGCAGGGGGCCACGGCCCACGGCATCAACGTCGAGGCGCTCCTGAAGGACCTCAACGCCGCCATCGCGCCGCAGTCGGCCAACTAGGCTGCGCCAGGCCCGTTCGCGAGCCCCAGCCCAGCGGCGGGGCTCGCGCCTTTCCCCGCGGAACGAGCGGACAGAGTCCTATGAGCACAGACGCGCCCGCCCTGCGCAGCAAGGCGCTGGCCATCTATGACCTGTTGCTGGCCCACTATGGGGCGCCGGCCGAAAAGGAACGCCGCGACCCGCTCTCGGAGCTAGTCGCCACGATCCTCTCGCAGAACACGGCCGACGCCAACACCGAGCGGGCCTACCGGCGCCTGCGCGAGCGCTTCCCCACCTGGGAGGAGGCCCTGCACGCCCCGGTCGAAGAAGTCGCCGCGGCCATCCGCGTGGCGGGGCTCTCGCAGATCAAGGCGCCGCGCATCCAGGCCATCCTGCGCACCCTGCAGGAAGAGCGCGGCGCGCTCAGCCTCGACTTTCTGGCCGAGATGGGCGTCCCCGAGGCGCGCCAGTACCTGACCTCGCTCCACGGGGTAGGGCACAAGACGGCCTCGTGCGTGCTGCTCTTTGCCCTGCACAAGCCGGCCCTGCCGGTGGACACCCACGTGCACCGCGTCTCCGGCCGGCTGGGGTTGGTGCCGGCCAGGGCCTCGGCCGAGAAGGCCAACGCCCTGCTCGAGGCGCTGCTGCCCGAGGAGCTCTATTACCCGTTCCACCTGCTCGTCATCCAGCACGGCCGCACCCTCTGCGCGGCACGCCGGCCGCGCTGCCCGGAGTGCCCCGTCCCCGCCCTATGTGACTACTGGGCGGCCGTGGCCAGCGCCCCGGCGGGCGAGCCGGGCGCCTAGCCCCGCCCTGCGGCGCGCGCCGCGCGCACCAAGGCGGCGATGTTCTCCGGCGGGGTGTCGGGCGGCACGTCACACCCCGAGCTCAGGATAAAGCGCCCCTGCCTGCCCGCCGCGGCCAACGCCGCACGCACCTTCTCCTCCACCAGTTCCGGCGTCCCGTAGAGGAGCACGCCGGCTGGATCGATGTTCCCGCGCAGCGCCATCCGCCCCGATACGGCCAGGGCGGCCGCCGGGCCCACCTGGGCGTCGATATCCATGACGTCGCAGCCGATGGCGGCCACATCGGGCACCAGGGGCAGGGCCCGGCCGCAGACGTGCATCACGACGGCCTCGGCGCCGGCGGCGTGCAGGGCGCCCACCAGGCGGGCCTGATGCGCCACGACCTGCTGGCGATAGAGGCGCGGCGAGATAAAGTCGGGGGAAGAGGTGGCCTCTCCGATGGCGATGGCGTGGGCGCCGGCCTCCACCAGGGCCCGCCCGAAGGCCGCCCCCACCTCGGCGGTGAAGGCCATCAGCTCCGCGCACCAGGCCGGGCGTTCGAGGAGGTCGATGAGCATCTGCTCGACGCCGCGTAGCTGGGCGGCCATCAAGAGCGGGCCGCGGATGGTGCCCACCACCCAGGCCTCCTGGCCCACCGCCTCGGCCACCCGCCGGACGGCCTCGGCAAAGAGGGGCAGGCGCCCGTCGGCAACCACGTCGGGCGGGCGCAGGCGGGCCAGGTCGGCGGGCTCGCGAAGGAGCGGCGCCGTCACCACGGGCAGGCCGTCCTCGGGCAGGGCGCTGGGAGCGCCGAGCGCCTCGGCCTCCGCCGCCACCCCCAGGGTCAGCTGGACGCCGTCATAGCCGAACCGCTCCCAGGCCGCCACGGTCGCGCGGGCCATCAGCGCCGCGTCAGAGGCAAAGCGCCCGATGGGCACCCCCGCCAAGCGCGCCGCCATGGTGTGCAGGATCGGCACGATGGGGACCTGATCCCCCGGCTCGCCGCGTAAGGCGGCGCGGACCCGCTCTAGACCGGTCGACATAGAACTATCTCCCCGACACGCTCGTGCCCCGCCGCCGCGGGGCGCCCCAACTCGGGCCGGCCGGCGCCGGCCCCCCCCACTATGGCATCGGAGGCCCCACCGGGCAAGTGGCCCGGAACAGAGCGGTGGGGCAGAGGGTAGCCTCTGCCCCACCGTCGCTGCGGCGCGCCACGCGTCAGACGTGGTTTTCGGGGTCCTCCCAGTAGTACTGGTGCCCGTACAGCGTGGAGGTGTAGCCGAACTCGTAGGTCAAGGTCAGCGGAGTGGGGACATTGCGCATCATGCGCGGCTTGATGCCGACCGAGGGCATCTGCCCCAGGAAGTGGACCATGGGGATCTCTTCGGCGTGGATGTCCAGGATCTTTTCGAACAGGCGGAAGCGCTCCTGCTCGTCGGGCTCGAGGAGGACCTCGTCCCAGTAGATGCGCCAGATCTCCTTGATCCAGTGGTCGTCTGGCGGCTCCTCGCCGTTGGGGTCGTCGGGGTTGTTCTTCCACAGGCCCCAGGCGCCGGCCCAGTTGCGCTGCATGTTGATGCCGGTGAACTGCTGGTGGTTGTAGACCGGCAGCATGGAACGGTCGGCGCCCCAGTAGGCGACCTCGGTCTCGTTGGCGACCACGCGCTCCTCGTAGAGGCTGCGCTCATCGTACTTGTAGGCGGCCTTGAGCCCCACGTCGGCCAGGTACTTGATGGCCATCAGCACCAGGTCCTCGCCCTGGGTGCCCGGGGCGCGCAGCCCTTCGATGAGGAGCGAGAGCGTCTCGCCGGAGCCGTCGTTCCACTTGCGGAAGCCCTCCGCGTCCCGCTCGGTGAGGCCGATCTCGTCGAGCAGGCGGTTGGCCTCCTCGGGATCGTACTCGATGTAGGCGTTGGAGAGCTTGGGGTAGAACTGCGGGCAGCTCTCCATCGGCGAGTACTGCCGCGGGGTGGCCAGGCCGTCGTAGACGATCTCGTTCATCTCGTCGCGGTTCAGCGCCACAGAGATGGCAATGCGGAAGCGCCGATCCTGGAAGAGCGGGCGCAGCCGCGGGTTCTTGGGGGCCTGGTTGATCTGGAAGCCGTCGTGGCCCGCGCCCTTGCCCATCTCCGGCAGGATGACGTAGTAGCCCTCCGCCTCGTGATCCTTGTACAGGGCCAGGTCGGCGATGCCGGCGGTGTTCGAGCGGCCGGCCATGTCGACCTGGCCGCTGAGCATCCACATCAGGAAGATGTCGTCCGTCTCATAGAAGCGGTAGGTCACGCGGTCCAGGTAGGGCAGCTGCTGGCCCTCCGGGTCCACGTGGTGGAAGAAGGGGTTGCGCTCCATGACGAACATGTCGCCGGAGAGGCTGTTCTTGGCCACCCAGACGTCCAGGCAAGGCCGCTCGGGGTTGAGGTGGTTGGTGTTGCGGTCGTTGAACAGGTCCACCCAGGAACCCAGGCCGGCCTCGGCCACTTTGGCGTCCAGCTCGGCCTTGGGGGTGAACCCGGCGTGGAACTGCTCCATGTAGTGGCCGGGCGTCCAGATCCCGCCGAGCCAGACCAGGTCATAGCCGAACAGCACCTTGGGCAGGGCAAAGGTGAGTGAGAAGGTAAAGTCGTCGGCAATATCCAGCTCCGCGAGGGTGCGCTTGCCGCCCTGCTCGGTGGACCAGCGGGTGGGGATCACCAGCGACAGCTCGGGGTTGTTCACCTGATGGTCCCAGTACCACTTGACGTCGGCGGTGGTGAGGGGGTGGCCGTCGGACCACTTCATCCCCTTGCGCATGTGGAAGGTCCACACGCGGGCGTCATCGCTCACATCCCAGGCCTCGCAGATATCGGGCTGCAGGAGGATGTCCCCGGTGAAGTTGAGCGGGCCGCGCTGCTTGACGGAGGTGACGGCGGGGCCGTCCGCCAGGCCCTTGAAGGCGCTGCGCCAGGTGCCGCCGTACTTGCCGATCGACTCGAGCACCGGGCAGATAAAGGGATTCTCAGGGAGGCGCTCTTCCACCGGCGGCAGGTCGCCGCTGGCGACGCGCTCGGCCAGCACGGGGGCCTCGCTGTAGATGCGCTCCGGCTGGGTCGGGGCGGCGGGCTGCGCGGGGGCCGCCGGCTCGGGCTGCGCTGGCGCCGCGGCCGGTTCCGCTTGCGGGGCCGGCTGCGTACAGGCCGCGGCCAGGGTACCCGCCGACAGGAGCGCGGAGACCCTCAGGAAGTCACGTCGTGACATGCGATCCATGGTATCCCTCCCAGGTAGGTAAAGGGCTCACAGGGTTACTGGGACTGGCTGCACAACGGACGCACTAGCGACGGGCGGGTATAGACTATCGACGGGCCAACCGGGGCATGTGTGGGCGGGCACCTCCTCCCTCTGCCCTGGCAGGGCACTCTGCCAGAGGACAGCATGCCCATCGTAACTGGCTGGCAGCGCTGCGTCAAGCATTCTGGCGGCTGGCCAGCACCTACAGCCGGTGCAGGCGAGCGAGGCCAGCCCCAGCCCGTGGGAGTCCTGGCCAGGGCAGCGCTGCGCAGGACGGGAGCAGCGCGCGGGCCGTTTACAGGCGCCCCGGTTTCCGCTAGAATCGAGTGTGTGCGCTACTCTTGGGTCCCGGGTGCGTATAGGTCATGGTGCACACTCTCGGTGACGCGGTACAGGAGGGAGCCAGCATGGTTGACGATCTGACCGAGAAGACCCAGGCGTCCCTGGGCAAGCTCGAAGAACTGATGGGCAGGATCCCCGGCGTCGGGGGCTACCAGCAGAAGGAGAAGCGTCGGGACGCTGACAAGCTTCTGCGCCTGCACATCGCCCGCCTGCTCGAGGAGCAGATGAACCGCCTGAGCGACGTGCAGGTGGCCCTCACCATGCAGGGGCGGCTGGACGTGACCCTGATCCTGGAGCGCGCCAGCACCAAACTGCAGCTCCTCATCGACCGCCTCAAGACGGCCTCGTACGGGTATTCGGGGTTCTTTGACGCGGTCAAGGTCAAGGAGGAGGAGCTGGACAAGCTCTACCGGTTTGACGAGCAGATGCTCGACAGCCTCGACGAGCTGTCCGTAGCCCTTACCGAACTGGCCGAGGAGATCGACAGCGAGGAGCCGATCATGACCAGGGCCAACGCCCTGGTGCGCCAGATCGAGGGGCTCAACACCACGTACAGCAAGCGGCAGGACGTTCTGCTCGTCTGAGGACTCACCACGAGCGCGACAGATCAGGAGAATCCGCCATGGCTAGAATTCTGGATGTCATCGAATACGCCGACACCGCCAGCGACGAGATCGTGCATCGCGTACCCGAGCGCGGCTCGGGCGACTTTCGCATCGGCTCGCAGTTGATCGTCCGCGAGGGGCAGGCCGCCGTGTTCATGCGGGACGGCAAGGCGCTGGACACGTTCGGCCCCGGGCGGCACACCATCACCACGGCCAACATCCCGCTCCTGGCCAACCTGGTGAACATGGTGTTCAGCGGCAACACCCCCTTTACCGCCGAGTGCTACTTTGTGACGACGCGCGACCTGCTCGACCAGCGCTGGGGCACGCCGGAACCGATCACCCTGCGCGACGAGGTGCTCCGCATGGTGCGGCTGCGGGGCCACGGCACCTACAACATGCGCGTGGCTGACCCGCAGCTATTCATCGGCCAGGTTGTTGGGGCGCGGGGCTACTATCGCACCAGCGACATCGAGAACTATTTGCGCAGCATGATCATCACCCGGCTGACCGATCTCCTCGGTGAGAAGGTCAAGTCGGTGCTCTCGCTCCCCTCGATGTTCGAGGAGATCGCGGCGGCGGCGCGCGTCAAGCTGCGGGACGATTTCGCCTCGGTGGGCCTGGCGCTGACGCAGCTATACATCCTGTCGGTGAGCCCCACCGAAGAGACCAACAAGGCCATCGACGAGGCGGCCTCGATGGGCGCCATCGGCGACATGGACGCCTACCTGAAGTTCAAGGCGGCCCGCGCCGTGGGCGACGCGGCCACCAAAGAGGGCGGCGCCGCGGCCGGCACTCAGATGGGCATGGGCCTGGGCACCGGCCTGGCCATGGCCAACGTGATCTCGAGCAGCCTGGCCGCCCAGCAGCGGCCGGCCGAGCCGGCCCCGTCGGCCGCGGCGGGCGCCGATGATCCGGTGGCGGTGCTCACCAAGCTCAAGGCGATGCTCGATGCGGGCCTCATCGCTCAGGCCGAGTACGACGCCAAGAAGAACGAGATCCTGAGCCGCATGTAGCGGCCTCCGCCGGCCGCGGCGCGGCCGGCGCTGCGGGATTGTTTGCCGTTTGGGTCCTGCTGATGTATGATCCAGGCGCTGTTCGCATGGTGGCGCACGCTCGGCGTGCGCCACAGCCTTCAGCCGCCCGGGGGCCTCGCCCCGGCGACACAGTCAGCATGCGACCCGGGAACCCCGGTGCTAGGCCCTGAGGGAGGAGCGCACGCATGGAAGTCATACTGCTCAAGGACATCAAAGGGCTGGGCGTGGCCGGAGAGATCAAGAGAGTGAGCCCCGGCTACGCACGCAACTACCTGTTCCCGCGCCAGCTGGCCGCGGTCGCCACGAACGCGGTACGCCAGGAGCTGGCCCAGCAGGCCGCGGCGGAGGCCAAGCGCGCCGAGGCCGAACTGGCCCAGGCCGAAGAGTGGGCAGCCCAACACGCCCACGTCGAACTCGCCTTCCAGGCCCGCGCGGGCGAGGGCGGCCGCCTGTACGGCTCGATCACCGCGGCCGACATTGCCGAGCGCCTGTCGCAGACGATCGGCGAAGAGATCGACAAGCGCAAGGTCCACCTCAGTGACCCCATCCGCGAGCTGGGCACCAGCGACGTCGAGGTGCGGCTGCACCCGGGCGTGTCGATCACCGTCAAGGTCACCGTCGAGCCCACCGACGCCGCCTAACGGCGCAACACGACGACTCTTTTTGATCCCCTGCCCGCTCGCGGCGGGGGATCTTGCATTCTGGAGGGGCGTCGACTGCTGCTTCCTGCGCTGCAGTGGCCGTTCCTCTTTGACACCCGTGTTCATCAGGGTGTATCATGACCCTCGACATGGACCCGGTTCGGCGCAGCAGGTGCCTCAGCATGCCAGGGGTGCCCCATAGCCCCGAGGGAGAAACGTAGATGCTCACAGGACGCCGTCGTCTCGTCGTGACCATCCTAGCAGTGGTGCTCCTGGTCCTCTCCGGGTGTACCGAAGCGGACTCTGACGCCGCGGATGGCCCTACCCCCACGCCCCTGCCCCCGCCCCCGGCACCCGAGATTCCTACCTACACCGTCCAGCGCGGCACCGTCGTTGACGAAGTCATCTTTAGCGGGCGGGTCTCCCCCTCGGTAGAAGAGCGCCTCTACTTTGAGGTCGGCGGGCGCGTCAAGGGCGTCTACGTCCAGCGGGACGACATGGTCGAGGAGGGCGAACTCCTCGCCGAGCTGGAGAACGACGACCTCCTCCGCCAGTTGGACCAGGCCAACATCGACCTCTCCACCGCCCAGAACAGCCTGGATGAGGCCGTCAGCCAGCGCGAGTACGCCATCAGCCGCGCCAAGATCGACCTGCAGATGAAGCAGCTGCAGCTGGCCAAGCTCCGTGCCTCGCTGGACGGTTCTGACCTGGAGATCGCCCAGGCCAACCTGCACCGGGCGGAGGCCGCCGTGCGCGCCGCCCAGGCCGCCTACGACCGTCGCGCGGCCCAGCCCGGCGTGGAGGCCAGCCCGGAGGCGCTCAACCTCGAGCGCGCTACCATTGACTACCAGATCGCCGAGGCCTCCTACGCCAAGACGGCCAAGGCGCAGAACACCGCCCAGTACGACGTGCAGATGCTGCAGCTACAGGTGCAGCTGGCCGAGATGGAGCTTGCACGCGTCGAGAGCACCCTCGACGCACGGCTCGTCAACGCGGTGGAGCGTGCCAAGCTGACGGTCGAGCGCGTTCAGGCCCAGCTCGACCAGACCCTGGTCGTCAGCCCGATCGCCGGCAAGATCACCGCCGCCGCGGCCAGCGTCGGCACCAACGTGACGGCCTACAAGGAGCTGTTCATCGTCGCCGACGAGTCGGTGCTGGAGATCACGGCGGATCCGCGTTCGGAGGACCTGCAACGGCTGACCGAGGGCCAGGTCGTCACCATCAAGTTCAACCAGTTCCCGGACCGCACGATCGAGGGGGTGGTGGCCCGGCTGCCCTACCCGTACGGATCGGGCGGCAGCGCCACGGTCAAAGAGGCGGACGTCTTTACCCACATCCAGTACAGCGCGCCGGACCTGCCGCTCAAGGCGGGCAACATCTGTGAGATGCGCGCCACGCTGGAGGTCAAGGAAGACGCCCTGTGGCTGCCGCCGGTAGCGGTGCGCGATTTCGGCGGGCGGCGCTTTGTGGTGATCGACGAGGGCGGGCGCCAGCGCCGCGTCGACGTCACCATCGGCATCAAGAGCATCGACCGCCTGGAGGTCCTCACCGGCCTGGAGGAAGGGCAGGTCGTCCTGGCACCTTAGCCGCCACAGGCCGAACGGGCGCAGCACTCGGCAGACACGCGGACCGGAGAGTTGAGGCAGCATGGCAACTAACGGCACCATGATCCTCTGCGACGGCCTCGTCAAGATCTACAAAGTGCAGGATCTTGAGGTCGTAGCGCTGCAGGGGTTGGACCTGCTCGTTGACCGCGGGGAGTTCATGGCCATCGTGGGCCCCAGCGGCAGCGGCAAGTCGAGCCTGCTGAACATCCTCGGCGGGCTGGACCGGCCCACCGCCGGCAAAGCGATCATCGACGGCGACGACATGCTCAAGCTCTCGCCCGCCGCGCTGACGCGTTACCGGCGCAGCAAGGTGGGCTTTTTGTGGCAGCAGCCCTCACGGAACCTGATCCCCTACCTCACCGTGGCCGACAACGTCGAGCTGCCCATGCTCCTGGCCGGCAAGGCCCCTAACGAGCGCGAGGAGTGGGTGCGCGAGCTGCTCGAGGACGTCGGCCTTTGGGAGCGCCGCGACCATTCGGTACACCAGCTCTCCGGCGGGGAACAGCAGCGCACGGCCATCGCCGTGTCGTTGGCCAACAAGCCGATCCTGCTGCTGGCCGACGAGCCCACCGGCGAGGTGGACACCGCCACCGCCGAGAGCATCCTGGAAACGCTGCGCCGGCTGAACGAGATCTATTCGCTCACCATCGTCACCGTCACCCACGACGTGCGCATCGCCGACCAGGTGGACCGCGTCGTCTCCATCCGTGACGGCAAGACCTCCTCCGAGCGCTTCCGCCGGGTGCACGCCGCGGAGGTGGAACCCACTGCGGAGAACGGGGAGCAGGACGGCGCCACTAACGGGGGGCCGGCCCACCAGGTCAGTTACCACGAGTACGTCGTGGTTGACGCGGCCGGCCGCCTGCAGCTCCCCCGGGAGTACATGGACGAGCTGGGCATCCGCGGGCGCGTCGAGCTGGAGCTGGCCGAGGACGGCATCCTGGTCAAGCCGGCCAGCGGGCTGGACGGCGCCGTGTCTGAGACTGACCGCATCGCCGACACGCTGAGCGCGTGGCAGGTCTCTCAGGAAGGGCGCGGCCTCGGCCAGCGGATGGCCCGCCTGGGGCAGAGCCTGTGGAACACCATCGCCAGGCGGCAGAGATGAACTCACAACGCGTGAAGGTGGCCAGCCGAGTGACCCCCAACCAGAACGGCATCGTCGTCGAGGGGACCGACATCACCCGCACGTTCCACGTGGACAGCGTCCCCGTGCGCGCCCTGCGCGGGGCGAGCATCTGGGTGCGCCAGGGGGAATACGTCGCCCTGATGGGGCGGTCCGGCTCGGGCAAGACGACGCTGATGAACATCCTCGGCGGGCTGGACCGGCCCACCTCGGGCCAGGTGGTGCTCTTTGGCCAGAATCTGTCGGAGGTGCCGGAGAACCGCCTGACCGAACTGCGCCGCGAGCGCATCGGCTTTGTGTTCCAGCAGTTCGCCCTGATGCCGACCATGTCGGCCTATGAGAACGTCGAGCTGCCGCTGCGCATGGTCGGGCAGCGGGGCAAAGAGCGCAAAGAGCGGGTGCTGGAGCTGCTCGAGCTGGTGGGGCTGACCAAGTGGAAGAGCCACCGCCCGCAGGAGCTCTCGGGCGGGCAGCAGCAGCGCGTCGGCATCGCCCGGGCGCTGGCCATCCGCCCCGGCCTGATCCTGGCGGATGAGCCCACCGGCGAGCTGGACTCGGCCACCGGCCGCTCGATCATGGCCCTGTTCCGCGAAGTGTCGGAGCGGGAAAAGGTCACCGTGGTCATGTCGTCACACGACCCGGTGGTGCAAGAGTACGTCGACTATACCTTCACGATGGCCGACGGACGGATCACGAACGAGCGGGGCTGAGGGGCCCCGCAGCCGGATGGGTCGCTACGTCGCGCGGGAGGGTTCCCGCGCGACGTTTCTTGCTGGGCGCCGCTTGCCCGAAGCGGTGCCGCGGGGCTATCATGGCGCGAGTTGCGGACCAGCGCAGGGTTGCGCGAGCCAGGGAGGCGCAGTATGAGTTACCTCATCGGCATCGACATCGGCACGACGGGGGCGAAGACGCTCCTCATCGACGCAGAAGGGCGGCTGGTGGAGAGCGCCACCGTCGAGTACCCCATGTCCACCCCGCGGCCCCAGTGGGCCGAACAGGACCCCGAGGACTGGTGGCGGGCGACGGTGGAGAGCATCCAGCAGGTGCTGACCCGCTCCGGCATTGAGGCCGCCGCGGTAGCCGGCCTGGGCCTCACCGGGCAGATGCACGGCATGGTGCTGCTGGACGCCGCCGGCCGCGTGCTGCGCCCCTGCATCATGTGGAACGACCAGCGCACCGGCGCCCAGTGCGCCTGGATTATGGACACCGTGGGCCGCGAGCGCTTCCTGGACCTGACCCTCAACCCGGCCCTGCCCGGCTTTACCGCGCCCAAGATCATCTGGACGCGCGACAACGAGCCGGAGGTCTACGCCCGGGCGGCCAAGGTGCTCCTGCCCAAGGACTATATCCGCTACCGCCTGACGGGCGTGTATGCCACGGAGGTGTCGGACGCCTCGGGCACCGTCCTGCTCGACGTCACGCGGCGCTCCTGGAGCCACGAGGTGCTTGACGCGCTGGGCATCCCGGCAGAGTGGATGCCGGAATGCCTGGAGTCTCCGATTGTTTCCGGGCGCGTCACCGCCGAGGTCGCCGACCTGACCGGCCTGCCGGTGGGGCTGCCGGTGGTGGGCGGCGGCGGCGACCAGGCCGCCGGCGGGGTGGGCAACGGCATTGTGGAACCGGGGCTCGTCTCGGTGACGCTGGGCACCTCGGGCGTGCTGTTCGCCTACACGGCCGAGCCCCGCCGAGACGCCAAGGGCCGCCTGCACACCTTCTGCCATGCCGTGCCCGACAAGTGGCACGTCATGGGCGTCACCCTGGCGGCGGGGGGCTCCTTCCGCTGGTTCCGCGACACCCTCGGCCAGATGGAGAGCCACGTCGGGAACCTTTCGAACGTGGACCCCTACCAGATCCTCACCGCCGAGGCCGCCGAGGCCCCCGTCGGCTGCGAGGGGCTGTTGTACCTGCCTTACCTCTCCGGCGAGCGCACCCCCTACCCCGACCCGAACGCCCGCGGGGTGTTCTTTGGCCTGACCCTGCGGCACGACAAGCGCCACCTGATCCGCGCCGTGCTGGAGGGGGTCTCGTACTCCCTGCGCGACTCGTTGGAGCTCTTTCGCGAGATGGGCGTGCCGATCGAGCAGGTGCGCGCCTCGGGCGGGGGCGCCCGCAGCCCGATGTGGCGGCAGATCCTGGCCGACGTCTTTGGCACCGAACTGGTGACCATCAACATCACCGAGGGGGCGCCCTATGGCGCGGCGTTGCTGGCCGGCGTGGGCACCGGCGTGTACGGCAGCGTCCCCGAGGCCTGCGCGGCGACGATCCGGATCGACTCGCGCATCGAGCCGATCCCGGCCAACCGGGTCCGCTACGACGAGTACTATGCCGTCTACCGCTCGCTCTACCCGGCCCTCAAGCCGGCCTACGACGCCGTCGCCAACATCGACTGAGGGGGGACCCGTGGCAGCCTACCGCTTTCGCTCGCGCCGCTCGGAGGTATCCGGATACGGTGGCGTGGTGGCCACCAGCCAGCCGCTGGCTGCCCAGGCCGGGCTGCAGATGCTGCAGGCCGGCGGCACGGCGGCCGACGCGGCGGTGGCCGCGGCCGCGGCGCTCAACGTCGTGGAGCCGATGAGCACCGGCCTCGGCGGGGACGCCTTCGCCCTGATCTACTTGGCCGCCGATCGCCGCGTCTATGCGCTGAACGCCTCAGGCCGGGCCCCCGCGGCCGCCACCCTCGAACACTTCCTCTCCCTCGGGCACGCCCGCGTGCCGCGGGAGGGGATCCTGCCCGTCACCGTGCCCGGCTCCGCCGCCGGCTGGGCCGACCTGCTGGCGCGGTTTGGGCGCTTCGGGCTGGACCGGGCCCTGCAGCCGGCCATCCGCTACGCCACGGAAGGCTACCCCGTCACCGAGGTCATCGCCGGCCAGTGGCACGACGCGGTGCCCCTCCTCGCCCAGGACCCCGAGGCGCGGCGCGTCTTCCTGCCGGGCGGGAGGGCGCCGCGGGCCGGCCAGCGCTTCGCCTGCCCCGAGCTGGCCGCCAGCCTGCGCCTGGTGGCCGAGGAGGGCCCCGCCGCCGTCTACCGGGGCGCCCTGGCCCGGGCCATCGTGGCCACCTCTCGGGAGTTGGGCGGCCTCCTGAGCGAGGAGGACCTGGCCACCCACACCTCCACCTGGGTCGAGCCGATCCACACCGACTACCGGGGCTACCGCGTCTACGAGTGCCCGCCGAACGGCCAGGGGATCACGGCGCTCGAGGCGCTGAACATCCTCTCCGGCGACGACCTGGCCGCCCTGGGGTACGAGTCGTCGGCTGCCTTCCACCTCAAGATGGAGGCCATCAAGCTGGCCATGACCGACGCGGCCCGCTACGTGGCGGACCCGGCCAGGACCGCCGTGCCGGTGGAGGGGCTCCTGGCGCCCGAGTACGCCGCCCGGCGCCGGGCCCTCATCTCGCCGGCGCGGGCCATCCGGGCGCCCCAGCCGGGCGCGCCGCAGTTCCCCGGGGATACGGTCTACCTCTGCGCCGCCGACGCGCAGGGGAACGCCGTGTCGTTCATCAACAGTCTGTCTTCGAACTTTGGCTCGGGGGTGGTGGCGCGCGGGACGGGCATCCTCCTGCAGAACCGCGGGGCCGGCTTCTCGCTGGACCCCCAACACCCCAACTGCCTGGCACCGGGCAAGCGGTCGTTCCACACCATCATCCCCTGTCTGGTGACGCGCGAGGGCGCCCTGGCCATCTGCTACGGGGTGATGGGCGGCATGAACCAGGCCCAGGGGCACCTGCAGGTGCTGACGAACATCGTCGACCACGGCATGGGGCCGCAAGAGGCGCTGGACGCGCCCCGCTTCCGCTACGACGCGGGGAACTCTTTCGGCATCGAGCGGGGGCTGGGGCCGGGGCTGTACGAAGCGCTGCGCGGGCTGGGGCACGACCTGACCTTTGGGCAGCCGGGGCGCTTTGGCGGCGGGCAGGTCATCCTGGTGGACGGCGAGAGCGGGGCCTACCGGGCCGGTTCCGACCCGCGCAAGGACGGGCAGGCCGTGGCCTTCTAGGCGGAGGACCTTCGACCGGCCGCGAGACGTGCCAACGGAACACAGCAGCACTAGAATCCCAATGAGGTGAACGAACATGGCCAAGACAGTGCGCGTCGGGATCATCGGCGCCGGCAACATCGCCGCCAGCGCCCACGTACCGGGGTACCGCGCGGCCCAGGACGTCGAGATCGTCGCCGTGTGCGACATCGTCCCCGGCCGGGCCGATGCCTTTGCGGCCGAGCACGACATTCCCCATGCCTACGCCAGCCACCAGGAGATGCTGGCCAACGCAGCGCTCGATGCCGTATCGGTGTGCACGCCCAACTTTGTGCACAAAGAGACCACCATCGACGCCCTGGAGGCCGGCCTGCACGTCCTCTGCGAAAAGCCGATCGCCATGAACCTGGCCGAGGGCCAGGCCATGGAGGCCGCGGCGCGCAAGGCCGGCAAGGTCCTGCAGATCGGCCTGCACTGGCGCTTCACCGCCGAGGCGCAGGTGCTCAAGCGCTTTGCCGAGGCGGGCGACCTCGGCGACATCTATTACGGCGAGGCCACCTACCTGCGGCGCCGCGGCATCCCGGGGTGGGGCGTGTTCACCCAGAAGGCCCTCCAGGGGGGCGGGGCGCTCATCGATGTCGGCGTGCACACCCTGGACCACACCATGTGGCTGATGGGCAACCCCAGGCCGGTCTCCGTCACGGGGGCCACCTATGCAGCCTTTGGCAAGCGCTCGGACGTGGTGTCGATCTGGGCACCGTGGGACCCGGCCAAGTTCGACGTGGATGACACGGCCATCGCCATGGTGCGCTTTGACAACGGCGCCTCGCTGCTCTTGCGCACCTCTTGGGCGGCCAACATCGAGAAGGCCTACGGGGAGACGCGCATCCTGGGCACCAAGGGCGGCGCCACGATGAGCCCCCTGCAGATCTACACCGAGGCGCACGGCGCGCTGGTGAACGTCACGCCGAGCAACCTGCCCGAGGTGCGCGCGCACGTCGAGGAGGTCAAGCACTTTGTCGCCTGCGTGCGCGGCGAGGCGGCCTGCCTGGTGCAGACCAGCCAGGTGCTGGACGTCCAGGCCGTCATCGACGCCATCTACCAGTCGGCCGAAAGCGGCCGCGAAGTACTGCTGAACCGCTAGCCGCGGCAACTGCCGAATCGGGAGGGATTTGCCATGACAATCCGAGTGGGTGTGGTCGGCCTGGGGATGGGCCGCCACCATGCCAAGGCGTACGCCGCCTCACCACTGGCCAGGCTGGTGGCCATCTGCGACGTGGATGAGACGCGCCTGGCCGAGTACCAGGCCCTCTACCCGCAGGCCAGGGCGTATACGAGCTACGAGGAGCTGTTCGCCTCGGGCGAGGTGGACGCCGTCAGCGTGGCGCTGCCCAACTACCTGCACGACACGGTCGCCATCGCCGCGCTCGAGGCTGGCGTGCACGTCCTGTGTGAAAAGCCGATGGCCGTGAGCGCCCCGCGCGCCCAGGCCATGCTTGACGCGGCGCGCGCCGCCGGCAAAAAGCTGATGATCCACTTCAACTACCGTTACCAGCCCGCCTCGCAGTACCTGAAGCGTTATGTCGACGACGGCCACCTGGGCGAGCTCTACTATGCCCGCACGCGCTGGCTGCGCGCCCGCGGCGTGCCCAAGCCGGGCGGCTGGTTCGGCATCAAGGAGCTCTCCGGCGGCGGGCCCGTCATCGACCTCGGCGTCCACCGGCTGGACCTGGCCCTGTGGCTGATGGGCTACCCGAAGGCGCTCTCGGTGAGCGCCTCGGCGTTCGACCTGGTGGGCCGCCGCTTTGCCCAGGAGATGGGCGTGCGCTACGACGTCGAGGACCTGGCCACCGCCCTGATTCGCCTGGACAACGGCGTGACGCTGCAGATGGAGGCCTCCTGGGTGGGCGGCACCGACCTGCGCGAGGACATGCTCACGGCCATCTATGGCGTGAACGGCGCCGCGATCCACCGGAACATGAACGAGGGCTATGACTTTGAGGCGCTGGCCCTGCAGGAATCGGACGGCACCCTCGTCCAGATCTCGCCCAAGCGTTACGGGGCCCCGTGCCCGAGCGCCGTGGACGATTTCCTCCGCTGCATCGACGACGACTGCGAGCTGGAGGCCAAGCCCGAGCACGGCCTGGAGCTGATGCGCATCATCGACGCCATCTACCTCTCGTCTGCGCAGGGCCGCGAGGTGCGCCTCGATGACTGACCGGTCCGCAGTGTCCCGTTCGCAGGCCGCCGAGGAGGGCCAGAAGCTGGCCACTCGGCGGCTGCTCCTGGTGTGTATTCCGCTCTTCTGGGGTTCGCTGTACATCTACAGTTCGTACCTGTCGGTCTATGCCGAGTCGCTCAACCCCTCTTTGTCACTGGTGGGCGTGATCGTGGCGGCCTATGGGTTCACGCAGCTCTGGCTGCGCATCCCCATCGGGGTGGCCACCGACCGGCTGGGCCGGCGCAGACCGTTCGTCTTGGCCGGGGCGCTCTTTGGCGCGCTGAGCTGCGCGGCGCTCCTGATCGCCCCGCAGCCCTGGGTCCTAGTCCTGGGCCGCGGGCTGGCCGGCGTGGCCGCGGCCTGCTGGGTGCCGCTGACGGTGCTCCTGGTGGCCACCTACCCCGCCGACCGCGTGGTGCAGGCCACCAGCATGGCCACGGCGCTGTCGGCCGCGGGGATGACGCTCTCCTCGGCACTGGGCGGCCAGCTCGCCGAGGCCACCAACGTGCGGGTGCCCTTCTGGGCCGGGATCGGCCTGGGCGTCGTCACCGCGGCCCTGCTCGCCCTGGTGCGCGAGCCGGCCGCGCCGTCGCGCAAGCCGACCTCGGTGGCGGCGCTCCTCAGTGTCGGGCGCATCCGGCTGGTCCTGGTCGTATCGCTCCTGGCCATGGTCAACCAGTACATCTCCTGGGCGATGACCCACGCCTTTGTGCCGATCTATGCCCGGGACCTGGGCGCCAGCACCGCCAACCTCGGCATGCTGATGTCCGTATGGCAGGGCGTGTTTGCGATCGTGTCGTACTTTGCGGCGCGGGTCGCCGCTCGCCTGGGGGCGCGTTGGACGGTGGTCGCCGGGATGGTGCTGACCACGGTCGGCACCATGCTGCTGCCGGCCACGCGCAGCCTGGCCATGCTCTCGGTACTGCGCGGCCTGCACGGCGCCGGCGTGGGCCTGACCATGCCGGTCTTGATGGCGGGCGCGGTGGGCAGCGTCCCGCCTGAGAAGCGCGGCGCGGCCATGGGCTTTTACCAGTCGATCTATGCCATCGGCATGGTGGCGGGGCCGGCGGTCAACGGCGTCCTGGCCGACAGCCTGGGCGTCACGGCGACCTTCCTGGTAACCGGCGGGATCGCCGTGGTGGCCCTGGCGGTGAGCGCCCTGGTGCTGCCCCACCGGGTTGGCCAGGCCCCTGCGGGCCGGCCCTGACGCGGCCCTGCGGACCGAAAAGACCCTTGACGACCTCCTGGGGCCATGATACCATGGCCCCAGGATCCTCGATGGGCTGCTCTACTCCTATGCCTCCGATCGTGCCCATCCAGCGCTGTCGTTGGCTGATCAGAAAGGAGTAGACAATGACCGAAGACCCCCTCAAATGCGTCCAGCCCGTCGCCCAACCCCAGGCCGAGGCGGCCCCTGCGGCCCCAGTGATCCCCCAGGAGGTACGGATGTCCACGGCGCGCGTCGGCCACAAGGCCCCCGACTTTGCTGCGATGGCCTACGTCACGGGCGCGTTCAAGAAGGTCTCTCTGTCTGACTATGCGGGCAAGTGGGTGCTGCTCTGCTTTTACCCCGGGGACTTTACCTTCGTTTGACCCACCGAGTTGGCGGCGGTCGCCGCCCGGAAGCCCGAACTCGACGCCCTGGGCGTTCAGGTTCTGGCAGCCAGCACGAACTCGCATTTCATCCACAAGGTTTGGCAGGAGGAGGAGCTCTCCAAGATGGTGGAGGGCGGCTTCCCCTACCCGATGCTCTTTGACGCCGGCGGCAAGATCGGCAGCCTCTATGGCGTCTATGACGAGGATGGCGGGGTTGATATCCGCGGGCGCTTCATCATGGACCCCGACGGGATCATCCAGGCCGCCGAGATCATGACGCCCTCCGTGGGGCGCAACACGGCGGAGATGCTGCGCCAGCTGCAGGCCTTCCAGCACGTGCGCGCCACGGGGGAGGTGATGCCCTCCGGCTGGCAGCCCGGCAAACCCACCCTGAAGCCTGGGCCGGACCTGGTCGGCAAGGTCTGGAAGGTCTGGAAGGTGGACCAGGCCCTCAAGTAGGGCGCCGGCGGGCCGGTTCATCCGGGCCACGGGATGGTCGTAAAGGAGGGGGCGTCGCGCGGCGCCCCCCTCGTCTTTCCAGCATGACACAGGAGGGATGCCGATGCTACGCCTGACCTGCGTGGTGGAGAACAAGGCCGCGCGCCCCGCCCTGCGCGCCGAGCACGGCCTGGCGGTGCTGGTGGAGGCGGCCGACGGCCGCGTTCTATGGGACACTGGGGGTTCGGCCGATGTGTTCCTGCACAACTGGAAGGCCCTGGGGCTGGAGGGAACGCCCCTCAGCGCGGCGGCCCTCAGCCACGCGCACCTGGATCACACCGGCGGCCTGGCCGCGCTCCTGAAGGCCTACCCGGGGCTGCCGCTCTATGCCCATGCCGACATCGCCAGGCCCCGCTTCAGCCTGCGGGACGGCATCTACGCCCAGGGCCTCATCCTGCAGACGGAGGCCCTGGCTGCGGCCGCCGACCTGCACCTGTCGGCCGAGGCGCAGGAGATCCTGCCCGGCGTGCGCACCACCGGCACCGTCGCCCCGCGCCCCCACCCGACGGGTGGCGCCCCGCACCTGCGGGCGATGGACGACGCCGGGCGCCTCATCGCCGATCCGTACGCCGACGACATGTCGCTCATCCTGGAAGGGAGCGACGGAGTGGTGCTCTTGTGCGGCTGCTGCCACGCCGGCCTGCGCAACACCATCGGCCGCCTGCGCGCGCTGACCTCCGCCCCGCTGCGGGCCGTCGCCGGGGGCACGCACCTCCACGAGGCGCCGCGCCCCGAGCTGGACGCCATCGTCGACCTGCTCGAGGCGGCCGGCCGCCCGGCCATCTATCTCAACCACTGCTCAGGAGACAAGACGCTCGCCTACCTGGCGAGCGTCTATGAGGGACAGGTGGCCGCCTTTCACGGCGGAGACGTGCTGGAGCTGTGAGGGTCAGGCTGGGGGTAGTGGCAAGAAAGCCATGAGCGCCTCGAGGCGGCGGATCACGGCGGGCCGGCCGATCAGGGCCAGCGTCTCGGGCAGGGAGGAGGTCGCCGCGCGGCCGGCCACGGCGATGCGCACCGGCATGTACAGGCCCCCACGCGACCAGCCCAGCCGGGCCACCAACGCCTCGAGCAGGGCAGAGATGTGCGCGTCGCCCCAGTCGGCAGCGGGCATCTCGCTCACCGCCTTGAGGAGGTACCCCAACGCCTGGGCGTGCTCCGCGAGCGTGTGCCGTTTGGCAAAGCGATCGGTGCGGAGGAGCTCCAGGCAGGTGGCCGGAAGCGGGTCGCGGAAGAAATACTCGGACAGGTCGGGCAGGTCGGCCAGGGTCTTGGTACGCTCCTGCTCGAGGGCGGCGATGGCGCGCCAACGCGGCTGCTCGCTGGCGGGGGCCTCGGCGTCCTCCACCAGGCCGGCCCGCCGCAGGAAGGGCCAGCCGCGGCCGGCCAGGTCCGCGGCGCTCAGGCCGCGCAGGTAGTGGCCGTTCAGCCAGAGGAGTTTCTGCCGGTCAAAGATGGCGTTGGCCGGGCTGCAGCGCTCCAGCGACCATGCGGCCAGGATCTCATCCAGACTGAGCACCTCCTGGTCGCCCTCCGGGCTCCAGCCGCAGAGGGCCAGGTGGTTGATCATCGCCTCGGGGATGTAGCCCTGGTCGCGGAACTCGCCGATATACACTGCCCCCGTCCGCTTGGAGATCTTGGAGCGGTCGGGGTTCAGGAGCAGGCCAAGATGGCCGAACTGCGGCGGGGCGTAGCCGAGGGCCTCGTACATCTGCAGCTGCGGGAAGGTGTTGGAGATGTGCTCGGCGCTGCGCAGCACGTGCGAGATAGCCATGTGATGCTCGTCCACCACGGTGGCGAAGGAATAGACGGGCAGCCCGTTGGCCTTCATGATCACCGGGTCGCCGAGGAGAGAAGCGTCCTGGGCGATCTCGCCCTGGATCAGGTCAGTAAAGGCCATCGGCCGCGGGTCGATGCGCAGCCGGATGACGTAGGGCGCGCCCCTTTCCTTCAGGGCCTGGACGCGGGAGGGGGGCAGGTCGCGGCAGCGGCCCGAATAGAGGGGCGGCCGGCCCGCGGCGCGGGCGGCGGCCCGTTCCGCGGCGAGATCGTCGCGCGTGCAAAAGCACGGATAGGCCCGCCCCGCAGCGAGCAGCTGCTCACAGGCGGCGGTGTATAGGTCCAGCCGCTCAGACTGGCGATAGGGCCCGCAGGGGCCGCCGACGTCAGGGCCCTCGTCCCAATCCAGGTTCAGCCAGCGCAACCCCTCGTAGACGCCGAGCTCGGAGGCGGCAGTGGAACGCTTGACATCGGTGTCATCGATGCGTAGGATAAAGGTGCCGTGATGCTGGCGGGCCAGCAGCAGGTTATAGAGGGCATTTCGCGCAGTGCCCACGTGGGCGTTGCCCGTCGGGCTCGGTGCGATGCGCACCCTCACCGGTCGTCCTGCCTGATCCATCTTTTCCCCCCGCACTCTCACCCCAGATCGCTTGGCAGCGCTGCCCACCAGGGCGGGCTAACAAACCTGCCCCCGCAGATCCACACCTGGGGGGCAGAAGGACGTCCTTGGCTCTTCCACACTTGAGTATAGCGGGGCAGGGTTCTACGTCAAGGAGTCGCAGCGGCCCCTCGCGCGCTCTGACGGAGGCGACCCACGTCCTGCGGCCCGGCCCCCAGAACGGCACCCGCTGTGCCGGCGTGGCTATGCACCCAACCGTCCTCCCCCTGTCCTGCCGGGCACATGAGCGACGATGCCAGAGAGGACGGTGTTGAATGTCACTAGCAGAGGAGCTTGCCATCCCGCCCACGGCGGTAAAGGCCGCCCGTGGGCAGGAGAACCCCCTGGACCGTCTGGATGCCTACCTGCACAAGCACGTCCGCGGCCAGGAGCGCGCCATCGAGAGCATTGTGCGCGCCTTTAACCGCGCCCGTTACGGCTTTGCGGCCGGCCGGCTGGACCGCCCCATCGCGGTGCTCTTGTTCCTGGGGCCCACCGGCGTGGGCAAGACGGAGACGGCCAAGCGCCTGGCCGAGTACCTCCACCCGGACCAGAAGGCCTTCCTGAAGATTGACTGCAGCCTCTTTTCCCAGGGGCACGAGATCGCCGCGCTGGTGGGCGCGCCGCCCGCCTACGTCGGGCGCGATCAGAAGCCCCTCTTTGACCCGGAGATCATCGGCATCCCCAACTCGGTGATTCTCTTTGATGAGATCGAAAAGGCCTCCACCGAGTTCCGCCACCTGATGCTGCAGATCATGGAAGACGGGGAGATCACCCTGCTGAACGGCGGCCAGCGGGTGAACTTTCGCAACAGCATCATCATCATGACCACCAACGCCGGCGCCCGCGAGATGGTGGACTATATCCAGGGGCGGCGGCTGGGCTTTGCCTCCCGGGCCGAGGCGGCCGAGCGCATGGGCGCCAACATCTACTCGATCGGCTCCGAGGCGCTGCAGAAGGTCTTTACCCCCGAGTGGCTGAACCGCATCGACGAGACGATCGCCTTCCGCCCGCTCTCGTTCGAGACGTTGCACCAGATCCTCGACGGCATGATCGACGAGGCCAACGATAGCTACCTCAGGCAGGGGCTGCGGGTGCGCATGACCGAGGCCGCCAAGGAGCTGGTGCTGCACAAGGCCTTCACGCCCGAGTTCGGCGCGCGGCCGCTGCGCGCCCGGCTGATGAAAGAGGTGGAGGCCCCCCTGGCCGACATGCTGGCCTCCGGCGGGATCCCCAAGGGGGCGGAGATCTGGATCGACGCCACCGGCGAGACCGAGTTCGGCAAGGAGCTGGCCATCTACTACCAGCGCTCGGAGGAGCTGCTGGCCGTCGCCCTGGAACACGAGCGGGCCATGGACCAGGCCAGGGCAGAGCCGTCCGACGGCAAGGCCGCGGCCGTCGGCTCCGGCGGGCCGTCCCGGCAGGCTTCCACCGCCCGCCAGGAACCGCGCGACAAGAGGTAGCCGGCCTGGCCGCACGCCGAATGCATACGGGGCCTGGGCGAGCGTGCTCGCCCAGGCCCCTATCGTTTTCCTCGCGTAGGGCCGCCCTACTAGCCCAGCGGCGCGGCGGGCGCCCCCGGGAGGCGGGTCATGTCCAGCCATTGGCGGCCGTCGCGGGCCATGAAGGCGTCGGCCGCGGCGGGCCCTTGGCTCCCCGGCGGGTAAGGGAGCGCTGCGCCCACGTCCAGGAGCGGCTCCATCAGGGCCCAGGCCAGCTCGATCTCGTCGCTGCGGGCGAACAGGCCAGCGTCCCCCTGGATGGCGTCGAGCAGCAGCCGCTCGTAAGCCTCGGGCAGGGCGCGGGCCCCGTAGAATCCCTCGTAGCGAAAGACCATCTGCACCGGCCTGGCGCGCATGCCGGCCCCCGGCTCCTTGGCGCCGAAGGAGAGCACCACACCCTCATTGGGCTGGATGAACAGGCAGAGGCGGTTGGGCTGCGGGTCAGGGCTGGAAAGGAAGAGGAGGTGCGGCACCCGCCGGAACTCGAGCGAGATCTCGGTAGTCTTGGCCGCCAAGGCCTTGCCGCTGCGCAGGTAAAAGGGCACCCCTTGCCAGCGCCAGTTGTCCACGTACAGCCTCAGGGCCGCATAGGTCGGCGTGCCCGAGGTGGGCCGCACGTGGGGCTCCCGCCGGTAGCCCTCGTACTGGCCCTGCACCAGGTCCGCGGGGCTGAGCGGGCGCACCGCCTGGAGGACCTTGACCTTCTCATCGCGCAGGGTGCGGGCGTTGAGGGCCGAGGGCGGCTCCATGGCCGTCAGCGCCAAGAGTTGCAGGAGGTGGTTCTGGAAGATGTCTCGCAGGACGCCGGCACCGTCATAGTAGCCCGCCCGATGGCCCACCCCCTCGTCCTCAGCCATGGTGATCTGCACGTGGTCGATGTAGTTGCGGTTCCAGAGCGGCTCAAAGATGGCGTTGGCGAAGCGGAACAGGAGGACGTTCTGAACGGTCTCTTTGCCGAGGTAATGGTCGATGCGGAAGACCTGCTCCTCGGCAAAGCTCGCGTGCAGGTGGGCGTTCAGGGCCCGGGCGGAGGCCAGGTCGCGGCCGAAGGGCTTTTCCACGATGATGCGCACCCAGCCGCGGGGGCTCCGCTGCAAACCCGCCTCGCCCAGCCTGGCGACCACCTCGGGGTACAGGGCGGGCGGCAGGGCCAGGTAGAAGAGGCGATTTCCGCCGGTACCGTGGGTGCGGTCCAGCCCGTCGAGCACGCTGGCCAGCGCGGCGTAGGTGGCGGGATCGGCATAGTCCCCGGAGAGGTAGTGGATCCGGGCCGCAAAGGAGGGCCACAGGGCGCAGACGGTGGGGTCCAGCCGGGCATATTCCTGGACGCCGTCGTAGAGCTGATAGCCCAGGGCCTCCAAACTGAGGGGCGTGCGGGCCACGCCCACCACCTGCGTGTGCTCATCGAGGAGGCCCTCGCAGGCCAGCGAATGCAGCGCCGGGACGAGCTTGCGCCGGGTAAGGTCACCCGAGGCGCCAAAGATCACCACGGTGCAGGGCTCGGAGGGCGCGCCACTGGCGGGCATCGGGCTACCCCGTATCTGCGGGCAGCGCGGCCCGCACGGCTGCGGCAAGGCCGGCGACGAGGGGGGCGGCCAGATCAGTGAGGGGCGCGGGATCCTGGCCGCTGAGCAGGGCCTGCAGGCGCCCGTCGAGGCGCGCCGAAAGGGCCGCGTCGGGCCCGGAGGGCAACACGGTCACCTGCACCCCCAACTCGCGGACGCGCGAGCGGGTGATCTCCCCGCGCAGCAGGTCGGGGAGAGCGTCCTCGCCGGCAACCGGCGCCAGGAGCACCCGGCGGTGCCCCGCTTCGGCCAGGCGCGACAGCGTCGAGGCCAGGGAGGGCGCACCGCTCAGCATGACGGCCTCCGCGGCATAGCCGGGGCCCAGCGCCTGCCCGAGCGCTGCGGCCACCCCGCCCAGCCAGCCCTCGGCCGTCTCGGTAGGGGCCAGGCGCGCGTAGGCCGCGCGAATGCGGGCCAAGGCCCACGGCCGGGCGAACCAGTGCGGCGTCGGGCGGCCGGCGGCCTCGCAGCGGCGCAGGCGCCGCGCCCAGGGGCCCGGGCCGTCGTAGGTGCGCGGGTCCCCATCGGCGACCAGGAGGAGCGCCACGCGCGGGTCGGCTACTTCGGGGCGGGGCGGCAGGGCACGGGGCAGCGGCTCATCGACCTTGCTCGCCTCGCGGGCGTGGCCGGCATAGGCCACCAGGGCCGTGGCCAGCAGCACGAACAGCGCGAGCAGCAGGCCGCCGGCGCCGGAGGTCGGTACCAGCCAGGCGGCCATGCCCAGGCCGGCCAGCGCGGCCACGATGGCCACGGTGCGATGCCGGCGGGCCCGCTCCGCCGGGGCCACCAAGTAGTTGACCACGTTCCACCCCAGGGCCACCCCGGCCACCAGGAGCACCACCCGATTCCACACGTGCGTTCGTCCTTCCAGGTGCCGCGGACTTTCCCCGCCCGGGGGCGCGGCCAGAACTCCGTTACCGCGGTGGCGCGCCGGGGCCGCGCAGGCCACCCGTTCCACCGATGAGGTCGAGCATCTCCATGGTGATGGCGTGTTGGCGGGCGGTGTGGTAGGCCAGCGTCAGCTCTTCGATCAGGCGCGCCAGGTTGCTGGTGGCCGAATCCATGGCGCGGTAGCGCGCGGACTGCTCGCTGGCGGACGATTCCATCACCATGCGGTACAGGCTCACCAGGGCGCGGTCGGCGACGGCCTGCCGGAACATCGGGTGCGGGTCCGTCTCGACGATCGGCTGCGGCCAAACCGGCTCCTCATCGACGGGCAGGACGCTGGCGTCGATCGGCAGCCACAGCCGTGAAACCGGCTCCGGCGTGGCCGTGGCCTGGTAGGGCGCGCCGATCACATAGATGCCGTCGATCTCTCCCTGGCCCAACAGCCCGATGAGCCGCGCCGCCAGGCCCCGCACCAGGCCCCAGGAGGGCACCCGCGTCACCGGCAGCGCCTCACTCAGGAGGAGCGGCCAGCCACGCGAGGTGAAATGGGCCGCGGCGCGGCTGCCCAGCGCCGCCACCTGCACCAGGTCGGAGCGGACCTGCTGCTCGGCGATCAGCCGCTCAGCACCGGTCAACACCACGTCGTTGTAGGCGCCGCACAGCCCCCGCTCGGAGGCGATCACCAGCATCGCCGGCCGGAGCGGCGTGGCCCGGCGGACCACCAGCGCCCTGCGCAGGTCATCCTCGGACACCAGCGGCACCAGGACGCGCAACACCTCGGACAGGTGGGCCAGGTAGGCGTTGCTGGCGCGCATGCGGCGCAGCGCCACCTGCCACCCGCCCATGGCGATGGTGCGCAGCGACGTCACGATCGGCTCGACGCTCTGGATGTTCTCCAGGCGGTCCTTGATCCGCTCGAGGTCCTCCATCAGTCGCGGTCCCGGGCGAATTCCTCGCCGAAAGCGGCCATCAGCGCCTCGAGGTCGCGCTCCAGGTCCCCATCGAGAGCGCGCTCCTGCTCGATGCGGCGGATGACGCTGCGATACTCCCGCCGGGCATAGGTCCACAGGGCGCGCTCGTACTCGCGCACCTGGGCCACCTCGAGCCCGTCGATGTAGCCGCTGGTGGCGGCGTAGAGGATCAGGACCTGCTGCCAGAGCTCGAGCGTCTCATGCGCGGCCTGCTTGAGCACCTCGCGCAGGCGCACGCCGCGGGCGATCTGTTGCTGGGTGGCGCGGTCGATCTCGGTGCCAAAGCGCGCAAAGTGGGCCACCTCTTCGTACTGGGCCAGCTCCAGCTTGAGCTGGCCGCTCACCCGGCGCATGATCGGCGCCTGGGCCGCCCCGCCCACCCGTGAGACCGACAGCCCCACGTCCACCGCCGGGCGCACCCCCTGGTTAAAGAGCTCCGGGCTCAGGTAGATCTGCCCGTCAGTGATGGAGATCAGGTTGGTGGGGATGTAGGCCGAGATGTTGCCGCGCCGCGTCTCCACGATGGGCAGGGCCGTGATGCTGCCGCCGCCGTGCTCGTCGGAAAGGCGCGCCGAGCGCTCCAGGAGCCGGGCGTGCAGGTAAAAGATGTCGCCGGGGTAGGCCTCGCGCCCGGGCGGGCGCCGCAGCAAGAGCGATAGCTCCCGGTAGGCGTCGGCATGGCGGGTCAGGTCGTCGTAGACGATCAGGACGTCGCGGCCATGGTCGAGGTAGTACTCGGCCATGGTGATGCCCACGTAGGGGGCCAGGTACACCAGCGCCGGCGGCTCGTCGGGGGAGGCCATCACGACGATGGTGTGCTCCATGGCGCCGGCCGCCTCCAGCGCGTCGATCACCTGCAACACCGAAGACTTGCGCTGCCCGATGCTGACGTAGACGCAGACGACGCCCTGGTCCTTCTGGTGGATGATGGCATCGAGGGCCAGGCTGGTCTTGCCGGTCTGGCGGTCGCCGACGATCAGCTCGCGCTGGCCGCGCCCCACCGGCACGATGGCGTCCACCGCCTTGATGCCGGTATGGAGAGGCTGGTCGACGGCCTGCCGTTCGACGACGCCCGGCGCCGCGCGCTCGATAAAGCGCCGCTCGTCGGCCAGGAGGCGCCCCTTGCCATCGACCGGCTCGCCCAGGGGGTTGACGACGCGGCCCAGCAGCCGCTCACCCACCGGGACGAGGATGCGCCGGCCCGTGGGCCACACCAGGTCGCCCCCCTGGATGCCGTCGTAGGGGCCCAGGAGGATGCAGTCGATCCAGTCGCTCTCCAGGTTCATGACCAGGCCCGTCACGCCGGAGGGGAAGAGGAGCAGTTCGTCGGTCTGCGCCTGCGGCAAGCCCCACACCGAGGCGACCCCGTCGCCCACCTGGCGGACGATGCCGACGTCCTTGGCCTGCACGCCCGGGTGGGCCGCATGGCTTTCGCGCACAAAGCCGGCCAGCAGCGTCTCTAGGGCGGCCTGCGGGCGGTGCCGCAGGCGGCGCAGCGCCCTGGCGGGCACCTCGCCCCCCAACGGTTCGGAGGGGGGGCCGAACGTGCCGGCCAGCGGCGCAGCCCCCACAGGCCGCGCGCCCTCAGCGGCGGGCGGGGAGAGCGGTGCGTCTCTCGTGGCGTCAGGCATGCTAGGCACCTGCTTCCATACGGCTTACCAGGTCGCGGCGCACACGGTCGCGCACGCGGTGGAGCTGCTGCCGGATGGTGTTATCCAGCAGCTTGTTGGCCACCGACACCTGGATGCCGGCCACTAGTTCGGGCACCACGCGCACCTGGAGCTCCACCTGCCGGTCCAGCAGAGAGGAGAACGTGTCGGAGACGGTCTTGGTCTGCTCGGGCGAGAGGGGCACCGGCGTGGCCACCAGGGCCACGGGGTGGCGGCCCTCGATGGCGCGGCGGTATTCGGCCACCTCTTCCGGCGGCAGGCGGTAGATGCTGGCGCAAAAGTTCTGCACCAGGTCGTCGTGGGCGCGCCGCGTGGTGACGGACTGCACGACGTTGGCGCTCACGTCGACGATGGCGTCGAGGATGCCCTCATAGTTCTGCGCCACGATCTCGTCGCGCTGGCGGGCCAGGTCGGCGCGCATGTCGTCGGTCAGGCGGTCGATGCGTCGGCGCGTTTCCGCGAGCATCTCGGCGCCGTGTTCGTCCGCCTCGCGGCGGGCCTCGGCGATGATATCATCGGCCTCTTCACGCAGGCCATGCAGGCGCCGTTCGTACTCGGCGCGCAGGCGTGCGGCGTCGGCCTCCTGGTCGCGAGCGCTCTGCAACGTCTCGGCGATGAGCCGGGCGCGCTCGTTCAGCTTGGTTCGCAGTGGCCTAAAGAGAAACCAGTATAGCAAACCAAACAAGACCGTAAAGTTAATAATCTGTTGTAAGACTGTCTGCCAATCCAGCTGAAGCATGCGGACGTATCCCTTCGCCTAGAACGTGCCCCGAAACGGGTTGGCGAACAGCAGAATGAGGCAGATCAGCAACACATAGATGGCTCCCGATTCGAGGATGGCCATCACAACGAACAGCAGCCCGCGGATGCGGTCGGCCACGGAGGGCTGGCGGGCCATGTTGTCAAAGGCACGGGCCACGGCGCGCCCCTCCATCAACGTGGGGACGATCGTGCCGAGCACGATGGTCACCCCGATGACGATCGTGCTCACGATAGCGAACTGGGCGGCATCACTCATGTTGTCTCACACTCCTCACGGCTCGGGGGCCTCAGGGCGGGCCGGGCGGCGCCGGCTCGTCCTCCTGCCCCATGGCATCGACAATAAAGACAAAGGTCAGCACGGTAAAGACCAGGGCTTGCAATAGCGACGTCAGCAGGCCCAGGAGCGTCATCGGCAAGGGGCCGAGCACCGGCACCAGGGCAAAGAGCACCGCGCCGATCATCTCTCCGGCGATGACGTTGCCGAAAAGGCGCAGCGCCATCGACAGCATTCTGCTGACCACGCCCAGCACGTTCAGCGGCAGCATGATCGGCGTCGGCTCGATATACGAGCGCAGGTACCCGCGCAGGCCGTTCGCCTGGACGCCATAGTACAACCAGGAACCCAGCGCCACCATAGACAGCGCCGTGGTGGTGTTCAGGTCGCGCGTGGGCGCCTGCAGCATGGGGAACACGCCCAGGATGTTCGCCACGGCGATGAACAGGATCAGTGTGGTGAGAAAGGGCACCACCTCGGGGATGGCCCGGCCCGACGTGTCGCGCACCAGGCTCTCCACATACTCGACCAGCGCCTCCACCACCAGTTGCCAGGAGGGCGGGTTCCAGGCGCGGTACCGCCGGGCGCTGACGATGGCCAGCCCCCCGAGCACGAGGACCACCAGAAGCGCCTGGAGGACGCTGTCGCGTACCGACACCCCCAGGATGGTGACTACCGTGCGCGGGAAGATGCTCTCGATATCCACCTACCGCTCCCGCGTTTCCGTCTGCCCTGGCGCATCATCCCGCCCGCCGCGCTCGACAAGGCCGTACGTCAGGGTTCGGCCCAAGAGCAGCCCGCCCACCAGGCCCAACGAGGCGCCCAGCCCGGTCACCGCTGCCCAGTACAGGAGGGGCAGGAAGGCGCCCACCCGCACGAAATACCCGCCCGTAAGGCGACGCTGCGCCGTCTGCGGATCGGCCCCGGCCAACCCGGCCACGGCGCGACGCAGCGCCAGCAGGTGGGCGGCGCCCGCCAGCGCCCCGAGGCCCAAGCCGATCGCCAGGTCGCCTACGGAGACCACGCTAGGCACCCCCTACCTGGCGCACGGCGTCAGCAGGGAGCACCTCCCCCAGCGCCCGAGCGACCTCATCCAGGAGGTCCGCCTGCGCGGCCGGCGCCGCAGCTTCCCCTTCCCCGGCCAGCAGGCTCACCATCACCACGCAGCGCGACTCGGTCACCCGCAGGTGGCCGCTCTCCACCCCGAGGCGGGCGACCTCTCCGCCGGCCAGGTACTCGACCTCGCCAGGGCCGAGGGTCGCGATGAGGGAATCATGCCCGGGCCAGATGCCGATCAGCCCGTCCTCCAGGGGCACCCGTGCCCACTCGACCGGCCCGTCAAAAAGGACTTGCTCGGGCGTCACGATGCTCAGGTGCACCTGGCCGGGTTGCACGGCGCTCACAGCGCGCGGGCCTTTTCGATGGCCTCGGCGATCCCGCCCACCATGTAGAAGGCCTGTTCGGGGAGGTCGTCGTGATCGCCGCGGAGGATCTGCTCAAAGCCGTCCAGGGTGTCTTCCAGGGGGACGTAGCGGCCGGGCTGGCCGGTGAACTGCTCGGTAGCGTAGAAGGGCTGGGTGAGGAAGCGCTGCAGGCGGCGCGCCCGGCGGACGGTGCGGCGGTCCTCCTCCGAAAGCTCCTCGGTACCGAGGATGGAGATGATGTCCTGGAGCGCCTCGTACTTGGCCAACACCTCGCGCACCTGGGTGGCGATGCGCACGTGCCGCTCGCCCACATAGTGGGCCGCCAAAAGCTTGGAGGAGGAGGCCAGCGGGTCGACCGCCGGGTAGAGCCCCTGGCTCGAGAGGCGCCGCGAGAGCACCGTGATCGCGTCCAGGTGGGCAAAGGCGGCCACCACTCCCGGGTCGGTGATGTCGTCGGCCGGCACATAGATGGCCTGCACGGCGGTGATGGCGCCGCCGGTGGTGGTGGTGATGCGCTCCTGCAGCTCGCCCATCTCGGTGGCCAGGGTGGGCTGGTAGCCCACGGCGCTGGGCAGGCGCCCGAGCAGGGCCGAGATCTCGGCGCCGGCCTGCACGTAGCGGTAGACGTTATCCATAAAGACCAGCACGTCGCGCTGGGCCTCATCGCGAAAGTACTGGGCCATGGTCAGGGCGGTGAGCGGCGTGCGCAGGCGCGCCCCGGGGGGCTCGTTCATCTGGCCGAAGACCAGGGTGGTCGAGCCGAGCACGCCGGAGGAGCGCATGTTCTCCCACAGGTCGTTCCCCTCACGGGTGCGCTCACCGACGCCGGCAAAGAGGGCCACGCTGCCGCCGTCACGGGTGGAGTGGCGGATCAGCTCAATCACGATCGTGGTCTTGCCCACGCCGGCCCCGCCAAAGAGGCCGATCTTGCTGCCGCGGCCATAGGGGGTAAGGAGGTCGAGCACCTTCAGGCCGGTGACGAGGATCTCACCGGGGAGTTGCTGGCTGGTGAGGGGCGGAGAGCTGGAGTGAATCGGGCGCCTCTGGACGTCATCCGCCAAGGGCGGGCCCGAGTCGATCGGCTCCCCAAGGACGTTGAACATGCGGCCGAGGGTCTCTTCACCCACGGGAACGCGGATGGGCCGGCCGCTATCGACCACTTCCATGCCGCGGTTCAGGCCGCTGGTGGAGGACATGGCCACGCAGCGCACCGTGCGCGGATCCACGTGTTCCTGTACTTCCAGAACGAGGTCAGGCAGGCCAGGGCGCTTGAGCAGGAGGGCACTCGGGATACTGGGCAGGTCGGCCGCGGCAAAGCGGACGTCGACCACCACGCCCATCACACGGGCTACGCGTCCAATTCGTTCCATTGCCCCTCTGTATATCAATAGCGCGCCGCGGACCGCGGCCCCGGACGTCTGAATGGCGCCTATTATACAGGAATCCCTCGATTACGACAACCCGGCGCCCCTGCGCGCAGCACGCCTCCCCCGCGGGGTTAGGAGGATTGACAGGATTTACAGGATTTACAGGATTGGAAAGACAGATGGGCCGTCGTCTTGGTACTATCTCGCCTTAGGTCGGCTTACGATTGCGTAATGCTTTATAATCCTGTCAATCCTGTAAATCCTGTCCTTCTTCCTCTTCTCCCTGTCAGCCAGGCCCGCTCACTCGTCGGCCAGGCGGGGGCGGCCCAGGGCCGTCACCAGGAAGCGCGTCTCGACGTAGACATCCTGCCCCCAGCCGTTGGCCACCGGCGCGGTGCGGTCCTGCCGCTCCACCTCGATCTCGACCTCGGCGGCGCCGGCCCGCAGCGCCCCCTCGCGGGCCAGCTCCACCCCGCGTGCCTGGGCGTAGGCCAGCGCCTCGGGCAGGGTGCCGAACTCGACCGCCTCGCCGGGCAGGTTCACGCGCAGGACCTCGCCCTCCTGCTGGGGGGCCACCAGCACGTGCACGCGAGAGACCACGCTGCCCACCACCGCCCCGACGGCGCTGGCGGCAGCCGAGTGCTCCGGCACGATCAGGCGCGTGTGCAGGAGGTCCGCCACGCGCGGGAGATAGGTCCCCACCGGGGCGCCCACCGCCACGATGGCCGGCCGCAGACGCAGCGTCAGGTCGAGCAGGCCGTCATCCTGGGGGAGCAGGGCGCTGGCCACCAGGGCCGAGTCGACCTCGGCGTGGTGGCCGTTCAGGCCGTCCTCGCCCATGGCCTTGGTCACGATCTCGCGGGCCACCTGCCGGGAGGCCAGCTCGATCACCCGGCGGCAGAGCGCCTCCACCTCCAGGCCGTGGCGTTCGGCCAGCAGGCGGGCGCCGAAGAGCGCCGCGGCCCCGTCCCAGGCGTCGTACAGCCCCAGCACGTGGGCGGCGTCGGTGGGCGTCAGCCCGGCCCGCGCCACGGCGCCGCGCCGCTCGAGCCGCTCGAGGTAGCCGGCGTAGAGGGATGGGTAGCGCAGCAGCCCCTGCACGCGCCGCAGAGAGAGCGGCCCCTGCCGGAGCGCCTCGAGCAGTTCGGCGGCCGTCGGCGGCTCGCCGGCCTCGCCGAGGGGATACTCGCGCAGCAGGACCAGGAACTCGCCGGTGGCCTCCTGGGGGCGCCTGGCGAGGAGGGCGGCCTGCTCCTCCAGCTCGGGGCGCACCCCGCCGTGCACCGAAGAGAGCCAGGAGAGGGGCATCACCCGCCGCGGGCCCACGCACAGGTCGCCCTGCTCATCATAGGCCACGCGGGAATCCCCGCCGATGCCGGCGGTGTGGGCGTCGATCGCCTCCACCATGGTGCGCCAGCGGCCCACCTCGGCCCCCTGGGGGCTGAGCCGCGGCCGGCCCTTGCGCAGCAGGGCGATATCGGTGGTGGTGCCGCCCATGTCCACGACGACGGCGTCTTCGGCGCCGGCCAGGTGGCGGGCGCCGACGGCAGAGGCCGCCGGGCCGGAGAGGATCGTCTCGATGGGGCGTTCCATGGCCACCGCCGCGGCCATCAGCGAGCCATCCCCCTTGACGACCATGAGCGGTGCGCGGAGGCCCTCGGCCTGCATGGCCGCCTCGACGGCAGCGATCAGGTCACGCAGCAGGGGGATCAGGCTGGCGTTCAGCGTCACCGTGGCGGCCCGCCGCAACGCGTCGAGGCGATGGGTCAGCTCATGCCCGCAGGTGGCCGGCAGGGGCGTGAGGGAACGCACCAGGTCGCGCACGGCCAGCTCGTGGGCGGGACTGCGCGTGCCGAAAAACCCCGAGATGGCAAAGGCCTGCACGTGCGGGGCGTGGGCGACAATGGCCCGCCGCGCGGCGGCCAGGTCGAGCGGCTGGAACTCTTCGCCAGAGATGTCGTGCCCGCCAGGGATCAGGGCATAGCGCTCGGTACCCAGGGCGCGCACCAGCGAGGCCACGTCCTTGGTGCGCCCCTCGTAGCCGATCAGGAGGGCACACACCGGCGCGCCGCTCCCCTCAACGATAGCGTTGGTGGCCAGGGTGGTCGAGAGGGAGACCAGGCGCACCTCTCCCCCGCCGCTGGGCCGTTCCCAAAGCACGCGCTCCATGGCCTGGCGGATGCCGACCGCCAGGTCCCCCTTGGTCGTCAGCGCCTTGGCCTGCGCGATGACGCGGCTCGTCTCATGGTCCACCAGGACCGCGTCGGTATAGGTGCCGCCCGTATCGATGCCCAGCGCGAGTGCCATACCCGCCTCCTACCCACACGGCCACGGGCCGCGGAATCCGCGGCCCGTGGCCGTTCGATCCCATCAGTAATGCGTCAATAACGTGCCCCTGCGTGGCCCGATATGCCTAACGCTTGGAACGGACGTACCCCACGTAGCGCATGGCGTACTCGTCGCGCCCCATCACCAGGTCGGAGATGAGGATCCCCTTGCGCGCCGGGCTGGGGTTCACGATCGGCGCGTTCACGCCGTTCTGCATGGCCATGGACAGGAACACCTCGTTGATCGCCTCGCGGTCGGGCAGGCCGAAAGAGACGTTCGAGGCGCCTAGGGTCATGTTCAGGCCCAGTTCCTCGCGCACGGCGCGGATGGCGCTGAGCGTAACGCTGCCGGCCGTGGCGTCGGTGCAGACGCTGAGGGCCAGGCAGTCGATGAGGATGTCCTCCGCCGGGATCCCGTAGGTCGCGGCGCGCTCGACGATCTTGCGGGCCACCGCCACGCGCCCCGCGACGGTGGCGGGGATGCCGTCGTCGTCCATGCACAGGCCGATGACGGCCGTGCCGAACTCTTTGACCAGCGGCAGCACGCGGGCCAGCGACTTTTCCTCGCCGTTCACCGAGTTGATCAGGGCCTTGCCCTCGACGACGCGCAGCGCGGCGCGCAGGGCGTCGGGGTTGGCCGAGTCCACGCAGATGGGCACCTCGGTCACTTCCATCACGGCGCGGACGGCCATGGGCAGGAGCTCCACCTCGTCGACCCCGGCAGCGCCGACGTTGACGTCCAGAATGTCGGCGCCCTCGGCCACCTGTGAGAGGGCCAACTTTTGGACGCGCCCCATGTCCTTATCGGCCAGCGCCTGGGCCAGCAGTCTTTTACCGGTGGGGTTGATGCGCTCGCCGATAATGACGGTGGGGTGCTCGGGGCTGATGATCACCTCTTGGGTCTTGCTTCTGACGACGGTCTGCATGGGGCCATTCCTCCTGCGGTATCGGGGCGATTCGGGCACGGCACTATATCACATGGCAAAAAGGCGGTCCTGGGGAGGCGCGCCCCACCTGGCCCCGCCTCACTTCTCGCGGCCGGGCAGGTTCGGCCAGGTGGGCAACAGGTCGCCCCGCCGCAGAAAGGCGCGCACGGCGGCCCGGCGATCCATGCCATGGACGGCCACCTGCCGCTCGAGGGCCGTCAGGGCCTCCTCGTCGATCGACTCTACCAGGCGGTTCAGCAGTTCCTCGAGCGCGGGGTAGGCGTCGAGCCGTTCCCGCCGCACGCCCAGGGCCAGGCTGGAGGGCGGCGCAAAGGCGCGGTCATCCGCCAGCACCTGCACCTCCCCGAGCCGCACGGCCGAGTCGTTCGTGTAGGCCAGGGCGCAGTCGCACTCCCCGGCCGCCAGGGCCCGGTAGCCCTCCTCGCGGCTGGCGCCGGCCACCACGCGCCGCCCAAAGCGCAGGCCATAGACCCGCTCCAGCCCGCGCACCCCCGCGGCGGCCTCGGCCAGCCCCTCGGGGGCGCAGATGCGCAGGTTCGGCTCCACACGTCGCTGGTAACTCGCCAGGTCGCTGGCGGCGCGCAGGCCGCCCGCCTCGGCCAGGGCCGGGACCACCACCAGGGCCAGGCGCGCCTCCGCCGCGATCGGCCCCAGCCAGGCGATGCCGCCCTCGGCGTCTTCGGCACGGATGCGGCGAAAGAGCAGGTCCGCGTCAGCCAGCGGCTCATGGTGATGCAGACCGGCCGACCAGGTCTCGCCGGTGTAGGCAAAGTACAGGTCGGCGCTGCCACCCTCGACCGCGGCACGCGCCGCCTCGTCGGTGGGGAGGCCGATCTGGCTCTCCGTCGCGTAGCCGTTCTCCTCGAGCAGGACCAGCGCCATCTCCGCCAGGAGGAGGGCCTCTTCGGAAGGGCCGCCCGCCACGACGATGGCCGGCCCCTCGTGGCGCGGCCCGCAGGCCGCCACAAGCAGGGCGACGAGCAGGGAAAGGGCTAGGGTGGGGAGGGTGTGGCGCGTTCTCATGGCGTTCTCATGGCCTTCTCATGGCCTGTTCATGGCCTGTTCATGGCCTGTTCAGGGGATCCTCGCGGCGGGCGGGCGCGGCGGGCGCTACGCCTCGGCATAGTAGCGCTGGCCAGCGACCCGCTCGGGCAGGCGCACCTCTCCGTTGGTGAGCTCTCGCAGAGACTCGGACACCTCGTCAAACGCCTCGGCGGGGACGGCGATGCGCAGCGTGACCCGCTCGGCGAACGTCTCCTCCTCGATGCGCACGCCCTGCTGGGGAAAGAGGTAGCGCAGGTTGCCGTACAGGGCATAGTCGACGGTCAGATCGGCGAGCAGGTGCAGCACCCGCTCTTCGGTGGGGAGCTCCTTGAGCGCCTCGCGCGCGGCGGCGCCATAGGCGCGCACCAGGCCGCCGGTGCCCAGCTTGATCCCGCCAAAGTAGCGCGTGCCGACCACGACGATCTCGCAGATGCCGCTGCCCTCCAGGATGGCCAGCATCGGCCGGCCGGCCGTGCCGCCGGGCTCGCCATCGTCGGAGGAACCGATCTCCCCCTGTGGGCCGCCCTCGATGCGGTAGGCCCAGGCGTGGTGGTTGGCATCGGGGTAGGCGGCGCGCACGCCGTCGATAAAGGCCTGGGCGGCCTCCGCGTTGGGCGCGGGGCCGGCCGTGCCGATAAAGATCGAGTTCTTGACGACCAGCTCCGCCTCCGCGGTGCCCGAGGGCACCCGGTACCGGGTGGTCGCGCCGGATTCTGCGCCGCTCGCGATGGTCATGGGCTCCCTATGGCTACTCGGTTGGCACCGCCGCCCATTCTAGGAGGGGGGTGGGGAGGTGTCAACTGGGGGGCGGTAGCTGGGGCCGAGTGTGGTTGACTCTACTTCTTGACCATGCGCAGGCCTGCTGTTATCATTTCGCCAAGGCCTCCGCTGGGGGCAGGCCGGGAAGCATCGACCCGCGGCACGAACGGCACAAGGAGCAGGCTCCATGGACTGGCAACATCTCTTCCGCGCCTGGCGGCTCTCCGCGCCGCTACACAAGTTCGGCCCGCCCGCTACGGAGGAGGAGATCCTTCGCGCCGAGGGGAAACTGGGGATCCGGCTGCCCGAGAGCCTGCGCACCCTCTACCGCTTCTGCAACGGCGGGGACCTCCTGGCGGGCAACCTGAGGATTCACCCGCTGGAGTGCGCGGATGACGACTTTTCGCTGGTAACCACTACAGACGCGATGAGAGAGTACCATTGGTCGGTGCCGGAGGAGGTGCTCCAGTTTGGCGGCAACGGCTCGGAGGAGACCTTCGGCATCTGGCTGCCTGAGACCCCCGGCACGCCGTTTGACCATCCAATCCTCGACACCGGAGAGATCTTTGACGCCGAGTCCCTCGCCGTTGTCGGAACCTCACTGTTGCCCTTTCTCTACTACTGGACGGCCTACTATGTGACCCTTTATGAGGGTGAGACCGCGGCGCTCGACGCCCTGGGCCTGCCCGAGCCTCTGCGCAGCGACCCCTATGACGTGGACATGCCGACGCTGTGCGCCTGGGCTGACCCCAACCTGCCGGACCATGACCCGAGCCCGTACGAGCGGGGGCTGGACGCCGAGGGCCTCTGGACGCTGTTCGGGGGCCGGCGGGGGGCCTAGCCCGCGGCGGGCGGGGGCCGGCGTGATCGGGGCCGGCCTCCTGAGCCCAAGTGAGGTGTTGCCATGATGATGCAGCGCGGCTTTCGGCGGCTGGTGGAGGCCCCTGACGAGAAACCCCACGTGACGGGCCACCTCCTGCGGCGGGTGCTCCGCTACGCCGGCCCCTACCGCTGGCCGATCCTCGGCATGCTCCTCACCATCGTGGCCAGCTCGGGGCTGGCCCTGCTCACCCCACTCATCATCCGCGACCTGCTGGATAGGACCATCCCCGCCAAGAACATGCAGCGGCTGGTCTGGCTGTCGGCGGCGCTCCTGGCCATCCCAGCGCTGAACGCGGCGCTGGGCGTGGCCCAGCGGCGCCTCAGTGCGCTGGTCGGCGAGGGGGTGATCTACGACCTGCGCCTGGCCCTGTACGGGTCGCTACAGCGCATGTCGCTGCGTTTTTTCACCAACACCAAGGTGGGCGAGCTGATGAGCCGCCTGAACAACGACGTGGTGGGCGCGCAAAACGCCATCAGCAGCACCTTGGTCGGCATCATCACGCAGATCGTGCGGGCGACGGCGCTTTTGGCCGTGATGTTCACGCTCGAGTGGCGGCTGACGCTGATCACCGTCACCGTCTTGCCCCTCTTTATCGTGGCGGCGCGGATGCTGGCGGGCCGTTTGCGCGTGGTGGCGCGCAAGCAGATGGAGTCGATCGCCCAGATGAACGCCATGATGAACGAGACGCTCAACATCGGCGGGGCGTTGCTCGTCAAGCTGTTCGGCCGCCGCCGCCTGGAGGTGGACCGCTTCAGCCAGCGCGCCGCCGAGGTGCGCGACCTGGGCGTGCAGCGGGCCTACTCGGGCTCGCTGTTCGGGGCGATCATCGGCCTGGTGAGCGCCGTGGGCACGGCCCTCGTCTACGGCCTGGGGGGCTACCTGGTCATCCAGGAGGCCTTTACCGTAGGCACCATCGTCGCCTTTGGGTCCTACCTGGGCAACCTGTACACGGCGCTGCAGGGCCTCTCCAACGCGCCGGTCGATTTCGCCACCTCGCTGGTCAGCTTTGAGCGCGTCTTTGAGGTGATCGACCTCCCCGTCGACATCCCGGAAAAGCCGGACGCGCTGGCCGTGCACGACGTCTCTGGCGAGATCGTCTTTGACGACGTCACCTTTCGCTACGAGACCGGCGACGAGGCCGTGCTGAGCGACGTACGCCGCTACGGCAGTATGGACAGCGTCACGGCGGCCCTCTCGGGCGCGCGGCCCGCCCAGGCGACCGCCGAGGCCGCGCCGCACACCCAGGCACGCACCATCGCCCTGGAAGGGGTCTCCTTCCGGGCCGCGCCGGGCGCGCTGGTGGCGCTGGTGGGCCCCTCCGGCGCCGGCAAGACGACCTTGACCTACCTGATCCCCCGGCTGTACGACCCGACCGAGGGGGCCATCCGCCTCGACGGGCATGACCTGCGCGACCTGACGCTCGAGTCGCTCTCCGCCCAGATCGGCATGGTCACCCAGGAAACCTACCTGTTCCACGACACGATCCGTACCAACCTGGCCTACGCCCGGCTCGACGCGACCCAGGAAGAGCTGGAGGCGGCCTGCCGCGTGGCCAACATCGACGCGTTCATCCGCGCCCTGCCCGACGGGTACGACACCATCGTCGGTGAGCGGGGCTACCGCCTGAGCGGCGGTGAGAAGCAGCGCCTGGCGCTGGCCCGCGTAATCCTCAAGGACCCCCGCATCCTGGTGCTGGACGAGGCCACCTCCAGCCTCGACTCGGAGTCGGAGGCGCTGATCCAGGACGCGCTGAGCCGGGTGATGGCCGGGCGCACCAGCATCGTCATCGCCCACCGCCTGAGCACCATCCTGGCGGCCGACGAGATCCTGGTGATCGACCGGGGCAGGATCGTGGAGAGCGGCAATCACGCCGCGCTCCTGGCCCAGGGCGGTCTGTACGCCCACCTGTATGAGACGCAGTTCCGCAGGGGCCAGGCCGAGCCAGAAAGCGCCGCTCAGCCCCGGCCGTACTCCTCGTAGGCGGCCAGGAGCGCCCGGACGTTGGCCGTCGGGGTATCGGCGTGGATGTTGTGCGCCGTGCAGAGGATGTACCCGCCGCGGCCGGCCACCGCCGCGGCCACGGCCTGCACCTCGCGGCGCACGTCGTCCGGGCTGCCAAAGGGGAGCGTCCGCTGGATCGAGATCCCCCCGTGGAAGGCGATCTGCCCGCCGAAGGCATCGATCAGCCCGCCGAGGGCCATGCCGGCCGCCTCCGGCTGCACCGACTGGAGCACGTCCAGCCCGCAGGCGATCATGGCGGGGATCAGAGGCGCCACCGCCCCGCAGGTGTGGTGCATCGAGAGGGCGCCGTGCCCGGCGATGATGCGCAGGTACTCGGCAAAGCCGGGCTGCAGCATGCGGCGCCAGGTGCCCGGAGAGACGAGCAGCCCCCCTTGCCCGCCGAAATCGTCACCGGTGACGACGATGTCGATCCCGCCGGCGGCCGCCTCGAGCACCCGCTCGAGGTAGACGCGGTAGAAGGCGCGGATGCGGCCGATGACGGCCTCGGCCAGGTCGGTGCGCAGGGCGAGGTCGAGCAGGGCCTGCTCGATCCCCCGCAGGTACATGGCCGGCTTGAGCTGGGCCACGCGGTTGAGCCGGTCGCCCATGAAGCAGACCACGCGCCCCGCCTCGCGCAGGGCGCGGCACTGCTCGCGGACGACGCCATAGTCATAGTGGTCGGGCGAGGGCCAGCCCGGGTAGGCGAGGAGGCTCTCGACGCTGTCGCACCCGGCCAGGGGAGAGGCGGCCACCTCCGAGTAGCGCTCGGTGCCGTGGGCGGTCGGCACCTGGACCTCCCTGCGCAGGACGCCCCAGATGTCTCGCCCCTGGCCCAGGGGAGGGCCGCCGTAGCGCGGGCCGGCGATGTAGCGCAGGTCGACGTCGTGCGCATCGAGAAAGGCGGCGTACGGCGCGGCAGACTCGGCCTCGATGCGCCGGATCATGGCGTCGGAGGCCCAAAAGTCGCGGGGCAACCGGTCGGCCGGCCCGTGCTCAAGGGTCAGGAAGGTACGTTCACGAGAGTCCATGGTCCCCCTCTGCGTAGGTACAGGCAGCGCAGGGAGTATAGGCGGCCGCCCCATCCAGCGCGAGTGCCGCCTTGCAGAAACGGAGAGAAGAAGGACAGGATTTACAGGATTGGGAGGATTTGGAGAGCCTAACGGATTATGATGGGGGCTATGGAACCAGGACTACCAGGGACGAAAGGAGCCCATGCATCCATCCTATCAATCCTGTAAATCCTGTGAATCCTGTCCTTCTTGTCCTCTTCCCGCCCCGAGGCGCGCCCAACCAGTAACCCGGTTGGGCGGCGGGTGTTGTTGCGCTATAATCAGGCCCGTTTTCGCCGCCGCACTCTCACCGCAGACAGGGGTCCTACATGCCGAGCATCAAGATCATCGTCAACCCGTTGGCCGGCCGGGGCTACGCCACGCGCATCACGCCGCTGATTCGTGAGGCCTTCCAGGAACTGGGCGCCGACTTTGACCTCGTCGAGACGCGGGCCGCCGGGCAGGCCATCGACCTGGCCAGCCAGGCGGTGGCCGACGGTTTCCAGATCGTCGTCGCCGTGGGCGGCGATGGCACCTCGCACGAGGTGGTCAACGGCATGATGGCCAACGGCGACGGTGCCTCCGCCACGCTCGGGTGCATCCCGGCCGGCTCGGGCAACGACTTTGCCGTCATGTCGGGCGCGCCGGTGGACGTCCGCCAGGCCTGCGAGCAGATCGTCCGCGGCAACACCCGTTTCATTGACGTCGGCCAGATGACCCTGGACGGCCACATCACCCGCTACTTTGACAACGCCGTGGGCCTCGGCTTTGACGGCTGGGTCACCCTGGAGGCGCGCAAGTTCCGCCGCATGCGCGGCATGGCCCTCTACGTGCCGGTGGTGCTCAAGACGATCTTTTCCAGCATGCAGCCGCTGCGTGCCACGATGACCATCGACGGCGAAACGATCGAGCGGAAGGTCGTCATGGTGGCGGCCTGCAACGGCCCGCGCGAGGGGGGCTCCTTCCTGGTGGCCCCCGAGGCCCAGTTCGATGACGGCATCCTGGACCTCTCCATCACCGACTGGATGCCGAGGGTAGCGATGCTCGGGATGGTGCCCCGCTTTATCAGCGGCACGCACGTGACGGACCCCCGCGTGCGGCTGATGCGCGGGCGAGAGATCACCATCACCTCGGAGGATGCCATCATCGGCCATGCCGACGGGGAGATGCTGCCCATCCCGCTGCACTCTGTCGAGATCCGCACGCTGCCGGGCGTGCTGCGGATCATCGCGCCGGCGTGAGCGTGACGACGCCTCTCACGCTGCTTGGTGCGGCGCTCCTCGGTTACGCCCTGGGGGCTCTGCCCACCGGGGTGTTGGCCTGCCGGCTGGCTGGCGCGCCCGACGTGCGGTCGGTAGGGAGCGGCCACACCGGCGGCACCAACGTGGCCCGCGCCACCGGGCGTGCCTGGATCGGGGCCCTCTCGGGCCTCGGCGACCTGGCCAAGGCGGCGGGCGCGGTGCTCCTGGCGCGCCTGCTGTGCCCTGGCGCGGGGCCGGGGCCGGGCTGGGCGGGGGCCGTGGCCGGCGCGGCCGCCGTGGTCGGGCACAACTGGTCGGCGTACATTGGCTTTCGCGGCGGGGTGGGCCTCTCGACGCTGGCCGGCATGCTGGCGGCCCAGGCGCCGCTCCCGACGGGGGCGGCGCTGGCCGTGGCCATCCCGCTGTGGCTCGGCGCCCGTCGCCTCTTGCGGCACGACGCGCGCAGCACCGCCCTGACCATGGTGCTGGTCGTGCCGCTCCTGGCTTTGGCAGGGGCGCCGCTGCCGGCGCTGGCGAGCGGCCTCCTCGGGGCGCTGGCCGTCGCGGCCCGCGAGGCGGGGGATTGGCGGCGCGAGTACCGCGCCGGCGAGAGCTTTACCGAGCAGTTCACCGGCCGCCAGGGCTAGGGCGGGCGCGCCGACCCTCGGCCGACTGCGTCCCGCCCATCGAGAACGCGCCAAGAAAAGTTGACGCCGCCGCACTGCGGTGCTATAATGGCGGGTGAAAGACGTGGAGCAGGAGGAGTACGCAGCGCCACCCTGCCAGAGACGAGGGGTCACCGGCTGAAAGCCCCTCACAGAGGCCGCTGCCGAAGGTCGCCTGGGAGTCTGCCGGCTGAAAGCACAGTAGGCCGGTGCGGGTGCGCCCGTTAGCGCGCTACGAGTGCGGCACGTCGCATCGGGCGGCCTGCCGAATCGGAGTGGTACCGCGAAAGACGCTTCTTTCGCCTCCGAGATGCCCTCTCTTCCGAGAGATGCCTTCTCTGGGGCGCGGGGAGCGTTTTCTGTTTCCCCGCCCCCGGCCGAGAAGGCGCACCCAGAGCAGAGCCGGGCCGCGGCAGGGGCCGCCGGCCGGCCGAGGAGGAACACGCATATGCACGCCAAGGCGCCTTTGCCCGCCGAGATGTCCAAGACCTACGACGCCGGCCAGATCGAGCAACCGCTCTACGACTGGTGGGAGGCGCAGGGTTACTTTCGCCCGGGCCCCCTGAACGGCCGGCAGCCCTTTGTCATCTCCATGCCGCCCCCCAACGTCACCGGCGCGCTGCACCTGGGCCACGCCCTGACGGCCGCGGTGGAGGACGCCCTCATCCGCCATCACCGTATGGCCGGCGATGCGACCCTCTGGGTGCCGGGCACCGACCATGCCGGCATCGCCACCCAGAACGTGGTCGAGCGCGAGCTGGCCAAGGAGGGCATCACCCGCCAGGACCTGGGCCGCGAGGAGTTCATCCGCCGCTCTTGGGAGTGGAAGGAGATCTACCACGCCCGCATCACCGAGCAGCACCGCCGCCTCGGCGTATCGTGCGACTGGGAGCGTGAGCGCTTTACCTTTGACGAGGGGCTCTCGGCCGCCGTGCGTGAGGCGTTCGTGCGCCTGTACGAGCGCGGCTTGATCTACCGCGGCCAGTACCTGGTGAACTGGTGCCCCCGCTGCACCACGGCCATCTCAGACCTCGAGGTGGAGCACGAAGAGGCCGAGACGAGCCTCTGGTACGTGCGCTACTGGACCGAGGATGGCCGGCGCAGCATCACCGTGGCCACCACCCGCCCCGAGACGATCCTCGGCGATACCGCCGTGGCCGTCCACCCGGAGGACGGCCGCTATGCTGACATGGTGGGCGCCCGCCTGCGGCTGCCCGCCATCGGCCGGGTGATCCCGGTGATCGCCGACGAGGCGGTGGACCCCGCCTTTGGCACCGGCGCCGTCAAGGTGACCCCCGCCCACGACCCGACCGACTATGAGATCGGCCAGCGGCACGGGCTCGAACTCGTCGACGTGATGACCGACGACGGCACCATGAACGCCAACGCCGGCCCCTACGCCGGCCTCGACGCGCTGGAGGCGCGCCGCCGCCTGGTGGCGGACCTCGACGCGGCGGGCGACCTGGTAAAGACCGAGCCGCACCGGCACTCCGTGGGGCATTGCCAGCGCTGCGCCACCGTGGTGGAGCCGCGCATCTCGACGCAGTGGTTCGTCAAGATGGCGCCCCTGGCCGGGCCGGCCCTGGAGGCGGTGCGCAGTGGCCGCATCCGCATCGTGCCCGAGCGCTTTGAAAAGATCTACTTTGACTGGCTGGAGAACATCCGCGACTGGTGCATCTCCCGACAGATCTGGTGGGGGCATCGCATCCCGGTGTGGTACTGCGACGGCTGCGGCGCCAAGATCTGTGAGCGCACCGACCCGACCGCCTGCCCCACCTGCGGCAGCAGCGCCCTCCGCCAGGATGAGGACGTGCTCGATACCTGGTTCTCCTCGGCCCTGTGGCCCTTCTCCACCCTGGGCTGGCCCGAGGATACCCAGGACCTGCGGGACTTTTACCCGACCTCGGTGATGGAGACCGGCTACGACATCATCTTTTTCTGGGTGGCCCGCATGATCGTCATGGGGCTGGAGATGACCGGCGTCGAGCCGTTCCACACCGTGTACCTGCACGGCCTGGTGCGCAACGAGGACGGCAAAAAGATCTCCAAGTCGATGGAGGATGCCTGGCGCTACGACCCGCTGGAGATCATCCAGGAGTACGGCCAGGATCCGCTCCGCTTCACCCTGTTGACCGGCTCGACCCCGGGCAACGACATGAAGCTGGCCCTGGGGCGCGTAGAGGCCAACCGCAACTTTGCCAACAAGATCTGGCAGGCCTCGCGCTACGTCCTCAGCAGCCTGGGGGACGACCCGGCGGCCTCCCTGCCGCCCGCCGAGCCGCTCCGCCCGGGAGACTATGACGATCCCGCCGACCGCTGGATCATCTCCCGCTACTATCGCCTGATCGGCGAAGTGGACCGCCTGCTGGGCGCCTACCAGCTCGGCGAGGCCGGCCGGCAGCTGTACGACTTCTTGTGGGGCGAGTACTGCGACTGGTACATCGAGATGACCAAGGTGCGGCTGAAGGGGAGCGACCCCCGCGCCGCCGCACAGGCCCGCCGGGCCCTCGTGACGGTGCTGGACGGCTGCTTGAAGATGCTGCACCCGTACATGCCCTTCGTCACCGAGGCGATCTGGCAGTACCTGCCACACCGGGGCGAGGCGCTCATCGTGGCGCCCTGGCCCGTGGCTGGCCCCCTCGACGAGGCCAGCGAGCGGCAGATGGGCGAGTTCATGGAGCTGGTGCGCAGCATCCGCAATGCCCGCGCCGAGTACAACGTGGAGCCGGGCAAGCGGATTGCCGCGATCATCGCCGCCGGCCAGCGGACGCCCTTCCTGCGCGGCCAGGGGGCCGTGCTCGAGTTCCTGGCCCGCATCGAGGAAAGCAGGCTGCAGATCGTTCCGGCGCTGGACGCCCACCCCGACCAGGCCCTGACCCTGGTGGTGGAGGGCTACCAGTGCTACCTGCCGCTGGCTGACCTGGTGGACCTGGACCGCGAGCGGGCCCGCCTGCGCGGCGAGCTGGACAGCCTCAGCCAGGACGTGTCTCGCGCGGAAAAGCTGCTGGGCAACCCCAACTTTACCGGGCGCGCGCCGGCCGAGGTGGTCCAGAAAGAACGGGACAAGTTGGCCTCCGTCCTCGAGCGGCGCGCCAGGGTCCAAGAGCGCCTGGAAGCCCTCGGCTGAGGCCTCCGTCCCGGTTGGTAGACACCGACCGGGACGGTCTCTATAATGCTGGCATCGACGTTGTGCACGATGGGCGCGGCGGCCGCGCTGGCCCCGCGCCTCGCAGGTAAGGAGTCATCTATGCGCAAGACACTGTCGTTCCTCGCCGGGCTGTTCGTCGGCGCGTTCGGCGGCTACCTGGCCGGCCTGCTCCTGGCGCCGCGCTCTGGCGAAGAGACCCGCCAGGACCTGAGCGACCGGGCCATTGTGCTCCGCGAGCGCGCCGAGGAGACGGCCGACCGGGTCATCCACGAGATCCAGATCGCCCGGCAGGGCGCCCCCGAGATCGTCGCTGAAGCGGCCGACATCACAGAGGCCGGGGAAGAGGGCCAGCCCGCCGAGGCCCCCACGCCGGCGCCCGATGCGCCCGAGGAGGCTGGCAACTAGGGCCGGCAGCGCCCCCGCCCTGCGGCCGTGCTGCACCCGCGCACTCTAGCGACCGGTGCGGGGCGCACAGTGCGCCACGCTGTTGTGTGTCTACCTTGTGAATCAGGGGAGGTCACGATGTCTGTGGAGAAGGGCCGTGAGGCCGTCGAACTGAAAATCGCATATCTGGGCGGCGGAAGCCGCGGCTGGGCGCGCAACCTCATGTCGGACCTGGCCGTCTGCCCGGACCTGAAGGGCCATGTCGACCTGTACGACATCAACCTGGAGGCCGCCCGCCTGAATGCCCGCCTGGGCACCTGGATTCAGGAGCGCCCCGAGGCCGCCTCGCAGTGGTCCTACCGCGCTGTGGAGAACATCGAGGACGCCTTGGCCGACGCGGACTTTGTGGTCTGCTCCATCCAGCCGGGGCCCCTGGAGGCCATGGAAGCCGACATCTCCATCCCGCAAAAGTACGGCCTGCTCTACCCGGTGGGGGACACCGCCGGCGCCCCGGGCCTGGTGCGCGGGCTGCGGTCGGCGATCATCTATGCGGACTTTGCCGAGGCCATCGCCGAGCACTGCCCCGAGGCCTGGGTCATCAACTACACCAACCCGATGACCATCTGCACCCGCACGCTGACGCACGTGGCCCCCGAGCTCAAGGTCTTTGGCTGCTGCCACGAGGTGTTCGGCACGCAGGAGATGCTCGCCGGCCTGGCCGAAAAGTACCTGGGGGTGCCCAAGCCCACTCGCGACGAGATCGAGGTCAACGTCCTCGGCATCAACCACTTTACCTGGCTCGACCGCGCCGACTACCAGGGCCAGGACCTGCTCGACCTGCTTGAGCACCACATCGCCCAGCCCGGCGTGATGCGCCCCTACACCAAAGAGGAAGTGACGGGCTGGGGCAACTACTTCCGTTCGGCCGAGCAGGTCAAGTTCGCCCTGTTCGAGCGCTACGGTTGGCTGGCCGCCGCCGGCGACCGGCACCTGGCCGAGTTCGTGCCCGGCTTCCTCGTCGACGAGGAGACCATCTACCGCTACGGCTTTTCGCGCACGCCGATCGCCTACCGCTACAACCGCTGGAAGGAGCTCTCTTCCGTCGCCGAGCGCACCATCAGCGGCGAGCTGCCCTACACCGTCAAGCATTCCAACGAGGAAGCGGTCGAGCAGATGCGCGCCCTGGTGGGCCTGGGGGACATGTTCACCAATGTGAACATGGAGAACGCCGGGCAGATCACCAACCTGCCGCTCGGCGCCGTGGTGGAGACCAACGCCCGCTTCTCGGAAGACAGCGTCCGCCCGGTGGTGGCCGGGCCGCTGTCGGACGGCGTGCTGAACCTGACCCTGCCGCACGTGCACAACCAGGAGATGATCATCGAGGCGGCGCTCTACCGCGACAAGGACCTGGCCTTCCAGGCGGTCTTTAGCGACCCGCTCACCAAGCTGCCCATCGACAAGGCCTGGGAGATGTTCAGCGCCATGCTGGAGGCCACCAAAGACTACCTGCCCGGGTTCGACATCTAGCCACACACCCGGTCCACGCAGCGAAAAGGCCCGCGCGCCCCCGTCGGAAGACGGGGCGCGCGGGCCTTTGGAGTTCAGCAGGGGGAGGCTTGGCCTAGGCCTGCGCCTCGGGCTCGGACGCCTTCCGGGCCTTCTTGCGCCGGCGGAGGTACCAGGCCAGCAGCCAGAGGATGGCCAGCGGCACCAGCACCACCGGAGACAGCACCACCACGTAGATGATCACCGAGACGAACGTCTTGACGACCTCGACCAGCGTGTTGGCCGCGTTCGACATGGTCACCACGGGGTTCCAGCTCTCGCGCACCACGGCGCGCGGCGCCAGCTCCGGGCGCACCTGCAGGTTGACCGTGGACATGGCGACCATCTGGCCCAGGTACTTTTGGCGGCCCTTGAGCGACTCGATCTGCCCGCGGACGCTGCTCAGCTCGCGGTACACCGACATGATCTCTTCGGCCTTGCCGCGGTTCTCGCGCACTTCGGTGAGCAGCTCGCGCAGCTCCACCTCGGTGGCCTCGAGGTTGACCAGCTGGGCGTTGATGTCGGCGTATTCCTCGGTCACGTCGTTGCCAGAGATGTTCTCCGACTCTACCTTGATGGCCAGGTCACGCACTTCGGCGAGGAAGGCATCGAGAGCGTCGGCCGGCACCCGCAGCGTGGCGGCGGCGTACAGCTGGTCGTTCGAGTACCAGCGGTTCGAGTCCGCCACGTATCCCTTGTAGGCCGCCACCAGGCCGGTGAGCGCCTCCATCGTCTCCCCCGTGTCCTTGACCACGACGGAGAGGTTGGCGGTGCGGATGATCATGCGCTCCGCCCCGACCTCCTCGTACGAGGGCAGGTCGGCGGGGGTCCTGCCTCCGTAGCTAGACTCCCCCAAGACGGGCTGAGCCGGGGCCTCCTGCGGAGCGGCGACCGGGGCGGCCGGCGCCATCCCAGAGGCCATCTCGCGGTTGCCGCCGGCATCCTTCGCGGCCGGGCTGGGTGCCCCGGCACAACCGGTCATGGTCAGGGCTACGACAAGGGCCAGGGCGAGGACGAGGGCACGTGCGCTTCTCATCGGACCTCCTTCGTGTGTGGTATGCTCCGTGCTACCCCTGGGACGGCGCAGGCCCCCAGGGGGTTCCACCGCTGGCACGCGGCGCCAGGCGGTTACCAGCCGTACTCCAAGCGGGCGATCGAGCGGGGCGGCAGGTCCGCCTCACGCATAAGGGCCTGGACGGCGGCCACATCGTAGGGGACGCGGCGGTGCTCGATGGTCATCCGGTCGGTATCGACGAGCAGAGAGGCGGCGCGCGGGTCTCCGTCGCGGGGCTGGCCGACGCTGCCGGGGTTGATGATATAGCGCTCCTCGCCGAGCTCCACCGGCCCGCCCTCGGCCGGCAGGGCGACGTGGCAGGCATCCCCCTCCTCTTCGGGGCCCACAAAGATGGCCGGCAGGTGGCTGTGCCCCACCAGGCAGGTCCGCGTGGTAAAGTGGGCAAAGCTCAGGGCCGCCACGCTGGCGTAGACCAGATACTCCCAGATCGGGTGCCGCGGGCTGCCGTGCGCCAGGGTGAAATCGCCCTCGACGAGCGTCTCGGGCAGGGTATCGAGGAAACTCCAGGAGCGGGGGCTCAGTTGGTCGCGCGTCCACAGGTTGGCCTGGCGGGCGTCGACGTTGAACTCGGCCAAGTCCAGCCGTCCCAGGGCGCCCCAGTCGTGGTTGCCGGCGATGGCGACGTGCTCCAGGCCGCGGAGGCGCTCGATGCACTCGTTGGGCTGCGGGCCATAGCCCACCAGGTCCCCGAGGGACCAGACCACGTCGAACTGGCCAGCATCGGCCAGCACGGCCTCTAGGGCGTGATAGTTGGCGTGTACGTCGCTGATGACCAGAACCCGCATCGCGTCCTCCTCTCCGGGTTTCGAGTGTAACACAGATCGGCCGCGGTGTTAAGCGCCACCCGGCGGAGAGATAGGATTGGCAGAGTTCAGAAGATTCACAGGATTTGCAGGATTGGCAGGATTTACGCGTCTTGGAAACTAGTTGAGTTTCTTCTATGCTTCTATCTTTGCAACAGTCTTCCAATCCTGTCAATCCTGTAAATCCTTTCCTTCTTATCTTCTCTTCTCTTCTCTTCCCAGGGCAACGCACGGCCGTTGGCGGCGGTCAGCCGGCGGCTTTGGCACGGGGGCGCAGGGGGGCTATCCTTGGGGGCGAGAGAGGCCGGAGAGCGCCCGCCACGGCGCAAGGAGCACGCCACATGACCGAACGCTTCCCCATCACCATCGGGCGGCACGCCGTAGAAGAGGCCGCCCGCTTTTGCACCGCGGGTGGCCTGCGGCGCCTGATCCTGGTGGCCGACGAGAACACCCACGCCGCGCTGGGGGCCCGCCTGCTGGCCGCCCTCGAGGCCGCGGGATGCCAGGTGCGGTTGGCGCTCCTGGCGGGCGACGAGGTGATCGCCGATGCCGCCCGCATCCTCGAGGTGCTCGTCGCCGCCGAAGAGCAGCCTGACGCCTTCCTGGCGGTCGGCTCCGGCACGGTTACCGATATTACCCGCTTTGTCTCCCATCGCAGCGGGCGCCCCTTCCTCTCGCTGCCCACGGCGCCCTCGGTGGACGGCTACGCCTCGGTGAGCGCGCCGATCGTCATCGGCCGCTTCAAGAGGACGGTGCCCGCCCAGGGGCCCGCGGCCCTCTTTGCCGACCTGCCCACCCTCTGCGCGGCGCCCCGGGGCATGATCGCCGCCGGCTTTGGAGATATGCTGGGCAAGTACACCAGCCTGGCAGACTGGCGCCTCTCTCACCTGATCTGGGGGGATCGCTACGACGAGGCCGTGGCGGCGCGCACCCGCGCTGCCCTGGAGCGCACCGTGGCCAGCGCCGCCGCCATCGGCGCCGCGCAGGAGGAGGGGATCGCCTCTCTGATGCGGGCCCTGATCGACTCGGGCCTGGCCATGCTGGACTTTCAGGATTCGCGGCCCGCCTCCGGCTCGGAGCATCACCTCTCCCACTTTTGGGAGATGCGCCTCCTCCTGGAGGGGCGCCCGGCGATCCTGCACGGGGCCAAGGTGGGGGTTGGCTGCCTGCGGGTGGGGCGCTGGTTCCAGGAGGTGGCCGCGCTGGGCCGCGACGAGGCCCGTCGCCGGCTGGCGGCCACCCCGCCGCCACAGCACGCCGAGGAACTGGCCGGCATCCGCCGCGTCTTTGGCCCCGCCGCCGAGCAGACCATCGCCTACCACGAAGCCTTCCTGGGCCTCTCGGCCGACCGGCACGCGGCGCTGTGCGCCCGCATCGTGGACCACTGGGATGAGGTCCTGGCCGCCTGCCGCAGCGTGCCGCCGGTGGCCGAGATGGCCGCGCTGCTCGGGGCCGTAGGGGGCGCGACGACGCCTGAAGAACTGGGCCTCAGCGAGGAGGAGGCCCTCCTGGCCGAGCGCTACGCCCACTATCTGCGGCCGCGCTTCACGGTGCTCAAGCTGGCCCGCCTGTTGGGGTTCCTGTAGGGGCACCATCAGCGCCGCTGAGGGGCGCGCACGGCCCGGGCGATGGGGCGGACGTGTTCCTCGTTGGTGCCGCAGCAGCCGCCCAGCAGGTCGGCGCCGGCGTCGAGGGTGCCGGGCCTCACGGCCCGGTCCTTCAGGCGCGTACTCTCTTGGTGGGCCGAGAGCGCTCCGCCAACGACCGTTCGATGTCTTCCCAGGCGGATTGCGCCGCGGTCAGCTCCTCCGCGCCGGGCTCCTCGGGAGCGTAGCGGGCCAGGAGGTAGGCCTCCGTCAGCGTAGCGACCGCCGCGCCGCAGCCGGGCACCTGCGGCGCCAGCGCCCGCGCGTAGGCCCGCGGGGTCAGGCCCGGGGCACGCGGGCGGTCTACGGCGGCCATGCGTGCGAGCAGCCCCCGGTAGAGGCGGCGGATAGCGCGGCGGGCGTCCTCCCCCGCCAGCGGCAGGTAGGGCTCGGGCGGCCGACGGCGACGGCGGAGCCCCGCGAGCAGTCCGCTCCACTGGGCGCGCAGCAGTTCGCGCGTGAGCAGGGATTCGCGCACGTCGCGCGCGAACGGGCGGCGCCGGCGCGCCCTGCGGCGCGCTCCTAGCCACAGGCCGGCCGCCAGAACCAGCCCCAGCAGGCCCAGGATGACGTAGCGGGCCACGGCCAGCAGCGTGCGCGGGTCCGCACCCGGGCGGGCCGGCGCGGCCCGCCCGGCCCCTCCGGCCGACAGACTGCGCACCCAGGCCAGCACTCCCGCGAGGAGATCCGTCAGGGCGCCCCAGTTCCTGGCCGCCAGCCGCTGCAGGAACTCGATCAGCGGCCCCAACACCCCAAAAACGACGTAGGCCACCCCCATCAGGAGCGCCGCCAGGACTCGCTCGACGGCCCGCCCCACCGGGCGCAGGGCCGCCCATAGCTCGGCAGGCAGCTCCGGAGAGAGCCACCTGGCCGCGCCCCAGCCGAGGAGCAACACCCCGAGCACCACCGCCCCGACCGCGGCCAGCCATTCGCGCCGCAGGGGTGGCACGCCGGCATCGGAGCGCCGCTCCGCCGCCAAGGTCTGGGCGGCGCTCACCAGCCCGAGGCTCACCAGCCCCGATACTACGAAAAGGAGCAGGTAGGCGACAATGCGCAGCGGCGCCGCCTCCCAGAAGGGCCGCGCGGGAACCAGCAGCAGGAAGCCAAAGCCGAGCACCCCGAGGACAAAGCCGGCGAACAGCTCGCCATAGTCCTGCCAGGTAACCGCCAGCCCCCACAGCCAGGCCAGGGCGCTGATGAGGAACACGATGAGCGGCGCGGGAAAGCCCTCCTCCGTGCGGGCCAGGAGGGCCCCCAGCCCCGCCAACCAGCGGCCAAGATGGCGCGGGTCGGCCCCAGAGAGCCAGCCGCCGACGCCGACGATCACGGCCAGGCCGACGACGGTGACCAGCGGGCGCCCCCAGGAGCGGCCGGCCAGGGCGTGCCGCAGAGCGCTGGCCCCCAGGAGGAGCGCGTAGAGGAGCCACCCTGGGAAAGGCGTGCCCGCCGGGTAGGCCAGCCCGCTGTTGAGCAGGTAGAACACCAGCGGCGCCAGCCAGGCGACCCACATCAGCGCCACGGCGGGGGGGATCAGGGCGCTCTCCAGGCCCGGCCAGCGCCCGCGCCCCAGCGGGCTGCGCGGACGGGGCGCCACCGCACCGCCCTCCCCGGCGCCGGGCGCTGCCGGCCGGTCATCGTCTTGCGCGTGTATCGGGTCCTCCCGGGCCAGCATCGGGTCCTCCCGGGCCAACCCCGGGTCCCCCGGGGCCAGCGAGCCGCCGGGCACCGATATGGGCGTGCCCCGGTCGGCCCGCCAGGAACGCCACACCCCATTTGTACCCGAGCCGCCGTCACACTACAATCGCCGCACGGGCTGGCGGTTCGGAAGAGAGGAGGTCCTATGGTCTCAACAGGGGAACTCAGGGCTCGCGTGCGCGGACGCATTTGGCAGGCCTTCGCCCAGGCGGGCGTGACGGCGCCGGCGCTCCCCAAAGAGGGGCTGGAGGCGCTCGTCGACGAGCTCACCGATGCCATCCTCATCGAGGTGGACGCTGCCCTGGAGGGCACCAAAGCGCCGGCGCCCGCCGAGGCGAGCACCGACGACGACGAGGAACGGACCCTGTGGGAGGGGCGCCCCTTCCTCTCGCTGGTGGAGCACTATACGGTGACCACCGAACGCCTGCGCATCGTGCGGGGCCTGTTTGGGCGCGACCGTGAGGATATCGAGCTGGTGCGCGTTCAGGATATTGACCACACCCAGACCCTCGGGGAGCGGTTGATCAGCCTGGGCGACGTTACCGTGCGCAGTGCCGACCCCTCACACCCGCAGGCCATGCTGCGCAACGTCCGAGACCCTGAGGAGGTTCACGAGATCTTGCGGCGCGCCGTGATGGAGGCGCGCAAGCGCTCCAACTTTGCCTTCCGCGAGCAGATGTAGGTATCGAGCGCCCGCTTGAGGCGCTGACGCACAAGGACCCGGCCCGGAGCACCGGGCTGGGTCCTTATGTTTCTCCCTAGCAGACGGGGCGCGCGGCGCCTAGCGCATGGTCAGCATCTGCGCGGCGTAGCCGAGCCCCCAGACGGCGACCTCACCGAGCGCCACCGCGCCAAAGCGGTAGAACAGCTGGCGCACGCTCTTCGAGTTCACATAGTAGGAGTGCAGGCCGATGATACCGGCCAGCCAGATCACACCGTAGGCCACAAGGCCCAGGTTGCGGGCCGAGACGATGCGGTACTTGTCCATCACCACCGAGGTGGCCTCTCCGGCCATAGTCGCCTTGCCCACGGCAAACAGAATTGGCTGCAGCGCAATGATCAGTGAGAGCCCTCCAACGGCAACGACGACCCAGAGCAGGGTAGCCAGTACCGAGCGCCAACTAGCGCGGTTCTGCTCCAGAGTATAATCCATCGTACACCTCAAGATTCGACACACGGGAAGGGCGAGGGCAAAGCGAATCCGCGCGATCCGAGTACGCCACGTGGCGCACGGCTTGCAGTACAACGCTATCAACAGGAGGCTATCAGTAACGCGACTATCAGTAGGAGGCTATCAGTAAGCAGCTATCGGTAGGCAGCTATCATTATACAGCGAGGTGTGGCCCGCTGTCGAATACCGGATCGTCCGCGGATTCGCTGCCCTTGCACCGCCCTCATCATACCAGGCGCCGGCGCGGGGCACACCGGCCAAGCCGGCACACTTGGGTGCCGCTTTGGGCAAGCGTTCTGCCGGATCCGGCAATGACGGCCCTCAGGGTTCCTCAGGCGGGGGCATCTGGGCAATCCCCCAGCGGGCCAGCTGGGCCACCGCGGCCACCCGCGAATCGACCCCCAGTTTGTTGTACACCGAGCGGAGCGCGTACCGCACGGTGCGCTCGGCGATGCCCAGATCCTCGCCGACTTCGCGATCGGTCTTGCCGCCCGCCACCAGGCGCATCACCTGGAGCTCGCGCGGAGACAGCCTCGGCGGCATGGGCGCGGCCGGCTCATCGGCGGTACCGGCGGCCAGTTTGCGCAGCAGGGTGCTGCTCAGCCACACGTCGCCGCGCACGGCCGTGCGGATGGCGCGCACGATCGCCTCCGGCATCTCGTCCTTGAGCACGTAACCCGCCACGCCCGCCGCCACCAGTCCGCGGACGTAGACATCGTCGTCATACGCGGTGAGCACGACCACCTTGACCTCCGGGTAGGCTTCACGCAGGTAGGTGACCGTGTCGCGCGCCGGGGGGCCCGGCATGCTGAGGTCCAGGAGGAGCACGTCAGGCCGCAGCTGCGCGCTCAGCCGGCGGGCCTCGTGGCCATCCGCCGCCTCGCCGACCATCTCGAGGTCGGGCTCGCCGGCCAGGATCGCGCTGATGCCGGCCCGCACCAGGGGGTGATCGTCAGCCAACAGAACGCGGATCTTGTCGCCCATCAGAGGTCTCCTTCAGCCAAAGCCACCTGCACACGCAGCTCGGTGCCGGCACCCGGCGCCGAGATGATATTGATGAGGCCGCCCACCTGGGCCACCCGCTCGGACATGCTGACCATGCCAAAGTGATTCTTGGCGGCCATCTCGCTCAGCCGTCCAGGCACCACAAAGCCGCGCCCGTCGTCCACCAGGACGAGCTCCACGTACCCGCCGTACAGGGTCAGGCTCAGGTCGATGTGGCTGGCCTGCGCGTGGCGCAGGGCATTGCGCAGCCCCTCCTGGGCCACCCGGAACAGGCAGAGGGCCACCCGCTGGGGCACGAGGCGGTCGTCCACGTCCAGCCGCAGGGTGATGGTCGGCCCGCTGCCGTCTTGCTCTTGCCGTACCCTGGACACGTAGGAACGCAGGGCCGCCACCAGACCGAGGTCTTCCAGGCCGGGCGGGCGCAGCTCCCCGATGAGGCTACGAATCTGCGAGACGACCTCCAGCGTTTCCTGGCGGGTCGTTTCGAGCACGTCCAGGACTTCGTCGGCGGCGCCGTCTTCGCCCATGGCCTCCAGGGCAGCGCGGCGCCCGGCCACCAGCTGGTAGCTGATGCCGATGAGCTGCTGGACGGCGCCATCGTGCAGCTCACGGGCCAGGGCCAGCCGCTCCTGCTCGCCGGCGTCCAGGAGTTGCTGGTGGGCGCGGGCCAGCTCCTGCCGGCTGGCCTGCACCTCCATCACCAGGCGCGTGTTCTGGATGGCCACCCCGGACTGGTGGCCGAGGGTGGTCAGGATCTCCAGGTCTTCGCGGGCGTAAAAGTCGCTCCCCGGCCGCGGCCCGATCAGCAGCAGCCCGTGCAGCACTCCTCCGGCCATGAGCGGCACCCAGAGGACGACGCCCTCCAGCGCCACGACGGCCTGCTCGGCGGCGCTGAGGGCCGCCCCCCGCAGCGCCTGGCGGAGGTGCGCGTGCGTGGCCGGGCGGCCCCAGTCAGCCATAAAGGCCGCCAGTAAGCCGTCGGCGGGCAGCGCCAGTTCGGCGGGGTCCAGGGCGGCCGTGGGGGCCAGCCCGTGCGAGCCGGCCAGCGCATAGGTCTGGGCATCGGCGCGCAGGAACAGGCTGACCCAGGAGATGTGCATGGTGCGCGAGAGCTTGTGCACCAAGGCGCGGCGCAGGGCGCCCGGCTCGAGCGTGGCAGAGAGAGACTCGGCCAGCCGACCGACCACTCTGGCGTAGGAGGCGCCGCGGCCCTGCCAGGTCTCTTCGCCGAGGCGCTCGAAGAACGTCCACAGCGGCTCGCGGGCCAGCCACACCCCCAGCACCAGAAACAGGGCCAGGAACGACCAGTTGGCCCTGGGCGGCAGCGACATGGAGTTCAAGAGAGAGGCGAACAGGAGCATCCCGGCCAGAAGCACTGTGGCGACCAGTAACGTCGTCGACAGGCGGCGTAGCGGCTCATCAAAGCGCTGGGAAACCGGCGCCAGCGCATGCAAATAGTACACCGGCCAGGCCAGGAGGAGCAGGCTCGTCCAGCGGAGCGGGACGTACAGCGGGGCGCCCCACGCCGCGGGCAGGAGCGACAGGGCCAGGAGCGGCGCACAGGCCACCAACGAGCCATAGGCGATCAGGCGGACGTGCTTGAGCCGCGCCTCCGCCCAGCCCTCCAGTCGTTCCCAGGCCAGAAAGAGGACCGCGAGGCCCCCGGCCACGGCCGGCGGGATCGTGACGGCGGTGCGCCAGACGGCGTACCAATCCTGCGCCTGCAGGGCGGGCCAGCGCCAGATGAGCAGCGGGACGGAGAGGACCAGGGCCACCAGGGACAAGAGCGCCGTGCCCGCCCGCGCGAGGCACCCGAAGGGCTGGTGGAGAAGATGATAGTGGAACCGAAAGACCGACGGGCCCGACCACAGGAGGAGCAGGACGTAGACCGTGGCCCCCGGGCGGCTGCCGGCGGCGGCCAGCCGGCCCGTGGCGGCCAGCGCGCTCAGGAGCAGGAGCAGCCAGGCCAGGTCATGGCGGCCGACGCTCTCGGCCAGGAGGGCGATCACCCACAGCCCCGCTGCCAGCACTAACGGGGACAGCGGTTCCCGCAGCAGGCCTGACTCGGCCAACGGCGGCCCCTCGGGGGCGAAGACCCACGTATCGGCGCCGGCCGCCAAGAGCAGCGCCAGCGCCACCACGGCCACGCTCAGGATCGCCAGGCGTCGCCAGAGGTACTCGGGGTTGGCCCGCAAGGGTACGCGCACGATGGCTGGCTCCAGACAGGATAACGCCGGCCCGTCCTCCACGGACCTGGCCGGCTCGCTCGAGCATCGACACCCCGAGGATAGCACAAGATGCACCCGCGGGCAAGAAGACTTGACTGTTTATCCGCGCAGCGCCCCCGCGAGGGCGTAGCCCTCCAGGGCCAGCCCGTCGCCCAGGTGGGTGCCGGAGGAGGCGATCGTGCCGACCGGCAGCTCCAGCACGTACCGCGCGCCGCGATACAGCCGGCCGATGCGCCAGGGGCGCAGCCCCTCGTCGAGGCCCACCACGCGGCAATCGCGGTCCAGGTAGACGGCGTCGATGGCAAAGCCCATGAAGAACATGTGGATCGAGGAGCAAGGCACGATGAGAAGCCCCTGCCCCGGCTCGAGCGGAGGGCTGCCGATGAGGCCCACCAGCCGCGTTCGAACGTCGTCGGCCACGCGCCCGTCATCGACCAGTTCGGTGCCGCGTGTGGCGTTACGGACCCGCAGCGGCCCCCCGTTCCCTGTCGTCGTCCCCATCGCAGTACCCCTCACGGCTGTAGGAGGGCGTTCGCTATACGAGCACGTGCTGCCAGACCCAGACCGCCCAGATGCCCAGCGCCAGGTAGGGGCCGTAGGCCATGGGGTCCTTGCGCCCGGCCTGCCGCGTGGCCAGCAGGAACAGCGCGGCCAGGCCCCCCAGTACGATCCCCCATAGCATCCCCACGGCGATGAGTGGCCAGCCCAAGAGCAGGCCCGCCGCCGCCATGAACTTGACGTCACCGGCGCCCATCGCCCCGCGCCCCAGGACGAAGAGGAGCGCGAACGCGCCACCGCTGGCCAGGGCTCCCTTGAGTGCCTCTCCGAGGGCGGGCCCTGGCAGGAACAGCGTCTGCACCAGCGCCCATACCGCCAGGGCGCCGACCAGGACGTTGGGGATGCGCCGCACGCGTAGGTCGATCACGCTCACGGCCAAGCAGATGCCCGTCACCACCGCCGCCGAAAGGGGCGTCCCCCAGTCGCCCACGCGCCAGGCGGCGTAGCCCCCCAGGAGCGCCGCGCCAAGCGCCACAAGACCCACCGCCCGCCTCCAGGCGGGGGAGCCGCTCGGGGGGTTTTCTCCGTAGCGGGGCAAGAGCCACCCAACCACCAAGCCCGCGGCCAGGCCGCCCACGCCGCCCAGAATGCCCCCCAAGACCATCGGCACGCTGTGTCTGCTCCTTCTCATGCGCAGTGCCCGCACCGGACCTTCCGGTACGGGCACTGTCAGGCCCCAAACGGCCGTCTAGCGGGCGCGCTCCTCATAGTAGCGCAACAACACGTCGTCGACCGCGTTGCTGAGGCCCTGCTCCCAGACGGTCCAGCGTTCGCTGATCCATTCCTGGGCCTCGGCGACGGCTGGGCTCTCGGTGTAGGCGCGGCGGGCCTCATTAAAGGCGCGCACGCCGACCACGGCCACCAGCAGGAGGATGAGGGCCAGCCCGCCGATCATCGAGGGGCGCTGCGCCAGCCGGGCCAGGCTATCCAGGTTGCCCTCTTGCGTGGCCCGCGCCGACTGGTTCTCTCCGACGGTGCCCGGCAGGGCTGACAGGCACAGCGCCAGCGCCAACACCAGGAACTGCCGGCTCTCCATCAGCGTGAGGCCTGCCTCCGCGGCGAACTGCTGCCCCGACCAAAGCACGATGACGGCCAACCCCACCAGCGACACCGCCCAGAAGAGGGTGCGCAGCACCCAGCGCATCAGGGCGTAGGGGATCGGCCAGGCCGGTGCCTGCCGGGCGCCGCGGATCACCCCCAGCACGAACCAGAAGAGCCCGGCCACCGTCGGCCAGAAGGCCATCGGTGAGAAGCCGTGCGCGGCCAGAGTGGCGGGGAACGGCGTCGGCGCGCCGATGCGGTTGGCCATCAGCCCCACGCCAACGCCGAGTATCGCCGCCAGGATGCCGCCCACCAGCGGGCGCACCACAGCCCGGTTGGTGCGCGAGGGCATCGGCATCACCTGCACGTCCACGGGGATGGAGATGGGCTGCTCCGAGGCGCTGGACACGACGTCGATCGCCGTCCGGTAACGGGTGATCAGCAGCCCTTCCGTCTCCACGCTGACCGTGGTCAGGAGCGTTCCCTTGTCGATATTGGCGGGCAACACGCGCAGCCAGGTCTCGCGCGGGCGGAGCCCCCCATACAGGTAGCCACGACCCCGCCCCCGGCGAATGCGCAGCTCGGTGCGGGCTGACTGCCCCGACAGAACGTACCCCAGCTTGACCCTGCTGGGGCTAGCCGTCAGGCGCGGCCGTTCCACCAGGCCGGTGGACAGGAGGTACTCTTCCAAAGCGGCGCGCATGTCGTTCGGGTGCGCCCGCATGCACTCGCGGGCCATCTCGGCCAGGTGCGGGGCGTTGTTCTCCTCCAGCCAGCGGACCAGGGTGCCGTTACGCAGGTGGGCGATGCCATCCTCGGGGTTGCGGTCCATGTGCCGCACGGCCTCTTCGATCGTCCACATCTTGCGGCGCAGCCCCAGAACCCCGCTGGAGCGGAACACAAAGGGCTGCGCAGCGCGCTCGCGGATGCCCAGCCGCCCCTCGGCGAGCGCCTCGGCCAGGGCGTGCCGCACTTCGGCATCGGGCAGGCCCCGGTTGGGAGTGGCGGCCTGGGCGACCATGATGGGGGCCACATCATCGTTGCGCAACACCTGCACGCCGGGAGGAGCAGCGCCCGTTATGGTCACGTCCGGATCGGTAAAGACGACGAAATGCCGGACGTCGACCTCCCCGCGGATGTCCTCGTCCGCCAGGAAGGCGCGCAGCGCCCGCGTGCCGGCGGCCATGTCAATGGTGGGGCTGGGGTGGGCCACCTGGCGCCCGTCGGGCAGGCGCTCGCTCCAGGCACCGCGCTGCGAGAGGATTACCTCGCCCCGCCAGTCCAGCGCGCGCAGCACGAACAGCCCCTGCGGGCCCACTACGACGGCGTCCAGCGGCTGCCCGCGCACCTTGGGCTCCGAGATGACCTGGTACTCGCCGGTCAGCGCCACGCTGAGGGTCGCCGCCAGGACGTTCCCGGAGATCAGCCCGTTCGCTACCAGAAGCTCTGCCATAGCCGTGCCCTTCCTACTGGAGGGTTACCCGGTCGTCCACGAGGCGCTCTCGCACAAAGCGCCCCTGCGGGATGATGCGAAAGTGCGCCGAATCCAGCGGGAACTCGACGTCCACCGCGTTACGGCCGGCGCGGTTCTTTTCCAGCGTCATGATGACCCAGTTGCGCATGGTCTCCGCCTGGGTGGGGTTGTAGACCATGTGCTCTCGGCTGACGATGGAGAACTTGTTGTTAAAGATCATGCCGATATCGGCCTCGTACTGCAGGGCCGAGCTGCCGCGCAGGTCCTCGAAGCGCATGCGGGTGGCCTGTAGGCCGGCGCGGTCCGAGGCGGCCAGCGCGATCACGTAGGAGCCGGTGGTCATGGCCAGTTCTTTGAGGTTCTGGGTCAGGTAGGTGGTATCTTCAATATCGGGCCCCAGGCTGCGCCGATCCACCGGGATCTTTTGCAAATAGTCCACCACCAGCAGCAACTGCTGTGGTCCCGTCTCAAGCATCGAGTAGCACCAGTCACGGATCTGTTCCAGTGACGAGTGCACCCCGCTGGCCTTGACCAGGATCAGCCGGTTGGCGTAACTCTCGATCTCGTCGAGCACGGGCGCGTAGCGCGGCATCTTGCGCAGCTTGGTGACCAGGCCCTCCTTGGGGTCGCCGGTGGCGGCGATCTGCCCCAGGCGCCGCAGGGTCAGGCCGCCGTCTGGGTCGTTGCCCAGCTCGGCCGACTCGAGGCACAACAGGCGCGACAGCAGGTGTGACCGGTCGTGCTCATAGCAGACATAGATGGCCGCCCGCTTGGGGTCGCTGCGCACGATATTGCGCGACACCTGCAGCCCCCAGATCGTCTTGCCGACGCCGTACCCCCCGCCGATGACCATCAGCTGCCCAGGGAGCAAGCCCCCGTTGAGAATGTCGTCGAGCGGGTCAAACCCCGTGGGCAGCCAGGTATAGCGCCCCCCCTCCTTGGCCAGGCTCTGGGCCTCAAACTCGTTGAGGACCGTCGCCAGGCTGGCCGGGCCGGTGAGCTCGACCGACGAGTCTTCGCCGGACGTGGAGCGGTAGATGATCTCGACCATGACGACTCCTTAGCGCCTCGCCGGGACCTTGGCGGGAACGAACAGCGTCGGGGGCAAGTTGATCCCGGCGGCCTCGATGCGGTCCATGAACTTGGGGCGCACGCCGGTGGCCGTGTGGTACCCTTCCACCTTGCCCTGCGCGACGGACAGCTGCACAAAGCGGTAGATATCCTGCATGACGATCACGTCGCCCTCCATCCCCTGCACTTCGGAGATGAAGGTGATCTTGCGGTTGCCGTCAGCCAGACGGTCCAGGTGTACCACCACGTCAAAGGCAGAGGCGATCTGCTCGCGAATGGCCTTCAGCGGGAGGTCCATTCCGGCCATCAAGACCATGGTCTCGACGCGGTGCAGCGTGTCTCGCGGGCTGTTCGAGTGCGCCGTGGTCAGCGAGCCATCGTGGCCGGTGTTCATGGCCTGCAGCATGTCCAGCGCCTCGCCACCGCGGACCTCGCCCACCACGATGCGGTCAGGGCGCATACGCAGGGCGTTGATGACCAGCTGCCGGATCGGCACCTCGCCCTTGCCCTCGACGTTGGGCGGCCGCGCCTCGAGGCGGACGACGTGGCGCTGCTGCAGCTGCAGCTCGGCGGCGTCCTCAATGGTGATGATGCGCTCTTTGCCGGGGATAAACCCCGACAGCACGTTCAGCACCGTCGTCTTGCCCGTCGAGGTACCGCCCGACACGACGACGTTCAGCCGCGCCACCACGCAGGCCTGGATGAACTGGGCCATCTCTGCGCTCAGTGAGCCGAAGCGGACCAGGTCATCGACGGTGAACGGCACGCGAGAGAACTTGCGAATACTGATGCAGGGGCCCACCAGCGAGAGGGGCGGAATGATGACGTTCACGCGCGAACCGTCGGCCAAGCGGGCGTCGACCATGGGGCTCGACTCGTCGACGCGCCTCCCCAGCGGAGAGACGATGCGGTCGACAATGCGCAGCACCTCGCCGTCATCGCGGAAGCGCAGGTCGGTCTCTTCCAGGACGCCGTTGCGCTCCACGATCACCTGGTTGGGGCCGTTCACCAGGATTTCCGTCACCGAGTCATCCCGCAGGAGCGGCTCGATCACGCCGAGGCCGAGGATGTCGGCCACCACCTGCTCAAACAGCTCGTTGCGGTCCTGCCGGGTAAGGGGCAGCTCCTCCTCCTGGAGGATCTCGGCAAAGATGCGGTCGAGGGAGCGACGCACCTCGTCGACGTTGCCCGTATCGACGGTAGGGCTGAGCTCAGAGAGGAGGCGCCGCTGCACGCGGTCCTTGATGTTGGCGTACTGGGCCGTGCGCCCCTGATCGGGGCCGGGGCGACCGTGGTTGCCGTGGCCAGCCGGGGGCACTGGCCCTGTGGGGACGGTGCGTCCTCTGCGTCCGAAACTCACCATGATGTCGCCTGCCTTCGCTGCCTCACCTTGCGGTGGCTCTCGGTCAACAATTGGGGTACCGCCCGGCGGCGCGGAGGGCGGCGCGGGGGCCGCCCCTCAGCGCACCCACACGGGGTCATACTCGTTCCAGGTCGTGTTGCTGATGTTGCTCGCAGCGGCGCCGACGACCGCCGCCATGGTATAGATCTGTTGCGGGCCGGCCCGGCTTGACCAGAACACGATCCGCGAGCCATCCGGCGACCAGGAGGGATGCTTTTCCCACGAGCCGATCGCCGGGGTGAGATCGGCCGGTTCGCCGCTTTCGGCGTAGGTCACCCAGATATCGTCGCTGCCGGAGGCCTCACTCACGAACACGATCTGCGCGCCGTTGGGCGACCAGGCCGGGTCGTAGCATAGGCCGCTGAGCCGGGTGACCTGGCGCTCCCCGCCCGCTGCCGTGACCCAGATCTGCGCGATACCGCCCTCGTCGTTCTTCACAAAGGCCCGCTGCCCGCTCGGCGCGTAGCGGTAGCTGGCCACCAGCTGGGCATGCTGGGTGTACAGCTCCTGCGAGTTGCCCAGGTACTGGCGGCCGGAGCCATCGGGGCCCATCACCCAGAGGCCCGTCTGGCCAGGCTGGTCAGACAGGAAGACGATCTTGCCGCGGTAGGCGCTCAGCGGCATGGCCGTCGGCGTGGGCGTGGGCCCAGCTGCGGGGCCGCTAGCCCCGGTCGGGCGGGCCGTCGGAACGGGCGTAGCGGTCGGCACCGCGGTGGGGGACCGCGTCGGCGTCGGCAGCGCCAGCGCGTCGATGGCCGCCTTGCCCGCCTGCGCCAGGCTCGTGTCGGAGGCGGGCAGCCCCGCGGCGCGCTCGTACAAGGCGTAGGCGCCGTAGGTATCGCCCGCCTCACGCAGCTCGTCGGCGCGGCGCACCAGCGCGTCGTACAGCATCTCAACCAGGCGCCCGCCGAGATAGTCGGGGGCAGCGTCGTACACGGCGCCTAGCTGGGCCACCGCGTCGGCCCACTGGGCCTCGTAATATACCTTCTCGGCGGCCTGGTAGGCCTCCGCCAGGGCCTGTTCGTCGGCCACTTCCTGAGAGCGCGGCTGCAGGCTCAGCGCCTCACGAAAGTAGGTCTGCGCCTCAGCGTATACCTCGCGCACGTCCCGCTCGGGCGCTGCCGTGCGCATGACCTGCTTGCCCGCCGCCAGGTAGAGCTCGAAGAGGCGACTGGTGACCATCTCGCGCCGGTAAGAGAGGTTCGTGGCGCGGATGTTCAGGTAGGCCTGCAGCGCCTCCACGTACAGGCCGGCCTGGCGTTTGGTCTCCGCATCGGTAAAGAGGTCTTCGAGGTCCACGGCGCGGCTCATCTCGGCCACGCGCTCGGCGACGTCCTGATAGTCGGGAAAGCGGGCCTGCACCTGGCGCATCGCGTCAAGCGCAGCGCGCACGTTGCCCTGTTCCTGCAAGAGCAGGCCCTGTTCGTAGAGTGCGGCGATCTCGCGCTGGAAGGCGATCTGCTGCAGGCCGTCCTCGGCCACCGACACCTGCCGGGCGAAGGGGTTGGCCTGCCCCTCACCCAGCGGGTAGTTGCCCACCCGCGCCAGGATGCCGCTATAGTGCTCCTCGGCGGCGTCCAGCGCTTTGGCCTCCAGCGCCTTGTTGCCGGCCGCCAGCAGATCGTTCACCTCACGCGTCAGCTGCATGGTGCGGATGGCCGGCACCAGCCGGTTGGTGACCAGGGGCAGCCCCTGCCACACGACCACCGCCAGCACCAACACCAGCGCCACGCGCATGACCCACTTGCGCGCCACGCCAGAGCTGACCGTCACCGGCCGCACCGAGGTCCGCGAGTCCAGGTCGGCCTTGAACTGCGCCTCACCCAGGGCGTGCTGCGCCAGGGCCGAATCGGGAAAGTCCCGGGTCAGCAGGAGAAAGCACTCGATCGCCTTGGACCAGCGCGCCGCCTGCATATGTCCGAGCCCCTCGCGGTAGCGGGGGTCATCGCGAACGTTGGCTTCCGCATCAAACATGGCACCTGTCCGTCTCAAGTGAAGGGCGCCGCACGCCTACAGCGAGCTGCCCAAGAATTGCAGAAGGCTGGGAACCACCGGGCCCAGGATCACGACGAAAAGCGCCGGGAAAATGAGCAACACCAGCGGGAACACCATCTTGACCGTGGCCTTGTGGGCCTGTTCCTCGGCGCGCAGCCGGCGCCGCACGCGCATCTGGTCCGCCTGGACGTGCAGCACCTCGGCGATGCTCACCCCCAGCCGGCTGGACTGCACCAGCACCGCCACAAAGGAGCGCAGGTCGGCAACGCCGCAGCGCTCCACCATGCGGAGCAGCGAATCCTCGCGCGAGGTGCCCACGCGCATCTCGGCCACGGCGCGGCGGAACTCGCGCGTCAGCGGGTTGTCCCACTGGTCGCCCACGCGGATCATGGCCGACTCGAACCCCAGGCCGGCCTCCACGCCGATGGTCAGCATATCGAGGGCGTCGGGCAGGGCGCGCTGGATCTGGCGCTGCCGCTGATTCTTGGCCGAACGCAGCCACAGAAGCGGCAGGAAATACCCCACGAAGGCCAGCAGGAGGGCGTTGCGCGCCACGACGATCAGTTCCCCGCGCGCGCCCGACAGCACAAAGAACCCGCCGCCGAACAGCGCCGCCGCCAGGATGCGCATCCCCAAGTAGTCCATCACGCTCAGGCCCATGGGGCTGCCCGCCTGCACGAGCATCTCACGAGACTGCTCGATGTTCCCCTGCGGCGCCATGCGCGCCAGCGAGCGCAGCACCTTGCGGAAGGCCGGCGCCAGCACGCGCGTCTGGAAAGACTGGCTCAGCAGCTCCTCCTCCAGGACGTCCGGGCGCTGCAGGTAGGCGGCCATGCGCTGGCTATCCACGCTCTTGGGCCGCGACGGCCGGAACGCCATCCAGAGCAGCACCACGGTCAGCCCCACCAGGCCGCCGAACAGGAGCGCGGCGTAGGGGGCCAGACTGTCCGGCAGGGCCCAGGGTATGCGGAACGGCATGCTGAACGGTATGCTGATCGGCATCATACCTCGATGTCTACGATCCTGGAGATGACGATGAACCCGATGATCTGCAAAAAGACGGCGAACGCCGGCAGCACGCGGATCCAGCCCGGGGCGAACAGCGGCATGATATAGTCCGGGCTGATCAGCGTCAGGATCAGGGCCATGCCCATCGGCAGAAAGGCCAGTACGTACCCTGAGAAGCGCTGCTGCGCCGTCAACGTACGGATCTCCTGCTTCATGCGGATGCGGTCACGCACCGTGTCTGAGATGGTGCTGAGGATCTCGGCCAGGTTGCCGCCCATCTCGTACTGGACGTTGATCGCCGTGACGACCAGCCCCACGTCCTCGGTGTCGATGCGCTCGGCCAGGCTGTTGAGCGCCTGTTGCACCGGCAGGCCCAGCCCGACGCCCCGCGTCACGCGGCGGAACTCATCGGAGGCCGGCGGGCCCAACTGGTCCACCAGGGTGTCGAGCGCCTGGTTGAGGCCATAGCCGGCCCGCAGCGCGCCCACCAACAGGTCGAGCACCTCGGGCAGCTGGTTGGTAAAGGCCCGCTTGCGCTTGCCGATGGAGGAGTTCAGGTACATCACCGGCGCATAGCCGAACAGGAGGGCCAACACCAAGCCAAACAGGAGGCCCACCCGCCAGGCGCCCAACAGGAGGCCCAGGCCGGCGGCCACCATGATGATCACGGCGAACTCGGCCGCCGTCATGGGCAGGCCTGCGCGGCTCAGTTTGCCGGCCAGCGCCTCGCCCATGCCAAAACCGGTGAGCATTCGGGCGACAAGGGGCAGCCGTTTACGCGCCGCCCCCGTGTCTGCCTCCGTCTGGGTGACGCCGACCGCATCCAAGCCCCCATACTCGCGCAAGCGATCCGCCACCGGGTCGGCCTTGCGTGCCATACGCCAAAAGGCGCCAAAGAAGATCAGTACGGAGATGGCGGCCAACACCGCCACGAGCAGGGGGCCAGCGAGTCCCATTACGCCACCTCTACTTGGTGCTGCGTCGGTAGAAATAGAGCCCGACGAGCACCAACAACAGGGCCACCAGCGCGGGGATGAGGGCCTGGCCCGTCACCACCGCCACCACGGCCGCCACCACCGCCAGCGCGAACACTACGAAGCTCATAGTGCGCAGATTCTTTGACCCTTGGCCTGTACTGCCTGCCATGCCCTGACCTCCTGTGTAAAGTGACTCGTGTCGTTGCGATGCGGCTCTCGCCGCCACACCGGGCCGCCGCGCGGCACCGGACCGAACCCGTCATCCGCGGGGCCCCGCGCCCCCGAACAGGCGGCCCAGCAGCCGCCCCTGGCCGCCGCCGGCCGCCTCGCCCTGCGCCTGGGGCGCTATCGTGGCGAGCAGCTCACGCGCCAGGGCCTGGTAGCCCCGCGACAGGGCGCTGCGCGGGTGGCTCACCATCACCGGCACGCCCACGTTTACCGAATAGGTCACCAGCGGCTGGTCGTCGGTGATCTGTGCCTTGATGCGCACCCGCAGGCGCCGCTCGATATCCTCCACCGACACGCCGCCCTTCATGTTCACCCGGTTCACCACCAGCCACAGGCGCTCCTCCGGGTAGCCGCGGGCGCGCAACTGGTCCAGCATCAGGCGGGTGTTGCGCAGGCCCACCATCTCGGGCAGCACGTTCAGGATGATGCGGTCGGCCCCGTCCAGGAAGGCGAAGGCCATCTCGTCGAGGGGCAGCCCCAGGTCCACCACCACCCAGGGGAACATCGACCGCAGGATCACCAGGATCTGCTCCACCTGGGGCAATGAGATGGGGTGGGCCAGGTCGGCCGGCGGGGGCGCCAGCAGCACCTGCACGCCCGAGGCGTGCTCCGCCAGGATGCTCCACACCAGGTCGCGGTCCAGCCGCGCCAGCCGTGGGAGGAGGTCGAGGATGTTGTGCTCGGCGGGGAGGTTGAGGGCCACGTCGAGCGCCGGCGAGGCAAAGTCCGCATCCACCAGGACGATCGGCTCGTTCAACTGCTCGCGCAGCGAGATGGCCGTGTTGATGGCCATCGTCGTGCGGCCGGTGCCCCCCTTGGGGGCGCAGAAGGCGACCACCTCACCCAGGCGGTCGGCGCCGGCCCCCTCCTCCGGGAGCACGTCGCCCGCCAGGAGCACCTGCCGCAGCGTGGCCAGCGTCTCATCGGCCTGCAACGGCTTGACCAGGAAGGCCCGCGCGCCGGCCAACACCGCCTGCGAGGCCTTGGACATGGCGTCCCACTCGACGAGGGCGATCACCGCGGCACTGGGCAACAGGGCCGTGAGCTGGCGTACCAGGCGGATGGGATCGGCCCCGTCCAGCTCGCTATCGACGAGAACGACGTGGGGAACCAGGTCCTGCGCCCGCGCCGCCACCAGGTTCGTCTGCGACACCCAGTACAGGCGCACCTCGCCGGACCATCCGCGGAGTATGGCCTCCATCTCGCTGCGAACGGTCTCGACCGCGCTGACCAACAGCACCCTCAGGGTGCTACCGACACTCGACCTATCCAAAGGGTCCTCCGCTCACCCTCGGTCGGCGGGCCGGAGCCCGTCTCCGAAGCCCGCCTGGCGAGGATCTGCGTAGCAGCAACGCTCGCTGGCCAACCATAGTATGACGACCTCTAGCGGCCCGGCGCGGTCTCGATCTGGAAGCGCTCGATGAGGTAGTTCATGTCGACCGGGTCGATCTCAAAGGGGCTCTCCTGGCCAGGGGCGCGCAGGACGATGTCCACCGTCCCTCCGGCGTCGAGAGCGTACTTGATCACCAAAGCATCCTGCGGGCCGACCGTCAGGAGCAGTGACTGAAGCGGCGTGTACGAGCCGTCTTCCTTGCGCTCCCCGCCGACGATGGCCGCCACGGTAACGTTCTGCATCAGGTCAAAGGTGACCTGTTCCTCCTCACCCGCCGAGCGCACGATGACGCTCTCGCCCGCCTCGGTGCCGGTGATCTCGGCGATCCCCTCCATGGGGATGTCCATGGAGAAGAGGAGGTCGACCTTGTCCCCGGGCTTGAGCACGTTGACGCGGCTCATCAGGTCGTTGATGGGGAAAGCCATCAGCACCTGATCCTCGGCCATGACCAGGGCCAGCCGGCCGTCACGCGTGATCACGTTGGGGTCCAGCAGGCGAGGCTGCAGGATGATCTCACCCGGGTAGAGCTCCACGAGCGTCAGGCGGCCGATGGCGTCATCGGTGGCGCGCACGGCCCCCTCCGGGAGGGTATCGACGGGGATCTCGACCATCTGCAGGTCCGCAGCCGCGAGCATGGCGCGCACGCCCACCTGCCGGGTAGCGGCCACCACCTGCACCTTGGGGATGGGCGCCTCTTGGGTGGCGCGCTGCGCCTCGGCGCGCTGCAGGGTAGTATAGGCAACGAAACCGGCCAGCGCCGCCACGAGCAACCCGGCCACAAGCCACAAGCAGCCTTTGAGTCGTCCCACGTTGTCCCTCGCTTATGTGCTCTGGTGTTGGCCAAGGCCTATTGTGGCAGGTTGCGTGCTTGCCACAAAAGAGATCATAACGCAAAAGATCGACAAGTGCAAGGAATCGGGCCCGCCGGCCACACCAGCCCCATCATCTGTGAGACCGCCCAAAGGACGGGCGGTCTCACAGTGCGTAGCTCTGCTAGCTGGACGCGACCCTCCAAGGGTCTCGCCTGCGACTGCCCGACAGTGTCGTGGGCAGCCGGTAGGCTGCTACTACGGAAGCGTCGCGTTATTGTGCAGCTCCGTGTTCAGGTTGGTGAACGTGTTTTTGACCCAGCCGCCGATGGCGGCCAGGATCACGATGACGGCCACGGCGATGACGGCCACCAGGATGGCGTACTCGATGAGGCCCTGGCCTTCCTGCTGCTCGACGAGCCAGTTGCGGAGGCGCAGATACAGTGCCAACATGTTAGTTTTCCTTCCGGGGCGAAGCCCCACTCCCAAAGAGATGGCTGAGAACGGTTCGCTCCCCGGCGTCGCCGGGACTCTCGACGCACTGACTTGGTCGTGCACACCTCCTCCGTCGGGAACTGGCCCGGGCTCTCGCCCCCACGATCCCCGGTGGAAACACCTCCTGCCTGCCACCCCCGCGGCCCCTGGGCGGGGTCCCGCCGCGTCGGCGCGGAACTCGCCACAGGGGGAGTCCTCCTAAGGGATGGCCTGCAGGGCCTCGTTCAGGGCGCCGAAGCGCCGCTCTTCGAAGGCGCCGATAAAGCCCAGGAGCAGGATCGCCCCGGCGGCCACTATGGCCGTCAGTATGGCATACTCGACCAGCCCCTGCCCTTCGCTGCGGCGCAACGCCACGCACACCCTGAGGAACAACGTGCAGAGCATCTGTCTCTCCTCCGCGGTATCTTGGCCGCCGCGACGGACTACCGTCGCACCGACGGCCTCGGTACCCTCCCCCCAGGGTGCCCCCGAACGATTCCTCTGTGCGGCCCGATCCTAGCACGGCGAGGTCTATGGAGCGTTACAACAGCGTATCAGATCCGTTAGAATCACCTGTATCGCCCCGGCCGTCCTCGCCTGGCGGACCGTACAGACGCATCATAACGCCGAAACCCTCTGCAACCCGTAAATGGCAGGTAAAAAGCACGTCGCGCCTGCGGTCCTCTGCTGGGCATCTGTACCCGGCGCGCCGGCAGAAGCTGTGGTGACGTATGTGCGGTCAGGGAAAGCACACTGACGAACCGCTAATACCCACAGGCGGTGTGTCCAAGAGTGCCTCAAAAGGTCCGTCTATGCGAGCCAGGATCACGGCCACGTCGTCACGGTACACTGCCCGCCAGTCAGGCTGCGCGCTCAACAGCTGGAGGGCGCGACTAGCCAGCGGGAGTAGAGCTACGTCTGGCGCGCCCATCTCAACGAAATCGGCGCCCTGCGCCTCACCCCGCTGAAACGCCAGGTACGCCTGATAGGTGCGCTCGTCGTAGACGGTCTCGCGCCGGCCATCCATGCATACCTGAATCCGTGGACCGAGATGCCAGAGAGCGTACTGGCCCCAGCTGTACGGCACGAGCATCCGTCCCTCAAGGCCGGATCCCTGCAACGCAGCCACAGCCCGCGTTGGCCACGGGATCGCCCCGATCGTGGTGTCGGGGCACTTGGGAGCTAGCCAGAGTGCTAGGCAGACGACGCCAGTGGCGAGCAGCGCGCCCACCCGCAGCAGCGCTGGGCGCCTTGTCCCCAGCCGGGCCAGTTGCTCCCGCGCCTGCGCAAAGGAGGGCAGGCACGGGGCGGCCACCACCGGCACCAGGAGTGCGGTGAAGTCCAGGTGCCGGCACGCGAGGAGCGGGAGGACGAGGGCAGCTACGCACATGAGGATGAACCCAAGTGATGGGAAACGCCTGCGTGCAAAGACGGGCACAAGGCATATGCACACCATGAATACATAGAACGCGCCATACACGGCGCCGGCTCTGGCTAGGGGAGTCCAGTCGCCTATCTCGGGACGTGGAACCGTGGCGGTGGCCAAGAGGAAGCGCCATAGGCCCAGGCCATACGGATTGCACAGTGTCGCTGCGAGGGCCAGTGCACCCCCGGCCACCTCGCGCCAGGCCGCCCGCCGCAATGAGACGACCCTGCCCACAAGCCAAAGTCCCAGAAAACATATACCTGCCAGAACTCCGCCATGCAAGTTGACCCAAGTGGCGAACAGAGGTGGTAATGCATAGATGGCAAAATGCTTTCCGCTCTCAACACTCACTAGCACAAGTATAAGAGCAGAAAATGATAGCGCGGTGAACATCTGAGGTCTAATTGTTATAAAGTTGCGCATAAGCAATACCATGGCAATGATTGCCAACCACGGGCGCATCATGATGGAGGAACCCTGCAACCGCAGAGCCGCCAGGAGCGCCGTCATGGTTCCGGCGACGACGCCCAGCTTTAGCCAAACCAGCCCCTCAGCGCCGCCAAGGCGCCAGACGCCTCCCATCAGCACCTCGGCCAGCCATTCGTGGTTGATCCAGGTTCCCGGAATCGTGAGGTAGGAGTAGGGATCGGTACGGGGCAGCGCGCGCTGGTCGAGAATGTCCAGACCGTAGCGCACGTGCCCCCACAGGTCGGGGTCTGCCTGAGTACGGACAGCCATCACCGCGCAGACTGCCACAACAAGTGCCACCACCAGTGGGGCAAGAGATCGCCGGCATGACGTTGTGGGCAGGTCGACTGTGATATCAGCAGATTCCACGACTACACTGACTCCTCTCGGTTAGGCACGCGCCAAAGGCGGGTACGGGGTCTTCTGGCAGCTATACGAACTTCATCGCCTCCGCGTACCGGGCGCTACAAGGGTACGGCGCAGACGAGCTGCTCCTGGGCTAGAGAGCACTGGGCGCGTCCGAGACTGACGTCAGTGAGTGCGCTAACAGAAGGCGCGTACTCCGGCTACACATCGAGCGCGAGCGTACCCACAAGCATCGCCAATAGACTCACAGCCCCAGATAGCACCACGGGAACACCGATGGATTGGCCACCACACAGACGGCGCCCATGGCGAGGAACGCGCCCACGACGGCCCAGCGGCCCCCGCGGGGTGTCCTCTTGTCTCGTATGAGTGCGTTGAGGCCCGGAGCACCGATGGCTGTTCCTGCCAATACCCAGGGAACGTCGAGAACCCTGAGTCGCGCAGGACCGGCACTGGCACTGGGCACCAGCCACGTGCCGATCGCCGACTATGTCACGGGGGAACCGTAGTAAACGGTGCCGAACACCGTCCTGCTCGGCGGGCACCGCGGGCTGGGCACGGCCCTCCTTCACGGGAAACACTCCCCGCCGGCCGCGCCACCCCAAGGGCCGCCTGAGGCGGCACCTCCGCGGCGAACGCCGAGCCGCGCCGCACCAAGATCGCCCCCACATCGTCAGCATAGACCTCCTCCCACCCGGAAGGGGCCGCCAGCAGCGCGAAGCCGGGCAGGGTCTCCCCCTCGTCACATTGCACGCTGCTGCCTCCGCCGTCACAGGCGCGGGCCTTCCCCCGGGTCCCGGCGCGGGGCAATTCTAGCCGCTGGCAAGCCACTGCGCCAGCGCGCCGGGGCGGCGCTGGCGCTCCTGGCCGTCAAGCCGCAGTTCCTGCTCTGGCCCGTCGCCTACCTGGTACTGACGCGCCGCTGGAAGGCGCTCGCGGGGCTGGCGCTGGCGGGGGCCGTCCTGGTGGGCGTCTCCTACGCCATGGTCGGGCCGGCGGGGCTGGCCGGCTATGCTCGCCTGCTGGCGGCCGCCCCCGACCTGGGCGATGCGCTTACCGTGCATCCGCAAAAGATGTTCTCGTTGCGGGGGCTGCTCCACCGCCTGGCCGGCAGCGACGCCCTGGGCGACGTGTTGGTGCCCTGGCTGGCCGGGCTGGCCGCCGTCGGGGCGGCGCTGGCCTGGGCCTGGCAGCCCGCCCGCCGGGGCGAACGGGGCGACCTGCTGGACCTTGACTGGGCGCTCCTGGCCGTGGCCATGGTGGTGACCAGCCCGCAGGCCAACCTGCACTCATTGGCGCTGCTGACGGTGGCGGGGGTGTTGGCGACGCGCCACGCCCTGGCGCACGAGGCGGCGGACGGGGCGCTCCGGCTGCTGCCCTGGGCCTTCGGGGCCGGGGCGACGCTGGCGACGGCGCTGACGGTGGCCGTGCCGCAGGCGATGGTGCCGGTCTGGCTGGCCGTCGAGGGGGCGTGGCTCGGCGTGCTACTGTGGGCGGCGGGACGGCGTTCGGAGCCGGCCGCTACTCCGCAAGCGTGAGGTCGTACGGGTAACTCCACGGCGAGTAGTAGCTGCGATCCTCGAGGAGGCCGAGTTCCGTTCCGAACGCCCGATCGAGGACTACCCGGAAGGTGTTCACCGGGGTAACGCCCGCGTACAGACGTTCGCTGCCACCCGGCACGAGGATGGCGTTCAGGATGGGCAGGCGCTCAGCCAGCCCGTCGTCGGTGGGCTCGCGCCAACTGAGGCTCTGCCCCGGCCCATGGTCGGCCTGCACGACGATGATCGGGGGCACCTCGGAGCCGGCCACGATGGCGCGCAGAACCCCGGGCAAGGCCCGGTCGAGATAGGCCACCTGCCCCGTATAGCCCGCCGCGTAGGCGGCGGGGCCGAGCGGGTTGTGGTCCGCGTCGCCCAGGCGGAACGGGTACGTGGGCGTCAGCGGGCGGCCCTCGGCGTCGAGGACGAAGGGTGGGTGCGGCGAGGTGATATGCGCGAACACGAACTTGGGCCGGCCGGGGAAGGCCTCGGCGACCTCGGGCAGCGCGTCGAGCGCCGCCAGGACGTCGCTGCGGTGCTGGGCGTAGGTCCATTCCCGCGCGAGGCGGCCGAACCCGGGAACCGTGAGTTTGCCGAGGCTCAGGAGCGACAAGTCCAGGAGGCGCCCTTCGGGAAGGGTCAGGCCGGCGGCCGGCAGAGAACGGTAGTAATCCGCGTCACGCAGGTCCGCCCACACGACTGCGCTGGGCAGCGCCACCGTGGCGTAGCCCTGGCCCTCCAGGAACTGTCGCACGGCGCTGCGCTGGATGAGATAGCTCAGCGGGCGGCGGTCGGCCGAAGTCGGCCCCAGCGCGTCGGCCAGGTCATCCAGGTAGCGCATGTTGAGCGATGAGGCGATAGAGAGCGCCGTCTGGATGTAGTTGCAGCGACTCTCCGCGGCGACGTAAAAGCCCTGCTCCTCGAGCGCGGCCATCAGGCCCGCGTTGTCGTAGCCGAACTGGTCGCGCAGGACGTCGCTCCGCGCGTAGCCGTCGATGATGATGTAGTAGATATCGGGCGGCCGCACCGCAGCGCTCCCCTGCTGCGCCGGCCGAGGCGGCACCTCGATCCGCGGCCTCAGGTAGCCATAGTTCCTGCTCACCTGCAGATAGCAGGTGACCAGGAACAGCGTCAGCGTGACCACGTCCAGAAACTGGCCGACGACGGGAAGCGACCGGCGTTCTCTGCGCAGGTACATGACCCCCGCCACGACGTAGAGCCCGCACATCGCCACGCCCAGGGCCATCGTCGCCCAAGAGGGGGCCGGGCCCACCAGGCTGGCCGCCACATCGTAGAAGCGGCCGAAGGCCAGGAGTGGGATCATCGCCACGAACGCGGCAAAGGCAGCCCGGCGGCGGTCGCGCGCCTTCCAGTAAAGCGCCGCCAGCAGCACAGCAAAGACCAGCGGCACCACGACCCAGACGCGCCAGTACGAAGCCCGAATCTCCGTAAGCCGTGCCCACAGCGTGGCCTCCGACACGGACCACAACACGAAAAGGAACGGGTACAAGGGCAGGGGCTTTCTCAATCGCTGCACGGGTCCTTGGCCTCCATCAGGTAGAGGACGCGCTCCGTCTCCCGAATCGGCACCCGCTCCTTGACGGCGAATCGCCGGGAAAAGGCTTCCTCAAAGAGTGCCTGCGTATGGCCGTCGAACACGTCCCGCCGCCCGGCCAGCATCTCGAGCACCTTCGGATCGCTCTTGGGGACGAACTCGATGATCAGCCAGCGGCAGACGTCGCCGAGGAACGCGGCGACCTCCTCAAAGGGCAGGTTGTTGCCGATGGCGAGGTGATGGACCAGGGCCAGGGCCAGGGCGACGTCGGCGGGGCCGCGCGCCAGCAGCGCGCGACGTTCGGCGTTGCGCCAACCGAGGCCCGCGCTGGGGTTGGTGAGGTCGATGACAAGGGGCAGCAGGTGGATCTCGCGCTCGCGCCGACACTGGCGGTAGTTGGCCTCCACGGCAGCCACGTCGCTGTCCATCGCCACGGTCAGGGCGCCATTCTGCGAGGCCAGCCGTGAGTAGGCGCCGGTGTTGGCGCCCAGGTCCCACACCGTGCCGGGCCGCACCGCGCCCAGGAACCGCGCCACGGCCTCGGCCTTGTGTGCCGCCGCCACCGACGAGTAGTGGTCGGCCGTGGCGGCATAGTCCCCCCAAGCGCTCCTGGCGGGCCGCCAGGCCAGCGAGGAGACGGTCGCCGAGAGGCTGTCGATCAGCCCCAAGAGACCCCGCAGGGCGATGCCGCGCTGCCGCGCGAGCCTGCCGGCATCCGCGGCCGAGGCCGACGACTGCATCCGGGCGTGCAGGTGCAGATGGATGGCCAGGCCCGGGCGCAGCCGGGTGCGCAGAGGCGCCAGCCGGGCGCCCAGGTCGAGCGGGACGCCGTCGACGTACTCCCCGAGGAGGCGGCCCAGCCGGCCATCGACGGTGCTCATCAGCACCAGGGGCGCCAGAAAGTGCTGGCAGAACTGGCGATAGGCAGCCCAGGGACGACCCGGCTGCAGCCGCTCAAACGACAGTGTATCGATAAAGAGCGGCCGCCCATCGACAAACTGGACGTTGGTGGCCGCGGCGTCTTTGAGCGTCAGGCCGCGCTGCAGCGCCTCCTTCTGGATGGCCAGGGTCAGCAGGGCGGCGTCTTGCAGTTGCCCAAAGCACCACTCGTACGGGTACGACACGAAGGGGACGCGCCTCGGACGCAAGACGCGGTAGGCGCCCTCGGCGCCGGGGATAGCGCCCGGTTCCTCCGTATGGGCGACCAGCCAGTCCTTGCGCCACAGCACATCCAGGAGGCCGCTCGCAACGAGCGCCTCATAATCGTCCGCGTAGGTGGGGCTCACCACGCGCAGCACCTGGCCCTCATGCCACAGCACGTAGCCGCTGGGGTCGCGAAAGGAAGCCGGGTCTCGTTGCAGAGGGCTACTCATGGAGGTCGGGAGACCTGCGGAACAGGCGTTGGGCGATGGCCCGGATGCGGTGCCACTGTAGTTTGATGATGAACGCCAGCCCCACGCCGCCGGCGATCAGGAACTGGATCAGCTGGCTGCCCATCCCAGGGTCGACGTAGGACCTCCCGAGCAGACGGTCCGCTGCGGCCTGGGCAAGGATAAGCCATAGCACTGTGCTCACCATCTGACTCCTTTCTGGAGCGATCTATTGGCTGCGCGCGGTGATGGCTGGCGCATCAGCGCAAGGTGGGCCGCTGGCACCCGCTCATGCCCGTCCTGTGCCGGTCGGCGGGCCGCCAGGACGCTCTCGCACGTCACGATACCACGCTGGAGTGACAGGCAGATCGCCATCAGGTCACTTAACGGTTAGAACGCACGCAGGCCGCTGCCGGGCGGACGACCGAGGCCCGCACCGACAGGCCCCGCCTGGCGGGCCGCTGCGGCGTAGGAGGCCTCTACCGGCGCGGCACGTACACGGATACATCGGCAAAGCGCTGCCGGACGGCGTACCCGTGATCCAGGGCGTCCAGCATGGCGGCTGTCCAGCGCTCGGCCGGCCGCGTTCCCCGCAGGTTCCCCTGGTCGCGGATGATGACCAGGGCAAAGCGCCCCGCCTTGAGGTCCGCCACCACGCGCCCCTCGTCCCACAGGCCGTCGTGCGACAGTTGGCTGAACTCGAACGGCTGGAGGAGGACCTCGTGGCCGCCCTGTACCAGGGCAGCAAGGTGGTGATCGGCCAGGATGGCTCCCCGTTCCTGCCGCACCAGGTCATACAGGGCTTCGAACTGTGGCGCCCGCGTGCGCAGCCCCATGTAGCCACGGAACGACGACCAGTTCCAGTAGCCGTACACAAAGGCCTGGGCCACTAGAACAGCCACCAGCAGCAGCCTGGCCCGCCTGGCCCCGCTGCGCGCCAGGCCTACGGCGCAGAGCAGGGCGGTAGCCGCAGCGATCTCCAAGAAGTAGTTTATATCCGACCCGACCTTGGCGACCGTTGGCGAAGAGAGCCCCGCACCCAGTAGCAGCGCGATCAGGGCGAACATCGTCCTGGCCCGCTGACGCACCATGCGCCATGCCACCAGCACAGCCACAACCAGCGCAGCCCCGGAAATGGCGACAAGATGCAGCAGACTGTCACGCAGGAGTGACCAAGACATGCGGTTCACGTTCGCCACAATCAGATGAATGAGGGCACCGCCGCCGGTTGCCTGGTTCAGGGCGATGGCCAACAGCCCTACGGTCACCCCCAGGGTCACCCCGAAGGTCGCCGCCTGGCGGCGGTCGTGGACGTAGAACTGCACGAGCGCGCCAAGAGGGAAAGCCAGCAGAAAGGACTGGCGCGTGAACGCGGCCAACACCATGAGCGCAGCAGACGCATACGGGCTCCACGGCTTGCGAGGATGCCACACCGCAACAGCCAGCCCCGCAGACACTAGCGCCAGGGCAAGCAGGTCCACCCGCGCGTATCCGGACCATTCTACGACGTAGGGATGCCCCAGGAAGGCCAACGCCGCCACCCCTGTAGCGACGCGGTCCCGGCAGAGGGCGTACACGATCGCCCCGAGAGACAGGGCGACGGCCAGCGATGCGCCCAAGGAGATCGCGCGGCCGACGCCGAGGCTCCAGCCGAACATCCTTCCGAGGCACGAATACACATAGATATACACCGGCGGATAGTTGACAACAAGGTACGGGTAGTCCCGTAGACCGCGGGTGTAGATCTGTACGCCCTGGGCCAGGCGATAGGCGTGGTTGAGGAGCGGCCCCTCGCCATAGTCCAGCTGGTAGGGGAGCTGCAGGGAGGCCGCGCTTGCTGCCAGGCCGAGGAGTGCGGCGATCAGGAAGGCGACCAATACGCACACCGAGAGGGCGCGGTGGCTCGGGCGGCACGCCGGCGCGAGTAGTGATCCCCTGCTATTCACCATGTCTTCTCGGTTTCGGCTGCGTTATGTCGAGTCTGCCACACCGCCATCTCATGGAAAGCACTCCTCACCGAGCGCCGCGGCGCCACGGGCCGCCTGGCGCGGCACGTCCACCGCAAACGCCGAGCCCCGCCGGGCCAGGATCACGGCGACATCGTCCGCATACACCTCCTCCCACTCGGGGTCGGACGAGAGCAGCGCATAGGCCGGCGCGGAGGGCGGCAGGAGCGCCAGGTCCGGATCCCCCAGGGCGACATAGCGCTCCCAGCCGTCGGCACCGTAGTGGAAGGCGGCATAGGCCATGTAGGTGGCGCGGTCGTAGACGGTCTCACGGCGGCCGTCCATCGACACCTGCAGGCGCGGCCCCAGGTGCCACAGCGCATACTGCCCCCAGTTAAAGGGCACCAGCATCCGCCCGGAGGAGCGCGTCCCGCCCAGCACCGCCACGGCCCGGGCCGGCCAGCGCACCTCCCCGCGGGCGGTGCTCGGGCAGCCGGGCAGCAGGGCCAGCGCCAGCCACACCCCGCTAGTCGCCAAAAGGGCCACGGCCGAGGACGCGGCCGGGCGGCGCGCCAAGAGATCGCCCAGCTCGCGCCGGGCCTGGGCGAACTGCGGCAGATAGGGGGCTGCCACGACGGGCCCGGCCAGGGCCAAGAAGTCCAGGTGCCGCGAGGCAGCCAGGGGCAGCAGGGCCGCGGCGCCGTATGCCAGGGCCAGCCCCAGCGGAGGCCGCGCGCGTCGCCAGAGCATCACCCCCAGCGACAGGCCCAACATGCCCACGTAAAAGGCGATGAGCGCCGGGCCGGTGCGAAACAGCGGGGTCCAGTCGCCGATCTCGGGGCGCGGCACGGTGGCGGTACTCAGCAGAAAGCGCCACAGGCCCGCGCCGTAAGGATTGGCCAGGGTGGCGAGGAGGGCCGCGGCGGCTGCGGCGAGTTCCGGCCAGGCCTGCCGCCGCAGGACGATGACCCGCCCAAGCACCCAGAGGCCCAGGAAGCCAACGCCGGCCAGCACGCCCCCGTGAGCGTTGACCCACACGGCAAACAGGGGCGGAAGGGCCAGGAGGGCGCGCCGCCGCCCCTTCTCGGCCTCCACCATGACCAACAGGAGCACCGCAAAGCAGGCGGCCGAGAACATCTGCGGGCGGATGGTGCGAAAGTTACGCGTCAACATGCCGGAAGCCAGCAACATGGCCAGCAGGGCGGGCATCAGGGGGCTGCCCTGCCGCCGCAGGGCAGCGAGGAGCGCTCCGAGCGTTGCCAACAGCACGGCGAACTTGAGCCGCACCAGCCCCAGGGCGCCGCCGCCCCGCCAGGCCAGGGCCATCAGCACCTCGGCCAGCCACTCGTGGTTGACCCAGGTGCCCGGCACGGTGAGGTAGGAGTAGGGGTCGGTGCGCGGGATGGCGCGCAGGTCGAGGGCGTCCAGCCCGTAGCGGACGTGCCCCCACAGGTCGGGGTCGGCCTGGGTCTGGAGGGCCAGGAGGGCCGCGAGGCCGAGGATCAGGGCGACCGCCACGGCGCGCAGACCGCGCGCGCGGAGGAGGCGCGCGCGGGGCGGGGATGGCGGCGCCTGCGGGGCGTTCGTCGGGATGCTGCCGGCCAGAGTCTGCCCGTCGTCAGGTCGCACGCTGCTACTGCCTTCCCCATCACACGGCCGGGGCCTCACCGGCGGCCCCGCTCGGAGGGGAGTCTACCCGCTTGCCGCCCGGCGGGCCAGCGCGCCAGGCGGGCGGCGAAGCGAGGCATCGCGGGGCACGGGCGGCCCCGCGATGCCTCGCGGTCGGGCGGACGGCGGGCGCTCAGCGCACGCTGATGCGCGGGAGGAAGACGGGGTTATCCAGCGGCACTGACGGATCGACGATGAAGGTGTGCTCTTCGGGCAGGACCAGAGGAGAACCCGCGCGGCCGTCTTTGTCGATGATAGACACCCGCCACCAGAAGGTCACCCCTGGGGTGTAGGCCTTGGTCGGGGTCCAGCTGGCGTTGTCGGTGATGACCGAGTCGTAGAGGATCCCGAACCGGGCATCGGTCCCCACTTCGACCTTGTACCGCGCCGCGCCAAAGACCGGCTGCCACACCAGGGTCGGTGTGGTGGGGCAGATAGACCGATGTGCCGGGCTGACCAGTATTGGCGTCGGGTAGGTCTTCATAAAGGTGGCCGGGTCAGAGTAGCCGCCCAGCCGGCCCTGGCCGTCGATCATGGCCACCCGCCAGGAGTACGCGCCGTCCAGGTAGCCCTTGGTCGGCGTCCAGCAGGGTTGCTCGGTATCGACAGTGTCCCAGATGGTCGCAAAGCCATCGCGCGAGACCTGCACGCGGTACTTCCAGGCGGCCAGCACAGGCGTACCGCCGGCCGACTTGAAAACCGGGTCCCAACAGAGCGTTGGAGCGTACGACGGCGCCTCAGAGGGCAGGGCGACAAGGTTCCCGGGCCGCGGCGTTGCCAGGGTGAGGACCTCCGGCGCAGACCAGTCATTAAAGATGACCCCGTGCCGACGGGCGCGCACCCGCCAGTAGTAAGTGCCATCAGGAAGGGTACTCTCCCCCGTGTAGGTGTTGCGGGCCAGGTCTGCCTCGCCGATCACGATCGAGCCAAAGAGGTCGGTTGTGGAGACCTGCAGGTCGTACCCGCTGGCGCCCTCGACACGGTCCCAGTCAAAGGTCGGCGTGGCAAACGTCACCGAGGGGCGCAGGTTCTGTGGCACGAACCCGTCCCGCTCCAGGACAAAGGCTTCACTCCACGCGCCGAGGTAGTCACCGGTGCCCGAGTAGTAGGGCCGCACGCGCCAGTAGTAGGTGTTGTCGCCGTTCAGGTCCTTGAAGTAGGGCAGGAAGGGGGGCTCAAACCCCGGAGCGTTCTTGGTCCGGTACGAAAAGTCGAGCACCGGCGTAGTGAACAGCGCATCGAGGGCCACCTGGACGCCATAGCCGTAGCACGCGACGCCCACCGGCGGGTGCCAGCGGAAGGGCGGCACCGACGGGTACCGCACCCCCTCGGACGCGACGCGGTTCAGGTTGGCCGGTGAGGCCAGCATCAGCCGGTCAGTCACGCTGGCGAAACGGCTCAGGACCGTGAGGTTCGCAGCGGGCGGCACGGTATCCTGGACGGGGCCGCCCGTGGCCGGGGCGCTGTAGAGCGCCAGGGCGGCGCTGTGGGTGCGTTCCTCCATGCCAATGGCGGTGTGGGGGACCGTGAGCTCCAGGTAGCCAGCCACGTAGGAGAGAGTGCCGCCCAGGGTGGCCAGGTTCTGGCGGGTAGCCCAGGAAGAGTCCGTCCAGCGGTAGATCCAGGTCTGTGTGGCCACCGGCGCGGCCCCGTCGTTGCCGATCTGGATCACATACTCGGGGCGGTGCGCCTCCATCGTCACGACGGGGTAGCCAAGTGGGTCCGCGGTGCCGCCAGAACTCGCCTCGTGATCGAGGTCCATATAGAGCACATAGTTGGCGGCGGCGCCGGCGGCAACGTGGAAGCCAAAGTGCCAGTGGTCCGCCGTCTGCGCGGCGTAGAGCGTGGTCAGGTCGTAGGCGGCGTCGGCCGTATCGCCCGGCGGGTCGGTGGCGATGAGGACGCGGTTGGCAGGATCTGCGACCTCGTGCCAGCGGCTCTGGGCGGCGACCTGGAAGCGCGCCGGCTGCCCGTCGGTCGGCATCGGCACGTTCCAGTTGCCCGCCACGCCCCCCGCCACGGCGCGGACGCGCCAGTAGTAGGTGCCGTACGGCAGCGCTGCCAATCCATCGCCATCGTAGGTGAGCCGGGCGCTGGGTGAGTAGGCCGGGTACGGCACGCGGGCAGCCACCGCCAGGTAGGCAGGGTCATAGCCCGGATCTGTCGAGATCTCGACGTCGTAGGCATCGGCGCCGGCCACGGGGCGCCACTCGAGGAGCGGGGTCGCCTCGGTCCATTCGGAACCCTGCTCTGGGCGCAGGAGCTGCGGCGTGGTGCCGGGTGCGCTCGGCGTCAGCAGTGCGGAGGGCGCCAGGCGCGCCAACCAGATCTCCGACCAGGGGCCCACGACGTTGCCGCCGAGCCCGTCAAGGACTGCGACGTGCCAGTAATAGTCGGTGCCCTCCGCCGGCGCAAAGGGGTTGGCCTCCGTCGGCGTGGCAAAGAGGCTCTCAGTCTCTGCCGACCAGACGACCGCGGCCAGCGTCCCGTCGGGGTTCACGGCGTCATCGGTGCTGACCTCCACCCGATAGGCAACGGCCTGCTCGTCGCCCGCCACCACGCGCGTCCAGGCAAAGATGGGCAGCGGGACGGTGCGGTCCTCGTGGGGGTCCATCTCCGTCCCCTCGCCATAGGCGTTGGGGGGATAGTAGAATGGCGGGCTGATCAGCATCGGCGCGGGCAGCGCCGAGGTGCGGAAGGAAAAGACCGCGCTGGTCATGCCGGCGTTGTTGTTGGCGTCCAGCGGGGTCACCCGCCAGTACCAGGTCGTGCCAGGGTCCAGGGGCTTCTTACCCATAGGAACGTGGAAGAACGGATTGGCGGTAACGCCCGAATAGGTGTCGCTGGCGAACGAGATGACGGGGCTGATCTCGAACTTGTAGCGGCGGGCACCGGGCACCGGCGTCCAGGAAAAGAAGGGTTTGTCAACGTGCTGAAAGCCGTTGGTGGGCGTCAGCAGGACCGGTGGCAGGTACCAGCGCTTGAGGAAGCTCCACTCCTCCCCCGAGGGCTTGGACCAGGGCCCCACCGATCCCCCGGAATACACGCGTACCCGCCAGTAAAAGTTGACGTCGTTGGGCAGATCATCGCCGGGTGTGTAGGCGGTGTTGCGCGTGGTGATTCCGTTGACGCCGGAGCTAAAAGTGGGATCACTAGAGTATTGCAACGTATAGTACTGCGCACCGGGCACCGCCTCCCAGGCGAAGGTTGGCGTGAAGATTGGGAACGAGTCGTCAGGCGGCGACAACTGCTCTGGGGCGTAGATGTATCTTACCTTGAAGCGCCGCGTCTTGCTGGGCATGCCTTCGCGGCCGGAGCGGTCCAGCGGTACCACGCGCCAGTCATAGTCGCCGTCAGGCAGCTTGGCGACGGGCTGCAGAGTGGTGTTCAGCGTCGTGTAGGTCTTGGCGGCGGCAAAGCCGGCGTCGGCGGCAGCGATCTCGAGCCGGTAGGAGGCCGCGCCGAGCACCGGGGTCCACGAGAAGCTCGAGGAGTCGAAGAAGGCCAGCGTCTCATCGCCTTCGGGAAACAGCAGCGCGGGGACGTTGGTGCCGTCCTTCCACTGCTTCGTAAAGTACGAGGTCGCCGACCAATCGCTGACGGGGGACGGCGCCTCGACGCGGACCCTCCAGGCCCACTCGCCATCGACGAACGGCGCCGCGTCGACCGGCGTGTGGGCCGCGTTGGCGGTGGTGATGTTCACCGGGAGCGTGGCAAAGTTGTCTCGGCTGATCTGCAGGCGGTACTTGGTCGCCCCCCCCACCGCCGTCCAGCGGAACTCGGGGATGGCCAGCGGGGTGGCCTCGGTCGGCGTAATGGTGTCGCCCGCCAGCGGCGCGAGGGGCGTGGGCGCCTCCGCCGCCCGGAGCGGCGCCGCCGGCAGAGACAGGAGCAGGGCCAGGGCCAGCGAGATGACCCGCAGAGCGAGCGACGCCACGCGCCGGCCTGCGCGAGCGCCCCGGGAACTGACGGCCATGAAGTGCGACATGGTACCTCCCTGACGTCGTGCAGCGCTCACCGGCAACGCCGAGAACGACGACACGCCCTCGCGCGCCGCGCTTGACGCCACAGTACCACACGAAAGTTACAAACAGGTTGCCATAAGGTAGCAGAACGGCGCGAATTCACCCGGGCTTTACGGCGCGGCGGCCCGGGTGGGGCATGATAGTGGCCAGGGAACGCGGGAGGTGGACCGGCCCTGGCCACCCTATTGCCAAAGTGCGGATTTGGCCGTATCATGGCAAAAGTACGCGGATTGGCGCAGTATGTGGCGTTTTCCCCCGCGGCGCGCCGGCCTAACCTCCTTGCTACCTCCCATTTACCTCCCCGTCACCCGGATGTGCTAGGATGGGCGTAGAGAAGACGCACCGGGGCGCGGCGAGCCGCCGGCCGAGAGGAGTGCGCGGTGTTGAGGCGAGTGCGAGACGAGGGGCAGGACCTGGTGGAGTTCGCGCTGATCGCGCCGCTCCTCTTCCTGCTCCTGTTCGGCATCCTGGAGTTTGGCGTGGTCATCTGGCGGTACAACACGGTCGCCAACGCCGCCCGCGAGGGGGCGCGGGCAGCGGCCGTCTTTTACCTCCCGGGCGGCGAGGCCGGGCGAGAGGCCAAGGCGGTCCAGGCGGCCGATGACTATGCGCAGCGGCTCGGGAACGTTTCGATCACCACCACCGCCCATGTCTACACGATGACGGTGACGGGCGGTGAACTCCCCCCCTGGGTGTGGATGATCGGCGTGACCACGACCTACACGCACACCGGCATCACCGGGCTGTTTTCGCCACAGATCAGGCTGCAGTCACAGTCGCACATGGTGATTGAGTATTGAGTAGGGTCGCCGGGTGCCCGCGGCGCCTAGGCCTGCGGGATGGCGGACTCCCCGGCGAAGGAAACCATACCTATGAGATCAGAACACGCACGTCGACCCAGAGAGGCTCGGGCCCCAGAGCGCGGCGCCAACCTCGTGGAGCTGGCCCTCATCCTGCCCCTCCTGCTCTTCCTGATGTTCGGAGTGGTAGACATGGGGCGCGCCTTCTACGCGGTCATCAGCCTCACCAACGCCGCCCGCGAGGGGGCACGGTACGCCTCACGCAACAGCCTGGCCGGCACTGAGGCGGACGTCCTCAAGGTGGTGCAGCAGGTGCAGGGGGAGCCGGCTGTTCCTCTGGCCCCCAGCGAGATCACGGTCACGGTCGAGGGGCTGGGGCGGCCCGTCGGCGACAACGTCGTCGTTACTGCCACGCTGACCTATCCGACGCTTATGGGTCAGTTCGTGGGTCTGCAACCGCTCACCCTGAGTCGGCGCGCCGAGATGCGCATCTTTGGCAAACAGACGCCCTGAGTAGATCACACTGCGTGCTGAGGTGAAACATGTCTCCTAGCCGGTCGGAGGGGCGCCCAGGCAAGAGCCAGCGCGGACAGGTCCTCATAGTCGTCGCCGTGGCCATCACGGTGCTGTTCCTCTTTGTGGGCCTGGCGGTGGACGTGGGCTTTTGGTACGGCGAGCGCCGCAAGATGCAGAACGCCGCCGACGCCGGTGCCCTGGCCGGCGCCTTTGAGATCTGTCACGGGAACCCGACGCTGTATGCGGACTCGGCGCGGGACTATGCCGAGCGCAACGGCGCCGACGAGGTCACCGTGCTGCGGGTGAACCTGGATGGCAGCGCCGACGAGGACGCGGGCACCACGGTCGTGGTCAGCGCCACGGTGACGGCCCAGACCTTCTTCTCACGCCGGGTGCTGCCGAACGTGCGGGTGAGCGCCGTGGGCGCGGCAGCCTGTGGCAATGCGGAGAGCGGCTGCGGGGCGCTGCCGATCGCCTTTGACGAGCCCACATACAACAACAGCACGCTGCTGCCCTGCAGCGAGTACGACGCGGCCAGCGGCAAGTTCACCATATATACGGTTGGCAGCACTTTTATCCTATGGGGTGAGGACAACGCTAGCGCCAGCCTCAACGCGCTATGTGACCAGTGCATGTGTGGGGGCGCGAGCAATTACCTGTACAACTATATCACCTCACACTTTGACGACACCACCACGGTGATCAGCGGCACGACGAGCTACCCGTGGGGCACCTGGAAGACTCTGCCGAACCAGCCACAGTTCATCATTGGTGGACAGCCCATGCAGCCCGGCAACCGCGGCTGGCTGCAACTAGGCCTGGACGACGCCCCGCTCGGCCCGGAGGCCGGCGGCGACAACGCCTGCAACAACACCTCGAACTGCGGCTCGGCCATCAACTGCTGGATCAAGTACGGGTTCCCCGGCCAGATCGGGCTGAGCGATCCCCCGATGTGCCTGTTGGGGCAGCCCGGCGTCAAGGACAGCGTGCTGGAAACCGCGAAGGCAAGGATCGAGGACACGATCAGCTCCTTCGTGCTGTACAACGGGTGGTGCGGTGACACTGATCCGATCAGCTTCAACTGCAGCTCTGGCAGTGGTGGCACCAAGTTCAAGGTGGCCGGGCTCGGTTGCGGCCTCGTGCTGCACGTCTTCTCAAACAAGAACACAGACGGCATCACGATGCCGAACTCGCCTGGCTACACATGCTCCAAAAACGGCAAGCCGCCGCCCAAATGTCCGACATGCCCGGAAAAGCAACGCGGCATCATGGTCACCAAAGTGTGTGATTGCCCGGCCACGACCTGTACCGGCACCACCGGGGAGCCGGTCGACCCGAGCACGCCGCGGGCTGCGAGCCTGGTCGCTGTCCCTGCCAACCTCACCTGGCCCTGAGGCCGAACGGCCCGCTCTGTTCTCCCAGCCCGCGGCGTACGGCCGCGGGCTTTTTCCTTGCCCGCGCCCGCCCAGCGCGCTATAGTCCCCCTAACCGCAGCGCACAGCGCATCAGGAGGTGCCCCATGGAACTCGGCTTTGTCAGCGCGATCCTGCCCGACCTCTCCCTGGCCCAGGTGCTCGAGTTCGCCGGTGACGAGGCCTTTGACTGCGTCGAGCTGATGTGCTGGCCGGTGGGCCGCGCCGAGCGACGCTACGCCGGCGTCACCCATGTCGACGTCACCGCTCTGGCCCCGGCCAACCTCGCCGAGATCCGCGACCTGCTGGCCGATAACGAGGTGTCCATCTCCGGCCTGGGGTACTACCCCAACCCCCTCTCACCCGACCGTGAGGAGGCCCGCACCGCCGTCGAACACCTCGGGCGCGTGATCCGCGCCGCTCGGGCGCTCGACGTCCCCGTGGTGAACACCTTTATCGGGCGTGACCCGGCCCTCACCGTGGACGAGAACTGGCCGCGCCTGCTCGAGGTGTGGCGGCCCCTCCTGGCCCTGGCCGAGGACGAAGGGGTCCTGGTCTGCATCGAGAACTGCCCCATGTACTTTACCCATGACGAATGGCCCGGCGGCAAGAACCTGGCCACCTCACCGGCCATCTGGCGGCGCCTCTTTGCCGACCTCCCCTCACCCAACCTGGGCCTGAACTATGACCCCTCGCACATGATCTGGCAGGGGATGGACCCGGTGGCGCCGATCGCCGAGTTTGGCGCGCGCATCCACCACGTCCACGCCAAAGACGCGCGCCTCGACCGGGCCCGCCTGAACGAGGTGGGCATCCTGGCTCATCCGCTCGAGTACCACACGCCCAAGCTGCCGGGGCTCGGCGAGGTGCCCTGGGGGCCCTTCTTCTCTGCCCTGACCGACGCCGGCTATGACGGGCCCGTGTGCATCGAGGTGGAAGACCGCGCCTACGAGGGGACGCTCGAGCGCCGCCAGGCGGGGTTGGTGCAGTCGGGGCGGTTCCTCTTGCAGTTCATGGGCTAACAGAACGGGCGGGCAGCCTGGGCCACAGCCCAAACAGCCCGCCCGTCCCCTGGCGATCAGACGGTCAAACCCGGGTAACCGGCCTCAGGGCAGGGTACCGACCACGTAAAAGGTATCGGCGATCTGCTGCGCGATGGCGAACTCTGCCTCACTGCGCACCTGGATGCCGATCCAGATCAAGAAGTCCTTTTCCTCCGGCTCGGCGGCGATGGTGTAGACGATCGTCTTGCCGTCCTTGCCGCAGCCCATGTGCTCTTCCCACACGCCGGCATAGAGGCCATCGTTGTACTCGTTGCGGCCCCCCTTGTTCCGGCAGGAGCTCCAGAAGGCGCGGTCATCCAGCAGGTCAGAGGGGGTGGCGTACTCGTTGGCCAGCACCCGCGAGGCCACGTAGAACACCCCCGGGACGTCGAGCGTGTCGAGGAAGGCCCGCCCGTCGGGCGCAGCCACGATCATGGCCCCGACATAGTTGCCGTTGTCGTCGATCCAGGGAGAGCCGTCCACCTGGCTCCAGGAGGTCGGCACGTCCATGGTGATCAGGTCGTCGTCATCCCACACGCTCATGTACTCGGTGGTCGAGGGGGTGGTGGTGGCGCCGCCCGAGGTGCCGCCGGTAGCGTCGGTGGTGAAGGTCTGCGTCACCTTGAGCTCGCGGCCGTTCAGCTGCCCCTCGAGGATCTCGCCCGTCGCCCAGCGCAGCACCGTGATCGACATGGTGGCGTCGGCGTTGCGGGAACGGAGCACGTCGCAGTAGTCGGCCATGGTGCCGTCGGTGCCCAACACCAGGCCCTCGAGCTGCATGATGATGTCCCCGCCCTTGACGCCGGCCTTGTCCGCCGGGGAGCCCGACTCTACCGAGGCCACCCAGATGCCCGACACGGAGCCATCGTCGGACTGGACCACCACGCCGTTCACGCCGATGGAGGTCACGTCCTTGCCGGAGCGGAGCGTCTCATAGACGCGGTCGAACTCGGCGCGGCCGATGGCAAACTGCTGGCCGGTAGACTCGATGCCGGCATAGTTGACGCCGACCACCTTGCCGTCCTTGGTGACCAGCGGCCCGCCCGAGTTGCCGGGGTTGAGGCGGGCGTCGTGCTCGATGACATAGTCGGCCGAGGCCCAGTTGCTGTCTCCGTCGGCCCGCTCCTTGGAGACGATGCCCCGGGTGAGGGTGTACTCTGGGTCACCCAGGGGGAAGCCGGCGGTGTAGACCTCCAGCCCGGGCACCACGGCGCCATCGAACCACTCGAGGTAGGGGAAGCCATCGCCGTCGATGTCGATGAGGGCCAGGTCCGAGCACTCGGAGACGCCCAGCACCTTGGCGTTGCGCGGGCGCGTCTCACCGGCCATGTAGATCTTGAGGAAGGCGGCGCCGGTGGCCACGTGGTTGTTGGTCACGGCGATGCCAGAGGGGTCGATGATAAAGCCGGAGCCACTGCCGGCGGCGTTCATCTGCAGGCCGAACTCGGGGTCGATGAAGGTGCCCTGGGCCACGATCTGGACCACGGCGCCCTTGACGTCGGAAAGGGTCGTCACGGCTCCACCGGGCCTCGAGGTGGCCTCCGGGCCGGAGGTCGGCCCGGCGCCGCCCCCCTTACTGCCGAAGGAGGCCGGCGCGGTGGGTTCCGCAGTGGCCCCCGAGGGGGTGGGCGCTGCGGCGGTCGCTTCGGGCGTGGCCGTCACGACGACGAACTGGGGCGTAGTGGTACCGCCCTGGAGCTCGCCGGAAATCCGGCCACAAGCGGTCGCCATCAGGACGACAAGCAACGTTACGAAGACGTTCCTCAACACTGGGGTACGCATGGGCATTCCTCCCATACTGGGCGCCCTCCGGCGCCTCCGACGGTACGGCCGGTGGCCGCCCCAACTCTGCACTGCCCGTTCACTATCGCCCCATCTGCACCGGGTCCCCTGGCGACCTCCCTTCCCACCCGGCCCCACTGACAGGATCACGCACCCGGCCCAGGCGCCCCGCCTGGCGCAGGCGCCGCGTTGCACGCGCTATCATGCTCCCCCCTGGCGGGGGAACCCGCCGCGTCCTGCGCAGATTATCACACAAAATGCGCGCGAACGCCAAGGGTCCGTAAAGACGTCTCCGGCCGGGCGGCGCCCGCGCTACAGGATCTCGGCCAGCCGCTGGCGGTAGTAGGCAAAGTGGCCCCAGGGCACCTCCGGCGGGACGTAGTGGTCCACCCCGGGCACGTAGCCGCCCGAGCGCACTACCGGCGCCACCCGGGCGATCTCGCGGTCGATGGCCGCGGGGCCCTCGGCCAGGGCGGTCTTGTCGATGCCGCCCAGCATCTGCAGGCGCGGGTAGCGGGCGCGGACCGCGGCCACGTCCATCCCGGCACGCACCTCAAACGGATACAGGCCCGTCACCCCGGCCTCCAGAAAGAGCGGGATCAGGCCCCACACGTTGCCGTCGGTATCCAGCAGGATGACGTCCAGCCCGTGGGCGCGGAAGAAGCCGTTGATGCGCCGGTAGACCGGGGCCAGGAACTCGCCGAACAGCCGCGGTGAAACCATCGCCCCACTCTTGAAGCTCATGTCCTCCCAGTAGTAGGCCAAGTCGACGTCGGTGGCGGCCAGGACCTCTTCAAAGAGCGCCAACCACAGGGTGGTGAGGTGCGCCAGGACGTCGTGCAAGAGGGCCGGGTCGTCAAAGAACAAGTACATCAGGTTCTGGAAGCCGAACAGGGTGCGCAGCGACGAGAACACGCCCAGGAAGGGGCCGCCCAGGACGAGCGGCCAGTCTCTGCCTCGGTAGGCGGCCACCTGGGCGCCCCAGTCGGCCGGGAGGCGGCCGGGGGCCTCGGGGCGCAGGCGCTCGGCCTTGAGCGCCTCCCAGGAGGCGCGGTCCTTTACCGGCCAGTCGACGACGTGGGGCAGGCTGGCCGAGTCTTTGCGCAGCACGGCCACGGTGCCGTCGGGCTGGCGCTCCTGGATGCGCTCGTCATCCTCCCAGAACACCTCACGCTCAAAGGCCGGCCAGACGCCCCACTCCCCGTCGATCTTTTCGATCCCCTTGTCCAGCCGCAGCGCGCGGTGCACGGCCGAGTCTCGCGGTTCACCGCGGCGCCAGGGAAAGCCCTCCCCCTTGACGCCGGCGCCGGGCGCCAGGCCGCGGGGGGCCAGGGGGTCCCTCTCGAGGCCCTCGGCGTACCAGCGCTCCAGGGTGCCGGCCCAGTAGCCCATCTCCCAGTTGGGGGCGCGGTCCAGCGGCTCACAGCGCATACAGGCCAGGAAGCGCTCGCGTGCGTTCATGGTCTCCTCGTCCGCGGCTCGGGGTCCCCTCAGCGGCCCGCCAGGCGCCAGCGGTCCAGCACGTCGCGCACCCGGGCCAGCTGGATGGCGACCTCGCTGTGTTCGTTGGCGCCGGTGTGGTGCTCCACGCCCCAGTAGCCCCGGTAACCGGCGCCGCGCAGCAGGCTCATCTTGTCGGCCAGGGGGCCCTCGGTGATCTCCCAGGAGAGGTGGGTGTGCATGGCGTGCGAGGCGACCAGGGCGTCCCCGGCGTCGGCCTCGTCCCCCAGCCACGAGCCGACGTGCAGCAGCACGCCGAAGGCCGGGTGATCCACCGCGGCGATGAGCCGCACCATGTTGGCGGGCACCTTCTCGGCGCCCCAGTGGTTCTCAGGCCCCACCCGGTAGCCGCCGTCAGCGGCGCGCCGGGCGTACTCGCGGTACCGCGCGACGATGGTGTCGAACTGCTCGTTCGTCCAGGTCAGCTCGCGGCCGCCGGCGTCGATGCGCACGGTGCGGGCGCCGAGCAGCTCGGCGGCCCGCAGGTGCGCCAGGGCGCTCTGCTGGTTGGCCGCGCGGGCGGCGGGGTCGTCCTCCCAGATGTGCGCCCCGTCGACGCACAGGTTGGCCAGCTCCAGCTCGCGCTCATCCAGCGCCTCGCGCACGCCCAGGAGATAATCCTCGTCGGTCGAGGCGACCATGCCGTTCCAGATGTCCGCCGCGCCCAGGTGGTAGCGGTACCGGCAGGCCTCCAGGTAGCCGAACAGGTCCATGCGCCCGAGGCGCAGCAGCCCGTGAAAGGCGTACGAAGCGATCGAGATCTGCATGGTTCCTCCCCCGGCGCGGGGCCCCGGTCAGACGCGCCCCAGCCCGGGCGCGCTGCGCACGATCTCCGCCGCCGTGACTTCTTTGCCCAGATGGCTGGAGATATAGATCCCTTCGGTGATCAGCGACGTCTGGAGGGCGATGCCGGCCGTGTCGAGCAAGGGCACGCGGCCCTGCAGCGCGGCAACCCAGTGCCGCTGCGAATCCGAGTAGTAGGTGGCCGTCGGGTCGCACTGGTGCCAGCGCCAGTCCACCTGCTCGAGGTCGGGCGCGGTGGCGTCCATCTCGATATCGGCCAGGGTGGTATAGTAGGTGAACGGCTTGATGCGCAGGCCCCCCTTGCTGCCATAGACGTACTCGTGATCACCCTGCTCCGAGTGGATGGCCCAGGCCTCCTCGATGAAGAAGGTGATGCCGCCGGCCAGCCGGGCGATGCCGCAGCCCAGCTCTTCGACGTCGTAGCGCCCAGAGGCGCGGCGATCTTCGTACATGTTGTCCAGGGTCTGGAAGGTCGAGCCCGAGACGGTGAGCACCTCGGGGTTGCCCAAGAGATACAGGATGCGGGAGATGTGGTACACGGCCATGTCGAGCATGGCGCCGCCGCCGGAGGTGGAGGTGTTCACAAAGGCCGGCGAGCCATAGCCATCCACCCAGGGGCGCCCGCGCCGGCGGTAGCACTGCGACCTGGCATAGTAGAGCGCGCCGAGGTGCCCCGCGTCGATGAGCCGCTTGGCGCCGCGCGTCTCGGGGCGGTAGAGGGTGTCTAGCTGGATGTGCAGCAGGCGCCCGGCGGCGGAGGCCGCGTCAACCATGGCCTTGGCCTCCGAGTAGGTCCAGGACATGGGCTTTTCACAGTAGACGTTCTTGCCGGCGCGCAGGGCGTCCACGGTCACCGGCATGTGCAGGCGGTTGTGCAGGCAGACGTCGACCGCCTGGATATCATCGCGGGCCAGGAGGTCCTGATAGTCCGTGTACACCTTGGGGATGCCGAACTCCTGGGCGAGGCGCTGGGCCTCCGCCTCGCGCAGGTCGGCGACGGCCACGATCTCTGCGTCGGGGATCTGCTGGTACCTGCGGATGTGGTGGGTACCGATCTGCCCCGTCCCGATAATGCCCAGCCGCACCTTGTTCGCCTGTGTCATGATCCTCCTCCAGTTCAGTTTCTCGCCTCGCAAGCCCGCCACCCAGATCGACAGGATTCCCAGAAAGGAAAGAGAAAGCCCCTCTCTAGGCCTGTCAACCCTGTCTCTCTTCCCGCCGTACGTCCAGCAAGGCCGTACGGGAGGGGAAGGACAGGATTTACAGCATTTCTAGGACACTCATGGTCCTGGGAGCTAGATTCCTCTTGTCTCTCTCCCAATCCTGTCAATCTTGTTAATCCTGTCTATCTTCCCGCCGCACGCCCAGCAGAACCGTTCGGAAGGGGAAGGACAGGATTTACAGGATTTACAGGATTTCAGGATTTTCAAGACACTCATGGCCCTGGGAGCTAGATTCCTCCTGTGTCTCTCCCAATCCTGTGAATCCTGTCTCTCTTCCCGCCGCACGTCCAGCAAGGCCGTACGGGGAGGGAAGGACAGGATTTACAGGGTTTTCAAGACACTCATGGTCCTGGGAGCTAGATTCCTCCTGTCCCTTTCCCAATCCTGTCAATCCTGTTAATCCTGTCTCTCTTGCCGCCGCACGTCCAGAAAGCCGCTCGGGAGGGGAAGGACAGGATTTACAGGATTTACAGGATTTACAGGATTTACAAGACACTCATGGCCCTGGGAGCAAGATTCCTCTTGTCTCTCTCCCAATCCTGTCAATCCTGTTAATCCTGTCTATCTTCCCTCCGCACGCCCAGCAAAACCGTTCGGAAGGGGAAGGACAGGATTTACAGGATTTACAGGATTTACAGGATTTACAGGATTTACAGGATTTACAGGATTTTCAAGACACTCATGGCCCTGGGAGCAAGATTCCTCTTGCCTTTCTCCCAATCCTGTCAATCCTGTTAATCCTGTCTATCTTCCCGCCGCACGCCCAGCAGAGCCGCTCGGGAGGGGAAGGACAGGATTTACAGGATTTTCAAGACACTCATGGCCCTGGGAGCAAGATTCCTCTTGTCTCTCTCCCAATCCTGTCAATGCTGTTAATCCTGTCTATCTTCCTTTTCTTCGGCTGTGCTGCGGTAGGTGCGGTACTTGCGCTTGACCTCGAGGCTGCTGGCCCCAAAGTTCAGCAGCAGGCCGATCTCGATGCCCGTGGCCGTCAGGTAGTTGACCAGCTGGACCTCATGGTCCTTCCCCAGCGCGCGCACCGCCTTGTTCTCTACCAGGACCCGGCCGGCAACCAGCAGGTCGACCACGAAATCGCCCACCACGACCCCACCGTAGCGCACCTTGACGCTCTTCTGCACCTCGAGCGGCAGGCCCGTCCTGCGCAGCTCGTGTGCCAGGGCATTCTGGTACACCGACTCGACAAAGCCAGGCCCCAGCGCGCGGTGGACCTTCATCGCGCAACCGATCACCTGCCCGGTCAGCGTCTCCTCTTGCACCTCTGCTCCTGTGGAATCAGAGTCCGCCGGGACCCCATGTGCTCTTGTTCGTTACGGTTCGAGGACGACTTTCATGACGTTCTCGGCCTTGGCGTCCATCAGGTGCAGGCCGCGCTCGGCCTCGGTGATCGGCAGACGATGGGTCACCAGGGCGTCCAGGTTCAGTTGGCCGGACAGGATCAGGTCAAAGATCGGCCCGTAGCCCTCCGGCATCGACTGCGACCCGAGCACCGTCTTTTCCTGAAACTTAAAGTCGATGATCGGCAGGGTGGCGCGGTTCTTGGCAAAGGACCCCACCACGGCCACCAGTCCGCGCGGCTTGACGCACTCTACCGCCTGGAAGAGGGTCTCGTCCTGGTCGGCGCCGACGCACTCGATGACCTTGTCGGCGCCGCGGCCGCCGCTCAGGTCGCGCACGGCGGCGAGGACGTCATCCTGGTGGGCGTTCAGGACCAGGTCCGCCCCGAGCTCCTCGGCGAACTCGCAGCGGTAGGGGACGATGTCGGTACTGATGACCCGCGCCCCCTGGAGCTTGGCCAGCATCATCGCCGAGAGGCCGATCGGCCCACACCCCTGGATGAGCACCAGCTCGCCGGGCTGGATAGCCGCCCGGGTCGCCACGGCATGCCGGGCGATGCCGGCCGGCTGGGCCACGGCCGCCTGCGCAAAGGTCACCCCGGCGGGGATGACGGCCAGGTCGCGGGTGTTGGAGAGCATGTACTCGGCGTAGGCGCCGTGGGCCGAAAAGCCCACCCCGCCCGGCGCCTTGCACTGGTCGTTGGCACCGGCGCGGCAGGCGGCACACTCGCCGCAAGAGGCCCGGCCCGCCCCGGCCACGCGGTCACCCACGGCGAAGCCCGTCACCCCGGGGCCCACCTCGACGACGGTCGAGGCCGCCTCATGCCCCAGCACGCGTGGGTAGGTCACCGTCGGGTGCCAGCCGTGGAACGCCTCCAGGTCTGACCCGCAGATCGAGCACGCTTCGACCTTTAGCAGGAGCTCCCCCCGGCCGGGCTTGCGCAGCGGCAGGGTGACCTCTTCCATCCGTTCCGGCTCCCAGAGCATCATCGCCTTCATCGTGGCACGTTCTCCGTTTCGATTCTCAGGGGCAGGATTGCCCCCTTACAAGACACAGGCGAAACTGGCATTGGTGGACTCATGGCGGAACCCGGCGCTGCAGAACAGGGCGATGGCCCGGGCATTGTCTCGGTCGACCTCGACGCGGACGACGCCGGGCGCCCCCTGGCGCAGGCGGGCCACCGCATGGGTCAGGAGGGCGCGGCCCAGGCCGCGGCCCTGATTCCCGGGGACCACGGCCAGGTGGCGCAGGGTCCGCTCGGTCGCGCTCCAATCCACCACGCCGACGATCGCCTCCCCGGCCACGGCCACGAGGGCGTTCTCGGCGGAGGCCTGGCGCAGGATGGCGGTGGCCTGGCCCAACGTCCCGCGGACGACGGCGAGGGCCGCCTCCGCGTCAGCAGGGGGCGCGTAGGGACGAATCACGCAGGACGGCGGCACCCGCCCCGGCGCCACGGCCACCTCCGCCGAGAGCACCAGGCGATCGGCCTCGGCGATCTGAGTAAAGCCGGTCTCTTCCAGGAGGTCAGCGCCGCGCCAGGCGTAAAAGGCGCGATTGCCGACCGTCGGCCACACGCTGGACAGGAGCGGCACCTCGGCGCCCTCCAGCCGGTGGGCAAGCATGGTCGTGGCGCCCAGGGCGCGGGCCTCTTCCATGGCCCGGCGGACGATGGTGGGCAGGTAGAGGCGCTCTCTGCGCGGCGCCAGCAGGAACGGCCCCACCAGGTGCCACTCTGAGGGGGGAGGAGGCTCTCCCACGGCGTACGCGCCGATGACGCCCACCCGCTCGCCACCCTCCTCGATGGCCAGCAGCAGGCCCGTCTCATCCTCCTGGCGGCCCAAGAGCCGCCGGACCTCCTCCTGGCCGACGGAAAAGGTGGGCATCATCTCCCGGATGAGCCGCTCGACGAACAGGAGGTCCCTGGTGCCGACGGGTCGGTACGACAGCGCCATTGGCAGCCTCCCGGTGTGTGGTGTCGTCAGCCTTGGGGCGCGATCTGAGCCCGGATCCAATCAGCCACCACGGTCAAGCCGCGGTCGGAGGGATAGGCACCGTTGAGCACCAGGTCCGCGTGCCACCGCGACGGCTCGACGAACTCTTCGTGGCGGAAGCGGACGGAATCCAGGTAGAACTGGGCAATGCCGTCGAAATCGAGCCCGCGGGCCATATTGCGGCGCAGGCGGCGCACGATGCGCTCGTCGGAGGGGGCGTCGAGGAAGATGGCCAGGTCCAGCCGTTCGCGCAGGGGCTGGTGGTAGAGGGTCAGCAGGCCCTCGACGATGATGACGTCGGCCTCGGCGGCCTGGCGATGGGCGTCCAGGTCGCGCACGAGGGCGTCCAGGTCGAAAGAGGAGGGGTGGTTGTGGTCCTCGTAGTCGAGGCCCGAGATCGGGGCGCGCATGCGCGGCTTGACGCGCAGGAAATAGCGGTCCATGTGCATGTCCAGCACGATGTAGCCCGCCAGGCGCTCCACCAGGCGGCCGCAGATGGTCGTCTTGCCGCTGGCGGTTCCCCCGGCGATGCCCACTATCAGCGGACGGCGGCGCTCGATCGCTGCCGGGGCAGCGGTTCCCGGCACGGGCACAGAGGCGGACTCCATGGGCCTGCAACCCTCCTGAGCAAGTGGCTGTGGGCAGTATAGGAGGGCGGAGGGGGGCGGTCAACAGGGCCGGCCCGCCGCGCGCGATGCCGACGGGCCCAGGGAGATAGTCAACCAACCATATCCAACCTGTGTATACAGGTCCACATGCTCACAAACGGCATCAAAGAGCATTTGCTATTATCGTCAAGATGGTGTACAATAAAGCCGTGAAAGAGTCTTTGCTGCGCGCGACATCTCTGCCAACAGACCGCCCGCCTGTGGAACGCCATCACCCCGACAGAGTGGCCCACGCGGCGCTCTACACCCTGGCAGATGTATCCCGAACGGCGACGCGCCCGGCCCGGGCCGCGCGTCCCTCTCGAACCGGCAGTGGGCGGCCCCGCCAAACGCACGCGTGCGGGCAGCCCGCCGGCCCGTGCATCACTCCGCGGAAAGGAGACCAGCCGAGACAGAACCCCGCAGTGGGCTATCGACCCCTGGCTCGCCCCGCCAGCACACCTGGCCGGGTGGCTGAGCCCGAGTCTGGAGGAGGAAGCGACAGTGGTAACGTATTCGGTCGGGACGAAGGTGGTCCACCCCACGCACGGCGCGGGCACCATCGTCGCCATTGAGAACAAGAGCCTCGGCGAGCAGAGCCGCAGGTACTATATCATCGACACCATGGCCGCCGGGGAGCCCACCCGCACCAGGCAGCTCATGGTGCCGGTCAGCCGGGCCGAGAACTCGGGGCTACGCTGCGCTGCCCCAGCCTCCCGCCTGCGCGACATGCTCTATTGCTGCATCCCCCCGCAGGAGAACGAGATCGACAGAGACTACCGCAGCCGCCAGGTCACCATCGGCGAGATGCTCAACTCGGGCTCGTTCGCTCGGGTGGCCGAGGCCGTGGCGACCCTCTACGTCCTGCACACCATGCGCCCGCTGGGGATCACGGACCGTCGCCTCTTTGAGCACGGCAAAGACATCCTGGCCAGCGAGATCGCCGTCGCCACCGGCCTAGAGATGGACGGGGCCCTGCGCGAGGTGGAGGACTGGATGGCCGACCACTGCCGCCCCGATGACGAGGAGGAAGAAAAAGAGGGCGCCTAGGCCAGCGCACCTCCGCAGTGCCGTGGCCGGGCGCGGCCGCCGGCCTACCGCACGGTCACCGCGAAGGTCACCGTCTCAAGCGGGGCGACGCCCTCTTCCCAGGGACGGCGGTAGGCGAGCGTCAGGGTCGTCTGCCCCTGCACCAGGGCGCGGAAGCCGAGCGACTCGGTGCCGCCGGCGCCCAGGAGCTCGCTGTCAGCCTGGAAGAGCGGCTCCTCGGCCTCCAGCAGAGAGGCGTCCAGGTCGACGGGGGCCCAGGAGTAGCCGGTGGTGGGGTTGGAGGCCAGCCGCACCACCAGGCGCTGACCCTGACGCAGCTCCACGGCGCGCCCGTTGTCGTCGGCGGTAAGCACCACTTCGCCGGCGGCCGGCCACAGTACCAGGACCAGCGCCGCAATCGCGCCGACAACGATCACGACGATCGCCACCTGCCACCCGCGCGGAACCCCTCTTGCCGTCATCTACGCCCTCCTTGGGGTGCGCCCCAGAGTGCACCAGCCTCACGCCGCCCAGACGCACGCCGTGCCTCGGCAGTTCCCGGGGCGTAGCCGCGCCGCCCGGCTACTCGTCCTGCGCGCCCGTCGGGCGGATGGCGAACTCACAGTAGGGGTCGCCAAGGGGCTGTCGCCGCGTGTGCACCATGGTCCAGGCGGGGTTGTAGGCCTCCATCTTGGCCGGGTCGACGCCGCAGTAGAGGCCGCCCAGGGCCTCCTCCCCATACTCCCGCCAGATCGCACACAGCGGGCAGGCGCCCGAGCGGCTGCGCGCCTCGCCGTCGACCTCGACAGAGCGGGAGGGGAACAGGGACGGCGGGACGTCATCCCCCGCGGCGTAGTTGGCCGGGGTCGGCTCCAGCCCGAGGGCCTCCACGCTGCGGCGGACGCGCTCGCCGACGTGCGCTCCGTAGGCGGCAATCGCCCGGCGGATGAGCGCCTGCCCGGCCTCATCGCCCAGCGCGTCGACCAGGGTGCGCGCGTAGGCCATGTGCAGAAGGGCCAGCCGGCGGGCCATGCTCCGCCCAGCCTCCAGCGGGTCGGGAGCGGGCTCGGCGGGGTCGCTGTGCAGGTCCTTGGTCATGATCGCCTCCTCGGGGTGCCAGGCCGTCGTCACCAGGAGTACGGTACTCCCTCACGGCAGGGCCGGTCAAGCCGCGGCCGGGCGTTGACGCCCCCCATCCGCGATGCTAGCATGGGCCATCCGCAGGCGCCGCCGGCGGCGCTCCCACGCGCAAAGGACGGTTAGCGGCTATGAAGATCGCCCTCGTGCTCCCCAGCATCACCGAGTCATACCTCAAGCTGGCCCGCCAGATCTCGGCCGACGGCGTGGTCACCGGCCTGCCGCCGCGCGGGGATGACCCGCTGCACGGCTTTGGCGAGATCGTGGCCCTGCGCAAGCGCATCGAGGACGCCGGCCTGCGGCTGATGGTCATCGAGAGCATGGCCATTCCCGACCGGGTCAAGCTCGGCCTCCCCGGGCGCGACGAGGACATCGAGCGCTGGCGCGCGGGGCTGCGCAACCTCGGCGCGGCGGGCGTGCCGATCGTCTGCTACAACTGGATGGCCGTCTTTGGCTGGCTGCGTACCTCGTTCACCACGCGCGTCCGCGGAGACGCGCTGGCCACCTCCTACGACCACGACATCGTCGCGCGCGGCCCGCTCAGCGAGTACGGCCAGGTGGCCGAGGAGCGCCTGTGGGCCAGTCTGCACTACTTTCTGCAGGCCGTGGTCCCCGCCGCCGAGGAGGCCAACGTGCTCCTGGCCATCCACCCCGACGACCCACCCCTCTCGCCGATCCGCGGCATCGGGCGCATCCTCACCTCGCCCGAGGCGTTACAGCGCGTCGTGGACCTGGTGCCCAGCCGGGTGAACGGCATCACCTTCTGCCAGGGCTGCTTTGCCGAGATGGGCGCCGACCTGCCGACCGAGATCCGGCGCTTTGCCGGCCAGGAGAAGCTCTTCTTCGCCCACTTTCGTAACCTGAAGGGCGATCGCTACCACTTTACCGAGATGTTTCACGACGACGGCGAGACCGACATGTACGCCGCCATGAAGGCCTACCTCGAGGCTGGGTTTGACGGGCCGATGCGCCCCGACCACGTGCCGACTCTCGAGGGGGACGACAACGCCCGCCCGGGCTACAGCCTGCTGGGACGCCTGTTCGCGGTGGGGTACATGCGCGGCCTGATCGAGGCGATCGAAAAGGGGCGCTGAGGAAGCGCGCGGCGCGCCCCTTCAGGCGGGCACGCTGCGCGCTAGGCCAGGCTGGCGGCGCCCGGGATGCTGACGCGCGCCGCCAGCCAGCGCAGCAGGTGCGCGGCGGCCAGGCCGGCCAGGAAGCCGAAGGCCATGTTGGTGGCCACCGAGACCGACGCGGTCAGAAGGGCCAGCGCCAGCGCCCAGCGGCGCAGCCGCAGGATCGGCTGCACGAACTGCACGCCGACCATGAGCATCATCCCGCCGACGAGCGGCATCGGGAAGGCGCTCAGAATCCCCAGTAGCGAGCGCCCCAGGAATACCCCCAGGGCGATCTCGATCAGCCCCTCGAGGATGTTCGTCCCGCCAGTGCGCGCGCCAAAGTAGTACTGCCCGGCCAGGCCCCCCGAGCCGTGGCAGAGCGGCATCCCCCCAAAGAACGAGGAGGCCACGTTCATGGCGCCCATGTTCAGCATCAGGCGCTCCTCGCTGACGGGCTTGTCGGGAAAGAGGTCGCGGATCATCGTGGCCGTGGCCAGGACGGCGTTGGTCAGGGTCAGGGGGATCTGGGCAAAGCCGGCCAGGACCATGGCCTGCCAAACCTCCCCCAGCCGCGGGGGCTGCCAACGCGGCAGCGACACGCCAAAGGTCAGGTGCGGCAGCAGGTCACCGCGCGCGGCCATGATGCCCACGCCCAGCCCCATGATGACGAGCGCGGCGGGCGCGTACCTGGACTCGCGCAGGAGCAGGATGATGCCGATGGCCGCCAGGGCCCACCAGGGCGCCGGCAGCGCCAGGCGCACCGCCTGCATGCCGAGGGTGACGCCCAGGGCTAGCTGGATGCCGCGGATGATGTACACCGGCGTGATGGCCACCAGCCGGCGCATCAGGCCGGAGAGGGCCAGAGCGAACCAGACGATCCCCAGCCCCAACCCACTGGCCGCCACCAGCGAGGCCGGCCAGCCCTGGGCGATGGCCGCCACCGAAACAACCTTCTTGGGCTCCACCGGCATCGGCAGCCGGTAGACCAGGCCGGTGACGATGTTGGTCAGGCCGATCATGACAAAGAGGGCCACCGGGTCCATGCCGTTGACGGCGATGAGGCCGATGGCCAGGGGAAAGAGGGTGCCAAAGTCGCCCATCGAGCCGGCCAGCTCGCGCAGGTTGAACTCAAAGTCCTTGTAGTGCCGCGTGTCGCGCTGCAAGGTGCGTCCTCCATGCCGGGTGTGTAGCCGCCCACGGGCGCCCTCAGAGGCGCCCGTGACCATTCTAGATGAGCACCAACGTGAGGTCCAGGGGGCCGCCCACGGCAGGAGCGGGCCGGCCGGCGCTCGGCGAACGCCCCTTGCGGCGGGCGGCCCCCCGCGCTACCATGGCCGAAGGTGCCCGAGCCGTCAGCCTTCCTGCGGGGGGACGATGCCCATCTCGATCCGCGGCGCCTGGGAACACAACCTCCAACACGTCGACGCCGAGTTCGGCGACGGCCTGACGGTCGTCACGGGCGTGTCGGGCTCGGGCAAGACGTCGCTCGTGTTCGACACTGTCTATCACGAGGCGAGCCGGCGTTCCCTCGAGGTGTACTCGCTCGGCTCGGCGGCGCTGCGCCTGGCGCCGGCCCGGCTTGACGCGGCCACCGGCCTGGGGCCGGCGGTCGCCGTCGGCCAGAACCTGCTGAACCGCAACCCCCTCTCGACCCTGGCCACCGCCGCCGGCTTACACCCCTTCCTGCGCCTGCTGTACGCCCGCTACGGAGAGCGCCACTGCGCCCGCTGCGAGGCGGCCCTTGAGGTGCTCAGCGAGGACGACCTCCTCGAGCGGCTGGTGGCCGCCAGCGGCCGGGGTCCGCTCGAGGTGCGCGTCCCGCTAGTGCGCGGGGCCGCCGGCAGCCATCGGACTCTGCTAGCCATGTTGGGCGCCCAGTTCGGCGAGGCGGCGCTCTGCGTCGATGGCGCGCCCTGGCGCGGCCAACCCCTCGCCCCGGCCCTCCCGCACGACCTGGAAGTGGCCGTCCTCCGCGCCGAGGGGAGTGTGGACACGGCCACGGCCCGCCGGGCCGTCGAGGCGGCAGCGGCCCTCGGCGCCCACGCCCTGACGCTGGCCGGGACCGGGCAGGAGGCCACCCTCTCGCGGGCGCCGGTCTGCCCGGGGTGCGGCGCCTGGTTCGGCAGCCTGGAGCCGCTCCGCTTCCGCACCCCCTGCCCGCACTGCGAGGGGCGCGGCTGCGAGCGGTGCGCCGGCAGCGGCCTGCATCCGGACGCGGCGGGGGTGCGCTGGCAGGGCCGGCGCTTCGCCGAGACCCTGGCCCTCTCGGTGCACGAGGCCGCGGCCCTCCTGGCCGGCGCCGACCTGCCCCCCTCGGCCGCGCGCCTGCGCGAAGAGATGGCCCGGCGGCTGGCCGCCCTCGAGCGGGTGGGCCTCGGCTACCTGGCGCTGGATCGGCCCTCCCCCACCCTCTCGCGGGGTGAGTCGCAGCGGGTACGGCTGGCCGTGGCCCTCACCAGCCGCCTCGAGGACATGCTCCACGTGCTCGACGAGCCCACCATCGGGCTGCACCCCGCCGACGTGGGGAGGCTGCTGCCCGCCCTGCGCGATCTGGGCGGCCCGGTGGTTTATGTCGAGCACGACCGCGTGGCTGCCGCCGGGGCCGACCGCGCCATCGACTTGGGCCCCGGCGCCGGCAGCGAGGGCGGCCGGGTGATCTATTCCGGCACCGTCGCGGGACTCTGGGCGGCCGACACGCCCACGGGCCGCCACTTTAGCCTGCGCCAACGGGTGGCCCCCCCGCCGGGCCGGCCGGCGCCCACGCGGTTCCTGTGGGTGCGCGGCGCGCACCTGCGCAACCTGCAGAACGTCGATATCGCCATCCCGCTGGGGCGCCTCACGGTGATCACCGGCGTCTCGGGCTCCGGCAAGAGCACCTTCGTCGAAGACGTCCTGGCCGCCTCTTTGGCCAGCGGGGAGCCACGCGGTTGCCGGGCCATCGAGGGGCCGGCGCTGCGGGGGGTGCTCGTCGACCAGGGGCCGATCGGCAGGAACCCGCGCTCCAACCCGGCCACCTACACCAAGCTGGCCGACCTGCTGCGCGACCTGTTCTCTCGCCAGACGGGCCTGCCCGGCTCCTCCTTTTCCTTCAACCGCCCCGAGGGCGCCTGCCCCACCTGCCAGGGGATCGGCGCCGTCGAGGTGGCCATGCGCTATCTCCCCTCCGCCTGGATCCCCTGCTCGGCGTGTGACGGGCAGCGCTTCCGAGACGAGGTCCTGGCCGCCCGGGTGCCGTTCGAGGGGCGTGACCACTCGATCGCCGACGTCCTGGCGCTTTCCATCGCCCGGGTGCGCGACCTGCTGGCCGCCGATGCGCGCCTGTTGGAGAGGGAACGCTCCGCTGCGGGGCGCATCCTGGACGCGCTGTGCGACATCGGCCTGGGCTACCTCACCCTCGGGCAGCCCTCGCCGACCCTGTCGGGCGGGGAGGCCCAGCGCGTCAAACTGGCCCGCTACCTGGGGCAGCGCGCCCTCGGGGGGCAGATGCTGATCCTCGACGAGCCCTCTACCGGGCTGCACCCCCAGGACGTCGCCGGCCTCCTGACCGTGCTGGACCGTCTGGCCCGGGCGGGGGCCACGGTCGTCGTGGTGGAGCACAATGCCGACGTCATCCGCGCGGCGGACTGGGCCGTCGACCTGGGCCCCGGCGCGGGCCCCGAGGGGGGCCGGGTGCTCTATCAGGGCTCGGCAAAGGGGCTGACGGCGGCCGACGGCTCGCTGACGGGCCGCGCCCTGCGGGAGGAAGAGACCCTGGCCCCCCGGCAGGCGCCGGCCGAGGCGGGGCGGCGCTCCGGCTGCATCGCCATCCGTGGCGCCCGGGCCAACAACCTGCGCGGCGTCGACGTCGACATCCCCAAGCGCGCCCTCACCGTGGTGACGGGCGTGTCGGGCTCGGGCAAGTCGAGCCTGGTGGGCGACGTCCTGGAGGCCGAGGCGCGCCGCAGATACCTGGAGACCCTCTCGCTCTACGAGCGGCAGACCACCCGGGAGGGGCCGGAGGCCCCGGTCGACGGCATCACCGGCCTGGGCGTGGCCGTCGTGGCCGGGCCGGAGCGGCGCCTGCGCGAGCGGCGCGCCACCGTCGGCACCGCCACCGAGATCACCCATCACCTGGCCGCGCTGCTGGCCAGCGCCGGCCGGCGGCGCTGCCTGGAGTGCGGCGCCGAGATGATCCGCGGTGAGGCCTGGCGCTGCCCCTCCTGCGGCGCGACGGCGCCGCTGGCGCGCTCGCGCCATTTTGATCCGCGCACCTACTCGGCCGCCTGCCCGCAGTGCCACGGGACGGGCACGCTCCAGGTGCCCCGGCCTGAGAAGCTGATCATCCACCCCGCGCGGCCCCTGTGTGGCGGGGCCATGTACTCGCCGGGGTTCTTCCCCAAGGGGTATCTGTGCGAGCCGCTCAACGGCGGGTACGATATGGTCCAGGCCTTGGCCGCTCGCTACGGCTTTGACCCAGCACGCACCCCCTGGGACGAGATGACCCCTGCCTCGCAGCACGCCTTCCTCTTTGGCGACCCGGAGCCGCTGGAGGTGCGCTATACCGGCCGCTCGGGGCGCACGCACACGGCCCGCCACGTCTTCCGCGGCTTTTACGGCTGGGTGGGCGAGTGGGACCTGGGGGGCACCTATACCGCGTTCGAACCGTGCCCGGCCTGTGGCGGGCGCCGCCTGCGGCCAGAGTACCTGGCCGTCACCCTGGGCGGGCAGGATGTGCACGCCCTGAGCGAGGCGCCCCTGGCCCGCCTGGCCGAGGTGCTCGACGGCGTGGCCGGCTGGCTGCCGGAGGGGCACTCGGCCGCGGCCAACCTGGCCACCGCCCGCCGCCGGCTGCACTTTCTCGCGCAGGTGGGGCTCGGCTACCTGCACCTGAACCGCGAGGCGGCCAGCCTCTCCGCCGGAGAGGCGCAGCGCATCCGGCTGGCGGGGCTCTTGGGGAGCGGACTCACCTCGCTCACCATCCTGGCCGACGAGCCCACCCGCGGCCTGCACCCCCGCGAGGTGGGCGCCCTGGTCGCGGCGCTCCGGTCCCTCCGTGACGAGGGCAACACCGTCATCGTCGTCGAGCACGACGAGGAGGTCATTCGCGCCGCCGACCTCGTGGTGGACATGGGCCCCGGCGCCGGCACGGCCGGCGGCAAGGTGGTAGCCGAGGGGAGCCCGGAGGCCGTCCGCCTGGCCAACACGCCGACGGGGAGGTGGCTCCGCGGCGAGGCCCGCCTGCCCCTCGTCGCCCGCCGGCGGGCGCCATGCGGCTGGCTGACGGTGCGCCGGCCGCGGGCCAACAACCTGGCCGGCCAGGACGTCCGCTTCCCCCTTGGGCTGCTGGTGGGGCTGTGCGGGGTATCGGGTTCGGGCAAGTCCACCCTGCTGGTAGACACCGTCGGCCGGGCCCTGGCCCCGCAAAAGCACACCACCTCGATGGCCCAGGAGCCGCTGGCCCCCGGCGCCCACGACGGCATCGACGGCGCCCCAACCCGGGCCATCATCGTCGACCAGCGCCGGGCCGGCGTGGTGAGCCCGGCCAGCATCCTGGCCCTGGAGCGGCCCCTGCGGGCCCTCTATGCCGACACCGCCGAGGCCCGCGCCCTGGGCCTTGACGAGGTCGCCTTGGGGCGGCGCTGTTCGGCCTGTAACGGCAGCGGCTACGCCCGGCTGGAGATGGGCTTCCTGCCCGACGTGTTCACCCCCTGCGAGGTCTGCCGCGGCACGGGCTGCGTGCCCGAGGCCTGGGACGTGCGGCTGCACGGCATCCCCTTGCCCGAGATCTATGGCCGCACCCTCGACGAGGTCTGGGCCCTCTTTGGCACCGACCCGCGGCTGGCGCGGCCGCTGGCGGCAGCACGGGAGGTGGGGCTGGGGTACCTGGTGGTGCGGCAGCCGGGCTACGCCCTCTCTGGCGGGGAGGCCCAGCGCCTCAGGATCGCCGCCGAGCTATGCCGGCCCAGGCGCCCTGAGACGCTCTACATCCTCGACGAGCCCACCCTCGGCCAGCACCTCGACGACGTGGCCCGGCTGGTCGGCGTCCTGCGCCGCCTGGCCGACGGCGGGAGCACCGTGCTGGTCTCTGAGCATCATCCGCGCCTGTTGGCCGCCTGCGACTGGCTGGTGGAGCTGGGCCCCGGCGGCGGGCCGGAGGGGGGGCAGGTGATCGCCGAAGGCCCGCCGGAGGCGGTGGCGACCCTCGCGACCCCCACGGCGCCCTACCTGCGCGCGGCGCTGGAGGGGGCACAATGACCTGGGCGGCACTGCTCCTGGCCGATCCGTCCCCCTGCCTGCGCTGGCTGGCGCTGCGCGACCTCCTCGGCCGGCCGGAGGACGACGCCGAGATGCACGAGCTGGCCCCCCTGCGCGCGGGCGACCCCTTGGTCGCCGACCTGGTGGCCCGGCAGCGGCCGGACGGCTCCTGGCTGGGGCTGGGCGCCGGTGCGCAGGCGGGGGAAGTGGCCTCCACGTCGCTGGCGCTGGCGCGGCTGGGCTACCTGGGCTTCGGGGCCGAGTTCCCACCCGTGGCGCGGGGGGCCGAGTACCTCTGGGCGCGGCAGGAGACGGACGGCCGCTGGCCGTTGGCCTCCCTGGCTGACGAGGAGCGCGAGGGCGCCCGTGACGCCTACACCATGAAGCCGTTGCAGACGGCGCAGCCGCTGCGGGCGCTGGCGGCCTGTGGATATGCTCAGGATACTCGCGCCGAACGCGCCTACGAGTGGCTCCTGGCGCAGCGACTGGAGGACGGTGCCTGGCCCACCGGCATCGTGGCGGGGGTGTTGGGCGGCGTGGGCGGCTACCGACGGCTGGCACACTCGCGCTGGGGGTGCCGATCGAGCACCACCGCCGCGCTGGCCGCGCTGGCCCTGCACCCGCGGCGCCGCCACGAAGAGCCCGCCCGCCGGGCGCTGGACCTGCTCTTGGGGCGCGAGACCCGCGAGGAGCAGACCCTCGGGTTTGAGGTGGCCCGCACGCTCGGCGTTGAGGAGGCGCGCGGCTCGCTGACGCACTTTGCCCGCTTCGACCTGGCCCAGGTGCTGGACCTCTGCACGCGGACCGGCCTCGGCCGGGAGGATGACCGCGTCGCCGACTTGGTCGCCTTTGTGAGCGGGCTGCAGGGCGCCTACGGCCTGTGGGAGTATGGCCGCCGGCCGCAGGTTTCGCGCTGGGTCACCTTGGACCTGTTGCGTTCTCTATCTGCGCTGGAGCAGGGCTCCGCTTGGGTCTCGCGCGAGCCCCGCACGCCGTTCCAGCCCTACCCGCAGAGGCCCAGGCGCTACTAGGCGCGCGTGGCGCGCGCAAGGAGGAGGGGAAATGAGCTTCACTGGCATCAACCGCCTGCGCTCGGCGCCCGTGGTGTACTTTGGGCCGGGCGCGGTGGGTGAGCTGGCCGGCGCCCTGGCCGAGCTCGGCGCGGAGCGCGTCGTCCTGGTGACGGACCCCGGCGTCCGCGGGGCGGGATTGGTCGACCGCGTCGTGGCCGGGCTGGCCGCCGAGGTGACCGTGTACGACGCCGTCCAGCCGGAGCCGCCCTACCACCTGGCCGAAGAGTGTGCGGCACTGCTCAGCGAGCGAGGCGCCCAGGCCGTCATTGGCCTCGGCGGTGGTTCGTCGCTCGACACGGCCAAGATGGCCGCCGCCCTGGCCCGCAACCCGGGCAGCGTGGGCGACTACTGGGGGCTCGATCGTCTGCGGCAGAAGGGCCTGCCGGTGGTGGCCATCCCCACGACGGCCGGCACCTCCAGCGAGATCTCGGCGGCAGCGGTGTTCGTGGACCCGGCGGCCGGGGCCAAGCGGGGCGTCAACAGCAACCTGCTCCTGCCGACGGTGGCGATCATGGACCCCGTCCTCACCCTGGGCCTGCCGCCGGCGCTGACCGCCTCGACCGGTATGGACGCCCTGACCCACGCCATCGAGGCCTACGCCTCACCCAAGGCTTCGCCCGTCACCGAGGGGACGGGCGAGCGCGCCGTGGCCCTCATCGCCGCGCACCTCCCCGTGGCCTGGGCCCGTGGCAGCGACCTGGAGGCCCGCACCGGCATGTTGGCGGGCTGCTACTTTGCGGGGCTGGCCCTCGCCGAGGTGAACGTCGGCCTGGGGCACGCCCTGGCCCAGGCGCTCGGCGGGAGGTACCCGGTGGCGCACGGCCTGGCCAACGCCATGTTCCTGCCGCGGATTATGCGGTACAACCGCATCGCCTGCCGTGGGCGCTACGCGCGCCTGGCCGGGCTGCTCGGCGAGGTGACCGAGGGGCTCTCGGAGGATGAGTCCGCCTTGCTGGCGGTGGAGGCGGTCGAGCGGCTGACCGTCGAACTGGGCATCCCCCAGCGGCTGCGAGACGTCGGCGTGCCCCGCGAGGGGCTGGCCGGCGTGGCCGACGCCTGCCTGGAGACGCAGACCCGCCAACTGGCCAACAACCCCCGCACCGTCACGCGCGCCGACGCGCTGCGGGTGCTCGAGGAGGCCTGGTAGCGGCCGCGCGGGCCGCAGGAACGCAAGAGGCCGCCGCACCCGGGGGATGCCCCGGGCGCGGCGGCGGGCCCCATCAGGCGAGCTGCGCCGTCGCGCGGTCGGGCGCCTGGCGGCCCGAGGCTTCCTCGGCGACCTTTTCGACGACGAGGACAAAGTCCACGTAGGTGGCGGGCACGGGGGTCACGTTGGGGATGATCGCCACCACTTCCCCGTCCAGGCTGTTCAGGAAGCGCGCCAGCCTGTCCTCATCGCGCGTCATGCGCATGTTCAGATGATGCACCCGGTACGGCATGCTGACCTCCCCATGCGCCGGCCGGCCAAGTCGCCCGCGCCGGCGTCCCCCCGCCCCGGCGACCCGTTGGCGGCAGCCAGGGCACTCTTCTGTACGCTCTGGCCCGACCATAGCACGGAAGGCTCGGCACGTCACCGGCCAAGAGGCAGATCGGGCACTCGCCAGGCGTCCAGTCTGCCAGGGCGCTGGGGCGAAGCGGTCGCTCACGACCGGTCGAACAGGTGCACCCCCCAGGAGGCCAGCACGCTCTGAACCTGGCGCGCCGGCAAAGCCCGCGGGGCCAGCCCCTCCGCCGCGCAGAGCGCCGCCGCCACGCCGGCCGCCTGCCCCAGCTCCATCATGTTGCCCATGCTCTTGCCGGCGGCGTGGCCGAGAAAGGTCGCCGAGCCGCAGCGCCCGGCCACCAGGAGGTTGTCGACCTCTTTTGGCAGGAGCGCCCGGTACGGGTAGGCAAAGCCGGAGTGCATCGCGCCCATGTATAGCTGGTTGGCGTCGATGGCGCCGTACTTGCGGGCGATGACGTCGTCGAACTCGGCACCTCCGCGGGCATCCTCCACCGTCACCACGTACTCACCCACCAGGCGCCGCGTGTCGCGCACGCCGACGCCGGCGCCGGTACGCATCAGGACGCACTCCTCGAGGCCCGCAAGCCCCTTGTCCCGCGCCAGCCGCACGAAATCTACCGCCACCCGCAGGCCGGCCCGCTCGGCGATGGTCAGGTGTTGGGTGCGGGTGCCGTCCAGGTTGCCGATGTCGTGGAGGGCGCCGTTGTTCACCGAGACGACGCCGGGGACGGTGGTCCGGTCGAACGAGTACCAGGCGGCCGTGGCATAGCCCTCGCCGGCCGCCTCACGGATCAGGCGCTTGAAGGCGTCGCCATCGGCGAGGAGGCCCATCAGCCGGTCGACGTCGACGTTGGCCAGGGCAAAGACGAGCGAGATGGGCATGTGCCGGCCGTCTTCCTCACGCCCCTCGGCCATCTCGGCGCCCGCCAGGTGGGCCACGTCACCGTCACCGGTCGCGTCGACCACGGCGCGCGCCGTGAAGCGCTGTGGCCCCTCCTTGCCGGTGACGACGACGCCGCGCAGCGTATGCCCCTCCAGGAGGGCGCCCGTCACCGGGCTGTAGAGCCGGTAGTGGCAGCCGTTGGCCTCGAGCAGCTCCATCGCGGCGAGCCGCAGATAGTCGGGGTGGACGTCGAGCCCGTCGCCGTTGACGGAGTCGCTCTTGCCGGGGGTGGCGGCCTGGGGCCCGTAGGAGCGGATCTGGGCCACGAACTGGTCGTGGACGCCGCCGCGCGGCCCGCCGTTCAGGAGCAGGCGGTTCATGGGCATCCACAGCGCTACGGCGGCCACGCCCCCCAGGGCGCCGCGCGCCTCCAGGAGGAGGGTGCGCGCGCCGAGGCGGGCGGCGGCCAGGGCGGCGCCGAGGCCGGCCGGGCCTCCGCCGGCCACGATGACGTCGTACGGGGCGCCGTCGGCGGGGATGTGGCGCTCCACCGTCTCACGCAGGGTCATGGGGAACCTCCTCTCGTGCGGATGTGGCCCGATCTTAGCCCCCCGCGCACAACCGGGGCAAGCGCCCCCTTGCCCTGCGGCAAACGGCCATGCTAGGATGGCCCCGTCGCGATCGCAGCCGAGGAGGTGCCATGAAAACGGGCGCAACACTGATCCGCGAGATCGACGCCACCGAGGTCGCCCCGGGAGGGCTGGCCTTCTGGTGGCTGGGGCAGATGGGCTACGTGGCCAAGGTCAACACCGGCCGGGCGCAGAAGGTCCTCTACCTGGACCCCTACCTGGCCCCCCGCGCGACGCGGCAGGTGCCCCCGCTCCTAGACCCGGGGCTGATCGCCCATGCCGACTATGTCCTGGGGAGCCACGACCACGGTGACCATATCGACCCGCTGGCCATCCGTGGCGTCATGGAAGCGTCGCCGCAGGCGCGGGTCGTGACCTCGCGGGTGGCCCGTCGGCACGTGCTCGACCTGGGCGTGCCGGCCGAGCGGGCCATCGGGCTGGACGAGGGGCTCTGTTACGAAGACGCGGACGGCCTGCGCATCTCGGCCATCGCCGCGCAGCACGAGTCCTTCGACCGGGACGCGACCCTGGGCTTCCCCTATCTCTCCTTCATCGTCGAGGCGGGCGGGCTGACCCTCTTCCACGCCGGAGACACCCTCCGTTACGATGGGCAGGTGGTCGCCCTGGCCCGCTGGCGGTTCGATGTGGCCTTTCTGCCGATCAACGGGCGCGACGCGGAGCGCCTGGCCCGCAACTGCATCGGCAACATGACCTATCAGGAGGCGGTGGACCTGGCCGGCACGCTGGCGCCGGGGCTGGTGGTGCCGGGGCACTATGACATGTTCGCCGACAACCCGGGCGATCCGCAGGCCTTTGTGGCCTATCTCGGCGTCAAGTATCCAGCGCTGCGCGCCTGGGTCGGCGCCCACGGGGAGCGCGTGGTACTGAACCCGCGGCCCCGGTAAGGCGGCCGGTACCCCCTACCGGTTAGGGGACATGCGACTTTAGTCCTATCCCTCGAGAGGTGAGGCCGCCTATAGTGGCGGGGTCATGCGTCGAATGCTTGTCTCTATGTACCGCTAATCGAGGAGTCCCATGAAAACGCTCAAAGTCGCTGCCAGTTCGAAAGCCACTGCCCTGGCCGGGGCCATCGCCTGGGCCATCAGGCAGCGCGAGGATGTGGAGCTCGTGGCGATCGGTGCCGCCGCGGTGAACCAGGCCACCAAGGCCGTCGCCATTGCCAGGACCTACCTGTCCTTGGAAGGGTTGGACCTGTACCTGGTGCCGTCGTTCGCCACGGTGGCGACGCCGAACGAGGACGAGCGCACGGCCCTGCGGTTGGGCGTGTTCCCGCACGCCGCAGAGAAGGCGGGGGGCGAGCCGGAGGCGCGGCCAGCCTAGGCGGGCGCGGCCGAAGAGCATAGCATCGGGCAGTGGACCGCCCGCGGAGGGCAGAGGCTCTCCGCGGGCGGTTTGTGTTGCGGGAGGGCCCGGGATTGCGACGCGGAGGACTACCATAACTTGGCCGTGTTGTGCTATGATGTCGGTAGGTTATTGCTCAGCAGCACTCTTGCTCGTCCGCCTTGGCCAGCAAGCGGCGCTAGCCCACTCTGTGGTGCCACCGCCCGCCCCCGGGCATCGGGCGAGCCCCCCTGTACCGATACCTCACGTGCTCGTGTGCACCGTGCCCGGCTACTGCACGGCTCCGTCCGAGAGTAGTTACCGGTCCGATGCGTCGGCCTCTAGTGCGTGTCTGGATACCCGGCGTTCGGCGTCGCCCCGCACTGCCCGTGCGAAAGGATGTGCCCCATGACCGCTCCGGATCTTCGCCTCCGTGACTTTCTGGACCTCTTTGGCCCGGCGCGCGGCAAGCGCCTCTGGTACGGCGGCGCATCGCTGCGCAGCTCCATACAAAAGATCGGCGCCGCCGACGCCGCCTGGACGGCCCCCGGCCACGACCACTCCATCTGGCAGCTGGTGCTCCACTGCGCCTACGAGCGCTGTTACGTCTGTTGCCAGTTGGAGGGGCGCCCCACGCGCGGCGCCTTCCCGCGCAAGGGCAGCTCCTGGGCGCCGGTGCCCCTACCCCCTAGCGAGGCCGCCTGGGAGGAGGACAAGGCCCTCCTGTGGACCCAGCACGAGGCGCTGCTGGCCGCGGCCGCGCGCTTTGACCCGGCCCGCCTGGACGAGCAGGCCACCGAGAGGTTCACGTACGCGGACCTCCTGTGGGGGATCATCATGCACGACATGTACCACATCGGCGAGATGGTGGTGCTGCGGCGGCTGGTAGCACTCCGCGACAAGGGCTGACGGGGGGGCGTGGTAAGGTACCAGTACCTATGCACGCCTGCGGCGTGCATAGGTTAGGGTTTGCCACGTCCGTCTACGCCATGATAGGAGGCCCCATGCACCGCACCGCCCGCCGCATCATCGCTATCGTAGCAGGCGCGCTCTTGCTCGTCGGCTGCCTCATCCTGATGCTTTTCCGCACGGCGGACACCCCCGCCCTGGCTCCTACCTCGGCACCCTGCTATGTGCAGGGAGCGACGTACTTTGACGAGTTGGACCGGATCCTCACAGTGTGGGGCGACCAGCACAGCCTCGCAAACAGTACCACCCGCGGCCAGCTGTCCGCCGTTGTCTCCGACCTCCAGGAGACCAGGCGTTCCATGAAGGACCTCGAGCCACCCTCCTGCGCCCAAGAAGCTCACTCGGCGTGCATCGCCTACATGGACGCCTACCTTGACGCGATCATGTCCTTCATGCGCGGTCAGTCCGACGGGCTGGTCAGCAGGAAGTTCCAGGCGGCTAAGAGCCTGCAGCATGAGTTCGTCGACGCGTTAGGTGCGGCAGCAGACGGGCGCTTTGCCCAGTAGCCGCGGTTCGAGCCGTGCGCGTATGAGAGTCTGCCGCAGACAGGAGAGTCCCCCGCGTCACTCTCGTACGCGCACAGTGCATCGGGCGCATCACCCGAGGCGTTTGGTCCTTCCACACGACCCCGCTCAACTCGGCAGCTACGCCCGTAGCAGCAGCCCCACCCTACGGCGAGTAGGCGCCCGGAGGGTGGAGTAGGAGGCCACCGCGCGATAGCGCCCAGCGACACGCCCCCGAGGCCGGTACTGCGATGGCAGACCGAACTGCAGCGGCACTCGTGACGTCCGATCCGGTAACAGGAAGGAGCACAGAATGAGGCGTGTAAGATGGGTTCCGTTCCTGATAGCCCTGCTGCTGGTCATGGGGCTTTACGGCCACGCACCTGAGAGGTCGCTGGTCCTCGCCGAGGGCCCTGCTCAGCCAGCAGCGCCCTCCGGGCCAGCGCTGCACGCGGTCAGCCTGCCGCTGATCGCACTCAGGACCTCGACAGCCACACCCAACCTCTACGTTATCGCCAACGACGATTGCGACAACACCTACACCGTCGCATGGTCGGCAGTTCCGTCCGCCTCACGCTACGTGCTGGAGGAAGCGACGGACCAGGCCTTCCAGACGACGAACGTGGTCTACTCTGGGCCAGGGCTCTCTTGGGTGGCGGCCTCGCCCGGGAAGCTTCCCGGCACGTACTATTACCGCGTCCGCGCGTTCCACAGTCTCGGCGAAAGCCCGTATAGCGCGCCCCGCAGCGTCGTGATCCACCCAATATACGTCGGCCTGGCCGTGCGGTGGGACGGGTCTGGCTACGTCAGAGGCAGCATCTACAGGGATATTGGAGTACACACCCGCTTCGTGTTCGATCAGCTCACGGCGCCCGATACGGTAAGGCTGAACGGCACAGGGTGGTATGACCCCAATCCGTTCGGGTGGGACGCGGAGCAGTGGGTCTCCTACTACCGGGCGTCAACGGGGGAGTTCCTGTCCAGTCCGAGTGCGGGCGATCCGTCCTGGAAGTGGGGGTACTCCTGGCTGCTTCCCTACGGCGCGAGCTTTGTGGACGGCGCGACGGTATCCGTGTCCGCTGTCCCGTTCCGGGTAAGCGGGCCGCACTGGGGAACCACCACTTACGGCCAGCCGATCCGCTTCTGGCAGTTCGTGAACACCGAGGCGTTCACCATGTGGGACGATGGCGCGGACCTGACACAGCGCGTGCTCGCCGGAGAGGCGGTGCTGCGCTACGACGCGGACGGCTCTGGCCTGCTGCTATACAGCGACGTGCGGAGGGTCTTCTTCTACCAGGGTCGGGCCACGTCAGACTCGGTACAGTATGTGGAGACCCTGACCGCGGCTACATCGCTGCCAGGGTCGCCGGTCGTGACGTTCGGGGCGACGCAGGACGTGCTACCGGCTGAGGGCGGTGCCGATCACCCTGAGGGGAGCGGCCGCACGCCGAACCCTGCTGAAGCCCCTCTGGCGCGTTGGGGCACCATCATACCCGAAGGGGCAACCCTCGAGGACGCGGAGACGGGGTGAAAGTGTCACGCTCCGGGCCTCGCCGGACGGCGCGGCTAGGGGAAGCCCGAAGCGTGGCGCTACGCAGGCGGGCGAAGGCCCTCCCCATGTCTCGCGCAGCGTCCGGCTAACCGCAAACGCCGATGGGGCACTCGCAGATCGAGACCGCCGATGGCCATGCCTGGCACCAATCCCTGCCACGAACCGGCTTCGAGGCGGTGCCAAGCAACAAGTCATGCAATCGCTACACGAGCAGCACAAGTGAGGCGCGCCAGACTGGGCAGCCCGCACAGCCCTGGCGCGCTTCGTTTGCGGCGGCCCCGCTGGCCGATGTGCTGGCCCCTTGCTGCTGCGGCTGTCGTTGCCGGTATGTGGGCACGAGGGCGGCACGCTCCGCGCAGTCCCGGCCGGAAGCACTGGGCGTCCTCTCCAGCAAAGCCCGCGTCTGTACGGGGGCCGTGATCACAAGGCAATTAAAAAGCCTCAGGCATCCTGGCAGGTGCATGAGGCTCAGGCGGGAGTGGATGGGAGTCGAACCCACCAGGGCCGCCTCTGCGGCGCCCCTCAACGATTTTGAAGACCGCGGAGCCCACCGGGACTCAACCACCCCCGTACGCTCGCAGACTACTCCCCTTGCCTGGCCCTGTCAACCCGCCCCTCTGGCCCGCTACCTCCTTGGCTTGACATTCAGGTCTACCATGACCTATAATGGATGCGTTCCACTGGCTCGTGGTGATAGTCGTCTCTCGATAGTGTCTGCGCAGGCGCTTGCGCCAGTTCGGTATGGACCGCACTGCTCAAAGAGGAGCGCGTAGGTGAGCGATTATCCCTGTCCGCCACGCAACCCACGGCGCCACCCGGTGGCCACGACGTGGGCCTGCTTGGCGGTCTTTTGCGTTCCTCGCCCCCGCTCGAGAGTCAGAGTGTTCCGTGCCCCACTTCATGCGGCTGCGGCGCTGCGTTCTGCGCAGCCCTCTTTCCCACCGTTCTAGCGATTGGATCCGTGATCTCCCGGTGGCCCACCCCACCCTGGCCCTGGCGGGCCTGAGCGGGGTGTAGTCCATGTTCGTGCGTCTCGGTTCTGTCGCCAGGGCTTGCGCCCAAACAGGAGGACGACCATGAAGCGGAGGGATTTCCTGCGTCTATCCACCACCGTGGCGGTAGGGGGCCTGCTGGCCGCCTGCGCCGCACCCGCTACGCCATCGGGCGAGGCACCCGCCGGCGAGGCGCCCGCCGCCCCTACCACGGCACCCACGGGCGGAGAAGCGCCCACGCGTTACGCTGAGGCCCCCATGTTCGCCGAGAAGACGGCCAAGGGCGAGCTGCCCGCCGTCGAAGACCGCCTGCCCAAGGAACCCCAGATCGTGACCCCGCTCGAGCGCGTCGGCGACTATGGTGGCACGCTCCACGTCACCACGATCCGCGCCGAGGGCTACGGTGACGACACCGTCCTGATGGGCTGCGAGGGCATCTTCCGTACCGATACCGACGGCTCTTCGGTGGCGCCCAACATCGCCAAAGCTTGGGAGTTCTCCGAGGACGGCAAAGAGTTCACCATCTTCCTCCGCGAGGGGCTCAAGTGGTCGGACGGCGCACCCGTCACGGCGGACGACTTTATGTTCGCCTGGGATGCCGTCTACCTGAACACGGAGATCACCCCGACCCTCGGCAAGTGGTGGAAGCCCGGCGGAGAGACCATCAAGATCGAGAAGGTCGACGATTTCACCGTCAAGGTGACCTCCGTCGTGCCCAACCCTGAGCTGCTGGCCTGGGGCGGCGGCCCCATCCGCGGCGACAACGCCCTGCTGCCCAAGCACGCCCTGATGCAGTACCATGCCGACTATGCCAAGGTCGAGGACCTCACCAAGGCGGCCAAGGAAGCGGGCTTTGAGTTCTGGTATCAGCTGTTCAACGAGAAGCGCCGCCGCATCTGGGGCACCCAGCTGAACGATGCTTGCCCGACCCTTGGCTCCTACCTGATCACCGAGCGGTCCTCCGAGCGCCGCACCTACATCCGCAACCCCTACTTCTGGAAGGTGGACACGGCCGGCAACCAGCTGCCCTACATCGACAACATCATCGCCACGATCCTGTCGGACAAGGAGCTGGTGAACACGGCCATCGTCGGCGGCACGGTGGACATCGTGATCCAGGAAGCGTCGATGGAGAACTACCCCCTCTACCAGGACAACGCCGAGAAGGGGCAGTACAGCGTCAACATCTGGAAGAGCGTGCTCGGCTCGGACGTCATCTACCAGCCGGCGCAGACCTATAACGAGGACATCGTCCTGCGCGACATCTATCGCGACGTGCGCTTCCGCAAGGCGCTCTCCCTGGCCATCAACCGCGCCGAAGTCAACGAGGTGCTCTACTTTGGCATGGGCACCCCGCGCCAGTTCACCGTGATCCCGCAGTCCTCGTACTTCCTCCAGGAGTTCTCGGACGCCTATGCGGAGTACGACGTCGACGCGGCCAACGCCCTGCTGGACGAGATGGGCCTCGAGTGGGACGCCAACAAGGAGTTCCGCCTGCGCCCGGACGGCAAGCAGCTCGGCTGGACCATCGAGTTCTTCCAGATTGAGACGCCCAAGCGCGCCACCACCGAGCTGGTCGTCGACTACTGGAAGAAGATCGGCTGCAACGTCCAGTTCAAGGAGATCTCGGGCGAGCTGGACACCGAGCGCTACACCGGCAACCTGGTCGAGTTCGGCCTCTGGCACGGCGACAAGGTCACCGACGTGCTCTTCTCCGTCTCGCCGCAGTTCCTGGTTCCCTACAACGTCGGCTGGGAGACCTGCTGGGGCGTCGAGTGGGCCCGCTGGTACACCACCGAGGGCGCCGAAGGCGAGGAGCCGCCCGAGGACGTCAAGAACCTGACCAAGTGGTGGGAAGAGCTCCAGATGACCGTTGACCCGGCTAAGCGCGTCGAGGTGGGCCGCAATATCCTGCGGTCGCAGGCCGAGAACCTGTGGGTCATCGGCGTGGTGGGCCTCTCGCCCAAGCCGGTTATCGTCAAGAACAACATCGGCAACTTTGTGAAGGAAGGCCTCCACGGCTGGGACGTGGTGTGGACGTGCTACACCCATCCGGAGTCCTTCTTCTTCGAGGGCGGCAAGAGCCTGGTCGGCTAGGGCCTCTCGCATAACGTCTGCCTGGCGGGTGCCCCCGGTTCCGACCAGGGGCACCCGCCGACCGCATGTTCCGGTCTGCCTGGGCTGGCGGGCCGCGTAGTTCCAACTAGGAGCCAGTCGATGACGTGGTCGTATGCGGTGCGCCGCTTCTCGTACATGCTGCTCTTGCTGTTGCTCAGCTCCGTCCTGAGCTTTGTGATCATCAACCTCCCCCCGGGTGACTATCTCACCTCCTACCTGATGACCCTGGAGGCCGCCGGGTCCGACACGCAGGAGCAATTGGCCGCTGCGTTGCGCCGTCAGTATGGGCTTGACCAGCCCGTGTACATCCAGTACGCCAAGTGGATGACCAAGATGGCTCGCGGCGACTTTGGCATGTCCTTTGAATGGAACCGCCCCGTCAAGGACCTCGTCGCGGAGCGGATACCGATGACGCTGGTGGTGACCATCAGCACCCTGATCTTGGGATACCTGATCGCCATTCCCGTCGGCATCTACTCGGCAACCCATCAGTACTCGCCGGGAGATATGCTTGCCACTGTCTTTGGTTTTATCGGGATGGCGGTGCCCAACTTTCTCTTTGCGCTGTTTTTGATGTTCATCTTTTACAAGTACTTTGACTTGCCCTTGGGTGGCCTGTTCTCGGCCGAGTTCCAGGACGCCGCCTGGTCGTGGGCCAAACTGGCCGACCTACTCCGGCACCTGTGGGTGCCGCTCATCGTCGTGGGGCTATCGGGCACGGCGGTCAACATCCGCGTGATGCGCGCCAACCTGCTGGACGAGCTGCAAAAGCCCTACGTCGAGACGGCCCGCGCCAAGGGCCTCCCCGAGCGGCGCGCGATCCTGCGCTACCCGGTGCGGGTAGCCCTCAACCCGATCATCAGCGGCATCGGCTGGGCTTTCCCCCAGATCCTCTCGGGAGCGACGATCGTCTCGGTGGTGCTGAACCTGCCCACCGTAGGACCGCTCCTCTTGCGCTCCCTCATGAGCCAGGACATGTACGTGGCCGGCACCATCACACTCTTTATCTGTGCGCTGACGGTGATCGGCATGTTCGTGTCTGACCTCTTGCTCGCCATGGCTGATCCGCGCATCCGACTCGAATAGGCTACCGCCTCAGGAGGACTCCGTTGGCGAAAGATAACGATAACTGGGAAGGCAGCCGGATCACGGCCCACGGCAGTGCTGCGGCAGACGGGGGAGGCGGCGTCGCCGCGCCCGCGCCCGGGGCGCTCGAGGCCCATGAGCCCGCCCCCGCCGAAGCAGAAGAGCGCATCTACGTCGCCACGCAGTGGCAGCTGATCTGGTGGCGCTTCCGCAAACACAAGCTCGGCCTCATCGGCAGCGCCCTGCTGATTATCATGTACGCTGGGGCCGTCTTCTGCGACTTTTTCTGCACGATGGACCCCCAGGAGCGCACCGAGTTCCTGTACTGCCCTCCTCAGGGCATCCAGTTCCGTGACGAGAACGGCACCTGGGTGAAGCCCTTTGTCTACGGGCTGGACCGCAGCAATGAGCCCGTCACTCTGCGCCGCATCTATACGCGCAACCCGGAGGTCAAGTACCCCGTCAGCTTTTTCGCCGAGGGGTACTCGTACAAGATGCTCGGGCTGATTCACTCCAGCAAACACCTGATCGTCGCGGCGGACGCCGGGCCGCTCTTCCTCTTTGGCACCGATAGCCTGGGGCGCGACATGTGGTCGCGCGTGCTCAAGGGCGGCTCGATCTCCCTCTTCGTGGGCCTCCTGGGCGTAGCCATCAGCTTTACCATCGGCAGCCTGCTGGGAGGGCTGTCTGGCTATCTGGGCGGCGTGCTGGACCTCGTCGTCCAGCGGCTGATCGAGTTCCTGCTGAGCATCCCGAACATCCCGCTGTGGATGGCCCTCAGCGCCGCCCTGCCGCGTGACTGGTCGCCGCTGCGCATCTACTTTTTCATCACGCTGATCCTGTCGTTGCAGTCCTGGTGCAACCTGGCCCGGGCCCTGCGCGGCAAGGTGCTGCAGCAACGCGGGGAGGACTTTGTGCTGGCGGCGCGCCTGTGCGGGGCCTCGCAGATGCGCGTGTTGACGCGCCACATCTTCCCCGCCGTGGCCAGCCACCTGATCGTCAGTCTGACGCTGTCGATCCCGGGGATGATCCTCGGCGAGACCAGCCTCTCCTTCCTGGGGCTGGGGCTGCGGCCGCCGGTGATCAGTTGGGGGGTGCTCCTCCAGCAGGCCCAGAACGCCCGCACCATCGCGCTGCAGCCCTGGTTGCTCATCCCGGCGCTGTTTGTTATCGTCGTCGTGCTGTCCTTTAACTTTGCCGGGGACGGCCTGCGCGACGCGGCCGACCCCTACGCGCGCTGACGCCGCGCCCCCAGCCTGGCAACGCCGCACGCCGATGGTGCCCTCGCACCATCGGCGTGTTCATCTGCCCCCTCCTCCACCCCTTCCCTCCCGACGCTTGACAGGGTGGCCTGCCTATGCTACCATCCCTCGCGGTACGACAATTGCAGATGGCTTGCTGAGCGCACTCTTATCCAGAGGGGTGGAGGGAACGGCCCTGTGAAGCCCCGGCAACCCGCTCTCATGCCCGCTGTGCGGGCGCCAGAGCGACGGTGCCAAGTCCGACGGGCGTGCAACGGCCTGGAAGATGAGAGGGGGGCTGCCCGTGTGTCTCCCTAAGGGGGGACCTTTTTTATATACGGCGCACCCGCCTTCCGGAGCCCTCTCTGCCCCCCACCGGTACCAGCGAACGGGCGCTGCGCAAGCCCTGACTTGCCGAGCAGCCTTGCAGGAGGCCGCATGCCCGCGTTCCAGCCGAACTGGTTGCCCTTCGCCCTGGGCGCCGTGCCCCATCCCGATGCCGCCGGAGCCTGGAAGGCCATCAGGGGGTGCTTCCGAGAGATCCCCTTCTGGCCCCAGCTGCCGCAACGCTCCTACCTGGAGAGCATGTACGCCCAGTTCAGCGAGCGCTTCCCCGGCATCCGCTTCGACCAGGGGCGCATCTACGTGGACCGCGAGCGTGACCTCAACCCCGACCTCGAGCGCCTCTACCTGGCCTACCTCGAGGGGGACCTGGAGTACGGCTACACCGGCAAGGACCACGCCGACGCCCTGGCGCGCCTCCGTGAGGGGGAATTCGCCGTGCCGCCGGAGGTCGTCGCCCTAAAGGGGCAGATCACCGGCCCCATCAGCCTGGGCCTGACCATCGTCGACCGCAACCAGCGCCCCGTCCTCTATGATGAGGTGCTGGCCGACGCCGTCGGCAAGCACCTGCGCATGAAGGCGGCCTGGCAGGAGCGCGAGCTGGCCAGGCTGGCCCCGCAGACCATCGTCCTGCTGGACGAGCCCTACATGGCCTCCTTCGGGTCGGCCTTTGTGTCGCTGCCGCGCGAGCTGGTCATCGGCCTGCTCGAGGAGGTGTTCGCCGGCCTGGCGGGGCTCAAGGGGGTGCACTGCTGCGGCAATACCGAGTGGCCCATCCTGCTGAGCACCTCGGCCGATATCATCAGCCTGGACGCCTACGATTACGCCGAGTCGCTGGCCCGTTACCCGGAGCAGGTCTCGCACTACCTGGAGCGGGGCGGCGTGATCGCCTGGGGCATCGTGCCAGCCGGGCCCACCGCCGAGTCGGAGACGGCCACCAGCCTGGCGGACCGTCTCGAGGCGGCCATGGAGCGCCTGGTCGCCGAGGGCGTCGACCGTGACGCTCTGCGCGGGTCCGGCCTCATCTCGCCGTCCTGTGGCCTCGGCGCTTTGGCGCCCGCGCTGGCCGATCGCATCTTTGAACTGACCGTCGCAGTTTCCGCAGAGATTCGCAGGCGCTTTGGCCCGGCCCCTGCCGCTTCGAGCGAGCAGGCGGAAACCCCCGCCTAGAGGCGCCCTGTAGGAGGCACACGATCGTGGGCATACTGGTAGTTGGATCCGTCGCGCTGGATGACGTCAGCACCCCCGCCGGCCGGCGCTGCGGCATCCTGGGCGGCGCCTGCACCTACTTTGCCACCGCCGCCAGCCTGTACGAACAGGTCAGCATGGTCGCCGTGGTGGGCGAGGACTTTCCCGAGGAGCACATCGCCTTTCTGCGCGGGCGCAACGTGGACCTGAGCGGCCTGCAGGTGGCCGCCGGCAGGACCTTCCACTGGTCGGGCCGCTACGGCGATGACCTGGGCGACGCCCTCACCCTCGATACGCAGCTGAACGTCTTTGGCGGGTTCCACCCGGTGATCCCCGCAGCCCTGCGCGATAGCGAATACGTCTTCCTGGCCAACATCCACCCCGAGCTGCAGATCGAAGTGCTCGAGCAGATGCGCGCTCCCAAGCTGACGGCGCTCGACTCGATGAACTACTGGATCGAGTCCAGCCGCGAGGCGCTCACCAAGGCGATCTCCATGGTCGACCTGGTGCTCCTCAACGAGGCCGAGGTGCGCATGTACGCCGGCACCGCCAACCTGCTCGATGCGGCGCAGGCCATCCTGGACCTCGGCCCGGGGGCGGTGGTGATCAAGCGCGGCCAGTACGGCGCCATGCTGGTGACGCAGGGAGACCGCCTCGGCTGCCGGATGTTCGTGGTGCCGGCCTTCCCCGTGTCTCGCGTGGTAGACCCGACCGGCGCCGGAGACACTTTTGCCGCCGGCCTGATGGGCTACTTGGCCCGCCGCGATTGCTGCTCGGTAGAGGCCCTGCGCAAGGCGGTGGTGAACGGCACCATCATTGCCTCGTTCACCGTGGAGGACTTTTCCATCGACCGGCTGCGCACCCTGACCCCTGCGGAAGTGCGCGAGCGCTACGACGAGTTCCGCCTCGTGACCCATTATGATGGTTTGTCGGAAGAGGAAATCGTGCCCCTGGCAAGGAGCATCCGTTAGGTGCGGGCGAAGACGCCGCCGGGCGGCGTCCGCCTCAGCCCACCTGGAGGAAAGGATAGACCGTGAGCAAGGATTACGACGTCAGAGACCTGCGCCTGGCCGATGAGGGTGTGGCCCGGGTAGAGTGGGCAGAGCAGGAGATGCCGGTGCTGCGGCTCATCCGCGAGCGCTTTGCCCAAGAACGCCCCCTGGCCGGCTATCGCCTGGCCGCCTGCCTGCACGTCACCAGTGAGACGGCCAACCTGATGCGCACCCTGGTGGCGGGCGGCGCCGAGGTGACGCTGTGCGCCTCCAACCCGCTCTCTACCCAGGACGACGTGGCCGCCGCGCTCGTAGAGCGCTACGGCGTGCCCACCTTTGCCATCAAGGGTGAGGACAACGCCACCTACTACCAGCACATCAACGCCGTCCTCGACCGCGCCCCCCACATGACCATGGACGACGGCGCCGACCTCGTCTCTACGCTGCACCGCACCCGGCGCGACCTGCTGCCCAACATCATCGGCGGCACCGAGGAAACCACCACCGGCGTGATCCGCCTGCGGGCCATGCAGAAGGACGGGGCGCTGGAGTACCCGGTCATCGCCGTCAACGACGCCCAGACCAAGCACCTGTTCGACAATCGCTACGGCACCGGCCAGAGCACCATCGACGGCGTGATCCGGGCCACCAACTCGCTCCTGGCCGGCAAGCACTTTGTGGTCTGCGGGTACGGGTGGTGCAGCCGGGGCATCGCCATGCGCGCCCGCGGCCTGGGCGCCATCGTCATGGTCACCGAGGTGGACCCGATGCGGGCGTTGGAGGCCGTCATGGACGGCTACCAGGTGATGCCGCTCGCCCAGGCGGCCCCCATCGGCGACATCTTTGTCACCGCCACTGGGGACATCAACGTCATCGACCGCGCCCACTTTGAGCGCATGAAGGACGGCGCCATGGTGGCGAACTCGGGGCATTTCAACGTCGAGATCAACATCCCGGCGCTGGAGGAGATGGCCGCCAGCGTGGCGCGCATCCGCTCGTTCATCGACCAGTACACCCTCCCCGACGGGCGGCGCATCTCGGTGCTCGGCGAGGGGCGCCTGATCAACCTGGCCGCCGCCGAGGGGCACCCCTCCGCCGTCATGGATATGTCCTTCGCCAACCAGGCGCTGGCGGCCGAGTATATGGTCGCCAACCACCGCCAGTTCGCCAAAGAAGTGTACGCCGTGCCCGAGGACATCGACCAGGGGATCGCACGGCTCAAGCTGCAGGCCATGGGCGTCGCCATCGACGTGTTGACCGAAGAGCAAAAAGAGTACCTGGCCTCCTGGGAGTCGGGCACCTGAGGTCCACGGGACGCAGGATAAAGACGGGTAAGAATCAGAAAGCGAGTGATCGTATGAGCGGATTTTCCGATTCAGCGCGGTTCCTGTTCACGTCCGAGTCGGTCTCGGAAGGCCACCCCGACAAGGTGTGTGACCAGGTCTCCGACGCCATCCTCGACGCCATTCTGGCCGACGATCCCACCGGGCGGGTGGCCTGCGAGTGCGCCACCTCCACCGGCCTGCTGCTGGTGACCGGCGAGATCACTACGACCAGTTATGTCGACATCCCGGCGATCGTGCGGCAGACGCTGGCCGAGATCGGCTACACCGACGCCTCCTACGGCTTTGACTATCAGAGCTGCGCGGTGCTGACGGCCATCAAGGAGCAGTCGCCCGACATCGCCATGGGCGTGAACCGGGCCCAGGATGCCCGCGGAGAGGACGGCGACGAGGACGAGCTGGACAAGACCGGCGCCGGCGACCAGGGCATGATGTTCGGCTATGCCTGCACCGAGACGCCCGAGCTGATGCCCCTGCCGATCATGCTGGCGCAGCGGCTGGCGCGCCGCCTGGCCGAGGTGCGCAAGGACGGCACGCTGCCCTACCTGCGCCCCGACGGCAAGACCCAGGTCACCGTCGAGTACCGCTACGGCGTGCCGGCGCGGGTCGACACGATCGTGATCGCCGCGCAGCACAACCCCGAAGTCTCGCAGGCGCAGATCGCGGCGGACGTCAAGGAACACGTCATCCGCGCGGTGGTGCCCGCCGAGATGCTCGATGACGCCACGCGCTACTTTGTGAACAGCACCGGCCGTTTCGTCCTGGGCGGGCCCATGGGCGACGCCGGCCTGACGGGGCGCAAGATCATCGTCGACACCTACGGCGGCGCCGTGCCGCACGGTGGGGGCGCCTTCTCGGGCAAGGATCCCACCAAGGTCGACCGTTCGGGCACCTACGCGGCGCGCTGGGTGGCCAAGAACGTGGTGGCCGCGGGGCTGGCCACGCGCTGCCAGATCCAGCTGGCCTACACCATTGGCGTGGCGCAGCCGGTATCGGTGAACGTCGATACCTTTGGCACGGGCGTCATCGCCGATGAGGAGGTCGAGAAGCTGATCAAGCAGCACTTTGACCTGCGCCCGGCGGCCATCATCCGTGACCTGCGGTTGCGTCGCCCCATCTACCGCAACACGGCCGCCTACGGGCACTTTGGCCGCACCGACATCGACGCTCCCTGGGAGAACACCGACCGCGCCGCCGCCCTGCGCAAGGCGGCTGGCCTCTCCTAGCCAGCGGTAGAGCAAGTACCTCAGCGGGGGCCGCGGCGCATGCGCCGC
>JAXGMP010000003.1:0-605243 GCA_040768605.1 Anaerolineae bacterium | reverse complement strand
AGACCTCGAACAACTCCGCCACCTTCTTTTTCAGAGCGAAGCCGTCGTTGCCGCGGGATTCGTTCGGCCCGTTGTCCTTGCCGAACAGAAACAGCCGCAGCACGGTGGGCGGGGGATCGAAGACCGGCTCGCCGTTTTGGACGCGCAGTCCCTCGATCCGCCCGTAGTTGACCTCCTGCATCAGCTCGACCAGGCGTTTCCTGGCAGGAGTCAGGGCCGCCTTTGTCACAACATTTGGCATGTCACACCTCCGGTCTGGCCCTCTGGGCAAAGAAAAACCCCCGAGAGGCTGGCCCGGCGAAAGGCTCTCTCGGGGGTTGCTTCAGCGCCCAGAGGGCGTTGTTGCCTAAATTGATTGGTCGCCGGACCAAGCCTTCAGAGGGAAGGCGTGACAACCGGCGTCGCGGGCGCGACAGGAGGCGTCGCGGAAGGAAAAATCAGAGAATTATGTGGTCCAGGAGGTGGGCTGATCGGGTTGGTAGGATAGGAACTCCCCGATCTTTAAGGCGTTTTTCAGATGCTGCCAAAGCGGCTCGTGTTCTTTCTTGATGGCTTTCAGTGCACGATGGATTGCGGCTGAGACGGACTGGCGAGCGCGTTCTCGGTCACTTGATGCCTCACGGTTTTTCCCGTGGAGGCCGGTGGACCGAGCGATTTCCTCATTAAGCACTTCACGCTCTTCATTGAGTTTCTCTTTGCGGGCAAGGTCATTATTGGCCTCGGCTTCCGAAAGTTCCTCGTCTATTTCTGTGATTCGTTCCCTATACTCGCGGCGCGCTCGGTCGTCGATGACCTCGCCGGCGGAGCCGAAGACAATGGTGTTGTCCTTGCCTATGCCTGCACCCCTCAGCGTTGCGGCGTGGATGTCTTGGCCACCGCTTTGAAGGAGTTGGCAGATGTAGGTCATGCCTACGGAATCCCCGATGCTTTTCGGGACACCGTCATAGACAGCAAGCCAGGTCTTTCCCTGCTTCTGAAATACCCGTCGATCTTTCGGATGATCTTCGGCCAGTAGAGACTCAATAACACCCAGAATGCCAATCCAATCAATCGAGAAACTCCTCTGGTCGAAGGCGCTATCCAAGGCTGCAACGATGATCCCCGAAGCGTCCAGTATCCGACGCCCTTCGGGTGAAAGTGCAACGCCACGAGGCGTCAACATAACGATTCTTTGGGATTGTGGGGATCGTTCCAAACGTTGACATCTGGATAGGAAATCTTTCTGGTCCGCGTTCAAGATCGAAAAATAAACGTTCAGGCTGCCGATTCCTTCAACACTCTTCTGCCCCAGCGGAATCAAACCGTCATGATTCTCAAGACCGCTTCCACTGATGCCATTATCGCGACGGATCGCCGCAGCGAGCTTAGGGAGTGAGATATCATACTGCCGGATGTCGTCTTCGGTGAGTGGTATCGGATCGAAGTAGTCGTCTTCGTCTGCAACCCCGAATATGCCCTTGGAGGTCCGCCGGACAATCAGGTCACCCCCAGGAGGCAAGTGATTCGGGCGTGGAATCTCCGTGGCCCTTGATGTTTCCCGCAGGATTCCCTCCGCACGAAGAACACCGAGTTCTTCATCCGGGAAGCGCTCCAATTCTCTATGGAGAAAGACGGGGCACTCGATCTGGTCGAGGCGCTGGAGCACTAAATGGAGAAGCGTCTCAGTCAATGATGATCCCCCAGTTTCTCAAATAGCGGAATACGTCTTCGGCATGCGTGGCCCGCTTGAACTTGATCTTGTTGGTGCCGGAGAGTTCGATGCGTTTTCCCCGCCGGTCGTCGGGGAACATGATCTTGAATACGGCCCGGCGGATCGTGCCTCCTGGCAGACGCTTGCGGAGATAGTTCTTTTCCAGCGTCTCCATCACATTCTTGGAGCGAACGACGAAGGATGGGCCGTGCGTTTGTTGGATGTTGAAATGAAGCTCAGCGAGGAAGGCCGAATGATCTTCGTCGACCGGCATGTCAAAGTCATCTTCCGCTATCCGCGCGAGATTGATGCGGTCCGCCGATCCAGGCGAGTCGAAAAAGTCTTCGTCCTTGAGGCAGCACTCGGCAAACGCTTTGCGGAGAGCGGTCTCCTCCTTTTCAAAACCGGCTTCTATTTCCACCTGCCCGGTTTCATTGTTATAGCTGATGAAGTCCTGCTGCGCGGGACGGAGGATGGTCGGTGCAACTTTCGGCCTCGTGCGGGTTCCCTTGAAAATCAATTCCGCTTTGACCCGTTTCTCGTGGTAGACGATGAAATTCGTGTATGCACCCTCTTGATAGTGGCGGACGAGAACCCGGTCACTGTTTTTGTGATCCTTGAAGACTTCGGCGAGTTTTGTTTGGAAGGCGCTGGAAGCCGCATCCGCGTCAACGATGCCCGCTGCCGACTTCCCGCGAAAAATGGTGAAGCGTTCGGCGCGCCAGAGGTTATACCGATCATACGCAAGGGTAAAAGCATCCTCGTTCTCGCTTCTGACCTTCAGACTCATACATTCGACTGGTAAATCTCCATTGCCGTCCGGTGCGTATCCGCATTCGTTGCAAGCGGCCACGAGGTCTTCATGGCCTCGCTCGGTACAGAGGTCAAAGGCCATGTAGAGGCTTTCGAGCAGATCGTCCTTGCCGTCCCCGTCGCCATCGACAAGGAATTCCTTGAAGCGGGGAACATCAAGAGATGCGGCGTCAAGCCCGAGTCGACCATCCCAAAGGCCAACGAAGTTGCGGAGGATGGCCTCTTGGCCCTGGAATTTATCCAAAAACCGATCCGCATTGAACGTTCGATGCTTGAGCTTCCCCATTCTCTCTTACCTCCCTTGTCTGTGCCGGACGGCGATGACCTTGCCGAGAATACGGAGCCCGTCGTCGGGTCCAACCGGGATCGGTCGATGCTTCGGATTTTCCGGTCTTAGTTCTATTTTTTCGTCACGAATGAAAAGCCGTTTCACCGTGGCTTCGTCTTCCAATAGGGCGACCACGATGTCTCCGTTCTCAGCCACGGGCTGTTCGCGGACCACAACCAGATCGCGTTCTCTGATTCCGGCGTTGACCATGCTGTCTCCGGCAACTTCGAGGGCGAAGCATCTGCCCGACCGGGCGATCCTGCCTTCGACCATGATCTCGCCGACGATATTCTCCACAGCCAGAATCGGTCGGCCCGCCGCCACGCGTCCGACGATGGGAATGGCGGTCATGACGGAGAGTGTGTCCTCCGGTTCGCGGACGATGGCAAGACTCCGGGCTTTTCTCGCCTCGCGTTTCAGGTATCCCTTGCGGACGAGCTGGTTCACCTGTCCATGCGCACTGGCGTGCGATATCCCGAGAATATCGGCAAGCTCCTTTATGGTCGGGGGGAACCCCCGATGGTTCGTGAAACGGCGTATCTCCTTCAAGGCGTTGATCTGTGTGTCGGTTATCTCCTCAACAGGGCGTCGGCCTCTGCCTTTACGTTCCATTTCGATGACCTCGGTCTTCCTGAGTCTTGAAAGCCTCATGAACGACATCGGCCGCGGTGCCGAGTGGAGGCACACTACGGCCACGTTACAAAATGCTATTATATAACCCTGATAGGCGTCAGGTCAATTCAAAAAAATGTACACAGACCGAGGGAAGGCTTCAACTAATCGAAAGGAAAGAGATTGAGGGCGATAGAGGCCCTCAAGAATGAGAATGTCGGCAGACGGGTGGAAGGCTTATTCGATGCGGTCTTTGCGCATCTGCGCCCACATTTTGCGCTGACGGTTCCAGTGGGGAACGGCCGCGACGGGCCGGAGGTCCCTCTCCAGGATCAGGTCGCGGCCCTTGGTTGTATTCGGTAGGAAAAGAATGTCCTCCTGAATGTCCGGAGCGAGATTCAGCAAGTTCATGATCTGGGTGATGCGCGCCCGGGTCACGTAGCCGAGGCGGGCAAGGTCCGCGTAGTCTTGTACCTCGCCGCGCCGGACCAGCCCGTCGAAGCGGATCGCCAAAGCCAGAAGCCTGGCGACACGGGGGATGTTCCCTTTGCCGGTTGAACCGCTCTGGTTGTCGGATTGTGCCCCGCCGGACTTGCGTTTGTTTCTCGGCTGGAATGTGAAGCTCACTTCCAAGTGCCCACCGCCGCCCGAAAGACGTATCGTCGAGGTCATGTGCGCTCCTCCACTCCACGGGTTCCGTCTCCCATGCACATTGCCTTGATGCCGGGGGATCGGAACGTCACGGTCACTTTGCCGTCGCGTCCATCGTAGGCGACACGCTCGACGAGGGTCTTGATGATCCGCGCCTGCTCGCGTGGGGCGAGCGATTCCCAAATGGGATCGAAAGCCGTGAGGGCTTTCTCCAGGTCTCCCTCGTCCAGTGTTTCTTTCTGAATGGCGACGGTTTCCTCCCGGATGGCGGTCATCCGCTGCTCCAGAGACCGTATCTGGTCCTGAAGATCGGCCATCTGATCGGTCACCAGCCGTCGGTCCGTGCTTGATGTGGGCGACTCGGCCACAAGGGCGCGGAGTCTGACATCCAGCCGTTTGAGTTCGCGCTCGTGGGCCCGACGTTCGGTTTCGAGTTCCGTCAATCGCTTTTGGCTCTGTGCCCGCACCTCTGATGCCGTCTTCGAAAAGACCTCCGTGCTTGAGCCCAAGCCGCGGATATAGTCGACGACCGCGGTTTCGATCTCATGGGCGTTGAGCGATTTGGTCGGACAGGCCGTCCATCCGCGTTGCTGGGCGGTCAGGCAGACGTAGTAGCGGTAGTGCCTTCCGTTCTTGGCGGTGTAGGTATGCACCATGGCGGTTCCACAGGGCGCGCAGTAGAGCAACCCCCTCAGCAGCGCTCCGTATTTGTTGCGGATATCCTTTCCGCCGGAGCGGCCGTTGTGCCGCAGGGTATCCTGTACCCGCTGCCAGAGGTCCGGGTCCACGATTCCCTCGTGCTCCCCGCGGTAAATGGTGCCCTTGTAGCAGACGTTGCCTGTGTAGACGACGTTGGTGAGCAACCGAAAGAGGCTGCTTTTGTTGAACAGATTCCCGCCGCGCACATCCCCTCGCTGGGTGGTCCACTGTTTTGCCCCCCACTTGCGGCGTTCGAGTTCCTGCACGACGGGGATCAGTGCTTTATGCTCCAGGTAGAGGTCGTAGATGCCCCGCACTTTCAAAGCCTCGTCTTCGTTGACGATCAGCCGTCCACCCTTACGATCCACGTCATAGCCTAGGACAGGCATGCCCCCGACCCATTTGCCCTTCTTGCGGGCCGCGGACATCTTGTCTCTGGTCCGCTCCGAGATGATCTCCCGCTCGAACTGGGCGAAGGAAAGTAGGATGTTTAGGGTGAGCCGTCCCATGGAGCTGGTCGTGTTGAACTGCTGGGTGACAGAGACAAAGCTCACGGCGTGCTTGTCGAAGAGCTCCATCATGCGGGCGAAGTCCAGGAGAGACCGGCTCAGACGGTCCACCTTATATACCACCACGCAGTCGATGCCGCCGGATTCGACATCGGCGAAGAGCCGCTTGAGGGCCGGGCGCTCCATATTGCCGCCGGTGAAACCACCGTCGTCGTACCGCTCTGAGATGCACAGCCATCCCTCATGCCGCTGGCTCGCGATATAGGCTTCCGCGGACTCCCGCTGGGCATCGAGGCTGTTGAAGTCTTGGTCGAGACCTTCGTCGGTGGATTTCCGGGTATAGATGGCGCAACGCACGGTCGTCCTGTGAGTCTCCACCGATTGCCGGATGGATGGATTGTTTCTTTCCGCAGGTCTGCTCATTCATTCCTCCTGTTCGGCTCTCCGTTTTGCTTTCGCGGCTCCTTGGATTCCGCAAGTCCGAAAAAGAGGAATCCGTTCCATTTGCTGCCCGTGGCCTCCTGGGCGATTGCGGAGAGGGACTTGAACCGTCGTCCGTCGTACTCGAAGCCTTTGTCGAGCACCTTGACCACGATGTCACGGCCCCGGAACTCTCTGGCCAGCAGCGTTCCGGGCAAGGGCAATCTGCGGTCCCGCAATTGGTGCAACCGGCCGGTCACCGAGCGCTCCCTGACTTCCATCAACCCCGGTTTCAACGGATCGCGTGGTGTGCGGACCCGGAGATCCGCGTCGTTGGCGATCTCTTCAGCCCTCCGCTTGGCCCGCTCCGAAAGATCGCCCTCGGCCATGGCTTGAATTCGCCAGGCAATCCGTTTTCGAAGGAAGTCTTTGTGGTACGACCTCGTTTCCTCGCCGAAGACATCGATATACCGCTCCCGAAGTTCCCCTACGGTCATCCGGGAAAGTGCCTGCACCTGCTGATAAGTCGTTTCATTCATGGCAACCTCCTATTTTTCGGACCAACCGCCGAAATCGGCCAGCCGCTCCAGCCGTCTCGTGGCGTTAACCACTGCATGAATGAAGGCTTCTATTGGCCGAACAATCAAGTCGATTCTCTGTAAACTCTTCGTGTTCTTGGGTTTGCGCCACATGGCCGGCCATATCCGGGCTGGATGGCGGCAGGCGGCGTCCCCTCCGGTAACGGAGGTAGCCTTCTCCCAGAATCGAGGCGATCTCTGAAATGGTTTCCTCGAGACGAGGTGCTGAGGATTCTCTACGTTCCATCATGTCCTCCTTGCGGCGACCGCAGGGGGCGTCGTGGATGCCGCCGGGAGGATGGGTTCGGCCGTCAAGTCGCCGACCGCGGGTCCACCGATCCGCCCTGAAGGGCGGGCTTGGCGTCACCCACAACGGTCTCCGTCTCTCTCGGCCGCTTCCGCTGTCTGGCGTTTGTCTTTTGCCGGGCGCTTCCGCTCGGCTTCCGGTCGATACTTACCGGAGCTCCTTTCGGGGTGTCGGACCTGGGTTGACGACAGGAGAGGCGTTAACAGCGGGCGGAAAAGGAATGGAGAATCGGAGAATCAGGAGGGCACATCCGAAAGCGGCGGGCGAAAACGTCAGCGTTCATCCGCGAAGCCCGCAGGCTGTGCGGGAATCGGAGAAGAGGAGAGAATGTGTGGGCGGGCGCAAAGCGGCGTGGAATCGCCTGAAACAGCAAAACCCCGAGGGGATGACCCGACGGGGTTTCGCGCTAACAAATGACCGCTGAAGTTCAGCGGATTAAATTTGGCTCCTCGGGCTGGATTCGAACCAACAACCAACCGGTTAACAGCCGGTCGCTCTACCATTGAGCTACCGAGGAACAGTATTGCTGACAACGCCCAGCATTGTACGCCACCCGACAGGTCATGTCAAATACCACGGGCGGCCGCGTACCTGGCCACCTCAGGTCAGATAGTCGCGCAGCCGACGGCTGCGCGTCGGGTGGCGCAGTTTGCGCAGCGCCTTGGACTCGATCTGCCGAATCCGCTCTCGCGTGACGCCGAAGCGCTGGCCCACCTCTTCCAGAGTGTGGCTCTCGCCGTCTACCAGGCCGAAGCGCAGCATGAGCACGTCGCGCTCACGCTCGGTCAGCGAGCTCAGGATATCGCGCATCTGTTCGCGGAGCAGCTCACGGTTGGTCTCTTCCACCGGGCTGGCCATCGAGTCGTCGGCGATAAAGTCCACCAGGACGCTGTTGTCCTCCGAGCCTACCGGCGTCTCCAGCGACATCGGCTCCTGAGACACGCGCATCAGCTGGCGCACCTTCTCCGCCGCGCGCTTGACGCGCCGCGCCACGTCGGGCGCCAGCTTGGCGCCGCTGGCCTGCGCCTCTTCCCAGGCGCGCCGATCCCCGTCCGACACCAGGTCCATCACCACGGCGATCTCGTCGGGCGTCGGGTCGCGCCCCTTTTCCTGCTGCAGCTGGCGCATGGTCCGCGTGACGCGGTTGATCGACTCGACCATGTGCACCGGGATGCGGATGGTACGGGCCTGGTCGGCGATAGCGCGGCTGATGGCCTGGCGAATCCACCAGGTGGCGTAGGTACTGAACTTGTAGCCCTTGGTGTAGTCGAACTTTTCCACCGCGCGCAGCAGGCCGAGATTGCCCTCCTGGATCAGGTCCAGCAGGTTCAGCCCGCGCCCCAGGTAACGTTTGGCCACGCTGACGACCAGGCGTAGGTTGGCCTCCGCCAGGCGGCGCTGGGCGATCTCGCCCTGCATCTGCTTCAGGATCGCGGCGCGCTGCTCCTGGAGGGTCAGGAGGCCGTCCTCATCCGCCAGCCGGGCGGTGGCCTCAAACCCCTCCTGGACCGCCCGGGCCAGACGGATCTCCTCCTCGGTGCTCAGGAGCGCAACACGCCCGATCTCACGCAGGTACATGCGCACCGGGTCGTTGGAGGCTTCCGCGTCCAGGCGGGCATCGGCAGCGGCGTCGTCCTCGTCATCGTCGGGAACGACGGCGTCGGCAGAGTCCTCGTCGTCGCTGACCAGGTCCTCATCGTCGAGGACGGGAATCCCCATCCCAGAGATGACCCGCACGGCCTCGTCGATCTTGCCGTCTTCGGTGGGGCCAAAGGCGTCCTCGATCTCTTTCCTGGCCAGGAACCCGTCGCCCGTCGCCTTGGCGATCAGGGCGTCTATGCGTTTGTCGCGGGGTAGGTACTCGGGCATCGCTGCTCCATCACGACAGGTCAGATCCTCTTCTGCTGCGGCCGAACAGCGTCACGGCGTACGACTGGCGATGGACCTCCAGGTACTCCCGCCGGCAGTCTTCGATGAGCGCGTTCAGGCGGTGGGCTTCCTCGTCGTCGCCCTCCTCCTGGGCATCCTGCTGGAGAAAACGCAGGTCGCTGAGCGACCGGGAAAGGTGTGCCTGGCGCAGCCGCATCGCCGACTTGACCAAGTCTTCGCGCGCCGTATCCAGCGAGAGATCCGGACCCTGCTCCAGAGAGTGCAGCAGCGATTCTACATGACCCCGCAAAGCAGTGTCAAGCAAAGAGAGGGCCGCTGCCGAGCCGAACGGAGCCCCGTTCGACACAGCCTGCTCGGGCCGCGCTGCACACAGCGCCTCGTAGGCGTGCCGGTTCTCGGCGCCGGCCAGAGCGTCGGGGCTCAGCCGGGCCTCGTCCATCGCCTCCGGCAGGAGTGCGGGGAAGGCAAAGAGAAGCGCCACGACCCGCCCCTCCACGTCCAGCGCCCCGGCCCCGCCTTCCGGCCGCGCGGGCGGCGGCTGAGGCGCACGTGCCCGCTGTGCAGGGCGCCCACGGCCGGCTCCCGGGGCGCCCCGCAGGCGGTCGAGTGTGTGCAGCAGCTCCGCCTCCTCCACGCGCAGCCGTTGGGCCAGCCGCCCCAGATAGTGGTGCCGCTCAGCCGGGTTGTCGATCGTCGCGATCACCGGCAGCAGCCGGTCGACGGCGTTGCCCTTCCCCTTGGCCGTGGTCAGGTCCTCTTCGGCCAGGACGCGGTCAAAAAAGTACTGCGCCACGGGTGGCGCTTCGGCCACCAAACGGTCCCAGCGGGCGCGGTCCTGCAGGACCAGTTCGTCGGGGTCCAGCCCCTCGGGCAGCACGAGGACGCGGATCTCCGTATCCAGGCGGCTCTCATAGCGCACCAGCCCGCTGGCGGTGAGCACCGGCACCGTCCTCCGCTCCAGGGCTTGCTGGGCAGTCTCGATGCCCCGTTCGGTGGCCCGCATCCCGGCGGCGTCCGGGTCGAGCGCCAGGATGAGCACCTGGGTCATGCGCCGGAGCTGCTCGATGTGCGCCTCGGTCAGCGCGGTGCCCAGGCAGGCCACCAGGTTACGCACCCCACACTGGTAGGGGATCACCACGTCCATGTACCCCTCGACGATCACCGCGGTGCCCGATTCGCGGATGGCCTGGCGAGCCAGGTCCAGCCCGTAGAGCACACTGCCCTTGTCGAACAGCGGCGTGTCTGGGGAGTTGAGGTACTTGGGCAGCGAGTCATCGAGCACGCGCCCGCCAAAGCCGATCACGTGCCCCTGGGCGTCGCGGATCGGAAAGAGCACGCGGTTGCGAAAGCGGTCATAGTATCCGCCACGCTCGCCCTGCTGGATCAGCCCCGCCGTCACCAGATCGTCGCGGCTGTAGGTGCGCGACAGGGTTCCCTCCAGCGCGCGCCACTCGTCGGGGGCAAAGCCGAGTTGGAAGGTCTCGATCGTCTCACGGGTCATGCCGCGGCGTGCCAGGTATTGGCGGGCTCCCTCTGCCTGGGGCGCCTCGACCAGCAGACGATGGTAGAACTGGGCCGCCGCCGCGTTGATCTCACGCAGGAGATCGCGCTCCTCGCGCACCTCCTGGGCGCCGGTCGAGAGCGGCTCCAGGACGACCCCGGCCCGCTCGGCCAGCTGCCGCAGCGCCTCGGAGAACTCGAGGTTCTCGTAGCGCATGAGAAAGTTAAAGATGTCACCGCCCGTCGAGCAGGCCCCGAAGCAGTGCCAGCGCTGCGACTCGGGAAAGACGATGAACGACGGCGTCTTTTCGGTATGGAACGGGCACAGCCCCTTGTAGTTGCGCCCGGCCCGCTGCAGCTGGACGTAGGAGCCCACCAGGTCGACGATATCGATGCGCTGCTTGATCTCGTCTATGGTGCTCACCGTGCCCCACCTCCTGTCTCCAGGCCGGCCAGGAACCCCTCCGCGCGCCAGGCCAGCAGGCGCCCGCTCCCGGTAGCCGCGTAGATGGCCCCTCGGCGCGCATCCAGGGCGTAGGAGGCCGGGCCGAGTGCGGCGCGGGCCGTCCCGCGCAGGGTCAGGTCCCCACGGCCCAGGGCGACCAGGCCGCGCGACGTGGCCAGGAGGAGATCCTCTCCGGCAGCGGGCAGCAGCACCTGGCGCGCCCCCTGCAGCGGCTCACCATAGTCGCCGCTGCGGACCACGACCAGCCTCATCGTCTGCGTATCGATCGCTGCCAGCGCCCCGAACTTGGGGCTCAGGGCATAGACGGCGTACAGCCGCCCGGCGGTGGGGTCGACAACCAGCTGCGTCGGCAGGCCCAGGCCGCCCAGGACCACCTCACCGACCGGCTCCAGCGTGTCTTCGCGCAGGGCCAGCACGCTTCCCTCCCCCACCAGCCCGACGAACACCCGCCGCGACGCGGCGTCGCGCGCCAGGGCGTAGGGCGCGGCGGGCAGGTCCTCCAGGCGAAGGGGCGCCCCGCTGGCCGCGTCAAGGACGGCCAGACGGTTCCGGGCGCTATCCGCCACATAGACGACGCCGTCCCCCAGGGCCAGCCCGGTGGGCCGCCCCAGCCCCTCGGCACGGGCAGCTATCTGCCCGGCGGCGTCCACTGCCAGGACGGTGCCCTCGTCAGCCAGAGAAGCCCACAGCCAACCGCTGTCCTGGTCGACCGTCAGCGTCGCCACGGCGCCCGGCAGGGCCGCCTGGAACAGAGTCTGCCCCGTGGCTGCGTCACGCGCCGTCACCTGCGCGCCCCAGCCCAGCAGCAAACGGCCGCGGGCCGCGTCGTAGGCCAGCGTCGGCCGCCCCGGGGCCCCCTCGCCGCCGAGGGGCTCGCCCAGCGGGGCCAGGTCGCCCATCTCTGCCACGACGAGCTCGCCGCTGGCCAGATCCGACACGGCCGACGCCGGCGTGGCGCCCACGGCAGCGCTGGCCTCGGCAAGCGCCGCTGCTCCCGCCGTGGCATCCAGCCGACTAGAGTAGACCAGCGGGAGAAACTGGGCGCGGGCCAGGCATGGGCAGGGCGCCAGTGGCGGCGGCGCGGGGTCCCCTTCCGGCAGGCCGACCTCCACGTGTACATCGTCGACGAACATCGCCGTGACGCCCTCGGCGTTGTCTGGGTTGTACACGCCAAAGTACAGCCACAGGGTCTCTCCGGCATGGCCAGAGACCTCGTGCACCGCCGTCTCCCAGCGGGCGCGATCCTCAGGCGTCACCCGAAGGAACTCCACTGTCTGGCCGGCGCCATCCTGGAGCAGGACGAACTGCCTCCCCCTGGCCAGGTCTCCGGAGACGGCATAGTACGCGTAGCGAATGCGAACCGACACGGCGTTGGCCGGCACCGTGAAGGGCTGGCGCACCGACGAGTAGGCGCGCAACGGGTCCCCGTCGACCTGGCCCACCTGCATGGCCCGGCTGCCGGAGGCCACCCGCCGCGAGGTATACGTGGCGGAGTACGCCGTGAAGGGGATCTCCCAACAGGTGTCGCTCTCAAAGCCGCCGTTCTGCAGCACCTCGTAGTAGACCAGGCCCGGCGCGGGCGTCGGAGAGGGCGTCGGCGAGGGCAGCGCCCCCTGCACCTCGACCGGCGCAGCCGACGCGAGCACCGTCGAGGCCCCCCCGGCCAGTACCTCCACCCGGCTGCCGTAGACGCCCGCCGCGGCGTTGGCCACGGCCTGGAACTGGACGATCAGCTGCCCCGGGGCAGGCGGGAAGGTCTTGTCCAACGCGGCCACCGCGTCGTACTGCTGGTGGTGGCCGCCGTCGGGGGTCAGCCAATCCCACACCTGCCAGTCGCCGGAGTGATCCACCAGCTGGTAGGGGCACACGCCCAGCACCTCGGGCCAGCGCGACCAGTAGTCCCGCAGGGCCCGCACCATATAGTCGGCGCGATTGGCCTCTCCGATCTCCGGGTAACCCAAGAGATCGAGGAGATTGTGGGCGCCCAGCGCGTAACCCGTCTCCGTCAGCAGGACCTGCAGCCCGCGCCGCCCGTGGAAGGCCAGGCGGTCCAGCTCCAGGGCGTAAGAATCGATGGCCAGATGCGGAAGCAACCGGGCCGTGCCGTCGTGGAGATTGGCCTCGGGCGGGCGGTTCCCCGGGTAAGGGTGCGTGGCCCACACGTCAAAGGCATCCAGCGCGCCCGGCACCGTGGCCATGCCATCGATAAAGTCCTGCGGGCGGACATCGCCGCCCGGAGAGAGGCCGCCGTTCAGGACGCGAATGCCCCCGTCTCCCAAGGCGCGGATGGCGGCGCTGACGTCGACCAGGAAGCGCGCGTACTCGGCCGGGTTGGCCGCCCAGCCCCACTCGAGATCAAGGTTCGGCTCGTTCCATACCTCCACGTAGAAGGGGCGGCCGGCGCGCTCGGGGACGCTCGCTAGGCCCTTTACCACCCGCGCGTAGGCCTGGGCAATGGCCGTATAGCCGCCCGAGGCGTCCGGGGTCGGCCTGGCCCAATGGGCCTTGATGAGGACCCCATCGCGATACTCATCACCGCGATACTCCCCCTGCAGACGCACCACCGGGATCAGGTTGCGCCCGTAGGCGCCCTTGACGAACTCGAGCCAGCGGGCGTCCGGCCCGGAGGTGTTCACGTCGATGTGGTGCACCAACTGCTTCACGTAGGCGCCCGGACCCATCAGGTCGCGGACGCGGTCCAGCTGGTAGCCGACGGAGCAGACCTCACGGTCGCACCCGTTCTGGAGAAAGGTGTGCATCCCCACGACCGAGTCTGTACGCCCGGTCGGCACGATCAGCCCCTGCCAGGTCAAGACCTGCCCCGCCATGGCCGGGTCCCCGGCCGGGACCGCCACGCCGTTGGCGCGTATCCTGGTGGAGCCGGGCACCAGGTCGAAACCGGCCGGCAGCGTGTGGCGCAGGGAGGCACCCGTGAGCGGCGCAGTGCTCCCGTTATCGAGCCTGACCGTATACGTCACGCGCTGGCCGGCAGCCACGGTCGAGGGGTTGGCCGCCGCCGACAGCCCCGCCTGCGCCGAGGGCACTTGCGCGTCGAGGGCGGGCCAAGCCAGCGCGCCCGCTGCCAGTGCCCCGGCCAGGAGCAGGATGGTGCACGCGAGAAGGGTACGATGCTGCCTCACGGGGTACTCCGGGGTCGAACGCGCACTCGCGGATCCTCCAGAAGGGTGTGAGATGGCCCGCGCCAGAGTGGTGCATGACGGGGCAGATGCGCGGCGCAGACCCCCGCGCCGCCGAACGTATGTTCCACCGGCATTGTACGGCGGGGAGGCGGCCAGGTCAACGGGGAGCGCGCGGGCCGGCGCACCGTCGGGCGCCTAGAGACAGAAGGGGCCAGGCGCCCCTATGGGAGGCCTGGCCCCTTGGTCACGCCGTGCTAGGCGGAGGGCTCGTCACCCTTGGCGCGCTTGGCGCCATGCCGCAGCGCCGCCTGCGCGGCAGCCAGGCGGGCCACCGGCACGCGGTAGGGTGAGCAAGACACGTAGCTCAGCCCCACGCGATGGAAAAAGTCGATCGACTCCGGGTCGCCACCGTGCTCGCCGCACACGCCCAGCTCGATATCTGGGCGAACCTTCTTGCCGTCGGCCACGGCCATGCTGACCAGCTTGCCCACGCCCCCCTCGTCGATGGTCTGGAAGGGGTTGCGCGGCAGGATGCCCTTCTCAACGTAGGCCTGCAGGAACTTGCCCTCGGCGTCGTCACGTGAGAAGCCAAAGCCCATCTGCGTCAGGTCATTGGTGCCGAAGGAGAAGAACTCGGCGCGCTGGGCCAACTCGCCAGCCGTGAGTGCGCCGCGCGGCGTCTCCACCATGGTGCCGAACTTGTGGTCGATCTCGACGCCCTCTTCGGCCATCACCTCGCGGGCCACCGCCTCGAGCTTGTCGCACTCGGCGTTCAGCTCGTTGATGTGGGTCACCAGCGGGATCATGATCTCGGCATGGACGTCCACGCCCTTCTTGGCCTGGCGGCAGCCGGCCTGGAAGATGGCGCGCACCTGCATCTCGGTGATGCCCGGGTACAGCAGGCCCACCCGGCAGCCGCGCAGACCCATCATCGGGTTGGTCTCCCACATGGACTCGACCACCTCGAGCATCTTTTCCTTCTCGGCCAGCTCCTTGGGGTTCTCGCCAGTGCAGCGCAGCCGGGTGACTTCCTCAACCAGGTCGATGCGCGGGGGCAGGAACTCGTGCATGGGCGGGTCGATCAGGCGGATGGTCACGGGCAGGCCGTCCATTGCCGCAAAGATCCCCTCAAAGTCGGCACGCTGATAGGGCAGCAGCTGCTCGAGGAACTTGGCCCGCTCGGTCTCGTTGCGGGCCATGATCATGCCCACCACGGCCGGGCGACGCACCGGGTCAAAGAACATGTGCTCGGTGCGGCAGAGGCCGATCCCCTCGGCCCCCAGAGAGCGGGCCACCTGCGCGTCGCGAGGGTAGTCGGCGTTGGTGTAGACGCCCAGCCGACGGATCTCGTCCGCCCAGCCCAGCAGTCGGGCCAGCTCCTGCTCACGGGCAAAGTCGACCTCGAGCGTCTGGATGGCGCCGACAAAGACCTCGCCGGTGGTGCCGTCGATGGAGATGACGTCGCCTTCCTTGACTACGCGGTCCCCGATGGTGAACTGGGCCGTCACGTCGTTCACCGAAATCGACTCGACGCCCACCACGCAGGGCAGGTTATGGCCGCGGGCCACCACGGCCGCGTGCGACGTGGCGCCGCCGTGCTGGGTGAGCACGCCGCGCGACACCAGCATCCCGCCGACGTCGTCGGGAGAGGTCTCCGGGCGCACCAGGATAACGGCCTCACCGGCCTCGCCGAGCTTCTCGGCACGGTCCGAGTCAAACACGGCCACGCCGGTGGCCGCGCCCGGGGAGGCGTTGAGGCCCTTGGCAATCAGGCGGCCGTCCTCGCGGGCCTGATCCTTGGCACGCGGATCAAACGACGGGTGCAGCAGCACGTCTACGTCGTAGGGGCTGATGCGCTCGACGGCGTCCTCCTTGGTCAGAATGCCCTCATCGACCAGATCCACAGCGATCTTGACCGCCGCGCGCGCCGTGCGCTTGCCCGAGCGCGTCTGCAGCATCCAGAGCTTGCCGCGTTCGATGGTGAACTCGAGGTCCTGCATGTCGCGGTAGTGCCGCTCCAGGCGGTGAGCCAGATCCTCGAACTGCTTGTACACCTCGGGGTTGGCGTCGGCCAGCTCAGCGATCGGTAGCGGCGTGCGGATGCCAGCCACCACGTCCTCGCCCTGGGCGTCGGCGAGGTACTCGCCAAACAGCCGGTTATCGCCGGTGTTCGGGTTACGCGTAAAAGCCACGCCGGTGCCCGAGTTGTCACCCATGTTGCCAAAGACCATGGTGCAGATGTTCACGCCGGTGCCCCAGTCGTCGGGGATGTTGTTATGCCGGCGATAGGTAGCGGCGTTGGCGCCGAACCATGAGCGGAACACCGCCTCGATCCCCTGGCGCAGCTGCTCCCACACGTCGTCGGGGAACTCTTCGCCTAGCTCACGCTTGTAGAGCGCCTTGTAGTCGTTGACGATCTCCTTGAGCATGGGCACGGTCAAGTCCGTGTCGCGTCCGCCCTCGGTCTTGGCCTTGTACTCGTCCAGGATCGCCTCGAACAGGCGCCCGTTGATCCCCTTGACCGTGCGGCCGAACATGGAGATCAGCCGGCGGTACGAGTCGTAGGCAAAGCGCTCGTTGCCAGCCAGGGCGGCCATCCCCTGAAGCGTCTCCGGGTTCAGGCCCAGGTTCAGGACGGTGTCCATCATGCCGGGCATGGAAACCCGGGCTCCCGAGCGCACCGAAACCAGCAGAGGGTTCTTGGCGTCCCCGTAGCCCTTGCCGGTCTGCGCCTCAACCTGCTTCATGGCGACGACGACCTGATCCCACATCCCCTCAGGGAGCTTCCCGTCATGGGCAAAGTAGGCCAGGCAGGCCTCAGTCGTCACGGTGAAACCGGGGGGGACGGGCAGGCCGGCGTTGGACATCTCCGCCAGGCCCGCGCCCTTGCCACCCAGCAGATTGCGCATGTTCCTGTTCCCCTCAGAGAACAGGTAGACCCACTTGGTCGTCATTGAGTGTACCTCCAGATCACGTCTGCATCTCACGCACGGTCGCATCCCGGCCATTATAGGGGCTGGGGGGGTATCCTGCAAGTGAGCCCGCCCTCGGGGTTTCCGGGAGGGCCCCGCCGGCCGCACCCCTATGGAGGCGCAACCCCGCCGCGCGCGACGCGTATTGCCAGTAGACCACTCACAGAGAGGAGACCTGACGTGAGCGCACTCGGCAACTTGCTCTGGATATTCCTCGGCGGGGGCATACTGATCTCCCTCGGTTACCTGATCGGGGGCCTGGTCCTCTGCGTGACGATCGTCGGCATCCCCTTTGGGCTGCAGCTCTTCAAACTGGCCGGCCTGGCTCTCTTTCCCTTTGGCAGAGAGGTCGACACCACGGGATCGGCGGGCGGTTTGCTGTCGATCCTGATGAACGTGCTCTGGTGGGTGTTCGGGGGCGTAGAGGTGGCCATCGTGCACCTAGTGCTGGCGCTGATACTGGCCGTCACGGTGGTGGGCCTGCCCTTTGCCAAGCAGCACCTCAAGCTGCTGCAGCTGGCCCTGGTGCCTTTTGGGGCGCGCGTGGACTAGTTGGCCGCTCCGGGCCAGGAGCCCACAAAGGCCCGCGACGCCAAGCAGCGAAGGCTTGGCATCGCGGGCCTCTTGTTTCTAGAAGCCTTCCAGCAGGGTGAGATCGACGATCCCCTCGGACAGGGCGCTGATGGCCTGCAGGACGCCCAGCCGCGTGTCGCGCACCTCAGCGTCCTCGACCATGACCAGTACCTCATCAAAGAAGGCCGTGATCGCGGGGCGCAGGCGCACCAGCGCCTCCATCAGGCCGTCCACACTGTTGGCCTGGGCCACGCCGGGGGCCTCCGCTCGGTAGGCCTCGTAGAGGGCCACCGCCGCCGGCTCACCAAGGTGCTGCGGCTCGATGGCATGGACGGTAGCCTCGTTGCGCGTGATGCGCACGCAGCGCGCGTAGCTATCCAGGATGGCCGCCCAGTCCTCCCGACCCACCCAAGGCACCAGGGCGCGCAGCGTCTCCTCGGCCAGGGCCGGGTTGTAGGCCCGCTCTGCCAACACGGCGTCGACCGCGTCGAAGCGGAAGCCGGCGTCAAGCAGGTACACGCGCAGGCGCCGCTCCACAAAGTCCGTCACGTCGCGCAGCGTCTCTTCACTCACGTCCAGCGCCAGCTGCTCGGCCGCGGCGGCGAAGGCCTGTGGCAGGGCCAGAGAGACGCCCTTGCCCAACAGGACCTGGATGAGCCCCAGCGCCGCACGCCGCAAGCCCCACGGATCCGCCGCGCCGGAGGGCCGCACGCCCGCCGAGAAGAGCCCCACGAGGGTGTCCAGCCGGTCGGCCAGCCCCACGACGAGGCCCGCCTGGCCTTCCGGCAGGCGATCCCCGGCAAAGCGGGGCAGATAGTGCTCCTCGATGGCCTGGGCCACGGCGGCGTCCTCACCGGCCAGGGTCGCATAGTGTCGTCCGATCTGCCCCTGCAGGGAAGTGTGCTCGACGACCATCTGCGTGGCCAGGTCACTCTTGGCCAGCGAGGCCGCTCGCTCGGCAGCCCGCCGCTCCTCGGCCGTCAGGCCGAGCATATCGGTAAGCTCGGGGACCAGGTGCTCCAGGCGGTGCACCTTGTCCAGCACCGAGCCGAGCCGCTCCTGGAAGGTCAGCGTGGCCAGTGCGGGAGTGTACTCCTCCAGCGGCTTGGCCACGTCAGCAGCGTAAAAGAAGGCGGCGTCAGCATAGCGGGCGCGCAGGACTTCCTCGTTCCCGTGCCGCACGGCGTCCGGGTCAAGGTTGGTGCCGTTGGCCACGGCCACAAAGCAGGGCAGCAGCCGCCCATCGGCCATGACGGGCAGGTAGCGCTGGTGTTTGCGCATCACGGCTAGGAGGACCATGTCCGGCAGCTGCAGATACTCCTCGGCGAACGCCCCGCGCAGGACCAGGGGCTCCTCCACCAGGTTGGCCACCTCACGAAGGAGTTCAGCGTCGCTAGGGATCTCCCCACCCACCTCGGCGGCCAGCCTCTCTGCCTCGGCCAGCACCCGCCTTTCGCGGTCGGCCACGTCCAGGACGATACCGGCGCCAACCAGGGCCGGCACATAGTCGGCGGCCGTCGGAATGGCGATCTCCGGCGAGCCCTTGGAGCGGATGCCCCGCGACACGCGGCCGCTCCGCACTCCGGCGTACGCAAAGGGCACCACCACATCACCAAGCACAGCCACGTACCAGCGCAGCGGCCGTGAGAAGGCTACGCCACTCTCGTTCCAGCGCATCGCCTTGCCAAAGGTAAGCGAGGCGACGACCTCCGGCAGGCGCTCGGCCAGCACTTCGCTGGCCGGCCGCCCGGCGTCGACGCTCACGACGACGACATAGTCCTTGCCGTCATAGTCTTTCCTCTGTAGCGCCTCGGGGGCCAGCCCCTGGTTGCGTGCAAAGCCGAGGGCCGCCTTGGTCGGCTGGCCGGCGGCATCGTAGGCGATGCTGGCCGGCGGCCCCTTGATCACACGCTGCTCATCGCGCTGAGAGGGGGCCAGGCCCTCGACGAGGGCGACCAGGCGTCGCGGCGTGCCGAGGGTGCGCAGGCCAGCATAGTCCAGCCGGGCGCCGGCCAGGACCTTGCGGAGGGCCGCGTCGAGCTGGCCCAGGGCGCTGTCGAGGTCGCCCACGGGGAGCTCTTCGCAGCCGATCTCCACCACCAAGTCATGGGGCCCATCACCGCTGGGCTGTACGGGGCGCGGCAGCGGCGCGGTCACCGGTACGTCCGCCTCCGTCGCGGCAACCTTGAGCGGGAAGCCCATGCCCTCACGCTGCTCGACGTAGAGGGCCGCCACGCGGCGGGCCAGGTCACGCATGCGCACAAAGAAGCGGGCCCTCTCCGTAACGCCCACCGCCCCACGGGCGTCAAGGACGTTGAAGGCCTGTGAGCACTTGAGCACATAGTCGTGCGCCGGCATCACCAGGCCCCGCTCGATGGCGCGGCCCGCCTCGCCCTCATAGATCTCGAACAGCCGGAACAGGCTGTCGACGTCGGCCACCTCAAAGTTGTAGGTGCAGGCCTCGATCTCCCCCTGCAGCCGGATCTGCCCGTAGGTCAGGTCATTGCGCCAGCGAATGTCGGCGATGCTACGCACGCCCTGCAGCACCATGACGATGCGCTCCAGACCGTAGGTCAGCTCCACTGCCACCGGGTTCAGTTCCAGCCCGCCGGCCTGCTGGAAATACGTGTACTGGCTGATCTCCTGGCCGTCGAGCCAGACCTCCCAGCCCAGCCCCCAGGCGCCCAGGGCGGGCGATTCCCAGTTATCCTCGACGAAGCGCACGTCGTGCTGCGCCGTATCGATGCCCAGGGCACGGAGGCTGTCGAGATAGAGCTCCTGCGGGTTGCCCGGATCCGGCTTGAGGATGACCTGGTACTGGTAGTACTCCTGCCAGCGGTTGGGGTTCTTGCCGTAGCGACCATCGGCGGGCCGCACCGACGGCTCCAGGTAGGCCACGTTCCACGGCTCCGGGCCGAGCACGCGGAGCGCGGTGGCGGGGTTCAGTGTTCCCGCCCCCACCTGGCCGTTGTAAGGGTGCCAGACCACGCAGCCATGAGCGGCCCAGAACTCGTTCAGGCGCATGACGACTTCTTGGAAATCCATGTGGCGTTCACCTCTAGGCGAATCGCCGCGCGCGGTGCGCACCGAGAGCGCACGAAAAGGCGACGCGGGCGATAAGATCGGATCTCGTCGGCCCTCTTGCACGCTCAGGCGGCCTAAGGGCTGCCCGCGGCGAGGTCCTCCTTGCGCCTCCGCAGGAAGGCGGCCGACCGCAGGTCACGCTCGAGAGTGTACTCCAGGTAGCCCATCAGCAAGGCCTCGAGCTCGGCGTGCGTGGCCGGCCCCACGCGCAGGCCACGGATCGCCCCCAGGTCGTGGCGGGCCAGGTAGCGCAGGACCTTCTGCGCGTTGAGCGACACGGGAACGGCCCCGGGCACTCCGGCGCCGCAGCGCGGACACAGCAGGCCCCCCATCTCGGCGCTAAAGAGGTTCTCTTCGGCCGCGATGGGCGCCTGGCAGGCCACGCAGGCAAAGAGCTCTGCCCGGTACCCGGCGAACTCGAGCAGGCGCAGCTCACAGAACCGCACCCCCAGGTCCAGGTCAGTCTCTTCTGAGAACCAGCGCAGCGCGTGCATGAGCAGGTCGTACAGGGCCGAGGCGTCCTCGTCCTCGGGCGCCACCTGCGCGACGATCTCCCCCACGTAGCAGGCGCAGGAGAAGCGCATCAAGTCCCGGCGCAGGCCCTCGAACTCCTCCAGGCACTCTGCCTGGGTGACGATGTCGAGGTTGCGCCCCTGGGCCAGCATCAGGCGCACCCGCGCGAAGAGCCCGAGGTGCCCGGCCTTGCGACTGGTGGCCCGGCGCACGCCCTTGGCCAGCGCGCTGACCTTGCCCGCGGGGGTCAGGATCGTGAGGATGCGATCCGCCTCGGCATAGTCCCGCTCGCGCAGGACGATGCCCTCCCGACCGTACACGTGCGGTCGTGGCATATGGATCCTCCCCTCGGAAACAGGTCATCAGCCCAGGTCGCGGTACCCCGGGCAGGCCCCACAGCGGGCGCAATCGGGTGCCGCCTCGCTGGGAGCAATTCCCAGTGCCTGCGCGCGCATCTCTACCAGGCGGCGAATCTCGCCCAGCGGCAGGATGCGCACCTCGCCCAGCTGCCGGGCAGTGGCCAACACGGCGGCGGTGTTCTCCACCTTTTCCATCTTGGCGTAGGCATCCATGACGCTGAGGCCGACGGTCACCGCGCCGTGGCGGTCCAGCACGAGTGCATCGTGCCGCCCGATGAGCTCCCGAATCACAACTGGGCCCTGCGCCGAGGTCGGCGTGGCATATTCGGTCGTCACGATGGTGCCCAGGTTCACCAGGGTCTCTGGGATCACGCAGGGCGCCAGTGAAATGCCGGCCACCGTCAGCGCCGTCGTCACCGGGGGATGCGCGTGCACCACGGCGCGAACCTCCGGGCGCCGGCGGTAGGCCTCCAGGTGCAGACGCAGCTCCGCAGAGGCCCGGTATCCGCGCGGGTGGGGCTCGCCGGCGATCGGCTGCCCCTGCAGGTCGGTGGCGACCAGGTCCTCCTCCTCGACAAGCCCCTTGGGCACGCCGCTCGGCGTCGCCAGGAGGAGGTCGGCCCCCAGCCTGGCCGAGACGTTCCCGTCCGTCGCCGCGATCAGCCCCCGCGCGTACATCAGGCGGCAGGCGCGCACGATCTCCGCACGCAGCGCCTGCTCAGCTCCGTCACGTGTCCCCATGACCGGCCCCTCAGACCGGAGCGCCGGCCAGGATAGCCGGCCCGGCGCTGGCGCCGATGCGCGTGGCCCCGGCGCGGACCATGGCGACCGCCTGGTCGTAGGTGCGCACGCCCCCCGCCGCCTTGACGCCGAGATCCGGGCCCACCGCGGCACGCATCAGGCGTACGTCGTGCTCGGTGGCCCCTCCGGGGCCAAAGCCGGTCGAGGTCTTGGCAAAGTCAGCGCCCGCCTCGACGATGAGCAAGCAGGCGATCGCCTTCTCCAGGTCGGTCAGGTAGGCAGTCTCGATGATCACCTTGAGCAGGGCGCCCCCCTGCCGGCAGGCCGCGGCCACCGCGGCAATGTCGTCGCGCACCGTGGCATAGTCGCCCGCTTTGAGCGCCCCCACGGCGATGACCATGTCGATCTCGCTGGCGCCGTCGCGGATGGCCCGCTCCGCCTCAAAGGCCTTGGCCTCAGGCAGGCTGGCCCCCAGCGGGAACCCCACGACGGAGCAGACCGCCACGCCGCTGCCCGCCAGCGCCTGGGCGACGCGGCGGACGTAGCAGGGATTCACGCACATCGCTGCAAAGTGGTACTCGCGAGCCTCGGCACAGGCCTTGTCGATCACTTCGGGGGTAGCCTCGGGCTTGAGCACCGTGTGGTCGATCATGCCGGCCAACTGCGCCACAGTTGGGCTGGGCACGGCCGCCCGCGGCGCACCTTCCGCGACGCGCATCACTTCTTCGGCACGGCGCCTTAGCGCCTCTCTCCACGCGACGTCTTCCGCGCTCATGATGCCTCCCGAGGGCCTACCCTCTATCTTGTGTGTTGGCCGGCCGCCGTGCGGGCCTCGTCCTGCCCGCGATCCTCCTCGTGCGCCCGCTCGAGGTCGTCTTCTCCAAAAGAATGGGGCAAGAGCTCCGGCACCGAGCTCAGCCAGGCGCCACCCTCCGTATCGGCAACGAGCACCGCCATCTCGGGCGCGAACTCGGCCATCACCTGTCGGCAGCTGCCGCAGGGGGTCGAGCCGGTCTCCGTGACCACGGCCAAAGCCTCGAACGCACGCTCCCCCTCCGAGACGGCCTTCCAGAGCGCCACGCGCTCCGCGCACGCGGTCAGGCCGTACATGGCGTTCTCGATGTTCGCCCCGCTATAGACCACCCCACGGCCCGTGCGGACTGCGGCGCCCACCGGGAACCGAGAGTAGGGCGCGTAGGCCTGCTCACGAGCCTCCTTGGCGGCCGCCAGAAGCTCGCGCCATCCCGCGTTCAGATCTGCGACTCGCACCTTTCTCACGTCGGTCTCCTTCAGTTCGCGCCGCCGGCCGGACCCTTGGGCCGCGCGGGCACGCCGTAGACGAGAGCACCCGCGGGCACGTCGTGCGTCACCACCGAGCCCGCCCCGATCCTGGCGCCGGCGCCCACCCGCAGCGGGGCCACCAGCATGCTCCCGCTGCCTACAAAGGCCCCCGCCTCGATGACCGTGCGGTGCTTCTGCTGGCCATCATAGTTGCAGGTGACCGTGCCGGCCCCCACGTTGACGTCGGGACCCACGTCGGCGTCACCAATGTAGGAAAAGTGGCCCATCTTGGTGCCCGGGGCCAGGTAGGCGTTCTTGACTTCACCAAAGTTGCCCATGTGCACGCCGGCGCCCAGGTGAGCGCCCGGCCGCAGGTGCGCAAAGGGGCCGATGGTCACCCCCTCCTCAACGATGGCCCCCTCGAGCACCGAGGCCAGCACCGTGCAGCCCTCGCCGATGGTGGTGTCGCGCACGATGGTGTTGGGCCCCACGACGCATCCGCCCGCAATGTGGGTGGCGCCCTGCAGGTAGGTGTTCGGCTGGATAACCGTATCCGGACCGACCGTCACGTCGGGGCCCAGGTGGATCGTGGCGGGGTCCACCAGCGTGACGCCCTCGAGCATGAGTCGCTCACGTAGGCGGGCTTGCAGGGCCGCCTCGCTACGGGCCAGGTGCACCCGGGTATTGATCCCCTGCACCTCGCCGACATCAGTGATGGTGACCGTCTCGATGCTGTCGCCACTGGCCACGGCCAGCTCGGCCACGTCGGTGAGATAGTATTCGTTCTTGGGCGGGGTGGGGGTGATGAGGGGGAGATGCTTCCACAACCAGGCCGCGTCAAAGCAGTAGACGCCGCAGTTCAGCTCAGTGAGGGCCAGTATCTCCGGCGTCGCTGCCGCCTCCTCGACTATAACGCGCACGTGGCCCGCCTCGTCTCGCACCACGCGGCCAAAGCCCATCGAATCCGCTGAGTCGACCGTGAGCATCGTGATGGCCGGGCGCCGTTCGCGGTGCAGCGTGACCATCCGCTGGAGCGTCTCCAACCGCAGGCCGGGCATGTCGCCGTACAGCACCAGGACGGTGTCAGCGGCGCCCTCGACAGCCGCGCGCGCCGTGAGCACGGCGTGGCCCGTGCCCAGCTGCTCCCTCTGGGTGACGTAGCGCGGCCCCTCCCCCACCGTGGCGCGCACCTCGTCGGCGCCGTGGCCAACCACCAGGGCGATCGGCTCCGCCCCGAGGGCGCGCGCGTTGGCGACCGACCAAAGCACCAGCGGCCTGCCGCAGACCTGATGGAGCACTTTGGGCAGCCGCGACTTCATCCGGGTCCCCTGTCCGGCGGCGAGGATAACACAGGCGAGCTGTCCCATCATGGGCCCTCCGAAAAACTAAAGCCAAGTCCGCTCTCGCGGTATCGCGAGGATGACTTGGCCATGGCGCGGGTGGGGTAGTCCCACAGGACGCAGACGAGGCTGGGGCGGAAGGATTCGAACCTCCGTATGGCGGCTCCAAAGGCCGCTGCCTTACCGCTTGGCGACGCCCCAACACGGATCATCGGACAACGCACATTCTAGCACAGGAAAAAGAGGGCGCCAAACAGGGCGGGCTGGTTCGCACCGAGGGACCTTTGTACGGGGAAGGCGGGGTGCTGCGGCACAGCCGCAACCGGTCGGAGGGAATAAGAAAAGCAGGTTCTCTTGGCAGCGACCTACTCTTCCGCCCCGTTACCAGGGAAGTACCATCGGCGCTGGAGGGCTTAACTGCCGGGTTCGGGATGGGACCGGGTGTGCCCCCTCCGCCATTGCCACCAAGAGAACCTGCTCATCTCCTTGTTCAAGCGCGACCTGCGCCGCGCCGCGCGAGTCTTCTCGCGCCGCGCGAGTCTCCTCGCGCCGCGCGAGTCTCCTCGCGCCGTCAGCACGCTAATCACTAAACAGGATGTCCGTCAATTCCTTGCGTCTTACGAAGTGTTAAGCCCTCGACCATTAGTACGGCTTCGCTGAAGGCCTCGCAGCCCTTACACGTGCCGCCTATCTACCTGGTCGTCTCCCAGGGGTCTTACCTACTTTTGTAGTGGGTGAACTTATCTTGGGGCGGGCTTCCCACTTAGATGCTTTCAGCGGTTATCCCTGCCAAACGTGGCTACCCAGCTGTGCACCTGGCGGTACAACTGGCTCACCAGCGGTCTGTCCATCCCGGTCCTCTCGTACTAGGGACAGCTCCCCTCAATTCACCTGCGCCCACAGCGGATAGAGACCGAACTGTCTCACGACGTTCTGAACCCAGCTCGCGTGCCGCTTTAATGGGCGAACAGCCCAACCCTTGGGACCTTCTCCGGCCCCAGGACGCGACGAGCCGACATCGAGGTGCCGAACCTTGCCGTCGATGTGAACTCTTGGGCAAGACTAGCCTGTTATCCCCGGGGTAACTTTTGTCCGTTAAGCTACGGCCCTTCCACTCGGAACCGTAGGATCACTAAGCCCGACTTTCGTCTCTGCTCGACTTGTGGGTCTCGCAGTCAAGCTCCCTTGTGCCTTTACACTCTGCGGCTGGTTTCCATTCAGCCTGAGGGAACCTTTGGGCGCCTCCGTTACGCTTTGGGAGGCGACCGCCCCAGTCAAACTGCCTACCTGACACTGTCCCCTCGCCGGTTCACGGCCGGGGGTTAGGGCCAAGACTCAATCAGGGTGGTATTTCAACGTCGGCTCCACCGAGGCTGGCGCCCCAGTTTCTCGGCCTCCCACCTATCCTACACAGACTGAGCCCTAACTCAATATCAGGCTACAGTAAAGCTCCACGGGGTCTTTTTGTCCTGCTGCGGGTAAGACGCATCTTTACGCCTAGTTCAATTTCGCCGGGTCCCCTGTTGAGACAGCGCCCCACTTGTTACACCATTCGTGCGGGTCGGAACTTACCCGACAAGGAATTTCGCTACCTTAGGACCGTTATAGTTACGGCCGCCGTTCACCGGGGCTTCAGTTCAGAGCTTCGGGCCGAAACCCTAACCCCTCCCTTTAACCTTCCGGCACTGGGCAGGTGTCAGCCCCTATACTTCAGCTTTCGCTTTCGCAGAGACCTGTGTTTTTGTTAAACAGTCAGTAGGGCCGTTTCTCTGCGACCACCTGAGGCTCCAGGAGCTCGTCCCTTCACCCCCTGTGGCCCTCCTTCTCCCAAAGTTACGGAGTCGTTTTGCCTAGTTCCTTAACAGAGGTTCTCCCGTTCGCCTTGGTATACTCTACCCGTCCACCTGTGTCGGTTTGCGGTACGGGCACGCGAGACTCGCTAGAGGCTTTTCTCGGCAGTATGGGCTCAACCACTTGCGGGCCCGAAGGCCTCCGCCATCACCCCTCAGACTCCGGGAGCGGTTTTCCCTGCCCCCCTCATCGCCCTACAGGCTTGGCACCGGAATCCAGTAACCGGCTGGCCTACCCTCCTGCGTCCCCCCTTCGCTCAGGCATCTCTACGTGGTACGGGAATATTCACCCGTTGTCCATCGCCTACGGCTCTCGCCCTCGGCTTAGGCCCGACTAACCCGACGAGGACTAACCTTGCGTCGGAAACCTCGGACTTACGGCGAACATGTTTCTCACATGTTTCTCGCTACTCATGCCAGCATTCTCACTTCTGAGCACTCCAGCCGTCCTCACGGTCGACCTTCCCCGCACTCAGAACGCTCCCCTACTGCTACGCCGAAACGTAGCCCGCAGCTTCGGTGGTAGACTTAGCCCCGTTATATTGTCGGCGCACAATCACTAGACCAGTGAGCTATTACGCACTCTTTAAAGGATGGCTGCTTCTAAGCCAACCTGCTGGCTGTTTCAGTAACTCCACTTCCTTTTCCACTTAGCCTACACTTTGGGACCTTAGCTGGCGGTCTGGGCTGTTTCCCTCTCGACTATGAGGCTCATCCCCCATAGTCCGACTGCCGGGCTCTGAGTCGTGGCATTCGGAGTTTGATATGGGTCGGTAAGCTATACGCCCCCTCACCAAGTCAGTGCTCTACCTCCACGACTGACCACCCAACGCTAGCCCTAGAGCTATTTCGGGGAGAACCAGCTATCTCCGAGTTCGTTTGGCATTTCACCTCTACCCACAGCTCATCGCTCACTTTTGCAATAGTGAAGCGTTCGGCCCTCCACGAGGCTTTACCCTCGCTTCATCCTGGCCATGGGTAGCTCACCCGGTTTCGGGTCTACTCCTTGCGACTGCACGCCCTATTCAGACTCGCTTTCGCTGCGGCTCCGGGTGTACTCCCCCTTAACCTCGCCACAAAGAGTAACTCGCTGGCTCATTCTCCAAAAGGCACGCGGTCAGGCCTTGCCATGCCCGTAGGCATGACCATTGCCCTCCCACTGCTTGTAAGCACACGGTTTCAGGTTCTATTTCACTCCGGTTACCCCGGTTCTTTTCACCTTTCCCTCACGGTACTAGTTCACTATCGGTCGCCAAGAGTATTTAGCCTTGGGAAGTGGACTCCCCTGCTTCCCACAGGATTAGCGTGCCCCGTGGTACTTAAGCTTTCCGTCAGGAGCCAAGATGCTTTCGCCTACGGGACTCTCACCCTCTTCGGTAGGCCTTCCCAGTACCTTTCCGCTAGCATCTCGGTTTCTTACTCCTTGGACCGTTGCAGCAGCCCTGACGGCGCTCTCTACCCCCTGCGCGCAACGCCTGCAAGCTTTAACACGCACAGAGTTTAGGCTCTTCCCCTTTCGCTCGCCACTACTTAGGGAATACTCTCTTTTCCTGAGGGTACTAAGATGTTTCAGTTCCCCTCGTTCCCCCCCTGATCCTATGTGTTCAGACCAGGGTACCCGGGCATTCCCCCGGGTGGGTTCCCCCATTCGGAGACCTCCGGATCATCGCTCGCTGACAGCTCCCCGAAGCTTTTCGCAGTCAACCACGTCCTTCATCGGCTCTTGGCGCCTAGGCATCCACCGTGTGCCCTTAGTAGCTTAACTTCTTCGTGTTCACACGAAATTGACTAGACATCCTGTTCAGTTGTTAACGTGCTGACCCCAGCGCTCCGCTTGGCCGCTGGCGTCTGAACCCCCCTGGGGCCCACACGCCAATCGCCAAACCCCGCCCCCACTCCCTCTCTGTGGAGATGAGGGGACTCGAACCCCTGGCTTCCTCCGTGCAAGGGAGGCGCTCTCCCAGCTGAGCTACATCCCCCCGCTCCCCTGTGGGCCTTTCTGGACTTGAACCAGAGACCTTTCCCTTATCAGAGGAATGCTCTAGCCGACTGAGCTAAAGGCCCTTCCCCTTAACAACTAGAGAGTGGCAGAAACCCGCGCTACGATCCCCACCGGCGCTTCCGCCCCGGTGACTTCCGCAAAGGCACCGCTACCTTTGCTCTTCTCTTCCCTAGAAAGGAGGTGATCCAGCCGCACCTTCCGGTACAGCTACCTTGTTACGACTTCGTCCCAGTCACCAGCCCTACCTTGGGCGGCTGCCCCCTTCCGGTTGGCTCACCGACTTTAGGTATTGCCAGCTCCCATGACGTGACGGGCGGTGTGTACAAGGCCCGGGAACGTATTCACCGCAGTATCGCTGACCTGCGGTTACTAGCAACTCCTACTTCATGCAGGCGAGTTGCAGCCTGCAATCTGAACTGTGGCCGACTTTTTGGGATTCGCTCCGCCTCGCGGCTTCGCTGCCCTCTGTATCGACCATTGTAGCGTGTGTGTAGCCCTGGGCATAAAGGCCATGCTGACTTGACATCATCCCCACCTTCCTCCGGTTATACACCGGCAGTCTCGTCAGAAAGTTTTAACTGACGACGAGGGTTGCGCTCGTTGTGGGACTTAACCCAACACCTCACGGCACGAGCTGACGACAGCCATGCAGCACCTGTGCAGGCTCCCCGAAGGGTCGGTCCCCTTTCAGTTCCCTACTACCTGCATGTCAAGCCCAGGTAAGGTTCTTCGCGTTGCATCGAATTAAACCACACGCTCCGCTGCTTGTGCGGGCCCCCGTCAATTCCTTTGAGTTTTAACCTTGCGGCCGTAGTCCCCAGGCGGGATACTTATCGCGTTTGCTTCGGCACTGAGAGACTCTCCTCCCCCAATACCTAGTATCCAACGTTTACGGCTAGGACTACCGGGGTATCTAAGCCCGTTTGCTACCCTAGCTTTCGCCTCTCAGCGTCAGGTGCAGGCCAGGAAGCCGCCTTCGCCACTGGTGTTCTTCCCAATATCTGAGCATTCCACCGCTACACTGGGAATTCCACTTCCCTCTCCTGCCCTCTAGTTGCCTAGTTTTGAACGCACCCTCCCAGTTGAGCCGGGAGTTGTCACGCCCAACTTTGACAACCGCCTACTTGCCCTTTACGCCCAATAAATCCGGATAACGCTCGCCTCCTACGTCTTACCGCGGCTGCTGGCACGTAGTTAGCCGAGACTTATTCCTGAGGTACTGTCCTTCCTCTTCCCCCAGAAAAGAGCTTTACGACCCGAAGGCCTTCTTCGCTCACGCGGCGTTGCTGCATCTGGGTTCCCCCCATTGTGCAATATTCCTCACTGCTGCCTCCCGTAGGAGTCTGGACCGTGTCTCAGTTCCAGTGTGGCTGATCGTCCTCTCAGACCAGCTACCGATCATCGCCTTGGTGGGCCTTTACCCCCCCAACTAGCTAATCGGCCGCAGGCTCCTCCCAAAGCGGGCTCTCGCCCTTTCTTCCTAGGGCCGCAACCCTACGATATTATGCGGTATTAGCCGCTCTTTCGAGCAGTTATTCCCCACTTCGGGGCAGATCACCTACGTGTTACTCACCCGTCCGCCACTGACCGGCTCTGTCACCTTCCTCCCTTCCATGCCTTCTGCCAATTTCTTGACTTCCAACACTTCCGGGTACCCAGTGACCAACCAGCCCGTTCGACTTGCATGTGTTAGGCACGCCGCCAGCGTTCATCCTGAGCCAGGATCAAACCCTCCGTTAAATCAACGGGCTCGCTCTTCGCGATCCCTTGATCGCTCGTCTAGACCCTAGCGCGTTGCGTGTTTCTGCCACTCTTTAGTTGTTAAGGTGTCATCAGACGGGACTGCCTGCGCCCCACCGCTCCAGACTACAACACCGACGCTCTGGTTACCACGTCGGTGCTGCCCGAAGTGATCCCACCTCCCCTACGAGGTGCGAACCCCATCGGAGCGCTCTGTTCTTACGGTGTGAACGTCGCCGCAGTTCCCTGCTGCACTGATCATTCTAGCACAGCCCCGCCGGGCTGTCAAGTCACTCCCCGTGGTCGCTACCGCGCCGCGACGATCCTCATCGTCGGGCCCGGCCTGCGGCACGCTCTGCCGCATCGCACCACTGGGTGTGTCCACCCGGGCGGGTAAGATAACAGGTTCTCTTGGCAGCGACCTACTCTTCCGCCCCGTTACCAGGGAAGTACCATCGGCGCTGGAGGGCTTAACTGCCGGGTTCGGGATGGGACCGGGTGTGCCCCCTCCGCCATTGCCACCAAGAGAACCTGCTCATCTCCTTGTTCAAGCGCGACCTGCGCCGCGCCGCGCGAGTCTTCTCGCGCCGCGCGAGTCTCCTCGCGCCGCGCGAGTCTCCTCGCGCCGTCAGCACGCTAATCACTAAACAGGATGTCCGTCAATTCCTTGCGTCTTACGAAGTGTTAAGCCCTCGACCATTAGTACGGCTTCGCTGAAGGCCTCGCAGCCCTTACACGTGCCGCCTATCTACCTGGTCGTCTCCCAGGGGTCTTACCTACTTTTGTAGTGGGTGAACTTATCTTGGGGCGGGCTTCCCACTTAGATGCTTTCAGCGGTTATCCCTGCCAAACGTGGCTACCCAGCTGTGCACCTGGCGGTACAACTGGCTCACCAGCGGTCTGTCCATCCCGGTCCTCTCGTACTAGGGACAGCTCCCCTCAATTCACCTGCGCCCACAGCGGATAGAGACCGAACTGTCTCACGACGTTCTGAACCCAGCTCGCGTGCCGCTTTAATGGGCGAACAGCCCAACCCTTGGGACCTTCTCCGGCCCCAGGACGCGACGAGCCGACATCGAGGTGCCGAACCTTGCCGTCGATGTGAACTCTTGGGCAAGACTAGCCTGTTATCCCCGGGGTAACTTTTGTCCGTTAAGCTACGGCCCTTCCACTCGGAACCGTAGGATCACTAAGCCCGACTTTCGTCTCTGCTCGACTTGTGGGTCTCGCAGTCAAGCTCCCTTGTGCCTTTACACTCTGCGGCTGGTTTCCATTCAGCCTGAGGGAACCTTTGGGCGCCTCCGTTACGCTTTGGGAGGCGACCGCCCCAGTCAAACTGCCTACCTGACACTGTCCCCTCGCCGGTTCACGGCCGGGGGTTAGGGCCAAGACTCAATCAGGGTGGTATTTCAACGTCGGCTCCACCGAGGCTGGCGCCCCAGTTTCTCGGCCTCCCACCTATCCTACACAGACTGAGCCCTAACTCAATATCAGGCTACAGTAAAGCTCCACGGGGTCTTTTTGTCCTGCTGCGGGTAAGACGCATCTTTACGCCTAGTTCAATTTCGCCGGGTCCCCTGTTGAGACAGCGCCCCACTTGTTACACCATTCGTGCGGGTCGGAACTTACCCGACAAGGAATTTCGCTACCTTAGGACCGTTATAGTTACGGCCGCCGTTCACCGGGGCTTCAGTTCAGAGCTTCGGGCCGAAACCCTAACCCCTCCCTTTAACCTTCCGGCACTGGGCAGGTGTCAGCCCCTATACTTCAGCTTTCGCTTTCGCAGAGACCTGTGTTTTTGTTAAACAGTCAGTAGGGCCGTTTCTCTGCGACCACCTGAGGCTCCAGGAGCTCGTCCCTTCACCCCCTGTGGCCCTCCTTCTCCCAAAGTTACGGAGTCGTTTTGCCTAGTTCCTTAACAGAGGTTCTCCCGTTCGCCTTGGTATACTCTACCCGTCCACCTGTGTCGGTTTGCGGTACGGGCACGCGAGACTCGCTAGAGGCTTTTCTCGGCAGTATGGGCTCAACCACTTGCGGGCCCGAAGGCCTCCGCCATCACCCCTCAGACTCCGGGAGCGGTTTTCCCTGCCCCCCTCATCGCCCTACAGGCTTGGCACCGGAATCCAGTAACCGGCTGGCCTACCCTCCTGCGTCCCCCCTTCGCTCAGGCATCTCTACGTGGTACGGGAATATTCACCCGTTGTCCATCGCCTACGGCTCTCGCCCTCGGCTTAGGCCCGACTAACCCGACGAGGACTAACCTTGCGTCGGAAACCTCGGACTTACGGCGAACATGTTTCTCACATGTTTCTCGCTACTCATGCCAGCATTCTCACTTCTGAGCACTCCAGCCGTCCTCACGGTCGACCTTCCCCGCACTCAGAACGCTCCCCTACTGCTACGCCGAAACGTAGCCCGCAGCTTCGGTGGTAGACTTAGCCCCGTTATATTGTCGGCGCACAATCACTAGACCAGTGAGCTATTACGCACTCTTTAAAGGATGGCTGCTTCTAAGCCAACCTGCTGGCTGTTTCAGTAACTCCACTTCCTTTTCCACTTAGCCTACACTTTGGGACCTTAGCTGGCGGTCTGGGCTGTTTCCCTCTCGACTATGAGGCTCATCCCCCATAGTCCGACTGCCGGGCTCTGAGTCGTGGCATTCGGAGTTTGATATGGGTCGGTAAGCTATACGCCCCCTCACCAAGTCAGTGCTCTACCTCCACGACTGACCACCCAACGCTAGCCCTAGAGCTATTTCGGGGAGAACCAGCTATCTCCGAGTTCGTTTGGCATTTCACCTCTACCCACAGCTCATCGCTCACTTTTGCAATAGTGAAGCGTTCGGCCCTCCACGAGGCTTTACCCTCGCTTCATCCTGGCCATGGGTAGCTCACCCGGTTTCGGGTCTACTCCTTGCGACTGCACGCCCTATTCAGACTCGCTTTCGCTGCGGCTCCGGGTGTACTCCCCCTTAACCTCGCCACAAAGAGTAACTCGCTGGCTCATTCTCCAAAAGGCACGCGGTCAGGCCTTGCCATGCCCGTAGGCATGACCATTGCCCTCCCACTGCTTGTAAGCACACGGTTTCAGGTTCTATTTCACTCCGGTTACCCCGGTTCTTTTCACCTTTCCCTCACGGTACTAGTTCACTATCGGTCGCCAAGAGTATTTAGCCTTGGGAAGTGGACTCCCCTGCTTCCCACAGGATTAGCGTGCCCCGTGGTACTTAAGCTTTCCGTCAGGAGCCAAGATGCTTTCGCCTACGGGACTCTCACCCTCTTCGGTAGGCCTTCCCAGTACCTTTCCGCTAGCATCTCGGTTTCTTACTCCTTGGACCGTTGCAGCAGCCCTGACGGCGCTCTCTACCCCCTGCGCGCAACGCCTGCAAGCTTTAACACGCACAGAGTTTAGGCTCTTCCCCTTTCGCTCGCCACTACTTAGGGAATACTCTCTTTTCCTGAGGGTACTAAGATGTTTCAGTTCCCCTCGTTCCCCCCCTGATCCTATGTGTTCAGACCAGGGTACCCGGGCATTCCCCCGGGTGGGTTCCCCCATTCGGAGACCTCCGGATCATCGCTCGCTGACAGCTCCCCGAAGCTTTTCGCAGTCAACCACGTCCTTCATCGGCTCTTGGCGCCTAGGCATCCACCGTGTGCCCTTAGTAGCTTAACTTCTTCGTGTTCACACGAAATTGACTAGACATCCTGTTCAGTTGTTAACGTGCTGACCCCAGCGCTCCGCTTGGCCGCTGGCGTCTGAACCCCCCTGGGGCCCACACGCCAATCGCCAAACCCCGCCCCCACTCCCTCTCTGTGGAGATGAGGGGACTCGAACCCCTGGCTTCCTCCGTGCAAGGGAGGCGCTCTCCCAGCTGAGCTACATCCCCCCGCTCCCCTGTGGGCCTTTCTGGACTTGAACCAGAGACCTTTCCCTTATCAGAGGAATGCTCTAGCCGACTGAGCTAAAGGCCCTTCCCCTTAACAACTAGAGAGTGGCAGAAACCCGCGCTACGATCCCCACCGGCGCTTCCGCCCCGGTGACTTCCGCAAAGGCACCGCTACCTTTGCTCTTCTCTTCCCTAGAAAGGAGGTGATCCAGCCGCACCTTCCGGTACAGCTACCTTGTTACGACTTCGTCCCAGTCACCAGCCCTACCTTGGGCGGCTGCCCCCTTCCGGTTGGCTCACCGACTTTAGGTATTGCCAGCTCCCATGACGTGACGGGCGGTGTGTACAAGGCCCGGGAACGTATTCACCGCAGTATCGCTGACCTGCGGTTACTAGCAACTCCTACTTCATGCAGGCGAGTTGCAGCCTGCAATCTGAACTGTGGCCGACTTTTTGGGATTCGCTCCGCCTCGCGGCTTCGCTGCCCTCTGTATCGACCATTGTAGCGTGTGTGTAGCCCTGGGCATAAAGGCCATGCTGACTTGACATCATCCCCACCTTCCTCCGGTTATACACCGGCAGTCTCGTCAGAAAGTTTTAACTGACGACGAGGGTTGCGCTCGTTGTGGGACTTAACCCAACACCTCACGGCACGAGCTGACGACAGCCATGCAGCACCTGTGCAGGCTCCCCGAAGGGTCGGTCCCCTTTCAGTTCCCTACTACCTGCATGTCAAGCCCAGGTAAGGTTCTTCGCGTTGCATCGAATTAAACCACACGCTCCGCTGCTTGTGCGGGCCCCCGTCAATTCCTTTGAGTTTTAACCTTGCGGCCGTAGTCCCCAGGCGGGATACTTATCGCGTTTGCTTCGGCACTGAGAGACTCTCCTCCCCCAATACCTAGTATCCAACGTTTACGGCTAGGACTACCGGGGTATCTAAGCCCGTTTGCTACCCTAGCTTTCGCCTCTCAGCGTCAGGTGCAGGCCAGGAAGCCGCCTTCGCCACTGGTGTTCTTCCCAATATCTGAGCATTCCACCGCTACACTGGGAATTCCACTTCCCTCTCCTGCCCTCTAGTTGCCTAGTTTTGAACGCACCCTCCCAGTTGAGCCGGGAGTTGTCACGCCCAACTTTGACAACCGCCTACTTGCCCTTTACGCCCAATAAATCCGGATAACGCTCGCCTCCTACGTCTTACCGCGGCTGCTGGCACGTAGTTAGCCGAGACTTATTCCTGAGGTACTGTCCTTCCTCTTCCCCCAGAAAAGAGCTTTACGACCCGAAGGCCTTCTTCGCTCACGCGGCGTTGCTGCATCTGGGTTCCCCCCATTGTGCAATATTCCTCACTGCTGCCTCCCGTAGGAGTCTGGACCGTGTCTCAGTTCCAGTGTGGCTGATCGTCCTCTCAGACCAGCTACCGATCATCGCCTTGGTGGGCCTTTACCCCCCCAACTAGCTAATCGGCCGCAGGCTCCTCCCAAAGCGGGCTCTCGCCCTTTCTTCCTAGGGCCGCAACCCTACGATATTATGCGGTATTAGCCGCTCTTTCGAGCAGTTATTCCCCACTTCGGGGCAGATCACCTACGTGTTACTCACCCGTCCGCCACTGACCGGCTCTGTCACCTTCCTCCCTTCCATGCCTTCTGCCAATTTCTTGACTTCCAACACTTCCGGGTACCCAGTGACCAACCAGCCCGTTCGACTTGCATGTGTTAGGCACGCCGCCAGCGTTCATCCTGAGCCAGGATCAAACCCTCCGTTAAATCAACGGGCTCGCTCTTCGCGATCCCTTGATCGCTCGTCTAGACCCTAGCGCGTTGCGTGTTTCTGCCACTCTTTAGTTGTTAAGGTGTCTTGCGATCTCGACCCTTTGAGCCGATCTCTATGCTGTTTTCCTCACAGCAACGTCGAGGATTGTAGCATACTGGCTCTGGCCTGTCAAACCCGGGATTTTCACTGTTTTGGGCCTGTCGCTTTGCGCTCTCAGCCCTCCGCTCTCCCGGTGTGCGCTCACCTGTCCGAGCGCACGAGGGGGGATTATACGGGCCTCCGCGGCCCCTGTCAAATCCCCTTTCGGCACTCGGCGCACTCGCTTGAGGCGCCCTCTTGCCGAATCCCTGCCCAGGTGGCGGCTCTCTGGGGGACTGCCCCCCAACCGCCAGACCCATTGCTCTGCAGGGCAACGAAGACAGTATACATCATCACCCCGATCGTGCCAAACCGCCCTTTTGGCCCGTTTCGCCCCCTGCAGACACAAGGCGGGCGCCGCCCGAACGTGACGTTCGCAGCGGCGCCCGCCTGAGAGGGTAGCGCAGGATGTCGCACAATGTCAGCCGCTGTGGCGGTGCCCGCGGCGCAGGGATCGCCGGGGCCGGCTTGCCCCTGTGGTTCTCGTCTAGGTCCCCTCCGCCTGGGACCCACCGCGCGCCAGCATCTCGTCCACCTCGCGCTTGAGCGTCTCGAGATCGGCAAAGGACCGGTATACTGACGCAAAGCGCACAAACGCCACGGGATCCAGCTCGCGCAGACGTTCCATCACCGTCTCGCCCACCACCCGGCTGGACACCTCCGACTGGCCCAAGCCGTACAGGAACGACTCGATCTCCGAGACCATCTCCTCGATGCGCTCGGTCGCGATGGGGCGTTTGGCACACGCCTTCCAGATCCCGTCGAACAGTTTCTGCCGGTCAAAGCTCTCGCGGCGTCCGTCCCGCTTGACCACCACGAGGTTCGTCTTGGCGATCCGTTCGTAGGTCGTATAGCGCTGCACACACACCAGACATTCGCGGCGCCGTCGGATGCCGTCTCCCACCTCTCGAGTGTCAACGACCCGCGACTCTGCAGCGCCGCAGAAGGGGCACTTCATGGTAGACTCCCTAATCCGGCCGGGGAACGCCTGGCGCCCGATCGACCCATGACGAGCGGACCCGATCAGCGGCGCAGGAACGACGGTACGTCCAGATGGTCGTCCCCACGGTCAAAGCTCTTGAGCGGAAACTCGATCATCTTGGCGGTGCGCTTGCGCTCTTCGGGGGCGCGCCGCTCCTCGGCCGGCTGGCTCGCCTGCGCCTGGGCCTCAAAACCGGTGGCGATCACCGTGATCTGGACCTCGTCGCCCAGCGCGTCGTCGATGGCCGCCCCGAAGATGATGTTGGCGTCCGCATCGACGACCTGGCGGATGACCTCGGCAGCCTCGGTGACCTCGTACAGCGACAGGTCCGGCCCACCCTTGACGTTGAACAGCACGCCCTTGGCGCCATCGATGCGCACGTCGAGCAGGTCAGAGTTGATCGCCTGAGTCGCCGCGTCGACCGCCCGCGCCTCACCCTGGCCATGGCCAATGGCCATCAGGGCCGATCCGCCGTTGCCCATGATCGTGCGCACGTCGTTAAAGTCGACGTTCACCAGGCCGGTGCCAGTGATCAGGTCCGAGATGCCCTGGACGCCCTGGCGCAAAAGATCGTCAGCCACCAGGAACGCCTCGCGCATGGAGGCCTTGCGGTCGACGATCTGCAGGAGTCGATCGTTGGCGATGACGATCAGGGTGTCCACGTGCTCGCGGAGCCTCTCGATCCCGGCCATGGCCAGCCGCGCCCGCCGCCCGCCCTCGAACGAGAACGGCCGCGTCACCACGCCGACGGTGAGCGCGCCCAACTCCCTGGCAATGCGCGCTACCACCGGCGCACCGCCGGTGCCCGTGCCGCCGCCCATCCCGGCCGTCACGAACACCATATCGGCGCCCTGCAACAGCTCGGCGATCTCCTCCGCCGATTCCTGCGCGGCGCGCTCGCCGAACTCGGGGTTGCCGCCGCAACCGAGCCCGCGGGTGATCTGATCACCGATGCGCATACGGATCCCCGCCGTCGAACTGGCCAGGGCCTGCGCATCGGTGTTGAGCGCAATGAACTCGACGTTGTGAACGCCTACCTCGATCATCCGGTCGACGGCATTCGAACCAGCGCCCCCGACCCCCACAATCTTGAGCTGGGCAAGGTCATCTACCTGCTGGAAGCTGTCCATCCTGCAACTCCTTCTACGGCGCTACCCTCTTGGGTTGAATACCCTCAGCCATTCCACAAGCCCCGAATACCAGCGCGGAGCACCACCCGCATGCGAGACGACGCTCACCCGGGCCTCCTCTCGCAGTCCCCACAGAAGCAACCCGACGCTGGTGGCATACGCGGGGCTGGAGATCGTCTCTACCAGCCCGCGCAGGCGCCGGGGCATGCCAATACGTACCGGCAGCTGCAGCGTGTCTGCCGCCGCCTCGCGCAGGCCGGGGAGGTTCGCGGTCCCGCCCGTAACCACCACGCCGGCCGGCAACATCCCCTCAAACCCCGCGCGGCGGATTTCCCGGGCGACGAGCCCGAACATCTCCTCGGCGCGGTAGGCGACGATCTGGCACAGCTCGCGCCGCGGCACGGCGCTGTGCGGTTCCTCACCAAAGGTGGCGATCTCGATCATCTCGCGCGGATCGACCATCTCGGGCAACGCCGACGCGTAGCGGATCTTGATGTCCTCCGCGGTGGCCAGGGGCGCGCGCAGGCCCACGGCAATGTCGTTCGTCAGGTGGTTGCCGCCTACCGCGTAGACCTGCGTCTCATAGATGCTACCGCCGGTGTAGAGGGCCAGGTCGGTGGTTCCGCCCCCGATATCGACTAGGGCCACCCCGAGGTCCTTCTCCTCGTCGGTCAGCACGGCGTCCGCCGAGGCCAGCGGCTGCAGCACCAGCGCGGCAATCTCGATCTGGCTCATCTCCACGCACTTGACCAGGTTCTGGATCGACGTCACCGCACCGCTCACAATGTGCGCCTCGACCTCCAACCGGTAGCCAAGCAGCCCGATCGGGTTGCGCACACCATCCTGCCCATCGACGACGAACTCGCGGGCGATCGAGTGGATGATGCGTCGGTTGTGCTGCAGAGGCACGGCCAGGGCGGCCTCCATGGCCCGGTCGATGTCGTCATGGTCCACCGGGCGGTCGCCCTTGCCAATGGCCACCACGCCGCGGTTGTTCTGCGAGGCGATGTGGCTGCCACCGACGCCCACGTAGGCCCGCGAGATGGAGTGTCCCGCGACCCTCTCGGCCTTCTGGATCGACTCGGCGATGGCGGCCGCAGCCTCCTCCACGTCGGTGATCACGCCCTTGCGCAATCCCCGCGAAGGCACCACGCCGACACCGGTCACGCGGAGGGTGTCGCCCTCGCTGACCTCTCCGACCAAGGTGCAGATCTTGGTCGTGCCTACGTCGACGCCGACGATCGTTCTCTCCAAGTCCGTGTCCTTTCTTCGCCTCTGCCTCAGCCGGGCTTGTAGGTCGGTCGACGTTCGTTGCGCAGGTCTATATACGCCACGCTCGCCCTGCGGCTGACCAGGCTATCCACCAGCGAGCGCATGATCGCCACCTTGCGGGCCGCGTCGCCCTCGTGCCCCAAGTAGACGGGCCAGCCCTCCGCCGTGACATAGACGACCAGCCCCGCCTCCGCGGTGTAGTCGTAGCGTCGGTTGGTCGAGAGGACCGTGCCCAGGTCCTGCGCCAGCGCCACAGGCACCCCCGGCACGTAGGTGCCGGGATCCGGAGCCCGGCCCTCCACATCGCGCAGCACCACCAGGTCGCCGGGGTCGTCGGTTTCGCCGAGAACCTCGGCGTCGGGACCCAGCCACCAGTAACGTTCCCCGCTCTGCCATACCAGGGCCACGTCTTTCTCTCGGACGGTCACGGTGACCTGGTCCGGCAGGCGACAGCGGACGTCGACCGCCTCGATGCAGCCGTACCTCGCCAGAATGCCGTGCGCCAACACCTGGGCCCGCACGAGAAAGATGCTGCGCCCGGCCACGTCCACGAGCTCGGCCACCTGCTCCGTGGCCAGGTGGTGCAGCCCGCGAATCTCCACCTGGCGGACCTCAAATCGCGCACCGCTCAGCAGGCGCACGAGCAGCCACAGCGCACCCGCCAACAGGATCACGGCGGGAACCCTGGCGGCGAGCACCCCCTCGGCGGTCGTCGCCAGGCCAGCCTGCGGCGCCGCGGAACCTTCGGAGGGCGTGAGCCGCACCTGCGAGCGCCTGTTCCGTTTGGCTGGAGCGAATCGTCCGATGCGCATCTGGCCCGTTCCCGGCAGTATCTAGTGATCGAACCCGTAGCTATGCTCGACGCCCGCCTTGTCCTCGTACCGCTCCAGAGCCAGCTCGATCAGCCGGTCGATCAGCTGCGGGTAGGGCAGCCCGCTGGCCTCCCACAGCTTGGGGTACATGCTGATCTCGGTGAACCCCGGGATCGTGTTGAGCTCACTGAGGTACAGGGTGCCGGTATCCCGGCAGAGCAAAAAGTCCGCGCGGGCCATACCGGCGCAGTCCAGCGCCAGGAAGGCGCGCACCGACAGGTCCTGGACCTGGCGAGCGACCTCCGCCGGCAGGTCCGCCGGGATGTACAGCGCCGAGTCCCCGTTGATGTACTTGGCCTTGTAGTCGTAGAACTCGTTGCAGGGCACCAGTTCGCCCACCACCGAGGCGGCCGGCTCGTCGTTGCCCAACACGCTGCACTCGAGCTCGCGAGCGTTGACGGCGCGCTCCACCAGCAGGCGCCGGTCGAACCGCGCCGCCAGTTTCAATGAGGCCGCCAGCTCCGTGCGGTCATGCGCCTTGGAGATCCCCACGCTGGAGCCCATGTTGGCCGGCTTGACGAACACCGGGTAGGTAAAGCGTGCCTCCACCCGGTCCATAGTCGCCTCGGGTTCGCGGCGCCAGGCCTTGCGCGCCACCGCCACGTACTCCACCACCGGCAGCCCGTTGGCCTCCAGGATGGCCTTCATAGCCACCTTGTCCATCCCGACAGCCGAGCCCAGCACGCCGGACCCAACGTAGGGCAGATCAGCCAGCTCGAGCAGGCCCTGGACGGTGCCATCTTCCCCCAACGTGCCGTGCAGCACGGGGAACACGACGTCCACCGCCGGGAACTTGGCCGAGGCGCCCGGCACCAGCTCGCGGGCCGCGGCTGACTGGATGGCGTTGGCCGGCACGCCGGGGGCCTCCCCCTCGGCGGCCTCGCCGAGGAGCGCCGGCTCGTCGGAACTGGCCAGGGCCGCCAGCGGATCACCGCTGGTCAACCAGCGGCCCTGCTTGGTGATGCCCACCGGCAGGACCTCGTAGCGGTCCGACGACATAGCGCCCATGACCGACTTGGCCGAGGCGATGGACACCTCGTGCTCACCCGATTTCCCGCCGAACAACACCGCGACGCGTATCTTGCGCATCCCTATCGACCTCATCTGCCTCGACGCACCGGCGGCACCCGCCCCTCCCGCGCCCCAGTCCTCTAGTCCCATTCCCCGATGTACTGAATCTCGGGCTCCAGCTCGACGTCGAAGGCCTGCCGCACGGCGTCCTGCACTTCCTCGATCAGCGCCCGGACGTCAGCGGCCGTAGCCGAGCCCACGTTCATGATAAAGTTGGCGTGCTGCGGCGATACCTCTGCCCCGCCAATGCGCCGCCCCTTCAGCCCTGCCTGCTCGATGAGGAACCCGGCAGGGTAATGCAGCGTGCGCTTGAAGACGCTCCCGGCGCAGCACCCCTGCGGAACGCGCACCCCCCGCTGTTCCTCGGTCTGGCGAACCTGGGCCACCAGTTCCTCGGCGTCGCCACGCTTCAGGGCCAATGTGGCACGCAACACGATGCACGAGCGGCCACAGTCGGGGGAGCTCTTCAGGGCGCTGGTGCGGTAGCCGTAGCCGAGCCGGTCGGCGCTCCACTCGGCGACCTCGCCCTCCGCGGTGCGAACGGTTGCCGATACCACCACGTCAGCCATGGCCCCGCCGTAGGCGCCGGCGTTGTTCACCACGGCGCCACCGACCGTCCCCGGTATTCCCGCGGCCCAAGCCAACCCCGCCCAGCCCTGCGCTGACACGGCCCGCGCCACATCGCTGAGCAGAGCGCCCGAATCGGCCGTCAGCAGCCCCTCTTCGGATACCGAAAAGCGGGTGCACGCGTTGACGATGACCAGCCCGCGTATACCACGGTCTGCCACCAGCACGTTGGTCCCCGCGCCGAGGACGCGCCACGCCACTCCCGCCCGTTGGGCGAGCGCCGCCGCCTCGACCAGTTCGTCCACCTCATGGGCTACCAGCAACAGATCTGCCGGGCCACCGATGGCAAACGAGGTGTGCGCGGCCAGCGGTTCGTCGTACTTCAGGCGGTCCCCGTACCCCGCCCCTTGCAGCATGGAAACAAGACTATCGAACGACATGGCGATCTCCAGACAGGGCGGCGAGCAGTCGCTCACCGATCAGGTAACCATCTCCCGCACCAAGCGTGAGCACGACGTCGCCCGCGGCCAGATCGCGCGCCAACGCCTCAGTCACGGCATCGGCCCCGCCCAGGTATGAGGCAGCGGGGTGGTGAAGGGCAGCCGCCAGCGTCTCGGCGCGGATGGTCGGCACCTCCCGCGAGCGCGCCGCATAGATATCCATGATCACGACGCGGTCGGCATCCGCAAAGCAGTCCAGGTACTTGTCAAACAGCGCTTCGGTGCGGCTGTAGGTATGCGGTTGAAAAACTGCCACGATCCGCCGGCCCGGGTAGCGATCCCTCGCCGCGGCCAGGGTGGCGCGCACCTCGGAGGGATGGTGGGCATAGTCATCCACAAAGGTGACGCCCGCCGCCTCCCCTTTGACCTGGAAGCGCCGCTCGATGCCGCGGTAGGCGGCCAGGCCCGCGGCGGCACTGGCCACGTCCAGACCCAGCAGGTCGGCTACCACCAGCGCGGCGGTGCCGTTCAAGGCGTTGTGCGCCCCAGGGACCTGCAGCGCAACAGTCGCCCACGGGCGCCCCCCCTTGTGGATGGCGAAGCGAACGCTGCCGTCCTCCGCATGGTCCAGGCCGGCCAGCCGGTAGTCCGCCGCCTCCGCCAGCCCGTAGGTCACGACGCGGCCCCGCAGGCCCGGTGCCTCGCACAGCGTCTGGCGCAGGTTGGCCGAGTCGGCGCAGGCCACCACCCAGCCCCCCTCAGGCACTCCGGCCAGAAAGGTCGCATACGCCTCGCGCATGGCGGCGATGTCGGCGTAGCAGTCGGGGTGGTCCATCTCGATGCTGGTCACCACGGCGATATCGGGGCGCAGCCCGTGAAAAGTCCGATCGTACTCGTCCGCCTCGATCACGAAATGGCGCCCCTGGCCCGCCTGGGCATTCCCTCCCAGCTGCGGGACGATGCCCCCGATGATGTAGCTGGGCGACTGGCCCAACTCGGTGAGCATGATCGAGATCATGGTCGTGGTCGTCGTCTTGCCGTGAGTGCCGGCCACGGCGATGCCATAGTAGCCGTCCAGCATCATGCCGAGCAGCAAGTGACGCTTGATCACCGGGATGCCCGCCTGGCGCGCCGCCACGACCTCGACGTTGGCCTCCGGCACGGCCGAAGAGATCACCACCAGCTCCGCACCGCGCACCTGTTCGGCGCGCTGCCCCTCGTAGGTGCGGATGCCCAGCGCGTTGAGGCCCCGCGTCACCGCGGAGGCGCGCAGGTCAGAGCCCGTCACCTCGTGGCCCCAGGCGGCCAGGATGCGGGCTATCGCCGACAGGCCGATGCCGCCGATGCCGACCATATGAACGCGCTGTGGTATCTCTGTAGGCAGTACCATCATCTTGCCAACCGATCAGCGAATCACGCGGACAAGGATCAGAAACACGCTCAGGTACAGGAGTAGGCTCTCGCCCAGGACCGCCGGCTGCCCCAGGAAGTTCAGCGGCAGATACTGGATCGCCGTGTGGGCCGCGTCGGAGAACTGCTCTGGCGCAAACCCCAGCCAGCGGATCGGGTAGCCGAACTTGTCCATGTAGTACCAGATCGACCCGGCCACCAGGTAGCCGTTCAGCGTGCCCCCCAGCAACCCCAGCAGCACCGACTGCACCCCTTCGTTCAGGTGCCCGGGGAAAGCCAGCGTCTCACCGTGGTAGGAAAGGAACGTCACCCCCACGATGATGAACACCAGCACCCAGCACTGCACCTGTCGGGCCTGTTCGGTGGTCACCGTGCTGTCGATCAGAGTGATCCCCTTGAGCATGCCACGATCCAGGTAGCCATCGAAGCGGCTCAGGAAGAACAGCACGAGCACCAGAACAGTCGTGGCACCCATCTCGCGCAGGAAGCCGCGTCCCAGCCCAATGAGGGCAAAGACGAACACGACGATCCCGAACACTACTTCGATCGGCGCCAAGACAGCCCCCCTCGGTCAGCCACGCTGCGTCTAGTCCGGCCGGTGCGCCCCAGAGGAGGCGCTGTACACCCCGAAGGCAATGAGCAAGCCCAAGATCAGCACGACCGTGATCGACAGCCTGTTCCCCTCGGCCAGCGACACGTCTCCCAACGGGGTGGCCGGCAGGCTCAGGCGCACGGTTGGGCGCCCGGCCAGCAACACCACCCCGCGTGAGAACAGCAGCCCGTTCAGGGCCCCGCCCAGCCCGCCTAGGACGCGCCCGGTGGTGTTGGCCGCACCGCGGCAACGGTACTGGGTCAGGATGTACACCAGGCCCACCACGCCGACAAAGACCGCCAGAGCCAGGATCTCCACATCCGTGTCCACGCGGATCGGGTCCGGCAGGGCGCGGATCCGCTGCCACACGGCCGCCGAGTCCTCCCGGCCGACCAGATCCTCGGCCAGGAAGCGCACGCCCTTGTAGATGCGGTTGAGCCGCTCGGCCAGGCCGGGGCCGACGATGCTGGCCAAGAACCAGCCGGCGCCCAACCCGAACAGCGTGGGCAGCTCGCGCTGCACTCCACGTCGGTACCCCACGTAGAGGAACACGAGCAGGGCGACGATCACGACGATGGTCTCGTCGACGACCCACACACCCGCCTTCACGGCTGTCCTCTCCTGTTACTTCCTACGTCCTGGCCAGTGCCTGTAGCTCGGCGGCTATTGCCGCGGCCGCCCCTGGCATGGCCAGCGCCCGCGACGCGCGGGACATCTCATGGCGGCGCTCGTCGTCGGCCAACAGCGCCGTCACCGTGGGCAGCAGCTGCTGCTCCAGGTCGGCCTCCGCCAGCACGACCGCCGCCCCCCGCGCCGCCATGTACTCGGCGTTCGGCATCTGATGTTGCCCCGAGTACGGGTACGGCACGAGGACCGCCGGTAGCCCCACTGCCGGGAACTCTGCCAGGGTCGCCGCGCCGGCGCGCCCCACCACCAGGTCCGCCGCCGCCAGGGCCAACGGCATCTCGTCGTACATATAGGCATAGAGGCGGTACTGCTCGCGCAGCTCCATCGGGAGGTCGCTGCGCCGGCGCACCAAGTCCTCATAGTCCTCGTGCCCGCTGACGTGCAGGACGGTCGCCTTGCGCAAAAGCTCGGGCAGGATAGCCCGCACGGCCGAGTTGATCGCCCTGGCCCCCGTGCTTCCGCCCATGACGAGTACTGCCGGCCACCCCGCCGGGAAGCCCAGCTGCGCGCGCGCCGCCTGACGGTCCGCCTCGAGCAGCTCGCGGCGGACGGGATAACCGCTGACGAACGCCTTGCCGGCGGGAAAGTAGCCCTTTACGGACTCGAAAGACACCGCCACCCGCGTCGCCAGGGGCGAAAGGTAGCGGATGGCCAGGCCCGGCACCATGTCTGGCAGGTAGATGAGCGATGGGCACTTGCGCCAGGCCGCCGTCAGCATCGGGACGGAGACGTACCCGCCCGTGGCCAGCACGACGTCGGCGCCAAACTCGCCCAGCAGCCGTCGGCCGCGCGCCGTCCCCTGGGCCATCAGCGCCAGGCTCTTGGCCACGCGCACCGGGTTCATGCCACGCAGCGGGCCGGTGGGCAGGGCCTGAAAGCGAATCCCCCGGCGGGCCATCACCCGCTCCTCCAGCCCACCCGCCCGACCGACCCACAGGATGTCGTCCTGCGAGGTCCGCCAACGCGGCGTGCTGCACAGTTCGTCGATCACCGTCAAGGCCGGGTAGATGCCTCCTCCCGTGCCGCCGCCTGCCACGATCAGTCTCACAGAACCTGTTCCTCTTCCGTCGCGCCCGATTCACGAGATATGCTGAGCAGCAGACCCGTCGCCAGCAGCATACTGCTCAGCGAGGAGCCGCCATAACTAATAAAGGGTAGCACAGTACCCGTAAATGGAATAGATGCCGTGAGCACGCCCACGTGGACGCAGGCCTGGAACACCACCCAGGTGGTCAACCCGACAGCCAGGATGCGCCCGTACGCCTCCCGGGCGTACCAGGCGATGCGCAGCCCGCGCCAGGCCCACACCGCGTACAGCGCCGCAAGGGCCAGAACCCCCAGAATGCCCAGCTCCTCGGCAATAATGGCAAAGATGCCATCGGTGTGCGGGGCGTAGACGGTGAACTTTTGCTGGCTATGCCCCAGCCCCACGCCCAGCCATCCGCCGCGGTTCAGGGCGATGAGCGCCTGGACGAGCTGCATCCCCTCGCCGGTCGGATCGCTAAAGGGCCCCTCGAGAAACAGCATCAGGCGGGTGTTCCGGTACGACACCAGCCGCACCAACAGGTACGACGCCGCGATCCCCACGGTCAGCAGGATGACCATCTGCTTCATGCTGGCCCCGGCGGCGAAGAACATTGCCGTCGCCGTCAACACCAGGATCACGGCGGTGGAAAAGTTTGGCTGCAGCAGGATCAGGGCGCTCACCCCGCCCATCAGCAGCGCAAAGGCGAGCAGGCCCGGCCCCGTAGCACGCAGCTGGTCGCCCCGACTACCCAGCCAGGCAGCGATGTAGATCATCAGGCCCAGCTTGGCGAACTCGGCCGGCTGCACGGACCCCCGGAAGAGCCAACGAAGGGTCGCCTGGTGCTGCTGCCCCGCCACGAGCACGCCGACCAGGACGAACAGGGAGCCGCCCAGTATCAAGAGCGCCCACCTGGCCCACAGTCGGTAGCTGACCCGGCTGAACACCACCATCACCAGTGAGCCGATGACGGCGAACACCAGCTGCCGCTTCAGAAAGTAGTCCGGTTGCCCCTCCAGGTTGCCCCCGAGCAGAGCGAACCCGTACGAGGCGCTCTTGACCATCACCAGCCCGAGCATCAGGAGGGCGGCCACCACCAGCACCAGGATGAGGTCGGTGCGCCACAGGCGCGAGCGTCTGTTGAGGGCCGCCAATGCTGCGCTCATTCGCCCAGCCCCCTGACCTGGTCGCGGAAGGCCTGGCCCCGCTGCTCGAAATCGTCAAAGGCGTCAAAGCTAGTCCCGCCTGGGGAGAGGAGCACCACGTCCCCCGGCCGGGCCAGCCGCGCGGCCAGGGCCACCCCCTCGGCCATGGTGACCGCGCGCTCGACCGACGCCAAGCCATCGCCCCCTGCTGGCCACCTATCGCGCGCGCCGGCCAGCGCCGCCTCGATGATCGGGGCCGCCTCGCCAAAGGCGATCACGACGCGGGCCCGTTGCAGGGCCAGGTCGGCCCACTCCTCCCAGGGCAGGTTCTTGTCACGCCCACCGGCCAGCAGCACCAGCGGCTCTCGGTAGGCGCGCAACGCCGCGATGGCCCGCTCGGGCGACGTGGCGATCGAGTCGTTGACGTAGGTCACCCCGCCGACCTCACGGACGATCTCGAGGCGGTGCGCCACCCCGCTGAAGGTGCGCACGGCCTCGCGCATCGCCTCGGGCGTGGCCCCGCCGGCCATGGCGCAGCAGGCCGCCGTCAGCACGTTGGCCAGGTTGTGGGCGCCGCGCAGCGGCACCTGGCCCACCCGGCAGAGGTCCGTCTCGCGGCCGTCCAGCCGCAGCAGCAACCGGTCGCCGGCCCGGTAACCCCCCTCATCGACCGGCTCGCGCAGGCTAAGGAGGAGCACCCGTCCGCGCGCCTCCGCGCGGAGCCCGTAGGAGCGCGGATCGTCGCGGTTCAGCACGGCCCAGCCATCGGGCGTCTGGAACCGCACAATGTTCGCCTTGGCCCGGGCATAGTCCTCCATGCTCGGGTGCCGATCCAGGTGGTTCGGCGTGATGTTGGTGACGGCGGCGACCCTCGGGCTCCACCCATCCAGAGAGAGCACGCGCGAGGCGGCCGTGCGCCGCTCCTCTACCGCCGGCCCCTGGTAATCGGGAGAAAACAGCTCCAGCTGGAAGCTGGAAAGCTCCAGCACGGCCACATCGGGCCCGGCGGGCTCCAGCAGGCGCTCAGTGAGCGGCTCGCCGATGTTCCCGCCCACCCAGGTCTCCAGACCCTGACACGCAAACATGCGCCCGACCAGCGCGGTCGTGGTCGTCTTGCCGCTTGAACCTGTGATGCCCACCACCGGCGCCGCGCAGACCTGCGTGAACAGGCGCGGCTCGCTGGAAAGGGGCAGCCCCAGTTCCCGCGCCTGGCCCACAATCGGCGCGTTGGGCGGTACGCCAGGGCTCAGGAAAAGCACGTCCAGATCGGCCAGGTTCAGCGGGGCGCCGCCGAGGGCCAGGCGCACGTCGAGCCCGGCCAGCTGAGCCAGGCGTTCGCCGAGCGCCTGGGCCGGTTTGGCGTCGCTCAGGGTGACGCGGGCATGGCAGGCAGCCAGGAAGCGCGCCAGCGCGGTCCCCTCACGGGCCGCCCCGACGATGCCTGCTCGCAGGCCGCGGAATGCTTCGTGCGCGATCATATCCTTCCCAACGCCAGCACAATCCCCAACAGCGCCGCCACCACCCCCACGATCCAGGCCCGCAGGGTGACCTGTACTTCCGACATGCCGGCCAGCTCGAAATGATAGTGCAGCGGGGTCATCCGGAAGATCCGCCGCCCTTCGCCATACCGCCGCCGCGTCCACTTGAAGTAGCTGACCTGCATCATCACCGAGAGCGCCTCGGCGACGAACACCACGCCAATCAGCAGCAACAGCAGCCAGTGCCCGCTGAGCATGGCGATGGCCGCCAGGCCGGCGCCCAACGCCTGGGCGCCCGTGTCACCCATGAACATCCGCGCCGGGTGCACGTTGAACCACAGAAAGGCCAGCAGCACCCCGACCAGGACAGCGCAGAACAGGCCCAGCCCCTCCTGCCCGGAGGCAAGCGCGATCAGGGCGTAGGCCCCGACGGCGACCGCCGACGTTCCGCCGGCCAGTCCATCCATGCCGTCGGCCAGGTTCACCCCGTTGGAAAACGCCACCATCCCCAGCGCCGCGATCGGCACGAACCACCAGCCAATCGCCACGACCCGCCCACTGAGCGGGACCACGAGGACGCGCTGCTCCGCCGCCAGGTAGAGGACCAGCGCCAGCACGAGGGCCACGCCCCACTGGGTGATGAACTTGTAGCGCGCCAGCCAGCCGACGCCCTTGGCGTCTCGCAGGCCCTGCACGTCGTCGTAGGCGCCCAGCGCGCCGTAGGCCAACATTACCGCCAGCGGCGCCAGCACCCTGGCATGGCCGAGCAGCGCCAGCACGACCGAGGCCACCGTCAGCCCGGTCAGGAACAGCACGCCCCCCATGGTGGCTGTGCCCGCCTTTTGCTGGTGGGCGTCCGGCTCTTCCGCGCGGATGTTCTTGCCGATCCCTCGGCGAAGCAGCGCCTCGACCAGGGCGCCGCCCCACGGCGCCGTGGCCAGGAACGACCCGATGGCAACCAGGGCCGCGGAAACCAACCCCTGTGGCGCGCTCACTCGGCTCGCTCCGCGATGGCCGCCACAAGCCCCTCCAACCCCACGCTGCGCGACCCCTTCACCAGCAAGACGTCTCCTTCACGCACCAACTCGGGCAGCAGGCGCACCGCCTCTTCGACCTCCATCACCGAGTGCACGGCCTCCGGCGGCAGCCCGCGGCGGCGCGCCTCGTCGGCAAGCCGCGCCGCGCGGGGGCCCACCGTCACCAGCAGGTCCAGCACCTGGGCAGCGCGTGCGCCCACCTGGCGGTGGCCTTCTTCTTCGTGGGTGCCCAGCTCGAGCATGTCACCCAGGACGGCCACATGCCGCCCGGGGATCTCACCCAGCAGGTCGAGCGCCGCCAACATCGAGGCCGGGCTGGCGTTGTAAGTGTCATCGAGCAGAGTGGCACCGCCCTGGGCACGCCTGGGCACCAGCCTGAGGTCGGCGGCCTGGTTCCCCAGGCCGGCGGCGATCTCGTCCCAGGTCAGCCCCTCCAGCAGACCGACGGCCACGGCCGCCAGCGCCGGCATGACGGTGTGCGCCCCAGGGGTCGGGGCGCTCAGCGCGCACTGACCGGCCGCGATGCCCAGCTCGGGCACCGCCTCCACCCCCACCGTAAAGCGGACCCCCTCGAGCCCGCGACTGGACACGTGCGTGGCCCGCACGGCGTTGCCCTCCCCGCGGCCGTAGGTCAGGCGGCGCACCCCCGCCGGGCAGGACATGGCCATCACCAGGGGGTCGTCCCCGTTCAGGACGGCCACCCCCCCTGCGGGCAGTGCCGCGAGGAGTTCCGCCTTGGCCTGGGCGATCCGCTCGACCGTGCCCAGCCGCTCGAGGTGCACTGGGCCGACGTTGGTCACCACACCCACCTGCGGGCGCGCCAGCCGGCACAGCATCTCGATCTCGCCAAGGGCGTACATGCCCATCTCGAGCACCGCCCTCTCATGCTCCGCGGTCAGCTCAAACAGCGTGAGGGGTAGGCCAATCTCGTTGTTCTGGTTGCCGGCACTGCGCAGCACGCGGTAGCGCTGCGCCAGCACGGCAAAGGTCGCTTCCTTGGTCGTCGTCTTGCCCACCGAGCCGGTAACGCCGATCACCCGCAGCGCCGGGTAGGCCTCACGCCGGGCCCGTGCCGCCTGCTGCAGCGCAGCCAGCGTGCTCGGCACACGAATCGCCAGCGGCGTGACGCACTGCGACGGCGCGCCCCCGGTGACCAGGTCAACGGCCGGCCGGCCGGGCACCTCGCTACTGACCAATGCCACCGCCGCGCCGGCGTGGAAGGCAGCCTCGACGTAGGCGTGCCCGTCGGTGCGCTCGCCCGGCAGAGCCACAAAGATGTCCCCCGGGCGCGCCCGGCGCGAGTCGATGGCCACCCCGCCAAGCGGCACGCCCTCGGCCCCGGCAAGCGGTTCTCGCCAGCCGAGGTCGCGCAGAAGCGTCTGCAGGGTGTAGGTCTCTTCCATGGCCACGCCTTCGCTCAAACTCTCCGGTCGGTCGGCGCTCCCCTAGGAGCTGGCCGGCGGGATGCCGTAATAGTCGATCAGATACTTGGCCATTTCGGCAAAGGCTGGCCCCGCCACCTCGGCGCCCCAGCGCCCCTGCTCCGGCTTGTCGAACTTGGCCAGAATCACGAAACGCGGGTTGGGCAGCGGCCCAAACCCCACGAACGACACGATCGTGTCGGCACTGACGTAGCCCTCTTCGCCGATGCCGGCCGTCCCCGACTTGGCTGCCAGCCGGTAGCCGGGCACCAGTGGCCCGCCAAGGCCCATCTCCACCGCGTCGGCCATCATCTCGGCCAGCTCATCCGCCACCACGGCGGAGATCACCCGGCGCACTGCTACGGGGCGCCGCACCTCGGTGTGATCCGGGTAGTGTACCTCAGCCACGACGCGGGGGCGCATCAGGACCCCTTGGTTGGCCAGCGCTCCATACGCCGCCGCCACCTGCAGGGGCGTCACCGCAAGGCCCTGCCCGTACGAGTTGGCCCCCAGGTCCGACATGTGCCAGTACGTGCTGCCCGGCACGCGCATGACGCCGGCCGCCTCGCCCCACAGGTCCACGCCCGTGATCTCAGAGAAGCCGAACTTGCGGATCGTCTCATAGAACCGCGTCGGCCCCAGCAGCGTGGCCACGTGCGCCGCGCCCACGTTGCGCGAGTAGCCCAGTAGCTCCGTCATCGTCGTGATGCCGTGGGGCCGCAGGTCCGAGTTAAAGATGCGCCTGCCGCCGACGATGATCTCACCCCGGTCATCGTACGTATCGGTCGGGCGGATCACGCGGGCCTCCAGCGCCGCGGCCAGGGTCAGCGGCTTGAACACGGACCCCGGCTCGTACTGGCTGCTGATCGCGCCGTTCACATAGGCGGTCGCGCTGTCCACTTCCCAGTAGCGGCCCGGTGAGTAGCCCGGGTAGTCCGCCATGGCCAGAATGCCGCCGGTCTGCGGATCCAGCACAATGATCTGGCCATCCACCGCCTGGAACTGCTCGGTGGTCGCCTGCAGGACCTGCTCCGCCTTGTGCTGGACGTTGCGGTCCAGCGTAAGCAGGAGATCAGCACCGTCCTGGGCGGGCTCGTAGCCACGCTCGTCGACCAGGATCTGCTGCCCCCACAGGTCGCTGACGCCCCGCCACACACCCTCAACGCCGGCCAGCTCCGGGTCCCAGTACTGCTCCAGGCCATACTGCGGCTCGCCGTCCTTCATCGACATACGAAAGCCCAGCACCGGCGAGGCCAGCTGGTCATCTGGGTAGACGCGGCCAAAGCGCGCCTCCAGGCGCAGAGCGCTCTTGTCCAGGTCACGGACCTGCATCGCCGCCCCGAGCGGCACGTTGTCGGCCAGCACGACGTACTCGCTATCGGTACGGGCCAGGTGCGCGGCCATCTGATCCTCCGACACGCCGAGGATCCCCGCCAGGACGGGCGCCAACTCGGCGCGCTCCTCCTCTTGCAGGATGCGTGGAGACGCGCTCACCCGGTACGTCACCGTGCTGGCCACCAGATACTGGCCGGAGGCATCTAGGATGCTACCGCGTGTGGCCAGGATCCGGTCGGACATGCTGAGGACCGCGGACTGGGTCTCATCAAGCAAGGGCTGCGGCAGGAGCATCCACTGGGCCGCCCGCCCTACCAGGACCACGGCCGTGACCGCGAACACCGCCCCCAGCAGGACGATGCGCCGGCGCTGGCCCTGTTGCTCGACTTCCGCCATCGTTCTCCTCGTGCAAGCGAGGCACCGGCCTTTCTACGGCGCCGATGCGCTCTCCACAGGCGTGCCCAGCCATTCGCCCAGCTGGGTCACCATGGCACGGACGCGGCGCCCGATGGCCGTCTCTGCCTCTGTGGCTTTGCCGTCCGCGGGGGCGTCCTCCGCCACTGCACTAGCCAGCGGCTCCGGCTCCGGATACTCGATGACCAGGTGCCGCACCGGGTCGGTGGCCTCGGGCAACACGTAGTCGAGCTCCTTGGCGAGCGCCGTGAGGCGCGTCAGCGACCCTGCCACGGCCACCTCGCTGCGCAGTGAGGTGATCTCTCGGCGCAGGCGCTCCTTCTGGTCCTGCAACTGGCGCACGGTGGCCCCGTACGAGGCTGCCTCGGCGGCCTGCTCGAGATAGAGCCACCCCGCCAACCCGAGGAGAGCCAGCACCAACCCGGCGAACGCCCAGCGGCGCACATCCACGCGGGTGCCGCCCGACCTGCCGGCCGCCTGGCTGATGTGAAAGAACGGGACCTCTGTCCGCCGGTTCTCCATAGCAAGACCCTGTAGCTCTCTGATGGCTGGCCTCGCAGTAGCGCCTTTCGGCGCGCTACGACGCCCGGATCCTCTCCGCGATGCGCAGCCGCGCACTGCGGCTGCGCGGATTGCGGGCCACCTCCTCGGGGCTGGCCTGCAACGGTTTCTTGGTCACCGGCCTCAACGTGGCCACGTGCCCGCATACGCACACCGGGACGCGCGGCGGGCACACGCAGTCCTTCGACTCGCGCACCATGAACTGCTTGACGATGCGATCTTCCAGCGAGTGAAACGAGATCACCGCCAGGCGCCCGCCCGGCTCTAGCAGGGCCACCGCCTGAGGCAGCACCGCCTCGAGAGAGTCGAGCTCGCCGTTCACAGCGATGCGGAGCGCCTGAAAGGTGCGCGTGGCCGGGTGTATCCCCCCGGAACGCCCCCTCACCGCCCCGGCCACTACCCGGGCCAGCTCCAACGTCGTGTGCAGCGGGCGGGCCGCCACGATGGCCCGCGCCACCCGTCGCGAGTGCCGCTCCTCGCCATACTGAAAGATCAGGTCGGCCAGCGCATCGGCGGGCCAGGTGTTCACGATCTCGGCCGCGCTGAGCTCCGACTGCGGAGACATGCGCATGTCCAGCGGGCCATCCTCCTGGAAGGAGAAGCCGCGCTCGGGACGATCCAGCTGGAGCGAAGAAACCCCCAGGTCGAGCAGGATGCCGCTCACCGCGCCGAAACCGGCCTCGCGGGCCAGAGCGGCCAGATGGCGGAACTCCCCCTGGCAGAGGACGGCACGCCCACCGAACTCGGCGAGCCCTCCCTGCGCCAGGCTGAGTGCCTCGGGGTCCCGGTCGATGCCCAGCAGGCGCCCGTCCGGCGCCGTGCGCTGCAGCAGGCCCCTGGCGTGGCCGCCCAGGCCGACGGTGCCGTCGATCAGGTCCTGCCCGGGGCCCGGGCAAAGGCCTGTCATGACCTCCTGGTAGAGCACGGGGACATGCAGACGTCCGCTCTCCGCCATGTCTAGACGCCCATCTGGCCGACGGCGCCCAGGATCTCCTCAATGTCGGCCAGGTTCTCGGCCAGGGTCTGTTGCCAGGCCTCGGGGTTCCAGATCTCGATCACGCTGTTGGCGCCCACCAAAACGGCATCCTCGCGGATGCCGACAAACTCGCGGAGGAAGGCCGGGATCAGCACGCGCCCCATCTTGTCCAGCGTGGCCTCAGACGCCCCACTGAACAACAGCCGGGTATACGACCGGGCACCTTTGCTCGATCGCGGCAGGCGACCAAGGGCCTCCGCGAGAGCGTCCCATTCGTGGCGCGGGTAGATGATCAGGCAGGCGTCCTGGCCGCGCGCGATGACCAGACCATCCTCCAGCTGCGCACGAAACCGCGCCGGGATGGTGAGGCGACCCTTGCTGTCCAGCGAGTGGGTGTATTCGCCCAGGAACATGGATGGTGTGCTTCCTCGCCAAGAGCCGCGCCCCACCTACCGGGCGTCGGCGCCACCTGTTCGGGAAGGAGGGCCACTTTCTGCCATTCCCTCCCACAAAGCACCACCAGTATACACCACAACTACCCCGCTGCCAATAGGAATAGCCCGCCGGGCCGAAAAGTTGGGTGAATATTCGCCAACGGATCTGGGCAACTTGTGCGCGGCCCTACCCGTCACCGCCAGGCCCTGACGGGCCGCGCGAGAGGGCAGCAGCGGCTTCCTAGAGCGGGGAGTCTGGAGCGGGGCGGCGTCTCACGCGTAGATAATCCACCAGCGCCGCCAGGGCGCGGCGCAGACCGGCGGGCGACCAAGCGCGCAGCGCGATGGGGCTCACCTCGTACGTCACGGGGCCCGCGTAGCCATCCGCTGCCAGGAGCGTGGTGAACTCATCGAGCGGCATCACGCCGTCTTCCGGCATGCGGTGCTCCGTTAGCAGCGGGCGCATGTAAGGCAGATCCAGAAGGGGTTCGTCGGGGCTCAGGTTGCTCAGGTGCACATTGGCGACCCGTGGGCGCAGCAGCGCATAGGCCTCCAGCAGGTCGAGCCGCTGGATCGCCGCATGGCAGGCATCGAAGGTGATGTCCAGGTCGTGCTGTTCGGCAAAGGCCAGCAAATCGGGCAGCTGCCCCAGGATGCGCCGGCCTGCCTCGTGCGGCGGATACCCCGAGTTCTCCAGGGCGATCCGCACGCCGCTCCCGTCCAGCTGCTGAGACGCCTCGTCGAGCGTCGCCAGCCAGCGCTGCGCCGCCGGGTGCTCCCAGGCGTCCACTGTGGGTGGATGGATCACCAGGTGCGAGCAGCCGACCTCGAACGCCGCGTCCAGCGCGTCGCGGAGGCGCTCCGCCGGGCCCCCGCCCACGATGGGCGTCAGGGCCTGGTGCACCGTGTAGACCTGCAGCCCGTGCCGGCGAGCCAGGCGCACCACGCGCCCGGCGCCGCGCAGCCATGTCTCCGGGCCGGTCACCAGCTCCAGCCCGTCAAAGCCGGCCTCCGCCGCCAGGGCGAGCGCCCGCGCCAGCGGCAGATGATAGAGCGACGCGGTGGAAAGGCTGATCATGGTGCGCTCTCTCGGCGGCCCTCGCCCGGCTCCTGCGGCGCGTACAGCCCGTGCTCAGCGATGTACCGCTCCACAGCCCCGGGTACCTGGTAACGGATCGGCAACCCCGCGCGCACTCGGGCGCGCAGCTCGGTGGAGGAAATGCCGACCTCCAGCATGTCCAACACCTCGGTACGCTCCGTCAGCCCCGGCACCACGCGCTCCATTTCGTCCAACTGCACGGCACAGCCGGGTCGGCTCACGACGACGAGCCGACATAGCTGCAGGATGCGCTGCGGATCTCGCCAGCGGGGAAAGCTCTCCAGCGAGTCCATACCCATGATAAAGTACAGGTCCGCGTCGGGCGCCAACTCTCTACGCAGGTGAAGCAGCGTATCCACCGTGAAGGACGGCCCCTCGCGCTCGATCTCGATGGCCGATACGGCGAAGAGTGGGTTGTCCGCCACCGCCTCGCAGACCATGCGATAGCGGTGCTCCCTGGGCGCCGGTTCGTCGTCTAGCTTGTGCGGAGAGATGCGCGCGGGTACGAACACAACCCGCTCCAGCCCCAGCCGCACCCGCGCCTCCTCGGCCACGATCAGGTGCCCCACGTGCACGGGATCGAACGTCCCGCCGAAAATGCCCACCCGCCTGCCTGCCACGGTGCGTTCGCCTCCTTGCCGTCCCGCTGACCTAGTGCCACTCCAGCTCGATGTCGCCGATGTGCACAGCATCGCCAAGGTCCACACCCGCCTCTTCCAGTAGCGCCGAGATACCCCGCGCCTGCAGGATGCGCTCAAACCGCTCCATCGCCTCTTCGTTGGTCCAGTCGGTCATCTGGGCCAGCCGTTCGATCTCCTCACCCGCCACACGGTAGGACTCGGGTCCTTCCTTTGTCACAACGACTGCGGTGCTCTCCCGCTCATGCGGGCGAAACACCACCAGCTCCTCCTCGGTCTCTTCGGGCAACTCGGCCAGCAGCGCATCGACGGCATAGAGCAGCTCTGCCACGCCCTCGCCGGTGGCCGCCGAGATGGGGTAGAGCGCCTCTACCTCCTGGCCCAGCCCGCTGCGCACCTCCGCGAACCGCTCGCGGGCCTCGGTGATGTCGATCTTGTTGAGGGCCACAACCTGGGGCTTGTGAGCCAGCCTCTCGCTATGTAGGGCCAGCTCCCGGTTGATGGCGTGGTAGTCCTCGATGGGGTCGGGGCTGGAGCCGTCCAGGATATGCACCAGCAGCCGAGTGCGCTCCACGTGGCGCAGGAACTGCAGCCCCAGGCCCGCGCCCTCGCTGGCCCCCTCGATGAGCCCGGGAATGTCGGCCATCACCAGCGAGTGCGCCCCAATCTCCACCACGCCCAGGTTGGGGCTGAGGGTAGTAAAGGGATAGTCGGCGATCTTGGGCCGCGCCGCACTCACCCGCGCTAACAGGGTGGACTTGCCTGCGTTCGGCTTGCCCAGCAGGCCCACGTCGGCGATCAGTTTGAGCTCCAGGTGGAGGGTGCGCTCTTCGCCCGCCTCCCCCTTTTCGGCAAAGCGCGGGGCTTGCCGGGTGGAGGTCCTGAACGTGGCGTTGCCGCGCCCCCCGCGCCCGCCGCGGGCCACGACCACGGCCTGCCCATCGCGGGCCAGATCAGCGAGGATGCGGGCCGTCTCGCGCTCATGAACGACGGTGCCCACCGGCACGTCGACGATGAGGTCCTCGCCACTACGCCCCTGCTGGTTCTGCCGCGCGCCCCTCTCGCCATCCTCGGCGAAAAAGTGGCGCCGCCTGGTAAAGGCCACCAGGGTGTTCACGCTCTCGGTCGCGCGCAGCACCACGCTGCCGCCCGTGCCACCGTTCCCGCCGCTGGGGCCACCATAGGGCACGTGCTTTTCTCGGCGGAAGGCGACCAGGCCGTCTCCGCCGCGGCCGGCCCGCACGATGATGCTTGCTTCATCAAAGAACAAGAGATCCTCCTTGCCCGGGCTCTCGCGTCGCGCGCCTGGGCTCGGTCGCTTCCTCAGAACGGCGGGGCTTCGCCCGGCGGGCCGCGCGTCGCTGCTCGAGGTAGATCAACAGCACCGAGACATCGGTCGGGTTGACCCCGGCAACTCGCGCAGCCTGGCCGACGGTGCCCGGCCGGTGTAGCGCCAAGCGTTCTCGCGCCTCCGGGCCCAGCCCTTGCACCGTCGCATAGTCTATATCTTCGGGCAGTCGCCGCCTTTCCAGACGGCGCGCCCGCTGCACCTGGCGCTTCTGCTTCGCCACGTACCCCTCGTAACGCACCTCGAGCGCCACCTGCTCGGCGACCTCCGCGGGAACGGGCGCCGGCGGCGGGGCCAGCTCGGCCACCAGGCTATAGTCGGCCCCGGGCCACTTGAGCAGCTGGCTGGCCGCAGTCGGCCTGCCCAACGCAGCCAGGCCGCGCGCCGCCAGCGCCGCCTTGGCCCTCTCGCCGGGGACGATGGTCACGCCTGCCAGCCGGGCGATCTCGGCCGCGATCGCCCCACGGCGGGCCTGCACCTCCGCATGGCGCTCCGCCGAGATCAGGCCGGCGCGCTGCGCCTCGTCGGCCAGGCGTAGGTCGGCGTTGTCCTGCCGCAAGAGCAGGCGGTACTCGGCCCGTGAGGTGAGCATGCGATAGGGCTCGCGATGGTCCTTAGTGACCAGGTCGTCGACCAGAACCCCGAGATAGGCCTCTTCGCGGCCAAAGGTGAGCGGCCGCTCATCGCGCAGGAATAGGGCCGCGTTGGCGCCTGCCAGTACCCCCTGGGCGGCCGCCTCCTCGTACCCTGAGGTCCCGTTGATCTGCCCGGCCAGGAAAAGGCCGTGGAGGCGGCGGGTCTCCAGCGTGGCACGAATCTGGTGCGGCGGCACATAGTCATAGGCGACGGCGTAGCCCGGCCGGACGATCTCGACCTCCCTCAGCGCCGGGATACTGCGCAGCAGCCTCTCCTGCACGTCGACGGGCAGCCCGGTAAAGCAGCCCTGTACGTAGACCTCGGTGGTGCCAAAACCCTCCGGTTCGAGAAAGAACGGGTGCGCCTGCCGCTCGCCAAAGCGGACGATCTTTTCCTCGATCGATGGGCAGTAGCGCGGGCCCACCGCCTCGCCGGCCCCCAGCGCCACGGGCGAGCGATGCAGGTTCTCACGCACGATGCGGTGCGTCTCCGCGTTGGTGTGAATCAGGTAGCAGGGCAGCTGCGGCCGCCAGGCCGTCTGGCGCGCTAGCGGGTACACCGGGCTGATCGGCGTCTCCAGCCAGGGCTCCTCGGCGCCGTGCCGCGAAAAGTAAAGCGGCGTCTCACTCCCGTACTGCGCCTTGGTCAGGCAAAAGTCGATCGACCGGGCGTCAACGCGCGGGGGCGTGTTGGTCTGCAGCCGCCCGAGCGCAAAGCCCAGCCGCCGCAGGCTCTCGGCCAGGCCCACGGCCGGCGCCTCTCCGGCGCGCCCCCCGGGAGCGGACTGCTCCCCACAGAGCAGGCGGCCGTTCAGGAAGGTGCCCGCCGTCAGCACCACGGCCCGCGCGGCAAAGACCTGCCCGTCCGCCAGGCGTACCCCGGCGACGCGGTCACCCTCGGTCAGCAGCTCTTCCGCGTGCCCCTGCTTCAGCCAGAGGCCGTCGGCGTGCTCCAGCGCCTGCTTCATGGCCAGGGAGTAGAGGCGCTTGTCGGCCTGGGCCCGCAGCGCTTGCACCGCCGGCCCCTTGGACGTGTTCAGCATGCGGATCTGGATCAGCGTACGGTCGATGTTGCGGGCCATCTCGCCGCCCAGGGCGTCGACCTCGCGCACCAGATGGGCCTTGCCGGGGCCGCCGATGCTCGGGTTGCAGGGCATCTGGGCAATCAGGTCCAGACTCATGGTCACCAGCAGCGTGCGGCTCCCCGCGCGAGCCGCCGCTAGGGCCGCCTCGCACCCGGCGTGCCCGGCCCCGATCACGATTACGTCAAACGCGCTGCCCGGCAGCGTGGCGTTATCGGCAGCGCTGCGCACCTGCGGCTCAGCCATCGTGAGAGACCCGCCCCGTCAGGACCTCGTACGCCAGGCAATGGGGCGAGGCCCTAAACCGCCCCCACTCCGCCCACTTGGCGGGCAGTGCCTCCAGCTGCTGTGCCACCGCGAGCAGCCCTTCCGCCGGCACCTCTTGGTAGCCCGTGATCCCCTCATCCTCGTCCGTCGGGTGGGGCGCCTCGTCCGGGCCGGCAGCCAGCAGAATGTAGGAGTCCAGGGCGATCGAATCCCCCCCGTACACGAACAGATGATGTATAATGCCTAGGAAGCGCTCAATGGTGACCTGCAGGCCGGTCTCCTCACGGGCTTCGCGGGCCGCCGCGGCCAGCAGATCCTCACCCGGCCTTATGCCGCCCGTGAGCATCCGGAAGGTACCCGCGGGGTAGAACCCCTTGGTGTGCAACAGAATGCGCCCATCCGTCCGACGAAGGGGCAGGACCACCTCCGCCGAGCGATTGGCGGCGACCAGCTGCCAGTATCCGAAGCCTTCGCTGCTCACGTCATAGGTGCAATGCCATTCCCGGGGCCGGCCGCACCTGGCGACGGCGCGCTCTATTCCCGTGGCACCTGCTACTCTGGACGGTGTTCCCATACTTCTCCAGGCGTGGACGTCGTTTCGGCGTAAAGCACCCAGGGCACGCCCATGTTGGCTAGGCCGTGCGCTGCCCAGTGCTCCGATCTGCGACCTGACATATCATTATAGCATGCCCCGAACCGCGGCGGAAACCCTGGACGCTTCGGCGCGTATACTGTGTGAGGGACGTCCCTCTGCGTGGGGCAAACTGAGCAGCCGCGCGGCACCGGCTCGGTGGCGCGTCTCAGAAAAGGAGCAGAGCATGTCGAGCGACAAGATCATTCGGCGGGCGATGGAGATAACCTGGCGGCACAAAGTGCTATGGATCTTTGGCGTCGTCGCGGCTGTCTTTGGTGGTTCGTACGCGCAGGGCGCCGGTGGCGGCCCGCGCAGCTGGCTTCAGATCACCGGCAGCTCACAGGACTGGGACCGCCTGCAGCGCGTCGTTCCCTTCCAGCTGCCCAGCCCGGCGGTCTGGGCCAATGTCGCCGCGGCGCTCGCCGGGATCGTTACGGTTCTGATACTGGTGGGGCTGGCGGCTCTGGTGATCGGCACCATCGCACGCTACACCAGTGACGGCGCCCTCATGGCCGGCGTCGATGAGGTCGAGCGGACGGGCACGACCAGCTTTAACAGCGGCCTGCGTGCAGGCTGGTCGCGTATGCTGCGGCTCTTTGTTGTCGACCTCCTGATCGGCATTGGCGCGCTGTTCCTGGTGCTGCCGATCGTCGTGATCTTGCTCCTGGGGCTGGGCCTGGTCATCGGCCCGGCGGTTGCCCTGGGCGTCGGCGGCAGTGAGGGGGCAGTGGCGGCCGGCGTCATCTGGGGCGTCCTCACCTTCATCGTCTGGCTCGTGGTCACGATTGCCGTATGCGCTGCCATTGGGGTCGCCTTGACCCTGCTGAGGGAGTATGCCCTGCGGTTCGTGGTCATCGGCCAACGCGGCATCTTTGATTCGATCGGCGATGCCTACCGCCTGGCGACGCACAACCTCCGCCCCTCGCTCTTGATGTGGCTCTTCCTGTGGCTGATCAGCCTCGGCGTGGCGATCGTGACGATCCCGATCGTCCTGGCGACCCTCGGCGTCACCGCGGCCGTTTTCGTCGCGGCCTACAGCCTGACCAAGTCGGCCGTCGTTCTGGGGCTGATGAGCATCCCCGCCCTTCTGGTGGTGGGCGGCGCCTCGGCCCTGTGGAGTGGCATCTATCACACCTTCGTCTCGGCGGCGTGGACGCTTACCTTCCGGCAGCTCCACGACCAGGAACCCGCCGTGGTGCAGGGCACGCCGGCCTGATCCGGCCCCGCCTGGCGCAAAATGCGACGGAGCCGCGGGGGGGGGGGGGGCGGCCCGGGCGGGGGGCCGCCGCCGCGGGGGGGGGGGGGGGCCGCGGCTCCGCTCGGTTCTAGGCTAGAACCCGCCAGGCTAGACCAGGACGCAGGCCTGCACGATCTTGGCCGCCTGGATCATGTCCGCCAGGGCGATATGCTCGGCGCAGGTGTGCACCGCCTCCATGCCGGTGGAGATCTGCACCGTCTGGACGCCGCCGGCGTTGAACACGTTGGCGTCCGAACCGCCGCCGGTGGGCACCAGGAGCGGCGTGATCCCCAGCCTCCGCATCGCCCCAGTCACGAGCTGCACGACCTCGTCGCACTCGGTCAGCGCATAGGCCTCGTACGAACGTCGCACGGTGATCTCGGCCGTCGCGCCGTGCGCGGCGGCGCGCTCCTCGAGCGCTGCCACCATCTTGCGGGTCTGGTCGTCGAGCTTGGCCCCCTCACGGCTGCGCGCCTCACCCTGTAGGCTCACCAGGTCCGGCACGATGTTGGTCGCCTTGCCTCCCTCGATGATGCCGATGTTGGCCGTCGTCTCCGCATCGATGCGGCCCAGTGGCATCGCCGCGATCGCCTCGGCCGCCACGCGGATGGCGTTGATGCCATCCTCCGGGTTCACGCCGGCGTGGGCCATACGCCCGTGGATCGTTGCCCGCAGCCCGTCTTGGGCCGGCGCCCGGACTATGACCGTTCCCTGCTCGCCGTGCGCATCAAGCCCTACCGCCAGGCGGGCCCGCAGCCGGCCCAGGTCAAACCCTTTGGCGCCCTCCAGGCCGCTTTCCTCGCGCACAGTGAACAACACCTCGATGGGGCGGTGCGCCAGGCCCTCCTCGTGCAGGGCCGCCAGCACCCCGAGGATGATGGCAATACCCGACTTGTCATCGGCGCCAAGGACGGTCGTGCCATCGCTAAAGACGACGCCGTCTCGCACCACGGGCTGCACGTTCTCGCCGGGCGTCACGGTATCCATGTGCGCGGTCAAGAGGAGGGGCTGTCCCTGCCCCGCCAGCGCGCCGAAAAGGTTGCCGACCTCGTCCGTCTCGGGAGAGAGGCCCAGGTCGCGCATCTTGGCGGCCAGTGCCTCGGCGATGGCCGCCTCATGGCCGGTGGGGCTGGAGACGCGCACAAGCTCAAGAAAAGTGGCCAGCAGACGGTTCGGATCAATCATGACGACTCCTGTGATGGTGTGTTGGGGCTGTTACGACCCAGAAGCTCCTGGGCGCTGCGACGCGTGGCCTCGGTGGCCCGGCCGCCCAGCATGACGGCCAGCTCCTCGATCCGCTCCTCGGCGTGCAGATCGCTCACGGTGGAAATGGTACGCCCTCCCACCACGTCCTTGGTCACGCGGAAATGCCGGATGCCGTGCGCCGCTATCTGCGCCAGGTGGGTCACGCAGAACACCTGGTGGCTGGCGGCCAGCGTGGCGAGCTTGGCCCCGACGACGGCCCCCGTGTGCCCGCCGATGCCGGCATCCACCTCATCAAAGATCAGCGTTGGCACCGGGTCCACGTCAACCAGGGCGGTCTTCATGGCCAGCATCAGGCGCGAGGTCTCACCCCCCGAGGCAATGCGCACCAGCGGCTTGGGCTCTTCGCCCGGGTTGGGCGCGATGAGGAACTCTACGCGGTCCAGGCCGGTGGTGTCGTAGGCAAAGCGCTGCTCGCCAACCGGCACCCCGTCGGCGTGCTCGGCCCGCGCCATATGGACCAGGAAGCGGGCCTGGCCCATCCCCAGCTGGGCCAGCTCTTTCTCGATGCGGGCCTCCAGGCGGCGGGCCACTTCGCGGCGCGCCTCGCCCAGGGCCTGCCCGCTGGCGGCCATCTGCCCCAGCACCTCGCCTTCCACGGCGCGGAGGGCCTCGGTGCGCTCCTCACTGTGGGTGATGGTGTCCAGCTCCTCCTCGGCCCGCTCGGCAAAGGCGAGCACCTCCTCGATCGTGTCGCCGTACTTGCGTTGCAGGCGGTGGATCAGCTCCAGCCGCTCCTCGACCTCCTCGAGACGCTCCTGGTCGAACTCGATCTCGTCGCGGTATTGGCGAACCGTGCGGGCCAGTTCCTCCAGCTGGTCCAGGGCGCCCTCGGCCGCCGCTCCCTGGCTCTCCATAGCGTCGTCCATCTTGGCCAGGTCGGCGAGCTGTTCGGCCACGGCCGCCAGGAGGTCGACCACCGAACGCTGCTCCTCGTCGCCGTTCGAGAGGAGCGCGTACACCGCGGCGGCCAGCTCGGTGCGCTTCTCGGCGTTGGCCAACAACCCCCGTTCGCGGCGGAGCGCCTCATCCTCGCCCGGCTCCAGCCTGGCAGCGCGGATCTCCTCGCTCTGGAAGGTCAGTAGGTCGATGCGCCGCGCCTGGTCACGGGCGCTCTCCTGAAGGGCGCGCAGTTCCTGGCGCACCGCGCTCAGGCGCAGCGCAAGCCCGGCAAAGGCCTCCCGCTGCGGCCCCAGCGCACCGTAACGATCCAGAAAGTCGATATGCCGCCGCACCTGCATGAGCGAGAGGTGCTCCCCCTGGCCGTGGATGTCCACCAGGTGCCGGGTGATCTCGGCGAGGACGTTGAGGGGCACGGCCCGGCCGTTCACGCGGCTGACGCTGCGTCCCTCGGCGCTGACCTCGCGCCGCACGATCAGCGTATCCCCCTCTGCCCATAGCCCGTACTCCCGCAGAGCTTCCTCGAGGGCGGCCGACACGTCCTCGGAGAGAAAGAACACCCCCTCCACGACGGCCCGCTCGCAGCCGGTGCGGACCAGGTCAGTGGAGGCCCGCGCGCCCAGCAACAGGCTCACCGCGTCGATGATGATCGACTTGCCCGTGCCCGTCTCCCCGGTCAGCACGTTCAAGCCGCTGGCGAACTCGAGGCGCAGCGACTCGATAATGGCCAGGTTCTCTACGGTGATCTCGACAAGCAAGGAGACCCTCCTGGCAAGGCGTTCAGAGGCGCCCGAAGCGGCAGGACGCGTCAGCCGTCAGGTCCCTGCTCCGGCCAGCGCAGCTTCTTGAACACCGTCTGGTAAAAATAGCCACGACCGCCGAAGCGCACAAAGCCGGCGCTGATGTCGCTCACGCAGACACGCACCTCATCGCCCACCTGTACGTCAGCGTCGAGCTGTCCGTCCACCGTCAGCGTCGCGTCGGCGCCCTTGACCAGCCGAACTGCGACGCGGCAGTCGCCGGGCACCACCAGCGCATGAGCAACGGCGAGGTGCGCCGCCACCGGCGTGATGACCATGCAGCGCATCCCCGGGGTAACGATCGGGCCGCCGGCCGCCAGGGAGTAGGCAGTGCTTCCGGTCGGCGAGGCCACGATGACGGCATCGGCGCTCTGCGTCATCACATAGTGGCCGTCGACGTCCACCACGGCCTGGATGGTGCGCGACTCACGCCCCCGCCCGACGACGACGTCGTTGATGCCGTCGGCTTCCATGATGGTCTGGCCTTCGCGCACCAACACGGTGTGCAGCATCATGCGGCGTTCCAGGTAGTACTTGCCCGCCAGCAAGCCCGGGATGCAGTCGACGGCGTCGGCGGGTTCCACCTCGGTCAGGAAGCCCAGTCGACCATAGTTGACCCCGAGAATCGGCACCCCGGCCGACGCCACACACCGCACCGCCCGCACGATGGTGCCGTCACCCCCCAGGGTCACCAGCACGTCCAGGTCCGCTGCCACCTCACAGAGGGCCTTTTCATCGCTCACCGGGCCCCGCCACACCTCCACGCCCTGCCCGCGAAAGCACTCCTCCAGCGACGCGGACATTCTGGCGGCTTCCGCATGTTCCGGCCGGTAGTATAGGCCGACCTTTTTCATCGGGCTGTCTTCTCCAGGCGCTTGGCCAGCAGGCCGGCGATCCCTTCCTGGGGCAGCGTCTCCTGAGGGGCGTCGCCACGCATCGCGCGCACCGTCACCTGGCCGCTGACCAGCTCGTCATCACCCAGTATCAGAGCCAGGCTGACCCCGTCGCGGTCGGCCGCGCGCAACTGGGCGCGCATGCTGCGGTCGCCATAGGCTATGGTCGTGCGCAGGCCGGCCAGCCGTAGCTCGTTAACGACCTCGACGGCACGCGCCTTGGCCGCCGCGCCGATGTACACCACCGCCAGATCTGGCCGCGGGGCACCGGGCACCTGGATGCCCTGCTCTTTCATGGTCAGCACCAGCCGCTCAATCCCCGAGCCGAACCCGATCCCGGGGGTATGCTCGCCGCCCAACTGCTCGGCCAGGCCGTCGTATCGGCCACCCCCGCACACGGCGTTCTGCGCCCCGATCCCGGCCGCCCATACCTCGAACACCGTCTTGGTGTAATAGTCGAGGCCGCGCACCAGACGATGGTTCACCGTGTAGGGGCGCTTGGTGGCGTCAAGATACTGCCGCAGAGCGCCAAAGTGGTCGGCGCACTCGGCACACAAATAGTCGGAGATATGTGGCGCCGCGGCGATAATCGGCTGGCAGGAGGGCGTCTTGCAGTCGAGCAGGCGCAGCGGGTTGCGCTCCAGCCGGCGCTCGCAGTCGGAGCAGATCCCCTCCCTGTGCCCGCGGTAGTAGGCCACCAGCCGCTCAAGATAGGCCGGGCGGCAGGCCGGGCAGCCGGTCGAGTTCACCTGGAAAGAGAGGTCACTAAACCCCAACCGCAGGAACAGTGTCCAGGCTACGGACATGACTTCATAGTCCACGGCGGGGTCCAGCTCGCCGATGCATTCGATGTCGAACTGCGTGTGCTGCCGGTAGCGCCCAGCCTGCACGCGCTCGTAGCGAAAGATCGGCCCGGTCGTCCAGAGCTTGACCGGCTGGGGCAGGGTGCGCATGCCGTGCTGGAGGTAGGCACGCACCACCCCGGCGGTAAACTCGGGGCGCAGGGTGATCTCCCGCCCGCCCTTGTCCTGAAAGGAGTACATCTCCTTGTCGACAATGTCGGTCCCCTGGCCTACGCCGCGCGCAAAGAGCTCCGTCTCTTCAAAGATAGGGACGTCGATGCGCTCGTAACCGTAGAGGCCCGTCACCTCCGCAACGCGGTCGTATACGTAGGCCCAGTAGGGCTGATCCTCAGGCAGTATGTCAATGGTGCCACGCGGCGCTAGGTACACCGTATCCTCCTCAACTCAAGACAACCGCGATAGTATACGACAGGCCCGCTCCCTGGTCTACAAAGCCAACGGGCCGCAAGAGCATGCCGCCCTTGCGGCCCAGGGCCGCGCCCAGTGCGCCGGCGCCGTCAGTTCAGCGCCTGCCAATGCTCCACGTATGGGTCGGTGATCGTCATCAGGACGCCCTCGGGGTCCCACTCGGTGAACCAGGCGGCGTCCTCCGGGGCCAGGCGGATGCAGCCGTGCGACGACGGCCGCACGCCGAGCGTCTCCCGGTCGTCATAGACCTTCTCGCCGTCCACATAGTTGTAGGGCAGCGAGTGCACCAGGATCGATCCCAGAGACCGGTACAGGTACCAGGCCTCATCGGCATAGACGCCGAAGGCCTGGAACGTGCCCCAGTACTTGCCGACGTGCCCTTCCCAAGCCTCGGTGTACGTTGTGCTGGTGGGCAGCCCGGTGCTGACGGGGATCTCCCTGTACAGCTCGCCGTGCGCAAAGATGTACATCATCTGCGTCATCTGGTCTACATAGATGTAGCGGTCCAGTTCGGTATGGGTGTCAAATGGGAAGGGGGTGGCTGTGGGCGTCGGCGTCACGCTTGGGGTCGAGGTCGGAACCGCCGTGGGCCGCACCGTTGGCAGCGCGAGCGTCGGCAGGGGCGTCGGCGTCGCCACCGGGACGGGTGTCGCCTCAGGACGCTGGGCGAGCCCCTCGGCAGCCAGGCGGGTGGACTGGGCCAGCGCCCGCGCCACCTCGATCGGCTCGGGCGAGGCCAGGGTCAGCATCAAGAGAGCCGCTACGGCGACCAGGCTAACCAGTATCCACTCCGAACGGTTCATCTATCACCCCACACTCTGGCAGCCGCCCGCGTGCTCTGGGCTGCTGTCGGTCTTGCGGTCGATGCCGGCTAAGCCCCGCCGCGTTGCTCGGCGAGCTTGGCCTCCAGGGACCGCAACGCCTCCTGGAGCCGCTCCTGCCGGAGCGAGGTCGTCAGGTCGCCGCGCGTGCGCTCCGTCACGCCACGGACCATGTCGGTGGTCCGGCGGAGCCCGCCGGTCAACGAGTCTGGAAAGTCGATGGCAACGAGGTGGCTGTACACCTCGTCCATCACCTCCAGCAGCCCCTCGGCCGACGCATCGTCGTCACGGCGCATGCTGTCGAGCGCGTAGCGGCGCATCTCGCCCATCGCCTCTCCCAGGCCATTGAGGTAGGCAGCGTACTCGATGCCCAGATCATCGGGCCCCGGCAGCGGCTCCCCGGTGACCAATGCCAGGGTGATGGCCGCCTCGGCCAGCTCCTTCAGTGCGTCCTGCAGGTAGCCGGCAAAGTACACGTCGGGAAAGGCGGCCGCATCGCACTTCATCGTCTGCGCCGCAGCCTTGGCCTCCGCAAGAAGAGCCCTCGCCTCATCGTACTCGTGCCGATGCGTGGCCCGGATGCTGTTCGCGCAGCAGCGGATGAGGGCCCGCGAGCGGTTCAGAGTCAGGTCGCGCACCTCGTTCTTGGCCGTAAGGAACGCGGTGATCCCCCCGATTATCGTGTTCAGGCGCACGGGGTCAAAGCGAATCCCCGGCGTGCTCTCCATGGTCACGTTGCCCCCCTTCTGGTCTGCCGCCCTCTGCGCTAACCGTTCTCGCGGAACTCCACCCAGGTGATCTTGCCCCACTCGCAGGGAGCCTCCACCGGCGCGCTCGCATAGTTGTCCAGGGTGACCGTGTAGGTCACCGGCTGGTCCAGCCCATCGAAGGCAAAGACGCCGTTGCCATCGGTCACGTGGGTGACGGACCAGTCCCACGCCTGGATTCTTACGATGACCCCGCCCACGCCGTGGCCGTTCTTGTCGAGCACGCGCCCGCGGACGTAGATCTTGTCGGGCCCGATCGGCGTCTGCTCCACCACGCGCCCCGAAAAGTCGCCGCTCGGCGTGGGCCAGCCCTCCGGGCCCGGCGTCCCCTCGGGCGTCGGCGAGGGATGGGCGAGGCATAGCTCGGCGTTTTCCTCGCGGCGCGCGGCCACCTCCGAACTACCGTGGACGCTCAGGGCCCGGTCGTACTGCACCACGGCGACGCACCAGTCGCCTTGCTTGGCAAAGACGTCCGCATAGTTCACGGCCGCCTGGAAGACCCGTTCCGACACGTCCCGGTAGTCGGGCGCCACGTCGCGAAGCTCGCTGAGAGAGCGCAGGACCTTGTCCCAGTCGGCCCCCCAGAAGATCATCCCTTCCATGTACAGGCTGGCCAGGGCGCGCTGCTGCTCAACCTCGGCACTCCCCGGGCGTAGCTGCAGGGCACGGTCGAACAGCCGAATGGCCTCTTCGATACGCCCCTCCTCGACGAACTGCAGGCCGTTCTGGTAAAAGCAGTCGAAGAGCATCTCCTCGACCTCGCTGCGCCGATAGTCGGGCGCCAGGCCCCATAGCCTGTCGGCCAGGTCTACGACGCTGGCGCAGTCACCAGCCTCGTGCGCCGCCACGAGGTCGGCGTAGTAGTCGCCGGTCAACTCCTGGCGGATCACCGGCGTGGGGCTGGGCTGCGAGACCAGGGCCTGCCGCGCCTCTTCCAGCGAGGTCAGAGCGCCCGGGTGCTCCGGGTTCAGTTGCAGCGCCAGCTCCAGCTCGGCCACGGCCAGGTCCAGCTCCTGTTGAGCCAAGTGCGCGACGCCCCGATCGTAGTGGAGCTGCGCAGCCGTCTGGATGGCTGCCGTGCGGTCTTTCATGCCATAGTAGACGGCGGCCACGCCGACGCCAATGATCAGCATCACCGCTGTGGCCGCCAGGAGCAGTACCGTCGCAGATCGGCGGCAACCACCGCCGTCGCCCACCTCGTGAGTGGGACGGTCTGCCTCGACAGGCGGATCCGCCTCCGCGGCGGCGGCCACGGGCTCCTCGGTGGCCGCCGCTGCGCCCTCTTCCGCGGGGGCCGCCTCCGGCGCTGGTGCAGGGGGCTTTACCGGAACCCGGGTCTCGGCGACGAGACGCCGGCCACACCGGGGGCAGAAAAGCGCCCGGCCAGCGATGTGCGAGCCGCACGACGGGCAGTTCATGCCGCTGTTCAACCTACTCCACTTTCGTCACCAGAGGAGGGCCGTGCGGCCCTTCAATGCGGACTGTCACCTGAGCGCTACCCAGCATCTCCCTGGGCGGCACCTACGCCTGGAGGGGCACCTCCGGCGACATGCCGAAACACCTGGCCGCCGGTTCCTGCGCGCCGGCCAGGGTCAGCGGGCCTTCGTACTTGCACTTGAAGGACGTCGTGGCCGCGCCCGGGTGTTCCCCATCTGGCGGATTCCTGGAGCCCAAACCGCTGGCGGCCCGCACATCCTCCGTCCGGCCCCGGATAGGGCGGCGCTCTACGAGCCGGTTACACGGCGCGCCGTCGGTCCAGCGCGCACCTGCGCGGGCAGTCTGAAGGTCGTGGCACCAGGGGATAGGGCGTAGGAGCATGCCAGCACGCGGCGCCATAACACGCCGACGGCCCGTCATGCCGCGCGAAGAACCAGCCCCCAGCGGGTGCCTTCCCCGCCGCGCGAAGCGCCGCGTCGCCCGGGCCACCGGCGCAGAGCGCTCTACATGAGCCGCATTATACGGAGCAGGACGGGGAGTGTCCAACGGCAGGCCGCCCGCGCCGGCCGCCTCGGTTGGCGCCCCCGGCCCGAGATGCTATAATCGCCGTACACCCCGTCCGGAGGAGGGCGTTGACGCTCTCGCCGGGGCCATCCCAAAGCAGGACTATGTACCTCGAGCCCTGGAGACCACGACGCAAGAGATCGTTCTGGCCCTGGGTGCTGAGCGTCGCTATCGCCGTCAGCACCGGCTGGTACCTGTATTCCAAGCAGACCGCCCTGCTTGAGGCCGTTCGCGGCCCCCTGCCCACCCCCACGCCCACCGAGATCGGCCCCGCCGAACACGTCGCCGTGGGAGACTCGCTCTTCTTCGAGGGCCGCTACGACGACGCTATCGGCGAGTATCGCCGCGCCACCGAGCAGGACCCCACCATGTCGGCCGCCTATGCCAAGTGGGCGCGGGTCCTCACGGTGCGCCGCAAGACCAACGAGGCCGTGACGCTGGCGCGGCGAGCCGTCGAGCTCGACGCCGAGTCGGCCTTCAACCTGGCTGCCCTGGGCATGGCCCTCGACTGGAACGGCCAGGCACTGGAGGCCATCGACCGCCTGCGCAAGGCCACCTCCGTCGCCCCGGACTATGCCCAGGCCTACGCCTTCCTTGCCGAGGCCTACGGAGACCGCGGGCTCATCATCCCCGCCCGTGAGGCCATCGCCAAGGCCATGGAACTGGACCCCGATGACCCCTTCGTGCGGCGCAACAACGGCTACATGCTCGAGCTATCCGGCGACTACCGCGGGGCCATCGCCGAGTACGAGGCCGCGGTAGCCATCAACCCCAACCTGGCCTTCCTGTACCACGACCTGGGCCGCAACCATCGCGTGCTCGGCGAGTTCGAAGAGGCGGCCTACCAGTTCGAGCAGGCCACCCAGCACGATCCGACCGACCCCAGTGGCCACGATCAGCTGGCCATGGTCTACTTTGCCCAGGGTGCCTACGACCTGGCCGCCAGCCAGCTGGAAAAGGCCGTGGACGTCGACCCCGACTATGCCACCGCGCGCAGCCACCTGGGGCTGACGCTGTACGTGCGGCGCAACTACGAGGAGGCCATCATCCACCTCAACAAGGCCATCGAGCTGGGCGCCCGCACCGAGGACAACTACTACATCCTCGGGTACTGCTACGCGTATCTTGACCAGTGCACCGAAGCACGAGCCGCCTTCCAGGAGTCGCTAGCCATCAACCCCCTGTCGGACTTGGCTCGGCAGGGGCTCGCCCAGTGTAAGGAATAGCGAAGGGTCCGGACCATGAAGCGTGCCGCCAGGCGTTCCAACCAGCGCAACCCCATGCTGTGGGTGTTGAGCGTCATCATCGTCGCCAGCATGGTCTGTAGCCTGGCGATCTCCGTGCTCCCCTCGCGCTCGGCGCCGGCCGAGGAGGTCACCCCCACCCCGCGAGTCCTCTGGACGCCCTCGCCCGTGCCGCCGCAGCCAACCGCCGCGCCCACGGCCGAGCCGACCACGCCCGTGGCCGCGGCCACCTCAGTGCCGTCCGAGGAGAGCGGCCGGCCCTGGACCTTCGCGGTGCTGGGGGCCAGCCAGGGCGCCGGCGCGGCAGCCCGCGCCGCCCTGCAGGCCATCCTCCAGGAGGGCGACGTGTTCGTGCTGCACACCGGCGACATGACCGCCACCGGCACGCAGGTCGCGTTCGAGGAGTGGCGGGGCCTTCTGGCCGAGTACCCGGTCCCCTTCTACCCTACGCCGGGCGAGCAGGATAACGCGGACGGGCACCTCGTCGCCTACCTGGCCTTCAGTGGGGCGCCCGCCGCGCACTATTCCTTCGACCGCGGCCCCCTCCATGTGTCGGTGGTCAACGCCTCCGAGGGCGCGCTGGGTGACGAAGAACTCGCCTGGCTTGCGGCGGACCTCGCCGGCTCTTCAGCCGGGCTGCGCGTGGTGGCCCTGCATTACCCGCCCTTTGCGGCGGCCGAGGGCGCCGAGGTCCTCGCCTCCGGGGGGGAGGCCTTTCAGCAGCTGATGGCCAGCGAGGGGGTGGAGCTGGTCGTGGCCGGCCACCTGCCCGCCTTCAGCGACGAGGTGCGAGACGGCGTGCGCTACGTCATCCCGGGGGCGCTCGACGTCCCGTCCGCAGAGGGAGCTCCGCCGCAGTACCTGCGGGTGACGGTGGACGAGACGGGATTGGCCGTCGAGGGCGTGCCGGTTCTAGTGCCCGCCGAGTAACAGGCCCCCCTGCCCGATTGCGAGGAAACACCCGAACAGGAGCCGTGAGCATGCTGGCCGGAATCGCGTCGCTATGGCACCAGGATGAGTGGCAAGCCCTGCTCGCCGGGCTCGCCTACGTGGTGCTGTACGCGCTGCTGAGCCAGGCCGAGTGGCAGGCACGCCTGCGCGAGATGCGCTACCTTCGCCGCCACCTGCGCCTGGCCAACGGCGTGCGACAGGCTGGCGGCCCGCTGCTGAGAGATCTCGCGGGCGTAGCGGCAGCCGTGGGGTACCCCTTCGTCATGGTCATCTTGGGGGTCTACTCCCCCGCAGACGTGGGGCTAGGAACGCCTCGCTGGGGAGAGGTCCTTGGACCGCTTCTGGCCGGCACCGCGCTGACCGTGGCCTGGTTGGCCTTCCTGTGGGGGGAGCGACGCGGGGAACATGCGCCGCAGCCGCTGCCGCCTGGCAGCCAGCAGTCGCCGGCCGTGCCGGCCGCCGTCGTGGGCGCCGTGCGCGCGGAAGGGCAGCTGGCCATCTGCCGCGCTGCCCTCATGCCGCTCTTGGGGTCCTACTGGGGAATGTGGCTAGGCGTGGTCATGCGCATGCTGGCCGCCCACACCAGCCCGCGCACCCAGTGGCGCCTGCAGACGAGCACCGAGCGCCGGCGCGTCTACCTGGATTGGGCGCTGGACTGGGTCAGCACGGCCATTCTGGCCCTGACCAACACGCTGTGGGCCGGCCTACTCGTGCGCATCCTCTGCCTCGCGGCGCTCCAGCTGGCCCTGCCCCGCAGCGCCACGCCGCTGGGCACGCCCTTGGCCGGCGACCCCGAGCAGCCGGAGCCCGGCAGCGCCCCGGAGGCCGCCTCTAGCCGATGATCAGGGCCAGGGCGACCAGCGTGGCGAACATCGCCGCCGCCAGAATGCCGATCCGCTTCAGATCATCCACCACATAGTGGTACTCGGCGGCAAAATCGACCGTGGGTTCGCGCTGCGCCTTGGCTTCGGCGGGCGGCGTGGCCGGTCGGGTGGGCGCGCTGTGAGCTGGCGTAGCCTGCCTGACGGCGGCTCCCCGGGCCGCCCTGACGTTCCCCTTACGCGAGCGCTTCTTGGCCATCGATCCCCTGCTCCTGATGCTATCTGCCTGGCCCGGGTCGGCCCGGGTCGATGATACCGCGATTGTAGAGTGCGGCGCCGCTCCGGTCAACAGAGTGCTGCACTCCCCTGCCTGCAGCGCTATCCCTTGATGACGCCGAGCGGACGCGTGCGCGCCACGCGGCGGGCGATCCCCGCCTGCGCGACGATGTTCACGACGCGATCGACGTCCTTGTAGGCCCCCGGGGCCTCTTCGACCAGGCCAGCCCGGCTGCCCGCCTGGACCAGGATGCCCTTCTCCTCGAGCTCGGCGCGCAACTCCTGGGCGCTCACCTTGCGCCGTGCGGCAGAGCGGCTCATTACGCGGCCTGCCCCGTGGCAGCAGGAGCCGAACGTCTCGCGCATGGCCGCCTCCGTGCCCACCAGGACGTAGGAACCGGTGCCCATGTCGCCGGGCACCAGCACCGGATGGCCCGTGTGCCGGTAGACCTGGGGCAACTCACTCCGCCCTGCGGCAAAGGCGCGGGTGGCCCCCTTGCGGTGCACGCACACTCGCCGGCTGCGCCCGTCCACCTCGTGGGTCTCGACCTTGGCAATGTTGTGGCACACGTCGTATACCATCGGCAGGTGTACGTTGCGAACCTGCCCCGTCAGAACGTCCTCAAAGGTCTGCCGGATCAGATGCGCGATCACCTGGCGATTGACCCAGGCATAGTTCGCTGCGGCGCTCATGGCGGCAAAGTAATGCTGCCCCTCGGGGGAGCTGAACGGCGCCGCCGCCAGCTCGCGATCGGGCAGGCGAATCCCGTACTTGGCCGTGGCCTGCTGCATGGCGCGCACCGCGTCGGTGCACACCTGGTGCCCCAGGCCGCGCGACCCGCAATGGATCCAGACGCAGATGCGCCCCTGGGCTAGGCCAAACGCAGCCGCCACCTCGGCATCGCACACCTCGGTGATCTCGTCGATCTCCAGAAAGTGGTTGCCCGACCCGAGCGTGCCCACCTGGTTCAGGCCGCGTTCGAGCGCCCGGTCACTGACGGCGCCGGCCTCGGCCGAGGCCATCCGGCCGGCATCCTCAGTGTGCTCCAGGTCCTCGCGGCTGCCATACCCCTGGCGAACGGCCCAGCCGGCGCCTTCCTCGAGCAGGGCGCGCAGCTCCTTCTGTTTGAGGCGCAGAGACCCCGAGGCCCCCACGCCAGAGCCGACCCGCGCGTCGATGGCCGCCAGCAGCCTGCGCAAGTGCGGCCGCAACGCGTCGGCATCGATGGCTGAGGAGAGCAGGCGCACCCCGCAGTTGATGTCGTAACCCACCCCGCCGGGGGAGATGACCCCGTCCTCCACAGCCGTGGCCACCACGCCACCGATCGGGAAGCCATAGCCTTGGTGAGCATCCGGCATGGCCAGGGCACGCCCGACGATGCCGGGCAGGGTGGCCGTGTTGATCAGCTGCTCGAGAGAGCGGTCCTCTCGGGCCTGGGCCAGCACCTCCTCGTCAGCATACAGGCGCGCCGGCACGCGCATGTCTTGCCGATAGCTGGCCGGAATCTCGTATACGTACGGCGCCACTTGCACCAGGTTCTTGTCCGTCATCCTCAGTCCTCCCTGGAGGGGTACGCCCCCTCCTTCCGGCGCCTCAGACGTCGAACGTAACCGTCGCCAGGCACCCCTCGGGAGTCTCCGTGATGCGCAGACCGGAGTAGGTCACCGCCTTGATGCCCCGCTGGGCAGTTGCTTCGGCATAGCCGCGCACCCGGGCGCGCAGGCGCCCACGTTCGACGACGAGAACCTCGCAATCGTTCAGGCACTCGGCGTGCACGTCAAACAGGTAGAGAAGCTCCCCCAGCCAATCCACCAGCAGAGTCTCGACGTCGGGCGCTTCCAGGGTGATCTCGCGCGTCACCGGGCGGGCATCGTCCTCAGCCGTGCACCCCATCAGGTGGTACATCCCGCGCGCCGCCGTGGCAAAGAGAGTGGCCAGGTCGGCCCCCTCCACGCGCAGCGCCAGGTCCGCCGTGTGGCCGACCTCCTGGAACGACGCCATCTCTCCCCCTAGCCGACCGTCTGCTCGCCCACCAGCGTGCGGCGGGCCGCCTCCGCGTCGCGTGCGATCTGCCGCACCAGGGCGTCCCGGTCGGCATAGCGACGAATGGGGCGCAGACGCTCGACGAACTCCACGGTCATGGTCTTGTCGTACAGGTTGCCGGCATAGTCCAGAAGGTGCACTTCGAGGAGCCGCGTAGTGCTGCCAAAGCTCGGGCTGGCCCCCAGGTTGGCGACCGCCGGATGGCGCTCCCCGTCGACAATAGCCCAGACCACGTACACGCCATCGCGCGGGATGGCCCGGCTGGGGTCCAGCGGCAGGTTGGCCGTCGGGAAGCCCAGCTGCTGCCCGCGCCTTTCGCCGAGCACCACCTGGCCCGTGAACGTCACCGGGCGGCCCAAGAGCCGCCGCGCCTCCGACACCATCCCCTGCGTCAGAGACTCGCGGATGCGCGTGCTGCTGATCGGCTCCTCGTCATCCAGGTACGGCGCCACAACCTGCAGCGCGTACCCCAGCGGCCCAGCCAGCTCGTGGAGGCGCCGTACGTCCACCTCACGCCCTCGGCCCAGGGCAAAGTCGTCGCCCACCCACAGCTCGCGCATGCGCACTCGCTCTACCAAGAGCCGCAGAAAGGCCTCTCCGCTCATGGCAGCCATGGCACGGTCAAACCGCAGGACAATGAGCAGATCCAGCCCCGTGGCCTCCAGGAGGGCGTTGCGCTCCTCCTGCGTGGTCAGGTACTGCGGCGCCCGCGTGGGATGAAGCACGGCGCGAGGGTGGGGAAAGAACGTCAGCGCCCCGCTCAGCCGCCCCGTGGCGCGAGCATGCTGCACCAGGCTGCTGAGGAGGTGCCGGTGCCCGAGGTGAACACCATCGAACGACCCGATCGTCAGTACCACGTCCCGCTCGGGCGCGGGGATCTCGAGACTGTCGTAGACTTTCATGGATGGCTCTCTGCCCGGCTTGCGCGCTATCATTCCGCGTCAGACGGCTCCCAGCAACACCTTCGCAGGCTGCCAGAGCCCCTCGCCCTCAGCCCGTCGCATCACGGCGATCAGGCGACCCTCTCCATCGTAGGCGCACAGCGGCCCCGCGTCCGCCGGGGTCGCCAGCGCCACCGTGCGCCCGTGCTGCACGTCGGTAATGGCCTGGGCATCGAGAATGACGTTCGGCAGGTGCTGCAGGGCCACCGCCGCGGGGAGCAGGTAGCGCACCCATCCCGCCCCGGCCGATTCGAGCTCCGCCAGGCGCACCGCCCCTGCGATCGTCAGGTGCCCGACGCCCTCCCGCACGAGGGCCGTCAGCGTACCGCCCACGCCCACCTGCTCGCCGAGCTCATGCGCGAGCGCGCGCACATAGGTCCCCTTGGAGCAACGCACACGGAACACCACTTCCGGAGGGCGCCAGTCCTCCAGGGTGATCTCATGGACCTCGACATCGCGCGCCTCGCGCTCCACCGTGATCCCTTTGCGGGCCAGGCGGTAGAGGGGGCGCCCGTCACGCTTGAGCGCCGAGTACATGGGGGGCACCTGGGCGATCCGTCCTTCAAAGCGGCCCAGCGCCTCTTCGACGGCCCCCCGCGAGACGCCCGTCGCGTCGACCTCGCCGGTGACCCGTCCTTCCGCATCCCAGGTATCCGTTGTCATCCCGAGGCGGACCGTGGCACGGTACACCTTGGGCAGGTCGGCCAAGTACTCGGCAATGCGGGTGGCGCTCCCCAGGCAAAGCACCAGGACGCCGGTGGCCAGCGGATCGAGGGTGCCGGCGTGCCCCACGCGCCTCTCGCCCGTCAGGCGACGCACTCTGTTGACGACGTCGTGCGAGGTCAGCCCGGCCGGCTTGTCGAGGAGGAGCACCCCCGGGGCGCGCTCCCCCGGCCCGGCACGCTCCGCCCCGGCGCTAGCCATGAATCCGCGGCTCTGCGCCGTTCACCGCAGCCCGCAGGGCCGGCAGGACCTGCTCGATCACCTCGGGGAGCGGGCCTGTGGCGGTGAACCCGGAGGCCTGTGCATGCCCCCCACCACCAAACCGCGCCGCTACGGCCGCCACGTTCACGCCGGGCACCGACCGCAGCCCCACCTCGACGTGTTCCTCGTCCACCTGGTGGAAGACGGCCGCGATGCGGGCCTCGTCCACGGTGGCCAAAAAGTTCACCAGGCCGCTGACCGTGTCCTCCCGATGGCCGTTCTGCGCCAGCATCTCACGCGATACCGCCGCCCAGACGATGCCCTCCTCGCAACGGGCACCGGACAGCGCCTGCCCCCACACGGCCAGAGAGCCGACCGTACGCTGCTTGAAGGCCGCGCGGTTGATCTCCTCCAGGTCGGCCCCGGCCGAGATCAGCCGTCCCGCCGCCGCAAAGGAACGGGCGGACGTGTTCGAGGTGCGAAAGCCCTGCGTGTCCGTCACCAGGCCCGTCATCAGGCAGGTGGCGATCGTCTGGTCCAGGGGGATCTCGAGCGTACCGAGCAGCTCCAGCACCAGCTCGGCGGTGGAAGAGCGTTCCTCCACCAGATTGATGTCTCCGTAACCCCGATTGGTGACATGATGGTCGATCACCACCAGGGGCACGCGCCCGTCGCGTGCGGCGTCGTAGACGCCGCCGAGGCGGGCCACGTCCGCTGCGTCGACCGCAATGACGCAGTCCTCGTCAGAGAGCGCACGGGCCGCGTAGGCGTTGGCGCCCGGCAGAAACCGCAACGCGGGCGGCAGCGGGTCCGCGCACGACAGCCTCGCCACGGCCCCACGGCTCCGCAGCGCCCAAGCCAGCCCCAGCGCCGCCCCCACCGTGTCGCCATCGGGGTTGACGTGCGATATCAGCAGGACGGTCCGGCAGCGCCCCAGAACGCGCCGGATCTCACTCTTGGCCTTCATGGGGCTCCGCGTCCGGCTCATCGTCAGAGGCGTCCGCCCCGGCGGCCCTCTCCTCGGCGATGGCCTGGAAGATCGCCTCGATGCGCGCTCCATATTCCAGCGAGCGGTCCACACGGAACTCCAGGTAGGGCGTGAACCGCCAATGCAGCACCTGGCTGAGGTGATGCCGCAACACGCCACTGGCGCTGCGGAGTCCTTCCAGGCCTTCGCGCAGGGCCTCTTCGCCGCCCAGGGCGGACACAAAGACCCGCGCGACGCGCTTGTCGGCCGTCAGCTCGACGGCCGTGACCGACAGATTGGCCACTCGCGGGTCTTTGACCTGGCGCGCCAGCGCCAGGGTGAGCTCCTCCTGGATGAACGTGTTGGCCCGGTCTTTACGATATGTGTTCATCACTACACTCCGGTCGCCGCTGGCGCGCTATTGCGCGACGATCTCTCGCGTGTAGAACTCGAGCGTATCGTCCACCTGGACGTCGTTCAGCCCGTCGATCCCTACGCCGCACTCCAGCCCGGTGTTCACCTCGCGCACGTCCTCAGTGAACCGCTTCAGCGAAGAGACCCGCCCCTCGTGGATCACCTGGCCGTTACGCTTGACCTTGGCGGTCGCGTTGCGCAGGGCCTTGCCCTCGCGCACCTGTACGCCAGCGATCTTGCCCACGCGCGGAATCGTAAAGACCTCGCGCACGACGGCCATGCCCTGCAGCTTGTCCTCATACTCCGGCTCCAGCATGCCCGTCAGGGCCTTCTGGACGTCCTCGATGAGGCGGTAGATGACGTCGTAGGTACGGATGCTGACGCCTTCCTGTTCGGCCAGGCGGGTCGCCGTGCCATCGACACCCACGTGAAAACCAACGATCACGGCCTGCGAGGCCACCGCCAGGTTGACGTCCGAATCGGTGACGTTGCCCACACCGACGTGGATGAACTTGGCCTTCAGATCGCCGGCCTCAAGCTTCTCCAGCGAAGAGCGGATCGGCTCGATACTGCCGTCCACGTCCGCCTTGAGGATAAGGTTCAGCGACTGCATGGCGCCGGCCTGGGCGCGGGCGTAGATCTGGTCCAGCGTCAGCGCCTGGCCAGGCTGCTCGGCAGCGGCACGCGCCGCGAGCATCTGCTCCTCGATGATCTGCCGCGCCTCGCGTTCGGATTCTACGACGCGGATGCGATCACCCGCCTCGGGCACCTCGCGCAGCCCCGTAACGACGACCGGCGTGGCCGGCCCCACCGACTTGATGCGCTCACCCTTATAGTCGAACAGGGCCCGCAGGCGGCCGTGGGTCTGGCCCACCAGCAGCGTGTCGCCCTCGCGCAGAGTGCCTTCCTGCACTAGGAGCGTGACCGTCGGGCCCATGGCGCGGTCCAGCCGTCCTTCGACCACCGAGCCGGCTACCGGCCCCTCAGGGTCCGCCCGGAGGTTCTCCATCTCGGCAACCAGCAGCACCATATCAAGGAGTTCATCGATCCCCTGTTTGGTGCGGGCCGAGACCGGCACGCAGATGACCTCGCCGCCCCAGTCCTCCACCACCAGGCCCTCGTCGGCCAGCTGCTGCTTGACGCGCTCCGGGTTGGCCGTGGCCAGGTCCATCTTGTTCAGGGCCACGATGATCGGCACGCCGGCCGAGCGCGCGTGGGCGATGGCCTCGCGCGTCTGTGGCTGCACGCCATCGTCTGCCGCCACCACCAGGATGGCGATATCGGTCACACTGGCACCACGGGCCCGCATGGCCGTAAAGGCCTCGTGGCCGGGGGTGTCCAGGAAGGTGATCAGCTTGTCGTGCGCGCGGGCCTGATAGGCACCGATGTGCTGGGTGATGCCCCCGGCCTCGCCCTCCTGGACGCTGGCCCTGCGGATAACGTCCAGAATCGACGTCTTGCCATGGTCAACATGCCCCATGACCACCACGACGGGCGGGCGCGGCTTGAGGCGCTTGAGTTCCTCCTCAGTATACTCACGATGCCGGCGCGTCGGAGCGGCGACGGCCTCCTCTTCGACCTCGGGCTCCTCCGGTTTGGCCGGCTCGACCACCGCATACCCCATCTCTTCGGCGATGATCGCCGCCGTGTCGTGGTCAAGCACCTGGTTGATATTGGCCATGATGCCGGCATTCATGAGCGCCTTGATCAGCTCGATCGGGCTGACCCGCATCTCCTCGGCAAGGTCCCGCACTACGATCTGGGGCGGAAGTGTGATCTCTTTCGCCTTGACCGCAGGCGCAGCCTGACCGCCACGTGCAGCGGCGCGCGTGTCGGCCCCGGCCGCTCCGGGCTGGCCGGCCTGCCCGGAGCGCCCGCCGCGCGATGCGGCCCCACCCCGGCTGCCCCGACCGGATCCACCAGACCTGGGACTGCTGGCTCCCCTTGAGGATCCTGACGACGCTCCCCTGCTTGCACCGCTTCGGGGTCGTTCGGACCTGTTCGCCATATTGTCCCCCTTTCTATAACCATGGTTGAGCTGCGATTGTTTCAATGCTGCGGGCACGAGCGGCCCGGGAAGGGACCCGCCGGCATGGCACAGAGCGTCACCGACGCAGTGCGGAACCGCGGCGGGCAGATGGCAGAGCGCGGGAGACAGGGTGTACAGCACTGGCGAGGGGAATCGAATGGGGGACCGGAATGAGGCACAGAGCGCTCTCAGCGGCTAACCATAGTCATCTCCCCAGCCAGAAGCAGCCCAGTCTCTCTTCTGCTGTCGGTCAGTCTGTCAGACATGGCGATTGGAGCAATCAAACCCATGGGGCTCGGTGCAGCGAAACGTACCGAGCCCACATTGCTACGCACGATCGTCGTCTTCAGGCAGCTGCTCAAAGAACGCATCCAACGCGGCCAGATCCTCCAAGGCCCGGTTCGCCTCCGGGCCTTCCAGCCGCAGCGCGCGACCCAGCGCGCCGCCACGCCGCGCCGACGCCCAACAGGCGCGCCGTTGGCAGACATAGGCCCCCCGGCCGGGCAGCTTTCCCTTGGGGTCCACCACGAGGCGGCCCTCCGGAGTAGCCACCACCCGCACCAGGTCGCGCTTGTCCGCCACGCGCCGACAGGCGATGCAGGTACGCTGTGGCTGCCTGCGAACCCGCTTGGCGGCCACGCTAACCACCTGCCCTGCCTACTGCACCCTGCGGACTAGAACTCGTCCTCATCCCAGCGCCACTTCTCATCGCGCTTGCGCCGCCGGCGAGAGACGACCTCGCCCAGGCGCTCGTCGTACTCCAGGACGCGTTTGCGGTTCTTGCGGCGCTGGGTCTCGCGCTGGCGGCCGCTGTCCCCCTCCTCTTCGTCCTCTTCCTCGAGTTCGTCGTACGGCAGATCGTCCTCAGCCAGCACGGTCTCCTCCGCGAGCGGTAGCGGCGCCTCCTCTTCACCGGCGGTCGCGCCCGCCTCCGCCGGCCCAGCAACATCCTCCAGCGCCTCGACCGGGGTCTCCTCGGCCAAGATCGCCTCCGTCGCCTCGATCCCCTCAGCGGCTTCGGCCAACGGCTCGGCCACCTCGGGCGTGACCTCCGCTGCCGCGACCTCCGCTGCCGCGACCTCCGCTGTCGCGACCTCCTCCGCTGCGGGCTCCTCCGCCGAGGATTCCTCCGCCGCGGACTCCTCCGCCGGGGCCTCTTCCAGCACTTCGGCGTGTTCCGCCTCTTCCTCGGCGGCAATCAGGGCTTCGGCCTGGGCCAGCAGCTCGGCAGCGGCCCGGCGCGCCTCCTCTTCCTCGGCGGCACGGGCCTCGGCCTCGCGGGCTTCCTCCTCATGACGCTCGGCTTCGGCGGCAGCCTCGGTCTCGCTGCGGATATCGATGCCCCAGCCGGTCAGCTTGGCGGCCAGGCGGGCGTTCTGCCCCTCCTTGCCGATGGCCAGCGATAGCGCACTATCCGGCACGATGACCTTGGCCTTCTTGCTCTCCTCATCGAGCAGCACGCCCACGACCTTGGCCGGGCTCAGGGCATTGCCGATAAAGGTCTCCTCATCCTCGGACCAGGGGACCACGTCGATCTTTTCGCCGTTCAGCTCGTTGACGATGTTCTGGATGCGCACGCCGCGCATTCCCACGCAAGAGCCCACCGGGTCTACCCCCGGCTGCAAGGCCACGACGGCCACCTTGGAGCGCGACCCCGCTTCGCGGGCGATGGCCTTGATTTCCACCGTCCCGTTGTAGATCTCGGGGACTTCCAGCTCCAACAGCCGCCGGAGCAGTCCCTTGTGGCTGCGCGAGGCGGTCACCTGTGGCCCATGCCCGGTCCGTTCGACCTCGGCCAGGTAGACCCGCAGCCTCTGGTTGAAGCGGTAGTACTCGCCAGGAATCTGCTCGCTGCGCGGCAGGGCCGCCTCGGCCTTGCCCAGGCTGATCGTCACATTCCCGCTGCGCGCGTCGACACTCCGCACCACGCCGTTAGCCAGTTCACCCACTCGGTCGGCGAACTCGAGGTACACAGAGTCGCGCTCCGCCTCGCGGATGCGCTGCATGATGACCTGCTTGGCAGTCTGCGCCGCGATACGGCCAAAGTTGCGCGGCTTGACCTCGGTCTCCAGCATGTCGCCGATTTCCAGCGAGGGATCCTGCAGGTGTGCATCCGCCGGTGAAATCTGCGTCTCGGGGTCCTCCACCTGGGCCACTACCAGCCTGTTCACAAAGACGCGCGCCTGCCCGGTGCGCCGGTCCACAGTCACCCGGATGTTCTGGGTGGGCCCATAGTTCTTCTTGTAGGTGGTAACCAGCGCCGCCTCGATCGCCTCGAGGATGACGTCGGGCGAGACGTTGCGATCAGAACAGAGCTGAGTAATGGCGATCTCAAACTCGCTCTTCATAGACAGGAAAACCTCCGGCTAGCGCCCAGTCTGCCACAATAAGAAAAGTGGGGAGCGCCCACTTTCACAGGTAGAGAGTCTTTGGATGTAGTATAGCACGCCCAAGGGCGAAACGCAAACAGGAGGGCCTGCCGCGGCGGCGGGCCCTCCCGAGGTGGCTCCCCTGAGCGCGCGCTCAGCCGAGCTGCCGGCCCCGTTCCAGGATCGCGGCGACGGCCCCCTCCAGGTCGGCAGCCGGCACCATCTGCCGGTCGGCTTCCCAACGCGCCTTGAGCTCAAACGCCTCCCCCTGCACCGTGCGCCGGCTGACCGTGACGCGCACCGGCAGGCCAATCAGGTCGGCGTCGTTGAACTTGACCCCGGCCGTCTCATCGCGATCGTCATAGAGCACCTCGTACCCGGCGGCCTGCAGCCGCTGGTAGGCCGCTTCGGCAGCCTGCACCACCTCCGGGTTGTTGGTGCCCACCGAGACGATGTGCACCTGCATGGGGGCTACGTCCACCGGCCACACGATGCCGTTGTCGTCGTGGTGCTGCTCCAGGATGCAGGCCAGCAGGCGCCCCGCCCCGATACCGTAGCAGCCCATCACCAGCGGCCGAGAGGCGCCGGTGGCATCGAGAAAGTCCGCGCCCATCGCCTCGCTGTACTTGGTGCCCAGCTTGAACACGTGGCCGAGCTCGATCCCGCGTACCGCGCGCAGGCTGCCCCCACAGGCGATGCAGCGGTCCCCCTCGCGCGCCAGGGCAATGTCGGCGACCTGGTCCACCTGCATGTCGCGCGGGTAGTTCGCGTTGGCATAGTGGTAGCCCGGATCGTTGGCCCCGGCCACATAGTTGCTGCCCGTCAGGATCGAATCGTCCGCTATGACGCGGATAGCCGGGTTGTCCAGCCCAATCGGTGAGGCATACCCGGCCACCAGCCCGGCGGCCTCCAGCTCCTCGGCGTCGGCCGGGTGCAGCTCGATGCCGCCCAGCACGTCCGCAAGCTTTTGCTCATTCACGTCGAGGTCCCCGCGAATGACGGCAAAGACGATCTCGCTCTGCGGCGTGGCATAGAACACAGCCTTGAGCGTCTGCTCTTCGCCGACACCCAGCAGCCTGGCCACCGCTTCGATGGTGGTAGTGCCTGGGGTGGGCACCTTCTCCAGGGGACGCTCCTCCTCGCGCAAAGCCTCACCCTTGTCAAAGTGGGCCGCCTCGGCGTTGGCCGCGAACTTGCAGTCGGGGCAGAGGACCAGCGTATCCTCCCCAGCATCGTTGACAAAGATGAACTCGTGCGAGTCAGACCCGCCCATCATGCCGCTGGACGCTTCCACCGCTACGACCTCCAGCCCACAGCGGCGAAAGATCTGCTCATAGGCCGCGTACATGCGCGGGTAGTAGGCGTCGAGGTCCTCCTGATCGGCGTGGAAGCTATAGGCGTCCTTCATGGTAAACTCGCGCACCCGCACCAGCCCGCCGCGAGAGCGTGCCTCATCGCGAAACTTGGTCTGCACCTGGTAGACGACCGCCGGCAGCTGCCGGTACGAGTTCACCAGTCGCCGCGCCAGGTCGGTGACGAGCTCCTCATGGGTCATGGCCAGCACCATGGGGTGCTCGCCACGGTCGCTAAAGCGCACCAGGGCCGCCCCCGGGGCGGGCGCGTCGTAGCGGCCCGACTCGCGCCACAGATCGGCGGGCTGCACCACCGGCATGAGGATTTCCTGCCCGTCGACCGCGTCCATCTCTTCGCGGATGATCTGAATGATCTTGCGCAGCACGCGCCAGCCAAGCGGCAGGTAGCTATAGATCCCGGCTGCCGCCTGGACGATCAGCCCCGCGCGGACGGAGAGCTGATGGCTGATCATCTCGGCGTCCGAAGGCGTCTCACGCAGGGTGCGGGCAAACAGGTTGGAGAGTCGCATGGGTTCCTCCGCTGGCAATCTCTGTACGCGGACAGGCCGCCGTGTGGGCGGCCTGGGTGCTTCTGACGGACCAGTATAGCGGATACTGCCCCGCCGGGCAATCAGTACCGGCCGCTGTTGACCGCCGCGCCCTGGCCCGCTATCCTCGACGCGGCCGAGTGAGAGGAGAGGCGAACAATGCTGCTACGGACACTGCCGGTGGGCGCACTGCGCACCAACTGCTACCTGCTGGGCTGCCCAGACACCCACCGCGCCATCTTGATCGACCCAGGCGCTGAACCGCACAGGATCCTGGCTGCCGTACGTGATCTGGGCCTCACGGTGGAACGCATCGTGCTGACCCATTCCCACTACGACCACATCCTGGCCGCGCCCGCGCTCCGCGAGGAGACCGGCGCCCTCGTGGCCATCCACGCAGCCGAGGCGGAAGCATTGGCCAGCCCGCCGGGCTTGCTGGGGCATTTTGTGGCCCAACCGCCCCCGGCGATCCGTGCAGACCAGCTGCTTTCCGACGGTGACCTGCTGGAGATCGGGAACCTGACGGCGCAGGTGTTGCACACCCCGGGGCATTCTCCCGGGGGCGTTTCGGTCTGGGTCGCCTCGGCGGGGGCAGTGTTCTGCGGGGACGCGCTTTTTCGCGGGGGCATTGGGCGCACCGACTTGGCGGGAAGCAATCACGACCTGTTGCTGCGCTCCATCCGCGAGCGCCTCTTTGCCCTCCCGCCGCAGACCATCGCCTACCCAGGGCACGGCCCCCGGACGGTCATCGCCGAGGAAAAGGCCAGCAACCCCTGGCTGCAGCCTTAGCGCCCGGAAAAGTGCTTGGCCAGGAGTTCCTGCCCGCGGGCGCTCTCGACATACGTCGCCAGCGCTTGCACCTCGGCGGTCATCGTTAGCGGCGTCACCAGGGTGATCTCCTGGCTGGCCGGGTAGAGCGTGCGCCCGGACCCGGCCCGCGACGTGAGCCCCACGTCAACCGGCACCGCCCGCACTCCCTCGCCAATCACCGACCCCGCCGCATAGCCCACCGCCCCGGGGTGGGCGGCCACGTAGGCGACCACGGCGCCGTCATCGGGGACGACCACGGCCGCGCTAGAGACGGCGCGTCCATCCAGCAACGCGGCATCGAACAGCCCGCGGCTGGTGGACGACGCGTCCTGGACGACCACCTCCGGCGCCCCGTGCCCCGCCCCTAGCTCGCCCCAGTCAAGGACATAGCCGGTGAACAGCGCCACCACGTCGGCCTGCGTGAGAGAGGCCACCTCGCGGCTGGCATGCACCACCAGGGCCAGCCCGTCGCTGGCCACCGGGGTCGCCTCCAGCGGCAGGGAACCCTCGCGCGGCTCGCTCTGCACCTTCTGCCCCCGGGCAGAGGTGACGACGGCCAGCTGCGCCTCACCGGCGGCGACCATGTCGACCCCCACGCGCGGGCTGGTCATGGTCACCTCGAACACCACCCGCGGGCGCGAGCTGCGGAAGCCCTCCACCAGGGCACGCACATAGCCATCGGTGGCTGAGCAGCTGGCCACCTGCAGAAAGACGGGCAGCTCCTCCTCGCTGATGACGAGTTCGGGCGGTTGGGGCTCCTCCACGGGGGCGATGATGCCCTCGCAGCCGCCCAGGGCCAGCGGCGCCAGCGCCACCAGCACCAGGGCCAAGCCCCAGCGCAAACCCTTCGCGGCGATGCTGCCGCTCACCCGCCCATCCCCGCCCGTGTCCCGTAGAGCAGCAGCCCGATCAGGCCGGCCGCCCAGCAATAGTAGGCAAAGGGGCGCAGCGTGTGGCTGCGCAGATAGCGGAGCAGGTACCGAATCCCCAGGTAGCCGCTGGCGGCCGCCGCCAGGAAACCCACCGCCAGCGTGTACCACTCGGTGGCGACAGCGCCGGCCTGCACCACGTCCAGGAGCGAAAAGGCCGCCGCCCCCGCCACAATCGGGATGCCCATCAGGAAGGAAAAGCGCGCGGCCGAGTCGCGGTCCAGCCCGCGGAGCAGCCCGGTGGAGATCGTCGCTCCCGAGCGCGAGATCCCCGGAGCGATGGCCACCCCCTGCGCCAGGCCGATCAGCAGGGCGTCCACCAGGCTGACGTCGCCCAGCAACCGAGATCCCCGCGCCAGCCGGTCGCTCACGTACAAGATGACGCCCGTCACCAAGAGCAACAACGCCACAGCGTGCGGCGAGGCAAAGAGCGCCTCGAACCAATCCTCTAGGAACACCCCCAGCAGGGCCCCGGGGATAGCAGAGATCAGGATCAGCCAGGCCAGCCGGCCTTCGGTGGTGTCCAGGCGGCGCTCGCGCACGCTGCGCACCCAGCCGCGCCAGAGCGCGATGATATCGGCCCAAAAGTAGGCCAGCACGGCTACTAGGGTCCCCAGGTGGGCCACGGCGTCGAACGCAAGGCTGGGGTCGGGCCAGCCGAGCGCCCAGGGCACCAGCACCAGGTGCCCCGAGGAGGAGATCGGCACGAACTCGGTGGCACCCTGGAGGATGCCGAGCAAAACCGCGCGGAGCAGTGTCATCTAGTCCTCGTTTCTGGTCCGTTGGGCGGACCGCACCCTCGCTCCCCAGACCTCGCGGTTGGCCTGGCGGGCGGCGGCGTCGGCAACCTGATAGCGCTCCCAGAAGGCCCGGCGAAACTCGGCGTAGCGATCTTCCAGGATCGCCGCGCGCGCCTCGCGCACCAGAGCCAGCAAAAAGTGCACGTTATGGACAGTGTTCAGCTGCAGCCCCAGTATCTCCTTGGCCGTCACCAGGTGGCGCAGGTAAGCTCGGCTAAAGTTGCGGCACGTGTAGCAGCCGCAGTCATCCTGGATGGGTCGGGGGTCCTCAGCGTGCCTGGCGTTGCGCAGGTTCAGGCGCCCATCCGGGGTGAACACGGCGCCGTTGCGAGCCAGCCGGGTGGGCAGCACGCAGTCAAAGATGTCGATGCCGCGGGCGATCCCCTCGACCAGGTCCTCCGGAGAGCCGACGCCCATCAGGTAGCGCGGCTTGTCGGCGGGCAAGAGCGGCACGGTCACGTCCAGGGCCTGCAGCATCTGTTCCTTGCTCTCACCCACGCTGAGGCCGCCGATGGCGTACCCGGGAAAGTCCATGGCCGTGAGCGTCCGGGCGCTCTCGGCGCGCAGGTCCTCAAAGATGCCACCCTGCACGATGCCGAACAGGGCTTGGTCCTTGCGCGTATGCGCCCGCAGGCAACGTTCGGCCCACAGGTGGGTGCGTCGCAGCGCGCCGCGGAGATAGGCCCTGTTGAGTGGATCGGCGCACTCGTCGAGCACCATGGCAATGTCGGAGCCCAGCAGCTCCTGGCTGCGGACCACTCCCTCGGGTGTGAAGAGATGCTCAGACCCGTCGATGTGCGACCGGAAGGTGACGCCGACGTCGTCCACCTTGCGCAGCCCCTCCAGGCTGAAGACCTGGAAGCCTCCGCTATCGGTCAGGATCGCGCGGTCCCAGCCCATAAAGCGGTGCAGGCCGCCCAGCCGGGCGACCGTCTCGCTCCCCGGGCGCAGGTAGAGATGGTAGTTGTTGGCCAGGATCATCGGCGCACCGAGATCCTCCAGATCGCGAGGGGCGAGGGCCTTCACCGCCGCCTGAGTACCCACGGGGCAAAAGACGGGCGTGGGCACCTCTCCGTGGGGGGTGTGCAGCACTCCGGCGCGCCCGCCGTGGGGGCCGTCGGCCCGCAACACGGTCAGCGTCACCGGGGCGGCGTCAGCGGGGGATGGTGTTGTCACGATGCTCCTTCTGGGCTGGCCGCCGGGTGTGCGGCCAGCAGGCCACTCGGGCACAACAGGACCTTGTTCGGCAGCCGGATGCCCCGCTGCCGAACAAGGTCCTCACGCTGAGCGGCCTGCGCGGCCAGATCGGCGCCCGGGTCCCGGCCTAATGCCCGCAACTGGAGCAGGAACCGCCGCCGCACCCCGCGCAGCCACCTCCCCCGCCCACCGACGACGTGGCGCCGTCAGCCCCCTTGGAAAAGGCCGCACAACGCGAAGGCGCGCGCTTGGCGTGGTCACTGTGGCACTTGGGGCAAGGTGCCGGCGCGTCGGCCTTGGAGAAGGGACGCAGCATGTCAAACGAGGTCTGGCAGTCGAGGCAACGATATTCGTACAGAGGCATGATGTATGTCCTTTGCCACTGGTTCGTATACACCCCCATTGTACGCCTGATGGGGACAGGGGTCAAAGAAAACAGCGCTCAAACGCGCGGCGCGGGCCCGGGCTAGGCCATCGCCTCGCGGATGACCTCGGCCAGACGACGGACCCCCTCGCGGATGCGCTCCGGCGGCATGCTGGCATAAGTGACGCGCAGCGTGTTGGCCCCCTTGCCGTCAGTAAAGAACGGACCACCCGGCACAAAGGCCACCTTTTGCGCGGCCGCCTCGCTCAGGAGCGGCACCGTGTCGATCCCCTCCGGAAGCGTCATCCAGAGAAAGAGGCCACCCTCGGGGCGCGTGTACTGTACCCCGGCGGGCAGGTACTCCTCCAGTGCGGCGATCATGGCGTCGCGCCGTTCGAGGTAGGTGCGCCGGATGCGCTCGACCTGAGCGGGCAGCCAGCCCCGCCGCAGGAACTCGGCGGCCATGGCCTGCCCCAGGGCGCTGGTGTGCAGATCGGAGCCCTGCTTGGCCATGACGAACTGCTGCGCCAGCTCTACCGGCGCCACCGCCCAGGCCACCCGCAGCCCCGGGGTCAACGTCTTGGAGAACGACCCCAGGTGGACGACGTTCCCAGCCACGTAGCGGCCCGCTGCGGCATTCTCTGGGTGCCGCGCCGCGTCCAGCGCCAGCAGGCTGGGCAGCGGTTCGCCGCTGAAGCGCAACTGGCCATAGGGATCATCCTCGAGAATCGGCACCCCGTAGGCATCGGCCAGCTCCACGAGCCGCACGCGCCGCTCCAGGCTGAGGCTGACGCCCATCGGGTTCTGAAAGTTCGGCTGTATGTACATGAACTTCGGTCGGCGGTCGCGCAGCGCCTCCTCGAGCAAGTCCAGGCAGACTCCCCCGTCGTCGAGCGGCACCGGCGCATAGCGCACGCCGTAGGCGTTGAACGACTGCAGAGCCCCGACAAAGGTGGGGCTCTCTACCAGCACGGTGTCCCCCTCGTCAAGGAACAGGCGCCCCATCAGGTCCAGCGCCTGCTGTGACCCGCTGGTGATCACGACGTTGTCGATCGTCGAAGGAACACCCTCCTCCTCGGTGAGGTCTGACAGGGCCTGGCGCAGGGCGGGCAGCCCCTCGGTCAGCCCGTACTGCAGCGCCTCGCGCGTCTGGTTGGCCATGACGTGCTCGGCGACTTCCTGCAGCTGTGCTACGGGGAAGAGGTCGGCCTCGGGCCAGCCCCCGGCCATGGAGATGATATCGGGCGCTTGGGCCACCTTGAGGATCTCGCGGATCACCGACGTGGACATCCACTGCAGCCGCCGGGCATAGCGCGAACTCCAGTCTGTGGTCATGGGATGTTCTCCTTACGTTGCGTGAGGTCTGGGTGAGCGCCCGCAGACCTGGCGGGTTCGGGGGTTGCCGCGTTCGGTGCCGCAGGCGTCGGCCGGGCCAAGCGGGCCTCCTCGCGAGAGGCCATGACGATGCCCGCCAGGATCAGCGGGCCCCCCAGCCAGACGGCGGCGGGCGGCGCCTCCTGCAGCACCGCGTAGGCCAGGGCGCTGGCTCCCAGCGGCTCGCCGAGGATCGAAAGGGTCACCAGGAGCGGCGAGACGTGCGCGAGCGCCCAGTTGATCACCGTGTGCCCCAGCACCTGCGGCACCAGGGCCAGGAGTACCAGCACCACGTAGGTACCGCGCTCAAACCCCACCACGGGCTGGCCCGTGGCCAGGCAGACCGCCATGAGCAGCAGCCCGGCCAGGCCGTAGCACGGCCACACATAGGCCCAGGTAGATAGGCGGCGCCGCAAGGTCCGCCCGAGAAGCAGATGCGCGGCCATCGCCAGGGCGCCCAGCACCGCCAGGGCATCCCCCAGCAGGGCGCGCCCGGAGACGGCCAGGTCCCCGTATGAGATGATGACGCTCCCAGCCATGGCCACCGCGATGGCCAACCCCCGCGTGCGGCCGATCCTCTCCCTCCATAGAAAGCGCGAGGCCAGCGCCACGTAGATCGGCGTCGTGGTGACCAGGATGACCGAGCTGGCCACCGTCGTGTACGAGAGCGAGGTGATCCAGGTGCCAAAGTGCGCCGCCAGCGCCGTCGCCGAGAGGGCCAGGAGCAGCGCCTCGCGCCGCGCCAGTCTGCGGACTTCGCGGCGGAAGGCCGGCCAGCCCAGCGGCGTCAGCGCCACCCAGGCCAACAGCAGCCGCCAGCCCCCCACCACCAGGGCCGGCGCCTGCGCCAGGCGGATCAGCACCGAGGCAGTCGAGATGGCCAGCACGCCCAAGGCCAAGGCAGCAGGCTGCCTGCCGGTGGCCGCGGCTCGCCGCAGCCAGTGTATGAGGTTCCCGCGTGTTCCCGGAGTCGTAGACATGGGCGTCATTCTAGCCGTACTGGCAGTGCCGGCAAGCCTAGCAGGAGCTCCCGGCCTGCTGCGCGGCGGACGGCCTGCGCCGGCCCCGCCGATTGCCCCGCACCACCGCCATGGTACAATGAGATCTCCACACCGCCCGCGTCGCAGAGTCACAGGAAGTGTCCATGCCCATTCGGCTGTTGCCCCCCGATGTCGCCGACAAGATCGCTGCCGGAGAGGTCATCGAGCGCCCCGTCTCGGTTGCCAAGGAGCTCCTCGAGAACGCCATCGACTCGGGCGCCGACGCGATCCAGGTGTTGGTCGCCCAGGGGGGGCGCCGGCTGGTGCAGGTGGTCGACAACGGCTGCGGCATCCCCGCCGCCGAGGTGCCCCTGGCCTTCTCTCGGCACGCCACCAGCAAGCTGGCCTCCGCCGAGGAGCTCTACACGGTGCGCACCCTTGGCTTCCGCGGGGAGGCGCTGGCTTCCATCGGCGCGGTCTCGCGCCTCTCCCTGGCCACGCGCGCCCGCGGAGAAGATCTGGGCACCTTGATCCGCATGGAGGGCGGCCTGCTGGGCCAGCCCGAGGCGCAGGGGCGCCCCTTCGGCACCAGCGTGGAGGTCGAGAACCTCTTCTTCAACACTCCCGCCCGGCTCAAGTTCCTGCGCGCCGATACCACCGAATCGGGGCACATCGCCCGATTGGCCTCCTCCTACGCCCTGGCCTATCCGGAGATCCGCTTCACCCTACACAACAACGGCCGCGAGGTCCTGCGCACCACGGGAACCGGTAGCCTCTACGACGTTCTGGTGGCCGTGTACGGGTTGGACGTCGCCGAGGGGATGCTGCCCATCGAGGCCACTTCCTCCGAAGGCGGCGCGCTGCGCGTGTACGGCTTTATCAGTGCGCCGGACGTGCAGCGCTCCAACCGGAGCGACATCCTCTTCTTCATCAACCGCCGCTGGGTGCAGGACAATGCGCTCACCTACGCCGCGGCGCAGGCCTATCAGACGCTCTTGCCCCAGAGGCGCTACCCGCTGGTGGTGCTCAACATCGACATGCCCCCGGAGGATGTCGACGTCAATATCCACCCCACCAAGCGCGAAGTGCGTTTTCGGCACTCGCGCGACGTGTTCGCCATGGTGCAACGCGCCGTGCGCGCCACGCTGCTCTCACAGCGCCCGCTGCCCGTCCAACCGCTCGACGAAGAGGCCTGGGAACGCCGCCAGGCACTGCGCACCCTCGGCCAGCAGACCTGGCAGAACGGCCAGCGCGCCCTGGACCTCTACCGCACCGCCGACCAGCTGACTTCCGGTGGCACCCTGGCCCCCCGTAACGAGCCGGCCACGCCCCTGGAACGGCTGCCAATGCTCCGCCCCATCGGCCAGATCGCCCAGACCTACGTCCTGGCTGAGGGCCCTGGCGGGCTTTACATCATCGACCAGCACGCCGCCCACGAGCGCATCCGCTATGAAGAGCTCGGCGCCCTGGCCGCCGACGGGGCCCATGGCCAGCAGCTGCTGGAGCCGCTCCCGCTGGACCTGTCCCCCGAACTGGCCACGCTCCTCGAGGGCCACCTCGAGGCCCTGCGCCCCTTCGGGTTCGACGTCCAGCATTTTGGCGGCAACACCTTCCTGGTGCGCCAGGTACCGGCCAACCTGCGCGAGGGGGACGTCTCAGCCGCTCTCAGCGAGATCGTCGAGGCCATGCTGGGCGGAGGCGAGGGCGCCTCGTGGGAAGAGCAGGCCCGCATCACGCTGTCGTGCCACACGGCCGTCCGTGCCGGCCAGACCCTCTCGCTCGACGAGATGCGCGACCTGGTGCGCCACCTCGAGCGTGCCGCCATCCCGCATACCTGCCCGCACGGCCGCCCGATCATGATCCACCTGAGCCAGGAAGAGCTGGAGCGCCAGTTCCTGCGCAGCTGAGCGCAGCCGACGCCGCCTCGCCTCCAGCGCGTCGGCAGGCGCAGAACCTGCTGCGAGCAACCCCCTGCCAGCCCCCGCGTATAGAGCATGAATCGAGGGCCCGCTGTGCACGCAGACGCGTGATGCTCCGTAGTGGCCCTCACAGGAGGACTCGCATGAAACGCACTCTGCATCGTGCCGAAAAGGGGCGGATCATCGCCGGCGTCTGCCAGGGGTTGGGCGAATACTTGGGCGTCGATCCGCTGATTGTTCGCATTGCCTTTGTGCTCATGGCCTCGCTGAACGGCGCCGGCCTGCCGCTCTACCTGCTCGCCTGGCTGTTCATCCCCAAGGAAGAGGTCGCCTACGCCACCCAGGAAGAGATGGTACGCCGCAACGCCGAGGAGATCGGCCAGCGCGCCCGCGAGCTGGGCATGCAGGCGCGCAGTACCCTGGGCGGCCGGTCGACGATGGATCCCTGGGACACTGCCGAGCGGCCACACAACGGCCTGCTGATCGGCGGCATCGTGCTGGTCAGCGTCGGCGCGCTGATGTTGATGAACCGGTTGGGGGCGCTGGGCTGGTTCAACCTGGCCCGCATGCTGCCCGTGGCTCTCATCGCCACCGGCGCCCTCCTCCTCCTGAATAACCTGCGAAAGGGCTGACCATGAACAGGGAACGACGGGGCAGCGTCATGCTGCCGATCCTCCTGATCCTGCTCGGCGTAGGCCTCCTGCTGGACCAGTTGAGCCTCTGGCAGCCGGACTGGGAAGCGATGCTACGCTTCTGGCCCGCCCTGCTGGTGCTCTTGGGGCTGGAGATCATCGCCCGCGGCAACCGCGCTGCCAGCCTAGCGGTGGGCGTGCTTACCGTCGCCGTGGTGGTGGTGGTGGCGCTCTTGGCCTGGCCTTCTGTATCGGGGGGCCCCCGGCTTGAGGCGCGCGAGTTCGTCGTGCCCCTTCAGGAGATGGACGAGGCGTCTGTCCGCCTGGAGGTCGGCGTGGCCACGCTGGACCTCGCCGCCGGTGCCGGTGACGCGCCTCTCCTGCGGGCCGACGTCACCTACCGCCCCTCGCGCACCCAGCTCACCATGGATACCTCCACACGGCTGGGCCGCGGCACGGTGCTCCTGCGTGGCGACACGCGCAGCGCCGTCTTTGGCTCCGGGACCTCCGACGAGCGCTGGGATGTGCGCCTGCGCCCGCAGTTCCCGCTGGCGCTGGCCGTCAAGGCCGGGGTCGGCAGCGTGAACCTCGACCTCCGTGGGATCAGCCTTACCCATCTGGACCTGCAGGGCGGGGTGGGCACCACCCGGATGACCCTGTCGGAGCGAGGCAGCTATGAGGCCGTCGTGAACGCGGGCGTGGGCAGTATCGACATCGTGATCCCCACGGGCGTCGAAGCGCGCATCCGTATCGACACCGGCCTAGGCGAGATCGACGTCGATCCGCGTTTTGCACAGGAGGGACGCTACTACGTCACGGCGGGGTACGATGCCGCCGCCAACCGCGTAGACGTGGACATAGACGCCGGGATCGGGCGCATCACGGTCCGCTAGCGGCCGGCTGCCGCCCGGCCCATCCGTACGCACGACGGGCGAAAGGCTTGACGGTGCCCGAGGGGAGCCGTATACTGCTTCCGTTCTGGCGACAATACTCGCAGAGTCCAGTAATCGATAGGGTGACACCGTGACAGAGCAACAAACCCCTGATCAGGACGAGATCCTCGGCCGGCTGCGCCGCGTTGAAGGCCAGATCCGCGGCATCCAGCGGATGATCGCGGACCACCGCGACTGTGAGGCCATCGTCACGCAGATCCTGGCCGCCCGCGCCGCGCTCGACAGGGCCAGCCTGATCATTGTTAGCCGCCACATCGAGGAGTGCCTGCTCGACGACAAGCATGACGCCGACCCGGCGCGCATGAAGAGGATCGTCGAGTTCCTGATCAAGATGTCGCGGGGGTCCGATACTCCCGCCCCGGTCGAACCATAGGCTCCGCGGCAAGCGCCCACCCCCTGGGAGGCATGATGTCCAACGTCCAAGAGGTTACCGCAGCCACCTTCGCCAGCGAGGTGCTCGAGGCGGAGCTGCCCGCCCTCGTCGATATGTGGGCCACCTGGTGCGCCCCCTGCCGCATGCTCGGCCCTGAGGTGGAAAAGCTGGCGGCCGAGCAGGAGGGCCGGCTCAAGGTCACCAAGCTAGACGTCCAGCAGGACGCCGAGGTGGCCGCCCGCTACGGGGTCACCAGCATCCCCACCATGCTCCTGTTCGTGAACGGCGAACTCAAAGAGCGGCTCACCGGCTACATGCCGTCGGCGCGCATCGCCGAACGCCTGGGCGACTACCTCGCCTGAGTGCGCCCGCTACCAGACGCAGACGCAGAGAACCCGGGTCCCTCGAGACCCGGGTTCTGGCATTTTGGCGTAGGGCGTGCGGCTAGACGAAGGGCGGCAAATAGTCGCCGTGGGCAGCGATGAGCTCGTCGCACAGGGAGACGATCTCGTCGATGGTCAGTTCCGCCGCGGTGTGCGGGTCGAGCAGGGCCGCCTGGTAAAGGTGTTCCTTCTTGTGGGTCAGGGCCGCCTCGATCGTCAGGAGCTGCACGTTGACGTTGGTGCGCGTGAGGGCGGCGCACTGCTCGGGCAGCGGCCCGGCATAGGTCGGCGTCACCCCGCTGCGATCGGCCACGCACATCACCTCCACGCAACACCCCTCCGGCAGGTTGGGGATCAGGCCGGTGTTCAGCACGTTCCCGCCAAAGGCGAAGGGCTGGCCCGTCTCCACCGCGTCAAAGATGTAGGAGGCGTACTCGTGCCCGCGGGCGTGGTGCAGGGGCTTGTCGGCCAGGAGCTCCTCCTTCATGCCCCCCCACCGCTCGATCTGCCGGATGCAGCGTCGCGGGTACTCGTCCAGCGGGATGTGGAAGCGCTCGATCAGTTCGGGGGCCTTGGCCTTGATGAACCAGGGCACGTACTCGGCCGAGTGCTCGCTCGACTCGGTCACATAGTAGCCAAACCACTTCATCAGCTCAAAGCGCACGGCGTCTTTGGCGTTGTACTCGGGCAGCTGGGCGCGGCGCTTGATCTCCGGGTAGAGGTCCTCGCCGTGCCGCGTGACCTCGAGCAACCACCCCTGGTGGTTGATGCCCGCCACCCGCCACTGCAGGTCGTCGTAGGGCAGATCGAGCTTGCGGCACAGGCCGCTGGCCGCCGTCTGGACGCTGTGGCACAGGCCTACCAAGTTGACCCCGCTAGCCTTGAGCAGGGCGCCCGTCAGCATCCCCATCGGGTTGGTGTAGTTAAGCAACAACGCGTTGGGTGCCACCTCTTCCATGATGCGGCAGTAGTCGAGCATCACGGGAATCGTGCGCAGCGCCCGGAAGATGCCGCCAATGCCCAGCGTGTCGGCGATGGTCTGGCGCAGGCCGTACTTTTTGGGGATCTCAAAGTCAATCACCGTGGACGGCTCGTATCCGCCGACCTGGATAGCGTTCACCACATAGTCGGCCCCGCGGAGCGCCTCGCGGGCCTCCTCCGCCAGGAAGGACTGCACCGTGGCCTCGGACCCCAGGGTGCGGTTGATGTTCTTGAGCATCACCTCAGAGACGTGCAGGCGATCCGGGTCGATGTCCACCAGGTTGACCTGTGCGTCGCGCAGGCTGGGCACGTGCAGGCAGTCCCCCAGGACGCTGCGTGCAAAGACGGTACTCCCCGCCCCGAGGAAAACGATCTTGGCCATTCCCCACTCCCCTTTCGCTCATCGGCGGGCGTCGCGCGGGCGCCGCCCCTGTATCACCAGACCACCTGCTCGGTACGGCCCGTCTGGGCGCTCTCGATGGCGCCAAAGACCATGGCCAGGCTCTTGATGTTGTCGGCGGCGGCCGTCTCCGGCGTCCCACCGTGGCGCACGCAGTGGATGAACTCGGCAATGCAGCCGGCGTGCCCACCGACCTTCCTGCCAACGTCCACGGCGGGCACCTCCACCTCCTCCAGCGTCGAGCGGAACCCGCCCGCTTCGCGGACCGCCTCGGCACGGTAGGTGTCGGCGCCATCCCAGAAAACGCTGCCCTGCACGCCGATAGCGCGCCAGTCGCATTCCCAAGTGGTGTTGAGGCCCTCAGAACACCACGAGCCCCGGTAGGTGTACACCGCGCCGTTGGTCATCTCGAAAACGGCCACCGCCGAGGCGTCGTGGTCGTACCAGGAACCCTGCGGGTTCCATTCCTTGCAGTAGACCGAGACGGGGTCGGTGCCGCTGATCAGCCGAGCCTGGTCGAAGGTATGGATGGCCATGTCGAGGAGCAGGACGTGCTCCATCCGGTCACGGAAGCCGCCAAAGTGGGCCCCGATGTAAAAGTCGCAGTTCAGCGTCGTCAGCGGGCCCAACCGCCCACTGGCCACCAGGTGCGCCAGCCGGCGGATGCGCGCGTCGTAGCGTCGGTTCTGGATCACGGCCAAGATGCGCCCGACCCGGTCGGCGGCCGCCACCATCTCGCGGGCCTGCGCCATCGAGTCCGCCAGGGGCTTTTCCGTCAACACGTGGCAGCCGTGTTCGAGAGCCGCCAGGGTCACGGCATAGTGCGCCTCGGGGACGGTGCAGTTGAACACCACGCCGGGCTGGGTCTGGGCCAACATGGCCGCCAGGTCGGTGCCGGTGGCGGCAGCGCCGTAGCCGAACTCCTCGGCCCGCGCTCGGGCGGCCTGCTCGACGAGGTCCACAAAGCCGACCATCTCCACGTCGTCCATCTCCGAGACGGCCCGCATCCAGGTGCGGGTGATCCCCCCACAGCCCACCAGGACGGCACGCGCCTTGTCTGCCATGGCCACTGACTCCTCTCTCGCGGTTTGCGCCGACGGGCATTGTACCGCATTCAGGATGGCTGCCAAGCCTCCGCCGCCGCAGCCGGACCCAGCGGCCCGCTATCACGGTGCGGCAGGTCTTGACTCTGCCGGCGCGACCTGCTATACTGCGAACGGTGCACACGTGTGCAGAGGATGAGGCCATGGGCAGTGTATCGATCAAGGATATCGCACGGGCAGCAGGAGTCTCGCACTCCACCGTCTCGCGCGCCCTCCGCAACTCGACCCTGATCCGTCCCGCCACGCGTACCCGCATCCAGGAACTGGCCCGCCAGATGGGCTATTCGCCCGATACGATCGCCCGCAGCCTCGTCACCGGGCGTACCCGCACCGTCGGCATCGTCGTCACCACCATCGCCGACCCCTTCGTCGCCGAGGTGGTCCGTGGCGTGGAAAACCGCGCCCTCCCCAGCGGCTACTCGGCCATCCTGGCCTCCTCCGGCGGTGAGCCGGAGCGTGAGGTGGCCGCCGTTGAGATGCTGCGTGCCAAGCGCGTCGAGGCCGTCATCGTCACCTCGTCGCGCGTGGGTGCCCTCTACCTGGACCGCCTTGAACAGCAGAAAGTGCCCGTGGTCCTGATCAACGACCACAGCGCCGATGCCGGTCCTTACACCTTCTCCGTCACTGTCGACAATCGCGGCGGCGGGCGTCTGGCAGCCGAGCACCTCCTCGCCCTCGGGCACCGGCGCGTCGCCTTCGTGGCCGCGGCGCCAGGGCATAGCGACAGCGTCGAGAGGCAGGCCGGCTACGCCGAAGCCCTCGCGGCGCACGGCCTGGCCTGGGATCCTGCGCTCGTCCTGGCCGGGGACGGCCGCGCCGAGGGAGGCGCGGCGGCCTTTGCCTCCCTGGCCGCCCTACCCCAGCGGCCCACGGCCGTCTTTTGCTACAACGACATGACGGCGATCGGCCTGCTGCGCGCCGCCCGATTGGCGGGGTTGCGTGTGCCGCAGGACCTCTCGGTAGTCGGGTTTGACGATATCGTCTACGCGTCGTATGTCGTCCCGACGCTGACCACCATCTCTCAGCCCACGACCGCCTTGGGCGAGTGCGCTATGGATATGGCCCTCGCTCTGGCCGGCGGCGCCCCCGGCCCCGTCGACAGCCACGTGGTCATGCCCGGGCACCTCGTCGTGCGCGAGTCGTCCGGGGCGCCCCCAGGGGTCTGACGGGCCACCGCGCGGCCAACCCGGCCCGCTCGGCGGCTCGATTACCGTAGATCATGCAGCGCTGCACAGGAGGAAGGACACCATGAAGGGACTCGTACTGGACGCGGCCTGGGACCCCAGGCCCGGCTATGCTCTCAGCGATTGGGAGCGCAAGACCCGTACGGCCATCAGCGGGCACAACATCTGGCGGCACCCCAAGCTGTCGGTGCGCGAGTGGGAGGAGCCCAAGGTCGGCCCGCGCGACGTCCTGCTCGGCATCAAGGCCTGTGGCGTGTGCGGTTCGGACATGCACTTTTATGAGACGGACAAGGACGGCTACATCCTCTACCCCGGCCTGACCCGTTTCCCCACCATCCTGGGGCACGAGTTCTCGGCCGAGGTGCTGGAGATCGGCCCCGAGGTGACCAGCCTGCGCCCCGGCGACATGGTCACCGTCGAGGAGATGATCTGGTGCGGCCATTGCGTGAACTGCCGCAACGGCTTCCCCAACCACTGCAGCAACCTGGAGGAGATCGGCTTTACGATCCCGGGCGCCTTTGCCGAGCGCATCGCCGTCGACGAAAAGTACTGCTGGAAGATCGATGCCATCGCCGAGCGCTTTGGTGACCAAGCCAGGGCTTACGAAGTGGGCGCGCTGACCGAGCCGACTACCGTCTCGTACAACGCCATGTTCCCGCGCGCGGGTGGCTTCTTCCCCGGGCAGTATGTGTGCGTGTACGGCGCCGGCGCCATCGGCCTGGCCGCGGCCGGGCTGGCCCGGGCGGGCGGCGCGGGCATCGTCGCCGTGTTCGAGACGTCTCCGCAGAGGCGCGCCCTGGCCGAGAAGATCGGCGCGGACCACGTCTACGACCCGTTGGCGGTGAACCCCAGCGAAGTGCTCATGGAGCTCAGCAAGGGCGAGGGCTTTGACTTTTTCGTCGAGGCCGCCGGCGTTCCCAACATCACCGTGCCCCAGATGCTCAAAGCGCTCGCGATCAACGCCAAGATCGTCCAGATCGGCCGTGCCGCGCGCGAGGTGCCCATGTACCTCGAGATGCTGCAGGTGCGCCGGGCCCAGGTCTTTGGCGCCCAGGGGCACTCGGGCGATGCCAACTTCCCCAACGTCATCCGCCTGGTGGCCTCGGGTCGGCTGGACCTTAGCCCGATCATCACGGCCCGCTACGCTCTGGACAACGCCGTGGACGCCATCGCCCGCTCGGGCGACCGCAAGGACGGCAAGATCCTGGTCAAGCCCAACTGAGGCGGCGCTAGCGTCCACAGACTCGCTACCGAAGGAGGTTGTCCATGAGCAAGACGATCCGCCTGGGCCTGCTGGGCGCCGGCCGCATCGGCCGGCTGCACGGCAGGCACTTGGCCACCCGGCTGCCGGGGGCCAGCCTGGCCGCCATCGCGGACATCCGTGTCGCCGCGGCCCAGGAACTGGCTGCCGAACTGGGCGTCGCGCGGGCCTATGATGATCCGCGGCGCGTGATCGACGATCCGTCGGTCGACGCCGTGGTCATCTGTACCAGCACCGACACCCACGCCCCCCTCATCGAGGCGGCGGCCCAGGCCGGCAAGCACATCTTTTGCGAAAAGCCGATCGACCTCGACCTGGCGCGCATCGACCGCGTGCTCGAGGCGGTGGCGGCCAGCGGCGTCAAGTTCCAGGTCGGCTTTAACCGGCGCTTTGACCCGAGCTTTGCCCGCGCCCGCGACCTGGTCGCCAGCGGCAAGATCGGCGAGCCCCACCTGGTGCGCATCACCAGCCGCGACCCGGCCCCGCCGCCCATCGACTATGTGCGTGTGTCGGGCGGGCTCTTCCTCGACATGGCCATCCACGACTTTGACATGGCCCGCTTCCTGGTGGGCCAGGACGCGCAGGAGATCTATGCGACCGGCGCCGTCCTCGTGGATCCGGCCATCGGGGCGGCCGGCGATATCGACACCGCCCTGGCCACCCTCCGCTTTGCCGGGGGCGCGCTGGGCTCCATCGACAACAGCCGCCGCGCCGTGTACGGCTATGACCAGCGCGTCGAGGTGCTCTGTTCCGAGGGCGCCGTGGTGGTGGGCAACCCCGCCGCGCACGAGGCGGCCGTGCTGGGCGCCGAGGGCACCCAGGCCGCTCCGCTCCTGTACTTTTTCGTCGAGCGCTACACCGAGGCCTACCTCCGCGAGATGGAGGCTTTCCTCAAGGCGGTTGCCGGAAACACCGCCCCGCCGGTGGGCGGGCCGGACGGCCGCGAGGCCGTAGTGATGGCCTACGCCGCCAAGCGCTCGCTGGATGAGAAGCGCCCCGTTGCGCTCCGTGAGGTCGATCCAGCGCGGCAGAGCTGACCGCCCGCCACCTCCGTCATCGTAAACCAGCAAGAGGAGTTCAAGATGCCAAAGAAAACCAACCCGACAGGCTGGCTGCCAACCGACCAGCCCGACCTGTTCTTTGAGGACAACCCCGTCGGCCGCATGAAGAAAGAGATCTGGGAGGCCAGCGACGCGCAGATCGACGCCATCCTCGCAGAGTACGGCATCCCCTCCCCCGTGGAGTGGGCCAAGGCCGGCTCCTATATCCAGACCACCATCCGCCACCAGGTGGAGGCCAACCGGCGCAAGAACGACGTGGTGTTCATCCCCGTGGGCTGCTCGGAGCTGCATGGCCAGCACACCGTCTCGGCCGCCGACACGCTCTTTGTCAGCGCGATCGTCGAGGGCGTGCGTCGCTACACGGCCAAGAGCGGGGCGCCCGTGAACCTGGCTCTGCCGCCGCTCATGTACGGCGCCCATCCCTACCATCACCTGGGCATGCCGGGCACCGTGATCGTCCGCGAGACGGTCGTCCGCGAGATGATGATCGACGTGATGCTGGGCCTCTGGAATGACGGCTTTCGCAAGCAGATCATCATCAACAACCACGGCCAGCTGTGGGTGCTCGAGTCGGCCATCCAGGAGTTCCAGAAGCGCTACCAGCTGCCCGGCATCTTCCGGGTGATCGACTGGCACCGCGCCGTGCGTGAGTTCTTCCGCACCCGCGAGCGCGGCGGCGGCTGGGACACGGACTTTGTCCACGCGGACGAGTCGGAGACCGCCCTCGGCCTGCTCCTCTTCCCCGAAATGGTGGACATGGCCGCCGCGGTCGACACGGAGGGCAAGGCCTACCTGCCCGACGGCCACTTTGACAAGTCGGTCGACCCCTTCGGGCGGCCCAGCCGCTGGTCAGAGGGCGAAGGCCACTTTGCCATCGAGATCTCGGCGACCCCCGAGGGAGTGGTCGGCAAGCCAACCCGCGCCACGGCCCAGAAGGCCAAGCGCCCCATGGCCGCCATCCTCCGCTACCTCACCATGGTGCAGGACGACATCCTGAAGACCTTCCCGGCCGGCACCGTGCCGCCCGTAGAAGAGGTGACGCTGCGCAGCCAGGAGGAGATGGAGCCCTTCTTGCGCGAACCGCTCAGCAAGGGCTGGAAGACCGTCTACGCCCTGCCGCGCATCGGCCAGGTGAATGAGCCCTAGGTGACCCACCCCCGGGCGAGCCTCAGGTGGGGCTCGCCCGGCCTATAGGAGCGAGGCCGTGAAGATCAGTCTGGTCCTGTCGACCCACGCCGCGCAGTTTCAGGCCGTGGCCCTGAAGGGCAACCTGGCCGACAACGTGCGCAAGATCGCCTCCTGGGGCTACGGCGGCGTCGAGCTCGCCATCCGCGACCCCGCCCTGGTGGACGCCGGCGAGCTGTACGACCTGGTGCGCTCCCACGGGATGACCGTGCCGGCCATCGGTACTGGCCAGGCCTGGGGAGAGGAGGGCCTGTCTTACGTCGACGCCGACGCCGCCGTGCGGCGGGCGGCCATCGACCGCACCGTGTCGCACGTGCCGGTCGCATCGCGCTTGGAGGCCCTGATCATCATCGGCCTCCTTCGCGGCGTGGTGCGCCCGGGGGTTGACCCCGCGCAGGCGCGCCGCTGGATGGTCGCCGCGCTGAAGGAATGCTGTGAGGCGGCGGGGCGCTCCGGCGTCCGCTTGGCCCTGGAGCCCCTCAACCGCTACGAGACTACGCTCATCAACACCGTGGAAGAGGGCCTGGCCCTCATCGACGAGGTGGGCGCGCCGAACCTGGGGCTGCTCCTGGACACCTTCCACATGAACATCGAGGAGCCGTCGATCGAGGGTTCCATCGCCGCCTGTAGCAAGCACATCCTGCACTTTCACGTGGCCGACTCGAACCGCTGGCACCCCGGCGCCGGCCACCTGGACTTTGCCAGCATCCTGAAGGCCCTGCAGGCCACCGGCTATCAGGGCTGGGTCTCGGGCGAGTTCATGCCGCTGCCCGATGCCGATACGGCCGGCCAGCGCGCCATGGCGCACCTGCGCACCCTAGGGGTGGCCCCGTAGGACCCCCGCCAGCATATACCGTCCGCCGAGGCGGGGACTTGCAGGGGAGTCCCCGCCTCGCCTATAGTGAGGCGATACGCAGCCCAGCCCTAGTGATCGGAGCCCGCGCATGCTGAGAAGGCCCGCCGAACCCCAGTGGATCTGGTCTCCCGAGGAGACCGACAACCAGTACGTCCTCTTTACCAAGACGCTGCGCGTCAGCGAGCCGGACGCCCTGGCCCCCGGCCCGATCCGCATCCGCATCTCGGCCAGTCATCACTACGTGCTGTACGTGAACGGCCGCTACGTGGCCCGCGGGCCCATTCACGGCGACCCGGCCTGGTGCCACTACGACGACCTGCTCGTCGACTGGCCCGAGGGGGAGGCCCGCGTGAGCCTGGCCATCCTCGTCCACCACGCCCGCGGCACCAACATCGCCTGCATCATCCCCTCTCGCGGCGGCCTGCTCGTGCAGATCGAGTACGGCCCTTACCAGGTCGTCAGCGATGAGAACTGGAAGTGCCTGGACCTGCCCATGTGGCGCCAGCCGGTGGCGGCGCGTGGCTGGGCGCTGGGCTACTGCGAGGACTATGACGCGCGGCTGGAGCCGGAGGGCTGGCCGGGCAAGCGCTTCACCGACCGCGACATGGCCGCCTGGCCCAACGCCGTGGCGGTGCCCGACGCCGATAGCATCTGGAGCGGCTACTCCCCGCGCCTGACGCCCATGCTCGAGCGCGCCAACGTCGCGCCGGTGGCCATGCGCGCCTGGCGAGCGCCGGGCACCGGGGCAGACGACATTGCCGACGTCTCGGCCACCTGCGATGAGGAGACCCTCCTCCCCGCCGGAGATTGGCAACCCTTCTCTCTCGAGGCCCTCCACCACGCGCTGGCCTCCGCCAACGCCGTCACCTTTGACCTCGGCGAGGAACTGGTCGGCCACTATATGATCGGCCTGGAGGCCCCCGCCGGCCTGGTGGTGGAGATCTCGGGCGCGGAGCTCTTGCGCGAGGGGCGCCCCTGGATCTTCCGCAAGGGCACTCGCTACTCGGTGCGCTACACGACGCGGCAGGGGATGCAGCGCTTCGCCTCCTTTACCTGGAGCGGCTTCCGCTACCTGCACATGGTCATCCGCGGGAAGACCTCCGGCGTCCACGTGCATCAGGTCGGCTGCCTGGAAAAGCGCGCCCCATTGACCGTCAAGCAGTCCTTCCACACCGACGACGAGGCCCTGGGGCGCATCGTCGCGATATGTCAGCATACGCTGGCCATCGGCGCGCAGGAACACCTCATCGACTGCCCCACGCGCGAGCAGGCCCAGTACTGGGGAGATGGCGTGTTCATCGCCCAGAGCCTCTGGAAGGGCTTTGGTGAGCCGTCCTATCTGCAGTGGTACCTGGAGTGCTTCCTGCGGGTGCCGATCAACCCGAACGGGCAGATCAACTGCATCTACCCCGGCACGCACACCACCCTGCTGGACTACTCGCTGATCCCGCTGCTCGGCCAGCGCTTCCACAAAGAGAACCGCGGCGTCTACTACAAGCCGGCCGAGACCCTCACCAAGGCGCTCGCCCTGAAGGAGTGGTACGACCGGCACCTGAACGCCGCCGGCTTGGTCGATTTTGACTACGAGGAGTACGCGGCGCAGGGGCTGCGCAACTTTATCGACCATCCTGGCGTCGGCTGGCATAACTTTCCGCACCCGGGCATCGACCGGCAGGGCACCTCCTGCCCGCTCAACCTGTTCTTCCTCGGCTACGTCCAGACTCTGGCGGACATCGCTGCCGACCTGGGCCGCCCGGAGCGCGGCGCCCTCCGTGAGCAGGCCCAGCGGCTGGCCGCGGCCATCCGCAAGACCTTCTACGACGGCACAGTCTTTCACGATGCCATCGACGGCGGCAATCTGTCAGACGGCACCTCCTGGCAGACGAACGGGCTGGCCGTATACCTGGAGGTCTTGCAGGGCGCGGAGGCCACGCGGGCCATGCGCGCCATGCTGGCCGGCTACGACCGGCTGTGTCGCTGCTCGCCCTACTTCCAGTTCTACTTCCTGCCGGCCCTGCGCAAGGCGGGCCTGCACGAGGAGGCGCTGGCCCTCATCAAGCGCGAATGGGGCAAGATGCTTTCCGAAGGGGCCACGACCACCTGGGAGAGCTTTCTCGGGGACGAGAAGGACTCCCTTTGCCACCCCTGGTCGACGGCGCCCTTCCTGTACCTCATCTCCTGACGCGATGGCGGCCGACGCCGCCGGCGGACAGACCCCCGTCCGCCGGCGGTTGTGCGCCTTGGCGCAGCCATCCCATCCGGGTAGAATAGGCTGCGCTGCCCGACACTGATTGCCGGAACTTGGCGCTCCCGGCCATCCGGGAGCCGCTCAACGCAGAGGAGCCGCACCGATGACCACCATCGCCTTTGACGACCCCAGGGACTGGCAGAACCCCGGCGTCTTTGACCGCAACAAGGAACCTGCCCACGCCACCCTGGTCCCCTACCCCGATGAGGCGCTGGCCTGGGCCGGGGATCGCTACGCGTCGCCCTACCTGCTGCTCTTGAACGGCCAGTGGAAGTTCTACTGGGCGCCCAACCCGCAGTCGGCGCCCGACAGCCTGGCCGCCGACGACCTGGACACTTCCTCCTGGGATGACATGCGTGTCCCCGCCAGCTGGCAGACCCAGGGCGACTATGACCCGCCCCGCTACACCAACGTGCAGTACCCCTTCCCGATCGACACCTACCCGCGTGTGCCCGAGGAGGACAACCCCACCGCCGTGTACCGCACCACCTTCGAGGTGCCCGCAGGCTGGCAGGGTCGGCGCGTGTTCCTCACCTTCGAGGGCGCCGAGAGCGCCTTCCACCTGTGGGTAAACGGCCAGATGGTCGGCTACAGCCAGGACAGCCGCCTGCCCGCCGAGTTCGACGTGACCCACGTCGTGCGCCCCGGCGCGAACACCCTCGCCTTGCGAGTGGTACGCTGGTCCGACGGCTCCTACCTCGAGGACCAGGATCACTGGCGGCTGAGCGGCATCCACCGCGACGTCTATCTCTGGTCCGCGCCGGCCGTGCACCTGCGCGATTTCCGCGTGCGCACGCCCCTAGACGCGGCCTACCGCGATGCCACCCTCGAGGTGGCCGGCTGGCTGCGCAACTACGGGGCGGAGCCCGTCCGCGGCTATGCGCTCGAGGCGCGCCTGCTGGATGCCTCCGGCCAGACGGTCCTGACCGAAACGGTGGCCGACCTGAGGCTGGCTCCCGGCGAGGAGCGCCAGGTCGACCTGTCGCCGGCGGTGGGCAACCCGCTCAAGTGGAACGCCGAGCAGCCCAACCTCTACACGTTGCTCCTCACCGTGCGCGACGGGTCGGGCGCAGCCGTCGCAGTGGAAAGCTGCCGTGTTGGCTTCCGCCAGGTGGACATCCGCGACGGGCAGATCCTGCTGAACGGCGTGCCGATCGTTTTCCGCGGCGTCAACCGCCACGAGCATGACCCCTACCTGGGCAAGACGGTCGACGAGGCCTCTATGCTGCAGGACATCCTGCTGATGAAGCAGCACAACCTGAACGCCGTGCGCACCTCCCACTACCCGAACCACCCGCGCTGGTACGAGCTGTGTGACGAGTACGGCCTCTACGTCATCGACGAGGCCAACGTCGAGTGCCACGGCCGGCTGGCCATCAGCGACGACCCGCTCTTCACCGCGGCCTACGTCGCGCGCGGCACCCGCATGGTCCTGCGAGATAAGAACCACCCCAGCATCCTGATCTGGTCGCTGGGGAACGAGTCGGGCATGGGCCGCAACATCGACGCCGAGGCCGACGCCGTGCGTGCCCTCGACCCCACGCGCCCCCTGCACTGGGAGCCGATCGTGCGCGACCCGGAGATGTCGCGGCGCGTCAGCGACATCATTCCGCCGATGTACCCGACCATCGAGCGCCTGCTCGAGTTCGCCAACGATCCCAACGACGACCGCCCGATCTTCATGTGCGAGTACGCCCACGCCATGGGCAACTCCTGCGGCAACCTCAAGGAGTACTGGGAAGCGATCGAGAGCCACCCCCGCCTGCGCGGCGGCTTTATCTGGGACTGGGTGGACCAGGGCCTGCGCCAGGTGGCCGAGGACGGCACGGTCTGGTACGCCTACGGTGGCAGCTTTGGCGAGGCCCCGCACGACAGCAACTTTTGCATCAACGGCCTGGTCAACCCGGACCGCCGGGTGCACCCCTCGCTCCTCGAGTACAAGAAGCTTATGGAGCCCGCCCGCGTCACCGTCGTGGATGCCCTGGCCGGCCGCTTCACCGTCACCAACCGGTATGACTTTAGCGATCTGGGCAACCTGCGCGGCGAGTGGTCGCTTCTCGAGGACGGCGTAGCCATCCAGTCGGGCGCGCTGCCGCGGCTGACGCTGCGCCCAGGCCAGAGCCAGACGCTCTCCGCCCCCTACCGGCACCCGACCGTGACGCCCGGCGCCGAGTACTGGCTGAACGTACGCTTCTACCTGGCCACCGAGACCCCCTGGGCCCCGGCGGGCCACGAGGTGGCCAAGAGCGAGTTCCGCGTGCCCCTGCCCGTCGCCGAGGCGGCCCCCCCGACGCTGGCGGCGATCCCGCCCGTGGCAATGGACGACTCGGACGATGCCCTCGTCATCCGTGGGCGTGGCTTTGAGGTCGCCTTCGCCAAGTGCGACGGGACCATCAGCCACTTCCGGCGCGACGGCGTGGACCTGCTGGCCGTCGGTCCGCAGGCGAACATTTGGCGGGCCCCCACCGATAACGACGGCGTCTCAAGCAGGCGCGTGCTGGAAACGCTGCGCGCCGAGGGGCGCGAGCCGACCATCGAGGTGCTCGATGAGATCCGCGGCGTGGGCCTCTCCACGCGGCCCCGCCATCTGCACGACGCCCGCTGGCGCGCGGCCGGGTACAACGCGCTGACGCCGTCACTGCGCGAGTTCCGCGCCAGGCAGACCCGCGCGCAGGTCGTGGAGGTGGCCGTCCGTGCCGACCTGTTGGACCCCAAGGGCCAGGTGGCCTTTGCGGTGGACTATACCTACACCATCATCGGCAACGGCGATGTGCTCATCGACACCCACCTGGTGCCGGCGGAGGGGCTGCCCGAGCTGCCGCGCATCGGCCTGACGATGACCGTCCCCGGCGGGTTCCAGGAGTTCACCTGGTTCGGGCGTGGCCCCGAAGAGACCTATGCCGACCGCAAGGCCTCTGCGCTGGTGGGGCGCTACGCCGGCTCGGTCGACGAGCAGTACTTCCCGTACGTGTACCCGCAGGAAAACGGCAACAAGACCGACGTGCGCTGGGCCGCCCTCTGCAGCGAATCCGGAGCGGGGCTGCTGGCCACCTCACTGCCCTCCCGCGACACACCGACCATCAACGTCAGCGCGCATCACTACACCGCGGCCGACCTGACCCGGGCGACGCACCTCCACGAGCTCAGGCGGCGGGAGGAGATCACGCTGAACCTGGACCTGGTACAGTCGGGGTTGGGCGGCGAATCGTGCGGGCCGGGCACCCTGCCGCAGTACCTGATCCCGCCCGTCGAGACGCGCTTTGCCCTGCGGCTGCGCGGCCTCGCCGCCGGGGAGGACCCGGCCACACTCGCACGCGTGCAGCCGCCCGCTCACTAGGGCCTGCCGCGCGCTCGCACGAACGGAGGGAACATGACCGCCAACCCGGAGATGTGGCGCTGGTTCAGCCTGGCGCGTTACGGCCTCTTTATCCACTGGGGGCCATACGCGGCCATCGGGCGCGGCGAGCAGACCCTCTTCCGTGATCACCTCGATCAGGCCGCCTACGCGCAGGCGGCCTGTCGCTGGAACCCCACGCGCTACGATGCGGCCCAGTGGGCTGCGGTCGCCGCGCGTGGGGGGGCGCGCTACGCCGTGCTCACCAGCCGCCACCACGACGGCTACTGCCTGTGGGATACGGCTCATACCGACTACTCGAGCGCCCGGCAGGCGCCGCGGCGCGATTTTGTCGGCGAGTACGTCGAGGCCTTCCGCGCCGCCGGCCTGCGGGTGGGGCTCTATTACTCCCTGGCCGACTGGCGCATTCCCGCCTACTGGGACGGCCCCTCGCGCGATCCCCAGGGCTGGGAGGCCTTCCGCGATTATGTCCACGCCCAGGTGCGCGAACTGCTGACCAACTATGGCCCGATCGACGTCATCTGGTTCGACGGGGCCTGGCCGCACTCCCAGGAGGTGTGGCGCAGCCAGGAACTGGTCGACACGATCCGCTCCCTCCAGCCCGGCATCCTGATCAACAACCGTCTGGGGCTCTCAGAGGAGGACCAGGCCGAGGAGGGCGTGGGGCGCTCGCGCACGTTGGGGGATTTTGGCACGCCTGAACACCACATCACGCCGGAGCCAGGCCGACTGTGGGAGTCGTGCCAGGTGAGCACCTGGCGCCTGTGGGGGCACACCATCGGCGAGCGCTGGCGCCCGGCGGACTACCTGCTCGACATGCTCGTGGAGGCGGCCGGCCAGGGGGGCAATCTCCTCCTGAACGTCGGCCCCACGTCGGAGGGGGAACTGCCCGCCGCGTTCGTGGCCCGCTCCGACGCCATCGGCCGCTGGCTGGCCCGCAATGGCGAGGCGATCTATGGCTCCGAGGCCGGCGACGTCACCGAGTTCATCACCTATGGCCGCCAGACCCGCCGGGGCAACAACCTGTACCTCATCGTCCGCTTCTGGGATGGCCGCGGCGAGGTGCGCCTGGCCGGCCTGGCCACTCCGGTGCGCCGGGCGGTGCTGCTAGCAACCGGGCAGGAGGTGCCCTTCGCCCAGTCGGGCGACGAACTGCTCATCAGCGGGCTGCCGGTGGAGTCCCCTGACGAGCTCTTCCCCGTCATCCGCCTGGAATGCGCGGCGCCCCCGCAGGCCGCGGCGTGGGCGGTGCCCCGCCTCTGGCAGGGGGACCCAGCCCGCATGGCCGGCTGGGCACGCGCCCGCGGCACCTCCGTCTGGGCGGACGGAAAGCCACGACAATAGCGATAGCAGAGAGCCAGGAGGCGGTACCATGCGGCATATCACGCATCAGGTGGACCTGTGTGTCGTCGGCGGGGGCCTGGCGGGCATGTGTGCCGCCATCGCCGCCGCCCGCCACGGGGCCCGCGTGGCCCTCATGCACGACCGCCCCGTCCTGGGGGGCAACGCCTCCTCCGAGGTCCGCATGTGGGTCTGCGGAGCCCACGGGTCCAACAACCGCGAGACGGGCCTCATCGAAGAGATCGAACTCGACAACCTGCGGCGCAACCCGCAAAAGATCTATCCCCTGTGGGACGCGCTGCTGTACGAAAAGGTGCGGCTGGAGCCGAACATCACCCTCCTCCTGAACTGCTCCTGCCTTGACGCGACCATGCGCGGCGACCGCCTCGCCTCCGTGCGCGGCTGGCAGGGCACCGCCGAGACCTGGCACACCGTCGAGGCCGCCCTCTTTGCCGACTGCTCCGGAGACAGCATCCTGGCGCCCCTGAGCGGCGCCGAGTACCGCATCGGCCGCGAGGCCCGCGGTGAGTTCGACGAGTCGATCGAGCCCGAGTTGGCCGACCAACGCACCATGGGCATGAGCCTGCTCCTGCAGGCCCGCCAGACGGATCGCCCGCAGCCCTACACCCCGCCCCCCTGGGCCAACGTGTACGCGAGCGACGAGAACCTGCCCTATCGCGACCATGCCCTGCCCGGCGCCAACTTTTGGTGGATCGAGTTGGGCGGTGAGGCCGACTCGATCCACGACACCGAGGCGCTGCGCGACGAGCTGCTCAAGGCCGTCTACGGCGTTTGGGACCACATCAAGAACCGCGGCGACCACGGGGCCGACAACTGGGTGCTCGATTGGGTCGGGTTCCTGCCCGGCAAGCGGGAGAGCCGCCGTTACGTCGGCGACTATATCGTCTCACAGCGGGACGTCGAGGCGGGCGGGCCGTTTGATGACGTCGTTGCCTACGCCGGCTGGACCATGGACGATCACCATCCCGCCGGCCTGCACTACCCGGGTGAGCCGACCATCTTTCATCCGGCGCCCTCGCCGTGGGGCATTCCCTACCGCAGCCTCTACTCGCGGAACGTGGCCAACCTGTTCTGCGCGGGGCGCAACATCAGCACGACGCACGCGGCGCTGAGCTCATCGCGCGTCATGAAGACCTGCGCCCTCCTCGGGCAGGCGGTGGGCACCGCCGCGGCCATCGCCGCGCGCCACGGGCTGGCGCCGCGCGGCGTCTACGCAGAACGCCTTGGCGAGCTCCAGCAGACCCTGATGGACGACGACTGCTGGCTCCCGGGGCGCCGCCGCGCCGTCGCCGCACTGACGCGCGAGGCCGCCCTGAGCGCCTCCTCCGGAGACCCCGAACCCCTGCGCAGCGGGATCGACCGCCCCAGCGGGGCGAGTGGCCACGGCTGGGCCGGGGCGCCGGGGGCTTCCTGGGTCGAATACCGCTTTGGCGGGCCGCGCGAGGTGCGTGAGGTGCGCCTGGTCTTTGACTCCGACCTGGCGCGCGACCGCGCCGACCATCGCATGCGTTGCGCCTACACCCTCGACGATCCGCCGGCCGGCGTGACGCCCGCGATGACGCGCGCCTTTACCATCGAGGTGCTCGACGAGGCCGGGCGCTGGCACACCGCCGTCGACGAGCACGACAACCACCAGCGCCTCGTGCGGCGCCCCATCGGACGGCGGGCCGTGGCTATCCGCCTGGTGCCGCGCGCCACCTGGGGAGCGCCGCTGGCCCACCTGTTCGCCTGGGACGTCATCGGCTGAGGAGGGACCCCGCTCATGACCATTCCGATCATCGCCATCACTATGGGGGACGCCGCCGGCATCGGCCCCGAGGTCACCGCGAAAAGCCTGCAGGACGCCGACCTCTACCGGCGCTGCCGCCCCTTTGTGGTGGCCGACCCGGCGGTGATGCGGGCGGCCATCGCCCTGGCCGGGTTGCCCACGGCCGTCCGCGAGGTCGGTTCTCCCGAGGAGGCACGGTTCCGCCCCGGCCTGCTGGACGTGTTGCGCCCGCCGGAGCTCGAACCGCTCACCGTCGCCCGCGGCCATCTGAGCGCTGCGGCCGGGCGGGGCGCGGCGCTCTGCATCCGGGAGGCCTTCCGGCTCGCCGCCGCCGGCCGGGTGCAGGGGGTGGTCTCGGCGCCGATGAACAAAGAGGCCTTCCACCTGGCGGGCTACGACTACCCGGACGAGATGGCCTACATGACCGATCTGACGGCCAGCCCCGACACATACACCCTGGGCGTCATGGGCCGCGTCTGGACCACCAGGCTGGCCGAACACGTGCCCTTTCGCGCTATTGCCGACCTGATCACGCGCGATAGCGTCCTCCGGCATACCAGGCAGCTACACGCGGCCCTCCGAAAGGTCGGTCAAGGGGCGCCGCGCATCGCCATTGCGGCCCTGAATGTCCATGGCGGCGAGGGAGGCCTCTTTGGCCGGGAGGAGATCGAGCAGATTGCCCCGGGCGTAGCCGCTGCCCGCGCCGAGGGGATCGACGCCGTCGGGCCGCTGCCGGCGGACTCGGTGTTCGCGCGTGCCCTGGCGGGCGAGTTCGACGGCGTGGTGGGCATGTACCACGACCAGGTCAACATCCCTTCCAAACTGCAGCCCATGGGAGAGCGCGCCACGATCTTCATGGGGCTGCCGGTGCCCTGCGGCACCACGGCACACGGCTCGGCGTTTGACATCGCCGACCGCGGCATCGCCGACCCGAGCGGCCTGTACGCCGCCCTTGACTGCATCATCCGGCTCAGCGCTTAACAAGTAGACCATTTCATGGTCGGCAACGTGTGAATCTCAGATCCATCGTCGCATACGGGAGCACTAACTGTGACACGCAATTGGCCCCTGCTACACCGTCAAGTCTGTTTCGGAGAGTCGGGCGGGCGGATCATCTGGCAGCCGCGCATCCAGTGCTGGCTGACCGACAAGCGCTTCGCCGGCGAGGCACTGCCCGAGCCGTACGAGGGCCTCTCTGAGGCGGACATCTTCCGCTCGCTGGACTGCTCGGCGCGCATCTACCAGTTCAACAGCGCCTTCCGGGCTGAGGAGCACTCGGCGGTCTATACCACCCGCCGCGCCCTGAACGCGACCGATACCGAGGTCACCACGCACACCCCCGTCGGCAAGCAGGTGGAGGTGTTGCGCAGCACGCCCAACTCCCCCCGGCAGATCCACGTCAAGTGGTCCATCGCCACGCCGGAGGAGATGCGCGTGGCCACCTGGCGCGCCGACCATACCGCCTGGCACTGGGACCAGCAGGCCTACGACGCCGTGTTCGCCGAGTGGGGCGACCTGGGCGCGCCGACCATGTATATGCCGCGCATCAACATCCAGGATTTGTTTATCAACACCATGGGCGTGCAGAACGCCATCTATGCCCTCTACGACTGGCCCGATGAGGTGGCGGCTTATTTCCGCGCCCTGGACGACTCGCACGCCCGCATGATCGAGGTCATCAACGCCTCACCGGTCGACATCATCAACTTTGGAGACAACATCCACTGCGGCACGCTGCCGCCGCGCCTCTTCCGTCAGTACGTCATGCCGGCCTACCACCGGCGCATCGACGCGCTGCACGCGGCGGGCAAGTTCGTCTACGCCCACTGGGACGGTGACACCCGCACCCTGCTCCCCCTGGCCCACGAGACCCGCCTCGACGGGATCGAGGCGATCACCCCGCAGCCCCAGGGAGACGTGACGCTTGAGGAGATCCTCGCCGGCCTGGGCAACGACATGGTCCTCGTCGACGGCCTGCCGGCCATCCTCTTTGACGAGATCTACCCCGTCTCGATGCTGGAGGAATATACCCACCGCCTCATCGAGATGTTCGCCCCACGGCTGGTCCTGGGCATCTCGGACGAGATCTCTTCCACCGGGGATATCGAGCGCGTCCGCGTGGTGGGCAAGATCGTCGACGCCTACAACGCCCGCTTCGAGTGACTGACATCCGTCCATCCATAGCGACCCTGGAGGAACTGTTGTGACGTCTCAGAAACCCGAGTGCCCCGAGGCCTCCGCGCGCGCGCTGACGCTGCTCCGCTTCATGGCCGATGAGGCCCCGGGCCTGCCCCTCTACCGCGACACCCTGCGCTCCGCGTGGGGCGTGGTATACCTGGAGTTCCCCAAGCTGGAGCTAGAGGCCCGCGGGGAGAGCGCCCCGCCCCTGGTGATGGAGCACTTTTCCCGGGCTCTCGAACACATCCGCCGGCGCCTGGATTGCTGCGACTTTAGCATGGCGGCGCTCCTGCGCATGCTCTACCGCTACCCGAACTCGCGCCTCCTCACCCCCGAACTGCGTGAGGCGATCGCCGAGGCCTGTATCGGCCATATCTACTGGCTGACCGAGCCGGGCGAAGAGCACATGTGCTTTTGCACCGAGAACCACCAGATCATCCACCACACCAACGAGCTTCTCGCCGGGCAGCTGTTCCCCTACCGCGTCTTTCCCAACAACGGGCAGACGGGCCGCTGGCACCGCGAGCACGCCGAGAAGATGATCACCCGCTGGCTGGATTGGCGCATCCGCTTCGGCTATAGCGAGTGGAACTCGAACTGCTACTACGACGAGGACCTCATGGCCCTGCCCAACCTCGTCGACTATGCCGAGCGCGACGATTTCCGCCGGCAGGCCACCGGTCTCTTGGACCTGACCTTCCTGCACATCGGCTTGAACTCCTTCCGCGGCACCTTCGGCTCGACCCACGGCCGTACCTACACGCGCTTCACGCTCAACCCGCGCAACGAGCCGACCTCGGCCCTCGCCTGGCTGATGTGGGGGCTGGGCCACTACCGCGAGAAGATGAGCCCTTCCGCGCTGATGATGACCACCTGTTCCTACCGCCTGCCGGAGGCTATCCGCCGCGTCGCCACCGACCTGCCCGCCGAGCTGGAGAACCGCGAGCGCCACTCTCTCGACGCGGAGGAGGCCCTCGACCACGGCGTGGACCCCGGCAGCCTGGACGACATCGGCTTCTTCTGGGGCGCCCAGCTGTTTGACCACCACCTGGTGATCGACACCTCGATGCGCCTCTGCCCCGAAAAGCACAACATGTACCCGCGCATCAAGGCCTTCAACGACCACCAGAAGGAGGCCGCGCGGCTCGGCCTGCCCTTCGAGCGTGACCCGGACAACACGGCGATGAGCAAGGTGAACGTTTACACCTTCCGCACGCCGGACTACATGCTCTCCTGCGCGCAGGACTTTCGCAAGGGGAAGCACGGCTTCCAGCAGCACATCTGGCAGGCCACCCTGGCCGACCGCGCCGTCGTCTATACCACGCAGCCCGGCGCCCGAGACATCGGCCAGAGCCGGCCCGACTACTGGCATGCCAACGCCTTCCTGCCACGGGCCGCCGCGCACCGCAACGTGCTGGTCTGCCTGTACCGCTTTGACCCGGCCCTGTCGCACATGTGGTTCACCCATGCCTACTTTCCGCAGTTCGCCTTTGACGAGTGGACTGAGCGGGACGGCTGGGTGTTTGGGCGCAAGGGGGACGGTTACGTGGCCCTGCGCTCGCTGAACCCGATGCGCTGGGCGGCCCCACGCGACGACGTCGTCGAGGTCATCCGCCCGCTGGACGCCCCGGCCGGCTGGGCGCCCGGCCCGCACGAGCTCGTCGCCTTGGGCCCCAAGAACGCCTGGGTGTGTGAGCTCGGCAATCCCGCCAGCCACGGCTCCTACGCCCGCTTTGTGGACAGGATCGCCAGCGCCAGCCTGGCCGGCGATGCCGTGGAGCTGACCTACGACTCGCCCTCGCTGGGGCGCGTCGAGTTCGGCTGTGAGGGCGACCTGCGCGTGGACGGGCAGGTCATCCGCCTCGGTGACTATCCGCGTTTCGACAATCCGTACTGCCAGGCTCCCTTTGACGCGAAGCGCTACACCATTGTCCACGGGGACGCGTCGCACGTCATCGACCTGGCCTAACGAAAAGGGCCCCCGCCGTCTGGCGGGGGTGCTCCCTTCTTGTTGCTGACCGATCTGGAGGATGATATGTCCGAGTGCTCGTCGCGCCCCGCGGCGACCAATATCCTGTTCATCTTTGCCGACCAGCTGCACGCCTTTGCCCTCGGCTGCATGGGCAACCCCCAGGTGCACACGCCCAACCTGGACCGCCTGGCGGCGCGTGGCGTCCTTTTCCGCAACACCTACTCCTCGGCGCCGCTCTGTACGCCGATGCGCGCCAACCTCTTCACCGGGCGCTACTGCTGCCAGAACGACACGCTGGGGAACGCCGCGCGCATCCCAGCCGGTGAGCGGACCCTGGCCGGCGCCCTGAACGACGGCGGCTACCGCACCGGCTACGTGGGCAAGTGGCACCTGGGCGGCAAGGGCAACGAGCCGATCCCGGCTGAGCTGCGCGGCGGCTTCCAGGAGTTCATCGGCTACCAATGCTACAACGGCTTCTACAAGGACGTCTGCTTTTACGACGAAGATGATCGCGAGCACCGCTTTGGCCGGCACCGCACCGATGTGACGACCGATCTGGCCATCGAGCGGCTCGAGGGGATGGCCGAGGGCCCCTTTGCCCTGTTCGTCTCATACCAGAACCCGCACTACCCGGTGCAGCCGGCGCCCGAGTTCTATGAGCGCTACGCGGGGATGCCGATAGTGCGGCGGCCCAACGCCTCGGACGTGGACCCCTACACGCCCACGTACAGCCCCCCGTCACCGCCACGTGACGAGGATCCCGACGCCCTGCGCTACGCCGGCGATCTGGACGAGTACATCCGCCTCTACTACGCCATGATCACCCAGTTGGACCATGGCATCGGGCGGCTGCTCCGGCGCCTTGAGGAGTTGGGCTTGGCCGACCGCACCGCCGTGATCTTTACCTCGGACCATGGTGACATGCAGGGCTCCCACGGCCTGCGCAACAAGGCCTCCTTCTGGGAAGAGTCGACCCGCGTCCCGCTGATCGCCTACGCGCCGGGCGGCGCCCAGGGCGCCACAAGCGAGGCGCTCGTCTCGAGCACGGATCTGTACCCGACGGTCCTGGGCCTGGCTGGCCTGCCTGCCGAGCCCACCGCCGAGGGGCGCGACTATGCGCCCGCCATCTGCGGCCGCCCGCAGGACGAAAACGACGCCGTCTTCTCGGAGGACGAATCCGGTTGGTTCATGATCCGCGAGGGCAGCCTGAAGCTGGCTGTGGACCGCGAGACCTTTGCGCCCAGCCACCTCTTTGACCTGGCCAGCGATCCGTACGAGCTCCACAACCTGGTGCGCCGGCCGGAACACGTCGAGACGCGCGAGCGCCTGCGGCAGCGGCTGGTCACCTGGCACGGTGACGTCATGTCGCGGGCCAACGGGTCGGCGGGCTAGGTAGCGGGCGAGCAGTCGTTGTGGCGCGACAGCACCAAGTGAAAGCGATGGGTGATAGATGCTATCCTTGATCCTGGCGACGTTGTTCTCCGCCAGCTTTGCGATGATCGTGCGCCACGCGCAGGGCCGGCGCTGCAACATGTGGGCCGTCGGCGCCATCAACTATGCCGTGGCCTCCCTGTTCAACCTGGCGCTACAGGCCGCCCAGGGCAGCCTCGTGCCGAGCGCCTCGACAGCCTGGATCGGCATCTCGGCCGGCGTCTCGTACGTGCTGGCCTATTTTGTGCTGTTCAAGCTGATGGCCCTGCGGGGCGTGGCCATCTCGACCTCGGTGACGCGGCTGGCCGTCCTGATCCCGGTGTTGGCCTCGATCATCATCTGGCACGAACAGCCGACCCTGTATCAGTCGCTCGGCAGCCTGCTGGCCCTGTCGTCACTGCCGCTGTTGGGCTTCCGCCGCCCACCAGAGGGCTCCAAGGTGGACAGGCGCGCCATCGCCTACCTAGTGGCGCTGTTTCTGCTGAACGGCTACAACCTGGTGGCGGTGCGGCTGTTTCGGGAGACGGACCTCCCGGGCGAGTCGGCGCTCTTTCTCGGCATCCTGTTCGGCACCGCGGCGATCGTGGCCATCACCGCCTGGTACGCGCACCGTGAGAACACCACCGTCAAGGACCTGCTGCCCGGCGCCGCGCTCGGCATGGTGAACGCCCTGGCCAACCTGGCCGTCGTGGCCGCCCTGCGGCAGCTGCCGGGGTTCCTGGTGTTTCCGTTTCACAGCGCCGTGGGCCTGGCCATCACGGTCATCGCCGCCAGGCTCATCTGGAAGGAGCACGTCAGCCGCCAGGAGGCGGTCGGCATCGCCATCACTCTGCTGGCAGCCGTGTTGATAAACCTCGGCTGAGCAGGTATGATGCCGGCAGTGGCCTTTCTGGGTTCCATCGGGCTGAGGGAGGCAGATCATGGCCGCAAAGGCGAGTGACGTCGCGCGTCGTGGGGCCGGGTTGCTGGAGGAGTTCAAGAAGTTTGCCCTCAAGGGCAATGTGGTGGACTTGGCCGTCGGCATCATCATCGGCGGCGCCTTTGGCACGGTGGTCAAGTCTCTCGTGTCAGATGTGATCATGCCGCCGATCGGTCTGCTGCTGGGCAAGGTCGATTTCTCCGCCCTGTTTGCCGTGCTCAAGGAGGGGACCACGCCGCCGCCCTATGCGACGGTCGCGGCGGCCCAGGAGGCCGGGGCCGTCACTCTCAACTACGGCCTCTTTATCAGCAACATCATCACCTTCCTCATCGTGGCCTGGGCGGTGTTCATGCTGGTCAAGGCCCTGGCTACCATGCAGCGCAAGGAAGCCGCCGCGCCGGCCGCGGCGCCCACTACCAAAGCCTGCCCATACTGCTTTGCCGAGATCGACATCCGGGCCACTCGTTGCCCGCAGTGCACGTCGCAGTTGCCGCCGGCGGCTAGCGCGTCTTAGCGGAGGGCGTCATCCGGGAATGATCGTCGGCCTGGCCAGCGTCGACTGGCCAGGCCGACGCACAGCACGCCCCCTCCCCGGGCCGAGCGGCCGGTGCGGCGGGTGCGGCGGGCAAGGATAGCTGTCCATCGGTATCTGGCACACACAAGGAGAACGACATGGCCAAGGGAATCGCTGGAGCACAACTGTACACTGTCCGCGAGTACACCAAGACCGCCGAGGACCTGGCGGCCAGCCTGAAGAAGGTCGCCGCCGCGGGCTACACCGCGGTGCAGGTCTCGGGCATCGGGCCGATTGACCCCAAGGTCGTCGCCCGCCTCATGCAGGATAACGGCCTGGCCGTGGTGGCCACGCACATGGCCTGGGACCGCTTCAAGAACGACCTCGACGCCGTCATCGAAGAGCACAAGCTCTGGGGCTGCCCGCACCCGGCCATCGGCGGCCTGCCCGGTGAGTACCGCGGCCCCGACGGCGTCAAGCGCTTCCGCGACGAGCTGATCCCCATCACCGAAAAGCTGGCTCGCGAGGGGATGGACTTTTCCTACCACAACCACAACCACGAGCTGGCCAAGTACGACGGGCGCACCTGGCTCGACATGCTCTACTCGGAGATCCCCGCCTCGGTGCTCAAGGCCGAGATCGATACCTATTGGATCCAGGCCGGCGGCGGCGACCCCGCCTGGTGGATCAAGAAGCTGGCCGGGCGCCAGCCACTCCTGCACCTCAAGGACATGATCGTCACGCCGGAGCGTGAGCAGCGCTTTGCCGAGATCGGTGAGGGCAACCTCAACTGGCCCGCGATCATGAAGGAGGCCGAGGCCGCCGGCGTCCAGTACTATCTCGTCGAGCAGGACCGCACCTATGACCGCGACCCCTTCGAGTCGCTGGCCATCAGCTATCGCAACCTGAAGGCCATGGGCCTGCGCTAGAGGCCCTCCGTGCAGGTGGTAGGACGGGAGGGCCCCGCTGCTGCGGAGGCCCTCCCGCACGTTACGGGCGACCCACCCTGCCAAGTACCCGAGAGGACAGACCGATGCAACCGATCAGAGCGGGAATCGTCGGGTTCGGGCGCATGGCCGAGCGCACCCACCTGGCCAGAATGCGCGAGACCGGCCTGTATGACGTCGTCGGCGTCTGCGACATCACCCCCGCGCGCCGGGCGGCCGCCGAACAGGCGGGCCTGCGCGCCACCGAGAGCCTGGAGACGTTCCTATCCTGGGACGTCGAACTCGTCGTACTGACCACCCACACGGCGCAGCACCATCCCATCGCCCTGCAGGTGGCCGCTGCCGGTAAGCACCTGCTCATCGAGAAACCGATGGCCGTCACCGGCGCCCAGGCCCAAGAGATTGTGGAGGCAGCCAGGCGGCACGGCGTGGTGCTGTCGGTCTTCCACAACCGCCACTTTGACGAGGACTATCGCCAGGTCAAGGCTGTCGTCCGCGAGGCGCTGCTCGGCACGATCGTCTCGGTCGAGAACCGCACCATCGGCTCTCGCCCCGCGGTGGGCTTTGGCGTGCCCGACTATAACCAAGCCTGGCGCATCACCGCCGCCGCCGGAGGCGGCACGCTGCTCGACTTTGGCCCGCACTGGGTGGAGCAGATCCTGGACCTGATGGAAGGGCGCCGCGTGGTGCAGGTCTTTGGCGACGTTCGCCACATCAAGTGGGGCGACGCCGATGACTGGTTCCGCATCGACATGATCTTTGACGACGGCTCGCGCGCCACGGCGGCCAAGTGCGACATCGCCTACTATTCCCCGCCCGACAAGTGGCTGATCGTCGGCACTGAGGCCACTCTGCACGGCCCCGTGGCCGAGGGCGACCACAAGGCGGTCGTCATCTGCGGCCCCGACTATACGCTGCAACGCTCCCGCGCCGTGGATACGCACGACCTCCACGCCAACCTCGCCAGGCACCTACGCGAGGGAGAGCCCCTGATCATCACGCCCGAGCACGCCCTGCGCGTGATGCAGGTGATCCAGGCCGGGGTCGATTCCGCGCGTGCCGGACGGAGCGTCGACGTTCTCATCTAGCCCGGTGGCCCACCGGCCACCCCAAACACCAACGAGGACAGTGATATGCGCCTGATGTCCTGTAACGTCCGCTACTCTGCCGCCCAGGACGCCGAGAATGCCTGGCCGCACCGTAGAGAGTTCGCCGCCGAGGTGATCCTCTCCCGCACGCCCGACGTCATCTGCTTCCAAGAGATGTCTCGCGAGCAGTTCCTGTTCTTCCGCTCCCGCCTGTCCGAATACGCTTCATACGCCATGGTCGACGTCCCCACTGGCCAGAGCCCGCAGAACGCCATCTTTTGGCTGCGCGAGCGCTTTTCGCTCGTCTCTAGCGGGGGGTACTGGCTGTCGGAGACGCCCCACGTCCCCGGCACCAAGTCGTGGGATTCCAGCAACATCCGCCTGGCCAACTGGGTGCGCCTGGCCATCAACGGCTCGGGCCTGGAGTTTCGCGTCGTGGGCACCCACCTGGACCACCGAGGGCAGACGGCCCGTGAGCAGCAGGCCCGCCTCATCAACGAGGATGCCGCCGCCTTCCCCGAGCTCTATCCGCAGGCCCTCCTGGGAGACATGAACGCCCCGGGCACCAACCCGGCCATCCAGTCCTTTCTGCGGGCCGGCTGGGTCGATACCTACGCCGAGATCCATGGCCCCGACGACCCGGGCAACACCTACCACGGCTTCGAGGGCCCGGCCCTTGCGCGGCAGGAGGGCAAGATCGACTGGATCTTTTGCCGGGGCCGGCTGCGCATCGTCGGCGCCGACATCGTTCGCGATGCGCGCGACGGCCGCTACCCGAGCGACCACTACTTCCTGACGGCCGACGTCGAGTTCCCCTCTTAGCGTCGTCGACACCGGGTAGGCAATGCGGCGCCCGCCGGCAGGATCCTGCCGACGGGCGCCGCAACGTTTCGGGAGCAGTTGGGGTGTTAGCTCACCTTCACCAGCTTGCGCAGCGAACGGAACTCGCGCGGCGGGTTCAGGTGCCTCCCGTAAAAGCTCCACGACACCTCGCCGACGTAGAGGTCTCCGCGGGAATCCACCGCCAGGCCGTGCGGGGCGATGAACTGCTCGGGCTTGGCGTCACCGGCGCGCACGTCCCCCAGCCAGGCCAGGCGTGTGCCGTCCAGCGTGTGAATGCTCACCCGGGCGCCGAGGTTGGGGTAGTCCTGGTTGACGGCCATCGAGCCGGGCAGCTGGCCGATATAGGCCAGGGGCACCTCGCCGTCCACGATATGCATGCCGCAGGGGCGATGCAGGTTGTTCCACTGGGTCACATACTCGCCCTGGGGGTCAAACACCTGCACACGGTGATTCTCGCGGTCGGCCACGTAGACCAGGCCCTGCCGGTCGGTGCACACCGAGTGCACCAGGTTGAACTGCCCCGGGTCGCTGCCATACTCCCCCCAGGAAAAGAGATGCTCGCCGTCCGGCGAGAACTTGTGCACGCGGGCGTTGCCGTAGCCATCGGCGATGTACAGGTCGCCGGTCTCCGGGTCAAAGGCCACCTTGGTGGGGCGGTTGAACGGCTCGCCGCTCTGGTAGGGCGCCGGCTGCCCAGAGACCCCGTAGGTCTGCAGCACCTCGCCCGATAGGGTGCACTTGCGTATCGTGTGGTCGCCATCGTCGGCGAGATAGAGGAGACCGTCGGGACCCAGCGTGGCGCCATGCGCCCGGCCAAAGATGCCTTCGCCCCAGGAATCCACCAGGTTGCCCTCGCGGTCCAGGACAATGATGGGATGCTCCCCCCTGCTCAGGACGTAGACGCGGTCCTCCCGATCGGTGACCACGTCGGCCACCTCGTGGAGGTTCCACCCCTCGGGCAGCTTGGCCCAGTCTAGGTCCACCTCGTAGACGAACTCACCACAACCCACTCTCGCCGCCATCTCTGCTCCTTGCTCTCGTATGGAGGGACGACCATCATGTGGCGCTGCCGGGGCGCCCGGCCCTCAGGACGGCCCCATTATAGGGGCAGCGCCCCGCCGGTCTAGCGGCTTAGGCGGCGCAGGCGCCAGGCTGCCCAGGCGTACAGCGGCGCCGCCCACAGGCAGGCACCCCCCAGCCAGGCCCAGGCCTGGGGCGGAACGGTCTCCCAGAAGGCCGCCCGAAACCCCCGCGCTAGGAGCGACGTGGGCACCCAGCGGGCCACCTGGGTGACCGCGGGCGATAGGGCCGCGCCCGTAAACATCCCCAGGAGCATCGGCGCCATCAACAGGAACATGATCAGCCCGCTCCATAGGCTCATGCTCTGCACGGTAGCAAAGGATAGGCCCAAGAGCAGGCCCAGGCCCACGCCCAGGGCCACGCTGCCTGCCAGGGCCGCCAGCGCCACCTGCCAGTGCACGATTAGGCGCTGCGAGGTGGCCAGCAACACCCCGCCGGCCAGCAGCCCGTAGGTGACGCCCGCCAGAGCCTTGCCAGCGACGATCTCTCCCGCCCCGGCCGGCGAAAGCAGCAGGGCGTCGATAGTGTGCGTCTCTTTCTCTTCGACCATCAGATAGGGGACCAGGAACGTAGTGACGGCAAGGACAGCGATGACGAACAGGGCTGACTCCATGAAGGGCTCGTTCCCGCCGGTTGGCGGGTACACCGCGTGCCCGGCCGTCTCGAGGCGCACCGACCGGCCGAGCAGAGTGCCGATAGCCTCCCCGGCCAGGGAGGCCAGCTCCGCCACGCCCCAAGCGTCGGCCTGGTGCGCATAGTACCCTGCCAGCACCGCATCACCCGGCGCCGCGCGCAGCCCGGCGGGGATCACCACGCCCAACACCCCCTGCGACCCGGGCTCTGCCAAGCCCTCTCGCATCGCGGCGGTCGTGGGCACCGAGTAGGCCCGTACCCTGCCCTGCTCCTGGAGGGCCTCCGCCCAGGCCTCGTCGCCTTGGTCCACGACGATGAGCACCGGCAGGGGGCCGCTCGGCACCAGCGCCGCCAGGCCACTCCGCGTCAGCGCCAGAAGCAGGGCGCCGAACACCACCGACAGGAACACCCTGTTCTGCGCGGCGTCGACCACGTCTTTGGCCGTGATCGCCCACACGGTGCGCAGTACGCCGAGCCTCGCGCGCCAACCCCTTCTCATCCCTACCCGTTCCCCCTCGCCTGACGGCTCAGGCGCCTCGCTCCGCCTGGGCGATGCTCAGCCGGATCACGGCGGCCAGCAGCACGGCCGCGCAGCCCAACGCCAGCCCGATTGCCGACCAGTACCCGCTTGGCGACATCGGCAGGGCGAAGGCCGCCTGTAGGGCGCGGGCCACGGCCGACGTCGGCATCCAGCGCAGCACCGCAGCGAGCGCCCCTGGCAGGCCGAGCCCCTCGGCCTCTTCGGCAAGGAACACCGACGTCACCAGCGGCAGCACCAGTACCCACACCCACACCGCCAGTTGCTGCCGATCGCGGATCGCGCTGCCGAGCAGCAGCCCCAGCGGCACGGTGAAGGCCGCCGCGGCCAGGGCCGCCAGGATCGCCCAGCCCCAGTGCACCACCAGCGCCGCATAGGAGGCCAGGCCCAAGAGGCCGGCCAGCGCACAGTAGGCCATCCCGGCACCGACCTTGCCGGCCACATACTGCGCCATGGTCACCGGTGAGACGAGCAGCGCGTCGAGCGTGCGCGTGCGCCGCTCTTCCAGCATCAGGTGCGGCGTGACGGACAGCCCCGTCATCAGAGTCGCCAGGATGATGCTGAAAGCCCCCAGCAGGAGCAGCCCCCCAGTCTGCCCCTCGCGCGGGTACACCCGGTGGCCGGCGGTCTCGACCGTCACAGGGGTGCCCAGCAGCTCGGTAAGGCGCCCCTCGAACTGCGCGGCCGCCTGCCGGGCCCCGGCCGCAGAGGCCCAGTATTGTACGTACCCGTCCAGCCGCAGCGGCCCCCCGCCCGGGGCGGGCAGCGTCGCGGGCAGCACCACCCCCAGGGTGACCGTGTCATGATCGGCCAGGGCCTCGCGCAGCGCATCGAGCGAGGAGACGACGTGCACCTCCTCGTACTCGGGGGCCACCTTGAGCGCGGCCACCAGCTCCGGCGTGCCAGGGGCCTCGATCACCAGGCTATCCCCGCGCGAGGTGAGCGCGGGCAAGTACTTGTAACACACCAGGATGATCGCCACCCCGAACAGCGTCGACAGGATGGAACGGTTGCGCAGCGCGTCGGCCACGTCCTTGGCCGTGATAGCCAGGGCAACGCGCAGCCACTCGCCGATCGTCGCCCGCCGCGGCCGTCTCAGTTCGCTTCCCATGTCGCCACTCCTCCGCCCGTCAGGCGCACGAACACGTCCTCGAGCGTGCTGCCCGGCCCGCCCAGTTCCTCTTTGAGGCGCGCCGGGGGGCCCTCCGCCACGACCCTGCCCCGGTCGATGACGGCCACCTGCCCGCAGAGCTGATCCGCCTCCTCGATATAGTGCGTGGTGAGGAACACCGTGGTGCCCTGGCCAGTGAGGTCCCGCACGAAGGCGCGGATGGCCCGCGCGGCGTGTGCGTCCAGCCCGCGGGTGGGCTCGTCGAGGAACAGCACCTGAGGCTCGTGCAAGAGCGCCCGGGCAATCAGCAGGCGTTGCTTCATCCCGTTCGAGTAGGTCGCCACGCGGGCGTCGGCGCGCTCCGTCAGCCCCACCTGGGCGAGCACCGCCTCTACCCGCTCCCTTCCGACGCCGTACAGGCGGGCAAAGAAGGCCAGGTTGGCGCGGCCGGAGGCCCGCTCGTACAGGTTCTGGTACTCCATCACCACGCCGATGCGCGGCTTGAGCGCGGCACGCTCCGTTACCACGTCGCACCCGGCCACCCACGCGCGTCCCGCCGTCGGGGTGAGCAGCCCCGTCAGCAGACGGATCGTCGTGGTCTTGCCGGCCCCGTTGGGCCCCAGGAAGCCGTAGACTGTGCCGCTGGGAATGGAAAGCGTCAGGCCATCCACGGCGCATAGGTCGCCAAAGGTGCGCGTCAACCCCTCGGTGACGATGCCTTCCATGTCTCCTCCTCCGTGCCAGGGGCGGCGCCTCCGCCTGCTGGGCACCGCCTTACTCACTATCACCATAGAGGATGGCCATGGCCGGCGCAACACATTCGGGCCAGCAGGCGCAGGGGGCCGCCAGGCGGCGCCGAGCGCCTCCGAATGGCCCGCCGGGGGGCGCTCAGTAGCCGAGCAGGGCGCGCAGGTCGGCCGCGGCCGACTTGCTGAGGGGGATCTGCGTCCCCGCTGGGTCGTCGAGGCGCAGGGTGAAGGAGTCCCGCGTGTAGGGGATGACCTCGCGCACGTGTTGGAGGTTGACGAGGTAGGCGCGGTGGGCGCGGAAGAAGCCGCTCCGCGAGAGGCGTTCCTCCAGCTCGGTCAGGGTATACTGGCTGGGCAGCAGCGCCCCGCTGGTCTGCAGGTAGGTGCGGCTCTCGCGGGCCACGGCGTAGAGGATCTCGGCCGGGTTCACGAGGATGATCTTGTCGTCGGCGCGCACCGGCACCTTGAAGGGGATCGGGGCGCTCTCGGCGGGCGCCTCGTCTGGCAGCACGCTCAAGAGCCCCCGGCTGAGTGCGTAGAACCGGTCACAGAGATCCGCTAGGTGGAGCGGTCCCTCGGCCAGGATCAGCACGGCCGCGCCGCCCGCCGCCTGTGCGGCGATGACGCGGCGGATCACCGCCACCGAGGCCTCGTCGCAGCCGGCAAACGGATCTTCGAGGACAAGCGCACCCGGGCGGTGCAGGATCGCCCGGCCCAGCGCCAGCCGCCGCGCCAGACCCTCCGGTAGCTGGCCAGCCCGCGTCGCGCCCCGGTCAGCCAGGCCGACCTCGGCCAGCGTCTCGAGGGCACGCTCCTTCGGCAGACCGTAGAGCCGGCAAAAGAAGGTCAGGTTGGCGAGGGCGGACTGCCTCTCGTAGAGGCCGTTCTCGGCCAGCAGTGCGCCCAGGTGCCGCTTGAGGAGGGCGCGCGCGTCCACAGGATCCGCGCCCAGCACGCGCACATGGCCGGCGGTGGGCGTTTCGCGCCCCAGGAGCAGGGCCAACAGGTAGGCGCGCCCGCCACTGCGCGGCCCCAGCACCGCCACGACCTCTCCGCCGGCGACGCGCAGGTCGTCCACCTCCAGGACGGCGTCCTGGCCGACGACCTTCTGCAGCCGACTGATCTCGATCACCGCGCCATCCCCGGGGGCGCCCTCAGGCCGCCCGCCTCTGGAGGAACCAGTAGGTGCCCGCCGCGCTGACCAACGAGGCCGCGTAAGCAAGCGCGACCGCGCCAATCAGCCCTGTGTCCAGCACCATCAGGCGATAGACCGTGCCAAAGACGACGCAGTTCACCACGGCGCTCACCATCAGCGGCACCACCAGCGAGCGCGAAAACGCGATGCTGACCGAGCGCGCCGTGATCGCCAGCGTCGACACATAGACCGCCGGGAAGGCCGCCATGACCGCCCCCAGCACCGGCCCGCCCAGGTGGCTGAGCGCTACCGCTGCCACGATGATCCCGCCGCTCAGGAGGCCCCGGGCGGGGATATCCCAGCGCGCCCGCCGCACGCGCACCCGTTCATGGCCCCGCAACCGCAGGCCACGGTCCATGACCAGGTACACCGCGACCAACGTTACCGCCCAGATCGCCAAGCCCACCGTGTAGCGCGGCGCCCCACGCCACACCAGCAGCCCCTGGAGGCTGGCCCAGGCCGCCAGGGCCGCCGCAATGCCCACCGCCAGGCCCCTCCGCACGGCCACCGCGTAGGTTAACAGGAACACACAATTGATCGCAAAGGCCACCGGCAAGGCCGACGTGGCCTGGTAGGCCCGCTCAACCCCCTGCGTCCAGCCGATGAAGGTGAGGGCCACCACGATGGTTGAGGGCAGCCCCCCGAGGAGACCGCCAATCCTGCTGCCGAACGTCTCGGCGGCCAGGCTGGTCAGGGTGATCCACACCCCGCCGACGACGAAGCTGAGCAGGAGCCGGAACGCGAAGGTGTCCATCGATGTGCGGGCGCCTCCGCGCCGGGCAGGTTCAGGATCGGTTGCCGGAAAGCGGGCGGCGGGCTCAGCGGAACCACAGCCCTGAGACGCGCTCGTCCTCGTCCAGCACAATGAGCACCTTTAGCTTGCCCTTATCGAACGACACGCGCCAGGTGTACTGGCTATCTTGGGCGCCCAGGTAGACCGCCTCACCCCAGGCGCCAAAGCGCTCTTTGAGGTCGCGGGCGACCCCGAGGTACCACTCTGCGTCATGGCCGGCGAACATGACCTCGGAGAAGTCTTGCGTAAAGAGCGTGGCGTCTTCCTGAGTGTACCCCTCGCGCACGTGATCGAAGGCGGCCTGCGCGGCCTCGGGCGGGGGTGTGTCTGAGGCCTTTTCGCAGCCCGCCAGGCTCAACGCCAGGAGTAGTATCGCGGCACAGAGGACTGCCAGCCCCTTCCTGCCACTCATGCCTCAATCCTCCTCGCGCGTGGTGGCGCGCCCGTGCGGGGGCGCGCCGCCACGTCAGTACCTCTCACACGTCTAGACCGTGACGACGAACACGTCGGCCCGGCCGCGATCCGCATAGTTGTAGGTAATGTGCCGGCCCGTCGGGCTCGACTGCGGGTGTGGATGGGGATACTGCCCCTCGTGCCCGCCCCAGTTTGTGCCGTGCCGGGCGATCACCTCCACGCGGGGCTGCTCCCCGTCGTAGTAGAGCCACAGGAGCAGATCGTCGGTCAGGTTGCCGTCCAGGATGAACGCCGGCCGCCCGTACATAGCCGAGACGTGCCCATAGTACTTCCAGCCCGGCGAGTTCCACTCGCGCACGGTATTCCCCTGCAGGTCATCGACGCCGATGTGGTAGCCGTCCGGCCCGGGGCAGTGGTACAGACAGTACTGGCCGTCCCACGTCCAGGTCGAATGCACCTGAAACGTCTTGCCCGACGGGGAGGGCATCTCGGTCATCTTCTGCGTCGAGAGGCGGTAGGTCCACACGCGGTTGGTCTTGCCGTCCGAGCCGAACCAAAAGCGCGGCGGGTAGTCCCGGTCGGTCATGACCAGGTCCGGGTCGGTGGGCGAGTACTGCAGGTGGTTGCCGCGGCACATCTCTTCCTCGTAGAGGATCTCTTCCTCCCCGCCAAGGAGCGGAATGCGGCACAGGCGCATCACCGACCCGCCCGGCTCCGAGTAGTACTCGGCCACGTGCCTGGTCAGGCGTTCGCCACCTCGCATCGGCACGGGGATGATGTTGCGCGGGTACATGATGTGCGTCTCGGTGGCGTCGATGGTGGGGCCACCGATGGGGTAGTCGCCCCAGTCCTCCACGAGGACCTTCTCCTCGAGGGTGTCCAGGTGAACGACGCAGAGGGAGCGCCCCCGGGTAAAGGTGACCCACCGCTTGCTGGGGGCCACACAGATGGCCCCGCTGATGCCGCGGGGGTTGTTCCGCGCCGCGCCGACTAGCTGGCCGACGGCCATGCCCGGCTCCCAGTCGGTCAGCTGGGTGATGTCACCGGTCTCGGCGTCGCCGGCAAAGAGGGCGCTCGCGCCGTCCCGCCCCGAATGGAAGCAGAAGGTCTTGCCGTCCCTCGTCCAGGCCGTGCCGGTATGGTAGGTCGGCGTCTGGTTGTAACAGCCGACTGTCGTGACGCGCCGCATCCTCCGCTGGGTGAAGGAATCGCGGTACTCCTCGGACTCGTTCCAGGTATCGCCCTTCTTGGTCACGTGCTGGCTCCTTCCCGAGTGATCGCTCCAAACACTCCGACGGGACGATTGTAGGCGCCCGGCCCACGCAGGGCAAGGGCAGTAGCCGCCGGCCGGAGCCGGTCCGCCGGCGGAAGCCAGTCGCCCTGGCCCTTGACCGCACGCCCGCACCCGCCTATAGTCGCTCGGCACCGATCGATGACGCCCAACGCCCTTGGACCCGTACAATGAGCCAGTCGTCTCCCCTCGCCGAGGTGGCAGCAGAGATCGCCGCTCTCGAGCAGGATAGCAGCCTACTCCTTCCCGAAAGCCTGAACGAGCGCGAGCAGGCCTTCACGCTGCTGGCCTTCCTGGGCGACCTGCTGGAAGAGCAGGCCGGGCCCGATGCGGCTGCCGACGCGGCGGCGCTTCGCGCGCGCATGGAAGCCCTGTCGTCGCGCTTCGAGGCGGCCACCGCCCGGTTGGCCGACGGCGTCCGCCGGAGCCTGTGCGCCGGCGAGCTCCGTGGGGCCCCTCTGCGCGCCCTGCTGGACCGCTTCACCGCCTATCGCGCCAACGCAGCGGGATTCCTGCACCTGAACTACGAGCCGGTCGACGTCCTCGTCGGGGCCCTCCTGGGGCTTGACCGCCCCATCCCGGAGGAGCTGCCCCGCGAGAGGGATATGGTCCACCTGGAGTTTTCGCCGGTCAGCGTCGTCCTGGAGATGGTCGACCGCCTGGCGCTGGGCCCGGGGGACTTGTTCGTCGACCTGGGCGCCGGACTGGGCCAGGTCGTCCTCCTCTATCATCTCCTGACGGGGGTACCCGCTCGGGGGATCGAGCGGCAGCCCTCCTACTGCGCCGCGGCCCGCGAGATGGCTGCGGAGTTCGCCGCGCCGGGGATCGAGTTCGTCGCTGCGGACGCGCGCCAGGCCGACTGCCACCAGGGATCCGCCTTTTACCTGTTCACGCCTTTTCACGGCGCCGTGCTCCAGAGCGTGCTCGACAGGTTGCGCGCGACGGCAGGCCGCCCTGGAGCGCGCATCTGCACGTACGGCCCCTGTACCGTTGAGGTGGCCAGGCAGAGCTGGCTGCACACCATCGACCATCAGCCGCCGCACCCCTCGCGGCTGGCCCTGTTTGCCGTCCGCTGACCAGCGCCCCCGGGCGGCACCTGTGGGACCCTCGGCGGGAGCGAGGTACAGTGACCAGACACGTCTTTGGCATCTCAGGCACCAATACACTCATAGATGGCCGCCCGACGCTCTTGCGCGGGTTACGCTGCGCCAACGCGGTCATCTCCGATGAGGCCACGGCAGACCTCGTTCTGCATCTCGGGGAGTACGCCTCCTATGGGCTGAACTGCATCAGTGTCTACTGGCAGGGCTCCCGCTTTGGAGACGTCAGAGGCTACCTGGCGGACGGTAGTCTCTCGCCCGCCCACGCCGCGCGCATGGCGCGCATCATCGAAGCCGCCGACGACCACGGCATCATCGTCCTTGTCGGCTGTCTGTACTGGGGGAAATCGCGGTCCGGATGGGCGCACTGGACGCAGGCCGAGGCCTCGGCAGCGGTGGCCAACACGGTCCGTTGGCTGCGCGAGCACGCCTACCGCAACGTCTTTGTCGACACGAGCAACGACGCCGTGGCCCCGCGCGAGGCAGGCATCAGCGAACGCGCCATGTTACTGGCCGGCAAGCGCGAGTGGCCCGACTGCATCATGGCCGCCAACCACCTCGGGGCGCCGCCGCCGGAGGCCGACCTGGCTATTCACCACAACGCCCCCGTGGCCGGCAAGCCGTACGTCGAGACGGAGGGATCGCCGCACAACGTCGAGGGGGGTTACTGGGGTCCCTATTCCCGGACTGACGGACTCTATGCCTACACCAATGTGGGCGAGTATACAGAGATCATGAAGGCGGATCAGATGGCCCTGTCGGCCACGAACTGGCGCGGCGGACGCGGCTATCTGCTGGCCTCCACCTGGCTGCAGGCGCCGCCGCCGCAGGGGCCCAACCACGCCCCGGGCGGCTACGGAGGCCCGGGCGACCCTGGGGTGCGCTGGTGGCTCCACTTCGCCAGGGATTGGTTCCGCACATGAGCGAGAGGATAGGCATGGCACTCATCCTGCAGCACAAAGTCTACGCCTATGTGACGCGCGGCCCTCGGCTCCTGGTCCTGCGCCATCCCGGAGCGCCGGAGGCGGGCCTTCAGCTGCCGGGCGGTTCGCTCGAGATGGGTGAGGCCCCTGCCGTCGGGGCGCTTCGCGAGGCCACCGAGGAGACGGGCCTGGACGGGCTGCGCCTGGTGGCCCATCTCGGCACGGTCGACTTTGCGGCGCCATCCTTCGGAAGGCTCTTCCGTCGCCACTTTTACCACCTGGCCTGCGACGCCGAGACCCCCGAGCGCTGGCAGCACGAAGAGGCAGACCCTTCTGACGGGACTCCCGGCCCCATCCCCCTGGAGTTCTTCTGGGTTGCCTTGCCGGCCGGCGTGCCTCCCATGGCGCCCGGGCATGACGCCTTTCTCGCCGCGCTCTGCGCCCGCCTGGGCCTTACGGCTGCGTCCGCACCGGTCCGCTACCCGCCGCGTACTGAGTAGGGCGCCGGACACGGCGTGCCATCTGCGAACCGCCCGATCGCTGGAGGTGAACGATGAACTGCCAGAACTGCGCGGCGCCCTTGGACGTCGTCCTCGGGCAGGACTATGCCCGTTGCTCCTACTGCGGTACCTTCACCTTCTTTGACGAGCCGGTGCCGGTCGAGACGCTGGAGAGCGACTCGGCCAGGCACCCCTGCCCGCTGTGTGGCGTGCCCATGGTACGCGCCCAGATAGCCCGCTGGCGCATGTGGCACTGCCTGGCCTGCCGCGGGCTGCTGGTGGCCCAGGGCGACTTTCGCGCCATGCTCGCCTACAAGCGTGCCCGGGCCACGGGCCCGCCCAGCGCCTCGCTTCCGTTCGACCCCGCGCTGCTGGAGCGCGTCATCCACTGCCCGGTGTGCCAGGGACGCATGGACACCCATCCGTACTATGGGCCAGGGCGCTTTGTGATCGACAACTGCCACGTCTGCGGGGTCGTCTGGCTCGATTACGGGGAGCTGCGCAAGGCCATCGACGGCCGCGGGCGCGACCGGCGCAGCGACGGGGCGCTGACACGGTGGCTGGAAAGGCTGGCGGACGAGGGACTGTAGGGCGACGGCGCGCCTCGCTCCCGCCCGCCGTCAGGCGCCGGCCAGGCCCGCCCAATCCAGATCCGCATGTCGGGCGCCCGCGAGGACGCGCTGCTGCAGGAAACGGAAGTGTCTCCCAGCCGCGCCTGTAAGGGCAGAATCAGCATGATGATGAGCGCCATATCGAAATAGCAGCAGCTGGTAAGGGAGGAGATCGGCGAACTGCAGGCGATCCTGCGCCAGCCAGATGCGGATCGTGCCTCAAAGGACGGCGAGGTGAAGAAACATGACTGAATGGATCATATCCTCATCCGTCCTCCTAGCGGTGATAGCCGTCTTGCGTTCTGCCCTGCGCCTGCAACACGCGCTTTGGGCGCCGGTGCTGACAAGGCCGCTTTTACCGGTGCGTTCTGGCGTGAGCTCTGTCAGCGCTATGAACGCAGTGCCGGAAGCGGCGCTGCCCATTGGCGTGCCGGGGCACGCATTTGCAGCCCCGGAGAGAGTGACGCCGGAATAGACCCTCCCCGCCTCGCCGGAAAGGGCCGGTGTGGAGGTGATTGCCCAGGATAGCGTTTCTGGTAGGCATGTCCGTGTCGTCGATTGGGGAGTCGTCGCGCCGGTTGTTTGGCTTACCGGCCTCGCCGTTGTCGGTCTGTTCCTGCTCGTTACGGATCTCCGGTTCTCCGGCCAGGCTGGAAAGCGACAGGCGCAAGGCCGGCACCTCGGGCTGTCCTTTGCCGGTCTGTGTCTCCGGCATGGTAGAAACGCCCTGTATGTTCGGCTTGTTCCATCCCGCGATCCATGTCACGCAAGAGGCGAGGGAGAATGAGAAGACTTTGCCATGTGCACCAACATGAGGCCACCCACTACCGCCACGGGGATCATATCTGCGCAATCCTCCGCGGAGTGTGTCTGGCGCCGCATTGATTGACCCGCTTGTGTGGCTTGGAGCCTCGCTTTCCATGCGGGACGCGGAGCTTGCCTGTGACGAGGGCACGGTCAAACGGACCGGCGAGGAGTCGCGCGGCGACTACGGCCGTTCGCTCGTCCACCTGACCCGCAGAAAGCGCGCCGCCAGCACGTTTCTGATTACGGCAACCACCATGACCGGCAGCATAGAAGGGATTAGGGAGCAAGTCATGCCGTTTGCGAACAGACCGAAGATGGCGCTCTATGGACTTGCCGCCGTGATTCTTGTCGTGGCCGTGGCGGTGGGCGTCACCTTCACCAGGGTCAATGGCGCTGACGGCGGCGACCCCGGCACAGAAACGGCTTCGGCCTCCCCCGCCGCCTCCGTGAGTCCGGACGCGTCTGCCACCTACGCCCATACCATCCCGCTGGACGGTATCTCCTTCTACGGCCCCCACAGGGTGCAACCGGAGCCCGCCGTGGACGAATCGGACATTACGGAGGTTCTGGCAGAGGCGGAGTCCGGCGGCGTGGGAATGCTGTTCTACCGGGCGTACAGCGGAGATATCTGGGCCGCATGGATGGAGGAAGATGGAAGCGTCCACCGGTTTATTCAGGCCTTCGACGCACAGGAGCGCTGGGGGTACGAGAGCGGATTCTCCGTTGAGCCGTTCCAGAACCTGTTCGGGCGCGACGGCTTCGTGATGGGCTACTCCCTTGGCGCGTCCTATCGCGCCTATGATTACTACTCTTTTGGCAAAGATGGAAACGTCGAGCTGCTGGCCAGCTGCACGAACAACCATACCGTTCTGGACCTGGATGGAGACGAAAGCGCGGAGCTGCTCTACTTTTCCTACGTCAGCACTGGGCTTTGCCCATACTTCTATCTTCAGCGGGCAGACGGCATCTATCAGGTGGACGTGACCGCGCTCTTGTATGATACCTTCCTGGGCTGGAGCGATATCCAGTCAGACGGATCTGTTTCCCAGGACGAGGACGGCCCATACTTGGCCTTGACCTTCCGGCTGGGCGAAGAAGAAACGGAGTACAGCTGCCGAGTGCGCTACACCGGCAGCGCGCTGGTGGTGGAGGACGTTCCGGAAAACGCGTTCCCGGCCGACGGCGAGGTCTAGCTGGCACAGCGGGAAGGCTATGTGGTCGGCCTGCGCGACCAGGGCGATCAGGCCGGAACTCTTCTGCGGCGGGACTGAGCCGTTACAGTGCTCGACAGCGCGACTTCAGATGCCGATACAGTTATGCGGTTTTCTCTTCGTTCGTTTAGTGCTATTCCGAACCTGGGTGGCTTTGTTCTGGTTTCTTTGCCAAGTTATGGCTGGGGTAACCTCTACTATTACGCGATACAGAGCGATGCTGCGATCTGCTTTGCCCAGAGCTTCGGCGGGGACATAGCCAACGTTGCCAGGGGCCTAGACGGCGCCGGCCAGGCCCGCCCAGTCCAGATCCGCATACGGAGCACCCGCGAGGATCCGCTCGCGCCGCCCCCGCAGGAAGCGCGCCACCCAAGTGTCGTCCGCGCCCGCCTGCCCGCACACCTGCGTGTAGACGCCCACCTCGAGGAGCGAGAGAAAGAGCGGCAGCCAGCCCAGCTGCGCGGTGCCCAGGGTGCGTTCCTCTCGGTACCCCGCCAGGTAGTGGCGCGCGAACCTCTCCAGGCCGCCGGGGGACTGCTCCTGCGGCCAGAGGACGAGGGCGTCAAAGAAGGTCAGGGCCACGTCCATGACGAACCACCCGTAGGAGCAGTCGTCCCAGTCGAGGATCGTCACCGTGGCGTCACGCGGGTCGACGCATACGTTGCCCAGGTGCAGGTCGGTGTGGATCAGGCCGTATGCGTCGGGCCCTCGCGGCAACCCCTCGAGCCGGGCCAGCAGGGCCCGGCCACGCGCGCCGATCTCCTCATCACCGCGACGGACCGACACCGGGAGAAAGCAGTTGCCCACCTCGGTCCACTCGGGCCGCCGCAGCGAAGCGTCCGCCGGCCGGTACTCCGCCGCCAGAGCATGCAGGCGGCCGACCGCCCGCCCGAGGGCACCGATCGCCGTACCGCTCCAGGCCTCGATGGGAATCCCCTGGGCGGCCCGGCCCCTGGCCCGCACCCACCCGGTGACCAGGTAGGTCCCCTCAGTCCCGGCCAGCTCCTCGATCAACCTCCCACCTGCGGAGCGGACCGGGACTGTGACCGCCCCGCCTCGCGCCGCGGCATGCTCCAGCCAGGCCAGGGTGGCCAGGACGGAACGGGCGGTCATCTCTTCGTTCGGCGGCGTGATGCGCAGCACACACTCCTTGCCCGCCAGAGAGCAGGCGTACACGCCCGCCAAGTGCCCGCCGCTGAGGGGCTGCAGGTCCTGCGCGCGCAGCCCGTAGCGGGCCGCCGCGCGCGCGACGATTTCCTGGCTAGCGGGCATGTGCTGCTCCTCCCCGGCCGACCGGCAGCCCTTCCCGCAAGTGCCCCCGCGCGGCCCGGCCAGAGGCGCCAAACGGCACGGGTCCCGGGCGCTACGCCGTGTAGCGCCCGGGACCCATGGTTCTAGTGGCAAGGCATTGTGAGAGGTGGTCCGGCGCCGGCGTTCCTAGTGGATGGCCAGTTTCAGCGTCTGAGAGAGCAGCTCGGTCGCCTGCCTTCTGTTCGTGCCGACCAAGGTGAACTCGTGCTTGCCGCTGACCGTTTCAAAGCGGACCTTCTCCTCAACGCGGGAGTTGTCGTCATCTCCTGACTGGAAAAAGCGGATGCGCCGGATCTCGTTGTTGGCGATCTGGAAGCTTCCCGGATAGACCTGGAAGATCTCGTTCGGCTGCATCTCATAGTACTTGCGCGTCAGCACCTCCAGCCAGCGCAGTTGCGCGCCGATCACGCCAAAGAAGCCCTTCCCCTGGGCCTTGGCCTCGGCGTTGGCCTGGCGCACCGCGTCGTTCATCGTCTGCTTGGAGAGATAGGCGAACACCAGGCGTTGCGGCGTGACGATGATACTGTAGGAATCGACCTTGAGACCCATGAACCCATGCCGCCGCTGCACCGAGGCCACCACGCCCAGGATCGCCTCCTCCTGGCGGGATGCCCGTCGGGGCTCCGAAGCCGGCGGAGCCGGGGCCAGCGGCTGCTCCGGCGCGGCTGGGGGCGGTGTAACCGGCTGCGCCACAGGGGGCGCCACGTCCGGCTGCGCCGGGGCGGCCTGAGGGTCAGGCGCGGGGGCTAGGGTGGGCACCGGCTGCCCACATTGCCCGCAGAAGCGGTCGCTCTCGCGAAACTCGGTTCCACAGTAGGCGCAGAACTTGGCTCGGACGGTCATCGCAGTGAGGTCCTCCCCGTGTGGCGCGGCACGCAGGGTAGGCAGCTACCCGCGGGCGCGCCGGCGTGTTAGGGGGCCGAGTATAGACGCGCGCCGATCGCCGGGTCAACCCTCTGGTCTGGCCGAGCGCCTACAGCGCCCCACCCAACGCCTCGGCGGAGGCATAGCAGACCCCCACCAGGCTCGGGCCGGTATGGGCGCCCAGGACGAAGGAGATCGGCCCCACCGGCAGCCACGAGCAGGAAAAACGCTCGTCGATCAGTTCGCGGAGCTGTGCGGCCCCCTCGGGGTTCTCCGCATGGAGCACTTGCACGCGCAGGTTGCTGCCGGGCTGATGCTCGCGACTCATCAGGTCCACCACGCCCCGCAGGGCCCGCTGGAAGGTGCGCGCCTGCCCCATCTGCACGTACATGCCGGTGACCTTGTCCACCCCGATAAAGGGCTTGAGCCGCAGCACCGAGGCGATGAGCCCCTTCATGTGGCTGATGCGCCCTCCGTGGATCAAGTACTTGAGGTCATCGAGGGTAAAGAGCGTCGAGCTCGCCGAGGCCACCCGCTGGAGCGTGGCCACAATCTGCTCCTTGGTGCAGCCGGCCTTGGCCGCCATGGCAGCCGCCCGCACCTGCCAGCCGGTCGCGGCCGACAGGCTTTTGGTGTCGACGTGGGTGATGCTGGCCTCGGGCACCATGGCCGCCCCGGCACGCGCCGCGCCGATCGTGCCGCTGAGGCCCGACGAGATGTGCACGGAGAGAATGTCCGGGTCGCTGGCCGCGATCCTGCGGTAGACCTCGGCGAACTCGCCCGCCGAGGGCTGCGACGTGGTGGGCAGGCTCGACGTGCCCGCCAGCAGGCGGTAGAAGTCGGCCGGGGCAATATCCAGCCCCTCACGGTAACTCTTGCCCTCCAGTGTCACCGTGAGGGGCACCACCTCGATCTCCAGGTCGTTCAGCTCCTCGGGTGTCATGCCCAGGTCGGCGCCGCTATCCGTTACGATCCTCATCCAGGTTCTCCTTGTCGGCCACTATGAACGGGGCACCGCCCGCAGCGACGCCAGGCAGTGTCAGGGGCTTTGCGATGGGGGCTGTCGGCTGGCCATCGACGGCGACGGCCGTTCCCGACACTCGTCAGCGAAGTATGGCCCATTATAGCGCAAGGTGCAGGATAGGTCATGCGGCGGCACGGCCAGCATCCATCGCCAGAGACGGTCCGCCAACCGGACACAAAAAAGGCCTCTTCCGCGGTGGAAGAGACCTCTCGGTGTTACGTTGTGGCGGCGACTAGATTTGAACTAGTGACCAAGGGCTTATGAGTCCCCTGCTCTACCACTGAGCTACGCCGCCGCACGAAAAAGTAGCGGGGCCAGGATTCGAACCTGGGACCTTTGGGTTATGAGCCCAACGAGCTGCCGCTGCTCCACCCCGCATCAACAGGCATGATTATACACGTTCAGCGCAGCGTGTCAAATCCCCAAATCAGCCTCTGCCACGCTTCCCAGTTGGCGTTGTCAAACAGTCCCCCGCCGGCCGCCTCGCCGGCAGGAGGCTCCGCCGGCCCTTCGACTCCCGCCGGCGCGGCGACCGTCGGCGCCGGAGCTACCGCTACGGCGATGACGCCCACCACCCCGTCAGGCACCAGGCCCGCATCGCGCAGGCGCTCGTCCACCCATCCGTAGGTCTGCCGCCGGTCCAGCTCTACCCGCAGCGCATCGCGCTCGCGCTCCATCTGCTGAATCTCAACAGCCAGCCGATCCCGCCAGGACCGCAGACGGTAGGCATCGATCGCCTTGCTCGTAAAGGCGATCACGAACCAGAGCGCCAGCGTCGCCCCAACGACGACGGCGAGCTGACTCTTGCTGATGCGGTACGATCGTGCGCTGCCCATGTGCCTCCCTTGCCGTGCCGGGATGCTAGCCGATCGGCCCGCACCCGTCAAGAACCGCCGCTGTGGAGCGGTTCCCACCACTCCCGGCCACGGGGCGTTGTGGCCTCTGCGCCGAGATGGTATAATGTCCGCGCTTCCCCCGGCGGCATCGCGCCCGCCTGCTGCCGCGCGCACGAAGGAGATCAGACATGGGCTACCGGGTTCTCGTGGTCGACGACGATGTTGCCGTTGCCGAGACCATCCAGCGCACCCTGATTCTAGATGGACACGACGTACAGGTCGCCCACCGCGGCGCAGACGCCCTCCAGATGGCCCGCCTGGCCCCGCCGGACATCGTCGTGCTGGACATCATCATGCCGGGCATGTCGGGCATCGACGTGTGCCGGCACATGCGCGTGAACGCCGAGTTGCGCATGATCCCCATCCTGTTCCTTACGGCCAAGGGGGAGATCGCCGACAAGATCGAGGGGTTCGAGGCCGGTGCCGACGATTACCTCACCAAGCCCTTTGACCTGCGCGAGCTGGGGCTGCGCGTCAAGGCGCTCCTGCGCCGCTCACAGTCCAGCAGTGCCCTGCTGCCCACCGAGCGGATCGAGCTGGGCAACCTGATCCTGAACTGCAGCACCTACGAACTCACCACCCACGACCGCACCGTGCTCCTCACCCCGGTCGAGTTCGAGCTGGTGCAGTTCCTGATGAGTCACCCGAACAAGGTCTTTTCCGCAGACCAGCTCCTGCAGCAGGTCTGGGAGTACCCTCCCGGCACGGGCATGCCCGACCTTGTACGCGTCCACGTCAAGAACGTGCGCGACAAAGTCGAGACGGATCCCCGCAACCCGGTGTACATTCGCAACGTGCTACGTCGTGGCTACATGGCCGTGGGCAGTGCCGGCCAGTGAGATAGACGGCGCCCCACCCGCTACCCGGCATCCATTTCTCTATCGGGGGAAGCATGGCGAACGAACGCATTCTGGTGGCCGAGGATGAGCCGGACTTGCGCCGGATGTGCATTCGCGCCCTGGAACTGGCCGGCTTTGAGACGGTCGGCGCCGCCGACGGCCGGGAGGCCATCGCCCTGGCCAAGGAAGAGCACTTTGACGCCCTGGTGACCGACGTCATGATGCCCGACATCGGCGGCCTGGACGCCTTTCGGGCCATCCAGGCCATCCGGCCAGACATCGCCTCCGTCGTCATGACCGGGTTCGGGACGCTCGAGACGGCCATCGAGGCCATTCGCGTCGGAGTGTACGAGTTCGTCCTCAAGCCGTTCCGGCCCGATGAGCTCACCTCGGCCGCGGAACGCGCCCTGGCCCGCAAACGCCTCGAGACGGAAAACGCCCGGCTCAGCGCCCTGATCCCGCTGTTCGACCTGAGCAAGGTGTTCATGAGTTCGGTCGACCTCAAGATGGTGCCCAAGCACGTCGTGCACATCGCCCGCGAGGAGATGCACGCCGACACCGCCTCCCTCATGCTCCTCGCCGATGAACACCTGCTGCGCCTGCACTCGACCGAGGGCGTCTTTGCCGATTGCCCGCGCCCCGGGGACCCCGCCATTGGCGAGGGCACCGCTGGCCGGGCCATCAGCACCCGCCAGCCCGTTAGCGTGAAGGGCGACATTTCGGACGACCCCTGGGCGCTGCGCACCTTTGGCGCCGAGCAGGTGGCCAGTGCTGCGTCGGTACCGCTCGTACACATGGACACGGCGCTCGGTGTCCTCAACGTGGCGCGCATCGGGGAGGCCGAGCCCCTGACCGAGCTCGACATAGAGTTCCTGACCCTGCTGGCCAGCCAGGCGGCGGTAGCCCTGGCCAACGCGCGGATGTTCAGCGAGATCCAGGAGGCCTACGACCGCCTCGCCGAGCTGGACCGGCTCAAGAGCGAGTTCCTGAACATCGCCGCGCACGAGCTGCGCTCACCCTTGGCCGTGATTCTCGCCTACGCCACCCTCCTGGAAGACGAGGCCACCGGCCAGATGCGCCAGCACCTGGGCCAGGTAGTCCAGGGGGGCATGCAGCTCAAGTCGATCATAGATGAGATGGTCAGCCTGCAGCATATTGACACTGGCGTGGCCCGGGCGCAGATGGCCGACCTGGACCTGGCCACCACCGTGGGCGATGTGCTCGAGGACCTGCATCTGCTCATCCAGCGGAAAAAGATGACTACGACCGTCGACATTCCCTCGGACCTCCCCGCCGTCCGCGCCGACGAGCAGGTTCTGCACCTGATCCTGGGAAGCCTCGTCTCCAACGCGGTCAAGTTCACGCCGGAGAGAGGCTCCATCGCCCTGAGCGCACACCAGGAAGGCGACCGCGTGGTCGTGCGGGTCACCGATACGGGGATCGGCATTCCCGAGGAGGAACTGGAGCGCGTCTTCCAGCGCTTCTATCAGATCGAGCCCTCGCTGCGGCGTCGGCACGGCGGGATTGGCCTGGGGCTGGCCATCGCCCGCGAGATGGCCGGGCTCATTCAGGCCGAGATCACGGCCGAGAGCACGGTCGGCGTGGGTTCGACCTTCGCGGTACACCTGCAGCGCGGTGGGCCGCGCCCGGCAGCAGCCGGGCAGACCGAGTAAGGAAAAGGAAAAGGCCCCTCACCGCGGTGAGGGGCCTTTCCGTTCCGGTGCCCTAGCGATCACCCGGAGGTGATGCTAGGGCACGACACTGACTGCGTTGGTCCATGCACATCACCTCCTTCTGTTGAGATGCATTTCGGGTGTGGCAGTAGCCTGCCACTGCGGCCACTATACCCCACCCGGACTCCCTTGTCAAGGGTTTTGGCTCCCGCCGAAGGCACCGCCTCGATCCTGCCCTTGTGGTATAATGGCCCCTCGATACCCCTTGCGACACAGGAGCTCTGCCCGTATGCGTATTCACGAGTGTGGCCGCCCCGGAACGCCCGACGCCGCAGCCTGGGACCGGTTGGTCGCGAGCGACCCGCGCGGCCACCTGCTGCAGACCTGGGCCTGGGGAGACCTGAAGGCGGCCTATGGCTGGAGCCCTCTGCGCCTGGCCGTCGAGCAGGACGGGGCGCTCGTGGCCGGCGCCCAGGTCCTCTATCGTCGGTTGGGCCCCCTGAGCATGGCCTACATCCCCAAGGGCCCCGTCCTGGCTGACGCATCTGCCGAGGTCAGCGCCGCGCTCGCCGGCGCCGTGCACGACGCCTCGCGCCGGCGCCGCTCCCTCTACACCAAGGTCGAGCCGGAATGGCAAGAGCACGAGTCCCCGGGGCACCCCTGGTTGGCCGCCCCAGGCTGGGACCGCAGCGAAGAGACCGTGCAGCCCCGGCGCACAATCATCGTGGACCTCCAGGCCGCGGAGGACGACCTCCTGGCGCGGATGAAGTCCAAATGGCGCTATAACGTGCGGCTGGCGGGCCGTCGGGGCGTGGAGGTTCGTGAGGCCGGGCCCGAGGGTCTGGACGTGTTCTACGGGCTGCTCCAGGTGACCGGCGAACGTGATGCGTTCGGCATCCACACCAAAGCGTACTACCAACAGGCGCTGGGCCTGTTCCATGCCCTCGGGAGGGCTACGCTTTTCCTGGCTACCTACCAGGGCCAGCCGCTCGCCGGGTTGCTTCCTTTCGCCTTCAACGGGCAGTCCTGGTACATGTACGGGGCCTCGTCGAACGAGTACCGCGAGATGATGCCCAACCACCTGCTTCAGTGGGAGGCCATGCGTTGGGCCAAGGCGCAGGGCTGCCGGCAGTACGATCTATGGGGCATTCCGGATGCCGACGACGACACCCCCGGCGAGGATCTCGCCGGCGTGGGCCGGTTCAAGGCCGGGTTTGGGGGCGAGGTGGTGCGCTACGTCGGCGCCTATGACTATGTCTACCAGCCCGGGTTGCTCCGCCTGGCCCGTGCCGCCTGGCGGCTGCGCCAGGGGCGCCTGGGCGCCTGACGAAGGGCGGCCCGCTCAGGCCTGCTCCGGGTACACGCCGAGCTCGGCATAGAGCCGCCGGATCTGTTCGGCTACCTTCTCCCAGCCGTACTCTCTAGCCACCTGGGTGGCGCGGGAACCCAGACGATTGCGCAGGGGGCGGTCGGTGAGCACAAGGTCCAGCTTCTCGGCCAGGGCCTTGGGGTCCTTCTCCGGCACCAGGTAGCCGGTCTCGCCATCGCGGACGGTGTAGGTCAGCCCGCCCACGCGCGAGGCGATCACCGGCGTCCCGCAGGCCATCGCCTCCAGCGCCACCATGCCGAACGACTCGTACAACGACGGCATCACGCAGGCATCGGCAGCAGAGTAGTAGTTGGGCAGGTCCTCCTGTGCCCGGGAGCCGACGAACATCACCAGGTCGTCGAGGCCCAGCTCATGACGGATGTCGCTCAGGCACTTGAGATCGGTCATCATCGCCTCAAGGTGATCCTCGCGATCCCCGCCGATGACGGCCAGGCTTAGGTCCTGGGCGCGGCAGGGCCGCATGCGCCGGGTCAGCTCGCACATCGCCTCCAGGAGGACGTTCAGGCCTTTCACTGGGTCCAGCCTGCCGACAAAGAGGAGCATGCCCCGGTCGACGGGCAGCCCCAACGCCTCGCGCGCCGCCCGCTGGTCGATGGGGCGGAAGAGGTCCAGGTTCACCCCGCAGGGGATGACCACGACCTTGTCCTCGCCCACGTTGTACAGGGTCGTGGTCTGCTGGCGGTCGAGCGGAGTGGCCGAGACGATGCGGTCGGCAAAGCCGAGGATGTCCTGCTCCACCTGGGCGCGATTGGGGGCCTCCCGCGGGTCGTCCTGGCCGGCCACCAGGTCCTTCATCTTGCCCAGGGTGTGAAACATCTGGACGACCGGCACACCCCATTCGGGCGCCAGGCGCCCCGCCACCCAGCCCGACAGCCAGTAGTGGCTGTGGATCAGGTCGTAGGAAATCCCCTCGCGGCGCACAAAGGTCCGCAATCCCTCCACAAACTCGGGGAGGAGGTGGAACATCGCGCGCCGGTCCACCGGGCCGGCCGGCCCCGCGGGGATATGCACCGTGCGGTAGCCAAAGTCGTTGCGGATGGCGAACGGGGCCACGTCCGGGCTCTGCAGCCGGGTGAAGACGTCGATCTGCCAGCCGTCCCGCGCCAGATGACGACACAGCTCGCGCACGTAGACGTTCATCCCCCCGGTCTCCTTGCCGCCTAGGGCGGCCAGGGGGGAGGTGTGTACACTCAGCACAGCGATGCGACAGGGCATGGTCCTCTCGTCCTCTCGGATTGCTCTGCGGGGGCGGGTACCCGCCATATCGATCACCCTGCCGGGGGCTGTCCCCGGCGTGCGACGTACTCGGCCATCACCACCGCGGCCAGCTTGGCCGAGTCGTGGCGCCAGGGGAGGGCCTCATCCACCAGGTCGGCCAGCACCACCGGCGGGCAGTCCTCGGCCACATGGTCGGGCCGCACCATCTCGCTCCCCGAATGGGGCGGCAGAGTGTGCTCCAGGCTGTTGTTCCCGATCACCAGGTCGCACAGCCCCTCGCCGACGTGGTCGACCAGGGCGCGCACGTGCCGCCCCAGGTCATACCCGGACGTCTCTCCCGGCTGTGTGGCCACGTTGCACACGTACATCCGGCACGCGCCCGAGGCCCGCGCCGCCTCGCGGATATCTGCAATAAGCAGGTTGGGCAGCACGCTGGTGTACAGGCTGCCGGGGCCCATCACGATGATATCCGCCTGCAAGAGCGCCCGGATCGCCTCCGGGTACCCCTTGACGCGCTCCGGATGCAGAAAGACGCGCTCGACTTGGCCCCCAGCGGCGGCAATCCGCGACTGCCCGCGCACCAGCCGCGAGGCGGGGGGCTCCTCCTCCGCGCCTTCTCCGCCATGGCGCGCGGCAAGGCGAATCTCGGCGCACAGGTCAACATCGTCCAGCGAAGAGGGCAGGATGCGCCCACGCACGGCCAAGACCCGGCTCGCCTCGCGGACGCCGCTCTCAAAGTCCCCGGTGACGCCGGCCATGGCCGCGATGAACAGGTTGCCAAAGGCGTGCCCATCCAGGGAGGTGCCGCGGCCGAAGCGGTACTGGAACAGGTTGGCCACCAGCGGCTCCGCGTCAGCCAAGGCGGCGATGCAATCGCGCAGGTCGCCCGGGGGCGGCAGGCCGAGTTCCTGGCGCAACACGCCGGAACTCCCCCCGTCGTCGGCTACCGTCACGATGGCCGTGATCCGGTCAGAGTACACCTTCAGGCCGCGGAGCAGGGTAGACAGGCCGTGCCCACCGCCGATGGCCACGATGCTGGGCGGCAGGGGCGCGGCCACCTCGGGCGGTGTGCGGTCCAGCGCGAGAACGGCCTGCGGGCCCTGCGCGGCATCCGCGGCCCCGCCTTTGGCCGCCCCGTGCTCCTCCGCCCGGCGTAGCCAGCCCCGCAGGCCCCAGGCCAGCAGGACATCCCCGCCCACCAGGAGCGCCCAGGCCACCGCACGCCCGGCCACTGACGGGAACCCGCCGGCCGCCCCCATCAGGGCCAGCAGGCCGAGCATCCCGACGGCGTGGGCCAGCAGCCCAGCCCGCAGTGATCGTCTGTAGTTCGGCGGCACACCCCGACCCACGCGTCGGAGCGTCGCCAGGAAGCGCCTCACGTGCTGCAAACCCAGTTGCCCCCTGTGGTAGGCTGGCGGCTACGCCGGCGTCCGATGGAGAGGATTGCGAGGGATGAGGAGTGAGACCGACGCGTGCGCCAGTGGCCGGAACAGGCCTGTTGCCGAACCCGGGCGTTCACCCGAACAGCATGGCCTCGGCGAACTCGGCTTGAAAGTCCGGACGGCCGGAGAGCTCCAGATACTCGGTGTGTTCGAGGACCGCCGACGTCTCGTGAAGGGCCGAGCGCGAAAGGAGCGCCATCTTGGCCCCTGAGCCCGCTGCGTTGCCCACCGGCGTGATCTCGGCGTTCGGAAAGCGCGGGATCAGGCCGATAGCCAGGGCGCTCTCCGGCCGGATATAGTTGCCAAAGGCACCGGCGAGGTACACGTGCTTGACGTCGGCCTCGCCGACACCCAGTTCCTTCATCAGAATCTCGATGCCGGCCCGGATGGCCCCCTTGGCCAGCTGTAGCTCCCGCACGTCCCGCTGAGTGACGATGACGGGCCGCCCGCCGACCCCGGCCTCGGGGCGCACCAGCTGGAAGCTCCTCTGCCTCCCCTCCTGGTGGATGCGCTCGGCGAGATCCTGCCCGTCCTGGTCGGCTGAAGAGTGCAGGGCACGCAACGACTCTGCGTCGCGCATCATACCTGTTTCGTCGATGATGCCGGCCCGCAGCATGCCCGCCACCAGGTCGACCAGCCCCGACCCACAGACGCCGCGCGCCGGCCCCTCGCCGATCACGTGATAGTCCACCCGGTGGTCGATGTGCACCGCGTCGATGGCGCCGTCGGCGGCGCGCATCCCGCAGCTCAGATGGGCCCCCTCAAAGGCTGGTCCGGCCGCTGTGGAACAGGTGATCAGCCGTTCGCGCGAACCGAGGGCCATCTCCCCGTTGGTGCCGATGTCGATGGCCAGGGCGGGCTCCGCGTGCGTGTGCAGGCTGGTAGCCAGCAGGACCCCGACGGTATCGGCGCCGACCCAGCCGGCGATGTTCGGCAGCGTCCAGACCACGCCGTCCGGGCAGACGTTCAGCCCCAGGTCCGCCGCGCGGAAGCGCCCCGCCCCGGTCAGTGCCGGCACGTACGGTGCGCGTGCCAGAGCCTCCGGCGCCACGCCCAGGAAGAGGTGGTGCATGGTGGTGTTAGCGACCACCGTCACCCCATAGACGTCGCCCGGCGTCGCGCCCACCTTGGCCGTCACCCGGGTGATGATGTCGCCCATAGCCCGCACGATGTCGCGGCGCAGAATGTCCAGGCCGTCGGGCTGCTCGCTAGAAAAGCCGATGCGCGAGACGACGTCATCTCCATAGCGCGTCTGCGGGTTCAGGACAGAGGCCACGGCCAGCTGTTCGCCGGTGCGCAGGTCCATCAGGTACCCGACGACCGTCGTGGTGCCGATGTCGAACGCCACACCCAGGAGCGGCACCGGGTCGCCGCCCGGTACGATGCGCACGATGTCGCCATCGGCGACAATCACCTGGACCCGCCCACCATCCTGGCGCAACGCCGCGGGTAGCTGCCGAACCGCCGCCAGCGTGGGGCGCAAGCCGGTCACCCCCTCTCTGGCCAGCGCTCGCTGCAGATTGTCGAGATCGGCAATCTGGTCGCGCAGGGAAGCCTCGGGAACCTGGATCCTGTGGGCCGCTAGCCAAGGCTCGAACGCAGCCCCGCCCCGCACACCATCGGCCAGGATGCTGACCTGGGCGATGCGCGACTCTTCGGGAACCACGACGGCCACGTCGCCGACGATGACCGCCTGGCAAGCCAGCCGATAGCCCAGGGCAAGGTCCTCCGGCGTGAGCCTGGCGCGCTCCGTCTCAGTCAACGGGGCCAGCCCTTCGGTAGCGATCACGCGGCACTTGCCGCAGGTGCCGCGCCCGCCGCAAACAGCCTCCACAGCCACGCCGGCTGCGCTGGCGGCCTGCAACAGGGTCTGGCCGGCCTCGACCTCCACCCTCACGCCCTGTGGCTGAAACTTGATCCTCATATCGGTACGTTCCTCATCGCCAGGCCACTATCACCGCCCTGAGCGGCGCTTCTCATACACGACCAGGTGAGACAGACCGAACACGTCCAGCGGGGTCCCTTCCAGAGCATACGACACCGCGCATATACGGCGGCCCAGTGCCGGGGCTCTGGCCACGATATTGTCGTACCCGGCAAAGATGCGCCGCTCTGCCACAAAGGCGCCCTCCAGGCCGGCGAACAGGGAGCGCAGGCCGGCCCGGGTATAGGCGCGCACGTGCGGGCAAAGCCGGTCGCGCAGCCGGTTGGGCAGGTAGTTGACCAAGGGGATGTTGCCAAAGTGGTAGCGCCCCCGCCAGAACACTCCGTGGGTCTCAAACGGGTACCAGCGATTGGGCACAAAGACGACGATCCGCCCCCCGGGCTTGCTGACACGCCAGGCCTCGCGAAGCGCGGCACGGTCGTCATCGACGTGCTCGAGCACCTCGTGCAAGAGGACCATGTCAAAGACGTCGTCCTCATAGGGCAGCGCCTCGGCCGGCGCCTGGCGGATGTTCGGCAGGGTCTTGGAGGCCTCTGCCACCCGCTCGACGTCGACGTCCACGCCGTGGACATCGTCTGAGAAGGCGCGCAGGCGCTGCACGTAGGCACCCAGGCCGCAGCCCACGTCGAGCAGGCGTGCGCCCTCTAGCGGCACGTGGGCGCGGATCATGTTCAGGCGCCGCTCCTGGCCCGCCCGCCAGACGTAGGACGGATGGCCCAGGGTGATAGCCTTGTCGGTAGATACGCTTTCAACCATAGGCCATGATGATACCCGCAGCGGCGCCAGCGTGCAAAGCCACGCGTATGCCGGGCCAGGCTCCCCAAGAGAGCCGCAGCAGCCGGCCCTGGCAGATCCTGTGCCGCGCAGAGGTAACGATTTGGACAGATTTGCCACGTGGCTATTGACTCTGTCGCTGCGCTGTGATATGGTGTACAAGGTTTTCCAGGAGGTGCACAATGAGCAAGGTCATGGTGAGCATCACCCGGCAGCGCATCGCGGCGAGCGATGTCGCTGTCGTGCCCTGCTTAGGTGCGCCTGTCCATCATCCTGGCGGGCCGGACTGATCCCACCCGGCCACCAGCAGCCTCTCAGAGGCCACGGGCGCACCAAGCCCCGTGGCCTCTTTTTGTTGCCCGCCGCGGGGCACGTCGGAACCTTTCTACACCGATTGCTCGATCGTATCGTGAGGTGCCTGACCATGAGCCATACGAACCGCGGCTACCGGGCCCTGTTGGGGCGCTATCTCGGTCCCTATCGGGGGCGTGCTGTCCTCCTGGCGACGCTGCTCTTCACCTCTACCGGGCTGCAGCTGGCCAACCCGCAACTCCTACGCCGCTTCATCGACGGCGCCCAGGCCGGCCTGCCACTGCGCGTGCTCACCGTCACCGCGGTGGTCTATCTGTCCGTTGCCCTGGTGCGCCGCGCGCTCGATATCAGTGCGGCCTACGTCGGCAATGACCTCGGCTGGCGCGCCACTAACTCCCTGCGCGGCGACCTGGCCGAGCACTGTCTGTCTCTCGACCTGCCCTTTCACAAGGCGCACACGCCCGGGGCGCTCATCGAGCGGATCGACGGGGACGTGTTGGCCATGGCCAACTTTTTCTCGCAGTTCGTGGTGCGCATCATCGGCAGCGTCCTGCGGCTGGTGGGCGTCCTGGCCGTCCTCTACGTGGAGGACTGGCGCCTGGGCCTGAGCCTGACCGTCTTTTGCGTCGTGTCGCTGGCCGTGCTGGTGCGCATGCGCGAGCACGCCGTGGAGGCCTCGGCCGCCGAGCGCGAGGAGAGCGCCAAGCTGTTCGGCTTCATCGAAGAGCGCCTGACCAGCCTCGAGGACATCCGCGCCAACGGCGCCGGCGCTTACGCCATGCGCCGCTTCTACGAGGTTTCGCGTCGTTTCTCACGGATCGGGCAGCACGCCTGGATCAAGCGCTCGACCATCTGGGTCTCTTCCATGGGGCTGTTCAGCGTGGGCACGGCGCTGGCCTTCGCCTTGAGCGCGGCGCTGTACCTATCGGGCCGCGCGACCCTGGGCACCGCCTATCTGCTGACGAGCTACGTCTCGATGCTGTTCTACCCGATCGAGCTGTTGGCCCAGCAACTGCAGGACCTGCAAAAGGCAGGGGCCGGGCTCCACCGCGTTCAGGAGCTGCTGGGTACCGAGCGCGTCATCGTGGATGGCACGGTCTCGAGCCTGCCGTCTGGAGCGCTCAGCGTCACTTTTCGGGATGTGTCTTTTGTCTATGAGGACGGCGACCAACAGGTCCTCTCGGGCCTCGACTTTCGCCTGGAGCCCGGCGCCAGCCTGGGGTTGCTGGGGCGCACCGGCTCCGGCAAGACGACGCTCAGCCGTCTGCTCTTCCGCCTATACGACCCGAGCGGCGGAAGCATCCGCCTGGGTGGCACGGACCTGCGCGACCTGACTCTCGAGGCCCTGCGCACGAGGGTGGGCATGGTGACCCAGGACGTCCAACTCTTCCAGGCCTCCGTGCGCGACAACCTGACCCTCTTTGACCCCTCGGTGCCTGATGAGACCATCCTGGGGCTGATCGAGGACCTGGGGCTCGGGGAGTGGTTGGCCCGCCTGTCCGACGGGCTCGACTCGGAGCTCTCCGCCGGCGGCGGGGGTCTATCGGCTGGGGAGGCCCAACTGCTGGCCTTCGCCCGGGTGTTCCTGAAGGATCCGGGACTGGTTATCCTGGACGAGCCCTCGTCTCGGCTCGACCCAGCCACCGAGCGGCTCATCGACCGCGCCATGATGCGCCTCGTGCGAGACCGCACGGCCATCATCATTGCACACCGGCTTGGCACCGTCCACCGGGTGGACGAGATCATGGTCATGGAGGATGGCCGCATCCTCGAGCACGGGCCGCGCGCCCGCCTAGCCAATGACCCGAACTCCCGGTTTGCCGGCCTGTTGCGGACCGGCATGGAGGAATCGTTCGCATGAAAAGCTTGCGCTACACCTGGGCGCTGGTACGCTATCGCCCCGGGCTCTTTCTGCTGAATACCTTCTTGTGGGGCCTGTTCCACCTCCTGCCGGTGGCAGCGGGGCTGGTCAGCAAGATGTTCTTTGACGTGCTCGCTGGCGAGGCGCACACCTCGCTGAGCATCTGGCACATCGTCGCCCTGATCGCCGCGGTCGGCGCGAGCCGGCCCATCGCGTTCACTGTCGGCTTTCGCCCCTTCACCACCCTGTGGTTCACGCTCGAGGCGGTGCTGCGCAGCAACCTCCTGCGCTGGACGCTCCTGGGCCCCGGGGCACATCCCCTGGCCGAGTCAGGCAGTGAGTCGGTCACGCGCTTCCGCGAGGACGTCGGCGACATCAGTGACTATGTCGAGGGCTGGGTAGACCTGATTGGCGTCGTGCTGTTTGCCCTGGTCGCCCTGGCCATCATGTTCCGCATCGATGCCACCATCACGCTGGTGGTGGCCGCGCCGGTGCTGGGAATGGTCTGGGTGACGAGCCGTCTGGCCACGCGCCTGCGCCGCTATCGCCGGGCGCACCGCGAGGCGGCCAGCCGCGTGACCCGTTTTATCGGCGAGACCTTTGGTGCCTACCAGGCGGTCAAGGTCTCCTCAGCGGAGCGGCACGTGGCCCGCCGCTTCCGCGGCCTCAACGAAGAGCGCCGGCGGGCGGCCCTCAAGGACGTCCTGCTCGGCGAGTTCCTGGGCTCCATCAACTGGACGGTCGTGGACCTCTCGGTGAGCACGGTGCTGCTGCTGGCCGCCTCAGCCATGGAGAAGGGGCGCTTCTCGGTGGGCGATTTCGCCCTGTTCATCAACTACCTGACCCAGATGACCGGCTACATGCGCTACTTTGGCGACATGATCGCCCGCCACAAGCGCACGCAGGTGTCGTATGAGCGGCTCGGTACGTTCCTGGCCGACGCGCCCGCCGGCACGCTGGTGGAGCACGCCCCCGTGTACCTCGCAGGCCAGTTCCCCGAGGTGCCCCTTCCGGAGCGTCGCGAGGGGGAGCGCTTGGAGGCAGTGCGGGTGCGCAACCTGGGCTACCACTATGCCGGCTCTGACAAGGGGGTCGCAGGGATCGACCTCGATCTGCCGCGCGGCTCGTTCACGGTGATCACCGGGCGGATCGGCTCCGGCAAGACCACCTTGCTCAAGGTGCTCCTGGGGCTGCTGCCCGCCGCGGAGGGGCAGGTCCTCTGGAACGGCGAGCAGGTGGCCGACCCGGCGACGTTCTTTGTGCCACCGCGCAGCGCCTACACGCCGCAGGTGCCGCTTCTGGTGAGCGAGCCCCTGCGCGACAACATCCTGATGGGCCTGCCGGAAAGCGACGGCCGCCTGGAGGAGGCGGTGCACCTAGCGGTGATGGAGCACGACGTGGCCACCATGGAAAAAGGGCTGGACACGGTGGTCGGCCCGCGCGGCGTGCGTTTGTCTGGCGGGCAGGCCCAGCGGGCTGCGGCGGCGCGCATGTTCGCTCGCCGGCCCGATCTGCTCGTGTTTGATGACCTCTCCAGCCGGTTGGACGTGGACACCGAGCACACCCTCTGGGAGCGCCTGTTTGCCCACGCGAGCGAGCAGCAGCCCACTTGCCTGGTGGTCTCTCACCGCAGGGCTGCCCTGCGGCGGGCCGATCAGGTCATCGTGCTGAAGGACGGCCGCATCGCCTCGCGGGGGACTCTCGATGATCTGCTGGCTAGCTGCCCGGAGATGCAGGCCCTTTGGCAGGGGTATGCCAACGGTGAGGAGCAGCCTGGCGAGGCGGCGCCAAGCGAGGGCCCACCCCAGGAGAAGGCGTTCGCGGCCGCGCCCGAACTGCGCTAGCATGGGTACGTCACCGCGTGTGCAGTCTTGCGGGGAGGGCCGATATGTCGCCTGAGAACGTCCCGACCATCGCCAGCACCAAGAACCCGCGCATCGTCGAGGCGCGCAAGCTGGACCAGCGCAAGCACCGCGAACGCCAGGGGCGCTTTCTCGTCGAGGGGTTGCAGCTGATCCACATGGCCGAGCAGGCCGGCTGGCGGGCGCTGGAAGTGTTCTACTGCGAGGAGCTCCTGCGCACTGCCGCGGCGGCCGACCTGCTCGGCCGCCTGCGGGCTGACGGGGCAGAGGTGTTGCCCGTCTCGGCGCGCGTGCTCGAGTCGCTCGCCGAGCGGGACCTGTCGCAGGGGATGGTGGCCACCTTCCCGCTCTTCTCCAGTGACCTCACCGCTTTGCAGCCGGGCGATCGGCGTCTGGTGCTGGTGCTCGACCGGCTCCAGGACCCCGGCAACCTGGGCACGCTGGTGCGCACGGCCGACGCCGTGGGCGCCTCGGCCGTGGTGCTCATCGAGCCGACCGTGGATCCTTTCCACCCCAAGGCGGTGCGCGCCACCATGGGGTCAATCTTCCACGTGCCGCTGGTCCGCACAGGCGACGTTCCGGCCCTGTTCGCGCTGCTGGAGGAGCTCGGGCTGCGCGCCGTGGCCGCCGACCCCTACCGGGGCATCCCCTGGGGAGAGGGGGTGTTGGAGGGGAGCGTGGCGCTCCTCCTGGGGAACGAGGGGCGCGGCCTGTCGGACGACGTGCGCGACGGCGCGCGCGCCTGGGCACATCTGCCCATGGTGGGCCGGGCCGAATCGCTCAACGTGGCCGAGGCGGGCAGCGTGCTGATGTACCTATGGCTGCGGGAGAACCTGGGGAAGGAAGGGTCGCCGCGCCTCTAGGGGCGGGCCCGCAGCACAAGGCGGTGGGGCGAGAGCAGAGGGCGGGCACAGCAGGCCGCGGGCCGCTCGGAGACGTTTGAGCAGTGGCTCCCCACAGCAAAGGGTCCCCGGTCAAGATTCAAGCGATCTCTTCGGGAAGTGAACGAAAAGGCGAGAGGCTGGGGTGAGTGCGGTGGGCATTCCGGCAGTGCGCTGAGCCCCTCTTGGCATCGACGCGATTGTGCCCGCAGGGATACGAAACAACCCCATCCTTTCCGGGAGAAGGCGCGAATCCCAGCAGAACGGAGATCGCCACGTGCTGACGGGGCCTACCTGGATACGGCCAGGGTCGCCGCCCTGCGGCACTCCGGACAGCGTGCGGCACAGTAGGTCTGCAGTCAGATCGATGGCACCGCCTATGACGCCGGCAGGCGGTGCTGTGACCTCGAGGGGCAGCGAGCGAGGAGAGCAGGGGCTCCCTACTGTCCGCAGGGGCAGTAGGGAGCCCCACGAGGACCTCCAGCAGGCATTCACCAGCGCGCCCAGTGCGGGTCGAACGCACAACCTACGGATTCGAAGTCCGGCACTCTATCCATTGAGCTATGGGCGCGTGCGCCCCGCAAGGGGGCAGCGCCATGATCTTACCCCCGTCCGGCAGGGGTGCCAAATCCTCCCTACTCTAGCGTCACAAAGATCGCGATCGTCCCCGTCTTCGTCGTCAGACCCTCCAACGCCTTCCCCACCACGGTGCCCGCCTGAGGAGCCCCCGCACGCATGGCGTGGCCTGGCAGAACCCCCGAAACCAACAGATCGCCGGGAGCGATCAGCCCCTGCAGCGTCTCGGCCAGCACCGTCGCATAGGCCCCCTGGGTCACGATGCCGACATATCCGCCCACAGGGATCGGCGTTTCGTCATCGGTCAGAAAGCCCTGCACCGGATCGTAGGCACAGTCCACCACCCCCAGCACCGCGCGACTGGCCGTCCCCTTGGTGCGGCGCACCCCCGGCACCACGGGTTGCCCCGGCTCGGCCGGATCCATGCCCACCACCTCGACCAGTTCGCCCCGCCGCAGGTCCTCGGTCCCCAGGTTCCTGGCCACAGTCAGGCTGTAGCCGGTTCGCCCGCCGGCCACCTGGAGGGTACCCGCGACCCACACATCGCCGTCCACAACGACATCCTCGTGGACGTGCGCCGACCCGGCCACCTCGATGCCCAGCTCGCCGCCAAAGTAGGCATCGTAGTGCCGGCCATCGAGGCTGGCAGCATACAGGGCGCGTTCTCCGCTGCTCACAAAGTAGCCGGCATAGTTCTTGGCGCTGGTGCCGCGCACGGCCACCCCGTTCACGCTGGCCCCCTCGACGCCGCTCCCCGTCGCCGACGCCCCGTATACCCCGAGCGCCTCGCCACGCCCCACCAGGGCGCCCCGCCCGGAAAAGTCGGGTACCCCCGTCACGCTGCCGGACTCGGCCCATACAGCGGCGTTGGCGCCGCTCTCCGCCCGCAGAGCGTAGCCCGCCACGGCGCGGAACTCCGCGGCATGGTCGGCCGCGTCCTGGCCGCCGCTAGAGGCGAGCAGGCCCTGGCCCTCCTCACTGTGCACCTCCGCGCCAACGCCAGACACAGCCTGGGCCCGCAGGGCCAGCCCATTGGCACTCAGGCCCGCCAGCGCCACGCCGTTGGTCGATTCTCCGCGCACGCCGTATCCGTTCGCTGAGGCCCCCGCCACGCCTGCTCGGGCCGCCGATGCCGTCTCTCCATACATGCCATGCCCGTTCAGGCTATAGCCGCGCACCCCGGTCGCGGCGGCAGCGGACGCCGTGGCCTCCGCGCTGCTCTCTCCGTACACGCCCATCCCGCTGGTGCTGGTAAAGTAGCCGCCATAGCCCTGCCCCTGCGTGGCGCCGACGTTCTCCCCAAACACGGCACGGCCGCTATCACTAGTCCCATACACACCCGTGCCGCGCGGGCTACTGCCCCACAAGGCGCTGCCCACCCCGCTGTGGGTGGCGGCCAGGATGTCGCCCGAGGCGCCGCGTACGCTCACGTTCGGCAGCAGCCCGGCCGCATAGGGCACCGCCAGGATCTCCTGCCGTGGCGTCAGCGTCTCACCATCGACGTACACGGCCAACCACAGCGGCCGTCCATCGAGGAGCGACTGGGTCACGTTCAGCGTCACCTCAAACGTTCCCTGGGCTGCCGCGACCTCCAGCGGGCCCGACTCCCACAGCCGGCTCCCACTGGTCCTGGCGCTGTACAGCGCAAACTGCATCGGGAACAGCCCAGTGAGGGGCTGGCCGAGCCTGTCGCTCAGCACTCCCTGATAGCCGATGGCCACCGTCCCCCCACCCGCCGAGGCCAGGGGTTCGTCACCACCCGGAACAGCCACCACCCCCGCAGGGGCCAGTAACGTTATCACCAGCGCCGCCGCCACCCATAGCCAGACCACCCTTCCTCGCATGTCACCCTCCATGATGTGAGACTACTGGTCGGAGAAGGGACATCGCCACACGGCTAACGGCAGTAGAGAAAGACGGGGTTACGAGCATTCGACCCAGCGCGCCGTCACACGGTCAGCGGTGCGCCTGCAGATACTCCAGGGCCTGGTCGCGGTTGTGCACCAGGCCTTGCACCTGGGCCTCGCGGATTTCCTCGAGCAAGACGCCGATGCGCGGCCCGGCAGAGGCGCCGAGCAGGGCCATCACGTCATCGCCACCGATCAGGCGGGGCGGGTCCACCGTCTCGCCGTGACGGTCAAACCAGGAGCGGACCAGCGCCAGGGCAGCGGCGCTCACCCGGGCGGGTCCACTCGCCTCCGCGCGAGCCATGGCCAGGAGGGCGCCCTCGACGCCGTCGTCGTCGTACCTGCGGAAGAAGCGATAGGTCCGCAGCGGCCCTGGCTCTGCGGCGATCTGGTCCTGCGCCAACGCGGCGGCGGCTGCCACCGCGCGCGACACCAGTCGCACCTCGCGGGTGCTCAGCCGCAACCGCATGGCGGCGGCATCCGGGGCTTCGTGGTCCGCCAACAGCACGGCCAGTCTCACCAGCGCCGAGCGCCCCCTGCCCGGGGACACTTCCTCCTGCCAGCGCTCAGCCAGGCGCGGCGCCAGGTCACCCCAGGGATCGGGCTCTTCTCCGGCCGACCACTCGTCCTGCCAGGTCTCCAGGCGGGCCAGGGCTGCGAGGGACGCACTCCAGTCCGCCGCGCGGGGTGCGGCCCCGTACAGAGTCCACACCACGCCCAGTCGGCCGGCCCGGGCCAGGCTGGGAGTGGCGCGCGGTAAGCCCAGGATCAGCATCCACTCGTCGCGCAGCCGCTCGGCCGATACGTCGGCCAAGCGGGGCGCCCAGGCGCGGGCCAGGTCCTCCGTCTCGCCATCGGCGCGGAGGTCCAGCGCGCCGGCCAGGCGCACCAGGCGCAGGATGCGCAGGGGATCGTCAGCAAAGGCATGGCGCGACGCGGCACGCAGGGTGCGCGCCTCCAGGTCGCTCAGGCCGCCGGTGGGGTCCAGCAGGCCGCCCCAGCCCTCGCCGACGGGCAGGGCCATGGCGTTCACGGTAAAGTCGCGGGCGGCCAAGTCAGCGACAATGTCACCCGCGCGGAGCCCGGCAAAATCGAACTGCTGGCGCCTGCCTCGGGTACGGCGCAGCACGCGAGCCACGTCGCGCTCGGCATCCATGAGCACGTAGGCCCCGCCGATGTGGTCGGCCACCGCGCGGGCCAACGCCGCCGCCCCGCCCTCGACGGCAAAGTCGAGGTCGTCGCTATCGCGGCCGAGCAGGGCATCGCGGACGGTGCCGCCCACCAGGTACACGCCCGTGCGCGCCCCCCGTACCCACTCGACAACCTCGCGGCGCAGGGGCACCCGGCCGAGCCACGCGTCGATGGCCCTGGCCAGGTCCACACCCTTGGCCCGCTCGCCCGCCACCGGCTAGAGCCCCGCGCGGAGCATGGCCAGGTGCTGCAGGGCGATCACCGTCTTGGCGTCAGCGATCTCGCCGCGCTGCACCATCGCCAGGGCCTCGCCCAGCGGGAAGCTACGGATCTCGATGTCCTCATCCTCCTCGGCCAGGCCGCCGCGCCCGGCCTCGGGCAGTGGCTCGACACACTTGGCCAGGTAGATCCGCACGCGCTCGGAACAGGCCCCGGGGCTGAGGTAGGCCGTGGTCACGTGATGCAGGGCGCCCAAGCGCAGCCCGGCCTCCTCGAGCGCCTCCCGCCGGGCGGCCTCCTCCGGCGCGCCGTCCTGGATGCCGGCAATGGTCTCCCACAGCCAGCCGGGGCCGCCCCGCAGGATGGCCGGGTAACGGAACTGGCGCACCAAGAGCACCCGTCCCGTGGCCGGCTCGTAGGGGAGCACGGCCACCGCATCCCCGCGCTCAAAGACGAGCCGCGTGATCCGCGGGCTCATGGTGCCATCGAACCGCTCGTAGCGCAGGGAGACCCTGTCGACGGTAAAGAAATCGTCCAGCACGCGGTCGATGGCCTCCACCACCACCCGCTGTGGCCCCCCGCGGCCAGCCTTACTCATGTCCGCATCCTCTCGGCGCTTCTGACGGCGCGTGTTCTGATCCGCACAGGTAGCCGCGTAGCTCCCCGACCCCCCGCACCAGGAGCTCCGGGCGCACCTCGGCAAAAAACTCCTCGTCGGCACCGTCGGCCAGCACGCCCACGGTCAGCGCGCCCACGCGGTGGCCGGCGGTGATATCCATAGGGTGGTCGCCGCACATGGCCGCCTGGGCCCCGTCGACGCCGAGCATCTCCAGCGCGCTCAGAAGGTGACTTGGATCCGGCTTCACGTGGCGCACGTCGTCTCGCGTAAGGAGCACATCGTGGGCCAGGGGCTGGCGGGCCAGCACCCGTTCGACCGCCACGCGGCAGTTCCGCGTGACGATGCCGATCCCGACGCCGCGGCCGCGCAGCTCACTGAGGAGTTCCGCGGCGCCGGGCAGGGCCTCGGCCTCTTCGGCGCCCAGTAGCTCCACCTCCTCGATGGCCACGCGCGCCTCGCGGGCCAGGGCCTCGGCACGGTCGCCGTCGCGCGCGGCCAGTTCGCGCCGTGCGCGCTCGACCATCTCCAGCACATAGAGGCCCTCGAGCGGGCCGAGAGGCACGCCGTGAGCCGTCAGCACCTCGCGCACGCGGGTGCGCATGAGGCCAAAGTCGACGCGCTGGCGCACCAGAGTGCCGTCAAAGTCGAACAGGAAGGCGCGCAGCGCCCCCAGCCGGTCAGCGATGCTCCGCTCGTCAGCCATCGGCAGCCGCCGCATAGACGAGCGCCCGGCCATTCTCCGCGTCGGCCACGTACAGCCAGCCATCGGGGCCAAAGGTCACCCCGGTGGGCAGGTTCATCGACAGGAGGTCGGTCCCAAACTGCCCCCAAGAGGCCACCAACGTGCCCTCCGCGTCGAACTCCAGGAGGCGGTAGCCTTCCGGATCGCTGGCCACCACGTGCCCCCGCGCGTCCACGGCCAGATAGGGCTTGTTGACGATCGAGGCGCTCTCCCAGGCATAGACCGTCCACTGCCGCACAAAACGAAGTTGCCGGTCAAACACCTGGATGCGTTGGTTCCAGGTGTCGGCTACGTAGAGGTTGCCGTCGGCGTCCAGGGCCAGGCCCACCGGTTCCTGGAACTGGCCGGCCTCGGAACCGGCGCCCCCGACCACGGCCAGCACCTCGCCCTGCGCGTCGTACTTGACGACGCGCTTGTTCCCCGTGTCAGACACGTACACATCGCCCTGCGCGTCGACGACGATATCCCGCGGCCCGTAGAGGAGCGCGCCCGCCGCGCTGTCCACTGTACTGCCAAAGATCCCCCACGAGCGCAGATACCTGCCCTGCGCGTCAAAGACCTGCACGCGGTGGTTCCAGGTGTCCGCCACGTAGACCTCGCCGTCCGGGCCCAGCGCCACGCCCCATGGCTCCGAGAGGCCGCCCGGGTCGCTGCCCGCATGGCCGATCACGCGCAGCAGAGCGCCCTGCGGGTCGAGCACCTGGATCGTGCTGGAGCCGCCACAGGCCACGTACAGGTTGCCCGCGGCGTCTACGGCTACATCCTTCGGAGACTGCAAGAGCCCGCTGCCCAGCACATTGGAGGCGGGCCGCTGCTGCCATCTTTCGACGTACTCGTCCCCGGGCAGGGGCTCTCCCAGCGCCAGGACCTCGGGCCCCATATCCCACAGTTGCGCGGCCACGTCACGGCGCACGTACATGGCGAACTCGGCCACCAGGTACCAGTCATCGACCGAGCGCGGGTACTGGCGCCGCAGCACGACGTCGACGATCTCCTGGCGCTGCACTGGGTCACGGAGCCTGTCCCACACCTTCTTGGGGGTCATGTGGAAGTAGAAATCCTGGTCGGGCCACCAGATCAGCCGGTACTGCCGGCGGTAGTAGCGGTTGCCCAGGAAGGCGCGGTTGGCCGCCTCGTTCTCCAGCCCCAGGATAACGACCTCGGCGTCAAACGGGGCGCCCGCCAAGTTGCCGATGAACTGGCGGCGATCATAGTTGCGCAGGTACCACTCGAAGGGCCAGCTCGACTTGTCGTCGTAGGCCACCTTCAGGTGGAGACCCCCCGTCAGCCGGCGCGACAGGTCCTCCAGCTCGTGGCTGACCATAACCGTATCGGGCGTGCCGTGAGCATAGACCAGGAACTCGGTGGCATAGTTGGCGTTGGTGAACGAGGCCCGCCAGGCGTCGCGCAGGGTAAAGCCGGCCAACACGATGAGCACCGACAGGGTCACCATGCGCAGGCCATCGGCCCACTCCAGGCGTGCCAGCAGCCTGACCACCAACGCCGCCACGCAGCCGAGCCCGGCCAGAAGCACCACCAAGCCCACCCAGGCCTGCTGCGCCGCCACGGTCGTTCCGGCCAGTGGCCGGTTGGTCAGGACGCGCACCAACAGGTACAGGAACGCTGGCCCTAGGCATAGGAGCCACGCCCCGCCCCGCTCGCGGATGACCCGCCAGTCGGTGCGCAGCAGGCGGCCGATGGTCCAGCCCGCCAGGATGTCCAGCGGGGCGACCAGGTGCATGTTGAGCCAGGGCATCTTTTCGCCCGCCCAGCTGTAGGCCACAAAGGCGACCACTGACCAGTAGATGAACAGCGCCACAAACGGCACCGGCGGCGCCCCGGGGCGTTCGACCGCCTGCGGCAGGGCCTCCGGCTCGCCGCGGCGCAGGTAGTACACCACCCCGCCGGCCCCCACCAACACCGGCAGGTACTCGTAGAGCGACATCGTGAACAGGTAGTAGTACCAAGGCTGGTCGCCGCGGGCCACGCCGTGTTGCGACAGCCAATACCCCAGCTGCCCGACCGTGCCGGTGGCAAACCCCTCCACCGGGTTGGTGAACAGGGAGGTAAACAGCGGCAGAAAGATGCCCCAGAAGATCCCGGCGCATACCAGCCAGCGACGCCGGTCCCACAGCACGCCGACCAGGGCGCTGATGGCAAACAGCGCCAACAGCACCAGCCCCTTCCACACGAGCCCCGTGTTATAGTCGACCGGGTCGCCGCCCAGTATGGCGATCGGGAAGGCCGCCGCGAACGGCAGGATCAGCGTGCCGATCACGATCATCAGGTCGAAGGAGGGCAGCGCCAGCATCTCACGCCAGGTCAGCGCCCGATCGCGCAGCCAGTGGCTGGCCCAGTACAGGAACAGGAACGTCCCCAAGATAAAGATGGTGATAAAGCTGGTCTCTTTGCCAGCCAGGCTGAGCGAGAGCGCCGCCGCCAGCCAATACAGGTCGCGTGTCTTTCTCTCGGCCAGGTAGCGCAGGATGGCCAGACCCATGATGATGTTGAACAGAATGGCCAGGTGGTCATGCCGGATGAACCGCGAGCGGAACATCAGCACGGGCGATATGGCCATGAAGGCGATGGCCGCCAGAGTCCCCCACCTGCCCAGCCAACGCCGGAAGAGAAGCGGCGTCAGGGCGATCAACACGCCCACCAGCGAGGTCAGCAGGCGCGCCGTCACGTCCGAGTCGCCGAACACCGCAAACACCAGCGCCGTCAGGTGGTACAGCAGCGGCCCGTGGTAGACCGGGTTGTGCCGGTAGCCCTGCCCCGTCTCCAGCTTCCACGACTCCCAGGCATGGATGCTCTCGTCGTGGCAAAAGCCGCGCGAGCCCAGGTCGTAGAACCGCGTGAAGAGCAGGAAGAGCGCCAGGCCGATCAGGGCCACGTGCCACCAGTTCAGGCGCAGCCCATCGAACAGCGGCCGGCCGAGCAAGCCCACCGGAGCAGGGGCGGCGCTCTCAGCGCGGCCGGTCTCTTCCGGCGTGGCCTGTGATGGTTGATGACGAGTGCTCATGCGTTGTTCACCCTCGGTTATCTCTAGCGGCCCAGCAGGCGCACCCAACAGTGCACCGTCTCGGCTCCCTCAGTGCCCACCGGCTCGCGGAACAGGTACCAGCGCAGCCGGTCGTGCCAGGGCAGGCCAGAGGCAGCCCAGTCCCAGGTCTCGCGCAGCCGGAAAGCCTGGCCGACGTACTGTGCCGGCCAGTCGGCCGGCTCCTCGCTGTGGCGGATCAGCACCGTGGCCGCGGGGGCACCAGCGCGCGCAACCGGCTCCTCGCCGGCCAGGGGATAGTCGCGCAGGTACCAGCCCATCACGTCGCCCAGAGCGCGCTCGTATTCGACGGTCAGCGCCACACGGTCGGTGACAAAGTGCGCCGCGGTGGAGGCAACCAGCGCCTCCAGATCGCGCACCTGGACGGAGATCGGGTTGCGCAAGATTGGCTCGCGCGGGTCGCGCCCCGTCTGGTAGGCCAGCGCCGTCGAGGCGCGCACCGTCAGGCCGGCCAGCAGCGTCAGCGCCACCACCGCCCCCACGCGGACGCCCTGGTCACCCGCCCACAGCCAGTAGGCCACCCAGGCCACCAGGAGCGCCCCCGCCGTCAACATAGCGTAGCCGCGCCAGGCGTCATCGGCCACGTGCACATAGCGCGTCAGGGCCACCAGGCCAAAGCCCACGACGACCAAGGCCCCATAGACGGCGATGCCGTCCTGCACGGCAAACCCCGGGCGCAGGGCGTCCCAGGCCCGCTGGGCGCCCCGCCCTGCCAACAGCAGCAGGGGCAGCAGCGCATCAAGCAGCCAGGCCGGGTCGCGATGCCCCAGGGCCGTGCCGAGAAGGAGCGCCATGAGCGCCCACAGCGCCAGCCCGATGTCCAGTGCCTCACGCCGAGCCACGCCCCAGACCACGCCGCTCAGCGCCAGCGCGATGGTGAGCGGCTCATAGATGGCCAGCGTCATCGGATAGTAGAACGGCCCCAGCCCGGCGACCCCCGGCCGCAGCGTTGCCACCCAGCGGCCGATCCAGGCCACGCTCTGGCCCACGCCGTCGGGGTTGGCCAGCAGGGCACTGCCGGCCAAGAGGAAAGAACCGCCCGCCAGCCACAGGTTGGCGGGCTCCGCCAGGGCCCGCAACGTGGCGCTCAGGGGCGCCGGGCGTTCGCCACCGTGGCTGAGCAAGCGCGTCGTGGCCACCACGATCCCGAGGCCCAACAGCGTCGTGACCATCCCCGGCCCCGCCGTCAGGCCCAGGCCCAGGGCCACCGCAGCGGCGCGCGAGGCGCGCACGTCTCCACCGCGCAGGTAGCGCCACAGCGCGCCGACGAACAGCGCGCCCAGGAAGGCCGAGAGGATCGGCCAGTCCGCCGTGCGCGAGTAGAACACCCAGCTGGGTGCCAGAGCCAGCAACAGGGCGGCGGCCAGGGCGCCCACCCGCCCCAGATAGTCCCGCCCGAGGTAGGGGAGCCACACCAGCCCGGCCCCCGCTAGCGCCGGAAGCAGCCGCACGGCCGCGTCGGAGGCCTCCGCCAGCCAGAACAGCGCCAGGTTGGCGTCGTACAGAAGCGGCACGTAGAGGTCGGGGCGCGCACTCTCGCCGTGCACCGTCCGCCAGGCCGCCAGGGCCGTCTGCAGGCCGGCCGGGAGCAGCGGCCAGCGCCCCAAGTACGCCAGCCGCACTGCCAGGGCCGTCAGCGAGATAGCCGCGTACAGCGCCATCTCCACCGTCAGGACGGCGGGGCGCGCCCCGATCCCGCGGCGCTCCAGCGCCCTTCCCTCAGAGGTCGTGCTCGTTGCCATCATTCATCCTCGCCGAGCCCAGTGCGGCTGCAGCCGCCACGTACACCGTAACGCCTGCTATTGTACCACAGGCAGCCGGGCAGGGTCAGCGACGGGCAAAACGCCCCCGTCCTTGGGCCCAAAGATGATCACCCCGTCGTTCTCAAAGACCCTGTCCATCAGCCGGTCAAAGCGGCTCAGAGTCACCTGGTTGGCGCCGTACATGGCCCGCTCGTTAGGGCCCACCAGGACGTAGCGGACCCCGTACTCCTGCAACAGTGCGGCGATCTGGGCCGGATCGTTGCTGCGGTAGATGACCCCCAGGGCCTCTTCGCGGCGCACCGGCTCGTCGTAGCTGCCGCGCCATTGCAGCTCGTGGCCGCCCCAGCCCAAGAGGGTCGGGATGCCGGTGTGTGCCGAAACCCAGTTATACTCAGTATACGAGCCGCCCGAGGCCTCCGCCATGACGGCGTCTTCCGGCGCGTTCTCCTGCAGCCAGAGGATGGCGGCGTACTCCGCCGGGCGCGACCGCGCCACGTACCGCACACCGTCCAGCGTCGGCTCACCACGAAAGCCGTTGGCCTTGCTCACGGTCGCCATAGCCGGGTAGGCCAGCGCCCCCACGAGCAGCACCGCCCCCACGCCCGCCCAGGCCCCCCGCCACAGCCGCCCCGCCAGGGCAGCGCGCCGCCAGGAGGAAAGCAGCCGCCAGACGCCGTAGGCGCCGGCCACCGACAGAAGCACCCAGGCCTGGTAGTAGAACTTGAACACCGTGTTCATGCGGTTGTCGAACGAGTCGCGCAGGTAGACAAGCTCGACGGCCACCGTCAGCAACACGCCGGCCACCACCATCAGCATCGCGAGAACGCCCGGGCCGTCGAACGCGGCCGACCCTTCCGCCGGCCCGCTCGTCTCGTCGACGGCGCCTCCTGCCGGGGCGGCAAGCCACAACCCCAGGCCGCCAGCCAGCCCGACTAGCGCCAAGCCCAGGGCCGCGGTGGCCCAGCCCATCGCGAGGCACCCCGCCCCCAGCGCCGCCCCGGCGCCCCAGGCCAGCCAGGCCGCCCACGGCACGGCCGGGCGCTCCCTCCGCAGCCGCCCGAGCTCGGCCAGGAGATAGCCAGCCACCAGGACCACCTGGGTGCCGAACATGAGCAGGTACTGCGCCAGGCGCGTCTTGACGTCGCGCACCAGGCCCAGCCCCCCCGCCTGCGAGCGAAAGCCCGCGTAGAAGGGCAAGTAACAGGCCAGCCCCAGCCCGCCAAGCAGGAGGCCCAGCGTCACCCCGTCGGATAGCCAACGCCAGTCTCCGCGGGCGCACTCCTGGGCGCGCCGCGCCAGGTAGGCCAGCAGGAAGATGCCCAGGTAGATCGGGTAGTCCCACGTGTTCAGGAAGCCGAGCGCCCCGATCAACAGGCCCCACAGGGGCACGTCGAGCGCCCAGCCCCCCCACACCCCGCGCAGCAGGCGGCGCCACAGGGGCCCCTGGCCCTCCTCCCGCGGGGCGGCCTCCTCACGCCCGCTCAGCAGCAGGTTCAGCGCCAGGGCCAGGGCCAACAGGATGAAGGGCAACGCCAGCACGTGAGGGTGGTTGTCTCCCAGGAGGAAGCTGAAGAAGGGAAACTCGTCGATCACCTCCACCGACTGCCCCAGGGCGTTACGGTCATGGATGACCCGCGAGGCCCGCCACCACCACCAGCCATCGTCCGGGTACCAGGTTGACGAGACGCCAGTGGCCGTCAGGTTCCTGACGTCAAACCAGGCGTACAGCGCCGTCGCGCCCCAGCCGCGCGCCCGCACGAACTCCAACACCCCCTCGAGGTTGCCGGCCACCGCCACCAGTGCCGCCCCCAGCACCCCACCCCCCAGCACGCCCCATGACCCGGAACCACCGCCTCGCTCGGCGCCCTCGGCACGCCGCCCGCGGGCCGCCGCGATCATGTTCGCCACCAGGCTGTAGGCGCCGCTCAGCGTCAGGGCAAAGAGGGTGGCGTTGGTCAGGTTGAAGGTGATGGCGCTGGACAGCCCGGTCAGCAGCGTCACCATGGCAACGATGACGTAGCCCAGGTAGTAGTAAGAGATGGCATAGCCCGACAGCCAGGGGTCGCGCGGCGGGAAGGTAGTGCTGCGCAGGATACCGTTGATAAAGCCGAACTCCATCGGCTTCTCTGTGAAGGCGATGTCGGGGTTGTAGGCGCGGAAGAGGGCGAAGGCAGCCAGCCCCAGGGCAAAGAGCGCCTCGCCAACGGCGATCTGCCGCCAACACCCCGCCAGCGACCGCGCGATCTGCTCGCGCCCCCTGCGCCGGACCAGCGCCGAGCAGGCCCCCAGCACCAGGAGCACCGCTACCACAGCCGGCGTGCCGTTGCGCAGCAGGCCAAAGGTCACCAGCAGCCAGTAGAGGTAGCCCGCCAGCAGGAGGCCCACCGGCCGGGCCATGCCCACCCCGCGGTCCGGAAGGAAGCGCAGCAGGCGCACGGTGATGGGCAGGGCCAGCAGGGCGATCGCCTGGATGGCCAGCCACCATAGGATTGTTGCCAGCATCGGTTTGCTCCTCGTGCCGCCCCTAAGGCCGGCCATGCCCGGGCCAGAGGGCCTCCGCAACCTACCCCGCCGGCGGCGCCCCGGCCGGGATGTGGTAGATGGTCACGCGTTCGTTCTGGTAAACGCGCTCCAGCGCGCCAGACGCAGCCAGCGCCTCAAACTTGGTCAGGCCCTCGGGTCGGTAGACTGTTCTTTCCAGCTGCCCCACATACACGTAGCGCACGTCGTAACGCGCAAGCAGCAGGTGCAGTTCGCCGACGTCGACGGTGTTATAGAGCCGGGCGACGTCGCTCTGCCGGGCGGCCACCTGCTCCCAGGGGCGCTGCTCGGCCTCATGCATCCCCACGATGGTGGGCAGCCCGGTAAACGAGGCGGGCAGCAGCCCGCCCTCCCGATAGTAGCCCAGGTCGGCCTGGGCCAGCACCGGCGTGCCGGTGACGTTCTCCCACAGCCAACGGATCGCCTCTAGATCGTAGCGCAGCGCGACCTCATGGGCCACGTCCGGCCAATGGTAGACGCCGGTGGCCATGAAAGCGGTTCCATCGAGGGTACCGGCACCGGGCCGCTCCCCCGGAAAGCGCTCGGCCGCGCGTTGCGGCACAGCCCACCCCGCGTACGATAGCCCCGCACCCACCAGCAGCGCGGCGATGGCCGCCCAGGCGCGGCCGGCGAAGTTGGGCCGGCGCGTCAGGCGCTCCCAGGCAGCGGGGAGAGCGCTCCCCAGCGCCACGGCCAGGAGCACCCAGGCCTGGATGTAGAACTTGAACAGAGTGTTCATGCGGCGCCAGTCGCCGCCATCCAAAAAGTCGCGCAGGTAGACGATCTCGACGGCCAGCAGAATCCCCAGACCCGCGGCCAGCAGCGCCCGCCGGGCCACCTCCGCGGGGCCGTCGGCGGTGGCCAGCAAGCCCAGCGCGACGCCCAGCAGGAGGGCGAGCAGCGCGACGAGCGTCTCCCCGGCCACGAACAGGCCGGCCGCCGCGACGATCCCGCCCACCACGGCCAGCAGCCCGAGAGCCCCCCAGGCCAGCCGTCCGCTGTTCCAGGCCAGCAGCCGCGCCACCGTGCGCCGCGCCCCGCGGCGACGGGCCAGCCCTCGGAGGCGGCACAGGGTGCCCCTCCAGTCCCACAGCCCTAGCCCCAGGACCGTGCCGGCCAGGAACACCTGCGTGCCCCATACGGTGAGGAACGGGCCCAGCGGCGAACGCCGCCCCCCGCCGACCAGGCCCAGCCCCAGGCCGGCCGCCTGAAAGTGCGCATAGAAGGGCCCGTACAGGAGCGCCGCCGCCAGCGCGGTTGCCACGGCCTGCAGCGCCCCGCGGGCCAACCCGCGCCGGCCGCTGTCGCGGCTTCCTCGCCAGAGGAAGGCCGCCGCCGCCAGCCCGGCGTAGACGGGCAGATCCCAGGTGTTCATGGGTCCCAGCGCCCCGATGGCCACCACCAGGAGCCCCCAGCGGCCTGCCTGGACCGGCCTGGCCGGCCGCTCATCCCGCAGCCAGATCCACAAGAGCCCCAGCACCGTGATCGTGAAGGGAATGGCGATCATGTGCGGGTGCAGATCGGCAAAGAGGTAGCTGAAGAACGGGAACTCGTTGATCGTCGCCGGGATGACCCGCGTGGCGCGGTACCAGTAGTCCAGTGGCGGCAGCGCCCCCTCCCCGCGCAGCAGGCGGAGCAGCCCGGCGCCCACGGCGCGCCACGCGCCCCAGGGCACCTGCTCGAGGGCCTGCGGCCCGGAACCACCGGCCTGGGCCAGGCCGTCGAGAAGCTGCACCGGCGTGGTCAGGTTACCCATCACGGCCAGGAGCGCGGCGCTGGCCGCCCCCGCCCACGCGCGCGCCCGCCCCCCTGCCCCCAGGTCGGCCAGCTGGTACCCCAGCGCGTAGGCCTGCGTCACCGTCAGGGCGAACAGGGTCGGCACGGCGAGGTTAAAGCCAACCTCGGGGCGCACCCCGCTCAGGCGCACGAGGAAGGCCATCAAATACTGGCCATAGTAGTAGTAGTTGATCGTGCCGCCGGCAAAGTAAGGATCGTAGGGCGGCATGTGCGCCGACTTGAGTATGGCGTTCAGGAAGGCCATCTCCATCGGCTTTTCGCCGCCGAACCAGGGCTGCCAGAGGTCCGGGTTCAGCAGGCGCAGCCCGACGAAGATCAGGAAGGACGCGCTAAAGAGCGCCTCCTCCCACAGGATCGTCCGCCGGCCCTTCTTCCATGCCTCGCGGAGCGGCCGGCAGTGCCGGCCGCAGACGAAAAAAGCGCCCGCTCCCACCAGGAGGACCGCGCCCCAGGCGGCCGCCGGCGTGTTGGTCACCACACGCAGGCTGGCCCCGATCCACAGCAGGTAGCCGGCCAGAAGGATGCCGATCCCCTTGGCCAGCGCATAGCCCGCGTCAGCCAGCGGGCCGGCCAGGCGCGCCACCAGCGGCCAGGCCGCCAGCCCCACGGCCTGCACCGCCAGCCACCACGACAGCACTGCCCACACGGGCGAGCCCGCGGCCAGGCCGTTCCAGCCGCGCCCGTCGACGACCGGTAGATCCTCGACCGCACCCTCCAGCATCGCCGTCGACGCCTCCGCGCCCGGCGGACCTTCGGCATACACCGGCCCGAAGGACCAGTGCCTGGCAAACCAGTCGCGCACCTGGCCAACGGCCGATGAGAAGAGGTGCAGCCCCGAGGGCGTCTCACTGCCCCCGCCCGCTCCGGCGGACGCCCCGACGACACGATAGATCGTCACCGGGCCCTCGCGGTAGATCACCTCCAGCGCGGTGCCGACCATGCGCTCGAACTTGGCCAGGCCTGCCGGAGCATAGTAGGCGCGCTCCAGCTCGCCGACGTAGATGAGCCCCACCTGGTAACGCTGCAGGAGGGCATCTGCCCGGGCAATGTCCTCGCTGTTGTACAGCTCGGCAAGGTCCTGCAGGCGCCAGTCGACCACCTGGCCGCTGTACGCCGCGCGCTGCTGGCGTTGGTGCCAGTCCCAACCGATAATGGTGGGCAGGCCGGTATACACCGAGATGCGGCTGCCCCAGCGGTAGAGCGGCGTGTTCCCCTCGGCGATGACCGGGGAGCCCTCCACATTGTCCTGCAGCCACAGGATGGCGCGATAGTCGGCTGAGAGGTCGAACTCGGTGCCCTGGTCCGCATAGCGCGCCGTCCGCATGTAGGCCATGCCGTCCAGCCCGGCAGGCTGCGCGGGGCTCCAGCGATCGCGCACCTTGCCGTAAGTGGCGCACACGGGATAGAGGGCGGCGCAGATCAGAAATACGGCCAGGCCGGCCCGCCACGCCCCGCGCCAGGCCTCGTCCCAGCGCCGCTGAGCCGGCCAGATGCGCGCCAGCCCGGCCGCTCCGGCGATCCCCCACAACACCCAGACCTGCAGATAGAACTTGAACACGGTGTTCATGCGGCCGATGTCGCCCTTGAGCACCACGTATTCGACGCCGATGGTCAGCGCAGCGCCGACGGCGATGAGCGTCGCGACCCAGCGCACCTCCGGCACCGTGCCGCGGTCGGCCGCCAGCACCGCGCCCAGCCCCAGCAGGGGCAGCCCCAACAGGATGGCCCACTGCCCGGTGAGCAGCGCCCACACCAGCACCGCCGCCAGGAAGGCCAGGCCGAACCAGGCCGCCTCGTAGACCAGCGACTGCCGGCGCACCAGCACGTCGTAGAGATGACGGGCGCGGTTGCGCCGCCGCGCGCCGCCCACAAAGGGGCGCACAGCGCGTACCAGGCTGTGTCGCACGCGGGGGTCACGCAGCTGGGCGCCCAGGAACGTGTAGGCCAAGAGGAGCGGCAGCGCCTGGATGGTCAGGTAGGCGGCCAGCGAGGTGCGGGGGCCGCGCCACGCCTCGACGGACGAATAGGCCGCGCCATAGTGGGCATGGTAGGGCCAGAACAGCACGACGCTCAGCACCATCACCAGCCCAGCCCGCGCGGCGAACCGGCCGAGGGCCGTGAGGTCCAGCCGGCCGCGCTCGTGGTAGGCGTCGATGGCCACCGCCACCAGCGCCAAGCCCAGATAGGTGGGATAGTCCCAGGTGTTGGCCCCCCACAAAATGCCGGTGGCCAGGGCCAGCCCGGCCAGCGGGGCCAGGAGCCCCGGCGGAAGCAGTCCCCCTAGCCCGGCGCGTCCCCCGTCTGCGCGCCCCGCGGGGCGCACGACCAGCCCAACCGACATCGCCAGGGCGAGAAGCGTCAGCGGGAGGGCGATCAGATGGGCGTGCAGGTCGGCGTACAGGAAGGTGAAGAAGGGGAACTCGTTGATCTCCCCATTGGCCATGACCCGCGAGGCGTTCCAGTACCACCACTCCGGCCGGAAGGGCAGGCTGGCGCCCGCGAGGACGCGGCCGAACCCGGCCCAGATCTGGGCCAGCACCCCGCCCAGGGGAGCGGCCCCCGCCGACCCCTCGGCCCCCAGCAGGCGCAGCCCATCGAGGAGGAGCCGGACCTCCCCCAGGTTGCCCAGCACGGCCACGAACAGGGCCCCCACTAGGCCAAAGCGCAAGGCGCGGGGCAGCCAGCGATTCCCTCCGCCGCCCTCGGGCACCAGGTTGTAGACCACCGTCGAGGCGCCCATGGCCGTCATGGCAAAGAGCGTGGGGATAGCCAGGTTGTAGGCCACCGACGGCACGATCCCGGTAACCTTGATCAGCGTGGCCACCAGGACGTGCCCCAAATAGTAGTAGTTCAGGTACCCGCCGGAGAACCACGGATCATATGGCGGGAACCAGGTGCTCTTGAGGATGGCGTTCAGGTAGGCCAGGTCCATGGGCTTTTCACCGCCCATCACCGGGTGCCAGAGGTCCGGGTTCGCCCGCCGAATCAGCCAGAACACTACAAAGAACAGCAGAAAGAGCGCCTCGTTGACGACGACCAGGCGCCAGCGCTCTCGCAGGAAGGCGCGCAGCGCGCGGCGCTGCCACCAGGCGGCCAGCGCCGAGGCAGCCGTCAGGACGGCCAGCGCCACCACGATGGTGCCGCGCGTAAAGGGCGCCACCTTCAGAGAGGCGGCCAGCCACACCGCGGAGCCGAGGAGCAGCATCCCCAGCGTGCGGCTAAGGACATAGCCGCGATCCCTCAGCCGCCGGAAGAGCCCGAACCCCAGCGGGAAGGTGGCCCAGCCCAGCAGCGCCAGCGCCAGGTACCAGACGGCGGTGGGCGCACGGTTGGCCAGGTCACCGCGGCGGAACATCGACGCCCAGGTGCCGCTCTTCATCTGCGCCAGCCAGGCGCGCGCGTCCAGCATCAGGCCGTTCGGCGCGCGGCCCACCTCGATGGGGCGCAGCCGCACCACGCGCTCTAGGTCGTAGGGCTCAAAGAGCGCTCGCACCTTGGCCATCGAGAACCCGGGCCCCTTGCGAAAGATGATCACCTTGGGGTGATCGTAGACGGTGAACGTCTCGTCGGCATAGTCGTCGACGATCTCGACCCCGAAAAGAGTCGGGCGCGATACGAAGGTCTTGAGACGGTCAAAGCCGAGCTCGCCGGAAAAGAGCGCCTCATAGTAGCGCGTGGTCATCGGGTAGCGCATGGGCAGGCGCGGGATCGACTCGTACAGCCGGTTGGAGGAAAGGATGATATAGTCGGCCCGCTCGAGCCAGGTGTACAGCGCCTCACGCTTCTCCGGGGTGTCTTCCCAGTAGGGTTCCATCTGCACGCCGACGTACCTGCCCGACATGCTGTAGCCGTCGACGTTCAGCGGCAGGCCGTCGTCCCACATCTCGTGGGTGATCGCGCTGCCCGCCGGGATGTTCTCATAGATCCAGCGGGAAGCCGCCACCCGCGTGACGGGGCGCGTGTAGATGCTGATAAAGGCGAGCGCCCAGGCCGCCGTGCCGAGCACCACGGCAAGCCCCACCCCTCCGGCCAACGCCGACTGGAGCCGGCGCCGGCGCGCCGCCCCGCGGGCCAGCTCCCAGGCTCGCCAGACCCCATAGGCCGCGATGAGGGCCATGGTCGGGTAGATGGGCAGCAGGTAGCGCACCGTTTTGACGAACTGCACGCTCTGGTAAAAGAAGGTGAAGGTCATCCAGGCCCAGGGTAACAGGTGCTGCCAGCGCCCCTTGGCCATCTCGTAGGCCTGCAGGCCCCAGGCGGCCCACACCGCCAGGCCCAACGGCAACCCCAGGCCCCACAGCACCAGGTTCTTGAACGCGTACCAGACGGGCTCGCGGCCGGTCCACTGGTGGCTGGGGGGATAGTCCGCCTCACCGGTGACCAGTCGCTGGATGCCGTCCATATCCAGCTGCCAGGCCGGGTTCAGCCGCAGCCCGAAAAAGCCCGGCCCCATGAAGGCCTGCGGCTGCACGACCCGGAAGGTCAGCGCCGCAACTACGAGGATGACGGCCAGCGCCAGCGCCGCGGGGATGGCGCGGACGATGAGATCGTCGACGGCCTGGCGCTCTTCGCCGGGCGCGGCGGGCTCCACGCGGAACGCCAGCGTGACCCTGCCCACCCGCCGCACCCAGCCCGTCGGTGCGGCCGCTACGCCGCCCGGCGCGGCCCGCCAGGCCGCCAGGGTCCGCTGGATCAGCGCCAGCCCGATCACGCCGAGGAAGGACAAAACGCTGATCTTGGCCGAGACGGCCAGCCCAAAGGCCACCCCGAGGGCCACGATGCTGCCCCAGCCCTCGCCCTGCGCCACGCGCACCGCCAGGTAGAGGGCCAGCGTCACGTAGAACGTCGTGGTCGGGTCCACGGTGAAAAAGTGCGCATGCTGGATCGGCAACACGCTGAGGCTCAGGAGGAGCGCCCCCAGGAGCCCCACCCGTCGATCGTACAGGCGCCGGCCGATCAGGAACACCAGCAGGATGGAGAGCAGGTCCATGATCCCCGACATGGCCCGCCCGGCCAGGTACACGCCGCCATAGCCGGTGTGCCCGGTCAGTTCCCCGAGCGCCTTGGCCACGATCACCGGAGACAGCCCATAGACGTAGGACCCGTAGCCGTGGTTGTAGGGGTTCAGAGGGTTGGCGGCCGTGTCCCAGTACTGGCCGAGCGAATCGGGCCAGGAGAGGCTATCGGTCACCATGGTCAGAAAGCGCTCGTCGGGGTGCAGGTGCTGGCCCTCGTCCCAGTCCAGGCCGGTGAAGCGCAGGATGCCACCGATGAGCAGAATGCCGATCAGCAGTGCGAGGGTCAGACGCCCGTCGCGGCGCGCGCCCGACAGTCGTGGAGTTGGTGGGGTGCTGTCCTGCGATGCAGAAGTCATTTCGGTATCTCTACCTTGCTCCATAGAAGGCCAGGAAGGCGATGAGACCGTCCCAGTCACGATGTTGGACAAAGACGCCGCTGGGGAACGCCTCGCGCAGCAGGCGCTGGGTGGCCGAGTCGCTCGGGTGCACGATCACCAGGGCCCGCTCGGCGTTCAGGGGTGGCTGGCCCGGGGCCAGCGCCAGCACGTCGTGCCAGCGGGCAGAGTCGCCGCGCGAGAGCTGGGCGCGCACGGCGTTACCGTCGTACCAATGCGGCCAGGCCACCGAGTACGCCTCCCCCTCGGCATAGTCGTCGATCACGCGGGCCATCTCCCGCGAGAGGGGGTAGTTGTGGCGTGGCTGGCTCAGGCGAAAGTGCTGAAACACCGTGTAGCCCGTCGCCCGCGCCTCAGCCGCCAGCCCGCCCAACAGGCCCAGGCCGAGCAGCGCGCCGAGCAGATACGCGGGCAGGCTCCCCCGCTGGGGGCCCGTCCCTTCGCCGGCTCGCTCGGCCGTCTGCAGCGCGGCGGAGGCCCGGTCCCACAGCGCGGCCAGCCCCGCGCCCGCCAAGAGCATGGCCGGCGGCAGCGCACCAATGGCCCTGAAGGCGTTGGGCACCTCCTGCGGGAAAGCGAGCGACAGCGCCGTCGGGAGCAGGCCGATCGCGAGCGTCGTCAAGACCGTCAGATTGTAGCCGCTGCGCCAGCGGCGGGCCACCAGCGCGCCCCCCAGCGCCACGAGCACTGCCGTCAGGTAGCCCAGCTGGCGCAGGAACGGCACGTTGGTCGTGTACACCGCGTCGCCCTGGTAATGGAACATCAACAGGGCCCGCCAGGCGTTGCCCAGCGCCACGCGCAGGAGGTCGGCCGGCAGTGCCTTCTCCAGGCCAGTGACGCGCGTGGCCGCGCGATAGACGTACATGCGCGGCTCATCCCAGGCATAGCGCGCCAGCGGCGTAAAGGCCACCAGCGCCGCCACGGCCCATAGAACCAGGTTGGCGCGGTTGGCCCTAAGCCGGCCGCCTCGCCCAAGGAGCGCCTCAGCCACGAGCAGCACTCCCATGGCCAGGGGCACCGCCGCAAAGGCGTTGTACGTATGCATCCCCAGCCCGAGCGCCAGCCCGGCCAGGAGGAACTCCCAGCGGCGGCCCCCACGCAGGCCCCGCACCAGCCACAGCCAGGCCAGCATCATCAGCGGCAGCTCGGTGCCCGCGCGCAGCCCTGACCGGCTACAGATGACGTGCCAATGGCTGATGCTGAGGAGCAGCGCCGCGCACACACCGGCGCGCCGGCCGAACAGCTCGCTGCCCAGCAGGTAGATGATCGGCAGGCAAGCCAGCCCCACCAAGGCCGACGCGAGTTTGATGGTCGTGAAGCTCAGGCCGAACAGCCGCGCCAGGGGCGCTGCCAGGTAAAAGAAGAGCCCCTCGCGCCCCGGGTGCGACGGAAAGAAGATCGGGTACTCGCCGTCCAGGATGGTGCGGATGTTGCCGTACACGTGCGGGACGTCGGTGCCCATCTCGGCGGGGATCTCGCTCAGCAGGTAAAGGCGCAGGAAAGCCCCCACGGCCAGCGCCACCCCCACGCCCAACCACGCACGCCTGGAGGGCCTGCCCGGCGCGTCCCCGCCCCCGTCTCGGCTGCCCGCAGGTCGCCCGGCCAGCCAGGCTCGCGCCCCCGGCGGCAGGCTCGCCGCCACCGAGACCGCAATGGAGGCCAGCCACAGGCCGGTGCCGAGGGGACCGAAGCGATTGCCGCCCAGGAAGGCAAACGCGGCGGCGGCCAGGCCCAGGGCCAGGGTGAGGCATACGGCCAGGTGGCGCGGCTCTGGGGCACGGAGGGCCGCCGAAGCCGGCGCCTCGTCCGTGCTCGCCGGCTGGCTGCCGGCAAAGACGAGCATCGCCAGCCCGTAGCACAGCGCTGCGGCCGCCGGGGCGATCTTGGCATCCAGCAGCCGCTGGGCCACCAGGCCGAGGCTCAGGGCACCCGCGGCGCCGCACACACTCCCCAGGTCGCCGCGCAGCCAGGGGCTGGCGCTGTGCGCTGACCGCCACCAGGACGGGCCCGTGGTTTGCTGCGTCGTCCTCCTCCCTTCGCCTGCCCCGCGCGGGCGTCCCCGGCTAGAGCCGGCGGGCCCGCAGCGTCACGTTGACGAACGTCTCCTTCTTCGCCAGGCGCTCCTCATTCAGATTCAGGCGGTCGAACCAATCCAGGACGGCCAGCGCCCAGTTGATGGGGTTCCAGGGGCTGCCGCTGTTGTCCTCCCCGCTGAAACGGTGCGTGGAGCGGCTGATGAACCCAGGAAGGAGGTCGCGCTCAACCAGTTCCTTGCCCACCGTGTACACGATCGTCTGCGTCGCCGGGAAGCAATAGTGCGTCAGCTCTTCGACCGTCTCGACGGTGAACCCCGCTCCGGCCACCAGGGCCACCAGATCGTCGCGCTCGTAGAGCCTCTGGTGGTTGGCCCAGATGCCGGCAAAGGGCCCGCGGCGAATCGGCCGACGGAACACCCCCTCGGCAACCCGGTTGATCGGGTCGTACCAGTAGGGGTAGCGGGCGTTGGGCACCGTGATGGCCAGGATGCCCCCCGGCCGCATCACCCGGTGCACCTCGGCCAGCCCGCGGGCGTCGTCATCGAGGTGTTCCAGCACCTCTGACATGATCACCCGGTCCATGCTCCCGTCCGCGAAGGGCAGCCGGTGGATATCCCCGCGCACCACGGTGGCCGTGGGCGGTAGGTGCGTCCGCGCAAACCGCAACACCCTCGGCGTATAGTCGATGCCGAACAGCCGGCAGCCGGGGTAGAGCGCCGCGATGACCTTCAGGTAAAAGCCCATCCCCGTGCCACAGTCAAAGACGGTCTGCCCGGAGGAAAGATCCAGGTACTCCACCACGCGCCGCACCCGGCGGCGATAGGCAACGTCCGACTCGTTGCGCAGCAGACGGTCGAGGGTAGCCTGTTGGGTCGGCGTCAGAACAGACGGAGCAGTCACGCGTGCGGTTCTCCTCGGGGTGGGCGCGCTACGAGCGCACCAGCCGCTCGAACAGGGCCTCATAGTCGGCGATCGACTTGGCCGTGTTGAACACGCCGGTGACATGCTCGTACGAGCGCTGATAGGCGGCGGGGTCGTCGAGCACTTTGGTCAGCCCCTCGGCCAGGGCTCGCTCGTCCCGTGGGGGCACCAGCAGGCCCATGCCGGTAGCCTTGACCACCTCTCGTGCGCCGGGGATATTGGTGGCCACCACGGGCGTGCCGGAGAGCATGGCCTCCACCTGCACGCTGGCCAGGCAGTCGGTGCGGCTCGGCAGGACGAATACGTCGCACAGCGCGTAATAGTCGGCCATCCGCTGCGGGTCGGTGATCAGGCCCAGCTCCAGCACGTGGTCGCGCTGGGCCTCCAGGAGGGGGCGGCAACGTTCATAGAAACGCTCGTAGACCACGCGCGTCTCGCCGGCGTAGACGAACTTGACGTCGGGATGGCGCTCGCGCACCAGAGGAATCGCCTGCAGGAGATAGTCGAAGCCCTTCTCCTCCACAAAGCGGCCGGCAAAGCCCACCACCTTGGCCCCGTTGAGGCCCAGCTCGCGCCGCCAGGCCAGCGCAGCCTCGGCGCTGGCCTGCGGGAAGGAGAACGGCGGATATACCGGCACCACCTTGGCACGGTGGGGACGCAGGAAAGCCGAGTGGTCCGCATAGTCCTGCGTATAGATGCTGATCAGGTCGGCCTGCTCGGCACCCTTGCGCAGCAGGTAGCCGACGGTGCGCTGCACAAACTGGTTCCACACCCCCCGTGGCATGACCAGGTCGCCGTGATGCGTCATCAACATCTTGCGGCCCGCGCGGTGGGCCAGCATGCCGACGGCGGCCGTCTCCAACATGGGGGTGTGCACCTGGACCACGTCGTTCTCACGGACCAGGCGGTTCACCGCGGCGAAAAAGCCGGGCATCACCTGCCCCCGGCTGAGGCGCAGGACCGGCTGCACCCGCACGATGCGGACGCCGTTGTGCACCTCTTCACGGGCGAGGGCCCGCTGGTAGCGCGAGGTCACGACGGTCACTTGGTGCCCGCGGGCGGCCAGGCCCTCGGCCAGGCGCACCGCAAAAGCGGTCAGCCCTGTCCAGTGAGGATAGTAGTACGTCAGGGCCATCAGGATCTTCATGCAGCAGGGTCCTCGTTCACTGTGGCGTCAACGTGGTAGCGGATCGAGCGGTGGGTCGCCGGCTTCGGCAGTGGCCGAGGCGCGGATGGCGCCCGAGCGCAGGTGTGCAAACGTGAGGCCCTCGCGGCGCAGGCCAAACAAGCCAAAGACGATGAGAGTGATGTTGGTAAAGCCGTGCAGCCCAAAGGCATAGGCAGAGGCGGGGCTCTCCGCCAGCCCGTAGACCGATAGCGCCAGGACGGCGGCGTATTCGAAGGGCCCCACAGCCCCGGGGGACGACGGCAGCACCATGGAAAAGCCGGTGGCGCACAGGACGGTCGCCGCAGCCGCAAAGGGCTGCGTCATGCGGAAGACCTGCATCAGGACATAGTTGAACAGGGCATAGCCGAGCCAGATCGCCGCCGACCAGAAGGCCACCCCGCCCAGAACGCGCCAGTCCGTCAACACGCGGAACCCATCCAGCAGGCCGGCCAACGCCTCGCGCACCTTGGGGTGCCCCACCAGTGGCAGGCGCCCGACCAGGCGCCAGACCCAGTCGAGGCCGCGCTGGCCAAACCACGCCAGCACCAAAAGCACCACGGCCCCGCCGACGGCCACGGCGCCAAAAGTCAGCCCGGCATTGCGCACCCAGACGGGCAGCGCCACCACTGGCATAAGCCCGAGCATGAGCGCTACCAGCGTCAGGACGTCGAGCAGGCGCTCCACCACCAGCGTCGACGCGGCACGGCCGATGCCGCCGGGCACCACCCTGCCCACCAGGTAGGCACGCACCACTTCGCCTGCCTTGGCCGGGAGGACGTTGTTGAACAGGTAGCCGATATTGACGATGTCAAACAGGCGCCTCAGCCCCAGCCCCGGTTCGTCGCCGATTAGGATACGCCAGCGCGCCGCCCGCGCCAGGTTGACGGCCACGAGCAGCGCCAGGGCCGGCAACAGGTAGAGATACTCCCCCTGACGGAACGATGCCCACAGGTCCGCCAGGTGCACTCCGCGGAGCAAGTAATAGAGAGAAGCGACGCTGACCAGCAGGCCCACGATCAACCGGGACTGCCGTCGCACCACGTCGATGGCCTTGCTCCACATCTCGGACACTGTCGGCATGGACGATTCTCACCCCAGTGTGCTCGCCATCTCTGGACCGTTGTGAGGCATTATATCATCGAATGCGCCTACTAACCAAGACCGGGCAATAATGGAGTGCATATCAGCACTCCCCAACAGGGCGCCTGCTGCGGAGCGGCCCGTGGGTTCGCGCTGGCGCGCTCACCGGCGCTGTATACGTGAAATCCCAGGTCTTGACAGAGCGAGCGATTCGCGCTACTATGCTCCTTGGAATTGAATACCTGCAGCCGAATCCCGAAAGGGAGCGGAGGAACCGAATCGCCGGGGTGAACTCGACGTCGAGCGAGAGGGCAACTTTCAGCCCTAACCCGTCAGCTAACTTCGCAGGCATTGAAAGAGGCAGAAAGCCAGCTTTTACCCAGCTCCAGGCTTCCGCCTGGAGTTTTGTGTTGTGGGGAACTCGTGTGCGCTGGTCTTCCCTTCGATGGGGAAGGGAAGACCGGCGGCACGGGCCCCACAGAAAACAACGCGCGTGAGGACGCGCAGCATGATAGAACGGACGACTTCCTGGACCCCCCTCCGAGATGACGTCTCTGCCGAGCACAGCCCCACACCTTCGGAGTCCGGAACAGAGCAACGCCCCCCGCCACACGTCGCAGCGGTACTGGAACACTTGGTCCGCTGCCAGGCGCGCACGGTCAACGGCTCCACCTACCTCGCGGACATGGCCGCGGCCCTACGCCTTTCGCTATCCGACGCGCGTGCCTGTGTCGAGTCATTGCGCGACCAAGGCGCGGTGGTAGCGACCGGGGCAGAGGCGGGCAATCTGTGCGTGTGCCTCACTCTCCGGGGGCTGCGGCTGGCCGCCGCCAGCCGCAGCGGGCGCTAGTACCCTCGGTACCCGGAGAGCGCGCCTCATGCCTGCACCGATGATTCCAGCACCCGTCTGTGGAGGTGCCTGAATGGCGGAACGCCGACTACAGCGACTTCTCAGCCTGCCCCAGGTGCTGATGCTCGGCATCGCCGGCGCTATCGCGGCGGAGATATTCGTGCTCACCGGCCACGTGGCCGGCATGGTCGGCCCGGCCAGCGTGCTCGTGGTGCTGGCCATCGGGCTCCTGAACATCCCCATCGCCCTCAACTATGCCGAGCTGGCCACCGCCTACCCCGTAACGGGGGGCGCCCTGACCTACGTCCGCGAGGGATATGGGCCCGGGCTGCTTTCTTTTCTGGTGGGGTCGCTCGATTGTCTTTCGAGCGCCTTCTATGCTGCCCTCTCTGCTGTGGGCTTTGCCTATTCGGTGCAGGTATTCCTGCCGTGGATCCCTGCCGTGCCGTTGGCGGTGGCGACGGCCGCCGTGTTCACGGTGCTCAACATGCTGGGCATCGCCAAGGTGGGGCGGGCGCAGTTGATCCTGGGTGGCGCCCTGCTGGCCCTGTTGGGCACCTACGTCGTCGCCGGGCTGGTACGGCCGGAGGGTTTTGCCTGGCAGACGCTCATGCCCGAAGGGCGCCTGGTGGTGCACGAGGGCTTCTGGGGCAACCTCCGGCCCATGCTATCGGCCATGGCCCTGATCTTTAGTGCCTACGTCGGGTATGAGATCATCGCCGACGATGCCGAGGAGGTGCGTGACTTTGGCGTGGTGATCCCCAGGGGTATTCTGATCAGCCTGGCCGGCATCACGCTGGTGTACACATCGATCACCCTGTTGACCCTTGGCACTATCCCCTGGCATGCCCTGGCCAACTCCAGAGTGCCGATGGCGCAGGCGGCCGCGCGCTTTCTGCCGCGCTGGGGCGCGCCGCTGGTGGGCCTGGCCGGCATCGTCGCCACCCTCACCAGTGTGAACACGGCCATGCTGGCCGCCATCCGCGAGGCGCTGACCCTCAGCCGACAGGGCGTCTGGCCTCGGTTTATGTCCCGGTTGGGCCGCCTCCGCACCCCCTACCTGGCCAGCCTGGTGATCGGCGCCTCTGTTGCCGCAGTGGCCGCTATCGGCATCGTTGACTTTTTGAGCTACATCTCCAGTTCCGGCTATCTCTTTGTCGTGTTCTGGGCCAGCCTGGCCATGGTGCGGCTGCGTCGACAGCGCCCTGACTTGCCCCGCCCCTTCCGGGTGCCCCTCTTCCCGCTCACGGCGTACCTGGCGGCGGGCGTCTGCCTGGTGGTCATCGCCTTTACCGACTGGCGCGCGCTGCTTTTTGGCGGCGGCCTCCTGGTGGTGCTGTCGGTGGCCTACTACCTGCGTATCCCGGTGGGTCACCTCGTCGCGCGACGCGCGCGCGCCACTCCCATGGTGCGCGACCGCATCCTACTGCCGGTGGCCAACCCCGCCACGGCAAGCGGGCTGGCCCGCCTGGCCACCTCGCTCGCCCTGGGCGAGCCCGGCACCGTCGTCAGCACGTTGAGCGTGGTGCCGCACGCTCTGCCCAACCTGCCCTCGGGCAACCACCGCACGCTGATCGACCGCCTGGAGAAGCGACAACAGGCGCTCCTGGGCAGGGTTGCCGAGCAGGTACAAGCACAGAACGTGCCCTATTACGGCGAGGTGCGCGTGGCCTCCCGCGTCGCCGACGGGATCATCCGTGAGGTTGCCGAGACCGGCAACGTCCGCCTGGTGCTGATGGGCTGGCCCAGCCGCCCGGCCAGCGCCGACCTCGCCGAACACCTGGTAACCGAGGTGCTCGCCAACGCCCCTGCCGACGTGGCCGTCTTCTTGAACCGTGGTGCCGGGGCCTTCCGACGGATCCTGATGCCCTTCGGGGGCGGCGTGCACTCGCGCCTGGCCCTGCGGCTGGCCGCCCAGATCGCCCGACAGGAGAACGCTCAGCTGCTCGTGCTGCGCTGCTCGTGTAACGCGCAGCCGGCGGATATGCACGATGAGCTGCTACTCGTGCGTGAGGAGCTGGAGACGCTGTTCGGCGAAGTGCCGTCCTTTATCACCATGCGCGTAGCCCGCGCCGAGTCGGTTCCTCAGGGCATCTTCCGAGAGCTGGCCGAACACAAGTATGACCTGGTCGTGATGGGCGCAGCCGTGGCCTCCTCTTTCCATACCGACCTGTTTGGCTCGATGACCGACAGCATCGCCGAGCAGATCTCCTGCTCGGTGCTCCTCGTCAGGCACCACGAGTCGCCCGTGGTCGAGTGGGTGCGTCGCCGGGTCAAGCAGGTCAGCCCGTCGCAATAGGGCCGAGCGATTCGGCTGCAGAGCGTACCCGCATGGCCGCAGCACCTGCGGCTAGTCCGCCGCGCTCGACGGCGCCGTCAGCAGCGCCTCGATCTCTGCTGCACTCAGCCCCCCGGTCTGCCGGAAAACGAGCGGCATGGGGTGATCGTAGACAAAGAGACTCTCGTCCGCACGGCCCAGCCAGAGCGCCCGGCGAAGGCTCTCCCCTGCCCGTAACAGGCGGGGGACGGGCAGGCCGGCGGGGCCCAGAGTGTCGTGCACGAGGTCGATCCCCAGGAACCGCGCATAAGTGGCCTCATAGTGCGCCAGACGGTACCCGAGTTGCTCGCCGAACAGCAGGCGATAGTAGCGCGCGGTGTACGGGTAGCGCGCCGTGAGGGGCGCAATCGCCCCGTAGAGGCGGCTCGAGGAGACGATGACATAGTCGGCACCCGCCAGCTGCTCAGCGAGGGCGGCTGCCTTCCTCGGGGTATCCTCATCATAGAGGGGTAACGAGGTGACCTCGTAGGAGGAGTGGCAGGAAAGCCCCTCCCGCGTCGAGACGATCGGGAGAGGATCGTCCCAGTGCTCCACTAGGATGCGGCTGCCCGCAGGAACGTTGGCGCAGATCCACCGTGTGGCGCGCAGCCAGGTGTGTGGCTGCGAGTACACGTGCAGGTACCCCACGCCAAGGAAGGCCGTCGCCGCGAACACGCCCCCGGCCAGCCACCCGGCCGCCACCGCGGCCCTCCGGCCGAACCGCCCCAGCCAGCGCCTTAGCGCCACCAGGCCCCAGGCCGCCGCGAGGCATACGAGCGGCACCACAGGCAGCATGTAGCGCGCGAACTTGGCATGGAGCGTCGCCGTGGTAGCCAGATAGGTCACCAGCCACACCAGCACGACGGCCTCGCCGCGCCGGAGTGGCCGCCGACCGGTCAGGTCCGCCACGCTTCCGCCCAGCGCCGCCACGGCACCGGCGCAGCCAGCGATCCCCAGCGGCAGCCCCAGCGACCAGACCACCATCTGCGCGAGCGGGTAGAGGAAAGGCAGCGTGCCGATGTACTGGCGGGTGTAGGGCACGTCCACCGCGCCGCCGGCCATGCGCGCCTCAAAGACCACGTCGCGGAGAAAGCGCGCCACGTTGATCAGCGCGTAGGGCTCCAGGAGTACGAAAGCGGCCGCAGCCATCGTCGTCGTGAGGGCCAGGCCTCCGGCCGCCTCGCGCAGCGCCCATCGGGCCCCGACGCGCCCGTCCTGCGGCGACAACCGTCGCAGCCCCAGGTACCAGGCCACCCCGACAGGTGCCGCAAGCGGCAGCGCCGTCAACTTGGTGGCGACGGCCGCCCCCCAGGCCAACCCCACCAGGTGTCCGCGCGCTGCGGAAGGATGATCCAGGAGGTCGAGCGCCAGATACAGCGTGAGGAGCACCAGACAGGTGAGCAGCGTATCCACGGCATAGTAGTGGCTCACCTGGATATGCAGCGGGGCGAAGGCCAGGAAGGCCGCTGCCAGCAGCCCCACCCCGCGCCCGTGCAGCCGACGCCCAAGAAGATAGACAAGCGCCACCGACCCAACGTCGGCCAGCGCTGATAGCGCCCGGCCCACCGCGGCGCTGCCCGCCAGGCCGCGCGCCGGCGGCCAGAGGACGCCCACCGCGCCCGACGCGATGCGCACCAGGTAGATCGGCAAGGAGCCGTAGGAGAAAAAGCGGGGGTTCCAGGGGCTGTCGACAGAAAGAAACAGCCCCGGGGAGCGCCACGGAAAGCGGAGTTCCGCGGCGACGGTCAGGATCTTGCGCTCGTCGGGGTGAAAGAGATAGCCAGAGTCCCAGTACAGGCCGGCCAGCCGCACGGCCAGGGCAGCGGCCAACAGCAGGCCCAGGAGCAGGCCGCGGCCGGCCCCAGAGCGCAGAAGGCGGGCGGGCCGCCCCGGGTCCCGGCGGCGCTCCTCCCGGGCCGGGTCACCGCTCCCCGCCGCGCTGGCCGTCAGCTGTCCAGCCTTAGGACGGCCATGAAAGCCTCTTGCGGGATCTCCACCTTGCCCACGCGCTTCAGCCGACGCTTGCCTTCCTTCTGTCGCTCCAGAAGCTTGCGCTTGCGCGTGATGTCGCCGCCGTAGCATTTGGCCAACACGTCCTTACGCTGCGCCGAGACGTTGGCCCGCGCCACGACCCGCGACCCCACCGCGGCCTGGATGGGCACCGTGAACATCTGCGACGGGATGGTCTCTTTCAGCCGGCGCACCAGGGCACTGCCCTTCTCGTAGGCTTTGTCGCGGTGCACGATGATCGACAGAGCGTCGACCGGCTCCTGGTTCACCAGGATCTCCATCTGCACGAGGTCTCCGGCGCGATAGCCATGGAAGGAATAGTCCATCGAGGCGTAGCCCTTGGTGCGCGACTTGAGCTGGTCGTGAAAGTCCACCAGGATCTCTGCCAGCGGGATATGGTAGGTGAGCATCACGCGGTGCTGATCCAGGTACTCCATATGGTCGAACTCGCCGCGTCGCCCGGTGGCCAGCTCCATCAGCGCGCCGATATAGTCGGTGGGGGTGAACAGGCTGATCTTCATCCACGGCTCGCGGATCTCGGCGATGATGCCCGCATCGGGAAGGTCGGCGGGGTTGTCCACCTCGATGACGTCCCCGTGGGTCAGCAGCACCTGGTACTCGACGCTTGGCGCGGTGGCCAGCAGGTCCAGCCCGTACTCGCGTTCCAGCCGCTCCTGGACGATCTCCATGTGCAACAGGCCCAGGAAGCCACAGCGGAAGCCGAGGTTCAGCGCCACCGACGACTCGGGCTGGAACACCAGCGAAGCGTCGTTCAGTTGGAGCTTTTCCAGGGCATCGCGCAGGTCGCCATAGTCCTCGTTATCCACCGGGTAGAGCCCGGCGAACACCATCGGCTTGGGCGGCTGGAAGCCGGGCAGCGGCTCCGTCGCCGGGCGTGCCACCGTGGTGATGGTATCCCCCACGCGGCACTCGCGCACGTTCTTGAGCCCCGTGGCGATATAGCCCACCTCGCCGGCGCGCAACGACAGCACGGGCCGCATCGTGGGGCCAAAGACTCCCACCTCCAGCGGCTCCATGTCTCGCCCGGTCGACATCAGCAGGGCCTGCTCGCCATCGCGGATGGATCCCTCAAAGACCCGCACGTAGGCGATCACACCCTTGTAGGGGTCATAGTGCGAATCAAAGATCAGGGCACGCAGTGGGCAGTCGGCGGAGCCGACAGGCCCCTTCAGGCGCGTGACGATGGCCTCCAGCAGCGCGTCGATGCCGCGCCCCTCTTTGGCCGATACCTGCAGGACCTCTTCGGCCGGGATGCCGAACAGCTCCTCAATCTCCTCGGCGACCTCGTCAGGCCGCGCCGAGGGAAGGTCGATCTTGTTCACCACCGGCACGATGTCCAGGTCGTGCTCCAGGGCCAGGTACAGGTTGCCGAGGGTCTGCGCCTCAACGCCCTGGGTGGCGTCCACCACCAGGACGGCGCCCTCACACGCCGAAAGAGCGTGCGACACCTCGTAAGAAAAGTCCACGTGGCCGGGCGTATCGATGAGGTTCAGCTCATAGTTCTGCCCGTCTTTGGCCGCATACTCCATCCGCACGGCCTTGGCCTTGATCGTGATTCCTTTCTCACGCTCCAGGTCCATGCTGTCGAGCACCTGCTCGGCCATATCGCGTTCGGCGATGGTATTGGTGCGCTCCAGCAGTCGATCCGACAGAGTCGACTTGCCATGGTCGATGTGCGCGATGATGCAGAAATTACGTATGAAACTGGTCTTGCTAATGTTCTCGACGGTTTTCTCAGTCATTGGCTCACACAGTGCCCTGGCAGGCGTGCCCAGGGAGGATACTACGACGCAGCGAACCAAGTATACATCAGGCCTTGGGGCGGCCGAAACCGCCCTAGATCATGGTCAGGCGCAGGATCTCCAGGGCCGCCTCCGGCGTGGCGCCTCGCTCCGTCGTGCGCAGATACAGGTAGCGGAACACATCCCGCACGATGGCTGAGAGGGGCACCGACAGGAGCAGCCCCCACACCCCCGCCACCTCGGCCCCGATCACGACGATGACCATGACGACAGCCGGGTGAAAGCGCACCGCGTTGCCGGAGATCCTCGGCACCAGGAAGATGTTCTCCACCTGCTGGATGCCCGTAAACGTCACGGCCACCCACACGGCACGCATCGGATCGGTGCCCAGGGCGATGAGCACCGGCGGCACCGCGCCCAGGAAGGGCCCTAGGTAGGGCACTGCCTCGAGGATACCGGCCAGGGTGCCCAAAAGCAGCGCCTCGCGGATGCCGAAAGCCAACAGGGCGATGGTGGCCGCGCCACCCACTGACAGGCACAGCAGGAACTGCCCGCGCACGTAGGCGCTCAGCAGGCGGTCGATGATGTGCATAATGCAGCGCACATCCGCGCGGGCCACCTCCGGGATGAGCCCGTAGAAGGCCGAGCGCACCTTGGATTCATCGTTCAGCACGTAAAACAGCCAGAACGGGACGATGACCAGGCCAAAGATAAAGCTCACCGTCTGAAACAGCGTGCGCAGCGTGACCTCCACACCCATGCGCACCGCGTCCATCACCGCCGTACTGGCCTTGTCCAGGCTGGCGTTGACGGCCTGGGCGATCTCGGGCGGGATGCGCTCCAGCAGGTCGACCAGGTCATGGCTCAGGAGGCCTTCCAGGCGTCGGAAGAGCGCCGGCGTCGCCTCGATCAGATACGAGGCCTGTTCGGACACGGTCGGGATAAAGACGGTCAGCAGCCCGGCCACCAAGCCCAGGCAGGCCAGGTACACCAAGACGATGGCCAGCGGGCGTGACCAGCCCCAGCGCCGCAGAAACCGGGGCGCATGAGTGTCCAGATAGTTCACCACCGGCAACATGAGATAGGCAAAGACCAAGCCAAAGAAAAAGGGCACCAGCGCTGCCCAGGCCGCCCGCAGGAGAAGGAGAATGGCGACGGTCAAAGCCGCGATGAGGAGCACTCGGTTTCGGGACTTGGCTGACGTCATCCAGCTCGGCAACGAAGAGCTCATACGCGTACCCACCCCCCTCTCTACAGCGAGACGTCCCCTACCGCTCCCTCCGCCAGGGCGCTCTCGATAGCGTCCTCCAGGCACAGACTCTGGCCCGCCAGCGGATGCAGACCCAGCCAGGCAAGGAACTCCCTGTTTCCCTTGGGGCCCTGAATCGGCGATTGGCATAGCCCCCACAAGTGCCAGCCGTGCCCCGTCGCCCATTGTACAACCCCGCGCAGTACCGCGCGATGCGTTTCGGCGCTGCGTACCACGCCCCCCCGGCCCACCTCCTGCCGGCTGGCCTCGAACTGCGGCTTGACCAGGGCGATCGCCTGCCCGTCGGGCGCCAGCCAACCGCGTGCCGGCGCCAGCAGCAACCGCAGCGAGATGAACGAGGCGTCGATGGTCACCAGCTGCACCGGCTCCGGAAGAGCGTCGAGGTAGCGCGCGTTGGTGCGTTCCATCACGACCACCCGCGGATCCTGGCGCAGCGACCAGGCTAGCTGCCCATAGCCCACGTCGATGGCGTAGACGCGCAAAGCGCCGCGCTGTAACAGACAGTCGGTAAAGCCACCGGTGGAGGCGCCGACGTCGGCCGCCACCCAGCCCAGGGGTCTTACCCCAAACGCATCCAGCGCCTTCTCCAACTTGAGCCCGCCACGGCTCACGTAGGGCAGGCCCCAGTCCACCTCGATCTCCGTCTCGCCGGTCACCGGCAGGGCCGCCCCGGCGGCGCGCTGCCCATCCACGCGCACCTGGCCGGCGAGGATCAGCCTTCTGGCCTTCTCACTGCTATCCGCCAGCCCGCGCCGCTGCATTTCCTGGTCAAGCCTCACGTACCTCGTCCGTGCCTTTCTCGCCGTCCGTTACTCTTGACGCCTTGCTTGAGACGGGCTATGATTGGCGCCACTTCTAAGAATCGGAGGAGCCATACGTGTCCACCGCTCAAGCGAGTGCGCCGCCGAGCCCGCGCACCCCACAGCACGTCCCCGCTTTCGTCAGCCTCCTCAAGGCGATGCGCCCCAAGCAGTGGACAAAGAACGTCTTCGTCTTTGCCGGGCTGTTCTTTGATGCCAAAGCAGTGCAGCCCCGCCACCTGTGGCATTGCGCCGTGGCCTTTGTGCTGTTTTCGCTGGTATCGGGCGCCATCTACCTGATCAATGACCTTGCCGACATCGAAGCGGATCGCCAGCACCCGCGCAAGCGGCTGCGGCCGCTGGCCTCCGGCGCCCTGAAGGTGGGCGTGGCACGCGCCGCGGCGGCCATGCTCCTGCTGGTCACCCTGCCGGCGGCCTTCCTCCTCGGGGTGCCCTTTGGGCTGACCATCACCGGCTACGCAGCCCTGATGATCGCCTATACCTTCCGCCTCAAGCACGTCGTGATCATCGACGTCATGGTCATCGCCGCGGGCTTTGTGCTGCGCGTGCTGGCGGGCGCCTTGGTCGTTTCGGTGACGCGCTTCTCGCCGTGGCTATACGTCTGCACGACGCTCCTGGCCCTGTTCATCGCCCTGAACCGGCGCCGGCACGAGTTGGTGCTGCTGGAAGAGCAGGCCAACGAGCACCGCAGCGTGCTCACCGACTATAGCCTGGAGTTCATCGACACGGCCACCTCGGTGGTGACGAGCACCGCCCTGGTGGCCTACTCGCTGTACACCTTCAGCGCGCCCAACCTGCCCCAGAACCACGCCATGATGCTGACGATCCCGTTCGTCTTGTACGGCGTGTTCCGTTACCTGTACTTGATTCACGTGAAGCGCCTGGGCGGCACGCCGGAGGACCTTGTCCTCGGCGACCGCCCGCTTCTCCTCACCGTGCTCCTCTGGGGTCTGACGGCCGGCATCGTAATCTACTGGCCGCGCTAGCGCCGCATGCGGGGCCTCCCACGGGGCTGTGCCCCAACACCTTCTGCGCAACGACGAAAGGGCGAGTTCGCATGGACTCGCCCTTTCGCTCTTGCTGCAACGCCCCAAGCCTACCGCTTGGTGTACTGCGGCGCCTTACGAGCGCGCTTGAGCCCGGGCTTCTTCCGTTCCTTGGCCCGCGGGTCGCGGGTCAGGAAACCGGCTTGCTTGAGCACGGTGCGCAGATCGGGGTTGGCCTCCAACAGGGCGCGGGCCACGCCATGGCGGACCGCCTCCGACTGCCCCGTGACGCCGCCGCCGGCGACCACCGCCGAGACCTGAAAGCGCTCCTCTGCGCCCACCAGGCGCAGGGCTTCCAGCGCGACCGTCACGTCGCCATCGCGGCTAAAGTACTCGTCGCCCGGCTTGCCGTTGACCACGAGCCCGCCCTCGCCGGGGTACAGCCGCACCCTGGCCACCGACGACTTGCGCCGGCCCGTGCCATAGTAGTACTGACTTGCCACTCTATGCCTCCTCCGCCCTGGGCGCGCCTGGCTCCGCGCCCAGACCTCTAGACTGCCAGTTCCTTGGGCTGCTGCGCCGCGTGCGGATGCGTCGCACCGGCGTACACCTTCAGCTTCTTGATCATCTGGCGGCCGAGGCGGTTCTTGGGCAACATGCCCCGCACCGCCGCTTCCAGCACCCGCGTCGGGTGCTTGCTCAGGACGGTCCGCAGGGTCGTCTCGCGCAGGCCTCCAGGGTAACCACTGTAGCGATAGTACTTTTTGTCGTCCAGCTTCCCGCCGGTCACAGTGACCTTGTCAGCGTTGACGACGATCACAAAGTCACCCATGTCCATGCTGGGCGTGAAGGTGGGCTTGTGCTTGCCGCGCAGGACCGTCGCGATCCTGGTGGCCAGCCGCCCGAGGTTCTGTCCTTCGGCGTCGACCACGAACCACTGTCGATCGATCTCCGACGCCTTCAGAGCATAAGTCTTCACGTGATGCCACTCCTTCTCCATCACACGGGGCGACGGCCTTCCGCTGCACCCCTGACTGCCCCTTGGGCAGTTACGAGCAAGTCGTATCCTCGGCCGGCGTGGCCGCATAGCTAACGCGCCACAGGCACAATCCGCAGGGCGGCGCGGGCGGCGCCGCACGGGCCACGTCGCGGGAAGCCATCGCCTCGGCAAAGGCTGGCGCGGTGCGCAAGCCACTGCCTACCTCGAGGAGGGTGCCCACGACGCGGCGCACCATCCCGCGCAGGAAACCGTTCGCCTCGATGTGAAACTGGTAGGCGGGGCCGGGCCCCTCCTGCCAGCAGGCGTCCGCCGCGGGCGGCCGTGGCACCCACCGTGCCACCCACACCCGCCGCACCGTGCCCTCGCCCACCGTGGGCTGCCCAAAGGCGGCGAAATCGTGTTCCCCCACCAGGCCGGCAGCCGCCTCGGCCATGGCCTCCAGGTGCAGCGGCCCACTGACCCGGTGCGCATATCTCTCTGCTAACGGCGCGCGGTACGCGCCTTCCAACACGGTGTACACGTACATCCGGCTCCGGGCGCTGAACCGCGCGTGAAAGGTCTCTTCGACCGCGCTGACGCCCTGAACGGCGATGTCCGCCGGCAGCAGGGCGTTCATGGCCCGCTGCAGAACCGCCTCACCGTGCGCCCACTCACACACGAAACTGATCACCTGGCCGCGCGCGTGGACCCCTGCGTCCGTCCGGCCGGCCCCCTTGATGCGCACCCGCTGCTGCGTGGCGCGCGAGAGGGCCTCTTCGAGCGCCCCCTGGATGGTGCGCCGCCCGGGCTGGATCTGGAAGCCGCTGTACTCGGTGCCATCGTAGGCCACGGTGGCCCGGTACGTCTGGGCTCTCCGTGCGAGTGGTGCGGCCTCCGGATCGTCCACCGCCAGGGCTCCCCCTAGTCGACCAGTTCGAGCAGCACCATCTCGCTGCCGTCGCCGAGCCGGGGGCCCAGCTTGAGCACGCGCGTGTAGCCGCCGTTGCGCTCGCTAAAGCGCGGAGCGATCTCGTCAAACAGCTTGCGGACGACCATCGGGTCGTTCAGCACGGCCGCCACCCTGCGGCGCTCGTGCACATCGGGCTGCTCGGCCTGGCGCTTGCTGTGGCCCCGCTTGGCCACAGTCACCAGCTTCTCCGCCTCCGAACGCACCGCCAGGGCTTTGGCCTGGGTCGTGCGGATCCGCTCGTGACGGAACAACTCTGTCATCAGATTCCTGAACAGCGCGCGACGCTGGGCCGTGTTACGGCCCAAACGGCGTCCATACACGCGGTGTCTCATCTCGAGTAACCTCTCTCCACACTAGTCATGACGCCGGACGGCCGCCACGAGCCGCTCAGGCCCAGCCCAGCCGCCGTCCACGCCCGCAGGCCGTGTGCTCAGGCCTCCGGATCATAGTCCTCGGGCAGGAAGCCCTTCTCGCGCATCCGCTCCAACAGTTCCATCAGCGACTTTTCGCCAAAGTTGCGGATGGCCAGCATCTCCGCCGTCCCGCGCTCGAGGCGCTCCAAGACCTCGCCCACCTTGGTGATGCCGGCGCGCTTCAGGCAGTTGTAGGCGCGCATACTCAGGTCCAGGTCTTCGATCGGCCTGGCATAGGCCTCCCCGTAGGGGCTCTGCTCGCTGGCGGGCTCCTCCTCAAAGGTGGCCGCGCCAGAGAACCCCGTGATCGGGGTCAGGTGCTGCAACAACACGTGGGCAGCACGGCTCAGGGCCTCGTCGGGTCGCAGGGTCCCGTCCGTCCAGATCTCGAGCTTGAGCATGTCATAGTCCGTGATCTGCTCGATACGGGTATCCTCGACATTGGTGCGCACCTTGACGATCGGGCTGAAAACCGCGTCTATGGCGATCTCGCCGATCACGCCGCCGGGACGGTCCTCAGCAGGCGAGTAGCCCACCCCCCGCTCGACGGTCATCTCGAAATCCAGGTCCGATTCGAGTGTATCCAGCGTCAGCAGCTGGAGCTCGGGGTTGGTGATCTCCACCTCGGCCGGCGCCTCGATGTCACCAGCGGTGATGACGCTCTTGCCCCTGGCCGCCACCCGCATCCGCACCGGCTCGTCGCTGTGCGAGATCACCCGCACCCGCTTGAGGTTGAGGATGAACAGGACCATGTCTTCCTTGGCGCCGGGAATCTCCGCGAACTCGTGCGGAACGCCCGACACGCGCACAGATGTGATGGCCGCTCCAGGCAGAGACGACAGAAGCACCCGCCGGAGAGCGATCCCGATGGTCACTCCGTAGCCCCGCGCCATCGGCCCAATGGCGTAACGCCCGTAGTTGAGCGTGTTCGCCTCACTCTCAATCTTGGGCAGCACTTGCCTCAGCAAGGGGTTCCTCCTTCGCTACTACATAACCCAAGCCCCAGCGCCCACAGGGCCACCCGTCGGCGCCGGGCTTGGGACCCCTCCAGCAGTCTCCGGCTAGCGCGAGTAGAACTCGACGATTAGCTGCTCCTGGAGCGGAACCTCGATCTGCTCGCGGGTCGGTAGCGATAGCACCGTCCCCCCCAACTCTTCCGCGTTCAGGCTCAACCAGGACGGCACCGAGCGGCCCTCCATCAACTCGCGGACGTCGCGGAAGTAGCCGTTGTTACGGCTGCGCTCGGCCACGCGGATGACGTCGCCGGCCTCTACCAGGGCCGAAGGAATATCCAGCCGCTTGCCGTTCCGTTCCAGGTGCCCGTGGCCGATCAGCTGGCGCGCCTGCGCCCGCGACTCGGCCAGGCCCAGCCGATACACGATATTGTCAAAACGTCGCTCGAGCAGGCCCAGCAGGTTCGCACCCGTCTGCCCGCGCATGGCGAGGGCCATGTCATAATAGCGGCGGAACTGGCGCTCGTATACTCCGTACAGCCGGCGCGCACGCTGCTTCTCGCGCAGCTGCTCCGCATAGTCCGACTGGCTCTGACGGAACTGCACCCGCTTCCCCTGGGCGCCCGGCGCATAGTTCCGCTTATCGAACGCGCACTTGTTGGAGACGCATCGCTCCCCCTTCAGGAAGAGCTTCATGCCCTCGCGACGGCACAGCCTGCATACTGGTCCCGTTTGCCTTGCCAACTCTGGTCCTCCTCGTGGTCACCCGCCCGGGCCCTTACCCGGCGCGGCGACCCCAGCGGGTTTACGTCCTTTACGGATTGGACGGTCACACCCGAACGTCTTCCCCGCATCCTCGCGTGGGCGCGCCCACGCTACTTCCGCCCTCATTCCGCGCCGCATGACGCGGCGCCCCACACACCATGATCTTCCCCGCAGCGCTAGATGCGCCGCTTCTTGGGGGGACGGCAGCCGTTGTGCGGAATCGGCGTAGCGTCCGTGATCGACCGCACCTTCAGGCCGGTGTTCTGGATCGAGCGCATGGCCGCCTCGCGACCGGGGCCCGGCCCCTTCACGAACACGTCCACTTCGCGCATGCCGTTATCCATGGCCATGCGCGTGGCGGCCTCCGCGGCCAGCTGCGCAGCGTACGGCGTGCTCTTGCGCGAGCCCTTGAAGCTCTGCCCCGAGCTGCGCCAGGCCAGCACGTTGCCGGTCGGATCGGTAAAGGTGATGATGGTATTGTTGAACGTGGACTGCACATAGGCCCGGCCCACGGGTATGTTGCGTCGCTCGCGCCGCGCTACCCGCCTGCCACCTCGTCTTGGACGACCCATTCGTTGCCTCCGCTCCTGCTACTTCTTTGCCGCCGAACGCTTACGACCAGCGACCGTCTTCTTCCTGCCCTTGCGCGTACGGGCGTTCGTACGGGTCCGCTGGCCGCGCACCGGCAGCCCACGGCGATGGCGCAGCCCGCGGTAGGAGCCGATCTCCTGCAGGCGCTTGATGTTCATCGCCAGGTCGCGGCGCAGGTCCCCCTCCACCACGTACTCCCCGTCGATCACCTCGCGCAGACGGGACACTTCGGCCTCCGTGAGGTCCCGGCAGCGCGTGTCGGGGTTGATCCCCGTCTTGTCCAGGATCTCGTTGCTACGGCTACGGCCGATACCGTAGACGTAGGTCAGGCCGATCTCGACCCGCTTTTCGTTGGGGAGATCGATTCCAGCGATACGAGCCATTGCTCATCCTCCTCCATGCATGACGCTGCCCGCGGCGCTAGCCCTGCCGCTGCTTGTGTCGAGGGTTCTCACAGATCACCCGCACCACCCCGCGACGCCTGATGATCTGGCATTTGTCACACCGTTTCTTCACCGACGGTTTGACCTTCACTTCCGTATCCTCCTCCATCAGTTCACGCTGTGAACAGAGTTCGTTGTCAGTATCTCACCGCCCTGCTCGGTCACCACGACGGTATGCTCAAAGTGCGCGGCCGGTTGGCCATCCGCCGTGACGACCGTCCAGCCGTCCGCCAGTTGCCGCGTCTCCCAGCCGCCCAGCACCAGCATCGGCTCCAGCGCCAGGGTCATCCCGGCCTGCAGCAGCGGCCCGCGGCCCGGCGGCCCCCAGTTGGAGACCTGCGGCGGCTCGTGCATGCGCGCCCCGATCCCGTGCCCGCCATACTCCCGAACCACCTGCAGCCCTGCCTCTTTGGCCACCTGCTCGACGGCGTGGGAGATGTCTCCCAACCGGGCCCCAGCGCGCGCCGCCGCGATCCCGGCGGCCAGCGACTGTTCCGTGACGTCCATGAGCCGGCGCACCTCAGCAGGCACCTCGCCGACGGCAAACGTCCTGGCGCCGTCTCCCTGGTAGCCCTCCCAGATGGCCCCGACGTCGATACTGATGATATCGCCGTCCTTCAATCGCCGCGGCCCCGGTATGCCGTGCACGATCTCCTCGTTCACCGAGGTGCAGATGCTGGCCGGATAGCCATAGTACCCCTTGAACGACGGCTTGCCCCCGAGCTCGGCCATCAATGCCTCGGCCGCCGTATCGAGCTCCTCCGTGCTGACCCCCGGCGTCACCAGTAGCGCGAGTGCATCCAGCACCTCTGCCACGATCCGCCCGGCGCCCCGCATCTTCCGCAGCTCGTCCGCCGTCTTGGCGCGTATGCGCTGTCTCCGCATCATGCGCTTGCCCGGTGGCGCGGGGGGCACGCCGAGCGGCAGGCCCGCCAGGCAGCCTCCTGCAGCCCCTGTTGCACCGCCTCGATATCGCGGTCCCCGTCCACCTCTCCGAGGATACCCCGCTCGCGGTAGAACGTGATCAGCGGTGCCGTCTGCTCGAGGTAGACCTCGATCCGCCGCTGGTGGATCTCTGGCGCGTCGTCGGCGCGTCGCTCGAGCGCGCTCCCGCACACGTCGCACACACCCGGCACCTGCGGAGGCCGGAACACCTCGTGGTAGATGCTGCCACAGCCCGTGCAGTTCATGCGCCCGCTCAGCCGTGCCACTAGCTTGGGCACCGGCATGCGAATAAAGGCAACCAAGTCGACCCGCCGCCCCATCTGCTGCAGAATGCGATCCAGAGCGCGCGCCTGGGCCTGCGTGCGGGGAAAGCCGTCCAAGATGGCGCCGCGCGCGCAGTCTGGCTGGGCCAGTCGCTCGGCGATCACCGCGACGGTGATATCGTCGGGGACGTAGGCCCCACGCTCCACATAGTGCCGGGCCTCTTCTCCCAGCTCTGTCTTGGCCTCCATGGCCTCACGAAATAGCTGTCCGCTCGACACTGAGGGAATCCCTAGCCACTCGGCAAGTCTACTGCCCTGCGTGCCCTTGCCGGCACCTGGTGCGCCCAGCAGTACTATGTCCACGTCCGCCGCTTGGCCTCCTGGCCCCTACCTGATCTTCTTGATGAACCCCTCATAGTGCCGCATCAGCAACTGCGCTTCCAGCTGCTTCATCGTATCCAGCACCACCCCCACCACGATCAGGAGGCCGGTGCTGGTCACCAACATCTGCGACGTGCCCACGAGAGGCCGTACGATCCACGGTAAAACAGCTACGGTACCCAGGAAGAGCGCCCCCACCACTGTGATCCGACGGAGCACCCCGAGCAGATACTCGGACGTCCGAGCGCCCGGGCGAATGCCAGGTATGAACCCTCCCTGCCGACGTAGTGTCTCGGGCAGATCCTGCTGGCGGAACATGGTGTCCGAGTAAAAGAACGTGAACACTACCACCAGCACGAAATACAGGATCCAGTACAGCGCGCTACTGGAGTCAAAGGCCCGCTGTACCCACTCCGCTAGGCCGCGCACCCAGGCAACTTCCGCCCCCACAAAGTAGCTGGCCACCACGCCGGGAAACATGATGATCGACACGGCAAAGATCAGCGGGATCATCCCCACCGAGTTGACCTGCAGCGGGATATGCGTGCTCTGGCCACCGTACACCTTGGTGCCGCGCACCCTCTTGGCGTATTGCACCGGGATGCGCCGCTGCCCTTCGTGTACGTACACGATGCCGATCACGGTGACGGCCGTGATGATCGTAAAGACGAGAATACTCCAGGGGTTGGCCACCCACAGCTGCCCGAGGCGCTGCGGGATCCCCGACACGATGTTGCCAAAGATGATCAGAGACAGGCCGTTCCCGATGCCCTGCTCGTCGATCATCTCCCCCAGCCAGATGGCGAACATGGTGCCCGCCGTCAGCGTCAACAGCGTCGCAAGCGTCGGGAGCCACGTGTCGGCCCCCAGGCCGAACCGCATGAACGACGTCCCCGACCCGACGCTGGCCTGCGACAGGATCGAGATCTGCCCGACGCCCTGCAAGAGAGCCATGGGCAGGGTCAACAGATGCGTGTACAGGCTCATCTTCTGCCGGCCGGCCTCGCCCTCTTTGTTCAGCTCCTCGAGCGCCGGGATCACCGGCTGCAGCAGCTGCAGGACGATCTGGGCGGTGATGTACGGGTACACCCCCATGGCCATAACGGAAAAGTTCTGCATGGCCCCGCCAGAGAACATGTCGAACAGGCCCAGCAGTTGGTTGCGTGCAAACACCTGGCGCAGCGCTGCGACGTCCACCCCCGGCACAGGAATGTGCGCGGCGAGCCGGTAGATCACCAGGATCACCAGGGTGAACACGATCTTCTTGCGCAAGTCCGGCAGCCTGAACGCATTGGCTACTGCCTGCAGCATCGGACCCTCCCATCCTAAAAGGCAGCGGCACGGCACACGGCCGCTGCCTGAGGATCTGCCTAGTCGGCCTCCACCTGGCCGCCCGCCGCCTCGATCTTGGCACGGGCCGCCCCAGAGACCTTGTCCACGCGCACCGTGAGGGCCCGATCCAGCTCGCCGCGCCCCAGAACCTTCACCAGGCTTTCCTGGCTCTTGACCAGCCCGACCTGTGCCAGGACCTGGCCATCGACCACCGTTCCGGGTGCAAAGCAGGACAGTTCCTCAACGTTCACCACCTCGTACTCGATGCGGTTAAAGTTGGTAAAGCCCCTGCGGAACGGCAGCCGGCGCACCAACGGCAGCTGCCCACCCTCGTGGTACAGGCGCCCGCCGCGGCCGCTACGTGCGTTCTGTCCCTTCGTCCCATAGCCCGCCGTCTTGCCCTGGCCGGCGGCAATGCCGCGCCCGACGCGCTTGCGGGGCCGCTTGGCCCCCTCCGGCTGGCGCAGGTCATGCGTCTTCATGGTGCCACCTCTTCGACCTCAACCAGGTGGCTGACACTGGCCACCATGCCGCGCACCTCGGGCCTGTCGTCGTGTTCGACCGAGTCACCCAGGCGCCGCAGCCCAAGGGTGCGGATGGTGCGCTTCTGTCGCTCGGTACGACCGATCGCGCTGCGAACATAGGTGATACGGATCTTCTTAGGCATCTGCCGTCGCCCTCCATGGCGGCAGGAGTTCCGACACGTCCTTGCCGCGCCGGCGCGCCTCCGCCTTGACGTCCTTCAGCTGCCGCAACGCCTCGAAGGTGGCCCATACCACGTTAAAGATGTTGTCGCTGCCCAACGACTTGGACAGGACATCGCGCAGGCCCACCGCCTCGAGCACGGCGCGCACGCCACCGCCGGCGATCACACCCGTACCGGGCGAGGCAGGTTTGATCAGCACCTTGGCGGCGCTGTACTTCATCAACACTTCGTGAGGGATCGTCGTCCCGGCCAGGGGGATCTCGACCATGGCCCGCTTGGCGCGATCGACGCCCTTGCGGATAGCCGCAGGCACCTCGCGTGCCTTGCCGACACCCACGCCGACCCGGCCGTTGCCGTCACCCACCACCACAATGGCCCGGAAGCCAAACCGTCGGCCACCCCTCACCACTTTGGCCACACGACTGATATGGACGACGCGTTCGATGAGCTCTTCGCCCTCAGCCGGCCGCTCTCGTTCGTCCCTTCTTGCCATGCATCTCTCCTCGTATTGCAGCGGCCAGTGTGCCGCCGGGCCAGCAGAGGCCACCACATCCTCAACGCCGGCAGGGGCTAGAACTCCAGCCCGCCCTCCCGCGCACCTTCCGCCAACTCCTTCACGCGTCCGTGGTACCGGTAGCCGCCCCGGTCAAAGACGACCGCGGTGACCCCCTTGGCCAGGGCGCGCTCAGCGAGCACCTTGCCAACGATGCGCGCCTTCTCGCTCTTCTTGCAGCCATCGCACAGGCCCGCCACTTCCTTCTCCAGCGTGGACGCCGAGATAAGCGTGCGGCCGACGCTGTCGTCGATGATCTGCGCGTACGTATGATGCAGGCTGCGGAACACGTTCAGCCGGGGCCGTTCCGGGGTCCCAGTGACCCGGGTGCGCACGCTGCGGTGGCGACGGATACGTGCCTCCCGAACTTGCTTTGCTTTCTTCATTACCGGATACCCGCCTTTCCAGCCTTCCGCCGAATCACTTCGCCCTCGTAGGCAATGCCGCTGCCCTTGTAAGGCTCCGGCTTGCGTACGGCGCGGATCCGCGCGGCGATCTCGCCGACGAGCTCCTTGTCGTTGCCCTCGACGATGATGGTGCGGCCACCGTTGTCGGTGCTGAACTGGATCCCTTCGGGCGGCACAACCGGCACCATGTGGCTATAGCCCACCTGCAAAGACAGGTTCTTGCCCTGCTGCTCGGCCCGATAGCCAACGCCCTCCACCACCAGACGTTTGCGGAATCCTTCCGTCACACCGACCACCATGTTGGCCAGTAGGGCACGCGTCAGGCCGTGCAGCGCGCGGTTCGCGCGGCTGTCGTCACAGCGCTCGACGCGGACCTCCTCGTCCTCCAAGACGACTCGCATCTCGGGACGAAACTCACGGGTAAGGGAGCCCCTGGGGCCCTGCACCGTCACCCGGTTATCTTCCTGTGTCACGCTCACGCCCTTGGGCAGCACAACGGGCATGCGTCCGATTCTAGACACTTTGAACCTCCCAACAAAGCTGCGCGGTCTACCAGACCTTGCAGAGGATCTCGCCGCCCACACCGAGGCGACGCGCCTGCCGGCCGGACATCACGCCGCGTGAGGTGGATAGGATCACGGTGCCCATGCCGGAGCGCACGTGGGGGATCTGGTCCCGCCTGGCGTACACCCGGCAGCCCGGGCTGCTAACCCGCGTCAACCCGTGCAGAATCGGGTCTTTGGCCTTGCCCCCGTCGTAGCGCAGGTGCAGCCGCAGCACGGGAAAGCCCTCCCCCTCGATCAGCTCCACACGCCCGACGAACCCTTCCTCGACGAGGACCTGGGCCACGGCGCGCTTGAGCCGCGAGCTGGGGATCACCACGGTATCCTTCTTCACCATCACCGCATTCCGAATCCGCGTGAGCATGTCGGCAATCGGGTCAGTTACGGTCATAATATCCTACACTCCTGTTCCTGGTTCCCCTCAGCGTGCGCCCCTGCGCACCCGCACGGGACGCCTGGCCGGACCTTCTGCGAGGGGCCTGGTGAACTGCGCCTCGCGGGCTCTTGTGGTTGCTTACCAGCTCGACTTGACGACGCCCGGAATCTGACCGGACATGGCCAGCTCGCGGAAGCAGATGCGGCACAGATCGAACCGGCGCATGTAGCCCCGCGGCCTGCCGCAACGCGAACAGCGGTTGCGTACGCGCACGGCGTACTTGCGACGCGTCTCGCGTGCGATAATGGATTTCTTGGCCACTGTTTCTCCTCCGAACTACTGACGGCAAGCGCCCTGGTAAGCGGTATGGGCCGCGACCGGGCCGCTCCTGTTAGCGCGCCTCGACCCGGGCAAACGGCATCCCAAACATCTCCAGCAACGCCCGGCCTTCCTCGTCGGTCTGCGCGGACGTCACCACCGAGACCTCCATGCCGCGCACCTTGTCGATCTCGTCAAAATCGACCTCGACAAAGGCCAGCTGCTCGCGCAGTCCCAGAGTATAGTTGCCCCGCCCATCGAACGCCGTCCGCGACACGCCCGAAAAGTCCCGCTGGCGTGGCAGGGCGATGTTGATCAGCCGGTCCAGGAACTCGTACATCCGATCCCCGCGCAACGTGACCTTGACGCCGATGGCGTTGCCCTCGCGCAGCCGGAAGGCGGCGATGGACTTGCGCGCCCGGGTGATGATCGGCTTCTGGCCGGTGATCGTGGCCATGTCCTTGGCCGCAGCCTCCAGCGCCTTGGCGTTCTGGAGCGCCTCGCCCGCCCCGATGTTCACCACCACCTTGACCAGGCGGGGCACCTCCATCACGTTGGCGTAGCTGAACCGCTCCATCATGGCAGGGATAATCTGTTCCCTGTATTGGTCCTTTAACCTCGGCATCGTTCTTCTCCTGATCAGTCGACCTACTCGATGGCCTCGTTGCAGCGACGGCAAACGCGCGTCTTGGTGCCATCCTCTGCGACCACAAAGCCAACCCGACTGGGCTTGTCACAGCGCGGGCACACCAGCGCCACGTTCGACGCGTGGATGGGCGCCTCGCGCTCGATGATGCCGAATTGCGTGCGCACGTCGCCGGTGCGCCTCTGGTGCTTCTTGACCAGATTCACCCCAGAGACCACGATGCGATCGTTTTCCGGGTTCACCGCGTTGACCGTGCCCCGCACGCCCTTATAGTTCCCGCTGATCACCTCAACGGTGTCGCCCTTTTTGATCTTCATTGTCACTCCTCACCAGCCCGCCGGCGGGCCGACCGGCCTCCCTACAGAACCTCGGGTGACAGGGACACGATGCGCATGAATCCCCTGTCGCGGAGCTCACGGCCGACCGGGCCAAAGATGCGCGTCCCGCGCGGGTTCTGCTCGGCGTCCAGGATCACCGCCGCGTTCTCGTCAAAGCGGATATCCGAACCATCGGGACGCACGTAGGGCTTCTTGGTGCGCACGATCACGGCGCGGACCACTTCCTTCTTCTTCACCGCCCCGCCCGGCGCGGCCTCGCGCACCGAGCAGACGATCACGTCGCCAACGCCGGCATACCGCCTGCGGCTACCGCCCAGCACCTTGATGCACATCAGTTCGCGCGCACCGGTGTTATCAGCGACCCTGAGCTTTGTGTATACTTGAATCATTCTGTGTCATCCTTCGTTCTCGACGCGACGGCCCAGCGGGACGGCCACGATGGCTGCGCGCTGTCCCCCTCGGCACACTCGCCTCGCGCTCAGGCGGGCCCTGTTACTGGCCCGCGCGCCTCAACACCTCGACGACCCGCCAACGCTTCCGGGCGCTTAGAGGGCGAGTCTCGCGGATGCGCACCACATCGCCTTCCTGACACTCCTCGGTCTCGTCATGGGCCAAGTACTTGTCATGCACCCTGACGATCTTTTCGTACAACGGATGCCTGCGGCTCCGCTCGACGCTCACTACCACGGTTTTCTGCATCTTGGTGCTGACGACCGTCCCGTCCAGCACTCTGCCCTTCGCCGGCATTCTTAACGCCCCTCCCCACTGAGTTCCATCTCGTGCAGCACCGTGCGCACACGCGCGATGTCGCGCCGCACCTGCTTGACCCGCTCAGTGTTGTCGAGCTGCCGGGTCGCCAGCTGAAACCGCAGGTTAAAGAGCTCCTGATAGAGCTCATCCATCCTGGCCTGCAACTCCCCGCGCCCCATGTCGCGATAGGTCTGAGCCTTCACGCTGCCTCACCTCCGCCCACCGCCTCGCGCCGCACAAAAATGGTGGACACTGACAGCTTCTGGGCCGCGTGCGTCAACGCCAGGCGCGCCGTTTCCTCGTCCACGCCAGCGATCTCAAAGATGATCCTTCCGGGCTTGACGACGGCGACGTAGTGGTCCACAGCGCCCTTCCCGCTACCCATGCGGGTCTCGGCCGCCTTGGCCGTCACCGGCTTGTCAGGGAAGACGCGGATCCACAGCTGGCCGCTGCGCTTCATCTGCCGGACGATGGTACGGCGGGCCGCCTCGATCTGGCGGCTAGTCATCCACACCGGGGCCGTCGCCTTGAGCCCATAGTCTCCGAACTGCAACTCGGACCCCCGAAAGGCCTTGCCCTTCATCCGTCCGCGATGCTGCCGGCGGTACTTGAGCCTCTTGGGCATCAACATGATTCGATACTCCTTACGCGCTCTCCGGGACGCTGGCCGCCGCTCGGGCATCGGGAAGCACATCCCCGTGGTACACCCACACCTTGACGCCGATGCGGCCGAACCCGGTCAGCGACTCGGCCAGGGCGTAGTCGATGTCGGCACGGAGGGTGTGCAGTGGCACACGCCCCTCGCGCACCCACTCGCGCCGGGCCATCTCTGAGCCAGACAGGCGCCCGCTGCACTCGATCTTGATCCCTTTGGCGCCGGACCGCATCGCGCGGATCATGGCCTGGCGCATGGCGCGCTTCTGCGACACGCGCCGCTCCAGCTGCTCGGCGATGCTCTCGGCCACCAGCGCGGCGTCGGTATCGACGTTGCGCACCTCGGTGACGTCCAGGCGCAGGTTCTTGCCCTCTATGCCGGTCAGCGCCTCGAGCTCCTGCTTGAGCGCGTTGACGTTTGCTCCGCGTCGGCCGATCACCACGCCCGGCTTGGCGGTGACAATGGTCACCCGCAGCCGCTTCGGGAAGCGCTGGATCTCGATCCGCGAGATCCCCGCGCGGCCCAGACGGTCTCTGATCAGCTTGCGAATGGCAATATCGCTGACCAGGAGCTTGCTGTACTCCTTGCCCTCAGCGAACCACTTGGACTCCCAGTCCTTAATGATGCCAAGCCTGAAGCCAATGGGATTTATCTTTCGGCCCAACGTTTCCTCTCCTTGCTGATCCTAGCGCGTCTGCATTAGGCCTGGCTACGCTCCGCGAGAACAACCGTAATATGCGCGCTGCGCTTCAGGAGCGGCTTGTACCGTCCACGTGCCCCGGCACGACCGCGCCGCAGCGTGGGGCCCTCGTCGATCATCATGCGGGCCACGTACAGGTCCCCCCGCGCCAGGCCGTGGTTTTCCTCAGCGTTTGCCGCTGCAGAGGCGATCGTCTTCGCCACCGGCCCAGCTGCCGCCTTGTTCGCGAAGCGCAGGATGGCCAGCGCTTCCTCGACGCCCTGTCCACGCACCAGATCCGCCACCAGGCGCACCTTGTGGGCAGACATCCGAATGTACTTGGAAACCGCTCTCACTTCCATGCCTTACTCCTCACGGCCGAACCGGCGCCGCGCGCCAGACAGCGTCCTCGTGTGTGCTGCGTGACCGCCCATCGAGGCCTACCGCCTAACGGGGCGCGATCCTCGTCCGTCGCTCCCGTCCGGCATGGCCGCGGAAAAGGCGCGTCGGAGCGAACTCGCCAAGCTTGTGCCCCACCATGTTCTCGGTAATGTAGATAGGCACGTGCCGCCGCCCATCGTGTACAGCAATCGTATGGCCGACCATCTGCGGGAACACGGTCGACGCCCGCGACCAGGTCTTGATGACGCGCTTCTCGCCGCGTCGGTTCATCTCTTCGACCTTGGTCAGCAACTTGTCAGAGACGAACGGCCCCTTCTTCAACGATCTTGACATGTGTCAGCCTCCTGGCGTGTCGCCGGCCCTGCCCGCATCCCGGCAGCGCGGGACCCACCTTAGCGTCGTCCTCGTCCTCTGCGCCGCACGATCATCCTGTCGCTCTGCTTCTTCGGGCGCGTCTTCTTGCCCAGCGTGGGCTTGCCCCACGGCGTCTTGGGCGATGACATCCCGATCGGCGCCTTGCCCTCGCCGCCACCATGCGGGTGGTCTCGAGGGGTCATAGCCGAGCCGCGCGTGCCAGGACGGACGCCCAGCCAGCGGTTGCGGCCAGCCTTTCCCAGCTTGATGTTGCCATGGTCCGTGTTGCCGACCTGGCCGATAGTGGCCATGCACTCACGGCGCACCATGCGCACCTCGCCAGAGGGCAGACGCAGCGTGGCGAGCTCGCCCTCCTTGGCCAGAAGCTGCGCCGACGTCCCCGCGGAGCGGGCCATCTGCCCGCCGCGCCCGCGCTGCAGCTCCACGTTGTGCACGGTGGTGCCCAGCGGGATCCGGTCCAGCGGCAGGGCGTTCCCCGGCCGGATCTCGGCGTTCTCGCCGGACATGAGCGTGTCGCCCACCGAGACGCCCAGCGGCGCCAGGATGTAGCGCTTTTCCCCGTCCGCGTATACCAGCAAAGCGATGCGCGCGGAGCGGTTCGGGTCATACTCGATCGCATCCACCCGGCAGGGGATGTCGATCTTGTCTCGCTTAAAGTCGATCACGCGGTACTGGCGCTTGTGGCCCCCGCCCTGGTGCCGAACCGTGATCACTCCGCGGTTGTTGCGCCCGGCACGCTTGCTCAACGGGCGAAGCAAGGCGCGTTCCGGCTTGGACTTGGTGATCGTCTCAAACGCGGACCCGGTCATCCCCCGGCGAGAAGGCGTTGTGGGCTTGTATGTCTTGATAGCCATTGCTAATCCCCTCAGTACTTCCCCAGTGCGGCGCGGCGCGGGGCGCGACGCCGTCCTTCCACGAGGCCTAGACGCCCTCGAAGAAGGCGATGCTCTCCCCGGCCGCCAGCGTGACCACTGCCTTCTTCCAGTCGGGGCTGAACCCGCTGTGCCGCCCCATGCGTCGGCGCTTGCCGCGCACGTTCATGACGCGCACGCTGACGACGTTGACGCCAAAGACCCGCGCCACGGCATCCGCGATCTGCACCTTGTTCGCCCGTGGATCGACCTCGAACGTGTAGCGGTTGAACGCATCGGACAATGCGTTGCTCTTCTCGGTCATGACGGGCCGCTTAATAACTTGGTATACGTGCATTGCGTTGCTCTCCATCCCTTCCTGAGCCTGCCAGCGTGCACCCGCTCCCGGGCGCCCAGGCTAGGAGGCCGCTCCCAGCCAGTCCTGCACCAACGTTACGGCCTCGCGATCCGCCAACAGGTAGTCATAGTTGAGCAGATCGCGCACGCTCAGGCAGCTCGGCATGATGGTCTTGACGTTCGACAGGTTGCGCGCCGACAGCTCGACGTTGTCATTCCTGTCGCTCAGGAGGATCAGCGCCGTCGTGCCAACGTTCAGCCGCCCGAGGAAGGCGTTCATCTCCTTGGTGCGCGGCTGCTCCATGGCCAGCGCGTCGAGCACCACCAGCTGCTGGGCCCCTGCCTTGACCGACAGCGCCGAGCGCAACGCCAAACGCCGCATCTTGCGGTTCATCCGCTTGGCAAAGCTACGCGGAGTGGGGCCAAAGACCACGCCACCCCCCACCCACTGCGGTGAGCGAATGCTGCCCTGCCGCGCCCGTCCGGTGCCCTTCTGGCGCCAGGGCTTGGCGCCGCCACCACGCACCTCGCCGCGCGACTTGGTCTTGGCCGTCCCGGCACGGGCGTTGGCCTGCTGCCGCACCAGCGCCTGGTGCATCACCGCAACGTTGGGCTCAATCCCGAATACGTCGTCGCGCAGCTCAACTTCGTCGACCGTTTCCCCGGCCATATTGCGAACTGGAACTCGCATCGTCGTCTCTCCTGCAATCGTGTTCCTACGGGCCCCTCGGCGAGGATCGCCCGTACCCTACCCGGCCAGGTTACTCTTCTTGCGAGCTTCGCTCGTCTTGGTGGCCTTCTTGATCATCACCAGGCCGCCCTTCGTCCCTGGCACGGAACCACGGACCGCAAGCAGATTTCGATCCGGGTCGACCAGCTCCACAGCAAGGTTATGCGTCGTCACCCTCTCGTTGCCCATCTGGCCCGGGCCGCGCATCCCCTTGAGCACCCGCCCAGGGGTTGAGGTCGCCCCGATGGCGCCCACCGCGCGCAGCCGGTCAGACTGGCCGTGCGTCTTGGGCCCGCCACGGAAGTGATGCCGCTTGACGGCGCCGGCAAACCCGCTGCCCTTCGAGGTGCCCGTAATGTCCACCAGGTCGCCCGCCGCGAATAGGCTGACGTCAATGGTCTGCCCGACCTGGTACTGGTCCACGTCATCGGTGCGTACTTCGCGGAGAACCCGCAGGGGGGGGAGATCCTTCAGGTGGCCACGCTCCGGCTTGTTGAGACGCCGCTGGCGGCCAAAGCCGATCTGGATGGCGTTGTAGCCATCGCTCTGCATGGTCTTGACCTGCGTGACGTAACAGGGACCCGCCTCGATCACCGTGACGGGAACGACCTCGCCCGTCTCGGTAAAGATCTGCGTCATCCCGATCTTGCGACCCAGAATAGCCTGTCTCTTTGCCATATCCTCTTCTCCAGGGGCCTGATTTGGCAGCCACTAGGGCCCTTTGCCTAGGCGGGCTACAAGGCTTACCCTTGCCCCCTTTGCCTCACCGTCGCTCGAGCGCGCTACAGCGTGATCTCGATATCTACGCCAGCCGGCAGGTCCAGCCGCATGAGCGTCTCCACCGTCTTGGAATCCGGATCGAGCACGTCGATCAGACGCTTGTGGGTGCGGATCTCCAGCGACTCGCGCGAGTCTCGGTCAATGAACGGTGACCGCGCCACGCTGAACTTTTCCACGCGCGTGGGCAGCGGCACCGGCCCGACCACCGCGGCGCCCGTGCGCTCTGCAGACTCGACGATCTGCCTGGCCGACTGATCCAACACGCGATGGTCGTATGCCTTGAGACGAATCCTGATACGCTGCTTGGCCATACTCTGGCGGTTCGAGAGCCCTCCCCGTCGTCTCGCGCGTCCCGCCGCCCTGCCAGGCGGCGGGACGTTTCTCGCGATCGGAGGCTCTCTCCCCATCCTCCTCTCAGACTGCTAGATGGGAAGTCCCCCTACCCAATGAGCTCGGTCAGGACGCCGGCGCCCACGGTGCGGCCGCCCTCGCGGATCGCAAAGTGCGAGCCCACTTCCAGCGCCACCGGCGTGATCAACTCCACCGTCAGGTTCGCGTTGTCCCCGGGCATCACCATCTCGACGCCCTCGTCCAACTGGATCTCGCCCGTCACGTCCATCGTCCGCACAAAGAACTGCGGCCGGTACCCGTCGAAGAACGGCGTGTGCCGCCCCCCCTCGCTCTGCTTCAGCACGTACACCTGCGACCGGAACTTGCGCAGTGGCGTGATGCTCTTCGGCTTCGCCAGCACCTGCCCCCGCTCTACGTCCTCCCGGTCGATCCCCCGCAGCAGGCACCCGACGTTGTCCCCCGCCAGACCTTCCTCCAGCGTCTTCCGGAACATCTCCACCCCGGTCACCACCGTCGTCCGCACGTCCTCGCGCAGCCCGACGATCTCAACCTGGTCCCCGACCTTTACCTGGCCGCGCTCGATGCGCCCCGTCACCACCGTCCCCCGCCCCTTGATCCCGAACACGTCCTCGATCGGCATCAGGAACGGCCGGTCCACCGCACGCTCCGGCGTCGGTATGTAGGCGTCCACCGCCTCCATCAGCTCCAGAATCGGCGCGTACTCCGGCGCACTCATGTCCGTCGCCGTCGACTCCAACGCCTTCAGCGCCGAGCCCCGCACGATCGGAATGTCGTCCCCGGGGAACCCGTAGCTCGTCAACAGCTCCCGCAGCTCCAGCTCCACCAGCTCCAAGAGCTCTTCGTCGTCCATCTGGTCCGTCTTGTTCAGGAACACCACCATCGCCGGCACTTCGACCTGCTTGGCCAGCAAAATGTGCTCCCGCGTCTGCGGCATCGGCCCGTCCGGCGCCGACACGACCAGGATCGCCCCGTCCATCTGCGCCGCACCCGTGATCATGTTCTTGATATAGTCCGCGTGCCCCGGACAGTCCACGTGCGCATAGTGCCGGTTGTCCGTCTCGTACTCTACGTGCGAGATCGAGATCGTCAGCCCGCGCGCCTTCTCTTCCGGCGCGTTGTCGATCTGGTCGTAGGCCATGAAGCTCGCTTCACCCCGCAGCGCCAACACCTTCGTGATCGCCGCCGTCAGCGTCGTCTTCCCATGGTCTACGTGCCCGATCGTCCCCACGTTCACGTGCGGCTTCGTGCGCGCAAATACCTGCTTCCCCATGCCGATCTCCTTTCTCGCGCGAGCCAAGGACGCCCGCGTTTATTCCTGCAATCCGGTGCTCGGACGGAAAAACCGACACATTATACTCGACATCTTGGCCGCCGCAAATAACCGGGCACCGAGCCTTGAGATTCGCAGAAGCAGCCCTGCGGGCCTGCTTCCTTAGGCGGGCAGGGGGCCTCCGAGGATACGCATGGCCACCTCCTCGGGCACCGGCGCGTAGTGATGGAACTCCATCGTGAACGCCCCCCGCCCCTGAGTGGCCGAGCGCAAATCGGTGGCGTATCCGAACATGCGGGCGAGCGGCACCTGCCCGCGGATCGTCTGCACGCCCCCCGGCAGAGGTGTCATCCCGTGGATCTCTCCGCGTCGCGCGGTCAGGTCCCCGATCACCTCGCCGGTGTTCTCTTCGGGCGCCGTCACCTCGACGCGCATGATGGGCTCCAGGATGACGGGCCCCGCCTCGAGCAGCCCTTTCTGGAAGGCCACCGCCGCGGCCCGATAGAAGGCTGCCTCGTTCGACTCGTTGAGCACGTAGGTGCCGTCGGTAAAGCGCACTCCCACGCCCACCAACGGGTAGCCCGCCAGGGCGCCGCCCATCAGCGCGTCGCGCACGGCCGATTCTACCGCGGCGGCCATCTCAGTGGGCACTACTTCCTTCGCCACGCGGTTCTCGTACTCGAACTCCTGCCCTCTGGGGAGGGGGCGCAGCTCCAGCACTACCCGCGCCGACTGCACCTTGCCGCCCCGCTGCGCCGAATAGTCCTCTTCGGCCGTGACGGCTCGGGTGATCGCCTCGCGATAGGCCACTTGTGGCTTGCCTACGCTGACGCCCACGTGGAACTCGCGCCGCAGCCTCTCGATGAGCACATCCAGGTGCAGCTCGCCCATCCCGGAGATGATCCGCTGCCCGGTGTTCTCGTCGTTCCGGGTGCGGAAGGTGGGGTCTTCCTCCGCGAGGGCGGCCAGGGCCGCCTCGAGCTTCTGCTCGTCGGCACCGGTGCGCGGCTCGATGGAGATGTAGATCACCGGCTCGGGGAAGCGGATAGCCTCCAGCACTACCGGGTGGTCCGCATCGCACAGCGTATCGCCTGTGAAGGTGAACTTGAGGCCACCCACAGCGGCGATGTCGCCAGCAGCGACCTCCTCCGCATCCTCGCGATGGTTCGCGTACATGTGGAGCAGGCGCCCGATGCGTTCTTTCTTCTTCTTGGGGGAGTTGGTAACCGAGGAGTTGGACTTGAGCGTGCCAGAGTACACGCGCATGTAGGCCAACCTTCCCACAAACGGGTCGCTCACCACCTTGAACACCAGGGCAGAGAACGGCTCCCCGGGGTCCGCATGCCGCAGGATCTTCTCGCCAGACTCGGGATGGATCCCTTCGATCGGCGGCACGTCCAGTGGGGAGGGAAGGTAGTCTACAATCGCATCTAGAACCGGCTGTACGCCCCGGTTGCGCAGTGACGATCCACATAGGACCGGCACCAAGCTGCCCGACAGGGTGGCCCGTCGTAGGCCCGCTCGCAACTCCTCAGAGCTCAACTCGTCGCCTTCGAGGTACTTGGTAAGCAAGACGTCGTCCGTCTCCGCGATGGCCTCCACCAAGTCCTCGCGGGCTCTGGTCACTGTCTCACGGAGGTCGGCGGGTATCGTCACCTTCTCAGGGACGGCACCCAACTCATCCTCCCAGACCAGAGCCACGTTGTCGATCAGGTCGACAACGCCCTCAAAAGAAGCCTCAGCTCCGATAGGCACCTGTATCGCCACAGGTACAGCTTCCAGGCGCTCTCTGATAGAAGCTATAGAGCGCCAGAAGTCGGCTCCCGTTCGATCCATTTTGTTAATGAAGCAGACTCGCGGTACATGGAAGCGATCTGCTTGTCGCCACACCGTCTCAGACTGGGGCTCTACGCCCCGCACGGCATCGAACACGACGACCCCACCGTCGAGCACGCGCAGGCAGCGCTGCACCTCGGCGGTAAAATCGATGTGCCCGGGCGTATCGATGATGTTAATGCGATGCCCACGCCAGAAGGAAGACACGGCCGCCGACGCGATAGTGATCCCGCGCTCGCGCTCCTGGTCCATCCAGTCGGTGACGGTGGTCCCGTCGTCGACGTTGCCGAGCCGGTGCGTCCGGCCGGTGTAGAACAGGATGCGCTCCGTGGTCGTGGTCTTGCCCGCATCGATGTGGGCGATGACGCCGATATTGCGGATCAGCGCCAGCCTGCTACCGTCCGTGGCGGCTCCCATATCCCTGCTCCTATCACTCTACGGGCACACAGGATATCGAGCCTCAGCCACGGCCCCCTACTCGCCGGGCCGTCAGGATACCCGCCCGGGGCGAAGGGCCAACCTACCAGCGGTAATGGGCAAAGGCCTTGTTGGCCTCGGCCATCCTGTGCGCGTCCTCGCGCCTCTTGACCGCCACGCCCGTGTTCTGGGCGGCGTCCATCAGTTCGGCCGCCAGCTGGTCCGAAAAGGTCCGTCCATGTCGCCCCCGGGCGGCCGCCAGCAGCCAGCGCATCGCCAGAGAACCACGACGGTGCGGCGGCACCTCTACCGGCACCTGGTACGTCGCGCCGCCCACGCGCCGAGGCTTGACCTCGATCATGGGGGCCACGTTGCGCAGGGCCTGCTCGAATACCTCGAGGGGCTCGCGACCGGTACGCGTCTGTACGATGTCGAACGCATCGTACACGAGCCGGCGCGCGGTGCTCTTCTTGCCCCCCCTCATCACCTTATTGATAAAGCGAGACAGCACCTCACTGTGGTATCTGTCGTCGGGAACGGCTTCCCGTCGCTCCGGCCGATAGCGTCTCGGCATGCTCTGGTCTCCTCTAGATCAGGACACGCGGCCCGCCGCGCCTGGCGCGACATCCGCGCCCGCAGCCCGCCGCGTCTCGCGGGTGCATCAACACCACAATCCCCGTCCGCGCCGAGAGAGCGGTGGCGCCGCCCCTCAGCCGCCCGCGGACCTACTTGGCCTTCTTGGTGCCATACTGAGAGCGCCCACGTGCACGGCCCGTCACGCCGGCGGCGTCCAGCGCGCCGCGCACCACCTGGTAGCGCACGCCCGGCAGGTCTCTCACGCGTCCACCGCGCACCAGCACCACCGAGTGCTCCTGAAGGTTGTGCCCCTCACCGGGGATGTAGGCGGTGACTTCCTGACCGTTGGACAGGCGCACCCTGGCGATCTTGCGCAGCGCCGAGTTCGGCTTCTTGGGCGTTGTGGTGCGCACCTGGGTGCACACGCCACGCCGCTGGGGAGCGCTCTTCCGCGAGCGGGTAACCACTCCCTTCTGCGTGTTCATGTTATAGCTTAGGGCCGGAGCGTCGGACTTGCCGCGCTGCCGCTTGCGCCCCTTGCGCACTAGCTGGTTGATGGTAGGCAAATTGCTCCTCCCGGTGTCACTTCCAGGCAGGTCACTGACTCACGAAGAGAGATTATATCATCCTGGCCGGGGGCTGTCAAACCGCCCTGGGCTCCGGCCAGCCCGGTGCCGTACATCACGCGTAGCGCTGGGTGGCCATCGCCGGCCACCCAGCGTCCTTCACACCATACCCCGCTCAGCGCCCCAGCGCCCCGAACCCCAGGCCCAGCCCCAGGCTCGGCAGAAGGTTCGCCTGCTCGCTGCGCGCCAGCTGCACGCTCTCACCCGTCTCGTCAAAGACCTCCACCGACAGGCCCAGCGCCTGCAGTTCCTTGATCAGGACGCTGAACGATTCCGGTACCCCCGCCTCGGTGACGGGCTCACCCTTGACGATCGCCTCGTAGGTCTTGACGCGGCCCGTCACATCGTCGGACTTGATGGTCAACATCTCCTGCAGGGTGTGCGCCGCGCCATAGGCCTCCAGCGCCCACACCTCCATCTCCCCGAAGCGCTGGCCGCCGAACTGAGCCTTGCCGCCCAGCGGCTGCTGCGTCACCAGCGAGTACGGGCCCGTCGAACGGGCGTGCACCTTGTCCTGCACGAGGTGGGCCAGCTTGAGCATGTAGATGATGCCGACGGTCACCGGGCGGTCGAACGGCTCGCCGGTCTTGCCGTCATAGAGCACCATCTTGCCCGTGGTCGGCAGGGGCAGGCCCGTCTCCCTGGAGCGCTGCAGGGCTGCCTCATTCACCTCGGCGTCGCTGAGGCCGTCCGTCTCGATCCCCTCGTCGGCGGCCCACACCCGCAGACACAGGTCCCGAGCGCGCTCGTTGGCCGCGTCTCGCTCCTCGGGGGTCAGCGGAGAGTCCTCGTACACCATGATCGCGTCTTCCGCCAATCCCTTGGCCTCCAGCCAGTAACGCAGCCAGGCGCGGCGGGCCGTGCTACGGTCGGCCAGGGTCCGATCGATCTCCTCAACGCTGTAGCCGCGCTCGTTCAGGAAGGCACCCAAGTAGAACAGGCGGGCCTCCTCGTCCTCGCGGAGCGTCTCGGTCTCGATCTCCTGCTCCGCCAGCCAGGGCCAGGTCATGTCTCCCAGTTCGGCCCAGGCGCGGTCAATGAGCCAGGCCCGGGCGAGCTCGGCGACGATCTCGTTCTCATCAGCCCCGTCGGAGACCGGCGTTGCCACGCGGAAGCCCAGGCGGTCGGCCGCCCAGCCGAGATGCGTCTCCAGGATCTGGCCAACGTTCATGCGGCCCGGCACGCCCAGTGGGTTGAGGATGATCTCAACCGGTGTGCCATCCGGCAGGTAGGGCATGTCTTCGATGGCCACCACGGCGGAGATGACCCCCTTGTTGCCGTGCCGGCCGGCCATCTTGTCGCCCTCGGTCAGTTTGCGGCGCTGTGCCACGCCAACGCGCACCATCTTTTCCACGCCGGCGGGCAGGTCGCGGTGCTCGTCACGGGTAAAGACGTGCACGTCCACGACCTTGCCCTCTTCCCCGTGCGGCAGGCGCAGCGACGAGTCGCGCACTTCACGGGCCTTTTCGCCAAAGATTGCCCGCAGCAGCTTCTCCTCAGGGGTCAGTTCCGTTTCGCCCTTGGGCGTGATCTTGCCCACCAGAACGTCACCCGGGCCCACCCGGGCGCCCACATAGATGACACCCTCCTCGTCCAGGTTCTGCAGGACGTCTTCACCCACGTTGGGGATGTCGCGGGTGATCTCCTCCGGCCCCAGCTTGGTGTCGCGGGCTTCCGTCTCGTGCTTCTCGATGTGGATCGAAGAGAACTTGTCCTCACGCACCAGCTGCTCGCTGACCAGGATGGCGTCCTCGTAGTTGCCACCCTCCCAAGACATAAAGGCCGTCAGAACGTTCTGGCCCAGGGCCAGTTCGCCCTTCTCGGTGGAGGATGAATCGGCGATGACGTCGCCAGCCTCGACCAAGTCCCCCTTGGCCACCACGGCGTGCTGGTCGATGCAAGTGGACTGGTTGGAGCGCTCGAACTTGCGAAGGGCGTAGACGTCCAGCCCTTCCTCCGACTGGATGACCACCTGAGTGCCCGACGCGCTGACGACCTTGCCGCTGCGCTCGGCGGTGATGACCTGGCCCGAGTCGATGGCTGCCTGGTACTCCATGCCCGTCCCCACCACGGGGGCCTCGGCCCTCAAGAGCGGCACGGCCTGCCGCTGCATGTTGGAGCCCATCAGGGCGCGGTTGGCGTCGTCGTGCTCCAGGAAGGGGATCAGCGCGGCCGACACGCCCACTACCTGCTTGGGGGAGACGTCCATGTAGGCCACGCGATCGGCACTCTCGATGATGAACTTGTCATGCACGCGCGCCGAGACCCGTTCGTCGCGGATCTGGCCGAGTTCGTCGAGGAGGGTGTTGGCCTGCGCCACCACATAGTGCTCCTCCTCGTCCGCCGAGAGGTACTTGACCTCTGCGGTAACGTAGGGCTGCACGCGAACCTGCTCCAGGTCCAGCGTGGCGATATGCTGGGCCGTATCCGCATCGATCACCTCGTCGGCGTCGATGACGATCTCGCCCGTCTGCGGGTCGATCACCCGCTCGCGCACGGTGCGGCCCACCAGCTGCGCGGCATCGTTGGGCACCACGCGGGCCACCACGCGATAGGGCGTCTCGATAAAGCCGTACTCGTTCACCTCAGCAAAGGTGGCCAACCGGCCGATCAGGCCGATGTTGGGCCCCTCGGGGGTCTCGATCGGGCAGATGCGCCCATAGTGCGAGTGGTGCACGTCGCGCACGTCAAAGCCGGCGCGCTCGCGGCGCAGGCCGCCAGGGCCCAGCGCCGACAGCGTGCGCTTGTGGGTCAGCTCGTCGAGCGGGTTCACCTGCTGCATGAACTGCGAGAGCTGGCTGCCGCCAAAGAACTCTCGCACGACGGCCACCACGGGGCGGATGTTGATCAGCGACACCGGCGATACCTGCTCCGGGTCGCGGATGCTCATGCGCTCGCGCACCACGCGCTCCATGCGCAGGTAGCCAACCCGCAGCTGGTTCTGCAACAGCTCGCCCATCGTCTTGACGCGGCGGTTGCCGAGATGGTCGATGTCGTCGGCGTCCTCGACGCCGTTGTTCACGCGGATGATGTGCTGGACGATATTGATGATGTCGCGCTTGGACAGCATGCGCCGCCGCACTTCGGCATCCCGCCCGATACGGCGGTTCAGCTTATAGCGGCCCACCCTGCCCAGGTCGTAGCGTCGCGGGCTAAAGAGCAGCTGCTCCAGGTAGGTGCGGGCGTTGTCCAGCGTGGCCGGGTCGCCGGGGCGCATCTTGCGGTAAAAGTCCTCAAGAGCCTCCTCGGCCGAGGTGTTGGTGTCGTGCTCCAGGGTCGACTGGATATACTGGTGCTCAGCCACGTTGTCGACGGTGGCAAAGAGCTCCAGGAGCTCCTCGTCGGTCCCCTCGGTAACCAAGTCTTCGCCGCTGTCGTCGCTGACGCCGCCCAGCGCCCGCAGGAGCACCGTTACAGGGATCTTGCGCTTGCGATCGACCTTGACGGAGATCACGTCGCGACGGCTGGTCTCGAACTCCAGCCAGGCCCCGCGGTTGGGGATCAGCTTGGCCATGCACAGCTGGCGGCCGGTCGTCCGGTCTTCGACGACGGTGAAATAGGCTCCGGGGGAGCGGATCAGCTGGCTGACCACCACGCGCTCGGCACCGTTGACAATAAAGGTGCCGTTCTCCGTCATGATGGGAAAGTCGCCCATATAGACTTCCTGCACCTGGATCGAGTGCTCCTGCGCCTCGTTGTTCTCCAGGAGGACCGTCACATAGAGCGGTGCCGCGTAGGTTGTGTCGCGCTCACGGCACTCTTCCTGGGTATAGGTGGCCTCAGCAAAGCGGTAGCCCAGGCCCCACTCCTCGTTGATCTTGTCGTCTGTGCCGGGGAAATACAGCTTCAGGTTGCCGTTAAAGCTCTCAATGGGCGAGATCTCGTCGAACAGCTCGCGCAATCCTTCCTGCCGGAACTGCTCGTACGACTCGATCTGGACCTTGATCAGATCAGGAATCGGCAGAATGTCCGGGATGCGGGCATAGGACTTGCGTCGCTTCGCGCTTCGGCCATTGTTCGCTGTGGCGGTGACCATCCCCGATACTGTCATAGGTTACCACACTCCTTGCACATAGCGGCGGGACACAGGCGGGTTCGCACAAGCCCAGACGTAAGGGTTACTGACTCTCGCAGCGCCGTATCAGAGCGATCGCAGCGGCCTCGGTCGAAGGGCAGGGGTAAAGTCGCGGCAAATGCGCACGACGTCTCAGTGCGGGATTCCCCATCATTCGCTACGTCGCGCGCGATGACTGTGCACGAGCGGAGGCGTCGGATTCCGACGGAAAAGGGACCTATCATTCAGCGCTCGCGGCGCACGCACACCCGTAAGCTATCACTATACTATCTGGCCCCCGTTTGTCAAATGAAGCGGATGGACGGATGGATGACGGCGGGCATCGCCGCTGGCGGCGCGCACTCGGGCCAGCCTCGAAACCGTTGACAACTCCTGACAAGACGAGTAGAATGTGATATGTAAACTACTGTCGTGCGCATTGTCTATCTCGGTGGTTACGCCATAGTGCCCGGCATAGCCCGGCACTCCCGCTGTGCTCCCCGCGGGGAGCAGGGCGTGCTCCCAACCCGCGGTGAGCGAGGACAACCATGAGCCAGAGTGGGTTGATGGCTGGCGGCGATGAGGACTTTGCCACACTGTGGGAAGCGTATGGGGATGCGTATAGCTATGCGACTCCCTCGCGCGGTGACCTGCGCGAGGGAGTCGTCCTGCAGACCCGGCCTGACCAAGTCGTGATTGACATCGGCGCCAAGCAGGAGGCCCTCGTCTCGACCCGTGAGCTGCAGGCCATGAGCCCCGAGGACCTGGGCACGCTCCAGCCGGGCGCACCGGTGTACGTCTACATCCTCCAGCCGCCCAGTGGAGACCGCGCCCCGATTGTGTCGCTCGAGAGGGCCCGCGCCTACCAGGATTGGCTGCGCGCCGACGAGCTCCTGGCCAGTGGCGAAGTTGTCACTCTCAAGGTCACCGGATGCAACAAGGGCGGCGCTGTGTGCGATTTCGGCCGCCTGCAGGGCTTCATCCCGGCCTCGCAGATCTCCAGCCTGCCGCCGCGTGCCTCGTCCGATGCGCACCTGGACCGCCTGACGCAGATGGTCGGGGTGGAGCTACCCCTCAAGGTCATCGAGGTGGACCGGCACCGCCGGCGGCTGATCCTGTCCGAACGCCTGGCCATTCGCGAGTGGCGCGCTCAGCAGCGCGACAGGCTTCTGGCTGAGATCCACGAGGGCCAGGTCTGCACTGGCACGGTGAGCAATCTGTGCGACTTTGGCGCCTTTGTGGACGTCGGCGGCATGGACGGCCTAGTGCACGTCTCAGAGATCGCCTGGCAGAGGATCGCCCACCCCAGCCAGGTGCTGCAGATCGGCCAGAGCGTGCAGGTCCAGGTGCTGCGCGTCGACCGGGAGGGCCAGCGCATCGGCCTGAGCATCAAGCGCACCCAGCCTGATCCGTGGTTGGCGGTGGAAGACCGCTACCACATCGAAGACACCGTAGCGGGCGTGGTCACCCACCTGGTGCGCTTTGGCGCCTTTGTGGAGCTGGAGCCCGGCATCGAGGGCCTGGTACACCTCTCCGAGCTGGGCGAGGGCGAGGTACAGTCACCTGCTGAGGTGGTGGCGGAGGGTCAGGCCGTCCGGGTGATGATCCTGAGCATCGACATCGCCCGGCACCAAATGGGCCTCAGCATCCGTCGCGCGTCGGGCGAGCAAGCCCTGGCCCGGGCCTGAGGGGCCCGCACGAGCCAGCACTTCCGGGATCCCTGCCGCGCGCCTGCGCCGGCCCAGCGAACACGAGTCTGCCCATGGTCTGTGTCGATAGTACTCTCACTTGTGCCTCCTGTGGTCTGCAGTTCCTGGACCCGGCACAAGCCCAGCGCGAGCGTGCTCGGCTGGGCGTTCTTGTGTCCCCTGCCCTCTGCCCGGGCTGTTTGGCGCTCAAGCGGCTGGCCGCGCGACACCGCGGCACGGTTCGCTGGTTTGACGCGCGGAAGGGTTACGGCTTTATCCGTGACGAGCAGGGCAGCGAGGTGTTCGTGCATCGTTCCGCCCTGCGGCTGCCCTCCGGCGTGCGCCTGAGCCCGGGGACCAAAGTGGAGTTCGAGGTGCGCGAGGACGAGCGTGGTCGCGCGGCACATCACGTGGCCCTGGCCGGCTGACGGCCAGACGGGGCATGCCGTTGCCGGTTCGTTTTGAGTATTCTCCTTTCGCTGTGCTATAATCGATCTACAAGTATCGGTCCATATTTCGGTGCGCTCAGCGGAGCCAGCCGTTAACGAGACCATGTGCAGAGGAGCCCACCCACGACTGCGCTGAGCCCATCGCTTCGCATTAGCTGGATATTCGCCTGTGGGGCCCTGTCGTCCCGCGCGCTGGGCTGGCATACCGACCACGCCCTGGCGTTGGTGGCCGCCTGGCTGGTGGCCGATGCCGCCCTGGGGTACGTGTTCCGCCAGCTACTGGGCCTCAAGGATGACGTGCCGCCCGCCCCTGCCGATGAGGCGCCCGGGTACGTCCTGCTGCGCGGCGCCCTGCGGCCCGCCCAGCGCGCTGTGGCCGTCAGCGCGCTGACCTGCAGCGGCCTGGTTCTGGCGCTGGCCACCTATGTCGGGCGAGAACCGCTCTTGGTGGCGGCCACGACGCTCTTTGTGGGCGCGCTCCTGACCCTCCTGGCGGGCCAGGATCGCGCCTTTCTGGCCCGGTCGCTCGGCGGCCTGCACGTCTGTGCCGCCTGGCTGCTCGGGCATGCGGCGCTTGCCCCGCTGGACATGGGGACGCTCGGCCTCGCCCTGGTGGTAAGCCTGGCGACCTATGCCCGTTCGCTGTTGAGCGCGCGCCCGGGCGGCGCGCGTTGGGTGCTTCGCTGGGCCTGGGCCGTCCTGCTGTTCGCCTCGATCCAGGGGCGTCAGCCCCTGGTAACGGCGGCCGTGGCGGTGGGCGCCCTTGCGGAGTTGATGAACCAGGGCCTGTCTGCCGGGCGCGGCGCCAGCGGGTGGGCGCACATCCAGCAACGCGTGGCCTGGCTGGCCGCTACGGCGCTGGCGGCGCTGGCTTCGACGAGATGGGGAGGCTAGGGCAGCGCGCATGATCTGGGTACCTGTAGCGCTGCTCCTGGCCGCGACGATCTACTGGCTGTTGGTCATCACCGAGGGGACCTACCTGGGGCCGCGGGTCGTAGCGCTCCTGTACGACTGGACCGCCTCGCGCTACAACGCCATCAAGCAGACCCAGTTCGTGCACGAGCAGCTCTTCCTGGGCATTCCGCTCGCAGAGCGGCTGGAACCCCTCGGGCAGCCGCGCGTCCTAGACGTGGCCACCGGTACCGGGCGCATCCCGCTGGCCCTCCTGGGCGGCACGCCCTTTCATGGGACGGTGCTGGCCGGGGATCGCTCCCTCGGCATGCTCACAGAGGCGCAGATCGCCCATCGGGAGTGGCAAGGCCAGGCCACCTTCGTCCAGCTGGACGCTGCCGACCTGCCGATCGCCGACCGCAGCGTCGACTGTGTGACCTGTCTGGAAGCGCTCGAGTTCATGTCGGACGGCCGCGCTGTACTGCGTGAGGTCTGGCGCGTGCTTCGCCCGGGTGGGGTTGCGCTCCTGACCAACCGCGTGGGCCCGCAGGCACGCTTCTTTCCGTTCCGGATCGCCCGCCGGGGCAGCCTCGAGCGGCAATGTGCGGCGCTGGGCTTTGAGAACGTCGAGACGCAAGCCTGGCAGGTTGACTATGACCTGGTCTGGGCGATAAAGCCGGAGGACCGGGTATAGCGAAGGTAATGCCGGCTGATTACTGCAAAGGACATCCCCATGAAGAAGGACCTGCTCGCGCTCGCTGACCTCAGCCCCCAGGCGCTCAACAACCTGCTGGCCCTGGCGCGCCGCCTCAAGGCCGAGTGGGCCGCCGGCGGCAACCAGCCCCTCCTGGCCGGCCGCACCCTGGCCATGGTCTTCCAGAAGCCCTCGCTACGCACCCGCGTCTCCTTCGAGATGGGCATGCACCAGCTGGGCGGCCACGCCGTTTATCTTGGGCCGGAAGAGATCTCCCTCGGCAAACGCGAGAGCGTGGCCGACGTGGCCCGCGTCCTGAGCCGCTACGTCGACGGGATCATGGCCCGCGTGTTCGGCCACGACCTCGTGGTTCAGCTGGCCCAGTGGGCCAGCGTGCCGGTGGTCAACGGCCTTTCTGACTACTGCCACCCCTGTCAGGCGCTGGCGGACCTGCTCACCATCCAGGAGAAGCTCGGCTACCTGGCCGGCGTGCGGCTGGCCTACGTCGGCGACGGCAATAACATGCTCAACTCGCTGCTCTACGGAGGGGCGCTGGCGGGCATGGAGGTTGTGGCCGCCACCCCGGATGGCTACGCCCCCAGCGAGGCCGTGTTGGCCGGCGCGCGCGCAGTGGCCCAACAGACCGGCGCCACGTTGAGCGTGACGCGCAGCCCCGCCGAGGCCGTGGCCGGCGCCCACGTGATCTACACCGACACCTGGACCAGCATGGGCCAAGAGGCCGAGGCCGCCACGCGCCGCCGGGCCTTTGCCGGGTACCAGGTGAATGAGGCGCTGCTGGCCGCCGCCCGCCCTGACGTCGGCGTCATGCACTGCCTGCCCGCCCACCGCGGCGAAGAGATCACCGACGAGGTGGCCGACGGCCCGCAGTCCTGGCTCTTTGACCAGGCCGAGAACCGCCTCCATGCTCAAAAGGCGGTCCTTGCCGACCTGCTCGCGAGGTAGCAGTTCCGTGGCCAACGTGTACTGGGTCTTGTCCAGGCTGGATCTGCTGGACGTCGTCGACATTCTGCTGGTCGCCGTCGTCATCTATGCCGTGCTGCTCCTCGTACGGGGCACGCAGGCCGTCCAGCTCTTGCGTGGCGTGATCCTGTTGGCCCTGTTCGTCGCCCTCATCGGCAGCCTGGCCGGGCTCACGGCCTTCAACTGGTTGATGCGTTCCACGGGGCAGTTCCTGGCCGTGGTGGTGGCCATCGTCCTTCAACCGGAGCTGCGGCGCGCCCTGGAACGCCTGGGGCGCGCCGGCGGCCTGGCTATCTGGTCTAGCCGCGATGTGGAACTGGACCGCCTGGTGAACGCCCTGGTGAGCGCCTGCCGGCGCCTCTCAGAGCGGCGCCACGGTGCCCTTATCGTCCTTGAGCGTGACACCGGTTTGCAGGACTATGTCGAGACGGGCGTGGAGCTGGATGCTCTGGTGGCTGACGAGTTGCTCTTGACCATCTTCTTTCCCAAGACGGCGCTCCACGACGGCGCCGTCATCGTCCGCGGCAACCGTATCGTGGCCGCCGCCTGCGTGTTGCCCCTGGCCGAGAGCCTCGTCGCTGACAGCCACCTCGGCACCCGTCACCGCGCCGCCGTCGGGATCACTGAACAGACCGACGCCATCGCCGTGGTCGTGTCGGAAGAGACCGGCACCATCTCGATCGCCCGCAACGGCCGCATGGTCCGCCATCTGGATGAGCGCCGCCTGCGCACGCTCCTCCAGGCCATGCTGACCCCGCCGCGAGAGGGCAAGGGCAAGTCGCGTCGGCTGCTGGGCAAGAGCGGCGGCGACGATCTGCGTCGAGACAAGAGGGCTGTATGAGGAAGCTCATCAACGTCTTCGCGGCCCTCCGTGGACGCCTGTGGGACACCTTCGGCACCGCCCTTCTGGCGCTGGTGCTCTCGTTAGTGGTGTGGGTCAACGCCGTCTACCAGGACGATGCCCCCCGGCAGGACTACTTTCCGCAAGCAATCGCCATCGAGGTGCTGAACACCGGGGAGGGGCTGATCGTCACCAACGCGCCGTCCCAGGAGGTGAACGTTCAGATCAAGGCCTTCCAGTCCTCCTGGAGCAGCCTCACCGCCGAGTCTTTCCGCGCCACGGTGGACCTCACCGGCCTGGCCGAAGGGCTTCACACGGTACCGGTAGAGGTGACCTGCACGAACCCGACGGTCACGATCCTCGCCATCCAGCCGGACAGTCTGTACGTCCAGATAGACCACCTAAACCGCACCGAGATCCCGGTCGAGCTGCGCCTGGAGAGCATCGAGGCCCTGCCGCTCGGCTACTCGGTGGGCACGCCGGTGTTCAGCCCCGCGACGGTGGTCGTGGAGGGGCCGGCGGGATTGGTCAAGAACGTTCAGGTGGCGGCCGTTTCGGTCAGCGTGGCCGGGCGCCGCGAAAGCATTGACCAGAACCTGCCCGTGCGCGCCCTCGACAGCGCCGGCAAGCAGATCACGGGCGTCACGATCACGCCGGCTGCCGTGCGCACCGAACTGCGTATTGAGCAGCGCCAGAACTACCGCGAGGTAGCCGTCCTGGCGCGAACGGCCGGGCAGCCGGCCCGCGGCTACTATGTCAGCAGCATAGAGATCGACCCCGCCACCGTCACGGTGGTGGGTCCTCCGTCGGTAATCGCCACCATGCCCGGGTTGGTGTCGATCAAGGGGGATGTGGACGTCTCCGGCGCCACGCGGCTTATCGCCCAGCGCGCCGAGTTGGCCTTGCCCGAGGGCGTCTCGGTGTATACCGAAGGAGACACCGACCCGCGCCAGGTTCTGGTCACCGTCGACATCGACGCCGTAATGGGCGGCGCGACGCTGGAGGTGCCGCTCAAGGCGCGCAAGCTCCGCGAGGGGTACACCGTGAGCCTGTCGGTGCCCTCGGTCGACGTGATCCTGACCGGGCCCTCCGTCGTGCTGGACGAGCTGGCCCCCGACCTGGTCGATGCCTACGTCGACCTCACCGGCCTGGAGGCGGGCGTCCATCAGCTCAAGGTCGTCGTGGAGTTGCTCGCTGCGCGCGACCCGCAGCTGGCCGACCTGGCCGTGACGAGCGTGTCCCCGGCCTTTGTCGAGGCGGACATCCGCGGCCCCAACAGCACACCCGCTGCGCCCACCAAAACCCCTTAGCCACCCTAATGCTATCCGGAGCCTACCGCGCGTGCGGGCGGCCCTCGCCTGCCGTCGTATAGAGAGAGACTCACCATGCCGAGAAAACCCGTCGTCGCCCTGGTGGGCCGCCCCAACGTGGGCAAGTCCACCCTGTTCAACCGTCTGGCCGGCCAGCGCCTGGCCATCGTCGAGGACCTACCCGGCACCACACGTGACCGCCACTATGCCGACGTGGAATGGGAGGGCAAGGTCTTTACCGTCGTCGACACCGGCGGCCTCGTACTGAGCGATGCGGACGAGATCGTGTCGCGCGTGCGCGACCAGGCCCAGGCGGCCATGGACGAGGCCGACGTCATCGTCTTCCTCACCGATGTGACGGCCGGCCTGACCCCCGGAGACGAAGAGATCGCCGCCCTCCTGCGCCGTACCGACAAGGCGGTCATTGTGGCGGCCAACAAGGCCGACAACCTGACGCGCGAGATGGCCACCCACGAGTTCCACGCCCTCGGCCTAGGCGAGCCGTTGGCCGTCTCGGCCATCCGCGGCCTGAGCACCGGAGACCTTCTCGACCGCATTGTGGCGGCGCTGCCAGCCCTGCCGGACGAGGAGGACGAACCGGAGGTACTGCACATCGCCATCGTCGGGCGCCCCAACGTCGGCAAGTCCTCCCTGGTGAACCGCATGCTGGGCCAGGACCGCGTCATCGTCAGCCAGGTGCCCGGTACCACGCGCGACGCCGTCGACACAGCGCTCCGCTACCACGAACAGGACATTGTGCTCATCGACACCGCCGGCATCCGCCGTCGCGGGCGCGTCCAGCAGGGGATTGAGAAGTACAGCGTCATGCGGGCCGTCAAGGCGATCAGCCGCGCCGACGTCGTGCTGCTGCTCATCGACGCCACGGCGGGGATCACCGAGCAGGACGCCCACGTTGCCGGCTACATCCTAGAACAGAGCAAGAGCGTCATCGTGGTGGTGAACAAGTGGGACCTTCTCGAGAAGGACAACCACACCATGCCGCAGTTCGAGGCGGAGGCGCGGCAAGCGCTCAAGTTCATGCCCTACGTGCCGATGGTCTTTGTATCGGCGCTGACGGGGCAACGGGTGAGCACCATCCTGCCGCTAGCGCTGCGCATCGAGCAGGAACGCCGCGTGCGCCTGTCAACCTCACAGATCAACGACATCATCCGCCAGGCCACGGCGCGGCACTCTCCGCCGACTAAGTGGGGCAAGAAGCTACGTATCTACTATGGCACGCAGGTCTCAACAGCCCCGCCAACGTTTGTGCTGTTCGTGAACGACGAGCGGCTGGTGCACTTTTCGTACCAGCGCTACCTGGAGAACCAGATCCGCTATCGCTACAAGTTCGAGGGCAGCCCCATCCGGCTGATCTTCCGCGGCCGCCAGGAGAAGGCCTAACCGCGCCGAAAACAAGAACAGGTCCCCCGTTGGGGGACCTGCTGTGTTCTGGCGCGTGCCAAGAGCCGGGCGCTAGGCCGTCGGCGGCTCGGCGGGGCCAACCACCTCGCCAATCATCGACCAGGGGCCCGTCCAGGTGATGCGCACCCGGGCCAGGCGCCCCAGCCAGTCTTCAGCGGAATGGAAGAAGACGAGGCGGTTGGTGCGCGTGCGTCCGCGCCAACGCCCCTTCTGGCTGCCATCGACCAGCACCTCCACCACCTGGCCAAGGAACCGGGCCGATATCTCGGCCGCGATCGTCTCCTGCAGGGCCTCCACCTTGCGGCGCCGTCGTTCCTTCTCTTTCTGGGGGACGTCGTCGGCCAGGCGCGCCGCGGGAGTGCCCGGGCGCTCGGAGTAGGCCGCCACATGCACCTGGTCGAAGCGGGTCTCGCGGATCAGGCGCAGGGTGCTCTCAAACTGCTCGGCCGTCTCCCCGGGAAAGCCCACGATGATGTCGGTATTCACGGCGCAATCGGGCGTGGTGCGGCGGATCTCCGCGACCACCTGCCGGAAGCGCTCCACCGTGTACCCCCGCCCCATCCGACGCAGCACGCCGTCGTCACCGGACTGCACGGCCAGCTCCCAGCAGGGGCACACTTTGTGCAGCGCCCCCACCCGCGCGATGATGCGCGGGCTCATGTCCTGCGGGTGGGAGGTGAGGAAGCGAATGCGCCACAACTCCTCGATCCCGTGCACCGCCTCGAGCACGTCGGCCAGGTCCGGGCGCCCGGGCTGCGGCAGGTCAGTGCCGTAGGCATCGACGTTCTGCCCGAGCAGCGTGATCTCACGGGCGCCGCCCGCCACCAGTCGCCGCACGTCGGCGACGATCTCGGGGATGGGCCGGCTGCGCTGGGGGCCGCGGCGGATCGTGACCACGCAGTAGGTGCAGTGATGGTCGCACCCGTACGAGATGGGCACCAGGTCGGCCACCTGCGGCGGGGTCACCAGGCAGCCGCCCTCGGCGGCGTCGGCGAAGCGGTCCGCCTCCCAGGCGCGCACGTGGGCCAACAGCCCGTCTACATCGGAGGGGGGCAGAAACGCGTTGACATAGGGGAAGCGTGCCCGCAGGGCGGGCAGATCACCGTCGACAAAGCAGCCCATCACCAGGAGCGTGCGGTCGCGCCCGGCGTCGACCAGGGGGCGCAGGGAAGAGAGGCGCCCGACGACGCGATCCTCGGCGCTCTGCCGCACCACACAGGTGTTCAACACCAGCACGTTGGCGCGCTCGGGGCGGTCGGTGGGGCGGTAGCCCAGCGCCTCGAGCTGCTCCTGGGCGCGATAGGCATCGGCCCGGTTCATCTGACAGCCGATGTTCCAGAGATAGTATCGTTTCAGCGCCAACGGACGTCCCCTCAGTTACCGGGCACAGCGCCCCGCTTCGCCACCCGCAGGGGTACCGCGGTAAGGTGCTGCCCAGATGCGTATACTCAGTGTACTGTCTTGGCTGGAACGGGCTCGCGCGCGGCCAGGGTCTCCCGGAGGTAGTGCCCCGTCCAGGAGTTCGGGTCGGCGGCCACCTGCTCGGGGGTACCCTCGGCCACCAGCTGCCCGCCGTCAGCGCCGCCCTCCGGCCCTAGGTCGATGATCCAGTCCGCCGTCTTGATCACGTCGAGGTTGTGCTCGATGACGATCACGGTGTTGCCGGCCTCCACCAGCCGCTCGAGAACCAGCAGCAGCCGCTCGACGTCGGCCATGTGCAGGCCAACCGTGGGCTCGTCCAGGATGTAGAGCGTGTTGCCTGTGGCCCGCCGGGAGAGCTCGCGCCCCAGCTTGACGCGCTGCGCCTCACCGCCCGAGAGCGTCGTGGCCGGCTGCCCCAGACGGATGTACCCCAGCCCCACATCGCGCAGCGTCTCCAGCTTGTTCGCGATGGCCGGGATGTTGCTAAAGAAGCGTAGCGCCTCATCCACGGTCATGTTCAGGGCGTCGGCAATGGATGCCCCCTTGTAGACGATCTCCAGCGCCTCACGGTTGTACCGCTGGCCGTGGCAGACCTCGCAGGGCACGTACACGTCGGGCAGGAACTGCATCTCGATGCGGATGATGCCGGCTCCCTGGCAGGCTTCGCAGCGCCCCCCCTTGACGTTGAAGGAGAAGCGCCCGGGGTTGTAGCCGCGCATTTTGGCCTCCGGCAAGGAGGCGTACAGGGAGCGGATCGGCCCGAACATGTTCGTGTAGGTCGCCGGGTTTGAGCGAGGCGTGCGGCCGATGGGCGACTGGTCGATGTCGATGACCTTGTCGATGTGGTCTACCCCAAAGATGCCGTCGTGGTCGCCCGGGCGCGCCGAGGCCCCGTGCAGGAGCTGCGCTAGCCGCTTGTAGATGATCTCGTTGAGCAGGGTGCTCTTGCCCGAGCCCGACACCCCCGTGAGGGCCACAAAGCACCCCAGTGGGATGGAGACGGTCAGGTCCTTGAGGTTGTGCTCGCGCGCGCCGCGCACGAGCAGGTGCTTGCCGTTCCCGGGCCGGCGGTAGGACGGGACGGGCACCGCAGCCCGGCCGCTCAGGTAGCGCCCGGTCGGTGACGCCTCGCTTTCCAGGATCTCCGCCAGGGTGCCCTGGAAGACCACCTCGCCGCCATGTTCCCCCGCCCCGGGGCCCAGATCGATGATGTGGTCAGCGGCCCGGATGGTGGCCTCGTCGTGCTCCACCACCAGCACGCTGTTCCCCAGGTCGCGCAGGCCGATGAGAGTGTCGATGAGCCTGCTGTTGTCCCGCTGGTGCAGGCCGATGGAGGGCTCGTCCAGAATGTACAGGACGCCCATCAGCTTGGAGCCGATCTGCGTGGCCAGGCGAATGCGCTGCGCCTCCCCACCGGAGAGCGTCGCCGCCGCGCGCCCCAACGTCAGGTAGTGGAGACCGACGTCGGTCAGGAAACGCAGCCGTGCGAGGACCTCCTTGATGATCGCCCCGGCGATCAAGAGGTCGCGCGGAGACAGGCGCGCCTCCAGCTCCGTCAGCAGCCGCGCCGCATCGGCGATCGATAGCTGCGTCAGCTCGTGGATCGACAGCCCATCGACCGTGACCGAGAGGCTCTCGGGGCGCAGGCGCTTGCCGCCACAGGTCGGGCAAGCCACCTCGGTCATGTAGCGCTCGATCGAGGCACGCACCTGATCAGAGCTCGAGTCGGCATAGCGACGGGCCAGATCGGGGATGAGCCCCTCGTAGGCCGTGTCGTAGGAGCGCTCGCGTCCGTGCTGGTTCTCATAGCGCACGTTGATCGCCTGCCCGTTGGAGCCGTAGAGCACCGCCTGGCGATGCTCCGCCTTGAGCGCCTTCCAGGGCGTATCGAGCGAGAAGCCATAGTGCGCCGCAACGGCCTGCAGCAGGCGGGCGTGGTATCCCTGGCGGGCCTGGGTGCTCTTCATGTCCCAGGGGGCCAGGGCCCCCTCGTTCACTGACAGGTCGGGGTTGGGCACGATGAGCTTGGGGTCCAGCTCGCTCTGGAAGCCCAGGCCGGTGCAGGTGGGGCAGGCACCGTGCGGGCTATTGAACGAAAAGCTGCGCGGCTCGATCTCCGGAATGCTCGTGCCGCAGTAGGCGCAGGCATAGCGCTCCGAGAAGAGCATCTCTTGGCCGCCGACGACGTCGACGATCAGCATGCCGTCCCCGAGCTTGAGCGCCGTCTCCACCGAGTCGCTCACCCGGCGGCGGGCCTCGTCGGCCTGCTCCTGGTCCAGCCCCTGGCGCACCACGAGGCGGTCCACAACGGCCTCGATGGTGTGCATCTTGTAACGGTCCAGGACGATGTCCTCGTCAACCATGCGCACGTCCCCATCGACGCGCACGCGCACATAGCCCGCCTTGCGCAGATCGTCGATCACGCGCTTGTGCTCGCCCTTGCGGTCTTTGATCACCGGGCCCAGCAGCATCAGGCGCGTGCCATCCGGCAGGGCCAGGATCGTGTCGACCATCTGCTGGACGGTCTGCCGGCTGATCTCACGCCCGCAGGTAGCGCAGTGGGGGACGCCCACGCGCGCGAACAGCAGACGCAGGTAGTCATAGATCTCGGTGACCGTCCCCACCGTCGAGCGCGGGGAGCGGCTGGTGCTCTTTTGGTCGATGCTGATGGCCGGTGACAGGCCGTCGATATAGTCAACGTCCGGCTTGTCCATCTGCCCCAGGAACTGCCGGGCGTACGCTGACAGAGACTCGACGTAGCGCCGCTGCCCCTCGGCAAAGATCGTGTCGAAGGCCAGGGACGACTTGCCCGACCCCGAGATCCCGCTGATGACCACGAGCTTGTCGCGGGGGATATCGAGATCGATGTTCTTGAGGTTGTGGACGCGGGCGCCACGGATGGAGATGTATTCCTGCGGCATACTGCTCTTTCGTCTGGGTTCCGAGCGTTAGTTCCCTGGAACGGGGCAACTTGACATTATAGCGCGCGGCCACTCGGTGGGCAAACCATGGCGCTGCCCGGGTGTTGCGAGGGTGATCCGGGGCATCAGACGATGACACGTTCGGGCGGGCAGACCACGCGCTAACGCCGGGCTGCTAGGTCAGCTCCTGGCACCAGCCCTCTTCGAGGCCCAGGGTCTCGAGCGCCTGGCGCGCCTCCCGGTACTCGCGAACGCGCAGCCGGCGGCCCAGTTCGGGGTCTCCCACAGCCCTGTGCGCCGGGAAGTACTGGGACATGAGGCTGACCCAGGTGTCGGTGCCGAGCGTCTCGGCGATCCAGCGCAGCACCTCGGGCGTCTGCGACAGCCCGTTGGGCAACACCAGGTGCCGGATGAGCAGCCCCCCCACGGCGACGCCGTCCTCGTCGAGAACGAGGCCGCCGCCCACCTGCCGGCGCATCTCGGTCAGCGCGGCGCGGTTCACCTCCACGTAGCCGCGCAAGCCGGATAGGCGCGCGGCCACCTGGTCGTCGGCGTACTTGGCGTCGGGGAGGTAGATGTCGACGATGCCGTCGAACAGGCGGAGGGTTTCCACGCGGTCGTAGCCGTTGGTGTTGTACAGGAGCGGGAGGTGCAGCCCCTGGCGGGCAGCCAGGGCCACGGCCTGCAGGATCTGGGCCGCATAGTGCGTGGGGGTCACCAGGTTGATGTTGTGGCAGCCCGCCCGCTGCAGGTCCAGCATCATGCCGGCCAGTTGGTGGGGCGACACATCGTCGCCGACGCCGTTCTGGCTGATCGGGTAGTTCTGGCAGAACAGGCAGCGCGCCGTGCAGCGGGAGAAGAAGATTGTGCCCGATCCGCGCGTGCCGCTGATGGGCGGCTCTTCCCCATGGTGCACGTTGTGGCTGGCCACCCGCGGCAGCGCTCCGGCGCGGCAGTAGCCCAGTTCGCCCGCCAGCCTGTTGGCCCCGCAAAGGCGCGGACACAGATCGCAGGCCTCCAGCCGGGCCGCCGCCTCACCGGCGCGCTCCGCCAGCTGCTTGGCCGTGTAGCGCTGCAGATAGCTCGGTGCTTGCCGTTCGCCCATGGGTATGGCGTTACCTCTGCCGGGCGCGGCGCGCGTCGGCCTGGCGGTAGCGCTCCCACTCGGGGCGATCGTCCTGGGCGCGCACCGCTTCGCGCAGCTCCAGGATCTGGTCGCGCAGCAGGGCGGCCTTCTCGAACTCCAGGTTCTTGGCTGCGGCGTGCATCTGTTCTTCCAGGTCGTCGATAAGCCGCTCGGCGGCATCCGGCGGCATGATGGTGCCGCGCTGCTCGCCGATCCCCTCGTCGGTGCGCAAGCCCTGCGTCAGGCTGCGGATCTCTTTGACGATACTGCTCGGCACGATGCCGTGCGCCTCGTTGTGGGCCGTCTGCAGCTCGCGCCGGCGGTTCGTCTCATCGATGGCGCGCTGCATCGAATCGGTTACCCGGTCAGCATACATGACCACCTGCCCGCTGACGTGACGGGCGGCGCGGCCGATCGTCTGGATCAGGGCGCTGCCAGAGCGCAGAAAGCCCTCCTTGTCGGCGTCCAGAATGGCCACGAGCGACACCTCGGGCAGGTCCAGCCCCTCACGCAGCAGGTTGACGCCTACCACCACGTCGTAGACGCCGGCGCGCAAGTCGTTGAGGATCTCCACCCGTTCCAGGGTGACGATCTCGGAGTGCAGATAGTGCACCTTGAACCCCGCCTCACGCAGGTACTCGGCGAGGTCCTCGGCCATACGTTTGGTGAGCGTCGTCACCAGGGCGCGCTCGCCGCGCCCAATCCGTTCGTGGATCATGGCGATCAGGTCGTCGATCTGCCCCTCCGTGGGGCGCACGATCACTTCCGGGTCCACCAGGCCAGTGGGACGGATGATCTGCTCGACGATCTGGCTGCTGACGGTCCGCTCATAGTCGGCCGGGGTCGCCGAGACAAAGACGCACTGGCTGATGTGGTCCTCGAACTCGTCAAAGGTCAGGGGACGGTTGTCGAGCGCCGAGGGGAGCCGGAAGCCATAGTTCACCAGCACTTCCTTGCGCGCCCGGTCACCGTTGTACATCCCCCGCACCTGCGGCACCGTCATGTGCGACTCATCGATAAACAACATAAAATCGGGAGGGAAGTAGTCGAGCAACGTCCAGGGGGGCTCGCCGGCGTTGCGGCCCGTCAGGTGCCGCGAGTAGTTCTCAATCCCCGAGCAGTAGCCCACCTCGCGGAGCATCTCCACATCGTAGCGCGTGCGCTGCTCCAGCCGTTGGGCCTCCAGCAGCTTGTCCTGGCTGCGGAAGCGCGCCAGTTGCTCCTCCAGCTCCCCGTCGATGAGCGTCAGCGCCTTGACCAGCTTCTCCTGCGCGGTCACAAAGTGCTTGGCGGGGTAGATGTCGACGGAGACGTGCTCCTTGAGGATCTCACCCGTCAGCGAGTCGACCTCCACAATCCGCTCGATCTCGTCGCCCCAGAACTCCAGGCGATAGGAGGTCTCGCCGTAGGCCGGCATGATCTCGACCGTGTCTCCACGGACGCGGAACTTGCCCGGAGTGAGCACCGCGTCGTTCCGCTCGTAGAGGATGGAGACCAGGTGCCGCAGCAGCCGCTCGCGGTTGTGCGCCTCCCCCTTGCGCAGAGAGACCACCACCCGGCCATACTCCTCCGGGTCGCCCAGGCCATAGATGCAAGAGACCGAGGCCACGATGATCACATCGCGCCGGCTGAACAGCGAGGAGGTCGCCGAGAGGCGCAGCCGGTCGATCTCGTCGTTGATCTGGGCGTCCTTCTCGATGTAGGTATCGGTGCGCGGCAGGTAGGCTTCCGGCTGGTAGTAGTCATAGTACGAGACAAAGTACTCGACGGCGTTCTCGGGAAAGAACTCCTTGAACTCCGAGTACAGCTGGGCCGCCAGCGTCTTGTTGTGTGCCAGCACCAGCGCCGGCCGGCCGAGCGCCTCGATGACCTTTGCCATCACATAGGTCTTGCCCGAACCGGTCACGCCCAGCAGCGTCTGGTAGCGATCCCCCTGCTCGATGCCCGCAATGAGCGAGGCGATCGCCTCCGGCTGGTCTCCAGTCGGCTGAAAGTCCGAGATGAGCCGGAATTCGGCCATGCTTGCCCCTACCTCCCTAACCGCGCCACGCCCATCATTGTAGCACATCTGTTCGCCGGCGCCTAGCCTGCCGCTGAGCCACAGGCGCCTCGCTGCATCTCAGGCCGGCCTGACCAGGATCGGGTTGGAGAAGATCCAGCCGCGCCGGCGCAGGTACCAGCGCCGGTAGGCCTCCAGGCGATAGGCCCCCGGGGCGGGGTCGGCATACTCGAGCTCTGTGCCGCTGCCCTCGGCCACGACGTGGCCGTTGCGCAGCAGGCGCAGTTCCGCCTCGGCGGGCGCCGTGGCCCGCAGCCGCAGCCCCGGCTGCGCGGGGACGATGCTGCCCATCGGCCAGGCGCTGTCCTCGGCCAGCACCTCAAACCGGAAGCCGCGCGCGTCCGCCAGGGCGTCGTAGGCCACAAAGCCCCGGCCGCGCGCCAGTGCCTCGTACACCAGATCGCCATCCTCGGCCAAGGACCCCGTCCACTCCCCGCTCACCAGCACATGGGTGTTCACGGCCCCGAACAGGTGCCGGTAGCCAAAGACTCTCTTGCGCAAGGGGCCCAGGGAGTACTCCTCGGCATGCGCGTCGGCCCCGCCGATGGCGTACACGGGCCCGTCGGCCAGCAGGGCATCCCACTTTTGCAGCGTCTCCGGAAAGGGCCCAAGCATACCGATCTGGGGGAGGTAGGCCATGACGAGCGCGTAGGCCATCCCGTAGAGCCGCCCCTTCAGTTCGGACATATAGTTCCAGATCTCCAGGCCGGTGTAGCCCCGCACTTGCCAGTCCACCCAGTTGATGGCACTCTCGGCGACCACGCGCCCGGGCCGCTCGAAGGGATGGGCGATAAAGGCCAGCCCGCCGCGGGCCCGCACCGCATCGACCACCGCCTGCGTGTCGCCCGCCAGCGGGGCCAGGTCTTCGCCGGCGCCAAGCACCAGCAGGTGGTTCACGCCGGGGCGGGCCGGGTTGTGCACCTCTTCGCCCACCAGCACCAGCACGCCCGAGCGCCAGCCGGCCTGCTCTGGCACGTAGGCGTTATGGTCCGTCACCACCAGGAAGTCGAGCCCGGCCTGGGCCGCGGCCACCGCTACCTCGTCATGGGTCCCGGTGCCGTCCGAGTAGGTCGTGTGGATGTGGATGTTGCCGACGCGCTCGAGATAGGTCATCCTCTGCCCCCAACGCTGTGTGGCGAGCCGCGGCCGCTCGCCGGCCAGGCCCCATTGGCGAATGAGCGATGTATGTTCTTGCCGTGTATGAGCAAACGGTGCTCGTGATCTATTGGTATACTCCGTCGCAAGGTGGTTTTATAGTCTCTATGCGACAGAGTTTCATTGACAGGCCGACGCCGGCCGCGCTATAATGACTCCGCTTCGGACCGCCCTCCGCTTCGAGAGGAACTGCTATCCATGAACGTTCTCATCACCGGGGGCGCCGGGTTCATCGGCTCGGCGCTGGCCAACCGTCTGGCGGCCGCCGGTCATCACGTGCGCGTGGTCGATGACCTCAGCGCCGGGGATCGCCAGCGCCTGGACGAGCGCGTGGTCTTTGCCGGCGGTGACATTCGTGACGTCCCCAAACTCTGGTCGCTCTTGCGCGGGGTCGACTGCGTCTACCACCTCGCCGCCCGCGTCAGCGTGCCCGAATCGGTCCTCTACCCCGTCGAGTACAACGACACTAACGTCGGCGGCACCGTCAGCCTGCTCACCGCCGCGCGTGACGCCCAGGTAAAGCGCCTGGTCTTCACGTCGTCGGGCGCCGTCTATGGCGAGCAGCACCAACAGCCGATCCGAGAGGACGCCCCGCTCGACCCACAGACCCCCTACGCCGTCAGTAAGGCGGCCTCGGAGCAGTACGTGCTGGCCATCGGCAGGCTGTGGGGGCTCGAGACGGTCATCCTGCGCATCTTTAACGCCTACGGCCCGGGGCAGCCGATGCCCCCCTCCCACGCGCCCGTCATCCCGCGCTTCCTGAAGCAGGTCGTCTCGGGGGGCTCGACCGTGGTCTACGGGCTGGGTCAGCAGACGCGCGACTTTGTCTATATCGACGACGTCGTGGAGGCGCTCGTCCGCGCCGGCCAGGCCGACGGGGTGGACCGCGCCATCATCAACGTGGGCAGCGGCACCGAGGTGAGCATCAACGCCCTGCTCGACGCCGTCGAGCAAGTCAGCGGGCTCGACGCATATCGCCTGTATAGCGGCACCGAGAAGGTCGGCGTCTCACGGTTGGTGGCCGACATCACCCGGGCGCAGCAGGTACTCGGCTTTGCACCCCAGGTAGACCTGGCGGAAGGCCTGCGCTCCACCCTGGCCCGCGATCCGCGCTTTACCCGCGTCTGACGCCTCCGTCAGAGGCCGCCCGAGGACTCGTCGCCGGGGCAGGCGGGGCCGTCCGGCGCAACGTCGTCGGGCGCCAGGTCCTCGCCCTCCGCCGCAGCGTCATCCGCTTCTGCCTCCCGCGATGCCAACTCCAAGGCCGCACGCCGCCCCCTGCCTCGCCTGCGCAACCCCTCTCCCGTCAGGAGCGGCGCGATCTTGCGGCCAAAGATGAGGTAGCCGGTGTGGGCGTTCATCATGTCCTGCGGCCGCAGCCTGCCCGGCACCGGCTTGTAATAGCGCACCAGGATCTCCATCACCTCAACCGAGGAGAAGGGGTGTTTGTTGAGCCCCTCCAGGAGGTCCACAACCTGGTTGGTGGTGGGCACCAGCGCCCCGAAAAAGCCGCCGTCCGCCAGGGCTTCGCACACCTGGGGCAGATAGTCCCACGGCTCACGGACGTCCAGAAAAAGGCTGTCGGCGCCCTGCACGGTGAACCCCTGGGAGATGTCCCGTTGGGTCAGCCGCACCCGCTCGAGCAGGCCGACGCGTTCGAGGTTGCCCTCGGCCACGCGCAGCATGTCATCTCGCGAGTCGTACGAGTAGACGACGCCATCGGGCTGGGAGGCGTGCGCCAGCGCCAGAGTAAGCGCGCCGCTGCCCGTGCCGGCCTCGACGATGCACTGGCCGGGCCCCACGTTCAGCTTGAGCAGGATCATCCCGATGTCCTTGGGATAGATGATCTGCGAGGCCCTCTTGACGTCCATCAGCAGGTCATACAGTGACGGCTGCAGCGCGACAAAGGGGTGGCCCAGGTGGGTGCGAATCTCCCGGCCGAGGGGTTGGCCGATGAGGGCATCGTGCTCGATGATGCCGCGGTGAGTGTGGAACTGTTGCCCGGGCCGCAGGCCGAGCAGGAACCTCTTGCCGTCCGTGCCGATCAGGATGACCGGAGCATTCACCTGTGCGATGGCCAAGCTCACCTCTGTTTCTCTACCGTGTGCACCCGGCATTATAGGGCCGCCCCCAAGGGGGGACAAACCTCCGCCGGCCTGCCGCCTTGCTGCGCGTGGCGACACCGCAGCCAGGTGTACCCCAGGTGCTTCACGGAAGGCGCCGCGACGGGTATAATGACGTGCACGGCCGCAACCGGCAGCCACCACCGAACCAGGGAGCGAGACGATTGGGAGCCGAGACGCTGGCAGCGCGCACCGCGCCGCCCAAGCAAGAGTTCACCGTAGCCGACGCCCACCACTACGACCGGCGTGGGCCGCTGCGTTGGATCGCGGCACACATAGCCCGCTACCCCTACCTGCCGCTGGCCCTGGTGGTAACGAGCATCGCCGGCAACGGCCTATCCAGCTACTCCCGCCTGCTGGTGGGCAGCGCGTTCCGCTGGATACAGGGCTCCGACCCTCAGGTGCGCGCCCTGCTGGGGATCGTGGCCGCCATCGCCGCCAACGGGCTGGGGCAGGCGCTGTTCCAACTGGCTCGCAACACCTCCGTCGAGTTCTTGGCCCAGCTGCTGGAGCGCGACTGCCGTGAGGAGCTCTACCGTAGCCTGTTGGGCAAAAGCCTGGCCTTCCATGACCGCCACCGCGTGGGGGACCTGATGGCGCGGGCCACCAACGACGTCCGGCAGATCAACATGATGGTCAACCCGGGCCTCAACCTGATCTTTGACTCGCTCATGTCCATCGTGGTGCCCATCATTACCATCGCGTCACTCCGCGCCGAGCTCTTGCTCGTGCCGGCGCTCTTCGTGGTCGGCCTGTTCTTCACCCTGCGGCGCTACATGCGCCAGCTAAGCCCCGTGCTCGACGCCATGCGGCATCAGTTCGGCGTCATGAACGCGGACCTGGCCGAGTCGATCTCAGGCATCGAAGTGATCAAGGCCAACACCCAGGAAGACCAGGAGCAGGACAAGTTCGTCGCCAATGCCAGGTCCTATCGCGACCTGTTCATCCGGCAGGTGGGCATCCAGGCACGCTACCTGCCGTTCCTGGTCTACAGCGCCACCTATGCCGCGGCGCTGGCGCACGGGTTGCTCGTCTACCTGCGCGGCGACGGCTTTGATCTGGGCAACGTGGTGGCCTACGTGGGCCTGGTGGGCCTCTTGCGCATGCCGACCTTCTTCTCCATCTTTTCCTTCAGCCAGGTACAGATGGGCATCGCCTCCGCCGGGCGCATTCTCGACGTCCTCAACGCCACGACGGAGCTCGATGAGAACGTGACCGGCGTGAGCAGGGCGATCGAGGGGCGCGTGACCTTTGAGGGCGTCACCTTTGGCTACTCGGCTGAGGCACCGGTGCTCCGCAACCTCAGCTTTGACGTGCAACCCGGAGAGACGATCGCCATCGTCGGCGGCACGGGCTCTGGCAAGTCTTCCCTCACGCGCCTGATCGGCCGCACCTACGACGTGACTGCTGGCCGCGTGCTAGTGGACGGCATCGACGTCCGCGAGTGGAACCTCGATAGCCTACGCTCGCAGATCTCGGCGATCGAGCAGGACGTCTTTCTCTTCTCCCGCTCGCTGGCTGAGAACATCGCCTTTGGCGTGGCCCAGCAGGCCAGCCGTGAAGAGATCGAGGCCGCCGCCCGCCAGGCACAGGCCCACGAGTTCATCCAGGAGCTGCCCCAGGGCTACGACACGGAGATCGGGGAGCGGGGCGTCACCCTGTCGGGGGGCCAGCGCCAGCGCATCGCCATCGCCCGCGCCTTTCTCACCGACCCGCGCATCCTGATCCTGGACGATTCCACCAGCGCGATCGACAGCGCCACGGAGGACGAGATCCAGAAGGCCATCTACCGCGTACAGCGGGGCCGCACCACGTTCCTGATCACCCACCGCCTATCGCAGATCCGCTGGGCTGACCGGATCATCGTCCTCCGCGGCGGCGAGATCGTAGACCAGGGGTCGCACGACGAGCTCCTGGCCCGTTGCCCGGTGTACGCCGGGCTGTTCGCCGGCCGCCCCGGCGAAAGTGCGTCCTGATCGTCCGCGACTTGTCCTCCGCGCCGCGCGGAGCCGTGTAGGAGTACACCCGTGGGATTCATCCTCGATGGGCTGGAGAGCGAGCCCTACGACCGCCAATACTCCGACCGGGAGTTGGTCGGCCGCATTCTGCGGTACATGCGGCCCTACCGGCGCGAGATGTTGATCGCCTCCCTGGCCATCTTTACCTCGTCGCTTCTGGACGCCGGCATCCCGATCGCGATCGCCAAAACGATCGATCGCGTGGCCGGCCGCCTGGACCTCGGGATGGCCCTGGGGCTCTCGCTGGGCGTCCTGCTCCTCGCCTCGGGCGCCTGGCTGAGCAACTTTTTCCGCATGACGAACCTGGGCCAGGCCGTTGGCAACGTCGTCTGCCGGCTGCAGGCGGACGTCTTTGCCGCCACCGCCCGGCACGACCTCTCCTTCTTTGACCAGGAACCATCAGGCAAGATCGTCAGCCGCATCACGTCGGACACCCAGGCCTTTGGCGACACGGTGCACCTCGCGACCAGCCTGCTGAGCGAGGTGCTGGCCGTCGCCGTCATTGCCACGGTGCTGTTCACCATCAACGCGCGGCTCACCCTGCTGATGTTGGCCATGTCACCCATCGTCTTTGGCATTGCCCTCAGCTTCCGGCGGGTGGCCCGCCGCGTCACGCTGCGTGCCCGGCGCATCCTGGCAGAGGTGAACGCCACCATCCAAGAGTCGGTCAGCGGCATCGCCGTGGGCAAGGGGTTCCGCCAGGAGGCCCGCCTCTACGCCGAGTTCGAGGCCCTCAATCGGCAGACCTACCGCGTCAACCTCGTGCGTGGCGTGGTCATGAACCTGATCTGGCCGGCGCTGCAGGGGTCGTTCGGCCTGGCCGTTGCCGTGGTCCTCTACTATGGCGGCCTGGGCGCCCTGGAGGGCGCCGTGCCGGGCTCGGTGAACACGCCGTTCGGCCCCATCACCATCGGCGAGTGGTTCCTGTTCATGGAGGCGATGGGTTACTTTTGGTTCCCGATGACGAGCATCGCCTCGTTCTGGTCCCAGTTCCAGGATGGGCTCTCGGCGGCGGAGCGCGTCTATTCCCTCATCGACGCCGAGCCGCAGGTAACGCAGCGCGATGCTCTGCCCGTCGGGCGGCTGGCTGGCCACATTGCCTTTGACGACGTGACCTTTGGCTACACCCCGGCGGAGGTGGTGCTGCCGCATTTCTCCCTGACGGTCGCGCCGGGCCAGACCGTGGCCCTGGTGGGGCACACCGGCTCGGGCAAGACGAGCATAGCCCGCCTGTTGGCCCGCTTCTACGAGTTCCAGGCCGGTGAGATCCGCATCGACGGTCGGGACCTCCGCACCCTCGACCTGCGCCAGTACCGCGCCCAGCTCGGGCTGGTGCCCCAGTCTCCCTTCCTCTTTACCGGCACGGTGCGCGAGAATATCCGCTACAGCCGGCCCGACGCGACGGACAGAGACGTCGAGGCGGCGGCCCGCCAGGTGGCCGGAGGTGCCTGGGTGGATGACCTCAGCAACGGGCTCGATACCGACGTGGGCGAGCGCGGCCAGCGCCTGTCCATGGGGCAGAGGCAGCTGGTCGCCCTGGCGCGCGTCCTCCTGCAGGACCCGGCCATCTTCGTGCTCGACGAGGCCACCTCCAACGTCGACCCCTTCACTGAGGTGCAGATCCAGGCCGGGCTAGAGACGGTGCTCCACGGGCGGACCTCGGTGGTCATCGCCCACCGCCTCTCGACCGTCGTGAACGCCACGCGCATCATCGTCCTGCAGGACGGCCGCATCATCCAGGAGGGCACCCACCGCGGGCTGTTGGCCTCCGGCGGGCACTATGCCGAGCTGTACAACACCTACTTTAGGCACCAATCACTAGAGTACGTCGAGCAGTCGCGCGCCCTGCTGGCCGAGGGCGAGAGGCCGGACCCACCCGCCTGACCGCGCGCGGACACCACAAAGGGAGGGGCGTTGCCCCTCCCTTTGCTTTTGCCACCCGCCAGTGAGCCCGCTGGCGCCCCCTACGACCAGGCGCGGCGGAACAGGTCCACCCAGTTGCGGTACATGATCTTCTCGACGTCCGCTTCGGTATAGCCGCGGGCGCGCAACAGGCCGGGCACGCGCTGCAGATCGTAGATGGTATCCAGGTCCATGGGGGTCTGCTCGGTGCCGTAGCCGCCATCCAGGTCACTACCAATAGCAGCGTGGTCGGCGTTACCGGCCAGCTGGCAGATGTGGTCGATGTGGTCCACCACGGCCTCCAGCGTCACCCCTGCCTGGGCTGGGGTCGTCTCACCGCGCACCCAGCCGGGGTGGAGCATCCAGGCGTCAAGCACCGCGCCGATCACGCCGCCCCGCGCAAAGACGGCTCGCAGTTGCTCGTCGGAGAACTGCCGATCCCCCGGCACCAACGCGCGGCAGTTGTTGTGGCTGGCCAGCAGGTGCCCGCGGAAAAGGTCCAGCGCCTCCCAGAAGGCCTGCTCGGCCAGGTGGCTGAGGTCGAGGATCATGCCCAGCCCATCCATGATGCGCAGGAGCTCCCGCCCTTGCGCTGTGAATCCACCCTCTGTGCTCGTGCCGTGGGCGTACCCGCTTACGCCGTAGTGGGCAGGGCCCACCACGCGCAGGCCGTCGGCCCACCAGGACTCGGCCTGTGCTGGCCAGACCACCGGGTCGGCCCCCTCCATCGCCAGGATAAAGCCGAGGGGCTGGCTGGCGCTATCCTGTAGCCAGCCTGCCACGTGTTCATCGAGGGCCTCCCGGTCGGCGATCATGCGCACCTTCCCCGCGGCCTCCAGCACGCGGTAGTAGGCCAGCTGCCCCTGTGCCCACCCGTAAGAGACCTCCTGGCTGGCCGCGCCGGGAAAGCCGGGCACATCGGTGGCGGGCCTGGCGGTGCGCTTGATCACCGTGGCCATGCACAGGCCCACCTCGGCGCGGCGCAGTTCGGGGAGGGTCACGGTGCCCTTGGCCCGCCCCTTTCCGGCCATGCTGGCCTCCCTGGCGCGCAGGTCGTACACGCCCAGGTTCAGGTCGCGGTTCCAGTCGATGGCGTTCATGGACAGGTCAAGGTGTCCGTCAAAGAGCAGCATGTACTATCCTCCCCCACCAGTCGTATGCTTCTAGCGACGCAAGGCCTACTCGGGCCGGTACGCGTTCCCGAAGAGAGTCACAGAGCCGGAAACGTGCGGAGCGCCCCCAGCAAGCGGCTGCCCCCCACCAACAGAGATGACGAACGCGCCCGGCTCCACGATGCGTCGGCCGTCGTCGTCGAACGCTGCCAGCTGCGCGGGCGTGAGCACGAACTCTACCTGGCGCGCCTCGCCGGCCGCCAGATGGATGCGCTGAAAGCCCTCCAGATGCCGGATCGGCACCGGGTACTGCGAGGCGACGTCGCTCACGTATAGCTGCACCACTTCGTCTCCGGCGCGGCTGCCGGTGTTCTTGACTGTGGCCCGCACCGTCACGCTGGCGTCCGTAGCACCCTTTTCCGGGGTGATAACCAGGTCGCTGTATGCGAACGTCGTGTACGACAGCCCGTGGCCAAAGGGGTAGAGCGGCTCCGCCTGCGAGAAGCGATAGGTGTGCCCGGCCATCATGGTATAGTCCTGGAAGTCGGGCAGCTGCTCCACCGACTTGTAGAACGTCACGGGCAGCTTGCCGCCCGGGTTATAGTCGCCAAACAGCACTTGGGCGATGGCCGTGCCCCCCTCCTCACCCGGATACCAGGCCTCCAGGATGGCGGCGGCGTGGTCCTGCGCCCAGTTCACGGCCAGCGCGCTGCCGTTGAGCAGCACCACCACCAGCGGTCTGCCCGTCGCGTGGAGCGCCTCGAGCAGCGCTTCCTGCACCCCGGGGAGAACGATATCGCTGCGGTCGGCGGGGCGGCCGGGGCCCTCCTCGCCTTCCACCGCCTGCGAGATGCCCATGCAGGCGATCACCACGTCCGACTGGCGGGCTGCCTCGATCGCCGCGGCAAAGCCCTGGCGCTCCTCGCCCAGGATCTCGCAGCCCTTGGCGTACCGAACCGTCACGCCGGCGCCGGCGCGCGTGCGGATCCCCTCCAGTGGGGTGACCGCCTTGGAGGGCGTCCCGCTGTAGTTGCCCAGCAGCACGTCGAAATCGTCGGCGTTGGGGCCCACCACGGCGATGGACCGCACGCCGGAAGTGAGCGGCAGGGCACCCTTGTCGTTCTTGAGCAGCACCATCGACTCGAGCGCCACTTCGAGCGCCAGGCGACGATGCTCCGGGGTGTCGTTGGCCGTGATCGGGATCTGGGCATAGGGTACCGCCTCGGGCGGGTCGAACATCCCCAACCGAAAGCGCGTCCGGAACAGCCTTTTCAGGGAGACGTCGATGGTGGCCTCATCGATGAGCCCCTGGGCGACGGCCTTGCCCAGGAACGGGTAGGTGTTGCCGCAGTTCACGTCGCAGCCGTTCCTGACGGCCAGCGCCGCGGCCTCCTCGGGCGTGTCGACGATCTTGTGATGCATGAAAAAGTCGCGCACCGCCCAGCAGTCCGAGACGACGTGCCCCTCAAAGCCCCACTCTTCGCGGAGGATCTTTTGCAGCAGAGTCGGGCTGCCGCAGCAGACCTCGCCGTTGGTGCGGTTGTAGGCGCCCATCACCGACTCGACCTGGGCCTCACGCACCAGAGCCTCAAAGGCCGGCAGGTAGGTCTCGCGGAGGTCGCGCTGGTTGACGCGGGCGTCGAACTCGTGGCGCAACGCCTCCGGCCCGCTGTGCACGGCATAGTGCTTGGCGCAGGCGGCCACCTTCAGGTAGCGGGGATCATCGCCCTGCAGGCCGCGCACAAAGGCAACGCCCAGCCGTGCCGTCAGGTAGGGGTCCTCCCCATAGGTCTCCTGGCCACGCCCCCAACGAGGGTCGCGAAAGATGTTGATGTTGGGAGACCAGAAGGTGAGGCCCCGGTAGATCTCATAGATCCCCTGGCGCACCGCGTCGTGGTGCTTGGCGCGCGCCTCGTCGGAGGTGGCCACCGCCATGCGGTGCAGCAGGGTGGGGTTCCAGGCGGCGGCCATGCCGATGGCCTGCGGGAACACGGTGGCGATGCCCGCCCGCCCCACGCCGTGCAGGCACTCGTTCCACCAGTTGTAGGCCGGCACCCCCAGCCGCTCGATGGCGGCCGCGGGATGGACCATCTGGGAGATCTTTTCCTCCAGAGTCATGCGCGACACAAGATCATCGACGCGCTCATCGATGGGCAAGCTCATGTCCTGGTAACGCGCGGGCTTACCGGTCATCGTTGACATGGTAGGTTCCTTTCCTCGCTGCGCAATGCGCTGCTGCAGGGGCCTCGCCCGCGCGGGCCAAGGCTCCCACAGACACCCGTCTCTCTTCCGGCATTCTATGGTGCGTTTGGCAGGTCGTCAACGGTCCGAACAGGTTGCGCACCGGCTACACGCCGTCGGCGCCGTTTGGCCATCGCCGTCGGGGCGACCTATACTGCGGCGACCGGCGCCCCGCACAGTCGCCGCATGGCCGCTATGTCTGGCCGCCCATAAGGAGCCCACCCGCATGGATGTCGAGACGGACCTGTACCGTGACCTGGCCAGGCCTGGCGGCCCGCCGATGGTCCTCCTGGTCGTGGACGGCCTTTCCTGCCTCCCGGCCGAACCGGCGGGGCCGACCCCGCTGGAGGCCGCCCACACCCCAAATCTGGACGACCTGGCCCGCCACGGCATATGCGGGCTGCACGAGCCGGTCGGCCCCGGGGTGACCCCCGGCCGCGGCGCCGCGCTGTTGGCCCTGCTCGGGTATGACCCGCTCAAGTTTGTGGTCGGCCGAGGCGTCTTGGCGGCGCTGGGGGCCGACCTGGACCTCCGCCCTCATGACGTGGCCATCGCCGGGCGCTTTGCCACAGTGGCCGACGACCTCACCGTGCAGGACCTGTCGGCCGGCCACCTGACCCAGGCCGACACAGAGGCCCTGTGTGCCCTGTTGGCTGGCGAGATCCGCCCGGACGGCGTCGAGTGCCAGGTGCGCGCCCTAGGCGCCAACCAGTTCGCGCTGCTTTTGCGCGGCAGCGGCCTTTCGGGAGATGTCGACAATACCGACCCCCTGGAGTGCGGGCAGCCCGTGGCCGAGCCCAAGGCCTCCTCGGCGGCAGGCCGGCGCACGGCGCGGTTGGCCGGCCAGTTCGTGGCCCAGGCGCGCCAGGCGCTGCACGGCCGGGGAACGGCGCTCATGCCGCTGCTCAGCGGCTTTTCCCGCCGGCCCGCCTGGCCCACCCTTGAGGAGCTGTACGGATTGCGCAGCGCCGCGATCACCGCCTGCCCACTGGGTCGTGGTGCAGCCCGGCTGGCCGGCATGACGCCGATCGCGGTGCGCCCCGGGCTGGCGGCGCTGGATGCGCTCGCTGAGGAGTGGCCACAGCACGACCTGTACCTGGTTCACCTCACGCGTGACCAGTCTGAGGCCGAGAGCGAGGACGAAACCGCCGCGCGCCAGAGCCTCGTCCGCTGGATCGAGCAGGTGGACGCGGCCCTACCGCGCCTCGCTGACCTCGGCGTCGAGGTGCTGGCGGTGACGGGCGACCGATCCACGGCCGAACCCGGGCGCTACGCCTCTTGGCATGCGGTGCCCGTTGTGCTCTGGGCACCCACCTGCCGCGCTGACGACGTGGTGCGCTTTGGCGAGCGCGCCTCTGCGCACGGCACCCTGGGGCCGCGCTTTCGCACTGCCGCCCTCCTGCCCCTGCTGATGGCCCACGCCCTGCGGCTGGACCCTTACGGCGCCTGAGGGACCGGCCTCCGGCAAAGCACCGCGCGCCCCGGAGACTTCCGGGGCGCGCGCTGGATGCTATTGCCCTCTGAGAGGCGAGGCCAGGGCCGACTCAGGCCTCGTCCGGGCCGGGTGCTTCGTCCTCGGCCCAGTCATCGCTCTCAGCGAACTCGTCGCCCTCAGCGAACTCTTCGCCCTCAGCGAGGCTGTCGCCCTCGTCGGCGTCGGGCTCTTCCGGCGCCTCGATGGTGGCCACCATCCGCAGGGCGATCTGCCGCTGGCTGTGGTCGATCTGCAGCACCTCGACCATGACTCGGTCACCGCGCTGCAGCGTCTCGGGGTCGATCCCGGCCATCTCGCTGGTGTGCACCAGGCCCTCGACGCCCTCCCCCACGGCCACGAACACGCCAAACGACACCACGCTCGTCACGCTGCCCTCGACGACCTGCCCCTCGGCGATCTTGGCCGTCACGGTGTTCCACGGATCGGGCAGCAGGCGCTTGCGTGAAAGACCGATGCGCTCCCGCTCGCGGTCCACGCTCAGGACGACTACCTCGACCTCGTCGCCAACGCTGAGGACGTCACCGGGGCGCTCGACATGCTTCCAGTCCAGTTCGGAGATATGGACCAGGCCGTCGATGCCACCCAGATCCACAAAGGCGCCAAAGTCGACGATGTTGCGCACCACGCCGCGATGGACCTGCCCCTCCTGGATGTCGCCGATCAGCTCGTGGCGACGGCGGCGGTCAGCGGCCCGCTTGGACAGAACCAGTCGCCGCCGCGGCTGGTTCACCTCGATGACGGCCAGGGTGAGGGTCTTGCCGACCAGCTCCGCCTTGGGATCCTGGTCGCGGCCCTGGCGGGAACCAGACGGCAGGGCTCCCAGGTGTGAGTTCGGCACAAAGCCGTTCAGGCGGCCGAACGAGACGATGACGCCTCCTCGGTTGTGATCAATCACTTCCGCCTCGATCAGCTCGCCGTTCTCCAGCAGCGTCTCGGCGCGCAGCCAATCGTTCTGCTGCAGCCCGCGGTTCAGCGAGACGGGCAGGCCCTCCTCGTCACCCCAGGTGCGCAGAATGGCCACCGGAATGTGGTCGCCGACCTGCAGGCTCTGGACATATTCCTTGTCCACCTGCTGCAGATCCCGCGGAGCGATGATACCGTCGCGCTTGAGGCCCAGATCCACGACGATGTCGTTATCGCCAATGGAAAGGATAACGGCCTCACGGATCTCCCCGCGGCGCGGCTGCGTATAGTCGTACTCGCCGAGAATCATCTCGGCCAGGAGATCGCGCTGCTCCTGTCGTTCCTGCTCGGTCATACTCGTGTCGTACCTCCGTTGTGGTTTTGGACGCACCGCGGTGGTCGATCTCCTCAGCCCGCCATCCGCGCTCTCAGGGCGTCGCGCAGGCCAGCCCGATGCCGGCAGCCGCCACTGGCGTGGGCGCATACCCCAGATGCAGGCGGTAGAAACTGTCGTGCGCTGCCAGGTTCTCGCCGCCGCCCGAATCCGCCTCAGGGGCGAGGGCGCCAGCCTTCCCGCTCGACGAGGGGGCCCGGTTGCCGACAGGCGAGGGATGGGGCGTCTCGGGGCGTGGCCCGCCCTGGCCGGCCGAAGCCTGCAGGGCCTTGGGTTTGCCGCCCTGAGTGTGCTCCGCCGACGACCAGTCGTACGGGCCGAGGTCTCTCGGCACCAGAACGATGCAATCCATCGCCCCATCATACACGTAGATGGCATTATTGGCAAGTAGCAGCATTTCGTATCCGGGCAGCGGCGCCCCGCTTGCGGCACCCGGCCGGCAGCCTGCCAACGGCACGCTTACCATGGCGCGGTGCACCTCACGCACGACAACGGCCTGTTCCGGCACGCCGGCCCGCTCGGCAGCGTCGGCCACGGCCAGGTGCATCAGGCGCGTCAGTTCGCTCGGGGGCGCCCCTGAAGCCGGCCGCCACGACGATAGCCAACCCACCGAGGCCATCGCCACTGCCATCACGATGCTCACCAGTCGAGGAGTCATCTTGACCTCCGCTATCCTCACGTCCGCACGCCGGACGATCTCGCTCAGCACCAGGCTTCCGGTTTCTGGACGTCGCCGGCCGCCCACACGTTCCGCCCTACCCACCGTAACCAGAACCCCGCGCCGGCCGGCGGGATACGCCGACCACCGGGATCATTACGGCGCACTGCGCATGGGGTTTCGCGCCAGGCCTTCCTTGTTTGCTGCGTGGTGTGCTGACGAGTGGGGTATCTGCACGGGGTCGGGAACGGAAGGGGATAGGGCTCGCAGGCGTGCGACCCAGGCGGTGCCGGCTCGCTTCCGCCTGCCATCCTCGGGCCGGGCACGCCCGCCGCCACAGCCCAGCGGGCCCCAGGCATGGAGGGGGGCGCGCCCAGGTGTACGCGCCCCCGCCTTCGCCTTCGCCAGAGCCTGTGCCGGACCTACCAGGCGTAGGCCATGGGCGCCTCACCGCCCGGCCCCGGAAAGATCTCATCGAGCCGCGCCAGGACGTCCGCCGACAGGCCGATCTCCAGCGCTCGCAGCGCGGCCTCCAGCTGACCCACAGTGCGCGGGCCGATGATCGGCGCAGTCACCACTGGGTTGTGTAGCAGCCAGGCCAGGGCCACGTTGGCCGGCTCTTCGCCCAGATCGCGGCAGAGCTCCTCATAGGCCACTAGTTGCGCGCGCTGCGCCTCGCTGAGCTTGAGATCGGCCCGGCGGCCTCTCTCGGCCGCCGCCAGGGCGCCGGCCAGCAGCCCCCCGCCCAGCGGGCTCCAGCACATCAAGCCCACGCCGTAGGCCCGGCAGGCCGGTATCACCTCCAGCTCGATATGCCGCTTGGTCAGGTTGTACACGCTCTGCTCCGACACCAGCCCCAGGAAGTGGCGCGCAGCGGCTTTCTCGTTGGCCTCCACAATGTTCCAGGCGGCAAAGTTGCTGCTGCCCACGTAGGTGATCTTGCCGCTGAGCACCAGCTGCTCCATGGCCTGCCAGATCTCCTCCCAGGGAGTGCCCGGCCGCAGATGCGGCGCATCCCACAGCACCACGTCTTTGCCGACCTGCTCCCGCTGGTGCGGGGCGATCTGCCCGTGGTCGATGTGGTGCATCTGGTAGAGATCGATATGGTCCGTCTGCAGGCGCTTCAGGCTGGCCTCAGCGCCGCGGCGGATGTGGTAGGCGCTAAGGCCGCGGTTGTTGACGCCCGGGCCCATCGGCCCGTACACCTTGGTGGCCAGCACGATGCGATCGCGCCGGTCGCCCTGCGCCAGCCAGCGGCCGATGATCTCCTCCGTCTGGCCGTTGCCCTGCGGGTCCCCGTAGCGATCGGCCGTGTCAAAAAAGTTGATGCCCAGCTCCAGGGCGCGGTCCATGATGCGGAAGCACTCGTCCTCCGGCGTGCGCGGCCCAAAGTTCATCGTCCCGAGGCACAGGCGACTCACGCGCAGGCCCGTGCGCCCCAGTTCGGCGTACTGCATACTTTCACCTCCCAGCACATGCCACTCGCAGCCCAGCTTGTCGGCATTATAGGGGCGGGCGGGCGACCCTGTCCAGCATAGCGGTCAGGGCCGGCCGCGCGCAGCCCGTGTCAAGTCAAATGATAATGTCACTCTGACGGATCTGCCGGTCAAATGATAATGTCACCCGGCAACCTCCTGCCGAGTGAAGAGCTCGGGGTGCAGAAGGGAGTCATGGATGTCTTCGGTGCGCCCGGGGACGGCACCCGGCAGCTGCCACAGCTCCCCGAGCCCGTCCTGGATGCTCTGGCGCAGCTGGCGGGGGTTCGTCCGGTCGCGCTGGCGGGAGAGGCGGTCGCGCACCAGGGGGCACAGGGCTTCCGTGGCGCACAGGCGGTCGAAGGGGGTGCGGGCCTCATCGTAGCGGCGGCGCACGCGCCGCGCGCCCCCCTCCTCACAGATCACTTCCTTGGCCTCCAGGCGCATGACGGGCTGGAACAGGTTGTAGTAGAGCCACATGTCGTCGTAGAGGGCATTGAGGGCGCGGGGCTGCGCCACCGTGTCGAGCCGCTCGTGGCCCAGATAGCGACGCACGAGGGAGTCGTTCTTCTGCTCCACGAAGCGGTTGTCGTTCTTCTGCCAGGGGCGGCTGCGCGAGAGGGTCAGGCCCTGGATACGCTCGCCCCAGAAGGTCAGGAGATGCTGGCTGAAGAACTCCCCGCCGTTGTCCGGGTGGATCTCCAGGACGGCGAAGGGGAGGCGCTGCAGAATGTGCTGGAAGGCGTCGCGCATCACCCGGAAGCTGCGTCCTAACAGCGCCACCCGCTCGCTCCAGCCGGTGGCCACGTCGATCAACTGTAGGGTATGCACATAGTCCCCGCGCGTTTCCGCTCCGGAGTGGTGGACGAGATCGGCCTCGAAGTGGCCGGGGTGGGGTTCGTTCCAGGGGATGCGGCGCATGGGCACCTCGCGCCGCAGGCGGTTGGCCTCCTGGGGGCCCTTGCGCGGTAGCCGGGGGGTGTCCTGGCGAAGGCGCGCGAGGATGCGCGCCACGGTGGAGGTGCTGACGGTGCCGAGTTGCTCCTGGAGCTGGGGAGTGAGGCGCAGCTCGCCGTGGCTGGCTAGCGACGTGGCCATCCAGACCAGGTTGGGCGTCAGGCGCTCGGGGGCCGGGTAGTCGAAGCTCTCGGCGATCACGCGCAGGGCGTCGTCGACCTCGGCCCCATAGGCGCGACCGCGCTCCCTCCGGCGGGGCTGGCGGCTCAGGTCGGTTTGCATCAGCCGGATCAGGTACTTGCGGTCTAGCTCGGTAACCGTCTGCATCTCGTCAAGGAGCTCCCCCCGCCCCCGCCGGTCGGCGGCGCGGTAGCGCTTCTGCATGGTGCGCAGGTACTTGCGGCGTTCGTCGATGGTCATGGCGTCGTCTGCTGGCGCGGCGGGCATAGTTCCTCCGGTGACATTATCATTTGAAGGAACTGTAAGCCCCCGGTGACATTTTAGGTGAATGAATACGCAGCCTGGCACGCCGCCCTGCCCGCCCGTACAATATCCCCATACGACGGCGCCGGGATGCAGAGGAACGCCACCAGGAGGCAACACATGGAGACGCTACGCGTAGGGATCGTCGGCGCGGGTGGGATCGCCCGCCACCACCATGTTCCGTCCTACAAGCGCTGCCGCAAGGTGGCCGTCGTGGCCGCCTGTGACGTCAGCGAGACGGCCCTGGCCGAGATGAAGGGGCTTCACGGCATCACTCGCCTGTACCGCGACTACCGCGAGATGCTGGCCGAGGAGCAGCTCGACCTGATCAGCGTGTGCACCTCCAACGACATGCACCATCCGGTGACGATGGCGGCCATTGCGCGCGGGCTGGACGTCTTTTGCGAAAAGCCCCTGGCCCTCAACCTGGCCCAGGCTCGCGAGATGGCCGCCGCGGCCGAGGCCCACGGCACCCGTACCGGCGTGAACTTTGCGCACCGGCGCACGCCTGCCAGCAGGCTGGCCAAAGAGATCATCGACAGCGGCGCGCTCGGCCCGATCCACCAGTTCGTGGCCATCTATGCTGCCGGCGGCACCGGCTACGCCGCGCGCCCGGCCACCTGGCGCAACGACCGCGCCCTGGCCGGTTACGGCGGCATGGGAGACATGGGCTCCCACATCCTCGACATGGTCGACTGGTGGCTGGGCGAGGACCCCGTCGCGGTGACGGCCCAGACGCGTACCATCGTCCCCGAGCGCGCCGATCGGGACGGCAGCCTGCCCGTCCGGGTGACCACCGAGGACCAGGGCCAGCTCCTTCTCTCCTATCCGGCGGGGACCATGGGCTATGTGTACGGGGGCTACTGCTTCACCGGGCGCGGCTATGACCAGCGCATCGAGGTCTACGGCAGCGAGGGCGGCCTGATGTACAGCCAGCAGCACTCCTACGAGCTCGACGTCTTCCTCCCTGCCGAGGCGCTCAAGGAGTACCAGGTCGTGCGCCGGGGCGGCACTACCGACACGCCCTACACCCGCATCCTGGTGCCCGAGCGGCTGCACGGCCAGGTGCCCGGCCAGCCCGGGGCACGGCGCACGATTCTGATGGACTATATCGATGCCTACCGGGTGCCGGGGCCCTTTGCCTTCTCCCCCGGCTTTGGCGAGGGGCTCAAGGTGCAGGAGATCCTGGAGGCCTGCACTCTCTCAGAGGAGCGGCGCAGCTGGGTGAACCTGCCCCTCCCCGGAGCCTGATCGCCCGCCTCGGCGCCGCGGACCGCTGCCCGTTGCCCGCCCGGGCGAGCGGCGGGCAGACGGACCCATCATCGTCGCTAGCCTCCGGAACCTCGCTTCCAGGGCGATCGTCCTACTCTTGCGAGAGCGTGACGACGTTGAGGAGAGGAGACCGATGGCCCGCGAACCAGCACGACGCCCCGGGACGCCCACCCAGCGGCGAGGCATGCACCCCCTGGCCGCCCTGGGCACTATCTCGCTCGGCATGGTAGTAGGGCTGGCCCTCCTTTGGGGAGTGGTGCTGGCCCTGCAGCATAGCTACTCGGCCCGGGTAATGCCCAACGTGACCGTCCTCGGAGAGGATATCGGCGGGCTCACGGTGCCCCTGGCGGAGCTCCGCCTGGCCGGGCTGGCCGACCGCGTGGACGCCGGAGTGGCGACCCTGAGCGACGGGGAGACCGTCTGGGAGGCTCCCTGGGGCGAGCTGGGCCTGGTGCTGGACACGGCCGCCACCGCGCAAGCGGCCTTCGCCATCGGGCACGCCCCCGCCGATCGCGACCCCCGCGCCTTCCTGCGGCTGTGGGTGGCCACGCACCCGGTCGCCCCGCTCCTGAGGCTGGACGCCGAACGGGCCCGGGCGGTGCTGGAGGGGCTGGCGCCCTCCGTCGACCGGCCCGCGCTCGGCCCCAGCCTGGCCCTGCAGGGCGCTACCGTGGCGGTGACCCCCGGCTCGCCGGGGCGCGCCCTGGACGTGCCGGCCTCTCTCCAGGCCGTGGTCGCCGCTGCAAAGGCGCCCCAGGGGGCCGAGCCCGTAGTGCTGGCCTTCCGTGAGGTGCCGCCCCCGGTCTACGATCCGGCGCCGCTGCAGGCCACCATCGATAGCATGCTGGCACGCACGCTGGAGGTCACCGCCTATGACCTGCTCGCGGACCGCTGGTTCCGCTGGACACTCGAGCGCGAGGAGATCGCTCGCTGGCTCCGCCTGGAACCGCGCGATGGCGAACAGACCATCGTTCTGGACCGTGCTGCGGTGGCTGAGACCCTGGCGCCGCTGGCCGCCGAGATGGGCGAGGCGCGCGCCTTCCGGCAACAGGAGGAGGAAGCCGTCGACGCTGTCATCGCAGCCCACACTGCCGGGGGCGGCCAGGTGCCCCTCACCGTGACCTACGCACCGGGCACCTATACGGTCCGCGCTGGGGACGTGGCGCTCGGGATCGCCGCGGCCCACGGCATGCCGTTCTATGCCCTCGCCGTGGCCAACCCGGAGGTTGACCTGAACGTGCTCCACGTGGGGCAGGAGCTGGTCATCCCCTCCCAGGACGTGTTGACGCCCCTGCCGCCGGTGCCGAACAAGCGCATTGTCGTAAGCCTCAGCGAACACCGCCTGCGGGCCTACGAAGACGGCGCCCTCAAGTTCGACTGGCTGGCCGCTGCCGGCCGAGAGAGCTCACCCACCGCTGCGGGCACCTTCCAGGTCTTGTTCAAGGAGGAAAGCGCCTACGCCGGCGCCTGGGACCTGACCATGCCGCATTTCATCGCCGTGTATACGGCGGCGCCGGGCTTTGCCAATGGCATCCACGCCCTGCCCATCCTGTCGAACGGGCAGCGGTTGTGGACCGGGGCCCTGGGCACTGATGCGTCCTACGGCTGCATCATCCTGGGGGTCGAGGAGGCCCAGACGCTCTATGACTGGGCCGAGGTGGGGGTTGTGGTCGTCATTCAGCGCTGACTGTGGCACGGCGCGCCCGGGCGCGAGCGGGCGGCACCAGCGTCGCCAACCCGGTGAGCGCCGCACAGTAGGCCTGGGCGATCAGGGCACGCTTGGCCTCGTCGTACGGCTGAATCTTGACGACCAGATGGTGGAGCTGCGCGGCAATCTCGGCCGAATCCCAGTCGATGGCCAGAACCGGCAGCCCGGAGCGATCCAGCATGGGGCGGAGCATCGGCAGCAGGCCGCCGACGCTCCGACAAGAAAGAATCAGCCCCGCCAGCCCAGGCCGCCCTCGTTGCCGGGCCCGGACGTGGTACTCGAGCAGCGAGACGATGCGGGCATTCGAGTTGATGCCCACAATGACGGCGTCTCCGTCTGCCAGGTGCTCCTCATAGCCCTGTTCCAGGCTGACGACCATGACTCGCCGGATGAGGGCAGTGTCGTCGGGCGCGCGGCCGAAGGGGGTCAGCACCTCGAGGCCGGCGCCAGCCTGGGAAGCGAAATGCTCGGCCACCAGGCGCATCGTCGGCAGGGAGAGCTCGGGGATATCGGGGACGTAGCCCAGCACGCGTGGGCAGCCCGATTCCTGGCAGCGCAGCGGGTAGAGGATGGGGAACACGTTGCCGATGTAGCGCGCGACGCGTGAGGTGACCTCTTGGCCGGCCTCGCGGGGTACGCGGTTGACGATGACGCCGTCGAGGCGTTCGCCGAGGTGCTCCAGCATGAGGATGTGAGGCACCATGTGCTCCAGGCCGCCGACGCCCTCGCCCCGCACGACCATCACCAGCCGCAGCGGAACGCCCATGGCGCGCAAAAGGCCGGCAACCTCGCCCCCTGACACGCCGCCCACCGAGCCGACGCCGAGCTGGCCGGTGCCCTCCATGACCATGAGCTGCTTGCCGCGTGCCACACGGCAATAGGCGGCGCCGATCCTGGCGAGGTAGGCATCGCGGACCTGACGGGGGTTGCCGCAACAGGAGGCGTCGATGCAGTCTTCGGTGCGGCCGCTGCTCCACAGGACGGGGCTGACGTCGGCGGGGGCACACATGGGCAGGCCCAGCAGCCCGGTCACCAGGATGGCGTCACGCTCGGCCACAGCCGGCTCGCCCTGAGCGTCGGTGACGCGGCGGGCATCCTGGCCCACAGGCTTCATGTAGCCAATCTCGTCCGGGGCATAGCCGTACTCGGTCGAAAGCAGCTTGCTGATGATGCCAATGCTGGCCACCGTCTTGCCGCAATCGCGCGAAGTGCCCAGGACGAACACGGTCACTGGGAAAGTGCTGGCGCCCATGGCCTGTTCCTCTCACCCAAGGGGGTGAGGTGAACACGGAGGACGGTATTGCTTACGGCGATAGTATACCCCCGGCATAGCCAAGTCAAGCGTACTACAAGGCGCGCAATACGTTGACATGGCCCCTCTCGTGGGTCATCATGGGCGCGGTGCTCCACTGCGCCAGGAGGTGCCCATGCCCAAGATCGCGGTCGCCGGAAAGGGCGGCGTTGGCAAGACCACCTTCACCAGCCTGCTGGCCTACGTGCTGGCCGAACACGGGCAGCAGGTGATTGCCATCGATGCCGACCCCAACCCCACCCTGGGGCAGGCCCTCGGTTTCCCGTCGGCCCTCCTGGCCGGGCTGACGCCCATCGTCGAGATGGCGGCCCTCATCGAGGAGCGCACCGGCGCCAGGCCCGGTGAGAGCGGCGCCTACTTTCGGCTCAACCCCCGCGTGGATGACATCCCGGCCCGCTTCTCGGTGGAACACCGCGGCGTGCGCCTCCTGGCCATGGGGGGCGTCCGCGGGGCGGGGGCCGGTTGCGTCTGCCCGGAGAACACCATGCTGCGCGCCCTGGTCACCCACCTATTGCTGCGGGAACGCCAGACCGTCCTGATGGACATGGTGGCCGGGCTGGAACACCTGGGCCGCGGCACCGCCGCCGCCGTCGACGTTATGTTCGTCATCGTCGAGCCCGGGCAGCGCAGCATTGCGGTGGCAGCCGACATCGCCCGCCTCGCCGCTGACCTGGGCATCGCCAGGGTGTGGGGCGTGGCCAACCGCATCCGGGGTGCGGCCGACCTTGACTATGTACGCACAGCGCTGCGCGCACCGACCCTGGTGGGCTGGCTCCCTCACGATGCCCGGGCCATCGAGGCGGACATGGCCGGCCAGGCCGTCTACGACGCCTCTCCTGATCTCGCCCGCCGCGTCGCGGAGATTGCCGCCCAGGTCGGGCTGCCGAGCGGGGCACCCGCCGGGTGAGGGCGGGCGACCCGCCGGCAGGTCGCTTCTTTGCCCGCCCCAGGCGGGGCGGGTATACTCGGGCCGTTCCCCTGTTCGCACCCAGGAAGGATCGATGAACGCTCCGGACCCCAACCAGCCGGGCCGCAGCAGACCGCACGCCAGACGCCTGCTCGTCGATGGGCAGGGGCCGGCCGACTGCCGTCGCAGCCGCGCCGGTAGCGTAGCGTGGCGCACCGCCATGCTCGGCGCGGGGCTGTTTGGTGCGGCACAGTGCCGCCGGGCATGGGCCTGACCATGCCGAGCCCGGCACCTCCCTCGTCACCCGCCCTCCACGCGGGAGGAACCCCGCGTCTGCTGGTGGAAGCCACCCGGCCGCTGCTATCCGCCATCGGCCTGGTGGCCCTGGCCCTCTGCATCGCCCGGGCACCCCTGGGCCTCGCGGCGCTACTCCTGGCCACCGCCGTCGGCAGCATGGCCGTGCTCCTGCGCCCCGCCCTGGGGCTCTACGCCCTGGCCTTCGCGGTGCCGTTTGGGTCGTTGCGCGAGCTGTCGGTGGGCGGGCTCACGCTGGGGGCCAGTGAGCTGCTGGTTCTCGGCGTCACGGCGGCCTGGCTGCTCCGGCAGGTGGCCTTCCGCCAGGTACGCATCGCGCGCACCAGGCTCAGCCTGGCGCTCCTGGTCTTTGTCGGCACGCTGTGCGTCTCGCTGCTGCCGGCCACTGCCACGGTGCCCGCCGTCAAAGAGCTGGCCAAGTGGGTGGAGTTTCTGCTCGTATACACGGTGGTGGCCAGCGCCGTACGCGGGCCGGGCGAGCGCGGCGTGGCTGCTGCGCTCCTCCTGGCCGGGCTGGCCCAGGGGCTGCTGGGCGTCTACCAGTTCCTGTTCAGGGTGGGGCCTCCCGGGTTCCTTCTCATGGGCCGCTACATGCGCGCCGCCGGCACCTTCCTGCAGCCCAACCCGTACGGCGGCTACCTCGGGCTGCTCTTGCCGTTGGCCTACGGCATCGTGCTGACCACCTGGCGCGACGCCTGGCAGGCCATCCGCGCGGGTCGCCTGGGCGGCGCTGCCCTGTGGGCGCTGGCCGCCGTGGCGGGGTGCGCCATGCTGGCCGGCCTGGTGATGAGCTGGTCGCGCGGGGCACTCCTTGGCTTGGCGGCCGGCCTGGGCCTGGTGGTGTTGGCGCTGGGGCGCCGGGCCTGGATGCCCCTGGCAGCCCTGGCCCTGGCGCTAGCCCTGGTGGGCCCGGGCGCCCTGTCGATACTGCCGGGGGACCTGCTGGGGCGCGTCACCGAGACCGTCACCTATGTGAACATGCCCGACCTGACCGCCATCGAGATCACCGACGCCAACTTTGCCGTCATCGAGCGCGCCGCGCACTGGCTGGCCGCCTGGCGGATGTTCTCCACGCGCCCCTGGACGGGCGTGGGCACCGGACAGTACGCCACGGTGTACCCGTCGGTGGCGCTGCCTCGCTGGACCGACCCCCTCGGCCATGCCCACAACTACTACCTGAACATCCTCGCCGAGGGCGGGCTGTTGGGCCTGGGCGCCTACCTGGCCTTCGTCGGCGTCGCCCTGGCGGGGGCCTGGCGGGCCGTGCGCGGCTCGGCCGGCTGGGCCCGGGGCCTGGCCATCGGCGCCTTGGGCATGATGGGCCACCTTCTGGCGCACTCCGCCTTTGACAACCTGTACGTGCACGAGATGTACATCGTCGTGGCCATGCTCCTGGGTATGATCGCCCAGCCCGGGCCTGGCGACGCGCCTAACCCTGCCACCCACCCCGAATCGCGCAGATGAGGACCGGATGACCAGTATTGTCTCTACCATTCGCGCCATGGCCACCGAGCGCCGCACCGAGCTGGTGCGCTTTGGCAAGTTCGCCGTCGTGGGCGCCATCGGCGCCGTCGTGGACTTTTCCATCCTCAACCTGGGCATCCAGGTCTTCGGCCTGGCCAAGTGGCTGGCCAACACCTTCTCGTTCAGCGCCGCCGTGCTGAGCAACTTTACCTGGAACCGTCTGTGGACCTACCCCGAGTCGCAGAGCGAGCCGGTGGCCCGCCAGCTAGGGCAGTTCCTGCTCGTCAACGTGGCCGGCTACCTGATCAACCAGCTGGTGTTTCTATCGCTGGATCGTTACGTCTTTGCCGAGTGGGGCACGCTGGGGTACAACGTCTCCAAGGCGCTGGCGATCGGTGTGGTCCTGTTCTGGAACTATGGCGTCAACCGCGTGTGGACCTACAGGAACGTCAAGTGATGCGCATCGGCATCGACTACACCTCTGCAGTGCGCCAGGGGGCCGGGATCGGCCGCTACACCCGCGGCCTCATCGAGGCGCTGGCGGCCAAGGACTCGGAGAACCGCTACACCCTGTTCAGCGCCGGGCGTGACCCGCGCGCGACGCGCTGGCCGGCCAACTTTCGCTATCGCGCCCTGCCGCTCACCGATCGGCACCTGTCGATACTGTGGCAGAGGCTGCGCCTGCCGCTGCCCGTCGAGCTGGTCACCGGGCCGGCCGACGTCTTTCACTCCCCCGACTTTGTGCTGCCGCCGGTGTGGCGGGCGCGCACGGTGCTCACCGTCCATGACCTATCGTTCATGCGCTACCCAGAGTGCTCCTCTCCGCCCCTGCTCGAGTACCTGATGCGCTCGGTGCCCCGCTCGGTGGCCCGGGCCGACCTGGTGCTGGCCGATTCGGAGAACACTCGGCAGGACGTCATCGAGCTGCTCGCGGTACCGCCTGACCGGGTGCGCACCGTGTACGTGGGGGTGGAGGAGAGGTTCTCGACGCCGGTATCGGCGGACGAGGTCACCCGCGTAAAGGAGCGCTACGGGATCGACCGCCCCTACATCCTGGGCGTGGGCACGCTGCAGCCGCGCAAGAACTTTCCCACGCTGATCCGCGCCTTTGGCCAACTGCGCCAGGAACACGGCGTGGAGCACCAGTTGGTGATCGCCGGCGGCAAGGGGTGGCTGGACGAACCGATCTATGCTACTATTGACGAACTTGGCCTGCGCGGGCCGGTGTTGCTCACGGGTTTCGTGGACGATGCCGACCTCCCCGCGCTCTACCAGGGGGCGGACGTCTTTGCCTTTCCCTCCCTGTACGAGGGGTTCGGCATTCCCATCCTGGAGGCCATGGCCGGCGGGACGCCGGTAGTCACCGCGCAAGCATCCTCAATGCCCGAGGTCGCGGGCGACGCAGCCCTGCTCGTTTCACCGCACGACGTCGGCGAGCTGGCCCACGCACTGTGGCGCCTGCTAAGCGAGCCAGCACTGTGCGACGCGCTGATCCTCCGTGGGCGCCAGCAGGTCTCCCGCTTCCGCTGGGAGCGCTCGGCCGAGGCGCTTCTGGAGGCCTACGCGTCACTCGTGGGGCCCTGACGTCGCCTGAATGCACCTGGAGGGCATGAGATGATCCGTCTAGCCGAACGCATGAACCGCCTGGGCACCGAGTCCGCCTTTGAGGTGCTCGCCCGCGCCAAGGCCCTGGAGGCCGCCGGGCACGACATCGTGCACCTGGAGATCGGCGAGCCCGATTTTGACACCGCCCCGCACATCGTCGAGGCCGCCTGCCGCGCGCTGCGTGGCGGGGCCACCCACTACACCGCCGCACAGGGCATTCCCGAGCTGCGCGCGGCCATCGCCGAGGTCACCGGTGCCACCCGCGGCCACGCGGTGGACATGAACCAGGTCGTGGTGACGCCCGGCGCCAAGCCGATCATGTTCTTCACCATCCTGGCCCTGGCCGAGCCGGGTACCGAGGTGATCTACCCGAACCCTGGCTTTCCCATCTACGAGTCGATGATCAACTTTGTGGGGGCCAAGGCGGTGCCCATCCCGCTCCGCGAGGAAAAGGGCTTCCGCTTTGACGTGGACGAGCTGCTCAGCCTGATCACGGACCGCACAGCGCTCATCATCCTCAACTCTCCCCAGAACCCGACCGGCGGCATCCTCACTGAGGAGGACCTGGCCGCCATCGCCAAGGCCTGCGTCGAGCGCGACATTCCGGTCCTCTCCGACGAGGTGTATGAGCGCTTTGTCTACGAGGGAGAGTTCCACTCCATCACCAAGTTCGAGGGGATGTCGACCAAGGAGCGCACCATCCTGCTGCACGGCTTCTCCAAGACGTACGCCATGACGGGTTGGCGCATCGGCTACGGCGTGATGCCGGCCGACCTGGCCGAGCACGTCACGCGACTGATGGTCAACTCGGCCTCCTGCACCAACGCGGCGACGCAGTGGGCGGCGCTCGAGGCGTTGCACGGCCCGCAGGACGCGGCCGCCGCCATGGTAGAGGCCTTCCGCGAGCGGCGCCAGGTGGTGGTGGACGGGCTGAACGCCATCCCCGGCATCACCTGCGTGAACCCGGGCGGGGCCTTTTACGCCTTCCCGAACATCAGCGGCACCGGCATGACCAGCCGCGAGGCGGAGGCGTTCTTCCTGAACGAGGCGGGGGTGGCCTGCCTGGCGGGGACGTCTTTCGGAGAATACGGCCAGGGCTACCTGAGGCTCTCGTACGCCAACTCGGTGGAAGCGATCGAGAAGGCGCTGGACCGCATGGCGGCCGCGTTGAAGAGGCGCTAGTGCCGCACCCGGAGTAACGCAAAGCGCCGGACCCCCCTCTGGGGTCCGGCGCTTCCCTCTTCCTCTTGCCCTCCCCCGCCGCTTCGGCGGGATGCGCGCCTACTTTTCGTACATCTCCGGCTTGAGCACCGCGATGTACGGCAGGTTCCGGTAGGCCTCGGCGTAGTCCAGCCCATAGCCGATCACGAACTCGTCCCCCACCTCGAACCCGACATAGTCCACGGTCAGGTCCACCTCGCGGCGCGAGGTCTTGTTCAGCAGGGTGCACAGCCGGATGCTGGCCGGGTTGCGCACGCCCAGGTTCTCCAGCAGGTAGGCCAGCGTGTGCCCCGTGTCGATGATGTCCTCGACGATCAGGATGTGCCGGCTGGTGATGTCGCGGTCCAGATCCTTCAGGATGCGGACCACCCCGGTCGACCGGGTGGAGTCTCCGTAGGAGGAGATGGCCATAAAGTCCACGGCATGGCGGATGGTCAGCGCCCGGGTGAGATCGGCCAGGAACACGTAGCCACCCTTGAGCACGCAGATGAGCAGCGGGTTGCGCCCGGCATAGTCGCGCGAGATCTCGGCCCCCAGCTCTGCCACGCGTCGCTCGATCTGCTCCTGGCTGATCAGAATATGGGCGATGCCCTCGGTCAGTGATTCCACAAACCCCTCCTCACACAGTCGGCGCCTGCCGCGCACCGTGAACAGGGCTCATTCTACGGACATGGGCGCCTGTTGCCAAGATGGGCCCAGCACCCTACTCCACGCGGCAGATGAACCCCTTTAGGTAGGCCGCCTCCGGCACGGTCAGCAGCACCGGGTGGTCGGGCCCCTGCGCCAACCGCTCGAGGATGCGCACCTCGCGGCCAGCGTCGAGGCTGGCGCCGAACACCACCTTCTGAAAGAGATCCTCGTTCACCGAGCCCGAACAGGAGAACGTCGCCAGCACCCCCCCGGGCCGCAGCAGGCGCATGCTCAGCAGGTTGATGTCCTTGTACCCCCGGGTGGCCGAGGGGACCTGGGCCCGCGAGAAGGCGAACTTGGGCGGGTCCAGCACGATGACGTCGAACTGGCGCCCCTCGTCACGGAAGCGCCGCAGCGTGCGGAAAGCGTCGCCCTGGATGCTCTCCACACGGGCCGCGGCCCCGTTCAGGCGCAGGTTCTCCTCGGCCAGGCGCAGGGCCTCTGCGGAGGTGTCCAGGTTGGCCACCAGCGTCGCCCCCTGGGCGGCGGCATAGACGGCAAAGCCGCCGGTGTAAGAGAAAGCGTTCAGCACCTCGGCGCCGCGGCAGTAGGGGGCCACCTTGCGGCGGTTGTCGCGCTGGTCCAGGTAGGCGCCGGTCTTGTGGCCGGCCCGCACGTCCACCAGGAAGCGGTAGCCGTTCTCGGCAGTTTCCAGCAGGTCGGGCGGCTCCTCACCGTAGAGCAGGCCGGTCACGCTGGCGAGGCCCTCCTGCGCGCGCACGTCGGCGTCGCTGCGCTCATAGATACCGCGGGGCGCCGTCAAGTCAACCAAAGCGGAGAGGATCTCGCCCTTGAGCGCGTCCATCCCCAGCGTCAGCGACTGCAGCACCAGCCAGTCGCCGTAGCGGTCCACGATCAGGCCGGGCAGCCCGTCTGACTCGGCGTAGACCAGCCGGTAGGCCGTAGTGCCAGGGTCCTCGGCCAGCGCCTGCCGACGCCGCAGCGCGGCGGCCAAGCGCCGCCGCCACAGGTCGGGGCCGACGGCCGCCTCCTCATCCCAGGTCAGCACTCGCACGGCCAGGCTGGAGGCGGGATTGTAGTAGCCCCGCGCCAGGAACTCTCCGGCGGCGGAGCGCACCTCGACGATATCGCCCGCCGCCGGCTCGCCGACCTTGCGCCCGATGGCGCCCGAAAAGACCCAGGGGTGGCGACGCCGCAGAGACGCCTCGCGCCCCTCGCGGAGCAGGACGGTCTGGGATGCTGTTGTGCTCATGCGCTCCTCTACTCCGCGGCCCGCCGGCGGCGGACCTCGGCAACCAGAATGCGACGGGTATCCTCGCGAACCGCGCTCCGAGCGTCCGTCCGCCAGCCCACGACCCAGGCGATCTCCTCTCCGCCAACCAGGAGCGGCGTCCCGTCGCGCTCTGCACGCGGGATTTTGACGTTGATCATCAGGTCGGCCAGCCGTTGCCGGCGGCCCCCCATGCCCAGGGGCATCAGCCAGTCTCCGGGCCGGCGCGAGCGCAGCGCCAGCGGCTGCGCCAGGCGGTCGGCGTCCAGGTAGGCCACCAGGGAATGTGGGGCAACATCCCAATCGTGCGGCAGATCGCCGCGCGCGACCTCCCTGATGACCAGTTCCCACTCCGCGCCAAGCGGCGTGCAACCGGGCACGGCGACCTCCCGCGGGGCGCCCTCCAGGCGGGGCCCGCCCGACGGCGCCGGCGGACGGTCCGCCGCGGTCAGCGCCGCGTCATCATAGCCCAGCCGCAAGAGCAGGCCGCCCGGCAGGGTCGCCGCCGCGCCCGTCTGCCCCCGGCGCACCACCCGCAACGCGTCGTCGACGTGCACCCAGCCGATGTTGCGGAGCGACCAGCGCAGCCGGTGGATCCCCTCGCGTAGCGCCGAGCGCAGCAGGCCGTCGGGCAGGCCGCGCAACGCCGCGAGGTCGTAGACGATCTCCTCCGGCGACTCGGCACGCACCAGCCCGGGCCAGGCCGCAGCGAGGTGTTCGCGCAAAAGGGCATAGTCGCCGGCCACCGCCTCAGCCGTGCGACGCAGCACGGCGCGGACGTTGGGGTTGTAGGTCTCCAGGATGGGGATCAGCTCATGCCGCAGCCGGTTGCGAAAGTAGGTCGTGTCAAGGTTGGAGCGGTCAAAGCGCGGCCGCAGGCCCTCCGCCCGGCAGTACTCCTCGATGGCGGCGCGCTCCACGCCGAGAAGGGGGCGGATGAGCCGGATCCTGTCCTCCGCGGCCGGCCGCGCCTCCGGCTCCTCGCCGAGGCGCAGCTCGTCGAGCCATGAGAGGGGCCGCATGCCGCGTAGGCCCCCGAGGCCCGCGCCCCGTAACAGGTGCATCAGCACCGTCTCGACCTGGTCGTCCCCGTGGTGGGCGACGGCCACCGTCCGCCCGCCGAGGGAGCGGGCCAGCGCCGCCAGGAAGCGGTAGCGCTCCTGCCGGGCGGCCTCCTCGAGCGCCAGACCTCGCGCGCGGGCCAGGGCGGGCACGTCCCGGTGCGCGACGGTGACGGGCACCCCCCAGGCCTGGCCGATCCCCCGCACGTACTCGGCATCGGCCAGCGACTCTGGCCCGCGGATGCCGTGCTCGAGGTGGCCCACCGCTAGCCGCACGCCGAACTCATCGCCCAGGCGCAAGAGCAGGTGCAGAAGCGCCAACGAGTCAGCCCCGCCCGACACGCCCACTACCACGGTGTCGTCCGCGATGAGCAGGCCGTGCTCCATTACCGTCTCGCGCACCGCGCGGATGATCTCGTTCACCTTTCCTCTCCGCGCCCATTCTACCTGCGCGCACACGGGGCGCCAACGCCACAAACGCACAGGCCAGGGCGCCTGCCCTGGCCTGTGAACGTCATCCGGACGAGCGCCTCAGGACAAGCCGATGATCTTGCCGTCGGCGTCGATGTCGATGCCCATGAAGGATGGCCGGCGAGGCAGGCCGGGCATGGTCTTCATCTCACCGCACAGCGGATAGAGGAAGCCGGCGCCGATACTGGCGCGGATGTCCCGGATCGGCAGCCTCCAGCCCTTGGGCACGCCCTTAATGGTGGGGTCGTGGGTCAGCGACAGGTGCGTCTTGGCCATGCAGATCGGCAGCTTGTCGTAGCCCAGGGTGGAGTAGAGCTTGAGCTTGTCGGCCGCGGCCGGCAAATAGTCCACGCCATCCGCCCCATAGATGCGCGTCGCGATCGTTTCGATCTTGTCCTTGATGGGGATGTCCAGCGGGTAGAGGAACTGGAAGTTGCTCGGCTGCTCGCAGGCCGCCACCACCGCCTCGGCGAGCTCCCGCGCCCCCGCCCCACCGCGGGCCCAATGGTCGCTGGGCACGGCGGCAAAGGCACCGGCGTCTTTGGCGATCTTTTGCAGCAGCGCGATCTCCCGCTCGGTATCGGTGTTGAAGCGGTTGATGCACACCACCACCGGGATGCCGAACTGCCGGGCGATGGCGATATGGGCGCACATGTTCGCGGCGCCCTTCTGCAGGTACTCCAGGTTCTCGGTGGTGAGCTCGGTGGGCAGCGGCTTGCCCGGGACGACCCGGCCCAGGCCGCCGTGCATCTTGAGCGCGCGCACCGTGGCCACCAGCACCACACAGTTGGGGATCAGCCCGCTGGTGCGGCACTTGATGTCCAGGAACTTTTCCATGCCGATGTCGGCAGCAAAGCCCGACTCGGTGATCACATAGTCCGACAGCTTGACGGCGATCTGATCCGCCACAACGGAGGAGTTGCCGTGGGCAATGTTGGCAAAGGGCCCGGCGTGCACAAAGGCGGGCGTGTTCTCCAGCGTCTGCATCAGGTTGGGCATCAGCGCGTCCTTCATCAGGACGGCCATGGCCCCGGCCACGCCCAGGTCCTCCGTCGTCACCGGTTTGGAGTTCATGTCGGTGCCCACCACGATGCGGCCCAGGCGCTCGCGCAGGTCCTGGACGCTGGTGGCCAGGGCCAGAATGGCCATCACCTCGCTGGCCACCGAGATGTCGTAGCCCGCCTGCCGCGGCGAGCCGTTGCCCTCACCACCCAGGCCGATGACGATGTCGCGCAGGGCAGCGTCCTCGACGTCGACCACGCGGTTCCAGATGATCGAGAAGGGGTCGATCCCCAGGCGCTTGACGCCGGCCCGCTCCAGCGCCCGGTCCGACAGGCGGCGCTCATGGAGCATGCGGCCATCGATGGCCGCCGCGGCCAGGTTGTGCGCGACGCTGACCGCGTGGATGTCGCCGGTCAGGTGGAGGTTAAAGTCCTCCATCGGCACGATCTGCGAGTACCCGCCGCCGGCCGCCCCGCCCTTGATGCCGAACGTGGGGCCCATGGAGGGCTGCCGGATACAGGTGAACACGCGGTGCCCCAACTCCGACGCCAACGCCTGCGAGAGGCCCACCGTAGTCGTGGTCTTGCCTTCGCCCAGCGGGGTGGGGGTGATGGCCGTCACGTCGACGTACTTGGCATTCGGCCGGTCGGCGAATCGGTCGCGCACGTCGAGGTGCACCTTGGCCTTGTACCAACCGTAGGGCTCCAGGTCCTGCTGTTGGAGGCCGATGCTCTCCGCGATCTCCAGGATCGGCTTTAGCTGTGCTGCCTGGGCGATTTCCAGGTCGCTCTTCATCGATGTTCTCCTTCGTCTGGCTGGTATCCGAAGCCTCCGAACGCGTTACGAGCCTAGTCCTCCCCCAGTTGCCGTCTCGCGGCGGCCAGCGTGTTGCGCATGAGCATCACGTTGGTCATAGGCCCCGTCCCGCCGGGCACCGGCGTGACGTAGCTGGCCACCTCCATGGCCGCCGCAGTATCGACGTCGCCCACCATGGTGTCTCCCACCACGTTGACGCCAAAGTCGATCACCACGGCGCCCGGCTTGATCATCTCTCCGGTTACGATCTTGGCCCGCCCCACCGCGGCAACCAGCACATCGCCCTGCCGCGTGACGGCGCCCAGGTCCGGGGTACGCGAATGACAGATGGTGACGGTGGCGTGCTGGTGCAGCATCAGCAGGGCCATGGGCCGCCCGACGATGTTGCTGCGCCCCACCATCACCGCGTGCTTGCCGCGCAGCTCAATCCCGTAGCGCTTCAGGATCTCCATGCCGCCGGACGGGGTGGCCGGGGCGACGGCGTCGGCGGCGCCCTGCAGGAGCTTCCCCGCGTTCAGCGGGTGAATGCCGTCGACGTCCTTGGCCGGGTCCAGCACATCGGTGACCAGGCTCTGCGGCAGGTGCTCAGGCAGCGGCATCTGCACGATGACCCCGTTCGTGCGCGCGTCGGCGTTCAGGGCGGCGAGGAGCGCGGTCAGGTCTGCCGCCGAGGTATCTGCCGGCAGCTCACGCAGGTCGCACCGCATCCCGGCCCGGCCAAAGCTGCGCTGGATCTGCTTCACGTACCAGGAGGAGGCGGGGTCGGCGCCTACCTGCACCACGGCGATGCCCGGCTCCCAGCCGTGCTGCTCACGGAACTGCGCCACATCCGCGGCGATCTCTTCGCTGATGGTCTTGGCCAGGGCGCGCCCGTCGAGGGTCTGTGCGGTCATGGTGGTATCTCCTGTGCTGGGTGGGGCGGCAACGTCCTCAGGCGCCGATCTTGCGGTGGACGATCTCCAGGACGCGGTCCCTCGTCTGCTGGCGCCCACCGGTGATGGCGTCCATCTTGCGCTGCACTTCGCCGAGATAGGCCTGATCCTCAATGCTCGCCAGGTTGATCGACACGTTCAGCAGCGCCGCGTGCATAGAGGCCTCAGCAAGCAGCGCGCCAACGCCGGCATCGCTCACGGCCCACTGGTTGCCGTGCTCGGCGGCGGGCAAGGCCAGGTCGACGACCTGGGCGCAACGCTCGGCGATGGCCAGGGGCACCTGCGTGGCGTCTCGCAGCGCGGCCTGCATGGCCTCCTGGCGGGCCGCCTTTTGCTCATCCGTCTTGCGGGGCAGGCGGTAGGCATCCATGACCCGGCCGTACACCTGGGTATCCGCCTCGAGCAGGCGGGGCAGTTCGGCGCGCAACGCTTCGCTGCGGGCCAAGATCCCCTGCATGGCGGCCTCGGCGTCCTCGTAGCCCTTCTTGCCGATGGTCAGGTTGCAGACCATGCTGACCAGGGCGGCCGCCAGGGCGCCGCCCAGCGCCGCACCGCTGCCCCCGCCCGGGGTGGGATCCTTGCAGGCCAACAGGTCGAGGAATTCCGTGACGCGCTTGTCCGTGTAGGCCATGGTCATGCTCCTGTCCCTCGCTGGGCCAGCGGGTCCGCCAGAGAGCGCGGCGCAGCCTGCCGACGGCAGACCCTGCGGTACATTATCCCAAGACGCGGAGGATCGCAACGGGGCCCTAGCGGGCGCGCGGACCCGGCTAGTACTCTGGTGGCAGCTCGGCCAGGTCGGCCATGCTGAACACGGGTCCATCCAGGCAGACGTACTTGTGCCCGACGTTGCACCGGCCGCACTTGCCGATGCCGCACTTCATGCGGTTCTCGAGCGACGTGTAGATCTGGTCGCTGCCAAAGCCCAGCTTGGTCATCACCGGCAGGGTGAAGCGGATCATGACCGGCGGGCCACAGATGATGGCCACCGCGTTGGCGGCCGACGGGGCGACCTCTTCCGTCACCGCGGGCACAAAGCCGACCTTGCGCGTCCACCCGGGGAAGGGTACGTCGATCGTCTGCCACACGTCAATGTCGCCGCGGGCCTCCCAGGCGGCCAGGTCACCCTTGTACATCAGCAGGTCCGGCGTGCGGCAGCCGTACACCACGGTGATCTTGCCAAAGCGGGCGCGCTGCGCCTCGTCGAGCATGTACACGATCAGTGAGCGCAGCGTGGTAAAGGCGAACCCGCCGCCGATCACCACCACATCCTGGCCCTGCATCAGGTCCAGGGGAAAGTGGTTCCCCAGCGGCCCGCGCAGGCCGATGACGTCCCCCGCCTTGAGGCTGTGCAGCCGCGAGGTGACCACGCCAGCCTGCTTGATGGTGAAGCGCAGGAACCCCTCCTCCGTCGGGGAGGAGGCGATGCCAAAGGGCGCCTCACCCACGCCGAACAGGGACAGCTCGCAGAACTGCCCGGGCGTGTAGCGAAAGCGCGCGGCGTCCTCTTCCCGCTCGAAGGCCAGGTCAAAGCTCTTGATGCTGCGATCGTCGACCTCGTCGACCACGCGCACCAGGCGCATGCTCATTGGCAGGTACGGGTTGCGGCCACACTGGCAGACGTGTTCCTGGGTCAGGGTCATTGTGGCCCTCCGACGCCCTCGGTGGTGCCGGCGGCCTGGCGGACGCGAGCCAGCACCGCGCGGATGTCCAGTTGTACGGGGCAGCTCTGTACGCAGCGCCCGCAGCCGACGCAGCCGTACAGGCCGACGTTGCGCGGCAGATAGCCGAACTTGTGCATGGTGCGCTGGCGCCAGCGGGCGGCCTGGTCGGGCCGCGGGTTGTGCCCCGAGGCATGCACGGTAAAGCCCGGGTACATGCACGAATCCCAGGCGCGCACGCGCTCACCGCCGCCCGGCAGCACGCGGTCCTCGATGTTGAAGCAGTGGCACTCTGGACAGACGTAGGTGCAGGTGCCACAGGCCAGGCACTTTTCCGAGACCTCGCGCCACAGCGGGTCGTTGAACAGACCGCCGAGGGCCTCCTCGATGCCGGCCACCGGCTCGGCCGGCCGCATCCGAGCCACGGCCTGCGCCTCGATCTGGGCGGCCGCCTCCAGGTGCGCTCTGTCCGCCACGGCCAGGCCGGGCCCTGCGAGCAGTGCCTGGCCGCCCTCGCTCAGCGCCTGGAGGACGTACGCGTCGCCGGCCTCGCGCATCAGAACGTCGGCGCCCTCGGGATCGTAGGGGCCGCTGCCGAACCAGTGGCAGAAGCAGGTGCTGCGCGGGCGGTCACAGGCCAGGCTCACCACCACGGTGCTGCGGCGCCGCGCCTGATAGTACGGATCGTGGTACTCGCCCTGGGCAAAGACGCGGTCGAGCAAGAGCAGGCTGCGCGCGTCGCAGGGGCGCGCAGCAAGGAGGACCGTGGGCGTATCGTCCAGCGGGGTCACCACGGCCTCGTTGTAGCGGTCCAGCTCCCTGGCAAAGCGCACCAGGCACTCGACCTGCGGGAACAGGGCGGCCTTGGCCGATAGCCGCGTGTTGCGGTAGTGCAGCACGGCGTCCGCGGCGGAGGTGACCTCCCCAAAGACGACGTCGCCGTTCCGCAGCACCGGCGCCACCACCCTCCGGCGCGCCAGGAGCGCCGCCACGAAGGCCTCCAGCTCGGCTTTGGCAAGCATCAACGGATCCACCGCTTCACCCTCTCCTTGTGGGCACGCTCAGCCACGCCCCCCTACAGCACAAAGTCGTTATAGTCCTCCGGACGGTAGACGCGCAGGGGCGGCTGCTCCTCGGGGTTCACCCCCGCCTCGTAGCCGTAGAGATCGGCCACGTCCAGCCGCAGCTTGTCCAGAAGCAGGCGCAGGTTGACGCCCTGCGGGCAGGCACGCGTACAGGCTCCGCAGCCCACGCAGCGCCCGGCCAGGTGGAAGATGCGCATCAGCTGGAAGAACTGCACGTCCTCGGGCGCGGCGCTCTGGTTGGCCCAGCGCGGCATGGTGCGGTCGGCAAAGCAGACGTTACAGTAGCAGAGCGGGCAGGCGTTCCGGCAGGCGTAACACAGGTTGCAGCGGGCGACCTCGGCAGTAAAGCGCGCCCAGCGCTCGTCCTCGGGGAGCGCCTCCATCTCGTGGACGGCCGCATAGGGCTCCTGGCCGGGCTCGTCGGGCACCGCCCCGCACATCTGGACGTCGCTGATGATCGGGTTGTGCTGCCGGCAGGCCAAGCAGAGGTCGTAGAGTGCCTCCGCTTGGGGCATCGCCCGGTCGCCCACCAGGATCCTGTCAGTATCCAGGCGGGCCTCGTCGAGGTCGTCGAGGAACAGGCCCAGCCGGGCGGCGGCCTTGCGGGGGTCCACGACGCCCGCACAGCTGACGCCGACGATGCGCAGGTTCTCGCGCTTGAGCTGGCCCTCCTGCAGGAGGCCCACCAGGGCGCGCGAATCGCACCCCTTGACCATGATGCCGACCTTGTGCCCCCGGTACTTGGGCAGAAAGGCCGCCAGGTTGTTCTCACACGTGGCGTCCCAGATCAGGGCATCGACCTCCTCAGCACTGCGCACAAAGGCCGGCGTGGCGCGCAGCCCGAGCGCCCCCGGCAGATAGCCGATGAACAGCTCGATCTCGCCGGCACTCAGCCAACCCTTGATCGCCTCTGCGACGTGCCCGGGCAGTCTGCTCATCGCTCTTCCGCCTCCAGGGTGGGCGCCGGCGCCATCTGGATGCGCAGGCGGCGATTAGGGCCCAGGCGCCGGACGTCTTCGGTCACCTTGGTGACCACCTCGGCAAAGCGGCTGGCCTCCGAGGCCGATACCCAGGAGAACTGCACCCGCCCCTCTTCGATGCCCAGGTATTCCAGGTAGCGCTGCAGCATGGCAAAGCGCCGCCGCGCGAAATAGTTCCCCGCCAGATAGTGGCAGTCTCCGGGGTGGCAGCCCGAGACGAGCACCCCGTCAGCCCCCTGCCGCAGCGCCGCGACGATGTAGATCGGGTTGACCCGCCCCGAGCAGGGCACCCGGATCACGCGCACGTTGGGCGGGTATTGCAACCGCGACGTGCCGGCCAGGTCGGCCCCCGCGTACGAGCACCAGTTGCACAGGAAGGCCAGGATCTTGGGCTCCCAGGCAGCTTCGGTCTGTGGTTCGGCCATGCAGTGTGTCCTTTGCCGCTCAGTCAGAGACCAGGGCCGAGATCTGGGCCATGATCTGCATATCGTCAAAGCCGTCCAGGGTGATGCAGCCGGAGCGGCAGGCCGCCGCGCAGGTGCCACACCCCTTGCACAGGGCCGGGTTGACCTCCGCGCAGTCCTTAAAGTTGCGCCGGGTCACCTCTTTGTTCACCATATCGATGGCCTTGAACGGGCAGATGGCCACGCAGTCGCCGCAGGCCACACAGGCCACCTGGTCCACATGGGCCACCGCGCCGGAGGAGATCAGCTCCGCCTTGGATAGCACCGTGCAGGCCCGCGAGACCGCGGCGTTGGCCTGGGCGATCGACTCCTCGACGAACTTGGGCCCGTGGGCCATGCCGGCCAGGAAGACCCCCTCGGTGGCGAACTCTACCGGCCGCAGCTTCATGTGCGCCTCCAGGAAGAAGCGCTCGGCGTTCAGGGGCACCTTGAGCATGGTGGCTAGGTCTACGGCGTCCTCGCGCGGGCCGATCCCGACGCTCAGCGCCAGGGCGTCGGCCGCAAAGGTGACCTCCTCGCCGACGATGGGGTCGAAGGCACGCACGACCAGGCGCCCATCCTGCCTCTCGACGACGGGCAGCCCGCCCCGGCCGTTCTCGTCCGCCTCCAGATCGTAGCGGACAAAGATGACGCCCGCGTCCCGGGCCTGCTGATAGTACCTCTCGCGCAGACCGTACGAGCGGATGTCACGGTACAGGACGACGACGTTCGCCTCCGGATCGCGCTCCTTGATGGCGATGGCGTTCTTGAGCGCCTGCGAGCAGCACACGCGGCTGCAGTAGGGGTGCTCGGCGGTGCGCGATTCGACGCACTGAATCATCACCACCGTGCCGCCCTGCGGCAACGCCAGGGCGCCCTCGGCCAGGGCCTCCTCGAGCTCCCGCTGGGTGACGACACGCGGATCCTGCCCGTACAGATATTGGCTCGTGCGGCGCTCCTCGGCACCGGTGGCCACGATCACCACGCCGTGCTTGAAGGTGATCTCCGTCGGCCCTTGCCCGTTGGCGCCCTGGCGGATCACCGACTGGAAGTTGCCCACAAAGCCCTCGATCGCTTGGACGACGGCGTTCTTGTACACCTTGATGCGCGGGTCGGCCTCGGCGCGGACGATCATCTCTTTCAGGATGCGGCCCACGTCCCGCGTCCGCAAAGTCGAGTGTATGTGCCGGGCATTCCCGCCCAGGACGGCCTCGCGCTCGACCAGGGCGACCTCGTAGCCCTGCCCGGCCATGTTCAGCGCCGCCGCCAGCCCGGTGATGCCGCCGCCGATGACCAGAGCACTGTGCGTAACGGGCAGCGGCTGCCCGTGGAGCGGCCGGTTCTGCACCGCACGGCTGACGGCCATGCGCACCAGGTCTTTGGCCTTGTCGGTGGCCTCGGCGGGCAGGGTCATGTGCACCCAGGAACACTGGTCGCGGATGTTGGCCAGCTCAAAGAGGTAGGGGTTCAGGCCGGCCTCGTGGATCGTCTCCTGGAAGAGCGGCTCGTGGGTGCGCGGCGAGCAGGAGGCCACCACCACCCGGTTCAGCCCGTGCTCCGCCACGATCTGCTTCATGGCGTCCTGGGTGTCCTGCGAGCAGGTGAACAGGTTGCGCCCAGCATAGACGACGTAGGGCAGCCGCCGGGCGTATTCCTGCACGGCCTCCACGTCCACCGTGCCGGCAATGTTGATGCCGCAGTGGCAGACGAAGACGCCCACCCGCGGGGCCTGCCCGGTAACGTCGATCTCGGGCGGATACTCTTTGGCCCGCGTCAGCGTGCCCCGCTGCGAGGCCAACAGTCGCCCGGCCTCGGCGGCCGCGGCGCTGGCCTGCACCACCGTCTCGGGGATGTCCTTGGGGCCGCTCGCCGCCCCGCAGACATAGATCCCCTCGCGTGAGGTGGCCAGCGGCGCGAACTCGTCGGTAAAGCAGAAACCGCCCTCGCCGCGGCGAAGGTCCAGCATGTCGATCAGGGCGCGGGTGCCGGCGGAGGGCTCCAGCCCCACCGAGAGGACCACCAGATCGAATGGCTCGTGCACCAGGCGGTCGTCTTCGGTCACATAGACCACGTCCAGCGCGCCGTCCGGGCGACGGTCGACCTTGGCCACCCGCGAGCGCACAAAGCGCACGCCGTACTCGTCGCGCGCCCGCTCATAGTACTTGTCAAAGTCCTTCCCGTAGCAGCGCATGTCCATGTAAAAGATGGAGGCCTGCACGCCGCGGGCATGCTCGCGGGCGATGACCGCCTCTTTGATGGCGTACATACAGCATACTGACGAGCAATAGTCGTTGCCGACCTGCACATCCCGCGAGCCCACGCACTGCAGGAAGGCGATGCGCTTGGGTTCCTTGCCGTCGGAGGGGCGCTGCAGGTGCCCGCCAAAGGGGCCCGAGGCCGACAGGATGCGCTCGAACTCGATGGAGGTCACCACGTCGGCGAAGCGGCTGTAGCCCAGCTCGTACTTGCGCGCCGCGTCGAACTCGTCGAACCCGGGGGCCAGGATGACGGCGCCCACCTCCACGTCGCTGTAGGTCTCGCGCAGGGCGTGGTCGATGGCGCCCGGCTTGCAGGCCTCCACGCAGCGGTAGCATTCCGAGCAGACCCCGCAGGCCAGGCAGCGCCCGGCCTCCTCGCGGGCCTGTTCCTCGCTGAACCCGAGGCTCACCTCGTCAAAGTCGTGGATGCGCTCGGCGATGGCGCGCTCGGGCATATGCGCCCGGGGGCGGGCGCTGGCGGTGCCGGCCTTCAGCTTGCCGGCCACCTCCTGGCGGTCCAGTGCGACGACCTCCGCCTCCTGGATGCGGGGCAGGAAGGTCACCTCGGCGCCGCTCAGGTAGTGGTGGATGCTCTCGGCCACGCGGTGCCCCATGCCCACCGCCTCGATGGCGCTGCGCGGGCCGCTGGCGGCGTCTCCGCCGGCAAAGACCCCCTCCACGCTGGTGGCGCAGCTGGCCGCGTCGATGGCGATGGTGCCGCCGCGCGTCACCCGGACGCTGCCCGGCAGGAAGCCCAGGTCGGGCGTCTGGCCGATGGCCAGGATGACCGTGTCGGCCTCTACGACATAGTTGGAGCCGTCCACTGGGATCGGCCGGCGGCGCCCGCTCTGGTCGGGCTCGCCAAGGCACATCTGCACCATCTCGACGCCGGTCACCCGTCCCTCGCGCCCCGCGATCCGCACGGGGTTGGTCAGGAGCGAGAGATTTACGCCCTCGGCCTCGGCCTCGTCGACCTCGAAGGCGTAGGCGGGCATCTCGGTGCGCGAGCGGCGATAGGCGATAGTGACCTCGGCGCCCAGGCGCAGCGCGCAGCGGGCGGCGTCGATGGCCGTGTTCCCGCCGCCGACCACCACCACGCGCCGGCCGACGTCAGGCCGCTCGCCCGAGTTCACCGCCCGCAAAAAGTCGATCGCCGAACGCACGCCGTCCAGGTCCTCACCGGGCACCCGCAGGCCGGGGGCTGAGTGTGCCCCCACGGCCAGGTGCACGGCGTCGTACTCTTGGCGCAGGGCGTCCAGGTCGGCCACGGGCGAGTTCGTCAGGATGCGCACCCCGAGCGCCGCGATGCGGGCGATCTCCTGGTCCAGCACTTCCTGCGGCAGGCGGTAGTCGGGGATGCCGTAGCGCAGCATCCCGCCCGCCTTGGGGCGCGACTCGTACACCGTCACGGCGTAACCGAGCAGGGCCAGGTCCTGGGCGGCCGTCAGGCCGCAAGGGCCGGCGCCGACGATGGCCACGCGCTCCTCACGCGTCACCGGCGCCGGCTGCACCGCCGCGTCACCGTGCTGGGCGGCCCAGTCGGCCATGAAGCGCTTGAGCGAGGCGATCGAGACCGCCTGGCCGTCGGCCAGCTGACGGCTACAGGCCGCCTCGCAGGGATGGTAGCAGATCCGCCCACACACCGAGGTGAAGGGGTTGGCCAACCGGCTAACCTCCAACGCCTCGGCGTAGCGCCCCTCGGCGATCAGGGCGATGTAGCCCTGGGCGCTGGTGCCTGCCGGGCAGGCCGCCTTGCACGGTGAGGTGCCCCGCTTGTCGATGGCAAAGATGTTGGGCACCGCCTGGGGAAAGGGGCGGTAGATCGCCTTGCGCGGGGCCAGGTTCTCGTCAAACTCGTTGGGCACCTCGATGGGGCACACCGTGGTGCACTCGGAGCAGCCGGTGCACTTGTCCGCATGGACGAAGCGCGGCTTGTGCCGTAGGCGGGCCCGGAAGTGCCCCGCCTCTCCCTCGAGCGCCTCCAACTCGGACCAGGTGTGCAGCTGGATGTTCAGGTGCCGGGCGCACTCGACGACCTTGGGCGAGAGGATGCACATGGAGCAGTCGTTGGTCGGGAAGGTCTTGTCCAGCTGGGCCATGGCGCCGCCAATGGCGGGAGAGGCCTCCAGCAGGTGCACCTTGTAGCCGGAATCCGCCAGGTCCAGGGAGGCCTGGATGCCGGCGATGCCCCCGCCCACCACCAGTACTGCCCCAACCTTGTTCCCATCCGCGTGTGGATCCATTGACGTCCTCTGCGATCACGCCGTAAGGCGAATGGCGCGGCGTCGCTGCGCGACGGCCCGGCCGGAATGTCCTATACCCTGGCGCCGGCGATCTTGCCGGCCACGCTCTCGGTGGCCGCCTCCAGCGAGGCGGGCTCAGCCTCCTCGCGCGAGGCCAGCGCCGCACGCACCAGGTCCAGGCGCAGGTCGTGCGCCAGGCGATCGACATTGCGGATGCGCTCGAGGAACTCGGGCTTCCAGTACCCCTCGGCCACGGCCATCTCACGCAGGGCGCGCATCACATCGCCGAACTTGACGTTCTGCGGGCAGTAGGCCGAGCAGGCGTAGCACGTCTCGCAATACCAGAGCAGCTCGCTAGAGAGCACCGCCTCGCGCTGCCCCAGCAGCGCCTGCCGGATGATCCGCCGCGGGCTGTAGCGTGGGTCGGCCTCGGTCACCGGGCAGCCGGCCGTACAGGTGCCACAGGAAAAGCATACCTTGAGCTGCTCACCGCCCGGCTGCGCCGCGACGTCGTACTTGAAGTTGGGGTCGTACGCTTTTGCGTTCATCTCCGCCATCCCGACCTCTCTCGTCACTGGGGGTCCACCGCCGCAGGCGCGTCGCTCACAGCGGGGCGGGGCAGCAGGCCGGCCATCTCGGTGATCGGCCGGATGGCCTCTTCCCACTCGACGGCCATGATGTGCGTGCCCGCCACGCCAACGATCTCACGGGCTTCCTGGATGGTCTCGGCGCAGAGGCGCATGCCCTCGTCGCGCGCCTTCTGCCCGCGGCCGGCGCCGCTCATCCGCTTGATGATCTCGGCGGGCACGCTGATACCGGCCACGTTCTGGTCGATAAAGCGCGCTGCCGCCGCCGACTTGAGCGGCATGACGCCCGCCAGGATGTGCACCTTCTCGTGCAGGCCCAGGTCCACCACGCGCTTCATCCAGGCCTTGAAGCGGGGCATGTCAAAGATGCACTGCGTCTGGATAAAGTCCACGCCCGCGGCCACCTTTTTGGCCAGGCGGATGACGCGCATCTCAAAGGGGTCGCCAAAGGGGTTGGCGGCGCCGCCGATGAACATCGGCACAGGGCCCTCGACGGCCTCCCCACTCTCGGTAAGGCCCTCATCGCGCAGGCGTTTGATCACGTGGATGAGCTGGACGGAGTCCAGGTCGTACACGTTCTTGGCCGCCGGGTGGTTGCCGAACACCTGATGGTCCCCCGTCAGGCACAGGAGGTTGCGCACGCCCAGGGCCGAAGCGCCAAAGACGTCGGCCTGGATGGCCAGGCGGTTGCGGTCTCGGCAGGTCATCTGCATCACCGGCTCGATCCCCGCCTGCGCCAGCAGCGCGCAGGTGGCCACGCTGCTCAGGCGGACGATGGCCGTCTGGTTGTCGGTCACGTTCACCGCGTCGCACACGCCGCGGAGAAGCTCCATCTTGCGGCGGACGACGTCGAGGTCAGTGCCCTTGGGAGGACCCAGCTCGGCGGTCACGGCGAATGCTCCGGATGAGAGGAGGCGCTCCAGGTTGCTGCCGCACTTCACAGTACCATGTCCTCCCGCACGATCTTGCGCGGCCCGCCGTGCCGCGAGGGGCGCCAGTCTTTGGCGGGCTCCACGGCGGCCAGCCGGTCCACCTGTCCGAGGCGCACCATCCGGTCGTAGATGAGCTGCCAGGCGCAGTCGATACTCTTGGGGTCCACCTCACACTTGCCGTTGGCCGAGCCGCCGCAGGGGCCGTTCAGCAGGCTCTTGGAGCAGCGGGCGATGGGGCACACGCCACCGAAGCGGTCCAGCACGCAGTCCCCGCAGCCATAGCAGCGCTCGGACCAGACACCGATCTCCTCCGGCCGGCCCATGAACTTGGTGTTCAGGGCGGGCAGGATCACGGCGTTGGGGAACTGCTCGGCCAGCGTCTGCACGCCGACGCCGCAGGCCATGGAGAGCACGGCATCGGCCGCGGCGATCTCGGTGGCCAACGGCTCGTTGAACTCCTCCTCGCACTGCCGCTCGATGCTCCGCTCGACAATGTGGAAGGGCGCCTCACGGCCGCGCAGCGCCAGGCGTAGGGCCGCGCTCAGGACGGCCACCTCGCGCTGACCGCCCGCCAGGCAGACGGCCACGCAGGTGTCGCACCCCACCACGAGCAGCCGCTCCAGTTCGCGGACGTTGTTGACGATCTCGGGCAACGGCTTGCGCTCAGCTACGATCATGGTTCCCTCACTGTTGGCCCGCGGGCGCCGCCTCGGCGGCCGCGGCAGGGGCGGGCGCCGGCGCGCCAAAGTCGGTCACCCAGGCCAGGAGATCGGCCGACATGTTGGGGCCGATGGGCCGGCACTGCAGGCGCCACGTTTCAATGCCGATCTCGCCGAGCAGCCTCTGCGTGGCGGCACAGCGCTTCTCGGCCCAGCGGCTGCCGTCCAGAGAGCGACAGGCTCCCGAGTTGCAGGTTAGCACCAGCACGCGTTCGGCGCCCGCCTCAAAGGCCCTCAGAAGCAGCAGATCGTCGACCGATCCGCCGCAGGAGACGTCCATCCACTCCACGTACCCCGGCAGGGCCTGGCCCAGCGTCGTCAGGCCATCACGGGCCACCCCGGCCGAGTGGGTACAGCCGACCACGACCATCCTGGATTCGTCGCTCATGAGGCAGCCACCTCTTCTCGGGCTCTCTGGGCCCAGGCCGGCACGGCCAGGCCGAGTAGGTCGATGGCCTGCACCGGGCAGTTGGCCACGCAAGCGCCACAGCCGCGGCAGGCCAGGTCCAGCACCCGCGCGGCGGTAACCTCCTCATAGTCGGCGATCTCGACGGCGGCATGTGGGCAAGACCGCACACAGGTGAGGCAGCGCACGCACGCCGCCGAGTCGACGTGGGCGCGGACTGCCTCCGGCTCCAGATAGCCCTGGCCGAGCAGCGCGTCGACGTCCGACGCGGCGCGGGCGGCGTCGGCGCGCAGGGTGGCCAGGTCCGCGTCGAGGTGGCAGCGCCCGGCGTAATAGATCCCCTTGCGCTCCGCATGGCCGGGACGGTGCTGCCGGACGTTGATCTCCTGGAGGTGGCCGTCCTCCCCCACGCGCACCCGCAATGCCTCGGCCAGCGACAGGGTATCCTCCGCGGGGGCGGTGTCCTCGGGAACGATCAGGAGGTCGCCGCGCACAGTGCCCTCCACGTAGGTAAAGGACACGCCCTCGTCAGCGGCCTGCAGGGTGGGCTTCTCGTAGCGGCAAAAGAGGACGCCCTCCTCGCGCATCTGGCGGGTCAGCGCGTCGAGGTTGGCGGTGTCAACCTTCAGATTCTGGTAAAAGACGTAGACCTCGCCACGCCAAGCCCGGCGCAGGTCGCGGGCCAGTTCCAGGGCCTCGGTGGCGGTCTCCTTGCCGGTCTCTCCGCCCAGGTCGAGGGCGATCAGGAAGGCTTGGTTGCGGTGTTCCAGGGCCGGGCCGGTGGGGCGTTGAGCCCCGAGCAGGGCGCGCACCTGGGGTACGCTCAGCACGCTCGGCGTGGCGGGGCTCAGCCCGTAGCGTTCCCAGGGCACGAGCCGGCGGTTTCCGCTGGCCACCACTACCGCGGCCGCGTCCAGGCTGGTCGCGGCGCCGCCATTGCCGGCCAGCCAGGCGCGAAAGGCGCCCACCTGGCCATCCAGCCGCACCAGGTGCCCCTCGCGATAGGCCACGCCAGGGGCAGCCACGCCCTCAGGCGCAGCCCCGCCTGCGGCCACCCACTCGACGCGGTAACCCAGCCCGGCCAGCTCGGCGCTGACCCAGCCGGCCTCCGGAGCCGCCCCCAGCACCAGCACGCTCCGCTTGACGGGGACACGATCGCTCATGCGCCCTTCTCCTGAAGATAGCGATGGCAGGCGGCGGCGGCCACCTTGGCGTGCGCCACCGACTCGGCGATGGAGCGCGGCGCGGCGCAAGCGCCGGCCGCAAAGACCCCCTCGCCGATGGTGCTCACGCCGTCCTCACGGGTGGCAAGGAACCCAAAGCGATCGCGGTTGATGCCCGCAAGCCCAGCCACCGCCTCCGCGTCACTCCGCGGCTGCATGCCGGTCGAGAGCACCACCAGGTCAAACTCGTCCTGCCCCATCTGCCCTGCCAGGATGTCGTCATAGAGGAACTGCGCACGCTGCGGATCCTCGGGCGAGCGGCGCACCACGGCCGGCAGCCCAGCCACAATCCGGATCCCCTCGGAAGCGACGGCGTTCCAGGTCGCCCGAAAGTCCCGCCCGGAGGTCTGGATGTCCATCTTGAAAACGGTGATATCGACCTGCGGCACGCGCGCCTTGAGCACGCGGGCCAGCCGCAAGGCGTACCGGCAGCACACCTGTGAGCAGTAACCGCGCCCGGCGTGTTCGTCGCGCGACCCCACGCACTGCACAAAGGCCACCCGCTTGAGCGCGGGGCCATCGTAGGTGGCCTGGCCTTCGACCTTCAGTCGGCGCTCCAGTTCCTCGCCACTGATCACGGCGGGGAGGATGCCGTAGCCGTAGGGCCCCTTGGTGCGCGCGTCGACGTGGTCAAAGCCGGTAGCCAGAACGAGGGCCGAACAGGGGAGGGTCACGGAGCCGGCCGGGGAGAGCAGCGTGGCCGTCAGCGCTCCGTCTGCGCGAGAGAGGTCCTGAAGGCGCGTGCCCGTGCGCATATCGAGCCCGGCCTGGTGCCCGGCGGCTTCCAGCGCGTCCGCCAGCAGGCAGGCGCCGCACAGCTGGCAGACGCCGTTGATGGCCTTGCAGCAGACCGTGTTGGCCTGGCCGCCAAGCAGTTGCTCCCGCTCTACCAGGGTCACCGCGTGGCCCCGCTGGGCGAGGCTCACCGCGGCCGTCAGCCCGGCCACCCCGCCGCCAACCACCAGGACGCGCTGCGTCATGTGCATGGGCCCACCCTTGCTGTCAGAAACATCGGCCCGCCTGGGACCCGGTGGGGCACCACCAACCGATCCCAGGCGCGGCGACGCTGCGAACACCCGGTATACCAGAGCAGTCGTATCCGATTATACCGCGAAACGGTCGTCAGTCAACCCCTTTTTGCCGCTTCGCGCCCTGCCTTCCCTCCGGCAGGGCGATGGCGCGATCTAGCGCTCTGCCCTACAGCGTCCGGCGCCCGGCCAGTGATTCCGCCAGCGTCACGCGATCGGCATACTCCAGGTCACCGCCACGGGGCAGGCCCAGGGCCAGCCGCGACACCTTGACCCCCAGCGGCCCCAGCAGGCCGGCGAGGTACATGGCCGTGGCGTCGCCCTCCAGGGTGGGGTTGGTGGCCACGATCACCTCCGCCACGCCCCCCGGCTCGAGGCGCCGCACCAGCTCGCGGATGCGCAGCTCGTCCGGGCCGATGCGCTCCATCGGCGAGATGTGGCCGTGCAGGACGTGATAGAGACCCCTGTAGGCGCCGGTGTTCTCGATCGCCAGGACGTCGAGCGGTTCCTCCACCACACAGATCTGCTCGCGATGGCGGCTCTCATCGCTGCAGAGAGCGCAGGGGTCCGATTCGCTGATGTTACAGCAGACAGAGCAGAAAACGGTGCCGCTGTGCAGCTCCGCCAGCGCCTCCGAAAGGACGCGGGCATCCTCCTGCCCCGAGCGGAGCAGGTAATACGTTAGCCGCGAGGCCGTCTTGGGCCCAATGCCGGGCAGACGGCTGAACGCCTCGATCAGCTTGCTGACCGGTCGTGGTGTGGCGGACATGGCCTACAGCAACCCGCCCAGGTCGGTCCCGCCGGCGAGAGGGCCCAGCATCTGGGCAGCCAGCTGCTGCGACTTGTCCTGGGCCTCCTTGAAGGCGGCCAGGATCAGGTCCTGGAGCATCTCGACGTCATCTGGATCGACGACTTCGGGCTTGATGGTGATCGAACGGACCTCCTGCGCCCCGGTCATCTCGATCGTCACAGCGCCCCCGCCGGAGGCCGCCGTCACGGTGGCCTCGGCCAGGCTCTGCTGTGCCTCGGCCATCTGCTTCTGCAGGCGTTCCATCTGCGCCATTTTGTCGACGCGACCGCCCATCACGGGCGCCTTGAAGCGCTTTTTCCCCTTACTGGCCACGGTCTTCCTCCGCATTGTCCGCATCGTTTACACGTACCCTGGTCACCCGGCCCCCCTGCCTGGTCAGTTCGACGACCGCGGGGTGGTTCAGCAGGCGCTCTTCCGCAGCCTTGCGCGGGTTACCAGCCTCAAAGATGTCTCCGGGCGGCTCCTGGCCCGGCCCGTTGCGGCTCAGGCCGCCCCCCCGAGTCACACTGCAGGTTACCGTGCAGGCCACCCCCAGCACGGCACTCAGCGCCTGCTCGACCACGACGCGGCGCTTGTCCTCCGCTAGCTTGCTCGAGTGGAACTCGGCCTCACAGCCGAGCACCACCTTAGTGCCGTACACCTCGATAGGCTCGGCCGACTTCAGCAGCGCCTCCACCTGGCGCGAGTTGGAGCGGACGTGGATGAGCACCTTCTGCCAGTGCCCCCGTACCCAGTCCAGCGTCAGCGCGGGCACGTCCGCCGGCCTGTCGACGGCGGGAGCAGGCTCCGCGCGCTCCGGTTCGGCCGGCGTCAGCTCTTCTGCCTGCGCCGGAGAAGCTTCCTGCACCGCCGGAGCGCGCCGGGGCACCCGCGACCGGTCCGGCTGCGCCTGGGGCGCAGCGGGCTCTTCCCGCGCCGGCTGTTCGGCAGCAGGGCTCGCAGCGGGCTGTGCCTCGGCCGGCGCAGCCGCCTGTTCGGCCCGCGGCGCGGGCGGCGTCGAAGCCACCGACTCAGTCGGGGCAGGCGAGGGGGCCGCGGCCACCGGCTGGGCCGGAAGCGCGGCGGCCTCTGCGGGGAGGGCCGCCTCCACCAGGGCCAGCTCCAGCGGCAGCTCCGGCCGCACGGCGTAGCGCAATCCCTGGGTGGCCTCGTTGAAGAGGCGAATGGCCCGCACCACCAGCCCCAGCGAGTAACCCGGCAGCGCCGTCAACCCGCGCAGTTCCTCCACGACCTCGGGCCCCAGGGTGTCCAGCTCGGCCGCGCCGCCCACGGTCAGTAGCATCAGCGCCCGCAGATACTCCAACAGGTCTGCCACGAACTGGCGCGGTTCGGCCCCGCCGTCAAACGCCTGGCTGATGGCCCGCAGGCCGCTGGGGACGTCGCGGGTCAGAAGCGCCCGCACGATGTCCGCCACCAGGGCCGACGAGGCGGTGCCCAAAAGCCCCTGCACCTGCGCCAGGGTGATCTCGGTCGTACCGTAGGCGCTCAGCTGGTCGAGGAGGCTTTCGGCGTCTCGGAAGCTACCGGTAGCTCGCCGAGCGATGAACTCCAGCGCCTCGGGCTGGACGGCTAGCCCCTCGCGCTCACAGATGGTGCGCAGCTTGGCGAGGATGGTATCCAGCGCGCCGCGCCGGAAATCGAAGCGCTGGCAGCGCGACAGCACGGTATCGGGAAGGCGGTGCGGCTCGGTGGTGCACATGATGAACACCACGTGCGCCGGGGGCTCCTCCAACGTCTTGAGCAGGGCGTTAAAGGCCTCCCGCGTGAGCATGTGCACTTCGTCGATGACGTAGACCTTGTAGCGGCACTCGCTCGGCGAAAAGTTGACCCGTTCGCGCAGGTCGCGGATCTCGTCGACGCCCCGGTTGGAGGCGCCGTCGATTTCGACCAGGTCCAGCGAACGGCCCTCCGTCAGGCTTACGCAGATGTGACAGCGGTTGCAGGGTGGCTCGTCCACCCCGCCGACGCAGTTGATCGCCTTGGCCAGGATGCGCGCCGTCGAGGTCTTGCCCGTGCCGCGCAGGCCGGTGAACAAGTAGGCGTGGCCAATGCGGCCGGCACGGATCTGGTTCTGGAGCGTGGTGGTGATGTGCTCCTGGCCGAGGATATCGGCAAAGGTCTGCCCGCGCCATTTGTTGTACAGAGCAAGAGTGGCCATGGCCCCGCTGTGTCCTGGATTGGAGGGCGGCGCGCGCCCGAGGGGGCCGCGCCGCGGTGCACTGGGGTCAGTGTATCATCAGCAGAGCCGCACGGCAAACGTTCCGAGGCCCTCCTGGAGGGCGTGCGCCGTCGAACGCGGGAGTGTCCTGCTGCCCCCGGGCCGCTCAGCCCCTGAACGATGCGGGGGCCGCGCCCTCTTCGTCAGCAGTAGAGCTCGCACCCCAGGAGGGCCCTCTTGCGGGTCAGGCCGTAGCGGTAGCCACCCAGAGACCCATCCTTGCGGATCACCCGGTGGCAGGGCACCAGCACCGGGATCGGGTTACCCCCCACCGCGTTGCCGACCGCCCGGACGCTCGCCGGCATGCCGATGGCCACGGCCACATCCTGGTAGGTCACCACCGAGCCGCAGGGGATACGCAGTAGCGCCTGCCACACCTGGATCTGAAAGTTGGTGCCGCTCAGTGCGAGCTCCACCGGCGCCCCCGCCCCGGCGTGCGGGAGGAAGACCCTCTCGGCGGTACGGCGTGTCCCCTCCGGATCCGGGAGGAGGAGCGCCTGCGGCCAGCGCGACCGCAGCTGTCCCAGCGCCTCGTCTGGCCCGAGGCCATCGAGGAACGACAGGCCGACGATGCCCCGTGCGCTGGTCGCCAGGAGGCACTCGCCCAAGGGCGTCGGCTGGAACCCGTAGCGGATGGTGAGCCCGCGGCCGCGCGCTCGGTACTCACCGGGGGTGACGGCCTCGCAGTGCACAAAGAGGTCGTGTAGCCGGCCCGGGCCTGACAGCCCGCTATCGTAGCTAGCCTCGAGCAGCGGGGCACGGCGCTCGAGCAGTTCCTTGGCGCGCAGCAGGGTCAGGTGTTGCAGGAAGCGCTTGGGGCTGATCCCCACCCAGCGGCTGAACACCCGCTGAAAGTGGTGCGCGCTCAGCCCCACCTCCGCGGCCACGCGGGCCAGAGTGGGCTGCTCGCGGTAGTGATCTTCGAGATAGCGGATGGCCAGTTCGACCCGGCGATAGTCCTCGGCCAGGTCCTCGAGCGTGACGGGCACGGCCTGCATGGCGCGTCCTCCCTCGGGCGTAGACGGGGCTCTCCTGGCAGTATAGGGCCCCGCCGGGCCCGCAGCCACCCGATTCTTGCGCAGCGCCCCCCCCCGCCGTCACGCCGTCCTGCGCAACAGACACTCGCGGAGGACCAAGTCCTCCGCGAGTGGTAACCGCGTGGATGCGGTGCGGGCTATTGCCCCTTGGCCTGGATCTTGGCCCAGGTGTCACGCAGGGGCACCGTCTCGTTGAACACCAGGCCGTCCGCCGCCGTGTCGGGGTCGACGCAGAAATAGCCCTGCCGCTCAAACTGGCAGGTAAAGCCGGCCTCTTTGCCCTGCAGGGAGGGCTCCACCTTGCAGCCGGTGAGCACCTCCAGCGAGTGGGGGTTCAGGTTGGCGATGAACTCCTGCCCCTCCGGCACGTCGAAGGGGTCCTCCTTGAGGAAAAGCCGGTCGTAGAGGCGCACCTCAGCGTCCAGGGCGTGCGCCGCCGAGACCCAGTGCAGCGTGGCGCGCACCTTGCGGCCATCGGGAGCGTCTCCGCCACGGGTGGCGGGGTCATAGGTGCAGCGTAGCTCGACGACATCCCCCGCATCGTTCTTGACGACCCCGGTGCAGGTAACAAAGTACCCGTAGCGCAGGCGCACCTCCCGCCCCGGCGCCAGGCGGAAGAACTTGTGCGGCGGGTGCTCCATAAAGTCCTCCTGCTCGATGTACAGAACTCGAGAGAAGGGCACCTGCCGCGTGCCGGCCTCGGGGTCCTCGGGGTTGTTGACCGCCTCCAGCCACTCGACCTGCCCCTCCGGGTAGTTCTCGATGACGACCTTGAGCGGGCGCAGCACACCCATCACGCGCGGGGCGCGGCGGTTCAGGTCCTGCCGCAGATAGTGCTCCAGCAGGCCCACGTCGACGACGCTGTTCGTCTTGGAAATGCCCACCCCGGCCATGAAGGCCCGCACCGCCTCGGGCGTGTAGCCCCGCCTGCGGATGGCCTGCAGCGTCGGGAGGCGCGGATCGTCCCAGCCGCGCACATAGCCCTCCTCCACCAGCCGCCGCAGGTAGCGCTTGCTGAGGATGGTGTAGGAGATCTTGAGCCAGGCAAACTCGATCTGCTGCGGCCGGTAGAGGCCCAAGGTCTCCAGGATCCAGTCGTACAGCTCACGGTTGTTCTCAAACTCGAGGGTGCACAGCGAGTGGGTGATGCCCTCGATCGAGTCGGAAATGCAGTGGGTAAAGTCGTACAGCGGATAGATGACCCACTTGTCCCCAGTACGGTGGTGGGGGGCCTTTAGGATGCGGTACAGCACCGGGTCGCGCATGACCATGTTGGGGGAGGCCATGTCGATCTTGGCGCGCAGCACGCAGGCGCCCTCGTCGAACTCGCCGGCGCGCATGCGGCGGAAGAGATCCAGGTTCTCGGCCACCGTTCGGTCGCGGTAGGGGCTGTTCCTGCCCGGCTCGGTCAGCGTCCCGCGATAGGCGCGAATCTCCTCAGCGGGCAGGTCGTCCACATAGGCCTTGCCCACCTGGATGAGCTGCTCGGCATAGTCGTACAGCTGGTCAAAATAGTCGGAGGCATAGTACTCGCGATCGCCCCAGTCGAACCCGAGCCAGTGGATCCCCTCGCGCATGGCGTCGACGTACTCGGTGCTCTCACGCGTGGGGTTGGTGTCGTCGAAGCGGAGGTTGCAGAGTCCGCCGAACTCCTCCGCCACGCCAAAGTTTAGGCAGATCGACTTGGCATGGCCGATCTGCGGGTAACCGTTGGGCTCGGGAGGGAAGCGGGTGTGCACGCGGCCGCCGTACTTGCCGCTCTTGGTGTCTTCCGCGACGATGGTGCGGATAAAGTCGGTCGGGGCAGTCTCAATGGTCATGGTGGTCATCCTTGTATGCTGGCTCGCCGCGCGGCGCACGACGTCAGGTGGCCGCGTCGGGCGCCCCTGGCGCACTCGGGTACCATAATATACGGATAGAGCCGGCGCGGCAATATCAGCATCCCGCTGCCACAGCCGCTCGCCGGCAGCAGCGGCCACACCTACACACCGAGGAGCCTGAGGACGCCGCGCGGGAGAACCCCATGCATTGCCTGCACTGACACGGCCATCCCACCTGCCCCTTTCCTGACTCTGCCCCGGCGCGTGCTGCCCGGGCATCTCGTCAGGGTGGGGCGTCACGCGGGCATCGTGCGCCTGGCCGCCGAGCGACTTCCTGGACATTTCTGCGCAGAATACTCGATTCTCGTGCTATACTAGCACGTAGGCATGGCGGGCCCTGGCCGACGGGCAGGGCCGCCGGGTATTGCGTCAGGGGGCGGAGGCGCGGCAAAGTCGGAGGTCTGCTGGGGTCACACGGGCAGGAGGCAGCATGAGCAGCAGCGACCGCGACGAGAAGGAACTAGAGAAGCACGACGAGAAGGACGAAAAGGCCCGGGAAAAGACTTCTGAGGAAAAGTCGCTAGAGGAGAAGCACCGGCGCGACCCACTGAGCGCCATCGTCTGGGCCATCATCCTCATCTGGGTGGGCCTGGTGCTCCTGGCCGACACCACCGGCCTTCTGGACCGCTTTGCCTCCGGCGTGGCCCGCAACTGGCCCATCTTTATACCGTTCCTGTCCGAAGTAGCCTGGACGATCATTGCCGCCGGCATCGGCGTCATCCTGGTGGGCGAGGTCATCGTGCGCCTCTTGGTGCCGGCCTATCGCGGCCCTGTCGGGGGCACGGCCATCCTGGCCGCCGTGATGTTCGGCCTGGCCTTCGGGAACTGGTCGCTCATCTGGCCGTTGGTGCTGGTGGCCATCGGCGCCAGCATGCTTTTGGGCGGGATCTTTCGCCGGGGCGGCAAGGACTAGGGCAGGTTCCTACAGCCTGCCCAGGTTCAGGGAGGCGAACTCCCGCCAGTAGTAGCGCAGCGGCGTCCAGGCGGACTCGCGCCCGATGCAGCGAAAGTAGGGCGGCGCCAGGGCCAGGATGACGTCGTGGATGCGGTAACGTGGCAACACCGGCGTCGACACGATCAGGCTGCCCAGCTCGCCCGGGCGCATCTCGTGCAGCATCTTGGTGCCGGAACGGGTGGCCACCTCCAGGAAAAAGAGGTCATAGTTCGGCACCCAGGCGCGCTTGTCGTCGCGCTGCTGGCCGAACATCCCCTCGGTAGCGCCATAGATCTCGCGGATGGCGGCCGGCCCGTAGAGGGCGCGCAGGATCGGCCGGTGGGTGGTGTTGATCCCGGGCTGGCTGCCCAGGGTCATGACCTGCGTCTTCCACAGGTCCTTGGGGTAGAGGCCATGGGCGCGGTGCAGGTGGCGCCCGAACTCCACCGCCGTCGAGGCGACCCCGCCAACCAGGGTCACGTTCTCTCCCCGGCAGCGCTCGTAGGCCAGCTCGAAACGAGCGCGCCAGTCTCGGAGCGTCTTGCCGCCCCCCAGCGCGTCGATCTCCTCCTGCGTGGGCAGCGAGCGCACCGGCGTCCTGGCCGAGACGTGCTTGGTGTAGATCCCCGACGAGTAGCCGTACTCCACTTCGCGGTCGCCGACCTTGACCACGCCCACCACCGAGGGGAAGTTTAGGTTTAGGTTGACGCCCTGGAAAAGGTCGATGCGGCGCGTCTGGGCCACATAGTTGAGCACGGCGCGCCCGGCGCTCACCCGCATGCGTAGGTCCGTGGGGGTCATGGGGACGAACTTGGACTCGTCGCGCGTGGTGCCGCGGGTGATGGCCCAGCCGAGCGGCTCTTCCCACAGGAGCGCCTCGACGTCCCCGGCCATCACCTGGCGGATGAGAGGCTGGTAGGCCTCATAGTCGGCCTCAGGAAACGCGCGGCGATAGTCGCTCAGGGAACCGACCTGGGCCGCGCCGTGCTCGCGGCCGTAGCGCGTCCGGGCGTACTCGGCGAGCTGCCGCTGGAGGACGGCCTCCTGGGCGGTGGCCGGGTCTGCCACGGCTGCGTGCCAAGGGGTTAGCTCGAGGGCCAGGGCCTGCTGGGCCGCCGCCGGGTCGAACGCCGCCATCGCCCTCCCTCCCTGGCATCCGCGGCCGCCCGCGCGCGACGCGGCGCCCAACACGACCCTGGCCGGAGAGGGCCCCCTCCGGCCAGTGGATCAAGCCCCAGGCAGCGGGGCAACCATCGTGTCGCCTCTAGACTTCGAGCTCGGCCCAGGCCTGGCGCCAGGCGCGCTTAGTGTTGGCCATGACCAGGTCGCCGCACTCGCCGGGCATCGGCTTGACCTCGAACCCCACCCACGGCCTGCGCCCCGCGCCGCGCTTCAGGAAGCCGATGGTAAAGAGGCCCTTCAGGAACTCGACCAGCTCGGGGACGTCGTTCTCACCGCCCGGGAAGCCGAAGCGGGGGTGCAGGTCGCCGTACCCGGGGCGGCCCGGCGTCACCACAGCATTGCCGACGTGCACGTGCACCAGGTGGTCTTTGAGCGCCGTGAGGGCCGGCATGGTCGATTCATGCAGGAGCGGCAGGTGGCTGAGGTCGTACATCAGCCCGAACTCGGGAAAGTCCGCCCGGATGCGCGCGGCAAAGGACGCCGCCAGCTCCGAGGGGCCGATCAGCGATTTCTTGTCCACGTCGCGGTCGAAGGTCTCCAGCGTCAGGGCTACGCCCTTCTCCCGGCCGTAGCGACACAAGGTGGTCACCGAGTCGGCCAGCAGGTCGATGGCCCGCTCGCGCTGGGCGTCCCCGGGGTCGCGCCCGCTGAGGAAAGCCAGGCGGGCACAGCCCAGTTCGGCGGCCTCATCCAGGCACTTCTTGATCGCCTCGACCGCGGCCTTGCGGCCGTCGGCGTCCAGGTCGTTCAGGCTGAGCCCGGCGAGGAGGACGGGCTGTGCGCCGTAGCCGAGCTGCAGGCGGCTCTGCTCGGCGATCTGGCGCACCTTGGCGCGCTCCTCGGGATCCTTGATCCGCGTGATCTCGGCCGCCCCGAAGAAGGGGTCCAGCGCCAGACGCGTGACCGTCTCAGCGATCGGACCGGTGCCCCCCATGCATTCCGGATAGGCCATGAAATGGACGACACTCATGGTGAGCACCGATTCCCAGGGATGCTGCATCTCCATACCTCCTGATCCAGGGTACGCGCCGCGTGGCGCCGATCATGACGCCAGTGTACACGGCGACGTATGCCCCGTAAAGCAGGCAGGTGCACCGCCCGGGCCGATCGCGGCGGGGGCCTCAGGCCCGCAGGTATGACTCGGTAAAGATCGTCTTGTTCAAGAGCACCTGCACCGTTCTCCAGACCTCGACCTGCTCAGGGTCGCCCATGTCCACGTCGGAGGGCTCCAGTTCCTCCATCGCCACGGTGCGGTCGTGAATGGTCAAGAGCAGGGCGCCCAGCGGCGTAGAGTCGTCGCGCTCCTCGATGATGCGGATCACCTCGAGCAGCCTGGCGTCGAGCGGATCGGCGATGGCGGCATCCAAGCCGGCGGCCATCAGCATCACCAGGTAGACGCGGTTGAGCAGGCTGCGCCCTTCTGCCGGCACATTGTTCGAGACGTTGCTCAGCCCGCAGACTGTCATCGGCGTGGGGTCCATGGCCTGTTTGATGTAGCGGATGGCCTCGACGGCGTGCGGGCAGTACTCCTGGCAACCCGCCACGGTGAGCACCAGCGGGTCGAGGAACAGGTTCTCGAAGGGGAGGCCCACCTCCATGGCCCGCGGCACCAGCTGGTCGATGGCGATGGAGACGCGCTCCTCGGCGCTGACGGGGATGCCGCTCTTGCCCATCATCAGAGCGATGAGGCGCGCGTTGTACTCGACGGCCACCGGCGGCACCCGCTCCAGGCGTTCCGGCTCTGCCGAGGTCGAGTTGATCATCGCCTGGCGCCTGGCCAGCGACAGCCCCTTCTTGATCGCCTCCAGGTTGGTGGTATCGAAGGACAGCCCCACGTCCACCACTTCCTGGACGGCGGGCACCAGCCAGGCCATCACCGCCGGGCCCTCGCGCTTCTGCGGGCCGATGTTCAGGTCTAGGAACTGGGCGCCATGTTCGACCTGGCTCTTGGCCAGGCGCTGGATCGTCTCCGTGTCGCGGGTGGCGATGGCCTCCTTGACCCGCGGGGAGATGATGTGGATATTCTCACCGATGATCAGCATGGTCTCCTCCTTGGCAGCGCAACGCTGGCACGGTCAGGTTCCCCGGAGGGCGCCGTCCAGCAGGTCCGTCACGACCGGATAGATTGCCGTATCATCGTCCAACAGGATGAGCGGGCGGCCCTCGGCATCGAGGCGGGCGATGGCCGGGTCTTCGGGGAGCGCGCCGAGGAAAGGCACGCCCAGCCTCTCGATGCGCTCTTGCAGCGCGGGCGGCAGCCCGTTGCGCACGCGGTTCACGATCAGCCCGGCACGGCCGATGCGGGTGCCCAGCGAGGCCAGCAGCCCCACGATCTGCTCCGCAGCGGCCAGCCCCCGCTGCGACGGATCACTGATGATGAACAGCCAGTCGACGTCGCGCGTCGTCTGGCGAGAGATGTGCTCCAGCCCGGCCTCGTTGTCGATGACCACCGCGCGGTAGGCGTCCCCCAGGCGATCGATGGCCTGCCGGAGCATGTGGTTCGCCGCGCAGTAGCAGCCGGGCCCCTCCGGGCGGCCCATGGCCAGAAGGTCCAGGTCCTGCCCCTCCACCAGGCACTGCAGCACCTGATACTGGAACCAGTCGGGTTTGCTGATGCCGGCCTGGAACGCCCCGCCACTGACCTGTTCGCGCGTCTCCTCGCGGATCTGCCCCACCGTGCCGTGTAAGGGCAGCCCCAGCGCCAGGTTCAGGTTGGCGCTCGGGTCGGCGTCGATGGCCAGGATCGGCGTGTGGCCCCGTTCGCGCAGGTAGCGCACGGTCATCGCGGCAAACGTGGTCTTGCCGGTGCCGCCCTTGCCCGCCACTGCCAAGGTCAGAGTCATGTCCGCCTCCCCGCCACGCTAAAGCCCCGCACCGACGGGAACAGCGACATGTCCGTATGGGGGATAAACAGCGCGGAGGTAAAGGCGTCCATGAAGCGGTTGTCGGCACTGAGCTCCAGGTAGGTCATCTTGGCGGCCAGCGCGTCGACCATGGCGCGATGCTCGCGGCAGGTCATGGCTAGGTAGGCGCCCTGCACCGAGGTGTTCCCCAGGAAAGCGAAGCGGTCCCAGGGCATGTCGGGCAGCAGGCCGATCTCGATCGCCTTTTCCACGTCGAGGTGTTGGCCAAAGGCCCCGCCGATCAGCACCCGCTCGACGTCGGCGAGAGACAGGCCGACGCTGTCACACAGCACGGTAGCCCCGGCATAGATGGCCGCCTTGGCGCGCAGCAGATTCTGGATGTCCGCCTCGTTCAGGGTCAGGTCGCGCTGGCCGTCGCGCGTCTCGTGGGCCCAGGCGACGACGTACTCGGGTCCCTCCTCGCCGCGCCGCACCCGCGGCGAGCGGCCGTCCGCCGCCAGGCGGCCGCCCCTATCGATGACCCCGGCCCAGACCATCTCGCCGAGTAGCGCGATCATGCCCGACCCGCAGATTCCTATCGGCGGCGCCCCGCCCAAGGTGCGCCAGGTCGGCTCCAGCGTGGCGGGGTCGATCCAGACCTCTTCGATGGCCCCGCGCGCGGCACGGGTACCCGAGGCGGCGCCGGCGCCCTCAAAGGCCGGCCCCGCCGAGCAGGCACAGGCGATCAACCAGTCACGGTTGCCCAGCACCATCTCACCGTTGGTGCCGACGTCGATGAACAGGGTCACGGCGTCCTGCTCATGCATGCCCGAGCGCAGTACGCCGGCGCTGATGTCACCACCGACGTAGGCGCCCGCCACCGGCAGGCAGTCCACCGTGGCATCAGGGTGGGCGTGCAGGCCCAGGGCGCCCGCAAGTACCGGTGGGAAGCGTTCGGCCGCCGGAAGGTAGGGCTCCAGGCGGATGTAGCGGGGCTCGATAGCCAGAAAGAGGTGCAGCATCGTCGTGTTGCCGGCCACGGTGACCAGGCCGATCTCCTCCGGCTGCGCGCCGCGGCTGGCCAACATCGCGTCGATCAGCTCGTTGATGGTGCCGACGACGCGCTCCTGCAGCTCGAGCAGCCTGGCGTGATCCCGGGCATAGATGATCCGCGAGATGATGTCCTCTCCGCAGGCGATCTGGGCGTTGTAGGCCGAAGCGTGCTCCAGAAGCGTGCCGGTGGCCAGGTCGGCCAGGTAGGTCACCACGCTGGTGGTGCCAATATCGACGGCCAGCCCCAGGACTGGCCGCGCCCGGCGACCCGGCCATACATCGAGCAAGCGTGCCGGCCCAGCCGGTTCGGCCCAGGTGCCGCGCTCGAGGACGGCCGTCACGGCAAAGTCCTTGGCGCGCAGCGCCCCCGGCAGCGCCCGCAGCGCTCCGAGGGTGGCCCGCACCTCCCGCACGCCGTGCACCCGCGCCAGCTCGCGCGCCAGGCGCTCCAGATCGGCGGTGTTGTCGGCCATGCTCGGTGGCGGCACGGTCAGTGGATAAGCCACCACCCCGGGCTCCCGACGGTGCTCACAGACCAGCACCTCGGGCGCGACCTTGTCCGCGCGGTCGGCCGCCTCCAGCCGCTCAAGGTCCTCGACGTGCGGCGGCACCCAGACCGTCACGTCGCCCGTGACGACCGTCTGGCAGGCCAGGGCGTACCCGCGCCGCACCTCCTCCTCGGTCAGGCGCAACACCGAACGCCGGCGCACGTCTCCCTCGCGCACGACGACGATGCAGCGCCCACAGCGCCCCTGGCCCCCGCAGGGAAGCGGCACCTGCAAGGCGGCGGCGTCCAGCGCCTCGAGCAGGAGCGCCCCCTGCGCCACGCGAACCGTCCGCCCGGCCGGCTCCAGCCGAACGGCGCACGTGCCGCCCGGCACACCGCGCCGCCCGTCACCCGCGGCCATCAGGCGCTCGCCAGGTACTTGAGATAGGAGGGGATGCCGATCGCCTCCCGCGGGCCCACCAGCACCTGCCATCCGGCCAGCTCGTCCTCCAGTTCACCCGAGATCGAGGCCACCAGGCCCGGGATCACGATCTTGCGGTGGGCAACCTTGTCGGCCACGCCCAGCGTACGTACCGACTTCGCAATGCTCTCCGCGTCAAACTTGCCCGCCGCCCAGGCCGTCAGGACCGACATCCCCTCCGAGTCAGAGACCAGCAGCCAGGCCGGCCGGCCACTCCCCTCTACCTCGCCCGCCACAGAAAAGTAGGTGAGCGAAAAGTTGGTGGTCACCAGGAGCGGAGCGTCGGGCGTGGGGTTGCCGATCTCGTACAGACCGGGGCTCACCTGGATCGGCTTCTGCGGGTCCGTATAGATGTTCTGGCGCAGGGTGAGGAGCGAGTAGAGGGCGGCCGGGCGGAAGTGATCTAGCACGATGAACCCGGCGTACTTGGCCACGTGCTGGGCGGCCAGGAGAGCCTCCTCCGCCGGGCTGGCGGCCGCCTCTCCGGGGAAGGTGATGGTCGGGTACCCCAAGGGGCGGTAGTTCTTCTTGATCGCCGCACGCCGCAGCCGTGTGAGCGCCTCCAGCGACCCCGCCCAACCGCGCACCCCGGGATCCAGAACTAGGTTCTCGACCCCCTCCTTGACCACGAGTTCGGTCAGCGCCGCCAGGCCCTCCAGGTCGCCACCCTCACCGCGGACCACCAGGGGCACATCATGCTTCTTGGCCACGGCGGCTATCTCACGCCAGTTCGCGGCCTCTGCGGCATAGACCAGCGGAGACGCCCCCCGGGCTGCCTGGAGCGCCCCGTCCAGCGCGGCCGCATCCGGGGCCATGACAACGACGGCGAGGCCGGCCCGCACCGCCTGGCCGACCCTGGCGGCCAACGCAGCGCCCTCCCCGCTGATGGCCACACCGTTCGGATGCAGGTCCTGCCCAACGCGCTCCACGCCGTACCCGGCGACCTCTTGCAGCCGTGTGGCAAACTCGGCGTCGCTCAGGTTGCCGTCCAGCCGGACAAAGAAGCCCGGCTCGTGGTAGAACGTCTTCTCATGGCGGAAGAGAACCGTCTCGTTGCCCACCTCCAGGCGGTGGCCATCGGCGCCCACCGCGATGAGGCGGATGGGCGGCGCCGAGGCCGAATCCAGCTGGGCCTTGGCCTCTTCCGAAACGTGCGGGCAATCGGCCAGCTCCACCTGTCGGGCAGCAAGCTTCATGGCAAAGGCCAGGCAGGTGGGGTAGCCGCAGTCTTTGCAGTTCGTCTTGGGCAGCAGCTTGTAGATTGCCAATCCGCTCAGTGCCATGTGGCACTCCTTTCGCATGCTCTGACGGGGCCCCTGGGCCGCCGCAAGCCATCCTTCAGGCGCTGGGAGCCGCCATGAGCCCGTCGATCACCCGGTGCACCAGGGGCACGGCCCCTGGGTGCCTGAGGACCACGATGTCGGCACCCGCCTCGAGGAGGGTGACGGCGGTGTTGGCCTCCCAGAGCAGGCCGCGCTCCAGCCAGTCTCCCCACTGCCGCGGGACGCCCTCATCCGTGCGCGCCTCTTTAGCCCGCCAGGCCTCCTGCCCCACCGTCACGATGAGGGGCTGCTGCAAGACGCTGTCGCCCGTCAGAGCGGCCAGCCGCAAGCGCTCCATCACCGAATACGTGTACTCGATGCCATAGCCCAGCGCCCCCGTGGTGGGGTCGACCAGGATGCGGTCCAGGTCCAGCCGCATATCGCTGATCAGGATGTTCAGCTGCTTGGCCAGGTTCACGTCGATGGGGCTCCTGGCGATGACCAGTTGGTGGCTGGCCAGGGCCGCCGCCACAATGGTGCGGTAGTTCTTCTCTTCGCAGTTGCCCAGGGCCACTCGCTCCCCGGCGGCCTCCTCCGCGGCGGCCACCAGCACCTCGTTGTCCTTGTCAGGCTGGCCCGGCCCGTAGATGATGAGGGGCAGCGACGTCGCCTCGAGCACCCGCCGGACGGTAGCACGGGCCTCCTTGGCACCGGTGTTGCCGCGCTCGGGGTGGGCACTATCTAGGGAGAGGGCGATCAGGTCCGCCCCGCCCTCCTCAGCACGGGCCGCCCAGGCACCGGCGTCCCCAAGGACATCCCCCCAGGCCTGTATCAACAACGGAGACCAGTCGTCGGGCGACCGGTCGCTGACCTCGACGGCCACGGCCGGCCGCCGCGGGATGCGCCCCTCAAAGTGCAGGAAGGGCAGCGTGGTCTCTCCCCCTATGGTGACGGTGCGCCCCCGGGTGCCGCCCTCGGCCGGCCCGGCCCCCAGGGTGACCTCCAGGATCCGGCCCGTCCAGGTTTCCTTCACGTTCGGCATGGCTGCGGCCATCCAGAAGCTCCTTTCGTGTGCTGGAGGAATCGCCCTCAGAAGATGGGGTCCATCGTCAGCGCCGGGTGTTCATGCTCTTCCAGGAAGGGCAGCAACTCTTCCACGGTGGTCACGGTGCGCTCATCGGCGATTTTGTCGAGCAGGTCGGGGTCGCCCTCCCGTTCGCAGACGGCCTTGAGTTCCTCGGCCATGGTCGTCTTTAGGATGCTGGACATCCACACGATGCGCTTGAAGCCGCCATCGGCCGAGATGAACTTGCGGCTGAGCAGGTAGTACTTGCCCACCCCCATCATCCCAGGGGTCTGCAGCCCGCCGCCGGCCACGCCCGCCAGGGTCGAGAAGGTCATGCCGGCCGGCGTCATGCTGGGGTCCTCTCGAGAGACGACCATGATGCCGTTCGCCTCTGGGATGACCATGGCAATGCACTCGAAGCAGCCGCAGGCCGTCATGGGGTCCTGCATGATCGAGTACATCGAGACCCGCTCCACCGTCTGGTGCGAGTTCTGGTAGACGAACTGGTTGGGCCCCTGCCAGACGCCGTAGGTCGGGTCGACGCAGATCCCCTTGACGATCGGCTGGTTGGGGCCGGTGGGGTTGATCTGGTTGGAGGCCTTGCAGTCCAGCCAGTTGTAAGCGCCGCACAACCCCAGCCGCTCCGGCGAGACCAGGCAGACGTGGTTGGGGGCGAAGCTCTGGCACAGCGTGCAGGAGTAGAACTCGTCCACGGAGCTATCGACCATGTCGGCCAGGCGCACGTTGCGGGCCTGGTAGGCCTCGCGCGCCCTGGCCAGCCATTCGCGGAAGGCCGTCGGCTCGGTGTAGACGGTAACCTGGACCTTGTCGACGATGGCGCCAAAGTCGTCGTGGAAGCGGGCGTAGAGGATATCGCCCAGGTGCCGCAGGGCGAACCCCTTGTCAACCGCGGCCTTGCTGAGGCGTATCCAGGTGATGTCGCGCTGGCCGATGTGCTGGATGCCCGAGGCGCCGTTCACGAAATAGTGCATCTGGCGCTCCAGCACCGGCTCAAAGTCCTCCTGCATCTTGCGGCCGGCCACCTCCACCACCACGCCGAGGTCCATGGCCCCGCCGACGGGCACCTGGTCGAAGGAGGGCCCCACCACCGTGATGCGGCCGTCCTCGATCTCGTTCAGGTCGGCCATGCGCAGGTACTCGAAGGCGTGGGCGTCGCGCCCGCCGAACTCGACGCGCATATCGGCGCGGCGCACGCGCTCCCCCTCGAAGGCGCTGCCGTACGGCACCGGGATCGGCACCTCGGTGACCTTGATCTTGACCCCGCGCACCTCGGTGCAACGCTGGACCAGCCGACGGGCGCGCTCCGCGTCCGAGTCCCCCTCGATGTCGTCGAAGGGCATGCTGATCACGTGCTCGTAGGTGGTGATGCCGGTGGGCAGGATCTGGGGGATCACCGTGTCGGCGATGACGGGGAAGCCATAGTTGATCGCCCCGGCCGCGGCCGCGTACTTTAAGTCGTCCACCTCGCCGAGGGCCAGTACAAAGGCGAACACGCGGTACTTGTTGTAGAGCAGAATGTCGCGGATCTGGCCGCCCGACATGCCGCCAAAGGTCAGCGCCGAGCGGGTGGCAAAGCCAAGGGCATAGATCGCCGAGATGGTATCGGTGCCAAAGGGCACGATGTAGGTGTCGTAGCCCATCTCGACGCCCTCTTCCATCAGCTGATGGATGATGCTGCGCCCGTTCACGTTCCCAGAGAGGAACACCAGGATGTTGCGCTTTTGCAGCTCGCGCACGATGGCCACGGCGGCCTCGTTGCTGCGTGCTGCGCCCACCACAGCGGCAAAACCGGGCATGCGGCCATCCACCAGCTGGATGCCCCAGGCCCGCAGCTGGATATCGTCGATCGGCCCGTTGGCGTGGCCATCGTTGCCGTCGCTGGAGGCGTCGGGGCTGGTGAAGGAGGTGCCCGTCAGCTGCAGGCCCGGGATCCGTTCCGGCTGCTGGCCGCGGGCAAAGCGGATCGCCTCGATCGCCTCCATGGCCAGCAGGGTGGCCGTGCCGCAGTCCAGCGTTTCCCCCAGGTAGGGGAGCCACAGCCTGTCCCCAGGGACCTGATGCAGCAGCCTGCGGGCGTGGGCCAGCACGGGCTGGAGGCCGGCGAGCGTGTCCGCCTCGAGGCCGGTAAAGCCCAGCGTTACCGGCAGGTGATAGGCGGTGTTGGTAAAGGCCACCGGGGTATCGGGGCCGAGGTCGGCGATGGCGGAGCGCAGCAGCCCCTCGGCCTCCGCGACGATCATGTTGGCCCCCCGGATGGCGGCCTGGGCGATATACTTGGACATCTCCCTATGCCTCCTGCTCGGGAACTTGCTGGCGGACGGAATAGAGGTTCAGGGGCTCGCCCGCCGGCACTGCCTGCAGCGCCTCAGCCATCAGGCGGTCCCCGCTCTCGCCGTAGCGCAGCGGATCATAGGCCACCAGCCCCAACGCCTGGCGCTTGCCATCGATGTGCGCCAGGGCCTTGGCGATGAGTGCCTCCACGTCGGGCTCGAACTCGATGCCCCCACCCACCTTCTGCATCCAGCCGTGCAGCATCAGGTCCACCACTTCGGGGCTGCCACTGACGGGGCTGGGCAGGCCAAAGAGCACGTAGGCGCCCGAGGCCGCGCAGTAGGAGCCGATGGCCAGGGCCTTCTCCGACATGTACTCGGGGCAGATGCCCACCGCCGGCAGGTCGGGGATGTCGTCCCCCAGGCCGCCCTCGGTGGCGCACTCGGTGAGGATGGTCAGAATGCGCGAGTTGTCGACGCAGGAACCCACGTGCAGCACCGGCGGCACGCCGATCGCCTCACAGACCTCGCGCAGCCCGGCGCCGGCCTGTTCCATGAACTCGGGACGCAGATAGCCATACTTGGCCGCGCCGGTGGCCGCGCACCCGGTAACGACTACCAGCACGTCGTTGCGGATCAGCTCGGCGATGATCTGGGTGGTGGGCGCGTCCTGCGGCACGCGCGCATTGTTGCAGCCCACCACGCCGGCCAACCCGCGAATGCGCCCGGCGGCCACCGCATCGTTCAGCGGCCGGAACGAGCCGCGGTACTTGCCCCCCTGCATGTAGCGGACGTACTCGTGCGAAAAACCGGCAATGAGCCCCTCGTGGGCGGCGGGGATATGCGTCCGCCCGCGATGTGGGTAGTTGTCGATGGCCGCCCGCAGGATCGCCACGGCCCCGTCGTAGGCATGGTGCTCGTCGAACTCGATGTGCGTGGCGCCCTCGATCTTGGCCTTCGCCGAGGTCGTGATCAGCTTGGTGTGAAAGTGGCTGGCCACCTCGGCCAGTGATTGCATGATGCACTGCACGTCGACGACCATGGCCTCGACTGCGCCGGTGGCGATGGCCAGCTCCTGAGAGAGAAAGTTGCCCGCCGGGGGAATGCCGTGGCGCATCAGCACCTCATTGGCCGTACAGCAGATGCCGGCCAGGTTGATGCCCCGGGCCCCCTTGCGCGCGGCGTAGGCCAGTAGCTCCGGATCGCTGGCGGCGGCCACGATCATCTCCGAAAGGGTCGGCTCGTGCCCGTGGACGACGACGTTGACCTCGTCATTCTTCAGGACGCCCAGGTTCACCTGGCTCTGCAGCGGGCTGGGGGTGCCGAAGAGGATGTCGCTGATATCGGTGCCCAACATGGACCCGCCCCAGCCGTCGGCGAGGGAGGTGCGCAGTACCTGGTCCAGGATGTGCTCGGCGTCCTGGTCCACCCCCATGTGCGTGCGGTGCATCGTCTCCACCACTTCGCGGTCGACTCCGCGGGGGGCCAGGTGTTTCTCTCGCCAGAGGGCCTGGCGTGCGGGCGTGGCGCGGGCGAGATAGCGCAGTTCGCCCGTCTGCTTGCCGAACTCGGCCAGGGCGGCCTCGGCCACCTCCAACGCCACGTCTGGCACCGAGCGGCCAGCCTCCGCGATGCCCAGGTAGCCCGCCACGGCGCGGAGCTTGGCCTCGTCGCGGATGCGGTAGCCCTGGGCCTCGCCCTTGGCCACCGCCAGGAGGGCCAGCGCCAGGCCGCGCCCGTGATCCGAGTGGGCGGAGGAGCCGGCCGCCACCGCGCGGGCCAGGTTGCGCGCCGCCACGGTGGCCCGCGTCGCACCACAGATGCCGCGCGTGGTCTTGCCCACCAGGCGGCAGGGCCCCATGGCACACACGCGACAGCACGAACTGGCCCCCCCGATGGGGCAGGGCTTGAGGCTGGCCGCCCGGTCAAAGGCGGTCTCTATCACCCCCTCGCAGGCCGCGAGCGCCTCAATCGCGGCGGGGTCCGAGCTTCTTTCATCAGCCATGTCTGGCGCTCCTCATCGTCTGTCGTGCCAGGGTCGGCTAGTAGCGGCGGAAATCGCCGGCCATCTCGCGGTCCTTCATCTCGGTACGTGTGACGCGTTCCAGAACCGTGTGCCAGGCGGAGCCATCCTTGTGGCGCGCAGGCAGTTCGGTGAGCGCCACCGGCTCCCCGGGCGGGTAACCGGCCGCCTCCAGCGCCTCGTAGAGCGCGCCCGAGGCCAGCAACGCCTCATCGTAGCGGACCTTTGCGCTGCGCCGCGCCGCGCTGGCCCACACGGCTTCGACGCCGGGCAGGTTCAGCAAGGCCTGGCGCACGCTCAGGACGTGATGATCGGCATACATGGCCGGCAAGGCGATGATCTCTTCCTTCACGGGCGGGTTCCTCCTGTCACTCGGCGCATGGCCCGCGGGTTGACGCAGCACGGCAGCCCCAAGGCTTCCTTCGATCGCAGGAACGCAAAGAGCCGCCGACTATCTAGGGATAGTCAGCGGCTCTCTCATGCACACTGGAAACTAGGCGCAGATGGGACGGTCCGTTAGCGCGAAAGCCCGGCTGGACGCAGGACGCGGCAAGCAGGCGCGCCGTGGAGGGCGCGCTCTGTAGCGCGAGCCTGTCCCTTGGCCGTGCCATGACCCCACCTCGGCAATCGCAGACCACCGAGCACTGCTCTTCCAGCAACGATCACGCTGTGCTGGCGACAGTCAGGCTGACACTTGCGTCGCTGCCGCTACCGGGAACGTTACGATGCAACTCTGCGGGGCATACAAAAGGGCGCCGCGCACAGCAGACGCCCACCCCACCACTTGACGAGTACACCGTGCCTTGCGCAAGAACGTCTTGTACTGGATTGTTAAGCGTGTGTCCGCAGTGGTTAGCCGTCCCACGCACCATGATTATACATTGTCGGCGCCCCTTACGTCAACCGCTCGACGCGACCTCACCACCGGCCACTTCCCGAGGGGCCACGGCGTCTGCCGGTGTTGCGCTGCCCGCCACCACCCAGCCGAGGGCGAACATGAACCACATGGCCAACTCGGGGACGAAGAAAAAGGCGTCGGCCAGGCCGTGGGCCACCGCGGCCCCCATCCCAGCCAGCAGCCCCACGACCAGGGCCCGGTCCTCTCCCTCAGGCAGGCGCCGGTAGAGGCGCCACGCCTCCCGTCCGAACGCGGCCAGCATAGCGATCAACAGCCCGACGCCGCCAATCCCCAGCCGCACCCAAAAGTCGAGCACCAGGTTGTGCGGGTGAGACAGCCAGCGATCTACCTCCGCGCCTGGCAGGATATAGTCGCCATACCAGTACAGAAAGTTGTCTGGCCCCACTCCGCGCCAGGGATGATCCCGAATCATGGCCCACGCGGAGCGCCACAGGCTGACCCGCAGGAACGAGGTGCCCTGCTGGAGGTCGGCCAGCGCCGCAAAGCGCTCCACGCCGAGCAGGGCCAGGCCCGCCAGCAGGCCGGCCGTCAGCCCGCCAAAGAGCAGCCAGGTGGCCCGGCGCCCATGCAAGAGCGCCAACACCAGGAGCGCCGCGGGCAGGCCCAGGAGCAGGCCCCCCCGCGAAAAGGTCAGCACCACCACGAGCCCCAGCAGCCCGGCGCCCACGCCGTACAGCCAGCGTCGCCTGCCGCGGCCCCACAGAAAAAGCGCCAGCCCCAGCGGCAGGAACCGCTCCAGGATCAGGGCCAGGTTGTTCGGCGACCCGTAGAACCCCCGGGCGCGCCGTACCCCCTCGGCCACGATGACGCCGTCGGGGAACGGATAGCGCGCCAGGGCCACGACGGCCACACCGACCCCCGCCGCCAGGTAGGTCAGGAGCAGGCCCCGGCGCAGGGCGTATGCCCGGCTGCGCACCAGGGCGTACAGGAGCGCCGACTCGGCCACCATCACGCGCACCTCGCGGAGCGCCTCTTTGCGGTACTCGGCCGATAGGCCCGTAGCGAAGGCCAGCAGCACCAGGCCGGCCACGGCCAGGTCCGGCCAGCGCAGGGCGCCCCACGCCCGCCGCAGCGAGGCGCGCACCACTGCCCAGGGCCGTACGAGCCAGCTCCAGACGTGGGCTGCCACCGAGGCCAACAGGGTGATCTCGGTGACGGAAAAGGACCCCACGCGCAGATCGACCATCAACGGTGCCAGCGGTAGTGCGCACACCGCCAGGTACAGGCTCCCCGTCGGGTAAAGCAGGGCCAGCACGCCATAGGCGGCCAGCGCCGCTAGCCGCAGTAGCGCCCTGGGCCCTAGCAGCCCCACCGCCAGGGTGCCGGCCAGAAGGGCCCAACGCAAGGCCTGCGGCGCCCGCTCTGCCCTGCGGCACAGCCACTGCCAGGCCCCCACCACGGGGAGCTGCCGTAGCGCCCCGACCGCCCCGCACACGCACCAGGCCGCCAGCAACACCCCCGCGCCGAGCGGCACCCAGGTGCCCGCCAGGGGCGCCCCGCGGGTGACGTGCACCCCCCGCAGGGTTGTCAGCTGCTCTGCGTTGCCCCGGATCTGCAGCCGGTGCCCTTGCAGCGGCAGCGCCCGGGCGGCGCGCACGCGCTGGACCCCCGCCGGGCCGTCGAGGCGCACGACCACTTCTCCGGGCTCGCCAGCGACCGTGGCCGTCAGGGTGCCCTGGGCGACCCCGGTCGCCACGTCGAGGTCGATGGCCGTGCCCCAGAAGCGCACCTCACCAAGAGAAAGGTCGTCGATGCGACGGAACACCTGCGAGACGTCGGCCACTGTCCCCGGATAGGCCACCGCGGGCGCCCGCAGCGCTTCCTGCAGGGCCCGGTACATGGCGTTGGGCTCCCCCGCTGGGGTCAGCAGGGCAAAGGCATCGGCCGGGTCGCCGGCGGGGCCATGCGCCTGCCAGCGCTGCAGGCAGAGCAGCCCCATCCAGGGCCACTCACGCTGCACCCGTTCGACGGCTGCTTCCAGACGGGAGGACTGCACCGCCGCCGTGTCACTCCCCTGCGAGATCGACTCAGCGGTCCCGCCGTCCGGCCTCACGGCCCAGCCCCCGTCCATGCCCCAGATCGGTGTGGCGGCCTGCCCGCGGCGCAGCATCTCTTCGCGCAAAAGGATGACCCGTGAAAAGTTGAGCACCCCCGGGTCAACACGGCGATCGTAGGGGCCCGTGGTAAAACCGAACGGCTGGGCACCCAGCACGTCAAAGTACGGTGCAGCGCCCAGGCGGTACATCTCGCGCAGGAACTGCACGTCGCTCATGTTCCGGCCGCCCGGCTCGGTATTGGGGGCCAGCCCGCCGGCAATGATGATCGCCTCGGGATCGGCGCCGCGGATCGCCTCGCTGACGAGGCGCAACATGCGCACATACCCGGCCGGGTCGATCTCGCCGGCCCCCCAGTGGGGCGCGATGTTCGGCTGGTGCCACACCTGATAGGCCACCACGGTGTGGCTGTACCGTTCGGCCAGGGCGCCCGCGAAATGGGCTAGATCGGCCATGTCTGCGGGCGGCGCGTGGGGGTTGGCGGCGTCCCATTCGGAGCGGGCCCAGCGGGGGCTGTCTTCCAGCACCGCAATCACCTGGAACCCTTCGGCAGCGACGATCGGCAGCACGTGGTCCCAAGTGTCCCAGCGGAGGTCACCAGGAGCGGGCTCGAGGGTTGCCCAGGAAAAGCTCTGGCGCACCGTGGTTGCGCCAAGGTTGCGGGCCTGGCGGAGCGCTCTCTGCAGCGATCCGTCGTCTCCGTAGGCCTCGAGCGACATGTTCACCCCGAACCGCGAGGCAGGGGCCGCTACGGCCATGACGGTATCACCCGGTTCAATGCCCCGGGTGCGCGCGCGCTCCTCGCGCCACTCCAGGGCCAGCAGCCCGAGCACCACTACCCCGAGCAGCGCGTAGAACCCCATGGCCAACAGAGAGGCGACGCGGCCGCGCCAACCAGCCCACCCGCCGGGCGGGGGCGTATTGGCAGCAGTCTGTGGCGCAGGCATCATCGATGTGCTCCGGTTGGATGAAAGACCCCGGCAGACGGGGGCCGGGAGCCCCCTGGCGGCCATGGCGGGCAGCCTGGTCACTATACACGAAGGCCAGGCCAGCGGCCAAGGTCGGCAAGTCGCGTTACGTTTGGTCGCGATTCATATTGTGGTATAATGGCGCCGACGCCTCATCAACTGGCCGATACAGGAGAGTCACCCCGTGTTCAACCCGCTCAGTCGCATCCTCGGTGTGTTCTCGCGCGACATAGGCATCGATCTGGGGACGGCGACCACGCTGGTGTCGGTGCGTGGCCAGGGTATCGTCATCCACGAGCCTTCCGTCGTTGCCGTGGACAAGCATTCCCGGAGGCCACTGGCTATCGGCGCTGAGGCGCGGGAGATGATCGGGCGCACGCCGGCCAACATCATCGCCATCCGTCCGCTGCAGGACGGCGTGATCTCGGATTTCGACATCACCGAGAAGATGCTGCACTACTTTATCCACAAGGTCCACGATCGGAACTCGCTGTTCAGCCCCAGCCCGCGCGTCGTGGTGGGCATTCCCTCCGGCGTGACGGAGGTGGAAAAGCGTGCCGTGCGCGAGGCGTCGCTCAGCGCCGGCGCCCGCGAGGCCTACCTGATCGAGGAACCGATGGCCGCAGCGATCGGCGCGGGGCTGCCGGTGAACGAGTCGGTCGGCAGCATGATCGTCGACATCGGCGGCGGGACGACCGAGGTCGCCGTGATCAGCCTGGGCGGCATCGTCGTGGCCCGCTCGATCCGCGTCGGCGGTGACGAGATGGACGAGGAGATCGTCCGCTACTGCCGCCAAAAGTACAACCTGCTGATCGGCGAGCGCATGGCCGAGCGCACCAAGGTCGCCGTGGGCTCCGCCTACCCCCTGCCCGAGGAACAGATGATCACCGTCCGCGGCCGCAACCTGATCACCGGCCTGCCCGACGCGGTGGAGGTCTCCTCCGTCGAGATCCGCGAGGCGCTCTCGGGGCCCGTCGACATCATCGTCGAGGCGGTCAAGAACACGTTGGACGAAACGCCCCCCGAGCTGGTGGCCGACCTGATGGAGCTGGGCATCGCCTTGGCTGGCGGCGGCTCCCTGCTCCAGGCCCTGCCCGACCGTCTATCGGAAGAGACGCGCATGCGCGTCTACCGTGCGGAGGACCCGGTGACCTGTGTGGTACGCGGGGCGGGCGCGGTGGTGTCGGACTTGGATCGCTACCACAAGGTGTTGGCCACCACCCAGCGTCGCGCGCTTCCCCCAACGAGCTGACGGCCATCCGGTGGCCCGTTAGGAGGCGCGGGTGAACGGCAAGCGCAGTCAGGCGGTCATTGTTATCCTTCTTGTCAGCCTGATCCTGGCCTGGCTGGTGCTGGATACCGCTGGCGCCACAAACCCCATTCGTGACTACACCATGCGGGTGATATCACCCGTGCAGTATCTCCTGCAGAGCCTGGTGCGCCCGATCGGTAAGGCCGTGGGCGGCGCTGGCGACATTGCCAACCTGCAGGAAGAGCTGGCCGCGGCGCGGCAAGAGGTGGCCGAGCTGCGTAGCCAGGTGATCCTGCTGCAGGAAGCCAAGATTGAGAACGAGATCCTGCGCCGGGAACTGAGCTTCAAGAACGCCGCTACAGAGGGGCACATCCTGGCCGCAGAAGTCATTGGTTACGATACCAACGACTTTCTCCACTTCCTCATCATCGATCGTGGCGCGGCAGACGGCATCCAGCCGCGCATGCCGGCAGTCACCTCCCAGGGGCTGGTGGGGCGCGTCACCGAGACGAGTACGTACGCCGCCAAGGTGATGCTGATCACCGACCCGTCCAGCTCCGTGAGTGCCCGCATCCAGCGCACCCGCGGCACGGGCATTGTGCAGGGTTCCCCGGGCGGCGGCCTCGTCATGAAGTACATTCCACAGGACGACCCGGTGCGCCCCGGGGATGTGGTGTTGACCTCCGGCCTGGGGGGCACGTTCCCCAGGCGCCTGCCGATCGGCCAGATCACCAGCATCGAAAAGTCGGACGTGGGTATGTTCCAGGTCGCCCACCTGGTTCCCGCGGTCGACCTGCGCAACCTGGAGATGGTCAGTATCCTGCTCAGCTTTACCCCGGTGGAGGACTGGGACCTGGGCACGGAAGAGGCGCCGGCCGCGGCGTCCGCACCCTGACGATGGAAGACTCGCCACGAGGAGGATCCTTCAGCCCCTACGTCGTACCGCTGATGTTGGCCCTCACGGCGATCCTGCAGTCGACGCTGGCCAGCCACGTGGCCGTGTTGGGCGTATGCCCGAACCTGGTGCTGCTCGTCACGGTGGGCTGTACGCTGCTCATGGGCACGCGCCTGGGATTGATCGCCGCGCTCTCCGGAGGGCTGGTGCTCGACGCGCTGTCGGGTGCCCCCTTTGGGATCGCGGTGCTGGCCATGGTTGCCGTGGCGCTCATCACCGGCGTGGGTGAGACCAACCTATTCCGCTCGATCCGGCTGCTCCCCTACATCGCCGTAGCCCTTGGCACGGTGGTGTACAACATGATGGTGCTGATGTTGATGGGGCTTGGAGGGGCCAGCCTCCCGTGGGGCGCGATGATGTGGCGCGTGACGCTGCCGCTCGTCGTGGTGAACGTGGTGGCTATGCTGTTCGTGTATGGCCTGATGCGCGCCGTATACCGTCGGTTGGGGCCCCGTTCTGTGGGGTGGATGAGATGAACACTCGCACTGCCAAACTACGCGTTCTGCTGTACCAGGCCGTCGTCATCCTGGCCTTCGCCGCGGTGGCCTTCAAGCTGTGGGACCTCCAGATCGTCTCGGCGGACAAGTACCAGCAGTCCGCCGATCGCAACCAGTACCGGTTGCTGCCGATCACGGCACCTCGCGGCGTCCTGTACGACCGCGCCGGGCACATGCTGGTCAGCAATGTGCCCAGCTTTACGGTGAGCATCGTGCCTGCCGGGCTGCCGGACGACATGGAGGAGCGCCGCGAGGTGCTCGAGCGTGTAGCAGAGCTGGTGGGCATCCCGGCCTTTGACCCTCCCGAGGGAGAGGCGGCCGAGGGCGACGCCCTGAGCATCGAGACGCTGCTGCGCCTGCGCACGATCAGCCCCTACCAGCCGGTGCGCATTGCCAGCAAGGTCGACCGGCAGGCCGCCTTTATCATCGACGAGAACCACCTCTCGCTGCCCGGCGTGACGGTGGACGTGGAGCCGGTGCGCCAGTACGCCTACGGACCGCTGTTGGCGCACGTCCTCGGCTATGTGGGGCGCATTCCCAGCGAGGCGGCCGACCAGTACTTGGAGGACGAGTCCCTCGGCTATGCTCCCGACGATCGCGTGGGCCTGGCGGGCGTAGAGTACTCCCTCGAGGACCTGCTGCGCGGCACCAAGGGGCAGAAGCACATCCAGGTGGACGCCTTTGAGCGTGAGATCCTGGTTGTCGCCGAAGAGCCCGCCGGCCAGGGCTACAGCGCCATGCTGACCATCGACGTGGACCTGCAGCGCAAGGTGGAGGAAGCCCTGCGCAAGGGGATGGAAGCGGCCAACTCCAAGGTGGGGGTGGTCATCGCCATGGACCCGCGCACCGGCGAGGTGCTGACGATGGTGTCTCTGCCCGCCTACGATAACAACCTGTTCTCCGGCGGGATCTCGTTCGAGGACTATGAGCGGCTGAGCACCGACCGCACGCGCCCGCTGATCAACCATGCCATCAGCGGTCAGTATCCACCGGGCTCCACCTTCAAGGTCGTGCCGGCGGCCACCGCCCTGGAGGCGGGCGCCATCTCGCCGAACACGCGGGTGACCTGCAACGGCACCATGTATCTGCCCAACAAGTTCTTCCCCAACGACCCCAAGTACGCCCAGCGCTTCTACTGCTGGCGCAAGGCGGGGCATGGGTCGCTGAACGTGGTGGGCGCCCTGATGCACTCCTGCAACATCTTTTTCTACCAGACGTCGGGCGGCTTTGGCGACCTGCAGGGCCTGGGCATGGAGCGGCTGGCCGAGGGCGCCCTGGCCTTCGGCTTTGGTGAGCCGTCGGGCATCGAGCTTCCGGGCGAGCTGTCAGGCTTGATCCCCAACGACCGCTGGAAGCGCCTGAACTATGGCGAGAGCTGGCTCACCGGCGACACGTATAACGCGGCGACCGGGCAGGGCTTCGTGCTGGCCACGCCGCTCCAGGTGCTCAACTCGGTGGCGGCGATCGCCAACTGGGGCTCGCTGTACCGCCCGCAGCTGGTGTACCAGGTCATCGCGGCCGACGGCCAGGTGGTAGACGCGCTCAAGCCGGACCTGATCCGCGAGCTGCCCATCTCCCGGGCCAACCTCGATCTGGTGCGCCAGGGGATGCGCCTGGTGTGTACGCCGGCTGGAACGGCCTACCTGCTGAACGTGCCCGGCGTGAACATCGCCGGCAAGACGGGTACCGCCGAGTACCCGGGCGTCGACGAAGAGGGCAACCTGATGCTCGACAAGTTCGGCAACCTGCCCACCCACTCCTGGTTCACCGCCTTTGCGCCCTACGAGGACCCCGAGATCGCCCTGGTGGTGTTCCTGGACAACGGTGGCGAGGGCTCGCGCACGTCGGTGCCCATCGCGAGCGAGATCCTGCGCTACTACTTTGGCATTCCGGACGAGCAGCCCACGCCCACGCCCGCGCCATGACGCCCAGCCAGCCGACCGCGACGCGCACCGTGCCGCCCATACCAATGGATGAGGGTGAAGAGAGCCATGAGTAATGCCATCTCGATCAAGGGAACCCGCGACGGACTGACCATCACGATGGCCACCGGCGACTTTGGCCGGCTGATCGAGGACCTCGGCTCTCACCTCAAGATGCAGGGGCAGTTCTTCCGCGGGGGCAAAGTAGCCCTACGCCTCGGCGGGCGGCTGGTCGCCAAGGAGGAACTGGAGCGAGTGGCGGCGCTCCTGGAAAGCAACCAGATGGCGCTGCGTACGATCCTTACCTCCGACGAGCAGACGGCCGCCGCCGCGCAGGAGATGGGGCTCCACGTCGTCACGGAGGAGGGCACGCCCGAGCCTGCGGCGGCCGTGTCACAAGCTCTGCCGGCCGAGCCCGTCGCGCCCGCTGAGCCCGCTGAGCCCGCTGAGCCCGCTGAGCCCGCCGCAGAGGCGGCCGCATCGCCCAGCGCACAGGCGGCAGCGCCCGAGACCCTCACCGTGCCGCCCGCCGCCCCCGCGCTCGAGGAGCCGCCGTTCGCAGAGCCGCCGGCGCCGCGCGCGGCCACTGCGGCGCCCGCAGCACGCATCCAAGCGCCCGATGCCGATGGCGAGCGCGCCTTCTTTCTGCGGCGCAACGTGCGCTCGGGGCAGGTAGTGCGCCACACGGGCAGCGTGGTGATCGTCGGCGATGTCAACCCCGGGGCCGAGATCTGGGCCACCGGCGACGTCATCGTCTGGGGGAGGTTGCGGGGCACCGTGCGGGCCGGCTCGTCGGGCAACGCGGACGCCGTCATCTGCGCCCTGGAGATGCACCCCCTCCAGCTGCGCATCGGAGACTGCATCGCCCGCCCGGACGACGCGGACCGCAAAGGGCGCCCGTACCCCGAGATAGCCCGCGTGCGCGGCGGGGCGGTCGTCGTGGAACCCTGGACCGCCGGACGGGGGGTGTAGCGCCATGCGCACTCGGGTCATCACCATCGCCTCGGGCAAGGGCGGCGTCGGCAAGACCACGACCACCGCGAACATCGGCGCTGCCCTGGCTATGCAGCACCAGCGCGTCGTTGTTATCGACACGGACATCGGCCTGCGCAACCTCGATATGGTCATGGGCCTGCAGAACCGCATCATCTACGACATCGTCGACCTCGTGGAGGGGCGCTGCCGCATCCGCCAGGCCCTCATCCGCGACCGCATCCTGGACGAGCTGTACCTGCTACCTGCCGCCCAGTCGCGTGACAAGACGGCCGTCTCCGTCTCAGACATGTTGCACGTCTGCGAGGAACTGAAGGGGCAGTGTGACTTTGTCCTGATCGACGCGCCGGCCGGCATCGAGCACGGTTTCCGCAACGCCATCGCGCCCGCCAGCGAGTTCATCCTGGTGACCACTCCCGACGTCACCGCCATCCAGGACGTCGACCGCGTGTTGGGCATTCTGGAGTCGGAGGGGCGCGGCCCGATCCAGCTGGTCGTGAACCGGGTGCGGGGCCAGCTGGTCAAGCGGCAGGAGATCATGAGCCCCGAGGAGATCGTCGCCCACCTGTCGGTGGAACTACTCGGGACCGTGCCCGACGACGAGAACGTCATCATCGGCGACGGCCACGGCGTGCCGGTCGTCCACAACTTCCGGGCGCCCGCCTCCAAGAGTTTCCGATCCATGGCCGCGCGCCTGCTGGGGGAGGATGTGCCGACCCCGGGGGTGCCGGTGCGCCGGCGCGGCCTCTGGGCCTGGTTGGGGCTGCGCCGCTAGAGAACGTTAGGTAGAGATACGATGTTTGTCGCACGCATTTCCAGGCGTGGCTTTGACCTGGTGACCCTGCTGATCGTCCTCAGCCTGGTAGCCGTGGGCGTGATGATGATCTACAGCGCCTACGAAGTGTCGCGCCCGGCCGAGGAAGATACCGGCCTGCTGGACAACTATGTGTTCCGCCAGGTGCTCTTTGCCGGGGCCGGGTTGGCCGCCTACCTGGCGGTCGCCGCGCTCGACTATCACGTCTTGCTGAACGCGTACCGTTGGATCTACGTGGCCGTCATCGCCATGCTGATCTTTACGGTGGTCATCGGCCACGCCAGGTTCGGGTCGCAGAGTTGGGTAGAGGTGTTGACCTTTACCGTGCAGCCCTCCGAGCTAGCCAAGGTGCTGATGGTGATTGTCATCGCGCGCCTGCTCGACGGCTCCGAGCATGACCTGGAGAGCCCCCTGCCGCTGATCCTGTCGGCCATCCTGGTCGCTGCGCCGGCGGTACTGATCTTCCAGCAGCCCGACTTTGGCATCGCGCTGATGCTCTTGTGCACCTGGGTGGGGATGGTTTTCTTGGCCGGGGTACGCTGGCGCCACATTCTGCTTCTGGGGCTGGCCGGCGTCGTAGCCGTACCGGTGGCTTGGTTCAAGGGTCCCCCCTACATGCGCCAGCGCATCGTAGATTTTCTGTTCCCCGGGCACGACCCCTCGGGAGCGAGCTACAACACCATGCAGGCGCTCATCAGCATCGGCTCGGGAGGCTGGTGGGGCAAAGGCTTCCTGCGCGGGACCCAGAGCCAGCTGCACTTTTTGCGCGTGCGGCACACCGACTTTATCTTCTCGGTGCTGGCCGAGGAGTTCGGCTTTGTTGGGTCTCTACTGCTGCTGGCCCTGTACGCGGTGCTCATCCTGCGCCTGGTGCGGATCGCCAGCCAGGCGCCCGACATGTCCGGCCGCCTGATCGTCGGGGGCGTGGCAACCATGATCTTTGCCCAGGCCTTCATCAACACGGGCATGAACGCCAGCCTGCTGCCGGTTACCGGGCTCACGCTGCCCCTGGTTAGCTATGGGGGCAGCTCGCTCACGACCCTGATGCTCGGCCTGGGGCTGGCCCAGAGCGTCGCCCTGCGCTCTGGCCGGGGCGACCCCTCTCTCTTGGGATGAACGCGCACGCCGCAAGGCGTGTGGTTAGGATAAGGAGTGGAACGGCATGACCTCTGATGTTCGCGTACGCTTTGCACCCAGCCCCACGGGTTACTTTCACGTCGGCGGGGCGCGCACGGCCCTCTACAACTGGCTGTTCGCCCGCCATCACGGCGGGCAGTTTGTACTGCGTATTGAGGATACCGACCGCACCCGCTACGTGCCCGACGCCCTGCCCGATCTGCTCGACGGCCTGCGCTGGCTGGGCCTTTTCTGGGACGAGGGCCCCGAGGTCGGCGGCGACCACGGGCCTTACTTTCAGTCTGACCGGCTGGACCTCTACCTTCAGTACGCTCAGCAGCTGGTCGACGAGGGCAAGGCGTACCGCTGCTACTGCAGCCCCGAGCGGCTGGATGCCATGCGCGACGCGCAACGTGCCGAGGGGCTATCGGGCTACGATCGCCACTGCCGCTACCTGACGGCCGCCCAGGTCGCCGACTATGAGGCCCAGGGCATCCGCCCGGTCATCCGCCTGGCGGTGCCGACCGAGGGGGAGACGGCCTTCGACGACCTTTTCCGCGGCCACATCGTGGTGAACAACGCCGAGCTCGACGACCTGGTGCTGCTCAAGTCGGACGGCTACCCCACCTATCATCTGGCCAACGTCATCGATGATCACTTGATGGAGATTTCGCACATACTGCGTGGTGACGAGTGGCTCTCGACGGTGCCCAAGCACGTGCTCCTGTACCAGGCCTTCGGCTGGCAGGTGCCCATCCAGGCTCATCTGCCCACCATCCTGGACCCCTCCGGCAAGGGCAAGCTCAGCAAGCGCAAGAAGAAGCTGGCCGACGGGCGCGACATGCTCACCTACGTCCACGAGTTCAAGCAGGCCGGCTACCTGCCCGAGGCGATGGTGAACTTTCTGGCGCTGGTGGGCTGGTCGTACGACGGAGAGACCGAGTTCTTCTCCCGGCCGGAGCTGATCAAGCGCTTTGAGCTCGAGCGGGTGTCCAAGTCTCCGGCGGCCTTTTCGTACGACAAGCTCGATCATATGAACGCCACCTACATCCGTGGGTTGGGGGCCAACGACCTGAGCGGGCGGCTGCTGCCGGTGTTGGCCGAGTCGGGCGCGGCGGCGGACATCGACACCACCTTGGCGCTGGTGCCGCTGGTGCGCGAGCGCCTGCGTACGCTGCACGACGTGGTGCCGCTCACCGATTTCGTCTTTGGCGAGGCGCCGTCGTACGATGCGGACCTCTTGCTGCAGAAGGGGATGGACCGCGCGGCGACGCTTGGCGCCCTGCGGGCCGCGCGTGAAGCCTTGGCCAGCGCCGGCAGATTTGATGAGGCCACCATCGAGGAGCGGCTGCGGGGTGTCCCCGAGGCCCTGGGGCTCAAGCTCGGTGCCTTCTTGGGGGTGGTGCGGGTGGCGATCTCGGGGCGCAAGGTCTCGCCGCCGCTCTTCGGCACGCTGGCGGTGATGGGCCGGGAGAAGGTGCTGGCCCGCCTGGCTGAGGCCGAGCGCCTGCTGGAAGGCGCAGCATAGCGAACTCTCGGATTTGCACGACGCGGGGGGGCATAGTATAATCCTCCCCGCGTTGAGGGATCGTCCAATGGTAGGACACCTGACTCTGGATCAGGCGATCGGGGTTCGAATCCCTGTCCCTCAGCCATCGACGAGAGGGCCGCTGCGCTTGCAGCGGCCCTCTTGCCTATGCCTCCCCTCAGTGCGGCACCAGCACCTCGCCGAGGGCAAAGAGGATCCAGAACCCGCCGACGATCACGGCCAGGGCGAACCCCAAGACCACCAGCCAGGAGCGCTCCCCCCCGCGCAGCGCCCGAATCCCCGTCACCAGGGCACGGTCTCGCCCAAGATACCCTGCTATAGTCGCTTCTACGGGCCCTATGCGACCGAGCCAGACTCGCGCTATAATGACCGCAGAGAGGTCGGCTGCACGCCGTCCCCGTCCCGATAGCGCCCGCGTTGCCCCGCTGGATCTCGGACGAGTTGGACGTGTCGAACCAGGACATCGACGTGAGAGAGGATGGCGCCTGATGCCCGGCGGCAAGCGAGACAGCTCCAAGACACGGGTACAGCCGGTCTTTCGCCAGCTCCTGACGCGCTGCCCCGACGGCTCGGACTGGCTGCCGTCGCTCCTGCGACTGGCTAGGCCGCCGGAACGCCTGCCAGCCAAGCTGACCGCCGCCCCCGGCACGATCCGGCACGGCGCCGATGCCTGCTTTGAGCGCCTCTTCCCGCCACCGAAGCGCTTTCTGCGGTGGCTGATCGAGCATCCCGAGGGAATGGTCTGGCCAAAGCATGGACCGCAGGAGCACGTCTTTGGCGCCAAGACGCAGCGGCAGCGAGAAGCGCTGTTCGGGCGGCATGGCCTCTCTGCCCAGGCCGAGGCTCGGGAGGCGGCGCTGTCGCAGCTGGAGCGCCATGGCCCGAGCGGGTCTCGGCGCCGCTGGTGGACCTTTGAGGGGTTCACCCACGTGGACTGCTGCCTGGAGACGGAGAGGTTGCTGCTCTTCATCGAGGGCAAGCGCACGGACCGTGTCTCCAAGGCCACCGCCTGGTACCCGCAGCGCAACCAGCTGGCCCGTAACCTGGAGGTCGCCGACGAGCAGGCTCAGGGCAGGGAGTACGCCCTGCTGCTGATGATCGCCGAGGAGAAGCCGAAGCCCGAAGAACTGGAGTTGGCCCCGGGTCTGCCGCACCTTGAGGACGGCGAGCGGGACGGAATGCTCAGCCACTTCCTCGGCTGGACCACGTGGCGGGCGGTCTGTGAGGCGACGGGCATCGACTATGAGGGATTGCCGGCTACGACCGACGATATCGGCTGACTACCGGGATGAGGTCGGCGAGAGACACTGCTGCGATGCGACGTCACGACTCGGGATCGACCAACAGGAGGCGAGAGATGACGAGCAGCATCGTACTGGACATTGCCAACGAGCTGCGCGGTGAGATGGGTATGCCAAGCCCGGTAGACATCGTGCAACGGGCTCGTGAGCGTGGCATCGAGCTCAGCCCGGCAGATCTCTGGGCGTTGGCACCTCTGCAACAGCGGTACATCGCGTACTTTGGGCCGCCTCCCTTTGTGACCTCCTTCATATGTGGGCTCGTGTCCGATGCTAGCGTCCACTCGATCCTGGACGTGTGGGCGGGTGTTGGCGCAACCATCATTCCACTCACTCGGAATCGAAAGCCTGAGACGGCGATAGCGCTGGAACAGAACACGTCCTCTCTTCATGCCGGCCAGCTCCTGTCAGAGGGCCTCGGTATTGACTGGCGACTCGGCATGCCTGACGATGCACTGACCGAACTGCAACGAGCGTTTGACGTTGTGGTCAGCTGCGGTCCACTCGGCATGGCGCCACAATCCGCCAGGATCGAGGTGGATGAGGAGGCGATCGCGTTGCGAGACGATGCCAACTACCTAACCATGCTCCGAGCCGCCCAGCTTCTCGCCCCAGAGGGCTTAGGGGTCTTCTTGACGGCTCCAAGCTTCCCTTTGCGCCGGGGTGGGCGACGAGTCGTGGACAACCTGGGCCGGTTCGGCCTGTACGTTGACGCCATTCTGTCCCTTCCTCCTGGGTCCCTGGCGCAGACGTCGATTGATGGCACGCTTGTGATCGTACGCCGACAGAGGATGGACAGTCTGTTTGTGGCTGAACTCTCAGAGAGCACGGATCACGACGTGCTTCTGAGCAACCTGCGCAGTCGTCGAGAGGGTAGGGTGCCCGAGTACGGTGTACTCACCACGTTAGCTGACTTTACAACTTTTGAGTCGTTGCGGCTGCAGAGTGAGATCCAGAGGCTGGCCAATCGACTTGGGTATCCGCCGACTCCGCTGCAGTCGCTTCTCCTCGAGATAAACCTCACAAAGAGCAAGACGGCGGACGGGTTTAGGCACCTTCCCAACAGTGTCTACATTCCTCTCATCGGGGAGCGTGATGCGTGTACATCACTCTCTGATCTGGAGATAAAGGCACACAACTATGCACAGATCGTACTGGATCCGGCGCAAGTGGAGGCCGGTTATCTGGCCAGGTTCCTCAGCACCCGCCTTGGCCGAATGATTCGCAAGTCTCTTGAGAGGGGAGCTACCATCCGCAAGATGACCAAGACGAGCCTGACCGAGGCCGTAGTGTACATTCCTCGTGCCCTTGAGGAGCAGCGTCAGGCTATTGAGGCTGAAGCAAGCATCGGTGATCTTCAGGAGCAACTCAACCGACATCGGAGGGATCTTTGGGAGCAGCCTCAGCGAGCGCCGCAGATCATGCGAGCGGTGAGAGCCATGCGTCCTGACGATAGCCTTGAGGCCTGGTTGGAGCTACTGCCCTATCCCCTGGCAACAATCCTCTGGGCCTATCATGCCGAGGGCGATGTCAGGGAGAAAGGCCTCCATCTCGAGCACTTCTTCGAAGCCTTTGCAGAGTTCAACGTGACGTTGATGCTGAGTGCATTTTTCGCAGACAGGCGCCTCTGTGAAGAACACCGTGAGGAGTGGCTAGATAGGAGCGCGGCGCACCGAGATTGGCACCGGCGCACGAGCTTCGGCGACTGGATTGTGGTTGGGGCTCGCCTGGCCAAGTCGGTTCGCCGTCTGTTATCTGAAAGCAAGGGCGGCTCGAGGGCCCTCTGCCTCAAGCTTTTTGCCAATCCGGTCCCCGGGTTCCTCGAAATGGTGGCCAACAAGGGCCTGTACGATGAGGTGCTGTCCTCCGCCTTGCGCCGCCGCAACGATTGGCGAGGACACGGTGGCATCCAGAACCAGCATCAGTCTCTAGAAAACCTACGTATCCTTGAGGCCGAACTACTCAGGTTACGGTCAATCGTCTCGGACTGGTACACAGCTATCCAGCTCATTCGGCCTGGCTGCGCCTCCTACAGCGAAGGGATCTACAGCTATGGTGCGGAACTCCTCATGGGGCGTAGCTATCCGTTTCGTCGCATCGACGTGCAGACAAGCCTGCCCATGGAGTCAGAGCGCCTTTACATCCTGGCGAAAGATCAGCTCACGCCGGTTCAGCTCCTTCCGTTTCTCCGACTGGCGGGCACTCCGTCAGAGGTGCACAGTGCCTGTTACTTCTACAATCGCCTCGACGCAGAAGGTGCACGCTATGTATCGTATCATTTCGAACAGAAGCCCGAACTACTCGTGCCGCGAGATGAACTTGGTCGTGTGTTTGCCCTGCTAGCGCCAGATGACAGGGAGTAGGTGGTCACCAGCTATACACAGGGCATGCTCATGGGTCACCTGACAATCTGCAGTCCAGTACCACCTTCAGCCCCGACCTTTCCGAATACAGAGACTCGATCCCGCACCTCTCTCGGAGCATGGTTCCAGAGCCTTCGCTGCCCGACCTTCAGGCATGCTCTCCTCCTTCGTGCCCCGGCGAATGTTGCCCGCCAGTTCCGAGCGTCGGTGGCAACTAAGGGTAGTCCCCTGCGCACGAGGTACCTGGGACGGTTGAGGGATCGTCCAATGGTAGGACACCTGACTCTGGATCAGGCGATCGGGGTTCGAATCCCTGTCCCTCAGCCATCGACGAGAGGGCCGCTGCGCTTGCAGCGGCCCTCTTGCTTATGGCTCCCCTCAGTGCGGCACCAGCACCTCGCCAAGGGCAAAGAGGATCCAGAACCCCCCGACGACGACGGCCAGGGCAAGCCCCAAGAGCGTCAGCCAGGAGCGCTCCCCCCCTCGTAGCGCCCGAATCCCCGTCAGCAGGGCCGCGGCCGTCAGCGCTACCTCGAGAAGCAGCCCCCCCATCCCTATCGGGATCATGATCCGCACGCGCTCTATGTCACCAAAGACGGCCCGCCCCAGCGCGCCAAGGGACGGGAACAACAGGCCCCAGACCGCTGCCGCGATCGCCAGCCAGAACGCCCGCCGGCCGACGCTCGACGCCGGTCGCCATGGCCGCCTCACAGGCACTCTCCTTTCTGATCCGGCCCCGCGCCGGGTGGGCGTCCAATCGACTCAGTCACCTGGGCCTCCGCTAGAGCGCATCCGCTCCAGAATGGGCCTCAGACACCCCTCCGCGTCTTCGCGCAGGGCCGCCTCCCGGAGCCCCAACGCCTCCTCCAGCATGGTGAGCGCCCGCGCCCCCAGGTAGTAGCCCGTCTCGCTGTGCCCCCGGACGTCTAGCCAGGAACCGAAAAAGGCAGACACAGAGTCGCCGGCGTCCACGGTCCTCAGGAACTCGGCAGCCAGCCAGGCCTCGTGGCACCGGCACCACTGCAGCCACTCGCCCCCGCTGCTCTGCGCCTGGTGGCAGGCCTCCTCCCCTTCCAGGAGCGCCTCACAGCGCTGCGCGAACCCCTCTTCGTACAGCCTCCACCAGGGGCCGCTGCCGCGCGCCCGGCCGGCCGCCCTACGCCACGCGCCATGCACGAGGTGCCCGCACTCATGGGCCACCAGGCCCGCGATGGCCACGGCATCGCTCCAGCCGCACTCGGCAACGTTCTCCAGCCCAAAGAGGATGGCTGGCGCGCCGTCGTAGGTCGTCACCCAGCCTGCGCCACAGCCGATGCCGACATGGATGACCAGGGTCGCCTGGCCCTGCCAACCCAGCACCCGCCCGGCCCGCCGCATCGTCGGCCCGCAGGCGCGCAGCAGGTTGCGGTGGGCCTCCTCCATGTGGGGCAACCGCTCGTCGAAAGCGGGGAAAACCCGCTCCCGGGCGACCGCGGCCCAGTCGAGCCCCTGGGCGGCATAGTCGGCGGTCTGCTTGGCAAGGAGCTCGGGCCAGGGCGCCAGGTAATCGCTTGCCCACCGGGCCACCTGCTCTTCCAGCGGACGTCCGCGGACCTCGTCCCAGTAGGCCAGGAAGGCGGGGAAGGTGTCGATCAGGCTGCTCAGAACACCGCCCTTCGTAGTCAGGGTCAAGTCATCTGCCGTCAGACGATCAGAGCGCCGGGTCACGTGCTGCGCTCGCGCCGCATCGCCTTCAGCCGTTCGAGCGCCTCGGCATAGCCGGAATTTCCCTGCGACCAGTCCTGCAGACGCTGGCAGACGAACTCGTCGCAGGCGCTGCAGGAGGTGAGCCCCTTGCCATCGACACAGCAGAGTAGAATCGCGCATTCCGCCGACCAGTGCACCGCCCGGTCACCGAGGCATCCCTGGCAGTACATACGGCGCTCCAGCACCTCGGGGAGCCCTTCGTTGTCCTTCAGCCAGCCCCTCCCGTGGAACCACTCCAGCACGCGCCGGGCAGCCTCGGCATCGGTAGGCAACCTGCGAATGTCACACCCGGCACAGTCGAGACCACAGACCGCCATCATCTGCCCAAGTTCTGACATGGTGCTCCTCCGCGTCCCGGTCTGGCTTAGCGCGGCCCGGCGCCTTCCGGCGAGGTTCGCTGCGCCTCATCCCTTTGCACCGCTCTAGGCTCACTATAGCACGGAATCGGTCGCCGGCACGGTGCGCCCTCGCCGTACCCGAGCGAAGCGGAGGCCACCGATAGGCGCAGGCTGCGGTTTCACGGCGCTTTTATGTTGAATGGTGCCACAGTGGTATAATATGTCTAGCCACTCGCTTGGCCCGCTGACACGGCTGGCCGTGCTGGGGCCCTCCCACGCAGGCAGAGTCATCCGGGGGCGGCGGCGAGGGCGATTCCCTGTCGTGCGCGTGTGGGTCACATCCTTGCCCTACCCACGACGAGCCTCGGCCGGCTGGTGCCGGCCCGGGGCTCAGCATCTCGACACCTTGTAAGTGGAGGCCAAGCATGAACGGGCGCCTTCGCCTAGGACGCATTCGCCCTGTCTGGTTCACGTGGTTCGTGTTGTTGTGTCTTCTCCTCAGCCCCGCCGCCGCTGCCCAGGTGGGCACCCCCCGTACGGTGAACGCCCCTTACCAGGGAAGTTCTGTAAACTGGGCGCAGACGGCCATCTTTTGGTTCGGTGAGGCCGAACTGCGCGCCGACCAGCTCCCCCCGGGGCGCAACTATGTGGATGTGCGCGTGGCCTACAACGACGCCGGGCTCCTCTTTTCCATCAATGCAATCGACTACTTTGCCTGGTACGATGCCGCCGCCACCGCTACGAGCGACCTTCGGCTTTTCGACGGCGCGGCGATCTACCTGGACACCTCCGGTGGCCGCAACACCACCCCCCAGCCGTCGAGCTACTACTTTCTGAGCGGTCTGTACCTGACGGGGCACATCTCCCCGAGCAGCGTGCCCAACTACCAGCGCAGCGCCAGGGGCCGGGGTGGCGCCTGGGACACCTCCTGGAAGGCCCCCTGGCAGATCCTCGACGCCTGGTCCGAGTGGTGCCCCACCTGCAGTGCCCCCAACAGCAACAGCTCTGCCGGGGTGGACTATGGCTGGTTCATCCGCACGCAGATCCCCTGGGCGAGCCTGGGCCTCTCTGGCCCTCCCCCAGCCGGGCAGACCTGGGGCCTGGGCGTGGTGCTGTACGACCGCGATGAGCCACTCCCCGCGGCCCCCCTCCCGCCGCAGGTGTGGCCGGAGACCTTTGACGCGCAGTCGCCGGCCACCTGGGGCTGGCTGCGGTTCGGCGCGACGTCCAACTCCGCGGCGCCCGGGCTGGCCAGCGGGCAGGCGGTGATCCGCCGAGGCCTGGGCACCAGCCGCGTCGAGGACGCCTGGATCGGCGGAGGCGGCGTCTGTGGTGGCGGACACATGGGCGACCCCGACGGGGACTATCACGGGGACGACATGAACCTCTTTGTCGGCAACCAGTACCAGGTGGCCGACTTTCCCTGCTCGAGCAAGTCATACCTGCGCTTCTACCTCGAGGGAGTGCCCCCGGGCAGTACGATCCTCTCGGCGACGTTGACTATGCACCACTGGGGGAACGCCTACCCCCCCGAGGCGCACCCGTCTCTCGTACAGGTGTTCACCGTCGACAACACCTGGGCGGAGGATTCTCTCTCCTGGAACGGCGCGCCGATGGCACGGGAGAACATCGCTGCCACCTGGGTGTCGCCGCTCCCGGACTACTATGAGGGGCCGGGGAACCCCTACACCTGGGACGTCACCGCCGCGACCGCCGCTGCCTATGCCACGGGCAGCCCGCTGAGCATCGCCCTATACTCCGCCGACTGGTACCTCCACGGCAGCAAGTACCTGCGGTCATCCGAGGTCGACGACTGGTACGCGGCGGCGCGCCCGACGCTGACCATCGTGTGGGGAGATGCGGGGCGAGAGCGCGTCCACCTGCCGCTGCTTTCGGCCAGGCGCTGAGGGCAGCGCGCCGCACTGGTCAGGGGAGGGCGGGCTCCAGGCCGGGGAGGGCCTCACGCAGGGTGGCCAAGGGCAGGTGCCCCTCGCGCAAGAGGCGCGGCGGAGACACGCTCAGGTCCACGATCGAAGACGGCACGCCGATGGGCGCCCGCCCGCCGTCGATCAACAGCGCCACGCGGCCGTCCAAGTCGGCAAGCACGTCCGCGGCCGTCTGGGGCGAGGGCCGGCCGGAGAGGTTGGCGCTGGTGACGGCCAGCGCCCCCCCCGCCGCGGCAATGAGGCGCAGAGCCAGGGGATGATCGGGCATGCGCACGGCCACCGTCGGGCGGCCGGCCGTCAGCAGGGCGGGCAAGTCCGCGCGCCCCGGGACGACGACAGTCAGCGCGCCCGGCCAGAAGCGATCCAGCAGGGCGGCGGGGAGCGACGCCCCCTCGGCGGCCACCAGGCGCAGGCCCTCGCGCGAGGCGACGAGCACCGGTATGGCCATGTCGCGCGGGCGACGCTTGGCCGCGTAGAGCCGCTCCAGCGCCCGCGGCGAGCGGAGGTCACACCCCAGGCCATAGACGGTATCGGTAGGGAAAGCGACCAGCTCCCCCGCCGCGATCAGGCGGGCCGCCTCCTCTTCGACGTCTACGCTCGCGGCGCGCAGCACCCGCGTGCGCCGCGCCCCTTCGCCCGTGTCCATCGGCGCGTCAGCCCCTCCCGTCGCTGGTCAGGCAGTAGCGTTCGATGATCTGGGCCACGCCGTCGTCGTCCGAGGACGGGGCAATCAGGTCTGCGACCGTCTTGACCTCGTCTGAGCCGTTGGCCATGGCCACCCCCAGGCCGGCCCAGGCCACCATGGCTCGGTCGTTGCCGGCATCTCCGCAAGCCAGCGTCTGTTCGCGCGGGATGCCCAGAGCGTCGGCCACCCAGGCCAGAGCCGTCCCCTTGGTGGTCCCCAGGGCCAGCCCCTCGAGAAAGTACTCGTGGGAGCGCAGGATCTGCATGCGCCCGCCAAAGCGTTCCACCACCTCCGGCTGGACGGCGTCCAGCTCGGGACCCTCGCCGATCAGGATGAACTTGATCGGCTCCGCAGGAAGCGCGGCGATCACGTCCGGCACGATGCGCCAGGGCAGCCCAAACCAGCGCTCGTAGAAGGCATCCGACTGGCGCTTCTCCTCGACGTAGATAACGTCGTCGCAGTAGACGCTCAGGGACAGGTCACGCGCACGGGCGAAAGCGCGCACTTCCTCGACCAGGTCGGCCGCCAGGAGCCTCTGAAACAACCGCTTCCCGCTGAGCGGGTCGGTGACCATGGCGCCCTGATATGAGATCACCGGCGCCACGACGCCCAGATCCTCTACCCAGGGCTGCATGGAGGCGTAGGAGCGCCCCGACGCCAGCGTCACGTGGATGCCGGCGTCCATGGCTCGCTGCAGAGCCTGCCGCGAGCGCGGCGAGATGGTGTGGTCGCTGCGCAGCAGCGTCCCGTCCAGGTCGAGGGCGATCAGTCGATAGGTCACGATGCTTGCATCTCCGGTTGGGGTGAGGGCTGGGCGCCCGCGGGGCGCACTGTGACGCACACCAGCCGGTCCAGACCGGCCAGGTCGGCGACACGGCGCACCTCCGCCCCGGGCCACTGGCCGCGGGCCAGGCGTTCGGCCTGCTCACCGTGGGTCTCGTCGATCTCCAGGGCCACCAGGCCCGGCCGCGCCAGGCGTTCGGCAGCCTGCGGAAGCAGGCGGGCGATGACGTCCAGCCCGGTCGGCCCGCCATCGAGGGCCAGGCGAGGCTCATGGTCGCGCACTTCGGGCATCAGGCTGGCCAGGCGCCCGCTCGGCACGTAGGGAAGGTTGGCGACGATGACGTCGAAAGGCCCGCGCAGGGCGCTCAACAGGTCGCAGCGGACCAAGGAGACGCGCCCCGCCAACCCCTGGCTGGCCACGTTGCGGGCGGCCACCGCCAGCGCCTCGACAGACAGGTCGCTGGCCACCACCGTGGCCCGTTCCAGATGGGCGGCCAGGGTCACCGCGATGGCGCCGCTGCCGGTGCCGACGTCGGCGATGCGCAGCGGCAGGCCTCCTTGGCCGCGGCACCAGGCCAGCACTTCCTCTACCAGGAGCTCGGTCTCGGGGCGGGGCACGAGAACGCCGGGCGCCACGCTCAGGGAGAGATCATAGAAGGGGCGCACACCAGTGAGGTAGGCCAGGGGAACCCGCCCGGCCCGCTGCCGCACCAGCGCCGTGAAGCGCCGCGCGGCCTCGGGGACCAGAGCCTCGTCCCAGCGCACCTGCAGCGCCGTACGGGTGGCCCCCAGCACGTGCCCGAGCAGGAGTTCGGCGTCGAGCCTGGGCGTATCGCAGCCAGCCAGGGCCAACACCGGCACCGCCCAGCACACGGCTCCGCGCACCGTGCCGAGGTTAGGGAGTGGCTCCGTCACGCGCCGCGCCCGTCAGCGGCCGCCCGCGCTGGCGCGGAGCCGCTCGGCCTGGTCCTGGGCAACGAGTTCGTCGATGAACGGGTCCAGGTCGCCGGCCAGCACGTCCTCCAGGCGATAGACCGACACGTTCACGCGGTGGTCCGTCACCCGGTTCTGCGGAAAGTTGTAGGTACGGATCTTTTCGCTGCGCTCGCCCGTGCCCACCTGGGCCCGCCGGCTCTCCTCGAGTTCGTCCATCTGCCGCTGGTATTCCAGGTCATATAGCTTGGCCCGCAGGATGGACATGGCCCGCGCACGGTTCTGCAGCTGGGAACGCTCGTCCTGGCACTGCACGACCAGCCCCGTGGGCAGGTGCGTGATGCGCACGGCCGAGTCGGTGGTGTTCACGCTCTGGCCGCCGTGGCCCCCGGAGCGGTACACGTCGATGCGCAGATCGTTCTCGTTGACCTCGACATCCACCTCGTCCGCCTCGGGGAGGACGGCAACCGTCGCCGTCGAAGTGTGGATGCGCCCGCCAGTCTCGGTGACGGGGACGCGCTGCACCCGGTGTACCCCGCTCTCGAACTTGAGCCGCGAGAAAACTCCGCGCCCGCGCACCTCGAAGATGATCTCCTTGTACCCGCCGATGCCGGTGTCGCTGGAGCTCAGCACCTCGGTCTTCCAGTTGTGGGCGGCCGCGTAGAGGGTGTACATCCGGTAGAGATCGGCGGCAAAGAGGGCCGCCTCGTCTCCGCCGGTGCCAGCGCGCACCTCACAGATCACGTTGCGGCTGTCGCGGCGGTCCCTGGGCACCAACAACGCCTTGAGGTGCTCGCTGGCCTCCTCAAGGTTGGCCTCGAGTCCGTCGATCTCGTCGCCGATCAGGTCGCGCATCCCGGGGTCGTCCTCATCCACGAGCATCCGGCGGGTCTGCTCAAGCTCCGAAGAGAGCGCCTCGTAGGCGCGGTACGCCTCAACCACGTCGGTCATCTCGGCCTGTTCGCGGCCATACTGGCGGATCAGGTTCGGGTCGCTGATCACCTTCGGGGAGGCCAGCAATGCGCTGAGTTCGTCGTATCGCCGCACGACGGCGGCTACCTTCTCAAACATGGGGTTGCTCCAACGGCACGCATACTACTCACCAACCGATTATAGCGCCTTCCGAGGCGCCCACCAAAGCGCGGCTGCCCAGCACCCGGGAAAGCGAAGGGCGAGGAACCGCCGGTTCCCCGCCCGCCGCCTGCCAACGCCCAGGACGCTATTCGACGATGCGGTCGTACAGGGCCTGGAGGTCCTCCTCCGAGTAAAAGTGGATGACCAGCCGGCCACCCTTGCGGCTGCGGAAGAGCTCCACCTTGGTCCCCAGGGAGTCGCGGAACTCGCCTTCCAGGGCGACCGTCTCGGGCGAGCGGGTGCGCTGCCGCGCCACCGCGTCTCCTGTCGCCTGCCGCCGGCGCACCCATTCCTCGGCCTGGCGCACCGAAAGGTGCTTCTTGATCACGGTGCGAAAGCCGACCAGTTGGTCATCCTCGTCGTCGAGCATCAGGAGCGCCCTGGCGTGCCCCTCGCTGAGCGAGCCGTCGGTGAGCCCCAGCTTGATCTCCTCGGGCAGACGCAGGAGGCGCAGGGCGTTCGTCACGCTCACCCTGCTGCGCCCGACGCGCTCGGCGATGCGCTCCTGCGTGAGCCCGAACTCGCGTTGAAGCTGCTCATAGGCGTTGGCCTCTTCCAGCGGGTTCAGGTCCGCGCGCTGGATGTTCTCCACCAGGGCCAGCTCCAGCATCTCGGCCGGCGTGGCTTCTTTGACGATGACGTCCACATGCCGCAGCCCGGCCAGCTGGGCCGCCCGCCAGCGCCGCTCACCCGTGATCAGCTGGTAGCGCGGCGGCTGGCCCTCGTCCTCCGCCTCCGCCACCTGCTGGACGATCAGCGGTTGGATGAGGCCCATCTCGCGAATCGAGTCAGCGAGCTCCTGCAGGGCGTCGGCATCGAACACCGTGCGCGGCTGGCGCGGGTTGGGAGAGATAGCCTCCACGCTGACGCGCCGCAGCCCCGAGACGGGCGCCCCGGCCGGGATCAACGCACCCAATCCTCTCCCCAGACCGGTTTTCCGACTCGACGCCATGCTTCCCTCCACCTTGACTGGCCGCCCCGCACCCTTCCCCTGGCCGGTGCTATCGCTCAGTCGCCCGCCAGGAGCTCCTCGCTAAGAGCGGCATAGGCCAGCCCTCCCGACGACTGCGGCGCGTAGGTAACGATCGGCTCCCCGTAGGAAGGGGCCTCGCTCAGTTTCACGCTGCGCGGGATGATGGCCCGGAACATGATGCTGGGGAAGTGCTGCTGCACCTCCTGGATCACTTCGCGTCCCAGGTTGGTGCGCGCGTCGTAGAGCGTCATCACCACGCCGCGAATCACCAGGCGCGGGTTGAGCGTCTGGCGCACCAGGTCCACGGTGTGCAAAAGCTGCGACAGGCCCTCCAGGGGCAGGTACTCACACTGTACGGGGATGATCACGCCGTCACACGCCGTAAGGGCGTTCAGGGTGAGCATACCGAGGCTGGGGGGCGTGTCGATCAACACGAAATCGTAGCGGGCCCGCACGCCATCAAGAGCGTGCCGCAGGCGCAGCTCACGCCCGCTAAGGTTGACCAGCTCAACCTCAGCCCCCGCCAGGATGGGCGAGGAAGGGGCCAGATCCAGCCCGGAGACGCCCGTGAGCATGATCAGAGAGGTAAGCGGCTCGGCGCCGATCAGCACGTCGTACATCGAGCGACCGATCGCAGCCTTGTCTACCCCGAGGCTGCTGGTCGCATTGGCCTGCGGGTCGACGTCTACCAGCAGTACCCGTTTGCCAGCCTGGGCCAGGTAGGCTGCCAGGTTGACGGCCGTGGTCGTCTTGCCCACGCCCCCCTTTTGGTTGGCCAGCGTATACACTCGGCCCATGCTGTCCTCCGCGGTCGCTGGCGGATCGCCAGGGATTGCCGAGCTGCTAACCGCGCAATCGCCCGGTTCGCAGCCGCTGTTCGACCTGTTCTCTGTTGGGGACCTGCGTGGCGCCGTGTGCTTCTACCAGGAACGAGGCCACACAGTTCCCATAGCGCGCCGCCTCGATGGGATCCCGGGTCTCGTGCAATCGCAGCAGATAGGCCGCCGCAAATACGTCTCCGGCGCCGGTGGGATCTTTTTCCTCGACGTCATAGGCGGGCACCCGCGCCACGCGCTCGCCCTGATACACCAACGCGCCGTGCCGGCCATCGGTGAGCACCAACAGCCTGGCCAGCCGGCGTAGCCTCTCAAACTGGTCGACGTCACCACCCAGGTCTTCCATGCTGAGGACGACCACGTCGGCCCTGGCCAGGACGCGCTCGGCGCCCTTCCACGGGGTGACGGATACGAACCCATCGGCGCCCCAGGTGCGCAACCAGCCCTGCGGCGTAACGCCCACGAGCGCCCCGGGAAAGGCGTCCACCAGAGCCGGGTCCACCTCTTGCACGAGCGGCCCCAGGTGGACGATATCGCTCTGTCGCCAGTCGGCGGGCACCTGGGCGCTGCCCAGCGGTCCCGCTACGCCCCGCACGAACTGCCGGCGGCCTGCCGGGCCATAGATGTTCTCAAACGTGGTGCTGCGCTCGGCCAAATGGCAGCACACCTGGATATCGGGGTACTCCTCGAACGCCTCAGGAAACTCGGCGGCACTGGTCAAAACGGCAACCCTGGCGCCCAGGTTGTGGGCGTAGCGGGCCGAATACCATGCGGTTCCGCCAGGGCTGTAACGGCCATCGGGCAGCACATCCCGGGTGACATGCCCGATGACCAAGTAGCTCGGGGTACTGTTCAGGATACCTCCTGGCAGACGGGAACTATCACTACCCTTTGAGCAGAATCTGTACCTTGCGCGACTCACCCTCACCGATGCTCTCGGTGTACACGTCCTTGTCGCCCCGCAGGGTCATGTGCACGATGCGCCGCTCGTAGGCGGGCATCGGCTCAAGGACCACCGGCTGGCGCGTCGTGCGCACCCGGTCGGCCATGCGCCTGGCCAGGCCTTCCAGTGCGTCGGCCCGCCGGGCCTTGTAGCCCTCGACGTCCACCACCAGGTTCGGCCACTTGCCGATCTGCCGGCTGACGATCAGCCGAGTGAGGAACTGCAGATCGCGCAGGGTCTCTCCACGGCGGCCGATGAGCACGCCCAGGCCGTCCCCAATGATGTTCACCTGCAGGGGAGCCACTTCCTGGGTCTCCGGGTCCACCTGGCCCCCGCGCTCGACCACTTCGACAGCCGCATAGAGGCCCATGCCGTCGAGCAGGCGCGACACTACGTCGCTCGTGACGCGCGCCAGGTCCTGCGGCGTGGCCGCTCGCGCCGCAGTGGACGCGGGACGTTCGTCTTCCTCGTAGACGTCCTCATCCTCTTCGTCGACGTCGCCTGCCAAGGTGCCCTCGCCCTCCTCGGCCAGGTCGTCGTCGGCCTCCTCCAGGTCCTCGGCATCCGCATACTCGTCCCAATCCTCGCGGTCCGCAGCTTCCTCAGCGCCGGCGGCCTCCTCCTCGGCGGGCAGAGACGTGGGCATGGCCGGCTCTGACGGCTCGGGCTCCTTCCACCACACACGGATGGTGGCCTCCCCGGTGCGCACCAGGCCCAGGATGGTGTGTGTATTGTCCCGGAGGACAGTATAGTCGAGCTGCTCAACCGGCACCCGCAGGTCCGCAGCAGCCCGCTCCACGGCCTCCTGGACGGAACGTGCCGTGTAATCAGCGCTTCTTCTTGCGGCGTTGGCGTTTTGTACCATGCGAAACCTTGTCCTTACTGGTAGCGGGGGCAGTCTGCAGCGCCGCCAGGGCCAGGCCGGCATCGCCCCGCCTGTCCTCATAGCGCTCGATGCCCCACTGCAAGGCGATACCCACGACGTTCGAGATGATAAAGTAGAGCGCCAAACCCGACGCGAACTGGGTGGTAAAGTAGGCAAACATCAGCGGCATCATCAGCTGCATCGTGTTGTTCATCGACGCCTGCTGCGGATCGGCCGCCGCGGAGGACTTGGTCGCCAGCTTCTGCTGCAGGTACATCGTCCCGCCCACCAGGATCGGCAGCACCACGGGCGACGGATCGGGCAGGGCCAGGTTGAGCCACAGGAAACGGCTCTGCAGCGGGATCACCTGCGCAAACGAAGCGATGTTCGCGTAGATGTTCTGGCCCATGCGCATCAGCTCGATGGGGGTGTCGGCCAGAACGCTCGAGATGGACTGGTACAGCCCGATCCAGATGGGAAATTGGATCAGGGTGGGCAGGCAGCCGCTCAGCGGGCTGGCGCCGGCCTCTCTGTACAGTCTCTGCTGCTCCTGAACGAGCCGCTCCTTGTTCCCACCGTACTTTTTCTGCAGCTCATTCATAAGGGGTTGAATGGCTGCGACGCGGCGCGTCGAGCGTACCTGCTTGACGGACAGGGGCAGCGTGATCAGGCGCAGGATCACCGTAAACGCAGCGATGGCCAGGACGAAGCTATGCCCAAGGTTGGCATACAGAAGCAACAGGCTGTTCAACATCGGGCGGATGATCCCCTCGCGCCAGATGTTATCCAGCCCAACCGTGAACACCACGACTAGCACAGCCGCGCCAATGCCCCAGGTCAGCAGCTGCTTGCGCAGCTGCCGGGGATCGATCTGCGGCCTTTGTGGAGTCTCCACGCGTTCCAGACCTCCTCGGAGTAAGTTGTTCGATCAGTTGGGCGCGTACGTCCAGCGCTCTGTCGCCCCGCTGGCACTCGCGTCGAGCGCCACCACGTAGCCCTTGGTCGTCCCGATCACGGCCCAGCCGTCCGCCACCGCTGGAGCGGAGAGGATGGCCCCCATGCCGGTATCCAGGCCGATCTCGCCGCTCTCGGGATAGAGCCGAGTACGATCCCCGGTGGCGGTCTCAATCCGCCACAGCTCGCCAGCCTCATTGGCCACGACGATCCCGCCGTTCAGGGCCTGTGGCCCAGCGCGTACGGCGCGCTCTACCGAGACCGCCTCCCAGCGCGGCGACCCGTCCGCCACGCTCAGGGCGTGTACGCGACCGTTCAACGACGCCACATAGACGTAGCCGTCCAGCACCAACGGCTGGCCCATCACCCAGTGGTCGACAGAGTGTTCCCACACCAGTTGGCCCGTGGCAGCGTCGACCGCGTAGACCTTCTGGTCCACCGAGCCAAGGTACACCACCCCGTCCGCCAGGGCCACCGGCCCGGGGATAGCCCCCGACGTGTTGAACGTCCACAGCGCCGTGCCGGTTGCGCGGTCCAGGGCGTAGACGTGGTGATCCATCGAGCCGATGTATAGGCGCTCCGCGTCGACGGCCGGCGCACCCCAGGCCCAGCCCTGGGTGTGGAATGGCTCTGCCCAGACGAACTCCCGCGTGGCCAGGTCCACGGCGTACACGAGGTCTTCGTTGGTGCCCAGGTAGGCGATGCCATCGCGAACCGTCAGCCCCCCGATCACGCCGCCCTCCAGCTGCAGTTCCCAGAGCAGGTCGCCCTTCTCGCGGTCAAAAGCACGGAGTTTGCCGTCCAGGGAGGCGGCCAACAGGGCGTCATCGACCACCACGGGCGCGCCGTAGGTGGCCTCCAGCGGCTGCGCAGCGTTGGGGTCAGGCCGCGAAAACAGCCCCGCGAGCCCACCGGGGCGCTGCACGGCCACAGGGTAGCGCCACAGCTCACGGCCCTCTGCCGCGTCCAGGGCGACGATGGTACCGCCGTACAGGACGGCGTAGGCCGCCTCGGGCGTGGCGGCCACGACCGTCCAGCCGGTATTGACGACGGCCCCGCGCGGGGCGCAACCCCCGGCGACCATGGCCAAGATGAGGAACAAAAGGAGCAGGGTTCCGCGATGGAATACCTTGTTCAAGCCGCGAACCTCCTGAGCGGATCGGCTCGGCGCGCCGCGTCCGCTGAGCGTAGTATACCCGATGAGGCACCCGTCAGGGGACGGGATCGTACCCCCCAGGATGGAACGGGTGGCAGCGCAGCAGGCGGCGCCCCCCCATAAACAAACCACGGGCCGCCCCATACTTGGTGACGGCCTCAAGCGTGTACTGCGAGCAGCTCGGCGTGTAGCGGCAGCTGGGGGGGAACAGGGGTGAGATGACCCGCTGGTAGAAGCGGATCAGCCCGATGACGGCGCGCGCCCCGATGCCCATCGCCTACCCCTCTTGCCCGTCGCAGGCCCGGGAGCGGTAGAGGCGCGCCCGGGCGAGTAGGTCGCCGACGGCGCGCTCTACGTCCCGATACTCCGCCTCCACCATCGGCCTCCGCGCGATCAGCACCACGTCCCAGCCCGGCTCCACCACGTCGTACTGCAGGCGGACCGCCTCACTGATCCGACGCTTCACCCTGTTACGGATGACGGCACCCCCCAGACGACGACTGACAGAGAAGCCAAAGCGAGCCACCTCCAGGGCATTGGGAGCCCTGCTGAGCACCAGCAGCGGGTTGGCCCAAGACTGCCCTCCCGCGCGGACGGCCCGGAAATCGGCTGGCCGGGTGAGGCGGGCGCGACGTGGCAGCACCAGCGCAACCCAGGGCTACGCGTCGAACGAGTAGTTCCGCCCAACAGTCAGTTGCTTGCGGCCCTTCTCACGGCGCGCCTTGAGCACGGCGCGGCCGCCGCGCGTGGCCATACGAGCGCGGAACCCGTGCCGGCGTAGGCGACGGCGCTTCTTGGGCTGCCAGGTGCGAAAGGTGGACATCTCTTACTCCTTAAGAGCCGGATTACGATGAGGTGTGACTTGTGCACGAATAGACATTATAGCCGCGGCGTCGCCCAAGTGTCAAGTTGTGGCTCCTGGGCTCTGGGGAGCGCAAGTCCCGCGCCCCGGCCCCCGACGAACGCCCAACAGCCGGGGCGATCGGATCCCTCCGCCCTAGGCGCCGATCTCCGTCAGCAGGCCCTTCAGCGCCTGGGTGGCCTTGGCAAAGCGCTCTTCTCCGCTAAAGCCGGAGAACTCGCCGGCGCGGGCCAGATGCGGCTCCAGCGAGGCAAAGCCCTCAAAACCCCGTGCCTTCAGGGCGGCCAGCACCTCGCGCACCTGGCCGTCGCCCTCCCCCGCCGGGACGACGGTACGCGTGGCCATGTTGCCATCCTTGATGTGCAGATAGTCGATGTAGCTCTCCATCAGGGGGTAGGCGTCGGTGAAGGGGCGTACGCCGAGCATCACAAAGTTGGCCGGGTCAAAGGTCATCCGCAGCTGCGGCGAGTTCAGCGTCTCGTGCAGGTCGCGGCAGCGGGAGGGCACGTCACCGTAGATGTGGCGCTCGTTCTCGTGGAGCAGCGTCACCGGATGGCCCTTGGCTACCTCCAGCAGCTCCGCCATGCGGTCCATCACGGCGCTGCGGTACTGCTCCGCCTCTCCCTCAGGAACAAAGAACGAGAACAGGCGGATATACTTGGACTCAAAGAACTCGGCCAGCTCCAGGGCGCGCCGAAAGTCGTCCAGATGGGGCGGGAAGGGATCGTCGATGCGGATCTTGCCAATGGGCGAGCCGATCGCGGAAACCCCCATGCCACGGGCGTCCAGCTCGGTCTTGATGGTGCGGGTCTCGTCGTCAGACAGGGCCAAGACGCCCTTGCCCCACACACCCCGCAACTCCAGATAGCGAATGCCCAGCGATTCCAGCACGCGCAACTGCACGTCCAGTTCCGGGGAGATCTCGTCAGCGAAACCACTCAACACGAACATGGAATCCTCCTTGAATCACGCGGCCAAGGCACCGCCACAGTGGTCAGCAAGTCGGGACGGCGCACAGGTCGAGTGTAGCCAGCCACCCGGAAATGGCAAGCCCGGCCTGCCATCGGCGGGCCGATGCAGAACCGGGCTCAATAGTACTCCTCTGAAGACCAACGGGCTCCCACGTTCAGGAGTCCTTCTTGGTCTCCTTGTCGATATCATCCGTCACCGACTTGACCTCGTCGGTGGCTTCCTCGATCTCTTTGGTGGCGCTCTTGAACTCTTTGATGCCCTTGCCCAGCGCACCACCGATGGACGGCAGCTTGCCCGCACCAAAGATCACCATCACGATCACGAGGATAATGATCAGTTCTGTCGGACCAAGGTTTGGCATCGCATTCCCCTCCGCGTTTCCTGACAACCCGTCACCCGCGGCTTGAGATGCCGACTAGGCCTGGTCGCTCTTGTCGGTGTCCTCAGGCCGCTCTGCGCCGGCCTGATCCTTGCTCTTGGGCTCGGGCTCGTCGGCCGCCTCGTCCTCATCGGGCCTCATCGAGTCCCGAAAGTCACGAACGCCCTTGCCCAACGCGCCACCCAAAGTGGACAGCTTCCCAGCACCAAAGATCAGGAGCACGATTACCAGGATGATAATCAGTTCGGTCGGACCAAGATGGGGCATTGTTGACCTCTCCTCCCTAGGCTACCGGATTCCTATTCTACTCGGCACCCTGTACGCGTCAAATACGTGGCCATAACATGCAAAGCTGAATCGGTACCTCTGCCTGCGGCAGAGCGTTCCCCTATGCCCAGTAGGCAGTATACACCGCCGTCCCATCCAGGCAAACGGAGCGCCTCGGCGCTCGGCCGGGGTCTTTGCCACAGCCTGCCCGCGCGCCTATAATGAGCGCGCAAACGATGGTCCAGCGTGTACAGCGTAGTGCACCCCCCCGGCTGGCTGCGCAGACAGCGCCTGGCAGATCCGGCGGCCTGGACGTCGCACCGCCGGGGCGCAAGAGGATACGCCATGATCACCAAGCGCGCCGGTTCCAGCGCCTCGACGATGTTGGTTACCTTTCAGCTCCCCTCCGCGATCGCTGCCCAGGAAGTGCACCTGGTGGGTGACTTTAACGGGTGGGACCGCCGGTCGCTTCCCCTTGAGCACCTCGCGCGTGACGGCGTGTGGGAGATCTCCCTGGAGCTGGAGCGGAACAAGACCTTTCATTTTCGCTATCTCGTGAACGGCAGCAGCTGGCACAACGACTGGAACGCGGACCGCTACGCCGCCAACCCTTTCGGTGGCGAGAACTCGGTCGTTGAGACCTAGTGCCGCCGTGCGCCACGGCGCCGCCCTCAGCGCTACACCTGGGCTCTCTATGAACGCACCGCTTGAACCACGCACGGATATCGCCCACTCCTGGGACCTCTCCCCGCGAGAGGCCATCGCGCTCCAGAAGCGCCTGGCCGGCCAGGTCGTCGCCCAGGATACCCTGGCAGGGCCACCGCGCCGGGTGGCCGGCATCGACGTCGGGCTGCGGCGAGGCAGCTCCGTGGCCCGCGCGGCGGCCGTGGTACTCACGCTGCCCGAGTTGCACGTCGTCGATGAGGCCGTGGTCGAGCAGCCCGTCACCTTCCCCTACGTCCCAGGGCTGCTCTCCTTTCGTGAGGCACCGGCCATTCTGGCCTGCCTTGCCCACCTCTCTGCCCCGCCCGATGTCCTGATATTCGACGGACAGGGCTTGGCCCACCCCAGACGGCTGGGGATCGCCTCTCACGTAGGCATCCTGCTCGACCTGCCCTCCCTGGGGTGCGCCAAGTCGCGGCTGTGCGGTGAGCACGAGGAGCCGGCCGCCTCCCGCGGGGACTATGCCCTGCTCCGCGCTGGTGATGAGGTGATCGGCGCCGTGCTGCGCACGCGCACGGCCGTCCGCCCGGTGTTCGTCTCCGTCGGGCACCGCCTGTCGCTGCCCACCGCCATCGCCCTGGTCCTCGCCTGCGGGGCTGGCTACCGCCTGCCGGAGCCGACCCGCCTGGCGCATCGTCTCGCCTCGGGCCTGGCTTGATCCTGGCCATGTGCTCTCGCCTGACGGTGCCGCGCCGCCTCTTGACGGGCTCTTGCGTTTGGGGCATAAGTGCATTATCAGAAGATGTCGCGGGCAGGGCTCTCTCAGCGGAACACCGCTGGCCCGTTTGGCGAACGCTTCCGCATGTTGCCCGGGCCAGGCGCGCGTGCCCTCAGCAGGTCTTCCATCGCATCACCATCGCCACACCAAGGCCCTGAGCTCGCTCCTGCGCTCGACCGAACACTGCCACTACTGATCAAGAGGACACGCCAACGCCATGGCTCGCATACTGCGCCGCATCGTTTTCGCAGGGCTCATCATTGCTGCCGGCCTGGCCGCCTCGCGGCTGCTGGCCGCCCCGCCGACCAACCGCGCCGGCCTGCAGGGAACTATCTCTGACCTGGCCACCGACCGGCCCCTGGCCGGGGCGCGCGTTCGCGCCGGAGACCAGGAGGCCATCACCGATGCGCGCGGCCAGTTCCGTCTGGCCGTGCCCGCCGGCACCTACGACGTGCGCGCCGAGGCGCCGGGCTACGTGGGCATGACCCGTTGCCTCCTGGCCGTGACCGACGGCCAGGAGGCCGCGCTCGACCTCCAGATGATCCCGGAGGCGCCCGACGATGAGCAGTCCGCCGTCATCGAGAGGAAGCTGATCCAGACGGCCGAGCAATCCGCTGCCGGCCAGGTTGGCGCGGCAGCCTCGCAGGGCCTGGCTGCTAGCGGCGTCACTGTGGTGCCGGGGTCAATCCGCGTCCTCATGCCCGACGGCAGCGTCGCCACCATGGACCTCGACGAATACCTCAAGGGAGTCGTCCCCCGCGAGATGTCGCCGGCCTGGCCGGCAGAGGCACTGCGCGCCCAGGCCGTCGCCGCGCGTAGCTACGCCATCACTGGCTCGGGCCACGCCGACGCGGGTGCGGACGTCTGCACGACGACGCACTGCCAGGTCTGGAGCCCTATCCATTACGACACTACCGACCAGGCCGTGGAGGCTACCAGCGGGGTTACGGCGCGCTACGAGGGCAACGTCATCCGCGCCTTTTTCCACGCCCATTGCGACGGCCACACGCGTGACTCGGAGGCGGTGTGGGGCGGGCAGGTCGCCTATCTGCGCGGCGTTAGTTGCCCCTGTGGGTTCACGAGCCTCTACGGGCACGGCGTGGGCATGTGCCAGTATGGCGCACGTGCCCTGGCTCTGCAGGGCTTTGATCACGTCGCCATCCTGCAGCACTATTACACCGGCGTGGAGGTGAGTGGTCCACAGCGCATCTCGCTGGGCAGGCCGCTCCTGTCTCCGCTGACCGGAGACCAGGGGACGCTGTTCTCCTTCGCCGTCACCTACGAGGGCGGCGAGGACGTTGCTCCGGCGGTGGCCAACGTCGTCATCGACGGACGCGCCCACGCCCTGACGCTGGCCCCCAATCGGGAGGCTGACGGGCGCGAGTACCGCCTGGAGACCTACCTTCCCGCCGGTGAGCACTCCTTCTACTACTATGTCGCCGATGGCCGCGGCCAGGCGACGCGTCTGCCCGCCTCCGGAACCTTCTCCGGGCCCAAGGTGGCCTCGACCGGCTCCCCCATCACCTCCACCACAGAGAGCGGCGTCGTGGGCAGAGACCTGACCTTCTCCACCCCGGCCGACTGGGCCGACGGCTCCTTCGAAGGGGTACAGGTGGGCTCGCAGGGAGACGGCGCCCTGGTCCTGGCCGAAGGAGCCTCCTCCGGTACCTATACCTCGCCGGTGCTGACCGCCCCGCTGAGCTTTGTAGCCCTGGGTGCCAGCTGGCACGCCGCCGTCCCGGGGGACGCGGCGCTGGACCTGCAGGTGCGCACCGGCCTCAGCACCGCCGCCTGGGGCCCCTGGACGCCGCTCGTCCAGGACGATGAGCCGAGCGACGGAGCCCGCGTGCATTCCCCTCTCCACTTTGGCGAGGGACGGCTGATCCAGTACCGCGCCACGCTGCGGGCCGGGTCGTTCGGAGTCCGCCCCGTGCTGGAGAACTTGACCTTCGTGCTGATCGACTCGCGCCCTGGCCCGCAGGCCCGCGCCCTGGCTGCAGCCGGCAGCGTCAGCGCCCAGGCGGCCGCGATGCCCACGGTCATCACCCGGCAGCAGTGGGGCGCCGACGAGGCCTGGATGACCTCACCACCCCAGTATCGGCCCGTCATTGCGAGCATTGTGCACCACACCGCCACCCGTGACGGTGACGTGGACCCAGCCGCCATCGTGCGGGCCATCTACTACTACCACGCCATCACCCTCGAGTGGGGCGACATCGGCTACAACTATCTGGTCGACATCCACGGCAACGTCTACGAGGGGCGTTACGGCGGCAGCGGCGTCGTCGGGCACCATGCCGGGGCCTACAACTGGGGCAGTGTGGGCGTCAGCCTGATCGGGAACTTTCAGGAGGCGGAGGTCCCCGCCGCCATGCGCGACAGCCTGATCAACGTGCTGGCGGCCAAGTGCGCCGAGCACTCGATCGATCCGCTCGGCGAGCGCTACTTCATCGACCAGGTCCTGCCGTCCATCATGGGGCACCGCGACGTCTCATACACGGTCTGCCCGGGCAACTATGCCTACGCCCTACTGCCGCAGATTCGCTCCGAGGTGAGCGCTCGCCTGGCCCAAGAGCGCTCGGAGGCGCAGGTCATCTTGGTCTACATCGCCCCCGCAGGGGTCGACCTGGCCAAGCCCCCGCAGGCGCGCATCGCCGCCCCGGCCCAGGGCGCCGTGGTGCGCGGCATCGTCGAAGTGACCGGGGTGACCAACGTGCCCGTGGAATCGATGTCGCTCTACGCCGACGGCATCTTTCTCGGGACCCAAGGCAGCGCCCGGAGCACCTGGCGCTGGAACACCCTGACCGTGCCCGATGGGGCACACACCCTGCGTGTGGTCGCCCAGAATGCGTCCGGGACGGGCGAGGCGACCGTGTCCGTCACCGTAGACAACACCCCGCCCTCCGGCACCGTCTCAGTGCCCGCCTGGAGTACCTCCACCCTGGTGCCCGTGACGATCTCCAGCCCCGACGCGGTAGCGGTGCAGTTCTCCAACGGCTGGATCTGGGAGGGGGAGGACCTGCGCCATCAGGAGGGCACCGGCGCGCGCGTGGCCGACCCGGAGGCGCTCAACGGCGCAGCCTGGAAGGGGACGGCCGGCTCCAGCGTCCGCGGTTACTGGTACGGGCCCTATGTGCTAGACCTGCCCCCCTGGCGAAACTACCAGGTCTACTTCCGCCTGAAGAGCCCGCGCACCTGGGGTACCACGCCCCTCGCGGTGATCGACGCGTCGGACAATCAGGGCACCCGCGTCTACCAGTCGCGGGTCATCTCCGGCCAGGACGTGCCCACCGGCGGCTACCACGAGTACGTCCTCGATGTGGCCTATCAGAGCACCGAGCCCACCTATCACGGCGTTGAGAACGGGCTAGAGTTCCGCACCTGGTACGAGAGCATCGCCGACCTCTCGCTCGACCGCGTGGCGGTGTTCAGCGCTCCCCAGAACCTGCCCGCCTCACCTTGGGAGGTGCGCGCCGAGGGCGCTCAGTCGGTCACGGTGCGCCTGCTTGACCGGGCCGGTAACTTCCTGGACGTGCCGGTGACCGTGCATGTGGACGCCACCGCGCCCGAGGCGTTGGAGGTCACGCCGGGCGCGGCGCTGGTGCGTGATGCCGTCTCTGGGCTCGATACGCGTACTGCCGAGTGGTCGGCCTCGCCCACCTCCGACGGGCCGTTCAGCGCGTGGAAGGCCATCTCCCTGACGGCGCCCGTGGGCACCACCGCAGCGGTGCGCATCCAGGCGCCCGCGGGCACCAGTGGGTACGTTCGGCTGCGGGTGCGCGACGTGGCCGGCAATGAGCTCGTCCTGCCCACCTACTAGGCGCTTCCGAGGCCAGCCCCTCAAGGGCGCCGGCTCCTGCCAGTCTGGTGGGGCAGGGCTGAAGGGGCGGACACGCAAGAGGGCGGGCCCCCTGCCATGATGCGGGGCCCGCCCTCTGCCTGTCCTAGATCCTGTTACTGGGGGATGCTGAGCGACTGGCCGACCTGGAGCAACTCGGGGCTGGGCAACGCCGCACGGTTGGCCGCCCACAGGTCCTCCCACGAGACTCCGAAGCGCCGGGCGATGCTGTACAGCGTATCCCCAGGCTGGACGACGTACACACCCGTCTTATTGGCACTGAGGGACTGCGTGGCGGAGGGGGCCGGATCTCCGGGGCGCGTCGGCGTCACCACCGGTGGGAACAGGGTCCTGTTGCTCTCGTCCAGGAAGCCGGGGACCCCGCCCTGCGGCGTGGCCGTGCTCTCGCCCTGCGGCGTCGCGACGGTGATGGGAGACAGCGCCTGGCCCAGGCGGGCCTCCAGCAGCTGTCCCGCCTCCAGCCGCAGCGACTGCTCCCCCATCGAGACGGTGGCCGCCCCGGCGTGCACCGTCACCCGGGCCTGGTCGGCGCCCAGCACGTCGCAGGTCAAACGACTCCCGCGGGAGTGCACCGTAATGGCGCTGGTCTCCAGGGTCATCTCACCGGTGCGCAGGGGCAGGTCTTCCAGGCTTACGGTGGCGCTGCCCTCCAGGAGGGCCAGCTCGATCACGGGTGCGCGCGAGAGCAGGCCGCCACGCAGCGCCAACATGGTGAGCCGTGACTTCTCAGCGAGATCGAGCGACGACCCGCTGCCGAAGGAGAGGCGCAGGCTGGAGCCAGGCCCGGTGCGCGCCTCGTCGCCGGCGTCGAGCGCCACTGTCTGCCCGGCAGTCACTTCAGGGACGAGCACCCCATCCGCGCGCGTGACGCTGGCTGTGCCGTTCAACACCAGTAGCCGCGCGGTGGCGCCGCCCCCCTTGCCGATCCCCGGGGCAGAGCCGGCATCGCCGCCGAACCAGCGCAGGCTGGCCACGATGACGACCAGAGCCAAGAGCGCCAGCCAGAGGGTTTTCTGCGTCCCGTTGGAGCGGGTGGGCATGTCGGCGTATGACATCGATCACTCCCGGGCTGCCCGGCTCACGGCTGCGCCAGGAACTCGCATAGCGCACCCAGCAGGGCCTCTTCGTTCGGTTCTGCTATGTTGTACCAGAGGATGCTCGGATCGTCCAGCCGGAACCAGTTGTACTGCTGCCGGACGAAGCGGCGCGTATGCCGCTTGATGAGCACCACGGCCTCCTCGAGAGAGACCTCCCCGCGCAGATACTGCCCGATCTGCTTGTAGCCCAGGCCCGACATGGCCGGCAGGTTCCAGGCATAGCCCTGCGCCGCCAGCCAGCGGACCTCAGCCTCCAGCCCGGCTTCCATCATCGCCTCGATGCGCGCATCGATCCGCCGGTAGAGCGCCTCGCGAGGCATGGTGAGGCCGATGCGGAGCACGGCATAGTCCGGCGGCACCTTGCCCTGTTGCCGCGAGGCCGGTTGGCCCGTCTGCGCGTGGACCTCGAGCGCCCGGATTACGCGGCGCACGTTGCGCGCATCGATCCTGGCAGCCGCCACCGGGTCGACCGCGGCCAGCCGGGCATGCAGCGCCGCGGCGCCGTCGCGGTCGGCCTCCTCCTGCAGGCGAGCGCGCAGGAGAGGCTTGGGGGGCACCTCCGGGATCGTCCACCCCTCCAGGAGCGCGCGCACATACAGGCCCGTGCCGCCCACCAGCATGGGCAGCCTGCCCCGGGCCCAGATGTCCTCGATGGCCTGGGTGGCCAGCGCCTGGTACTGCGCCAAGGTCAAGCGCTCGTCCGGCGGGACGACGTCGATGAGGTGGTGCGGCACCGCTGCGCGTTCGGCGGGCGTGGCCTTGGCGGTACCGATGTCCATGTAGCGGTAGATCTGGCGCGAGTCCGCCGAGACGATCTCCCCACCCAACGCCTGGGCCAGCCGCAGGCTCAGCGCGGTCTTGCCGACGGCGGTGGGCCCAACGATGGCCACCACATGCACGCGGCCCCGCGCGGCTGTCGGCCGAGTTCGTTCACTCATCGCTCGGCCACCAGGGCCTTGGCCACGTTCAGCGTGCGAAGGTGCCCATCCCGGCCGAGCTCGATCGAGACCAGGTCGATGCGCCAGTCGACGTCGGCGAGGCCATGGTCACACAGGTAGGTGGCGGCCAGATCAGCCAGGCGGGCCACCTTCTGGGCGGAGACCGCTTCTTCCGGGTTCTCGACCCAGCGCCCGCGCCGGGTCTTGACCTCGGCAAAGACCCAGCAGTCGCCGTCACGGGCCACGATGTCGACCTCACCACGTTGCGAGCGCCAGTTGCGCTCGACGATGAGGTAGCCTCGCTCCGCCAGCGCCTGGCAGGCCAGGTTCTCTCCCAGGATGCCCGTCGTCCTCTTGCCCACTGTCCCTCCGTAGGCGGGCATTGTAGCAGGCGGAGGGTCACGCGGCAATCACTCCCCGGCCGCGCGGCAGGACGTCCCGGCGGGCCACCCACGCGCGGCATCCATCATGGCATGGATGTTCTCCAGCGGCGTCTCCGCGGGCAGGTCGCAGGCCGTGCTCAGCACAAAGTTGGGGTATGGGGACATGGCCGTGATCAGGTCGGTGGCCGCCCGGTACACCTGGTTGGGGGTCGACTGATTCATCACCTCGATGGTGTCGAGGTTGCCAATCAGCACCACGTCGCTGGGCAGGCGCCTGGCGGCCTCCGGCAGGCTGACCATCGCGTCCAGGCTGAGGCCGTGGGCACCCGTCTCCAACATGGCCTCGAGGAGCGGCGTCGTCTGCCCGCAAATGTGCAGGATCGGCACGGTGGTCAGCGTCCCGATGATCTCCTGCACGTACCGCCCGGCGAACTCGCGGAACTGCCGCGGAGACAGAAAGCTGGCCGAGGGCTCCAGGATGACGACCATGTCGGCGCCGGCACGCTCCAGGGCCCGCGCATACCGCGAGATCACCCCAGAGCAGAACCGCAGCACCTGGTGGAGGAGGCCGGGCTCGGTCATGGTGGCCATGGCCGCCTCCGTGGCGCCCATCAGCAGGCCCGCCAGCGAGAACGGACCGATCACGTAGGCGCCGTTCAGGCCATCGATGTAGCGCGCCATGAGTCGCATGGTCTCCACATAGACCATCACGCGGCCATCGGCCAGGATGTCGACCAGCGCAAACGGCTCGAGGTCCTTGGCCGTCTTGACCAGGTGTTCCTCCACCGAGGGGGACTGATCCAGCGGGAAGCGCACCGGCAACCCCAAAGCGCTGGCCTCTACCGACAGATCCACAAAGAAGAACATCGCATCGGGGTGGAAGCGCTGCTGCAGGGCAAAGACGGTGGAGAACTGGGTGCCCCAGTTGAAGGTGTTCTGCTTGAGGGTGGTGCCGTTCAGCTGCGTGCCCGGGAACCCCATCAAGGGGGCCACCATGGGACGGTCGTAGCTGCGGACGATATCAATAAGCCTGCCAGACACGGGATACCTCCGTACAGTATACGATAGTCAACACTTGTCGAACCGGTCTCTCCGATCATCGTACTTGGAAGGACCGTCGCGGGCGAAAAGCCCCCGCCGCTAGACGAGCACAGGCACCTCGCGAGACACACGGATCTCCCCTCGCGAGACGTCGCACGCCAGGGCGTGCACGCCCACTCCGCGGGCCTGGGCCTCGGCCAGGGCCTGGGCAAAGCCTGGGTCCATCTCCCGGTGCGGCGCCAGGCGGTCGGCATCGCCCCTCTGGATGACAAAGACCAGGGCGGCCGCGTCCCCCTGGTCGACGGCCTCAGCGAGCTCCATCACGTGACGGCGGCCGCGCACCGTGGGGGCATCGGGGAAGAGGGCCAGCCGCCCCTCGACCAGGCTGCACGACTTGGCCTCGACCCAGCATCTGCCCGAGGGACCGCTCAGCAGCAGGTCAATGCGGCTGGCGCCCAGGCGCACCTCGCGCCGTCGCTCGGGATAGCACGGCCCCATCAGCCAGCCATGGCCCAGCGCCTCCTCGAGCACGTCGTTGGCCAGCCGGGGCATCACGCTCACCAGCACGCCCTCTTTGTCGACGAGCAGCACGTCATAGGCGGTCTTGCGGGCTGCCCCGTCCCGCGGGGCCAGCCAGAGGCGACGCCCGGGCGTGAGCAGCTCGCGGAGCCGGCCCGGGTCACTCAGGTGCGCGGCAACCTCCTGCCCGTCGAGCAGGCAGGTCACGCGGTAGCGGTTGTCTCGCCGGAGGAACTGGGCGGGCACGGTTGGTGGCAGTCTCATCGCCTCTCTCTCACTATAGCAACGCTATCGGCGGCAGCATGGCCTGCGCAGTCAGGGGACCTTGCTTGGCAGGGCCCCACGCAGTACCATCCCCGCCGAGACGACCAACAGCCCAGGGGAGATCACCATGACAGACGATCCGAGCGCAACCGGCACCCGTACGCCCAAGACCAACGTCCTCCTGATCCTGACCGATGATCAGGGCGTCTGGGCCGCCGGTTGCTACGGAAATCCGGATATTCGCACGCCCAACCTGGATCGGCTGGCCCGAGAAGGGATGCGCTTTGAGCGCTTTTTCGTGGCCACGCCGGTCTGCTCGCCAAGCCGGGCCACGCTGCTGACGGGACGGATTCCCTCGCAGCACGGCGTCCACGACTGGCTGCGCGGCGGCAACGTGGGTCCCGACGCCGCCGAATACCTCCGGGATGAGGTCTGCTATACCGACGTCATGGCCGCGCACGGCTGGACGTGCGGCCTCAGTGGCAAGTGGCACCTGGGCGCCAGCCAGCTACAGCAACACGGCTTCAGCCACTGGTACGTGCACCAGTCGGGCGGCGGGCGCTACAACGACGCGCCCATGGTCCGCAACGGGGAGTTGATCGACGAGCCCGGGTACGTCACCGACCGGATCACGGACGATGCGCTCGCGTTCCTCGAGGCACACGCCCGCGATGAGGCCCCCTTCTACCTCAGCGTCCATTATACGGCGCCGCACAGCCCCTGGACGGGCCACCCGCAGGATATCGTCGACTCGTACGACGACTGCCCCTTCGTCTCCTGCCCGCAGGAGCCACGGCATCCTTGGGCGCTCTCCCTCACCACCAGTTGCCTCGGCAACCGGGAGATGCTCAAGGGGTACTATGCCGCAGTAACGGCCATGGACCAAAACGTCGGGCGCCTCCTGGAGCGCCTCGACGACCTCGGCCTGAGTGGCGACACCCTGGTGGTGTTCCTGAGTGACAACGGCTTTAGCTGCGGGCAGCACGGCTTCTGGGGCAAGGGCAACGGCACCAACCCGCGCAACATGTACGAGAACTCGATCCGGGTGCCGGCGATCTTCCGCCATCCCGGCCACATCCCCGCGGGGAGCGTGCAGCCGGCCATGGTCTCTGCGTACGACCTGATGCCCACGCTCCTCGAGTACCTGGGGCTGCCCCGGCCTGGCGGAGTGGACCTCGTCGGGCAGAGCTTCGCGGGAGCCCTGCTGGGCGCGGCCGCCGCGCCGCGCCAGGACGTCGTCATCTATGACGAGTACGGCAGCACCCGCATGATCCGCACCGAGCGCTGGAAGTACGTGCACCGCCATCCGGACGGACCCCACGAGCTGTGGGACCTGGCCAACGACCCGGACGAGCGGTGCAACCTGATCGGGGACCCGTCCCAGGTCGGTCAGGTCGAGGCGCTGCGGCGACGCCTGGCGGAGTGGTTCGCCCGCTACGTGCGCCCGGAGGTCGACGGCCTCAGCCAGCGAGTGACGGGCCTTGGCCAGCTGCGCCCCGTCGGCCGCCAGCCGGGGGACCCCAGCCCGGCCTACTTTGGCGACCCAGACTGAGCCGCCCCATCGGGCACGCCCTCGGGAGGTGCCAGGGCGCCCGCCGCGCCGGCTAGGAGTTCCGGGCCATGGCGCGCTCTGGCGCTGTGCCCTCAGGACGCTGGTGCTCGTGGGCAGGGGGGCCAAGGATCGCGACGAGGTGGTGGTGCTCGATCGTCTCTTCGCGGAGCAGGGCGTCGGCAAGAGTCTCCAGCCGCTCCTTCTCGGTCGTCAGGAGCTCGCAGACGCTGCCGTAGCGTTCGCCGAGTACCTTCTCGACGTTCTGCTCCACCCTGGCAGAGGTCGCCTCGCTCAGGCTCCTGCCCATGGATAGGTCCGCGCCGAGGTAGGGGTCATCCTCTCCCGCCTCAAAGGCGGCCAGGCCCAGGTCCCCCATGCCCCATTGGGTGATCATGCGGCGCAGCAGGCGCGAGGCCTGCATCAGGTCCTGCTCGGCCCCGGTCGTGACCTCGCCGAGGGCGATCTCTTCCGCGGCGCGCCCCCCGAGCATGACCGAGAGCCGCGCCAGCAGGTAGGTCCGTGTGTAGTTGTACTTGTCCTCTCCGGGGAGTTGCTGCGTGGCGCCCAGGGAACGCCCGCGCGGGATGATGGTCACCTTCTGCACCGGGTCGGCGCTGGGCATCAGCCAGGCGACCAGGGCGTGGCCCGCCTCGTGGTAGGCCACGATGCGGCGGTCCTCATCGTTGAGGATGAGGGGCCGCTCGCCCCCGAGGACGATCTTGTCGATGGCCGCCCCAAAGTCCTCGGGCATGACCATGCTGTGCGCGTTGCGCACCGCCGTGAGCGCCGCCTCGTTGGCCAGGTTGGCCAGGTCGGCGCCGCTGAACCCCGTAGTGCTGCGCGCCAGCATGTCGAGGCCCACGTCTGGCGACAGCGGCAGCCTCTGCGTATGCACGCGCAGGATGGCCTCCCGCCCGGCGCGGTCCGGGAGGCCCACGGCCACCTGCCGGTCAAACCGGCCGGGACGCAGCAGGGCCGGGTCGAGCACGTCTGGCCGGTTGGTGGCGGCCATGACGATCACCTCGTGCCGGTCTTCAAAGCCGTCCATCTCGACCAAGAGTTGGTTGAGCGTCTGCTCGCGCTCATGGCTGACGTTGCCCAGGCCGCCCTCGCGCCGGCGGCCGACGGCGTCCAGCTCGTCAATAAAGACGATCGAGGGGGCGGCGTGCTTGGCCTGGTCAAACAGGTCCCGCACGCGGCTGGCGCCCACGCCCACAAAGATCTCGACGAACTCGGTGGCGTTGATGTGGAAAAAGGGGACCCCGGCCTCGCCCGAGACGGCCCGGGCCAGGAGCGTCTTGCCCGTGCCGGGGGGCCCCACCAGCAACACCCCGCGCGGAATGCGCGCGCCCATGTCATAGTAGCGCCGCGGAAAGCGCAAAAAGTCGGCCACCTCCTGCAGGTCGCGCTTGGCCTCGTCGGCGCCGGCGACGTCGTCAAAGGTCACCTTCCCGTGGGTGCCGGCCTGCCTGCGGGCGGTACTGCGCCCGAAGCTGAGGATCTTGTCCTGCCCCTTGACTCCCACTCCCCCGCCCCGCGCCCGCAGCAGGCTGTAGGCCAAGAGCGCCATCGGGATCGCGTTGATGAGCAGCAACCCCAACCAGGGGTTGGAGGGAGCGCTGACCTCGACGCGGACGTCGTGCCGGTCGAGCAGGGCCATCAGGTCCACGTCGCCGACCACGGCCGGATAGACGGTGTGGAACCTGGCGGTCACACCGCTGCGCGACCCTCCGGAAGAGCCGGCCTGTTGGCCCAGCAGCTCGGCAACCATCGTGGCGTGAACCAGCGTCCCGGTGATATGTTCGCCACTGATGCGCACAGCGCTGACGTTGCCAGCGCGCACCTGCGCGACGAACACGCTGTAGGGAATGTCCGTCCCCGGGGCGCCCTTGGGCCACAGGAGCCACGCGTTCGCCACGACAAAGATGGCGAGCAGCACCCACCACGCCTTGAGGCGTCTCACGGCGTCTCCACCTCATCCCTGCTGTTCACGCCCGCGATCTCGGCGATAGGTCGCTGGAAAGGAACCCCTCCCCGGGCGCCAAGGGCCGGCTGCCGGGAACATCCATAGTCATCGCTGCGGAGGGATCGATCCTGGCCGAGCAGCCGACAGCTCGGCCAGGCGTCACGGATCGGGGCGATCCGGGGCACGCGGGGCGCGTGCCCCGGGGAAAATCAGGCCACTAAGCCTTGCGGAGCTGCTCGACCTGAGCGACGATCACGGCAAAGTGGTAGGCAGTGGAGGCCAGAAGGGTGTAGGCGAGCTGAAACTGGCCGCGTTCGATCAGCTCCGGCACCTGGGCGAGGCGCGCGTTGGCGTGTACCTGCAGGCCGTGCCAGGCGCGATACTCACAGGTATCCTCACCGGTATGCCTGTAGGCCCACTCATCTCCGTAGCGTTCCCGTCCGCGCCTCTTGGCGTCCTCGATCAACGGCAGCAGGATCTTTTCCCAGGCTTCTTCGGGCGACTTGACCGAGGGTACAGGGGGTTCATGCGCTGTTGCCATGGTCCGCTCCTTCTACGCGTGGGCCGCTCCGCTGCGGCCCGGCTTCCCGTGGGACCGCTGCAATCGACCACCACCACAGCCACTATCAGTGCACAACACTGGGCGGCATGGCCGCACGCGGGGTTCCTGAGCACCGGGGGGCGGCACCCAGATATCGCCATGGAGAGCGCCGAGCTTCCTGTTGCCCGCGGTGCCCCAGCGCCAGACTCCCCGCAGCGCGCGGCGCAGCCACCGTGCCTGCCAACGCGCTTCTACGTTCACCTTAGCAGGGCAGAGTCGCCCTGTCAACGGTTTCAGCCAGGTGGTGGCCGCCCCTCTGCCCGAGCGTACCGGGAAGAGGGGCCCCGGCGTCGCAGGGCGCGCCACTCGGCCGGAGAAGGCTCCGTGGGCGGGGCTTCACGTGGCGTGGCTGCCCCGCTGCTTTTCACTGCCAGCGTTCTGCTTGAGCAGGGCATGCTGGCGCGGTGCGTCAATGGCCTGTTTGGCCGCTGTGCTGAGCAGCAAGAGCACGATGAAGGCAGCCCGTTCCAGAGACGCCCCGCCCGCGATCACCAGCCCAAAGAACGTCGCTGCCGCCAGCCCGTAGGCGGCATCGTGCCACGGCAGGATCAGGCGGGCCAGCAGGAACGCCAGGAGGCCCACGGCGGCGGCCTGGGGCCACATGGCCGCCAGGTAGCCGCTGGCCGCGGCCTGCCCCACCCCGCCGCGCCACCCCAGCCACACCGGGAAGCAGTGCCCGGCCACCACGCCAAAGCCCGCCAGGAAGGTGTTGTGCTGCGCAGGGCCCCAGCGCTGCACCGCCCAGCAGGCCGCCATCCCCTTGCCAACGTCGAGGCACATGGTGATCAAGCCCGGGACGAGGCCGGCAACGGCAATGGTGTTGCGGGCGCCCATGTTGCCGTTGCCCGCGACGCGGATATCGCGGCCCGTCCACCACCGGGTTACGAGGTAGGCGGAGGGCAACGAGCCGAGCAGATAGGACCCCAGGAGCACCGCAAGCGTTGTCGGCCACATGAGGTCGGCCCTCCTTCTGCACGAGCGCAGCCACCATCTGCTAGAACCCCGGCGCCGCGCCGCGGGTGCGTGGGATGGGAGCCGCGCCGCCAGCGCCAGGGATGGCCAGCAGATCCCAGAGGGTACGGGCTGGGGGCAGAGGGGTGTACATCAGGGGCCAAAAGGGGAGTGTACCTGGCGCCCCAGCCAGGACTCGAACCCGGGGCCGACTGCTTAGAAGGCAGTTGCTCTATCCACCTGAGCTACTGGGGCGCGTCTCTGCTGCGGATTATACCAGCGCGCCCCGGCGCGCACAAAACGATGGCCCTCTGGCGCTGGCGTGCCGCCTCCCATTCGTGTATCCTTCCCTGGGTCTATTGTAGCATGAACCCTCGGAGGTACTGACGCCATGGCCAAGATCGCGTTTATCGGTGCGGGCAGTTTCGGCTTCACCCGCAAGCTGGTGAGCGACATGCTGACCTTCCCCCTCCTCACCGATGCTACCATCGCCCTCATGGACATCGACGCGGAACGCCTCGACTACATCAAGCGCGCCGTCGATCGCATCGTCCGCGAGGGCAACTATCCGGCCAAGGTCATCGCCACCCAGGACCGCGCAGAAGCCCTCAAGGGCGCCGACGCCGTCATCTGCACCATTCTCTCGGGCGGCGTGGACATCTGGCGCTACGACATCGAGATCCCCAAAAAGTACGGCGTTGACATCAACGTGGGCGACACGCGCGGCCCCTCCGGCGTCTTCCGGGCCCTGCGCACTATCCCCGTGATGCTCGACATCTGCCGCGACATCGAGCGCTATTGCCCCAAGGCCATCCTGCTGAACTACACCAACCCCATGGCCATGCTCTGCCGCGCCATGCAGCGCGAGACGAGCGTCCAGGTGACCGGCCTCTGCCACAGCGTCCAGGGCACGGCCATGATGCTGGCCCGCTGGATCGGTGCCCCGTACGAAGAAATCACCTATACCTGCGCCGGCATCAACCACCAGGCCTGGTACGTGGACTATAAGTGGAACGGCGACGACGCCTACCCCCTGATCCGCAAGGCCGTGGAAAAACAAGAGATCTATGACGAGGAGCAGGTGCGCAACGAGATGTTCCGGCAGCTCGGGTACTATGTCACCGAGTCCAGCGGGCACAACTCGGAGTACAACTGGTGGTTCCGCAAGCGCCCCGACCTCATCGAAAAGTACTGCACCCACGGCACCGGCTGGAACCCGGGCGAGTATGCCTACATCGTCAAGTCCTACACGGCGCGGAGCGGCAACTGGCGCGAACAGATCCAGGCCTGGCTGGATAACCCCGAGCCGCTGGACCTCAAGCGCGGGCACGAGTATGCCGCCTTTATCGTCAACGCCTACATGGGCGGCGACCCCTTCAAGTTCAACGGCAACGTGCCCAACAGGGGCCTGATCGACAACCTCCCCGCGGAGGTCTGCGTCGAGGTGCCCGTCTACGCCGACCGCCAGGGCTTCAACGCGGTGCACGTCGGGGCGCTGCCGCCCCAGTGTGCGGCGCTGAACAACATCAGTGTGGCCTGCGAGGAGATGGCCGTGGAGGCCTGCCTGACGGGCGACCCCACCATGGTCTTCCACTCGATCGCCTATGACCCGCTGACCGCCTCGGTGCTCTCGCTGGCCGAAATCCGCCAGATGGTCAACGAGATGCTGGCCAAGAACAAGGACTATCTGCCCACCTTCAAGCACTTGGTGGCCTAGGCCCGCACCTGGTGCTGGTTTTCGCGGCCCGGTGGAGGCGCCAGATACCTCCACCGGGTCACTGGAGTCAGATCTCATGTCAGACCGCTCCCTGGCCCTGCCCGAACGCATCGCGAACGCCGAGGTGCTCGATGAGCTCCTCAGCCGCCCGACGCCCGGCGTCGTCGAGGCGCTGCGCAACCTGCCGGGGCCGCTCCTTATCCTCGGCGTCGGCGGCAAGATGGGCCCCACCTTGGCGCGCATGGCCGCCCGCGCCGTGCAGGCCGCCGGCAGCGGCCCGCAGTTGTTGGGCGTCTCTCGCTTCAGCGAGGGAGGGCTACGCGAGCAGCTCGAGGGTTGGGGCGTGGGCACCATCGCCTGCGACCTGCTCGACGAGGACGCCCTGGCCGCCCTGCCCGACGCCCCCAGCATCGTCTTCATGGCCGGCATGAAGTTCGGGGCCTCCGCCAACCAGCCACAGACCTGGGCGATGAACACCTTCGTCCCCGGCCTGGTCGGCCGGCGCTTCGGGGGGTCGCGGCTGGTGGCCTTTTCCTCGGGCAACGTGTACCCGCTGGTACCGGTGACCTCCGGCGGCGCTGGAGAGGAAACCCCGCCCGACCCAGTGGGCGAATACGCCCAGAGCGTGTTGGGCCGCGAACGCCTGCTGGCCTACTGGGCCACACGGCTGCACTCCCCCACGCTGTTCCTGCGTCTGAACTATGCCGTGGAGCTGCGCTACGGGGTGCTCTTGGACGTCGCCCAGAAGGTCTGGCGCGAAGAGCCGGTCGACGTCACCATGGGGCACGCCAACGTCATCTGGCAGGGGGACGCCAACGCCGCCGCCCTGCAGGCCCTGGCCATGGCCGACGTGCCGCCCGTCCCCCTCAACCTGACCGGGCCGGAGACGATCTCGGTGCGCTGGCTGGCCGAGCAGTTCGGCGCCCTGCTGGGGCGCCCGCCGCGCTTGATCGGCACGGAGCAGCCCACCGCCCTGCTGAACAACGCCCGACGCGCCCACGAACGCTTTGGCTACCCGCAGGTGCCGGTCGGCCGCGTCATCGCTTGGGTGGCCGATTGGGTGCGCTCGGGCGGCCCAACCCTCGACAAGCCCACCAAATTCCAGGTGCGCGACGGCAAGTTCTAGCTCACGCGTAGAAAGGCAGCACGCCCATGACAGCGTCCCTCACCGATAGATTGCTCGCTGGCGGAGTAATCCCGGCCTGCCCGCTGGCGCTGACGGCCTCCGGCCGCTTTGACGAGCGCCACCAGCGGGCCCTGTTCCGCTACTACCGCGCGGCGGGGGCGGCGGGGCTGGCGGTGGGGGTGCACACGACCCAGTTCGCCATCCATGAGGAGGCCGTGGGCCTCTACCGGCCCCTCTTGGAGCTGGCCGCTGAGGTGCTGGAGGAGGGCGGCGGCGCCCCGCTCAAGGTGGCGGGCCTGGTCGGGCGTACCGAGCAGGCGGTGCGCGAGGGGCGCCTCGCCGCAGATCTGGGCTACGATCTGGGCCTGCTCAGCCTGGGCGCCTTCCGCGAGGCCGGCGACGAGGAGATCCTGGCGCACTGCCGGGCCGTCGCCGAGGCCATCCCGCTGATGGGCTTTTACCTGCAGCCGGCCGTCGGCGGGCGCGTGCTGGGCTACTCCTTCTGGCGGCGCTTTCTGGAGATCCCGGCGGTCCGCGCCGTCAAGATCGCGCCCTTTAACCGCTACTACACCCTCGACGTGTTGCGGGCCCTGGCCGATACGGACCGCGCCGACGAGGTGGCCCTCTACACCGGCAACGACGACAACATCGTCCTGGACCTCGTCAGCGAGTTCCGTTTCGGCGCCGAGCCGGGCACGCAGACTCTGCGCTTCGCCGGCGGCCTCCTGGGGCACTGGGCGGTGTGGACGCGGCGCGCTGTGGAGCTCGTGGCGCGCTGCCAGGCCGAGAGGGAGGCGGGAGCGGCCTCCGCGGCCCTGCTGACCCTTGCCGCGCAGGTCACCGACTCGAACGCCGCCCTGTTCGACACGGCCAACGCGTTTGCCGGCTGCATCGTGGGGCTGCACGAGGTGCTCGTACGGCAGGGGCTGATGGCCTCGCGGAGGACGCTCGATCCCCACGAGGACCTCTCCCCGGGGCAACTGGAGGAGATCGAGAGGGTCTACCGCGCCTACCCGCACCTGAACGACGACGCCTTTGTGCGCGAGCACCTGGACGAGTGGCTCCGGTAGCGGGGCGCGGGCGGGGCTGAGAGTGCGGGCGAGGGCCGGGCATGTCCCCGGCCCTCGCTTTCCCGTTCTAGGCCGGTCGAGTGGCCCTTAGCAGGGCCCGCGCTGCACGGCGGGCGCGGCCGCGGCGATCCTCGGCATAGCGCATGGCGACCTCCCGCAGGGGGTTGGCCAGGGCCGGTCTGGCCCGCGCCACGTTGGCCAGCCCCTCCAGGGCATGGGGCGCCTGCTTGCCGTCCCACAGCGTCAAGGCGTCCATCAGGAGCGGGTAGGCCTCCTGGGCCGCTTCCGCGCTGGTCGCGGCATAGTTGCCCACGGCATCCACCGCATAGTCGCGCACGATGACGCTGCGATCCCCGCGGAGGATATCGCCCAGCCGGGGCAGGAGCCCGGCGATGACTTCGGTAGCCTGGGCCGCCACCAGGGCCAGGGCGTGCATCGCCTCCCAGCGCACCCGCGTCACCTTGCTCGTCAGGAGCGCCCCCAGCGCCGCGGCATGCGGGGCCACCCACTTGGGGTGCTCCTCTGCCACGTGGGTGAGGACCTCGGCACAGTCACCCACCAGGGCGCCGTCGGGGCTGGCCAGGCCGTCGGCGATGGCGGCCAGCAGGGCGGGCTCGGCCAGGCAACGCGCCACAACTTGGAGGTTGGAGGCCTCGGTGCGGTCTCCCCTCTGCGAAGACAACTGCTCACGGATGGTCATTGGCTACCTGTCGCTCTCACTAGCGCCGGCCCGCGCTCGGCCCGGTCAGAGGTGGACGATCTCGACGTCCCCCCACTTTTCCTGCAGGTACTCGGCGATCAGTCGGCGGTGGCAGTGGGTCGGTTCGTCCTCGCTACATACGAGGCAGGCGCCGTCCAGTAGCTCGCGGGGCACAGTCTCCTCGATGCGGCGCTCGGCGATCAGCGCCAGGAACTGCTTCTCGAACTCGGCCCAGGAGCCCTTCCGCTTCCGGTAGGCGTCCATGATCTCCTGGGTCGGAGCCAGATCCAACCGGTGGATGTAGGGGATGCCAAGTAGGGCGTCCAGGAAGTAGCGCAGATCATCCTCTTTGGCAAACCCCGCCAGCTGCGACTTGTTACTGCGGCGGATGTCGACCACGCGCTGCACGCCGGCCGCGCGCAGGCGGCCAAAGAACGACTCGGCCGAGGTCTTGGTGAAACCGATCGTGTAGATCTTGGTCATCACGTCCCTCCCACGCCTCCCTCAGAGGACAGAACCTTCTCCGTGTAGGCAATCTGCGCGCCGCGCCGCCCGTAGGCCATCCCGACGAGCACGTCGCGGTTGGCCACGGCCTCGTTAGCCCCGAACAGCGGGAGCTGCCGGAGGTTGAGCTCATCCAGCAGGCGGTCGAGCGCCGCGTCGTGGCTCTCCAGGGCGCCGTCCTCGAGGATATGCTGCACCGCGACGCCCCTGATAGCCAGGTGCCTGCTGACCAGTATGGTGCGGTGGCAATGGAGCGGGTCCTTCTCGGCGCACAAGAGCGCGATGCGGTGCTCCCTCGCGCCAGAGACGACGCGCGTCAACCCCTCCTGAAACAGCCCCGTGTCGGCCAGGCGATCCAGACTGACCGTCCCGCCCTCGTAACAGGAGCGGTCCTCGGGCCGCGCCCCCAGCTCCCGCCCCATAAAGACGTAGGAGATCCCCGCGCCGCGCAGCGACGTGCGGAGGTTCTCCCTGTTGACCTGCGGGTTGAAGCGCGAGTACGGCTGCGAGCGCACATCTGCGACCGCAGTGACCCCGTGCCGCGCCAGGAGCGCCAGGACCTTCTCGATCGGGTGGTTCGAGTGGCCGATGGTGTACACCGTGCACTGCTCGGCTGCGGCCTCCGCCAGGTCCGGCGTGATCACCGCGGCCACCAGTTTGTACGCAAAGCCATGGTATTCCTCTCCGAGGCTGACGCACAGGAGCGTCCGGTCTACCGGCGTGGAGCCATCCTCGCAGGCCAGGTACAGGTCCTCAATGCGTGGGTCGGTGACGACGATGCGATAAGGGTAGCCCCGCAGCGTGAACTCGGCGCGCACGCGTCGCCGCAGCGGGGCATAGTCGGTGCTCTCCGGCCCCACCGTCAGCCTGAGGTGCTCCGGGCGCAGGAGGTAGAGCGAACGCGCCAAGTCGTTGAGGCGTTCCGCGGGCACCCGGTCGTTTTCGCCAAAGGTGCTAGAGTGCCCGTTGACCCACAGGGGTCCCAAAGGGTCTTCGGCAGCCTCCTCAAGGCTGCGCCAGCCGACCCGGCCACCGCTCCGCCAGCGGCCCGCTGAGGCGGCCAGGTGGTTCTCCTGCTGGTGCACCTCGGGTTGCGGCGCGCCCAGGGGCAGCTCGACCACGTCCAGCACGTCGCAGGCCCGTCCGTCGTCGTAGCGGCACTCCTCCTCGGTGAGTTCGCGCGTCGGGCGGGCGCTCACGGGGCGGATCCACGCCCCAAGCCCGGCGGCCCCCAGCACACGCCCGGCCACGCAGCGTCCGGACTCTTTCCGAGAGTAGGCTAGGCACACGATAGTCCTAATGTACGCCATGTGCAGCCCCCGTCGCCTGCCTCGGGACGAACCTCACGGGATTCTGCGCGGCCCGCACCATACGGCCGGCAGCCAGGACGTCACTGTGCAGCAAGGGAGAGGTATCCGACGATGGCCGACCCGCCGCTGACCATGGCAATATGCGCAAGAACACACGCAGAGTCAAGAGGAGAGGTTCACCAGGCCAGAGATAACCGAGGAAGAAGGACCAGACAGCGCCTGGCCGCGGCACCACCCCGGCCAGGCTCCGCTCGTCCCTGAGGGGTTGGGGGCCTGGGGTCGCCGGTGTGCACCGCTCGTAACGCGCCATGGCAAAGGAAAAGACCTGGCAGGCGTCGTGATGCCTACCAGGTCTCGTCAGGGTGAGCGGTGGGATTCGAACCCACGGTCTTCTGGGCCACAACCAGATGCCTTAACCACTCGGCTACGCCCACCACATCTTTCGGACGCCCTCTATTCTACCACAGGGCAGCCGTACCGCCAAAACCCCGGTCCCTCGCGGGCGCGGCGCACCTAGGAGCCCTTGTGCCCCTCAAACGCCGGCCGGGCCTCCCGGATGGCGGCGAGCTCCTCGCGCCGGGTCTGGATATAGACGTGGATGATGCGGTGCAGCGAGGTCGCCAGCGTCCCGATGGCCATGATCCAGAGGCCGACAGGCGCCCACCCGGCCACGAGCACGACCACCATCAGGATCATGCGCTCCACACGGGTGAAAAAGCCCACCTTGCACTCGACGCCGATCGCCTCCGCGCGGGCCCGCGCATAGCTGACCAGCATCGACCCGACTGCCGCCACAAAGGCCATGATCGCCGCCGTGTGGTTACCGTTGGCCATGTACCACCAGCCCAGGCCGAGGAACAGGGCCGCCTCGGCGATGCGATCGAGGACTGAGTCCAGGAAGGCCCCGAACTTGGTTGCCCCGCCCATGTGGCGGGCCAGCGTCCCGTCGACGGCATCGCAGCCGGCGCCCACGGCCAAGAGCGCGCCACCCAGCCTCTGGTGCCCAAAGGCCAGCAGCACGCCCACGCCGATCTGCAGGCAACAGCCGAGCACCGTCACCGTGTTGGCCTGCAGGCCCAGCTTGCCCAGCACCATCGCAATGCCCAACACCAACTTGGCCGATACCCGCCTGGCCCATGCATCTAGCATTGTTGTTGCACCTGTTCGTCGAGCCGCATCTGATTTAAAGGATCATAGCCGAGGCAGGCCCCTATGTCAACGCGGGGCCCTTCGCGTGTGCAGCAGTGCCCGGTGGGGGCGAGCGGCCTCCGGCCCGCCCGGTCCTTGCCCGTTGATTGACGGAGCCCCGCCTGCCGACTACACTGCCCAAGAACCTGTCCGGCGGCGGCACCCCATCCATCTACAACGCGACGTTGGGGGTCAGTGCCATGGTCGAGGCCACCCATCACACCCTTCGTGAGCTCCCGGAGGACGAGCGGCCCCGCGAGCGCCTGCGCACCCACGGCGAGGCGGCCCTCAGCAACACCGAGCTGATCGCCATCGCCCTGCAGACCGGTTCACAAGGAGAGAACGTCGTCTCGTTGGCCCAGCGGTTGCTGGCGACCTTCCACGGTCTGGCCGGCCTGGCCTCGGCCAGCGTCGGGCAGCTCTGCCAGGTACCGGGCATCGGCCCGGCCAAAGCCGCCCAGATCAAGGCCGCGCTCGAACTGGGGCGGCGCCTGGTGGCCAGCGGCGGAGATGCCCGCCCGCGCATCTCCAGCCCCGCGGAGGCCGCCACGCGCTTCCTGGCCGAGATGTCCACCGCCGCACAGGAAGAGCTACGCGTCATGCTGCTGGACACCAAGAACCAGGTCCTGCGCACCCACACCGTCTACCTCGGAACCGTGAACACGTCGATGGTCCGCCCGGCCGAGGTCTTTCGCGAGCCGATCAAGGACAATGCTACCTCGGTCATCATCGCCCACAACCATCCCAGCGGAGACCCCTGCCCGAGCGCCGAGGACCTGGAGGTCACCCGGGAGCTGATCCGCCTGGGCAAGACCCTCGGCATCAAAGTGTTGGACCATCTCATCATCGGCAGGCAGCGCTACGTCAGCCTGCAGGAATATGGTCTGGAGTTCTAGGAGTCCGTCGATGCCCATCAATCTGCCGACCCGTCACAACGAGAACCTTGCCAAGGTGCTCGAGATCGTCAACGCCGACCGCGAGCTGCACCAGCTATGGAAGTGCGCCAACGTGACGGCCGTGGACCGCTCCGGGATCACTGACCACGGTGAGGTACACATCCGCATCGTGGCCAACATTGCCCTGAAGATGCTGCGCCTCCTCGACGAGGGCCAGGTGCCCATGAGCGTCGTGCAGAACTATGGGCTGACGGTCAAGGAGGCCGAGATCATCGTCTTCCTGGCCGCCTGCTTCCACGACCTGGGCATCAGCATCCACCGCAATCACCACGAAAACCACAGCCTCTTCCTGGCCGACCGCAAGGCGCGGGAGATCCTCGCCGACATCTATGACGTCGAGGAACGCACCATCCTCGTCTCCGAAGTGCTGCACGCCGTGGCCGCACACCGGGCCGACGAGACCTGCCTGACCACCGAGGCCAGCATCCTGAAAGTGGCCGACGCGCTGGACATGACCAAGGGGCGCTCGCGTATCCCCTTCGAATCGGGATCGGTCAACATCCACTCGGTCTCGGCGGCCGCCATCGACCAGGTCGTCCTGGAGCGCGGCGCCACCAAGCCGGTGCACATCGAAGTGGTGATGAACAACTCTGCGGGGATCTTTCAGCTCGACGAGCTGCTCAAGCGCAAGATCCGCATGTCCACCCTGGTGCCCCACATTGAACTGGTGGCCAAGGTCGAGGGAGAGATCGAAAAGCGCCTCATCGAGATCTACTCGCTCTAGAGGAGGATCCGTGGGAGAGGTGCGGACGCCGTTGCCCGTCAAGCTGGTCGTCGGGATGCTCAGCCAGGCGCCCGAGCGCCTCCTGCTGGCCGAGCAGGCGCTGGCGAAGGTCTATGGGCCCATCGACTACCGCAGCCCGGCGCTTCCCTTTGCCTACACCGACTACTACGAGGGCGAGTTGGGGACGGGCCTCCAGCGGGTCTTTGTCGCCTTCCGCGACCTGATCGACCCCGCTAGCCTGGCCAAGATCAAGATTCACACCAACGCCCTGGAGGACGGCTGGAAGGAAGGGGACCGCCGGCGCATCAACTTGGACCCCGGTTACCTCTGCGGGGGCAAGCTCGTGCTGGCCACCACCAAGGACCATGCCCACCGGCTGTACCTGGGCGAGGGGATCTATGCCGAGGTGACCTTGGCCTATCGCCACGGTGCCTGGCAGCCCTGGCCGTGGACCTACCCCGACTATCGCTCCGAGGAGTATGCCGCCATCCTGTCCGGGATCCGCGCCCTGTACATGGCGCAACTGCGGGCCCTCTCGGAGCGCGCCGAGTAGGCTACTCGGCGATCAGGCTTACGTCCGCAATGAGGCTATCATAGTCCCAGCCGGAGGCGTAGATGCGGATCGCCACGATCCGGTAGGGGCGCGGCAGCAGTTCCAGCAGGTTGGGAGACTCGAAGGGGAACCACTGATCCTTGGCGATCTCCTGGCCGTAGGTCGTCGGGTTGCCGGCGTCGTTCTGGTAGTAGAAGCCGTGTACCCACTCCGCTTGGCTGTCGTAGGCGTCCCGGTAGGTGATGCGCACCATCAGGGGGAACTCGGAGCTCAGGTAGCCGCCGCCCGACAGGCTCTGGTGGCGCACCTTGACGTTGGCCCGCAGCACCAGCGAGCTCATGTCGTTCACCTCGCGGTCGATGCGCTGCTCGATCACCGTCTCGCAGTGGTTCCCCGTCCCGCCGACGCGCAAAAAGCGCACGGCGCGCCGGCGGTCATCGACCACTCCCTCGACGGTGCCATCCACATCGCCCCCATCGTTGCCCTGGTCGTTGTAGATGGTCCACGCCTCGCTAAGGGGCGTCTGCAGGTCCCCGTCGACCAACAGGTCACGGGCCGAATCGGTGGGTGCGTGGGGGCTCTCGCCGACCATTACCAGGGTGCGCTGCCGGGCGCCCAGGCCGACCGATTGGCCCTGCGCGGTGACCAGCGCTTCCCCGCGGTTAGCGGTGACGTCGGTGCGCTCGTTGGTCACGTCCAGCACGTAGCTCCCATCGGCGGCCAACGTCGTCTGCGCGTGGGTGGTGGTCACGCCAAAGTCGAGGGGTGATTCGAGCGCGAGCGCCGTGCCAATGTGCACCCGCCCGCCCAGCAGGCTGACCGCGATGGCGCTGGGCCCCACGCCCCAGCGGTAGCGCGGTGCGCGCATGCGATCGATGCGGACGGTCGTCCCGCGGGCCAGGTGCAGGTTGGAAAAGTCGAAGAAGGTGATCACCGCCTCGGAGGTCTCGTCGACGCGGACAACCGTGCCCTCCGAGATGACCGTAGTCCCCCCTTTGCCCAGGGGTGTGGCCCCGCTGCCGACGGCCGGCTCCACGACCACAGTGCCGGCCAGCGACTCGACGACGGCCTTCTCCCGGCGCACGGCGTTACGCACGTAGGCCCGGGCCCCCAACGGCACCGCCACCGCCAGCACGCAGAAGAAGAGGAAGGCGCTCCACAGGACGATCCAGGCCACCCGTTCGCGATTCTGGTTCATGAATCAGTGCACCTCGAAACGGTCGTACTGGCCACGCGGCTCATCCCAGCGCACCTCAACCCGCTCCACACGGGCCAGCGTCGGCCCCCGCTCCAGCCAGGAAAGCAGCCTGCGGAGCGCCTCAGGGGAACCTTCCGCCAGCAGCTCCACCGTGCCGTCCCAGCGGTTGGTCACATACCCCACCAGGCCTAGGTGGACGGCCGTATCCTGGGCATAGGCGCGAAAGCCCACACCCTGCACGCGGCCATGCACCACAGCATACAAAGCCTTTCTCGTTTGTTCCGTGGCAGGGTCCATTAGGGTTTGCCTCGCCGTCCGCACGACCCAGACCTCGCCAGCCAAGGGCTAGTCGAGGTCGAGGGTCTCACCGCGCCAGTAGGCATCCTCTTCTTCGTCTCGCTCGTCTTCGGCGAAACCGATGTCGTCATCGTCATCTTCGTCATAGTCGCCGAGGGCATCCTCGTCGCTGTGCGCCTCGGGTATCTCATGGATCATCAGGTCCAGCGGGCGCTCGGCAAACCCCATCTCATCCAGCGCCTCCGATGCGGCCACGCTGAGAGCTTCGTCATCACTGGCGGCGTAGCGCTGCAGCACGGCGCGCGCCCGCCTGCCGCCGATCTGGCCGAGCGCCCAGATGGCCATCTCCTGGACTTCGGCGTCAGGGTCGCCGATCATGGCCGCCAGCCGCTCGACCGCCTTGCGCAGCTGCATCTCGCCGGCGGCCCGCGCGGCCTCATAGCGCATGGAAGGCGACTCGCTGGTCAGCTCGGCCAGGACCGTCTCCGTCCAGACGCTGTCGGCGTTGCGCCCCATAGCAAAGACGGCGCTCTCGCGCATCAGGGCGTCGTCATCGTCATAGGCGCGCTCGATCAGTGCCCGCACCCAATCCTCAGTCCCATGGGCCACCGCTTCGACGGCCCGACGCCGTACCTCCACGTGTTCCTGCACGTCGTTCAGGCAGGTCCGTAGTGCCGCCTCGATGCGCTGCCCGAGGCGCGCGGGCAGTACGTCGCACACTATCAGCCAGAGATAGCGCCCCAGCGACATTGCCGCCGCGGCGCGCACCATGGTGTCCGGGTCGGAGGCCAAGAAGCGCAGCATCGGCCCGACCAGGTCGACGCCCTCATCCTCCCAGAGGCCCTCGATGGCCAGGCGGCGGATGGCCGGGTCCGGGTCACCAAGGAAAGGACGGAACAGGTCGGCAAAGTCCAGCTCAAAGTTCTCCTCAGCCGACCGCACCATCAGGTCAAACAGCTCGCGCTTGCGCGCGGTGCGATCCTGCCCCAATCGGGCGACAAAGGCGTCGATCTCCTCGCGGGTGGGCCCAGAGAGGCCCGCGACCATCCCGGAGTGCAGTATGCCCTGCTGCGACAGGGCGTTCTCAAGGCACTCACTGAAATCGGATAACATGCTCGTCTCTCACTCGTTAGTAAGAAGGTGCTGCTGTCGCTGCGGGAACGCAGGCAGCCGCACCACTTGCTCTGCCTGGTATGCCGCTACCCGATGTAGCGCATATAGTCCGCCACCGTTATGACCACCATGACGAGAAGCAGGAGAACCATACCGATCGCATGGACCATGCTCTCCTTCTCCGGTGGCACCCTCTTCCCACGCCGCAGGAATTCTAGCACGATAAACACGAGCTTGCCGCCATCCAGAGCGGGAAGGGGCAGCAGGTTCAGCAGGAACAGGTTGACGCTCAGCGAGGCAGCAAACTGGGCCAGCCGCACGATGCCGGTCTCGGCAGCCTTGGCCGTCATGGTGTAGATGCCGATGACGCCCGTCAGCTGCAGGTCCAGCTGGCGACGGATGGCCGCCTGGATGGCCCAGATGATGTTCTCCGCAGTATACAGCGTCGCGCGAAAGCCCATCGGCACGGCCTGCCAGACCGGGAACGAGCGCCGCGCAAAGGGCAGGTGGAGGGAGATGCCCACGGCGCCCTCGTTCTCGGGTGCATTCACCCGCGGCGTGATGGTGATGGGGGGCAGCGTGTGCCCCTCGCGCTCGACGACGAACTCGATCGGCTGCCCCAGATGGTCCTGGATTATGGCCACGACCTCGTCAGAGTTGCCGATCGGCTCACCCGCGATAGAGATAATGTTGTCGTAGGGTTGCAGGCCGGCCTCTTCCGCCGGCGAGCCAGCGGCTACCATCAGGATGCCCGCGCCAGGCTCGTCCACCTGCACGAGGGTGCCGTACAGATACGTGGCCGTAAAGAGCGCAAAGGCCAGCAACAAGTTCATGAGCGAGCCGGCCGAGTGCACCAGCGTGCGCGCCAGGCGGCTCTTGGCCGCCAGGCTGTCGGGGTTGCTGGGGTCCTCCTCGGCAAGGCGCACAAAGCCCCCGATGGGCAGCCAGTTCAAAGTGATGCTCGTTCCGCGCCAGGTGCCCAGCTTGGCCAGCCTCGGCGGGAAGCCAATGCCGAACTCGTCGACCTGTACGCCGGCCAGCCTGGCCGCCAGAAAGTGGCCCAGCTCGTGGATAAAGACCAGCGAGCCGAACACCACGACAAATGCGATTGGACCCGTCATACTGCTGTTCCTCGATAGGCCCGCTGCGGTGGCGGCCAGGCGTCCGGAGGCAGATGCCCCGCCCTGGCGGCCCCGTACAGGCTACTGCCGTATCACCGTGCCCTCGCCGAGGGCCTCACCACGCAGGGCCCGCGCTACGAGCCCCTCGCGCGCCCCAGAGATCAGTTGCACCGTCAGCCCTGGCACCGTCTGTACCAGCGCGGCCAGTGTGCGGACCTTGCTCAGCATCCCGCCCGTTACGTCTACGCCGTGCGAGGCGCCAAGCATCCCCACAACCTCGTCATAGTTGCCGGAGTGGACCTCAGCAATGCGCTCGGCCTGGGCAGAGCGGTGGGGGTCCTGCGTGTACACGCCGTCCACCTCACCCACCATGATAATGCGTTGCGGGCGAATATGCCGTGCCAGATGCGTGAAGATCTGCTCGGTCGAGATGATAGTACAGCCGCGTACCGTGTCGATAGCCACATCCCCGTATACGAGCGGCACCACGCCGCGCGCCAGGAGCGCCTCCACCACGTCGACGGCCATCGACTCGAGCGCCCCATCCCGGCAGCGCGCCGAGGCCGACGGCTGCACCGCAACCACCCGCAGCCCCGCCGCCAGCAGCGAGTCAGTCACCAGCCGATTCAGGCGGGCCGCCGCCGCCGACGTGGCCGCATAGCCGAACCAGTCGCCTCCGCAGCCCGCGCGGACGCCGTACTTGGCCGCCTCAAAGTGGCCGAATGAGCCGCTCCCATGCCCCAGCAGCAAGCGCAGGTCGGGCCGCGCCGCCAGCGCCGCAGCGATCTCTGCCGCGGCCCGCTCGATCACCGCCGGACGAGGCGTCTGGTAGCGCTCCTTGTCGGTGATCAGCGAGCCACCGAGCTTGAGAAAGACCACCTCAGCCAAAGCGCAGGTCCTCACCGTCGATCTCGACGCGCATGCCCGTGCGCAGGAGCGAGATGTCCACCATGTCGACCATCGGGATGCCGGCAATGAGCGCTCCGACGGCCACGATCGCCTCGCTCTCGGCGTTCACGATGGCGGCCGGCGCCCGCCCGGCCCGGGCCAGCCGGTAGATTGTGTAAGAGCCGACCGTGCTGCCCTTGCCCTGCGGGAACACCAACACCCGCCCGGCGACCGATTGGCCGGCCAGCGGATGCCCCGCCTCCACCACGACGCCCGTATCGGGATCGACGCCCCCCAGGAAGCCGATGGCCGCCTCGCTCACCAGAGCGATCCCCGCCGCCCGCCCGGGCACCACTGCCCTTCCCCTGATCTCTTTCATCTAGTGTACACCGGTCTCCCACCGCCCGCGGACTGCCGCTTCCAGGCACTCCTCGAGCGAGCCAAAGCGCACCCGCAACCCCGCGTGCGAAAGGGCATAGCTCGCCATCTTGGCCGAGTTGGTGGCCAGGGTCCGGTAGGGGAGTTCGCGCATGGGGGCGACCACGACGCAGCCATCCGCCACCACCCGCCCCCCGGCGTGGGCGATCTCGTCGACCAGCCCCTCAGCCTGGGCCTGCTCGCGCACGCCGCGCGACGTCGTCACCCACAGGGCTGACGCCAGGCGCCTCCCGCGCACCAGACCGGCCACCGCGCGGATCTCGTCGAGAGAGGCGTGGGGGCAGCCGATCACGACCAGATCGATCGTCTCCACTGGGTGGTTGAGCGCCTCGATGGCCGGGCCGAGCGACCGGACCTCTATCCCCTGGACGCCCGTTGGCAGGAGGTCGTTCCGGAGCCGTGCCTCCGGCGTGACGCCCTCCACATGGAACAGCGCCACAGCGCCGGAAGAGGCCAGCGCCGCGCCCATCAGCTTGAGCGCATCGTGCGCAGGATCCTCCTCGCCCCGCCCGGCCCTCTCCGCGGCAACCAGAGCAGGGGGCAGGTCGAGCCCTTCCACATAGGGGATGCCGTTGCCCACCTGACGGCCCACCCAATAGCCGAGCGCCGCGAACTCCCATGGCTCGCGGACAGGGCATTCCACCCGCACGCGATGCGTGGCACGGCGGGCCTCGTCGCGGTGCAGGCCGTAGGCGGCCGTCCGCCCGCAGATCGCCGCGGCCAGGGCGCTGGGCCCTCCCTCGCGGTTGGTGCGCGCGCCCAGCACCGAGTTCGCGTAGCATACCGCGGATGACTCGCCCCAGGCCAGGTGCTCCGCATAGTCGGGGGCGTTGCCCACCAGGTAGGGGGTGCAGGTGCAGGTCGGCTGGATGCCCATGCTGGTGTAGGCCTCGACGACCTCGACCTGCCGGGCGGCGAACTCGTCCGAGATGCCCATCTCCCGCCAGGCGATCATGTCCATGCCGGCCGGGTTGAGCGTCGTTGGCACGCGCACGCGCGCCCCTTCGCGCGCCCAGTCGCGCAGGAACTCGAGCCCAGCATCTCCCAGGTTCCGGTAGCTCACCCCGGCCACCTGTACCGTTGAGACCGGCACCAACCGGTCGGCGTTATAGATACGCCCGAGGGTGACGACGATCTCCATCGCCTTGCGCGCCGCCGGGCCCTCGGCGCCCTCCAGGATGGCCTGCTCGTCTGGCGTCAGGTAGACCGTCACGCGTTCCCCCTCTCCAATCGGTAGGCGGCGAGGTCCACGCTGCCGTAGGCGATCCTCTCGTAGGCGGCGGGATCGGCGCCCCAGGGGCGCGTGGCGTCGACGCCCAGTTTGGCGGTGCGCGCCTTCTGCCCAGGCACCTGCCTGGCCGAGGGATCCAGCGAGCTGGATGGCTCGTCGGGCAGCACCACCAGGTCGCGGTCGGCCTGGCAACGCGTGGCGATGGCCCATTCCACGGCCGCCGGATCGGTGGGGTCGACGTCCTCATCGACGATGACGACGTGTTTGAGCGAGGAGTGCCCGCGGAAGGCCGCCGCGATGGCCCGCTGTCCATCGTCCGCCTGGGCCTTGCGAATCTGTACCACGGCGTGCAGCCAGAACCCGCCGCCCGCGGTCATGGCCACGTTGGTGCACTCGCACACCTGGCTCACGGCGTCGAAAATGGTCGGCTCGCGCGGCAAGCCCATCAGCAGTTTGTGCTCGAGCCCCCCGGGGAGCAACGCCTGAAACAGGGGCTCCCGGCGATGGGTAATCCGGTCGACCACCAGATAGGGCTGCTGACGCACGCCGTCACGGGTGCAGGTCAGGTCCACAAAGGGCCCCTCGTCGCCCAGTTCCTTGGTCAGGCGCCCTTCGAGCACGATCTCGCTGTCCGCCGGCACGTACAGGTCAACCCCCAGGGCGCGGACCACCGGTGTCGGCGCCAGGGCGCTGGCGATGGTCAGTTCGTCTACTCCGGGCGTGGGAGACATCGCCGCGGCCAACTGCACGTGCAGCGGCGCGCCGATGCACACGGCTACGGGGAGGTCCCCGGCGCTCTTTTGCCAGGCGCGATGCGTGCCGCGCCCCTCCACCAGGCGTGCCGTGAAGGCTCGTGGCCCCACGCGCATCAGCCGGTGGAAGGCCATGTTAGGCCCCAGCTCGGGGTCACGAGTCAGCAACACGCCCGCAGTGACGTAGGCCCCGCCATCCTCGGCAAAGTGGGTCAGGATGGGCAGCCGGGTCAGGTCCACGTCCTCAACAACGCACTCCTGGCAGGGCCCGTCACTAACGATCTGCAGCGTTTGCGGCTGGCGCAGGGCCCTCACCAGCGCATGCAGCAGGCCCTGTTCTTCGACCCCAAGGGCCAGCGCCAGATGCCGGCGTTCCGCACACAGCCCGGCCACTACTCCGCCCGGCCAGCCCGCGACATCGGTAAAGTGGGTCAGGTCCTCTCCCAGGGCATGGATCACCCGCGCCATCTCCAGCATTGGGGAGACGGGTGAGTTCACCCTGGCCAGCCAGCCCCTCTCTTGGGCCGCCCGCAGGAATCCCCTAATATCCACGGTAGCGCGCCGTCCTTTCCACGCCTTCGCGGGTGATACGGTACTGGTCCAGGTCGCGCGGGACAATAGTGTTGGGAAAGATCGTCCGCGCCTCGCGGGCCAGGTCGCGCGCGTTGTGCCGGCGCGAGATGTGGACCAGGAAGAGATTCGCCACGTTGGCCTCCGCGGCCAGCTCTGCCGCCTGTGCCGCCGTTAGGTGCCCAAAGCGGGCCGCCAGGTCCGCCTCGGCGGACGTGTAGGTCGCCTCGATCACGAGGGCATCGGCATCGCGGCAGACCTCCACCAGGTTGCCGGTGGCCCCGGCGTCACCGATGTGCACGTACTTGGTGCCGCGGATCTCGTCTCCGAGCACCTGCTCCGGGGCAACCACGTTACCGTTGGCCAGGGTGATGCTCTGCCCCTGCACCAGCAGGCGCCTCTCTGGGCCGTTCGGCACCCCCAGGCGTTCGGCCTCCTCGGCCAGGAAAGGCCGCCGGCTGGCCTCCTCAAAGACGTAGCCATAGCACCCGGGCCCGCGGTGAACCACTGGCACCGCCGTGATCGTCATGGCGTCGTCCTCCCAGATCGGCCCGGGGCGGACCTCGACCAGGCTGACGTTCATGTCCACCTCGTCGCCGCGCAGGACCACGCGCATGAGATCCTCGACCCGCTGCAGCGCCCAGCTGCCGCCGTAGATCTCCATCGTCGTGATCGACTCCCAGCGCGAAAAAGTGGAGATCAAACCTCCCAAGCCCAGAATGTGGTCCAGATGGCCGTGGGTGAGCAGTATCCTGTCCAGCTTGCGGAAGCCAAGGCCGCTGCGCAATAGCTGCCTCTGGGTACCCTCACCGCAGTCCACCATGAAACGATATTCCCGGTGCATCAACAACAGCGATGAGAGCCCCCGGTCGACCGAGGGGGCCGATGCGGAAGTACCCAGAAACGCTATCTCGAACATCGCACGTAGTATCCTCTCTGCATTCGCGGCGCCGCGGGCCAAAACGGGCCAGGGTGGCCCGCGCAGTCCAACGGTACACCCCGGCCCGCTGCTCTCGTGCTCGCCACGGCTGGGCCGCCCGCAGGAGACGGGCGGATCCCGGCAAGGCCTATAGCTCCTTGCCCATCGCCATGATCGGCGTCATCTCGTCATACCCGAGGCTCCGGTAGAAGTCCCGAGCCCCTTGGTTGGCCGAGTACACCAGGAGGTTCACCTTCAGGCAGCCCCTGGCGCGGAGGCGGCCCTCCATCTCCTGAACCAGAGCCGCGCCGATGCCCTGCCGGCGCACACTCTCATCGACGGCCAGATGGTGCAGCCAGCCCCGCCGCCCGTCCCAGGCGCCCATCAGGGCACCAACCAGCCTCCCGTCGCATTCGGCCACCAGGAAGAGATCCGGGTCACGCGTGAGTTTCTTGACGATCTCCTCGCGGCGGTCGGAAGGACGGATCGAGACGCCGGGCCCGGCGCTCTGCCAGAGGGCCAACACCGCGTCATAGTCTGCCATGGTGAACTCACGAAGGTGCACAGCCGCTGCCCCGTCCCGCCCAGGCCGTCAATCCTCGAGGCCCACGACGGTCCGCCAGGGGCCGTCAATCCCCTCGTCCGACACGCCGTAGTAGATGTGCACGTCGCCAGAGTCGTCCTTGCGCACGAGGTCATAGTGCGGCTTGCCGGCCCTCAGGTACCTGTGCCACAGCCCGTAACCGTCGACCCAGTTCACCTTGTCAGGCTGGAAGGCGTTCTTTTCCTTTAGGGCAATGGCATAGCGCCACAGCCGCCGAGCGGACTGGCGCGTGACGTTGTGCACCTCGGACCCGTCGCGGAGGTCGCGCATGGTATGGTACATTACCCCGTTGCGGTCCTCCGAGGCCACGATCTCGACGCCGGTGCGCGGGCCCTGCACGGCCTCGCCCTTGCGCCCGGTGTGCACCGGGCTCACGGCGGGCTGCTCTTCGGCAACGGGCTCGACCGGGGACGTCGGCTGGGCGGCGGCCGGTGAGGCGACCCGGGCCCGCTCTTGTGGTTGAGCGCGCACCTGCTGGCGCCCGGCGGGCTGCCGGCGGGCCTGCGCCGGCGCAGCCCCAGAGGCCGCCACCGGGGCGGACTCCCCGGCCAGCACCACGCGACGGATCAGGTCCACCAGCTCGTCGCGCATAGCCAGGTCGGTCTCCGCCTCGTTGCGCAGATAGATCTTGCTGCCCTCCAGGGCATAGGGCGCGTCGATCCCCCTGGGCACGTCCATGCGGATGACATCCGCGCCGCGGCTCTTGAGCACCGTCATGCCCACCTCGAGGGGCGGCGTGACCTGGCGCTCGATCTCCTTGCGCAGCTCGGCCATGCTCTCCTCAGGACTGGGCACTCCCTTGGGCTCCGCCTTCAGGTTGGCCGAGACGCCGACATAGACCGTCCCGCCGTTGCCGTTGGCAAAGGCCACCACGTCGCGCATGATGGCGTGCAGCCGGCCTCCCTGGCGGGTCATCTGCTCATGAAAGCTGAGCACCAGGCTGGGGCCCTCTTTGCGGGCCTCTTCCACAAAGTCCACGGGCTCGGCCTGGCGGCGGTAGGGGCGCGTGCGCTGAAAGTCGTTGGTGAGGAACAGCTCCTTGAGGGCCTTGAAGCTGACCTCGGGGAGCAGCACCTCGGTGGCCCGCTCACCGACGCCCAGGTTCTGGCGATTGCCGGGCTGCCCCTGGACGCGGTGGGCGTCGGACCCCTGGATGCAGTGCATCCGGCGCGGGTATTCCGGCTTGGAGCCGGAGAAGAAGGAGGCCGTGGTGCGCCGACGCTTCACCTCGAGATCGGTGACCTCCAGGGCGTGCAGGTTAGCATCCTGAGTATACGCAATGCGCGTCTGCCCGCCAAAGCCGAGGCCAATCATGGCCACGCCACTGGAAGAGTTGGCGTGCGCCGCTATCACCAGGGCGCCAGCCTCCGCCATTACCCGGTAGGCCGTGATGACGTCGGTGGTGGCGCCCACTTCCATGTCGCCCCGTTCCAGAGAGCCCACCGGCACGTCCAGGCTCAGCAGGACGTGCTCGATGGCCCGCACGGGGGTCTGTGGATCGAAAATGGCCAGAATGTGAAACCCAAACGTGGCGGTGAATTCAAACCCTGGCAGGACCAGGATCGACTCGCGCAGCCGCCGGTACTCGGCCAGTCTGTCGCGTTCGGCCGGCAGCAGCCGCCCGTTCTGCTCCCAGCGCTCGAGATCTTGGATCTCGCGCAGCATGGCCGCGTAGCCGGCCATGGTGTTGTGATCGGTGAAGGCGATAATGTCGAGGCCTTCCGCCTCTGCCTTCCTCAGAATGTCGAGATAGGTGGCATGGCTATCTTGGTAGTCTTTGGAACCCGGGGTATGGATGTGGAGATCAACCCGATGCCATTCCATCCGGTTGCTCGATGGGGTTCTCCTTCGCGGTCGTGACACTTGATGTTCCTTCCCATTCGCCAAACGCGACCTCGAATACCTGCTCGACTCGGTCGGCAAGCACGAAGCGCATTTCCTGGCGTACGTCTTCTGGTAGTTCGTCTAGATCTTTGACGTTGCGGCCTGGCAGGCAGACCGTCTTGAGGCCGGCACGGTGGGCTGCCAGCACTTTCTCTTTGATACCGCCCACGGGCAGCACCTGTCCGCGCAGGGTGATCTCGCCGGTCATGCCGACCTGCCCGTCGATCGGCTGATCGCGCAGCAGAGACGCCAGCGCGGTGGCCATGGCCACGCCCGCCGAAGGCCCATCCTTCGGAATGGCGCCGGCCGGCACATGGAGGTGAATGTCCAGCTTGGCAAAGGAGTCTTCGTCAATGCCCAGCTCGTTGGCATTGGAGCGCACGTAGCTCAGCGCGGCCTGCGCCGATTCGCGCATCACCTCGCCGAGCTGGCCCGTGACGGTGAAGCCCTTGTTGCCGCGCATCTTGGTGGCCTCGATGAAGAGGATGTCCCCGCCAGCCGCCGTCCAGGCCAGGCCGGTGGCCACGCCCGGTATCTGGGTACGCTCGGCGGCCTCGAAAAAGTAGGTCGGCTTGCCCAGGTAGCCGTTCACAGTCCCGGCCTGCACGACGGTCGGCTCCGTCTCGGCATCTTCGGCGACCTTGGCCGCCACCTTGCGGCAGACGTTGCCGACCTGGCGCTCGAGCTCGCGGACACCTGCCTCGCGCGTGTACTGACGGATGATCTCGCGGAGGGCATCATCCTCGAAAACGATCTCGCCGTCGTGGAGACCGTTCTCGCGAATCTGCCTGCCCACCAAGTACGACCGCGCAATGTGCAGCTTTTCCTCTTCGGTGTATCCCGAGAGCTGCAGAATCTCCATACGGTCGCGCAGTGGGGCGGGGATGGTGTCCAGCATGTTGGCCGTAGCGATGAACATCACCTGAGACAGGTCAAAGGGCACGTCGAGGTAGTGATCGCGGAACTCGCGGTTCTGCTCCGGATCAAGCACCTCGAGCAGCGCCGCAGCCGGGTCGCCGCGGAAGTCGCTGCCCAGCTTGTCCACCTCGTCGAGCATGAACACCGGGTTGCGCGTCCCTACGCGCCGGATGGCCTGGATGATGCGCCCGGGCATGGCGCCGATGTAGGTGCGCCGGTGCCCGCGGATCTCGGCCTCGTCGCGCATGCCGCCCAGAGACTGCCGGATGAACTCGCGCCCCGTGGCCCGCGCAATCGAGCGGCCCAGAGACGTCTTGCCCACGCCGGGAGGCCCTACGAAGCAGAGGATCACGCCCTCACGTTCGCGCCGAATGTAGTCGCCGGACTCGGCCTCCCGCCCTTCCCGCTCGGACGCCCGATCCTGGCGCAACTTGCGCACCGCCAGATACTCGACGATGCGGTCTTTGATGCGCTCCAGGTCATAGTGGTCCTCGTCAAGAATGCGCCGCGCCTCCGCCATGTCCAGCTTGTCGGGGGTTAGCTTCTGCCAGGGCAGATCGACCAGCCAGTTGAGGTAGGTGCGGATGACGCCGTACTCGGCCGAAGCAGCAGGAAGCTTGGTCAGACGGTCGAGTTCGCGCTGGGCCTCCTTGCGGGCCTCTTCGGGCATCCCGGCCGCCTCGATCTTGGCGGCCAACTCGCGGGCCTCGACGGCCTGTTCGTCCTCCTCGCCCAGCTCGCGCTGGATCGCCTTGAGCTGCTCGCGCAAATAGTACTCGCGTTGCACCTTCTCCATGCCCGACTGTGCATCGGTCTGGATCTTTTTGCCCAGCTCCAGGACCTCCACCTCCCTGCTGAGCACACCCATCAGCCGACGCAGCTTGTCGGTAACGTTGTCGAGGGCGAGGATCTCCTGGCGGACCATCATGTCCATGCGCGTCGAGGTGGCCACCACGTAGGCCAGCTGCTTGGGATCCTCGGTCTGCAGCGCGCCAGCGACCATTTCCTCGGGCAGGTAGGCCGCCAGGCTGACGAGCTTGCGGAACAGCTCCAGGGTGCTGCGCTGCAGCGCCTCCAACTCGACCGACTCTTCCACCGTTTCCGGAGCCGGCGCGATGGTGGCGCGCATGTAGGGATCCCGCTGCGTGAAACCGGTGAGCCGAATCCGCTCTAGCCCTTGCACGATGATGTGGAGAGTGCCATCAGCTGCACGGGCCAGGCGGTGGATCACCGCCACCGTACCGATATCGTACAGATCCTCCGGCCCCGGCTCTTCGACTTCCGGATCGCGCAGGGCCACGAGGGCTACCATCTTGTCTGCCACGACGGCGTCATCCACCAGGCGCACCGAACGCGGCTTCTGCACCAGTAGCGGGAGGACGGTCAGCGGAAAGACCACCGTGTTCTTGAGCGGCAGAACCGGCAGCTCCGCAGGCAGGTCGGAAGACCCCTCCGCCTTGGGGGCGGGGGTCTCCGCGTCCACTTGGTTGGTTACGTCCACTTCGTCCCTATCCATAGTTGCTCCACTGACTGTAACCTGCCCGCCCGCACCGTACGGCGCGGACAGACAGGGTTATTGATCGTTCGAAGAGACCACCGGGATGCGATGCTGGCGGGCCTGCTTGGGCAGATAGACGTACAGGAAGCCGCCTTCGTAGGTCGCCTCGATGGCGGCCTCATCGAGGGCCCAGCCCACCCGCACTTCAGTGCGAAAGTCACCGTAGCGAATCTCCATGTTCTGGTAGATAAGCTTGCCCACGGGGTCTCGCCGTCGCCCGGCAATCACCAGGCGGCGATCCGCAAAGGAGATGGCAAAGTCGTCGTCACGCATGCCCGCGACCTCGACTTTGACAACGACGCGGCCATCTGTCTCATATACGTCGGTGGGCGGGCGCCAGACGCGCCGCTGCGGCGCAATGAGCCAGTCGCGAGAGGTCGCCTCGGGATCCGTGCTCCCTGCGCGCGCGAGCAGATCATCGTCCTGCAGGGCACCCGCGTCCATACTCCTACTCGTCATTCGTTCTGTTCCTCTCGACAGCAGAAAGCCAGCACGCACCGATGATACTACATTCTACCACATCCGTGCAGGGCCTTCAAAGGCAGGTGCCCACCGGAATCCGCTTCACGCAGGGCCACCCCGCGGCGCACAGCGAGCGCCGCGCCACTCGGCGGTACAGAACCGCCCGATGCCCAGGCAACAAACGAGGGACGCCCACAGACGGCATCCCCCGCCGGGCCTTGAGGCACGCCTGATCACCATTATTATAGCATATCTGTCAAGAACTGGGACTGGCGCCGCGGTGGCCTCTCTCCCCAGGCGAGGAGCGCCTCGCAGGACGGAACCGCGCGCTCGCATTTGACATTGCCGCCCGTGCGCCGTATACTGGCCGCAATAGGCGGGTGTAGCTCAGTTGGCAGAGCGTCTGCTTCCCAAGCAGAATGTCGTGGGTTCGAATCCCATCACCCGCTCAGAGTTCCTTGAGCTGGCCTCCGGTGGGCATCTTTCGCCCGCGCCGGGGGCCGCGTCGTTTCCGGCTTCGGCCCCACTAGCGAGACCTGAGGCGAGTTCCATGGCGACGACCACCTCTGGCAGCGCGCAGACCCCGGGCCTGCGCGACCTCTTCCTCCTGCGTCCCGGCATCGCCCACCTGAACCACGGTGGGTTCGGCGCCTGCCCCCGCCCCGTCTTTGAGGCCTACCAGGCCTGGCAGACCGAGCTGGAGCGCGAACCGACCCACTTTCTACAGCGGCGCTACGAGCCGCTGCTGGAAGAAGCGCGCCAGGCCCTGGGCGAGTACCTCGGCGCGCGCCCGGAGGAGGTCGTCTACTGCACCAACGTCACCCTGGCCCTCAACGCCGTGGCGCAATCGCTATGCCTCCAGCCTGGCGATGAGGTGCTCTCCACAGACCTCGAGTACGGGGCCATGGACAACATGTGGCGGAGCGTCTGCGAGCGAAGCGGCGCCCGGTACATCCGCCAGCAGATGCGCTTCCCGGTGGCCTCCGCCGAGGAAGTGATCGGGGCGATCTGGGCGGGCCGCACCGAGCGCACGCGGGTGCTCTACCTGAGCCACATCACCTCGGGCACGGCCATGATCCTTCCGGTGAGCGAGCTGGTGCGCCGGGCCCGCGAAGAGGGCCTCGTCACGATCATCGACGGCGCGCACGCTGCGGGGCAGGTGCCGCTGGACCTCGAGGTGCTGGGGGCCGACTATTACGCCGGCAACTGCCACAAGTGGATGATGAGCCCCAAGGGGGCCGGGTTCCTGCACGCCCGCCGCGAGGCGCAGGGTCGCCTGCGGCCCCTGGTCATCAGCGGGGGCTACGGCGATCTGCCGGCCGGGCGGTCCCGGTTCATCGCCCAGCACCAGTGGCAGGGCACCCGCGACCCGGCTGCCTTCTTGGCTGTCCCGGCGGCCATCCGCTTTGCCCAGGAGCATCACTGGGAGCGCGTGCGCCCCTCCTGCCACGACCTGCTGCGTGAGGCGCGCCTCCGCCTGCAGAGCCTGACGGGGCGCGCCGCGCCCGTGCCTGACTCACCCACCTGGTACGCACAAATGGCCCGGTTGCCTCTGCCCCCCTGCGATGTCGGAGTGCTCCGGTCGCGCCTGTACGATGAGTTCGGCATCGAGGTCATCGTGCTGGGCAGCCCGGCGGACCCGGCGCTGCGTGTGTCGATCCAGGGCTACAACTCGGCGGAGGATGTGGAGCGCCTGCTCGACGCGCTGGCCACCTTGCTCCCTGAGGTGTCAACACAGGTGCCCGCGGACCCAGACCCGCCAGCAACGATTTGACCGTTTGCCAATCACCTGTTATACTCTTTGTGTTAGGGTGCAGTGGGCTACTATGTCTGTAGCATAGTGAACCGTCATGGTCCCTAGACTCATGACGGTTCTCTGGTAGAAAGGGGCCGTCGCCGACACCCTAACGGATGGTTTGGCTCGTATCAGGAGGAACGCAGTAAGCATGTCTGAGCGGATTACCGGCACGGTCAAGTGGTTCAACAGCGAGAAGGGTTACGGGTTCATCGCCCGCGAGGGTGGCGCCGACGTGTTCGTGCACTACTCGGCAATCGAGGGCGCGGGATTCCGCAATCTCGCCGAGGGGGAGCAGGTCGAGTTCACCGTGGAGCAGAGCCCCAAGGGCCCTCAGGCCGCGAACGTGACCAAGGTAGGCGGCGGCATCGAGAACACCACGTTCAGCTTCTAGCAACGTCCGACAACGCATCGCTTGGGCGCCACCCCGGGGTGGCGCTCTTTGTTTTGTCGCGCGGCGGGGGCATAGCCCCGGCCCGCTCTCCGGAACGGCCCCGCGGCGACCCTGCTGCCGGATCGACCCTCCCTCGCGCCCCCCTCCCCACGGCTCCCCGTCCGCGACGCACGCGGGTCCTCACCAGGCACCGGGAGGGCGCACGCCCCTCGTCCGCCTAGCCGCCCAGCTCCAGGCAGCGCTTCCGGTAGTGCCGGTAGTTGGCCAGCGACACCTCGGCGGGCACGCCATGGTCACAGGTGGGAATGTAGCCGCCCCGCGCGCGCATGGCCGGCAGGATGCGTTCCACCATGGCGTCGATGTCGGCGGGCGTCTGCGCCAAGACGCGCTTGTCAATTCCGCCCAAGATCACCAGATCCGGGTACTGCCGGCCGATGGCGACCACGTCGCAGCCCGAGGCGACCTCGAAGGGACTCATCACGTCCATACCGATCTCGCGGTACAGGGGGATGACCTCCGTGGCCCGGCCGTCGGTATCGATATGGATGTGCAAGCGCCGCGATCGGTCGATCTGCCGCGCCCTGACGTTGGCGATCAGCTGCTGGTAGTAGGGAAAGAGGAACTCGCGGATCATGCGGGGCGAGATCAGCGGCCCGGCGTTGTAGCAGATGTCCTCGGCGAGAAAGAGCTCGTCGAGGGTGACCTGCTGCTGGTGCCGGGCGATGACGGCGTCGGCCAGGGCCAGCCAGGCCCGCATGCAGTCATGCACCAGGCCGGGGTCGTCGTGAAAGGCGTACAGGGTCTTTTCCGGCCCCAACAGGCTGCGCAGGTACATGTACCCACCGATGACCCGCTGCGAGATGACCTTGCCCTGCGCAGCGGCCTGCCGCGCCTGCTCCAGGCGTGGGCCGAGGTCTGCGTAGCGCTCGGGGCTGGAGGGGTCCAGCCGCCAGAGGACGTCGCGCTCCCAGGTGGCGCGGTCTTTCACCGGATGGTCCAGGTACTCGGGCATAAAGCCGTTGCGGCGGCCCGCAAAGCAGAGCACCGCGCGCCCGGCCACGTCTTGCACCACCTCGTACGCGCCGCGCACCTCGAGGACCTTTTCCTCAAAGGCGGGGGCAAAGGCCGCCTCACACCAGCCCAGCCCGTGGAGATGATGGTGGCCGGGAGGGTCGTAGAAAAAGACCTCGGCCAGCGAGACCTCCTCCGGCAGCCCCTGCGCGTGCCAGGCGTCCAGGCAGTAGTAGCCGAACTCCCTGCGAAAGAGGGGCACACCCGCCACCAGGGCATAGGCGTCGCGCAGCTTGCCCGCCTCGGGGGCCATGCGCTCCCGCGGCACCATGGCGCGGACGCCGTCGGCCGGCTGGGTATGGAAGGTCACAAGCGCTCCCTCCCTGGCGTGCGACGGGCCGCGCTGGCGCGCGGCCCGTCCGGTCTCTCCGTGCGCGCCACCTACTTGACCGAGTCGCGGTCGGGCAGGCTCCCAAAGTCGGGGATGTCGACCAGGAAGACCTGTCCGTAGCCCTGCGGATCGGCCGTGTAGGCGACCTGGGTGCCGGCGGAGTTGAAGGTCGGGTGCACGTGCACGCGCTGCGTGTGGAACGAGCCCCGGTGCCAGGCCAGCACCTTGGGCCCCTCAAAGGCGCCATCCTTCATGCGCCAGAGCAGCAGGTAGGGGTTGTCCTTCCCGCCGTCTCCGACGATCAGCCGCAGCCCCACCGAGTGAAAGTGCATCGACCCGTGGGGGAAGGGCGCCTCGACCTGGTCGGTGTTGTCGTAACGGATCGACCCATACACGGCGCCGTTCGGCGTGCGGCCGTGGTAGCCGATGTGCTCACCGTCTTCCATCCAGTACTCGTGACCGATGGCCTCGTCGGGGGCGTTCGGCCGGATCTGCCAGGTCTTGCCCGTGGTCATGTCCAGGCCCCAGATGCGGTTCTCGACCAGTGTCCAGGGGCCTTCGTGGCAGAAGGTGAGGATGTGGGGCATCTTGGGCGACGTGTTCACGTGCCCCAGCCAGTAGTCCTCCTCATAGATCACTTCCTCACCGCTGCCGTCCAGCGCCACCCGGATGATCTTGGAGGGCGGATGGGCCTCCCACCACTCGCGAAAGCCGATGTACCCGTTGCCCATGTCGGTATAGATGCGGTCGGAAAGGTCGGTCACCAGTGAAGTGCAGACGTACTTGCCGTCTGCCGTGACGTTGGTGCCGCCACCAACGTACTGGTCAGGCTTGCGGTACAGGGTGCGCTCCTCGAGGGTCTCCAGGTTGATGGCCTTGAGGAAGCGCCCCTGGGCAAAGATCGCCTCGGGCTTGGCCGGGTTCACGAAGGGGCTGGAAGCCTCGCCTTCGTCCGGCCTGGTATCGGTCAGCTGGGTGATCTTGCCGCTGCGCAGGTCGATGCTGAACAGGTTGGTGCGGTTCTCCCGCTGAGAGGTGAACAGCATCTTGTTGCCGCCATCGTACCAGCCCGGGTTCGTGAAATAGAAGTGGCTGCTGTGCGCATAGTAATCGGTCAGCTGGTGGATGGTCGCCCCGCTGACGGGGTCCACCGAGGTCTTCCACTCGGGAGCCCAGACACTCCCCTTACCCCTGGTCACCATGTTGTGCTCCTCTCCCGGTCAATCGACGAGAACGCTTTGCTGAGTATAGCCACGCCCCAAAGGCCACGCAACGTCACTTGACAGCGGCCCGGTCGGGCAGCGAATCCCACTCCGGTACCTCAGCCAGAAAGATCTGCCCGTACCCCTGCGGGTCGGCCGTATAAAGGACCTGGCGCCCGTCCAGGCTAAAGCGCGGATGCACGTGGACGTCCTGATGGTGGAACGACCCGCGATGCCAGGCCAGCACCTTGGGCCCCTCGAACTGCCCCTCGTGGAAGCGCCACACGAGCAGGTAAGGATCGCTCTTGCTGCCGTCGCCAACGATGGTATCCAGCGAGAGGCTGTGGAAGTGGGTGGAGCCGTAGGTAAAGGGGGCTTCCACGCGATCGGTATTGTCGTAACGGATAGCGCCGTAGATCGGCCCGCCGGGCGTGCGGCCGTGGTAGCCGACGTGCTCGCCGTCAACCATCCAGTACTCGTGGCCGACCGTCTCACCGGGCTGCTGCGGCCGGATGGGCCAGGCCTTGCGGCTGTTGATGTTCAGGCCCCAGATACGATGATCGACGAGGTTCCAGGGGCCCTCGTGGCAGAACGTGATCGTGTCGGCCAACGCCGGGGAGGCGTTCACGTGCCCGAGGAAGTAGTTCTCCTCGTGGATCACCTCAGTGCCGCTGCCATCGGTGGCGATCCTGAGGATCATGGAGTGCGGGCGCGCCTCCCAGATCTCGCGAAAGCCCACATAGCCGTGCAGCAGGTCGACCAGGAAGCGGTCGGAAAGGTCCTGCACATGGTAGGTCACGACGTACTTGCCGTCGGCGGTGACGTTGGTGCCCCCGTAGACGTAGCCGTGCGGGCGCTCATGGATGGTGCGCAGGTCAAGGGTCTCCAGGTCGAGGGCCAGGAGGCTGTCTCCCTGGTAAAAGTAGAGCTCGTCCTTCAGGGGGTTCATCGAGTGCTTGTTGCCCATCTCCCCGTCGGCCGGGTCGAGATCCGTGAGCTGGGTGATCTCTCCCGACGCCAGGTCGATGCCGAACAGGTTGGTGCGGTTCTCGCGTTGCGAGAGGAAGGCGAGCTTCCTGCCGCCGGCATACCAGCCCGGCTCGGTAAAGTAGAAAGCCCGGCTGTGGCAGTAATAGTCGGTCAACTGCAGGATGCGCGCACCGCTCACGGGGTCCCGGTGCTCGGACCATTCGGGAGCCCACACGCTCCCCACACCTCGCGTCGCCATGGTCTGTTGGGTCCTCTCTCGGTGGCCCGCCCAGGCGCCGTGCGCCTGGGCGGGAAATCGGTCTAGACTAGATGCTCGCCCTGTCCGGCAGGGCGTCCCAGGCGGGGATGTCTGCCAGGTAGACCTGGCAGTAGCCCTGCGGGTCGGCGGAGTACAGCACCTGCGCGGCATAGGGGCTCATCGTCGGGTGGACGTGGATATGCCCGACGTGCATTGAGCCGCGATGCCAGGCCAGCACCTTGGGACCCTGGAACTGCCCGTCCCGCAGGCGCCAGAGGAGCAGGTAGGGGTCCGTGCGGGTCCCGTCACCCACGATGGTGTCCAGGCTCAGGCTGTGGAAGTGCGTGGAGCCGTAGGTGAACGGTGCCTCCACCCGCTCGGTGTTGTCATAGCGGACAGAGCCGTAGAAGGCGCCCCCGGCGGTGCGCCCGTGGTAGCCGATATGCACCCCGTCGCCCATCCAGTACTCGTGGCCGACCGCCTCGCCCTTCTCAGTGGGGCGAATCTTCCACGACTTGCCGGTGGCCAGGTCCAAGCCCCAGATGCGATTGTCGACGAGGTTCCAAGGTCCCTCGTGGCAAAAGGTCAGCACGTTGGGCAGCCGCGTGGAGGGGTTCACATGGCCGAGATAATAGTCCTCCTCGTAGACGACCTGGTGCCCGCTGCCATCGGTGGCCACTCGCACGATCATCCCGTGCGGGCGCTGCTCCCAGACCATCTTCTGAAAGCCCCCCGAGTTACCCCCCTTACGACCGATCACATAGTCGCGAAAGCCCGGGTCGTCAATGCGGTCCGACAGGTCCTTCACGTGATAGGTCAGGACGTACTTGCCGTCGGCGGTCACGTTGGCGGCCCCGCGGACGTACCCCTCCGGGCGGCGGTAGACCGTACGTTCCTCGAGGGTGTCGAGGTCCAGGATGACCATGCGGCCGCCCTGGTAGTAGATCACCTGGCGCCCCACGGCGTTCACGGCCACCTTGGCCTCCAAGTCACCCGCGGCCGGGTCGATATCGGTCAGCTGCAGGATCTCGCCCGACTCGAGGTCGATGCTAAAGAGGTTGTGGGCGTTTTCCCGCTCAGAGACGAACACCAGGCGACGGCCGTCGTCGTACCAGCCGGGCTCCGTGAAGTAGAGGTGGTAGTTGTGGCAGAAGTAGTTGGTGAGCTGGCGGATAGTTGCCCCGCTGACGGGATCCCTTAGGACCCTCCACTCCGGGGCCCACACGCTGCCTTTGCCTCTGGTGGCCATCATACATCCTCCTTGGTCGTGCGGGGGGCTGCCCGCCAGCGGCGGCCCGCTGGCGGGCGGGTTGGAACCGGTATCCTGAGAGCACTGCTAGAGACTAGTGCGATCCGGCAGGGCGTCCCACTCGGGGACGTCGACGAGGAACACCTGCCCATAGCCCTGTGGGTCGGCGGTGTAGAGCACCTGCGACCCGTCCGGCGTGAAGCGCGGGTGGATGTGGAGGTAGCCGGTCTGCAGCGAGCCGCGGTGCCAGGCGAGTACCTTGGGGCCCTGATACTGGCCATCGCGGAGCCGCCAGAGAAGGAGGTACGGGTCGGTGCGGCTGCCGTCACCGACGATGGAGTCGAGCCCCAGGCTGTGAAAGTGGGTGGAGCCGTAAGTGAAGGGTACCTCGATCTGCCCGGTGTTGTCGTAACGGATCGATCCAAAGACGGGGCCGTTGGGCATACGTCCGTGGTAGCCGAGGTGCTCGCCATCGGCCATCCAGTACTCGTGGCCGACGGCCTCTCCCTTGGCCGTGGGGCGGATGGCCCACACCTTGCCGGTGCTCAGATCTAGGCCCCAGATGCGGTTGTCCACCAGGTGCCAGGGGCCCTCGTGGCAGAAGGTCATGATGTTGGGCAGCGTGGGCGAGGTGTTCACGTGCCCCATAAAGTGGTTCTCCTGGTAGGCCACCTTGGCACCGCTGCCGTCGGTGGCCACTTGAATGATCATCGAGAGGGGGTGCGACTCAAAGATGCGCTGGCGCACGTCGGAGACGGCAGGTCCCTTGCGCCCCTGCATATAGTCGACCCAGCGCTGATAGTCGTCGCCGATCTCGTCGCGCCAGCGGACGGTGGGGTCCTCGACGTGATAGGTGACCACATAGCGCCCGTCGGCCGTGGCATTGGTGGCCCCCTGGAAATAGCCCTGCGGGCGCTGGTGCAGGGCGCGCTCCTCGAGGGAATGCAGGTCGATGGCCATCAGGGTGTCGTCGACATAGTAGTAGGCCTCGTCGCGCACCGGGTTCACGCTGACCTTGCGCCCGAACGTGTGCGAGCGGCGGTCCAGTTCGGTCAGCTGGGTGATCTCGCCGCTGGTCAGGTCGATGCTAAAGAGGTTGGTGTTGTTGCCCCGGTCGGAGGTGAAAAGGAGCCGGCGGTTGCCGTCATACCAGCCCGACTCGGTAAAGTAGGCGTGGTTCGAGTGGGCGAAGTAGCTGGTGAGCTGCGTGACCTTGGCACCGCTCACCGGATCCGTAAACGTTTTCCATTCCGACGGCCAGACGCTTCCCTTGCCCTGCGTGCCCATGTGTGTTCCCCCTAGAATCTGAAACCGATATCGTTACTGCGCTCGCACCGTGCGCGGCGGAACCGCTCGCTCAAAAAGACAGCGGGGGAGCATTCTGCTCCCCCGCTCAGTGCCTGGCTATTCCCACACAAAGCTATAGACCTGACTGTCGGCGCTCAGAACCTGCGGTTCTGACATCTCAGTCGGGCGGCGCACTACGGTGACCTTCCACCAGAAGGTGTTGCTGGTGCCCGCCTTGGGGTACAGCCCCCTCGGCACCCGCCACGACGTGGTCCTGGTCCACAGGGTGACGTCCTCGCCACCGCTCCCCGCAGTCCAGATGTGCAGCTGGTACCATTCCGTCTCGCCCAGGATGCCCGCAGACGTCCAGCTGAGCAGGATGGGGCTGTCGGCCCCACTGATCTCGGTGCCGCTGATCGGCCCGAGCAGGTAGGGGCGCGCGTACTCATAGCGCCGCGGAGCAGCCGTCGCCATCGGCCTGGGCGTCGCGGTGGCCGAGGCGATGCTCGTCAGGCTCTCCATCAGGGCCTGCGACGCCTGCGTGGGCGTAGGGCTGGGGGCTGGTGTGGCCGTCGGTTCGGCCACCGTGCCGGGGATGACCAGCACCTGCCCGATGCGCAGCACGCTGTTCTCCTTGATGTTGTTCGCCGCGGCCAGTTCCGCCGTGGTCACGCCGTAACGGATAGCGATCCTGCCTAGCAGGTCGCCCTCCTGGACGACGTGCTCGATCGGCCCCCCCGCCGGCGCAGTCGTGGCCACCGGCGTAGCCTCCGGCGCGGGCTCCTCGCTCGGGCCGGCCAGCGGAATCACCAGCTCCTGCCCGATCGACAGGATATCGTCCACGCCGATGCCGTTGGCCTTGGCGATCTCCTCCTGGCTGAGGCCATACTGCACCGCGATGAGGCCGAGGTGTTCCCCGGCCGCCACCTTGTGGATGACGTTCGCCTGGGTCGGCGCCGGCGTGGCCGTCGGCGCAGGCGTCGCCGTCTCGGCAGGAGCGGGCGTCTCGGCCGGAGCGCTTTCCGTTGCCGGGGTGGCTTCCTCGGGGGCGGGCTCCTCGCCGCCCGGCGCCTCGCCGGCCGGCTCCTCGTTCGCGCCCGTGGGGATGCGCAGCACCTGCCCCAGGCTGAGGATGTCGTTCTCCGTCAGGTCGTTGGCTGCCAGGAGTTCGGCAGTGGTGATGTCGTGCTTGGCGGCGATCCCCGAGGCCGTGTCCCCGCGCACCACCGTGTACGACAGGAACATGGGTGTCGGAGTCAGGGTGGGGGTGGCCGTCGGCGTGTTCGTGGCGGTGGCCGTGGCCGTCGCCGTGGGGGTACGGGTCAAGGTGGGCGTCGGGATGTTCAGGTACTGGGCGCGCTCGGCCGGCTCGGGGGTGCTCTCCAGGTCAAGCCAGGGGCGCGTCAGCCAGGCAGAGCCGATCACCAGCGCCACCCCCAGCGAGACGGCCACATACGTCCAGCGCCTGGCCGAGGTCGCCGGGTTCTGGTCCTGGCGTTCGGAGCCGCACACCGGGCAGCGGCCCTCGAACATGGCCGTGCCGCAAAAGACACAGGTCTCCCCGTCGCTTTCGGCCGGCATCACGTTGCTGCACGCCGGACAGACCGCCGCAGCGCTGCTCACGGCAGTCCCACACAGAGGACAGGTTCGAAGCGGAACAGGAGTTTCAGCCATGGTGCTCCGCCCAGATTGTACTGACGGTGGCCATGTCCGTCTAGTCCCCTGCTAGGCCCAGCGTATCGGCGACGGGCTTGAGCGCCTCGATGACAACGCCGATGTGGGCGCTCAGCTCGACGCCCAGTTCGGCGACGCCCTGCTCGATGTCCTCGCGGTTCACGCCACGGGCAAACGCCTTGTCTTTCCACTTCTTGCGGACCGACTTGACCTCCAGCGAGGCGATGTTCCTATCGGGCCGCACCAGGACGCAGGCTGTCACCAGGCCGGTCAGCTCATCCACGGCAAAGAGAGTCTTGGCCATCAGAGTGCTGCGGGGCACGTTCAGGTAGGTCGCGTGCCCCTTGATGGCCTCGATCACCTCCTCGGGCCAGCCGCGCTCCTCGAGGATGGCGACCCCGGCGAGCGGGTGCTCGTCGGCCGTGGGGTGCTGCTCATAGTCAAAGTCGTGGATAAGGCCGGTGGCCGCCCACAGCTCTTCGTCCTCGCCATATTGCCGCGCGTAGGCGCGCATGGCCGCTTCCACAGCCAGAGCATGCTTGAGCAGGCTGGGGGTCTTGGTGTATTCGTTCAGCAGGTTCCAGGCATCTTCTCTGGTAGGTTTCAACGGAATGCTCCCTGTTCGTTTATGGTCACTGCGTACTCAGGGCGCGGCGCTGCGCCGCCTGCAGTTCGGCGATGCCCCGGCGCGCCAGGGCCAGCAGCTCGCTGAGGCGCGCCTCCGAGAAGGGGCTGCCCTCAGCGGTGCCCTGCACCTCGATGAACTCGCCCGCCCCGTTCATCACCACGTTGAGGTCCACGTCGGCACGAGCGTCCTCCTGGTAGCAGAGGTCCAGGAGCGCCTCGCCGCCCACCAGGCCCACGCTCACGGCCGCCACCGGAGAGCCCCACACAGCGGGGGGCACCTCTCCGCTCTGGACAAGCCCTTCCAGGGCCAGCGCCAAGGCCACGTAGCCGCCGGTGACGGCGGCTGTGCGGGTGCCGCCGTCGGCGACGATGACGTCGCAATCCACCGTGATCATGCGCTCGCCGAGCGCGCTGAGGTCCACGGCGGCGCGCAGCGCCCGGCCGATCAGTCGCTGGATTTCCTGCGTCCTGCCGGAGAGCGTCGTGCGCTCGCGGGCGTGCCGCGTGGTGGTGGCGCGGGGCAACATGGCATATTCGCCCGTGATCCATCCGCGTCCGCGGCCCACCAGCCAGTCCGGCACCTTGGGTTCCACACTGGCCGCACACAGGATGCGCGTCTTGCCGCAGGAGATCAGCGCCGAGCCCTCGGCATATTCCTGAACGCCCGTCTCGATGGACAGGCTCCTGAGTTGGTCGTTAGCGCGGGCGTCGATGCGCATCGTTCAGCCTTCCACATAAGCGCGACCGGCGCGGAATGCCGCCTGGTTCAGTGCCAGGTAGCGCTCCGGAACCCGCCGGGCGATCGTCCGCAGCCAGATGGCTGGGTCGACGTACAGCTCCGTCGAGAGCGCCCCCAGCAGCACCACGTTGCTCACCCGCACCTGTCCCAGATCCTGGGCGATCCTCATGGCCGGCACCAGGCGCACGCGGAGATGATCGCCGTAGGCGGCCCGCTCCTGTTCGGCGCCGGGGTACACGTCGTCGCCAGCCGTCACCGAGATCGGCGCGATGCGATAGTCGTTGACCAGGAGCACACCCCCCGGCCGCAGCTGGTCCGCGTAGCGGAGCGCCTCCAGCCGCTCAAAGGCGACCATGATATCTGCCTCACCGCTGCCGATGATGGGCGAATGGACCTCGGGCCCCCAGCGCACCTGGCTGACCACGCTGCCGCCGCGCTGGGCCATGCCGTGAATCTCTGACTTTTTGACGTCCAGACCCAGCTCCATGCCCACCAGGGCGATGATGTCGGCAGCGAGCAGTGTGCCCTGCCCGCCCACGCCGGTGAGCAGGATGTTGGTGGCCGGAGTCCCGGGTTGTCCGTGCTGTACGGCCATCAGACGACCTCCTCGCTTTCCAGGACGGGACGTGCGATGGCGGCCGCCGAGCACACCTGGGCGCAGATCCCACAACCGGTGCAGAGCAGAGGATCGATGGCCGTCTTGGGGCGCCCCGTCCTGGCGTGGACGAGGTCCGACTTGACCAGGGCCGGGCAGCCCAACCGCCGACAGGCCCCGCAGGCCAGGCACTTGTCGGCATCCACAGCCAGCGCGTGGTAGGCGCGGCGCTGCTCAGGCAGGAGCGCACAGGCGCGCCGCGAGATCACCACGGCCGGCTCGCCCGCGGTGAGGCCGGCCCTCAGGGCGGCCTCCACCGCGGCCAGATCGTAGGGATCCACCGTGACCACTCGCTCAATCCCGAGGGCGCGCACCAGGGGTTCGAGTTCCACCGCGCCCGTTTCCTGCTGCTGCAGGGTGATACCCGTGCCGGGGTTGGGCTGGTGTCCCGTCATTGCCGTGGTGCGGTTATCCACGATGATGGTGACAGTGTTGGAGCGGTTGTAGGCCACGTTCAGCAGCGCGGGGATGCCGCTGTGGAAGAAGGTCGAGTCACCGATGATGGCGACGTTCTGTTCGCGGACGCCCGCCTTGCTGACGCCATGGGCCTGGCCAATGCTGGCCCCCATGCAACCGGTGGTGTGCAGGGCACCCAGCGGCGGCAGGTACCCCAACGTGTAGCAGCCAATATCCCCGTTTACCACCAGCCGGAGCTTGCGCGCCACGGCAAAGATGCCCCGGTGTGGGCAGCCCGGGCAGAGGAGCGGCGGCCGCGGCGGGAGGGCGGGCAGGTCCAGCGTCAGCCTCTCTGGCAGGGCCTCGGGGGCCAGGAGCCCGGTCGCGACGGCCGCGCTGCGCACCGCGTCGGGGCTGAGCTCCCCGATCAGCGGGAAGATGCTCTTCCCCTCGCAGGCGATGCCGAGCAGACGGATCTCTTCCTCGACGACGGGGTCCAGCTCCTCGACTACCACCAACCGGCCCACCTGCCGGGCAAAGTCGCGCACCATCTCGGCCGGTAGCGGATAGGTCAGCCCGAGGCGCAGGACCGAGGCGTCGGGGAGCACCTCGCGGACGTACTGGTAGGCGGCGCCGTTGGTGACGATGCCGAGGGAGCGGTCGCGCCACTCCAGGCGGTTCACGTACAGCGCTTCGGCGCGCTCGGCCAGCCGCCGGACGCGCTCCTCCATGATCGGGCGGCGACGGCGGGCGTTAGCCGGGGCCATGACGTACTTGGCGGCGTCTACCCGGTAGGAGGGCGCCTCGCCGGGGGCTGTAGCAGAGCGGTCCCGCCCCAGCGCGACGATGCTGTGCGAATGGGCGATCCGCGTGGTCAGCCGTAGGAGCACGGGGGTGTCGTACTCCTCGCTGAGGGCCAGGGCCAGGGGAACCATCTCCTTGGCTTCCTGGCTATCAGACGGCTCGAGGCAGGGCACCCGGGCGAACTTGGCAAAGCGCCGGGTATCCTGCTCACCCTGCGAGCTGTGCAGGCCAGGGTCATCGGCCACCACGATCACCAGGCCGGCCTCCAGGCCGGTCACGGCGACGTAAAAGAGGGAGTCGGCGGCGACGTTCAGGCCAACGTGCTTCATCACGGCCATAGAGCGGGCGCCCGCATAGGCGGCGCCGATGGCCACGTCGAGGGCCACCTTTTCGTTCGGGCACCACTCCGCATAGACGCCGGGCATGGGCGCCAAGGTCTCTAGGATCTCGGTGCTGGGGGTACCGGGGTAGCCCGCAGCCACCCGGATCCCGGCCTCCCAGGCGCCACGCGCCACGGCCTCATTTCCGGAGAGAAGTTGCTTCACAGTCAGTCCTCCCAGCGGGCGCTGCGGGCCGCTCAAAGGTCGCGCGGCGGCGCAATGCCGAGGCGCGCCAGGATGCTCTCCTGAACTGCCCACATGGCGCGCTGCTGCTCGGGCGTGGCGTGATCGTACCCTACCAGGTGCAGGCAACCATGGGCAACGAGCAGGGCCAGCTCGGCGCGCAGGGTGCCCCCACGTTCCGCCGCCTGCCGCTGGGCGGTGGGCAGTGAGATGATCACATCGCCCAGGTAGGGGGGCAATCCTTCGGGCAGTACGAACTCGGGCCCTTCGGCGGCAGCAAAAGAGAGCACGTCGGTGGGCTCGTCCATGCTGCGGAAGCCGCGGTTCAGTTCGCGGATGCCGTCGTCGGTGGTGACGATGATCGCCATCTCGGCGTCGCCCGGCTGGCCCAGCACGGCCAAGGCGTTGGCCGCCATGTCCCGCAGGTCGGCCGTGGGGACGTCCAGCTGCAGGGCGGGGTCGACTTGTACATCAATGTCGTAGGGCATGGACCTCTTCTGGGGCCTGGTCGGCTACCGCAGGGCAGCCAGTTCGTCGCTCTCGCCCGCCTCGAGCGCGGCAATGCGCTCGGCGTAGACCCCCCGGTACTCCTCAGGGAGCTCCCGGCCGAGGCGGAGCATGACGAGGTCGGCATAGCGCTGCAGGTCCTCGGTGCTGGCCTTGCCGTCTGTTTTGGGCAGGCGGAAGGGACGCCCGATCACCACGCGGCAGGTCGGGCGCCGGAAGTGCTTCCAGTCCCGCAGCCGTTCGACGCCCCACACGGTGACGGGCAGGATTGGCGCATCGCTGCGCGTGGCCAGGTAGGCGATACCCGGCTTGGCGCGCTGCAGGCTGTGCGTCTTGCTGCGCGTCCCCTCGGGGGCGATGGCCAGGGCCTTGTCCTCCTCGAGCACCGACAGGCAGGCACGTAGGGCCTGGCGGTCGACCTCGCCGCGCCGTACAAAGATCACCCCGGCCGAGCGCAGGAACCAGCCGACGATGCCGGGCCTTTGCCATTTCTCGGCGGCCAGGGTCGTGATCTGGCGGGGCACCGCTGGCGCCGTGGCGAAGGGATCGAACAGGTGCAGATGGTTCACCGCCACGATGAGCCGGCCCGTCGGCGGGACGTTCTCTTGCCCGGTGACGCGGTAGTTGTACAGGATGCGCATGATCCAGGTGACCAGCCAGCGGAGCGCCCGGTACATGCGGGGGTCCGCTGAAAAGGCCACTGGACGGCTGGCTGCCGCCGAAACGCTCATATGGTCGACCACCTCTCGCGCAATCTGTCAGCGTCCGCAGAGGGCCAGCACGCCCCTCCCGCGCCGATCGATAGGTAGGATTGTACCACACTTTGCTTATGGCACAAGGCGCCGCCGCCGCACACACACAACGCCGCCCGGCCCGCCCCGGCGAGCCCGCCGTCTACCGCGCAGCGCGCCCTTCTGAAGAACTAGCCACCGCCAGGGATCCACCGGCCCGCCCCCCTGGCGCGGTTGACAAGTGCCCCGCAACCGTGGTACAAGGAGCCCGCGGCTGTGCAGTCGTAAGGCAACAAGTCGTTGGCGACACCTACTGGAGGGGAGTCATGAAGAGGGCGCTCATCGTACAGGGTGGCTGGCAAGGACACGAACCCAAGCAGGTGGCCGATATCCTGGCCAAGGCCCTGCGCGACAATGGCTTCGAAGTGGAGATCTCTGACACTCTCGATTCCTTCCGTGACGTCGAAGCGCTCAAGAAGCTGGACCTCATCGTCCCCGAGTGGACCATGGGCAGCATCGAGCGCGAGCAGTTGATGCCGCTCCTCGAGGCGGTCCGGTCCGGCGTCGGCATTGCTGGCATCCACGGCGGCATGGGAGACTCGTTCCGGCAGGCCACCGAGTACCAGTTCATGGTCGGCGGCCAGTGGGTGGCACACCCCGGAGGCGATGGCATCAACTATACGGTGCACATCACCAACCACTCGGACCCGATCGTGGCTGGCCTGAAGGATTTCGACGTCTGCACCGAGCAGTACCTGATGCACGTCGACCCCGGAAACACCGTCCTCGCGGTGACCATGTTTGGCGCCGTGCCCAACCCGGTGACCTGGACCAAGTACTATGGCAAGGGGCGGGTGTTCTACTGCTCGCTCGGCCATCACGCCGACGTGTTCGACCAGGATCCCCAGATCCTGACCATGGTGACCCGCGGCATGCTGTGGGCCGCCGAAAGCAAGAAGGCCGCCGGCCTGTAGCGGTGCGCCAAGGCCACCAAGCCCCGCCGTCCCTTCGCAAGGGAGGCGGGGCTTGGCCATTACTGGCCCCGGCTCACCAGTCGCAGCGCCTCGGCGCCAAACCCGTGGGCCAGCCGTGCGTAGAGGAGCCCGGCCGCGCTCACCAGGATGACCACGGTACAGGCCAGGTCGGCTCGGCGAAAGTGCAGCTCACGCAGGTAGGTACGCCGCGGCACAGCGCCGAGAGCCCGCGCCTCGAGGGCGCGCGAAACGTTGTCGGCCGTGCGCAACGAGGCGATGATCATGGCCACCAGGATGGGCGCGTAGCGGCGCGCCCGCGTTAGCAGGTTCCCCGCGGCAAGGTCGAGCGCCCGCGCCTGCTGCGCCTCCGAGATGGATCGTAGGGTGAGGGCCATGGTTGGCAGGTAGCGCAAGGCCATGGCCAGCACCAGGCCCCACTCGAAGGGCAAACCCAGAGCCACCAGGCTGCGCACCAGAGTGGCCTGGTCCGTAGTAAACAACCAGGAAAAGACGGCCCAGGCCAGCACCCCCACCCGCAGCCCCACAGCCACCCCTTGGGCGATGTTCGCCGGCCCGATGCGCACTACCCAAAGGGAGAGCAGCGCGCGCCCCGGCGTCGGGTACACCAGCATCCACAGGACGGCCACGCTGAGCATCGGGAAGGCGGTCATCCGCCACACCCAGGCCAGTCTCTCTCGCGAGATGCCACTGGCCCGTAGCGCCACCTGGAGCGCCACCAGCGCCACCAGCATCACCCAGACGTTGGCGTAGGCGATTACCACGGCCGTCACGCTCAGCGCCATGAACAGCTTGACGCGGGCATCCAGCCGGTGCAGTGCCGAGTCCCCGGGCTGGTACAGGTCATAGAGGGCGGGCACGGCGCACCTCCAGGGCCTCGTCGTAGGCGCGGCAGAACTCATCCACCGTGAGCAGGTCCGGGGCCAGCCCCTGGGGAGCCAGGCGCCTGGCCAGCCGGGTAACCTGGGGCGGCGCGATGTGCGCCGTGTGCATGGCGCGCGCATGGGTCAGGATGTCGCGGGTGGCGCCCTGGGCCAGCACGCGCCCTTCGTGCATTACGATCGTCTCCGGCGCGTGCTCCGCTACGATGCGCATGTCGTGCGTCACCAGCAGGATGGTGTGCCCGGCGCCATGCAGGCCCAGGATGAGGCGCATCAGATCCTCGGAACTGCGCCGGTCCAGGCCGTTGGTGGGCTCGTCGAGCACCAGAATCGGCGGGCGCATGGCATAGACCGAGGCGACCGTCACCTTGCGGCGCAGCCCAAAGCCCAGGACGGCCGGGGGTGCTTCGGCATAGTCGGCCAGCCCGAAAACCCCCAGAGCCTCGGCCGTCCGTTCCCGGATGACCCCATCGCTGAGGCCCAGGTTGCGCAGCCCAAAGCCGACCTCCTCACGGGTAGTGCCAGCAAAGATCTGGTGATCGGGGTTCTGGAAGACATAGCCCACCGTCAAGGCCAGCCGCGCCACCGGGGTCGTGGCGGTATCCTGCCCGGCAACGATGACCCGCCCCGAGGTGGGCCGCAACAGCCCGTTCACGTGCTTGACCAGGGTGGTCTTGCCCGAGCCGTTCTGCCCGATGATGGCCACGAAGGCGTTCTCGGCGATGGTGAGGTCCACGCCATCCAGGGCCGGCACCCCCTCCTCGTAGGCGTGGCGCAGGTCTTGTATGCGGATGAGCGGCTCACGGTTCATGATGGCGGCGCTCCCCGGTCCAGTCGCTGGCGCAGGGCCGTGACGGCCTCCTCCAGGCGCACCACGCGCAGATCGTCGTCGTGCGTACGGCTCAGGCGGAGGGCCACCTCCGTCACCTGCGGGGAGGCCAGGCCCGCCGCCCTGACCAGGTCGACGTCGGCAAAGATCGCCTGCGGCTCATCCGCCCGGGCGATACGCCCCTCCAGTAGGATAGCCACCCGGTCGGAGAACTCGGCCACCTGCTCCGAATCGTGGCTGGCCATTACGATGGTCATGGCGCGCTCGCTGGCCAGCCGGCGGATGGCGGCGAACACCTCCTGCTGGCCGATCGGGTCGAGGCTGGCGGTGGGCTCGTCGAGGATCAGGACCTCGGGGAGGAGGGTTAGCGCCGCGGCGATGGCCACCCGCTGCTTCTGCCCTCCCGATAGCTGCGTGGGCGGGCGCTGCCGGTGCCGGGCCATGCCCACCGTCTCCAGCGCCCAGGAGATGCGCTCGGCGATCTCGGCCGGCGGCACGCCGAGGTTTTCGGGGCCAAAGGCCAGCTCGTCCTCGACGGTTGCGCAGAAGAACTGGCTATCAGGATCCTGGAAGACCATGCCCACCTGCCGGGCCAGTTGCGCGACGGGGGTCTCACGCGTGTCGTGCCCGAGGATCAGCGCCTGCCCGCGAAAGATGCCGCCGGTAGCGCGGGGCACCAGGCCGTTCATAGCCATGCACAGGGTCGTCTTGCCGGCGCCGGTGGCGCCCATCAGCGAGAGGAACTCACCCCGCTCGGCCCGCAGAGACACATCAGTCAGCACCTCTACCGGGGCGCCGCCCGGCGTCAGCGGCGGATAGGCATAGTAGAGGTGTTCCAGGATGATGGCAGGCAAGGCTTGCTCCTGACCGCAGGGGCGGGCTATCTGTCGCGCCAGGCGGGGGGCTGGCCCATCTGCAGGATGGGCGGATAGGCCCTGCGCACCAAGGCGAGGAGGGGAATGCCGATCAGCCCGCCGCCCACCGCCTGGAGCAGGTTCCAGGGCACCTCGGCCACCGCCGAGCCCCAGCCAAAGAGGGCCATCTCGACCGTGAAATAGACGCCCATCATGGCCAGCCCGCCGGCCAGCCACCCGAGGACCAGCCCGCGGGTCTGCGCCCTGTGCCCTAGCCAGCCGGCCAGCAGCCCTTGCAGCCCATGGGCCAGCAGGCTGATCAGGGCATAGTGGGCATAGCCGCCCAGCACGTCGGCCAGGCCGGTGCCAATGCCGCCGGCGATGAGGCCCACGGCCGGCCCGAAGGCAAAACCGGCGAAAAAGACGGCCACGTCACCAAAGTGAAAGTAGCCCTGGGTGGCCGGGACGGGCACCCGCACGATGAGGGTCAGCACGGCCACGAGAGCGGTCACCAGGGCTGCTATCGCAATGGTCACGGGACGCAAGCGGGTCATCCAGGGGCTCCTTTCCATGTGCCGGGCGGCTCATTCGGCGTTCTTGGCCCGCTCCCACAGGGCGTCCATCTCTTCGAGGCTCATCTCCTCGATCGGCCTGCCGACCTGTGCGGCGTGCCGCTCGATGGCCGCAAAGCGGTTGCTGAAGCGCTGCACCGTCTGGCGCAGGATGCTTTCAGGGTCCAGCTCATACCAGCGGGCCAGGTTCACCACGGTGAAGAGCAGGTCACCCAGTTCGGCGGCGCGCCGGTCATCGTCGGTCGCAGCGTCGAACTCGCCCAGCTCCTCGGCCAGCTTGGCGCGCACCGCTCCCAGGGCCGGCCAGTCAAAGCCGACGCGGGCCACGCGCCGCTGTACTTCCAGAGCGCGCGAAAGCGCTGGCAAGGAGAGCGGCACGCCAGCCAGTAGCGAGCGGAACGTCTCGCCATGCTCGGCACGTTCCTGCCGCTTGATCTGCTCCCAGTTGCGCAGCACCTCTTCCGAGTCGGCCACTGTCTCGGCAGAGAACACGTGCGGGTGCCGGCGGACGAGCTTCTCGATGACCTGCTGGACCGCGTCGATCAGCTTGAAATCGCCGTCCTCGTTGGCGATCTGGGCGTGCAGGAAGATCTGCAGCAACAGGTCGCCCAGCTCCTCCTGCAGGTCGTCCATGTCGTCGGCGTCCAGCGCAGCGAGTACCTCGTAGGCCTCCTCGAGGAGATGCGTGCGCAGGGTGGCATGCGTCTGTTCCCGGTCCCACGGGCAGCCGCCGGGCGCGCGGAGGGCCGCCACGATGTTCTGGTAAGAGGCCAGCGACCCAGGCTTCTCCAACGGCGGGACGTACACGGAGGTCAGGTGGTCGAGGTCCTCCTGACGGTCCAGTTCATAGAGGGGCAGATCGCGCACGACCTCGTTCGCCGTGCCGGCCGCGCGCACCAGGGTGACGGGGTGATCGTCGTGGTACAGGCTCATCAGGGTTAGCTTGACGTCGGCAGCCACTCTTCGGTCGTACAACTGCACCACGAGCGCACCGACGTCGGGATCCAGATTGGGGTGGTGCTGATGGGCCAGGATGGTGGCATCGGCGACCTGCAGGCCGTCGAAGGGGTCCAGGCGCAGCGCCGTGAGCACCGGCTCGACGAACGAGACGCCGGCCACCACGCGGGCCGGCAGCCCCTCGGCGAGAGCGCGGGCCAGGACCTCCTGTACCGTCGTCTCACCGACCAGCGGATGCCCCGGGACGGCGTATACCACGCCCTGGGGCCGCCGGGCGAGCGCCAGGAGGCGCGTGGTGATCTCCTCGTACACGTCAGCGAACTGCTCGTGGCGCTCGTAGGCGTCATCGAAGCTATGGTAGCGCGGCTGCGCGGGCAGGGCGGGCACGCTGGGGTGCCGAGAAGTGCGCAAGTATACCTCGCCGGCGCCCTCCAGCACCTGCCAGGCTTCCCGCGTGATCTGCCCGGGGTCCCCGGGGCCAAGACCAACAATCGTTATTCCAAGCACCATGGCCCTTCCCTATCACATGAGCGACTACTACCACGCGGCGAGCGGACCGCCGCGCGGACCTCACTCCAGCGGTCATTATAGCCCCGGGGGACGAGGGCACCAAGAGGCGCGACGCCCCGGCAGGGGGGGGCGTCGCGCGGCCTGGCCTTGGCAGAGAAGGGCTACTGGTCCATCACTGAGCCATCAGTATTGAGGCGGGTCTGCACCGCACGCGGCTTGTACGGGTGGCGCTCCAGGGCGTCTTCGGCCAGCTCGATCCCCAGCCCCGGGGCATTCGGCACGATGAGGAAGCCGTCCTCCAGTGTCAGGGGGCTGACGACGATCTCCGTCTTGGGGGCGCAGTCCTCCCCACGGGGATATTCCTGTAGGGCAAAGTTGGGGATACAGGCGGCCAGCTGGATGCAGGCCGCCGTGCTCACCGGGCTGAGCGGGTTGTGCGGCACCACCTGGACGTGGTGCGCCTCGGCCAGGGCGGCGATCTTTTTCGAGTGCGTCAACCCGCCGGCCAGGCAGACGTCCGGCCGCACGAACTGCACCGCCCCGCGGGCCAGGAGCGCCTCGAACTCCCAGATGGTGTGCAGCCGCTCACCGGTGGCGATCGGTATGTGGATACCCTGGGCGACCAGGGCCATGGCGTCAAAGCTATCGGGCAGGATCGGGTCCTCGTAGAAGAAGGGGCGGTACTGTTCGATGCCCCGGGCCAGCACGACCGCCTCGCTGGGGGTCAGCCTCCGGTGGATCTCGATGCACAGGTCCACCTCGTTCCCCACGGCCTCGCGATAGCGCGCCACAGACTCGACCGCGTCGGCCATCTTTTGCGCGTGCGTCTTGAAATAGGGCACGCTGCGGGGTTCGTCAAGGAAGGGCGTCAGGTGCCCGACCGCAGTGAAGCCCCTGGCTTTGGCGTCCAGGCACCCCTGGACCAGTTCGTCGGTCGTCTGCCCATAGACGTGATAGTACACGCGGGCCTTGTCACGCACCTTCCCGCCGAGGAGCTGGTAGCAGGGCACGCCCAAGTGTTTGCCGGCGATATCCCACAGGGCCAGGTCAATGGCGCTGAGGGCGCCCATGATGGCCGCGCCGCGAAAGTGCGTCCAGCGGTACAGGTATTGCCAGTGGTGCTCGATGCGCAGGGGGTCCTGGCCGATGAGGTAGCGCTTGAACGTTTCCACGGCGCTCGCCGAGGCCTCCAGGTAGCCCCAGGCGCCCGACTCGCCGAGACCGGTGATGCCGGCGTCAGTATGCACCTTGACGAAGAGGTAGCGGTCGACGGGGAGCAGCTCGATCTCGGTGATCTTCATCCGGCACCTCCGCACAGGGAAACGGCGGGCCCGGGGGCCCAGCGGCTAGCGCGCCCACGATAGTGCCGTGGGGCAAGGCTGTCAACGGAGCACTGAGGAAGGGCCCTCCAGCGAGCGGGACCCGCGCCGTTACGTTCAGGGCAGCTCGGGGACGATCAGGATCTGGCCGATGCTCAGCGCGTTGGGGTTCTCCAGCCGGTTAACCTCGATCAGCATCTCCGCCGGGACGCCCAGCTTTTGGGCGATGGCCGCCAGGGTATCACCCCCGCGGACCTGGTAGACGCCCGAAGTGGGGAACGGCGTGGGCGTGGGGGTCGGGCGCGGCGTCGCGGTGGGGATGGGCGTCGGCGGGTTCTTGACCACTTGCTGGGAGCGTTGCGCGGCGGCCTCTTGCAGGGCGCTGTTGGGGCCGGCCATGCTCACGCAGACCTGATACTCGTCGTGCGCCGCGGCAGCGTCTCCGCGCAGTTCGTAGGCCAGCGCCAGGAAGGCGTGCGGCGCGGCCCAATCGGGGGCCAGGGCGACGGCCTGCCGATAGGCGGCAGTGGCGCCGGCCACGTCGCTCTCGCGAGCGAGGATGAGCCCCAGGCCGCAGTAAGGCGGGGCATAGTATGAGTCACGGCTGATAGCCTGTTGGTAGGCGCGGCGGGCGGCCTCAAAATCGCGCGCCATGAGCCGGGCGTTGGCCAGGCCCGTCCAGGCGTAGGCGCTCGAGTTCAGAGAGATGGCCTCCTCGAACTCGGGCACGGCCAGGTCGGCGCGGTCCGCGTGCAAGAGCGCCATGCCCCGGTAGGCACGCAGCGTAGCCACGGTACGCAGGGGCAGCCCCTCGCCCTGCGAGGCGTTGCGGAACTGGGTGGCCGCCAGCACGGGGCGCCCCGCCGCCAGGGCGCCAAAGGCGGCCGCGACCGGCGCAATCACCTCGCTGGCGTAGCGGTCGTCTGCTTCGGTGCCAACCGTGGCCGTGATAGCCAGCTCCTCCTGGGTGGCCATCAGGCGCAGCAGGTCGGCCTCGTCCAGCTGGGCGTCCATGTCGTGCGCGCCCAACACCGTAACGTGGCGCACCGACCGGGCCCGCCCCGGCTCGACCGTGTGCCACACGACCACGTTGGCCCCCAGCGTCAGGCCAATCCGCCGCGCGTACTGGGCATTCGCGATGGGAAAGGTCCGCCGCACCTGCACCAGGCCGCCGATCCCGTTGCGGTCCAGGATCGTGCGGATGGCCTTCTCGATGGCGCGCAGCTCGTTGGCGGCGTCCGGGCCCTGGTCCGCCGGGGCCAGCACAATGCCCACCTGCGTTACGGGAATGGGCTGCAGCAGGTCCTCGGCCCGGGCACGGGAGAGATCGTCGGACCAGCGCGTCCAGCTATAGGCGATCCCGGCCAGGTTGACGGCCAGGGTGATGGCGGCCGCCACCCGCAGCGCGGTATCGCCACGACGGAGGGCCAGGAAGGCGGCTGCTCCCGCGCTCAGGGCCAGCAACCCGAACATCAGGGCCAGCCGCGGCCAGTCGGCCTGCAACATGCCCAGACCCCTGGCCAGAAACCCGGCCAGGTACAGGAGCGGGCCGATCAGGGCCACGGTATAGAGGCCGATGTCGAGCAGCTTGCCCTTGGCGCGCACGGAACCTCCAGGGAGTACAGTGGGGGCTGCCGCGACGGCGCTCGCTTGCCGCCGGGCAGCGCCGGCATTGTACCGCGGCTTGAGCAGAAAGGGAAAGCGCCTGCTGGCCAGCGGGGAGGGCCTGATTGTCCCAGGGGGGCGTCTCCGCTATACTGGCGCGGTGAAGATCATGACTCTCCCTCAGCGCTACGCGCGTCATACCCTGCGCCTTCTCCTCGTCGGGCTGCTGTTGGCTACGGCCGCCCCGTTGGCGGGGTGTGCCGCTGCCTGGGCCACGCCGACGCCCACGCCGACCGTCACGGCCACACCCGGCGGCACCCGCGCCCCTTATGTCGTAGAGACGCGCGTCGTGGGCACGCCCGAGCCGGCCGTCACCCCGACGCCCACCCCCTTCCTGGCCTCGCTGGCCCTCAGCGATGACGCCGTCCAGTCGTGGACCAACCCCAACGACATCCAGGGAATGGCCTTTGACGGCCAGAACCTGTGGGCGGCCTCGAGCGGCGGCGTCGTCCGCTGGAACCAGGACATGTCCGAGTACCGCGTCTTCACGGTCAACGATGGCCTGGTATCCCCGACGACACTGGCCGTCACCGTGGACGGCGAGGGAGACGTGTGGGTGGCCTACGCGGGGCTGGACGTCTGGAGCGAGTATGACGGGAGCACCTGGCAGACCTACTCCCGGCAGGAAGCCGTGACGTCGCAATATGAAGCCCTCTGCGGCGCGCAGCATTTTGATTACCGCATGTGGACCCGTTCGCCGCAGACCGGCTGGCTCTGGATGCCCACCCACGACGGACAGGTGCGCGCCTACGATGGCCAGACGTGGCGCGCCTACGGCCCCTATGACGGCGTGCGCCGCGGCACGCGCTTTGTGGCAGTGTCGGCGGAGGGAAGGGTCTGGGCGGTCGGCGAGGGGGTCTCCACGGCGCTGGAGGGCTACCGCTGGTGGGAGGACCACTCTCTCTTTTCCGAGATCCCCGACGCCGCCTCGGTGACCTCTGTGGGCATCGACCCGGCCGGGCGTCTGTGGATCGGCTTCATCGGCCCTCGCGCCTCCGGCGGCGGCATCTGCAGCCTCGACCTGGCCGAGAGCCGCTGGACGGGCCATCTGGCCTCGCTGAACCCCTCCATCCCCCATCAGGTGTACGGGATGGAAATCCAGGCGGACGGCACGGTGTGGCTGTGCGGTGAGGGGGGCGCCAGTTACCAGCGTGCCGGGCGCGCCTGGCGGCCCATGGTTCTCGAGGGGCTTACGGCGCAGTGCCTGTTGCTTTCCCCCTCCGGCCAGCTGTGGCTGGGGACCTCACACGGGATCTGGGTGGTGGCGCCGGATGGCAAACACCCCCGCGGCCCGTGGCTCGTGCCGACGCCCTTCATGGGGGGGCAGGTGCTCGAACTGGCCGTCGACGGCGAGGGCCGCCTCCTGATCGGCACGCCGCAGGGGCTGGCCTACGCGGTGCCCGGCAATGGCACAGGGTTGCTCCTGGCCGAGCGCCCCACCAGCCTGGCGATCGGCGGCAGCGTCCTGTGGGTGGGCGCCCAGAGCGGCCTGTATCGCCTGGCGGACGGCGGCGAGGCCGAGCGCATCCACGAGGCTGCCGTCAGCGTGCTCACCCTCGATGCGGGCGGCCTGCCCTGGTTCGCCACCGCCGCGGGTGAACTAGCGCGCGTCACGCCGGACGGCGTGCAGGCCGTGGCGGGCGCCAGAGACCTCGAACAGGTCGGCGTGCGCGACCTGGCCGTAGCCAGCGACGGCACGCTGTTCGTGGCCACCTCACAGGGAATGGGCATCCTCAGCCCCGACGGGGCCTATGCGGTGGCCTCCGTCGACGATGGCCTGCCCGACCCGGACGTGCGCTGCCTGGCCATAGGCTCGGAGGGTGAGCTATGGGTGGGCACCAGCCACGGCCTGGCGCGGCGGCAGGCCTCCGGCCGGTGGACGCGCCTCACCGTCAACTCCACTGAGGGCGGCCTGCGCGCCGAGGAGATCGTGGACCTGACCATGGCCGCGGACGGCACGCTGTGGATTGGCACCTCTGCCGGCATCTCGGCGCGAACGGCGGAGGCTAACTGGTCGTACCTCGACATCCCCGGGGTGCAGCGCATCTTCCCCGAATCGGCCGACGTCGTCTGGCTGGGCGGGCAGGGCGGGCTGTACCGCGTGGAGCGCTCCGCCCTGGTGCCGGTCCCCTAGCCCGAGCCGGCGCCGCCGGACCCCTCAGGCCGGCGGGATGTCGTCCAGGCTGAGCAACCCCCGCCGCAGCCCGGTCATGACCGCCTCGGTGCGCGAACTGACCTGCAACTTGCCAAAGATGTTGGCCAGGTGCGCCTGCACGGTGCGCGGGCTGACGTGCAGCTGCAGGGCGATCTCCCGGTTAGAGAGCCCCCGGCCCGCCAGCCGGAGGACGTCCAGCTCGCGTTCTGTGAGGGGGTTCTCCCGGGCCTGTTCCTGAGCAGGCTCGCCCAGACCCATGCGCCGCAGCACCTTGGAGGCCACTCCAGGATCCAACACCGCTTCCCCGGCGTGCACCCTGCGCACTGCCTCGATCAGTTCGCTACTGCGGGCGTTCTTGAGCAGGTAGGCCGCCGCGCCCGCTTCGAGAATGGCAAAGACGTATTCGTCATCGTCGTAGGCCGACAGAACCAGGACGGCCGTCCGCGGCGAGACGGCCTTGATCCCCTTGGTGGCCTCGATCCCGTTCATGACCGGCATGCTGATATCGACGATGGCGACGTCGGGCCGCTCGCGGGCCACCAGATCGACGGCCTCACGGCCATCTCCGGCCTCGGCGATCACCACGAGGTCCGGCTCGCGTTCCAGGATGCGGCGAGTGCCCTCGCGCACCATCACGTGGTCGTCCGCCAGGAGGATCCGTATCGAAGACATGTGCGCCTCGCTCTGATAGGGGCGGATAGTGGGCCGCCCTGGACAGGCTCAGACGCGACGAGGACGGGCTCCGCGCGTCGTTGCCCACCACGACTCACGGAGCCCGTCCTCAAGAAGGAGAACCGCTACAGTCTGCGCCGCTACTGGAACAGCACCTCCACCGCCCTACCCAGAGTGCCGGGACATGCCGCCTCAGGCGGCCGTCCCATCCATCTGGTATTGGCAGCATACCACCGGCTAGGGCGAAAGGCATCCGCCAACCGCATGAGCCCACCTAGGCCATCATGCTTACGGAGGCCCCTGCGGCCAGGCCAGCGGCAGGTCGCGCACAGCGACGCAGTCCGAACTCGTGGCGTGGCGACCCCATCATACTCGCGGACGCGGAACGCCGTCCAGCGACATGCCACCTAGAGTCTGAAGAATGCGGACAGCCCCCACAGGTCGTCGCCCACTACGACCTGTGGGGGCCATCCCAATAAGGAGGAGAAGAAGCGCTGCCCTTCGCGCCGAGAAAGGAACAGCATGGCCGCCGAGACGCACACGTCCTTTGCCCACGCGAACCGCTGCTCACGGTTCAACTCTACTATAGCAGCACGCACAGGGAAGCACATCCGCCGTGTCACGTAGAGGGGCTAGGCATTATGGCTTAGCCGATGGAAGAACGCTCTGAAGCGACCGAGTCGGCCGCCGAGGGGGGCAGCACAATGGTGGTGTAGGGAATCGTGATCGTGACGACGGTGCCCTCGCCGGGGGCCGAGTGGATATCGGCCCGCCCGCCAAAGAGGCGGGCCCGTTCATAGATGCCCACCAACCCCAGCCGGCCCGAGGCCACCAGTTCGGCAGCGCTCTCGGGGGGCGTAAAGCCCACGCCATCGTCAGAGACGCACAAGACGAGGTTCGTGGAGCCGTACGACAGATCCACGGTGGCCTGGCTGGCCTGGGCATGCCGCCGCACGTTGTTCAGGCTCTCCTGCGCCAGGCGGTACAGGCCCAGCTCCACCTGCGGCAGCAGCTGGCGCGGCGTGCCGTCGATGCGCACCGTCACCTGCAGCCGCTCCTCCCGGGTGATCCGATCCCCGAGGATCTGCAGCGAGCGCGGCAGGCCCAGCTCCTCGAGGAGAGGCGGGCGCAGGTCGCGGGTAAAGCCGCGCACTCCGCGCAGGGCGTCGTCGACCATGTCGCGCAGCTCCTCGAGCTCGTGGGCGAGTTCTTGGCGGCTGGTCAGGTCGGAGGCCAGCTCGATGCGCCGCCCCAACACCACCAGGGCCTGCGCCGTGTCGTCATGGAGCTCGCGGGCCACGCGCTTGCGTTCCTGCTCCTGCGTGTTCAGGATCGACACGACATAGTTCTGTATATCGGTCCGGTACCTGAGCAGCTGCGTCACCATGGCGTTGAAGGCCATCTCCAGCTCGCGCACCTCGGAGGGGCCCGCGTCCACGGAGACCTGTGTCTCAAAGCGCCCGGCGGCCACCTGCTCGGCCTGGGTCACCAGGCTCTGCAGAGGCGCAACGATCCGACGGCTGTTGATCACCAGGACCAGGAGCGGCAGCATCACGGCCAAGAGCAAGAGCAGGAGCATCAGGGCGAGATACGGCTGCAGCGGAGCGACCATATCGTCCCACAGCTGCGAAGTGAGCAGGCCCCAGCCATCCCACGTCTCGTCAGCCACCAAAGAGCTGGGCAGCTGGGTTAGCGGCACGGGGGCGTAGGCAATGATGGTGCGTTGCCCGCGCCAGCGCACGGTCTGGGCGCCGGTCTTGCCCTCACTGACTGCCTGCACCGCAGGATGGGCCAGCCACTGCGCGGCGATAAAGCCGTGCTCCGGGTGGTAAAGGATAGTGCCCTGCCGGTCAACGAGAAACGCGTAACCCTGCTCGCCGACGCGGATGCTCTCGATCGGGATAGCCAGGCGATTGCTGGCCAGGTCCCAGATGCCCAGAATGCAGCCGCCAAAGCGCCCGCCCTCGTCATAGTAGGGCACGGCGACCGTCACGATGCGCTGCCCGCTGGCATCCTGGTAGACCTCGGAGCGCATCGGGCGGCGCAGACGCTTGGCCCGGGCAAAGTAGTCCAGGTCGCCCACGTACTGGCCGGCGACGCCGTCCTCGCGGGCCACCACCGTCCCCTGCGCATCGGTGACGGCCAGATGATCGAAGCGCTGCTGCAACACCGAGTTCTGGCGGAGCAGGGCATTCGTCTCTTCGCGATTCGCCGAGCGCACCGGCTCGGCGGAGGCCAACTGCGAGAGCAGGTGCACCGATAGCTCCCAGTCGGCAGCGACTTGCCGGGCCGCCAGTTGCGCGAGTTCGGTGTCGCGGTCCTGCACCAGGACCTGGGTGAGGCGCGTGAGGGCATACCCGCCGACGACAGCCATGGCGATGAGGAGCACGGCGACGGGGGCGATGGTCGTGATGATGAGTTGGGCGCGAAGGTTGCCGGCTACCGAGCGCCGGAACCGCGACAGAGGGATCTTCACCGGGTGTCCTGCCGTTCCCACGACCTCTTGGGGCGCCGTGGTCTGCTCTGGCGGCCGCACGCCTATGACACGCATTCTAGCATGCGCCGGCAGGGGGTACAACGGCAGCCGCGGGCGCGCGCAGTGCAGGCCGCGCGCTCGCGACCGAGTCGGTCACGAGTGCGCGGCCGCTGCTACTCGCCCTCGAGGCGATCTGCGTTCGGGGGGCTAGTGGCCAAAGCCATCCAGCGCCCGCCCGCGACCGACGTCGCGGTTGCCCGCCTCCAGCGCGGAGCCGTAGAAGCGCATGAACTGCACCCGCTCGTACATGGCCGGGTCGGCGCTGGCCGTCTGGCTCAGCAGGCCGCGGAACTCGTCGATGGCAGTGTAGCCATGGGCGTCCATCCAGGTGCGCAGCTCCGCGAGCATGACCCCGAGGTGACCAAGCCCCTCGCGGTACAGCGCAGAGGCGACCTGGACGACCCTGGCCCCCGCCAGGAGCATCTTGATGACCGCCTCACCGCTGTGTACGCCGGTCGAGCCGGCCAGATCGATGGGAACCCGTCCCGACATGATGGCCACCCAGCGGAGGGCCAGGGCGATCTCATCGGGGCTGCTCAGCGCCCGGGCGGGCACGATGGTCAGCTTCTGGATGTCGATGTCGGGCTGCCATAGACGGTTGAACAGCACCAGGCCGGCGATGCCCGTGGTCGACAGCCTCTGGATCATGGGTCCCAGGTTGGTAAAGTAGTGGCTGATCTTGAGAGACACCGGAACCGACACCTGCTGGCGCACCCGCTCGATCACGCGAAAGTAGGAGGCCTCCTGCTCTTCCGCCGTGCGGCGGAAATCGGTCGGCAGGAACGACATGTTCAGCTCCAGCGCGTCGGCGCCGGCCGCTTCCATCTCCCGGGCAAAGTAGGCCCACTCGTGCGAGAAGGTACAGTTCACGCTGGCAATGATCGGGATGGAGGCGCGCTTCTTGCTCTGCGAGATGAGAGTGCGATAGTGGTCGAGCTTCTCCCCCCGGATCTGCCGGTCAAAGTAGTCCAGCGCCTCCGGGCTGCCACCCCGGCGCAGCTCGTCGCGCATGGTGGCCTGGTATTCCAGGGAGATCTCTTCCTCAAAGACTGACTTGAGGACCACCGCACCCGCCCCGGCCTCCTCCAGCCGGAGCACGCCCTCGACCGAGTTGCTCAGGCCAGAGCTCCCCGCCACAATCGGGTTGCGCAGGGTCAGGCCAAGATACCGCGTGGTCAGATCAGCCATGGTCTCCTCCTTCGGGCTCCGTGATGACGGCTCACAGAATCCTCGTCTGCTCTTGCTGGGCCGGTGTCTTGACGACCAGGAAGCGCATCGGCGCAGTGCCTGGGTTCATCACCCGGTGCGGCACTCGGGCCGGGCTGACGACCAGATCGTCGCATGCGACGATGGCGCGCTCGCTGCCGATCTCCACCTCGCCGCTTCCCTCCAGAATGTAGAAGAAGACGTCGACTGGGGTCAGGTGCAATCGCAGGCGCTCGCCAGGTGCCAGGGTCACCATCGTCACCTGGGTGTGTTCAGAGGCGTGGAGCGGCTTGGCGCTAACCCCGTGGGGATTGGGGCCGTCGGGCGCGTTGAGCGCCTTGATGATCTGCATAGCGCGTATCCTCCCTTTCAGCATGGCCGATGGGCCGGCGAGGTCGCCAGGGACCGCCGCCGGTCAACTCCCATGGTAGCAGATGGAGGAAGGAAGGGATGTGATGGAGGTTACAAGAACGCGGGCTCGCGCAGCGGCCGGGTCCCTTGCCTAAGGTCTGCCGTCTGAGCGGCAGCCCTGCACACGGCGCAACGACCTCTCGCGACGGTGGCGCCATCTCGCGGCGCGGTCTCTCCCCAGAATCGCCGTCAGGGCCACATGGGAGCAGGCCACGGCTGGCCCCGTCCCCCAGGCGATCCGCGGCCAGGTGGCCAGCGCCTGCCACACGGAGCGCAGCGCGCGCGGCACGTCACCTGCCGAAGACCAGGCCCGGCCGGCGTAGAGGTGGGCGTTGGCCCTGGCCTGCCGTTCGGCGCCGCGCAGGGGCGCGGGCAACTCCCGCGCAAAGAACCGCTCGACCACGCGCAGGATCTCCTCGGCAGCCAGGCCGCGCTGGGCGCTGCTCTTGGCCTCGGGGTGGCGGCGGAACTGCGCCAGCGGCGCGCCGCGCAGGTACCCGAGCGGGGCCACCAGCCCCAGCCGCAACCACAGATCAAAGTCCATCAGGAAGCGCAGCGCACCGTCGAGCCCGCCGGCGGCCTCCAGCGCGGTGCGGCGGAAGAGGCTGCCCGGCTGAGAGATCCACCCGATCCGCCGCACCAGGTCCACCAAATCGAAATCCGTATAGGTTTCGGTTCCGATGGCGCGCCCTTGCCCGTCGATGTGCACGATATCGCCATAGACCCCCGACAGCCCGGGCCGTCCCTGAAGATACTGGACGGCAGCCCACAGGGATCCGGGCGTCAGGAGGTCGTCAGAGTTCAGCCAGCCCAGGTACTCGCCACCCGAGAGGGCCCAGCCGCGGCGGATGGCGTCGGCCTGGCCCGCATCCGGCTCGCTGACCCAGTATGTGAGCCAGGGAGCGTACCTCTCTAGCACCGCGACGGTGCCGTCCGTCGAGCCCCCGTCCAGGATGAGATACTCCAGGCGGGGGTAGCCCTGCAGCAGCACCGAGCGGATGGTCGCCTCGATGTACTGCGCCTGATTGTACGACGGCGTGACGATGCCCACCACTGGCCAGGCCGGCGCGTCCGTCACGGGTGGCGGGGCGGGGGCCTCGGTCCAGGGCCAGCCCTGCCTCCCGGGGGGTGGCGGGGGGAGGTCCGCGAGGCTAGGAGAGGGCATGGTAGGCCTCCAGCGTGCCGCGCGCGGTGGCGTCCCAGGAATAGAGGGCGGCCCGCGCCAGGCCGGCCGCCACGCGCCCGGGCTCGCGCCCGGCAGCGAGTGCCTCACCCAGGGCCCGCCCCAAGTCCTCGGCGCTGCCGGGGGCAAAGTAGTATGGCAGTTCGCCGGCCACCTCCACGGTGGGCGCGATGCGCGAGGCCACCACCCGGCACCCGCAGGCCAGCGCCTCCAGCAGGGGGATGCCAAAGCCCTCGGCCAGCGAAGGGTAGACGAACGCCGCGGCAGCGCGATAGAGCGCGGCCAGGGCAGCGTCATCTACCGACGTCCGCACCGCGACGTCCTCGGCCAGCCCCAGCTCGCCGATGGCCCGCCGCTCACCGCGCGACCAGGCCCCGCCCACCGCCACCAGCCGCGGCCTATCGCCGCGGCGTCCCGGCCAGTGCGCCAGGGCCTCGAGGAGGAGGCCAAAGCTCTTGTACCCGCCCCGCTGCCCGACGTAGAGGAGGAAGGGACGGCTGGGGGATGGCGCTCCGGGCGGCGCCACCGTCTCCTCCGGGCCGAACGCGGCGCTGGCGGCCAGCGGCACCACGCGCGTGCGTGACGCCGGGACCCCATAGTGGGCGAGGACCGCCTGCCGGGTGGCCTCAGAGATGCAGATGACCAGGTCGGCCTCCTTTGCCGAACGCCGCTTCTCACGGCGGAACACCCTGGCATGCAGGCTGGGGTACTCGGCGGCAAACTCCTCATGGACCAGATCGTACACGGTGACCACCCGGGGGCCCTTCCAGCCGGCAGGGGGCGAGGTATAGTACGTCGAATGCCAGATGCCCGCTCCGGAGCCTCGGGTCTGCCCGGCCTGCACCAGGCGGCGGCCCGCCGGGATCAGAGGCGCCCAGACGCGCTCCGGCTGCATCACGTCGCCGATGGGGAAAAGGGATACGTGGCGAGTACGGGCATGCACCGGCAGCGCCTGCCGCAGGCGCCCGCTAGTGAGCAGCGACACGGTCAGCGCCTCGTCCGCGTCGCACATGCGGGGCAGGATCTCGTGAAAGACGCGCGAGATCCCCCCGCGGCTCTGCTGTTCAAAGACGTATCCGTCGACGGTGACGTGCACGGCAGGCCTCTCTCCAGTGGGGCCGGCGGCCCGGCCGCGCCCTGGCAGCGTGGGCAGGGTGCCACTAGCCACGGTCACGCCCGAGGACCTGGCCATAGTCCTTCGCTAGCAGCGACCGCCGACGGCGCAGAAGGTAGAGCAGATAGCTAACGCGATGGTCGCAGGCAAGGCGGAGCTTCCACGGGGCCACAGGCCGGCGAGAGAACAGGTGCGTGCCGACCCCGTCCGACGCCAGATGCACCCCCAAACGCTCCGCCAGCGCCCGCAGCGCTGCGAGGGTATAGATGGTCACGTGCTGCCCCGTCTCGGGCGCATAGTACCACCACTCTCCAGGCCTCGGCGAGGCGGCGGGCAACAGCGTGGTCGTGCAGAGGACACTGTCGGACATCTCCAGCAGCCGCGCGACCTCGCTGACCGGGTCGACCAGGTGCTCGAGGAGCTCAAAGGCCGTCACCAGCTCGTAGCGCGCCCCGGCCACAGCCTCAAAACCCTGGGCAAACAGGTTGGGTGAGAAGCGATCCGCCCAGTAAAAGTCCAGGCCGGCGTCACGCAGCAGGCGCACCAGCAGGCCGTACCCGGCGCCGTAATCCAGATACGGGCCGCGCCCTGGGAAAAGGACCCGCACGACGGCCACCACAAGGCGCGCCAGGTAGATGTTGCGCGAGACCACGCCGAGGTCGCTCGTGGCGATCGGAGATGTGTAGGCCTCCTCGAGCCAGTAGGGGGGCTCCGTCTGTACCAGGCCGCAGCGGGCACAGCGCTCGTAGCGCACCGTGTGCTTGCCGAGCACCTCGATCTCCCCCCACGCCGTGGTGGCGCCGCCGCAGACCCTGCACCCCTCGATCATGGCCCGCCTCGCTCGCGCCGGCCGGCCAGGAGGCGCTCCACGGTGAGGCGAACCCTGTCGCGGAGCCGCCCGACGACGGATGGGTAGCGCATCGTCTGGCGCTCTCTGTCAATGGCGTGGTCCACCGACAGCCCGGGCGGATGGACGAGCGGGAAGCGCATCGGCTGCGTCGGCAGGGCAGCGAACGGATTGTGGCTGCCGGTGTGGGTGGCAAGCGCGCCAAACCCGATGTTGCTCACCAGGTTCCCGTGCGGCTCGACCGATAGTCCGCCGGCTCGCCAGCAGGAGTACTGCCACTGGTAGTCCCAGGTGTTGATGCGCCCCGCGTGGGTGTCATCGAACAGCCGGGTCCAGTAGCGCACCGCCCGGCGATCGCCCAGTATTGCTTCCAGCCAGCCCGATGTGCGCAGGCGCGGCCAGTCGCACATCTCGGGGTCGTACTGCTGCCAGGCGCGCCGCCAAGTAGCCCAGCCCCAGATGTGCGCATAGCGCGTAAAGCGGTAGCTATCCCCTCCGGCGGCGGCCACCTGGCGAGACATGTCGTTGCCCGAGAGCATCATCACCCGTGGCTCTGCCCGGTACCTGGCCAGGAGCTCCTCGCAGAAGGCGAAGAAGGTCGCCTCGGGGAGGCAGTCGTCCTCGAGGATGATCGCTTCCTCCACCTGGCTGAAGGCCCAGCCCAGCCCGCTGGCAAAGCGCTCCCGCAGCCCAAGGTTCGTGGCCGCGTACTGCCGGAGCACCCGGCAGGGCCAGTCGACCGCCTCGACCACCTCCCTGGCAGCCCGACAGGCGGTAGCGTCGCCCGCGTCGCCGGGGCGCGGCCCATCGGCGATCACCAGGAGCGTCTCCGGCCTGGCCTCGCGCACCCGCGCGAACACCTGGCAGGTGGTCTGCGGGCGATGATAGATCAGGAGCACCACCGGGGTGCGAAGAGATGGTAGGGAGCCCATGGCTGAGACCTCAGCGTTGCTCATGCCGCGGACCGCCAAACGGCCTTGGCCCCGCGCCAGGCCGAGCGCAGGCGCACCGGCAGGAGCAGCGCGCGCGTCATCTGGGCCCAGGCTTCACGGAGTTGCGGCCACACGAGGCAGGCGCCATAGTTGGCCGCCGTCTGGGAGGCTACCGTGGCCCACGCCGCACCCTGCGCGCCGAACCGCGGAATCAGGAGCAGATTCAGGCCCACGTTGACGGCCGCGCCGATCAGGCTGGTGTAGAGGAGCAGGCGGTTCAGGTTGGCCGCCACCAGCCAGCGGCCACGAGCCAGGCCAAGGCACACAAAGAGGAAGGTCCAGATGTGTACCACCAGGACGGGGCCGCTCGCGGCGTACTGCTGGCCATACACCAGCCGCGCGACCGGCACGCCCAGCAGGCTGACCGGCACCGCGATGAGGTAGCCCAGCCCGGCCATCAGGTCATAGAACGCCTGCATCCAGGGGGCACCGTCCGAGTCGTGCGCCTGGCGGTGGCGGGCGCGCACCAGGGCCGGGAAGACCGAGAGCGAGATCGCCACGGGCACCACGTGCCACAGCTCCGAAAGGCGCACCGCGGCCGTGTACTGGCCCACCTCGTCGGGCCCGGCCAGCTGGCCCAGCATGACCAGATCGATCTTCATGTAGAGGGCCACCGCCAACCCGGCCGCCAGGAGCGGCCAGGCCTCCCGCAGCATACGGCCGGCCTCCGAGAGCGATGCCGTCCAGGTGCGCAGGCTGGGCAGGCGCCCGCGCGACAGCGCCAGCAGCGCCAGGCCTGCCAGCAACGCCTGGACCACGGCCAGCCAGGCAAAGGCGATCACCGAGGCGCCGCTCAGCGCCAGGGCTCCGCGCAGCACCGTGCCCACCAGCAGCGCCCCGTCGCGCGCCCACACCGCGTACTTGCTGCGTACCCGCGCGGCGAACCAGTAGGCGGGGACGTTCAAGGGCGTCGCAAGCATGCTGAGGCAGGTGATCAGCGTCACCCGGCGCGTGAGGGGATCGTCCCGCAGCGCCAGGCCGCAGGCCCAGGCCAGCACAACGGCCAGCAGCGCCCCCGCAGCCTGTAGGGCGAACGTGGTGCCCAGGATCCGCTCGGCCGGCACCTTGCTGGCCACCAGGTCGCGGATGGCGAGGTCCATCAGGCCCAGCCCGGCGAGCGGAACAAAAAGCCCCATGAACCCGGTGGCGTACCCGAGCAGGCCATAGTCGGCCGGGCCAAGGGCGCGGGCCACGATAATGCCGGCAGCAGAGGACGCCACAAAGAGGACCACGCTGTCAGCCCACAGCCAGCCGATGTTGGCCAACACAACCCACACGCCCCGCCGCTGGCGCAGCAGGTCGCGCAGGCCCCGCAGGCCTGGCAGCGTGGCACCGTCAACATTCAGTTGGGTTTCGTCGTCGGCGAGCGGTTGCACTGGCCGCCTGCCCCCTGTGGTGTGCGTGGGAGACGCCGCCGGGCAGGCCGCCTCGCCCGCGCGGCGGAGGCGGTATGCGCCGACCCAGTCATGCCCTTATACGAGAGGGCGCGGGGCACTGTCAAGCCGCGGGAGCGACACGCCCGCCGTTCGTGGAGCGGAGCGCAGGCCTGTCGGAAATGGTTGTCCGCCCGCGTGTGGCTGGCTATACTCGCGACGGCCGCGTGCAGGCCCTCGATCGCGTGCCTGCCGACTAGCGCCGGGGTGTGCGGGGGCGCCCCGACCGAGAGGAGCGAACCGATGAGAGCGACCCTGTTCTACGGGCCGGGTGACCTGCGCGCCGTGGAGCGCCCGCTGCCCGGCATGCTGCCCGGGCATGTGCTGGTGCGCGTCGGCGCGTGCGGCATCTGTGGCACTGACCGGCACATCTTTCACGGCGAGTTCGCCACGTCGCCGCCGGTGACCATCGGGCACGAGTTCTCCGGCATCGTCGAGGCGGTCGGTGACGGCGTCGACGACCTGGCGCCCGGCGACCGAGTGGCCGTCGACCCCAACATCCCCTGCGGGATCTGCCGCCCCTGCCGACGCGGACGTATCCACCTCTGCGAGAACCTGCGCGCCCTGGGGGTCGACCTGGACGGCGGCTTTGCCGAGTACGCCCTGGTGCCGCGTGCCCAGTGCTTCGCCCTGCCGGAGGGCGTCTCGCTGGAGGCGGGCGCCATGGTCGAGCCGCTGGCCTGCTGCCTGCGAGGGATCGACCGGGCCGGGATCGTCCCGGGAGACACCGTCGCCGTGATCGGGGGCGGGGCCATCGGCCAGATGCTGGCGCAGCTGGCGCGCCTGTCGGGGGCGGCCCGGGTGCTCCTGAGCGACCCGGTGCCGGCCCGGCGAGAGCTGGCCCGCGCCTCCGGCGTGGACGCCGTGCTTGACCCGGCCCGAGAGGATCCGCTGGCCGCCGGCGGCCCGCTGGAGGGCGGCGCCGATGTGGTCATCGAGGCGGTCGGCTCGGCGCGCACCACGGCCCAGGCCGTCGACTGGGCCACGCCGGGCGGCACTATCGTCTGGTTCGGGGTGACCCCGCCGGGCGTGACCATTCCGGTAGAGCCCAACCTGATCTTCCGCAAGGAGCTCTCCATCGTCGGCGCGCGCATCAACCCCTTCACCCACAGCCGCGCTCTGGCGCTGCTCGGCTCCGGGCAGGTACGGGTGGAGCACCTGATCACGCGGCGCATCGGGTTGAGCGAGCTGCCGGCCGTGCTGGACGCGCCGCCCGGCGATGACGTCAAGACCGTAGTCGTGCCCTGAGAGGGCGGGGCGCCGCGCCAACCCATTGACAGCCCCCCTCGGGCCGGCTAGCATGGCTCACGCATCAGCAGAGGGCGGGAACCCAACAAGAGAGGTTGACATGGCAAACGTACCAATCGCGCTGCAGCTCTATACCGTCCGCGACGAAACGGCCAAGGATTTTGCCGGCACCGTGCGCAAGGTTGCCAAGATGGGCTACTCGGGCGTCGAGTTCGCCGGTACCGGCGGCCTGTCGGCCGCGGAGATGAAGGACCTCTTGGCAGAGACCGGCCTGCGCCCCGTCGGCAGCCACATCGCCCTGGCCGCCATGGAGGCCGACCTCGATGAGGTGATCGCCTACAACACGGCCATCGGCAACCCCTACGTCGGTGTGCCCTTCCTGCCGAGGGAGATGCAGAACCCCGCCGGCTTTCGCGCGCTGGCCGCCTCGTTGAACCGCCTGGGTGGCACGCTCAAGAGCGCCGGCCTGAGCCTGTATTACCACAACCACGCCTTTGAGTTCGACGTGCACGACGGCCTGCGTGGCTGGGACATCCTCGTCGCCGAAACCGATCCGGCCCTGGTCAGCCTGGAGATCGACGTGTACTGGGCGGCCTATGCCGGGGAAGACCCGGCAGCGCTCATCCGTCGCTCGGCCGGCCGCTTTGCCCTCGTGCACCTGAAGGACATGATCGGCCAGGGCGAGGAGCGCACCTGGGCCGAGGTCGGTGAGGGGATCATCGACTTTCCATCGATCTTCCAGGCCAGCGAAGCCCAGGGCGTGCAGTGGTACATCGTCGAGCAGGATCGCTGCGCCCGTCCCACCCTCGAGAGCGCTCGCCTGAGCGCCGCCAACCTCCACAAGTGGGGCAAGGGCTGAGCAGCCCATTCCCGATCCGGGTTGGGAGGCCCGTCGGGGCCTCCCCTTCGCGCGCGTCGCAACGAAAGGAACTGTCATGGGGCGCTTTACGAAACTGACCGCCAGCGAACTGTCCGCCATGCTTGAGCCGCCCAGCGGCCCGGTCGAAATGGTCCTGGACACCGACACCTACAACGAGATCGACGACCAGTTCGCCGTCGTCTATGCCCTCCTCTCGCCGAACCTGACCGTGCGCGGCCTCTACGCGGCGCCCTTCCACAACAGCCGCTCCGACGGCCCCGGCGACGGGATGGAGCGCTCCTACCAGGAGATCCTCCGCCTGATCGAGCATCTCGGCGTCGGGGACCGGGACAGGGTCCTGCGTGGTTCGCAGGCCTATCTTCCCTCCGCAGACACCCCCGTCGACAGCCCTGCCGCCCGCGACCTGATTGCGCAGGCGCGCGCCCCCCGCCAGGGGCCGCTGTACGTGCTCGCCATCGGCGCCATCACCAACGTGGCCTCGGCCCTGCTGATGGCACCGGACATCGTCAACCGCATCGTGGTCGTCTGGCTCGGCGGGCACCCCTACTACTGGCCCAACACGGTAGAGTTCAACCTCCGGCAGGACGTTCCCGCGGCGCGCGTGGTGTTCGATTCCGGCGTTCCGCTGGTGCACGTGCCCTGCAAGAACGTCGCCGAGCACCTACGCACGACGCTGCCCGAGATGGCGGCCAACGTGGCCGGGCGGGGAGCCATTGGGGACTATCTCTTTGGCATCTACAAGGACTTTGTGCCCGCGGAGCGGGCCCGCTCCAAGGTCGTCTGGGACATCAGCACGGTGGCCTACCTGAACAACCCGTCCTGGGTGCCGACCGAGTTGGCGCCCTCACCCATCCTCCGTGACGACGTCACCTGGGGCCCGGTGGACACGGCCCGCCACATGGTGCGGGTGGCGACGGACGTCCGGCGAGACGCGGTCTTTGCCGACCTGTTCCGTCTGCTTGACGAGCACGCCGCCAAGTAGCACGGCGCGCACGAGGAGGGCACGGCGATGCGGACTGCAGTAGTGACCGGTTCCACCGGCGGCATTGGCGAGGCGATCGCCCGGCGCCTGGCGGCGGACGGCCTGGCCGTGATCGTCTCGGGGCGCAGGGGCGCGGTCGGCGAGGAGGTGGCCCGCACCATCCGCTCCGCGGGCGGGGAGGCCACCTACCTGCACGCCGACGTCGCCAACCCGGACGACTGCGTGAACCTGATCCGCGGGGCGGTGGAACGCTACGGGCGCCTCGACGTGCTGGTGAACAACGCCGCGATCTACTCGCAGATGCCGATCTCCGCGCTGACCCCCGAGCAGTGGGACCTGGAGTTCGCCGTGAACGCTCGCGCGCCGTTCCTGTGCAGCCGCGAGGCACTGCCGCATATGCGCGCCGTGGGCGGCGGCTCCATCGTCAACATCGGCACCACCATGGTGCACGGCTATGGCTGGGGGCACCTGGAGCGGATGGGCTACATCGGCTCCAAGGGAGCCCTGCTGGCCATGACCAAGTCGATGGCCAGGGAGCTGGCCCACGAGCGCATCCGCGTGAACTGGGTCATCGTCGGCTGGGTGGCCACCCCCGGAGAGATTGCCCTGCGGGCCGGCCAGGTGGAGGATCCCGAGGCCTACCTGGCCGAACGCGGCAAGGACTTGCCCCTGGGCCGTATGGAACTGCCCGAAGAAGTCGCCGCCGGCGTGGCCTTTCTCGTCTCAGAGGAGGCCAGCCACGTGACGGGCTGTGAGCTGAACGTCTCCGGCGGCATCTGGGTGGGCTAGACCGGGCCGCTCTGGCCGCTGGGGCCAGATCCCCCAGGAATCGACGCGGGCCTGTGGCGTGTGCGCCACAGGCCCGCGCAATCTCGCCCCGAGAGCATTGGCGCCCTAGCCCAGCGGCCGCACCTCGACCCCGTCGACGCCCAGGCGCCCCTCTTCGATCAACACCCCGATCGCCCCGGACGGCAGGCGGTCATCCTCGGCACGCAGCACGACGCGCCCATCGATGGACCCGGTCAGCCGCGCACCCTCCACACGGAGCTCCAGCGCGTAGCTCTCGTACAGGCTCCAGGCGAAGGGGCACTCGGCGAGCAGCGTGGTGCCGTCCAGCTCACGCACCAGTTGTGCCCGCCCAGGCGCCAGTCGCAGGGCATAGTAGCGCTTGAGCCCCTGGGCCCGCGCCACCAGGCCAAAGGAGCGAGCGAGGTGCGGCGTCAGCCCAGCGCTGACGCCATAGTCTCCCCACTCGCGCGTGCCCTGCAGCACGAGCCCCGTACCCTCGTCCTGCATGAGGCGCAGGTCGTGCTGGCGGCCGCGCACCGCGCTCGAGACCGCCTTGACCCAAGCGTCCAGCCAGCGGGTCCCGTTGTGGTGCGGCGCCCCCAGGCGCACCGTCGGCGTGCCGTCCCAGGTGAGCCAGTCCATATAGACCGTCCCATCGCTGCGCAGGCCAGAGCTCAGTTCGAGCCCCACCCAGGCGATCGGGCAGCCACTCGGCACGCTCACCTGCCACTCGAGGACGCGCGCCTCGCCAGGGGCCAGCCTGCTGAGCGGGCCGCGCAGGGTTTCCAGCGCGTCATCGGCTCCGAAGGCCTTCACGTACAGGCACACCGCGACCGGCCCGTCGCTGGCGGCGTCCGCCTCGAGCCGGGCGCGCAACACCTGGCCGGGGTAGAGCGTCGGCGAGGCGACCATCCGATAGCCCGCCTCCGGCCGGTAGGCGGGCATCGTCTCCCGCTGGACGCGGGCGGGCCGCCCGTCAGCCAGGGCCCGATAGTGGATGGCCAGGCTCCGCCGGCCCCCCTCGCTGTGGCCCGCGACGTTCGCCACGCTCGCCACACCACGCGCCTCGGCATCCTCGTCGGGCAGCCAGCCCTGCGTGGCGCCGGGCAGGTCAAAGTGGAACCGCGCGCCGCCCTTGGGATGCTCCGCCGGCAGGCCGGCCAGGGCCCGGCCGATTGCGATCACCTCGTGGGCCTCGTGCAGCGCATCGCTGACGGTGCGGCCCCCGTCGGCGGTGGGCAGGTAGAGGCGATCCGCCACCGGCCCACGCAGGTCTGGCCCGACCTCGAGCCCCGCCAGCCCTTCCTTGATCCCCATCAGGCAGCCCAGGTTGCCCGAGTTGCAGTCGGTGTCCCAGCCGGCCGTGTTGACGATGGTCAGTGCGCGGGGGAAGCTATCCCTCCCGTACAGGAGAGCCATGATGATCAGGGCATGGTTAGGGACCATGTGGCAGTTCCCGGTGTACTTGTCGTAGCCGTAATGGGCGGCCACCTCCGCATAGCAGGCATGCCAGTCGTCATGCCGGGCGTGCCAACCGCGCAGATCGCCGATCAGCCGGCGCATGAGCGAGTCAGGCGGGATCACGGTCAGGCCCACGTCCAGCAGGCGATCGACGTCCCGCTCGACAAACGCCTGCGCCTCCATGGCCGCCAGGATCTGCGCCGCGTGGACGGCGACGCCGTCGTGCGAGACGCTCGCCGCGCGGCGTGCCAAGTCCGCGGCGCGTTCCGGGTCGCCGGGGGCGATCATAGCCCAGCCGTCGATAAAGATCTGGGCACCGATCTGCTCGGCGACGATCGGCCCGTTCAGCGCGATGGAGCCGCTGGCGGGAGCCGCGATGCCGGCCTTTAGCCGCAGGTAGGCCGTGTGCTCGGTAGAGTTGCCCATCCCTCCCCACCAGAGCACGGTCTGCCGCTCAATCAGGTAGTTCAGCCAGGTCTGGCCGATCTGCGCAGGGGTGAGGTGCGGGTCGTTTCCATAGTCGGGCATGGCCCGCAGGAAGGTGAACGTCCCCGAGATGTCATCGTCGCTGACGATCAGCGGCTTGCCCAGCCGCTCGTGCACATAGTACTTGACCTCGCCCAGCTCGCGCATGATGCGCTCGTACGTCCAGCCCTCGAAAGGGCGGCCGACGTACACGCCGATGATCTTCCCGAGCACCCCCGCATAGACGCGTTCCGCATAGTCGACCGGCAGCGGCATGGTAGCCTCCTCTGAACAGCGCACCCGGGTCCCGAGCGCCCGCCTAGCACAGCGCCACCGACTATAGGCCGCGGCACGCGCCCTCGCAAGGTCCTGCGCCACGGCCCCGCTCTTTTACAAACATGGCCTCTCCCGCTTTGCGGGCTCCCCCGAACCGGGCCATAACTGGGACTGCAGTGGCAGGCTATGCAGGATTGGCGACATGGTTAACCCGGTCTCCTCAAAGTACCTGTCTCTTTAGCGATCTTCACATCCTGTCAATCCCGTGAATCCTGTCCTTCCTCTTTTCTCTTCTCTTCCCAAAGCCACACACAATCCTGCTGGACGGATTCGTCGGATCGCTTATCATGGCGACAGGCGCCGCGAGGGCGAGGGTCGGCGCCGTGAGGCACCGCGGAGATGACCATGGCCGGGCGAGGCAAGTTCTGGGTGGCGGGACTGATGATCGTTGCCGCTGTCATCCTGCTCATTGCCACCACCACCAGGGGCAGCGCACACTATTACCTGACCGTGGCGGAGCTGCAGGAGATGGGCGCCGCCGCCGCGGGGCGCGGCATCACCGTGTCTGGCGCCGTCGTCGGGGACTCAATTCAATACGACGCGGCCCTCCCACGCGTCACGTTCACCATCGCCCACACCCCTCTCGACCCGGGCGAGCTGCAGGCGGCCGGCGGCCTGGAGGCCGCCCTCCGCGCTGCCGTCCACGACCCTGCTTCTCCCCGGCTAGAGGTGGTCTATGCCGACGTGCTGCCCTACATGCTGCGCGACGAGGCCCAGGCGGTCGTGCGCGGCCGCCTGGCGCCGGATGGCAGCCTAGTCGCCGACCAGGTCCTGCTGAAATGCCCGAGCCGCTACGATGAGGCCGATCCGGCCTCGTCTGCAGGGCGCCCTGACAGCGGAGTGAGTGCCCCATGAGCCTGTTGGCAGAGATCGGCGCCGGCTTGGTGTCTACCGCGCTGGCCGCGTCGCTCTACACCGCCGCGGCCGCCGGCTACGCCGCGCGCCGGGGGCGGGCCGACTGGGCCCGCGGCGCCCAGGTGGGCTCCCTGGCCGCCACGGGGCTGCTCGCCGTGGCGATCGGGCTGCTCCTGGGCGCGCTGCTGACGGATCACTTTGAGCTGGCCTACGTGGCGGCGCACTCCAGCCGCGCGCTGCCGCCCTGGCTCAAGGTCTCTGCGCTATGGGGCGGGCAGGAGGGATCGCTCCTCCTGTGGTCCTTCCTGCAGGCGCTCGTGGCCACCCTCTTTCATGGGCGCCGTTCGGCCACGACGTCACCTTTCCGCCTGTGGACGCTGTGCATACTCAGTATCATCGCCGCCTCTTTCACCGGCGTGACGCTCCTGCTGTCCAATCCCTTCGGCGCGCTGCCCGTTGCCCCGGCCGACGGGGCAGGCCTGAACCCCCTGCTCCGCCACCTGGGGATGGCCCTGCACCCCCCGGCCCTCTACCTCGGCTACGTGGGGCTGGCCGTTCCCTACGCCTGCGCCCTGGCCGCGCTCATCACGGGGGACCTCTCGGCGTGGCTACCGGCTGCCCGCCGCTGGACGGCCGGCGCCTGGCTGTTCTTGGGCCTAGGGCTCCTACTCGGGGCCCGCTGGGCCTATGACGTGCTCGGCTGGGGAGGATACTGGGGCTGGGATCCGGTGGAGAACGCCGGCCTGCTGCCCTGGCTGACGGCCACCGGCCTTCTGCACGGCGCGCTGGCCGGGCGCGGGCGCCGCTTCGCCGCCTGGAACCTGTCCCTGGCGCTCTTGTCGTTCCTGCTGGTCCTCTTTGGCACCTATGCCACCCGCAGCGGCGCCATCCAGTCCGTGCACGCCTACACCCTCTCGAGCGTTGGCAGCGTGTACCTCAGCTTCCTGGCCCTGGCCGCGCTGGTCCCCCTGGTGCTGCTGCCAGGCCGCTGGCGCCTCCTGCGGGGCGACGCAGCCGCGGAAGCCCCCTCGCGGCAGGAGGGAGCCGTCTTTCTCACGCTGGTCATTCTGGCGGGGCTGACCTTTTCGGTGTTCGTGGGCAGCGTGCTGCCCTCTATCAGCGCCGCCCTCACCGGCCGCCGCCTGGAGGCCGGCCCGGACTGGTTCGAGCGCGTCTGCGGGCCACAGTTCGCCGCCCTGCTGGTGGTGATGGGGATCGGCCCACTGCTGGCCCGGTCGCCACGCCGGTCACGTGGCCGTTGGCTGGCCGGCCTGGCCGCCATGGTCGCCCTGCCGGCGGCGCTGGCCTTTGCGGGCTTTCAGCACCCCTTGGGCCTGTTCGGCTTGGCGGTTGCCGGGCTGGCCCTCGGCAGCGGCGCCGGCACCCTAGCAGAGCGCGCCCTGCATGGTGCCTGGCGAGGCACCGGCGGCCCCCTCGTGCACCTCGGCGTGGCGATCATCGCAGTCGGAGTGATCGGCACGCGGCTCTACCCTCAGGAGGCGCGCCTGGGGCTTACCGTCGGCACCCCTATCGAATGGGGCGGGTATTCCCTGGTCTACGATGGCCTGCGCGTACAGGCCGCGACCGACTATGTCGCCCAGCGCGTCACGGTCACCGTCAGCGGGGGCGGGCGCTCGCTGGCGGGCCTGCACCCCGAGCTCCGCGAGTATGCCGGCAGCAGCCGGGCGGTGCCGGTGCCGGCGGTCTACTCGGCATGGCGGGAGGACCTCTACATCGTCTTGACCGGCATCGCCCCCGATGACCGCGCCCTGCTCATCCTGGTGCGGAACCCGCTGATCCGGTTCCTCTGGCTGGGTGGGCTGGTGGCGCTAGTTGGCGGCGTGATCTCCCTGTGGCCGGCGTCATCTGCCGCGCGCGACAACGTACGAGGGCCACGCTGATGGCTTTTTCGCAACGCCCCGCTGCTGGGCCGCCGCACGTGGAGGTGCACGGCCTGGTCAAGCGCTTCGGGTACCACGCGGCGCTGGCCGGCGTAGACCTCACCGTTCGCCGCGGAGAGGCCGTGGCCCTGCTGGGGCCGAACGGGGCGGGCAAGACGACCTTGTTGCGCGTGCTGGCGCTGTTGTGTCGGCCGACGTCGGGCACGGTGCGCATCGCTGGGCAAGACGCACCTGCGCAGGCGAACGCCCTGCGCCGGCAGGTGGGGTTTCTCTCCCACCAGACGCTCCTGGTGCAGGATCTCTCCTGCCGCCAGAACCTGCTCTTCTACGCCCGCCTCTACGGCCTGCCCGACGCGGACGCCCGCGTCTCCGCCGTGCTCGGACGCCTGGGCCTGCGTGACCGGCAGGATGACCGGGTGCGGTCCCTCTCCCGGGGCCTGCAGCAGCGCCTGGCCATCGCCAGGGCCTTCCTGCATGGTCCATCGCTCCTCCTCCTCGACGAGCCGCACGCCGGCCTGGATGGCGACGCGGCCACCGTTCTGGACGCCTGGCTGGGCGAGCTGCGCGGCCAGGGCTGCACGCTGCTGATGAGCAGCCACGACGCTGAGCGCGCCACGCTTCTGTGCGAGCGGCTGGTGTACCTGGAGCGGGGACGCGTCGTCGCCGATCGGCCGCGCGGGGCTCGCGACGGCCAGCCCCAGACGTCCAGGCAAGGAGGGCCAGCGTGACGGCGCTGCGGCAGATCTGGGCCATCGTGGCCAAGGACGTCTCTGCCGAGATGCGGACGCGAGAGGTCCTCAGCGCCATGGGCATCTACGCCGTGCTGGGCCTGGTGACCTTTAGCGTGGCGCTCGACCTGCGCGGGGCGTTGGCCCGCGCGGCGGCCCCAGGGGTGCTGTGGATGACGGTTACCTTTGCCGGCATGTTGGGCCTCAGCCGGTCAATGGAGCGCGAGCAAGAGCAACAGGCCATGGACGGCCTTCTCCTCGCGCCCGTCGACCGCAGCGTGATCTATCTCGGCAAGGTCGCCGGGAACCTGCTCTTCCTGATGCTGGTAGAGGCGGTGGCCATGCCCCTGGCTGCGGCCCTCTTGGGCGTGGCGCTCCTGCGTATCCCGATCCTGGCGGTGACGCTGCTCGGGACCATCGGCTACGCAGCGGCGGGAACGCTCCTGGCCGCCGTCTCGGTGAACACGCGCGCCCAGGCGGTGGCATTGCCCGTCCTGTTCCTGCCGCTCCTGATCCCCGTCATCCTGGGCGTCGTGCAGAGCACCGCCGGCCTGCTGGAGGGCAGCACGCTTGCAGAGGTCTCGGGCTGGGTGCGACTCTTGGCGGCCTACGACCTGGTGGTGGTTGCGGCGGGCATGCTGACTTTTGCCTACGTGGTGGAAGACTAGAAAGGGCCGCAGTGCTGAACGCGACGAATCCCTCGACGACGAACTGTCACCCTTGCCCCCCGGGCGAGCGCGCGTGGTGCGACGCCGCGCTGTGGGCGTGCAGCACCCTGGCCATGCTGACGGCCCTCGGCATGGTGTTCCTCTATGCGCCCCGCGAGCACACCATGGGGGACGTCCAGCGCATCTTTTACTTTCATGTGGCCTCGGCGTGGGTGGGGTTTCTGGCCTTTGCGGTGACCTTTGCCGCCGGGATCGCCTACCTGGCCCGCGAGGAGCCCCGCCGTGACCTGCTGGCCCGCTCCTCCGCCCGGATCGGCCTGGCCTTCATGGCCATGGCGGTGGTCAGCGGGGCGTTGTGGGCGCGGCCCGTGTGGGGCACCTACTGGACCTGGGAACCCCGCCTGACCATCTCGGCCGTGCAGCTCCTAGTGTACCTGGCCTACGTGCTGGTACGCGGCCTGGTAGAGGAGCCCCAGCGCGCCGCTCGCCTGGCCGCGGTCTATGGCGTGCTCGCCTTTGCGACAGTGCCGCTCTCCTGGTTCGCCATCCGCTGGTGGCGTTCCATACACCCCGATCTCCTGACGGGGGGCGGCGGCATGCCGCTCAGCCCGCCGATGTTGTACACTCTGCTGGCCTCGGTCGCCGCGTTCTCGCTACTGTACCTGGCCTTACTGCGAGCCAGCACCCGGCTGGGTGTGAGTGAGGAGCGGCTGGCCCGCCTGCGCCTGCTCGAGCAGACGCTCGCCTCGGATGAACTGGGAGCAAGCGATGACTAACCTGGGTTACCTGGTCGCCGCATACAGCCTGTTTTGGGGCGGAACGTTCGCCCTGGTGCTGTCATTGTGGGTCCGCCAGCGGCGCCTCGATGACGTGCTCCGCCGCCTTGAGGAGCGCCTGCGCCGCGCCGAGGGCCAGCGTCCGGGCCAGGACGATCGATGACCGGGGCCTGGCGGTGCCCCTCGCTGCGCACCTGTTGGCAGGAATCAGAAAGGCCGGGCACCCCGTGCGGTGCCCGGCCTCTTTGCCGCAGGGCTAGAAGACGTACGTCTCGCAGATGCGGCGGAAATGGAACCCATAGATGGCCAGCGTGACCGCGTCAGGGAACAGCTTGGGCTTGCGCACGATCGTCCAGGCGAGCAGCTTCCAGTACTCCAGGCGCTCTTTGCCCAGGATCCCGAGGTGCAGCACCGAGCGGAAGAAGGCCATGACATAGTCCCAGCTCAGCACGCGCTGCACCTGGGCGCGGCGGTTGTACTCGGCGAGGTAGGTCCGCACCCGTGCATAGTAGGCCTGCGGCGCATAGATCCCCTCCATGATCGACTGATAACCCGCGCGCAACACCTCGGGGTCCATCTGCGGGCGAAAGTTCATGGTGTTGTTGGTGTTATCACCGGTGAACTCGCCCTCCAGACGACCCTCGCGCTCAAGGCGCTCGTACAGCTTGGTGCCCTTGGGCGCGTTCAGCAGCCCGACCATCGCGGTGACGACGCCGCTCTTCTGGATGAACTCCACCTGCCGCCGAAAGATCGACGGCGTGTCGCTGTCAAACCCGACGATAAAGCCCCCCTGCACCTGCAGCCCCGCCCGCTGCATCGTCTTGACGGCAGCCATCAGGTCACGCCCGCGGTTCTGAATCTTGTTGCACTCACTCAGCGAGTCGTCATCGGGGGTCTCGATGCCCACAAAGACGGTGTCAAAGCCGGCTCGGGTCATCAGTTCCATAAGTTCCGGGTCATCGGCGAGGTTCACCGAGGCCTCGGTGTTGAAGGTCATACCCTTCTTCCCCCGGCGCCATTCGATCAGGGCGGGGAGGATCTCTCGCTTCAGCCGGGCCTTGTTGCCGATAAAGTTGTCGTCAACAAAGAAAACGCCGCCGCGCCAGCCCAGGTCGTAGAGCTTGTCGAGCTCGGCAATCACCTGTGCCGCGGTCTTGGTGCGGAAGCGATGCCCAAGCATGGCCGTGACGCTGCAAAAGTCGCAGCCAAACGGGCAGCCGCGGGAATACTGCAAGCACATGGAGGCATAGTGCTTCAGATCGACCAGCTCCCATAGGGGCGTAGGGCTCTGGGTCATATCGGCGTACTCGGACGTCTCGTAGATCCGTTCCGCCCGCCCCGCCTCGAGGTCCCGCACGAAGCTGGGCAACGTGATCTCCCCCTCGTTGAGCACAAAGTGGTCAACCTCGGCAAAGTCGTCGTGTTCCGCGATGAACAACGGTCCGCCAGCCACGATCTTGACGCCGGCCCGACGACAACGTCGGATGACCTCTTTCACCGATTCGCGCTGCGCGACCATCGCACTGATAAAGACATAGTCGGCCCACTCCAGATCGTGCGAGGTGAGCCGCTCGACGTTCATGTCTACTAAACGCTTCTGCCAGGCTTCCGGCAGCAGGGCAGCCACGGTGAGGAGCCCCAGAGGCGCGGTAGACGCCTTCTTGCGGATGAACCGCAAGGCATGGCGGAAGGACCAGAAGGTATCGGGGAACTCGGGATAGACCAGCAGAATGCGCATTTCGGACGTCCTCCAGGAATCGTGGCCTGTCGAGCCTACTACCTTCTTGGACACGGCATGTCGGCTCAGGGTTGCACGATGCCATGTCATCTCCGCACAGACTGCCGCAGCCCTCCTGGCCTTGACACCCCTCCGGTCATCGTGTATGCTGGGCCCAGGTTCGTTCGCGTCCTATCGTGGGAGTATCCGGCGCAGGCGCTCGTGCCTGCGCCGTTCTTCGTTCCACTCGCTGCGTCTACTGATAGTGCGGTTGTCGTTAGTGCGTCATTGATAGTGTGCGGTGGCCATGGCGAGCATGGCCCGTGGCACTCGATCCGCCGAGGAGCGCCGCTCCTCCGATCGCAAGGCCCCGACTCTGGAGGTGGTCTACCTGCTCACGGCCTTGCGTTGGGAGGACCCCGTGGGGTCGTCCTCGTGTCATAGCACTAGATACCGACGATATGCGCTGCTACGAAGGAGCAAGATGGAAAAGCTTTCGCGTCGTGACTTCCTCCGCGTCTCCGCCCTGGTTGGCGCAGGCACTGTGGCGGCCGCCTGCGGCGGGCAGCCAGTAGCGCCGTCTACTGACCCCGGCGCACCCGCTGTCGAGCCCACTACGGCCCCCTCCAGCCCCTCTATCGCGCCCACCGCAGAGCCGGCTGAGGCCCCGACTCGCTTTAATGAGGCGCCCATGCTCGCCGAGCAGGTCGCCAAGGGCGAACTGCCCCCCGTCGAGGAGCGCCTGCCCGAGAATCCCTTCGTCATCACCGGCCTCGACGGCATCGGCAACTACGGCGGCGGCTGGCGCCTGGGCAAGAAGGGCCAGGCTGACGGCACCGCCCGCTCCCAGGTCGTCGAGCGCGCCCTCCTGGAGATCAACCAGGACATGCAGATGTACGCCCGCCTGGGCGAGGGCTGGGAGGTGAACGACGACGCCACCGAGTGGACCTTCTTCCTCCGCAAGGGGGCCAAGTGGTCCGACGGGGCTCCGCTGACGGCCGAGGACTTTCGCTTCTGGTACGAGGACCTGATCCTCAACAAGGAGTACACCCCGGCGGCTTCCAAGGTGTGGAGCAGCATCGTCGACGGCGAGATCGTGCCGTGCGAGTTCTCCGCCCCGGACGATTTCACCATCAAGTACAAGTTCGTCAAGCCTGCGGCGCTGCTGTACTATGATGGCAGCCTGATCAACGGCCTGGGCAACGCCGTGCCGGCCCACTACCTCAAGCCGTTCCACGCCGACTATGGCGACAAGGCCGAGATCGACAAGCTCATCGCCGCCAACGACTCCTGGGACGATTGGACTCAGCTGCTTGCGGACAAGAACAACATTCAGCTGAACCCCGAACGCCCCACCACCGACGGCTGGATCCCCGAGAACCTCTGGTCCGACGAGATCGCCACGTTCGTCCGCAACCCGTACTACTGGTCGGTGGACGGCGAGGGCAACCAGCTTCCCTACATCGACAAGCTGCAGTTCCGCAACTTTGCCGACGCGCAGGTCGTCCTGATGTGGCAGGTCAACGGTGAGATCGACGTCCAGGCCCGCCACGTGCGCGGCTTTGAGAACTATACCGTCCTCAAGGAGAACGAGAGCGTCGGCGACTATACCGTGCAGGTCTGGCGCGGCACTCGCGTGGCCAGCATGCACTTTAACATGACCACCAAGAACGACCGGCTGCGGGAGCTCTTCTCCGAGCGCGACTTCCGCATCGCCATGTCTTACGCCGTGAACCGCGACGAGATGCGCGAGCTCTTGCTGGACGGCTTTGGCACCAACATGCAGTACACGCCCCCGGCCGACTCGCCCCTGTACTACCCGAAGCTGGCTGAGGCCTACCTCGACTATGACGTCGACAAGGCCAACGCCCTCCTCGACGGCCTGGGCTACACCGAGCGCGACGCTGAGGGCTACCGCCTCTTCAAGGACGGCTCCGGTGAGCGTATCTCCATCACGGCCATCGGCCAGGATGCGACCGCCACGCCCTCGATGCTCATGCTCGTGGACTATTTCCAGGGTGTCGGGCTCCAGCTCAACTACCGCGGCATGGACCGGGCCCTCTCCATCGAGATGCACCAGTCCAACGAGGTCGAGATGACCGTCGGTGAGGCCGACCGGACCATGATCCCGCTGGCCGACCCGACGGTGTGGGTCAAGCACCGCAACATCGACGACCGCGCCTGGGGCAACGCCTGGACGGCCTGGTACTTGGACCCGAGCCACCCGATCGCGCAGAAGCCGCCCGAAGGCCACTGGATGTGGGACATCTGGGGCGCCTGGGAGGAGATCCAGCAGACCGTCGACGAGGAGAAGCAGAAGGAACTCTTCTGGAAGATCCTCGACATCTGGGCTGAGGAGCTGCCCTCTATCGGCCTCTACGGCGACATCCCCATCCTGATCCCCGTGAAGAACGGCCTCAAGGGCATCCACGAGGGCTACGGCTGGGACTGCTGCTCGACCTCCTACGAGCACTGCATCGACAACTCGACCTGGTACTGGGACGAGCCGGAGAAGCACCTGCTCTAGGCGAGCCGAACATCGCGCGGGCAGACCCTCTGCCCCGCACCGCATGACGCAGACGGCCGGCCAGCGATACGCTGGCCGGCCGTTCTTGCATCCGCACAGCCGCTTGCCTCCCCATGCAGCGGGCTTACGCCCGCTCTGGCCGCCCGCACGGCGCCGGCCCGCCGGTGCGCCTGGCGCGCTTGACATGGGCACCGTCAGTGCCTATGGTAGCGGCGCGTTCGTGCCGGGCAACGCGTCGGCCCGGTTTGACCGCAGGTCTTCCTTACCATCCGCTCAACCGATTGTAGCGTCTAGCGTTAGTGCTCCTATCGTTGGTGCTGTATCGCAAGTGTGCTGCGGCCATGGCGACCATGGCCCGTAGCACTCGATCCGCCGAGGAGCGCCGCTCCTCCGATCGCAAGGCCCCGACTCTGGAGGTGGTCTACTTGCTGGCGGCCTTGCGTTGGGAGGACCCCGTGGGGTCGTCCTCGTGTCTCAAAGCACTCCAGACCGACGATCATACGCTGCTACGAAGGAGCAAGATGGAAAAGCTTTCACGTCGTGACTTCCTCCGCGTCTCCGCCCTGGTTGGCGCAGGCACTGTCGCGGCCGCCTGCGGCGGAACGCCCGTCAGCCCGGCAGAGCCTACAGCACCTCCCGCCGCGGCCCCGGAAGCTCCGTCGGCCCCCACCGCGGAGCCGGCTGAGGCCCCGACTCGCTTTAATGAGGCGCCCATGCTCGCCGAGCAGGTCGCCAAGGGCGACCTGCCCCCCGTCGAGGAGCGCCTGCCGGAGAATCCCTTCGTCATCACCGGCCTCGACGGCATCGGCAACTACGGCGGCGGCTGGCGCATGGGCAAGAAGGGCCAGGCTGACGGCACCGCCCGCTCCCAGGTCGTCGAGCGCGCCCTCCTGGAGATCAACCAGGACATGCAGATGTACGCCCGCCTGGGCGAGGGCTGGGAGGTGAACGACGACGCCACCGAGTGGACCTTCTACCTCCGCAAGGGGACCAAGTGGTCCGACGGGGCTCCGCTGACGGCCGAGGACTTTCGCTTCTGGTACGAGGACCTGATCCTCAACAAGGAGTACACCCCGGCGGCTTCCAAGGTGTGGAGCAGCATCGTCGACGGCGAGATCGTGCCGTGCGAGTTCTCCGCCCCGGACGATTTCACCATCAAGTACAAGTTCGCCAAGCCCGCGGCGCTGCTGACGTACAACGGTGCGTTCATCAACGGCCTGGGCAACGCCGTGCCGGCCCACTACCTCAAGCCGTTCCACGCCGACTATGGCGACAAGGCCGAGATCGACAAGCTCATCGCCGCCAACGACTCCTGGGACGACTGGACTCAGCTGCTTGCGGACAAGAACAACATTCAGCTGAACCCCGAACGCCCCACCACCGACGGCTGGATCCCCGAGAACCTCTTCTCTGACGAGATCGCCACGTTCGTCCGCAACCCGTACTACTGGTCGGTGGACGGCGAGGGCAACCAGCTTCCCTACATCGACAAGTTGCAGTTCCGCAACTTTGCCGATCCGCAGGTCATCCTGATGTGGCAGGTCAACGGTGAGATCGATGTCCAGGCTCGCCACGTGCGCGGCTTTGACAACTATACCGTCCTCAAGGAGAACGAGAGCGTCGGCGACTATACCGTGCAGATCTGGCGCGGCACTCGCGTGGCCACCATGTACTTTAACCAGACCACCAAGAACGCCCGGCTGCGGGAGCTCTTCTCCGAGCGCGACTTCCGCATCGCCATGTCACACGCCGTGAACCGCGACGAGATGCGCGAGCTCTTGCTGGACGGCTTTGGCACCAACATGCAGTACTCGCCCCCGGCCGACTCGCCCCTGTACTACCCGAAGCTGGCTGAGGCCTACCTCGACTATGACGTCGACAAGGCCAACGCCCTCCTCGACGGCCTGGGCTACACCGAGCGCGACGCCGAGGGCTACCGCCTCTTCAAGGACGGCTCTGGCGAGCGTATCTCCATCACGGCCATCGGCCAGGATGCCACGGCGACCCCGTACATGCTCATGCTGGTGGACTACCTCCAGGGCGTGGGCATCCAGATGAACTACCGCGGCATGGACCGGGCCCTCTCCATCGAGATGCACCAGTCCAACGAGGTCGAGATGACCTCCGGCGAGGCCGACCGGACCATGATCCCGCTGGCTGACCCGCAGGTGTGGATCAAGCACACCAACATCGACGACCGTCCCTGGTGCAACGCTTGGACGGCCTGGTACATGGATCCGACCAACCCGATCGCGGAGAAGCCGCCCGAAGGCCACTGGATCTGGGACATCTGGAGCGCCTGGGAAGAGATCCAGCAGACCGTCGACGAGGAGAAGCAGAAGGAGCTCTTCTGGAAGATCCTGGAGGTCTGGTCCGAGGAACTGCCCGCCGTCGGCCTCTACGGCGACATCCCCATCCTGATCCCCGTGAAGAACGGCCTCAAGGGCATCCACGAGGGCTACGGCTGGGACTGCTGCTCGACCTCCTACGAGCACTGCATCGACAACTCGACCTGGTACTGGGACGAGCCGGAGAAGCACCTGCTCTAGGCGAGCCGAACATCGCGCGGGCAGACCCTCTGCCCCGCACCGCATGACGCAGACGGCCGGCCAGCGATCCGCGGGCCGGCCGTTTCCGCGCCCGGCGCTCCGCACATCCGTTCGCGCCCCCCCTGTGGTCTGGGCACGGGTACCCCACCACTGCCCACGGACAAGCGCCTTGCTCACAGCGGCCGCGCGTGTGCCGTTGACATTGCACTATTCCTGCGATATTCTGGGGGTGTGCTCCGGCGGGACTCTGGACAAAGCCGCTGTGCACACGCCTGCGTTCCTGCTGTTCTGCTGATTGCAGCATCCCCGCACCTCCTCCTACCTCCTCCCACCTGTTTGGCGTCGTTGATAGCTCACCGTATCCGTGGTCGCTACCGCCTCATACTCTGGTGCCGGTCCGCCGAGGGGCGCCATCGCTCCCCAAGCAGAACGCGCGTTTGGGAGGTGGACACCGAGCGAGACCCTGTGGTGCACCCCGCCATGGGGGTTGCACCATCCCCTGTGACTCGGAGTGCTGTCTGACTCTGCTACATCGGAGGAGCAACATGGAAAGGATCTCACGTCGCGATTTCCTGCGCATCTCCGCCCTGGTGGGTGCCGGCACGGTCGCCGCGGCCTGCGGAGCACAGCCTGCCGCCCCTGCCGCGCCCACCACTGCTCCTGCGGCCCCGCCCACGACGGCCCCCGCGGCCCCGGCGGCCCCCGCGGCGCCGACTAGCGCGCCGGTGGAGGCCCCGGCTCGGTACAAAGAGGCCCCTATGCTCGCCGAGCTGGTCGCCAAGGGCGAACTGCCCCCCGTCGAGGAACGCCTGCCGGAGAATCCCTTCGTCATCACCGGCCTCGACGGCATCGGCAACTATGGCGGCGGCTGGCGCCTGAACAAGAAAGGCCAGGCCGACCAGACGGCCATGTGGCAGGTTGTGGAGCGGGCCCTTTTGGAGATCAACCAGGATTTGCAGATGTACGCCCGTCTGGGCGAATCCTGGGAGGTGAACGCCGACGCTACCGAGTGGACCTTCCACCTGCGCAAGGGTACCAAGTGGTCCGACGGAGCGCCGCTGACGGCCGAGGACTTTCGCTTCTGGTATGAGGACCTGATCCTCAACAAGGAGTACACCCCGGCGGCTTCCAAGGTCTGGAGCAGCCTCGTCGACGGCCAGCTGGTGCCCTGCACGTTCTCCGCGCCGGACGACTTTACCATCAAGTACACGTTCGCCAAGCCCAAGGCCCTGCTGACCTACGACGGCTCGCTGATCAACGGCCTGGGCAACGCCGTACCGGCCCACTTCCTCAAGCCGTTCCACATCGCCTATGGCGACAAGGCCGAGATCGACAAGCTCATCGCCGCCAACACCTCCTGGGACAACTGGACCCAGGTGCTGCAGGACATGAACAACGGCCTGCTGCACCCGGAGCGCCCCGTTACCAACGGCTGGAAGCATGACAACGTCTGGTCCGACGAGATCGTCACGCTGTCGCGCAACCCCTATTACTGGACGGTGGACGGCGAGGGCAACCAGCTCCCCTACATCGACAAGCTGCAGTTCCGCGACTTTACCGACACGCAGATCGCCGTCATGCGCGTGGTCAACGGCGAGATCGATTGCCAGGCGCGCCACGTCTTCGGCTTTGAGAACTATACCGTGTTCAAGGAGAACGAGGCGCTGGGAGACTACAAGATCCAGCTCTGGCGTGGCACGCGCGTGGAGTGCATGCACTTTAACATGACCACCAAGAACCAGCGCCTGCGCGAGCTCTTCTTTGAACGCGACTTTCGCATCGCCATGTCCCTGGCCATCAACCGGGACGAGATGCGCGAGCTGCTCATCGACGGCTTTGGCACCAACATGCAGTACTCGCCGCCGGCCGACTCGCCGTTCTACTATGAGAAGCTTACCAAGGCCCACCTCGACTACGATGTCGAGCAGGCCAACGCCCTCATCGACGGCCTGGGCTACACCGAGCGCGACGCCGAGGGCTACCGCCTGTTCAAGGATGGCTCCGGCGAGCGCATCTCCATCACCGCCATCGGCGGCAGCACCGAAACCAGCCCGCTCATGCTGATGCTCATCGACTACTTCAAGGCGGTGGGCCTGGCGCTGAACTACCGCGGCATGGACCGCGCCCTCTCCATCGAAATGCACCAGTCCAACGAGGTCGAGATGACCGCCGGCCAGGCGGACCGTAACCTGATCCCGCTGGCCGACCCGCAGGTGTGGATCAAGCACACCAACATCGACGACCGGCCTTGGTGCAACGCCTGGACGGCCTGGTACATGGACCCGACCAACCCGATCGCGGAAAAGCCGCCCGAGGGCCACTGGATCTGGGACATCTGGGGCGCCTGGGAGGAGCTGCAGCAGACCGTCGATCGCGAGAAGCAGAAGGAGCTCTTCTGGAAGATCCTGGAGATCTGGTCAGAGGAGCTACCGTCCGTCGGCCTGTATGGCGATCTGCCCATCCTGATCCCGGTCAAGAACGGCTTCAAGGGCATCCACGAGGGCTACGGCTGGGACTGCTGCTCGACCGACTATGAGCACGTGATCGACAACTCCACCTGGTACTGGGACGAGCCGGAGAAGCACACCGTCTAGGCGCTGCACGCAGCGCTCAGGCGGCTCTCAGGCCTCACCCTGCAGCCGGCCAGCACACCGCTGGCCGGCTGCCTGTTGGGGCGCCATCCCCACCTGTGCCGCGCGCCGCCCCGCCGGCGTGCTCCCTTGGCGGGCGCGAACGCGCTTGACCCTCCCCCGCGATCTGTTATGATGCTTGCGTGCACGACATTTTGACGTGCAACTAGCGGGCGGGCGCGTCGCGGAAAGGGGGAAGGCGGCTGCCTCGTCTGTGTGCCTGGTGTGATGCGTTCATTGCATGAGCAGGAAGGAGCATCAGAGTATGGCAACCCCCTTGAAGATCAGCATCATCGGAGCCGGTAGTGCGGGGTTCTCCTTGGGCCTGGTAAAGGACGTATGCCTGACCCAGAGCCTGGCCGGAAGCCTCATTTCCTTCATGGACATCGCCCCGGAACGGCTCGACATGATCGTCAAGCTGGCCACCCGCTATGCGCAGGAGGTCGGCGCCGATCTGCGGTTCGAGACCACTCTGGACCGGCAGGCATCCATCCGCGACGCTGATTTTGTCATCAACACCGCCTTTATCAAGGGGCACTACCACGCGCGGGCCATGCGCGAGATCACGGAAAAGTATGGCTACTTTTACGGGGGCGTATCAACCGGCGGCGCCGAGACGTACCAGTTCATGCTCGACGTCTGCGCCGACATCGCCCGCCTCAGCCCCAAAGCCTGGCTCATCCAGACCCAGAACCCCGTCTCTGGCGGGACCACGCTGATGACCCGTGAGACCGATGTGAACGTCGTCGGCCTCTGCCACGGGCACTACGGGGTGTACGAGATCGCCAAGACCCTTGGCCTGGAAGACACAGAAGACATCACCTGGCAGGCCCCCGGCATCAACCACAACATCTGGCTGACCCACTTTTACTACAAGGGCAAGGACGCCTATCCCCTGCTGGATGAGTGGATCGCCAACGAGGCCGAAGAATACTGGCGCACCCATGTGGCCGAGCGCACCCACGATACGCAGATGTCGCGCGGCACCATCCACCAGTACCACATGTTCGGTCTGATGCCCATCGGAGACACGCCTCGGCGCGGTGGCTGGTGGTATCATACGGACATGGACACCAAGCTGCGCTGGTTCGGCCAGCCCTGGGGCGGGCCCGACACGCCCGTTGCCCGCGTGTTCTATGTCGAGGGCCAGGAGAAGCGCCTTGCGGAGATGCGGCGGGTGGCCGACGACCCCAAGGCCAGCCTCGTGGAGCACTTTGGCGGCACCAAGACCCGCGAGCAGCACCTGATGATCATCGAGGGGTTGGCCAACAACGTCGAGCAGCAGGTGCAGGTAAACGTCCCCAACAGGGGGGCCTTGGCGGGCCTCCCGGATGACATGGCCGTAGAAGTGCCGGCCATCGTGAACGCCAAGGGCATTCAGCCGCTGCGCGTCGAGCCGCTGCCGGAAAAGATCATGCTCGAGCAGATCCTGCCCGAGTGGCTGCAGATCGAGCGCGGCCTGGCGGCGTTCAAGTCGCGCGATCGGTCCATGCTCCTGTACGGCGTCCTGGAGAACCATCAGACCCGCTCCTACGATGACGCCTATGCGGCCCTCGAGGAGATCCTGAACACTCCGGGCAACGAAGACGCCAACGCATTCTGGAAGTACCCCAAGCCCCTGTAGCCCACGCGCTGCGGGGCATCTGGGATCGCGGTGGACCGGCCGGCCCGCGGGCACCTGGCCGCCCACCACATAGCAGTCTGGCTACGCTGGCATCGTGTTGACGCATGCAAGGGAACGAGGAGGATCAGGTGGCTTCGGTAAAGGTTACGATTATCGGCGCTGGAAGCGTTGTTTTCTCTCTGCACCTCGTCAAGGGAATGTGCCTGACGCCAAGTCTGGCTGGCAGCACGGTCACCTTTATGGACATCAACGAGGAACGCCTCGACATCATCTACAACATGGCCCGGCGTTACGCCGAGGATGTCAGCGCCGACCTCCGGCTCGAGAAGACCACCTGCCGTGAGGAGGCCATCCAGGGCGCCGATTTCGTGGTCTCCAGCGTCACGGTGAACGACGAGTACTTTAACCGCAAGGGCCGCGTCCTGGCCGACTCCAAGGGCTACTACTATGGTCGCTCGGGGATGTTCTCTTACTACAACCTGCAGCTGATGCTCGACGTCGCCCGCGACATGGAGCGGCTCTGCCCGAAGGCACTGCTGATCCAGGCCGGCAACCCCGTCTCTACCGGCACCACGCTGGTGACGCGAGAGACGAGCATCAACATGGTCGGCATCTGCCACGGCCACTATGGCTACCAGACCATCGCCAAGACCCTGGGGCTTGACGTGGACAAGATCACCTGGCAGGCGCCCGGCCTGAACCACAACATCTGGATGACCGACTTTCTCTACGAGGGGAAGGACGCCTACCCGCTGATCGACAAGTGGATCGACGAAGAGGCGGCAATGTACTGGGCAGAAAAGCAAAAGACCGAGCAGGGCATCCCGGCGCAGATGTCGCCGGCGGCCATCCATCAGTACAAGATGTTCGGCCTGATGCCGATCGGCGACACGCCGCGTAGCGGCGGCTGGTGGTACCACACCGGCGCGGAGGCGCGCGTGCGCTGGTACGGGCTGCCCATCGGCGGCGGAGACACCCCCGCCGGCCGCGACCGCATCATCGAGAACAAGGAAGCCCAGTACGAGCGCATGATCAAGTCGGCCTACGACAAGGACATCCGCCCGGTGGACGTCTTTGGCACCGACATTGGGCGTGAGCAGCACGTGCCGATCATCGACGCCCTGGTGAACAACAACGAGGGGCAGTTCCAGGTCAACGTGCGCAACAACGGCGCCCTGCCCGGCCTGCCCGACGACGTGGCCGTCGAAGTGCCGGCCGTCGTGAACGTGAAGGGCATCCAGCCGCTGCGCGTGCCGGCGCTGCCCAAGAAGATCATGCTCGAGCAGATCCTGCCCGGCTGGCTGAACATGGAGCGAAACATCGAGGCCCTCCTGACGGGCGACCGATCGATGCTCCTGTACGGCGTTCTGGACAGCCACCAGACCCGCTCCTACGATCAGGCCGTGGAGATCATGGAAGCGCTCATGGACCTCGAGGATAGCGACGCCACCGAGGCGATGCGCCTGATGCCGAGCACCCGTGAGAAGTTCCAGTTCCCCAAGCCGCTCTAGAGCGAGGCGAACGACCGGCGCGTCCCCCGCAGCGAGAGCCGCGGGGGACGCGCTTTTGCCCGCCCCGCTGCCATCGGGCGCGAGCCGACGCCCCTGGCCCATCGGGCGGCGGGCCCTCACGACGGCCACGCTGCACCGCAAGCCGCTTGCCCTTTGCTGCCCCGACAGTATAATAAGGCCCGAGCGTGAGGCGCGTCCGCAGCGCCCCGGCTGATTACCCCTGTCGCGCAATATGCCCACACCTGCGGGCCGAGCGGCCCATCCCGGGCCGTTCCTGCCCGTGTCGCCCATCGCGCAAGAGGCACGCCCCATGGCGACACTCTTCCCAGAGCGCGGCGCTGGCCACCGTCATCCTGTGGGCAACCGATAGCCTGGTAGCGCACCAACCCTGATGAGGAGAGTATGGTCGCACGACCCACCCAATATTCCGCCGAACAGATCATCGAGCTCGAGTTCCTCGAGGCAGTGCGCCGCCGCCCGGGCATGTACATCGGGAATAACTCGATGCACGGCCTGCATCACATCCTGCTCGAGGTCCTCGACAATGCCGTCGACGAGTGCATGGGCGGGTTCGCCTCCCGCATTATCGTGGTTCTGGAGCCCGACGGCACCGCCTCGGTGGACGATGACGGCCGCGGCATCCCCATCGAATGGAAAGAAGATGCCGGCATGAGCGCCCTGACCCAGGTCATGGTGCGGCCGCACGCCGGCGGCAAGTTCGGCGGCGAGGATTCGGCCTACTCCGCCTCGGGCGGTCTGCACGGCATCGGCCTCAAGTGCACCAACGCCTTCAGCGAGTTCGTCGAGGTCACGGTACGGCGCCACGGGCTGCGCTTCCGCCAGCGCTTCGAGCACGGCGGCATCCCCGCCACGCCCGTGGAGATCGTCGATGCCACCGGCCAGGTCGTGGGCCAGATCGACGAGCGCACTAGCCTGGTCACCGAGAGGAACAAGGCCGCCCTGGCGACGCATCTGCGCGTGGGCCGCCAGAAGATCGAGGTGCAGGCGGACGCTTCTCTGGGCACGGGCACCGACGTGCGCTTTCGCCCGAACCGGGCCTGGTTCGCCCGCGAGATGGACTGGCCCGATCATGAGGCCTTCGTCCCCTGGGACGCGGAGCGCCTCAGCACGCGCTTCCGCCAGGTCACCTACCTGTACCCGGGCGTGCGCATCGAGTTCAGTGACCGCCGCGGAGACCGCCCGCACCAGGAGACCTTCCACTCGGGCAAGGGGCTCGCCGACTATATCGCCTACCTCGCCGAGGACCTCGAGCCGCTCCACGACCCGATCCTGTTCGAGGAGACCACCGAAGTCGAGTCTGACAATGCCACCGAGGGCCGGGCCGAGGTCAAGGTTGAGGTGGCCATGCAGTACGCCGGCGAAGACACCCAGATCGTGTCGTTCGTGAACGGCATTCCCACGCCGTTGGGCGGCACCCACGTGACGGCCTACAAGGCCGGCCTCACCCGGGCGCTGAAGGAGTTCGCCGCCGACAAGAAGCTGATCAAGAGCACGGACGCCTTCCGCGGTGACGATTCGCTCCTCGGCCTGACGGCGATCATCAAGATCACCATGAGCGCCACGCCCCAGTTCCTGAGCCAGACCAAGGAGTGCCTGAACAGCCCCGAGGTGAACGGGCCGGTGCTGTCAGCCACCTACAACAGGCTGCTGGCCTACATGAACAAGAACGGCAACGTGGGCATCGGCCGGTCCATCGTCAACCAGGCGCTGGCGGCGGCCCGTGGGCGCGAAGCGGCCGCCCAGGCGCGCAAGCTGGTCATCAAAAAGTCGGCCATGGACGCCGGCGAGTTCGTGCTCGGCAAGCTCGCCGACATTCAGCGTCGCGGCGGCAGCCCTCTGGTGCCCCTGGAGCACACGACCCTCTACCTGGTCGAGGGGGACTCGGCCGGGGGCTCGTGCAAGTTGGCCCGCGATTCGCGCTACCACGCCATCCTGCCCCTGCGAGGCAAGATCCCCAACGTGGAAAAGGGCAGCCTGAACAACCTGCTCAAGAACCGCGAGATCGCCTCGATCGTGGCCGCGGTGGGCGCGGGCGTGGGCCAGGACTTTGATCTGGAGGCGATGCGCTACGGTCGGGTGGCCGTCTTGGCCGACGCCGACGTGGACGGCGGCCATATCGCCACCCTCCTGGCCACGCTCTTCTGGCGGCTGATGCGCCCGATGATCGAGGCAGGGAGACTGTACATCGCCGTCCCACCGCTCTACCTGGTCAAGAGGAAGGGCGCGGCGCGCGAATCCGCCTATGCCTACACGGAAGAAGAGCGCCAGACCATGGTGCGCGGGTGGGGAGGCTATGACCGCGTCGAGGTGCAGCGCTACAAGGGCCTCGGCGAGATGAACGCCGAGCAGCTGCGCGAGACCGTCTTTGCCCTGCCCGAGGCCGTCACGCGCCAGGCAGGCAGCAGCCCCCGCTTTGATGAATCGAACACCCTCGAACTGGCTGATTTCGTGCACCGCGACCTCCGCGTCATCATCGAGGACGTCCGGCGCACGCGCAGCCTCATCGAGAGGCTGATGGGCTCCGCCGTGGCGCCGCGCAAGGAATGGCTGATGGCCACCGACTGGAGCGAGCACGTCGCGGAAGTGTAGGAGGAACTTGGTGCCACCCGTACGACGCAGACAACCCAAAACGCCACAGCAGGGCGGCCTGGAGGCCGACGCCGCTACCCCCGCTGCGCCGCCCGAGGAGGCTCCCCAGGAGCCGGCCGCCAAGGCGCCCGTGGCAAAAAAGCCGGCTGGCAAGGCGGCAGCCGCCCAGACCTTGGCCAGCAAGCCCCGCGCCAGGAAGCGCTCCGCCGCCACAGCGGAGCCCCCCGCGCCTGCGCCAGACGAAAACCCGGCGCCCAAGGCCAGGGCCGGCCGGCCACGAGCGGCGACCGCCACCCAGGACACAGCGCCTCCGCCTGAGGCGCCGGCTCCACGGGCACGGCGTTCGCGACGCTCCGCCGCCGAGGCTGACGAGGGTGGTAACGGCCAGGAACCGGCCGACGAGGGACACGTCATCCAGGACCAGCCCCTCTCCGCCTATATGGAGCAGGCCTACAAGCGCTACGCAATCGACACGATCCTGGACCGCGCCCTGCCCGACGTGCGCGACGGCCTCAAACCGGTCCAGCGGCGCATCTTGTACACCATGCACGACATGCGCCTCACCCACACCGGGCCCACGCGCAAGTCTGCCCGTGTGGTGGGCGACTGCATGGGCAAGTACCATCCCCATGGGGACTCGTCGGTATACGACGCGATGGTGCGCATGGCCCAGGATTTTGCCATGCTCCACCCGCTCATCGACGGGCAGGGCAACTTTGGCTCGGCCGATGGTGACTCACAGGCGGCCATGCGCTACACAGAGGCGCGCCTGTCGGCCCTCGGCGAGATGATGCTGGCCGATATAGACAAGAACACCGTCGACTTTAAAGACAACTTTGACGGCTCGGAACGCGAGCCCACCGTTCTGCCGGCCCGCTTCCCCAACCTGTTGGTGAACGGCTCCGCCGGCATCGCCGTGGGGATGTCGACGAGCATCCTGCCGCACAACCTCGGCGAGATCTGCGACGCCGTGGCCTACCTCGCCAAGCGCTGGGACCATCGCGATAGGGTGACTGCCAAGGACCTCATGAAGATCGTCCCTGGGCCCGACCTGCCCACCGGCGGTATCCTCTACCGCTACCGGGTGCAGGGAGACCAGAGCGTGGACATGATCCTGGAGGGCTACCAGACGGGCAGTGCCACGCTGGTATGCCAGGCCAAGGCCGATATTCAGGATATCGGCGGCGGCAAGTCTGAGATCGTGGTCACCGAGTTGCCCTACCAGGTGCAAAAGAACACCGTCCTCGAGCGCGTGGCGACCGACCGCGACAAGTTCTCTGCCATCACCGACGTACGCGACGAGTCGGACTATCACGGCATGCGCGTCGTGTTCGAGGTCGGCCGGGGGATGGATCCTCGCGAGGCGCTGGATGCCCTGTTCACCTACACCCAGATGCGCGCCAGCCTCTCGTACAACGCCATGGCCCTGATCCGCATCGAGGGTGTGGCCCAGCCGCGCCAGCTCAGCCTCCGGCAGATGCTGGAGGAGTTCGTCCTGCACCGGCTCGAGGTCATCGTGCGCCGCGCCCAGTACGATCTGGAGGGCGCCGAGGCCCGTCTGCACATCATCGAGGGCCTGCTCAAGGCGCTCGATGCCATTGACGAAGTGATCGACATCATCCGCCGCTCGCGCACCACCGAGACGGCCCAGACCAACCTGATGCGCAGGCTGTCGATCACGGATATCCAGGCCACAGCGATCCTGGACATGCCGCTCAAGCGGCTGGCCGCCCTGGAACGCCAGAAACTGGCCGACGAGGCCAAGGACCTGCGCGCCCGGATCAAGGACCTCAAGGAGCTGCTGGGCTCCGAGGAACGCCAGCTGGCCCTCCTGACGGAGGAGACCCGCGAGATCAAGGAGCAGTTCGCCAAGCCCCGGCGCACGATCATCGTCGATGCCGAGGAGGGGCACGAGGCCACTGTCACCATGGCGGACCTGGTCGTGCCGGCGGAGCCGCAGCGCCTGCTCCTGCAGGTGGATGGCGTCGAGCGGCGGGACGCGGGCATCAAGCGGCGCGGGCGCCGCCCGGCGAACGAGTACGTGCTCGGCGAGGTCGTCGTGGCGCCGGAGGCTACGGTCTACCTGGTCACCGACAGGGGCAGGCTGTGGCTCGACGCCGTCGGCCGCCTGCCGGAAAAGGCCACCCCCTCGGCCCTCGGCCTGGCTGGCGGCGAACAGATTATCGCCTGCGGCGCGCTTGGGCAGGGGCCTCTGCTCCTCGTGACGCGCCTCGGCAGCATCAAGCGCATGACCGCGGCCGACGTGCGGGCGCAGGTTGGCACGGGCTGGGCGCCGATCATCGGCCTGGCTGAGAACGACGCACTGCTGGCGGCCGGCAGCGCCTCGGAGAAGGCCACCGTGCTCATCGTGACTACCGGCGGCGAAAGCGCCCCGGCCCGGGCACTGCAGTTCGCGGCCGACTCGGTCAACACGCAGTCGGGCCCGACGGCACGGGGCGTGGCGGCCATTCGCATGATCGACGGGGACCCGCTGGCAGCGGCTCTGTTCGTCGAGCCGGAAGAGGACCTCTTCGTCGTAGCAGTGACGCGGCACGGCCAGGCCAAGCGGATGCCGCTGGCGGAATTCCCCACCCAGGGGCGCGCCGGCAAGGGCGTCCAGCTGTGGAAGACGAACAAGTCCAGCGGCCCGCTGACCGGAGCCGCCGTCGTGCGGCCGGGTGACAGCGTCGACGTGCTGTACGCCGATGGCACCTCGTTGCCCGTGGCCGTCAAGGACCTGCCCGAGGTCTCTCGTGCTGCGCGCGGCGCCGCCCTGCCGGCCACCGCGCGTGGCAGGGCCCCTGATACCATCGGGCTCAGCGTCCGCCTCTCCGAGTGAGCTGTGAACGGGCCCCGCGCCGTGGCGCGGGGCCCGCTCGTATGGGCGGCGCTCGCCTACCGAGGCGCGGCGGGCGTCGAGATCGCCCCCCCCCACCCTCTCACCGCGGCCCAGCGCACCCTCGCTCTCCCCTTGCGCTCCAGCACGTGCGGTGATAGGATGCCGGGCGTGGCTATTGCTGGGTCAAACGCCTCGAGGAGGTCCGCTATGCCATCGTCTACCAGTATCACGATCTTTGGCGCTGGGAGCATCGTCTTCTCGTTGGCCCTGGTGAAGGATGTCTGCCTCACCAAGAGCCTGTCGGGCAGCCGCATCACCTTCATGGACATCAACCAGGAACGCCTGGACATGATCCACAGCCTGGCCACGCGCTACGCTGAGGATCTCGGGGCGGACCTGCAGTTCGCCAAGACCACCGATCGCCAGGCCGCACTGCGCGACGCCGCCTTTGTGGTCAGCGCCGCCACCGTGAACGACGAATACTACAACCGCAAGGCCCGCGAACTGGCCGACAAGTACGGCTACTTTTACGGGCGCACCGGCATGCACCGATATTGGAACCCCGTGTTGATGCTGGACGTGGCGCGCGACATGGAGCGCCTCTGCCCGAACGCCTGGCTCCTGCAGGCTGGTAACCCCGTCTTTGATGGCACCACCTACGTCACCCGCGAGTCAAGCATCAAGATGGTGGGGCTGTGCCACGGGCACTATGGCTACCGCGGCGTGGCCAGCACCATCGGCCTGGACGTCGACAAGGTCACCTTCCAGGCCCCCGGCCTGAACCACAACATCTGGATGACCCATTTCCTCTACGAGGGCCAGGATGCCTACCCGCTCCTTGACCAGTGGATCGAGGAAAGAGCGGCCGCCTTCTGGGCGGAGAAGGAAAAGACCGACGCCGGCATCCCTATGCAGATGTCGCCGGCGGCGATCCATCAGTACAAGATGTACGGCCTGATGCCCATCGGCGACACGGTGCGGCGCGGTGGCTGGTGGTACCACGACGGCATGCCCGCCCGCCTGCGCTGGTACGGCGGCCCCTTCGGCGCCAAGGACACCCCCGAGGGACGCGACCGCGTCATCGCCGGGAAGGAAGCCAAGTACGCGCAGATGACCAAGGCCGCCTTTGACCCCAAGGTGCGGCCAGTGGACCTGTTTGGCGCCGAAAAGACGCGGGAACAGCACGTGCCGATCATTGACGCCCTGGTGAACGACCATGAAGGGCAGTTCCAGGTGAACGTGCCCAACAAGGGCGCCCTGCCCGGCCTCCCCGATGACGTCGCGGTCGAAGTCCCCGCGGTGGTGAACATCATGGGCATTCAGCCGCTGCGTGTTTCGCCGCTGCCCAGGAAAGTGCTGCTCGAGCACGTCTACCCCGAATGGCTGCGGATGGAGGTGGAGCTCGAGGCGCTCAAGACGCGCGACCGCTCCATGGTCCTGTGGAGCATCCTGGACAGCCACGAGACCCGCTCGTACGATCAGGCGCTGGAGGTACTCGACGCCCTGTTCGCCCTCGAACAGACGGACGGCACCCCGGCCATGAAGCTGATGACGCCACTGAGCGAGTACTACCGTAGCGCCAAGGAGCTGTAGCAGAGATCTCGGCGCGGCCGCGGAGCGTAAAGGCCCCGGGCAGGTCGCGCCGCGCACGGTATGGCCAGGAACAAGTGATTGCAGCGGGCGCCAGGGTCCCTTACCCTGGGCGCCGGGGGAGGATGGCGTAGTAGAGCACAACGGACTGATTGGGAGAGCGTCGGTGTCGCCGGAATCTGTTAGTGGAAGACTCTAGGAGGGAATCGTGTCTACGCCTGTCAACGTCACGATCATCGGTGCAGGAAGCGTGGTGTTCTCGCTGGCCCTGGTCAAGGACATCTGCCTAACAAAGGGCCTGTCTGGTAGCCACATCACCTTCATGGACATCCATGAGGGGCGCCTGAACGCCATCTACAACCTAGCCACCCGCTTCGGTGAGGACATGGGCTCCAGCCTCACCTTTGCCAAGACCCTGAACCGCGAGGAAGCGCTGCGCGACGCCGATTTTGTGGTCAACACGGCCACGGGCACGGATGAGTACATGATGCGCGCCGAGCGGCACGCGGCCGACGCGCTCGGCTTCTACTATGGGCGCTGCGGTACGCCCTACTCGATGACGGCCAACACGCAGCTCATGCTCAGCATCGCCAGAGACATGGAGCGCATCTGCCCGAATGCCTGGATCATCCAGGCGGGCAACCCGGTCTTCGACGGGACCACCCTCGTCACCCGTGAGACGGGCATCAAGATGGTCGGCCTGTGCCACGGGCACTATGGCTACCTGGAGATCGCCCGCACTCTGGGGCTCGACCCGGACAAGATCACCTGGCAGGCGCCCGGGCTCAACCACAACATCTGGATGACCCACTTTCTCTACGAGGGCAAGGACGCCTACCCGCTGATCGACGCCTGGATCGAGAACGATGCCGAGAAGTATTGGCGCGAGAAGGAGGCCGACAAGGGCTTTTCCGCGCAGATGTCTCCGGCGGCCATGAACCAGTACCGCATGTACGGGCTGATGCCGATCGGAGACACGCCGCGTAACGGCGGCTGGTGGTACCACACCGACCCCGAGACCCGCCTGCGCTGGTACGGCAAGCCGATCGGCGGCGGTGACACGCCCGCCGGCCGTGACAACATCATCGACAGCAAGGAGAAAAAGTTCGCTGACATCACCAAGGCTGCCTTTGACCCCAAGGTGCGGCCGGTGGACATCTTTGGCTCGGACCGCTCGCGCGAGCAGCACGTGCCGATCATCGATGCCCTGGTGAACAACAACGAGGGCCAGTTCCAGGTCAACGTCCCCAACCAGGGGGCCCTGGCGGGCCTGCCCGACGACGTGGCCGTGGAAGTGCCGGCCATCGTCAACATCAAGGGGATCCAGCCGATCCGCGTGCAGCCCCTGCCGCGCAAGATCATGCTCGAGTGCATCTATCCTGACTGGCTGCACATGGAGCGCACGCTCGAGGCGATCAAGACGGCCGACCGCTCGATGCTTCTGTACAGCGTGCTGGACAACCACCATACGCGTTCGTACGATCAGGCTCAGGAAGTGCTGGAGACGATCATGTCCCTCGAGCACAACCAGGCCATGAACGCCTACTACAAGTATCCGACCAAGCTGCCCGGCGGGCTCAAGTAGTTGCCCGGCGGAGGTCCAGGGCCGACACGGCCCTGGACCTCCGCCGCTGTCTGGCCAGGAGCGGGCGTGCGGGCCGGCGGTAACGCCAAACCGCGGCGCGTTGCCAAGATACTCCCGACCCTGCTATAATCGGCAGACGAGGTACGCCAGACCAGTGCTTCGCAGCACACCAGGAGGAGTCTCAGCCCATGCAAACGTACTATGTCGAGTACGACCTGCGCGACGGCTTTGTGCACCAGTGGCTGTACGCAGGTCCCCAGGCCATCAGCGTCGAGAACCTGGAGCAGTTCCAGGGCGCGGACTATAAACTTCAGATCGCCCAACACTACTACACGCCAGAGTCGCTGATCGCTGACGCACCGCTCGAGATGGCCACCTTCTCGATCGATGGCGCGGATCTGCGCTGGCGCCCCTACCGAGCGCTGGACGACCACCTGGTGGACATGACCGCCTTTTACCACACCACGCATTACCTGCGCAGCTGGGCCTTCACCGGCGTACTGGCCACCGGTGACCAGCAGGTGGACATGGTGTTGACGACGAACGGCCCGGCGGACGTGTGGATCAACGGCGCCCACGTTCATCGCCAGGAGCATTTCTCTCACCAGGACCCCAAGAGCGAGGCCTTCCAGGCCGGCCTCAAGGATGGCCTCAACGAGATCTTGGTGCGGTTTGAGGAAGTGGCCGCCCGCGAGTGCCCCTATGCGATGGCCCTGCAGATCCAGGGCCTCGAGCACCCCGAGCGGCCCGTGCGCGTGCCCGTCACCAACATGTCCATCGGCCGCCGTCTGATGCTGGAGAACATCCTGGACCAGACCACCCTCGACCGTGACGTATACGTCAGCGATCAGGTCGTGCAGCTCAACTGGCCGGAAGACATGGCCATCTCCTCCAAGATGGGCGCCCGGCTGCAAAAGCCGGATGGCCGCATCTACGCCGAGGCCCACCCCGTGGCCATCGGCGGCAAGTCGCAGAAAATGGTGCGGGCCTACGAGGTCCCCGAGGGCGAACTGCGCCTGTTCCTCATGGCTCCTCCGGAGGAGTACTATGAGGCCAACATGCGGGTGCAGAAAGAGTACTCGCTCTACGCCTTCCGCAACAAGTTCTCTGAGCAGCCCTACGGCTCGTACGACGAGCGCCGCATCGAAGCGCTGCGCGACGCGGCCTATCGCCTGGATGGCAGTCTCTACAGCGAGATCGCCAAGATGGAGCTGGGCCTCTGGAAGCGCCTCGACCCTCAGGTGATCATCAAGGCGCTCGACAAGATCAATATGCGCGAGGACTGCAGCGACTTTTACCTGGTGGGCATTCTCGGCATCCTGGCGCGCTACGTCGACGACGAGAACTTCCCGGCGGACCTGCGGGCCCCGATGGAAGAGTGCGTCCTGAACTTCAAGTACTGGGACGACGAGCCCGGCGCCGACGCCATGTGCTACCGGACGGAGAACCACTCCATCCTCTTCCATACCTGCGAGGTACTGGCCGGGCAGATGTTCGCCGAGCGGGTGTTCACCAACGTCAACGAGACGGGCACCTGGCACCTGGAGAAGGGGACGCGACTGGCCCACGAGTGGCTACAGCAGCGCGCCCACTATGGCTTCCAGGAGTGGGATTCGAACTGCTACTTTGAGGAGGACATCCTGGCCCTCGCCTACCTCGTCGACCTCTGCGAGGACGGGGACCTCCAGGAGATGGCCGCCGTGGTGCTAGACAAGATGTTCTTTACCATGGCGCTCAACTCCTTCAAGGGCGTCTTTGGCTCCACGCACGGGCGCACGTACACCCCCTACATCAAGGGCGGCCGCCGCGAGGCAACCTCGGGGATTCAGCGCATCGCCTGGGGCATGGGCTGCTTCAACGAGAGTGTCCGCGGCAGCGTGGCCCTGGCCTGCGCCAAGCAGTATCAGGTCCATGACCTGCTCTACGCCGTGGCCATCGACAAGCCCGAGGAAGTCTGGAACCGCGAGCGGCACGGCGCTGGGAGTACCGGCGAGGGCGCTGACGTGAACGGGCCGACCGGCTGGGGGGTCGACAAGGTCACCTACAAGACCCCTGACTACATGTTGGCCTCTGCCCAGGACTACCGTCCCGGCCAGAAGGGCTACCAGCAGCATATCTGGCAGGCGACCATGGGGCCCGACGCGGTGGTGTTCGTCACCCATCCCTCCAAGGTCAGCGAAGAGGGGTCGCACCGGCCCAACTACTGGCACGGCAACTATGTCCTGCCGCGCGTGGCGCAGTGGAAGGACGTGCTGTTCGCCATACACGACCTGCCCGAGGACGACTGGCTCGGCTTCACCCACGCCTATTTCCCCGAGTACGCCTTCGAGGAACACGCCGTCCAGGACGGCTGGGCCTTTGGCAAGGCCGGGGACGGCTATATCGCTCTCTACGCCGCCCAGGGGCTGGAGCGCATCGTCACAGGCCAGAACGCCTTCCGCGAGCTGCGCTCCCACGGCAGAAAGAACGTCTGGGTCTGCCAGATGGGGCGCGCGGCCCTCGATGGCACGTTCGAGGAGTTCCAGGAAAAGATCCTGGCTGCTCCGCCCGAGGTCGACCTGGAGGCCCTGAGGGTGACCTACACCAACCTGCGCGGCCAGACGCTGGCCTTCGGCTGGGAGGGTCCCCTGACCATCGACGGCGAGGAACAGGCCATCACCGGCTTTAAGCACTACGACTCAATGTACTGTGAGGCGGACCTGCCCGCCACCGGTATGGAGCTCAAGTTTCTCGACTGGGTGCTGCGCCTGAACTTTGAGGCGCAGGAATAGCCCGTTCGTCGCACGACAGCAAGAGCCCCGCCAGAATCTGGCGGGGCTCTTTTCGTCTATCCGGGGGCCGGGTGGCTGGGGTCAGTCCGCCGCAAAGGCGGCAACGGCCTCGTCGCGCAGCAGGAAATAGATGATCAGCCCGCCGATAACCGTGCCGATAGGGATGTTGGGCAGGCGGAGGACGCTCAGGATAATGGCGCCCCAGCGCGCCCAGTTCCGCAGCGTCAGGAGCCCCCAACCCACGGCGACGTTGGCAGCCGCCAGGGCGAACAGGAACATGCCGCCCACAGCCGCCAGGGCGACCGGCACCAGAGCCCCCGGCTCGCCGCCAGCGCTGGCGAGGATCACGACGGCCAGAACGGCGAGAACCAGCAGGCCCATGAGGAACATGGCCGCTTCGAACAGGTGGTAGACGGCGATGACGGTGACGATGTCCGGACGCTTCTTGGCAAGTGGTGCCATGGCAATACTCCTGTCTCCCTGGGCGGCTCCCTTCGCCGGGCGCTGCCACGCGAACCGTCGCGCGCCCGGCAGGAACGCCGCCCCGTTGTACCCTACAGCACTCTGTACGGCAACCCTCCCCTCTGGTTGCGCAGAGAGCCGCCCTCGGCTATGCTGGTTGTGCTAGGTGTCAGCGAGTGCGCGCCTGGCAACGCAATACCCATGATAGCCCATCAGGGAGCTAATATGAAGGATAAGTGCGGCTATATCGAGAAGACCTTTGCAGAAGTGGAGCGCCAGGAGGACATCGTCTTCCACACCGCCACCAACCACCGGGGCGAGCGCGAGGAGCTGCGCCTCGACGTGACGCTTCCGGCGGGAGATGCGCGGGGCAAGCGGCGCGTCATCCTGTGGATCCACGGCGGCGGCTTTCGCCCGGGGAACGACAAGCAACAGAGCTACATCGTCCGCATCGCGGGCGAGTTCGCCCGCCGGGGCTACGTGTGCTTTTCCTGTGACTATCGCGTCCGTGAAAACCCGATGGACGACTTGGCCGGCACCATGCGCGACGCCGCAGACGACTGCCGCGCGGCGCTGGCCTGGATCAAGGCGCATGCGAGCCAGTTCGGCATCGACGGGGAACGCGTCGTGGTGGGGGGCGGGTCGGCGGGCGGGATGACCGCCGTCAACCTCTGCGCCCTGGAAGCCAACGAGGGCCCCAGCGCCGGTGTGCCGGCCATCGCCGCACTGGTGAACCTGTGGGGAAGCCCCTTCGCCACGGACATGCTGGCCGAGGTGGACGGGCGCTATCCGCCCACTATCATCGTGCACGGGACGGCCGACGCCCTGGTCCCCCACGGGAATAGTGAGGCCCTGGCCGCAGATCTCGAGCGCCACGGAGTGCACCACCAGATGATCCTCATCGAGGGTGCCCCGCACACCCCGGTGACCCACATGGAGAGCTTCTCCGACGCCATCGCCAGGTTCCTGGCCGACGTCATGCCCGGCTGCTAGTAGCTAGCGCGCGCTGCCGCGGGGTGGAGTCTTGCGCTGGGAACGTCCCACAACCGCACCCAACGCGACCGTAGACCGAGCAGGCCCACCCGTGGAGGACACCGTTGAGCACACAGGACATCAGAGACATTGTCGAACTCGGCGAACCCGGGCAGCGCGGCAACCTGCTGGGGATTCAGCCCTACATGCGTCCGGCGGACTATTTGTCTGCGGAGAGCTTTTCGCTGCGACTGAACACCTACCTGGACGCCGCCCACCAGCGCGGCTGGCTCACCGACCATACCGTGGTCGTGTTCCCCGAGTATCTGGGCGCCTGGCTGGTCGCCGTCGGCGAGGGGCCCCGCGTCCATCGTGCCGACGACGTGGGCTCCGCCATGCGCTCCCTGGCCCTGGCACACCCCCTGGCCTGGCTGGGCAGGTGGCTGGGCGCGCGAGCGCGAGACCGCAGCCGTGCGGCCCTCTTTGCCCTAAAGGCCGAAGAGATGACGGCAGCCTACCAGTCCACCTTCTCTCTCTTGGCGCGGACCTACGGCATCACCATCGTGGCAGGATCTATCCTGCTCCCCTCACCGCGGCTGGAAGGGGGGCGGCTCGTCTCCGGAAAGGGCCCGCTAGCCAACGTGTCGGCCGTGTACCGCTTTGATGGCGCCGCGGTCGGCCTGTCGCGCAAGGTGTACCCCACCGCCGACGAGGTTCCCTTTGTGGCCCCGGGCAAGCTGAGCGACCTGCCCGTTCTGAACACGCCCTGCGGCAAGATGGGCGTGCTGGTCTGCGCCGATTCGTGGTACCCGGCGCCCTACCAGGTCCTGCGCAGCAAGGGGGCAGAGATCGTCGTGGTCGTGTCGTTCACCCCGGGGGACGGCGCCTGGGATAGGCCCTGGGCGGGCTACTCTGGCCAGGCAGCCCCGGATGACGTGGACCCCTCCCACGTCGGCGCGCTCACCGAGGGCGAGGCCTGGGTGCGGTATGCCATGATCGGGCGGATCGACTCCTCCGAGGCCACCTACGGCATGAACGTCTTCCTGCGCGGGCGGCTGTGGGATCTCGGCTCGGACGGCTGCGCCATGGTCGTGCGCGGCGAGGAGACCTACCAGCTGGAGCGGGTCAACGGCGCAGCCCTGGTGAACTGCTGGCTGTAGGCCATCGGCCGATCCACCAGGCCCTCCCACGGGACGCCTGAGAGATCAGGCTGTCCGTGGGAGGGCCTGGTGCGTGCGGCGTGCTACCAGTTGGTCACCGAGCCGTCGGGGCGACGGTAATGGGGCGCCTCCCAGAAGGCGAAGGTCTGCTGGCGGATGGCCTCTTCGTCCACCTCGACGCCCAGGCCCGGGCCGTCTGGCAGGAGGATTCTGTCTCCCTGGGCCTCGGGCTGCATGGGGAAGAGCGCCGAGTCATAGAAGCGGCCCTGCTCGGTGGGGCTGCGGCGAATCTCCAACCAGGAAAAGTTGGCCACGGCCGCGGCCAGGTGCACGGTGGCCGCCGTGCACACCGGCCCCAGCGGGTTGTGGGGCATCAGATCGATATAGTGCGCCTCACACCAGCCGGCCACCTTCATCGCCTCGGTCAGCCCGCCGACGTTGCAGACGTCGACACGGGCAAACTGGGTGATGCCCCGCTCGATGTAGGGCAGGAACTGCCACTTGCTGGCAAACTCTTCCCCGATAGCAAAGGGGACGTCGGTCATGGTGCGCAGGGCGTCGTAGGCCTCCGGCGTCTCGTCACGGATCGGCTCCTCGATAAAGTCCAGTGTGCCCGAGGGCATCCGCTGGCAGAACGAGGCCGCCTCCGCAACGGTGAGGCGGTGATGGTAGTCGATCCCCAGCACAAAGTCGTGGCCCAGCTCCTCGCGGACCTTGGTGAGCGCCGCGGCCGTGGGGCCGATCGAGGCCCGCGGGTCAAACATCTGGGGGTCGCCGGTCTTCGGGTGCATGATGCCGGTGCGGATGGCCGTCCACCCCTCGCCCAAGAGCAGGCGCACGTCCTCGGCCAGCTCCTCGGCGGTAGCGCCCCGGGTGGTGGCAAAGCAGGGGACATAGTCGCGCTGCTTGCCGCCCAGAAGCTGGTACACGGGCACGTTCAGCGCCTTGCCGAGGATATCGTACAGGGCGATGTCGATGGCCGACATTGCCGCCGTAAGGACCCGGCCCCCCTCAAAGTACTGGCTGCGGTACATCTCTTGCCAGAGCCGGCCGATCTGCCGCGGGTCACGCCCCAGCAGGAACTCGCGAAAGTGCTTGACGGCCCCCGCCACGGCCAGCTCGCGGCCCGACAGGCCGGCCTCGCCCCAGCCGTAGAGGCCCTCGCTCGTCTCGATCTTGACGAGCATCTGGTTGCGATGCCCCACCCACACGGGATAGGGCTTGACGTCGGTGATCTTCATCTCGCTAGGCACCTCGCGGATAGGTAGTCGTCAGAGGGACCCCGTTCGGCCCCCGAGACAGCGGCTCAAACTCGCGCTTCCAGCGGTCTTCGATCGACTGTCGCCAGCCCTCGGCCTCACGGCGCAGGCTCTCGGCCAGGCCCGCATGGGTGGCGACCAGGTTGTGCCGCTCGCCCACGTCCTCCGCCAGGTTGGCCAGGTGCACGGCATCCTCGGGAGGGGCGCCCTCCACCAGACAGCCGTTCAGTACTAGCTTCCAGGGGCCGCGGCGCACGGCCGTCTGGTCGTTCATCTCCCAGAAGAGGGACCCGTGCGGGCTGGGCTGGCCGTCGGCCACCATCGGCAACAGATCCCGGCCGTCGAGCTCGTAGCGCGCGGGGTCGCCCCCGGCCGCCCGCAGGAAGGTGGGGAAAACGTCCATGGCGGCCGCCGGCTCACTGATCACCTGCCCCGCCGGGATTCGTGCCGGCCAGGAGAGCAGGCCCGGCACGCGGATGCCCCCTTCGTACAGGCTGAACTTGTGCCCCTTCAGCCGGCCCGCCGAGCCGCCATAGTAGGGATCGGGGGTGCCGTCGAGCCAGTTGCGCGTCTCTCGCGAGGGGCCATTGTCTGACTGGAAGTGGATGCAGGTGTTCTCGCGGATGCCCTGCCGCTCCAGCTCGGCGAGCACGGCGCCCACGCCGTCGTCCACGGCGCTGAGCATGGCCGCCATGATGCGACGATCGGGGGCCAGGTGCGGGAAGCGATCGACGTACTTTTGGGGGGCATGCATCGGATAGTGCGGTGCGTTGTAAGGCACGTAGAGGAAGAAAGGGCGTCCCTCGCGCGCCGCGCGCCGGATGAACTGCACGGCCCGCTCGGTGATCAGGTCGGTCAGGTATTGGCCGTTGAGCCAGACCTCGCGGTCGTTCTCCCATAGGTCGTGGAGCGGATCGTGGCCGCGGCCCTGCCCCCAGTAAAAGATGTGCGAGTAATAGTCCACGCAGCCGGCCAGGAAGCCGAACCACTCCTGGAAGCCGTGGTCCCCCGGCCGGCTGCCGGCGGCCAGCCCCAAGTGCCACTTGCCGACCATGGCGGTGCGGTAGCCCAGCTCGCCCAGGGCCGTCGCCAGGGTGGGGACGTGCTGCGGCAGACCGCTGGCCGTGCGATGGCCGGCCAGGATGGCGCGCACGCCGGCATTCCCCGGGTAGCGCCCGGTGAGGAGCGCGGCCCGCGACGGAGAACAGACGGGCGAGTTGGAGTACCAGTCCGTAAAGCGCACGCCCGAGGAAGCCAACCGATCCAGGTGCGGCGTGCGGAAATCGGTCTCTCCCATACAGGAGAGGTCGGCATAGCCCTGGTCATCGGTGAGAAAGACGATAAAGTTGGGGCGCGCAGTGGGCACGGCGTGGTCCCTCCCGTCTCGTGGGGTGGCGCGCCCGAAGCGTAGGCCGGCGGGAGGGCGCTGTCAACCGCCAGGGGCTCCCTGAGCGCAGCGGTCCTCCCGAGCCGAGCGTGGAGAGATGCGTCCCCGCCTCCGGGGCGCATCTTGGCGCTCGCGCTCATTGCGGCACTATGCCTTGTGAGGAATGATCTATCGTGGCCTGAGGCAAATCGTCAGGTCGGCCCCCAGCGCCTCGGCTGCCTTGCGCAGCACCGGCAGGCTGATATCCCGCCTGCCGCTCTCCAGCCGGGCGATGCTCGACTGCGCAGTGCCCATCTTCTGGGCAAGCTGCTCCTGAGTAAGCCCCTGGAGGATGCGCAGACGAGCGATCTGATAGGCAGGCTCGAGCTCCTCGTAGGCCTCCCGAAACTCCGGATCCTCTTTCTGCTTTTCCAGCCATTCGCGGAACTCTATTGTCTTGGCGAGCATGTCGGCCCCCTTTCCTGGATCTCAGGTTTCCTCCGCGGCGAGGTTCCCTACCGGGCTTGCGAGAGCGCCCAGGGGCGGTCTTCGGCCTCTCGATCGCCACCGTGGAGGCACCGCCCCCCTACGTCAGCCCGCGCCCCGCAGTGCCTCGATCGCGGCGCACAGGGCCGCGACGTCACCGATCCGCTCGCCGAGGGCTGCCGGCACCACCCGGCAGGCGGCGAACGCCCCGGGCAGCGCCTCGCGACGCATCGCCTCACGCGCCGGGGCCAGCAACACCTCGCCGAGGCGCACGCCCATGCTCCCCACCACGATGACCTCGGGGTTGAGCAGGTCGGCCAGGATGGCCAGCCCCTGCCCAAAGTAGTCCGCCACGCGCCGCACCACGGCCAGCGCCTCGGCGTCCCCGGCCAGGGCCAGGTCGGCGACCTCCGGCGTCGTCACGCCGGCGCCCCAGCGGGCGGGGAAGATGTCGCGGGCCAGCCTGGCAAAGGCGGGGCCGGCGCAGTAGCCCTCCCACGATCCGCGCTTGCCGTAGACCTCGGGCCCGTCGGGGGCGATGCGCAGGTGCCCGACCTCGCCGGCCAGGTCCGTGGCGCCGCGGTAGACCTGCCCGTTGAGGATCAGCCCAGCCCCGAGCCCGGTGCCCATGGTCAGGAAGATCAGGTTGCGGGCGCCCTGCCCCGCGCCAAAGCGCCACTCGGCGAGGGCCCCGGCAGCCCCGTCATGTTGTACGTGGACTGGCAGCCCAAAGCGCGCCTCCAGAAGGTCCTTGAGCGGCACGGCATCCCAGCCGGGCAGGTTGGGCGGGGAGTAGATGATGCCGCGGGCCGTGTCGAGCGGGCCGCCGATCGATACGCTCAGCGCCAGCGGCTGCCGCCCCTCAGCCCGCGCGGCGCTGAGGGCGGCGCCGACGCACCCGCACAGCCGCGCAAAGGTCCCCTCAAAGCCTTCCTGGCCCAGGGTGGGCTGCTGCTCACGGGCCAGGACGTCTCCCGTGAGAGTCCCCTCGACGACGGCGAACTTGGTGCCGCCGATATCCAGCCCGACTATCGTACGGATCATCGTACAGAACTCTCCTTCCCAGGGGTGGTGGGGCCTGCGCGGGCAGTATAAGCGGGCCGCGCGGCAGGGCAAGACGCTGTCGGGCGGCGGGGCTCGGCCGGGAGGCGATTCATCAGTGTATTGCTGTAGAAGGGGTAATACATGGGTGGTCTCGGCGCAGATCTGTTGTGAGGCCACGTCGACTGTGCTATAATCGAGTCACTAGGTCCCCGTCGATGGAAGGAGGAGCGCGCTGATGATCGAGTTGAAGGTATACTCGGTCCTGTACAGCCTGCTCTCGCGACATCGCGTCATCGTGCTGCGCGAGGCGGACGGAGAGCGCTATCTGCCCATCTTTATAGGCACGGCGGAATCAGAGTCGATCGCCCTCAAGCTGCAAGGAGCCCGCGTGGCCCGGCCCCTTACGCACGACCTGCTCGTGAACGTCATCGCCGAGATGGGCGGGGTGCTCGAGTACGTATTGGTCACCGAACTGAGCGACAACACCTACTATGCACGCCTGGCCGTCAACAAGGGCGGCCAGATGCTGATGATCGACTCGCGCTCCAGCGACGCCATCGCCGTCGCGTTGCGCGCCTCGGCCCCCATCTATGCCGACGAGGCCGTGATGGATTCCGCCGGCATCGTCGAGTCACCGCAGCTGGCCGAGGGCGCCACCCCCAAGGAGGACGGGCTGGACGTCTTCCGCGACTTTGTGGACTCTCTGGACCTGGACGGCCTGGAAGACGAGGAATAACTTGGATCGCCTGCCCCCCCAAAACATCGAAGCCGAGCAGTCCGTCCTGGGTAGCCTCCTGATTGACCCCGACGCGATCATCAAGGTCGGGGCCTTTCTGCAGGCGGACGATTTCTACCGCGAGTCGCACCAGGCCATCTACCGCGCCATCGCCACCCTGCACGAGCGTCGCCAGCCGGCCGATTTTGTGACCCTGGTAGACGAGCTGGCCCGTCGCGGCGAGCTGGAGATGGTCGGCGGCGCGCCCTACCTCACGTCGCTGATCAGCATGGTGCCCACCTCGGTACACGTCGAGTTCTACGGGCGCATCGTCGAGCGCACGCACATCATGCGGCGCCTGATTACGGCCGCCGGCGAAATCGCCGCGCTGGCCTATGAGGAGCGCGAGGAGGTCGATGAGGTCATCGACCAGGCCGAGCGCATCCTGTTTGACGTCTCGCAGCGACGCATCAGCCGCGCCCTGGAGCCGATCAGCGACGTCATCCGCCGCTACTATGACCGCGTCGAGTTCCTCGTCGAGCACCGCGACGAGACCCTCGGGGTGCCCACCGGCTTTTCTGACCTGGACCGACTGCTGGGCGGCCTGCAGCCCTCGGACCTGCTGATCATTGCGGCGCGGCCCGGCGTGGGCAAGACCAGCCTGGCCTTGTCGATGGCCTCCAACGCGGCGCTCAAGAGCAACGCGGTCGTGGCGATCTTTACCCTGGAGATGTCCGCCGACCAACTCGTGCAGCGCATGATCTCGGCGCACACCGGCATCGACAGCCAGCGCCTGCGCCTTGGGCGCATCGAGGACGTCGAGTGGGAGCGCTTTACCCAGGCCAGCGGCACGCTGTCACAGGTCAACATCTTTATCGACGACACGCCCTCCCCATCACCGATGGAGATCCGCACCAAGGCGCGGCGGCTGGCTGCCGAGTACGACCTGGACCTGATCATCATCGACTATCTGCAGCTGATGCAGGGCGGGGAACGCCGCAGTGAGAACCGCGTGCAAGAGATCTCCTACATCTCGCGCGCCCTCAAGGGCCTGGCCCGTGAGCTGAACGTCCCCGTGGTGGCCCTCTCGCAGCTCTCGCGTGCCGTCGAGAGCCGCCAGGACCGTCGGCCGGTGCTTTCTGACCTGCGTGATTCTGGCTCCATCGAGCAGGATGCCGACGTGGTGATGTTCATCTATCGCGACGAGATGTACGACGAGAACACCGCCCGGGCCAACATTGCCGATATCATCGTGGCCAAGCACCGTAACGGCCCGACCGATACGATCTCGCTGCACTTTGACCCTAACCTGACCAGGTTCTCCGATCTGGACGTGCACAGCGTGGATGAAGGGTTCTCCCTCGAAGATGACTTTGGCGCGCTATGACATCGTTCCAGGGCTTCCCGAAGGGGCACAGCCGCTTTACGCCGGTGCCAGATCTCTTTTTTGCCGAACTACTCGTCCAGATCGATGACCTGGATGAGCTCAAGCTCACGCTGTACATGATCTGGTCGCTGTACCGCCAGAAGGGCTATCCCCGCTATCTGACGGTCCCCGAGCTGGAGGCCGAAGGGCCGCTGCTCAGTGCGTTGCTTTCCGGAGGGGAGGGGGACGCGCTGCCCCGGCTGCACGCCGCCATCGACAGGGCCGTTCGGCGTGGCTCGCTCCTCCATCTGCGCGTGGGCGAGGACGGCAACGAGCTCGACTATCTCTTTGTGAACACCCCCCAGGGGCGCCGCGCCGTGCGCGAGGTGCGGCATGGCGAGTTGATCCTGGAACGCAGCGGCCCGGTGCGCGAGCCACACGTGCAGCGCGCCCGTCCGCGGATTCTGGATCTCTATGAGCAGAACATCGGTCTCCTGCAGCCGCTGCTGGCCGAGGAACTGCTCGAGGCGGAGGACACCTACCCTGCCGAGTGGATCCAGGAGGCCTTCCAGATCGCGGCACAGAACAACGCCCGCCGCTGGCGATACGTCAGAAGCATCCTGGAACGTTGGGCCAGCACGGGCAAGGACGATGGCCTGTCCAACGGCCCCAACAAGCAGAGGCGCCGGTTGTGATTGACGAGCCACTGAACTCAGACGACCTCGGTGACGCCGAGCAACGCGATACCTGCCCGATCTGCCACGGGGCGGGCTACGTGCGGCTGGACGTGCCCGTGGGGCACCCGCAGTTCGGCAAGGCCGTCCCCTGCCGCTGCAAGCGCGTAGAGATCAGGGACATGCGCCTGGCCCGTCTGCGGCGCGCCGGCAACCTCGAGCAGCTCCAGCGCATGACCTTTGATGCGTTCGAGACGCAGGGGCTCGAGTCCACCGAGGCCTCCATGCACTTGCAGTACCTGCTGGGCATCTGCCGCGAGTACGCGCAGCGCCCCTCCGGCTGGATGCTGATGCGCGGCACCCACGGCTGCGGCAAGACGCACCTGGCCGCGGCCATCGCCAACCACCGCGTTGAGCAGGGGCTGCCAGTCCTCTTTGAGGTGGTCCCGGATCTGTTGGACCGGCTACGCGCCTCCTACGCGCCAAGCAGCCCCGTCTCGTACGACGAGCACTTTGACCTGGTGCGCACGGTCGAGCTCCTGATCCTGGACGACTTTGGCACGCAGAACGCCACGCCCTGGGCCGTCGAAAAGCTCTACCAGCTGCTGAACTACCGCTACAACGCCAAGCTGCCCACGGTGATCACCACCAATCAAACCATCGGCGAGATGGACCCGCGCCTGGCCTCACGCCTCGGAGACCGGCAGCTGGTGCAGATGCTGGACTTTTACGTGCCCGACTTTCGCGTGGACGGCCGCCCGCGCGGGTTCGGCAGCCTGGACCCCTACCAGGGCATGACCTTCAGCACCATGTCGGACCGGGGCATTGTGGGTGTGCGCCGGGCGCTGCGCCAGGCAGCCGACTATGCCGAGAACCCGGCCAACTGGCTAGTGATCCGCGGCGGATTCGGCGTCGGCAAGACGCATCTGGCAGCCGCCATTGCCAACAAGGTGCAGCGCGGCGGCATGCGCGTCCTGTTCATGGTGGTCCCCGACCTGCTGGACTATCTGCGGGCCACCTTCCAGCCGGGGAGCGCGGTGTCGTACGATCGCCGCTTCAACGAGGTGCGCCAGGCGCCCTTCCTCGTCCTGGATGACCTGGGGTCGCACAGCGCCACCGACTGGGCCGAAGAGAAACTCTTCCAGATCCTGAACCACCGCTATGTGGCGGGGAGCGCCACCGTCTTTACCATCTCGGCCGCCGGATGGGAAAAGCTCGACGAGCGCCTGCGCGGGCGCCTGGAGAACAGCGACCGCTGCACGCACATCCTGCTCGACTGTGCGCCCTACCGCGGCCGTGAGGCGGAGGCCAAGGCTCCCAGGCGCACCACCCGCCGGCGAGAGGGATAGGAACCGCCCCCGTGTGTTCGCCGCCACCCCCGGCTGCCGCGTGCGCCCATCCGCCTCGCGGCGCCCACAGTGAGGTACGCTGACCCATGTCGATAGAGACCGGGCGGCCGGCCGCCGCGCGTCGTTGGCTGTTAGGCGCCGGCCTCCTACTCGTCGTGGTGGCGGCGCTGGCTGCCCTGTGTGCCGTTCCCATCCGGGCCCGTATGCGCTCCTGGACGGGGGAGGAGGACCTGCGCCAGCAGGTCAAGGGCACCCTGGCGCTCGCCTACCTGCGCCTGGCCCGTCCCGCGCCCCGCACTGACCCCTACGTGCCCCTGCAGCACGCCGGCCTCTCGCCGTATGGCGTGAACACTTTCCTGGAGCAGGAGGCAGAGCAGGAGAAGGTCGAGCGCACCCTGGCGCTCATCGCCGAGGCGGGCTTTCACTGGGTGCGCCAGGAGTTCCCCTGGGAGGATATCGAGATTTCGGCCAAGGGGGACTTTTGGGATCACAAGTGGGATCAGAACGCCTGGGCCAAGTACGACCGCATCGTCGAGGCGGCCGGCCGCCACGGGCTGGAGATCATCGCCCGGCTGGACAATCCGCCGGCCTGGTCGCGCGCTGTGGGCAACACGCCCGGCTGGGAGAAGGGCCCGCCCGACGACTATGCCGACTATGGCGACTTTGTGTACACGCTGGTCAGCCGCTACCGAGGCCGGCTGCGCTACTACCAGATCTGGAACGAGCCCAACATCTTTCCCGAATGGGGCGACCAGGCCGTCGACGCCGCCGCCTACACTGAGCTCCTGCGCGTCGCCTATCTGCGGGCCAAGGAGGCCGACCCGGACTGCGTCATCGTGGCGGCCGGGCTGGCGCAGACCATCGAACAAGGCCCCCGCAACCTGAGCGACCTGACCTACCTGGAGGAGATGTACGCCGCCGGAGCCGGCGCCTACTTTGACGTGATGGGTGCCCAGACGTATGGCCTGTGGACCGGCCCGCAGGACCAGCGCCTCGGCGCGGAGCGCACCAACTTTTCGCGAGTGCAGCTCTTGCGCGAGGTCATGGTGCGCCATGGGGACGCGCACAAGCCGATCTGGGCCACTGAGGTGGGCTGGAACGCCGCGCCAGCGGACTTGGCCGAGTTCCCCTACGGCCGAGTCACGGAGGAACGCCAGGCCGAGTACACCGTGGCCGCCTACCGCCGGGCGCAGGCCGAATGGCCATGGCTGGGCGTTATGAACTACTGGTTCTTCCGGCGTCCCTCCGACGCCGAGCGCGAGCAGGCCTGGTACTACTTTCGCATGCTGGAGCCCGACTTTTCCCCGCTGCCGGTCTACGGGGCCATGGCGAGCCAGGCCAACGGCGCGCCGACGCTCTCCCTCGGCTATCACCAGGAGGACCACTGGGCGCTCGACTATGCCGGCCCGTGGGAGCACCGGGAGGACAGCGCCGCCGTGCAGGGTGGCTATGCCCTCGGGAGGGAAGGCGCCACGGTGATGTTTGACTACTGGGGCAGCGACCTGGCGGTAGTGCTCCGCGACGCGGCCGAGGCGAGCCACCTCACGGCCACCATCGACGGGCGAGCGGCACCCCTGCGCCCTGCGCCGCGCGGCCTGCCGGTGGGCGTCACGGCGGTCGGCGTGGGCGGAAGGTTGCCCTACGGGCGGCATACGGCCGTCCTGACGGCCACGGGCGGCGAGGTGGGGCTCGACGCCATAATCGCCTGGCGGCGTCCCTTCCCCTGGGGCGCCTGGCTGGGCGGCGGGCTGGCGGCGCTGCTGCTGGCGGCTGGCACGCTCGGCTTTCGCGCCCGCGGAGCACGGCACCATGGCTGAAAGATGGCGACGGTGGGGCCTGTGGCTGGCCTTGGCGGCCCTTCTCCTTCTGGCGCTGGGTCTCCGCCTTTACCGCCTGGACGCACAGAGCCTCTGGAACGACGAGGGCACCAGCGTGGCGCTGGCCGGCCGCGACCTGGCCACCATCACCCGCAGCGCCGCGCTGGACATACACCCCCCCTTCTACTACTACGTCCTGCACGCCTGGACGCGGCTCTTTGGCGACGGTGAGGCCGCCGTGCGCAGCCTGTCGGCGCTGGCTGGGGCCGGCGTCGTCGCCGTGACCTGGGCGCTCGGCTGGCGCCTGTTTGGCCCGGCGGCAGGGCTGCTGGCGGGGCTCTATGCGGGCACGTCGGCGTTCCAGGTGTACTATTCGCAGGAAGCGCGGATGTACATCCTCGTGACGCTGCTCGGCGGCCTGTCGATGTTGGCCTTCGTGCGCTTGCTGGAGGCCTGGTCGGGCGGGGCTGCCCGGCGGAGGGCGCTCATCGCGGCCTCCGTGGCATACGTGCTCGCCACGGCGCTGGCCACCTACACGCACTATTTCGCCTTCAGCCTGCTGGCGGGGCAGAACGTGGCCGTCTGGATCTGGCTCCTGGGGCGGCGCGGGGCCGAGCGCCGCGTGCCGTGGGGCCCGCTCTTGGCGTGGGGGGCGCTCCAGGCGCTCGTTGTGGCGCTGTACGTGCCCTGGCTGGTGGCGTCGTGGGGGTCGCTCCGCTCCTGGCCCGCGGTGAGCGCGCCGCTCAGCCTGGGCGGGCTGCTGGCCCGGGCCACGCAGGTGTTCGCCTTTGGCGTGACGATCGCCGACACGCGCACGACGCGCCTGCTGGCAGCCACCGTGAGCGCGCCGGCCATAGCAGCGCTGGCGGCCGGCGTGGGCGCCTGGCGCCGCCGGCTGAGAGACCTGACGCCCGGCGGAACCTCCGCCCTGGGCACGGCCATCGCGGCGCTGTATGCGGCGGCGCCCGTCCTGGTCATGTACGGGTTGTCGCTGAGCCGGCCGATGTACAAGCCCAAGTTCCTGCTTCTGGCCACGCCGGGCTACCACGTCCTGCTGGCGGCCGGAGCGCTAGCGCTGGCCGGCTGGCTGGCCCGCGCGGCGCGCAGGGCCTGGCTGCGGCCCCTGGTCACCGTGATCCTGGCGGGGGCAGTGCTGGCGGCCTCGGCCTGGTCGCTCACGGCGCTGTACAGCGACCCGCGCACCTACCGGGATGACTATCGCGGCATCGTGCAGTATATCGAGGCCACCGCCGGCCCCCAGGACGCCATCCTCATCAACGCCCCCGGCCAGGTCGAGACGGTGGGCTATTACTACCACGGACCGCTGCCGATGGTGCCCCTGCCCTTGCAGCGGCCCATCGACGCGGAGGCCACCCGGGCCGCCCTCGACGAACTGCTTGCCAAGCAGCAGCGCATCTATGCCATCCTGTGGGCGACGGACGAGAGCGACCCCGAGGGCGTCATCGAGGGCTACCTCGACCAGCACGCCTTCAAGACGCTGGATAGCTGGTTCGGCGACGTGCGCCTGGCGGTCTATGCCGTCCCCGAGGCGCCGCCTACCGCGCCGCAGCAGGCCACCGAGGTCACCTTTGGAGAGAGCATCCGGCTACGCGGCTACTCGTTGGGTGCGCGCCAGGTGGCCAGCGGGGACATCGTGCAGCTGGCGCTCTTCTGGGAATGCCTGCAGCCGGTTCGCGAACCGCTCAAGGTCTTTACCCACCTCGTGGACGCACGCGGAAACATCATTGGGCAGCGCGACAGCGAGCCCGCCGGCGGCAGCCGCCCCACCTTGGGCTGGGCCGTCGGGGAGACGATCGTGGATTACTACGGCCTGCTGGTGCGGCCGGGCACCCCGCCCGGCCCCCATACGGTGCGCATCGGCCTGTACTCTGCCGCCGACGGCCGCCGTCTGGCGGTCTCCGCCGCCGGGCAACCCCTCGGTGACGCCCTAGATCTCGATACGGTTACCGTCGTGGCGCCGTCCACACCGCCGCCGGCGGGCGCGCTGGACCTGCAGCATCCTGACAGCATGGCCTGGGACGGGGTAACCCTGCTGGGGCATAATCTGCACCGCCTGGGTGCAGAGCACGAGGTGGACCTTGTCCTGCACCGCGGGGACGCGGCCAGCCTGGTGCTCTTCTGGCAGCGGCAGGAGGGCGCCGCGCCCGGCGATGGCTGGGTGGCCTCCCTCCGTGACCGGCGCGGCCGGACGGTGTGGGAGCAGGCGCTGCGCATTGCCGGCGGGGGCTGGCCGCCGGCACAATGGGAGCCGGGCGAGATCGTCCGCGATGCGCACGTTCTGTCGCTGCCGGCCGAGGTGGCCCCTGGCACCTATGGGCTCTATCTGGCGCCGGAGGCGGAGCCGGGCCGGGCGCGGCCGCTGCAGCGGATAGAGATCCTGCCCTGACCTTGCCGCCGCAGGCTAGAGCGCCGCGCTGGCCGGCATGCTCCCTATCGCCTGGCTGCTGAGGTCCGCCAGGGTCGTCCCATCAAGCACGGCCAATAGCTGCACCTGGGCTTCGGCCAGGACGGGGCGCATCGTGCAGACCTCCTCGCGGTCACAGCTCTCCGAGGGAGACAGGCAGCGGTTCAGGGTGATAGGGCCTTCGATTGCCTCGATCACTTCGCGTAGGGTGATCTCTTCGGGCGGCCTGGCCAAGGAAAAACCCCCCTTGGCCCCCCGGTGCGAGCGCACCAGCCCCTCCTTGGCCAGTTCCTGGAAGATCTTGGATAGGTAGCTCTCGGGGAGGCCCTCGGCCGCAGCGATGTCCTTCACCAGCACTACCGAGTCCGGCGGCAGGGCGGCCAAGTGGATGATGCCCCGCGCCCCGTAATCGGCTCCCCGTGTCAAACGCATGATGGCTCCTCCGCAGTACCAACGCCTACCAACGCGCCTGCCGTGTGGCCCATCGATTCTACCATCGCGCGGGAGGGCGTACAAGACTAACAGGGATGGATTAGTCCTACTTCTCACGGCCCAACCAACCGCTGGACCGCGCGCCGGGCCGTTGACGGTCGCCGGCCTCTGTGGTACCATCTTGCCGTTCACGGGATACCGTGACGCTCGGTTGGCCTTGCTGGAGGATAGCGTGAATGCCCGCAGTCGGTAGAAACTCCCCCTGTCCGTGCGGCAGCGGCAGAAAGTACAAGAACTGCTGCATGCGGCGCAACGAGCTGGACCGCTCACAGCTCCGGGGTGCCAGCCTGATGGTCGCCTCGCTCATGAGCGAGATCGAGCAGTTCGCCGTAGGCCCTGAACACACCGCGGACGTGGACGCCGCGTTCGAGGTCTACTGGGGGGGCGCCTACGACACCGGCGGTTTCGACGAGGCCGACCGGGGCAGCATGCTCCGCTGGCTGGAGTGGTTCGCGCTCGACTATCGCGTCGGCCCTGAACGGCGCCGGCCCATCGAACTGTATGCCGAGGGCCCCGGGCGTGAGCTGCCCGACGAGTACCAACCCCTGCTGGCGGCTATATCTCAGGCGACGATGGGGCTCTACCGCGTCCAGGGCGCCCAACCGCCGCGCCTGACCCTTCTCGACGTGCTGCGCGACCAGACCCTCCTGGAGGCGGAAGACGCCGTGCTGGCCCGCTCCGCCAGGCCGGGGGACGTGCTCGTGGCGCGGGCCTACACGCTGGAGGGGACCATCCACCTGACCTCTGCCAGCCTGCTTCTGCCCGGGGAGTTTGAGGTTGGCATGGCCGAGTACGTCCGCAACGCCTTCCGTACTTTCGTCGCCGAGCGGGGCAAGGCCACCTGGGACGACTTTTTCCGCAACAACGGGCACATCATGATGGCCTACTTGCTGTCGTACCGCGCTGAGGCGCTGCGTGCGCTCATCGGCCCGGGCACCCGCTTCCACGACCCACTCACCACTCGCGACAAGTTGCGCGAGTTCACCCGCGCTGCACGCGCCCGCCAAGAAGAGGCGCAGCGCCAGCAGGAAGAGGCGGAATTCCTGGGGGCGGCGGCGCACCGTACCACCTCGGGCCTGCTCTTGCTCGGCGATGAAGAATCCGAGCCTGCGCCGCCTGCCAAGGGGCAGGAAGAGCCCCGACGACCGACCATCCTGCTGCCCGGCCGCGACGGCTGACATCGCCCGGCGCAACCTGCTACGACCCGCGAGGGAAATGGGGACTTGCCTTACCTACGCGCACTGCTTCTAGACCTCGACGACACCCTGCTCATCAACGACATGGACTCCTTCGGCCCTTCCTACTATCGGGCCCTCCTGGAGGCGATGCGCACCGTCTGCCCGCCGGTCCGCTTCATGGAGGCCCTGCAGGCTGGCACCGAGGCGATGATGCGCAACGACGGGCGCAGCGGCACCAACGCGGAGGTCTTTGCCCGCGAGTTCCTGCCGCGCGTCGGGCGCCCTGCTGACGAGGTCATGCCGCTTTTTGAGCGGTTCTACCGCAAGGACTTTGACGCGCTGCGCACGGTCACCCAGGTCGACCCCGACGCCAGGCGTCTGGTGGAACTGGCCCGCCGCGAGGGCTACCAGGTGGCCATCGCCACCCAGCCGCTTTTCCCGCGCGACGCGATCCTGGCCCGCTTGCGCTGGGCAGGGGTGCCCGATGAGGAGTTCCACTACGATTGGATCACCTCGTACGAGGTCATGTCGGCCTGCAAGCCACGGCGGGCCTTCTTCCGCACCGTTCTGGACCGCCTCCAGCGCCGGCCGGACGAGTGCCTCATGGTCGGCGACAGCCCCGAGGCCGACATGGGGGCCGGTCGCCTGGGGATCAAGACCTTTTGGGTAGACCGCAACCACGGGGACGACCCGGCCACGGTACGCGCGGATGCCCGCGGCAGCCTCTCTGATCTCATCCGCCTCATAGAGACGGGACAAGTCGATGACCTCTAGAACAGCACCGGATCGCCTGGGTGGGCTCACCGCGGCCGCTACCGCCGCCTACCGTCGACAGTTTCAGGGGGAGCCGGCCTTCGTCGTGGCGGCGCCCGGCCGCGTCAACCTGATCGGTGAGCACACCGACTATAACGACGGTTTTGTGCTGCCGGCCGCCATTGACCGGCACGTCGTAGTGGCGGCCTCGCCCCGCAACGACAGCGGGGTGCACGTCTACGCCGCCGACCTGGGCGAAAGCGCGTCCTTCGACCTTGGGGACGTCCAACAGAGCGCCGAACACCCCTGGAACAACTACCAGCGGGCCGTGGCCTGGGCGCTACAGGGGGCCGGCTATCGGTTGGGCGGCCTCGACATGGTCGTGACGAGCAACGTGCCGATCGCCGCCGGGCTCAGCTCCTCCGCGGCCATCGAGCTGGCCGCGGCGCACGCCTTTGAGGTGGCCGGCGGATGGACTATCGGCGGCGTGGAGCGCGCCCTCCTGTGCCAAAAGGCAGAGAACGAGTTCGTCGGCATGCGCTGCGGGATCATGGACCAGTACATCATCTCGCTGGGAGAGGCCGGCCACGCCCTGCTGATCGACTGCCGCAGCCTCGAGTACCGGGCCATCCCGATGGCGGCCGGGCCGCTCCTGGTGATCTGCGACACGAAAAAGCGCCGCGGCCTGGTGGATTCCGAGTACAACCTGCGCCGGCAGGAGTGCGAGCGCGGCGCGGCCCTCCTCGGCGTGCGCGCCCTGCGCGACGTGACCCCTGCCGAACTCGGCCGGCGCCAGGGTGAGCTGGAGCCGACCACCCTCAAGCGCTGCCGGCACGTCGTCACGGAGACTCAGCGGGTGCTCGACGCGGTGCAGGCGCTCGAGGCCGACGACCTGGCGGCCTTTGGCCGGCTGATGAACGCCTCACACGAGAGCCTGCGCGACGATTATGAGGTCACGGGCGCCGAGCTAGACGCCCTGGCCGAGGCGGCCTGGGGGGTGGAGGGCGTGCTCGGCGCGCGCATGACGGGCGCGGGGTTCGGCGGCTGCACGGTGAACCTCGTCGCGCCGGAGGCGCTCGACGAGTTCCTGCGCCGCGTGCCGGACGAGTATCGCCAACGCACCGGGCTGGAAGCGGAGATTCACGTCTGCCACGCCGTCCAGGGCGTGCACCGCGTCCGGTAGGCATCGGGAGAGGGCAAGCGAGATCACATGCGGCGGGCTGAGCCCGCCGCATGTTTTGCGTTACTCCCGCGCCGGCGGGCGCAGCCTGGCCAGCCCGCGCGCCCGCAGCAACCCCCAGGCCAACCCGCACCCCAGCGCCAAGGAGCGCACCAGCAAGACCGCTGGCGCCACCAGGCCCACGGCGCGGTCCCGCCGCCAGGCGTAGGCCAGGAAGGGCAGCCAGGTGGCGGCCATGGCGGCCGCCACACCGAGCGGCGCCCAGCGGAGCGCCCCGCGGGCCAGGAGCAGCGGCAGGCTCACGATCAGGAGGCCGCTGAGGGCCACCTGGGCCTTGAGGCTCTGCGGGGTATGCGCGTCGTCGAGCGCCTTGGAGGGGTGGGAAGCCAGTACGGCGACCTTCCAGTAGCCGATGCTGAACTTTTTGCGGGCATAGCCGCGCAGGGTGGCGGCGTGGAGATGGTCCACCACGGCGTCGGGCACAAAGATCAGGCGATGCCCCCGCCCGGCGACGCGGAAGGACAGCTCCTGGTCCTCCAGAGAGGTCGAGGGGAGCAGCTCGTTAAAGCCACCCACCTCCTCGAGGACGCTGCGGCGGTAGATGGCGGCGTAGGTATCCACAAAGTCGATGCTCGCGCGTCGGGCCATGCGGCGGTATCGCGTCTCGTACTCGACCTGCACAAAGCGGGCCACCAGGCCGCGCTGTCGCGTGGCATAGATCCCTTTGCCGCCGGCGGCTCCCGCCTCTTCGACGGCGCGCAGCAGGGCGCCCGCCCAGGTGGGGTGTGGGGCGCAGTCGGCATCGGTAAAGAGGATGTACTCCCCGCGCGCTTCCGCCGTGCCGCGGTTGCGGGCCACGGCCGGCCCGGCCGGGCCCTGCCGGATGAGCCGAACCCCCGGAAAGCCGTGCACGACCTCCGCGGTGTCGTCCGTCGAGCCGTCATCGACGACGATCACCTCATAATCGGCAACCGGCAGGTCCTGCGCCTCGAGCGCCCGCAAGCAGTCGGCGATGATGCCCGCCCCGTTGCGCACCGGTACGACGATGCTAGCCCTCATGCCGCCTCCTCGGGGCGCTCCGCCGTCGCAGCGACATGGCTGGCCAGCTCTCCGAAGCGCACGCTGAGTGCCGGCGCCGCCAGCGCCCCGCTGGCGATGATCGTGCCGTAGATCAGGCCATGGAGCACTACGGCATACGGCATGGCCAGGTCGGCTCCCACGGCAAACACCTCCAGGGCCAGCACGGTGACATAGTGAAAGAGCCCCACCTGCGCCGGCACCCCGGGGATCAGCACGGCGAGATAGTGCACCACCAGAAGGAGCAAGGCAGCGCTGGCCCGGGCGGGCAGCCCCAGGGCCAGGAACAGGACATAGTTGCACCCCAGCCCCAATAACCATACCCCGACGGTGGCCAGGAGCGCCGGAACTAGCACGCCCCTGCCCCGCAGGGCGCCGACGCCGTCCAGCCCCGCCTCCGCCAGGCGGCGCAGGCGCGCGGGAAGGCGGCCCGTCCAGCGGGCCAGACTCGTGCGTCCGAAGGCGAGCATCAGGACGCCCGCCGCCAGCAGGCCCAGGGTGGCGGCAAAGCTCCACGCCGCGGTGCCGAACCAGCCGGGCAAGGCCATCCGGAGCGCCAGGGCGCCGGCAATGGCCAGGAGGGCCAGGCCGTCCAGGACCTTCTCCACGAGGATGGTCCCCAGCACCAGGCCAAAGCCGCCCGGCACGCCGCGCCCGGCCAGGTAAGAGCGGGTAAGTTCCCCGGCCCGTGCCGGGATGACCACGTTGGCCAGCTGCCCCACGGCAAAGATGGCCGTCAGCCGCAGCCAGCCCGGCCGCGCCGGATGGGCCGCCAGGAGGAAGCGCCAGCGCAACCCCTTGACCAGCGGCGCCACCAGGATCGCCAGCCAGGCCAGCACCAGCCAACCCCAGCGGGCCCGGGCGAGCACCGCGACCATGTCGCCCCAGGCCACCTCACGGACGGCCAGCCAAAACAGCCCGCCGCCGGCCAGCAGGCCGACCGTCGGCCGCAGCCAACCCCAGCGCGCGCCGCTGCGGTCGCGGGCGGTCGAGGAGAGGGGCGGCAGGGGGCGGGAACTGCTCACCCGTTGGCGGGGCGCTCGACCTCGCGCCCGGAGTAGTGCGCCTGGTAGTACTCGCGATAGGCCTCACCCGACTTGATCCGGCGCCACCACCACTCGTTGTCGACGTACCAGCGCACCGTGGCCTCCAGCGCCTGCTCAAAGTTGTGGCGCGACTTCCACCCGAGGCTCTTGACCTTGTCGACGCAGAGGGAGTAGCGCCGATCGTGGCCGGGGCGGTCGGTGATGTACTGCAGCAGGCTGTCCGGCTTGCCCAGCAGGCGGAGGAGGAGCCGGGCCATGTCAATGTTGCGCGTCTCGACGCCGGTGCCCAGGTTGTAGACCTCTCCCAGCGCCCCGCGATGCAGCACCACGTCGATCCCCTCGCAGTGGTCGACCACGTACTGGTAGTCGCGCATCTGCAGGCCGTCACCATAGATGGGCAGGGGTTTGTCGTCCATGGCGTTGGTGACAAAGAGGGGCACCACCTTTTCCGGGTACTGGTATGGCCCGATGCTGTTCGAGCCGCGGGTGATGGTGACTGGCGTCCCGAACGACACGTGGTAGGCCAGCACCAGCAGATCCCCCCCGGCCTTGGAGGCCGAGTAGGGGCTGCGCGTGTGGATGGCGTCCGTCTCGACCGAGGAACCCTCCAACACCTCCCCATAGACCTCGTCGGTCGAGACCTGATGGTAGCGCTCCAGGCCCAGCTCGCGGACCGCCTCGAGCAGCACGTGCGTGCCGTACACGTCGGTCATGATAAAGGCGCCGGCGTCGGACAGGGAGCGGTCCACATGGGTCTCGGCGGCAAAGTTCACGATGGTGTCAACGTCGTGCTCGGCGATCGTGCGGCGGACCTTTTCCGCGTCGCAGATGTCCCCCTCGACAAAGACAAAGCGCGGGTTCTCGCGGATATCCTTCAGGTTGTCCAGGTTGCCGGCGTAGGTCAGCTTGTCGTAGACGACGGCCCGGTAGTCGGGGTGGTGCTCGAGCACATAGTGGACATAGTTGGAGCCGATGAACCCTGCTCCGCCGGTGATCATCAGGTTGCGCACGCGAACCTCCTAGTTGGCTGGCGAGTGTGCCCCACGGCCCGCGATCAACGCGCCGAGCTTCTCGAGCGCCTTCTTGGGGCGCGCATAGCGCCGCCATAGATAGCGCGTCCGGCGGCGCGCCCGGTTGAGGAGAGTCCGCTTCTGCGACTCCTCAAGCGCCCAGGTGAGCCACTCATAGTCGATCCCTTTGATCTTGGCTTCGTCCGGGTTGCGCCGGTAGCTGCCGTGATCCTTGATCAGGGAGAGGTCGTTTTCGATGCAGTAGGTATAGAGATCGCTGCCCGGATGGGGCGTGTAAAAGGCGGGGCTGTAATAGTCCGGATCCATCTCTTTGAGCATGCTGATGGTTTCCAGCACCTCTTCCTTGGTCTCCGTCGGGAGCCCCAGCATATAGTTCGCCCAGATCGAGATGCCGTACTTGCGGCAGATCCTGGCCGCCGCCAGGTTCTGCCAGCGCTTGGTGCCCTTGCGGATAAAGCGTAGCACCCGGTCACTGCCCGATTCGAACCCCACAAAGTACCCGCGCAGCCCGGCCCTGGCCATCAGGGCTACCATGTCCTCGTTCTTGACGATGATATCGGCGCGGCTCTGGCAGAAGAAGGGCTGGGTGAAGCCGGCCGCCATATAAGCCTCACAAAAGGCCACCACCCACTCGCGATCCTCGGTCAGGCAGTCGTCGTGGAACATAAAGCTGCGGAACTGGTAGAGGTCCTGCAGGATGCGCAGCTCCGCGAGGATGCTCTCCACGCTGCGCCGGCGCACCTTGCGCCCGAAAATGGCCCGCTCGGCCGGCTGGCAGTACGAGCAGTTGTACATGCAGCCGCGCCCGGCGATCACCGTCACAAAGGGGGGCGGCAGCTCGGGGACAAAGGGCGCCTCCGGAGAGGTGACCTCGTAGCCCTGCCGGCGCCACTCATCGACAAACAGCTGATGGTAGGCCAGGGGCACCTTGTCCAGGTCCGGATGCGTGCCCGGCACGATCCGCGGGAGCGGCTCACCGCGCGCCAGGCGGTCGAGCGCGTCGGGGAAAGTCTCCTCACCCTCGCCCAGAAAGATGTGGTCGATGTGGGGGTTGCCCTCGAGCTCGTCCGGCATGATCGAGGGGTGGGGCCCGCCGACCATGGTCACGGCGCCCGGGCAGACCTCGCGGGCGATCTCGAGGCAGTGCAGCGCCGGCTCATAGTCGACGCTCATCATCGAGACGGCCACTACCTCGGGCTGCCTGGCAAGGAGCTCCTCGCGCAGGTGCTCCCAATCTCGCAGGGCGCGCAGATCGATCAGGTTGGCGTCGTGGCCGGCTTCCCGAGCGCAGGCGGTGAGGATGCCGACGCCATGGCTGATCCAGCCTGAGTCCATGCCCTGGCCGATCGAATGGAATCCCTTGCCCCCGATGCCCGGGTAGATCACACTGACTCTCATCCGTTCCTCCAACACGACGGCGCCCAGGGACGCGACTCTGCCCCCTGGACGCCCGTCACGCCCGCGCGGTTCCCGAGGCTACTTTTCCTCGATGGCCACTGCGCGAGTCCAGGAGCTGTCCATATCTCGCACGAGGTAGGGCAGCGCGATAAAGTAGAATTCCTTGCGGCGCAGCAGGTCCAGATGATCGAGGAACTCGATCAAGGTGCCGCCGGCGCCCATAAAGACGTCGTGCAGGGCCCGCCCGCTGGGGATATCCTTGCCCAGGCCAAAGTGGGTATCGATGCCAATCATCTTGACCTGGTGCTCGGCGAACCAGCGCCCGGCCTCCGGCGTGAGGGTGGGCCGCGGGCGCCTGCCGGCCAGGCTCTCCGGGTCCGAGTTGCGGCAGATGATGATATCCCCCTCGCCGATCAGCGCGCCCAGTTCTTGCTCGAGATAGGCGACGCCGACGTGCGGGGTCGCGGCCACGTCGGGCACGTCCAGGAGCAGCGCCCGGCCATGAAAGGCACTCAGGGGGTAGCCCGTCACGTCGCGCCCGCCGTCGAAAAAGTGCGCGTCGACCTCGACGTGGGTGCCGACGTGCGAATGGGTGCGCACGTGGTACATGGTGGCCTGGTCGGCCAGCAGGTCATGCTTGAGCTCAAAGTAGCGGTCCTGGCTGGCCCCCGGGATCACTTCGTAGGAGAGATCGACCAGCCTGTACTTGGTCCAGTCGATGGAAAAGACGCTCATGGCCCCTCCTTGTAGTGACTTTCGGCGATTATACCTTCCCGGGTGCCCTCTGCCAACTCGTTACGGCCCGGCCCGCGCGCTGGCCGCCGCCTTGAGCCCTACAGGGTGCCCTGCTACACTGAGCGCCAGCGAAGGAGGCAACCCCGCCACGGGGCTACAGACCGATGGAGATCCCCGAGTTCCTCGAACACCTGAGCAGCCTGCCGGGCTACCGGGGGCAGATGGTCCATGTGGAACGCCTGTCGCCGCGGGAGCCCCGTTTCGGCGACCTCTCGACGCCCCTGGCGCCTGCCCTGCAGGGGGTTCTCGATGCAGCCGGGGTCGGACGCCTGTACAGCCACCAGGCCGCGGCGATCGAGGCGGCCCGCCGCGGGGAGCACGTCATCGTCGCCACCGGCACCTCCAGCGGCAAGACTCTCTGCTACAACATCCCCGTGCTGGAGGCGCTGCTGGCCGAGCCGCTCAGCCGGGCACTGTACCTGTTCCCCACCAAGGTGTTGGCCCAGGATCAGGCCCGAGCCCTGAACGAGCTGCTGCCCGCCGCGCCGGCGGCCCGTGCCGCGGTGTTTGATGGGGACACCCCCGCCGGCTCTCGCGCCGAGATCCGCCGCCGCGCCACGGTGCTCCTGTCCAACCCTGACATGCTACACCGCACCATCCTCCCGCAGCACGCGCGCTGGGGAGAGTTCTTTCGGCACCTGCGCTACGTGGTGCTCGACGAGGCGCACGTCTACCGGGGGGTCTTTGGCTCGCACGTGGCCTGCCTGCTCCGGCGGCTGCAGCGCGTCTGTGCGCTGCACGGCGCGGCGCCGCAGTTCCTGCTCTGCTCGGCCACCCTGGCCAATCCCGCGCAGCATGCCGCCAGCCTCCTCGGGCAAAGGGCCACCGTCATCGGCGAGGACGGCGCCCCGCAGGGCGAGCGGCACTTTGTGCTGTGGAACCCCCCGCTGGAGGACGCTGCCACCGGGCGCCGCGCCAGCCTCAACGTGGAGACGGCGGAGCTCCTGGCTGAGGCGGCCCGCTGCGGCTTGCGCACCATCGCCTTTGGCCGCACGCGCAAGGTCGCCGAGCTGCTGTTCATTTACGCCCAAGGCAAACTGCGCAAGGACCGCCCCGAGCTGGCCGAGCGCCTCAGCGCCTACCGCGGCGGCTACCTGGCTGCCGAGCGCCGCGAGATCGAGCGGCGCCTGTTTGCCGGCGAACTGCTGGGCGTCGCCGCTACCAGCGCCCTGGAGCTGGGCATCGACGTGGGCACCATCGACGCCACGCTCCAGGCCGGCTTCCCCGGCACCCTGGCCAGCACCCGTCAGCAGGCCGGGCGTGCCGGGCGGGGCCGCCGCCCGGCACTGAACGTCCTCCTCGGTGGGGAGGACCCGCTCGACCAGTACTATATGACCCACCCGCGCGAACTGTTCGACCGCGTGCATGAGGCCGCGCTGACCAACCCGCAGAACCCGTACATACTGGCCGGGCACCTGCTGTGCGCGGCCTGGGAGGCGCCCCTCGACGACGCCGACGAGGCGCTCTTTGGCCCGGCCTACCCTCCCACCCGCGACAGCCTGGAAGCCGAGGGCCGCCTGCAGGCCCGCGGCGACCGCTGGCACCTGGCTGCGAACGACCCTCCCGCGCGAGAGGTGAACATCCGCGGCACCTCCGGAGACCGCTTCCTGGTGCTGAACGAGGCCGACGACTACCGCGTGATGGAGGAGATCGACGCCGAGACCGCCTACTACCGCGTGCATCCGGGGGCCATTCACCTGCACCTCGGTGAGCCGTACCTGATCACGGCGCTGGACCAGGAGGCCCGGGTGGCCTTTGCCCGGCCCACCTCGGGAGACACCTACACCCAGCCCCTGGAGGCGAACGACGTCCACATCGTGCGCTCGCTGGAGGCACGCCAAGCCGGAGGCATCACCCTGTTCCTCGGGCAGCTGCGCGTGTGGCAGCAGGTGGTCGGGTATCGGCGCCGGCTGCAGTTCACCGGTGAGACGGTGGCTATGGAGCCACTGGACCTCCCCGCCCAGGAGTACGTGACCGAGGGGCTCTGGTTCCACGTCCCGCCGGAGATCGAGGCGGAGGTGACCTCCCTCGGGCTGGACCTGGCCGGCGGGCTGCACGCCGTCGAACACGCCTGCATCGGCATGTTGCCCCTCTTTGCCATGTGTGACCGGGACGATATCGGCGGGCTCTCCTCGCCCGCCCACCCCGATACCGGGCAGGCGCATGTGTTCATCTACGACGGGCACCCGGGGGGCGTGGGCATTGCGCGGCAGGGCTTCGCCGTCGTGGAGGACCTCTGGCGGCGCACGCGCGACCTGGTGCGAGGCTGCCCCTGTACGGAGGGATGCCCGGCCTGCGTGCAGTCACCCAAGTGCGGGAGCAACAACACCCCGCTCGACAAGGCCGCCGCGGTGCATATCCTCACCCGGCTGTTGGGCGAGTGAGGGAGCAGTGAGTATTTGGCGGACTGCCCGATGCAGTCTATTATGTAATATCCACGGGATAGCATGGCCTGGCGCACCTGGCATGCGCACACGCGCCGCTGGCCCCGGCGCGCGACAGGGCTGGCCCACCCAAGTTTGTTGTCTCCCTGTCGGTATGCTATAGTCCCGCCACTTTGATTCGGAGGCAGTAGGCCGCATGGCAAGTCAGATTTCCACCAGCGCAGGAATGCCTGGCGACTGGTTCGATGAGCAACACGACACGCCCAGCGAGGACTATACGGTGCACGACTTTCCTGTGCTGCCATTGCGCGACACGGTCATATTCCCGCACATGGTGGCCCCCCTCTTTGTGGGACGAGACCGCTCTATCCGCGCCATCGAGGCGGCGCTCGACGAGGATGACGCGCGCCTCGTCGTCGTCACCCAGCGGGACGAAGAGATCGAGGACCCCGAGCCGCAGGAGCTCCACGAGGTGGGTACCGAGGTCACCGTGGCACGCAAGCTGCGCATGCCGGACGGCAGCATCAACGTCTGGGTACAGGGCCAGCGCCGCGTGCGGCTGGCCGGGTTTGGCCAGGTGGACCCCTACCTGCGCGCCACCGTCACCCCGGTGGAAGAGACCGTCGTCACCGGCCTCTCGACCGACGCGCTGATGCGCGCGGTGCTGGCGCTGTTTGAGAAGGTGATGCAGCTGAGCCGTAGCATCCCCGAAGATGCTTACGTGGCGGCCATGAACGCCGAGGAGCCCGGTGACCTCGCCGACCTGATCGCCTCCCTCCTGGAGCTCGACGTCGCGCGGCGCCAGGAGATCCTCGAGGTGGCCGACTGCACCGAGCGGCTGCAGCGCCTGAGCATCATGCTCGCTTCCGAGCTGGACGTCCTGGAGCTGGAGAACCGCATCCACTCCCAGGTCCAGCAAGAGGTGGACAAGAGCCAGCGCGAGTATTTCCTGCGTGAGCAGATGCGCGTCATCCAGAACGAGCTGGGTGAGGGGGACCCACACCTGCAGGAGGTTGCCGCGCTCAAGGCGCAGCTGGCCGAGACCAAGCTCCCCGACGAGGTGCGCGAAAAGGCCGAGAAGGAGCTGTCGCGCCTGGCGACCATGCCCCCTTCGGCGCCCGAGGTTGCCGTGATCCGCACCTACCTGGATTGGATCCTGGAACTCCCCTGGGAGAACGCCACCGAGGACTCGCTGGACATCACCCAGGCCGGCAAGGTGCTCGAGGAAAGCCACTACGGGCTGCCCAAGGCCAAAGAGCGCATCCTGGAGCACATCGCCGTACACCGGCTGGCCGCCGAAAAGATGAAGAACCCGATCCTCTGCTTCGTCGGCCCACCGGGCACGGGCAAGACCTCGCTGGGCAAGTCGATCGCCGAGGCCCTGGGGCGCAAGTTCGTGCGCGTCAGCCTCGGAGGCATCCGCGACGAGGCCGAGATCCGCGGTCACCGGCGCACCTACGTCGGCGCGCTGCCCGGCCGCATCATCCAGACTATGCGCCGCGCCGGCAGCAAGAACCCCGTCTTTATGTTGGACGAGATCGACAAGATGGGGCTCGACTTTCGCGGCGACCCGGCCTCGGCCCTGCTCGAGGTGCTCGACCCGGAGCAGAACAGCGCTTTCTCGGACCACTATCTCGAGGTGCCCTTTGACCTCTCCAAGGTGATGTTCATCACCACGGCCAACATGCTCGACCCCATCCCCGACGCCCTCGAGGACCGCATGGAGGTGGTCGAGTTCCCGGGCTACCTGGAGGACGAGAAGGTCCTGATCGCCTACAAGTTCCTGATCCCGCGCCAGCTGGAGCAGAACGGGCTGGTGGCGCTCGACTTTTCGGACGGGGCCCTGCGCGCGCTCATCCGCGACTATACGCACGAGTCGGGCGTGCGCAATCTGGACCGTCAGATTGCCCAGATCTGCCGCAAGGTGGCTCTGCGGGTGGCCGAGGGGAAGCCCTCGCCCAAGCACATCACCAAGCAGGGGCTGGATCGCTACCTGGGGCCGCCGCGCTACGGCTTCCTGGAGGCAGAGACCACCGATCAGGTGGGCGTGGCGACCGGCCTGGCCTGGACGGAAGCGGGCGGCGACACGCTCTCCATCGAGGTCACCGTGATGCCCGGCAAGGGGCAGCTCCTCCTGACCGGCCAACTCGGTGAGGTGATGCAGGAATCGGCCCAGGCGGCCCTGTCCTACACGCGCTCGCGGGCCGAGGAGCTGGGCATCGGCGACATCGACTTTGACAAGATCGACCTGCACATTCACGTGCCGGAGGGCGCCGTACCCAAGGACGGCCCTTCCGCGGGGGTGACCATCGCCACAGCGCTAATCTCGGCGCTGACCGGGCGTGTGGTGAACCACAGCGTGGCCATGACCGGTGAGATCACCCTGCGCGGCCGGGTACTGCCCATCGGGGGCCTGCGTGAGAAGGCGCTCGCCGCCCATCGCGCGGGGCTCAAGACGATGCTGGTGCCCAAGCAGAACCACCGGGACATGTCCGAGGTGCCCAAGCGCCTGCGCCGCGCGTTGAACTTTGTGTTCGTGGAGAACATGGACCAGGTTCTGCCGGTGGCATTGGGAGAGGACATCGACGATTCGCTCGTCTCCCGGGCCATGCAATAGTGCCCCAGGAATGCCGAACGGCCCCCGTCACGCGGTGACGGGGGCCGTTTTTTGCGCTGCCGTGGCGCTACCCGCCGGTGGTGCCCGCGTATAGAGGGTGACGTCCGACGGCGGAGAGGGAAGGAGTCTGTCCTATGCGCAATCGCGGTTCCCTGTATGCGGGATTGCTGGTGATCCTGCTGGGCATCATCATGTTCCTGGCCCAGGCCACGCGCGGCGGGGCGCTGTTCGGGATGCGCCTTGGTTGGCGCGCCGCATGGCCCTTCTTTATCCTCTGGGCCGGGGCGGCCTTCCTGCTCCCCCTGGTCGTCTGGTGGGAGCGGCGCGCCAGCCTGGCCGGGCTGGTTATCCCCGGCACGATCATCACGGCCAACGGCCTCGTGCTCCTCTTTCAGAACGTCACCGGGCTCTGGGGCACCTGGGCGTTCCTGTGGACCGTCGAGCCGATGGCCGTCGGGCTGGGGCTCTTTCTCTTCTACCTGATCGCCGAGCGACGGAGCGGCGTGCTGCTGGCCGCCAGCATCGTCGGTGGGGTAGGCCTGCTGATGTTCCTGATCTTCAGCGGCGTGTTCACCTTCCTGGGCCCGCTGCTCCTCATCGTCGTGGGCGTGGTGCTGGCAGCGGCCGGGTTGGGGCGCGGCGGGCGGCGGGCGTCTCCGCCCCTGTAGTACGGGCGCGGGGCCTAGGCAGATACCTGGGCCAGGGGGCGCAGGTCGAGCAGCCTGCGCAACAGGCCCAGGAGCTGCTCCCGCCAGGTCGGGGTCAGGTCCAGCCAGACGCGGTTACCCCGCGCCGTGGCGTCGCAGAACTGGCTGCCCAGGCTGCGCGCGGCTTCAGGCGTGAGGGGCATCGGCAACACCAGGGTGATGCGCGCCTCGTCACGGCTGACCGAGCGGACGCCCGAGGCCTCGGCCAAGGTGCGCACCCGCAGAATGTACAGCAAGCCCTCGACGGGCTCGTCGATCTGGCCAAAACGATCGCGCATCTCCTGGGCCAGGCTGTCGACCTCCCCCTCCGACTCGACGCGGGCCATGCGCCGGTAGAAGCGCAGCCGCAGCTGCCCGTCGGGCATGAACCCCTCCGGCAGGTAGGCCGACACCGGCAGGTCGATGCTCACCCCCGCTTCGAGCGCCCCCGAGGTGGCCACGGCGTGCTGCGCCCGGCGCATAGCCGCCACGGTGTCTCCGCTCTGGGCGCGCAGCTCCGCCACCGCCTTTTGCAGCAGCCTGGTGTAGAGGTCAAAACCGATCGCGGCGATGTGCCCGTGCTGCTCGGCCCCCAGGATCTCACCGGCACCGCGGATCTCCAGGTCGCGCATGGCCACGCGAAAGCCGGCGCCCAGTTCGGTGGCTTCCTGAATGGTCTGTAAGCGCTGCCGGGCGATGTCTGACAGGGGTTCCTTGTAGAACAGGTAGGCGTAGGCGCGGTTGGCGCCGCGCCCCACGCGGCCGCGCAGCTGGTAGAGCTGCGCCAGGCCCATGGCGTCTCCCCGGTCGATGATGATGGTGTTGACGTTGGGAATGTCCAGCCCACTCTCGATGATCGTCGTCGACAAGAGCACGTCGTACTCGCCCTGGGCAAAGCCGAGCATCACCTGGGCGAGCTCCCCCTCGTCCATCTGCCCATGGCCGACCACCACCGAGGCCTCGGGCACCACCCGCGCCAGGCGGTCGGCCACGTCGTGAATATCCTGCACGCGGTTGTGCACAAAGAACACCTGCCCGCCCCGGTCGATCTCGCGCAGGATGGCCCGGCGGATCAGCGCCTCGTCGTGCTCTGAGACGTAGGTGCGCACCGGCAGGCGCTCTTCGGGCGGGGTGTCGATGATCGACATGTCGCGCGCGCCGCTCAGCGCCAACGACAGGGTGCGCGGGATGGGCGTAGCCGTCAGGGTCAGCACATCCACCTCACGGCGGAGCTGCTTGAGCCGTTCCTTGTGGGCCACGCCGAAGCGCTGCTCCTCGTCGATGATCAGGAGGCCCAGGTCCTTGAAGGTGACGTCGGCAGAAAGGAGGCGGTGCGTGCCGATGATGATATCGACGGAGCCGCGCAGCAGGTCCTCGATGACGGCGTTCTGGTCGGCCGGGGAGCGGAAGCGCGATAGCATCTCCACATTGACGGGAAAGGCGCGCAGCCGCCGCCGGAAGGTATAGTAGTGCTGTTGGGCCAGCACGGTGGTGGGCACCAGCACGGCCACCTGTTTGCCGTCCATGACGGCCTTGAAGGCCGCCCGCAGGGCCACCTCCGTCTTGCCATAGCCGACGTCGCCGCACAGCAGGCGGTCCATCGGCCGGGGCTGCTCCATGTCTTCCTTGATCTCTTCCAGAGCCCGGACCTGGTCGTCGGTCTCTTCGTAGGGGAACGAGTCCTCCAGTTCGCGCTGCCAGGTCGTATCGGGGGCAAAGCCGTGCCCCGGGGTCACCTCACGGGTCGCGTAGAGCTCCAGCAAATCCACCGCCAGGTCGCGCACGGCCTTCTCGGCGCGGGCGCGCACCGTCTGCCATTCGTTGCCGCCCAACCGGTGCATGTAGGGGGTGCGGTCGTCCGCGCCGAGATAACGGCTGACGCGGTTGGCCTGCTGGACGGGCACATAGAGGCGGTCCGCGGAGGCGTACTCGATCTCCAGGTACTCACGCTCGATGCCACCGATGGCCTTGCGCACCATGCCCAGAAAGCGCCCGATGCCATGGTCCAGGTGCACGATATAGTCGTTGGGGCGCAGATCGGCGAAAAAGCTCTCCGGGGCCAGGCGGGCCTTGGAGGGCTGTGCCCTCCGGCGGGCACGCGCCCAGCCAAAGATCTCCGTATCGCTCAGCACCAGCAGGCCGGCCTGCGGTAGGGCCCAGCCCTCGCCGACGATGCCGTCGATGAGAGAGACGCTGCCCCGCTCGGGCGGCTCGGGCAGGCCATCGCTGGCATAGGTGTTGATGCGCTCTTCGCGCAAGAGGTCGGCCAGTCGCTGGGCCTGCCGGGTGATCAGCACCACGCGGCGCTCGTCGTCGCGCAGCTCGGCGACGTTGGAGAGCACGTGGGCCAGCTGCCCGCCGTAGCGGGGCGCCGCGATAAAGCCCTCGGCACCCTCGGGGTGCTCCTCCTCGCCATAGCCAAGCCCGAGGCTGACGGCCGACAGCGCCGTTAGCCGCTCCTCCAGCTCCTCCCAGGGAAAGTAGGGCGTGGCAAAGTTGGGGGGCAGCTTGCCCGCAGCGGCCATCTCGGCGCGCAGGCCCTGGGCCTGCTCCGCGAGCCCTATGGCCGCCGAGCGCACGTCCACCACGTCGTCCAGCAGGACCAACGTGCCCCTGGGCACAAAGCTCAGCAGGTTGCCCGGCCGTGGGTAGAGATAGGGCAGGTAGTACTCCATGCCCGTGAACGCCTCGCCCCGGGCCAGGTGCCCGACCTGCTCGGAGATACGCTGGCGGCAGGCGGCCTCGCACGCGGACAGGTCCAGCTCGGCCAGGGCGGCAGAGGCCGCCTTGCCCCACTCGGGCAGTGCCTCGCTGGCCGGCGCCAGCAGAGCCTCAGAGACCTCGTCTCGAGAGCGCTGGTCGGCGGGGTCAAAGGTGCGCATGCTGTCGATCTCGTCGCCCCAAAAGTCGACGCGAATGGGTTGGTCCGCATGGGGCGGCCAAAAGTCAACGATGCTGCCGCGGTGGCTAAAAGTACCCGGCCCCTCGACGACCACGGCCGGCTCATAGCCCAGCAGGACGCACCGCTCGAGCAGCTGGTAGGGGCTGATGATCCGGCCGACAGACAGCCTGTCCATGGCCCGCCGAAAGGCCAGCGGAGAGACGCTGCGGGGCATGAGCGCCCACATCGAAGTCGAGATCAGCAGGCCCTGCCCGGCCCCGTCGGAACGGTCCTGCTGCAGCGCGGCCAGCTCGGCCATGAGGCTGCTGCGCGAATGGACGGTGGAGCTATCCCACGGGTTGGGATCGTAAAAGATAGCATCGGGCGCCGGAAAGTGCGAGACCTGTCCCGGGGCCAGGCTCCAGATACGGGCTTGATTGGCGTTCTGCCGCGCCGTGTCGGGGCTCCCGGCGATCCACAGGATGGGTCCGGGCCAGTCGGTCTGCAGCGCGGCCACCAGCGCCGGGCGGGCCGCCGTCAGCACGCCCATGGCCAGGCCGGACCGCTGGGTGCCGCCGGATGCGCCGTCGAGCGCCTCGAGGATGGCGCGATAGGGGGAACTCTCTTTGAGCAGTTGGATGACGCCGGAAAGGTTCACCTTCGCGAGCCTCACGTGCTCCCGCTGAGCAGGGGCCAGGGCGGCGGCGTCACAGGCCGTTGTACACGTTCATCGCCTGCGTCACGCCCTCTGCCAGAATAGTCGTCACCGCCTTGGCGACCAGCTCGCGCGTCTCGTCCATGACGGGGCGCTGCTCCGCGTCGAAATCGCCCAGCACATAGTCCACCGGATCACCCTGGCCGCGCGGCGGCCGCCCGATGCCGATGCGCAGCCGCACAAAGTCGTCGCTGCCCAGCTGGCCGATGATCGAGTTGATGCCGTGGTGCCCGCCGCTGGACCCACCCTGGCGGATGCGCAGCTTGCCCAGCGGCAGGTCCAGGTCGTCATAGATGACCAGGATGCGCTCCGGCGGGATCTTGTGCCAGCGGCTGGCCGGCGACACGGCCAGGCCCGAGTCGTTCATGAAGGTCTGTGGCTTGAGCAGGATCACCCGGCTGCCATCGAGGCGGCCCTCACCGGTAAGCGACTGGAAGCGCTTGCGTCCTACCGGGATGCCATGCTTTTCGGCCAGGAGGTCCAGGCATTGAAAGCCGACATTGTGGCGGTTGGCGGCGTACTTGCGGCCCGGGTTGCCCAGGCCAACGATGAGGTAGCCCTCCGAGGGCGCGCTCTGCCGGCCGCCTCCCCGGAGGCGCCTGAAGACGCTCATAGAGAATGCTTCTCCCCACAGCAAACCAGGGGCTAATCCGCTGAGGGTAGCCCCTGAACTCTAGCGGCTATGTTGGCGCCCGTACCGCTCCCCGCTACAGGAGGCGACGCACTGCAAACACGATGCCCAGCACCGCAATGGCGGCCCCCATGGCCATCACGCCAAAGACAAAGGCCTGCGACCAGCCCTTGGGGTCCAGGTCAAAGGGCACGTTGCTCTGGCGGGCCGGCGCACCGATGGTGGGCGTGGCCGTCGGTGGGGCGAGGGGCCCGGCGGGGCCCACCGTCACCGGGGTCGCCGTGGGCGCAGGCGTGCCGGGCGCCGCGGGGGTGGCCCCGGGGGCCGGCGTGGCCTGCTCGCCGGGCGTCTCTGTGGGTGTTACCGTGGTGGTCGACGTCGGGCGCGTGTTGGACACGATCACGCCGCGCAAGGAGAACTCGTCATAGTTCCCATCCTGCTTCACGGCGCGCAGGCGCAGGCTGTAGACGCCGTCGGGCACCGCGTTGGTGTTCCAGACGGCCAGCTGATTGTTGATGACCGCCGCGTCAAACATGCGGTCGACCAGGGCCCAGTCGGTTGGGTTGGGGCCCACGCCGTACTCGAGCTTGTAGTACTGAAAGCCGGGCACCGAGGCGGACCCGATCACCGGCACCAGGCCGCGGACCTCCTCGTTGACCCCTGGGGAGGTGATCAGCACCTGCCCCTGGAGCGACGGGGCCGCAGCGACGGGCGGCACGATCAGCCCGGCCAGAACCAGCACGAGTACGAAGAAAAGCGCGATCCGGCGCATCACCACTCCTCACAGATGAATGCCAGCAGTCTACCACAGAATCGGCAGCCGACCAAGGCCGGGTCCGCCCCCGCCTCACGAGGCTACTTCTCGAGGCCTCCCTCGGCCAGCGGTGCCCGCCCATCTTCGGCCGGGCCGGGCGCGGCGCGGCGGCGGGCTGCCCTCCGCGCCCAGGGTACCTCACTGATGACGGTGCCGGCCAGGATCAGCAGGCCGCCCACGATCCCGCGGGGCAGCAACGTCTCGTCGGCCAGCAGCATGCCAAAGAGCGTGGCAAAGACGGGCTCGGCGCTAAAGATGAGGGCCGTATGCGTCGGCGTCGTGAAGCGCTGTACGCTGTTCTGCAGGCCGAAGGCCAGGGCCGTGGCCAGCAGGCCGGTAAAGGCAGCCGCCATCCACACGTCGGGCGCGGGCGCCGACCAGGGCCCCTCGCCTGTCGCCAGCGCCAGGCTCAGCAGGCCCACCGTCAGGACCTGGATGAGGGTGAGGGCCAACGCGTCCATCTGCGGGGCAAAGACGCTGACGGCAATCAGGTGCAGCGCGAAAGCCAGGGCGCAGCCCAGCACGATGAAGTCGCCCCGCTCGAGCACCAGGCCATCGCCAGCCCCGGAGCCGAGAGTGAGCAGCGCCAGGCCGACCGTGGCCAGCACCACGCCGACCAGCACCGCCGGGGCGGGGCGCCTACGGATCACGACGCTCTGCAGTACCGGCACCATGACTACCGATAGCCCCGTGATGAGCCCGGCCTTGGAGGCCGACGTGTAGCGCAGCCCCACCGTCTGCAGGGCATAGCCGGCAAAAAGGAACAGGCCGATCAGCGCCCCCGCGGCCAGCCCCCGCCAGCCCAACCGCCGCACGCGGCCGCGGGTGACCGCGGCCAACACCAGCGAGGCCAGCGCAAAGCGGATGGTCAGGAACTGGAAGACGGGGTACGTGCTGACGGCGCCCTTCACCATGACGAACGTGCCGCCCCAGATGGCGGTCACCAGCAGGAGCAGGGCGTCGGCAGAGAGCTGTCGGCGGCGGGAGATGTCCATGTAGGCGGGGGCTATCCTTGTAGCTCGCGGCGGACGGTCTGGTAGAGGACGTCGGCGCGCAACTCGCCGAGCGAGTAGCAGGGAGCGTCCATGGCGGTGGCCAGTTCCTGAGCCAGGCCCCGGTCGAGCGCCTCATGCTCGGTGTTGATGACCAAGGCGCGGATATGGTTCTGGGCAAAGAGGTCGGCCAGCAGCAGGCTCTCCTCGTGAGCGGGCATCCCCGTGATCGACACGTTGCCGGCGCCGTCGGTCAGGATGATGAACAGAGGCATGATCTCGCGGTTGTGCCGCTTTTCACGCTCGATGATCTGGTAGCCCAAGAGGAGGCCGGCAGAGAGGGGCGTCTTGCCGCCCACGGGCAGATCCTTGAGGGCCTCCTTGGCCATGTCAACATTGGAGGTGGGCGGCAGCACCAGGTTGGCCCGGTCCTTCTGAAAAGAGATCATGGATACCAGGTCGCGCTTCTGGTAGGCGTCCACAAGAAGCGACATGATGGCGCCCTTGGTGGCCTCCATGCGCTCGGCGGCCGCCATCGACCAGGAAGCATCTACGGCAAACAGAATCAGGTTGGCGGCCTTGCGCACGCGCACTTTGCGCTGCAGATCGTCCTCCTGCACGCTGACGGCCAGATCGCCGCGCTCACGGCCCTGCTGGTTCGGAGCCGCTTGGCGCAAGGTGGCATCCAGGGCCACGTCATCGTAGCGGCCGTCGGCGGGGCGCGCATAGATGTAGCGCCCCCGCTTGCGCTCGGTGATCGTGTAGCTGCGCTTGCCCGCCGTGTGACGGCTCATGCGGTCCAGGCTGGTCTTCAGCTTGCGGGGCTTGAACGTATCGCCGACCAGCACGTCCATATCTCCCTGGCGCAGGTAGTCGAGAGATTGGGCGTCGGCATGGTGGCCGCGCAGGGGCATGCCCACCTGAGCGGCCGGTTGCGGCGTAGAGGGATTATCTACCGAGGGGCTTTTTTTTTAGCAGTCGGGTCTGGCCGCGACTGGCTCTCGGCAGCCATTGACTCGGCCCGCGCCCGCTCGAGGCGCTGCTCGAGCTTGTCCAACTGGCTCTTGGTTTCCTCAAAGGGGCTGCGGTGCAGGCGGTGCGGCAGGGCCAGCTCGGCGGCCAGCAGGATGTCCGTATCGCCGACCGACGTCCTGCCCTCAAAGGCAGCCTGCGCAAGGGCGGTCTTGAGGATGACGATATCGGCGCGGTGCCCGTCAACCTGCATCTCAGCAGTGAGCTCGGCAATGGTGTACAGGTGCGAGCGGTCGTAGGTCACCTCGGGCAGGAGCTCGCGGGCCTCACGGATGCGCTCGGTGAGAGTAGCCTCGACGGCACACCACTCGGCGCAGAACCCCTCAGGGTCCTGCTCATAGCGCACGCGCCGCTCGAGGATCTCGACGCGCGAGGTGCGGTCGGCGATCCCCTCGATGTCCACGCAGAGGGCAAAGCGGTCCAAGAGCTGCGGCCGCAGCTCGCCTTCCTCGGGGTTCATGGTGCCCACCAGGATAAAGCGCGCCGGGTGGCTGAACGATATCCCCTCGCGTTCGACCACGTTCACGCCCATGGCCGCCGAATCGAGCAGCAGATCAACGACGTGGTCATCGAGGAGGTTGATCTCGTCCACGTAGAGGAGGCCGCGATTGGCCGAGGCCAGCACGCCGGGCTCAAAGTGGCGCTCGCCGAGCTTGATGGCCCGCTCGATGTCCAGCGTCCCGACGACGCGGTCTTCGGTGGCGCTCACGGGGAGGTTGATAAAGCTGGTCTGGCGGACGGCCTCCGCCAGCGTTTCGCCGGCGGCGACCCGCTCGCGGCAGCGGTCACAGAGTTGCTCGGCATCGGCCGGGTCGCAGGAGAAGGGGCAGTCATCGACGACGCGGATGTCGGGCAGCAGAGCGGCCAGAGCCCGGGCCGCCGTTGACTTGGCCGTGCCACGTTCACCGCGGATGAGTACTCCGCCGATCTGCGGGCTGATGGCGTTAAGGATCAGCGCCCGCTTCATGCGTTCCTGGCCGACTATGGCGGTGAAGGGGAAAACCTGGAACATGCGTCTCCCTATCTGCGATCCGTGCATCCGGCCAAGTATAGCCCTGGCATCGGGGGGTGTCAATTGATGTGGGCAGCCGGCTCCTCTCCCCTACGGTTGGCACTTGGCCGCCGCCATGCTAGAATCGGGAAACTCTTTCACCCAAGTGAGGCGCACATGAGCGACCACCGGCTGCCGCCCTTCCTGATGGCGTCTGAACCCGGCTCTTTTGCCGAGCACACCATCAAGGTGCGCAAGCCGCAGATCATTGCCGACGTCCTGGCGCACAACGCTTACCCCGCCGAGATCGTGGCCGCTCTGGAGGGCCTGCGCCACGAGATCGCCGCGGGCACCGTTCTGCCGCTGGCCGAGGCGAGCGACGATGCTGCCCTCTGGCGCGCGGCCTGGGAGCCCTGGCGCGGGCGGGCCTGGAGCGAACTGCCCTGGTTCCTGGCCGAGACCTACTTTTACCGGCGCCTTCTTGAGGCCGTCGGGTACTTTCGGCCAGGGCCCTGGCGTCTGGCGGATCCCTTTGCGGCGCAAAAGACGGAGGTACTTGCTACTGGGCTACAGGCGCTTGCCGGCCTCCTAGGCAATCTGGATGACCGGGCCGGCGATGAGGCCACCACGCACTGGTGGCTCTACCGCAGCCTGTGGGGCAACCGCGTGGACCTGAGCAACCGCGCGACCTTGGCCGCCCACGCCGACACGCCAGAGCATGACCCAGCGGCGCTACTCGTCGATCACGGTGGGCTGGTCTGGGATCTGCTCCGTTCGGGACGGATACGCCGCCTCGACCTGGTCACTGACAACAGCGGGCTGGAGCTGCTCAGCGATCTGGGGCTGGTCGACGCGCTCCTGGAGCGCGGGCTGGTGCAGCACGTCCGCCTGCACCTAAAGCCGCAGCCCTACTTTGTGTCCGACGCCATGATTGGGGACTGCGAACGTACCATTGCTGCCCTGCAGACGTCGGGTGAGGCCGCTCTGCAGCGCATCGGCGCCCGGCTGGGCGGCTCCATGCGCCGGGGCGCCCTGAGCCTGGCCACGCACCCATTCTGGGCCACGCATCTCTTCTTCAGCCAGCTGCCCTCCGCGCTGCGCGGGGAGCTGGCGGGCGCCGACTTGCTGGTGCTCAAGGGAGACGTGAACTACCGCCGCCTGCTCGAGGACCGCCACTGGCCGCCGACGACGCGGCTGGAAGAGGTCACGCAGTTCATGCCGACATCGACCCTCAGCCTGCGCACGCTCAAGGCGGAGATCATGGTGGGCCTGGCCGAGGGGCAAGCCGAGAGGCTGGACCGCGAGGACCCGACCTGGCGCATCAATGGGCGCCGCGGCCTAGTGCATCTGGTCCGTCGCGAGTGAGTCTCCTCTCCAGCGCGTTTTCCGCCATCAGGCGCAGGTAACGGCCTCCGCCAGACGAAAGTATGCTATAATGGCCAGGAAACATGATTGTCTATTCCGTAATTGAGCTCACGCGCCACATAAAGGCCCTGCTCGACGCCGACGACGCGCTGGCAGATTGCGCCGTCGAGGGTGAGGTGTCTGGCAGCAAGCTGGCCAGTTCGGGGCACTTTTACTTTACGCTCAAAGACAGTGAGGCGGAGCTCAAGTGCGTCATGTGGCGCTCGCAGGCGTCGCGCACCACACTGCCGCAGCAGGGGGAGCGCATCCGCGCGACTGGCTACGTCTCGGTGTACGAGCGTGGCGGCGCCTATCAGTTCTATGCCAGCACGCTGCAGGCCGTGGGCGATGGCGACCTCTGGCGGCAGTTCCTGGAACTGCGCGACCGATTGCGTGCTGAGGGACTGTTTGACGAGGCCCTCAAACGCCCGTTGCCCGCCTGGGTCCGGCGCATTGGGGTGGTCACTTCAGAGACGGGGGCAGCCTTTCAGGATATCCTGAACGTCCTGGCGGCACGTTGGCCGTTGGCCGAAGTGGTCCTGTCACCCTCTCTGGTACAGGGGAGCGCGGCCCCGGCTGCGCTCGTTCGCGCGCTGCGGAATGTCGAGCGGTATGGCAACGTGGACGTGATCATCGTGGCCCGCGGCGGCGGCTCGATCGAGGATCTGTGGGCCTTCAACGACGAATCGTTGGCCCGGGCGGTGGCCGCCTGTGAGATCCCGGTGGTCACCGGCGTCGGGCACGAGACCGATTTCACTATCGTCGATTTTGTCGCCGACTATCGCGCCCCGACGCCATCGGCGGCCGCCGCGGCGGTCGTCCCCGAGATCGGCGAGGTGGCGGGGCGGGTTGCCACGATGGCCGAGCGGCTGTGCAGCCTCGCCGAGGAGGGGCTGTACCGACGGCGGGAACGGCTGGCCGGCCTACAGCGTCTGTTGGAGCAGCACTCGCCGGTGCGCCGCGTCGCCGAGTTCACCCAGCGCGTCGACGAGATGGCGCACCGTATGAGCGTGACCATCAGGCATGCCCTGCGCGTGCAGCGCATGCGCGTCGAAGCGTCCGCTGACCGTCTGAATGCTCTGGACCCGCGACTGGTCCTTGGGCGTGGCTATGCAATCGTCCGCGATAGCGAAACGGGCCGCGTGTTGAGCAACGCCGCGCACACCGCCGTGGACCGCGACCTCGTGATCCGATTGCATCGAGGGCAGCTCGCCGCGCGAGTCCGTAGGGTCGTTCCGTGTGGCCAGGATACTGATGGGGGGCAGACCTAGGATATGGACATCTCGGAGATTGAGGCACTCAGCTTCGAAGATAGCTACACCCGGCTGGAGCAGGTCATCAAGATGCTCGAGAACGGCGAGCTGACTCTGGAAGAGTCGGTGGCCCTCTACGAGGAGGGAATGTCGCTGGCCAAGCACTGTGGCCGCCACCTGGACCGTGCGGAGCTCAAGGTCTCTCAGTTGCTGGCCTCCGTGGCGGACGACGCGGAGCCCGAAGACCTGGCCTGAACACCTCCTGCCCCAGACTGCACGCGTGGCGGGCGCCCTGCCCGGCTGGCCTCCCTGCTAGCCGGCTCGCCCCTGTAGTACGGCCCATACCACCCCACGGGCCGCACGGCCGCCCGCCCGCCCGGGCCGATCGACCCCCCGCGATTGTCGTTACCTGTGCCCAGGCCTGCCGGCGCGTTCTGGCATGCCGCGTCTTTCCATTCCGCCTACCAAGAGGGAGGCCCCTCGGTGCGCACCGGCAGCGGCGTTCGGTTCGGCGTCGCCGTATGCGTCGGCGCCGGAGTGTTGCTCGCCGTCGGTGAGGCCGACGGGGTGCGGGTATTGGTGGGCGTGTAGGTGGGATAGGGCGTCCTCGTCGGGTATGGCGTGCGCGTCGGGTAGGGCGTGGCGGTTCCGAGATCGGGCGTCGCAGAAGGCCTCGGCGTGGGGCTGACCCCCGGGGTGTAGGTCGGCCGCGGCGTGGGGCTGGCCTCCATCGTCGGCGCAGTGGTAGCCGTCGCCGTCGGCACCGCCGTGGCAGGGATGGTGGCGACCTCCAGCCGGTAGGTACACTCGGGCCCGAAGCGGTCCTGGTTGGTTACCGACAGGATGGCCACACCGTCTGTCTCGGCGGTCAGGATCACTTCGGAACCCAGCATACCCGGGATGGCGTCGTCGTTGACCAGGCTTCGCCCGTCAGCCAGCACTTCCAGGCGGGTATCGACCCCCGCGGCGAGGGCCGTGGTGCGGATAGCATAGGTGGTTCCCGCCTTGGTGCGCAGCACGGCGCGGTCCACGTCACCCTCCGGGTCGAAGGCGCGCAGCTGGCTGTCTCCCACCGAGATAGGGGGCGGGTCGGCATCGTCGGGCTCGTAGGCATCGGCAGCGCCGGGCGTCTCCGCCGGCGCGGGGGCCGCCGCAGCACTGGCCGGGCCCGGCACCTCGCCCGGCACTGGGCTGGGCAGCCCACCTCTGATCGCACTGCCCAACCGCCAGACGCTTACGGCCAGCAGCAGGATCATCAGGAGCCCAGCCAGGCCCGCCACGCGCCCCGGGCGCAGGCGCTGCATAACGATGCCCAGTTGCCCCCAGATGCTCTCCGCCTGCACGCGTCGCAGGTCCTTCAGCAGCTCCTCGGCAGACTGGTAGCGATCCTCGCGGCGTTGCTCCAGGCAGCGCAGGATGACGCCCTCGAGCGAGGCCGGCACCCCCTCCGCATGCGCGCGGAAGGGGAGGCGGTCCTGGACATAAGGGCGCCCGCTGAGCGCCTCGTGCATGACCAGGCCCAGGGCGTAGAGGTCCGAACGCTGGTCGAGCGAACCGGTCGAACTGGCCTGCTCGGGAGACTTGTAGGCGGGCGTGCCGGGGTGGGCGTCGCCAGGCTGGGTGCGATTGGTATCCTCGGGCAGTTGCGCCACGCCGAACCCCGTCAGGCGGGCGACGCCGTCGTCACTTAGCAGGATGTTGGCCGGTTTGACGTCCCGGTGCACAATCCCGCGCCGGCTGAGGGCGGCGATCGCCAGGCCAATGTCGGCGGCGAGGGCCAGCGTCTCCTCCGCAGACAGTTGGCCTCGCTCATCCAGCCTCTGGCGCAGGGTCTGCCCGGGGACGTGCGGATAGGCGAGCGTCAGGGAGCCGTCAGCCTCCTCGTGGCACGCCAGCGGCGAGAGGACCTGCGCACAGGCAAGGCCGCGCGTAGCCTCGTAGGCGGTGTGCAGGCGCGCCCGCGCCCTCTGCCAGGCGTCGCCCTGCGGCACGGTCGGCCCGGCGCGCAGCCGTCGCACGACGACCTGGCCGCCATGCTCCAGATCGTGCCCAAGGTAGGTCATCTCCAGGGAGTCCTCGCAGAGGACTTGGTCGAGGTGATACCTGCCACCCACCGGGCCGTCGCACATCTGCGGCTCCTCGAGAGACCCCCGCACCCACTACCATGCTGCCCACCCTGCCGCGAGTATACGGGCAGTAGAGGGCATCGGCAACAGCGCGCGGCCAGGGACTGCTCCCTGCGAAGCGGCACCCCGCGGGCTAGCGCCCCTGCAGAAGGCGCCTCCCCCGTTCCGTAACGTCCCATATCCGCGCCCCGCCCACGACGCCGCAGGAGGCCGCGGAAGGGCAGCCGTGGCAGCCCCCCGCACAACTGGCGGGCTGGGCGATGTACCCGGAAGCAGCAAGCGTCTCAAGCATGGCTTCGAGCACCGCGGGATGCACGTCGAGGCGCTGCGCAAGAACAGGACCCGTGAACGCCGCCCCCGCCCCAAGTAGGCGTAGCAGCTCAATCAGGGGATCGCTCGCCATACTGTCATCCATCTGCGCTATGCCTTTCACACCCTAGAGCAGGCGGCTGGCCACCTGGAAGGCGATCACCCCGCCCACCAGAGCCAGCACCGTCAGCAGCGCCACGTTCAGAAGCGCCCACCTCCAAGAGCCGGTCTCCTGCCTGATCACCGCGACCGTGGAGACGCACGGGATGAAGAGCATCTCCGCCACCAGGAACGCCAGGCCGGCCGCGGGGCTCAGGCTGGCGCGCAGTGCTTCCGCGAGAGAGCCCGAGCCCTCACCCACCCGGTACAACACGCCCATCGTCGCCACGGCGTTCTCTTTGGCAACGACGCTGGTGAGCATGGCCACCATGGCCCGCCAATCAAGCCCCATGAGGCGCCCAACCGGCTCGAGAAGCAGCCCCAGCCGCCCCAGGGCACTCTCCTCCACCGTACCGGAAGGGAAGGCGGAGAGGGCCCAGACGATCACGGACATGCCCAGGATCACCGTGCCGGCCTTCTTGAGGAACGCGGTCAGGCGCGTCCAGACAAACAGGCCGATAGTCCGAGCATTCGGCAGGTGGTAGAGCGGCATCTCCATGATGAAGGGGGTCTCCTCCCGCTCGGGCACCAGCCGGTTCGCGACGGCGCCGACCATGGCCAGAACAACTAGGGGCAACCCCGTCAATGCCCATGACACCTGCGCAGCCCTCTCCGGGTAAAAGACCGGCGCCAGAACCGCCAGAACTCCAAGGCGCGCCGCACAGGGCACCAGGGGGGCCAGCATGATGGTCAATATGCGGTTGCGGCGTGACTCAATGACGCGCGTTCCCATGACTGCTGGGACGTTGCACCCAAAGCCCAGAAACAGCGGGATGAAGCTCTTGCCGTGGAGACCCAGAGCATGCATGAAGCGGTCCATGACGTAGGCGGACCGTGCCATATACCCGGTGTCCTCCAGAACGCCCATGGCCGCAAAGAACACCGCCAGGATGGGCACGAAGGTGAGCATGGTGCCCGCCCCGCCCAATACCCCTTCCGCCAACAGACCCGTGACCCAGGCGGGCCAGCCCGTCAGCGATGCCGTCAGCCAGGCTCCGATGCGGTCTATGATATGCTCTTCGATCATGGCCTGCAGCGGCCCGCCAATGAGATAGGTGAGGGCGAACACGCCCGCCAGTACTGCGGCCAGCACCACGAGCCCCCCAGCCGGATGCGTAGCGACGGCGTCCAGGCGTTGCGTCAGCGTCACTTGGCCCGTGCGCGGGTGAGTCAGGGCTGCCTTGGTAACCTGCCGGATCCAGGCATAGCGCCCGCCCGCCACTGCCAGCACAGCATCCTCATGCGCCTGCAGGATAGTCCAGACCTCGCCCCAACGATCCTTGGGAAGTGCCTGCCGGACCAGGTCAAAGATCGCGCGGTCTCCCTCGAAGAGCTTGAGAGCCAACCAGTCCGCATGGTAGGGGCCCGGCACATAGGCGTCGATGAGCGCTTCGATTCGCTCGAGTACCTCTTGGTGATCTGCGCGGACCTGGGGGCGCTGAGGCTCGGCCCCGGGGCCATTCTGGGCGATGTCTATGGCAGCGTCGAGCAGTTCGTGAACGCCGCGGGCCCGGGTAGCAACCATGGGGACCACAGGAACGCCAATGGCCCGGCTGAGGAGGTCCGCGTCAATCGCATAGCCCTCTTGCTTGGCCACATCGATCATATTGAGGCCCAGCACGATAGGCACGTCCAGCGCCAGCAGCTCGGCGACGAGGTAGAGGTTGCGTTCGAGCAAGGCGGCGTTGATGACCACCATGACCACATCGGGATGCTCACAGATGATGTACTCGCGCGCGACCACTTCCTCCGGCGAAGCAGCGCTGAGGCTATAGGTCCCCGGCAGGTCTACGAGCTCCACCCGCAGACCATGGTGATGGCAGAATCCGCTGCGACGTTCGACGGTTTTGCCCGGCCAGTTGCCGACGTGTTGGTTGAGGCCGGTGAGCATGTTGAACACGGTGCTCTTGCCGACGTTGGGCTGGCCAGCGAGGGCGAAACGTAGCGTGGCACCGTCCCCCGTGAGATCGGGCGTCCCTTCTGGAATGGCATGCTGTTTCATGAGGCGCTCCTGCGGACCAGGATGCGCATTGCCTGCCCCCTCCCGAGCGCCACCTGGGTGCCGAGGAGAGAGACGATGAGCGGTCCGCGGCCCGCATTGCGCGCCACAGCAACCTCCGCCCCCGGGGTGAAGCCCAATGCCGCTAGGCGGCCCACCGCGCAAGCGCCGCCCAGCGCGACGACCACACCCCGCTCCCCCGGCCGCAGTTCCGCCAAGGACACAGTAGAAGAACCCATCGATCGCACCTCTGTAGAGCCGCCAGGTGGGCGCGCCACCGAAACGGGTATGGCGGTGCTCGCCCGCACTGCTGTAAAGATTGTTGAGCTGCATACTATATTATGTGTCCGCGGTCATCATGTCAAACCGGGCACCATGAGACCCTTGCTACTGTAGAACATTTGTGCTATGATGCGGCGAACAGATGTTCTACCAGGAGGCAGCCCATGTTCCCGTACATCGCCATCGTGCTTTTGCTCGTCCTGCTGAGCGGGTTGGACGGCTACGCCTGGCCGGAGGCGCCCTCCCGAGACCGCCGGGAGCGCCCTGGGGCCTGGGCAGCTGGCCGGCCCTGCGCCCCCCAGGCGCGGCGGCGCAGGCTGCCGCGGCCCTCCCCCACCCGCAGCGCACCCTCGCTGCGCCCGGCGAGCGGCTATCCCGCGGCGGCCAGCTCTGTCCGCTGGTGGTGGGAGTAGCCTCCCGACCACGTCGGGCCTACTTGCGCACGAGACGGCTGCCCTTATAATGCTTCCGTCCGCAGCAGGAATCCGCTTTTCCTATCGCTTAGGTGCACAAGCCATGTCACTTTGCCAGGCCGCCCGACGTCGTGCTCTCGTATGCGCCGCTCTTGTATGGCTACTCGCTGCAATCGTCCTTGCCGGCTGTGGCAGGGCCGAGTATTCCCTGGCCGGCCAGGTCCTCGATGAGGTTACCGGGCAGCCCCTGCCCGACGCACAGGTGGCCCTCGGCCGCCACGGTGTGCACACGGGCGCTGAGGGGGGCTTCGCCTTGGCCCTGCGCGAGGGCAGCCATCAGCTACAGGCCACCCTCGCCGGCTATGTGACCCAGCAGTTCACCGTCACCGTCTCGGCAGAGGCCCCCGCGGCCGAGGCGGAGGTGCGCCTGGCCCGGCGGACCCTGGTCGGCACGCTGGTCGACGCGCAGACGAATGCCCCCGTCGCCGGTGCAACAGTGCGCCTGGGTGAGGCTACTGCGCAGTCGGATGCGCAGGGGGCTTTTGCCATCGAGGCGCTGACCATCGCCCCGCTCGAGGTCGCCGCGCCTGGCTATCTGCCGACCGAACTGGTTTTGGGGGATGTGGAGTCCCACTTTGCGCGGTCCGGCGCGATGAAGAAGGACTGCCGCATTGTCCTCACTCCACGCGTGCTGACGGGCACGGTCACCGATGCGGCCGGCAGCCCCCTTGCGGGCGTGCCGGTGGCCACGGCGCTCGGCGCCACGGAGACGACCGCCGACGGTAGCTACGCGCTCCCCCGCGTCGAGCCGGGCGCCGTCGTCTCTTTCGGCGGGACGGCGCACCGCACGGTCGAGATCCCCTATGAGGGGCAGGCCACCCAGGATGCTGCGCTCGAGCCCTGGCAGGTAGCCATCACGGTGACTGGTGCCGACGGCGGCGCGCCCCTGGCAGGCGTGACCGTCCAGGCGGGCGACCAGGTCGTCGTCACCGACGCGGCCGGGACGGCCTCTTTCCAGGACGTGCGGCCGGGCACGTCGATCTCCGTCTCGCGCGATGGCTACCGTGAGGTGCCCATCGCCTACGCCGGAGACCTGCACCTCGACGTCACGCTGCAGCGCTCGCTCCTGCAGGGGACCCTGACGGCCGCCGACGGAACGCCGGTGGCCAACGGCCTGATCCAGGTGTTCACCGCGGGGGACGGACCCCAGCCCGTGTTGGTGCGCTCCGATGCCGAGGGGCAGTTCGTACTCGAGGACGTCAGCGACGTGGTCAGCATAACGGTCAAGGCGCCCGGCTACCGCCGTGTGACGCTGTCCGTCGAAGACCCGACGGCCGTGGACGTAACCCTGGAGCCGTTCCAGTTTCGCGGCGTCTACGTCCCCTTTGGCCTCCTGCCCCTGCCCGACATGGTCACCGACATACTCGACCTGGTAGAGGAAGCCGGCATGACCGGCATCGTCGTCGACGTCAAGGGCGACCGGGCCCGCCTCGCCTGGGACAGCCAGGTGCCCCTGGCCAAGGAGATCGAGGCTTACTCCTCGGCCGGCATGGACCTCAAGGAGCTGGTGGACGAGTGCCACCGTCGCGGCATCTATGTCGTGGGGCGCATCGTGGTGTTCAAGGACGAGGTGCTGGGCAAGGCCCGGCCTGACCTGGCCGTCAAGCGCGCCTCCGGCGAGCTCTATGCCGACAACGAAGGCCTGGCCTGGGTCGATCCCTTCCGGCCCGAAGTGCGCGACTATATGGTCTCTCTGGCGGTAGAAGTGGCCGGCCTGGGCGTTGACGAGATCCAGCTGGACTACCTGCGCTTCCCCTCGGACGGCTCCGGCATCCTGGGGTTGGTCTACTCGCAAGAGGCCAGCTTTGAGACGCGCACGGCCGCCATGGCCGAGTTCTGCGCCGCGATGTACGACGCGGTCTCACGCACGCCAGCCTTCCTCTCGGCCGACATCTTTGGCCTGACGCCCTTTGTGGACTCCAGCCGGGACATGGGCATCGGCCAACGGGTGGACGATATCGCCCCCAGTATGGACTACCTCTCACCCATGGCCTACCCGACCACTTATGCCCCCGGGACGCTCGGCTTTGATAACCCCGGGCGCGAGCCGTACCAGTTCGTGTACCGCACCGTCATGGCCCTGCGCAAGCGCACCACCACCGCCGTGCGGCCCTGGCTGCAGTACTACTCGATCGGCGGGATCCGCTATGACACCTTTGAGTTCCTCGAGCAACGCAAGGGCGCCGAGGACGCCGGCAGCCTGGGCTGGATCTGGTGGAACTCCCGGGGCGTGTATACCCCTGACGCCTTTTACCCCGACGCCATCGCCAACACCCCGGGGCTCTCCTCCCCGCCGCCGATGGACTGAGCCGCGGCGGGCCGTGCCCACCAAAGGAGCCGCTCACGATCGTGAGCGGCTCCTTTTGTGTGCTACCGTCTTCTGTTGGCCGGCGTGCCTCAACAGATGGGCTGGCCGTGGATCTTCATCGTGGTGCGGTGCAGCGGGCGCAACCCGCGGGCGGCATCCTCCGGCGTCGGGACGGAGGACTCGTCGGGCTTGTCGGACAGGCCCATGACCAGGGCGCCCTCCCTGGCCCAGTGGCCCGCCAGGCTGGCCACCTCCGCGGTGATGACGATCTCGCGGGCCAGCACCTCGGCGACCGGAGCGTCGTCCGGCAAGACGTCCATGGCGGCCACCGTCTCGCGGAACTCAGCCCGCCGGAAGCCCTTGTACGGCGTGGGGTCCTGCACGGCCAGGCCGTGGCGGACCTCGTCGTGCGCGGCGCGCAGGGCGCTGTGCATGGCGCCGCGGCGCGCCTCACACAGGTCGGCGAACTGCCCGATATTACGCAGGCTCTGGCTGGCCAGGCCCTCCCACAGCTCCTCAGCCGGGCAGATCCCCGCCGTGACCATCAGCGACACGTAGGCCACATAATCCTGGTTGTCCGCAGTAAAGGCGTGGTGCGCGGGCTGATTCAGCGGCTCGTAGACGGCGCAAAAGTCCGCCTCGCTGACGCCCTCGCCCAGGGCCCCGCGCAGCGTGCGGAGCATGGCCCGCACCCGGGCACCGTCAATCACTCTGTCGTTGCGCCCGCGCGCTCCGAGGGAGGTCTTGTCCAGATCGATGAGCAGCGCGGTGGTCTCGTCACAGTAGCCGCCGCGCGCCAGCAACTCCATCCAAAAGTCGCCCAGCGCTGCCCAGCGGTTGGCGACCAGCAGGCCGTCCTGCCACTCGGCCCGGGGCGCCTCGGCGAGGCGCTCGCCGCCGATAAAGCCCAGCATGGGCAACTCCTCGCCCATGAGCCTCGCGGTGACGCCGTCACCGATGGGCGTATCGCCGATGAACACGATGTGCTGCAACGGGCGCGCCACGCCCCGCGCCCGCTGGGCCGCCTCGATGATCCGGAGCACAACCCGGGCGTACTCGGGCGTCGCCTTGCGCGGGATATAGGGGTGATCCAACCCCGCCGCAGCCCACAGCGCACCCAGCCCAGGCAGCGTGGCGTCTTGCGGCTCGAGGCTGCGGTAAACCACGCAGTCTCCGACGAAATCGGCCAGGGTCCCCCTGTTCCAGGTCACCCGATCATCCCCTTGGCGATCATCAGCTCGGCGTTCAGGATGGCACACCCCGCCGCCCCGCGAACCGTGTTGTGTGACAGCACCACGAACTTGACGTCGAGAACTTCGCAGGGCCGCACCCGCCCGACCGTCACCGCCATGCCGCGGCCAGCATCGCGATCGAGGACCGTCTGCGGCCGGTCGGGCTCGCTGCGCACGACGATGGTGGGGTTCACCGCCGACGGACAGCCGAGGGCATGCGGCTCACTCCGGAAGGAGCGGAAGGCCTCCAATACCTCCTCCACGCTGGCCCGCCGGCCTAGCTCCACAGAGACCGTCTCGAGATGGCCGTCGCGCGTAGCCACGCGGTTGCAGGCGGCGCTGATGCGCAACTCGGCCGGCACCACCGCGGTGGCCGCGTCGTTCAGGCGCCCCAGGATCTTGAGGGGCTCGCCCGACAGCTTCTCTTCCTCTCCGCCGATGTGCGGGATGACGTTGTCCAGGGAATCGAGCGAGGGTACGCCGGGGTAGCCGGCCCCCGAGAGGGCCTGCAGCGTCGTCACCATCACCCGGTGGACGCCAAAGGCGTCCGCGAGCGGCTTGAGCGCCATGGTCATGCCCACGGTGGAGCAGTTCGGGTTAGTGACGATAAAGCCCTTCTCCCAGCCGCGACGCCTCCGCTGCTCACCGATCAGGGCCAGGTGCTCCGGGTTCACCTCCGGGATGAGCAGGGGCACATCGGGGTCCGCACGGTGCGGGGCCGCGTTGCTCAGCACCGCGTAACCGGCGGCGGCAAAGGTCTCCTCCACCGGCCCAGCCAACTCCGACGGCAGAGCCGAAAAGACGACGTCGCAATCCAGCCCGGGGGCCGTGGGCTCCACCACCATCCGCCGGACCACTGCCGGGCAGTCCGCCGACAGGCGCCAGACGCAGGACTCCTCGTAGGCCTTGCCCACCGAGCGCTCGGAAGCGGCCAGCGCCGTGATCTCAAACCAGGGGTTCCCCGCCAGGAGCGCGATGAAGCGCTGCCCCACGGCGCCGGTGGCGCCGAGGACTCCGGCGCGAATGCGTCTCATGTCTATCCCTCCACAGGGGTACGGGCTCGCCTAGTCCTGGCCGAGCTGGAAACGGCTGTGAATGGCCAGTACGGCCCGGTCGACGTCGCCATTGGTGGTCACCAGAGAGAGGTTGTACTCGGATGACCCCTGGGCGATGGAGACGATGTTGATGCCGGCATCGCCCAGCGCCCCAAAGACGGCCGCCGCGATGCCGGGCTTGCCACGCATGCCCGCGCCGACCACGGCGACGATGCTGGCCTCGTCCTGGCGGGCGATGTCGTCAATATCGCGACGCATGAGCTCCAGCTCGAACTCGGCCCGCAGCGTGCGCACCACCTCGGCAGCGTCCACCGTGCGCACCACGAAGCAGATGCTCTGCTCCGATGAGGACTGGGTGATCATCAGGATGTTGGCGCCGCTGTGCGCCACCGCGGAAAAGACCCGTCCCGCCACGCCCGTCACCCCCTGCATCCCGCGCCCCTCGACGGTGACCAGGCTGAGATTGCGGATCGCCGTAATCCCCTTGACCACCGGACTGTCTGTGGCCTCGCGCGAGACCAACGTGCCCGGGCGCTCTGGGTGCATCGAGTTCAGCACGCGAACAGGGATGCCCATGTCGTACACCGGGGCGATGGTCTTGGGGTGCAGCACCTTGGCGCCGAAATAGGACAGCTCGGCCACCTCACCAAAAGAGATGCTCGGCAGCGTGCGCGCCTCAGGGACGATGCGGGGGTCGGCCGTCATGACGCCGTCGACGTCCGTCCAGATCCAGACCTCCTCGGCAGACAGGCAGCGCCCCAAAATGGTGGCCGAGTAGTCGCTGCCGCCGCGCCCCAGCGTGGTGGGCACGCCGTCGGCCGTGGCGCCGATAAAGCCGGTGACCACGGGCACGACATTGTCGGCAATCAAGGGGAGCAGGCGCGCCTTGGCCTTGACGGTCGTGGCGTCGAAGATCGGCTCGGCGCCGCCAAAGTTGGCCGTGGTGACGATCACATCCGTGGCTTCCACCGTCTGGGAGGGCAGCCCCTGGCTGAGCATGGCCGCCGCCGTGATGCGCGCCGACAGACGCTCGCCGAGGCCGGAAACGACCCCTAGCCCGCGGGGCGTCACTTCGCCCAGAGTGTGCATGCTCTGGCAGAGGGTCTCGAACCAGTCGAGGAGGCCCGAAAGTTCGGCGCGCAGGCCGCGGGCGTGTTCGGGGCCGATCCCCGCATCCACGATGGCCTGTTCGTGGCGCTGCTGGAGCTCATCGCGTACCAGACGGTAGGTGCGGGCGTCGCCCGATACCGATGATTCGGCGGCGCGCACCAGGCTATCGGTGACCCCGCCCATGGCCGAGACCACCACCACCGGCGGGGTGCCCCGCTCGTTTCTCACCTTCGCCGCAATGCGCGCCACGTTGGCGATGCGCTCGCCCGTGCTGACCGAGGAGCCGCCGAACTTCATCACAATCATGGTATCTGCTCCGGAAACAGGGTGTGGGTTGCGTGGCAGGCCTGCTGACGGCGGGTGAATCCTGACCGGGAGGCGCGCCCGCGCCTAACAGGCCATCGCCTGGCCGGGTAGGTGCGACGCTGCAAGGGGGAGCGGCTCTGGGGCTGGCTGCGCTGCCGGGTGGCGCCCCGGGGCACCACGCTCTGGCGATTATAGCCCAGGTAGGACCTCTGGACAAGAACCACCCGCCTGCCTACCATCAGGGGCAGACGATGAGAGGAAGGGCGCGATGACCGAGAAACGCAAGACGAACTCCATGCGGCTGCTAGAGGCCCGCAAGATCCCCTACACTGCGCACAGCTTCTCTCCCGACATCCATTCTGCCGATGGCGTCGCGGAGGTATTGGGGGTGAGCGCCGCTGAGGTGTTCAAGACGCTGGTGGCCCTGCCACAGCGCGGCCGGCCGCTCCTGGCCATCGTCCCCGGTGACCGCGAGCTGGACCTGAAGGCCTTGGCCAAGGCGGCCGACGACAAGAAGGTCCACATGGCCACCCAGAAGGAGGCGGAGGCCCTCACGGGCCTGCAGGTCGGGGGGATCTCGGCGCTGGCGCTGCTGGACAAGGGGTTCCGCGTGATTCTGGACGCGTCGGCCAGGCAGTTCGCGGCCATCTATGTCAGCGCCGGTGAGCGCGGCCTCAACCTGCGGGTGCCGGTGGAGGGCCTGGTGCGCATCACGCGCGCCCGCGTGGCTGCCATCGCCACAGAGGAGCCAACAGCCTAGGCGCCGCTAGCGGACCTCCACGGCCCCCACGGTCAGTTGCCGGCCCGTCCAGGGCCAGGGCCCCCGCCCTACCCACAGGAACCGTTGCGAGGCGGGCGCGTACACCAGCAGGTGGACGGTGGTGCGGCCCGCCGGGGCATCGGCCGGCAGGTCCACCGCCACGATCCCGCGCCGGAGCTCCCCCGCCGACCAGTCGGTGGGCGCATCGTCGCCACCGGTGAGGGAGTGCGTTTCCGTGTGCCAGATGCGGCCGGCCTCGTCGCACAGGTTCACCACTGCCTGATAGTCCTCGGCGGGGGCACGCCGGGCCCGCCAGAAGAGGTGGAGGAAGATCCTGCCGCCGGGGCTGGCGGCCTCCGGCCCCGCCTGCCAGGCCCACAGCTCGAGGTCGCGCCCAAACCTGGCCGGTACGCGGGCACGCTCCACGCCCTCGGCCAGCACGTCCCCCGCGCGAGGCGATTCGGCGCTGCGGACCACCGTCACCTCGCCCAGGTCGAGGGCCGTGACTTCCTCGCCTCCGTCCGCCTTCCGGAAGGGGAGCGCGCGGCCGCTCGCCTCCTCATAGAGCACGAACTGCAGCCGGTAGTCACCGGGCGGGGTGCCGGGAGGCACGCGCAGGTGGGCGTCTTGCCGGACGGCGCTGCCCACCGGCCACTCCTCGGTGGAGAGGTACATGTAGGGGAGGCTGTCCTGTTGCGCCCACACGACGCCGGCCGCGTCGTACAGGCGCAGAGAGACCTTGTAGCGCCCCAGGGGCGCGAGGGCGCTCCAGTGCAGGGCGACCGTGATGGATCGCCCGGCCTCCGTCCGCGCGGGCAGGTCGGCCTGGCCGGCCAGGAGGGGCTGGCGCTCGGTGACCTCGCCGGGTGCCGGCTCGCTCCGCAGGGTAACCTCCTGGAGCGCCAGGCGCCCGTCATAGACGCCGCGCACCGCGCCCGGCGGCGCCGTCCCCTCCAGCGGTGAGCCGGGCAGCCAGGCGCTCACCGTCACCGGGGAGCCCACGCTAGGGAACACCGTCCGCTCAAGCAGCAGCGCGTGCGACTCGAGCCAGGCGGTGACGGCCTCCTCCGGATCGGAGAACATGGTGCGGCAGTGCACCAGCCACACCCGTCGGTAACCCTGCTCGACCACGGCGCGCAGATCCGCCTCGATGCGCTCCGGGCGCTGGGGCCCTGAGAGGGCCACGCTGGGCACCGGGAACACCGGCAGCCGCCCCTGGTAATAGTGCGCGAACGCGGTGATGTTCTCCGGCGCCGTCAGCAGGATGGCGTCGCCGGCAGCCTCCCTGGCCATGACCAGGCGCGCCGCGGAGCTATAGTCCTCCTTGGTGCGATAGGCGGGGTGGGTGAAGTAGCGGTAGGTCGAGACGCCCATGGCGGCCACCAGCAAGAGGGCCGCCAGCGCTGCGACCGGCTTTTTCCAGCATCGCAGCGCATCGATCCCCACGCCCAGCCCCAGGGCAAACGCCGGGCTGGACATGATCACGTAGCGGCTGCCCATGTAGATGGGCCCCACCAGGAGCGAGTAGCCCCAGATGCCCAGGACGGGCGTCAGGACGGTGCCGAGCAGGGCCCAGGGGCCGGCCAGGCGCGCGGCAAGGGTTGGCGCGGCGTCACCGGCCAGCGCGCGCGGAGGGCGCCGCCACAGCGCGTACACCCCGGCCAGGAACACGGCCAGGAAGACGAGGTCCAGCGGCCAGGCCGCTTGCGGGTCCACCGAGGCCCCCAGGCTGAAAGAGTTCAAAGTGTCGCGCAGCATCTCGGGCAGGGGCACGAACTCGCGCCCGGCGGCCGGCTGTGCCTTCAATCCCCAGGCCGTCCGCGCGTAGACCCCCACCGCCACCAGCAGGAGCAGGCCACCGAGCAGGACCATGCTGAGGCGGCGCCTGCTCTCCCGCGACGCGCTGACCCCGGTGCCCGGGCGGCGCGCCGCCCAGAGCAGCGCGCCGAGCACTCCCTGGGCTGCCAGTACCAGGACAAAGAGATACTGTGTAGCCAGCCCTGCGGCGGCGCTCAAGCCCAGGCCCAACGCCCAATGCCAGTCCTGCTCGGCCACGGCCCGCCACAGACAGTACAGGGAAAGCAGCCCGAGCAGGGTGACCATCGTGTACATGCGTGCTTCCTGGGCGTACCAGAGCACGAATGGGGACATGGTCCCCAACCCTGCCGCGGCCAGCCCCGCCGCCTCCCCACGCAGGCGCCGCCCCATGGCGTACAGGAGCGGCACCAGGAGCGCCCCGCAGAACGCCGAGGGCAGGCGCAGCGCCAGGTCGCTTTCCCCCAGGGCGCGGATGACGCCGTGGAGCAGCAGGAAATAGAGCGGCGGATGGAGATCGACCGTCGTCGTCGTGCCGTAGGTGATGCGGTTGGAGAGGATACTGGGGATATCCAGTTGGGCGCGGTAGAGGCTCAGGCTCTCGTCCCACCAGATGCTCTTGGCCTCAGCGCGGAACAGGTAGAGCGCCAGTGCCGCCAGCGTCAGCCCCACCAGGAACGAGCGGCGCGGCCATCCGCCGGCGCCGCCCTCGCGCGGTGCGGTCACGGAGACAGCCCCTCGATAGTGATCGGCCCGACCAGGGCGTAGTTGCCCCGCGACTCCTCGCCAGAGACGGGCAGCCTCTCCTCGCTCCCGAGCAGATAGAGGCCCACGTTCAGGAAGTAGCGTCCCGGCGCGAGGCCCGCAGGGAGCGCCAGAGAGTGGCCGTCCACCACGCGCTCGTCCATGTCCCAGTAGGAGGTGGGGTAGTTGCCACGCACGGGTTGCTGGTCATCCTGAGCGACGAGGTTGCCGACCTCATCGAGCAGGTGGACGAACACCGTCCAGTCCTGCGCCAACGGGCCGACGCGCCGCCAGTACAGCCTGACGTCCAGAGTCTGGCTGGCGCCATCGCTGGTGTGGGTGACGCCGTAACCCTCCAGGGCGACGCTCTCGCCGAAGCGAAGGTCCAGATCCTGGGCGGGTTGGGGCTCCGTGCGGCGGGCCGGACCCACGCGCACCCGGGCGATCTGCGGACCGGTGCCGACCTCGGTGCCGGCGGCGTCCTGCGCCGAGAGGTGGACCATTCCCTCGCGACGATAGAGCCCCACGCGCAGCGAGGCTGCGGTGGGCGCCTCCGCCTCGCCGGAGATGGGAATGACATAGTCATCGTACAGGACTTCGCCGGGAATCCACAGGCTGGTCGGGTAGCTACCCATCCCGGGGTAAGTGTCGAGCTGGCCGATCACGGCGTCATCGCGCCCGTAGACCCGCAGGCTGACGGTGAGGTCTTCATCCATGGCGCCCACAGCCAGCCAGTACAGGCGCACGCGCAGTGCGTCACCCGTCAGAACGCTTGACTGGTCCATCTGGTAGCCCAGCAGGAAGACGTCCTCGCTGAAGCGGATGCCGAGGTCCCGCATGGTGAGGGGGGCCTCGTCCAGGGTCACCCGGGCGGGCATCGCATAGGCGGGGCCAATGGTGCGCCAGGGCGCCAAGGCCGCAGCACACAGGAACAGGCCGGCCAAACCGCCCGCCAGGGCTGCGCGAGCGCGCCGCGGGATTAGGCTGCTCAGCCCCAGGCTGAGGAACAGTGAGATGCTGGCCGCAGCGGGAAAGAGCAGCCGCCCCTGCGGCCCGGTGATGGTGCGCGCAAACTGCGCGTAGGAGGCCAAGTTGATCAGGAACCAGACGGCGGACAAGCCGAGCGTGTGCCACGGCAGCCGGGCGAGGTTCTTGCGCATCCACAGCGCCCAGGTCAAACCAAGGGCCAGGCCGACGACGCTCAGGCCGGTCAGCAACCGCACCAGCACATAGTAGGCCTCATCGGCCACAACGTTCATCCAGCCAAAGACGCCCCAGTAGGAGATGAGTGACTCGGCCATCAGCGTGACGGTGCGCCACAGGGAAAGGGGCTGCTCATAGACGCCAAAGACGGCCCGCATGGTGCCCATGCTGAGGGGGTCACCGTACTGGATGGCATTCCGCATGTACCACCAGCCGCCGACGGCCAGGGCCGCGGCGATGCCGATCAGGGAGGGCTGCGCGATGCGGGCCCAGAACGTGGCCGCTTCGACATCTGCCTCCTGGCTGCGCAGGCGCCAGGCGTTGGCGGCGTAGGCCAGCGGGATGAGTGCCAGGCCCGCCATCAGGCTCACCTTGGAGAGCATGCCCAGCCCCACGATGGCGCCCAGTAGCGCCGGCGTCGCCAGGCGATCACCCCAGCCGCAGACGATCCGCACGGCCAGGTAGAGGGCCGCGCTGCCCAGCAGCGCGGCCAGGGCGTCGTTCGAGACGGCCGCGCTGATGAACAAGAACTGCGGGTTGAAGGCCAGCAGGCTCGCCGCGCCCAGGGCTACGAGGGGGCGGTTGGGCAAGGCGGTGCGCGCCGTCAGATAGGTCAGCACCACCGTGCCGGCCGAGAGCACCGTCGACAGCAGGCGCAGAATGTGCACCGCCAGCGGAACGCCGCCGTAGGGCCAGCCCTCACCCTCGAGGTGCAGCACGGCGTTTTTGTTCCCCGGCACCTTGGGCTGCCCGAGGTTGGCATAGGGGTTGGACACGTAAGGGGCCTGGTCGCCGCGGTCCACGCCCGAGATGGACAGAGCCCCCAGCGCATAGTAGAGCGGGGGATGGTGCATCTCGCCCTGTTCCACGTCGGTATCGGCCAGGCGCAGAGGGGGAAGGCCCCTTCCGTCGGCCAACCACTGGACATAGAGGTAATGGTAGGTCTCGTCGGGCGCCTCAAAGATGGGCGTCTTGACGTTGTAGACCATCCCGAGCGCCACAAAGAGCACCACGATGAGGACGATGGCCCACTGCCTGCGCAGGGCCTGCCAGGCGCGAGGCCCCAGGCGGCTTGGCGTGGTGGGGATGGGTTGCGGTGTGCTATCCATTGCTCAGTGCCTACCCGTGTATCTCTCCGGCAGCTGCACGGCCAGAGTGGGTTGAGTGTACCATCGCGCCGCCGCGCCCCCAAAAGGGGGCGCCATCGTTCGGCGTCACTGGCCGTCGGCGGCGGGAATCACGCGCACGTGCCCCAGCACGATGCGGTCGTCGACGGCGTGGCCGGCCGGATCGAGCACGTTCAGGCGCCGCCCCTCCGCATCGTACATGCCGATCTCCAGCTCATAGACGCCCGGAGGCGCATCGGCGGCGAGGGTCAGCTCGTAGGGGTCCGGAAGGATCTGCCCTTCCTGCCAGATACTCGTGGGGGCGTTGCCCCCCTGCGGCCAGCCGTCCTGCTGTGCCCAGAGGCGGTGCTCCTCACCTAGGACGTGGGTGAACACCGAATAGTTCTGCGAAACGCCCTCATAGGCCTGCCAATAGAGGGTCAGGTGCAGCGTCTCTCCGGGGCGGGCCGCGCTGCGGTCGAGGTCAAAGCCGGCCAGGCGCACGCCGTCCTCCAGATCGATGTGCATCGGGTTGGGCACGCCGTCCACCACCTGGCGAGGCAGAGTCAATGCCCCGAAGCGCAGCATGTCGCCCGAGGGCTGCCCGGCACCATCGATGACCGGCAGCCGTGAGCCCTCCCCGTACCGGTAGAAGCCGACCGCATACTGGCCATGGACGGGAGTACGCGTCGTGGCCGGCAGCGCCAGCACGAACGTGTCAGCAAAGACCTCACCCGGAGACCAGAGGGTGGTTGGATAGGTCCCCTGCCCCGGGTACATGTCGCGCTGGGCGATGATGATGTCGTTCTCGTCCAGTAGGTGCAGGAAGACGGAATAGTCGGTCTCCATCCTCTCCAGGCACTGCCAGTAGAAGGTGACCGCGACGCGGTCGCCGGGCACGGCCTGCTGCTGGTCGACCCGGTAGGGCAGCAGGCGGATGCTATCGCCAAAGGTCGCGTCGTTGCGCGGCGAGAGGGCGGCCACCTCTTGGGCCGTCAGGATGCGCGGCTGGGCGTAGGCGGGCATGATGACCCGGAAGGGCACGAACAGGGCGACGCCCAGCATCCCCACGCCAGCCAGAGCCGGCAGGGCCACACGACGCCGCGGCCACAGGGCGCTCAGCCCCGCCGCCATCAGCAGGCTGAGGGCCGTCAGCGCGGAGAACATCAGCCGTCCCTGGCTGGCCATCGTCATCATCGACCAGCGCAAGAGCGCCACCCACACCACCACCGGCCAGGCCGCCAGGAGGCCGATCTGCACCCAGCGGGCAGGGCTCAGCCGGGAACGCCGCTGCAGACGCCAGAGGTACAGCGGCACCCCCACCAACCCCAGCAGCCCCATGACGCTCAGGGCGACGTACACCCAGGTGGGCGCCGGGACGTTCACGGCGCCAAAGAGCCCCCAGTACGACTTCACAAACCCGGGCCACTCGGCGAGCAGCTGCCAGAAGGTCGGCCTGGGGTGGCGCCCACCGGCTACCGCAACGAAGGCGTTGAGCCCCAGCGGATCCCGGTACAGCCGCCAGTTCCTGACGAACCACCAGCCGGCCACGGCGAGCGCCGGCACACCCATCAGCAGGCCCACGGCGAACAGCCGCTTCCAGGAGCGTTCTCGCCAGGCGTGATAGACCCCGAGCAGGGCAGCCAGCGGCAGAAGGCCCAAGGCGCTCGCCTTCGATAGCGCGGCCAGCCCCAAGAGCACCCCCAGCAGCACCCACTCGGCGGGCCTCGGCCGGCGCGCCGCGTAGCGCGCCATCAGCCACAGGCAGATGCCACACAGCATCACCACCAAGGCGTCGTTGTTCACCGAGGCGGTGATAAAGAGGTACTGCGCGTTGAACGCGGTGAGCGCCGCCGCGCACTCCGCCACCGCCTGATCTCCCGGGAACACCGTCTGGGCCAGGAGATAGGCGGCCAACACCGTGCCCAGCCCCATCAGCACCGAGAGGCCGCGGACGAGGTGCACCGCCAACACCGTGCCGCGATACGGAAAGCGTTCACGGGGTGTGTGCACCGCGATGTTTAGGTTGCGGTCCGGCTTGACCACGCCCAGGTCGGCGTGGGGGTTCAGCCTGTGCACCTGCTGAAAGTCACTGGTGTCGACCCGGCGGGTGATCAGGCTGGCCAGCCAGTAGTAGAGCGGGGGCTGGCTGCCCTCCTGGCGCCAGGGTCCGACGCGGTCCAGGTATTGCACGGGCAGCGCCCCGCCCCGCCCCAGGTGTTCGACGAAGGCAAAGTGAAAGGCCTCGTCCGAGGCCTCCAGGATGGGCGTGGTGACGCTGTAGATAATGCCCAGCAGCGCAAAGGTCACCATGACCAGCACGAGCCCAAGGTGGCGGGCCAGGAAGGGGCGGCCCGTCCGCTCAACGCGCGGCGACGTCATGCAGGACCTCCAGGGTGGCGGCCGCGATCTCGGGCCAGGAAAAGTGCGTGTGCAGCTCGGCGGCGCCGCGGGCCAGCGCCTGGCGCAGCTGGGGGGCGGCGGCGATCTGGGCGCAGCCGGAGGCCAGAGCGACAGCGTCGTTAACACGCACCAGCCAAACGTTCTCCCCGTGCGCCAGCCAGGGCTGCGGCGCCTGCGGCTCGGTGGTCACGATCGGCATGCTGTGGGCCAGGGCGGCCATAAAGCTGCCCCGCCGGTACGAGACGCCGTCGCGGTAGGGCAGCACGCACAGGTCGCTGGCCACGAAACTGGCCGACACTTCCGGGTCACGCAGATGGCCCGTCCAGACCACGCGCTTGCCCAGCCCCAGGCGCTTGATCAGGGCCCGCACCGTTTCCAGATAGGCAGCGTTGGTGGGGTCGCTGGCGCCCACCGAGCCGCCGATCATCAGCAGGTGGGCGTCGTAGCCCTGCTCCACCAGGCGGCCGAGCGCCTCCACGAGTTCCTCGCCGCCCTTGCTGGCGTTGAGGAAGCCAAAGTAGCACAGCAGCAGCGCTTCGGGCGAAAGCCCCAGCAGTCGGCGCCAGGCGGCGGCGTCAAAGTCGGCCGGCGGCGCACAGGGGACGTTGCTACCGATCGGAATCATGCGCATGTTCCGCAGCCAAGAGTACCCGGCCAGGCGCTCGCGATCCTGGACGTTGGTGACGATGACCGCCCGGCTTCCCCCGATCAGTGCCAGGTTGGCCCACCAGCGCACCGGCCCCGCCTTGGGGAAGAGGTAGGGCACCTTCAGGTCGTGAAAGGTCGTCACCACCGGCAGGCCGGGCGCCAGGAGCGGCAGGGCGTTCACCGCGGGGTGCATGGCGTAGGCGGCGGTCTGATACTGGATGTTGACCACATCGGGGCGCACCTCGGCGCGCAGGCGCTTCAGCGCCGCCCGCAGCGACCGCCAACCCCAGTCTCTCATGGTGGCATGGACCGTCACGGGCGAACCCGCCGGCCCGCGGCCCTCTGGCGAGGTGAGCACGTGCACCTCCGCCCCCTGGGCGGCCATCTCTTCGGCGAGAATGCGCGTGAAATCGGCCACACCCCCCTGCATCGGGGGATATTCACCGGTCACGAGCAACACGCGCAGGGCACCCTCAGCCATGCTCCACCCCTCCACGCGATGGCAGGCGCAACCCGGAGCGCAGGACCCGCCAATAGGCGGTGACACGCTCGCGGCGCAGGTCCCGCTTGTGCCCCACGGCGAACTTGAGCCCCTCCTCTGCTAGGTGGACGAGGTGACCCAGCAACAGGAAGAGACGCAGCGCCTCGGCCTGGCAAGCCCCGTGGTGCTTGCCAAAGTAGTAGACCTTGCTCGAGTCAAAGTAGATCTGCCGGCTGGCCGCCACCTGCCCGCTGGAGCGCCCCTCATAGTGGACGACCTCTGCCTCGGGCAGAAAGACGACGGCCCACCCCGCCGCGGCCAGGCGGCGGCACCAATCGAGCTCTTCGGAATACATAAAGATGCGCTCGTCGAGCAGGCCCACCTGGGCGATGGCCTCCGAGCGCACCATCATGCAGGAACCGTTCACCCAGTCCACCTGCAAGGGGCCGGCGATGGGCACATCCTCCAGGCGGTACTCGCGCGCCCAGCGGTTGCGCGGGAACCACTCCTCCAGGATGGTGCTCTCCATGAGCGCCTGACCAAAGGACGGGAACCGCCGCCGCGAGGACTGCACCGTCCCATCCCCGTAGCGCAAAAGCGGCCCCACCAGCCCCACGCGGGGATGAGCGTCCAGGTAGCACAGCATGGCGGCCAGCGCGCCGGGCCGCACCACCGTGTCGGGGTTGAGGAGCAGCACATACCGGCCACGGGCCCTGCGCAGGCCAAGGTTGTTCCCCGCGGCAAAGCCCAGGTTGGCGTCGGAGGCAACCAACAGCACGCTCGGGAACTCGGCGCGCACCATCTCCGCACTGCCATCGGCCGAGGCGTTGTCCACCACCAGCACCTCGACGCTGCGCGGGCCGAGGGCGTACCCATCTTCCTCGGCAGAGCGTGCCATCGGCGTCAGGACCGAGCGCAGACACTCCCGGAGGAGGTCGCGCACGTTCCAGTTGACGATGATGATGCTGAGGTCGATGCCCATCTAGTCTAGCCCAAACAGCCGGCAGGCGTTCCCGGTGGTGACGTCGGCGACCTGCTCCAGCGTGATCCCCTTCACCTCGGCCAGCCGCTCGGCCACCCGCACGACGTAGGCGGGCTCGTTGCGCCGGCCGCGCAGCGGGTGCGGCGCCAGGAAGGGGCTGTCGGTCTCGATGAGAAGGCGGTCGAGGGGCACGTGGCGGATGACCTCGGGCAGGCCGCGGGCGTTCGCGAAGGTGATGGGGCCCGCCACGCCGATGTACAGGCCACGCGCGAGGGCCCATTCGGCCATGGCCCGGTCCGCGCTGAAGCAGTGCAGCACGCCCCGCAGGCCGCACGGTCCCTCATCCACGATCCGCCGCAGGTCCTCGTCAGACTCGCGATTATGCAGGATGACGGGCAGGCCCAAGTCGGCCGCCAGCCGCAAACAGCGAGCGAACACGGCGCGCTGCACGGCCCGCGCCGACAGGTCATAGTGGTAGTCCAGCCCGATCTCGCCGATGGCCACCACAGCGGGGTCATCCGCCAGTTCGGCCAGGCGCGCAAAAAAGGCCTCGTCCAGGACGGGTGCGCCGGCACCGTCAAGGTCCGCCACGCCCGCAGCACCCGCGACCAGGGCCGTGCTGGCCTCGTGCCCGTGGACGCCCACCGCCGCATAGATGCCGGCCTGCTCCCGGGCGATGGCGCGCTCCGCCTCGCTGGAGGGCAAGTCCCCGCCGCAGGTGACGATGCGCGTGACGCCCGCGCTCTTGGCGCGGGCGATCACTGCGGAGGTCTCTCCAGCGAACCGATCTGAGGCCAGATGGGCGTGCGAGTCACAAAAGACCATGCCGGCCCTAGCTGAGCCCGGCCAGGCCCAGGCCCTCGCTCAGGAGCGTCTGCACCTTGTCCTCATGGGTGGTCTCACAGTACACGCGGATGACCGGCTCGGTGCCGGAGAAGCGGATGAGCAGCCAGCCACCGTCCTCCAGGCAGTAGCGGTACCCGTCGCGGCGGTCGATCATCTCCACGCGCAGGCCGGCCAGGGCCTTGGGCTCCGCCTCACGGATGAGCGCCTCGACGGCCGGCTTTTTCTTGGCCGTCATTCGTCGGTCGATGCGGTCATAGTAGTGCGGCCCCACCAGCCCATAGACCGTATCCATCAGCTGCGAGGGCGTGCGGCCCGTCTGCACCATCAGGTCCAGCAGATACAGGCCTGCCAGGATGCCGTCGCGCTCGGGGATATGGTTCTGGAAGGCAAAGCCGCCGCTCTCCTCGCCGCCGAGGATGGCGTTCACCCGCAGCATCTCGGGCGCCACGTACTTGAAGCCGACGCCCGTCTCATAGACCTCCACGCCGTAGCGCTTGGCCAGTTTGTTGGCCATCACGGTGGTCGAGATGGTCTTGACCAGGGGGCCGCGCATCCCGCGGATCTCCAGCAAATAGTAGGCCAGCAGGGCATAGACCTGCAGCTGGTTGACGAACTCGCCCCGCTCGTTGGCCAGGCCCACCCGGTCGGCATCGCCGTCGTTGGCCACGCCGGCACAGGCTCCCTGCTCGCGCACGGCCGCAAAGAGCCCCTGGAGGTTCTCCTCGATCGGCTCCGGGCGGCGCATCCCGGGGAAGAGCGGGTTGCGCTCGTTATGGATCTCGTACACGGAGGTGCGGCCACCAGCGAGGAGCATCGGCCACCAGCCCATGGCCACGCCCCACATCGGGTCGGCCACCAGGCGCAGGGCGGCATCCTTGATTGGCTGCACGTCAATGAGGCGAGCCAACTGCTCCATGTACGGCTCGCGGGCGTCGAACACCTTGATCATGCCGCTGCGCACGGCCTTGTCATAGTCGGCGCGCTCGATGCGCCCGGCAGCCTGGGCGGCGGCAATACGCTGCTCCACCTGCACCAGGGTCTCGGGATCGGCCGCCCCGGCATACGAGGAACGCAGCTTGAAGCCGTTGTCGGTGGGGGGATTGTGGCTGGCCGTGATCCAGATGCCGCCTGCCGCCTGGAGCGGCAGAATCGCGTACGAGTTCACCGGCGTCGGTTCGGCGCGGCTGGTCAGGTAGGCGCGCACGCCGTTGCCGGCCAGCACCTCGGCCACGGCGCGGGCAAAATCCTCAGAGCGGTAGCGCGTGTCGTACCCGACCACCATGCCCCGCGAGGCCATCCCCTCGCTGATGATGTGTTCTGCGGTGCCCTGGGCACAGTAGCGGACGTTTTGGAAGGTATAGTCCTCGCCCACGGCCGCACGCCATCCGTCGGTGCCGAACTGGATCTTGGTCATGGTGCCCTCCACTCGCTAGCGGCCTGCGCCGGCGTCCGTCAGCTCTTTCAGGTCGTTCTCCACCATCATGTGCACCAGTTCCTCAAAGCCGACCTGGCGCTGCCAGCCCAACTGCCGCTTGGCCTTGGAGGGATCGCCCACCAACTGCTCTACCTCAGCCGGCCGCAGGAAGGCGGGATCGATGGTGACATAGTCGCGGTAGTTCAGGCCGACGTAGCCAAAGGCGCACTCCAGCAGTTCGCGCACGGAGTGCTGCGTGCCGGTGGCCACCACATAGTCCTCGGGACGGTCCTGCTGGAGCATCAGCCACATGGCCTGTACATAATCGCCAGCGTAGCCCCAGTCTCGCCGGGCGTCAAGGTTTCCCATGGGCAGGGTATCGGCCAGGCCCAGCTTGATCTTGGCCACCGCATGGCTGACCTTGCGCGTGACGAACTCCAGCCCGCGCCGCGGCGACTCGTGGTTGAAGAGGATCCCCGAGACGGCGAACAGGTCGTAGCTTTCCCGGTAGTTCACCGTGATCCAGTGGCCATAGACCTTGGCCACGCCGTAAGGGCTGCGCGGGTAAAAGGGCGTCGTCTCGCTCTGGGGCACCTCGCGCACCTTGCCGAACATCTCGCTCGACGAGGCCTGGTAGAAGCGGATGTTGGGGTTCACCATGCGGATGGCGTCCAGCATGCGGGTGACGCCCAGGGCGGTGAACTCGGCGGTCAGCACGGGCTGCGCCCACGAGGTCGGCACGAACGACTGCGCCCCGAGATTGTAGACTTCGTCGGGCTGGCAGTCTCGGATAATGTTCAGCAGAGAGACCTGGTCCAGCAGGTCGCCGGGCACCAGGGTCAACGCGTCGAGGATGTGATCGATGCGGTAAAAGCGCGTGGTGCTCGAGCGCCGCACCATGCCAAAGACCTCATATCCCTTGCTGATCAGGAACTCGGCCAGGTAGGAGCCGTCTTGTCCCGTGATCCCCGTGATCAGTGCCTTCTTGGCCACATTGCCTCCTAAATGCCCCGGGTGTGGGGTGGTTATTCGGCCTGGCAGACGTGCCGGCGCGCTGCGCCGCGCCACTCGTTCAACACGTCTTGCAGGCTCCGAGATATCGGTACGTTCGGCTGCCAGCCCGTCGCTTCGCGGAAGAGCCGGCAGTCGCATACGATCTCTGGGATATCGCTGGGGCGCATCCGTGCCGGGTCCTGCTCCACGCGCACCGAGGCCGTGCTGAGGGCCAGTAGCCCGTCCAGGATTTCCTGGATGGCGTGCGATGCGGACCGGCCGATGTTGTACACGGCCCCCGGGGCGCCGTGTGCGATCGCCAGGCGGTAGGCGCGCACCATGTCGCGCACGTCGGTAAAGTCGCGGCGGGCGGTCAGGTTCCCGACGCGCATCACCGGCTCGGCCAGCCCGGCCTCGATGTTGGCGATCTGCGAGGCGAAATCGGGCACCACAAAGCCCTGCGCCTGCCGCGGGCCGATGTGGTTAAAGGGCCTCACGCGGATTACGTGCAGGCCGCGAGCCAGGAAGTACTGGTAGCCGAGGTAGTCCTGGGTGATCTTGCTGACGGCGTAGGGGTTCAGCGGCCGCAGCGGAGTGTGTTCCGAGACGGGCAGCTCTTCGGCAGGAACCCGGCCGTACTCGTCGGCACTGCCCACCACCAGGACGCGGCACTCTGGGCGCACTTCGGCGATGGCGCGCAGCACGTTCAGCTGCATCACCGCGTTCGTCACCAGGGTGCCCTCGGGGTCGCGCCAGGATTGGCCCACGGCCGCTCGGGCGGCCAGGTGGTAGACGCAGTCGGGCTGGCTGGCCTCCAGCGCCGCACGCACGGCGGCAGCATCCATCAGATCAGCCGAGTGCAGCACCAGACGGTCACGACAGTGGGCGATGTTGGGGGTAGGGCGCGAGGGGCTGACGATGCCGTGTACCTCGGTGCCGCCTTCCTCGAGGAGGTGATCGGCGAGATGGCTGCCCGCAAAGCCCGTAATTCCCGTGATCAGCGCACGCAAGTGCTTCCGCCTCCCTCCCAACCGTGTGCCTGTGCCGGACCATTATAGCGATCACGCCGGGCCAGGCAACAGCACGGTTGCCGGTGGGTGGCCGGGGCGTTCTGTGGTACCCTGCGGCCACCACACAGAGAACGGACACGATGTGAACGGCACTCGGCCTTCCCCGACACGAGAGCGAGCGGACCTCCTGCTCGGCGCAGGCACCTGCCTGGCAGCGCTGGCGCTGTACCTGGGCACGCTGGCGCCCTGGCTGACCTGGGCCAACCAGGGCGCCGATGGCGGCGACCTCATTGCCGCAGCGATGGCCTCTGGCGTGCCACATCCCTCGGGGTACCCGACGTACGTTCTGCTGGGCCGGCTGGCGGCGCTGTTGCCGGCCGGGAGCATCGCCTACCGGTTCCACGTGTTCTCAGCAGTGGCGGCTGCGGCCAGCGCGGGCACCGTGTACGCCTCGGCCCTGGTGCTGCTGCGCGGCAGAGCGGCGCCGGCGCGGCGCCTCCTGGCCGCCGCGGCCGCGCTGGCCTGGGCGGCGGGGCGCACGCTCTGGTCGCAGGCCGTGATCGCCGAAGTCTACGCCCTGAGCGCCCTGGTGGTGGGGGGCGTGCTGTACCTTTCGCTGCGCGATGATCTGGCCGGCGCCGCTACCTATTGGGCCACGCTGGGGCTGACGATCGGCGTTGGCTTGGGGGTTCACCTGACCCTGGTGTTGGCGCTGCCGGGGCTGGTAATCCTGTGGTGGCCGCGGCTGCAGGCGCAGCCGCGGCGCGCGGCCTGGCTGGCCGGGGGCCTGATGGTGGGGCTGGGCGTCTACCTCTACCTGCCACTGGCGGCGAGGTTGCGGCCACCGGTGTGCTGGGGGCAACCCGATACGTGGCACGGCTTCTGGTGGTTGGTCAGCGGGCGGCTCTACCACGGCTATGCGTTCGGCCTGTCGCTGGCTGCCCTGCCGGCGCGCCTGTCGTACTGGGCGCGGCTATGGGGCGCCCAGGCGGGTTGGCACACCCTGGCGCTCGGCCTGCTGGGCGGACGCCTCCTGTGGGAGCGCGACCGCCGCCGGGGCACCGCGCTGGGCGCGATTTTTGCCGCCTACACACTCTATGCCCTGGGGTACGCGACGAGCGACTCGACCGTTTACCTGATCCCGGCCTTTCTGGTGGGCACGCTGTGGGCCGCCGAGGGCTTGGCAGTGACCTGGGAGTGGCTGCGCGCCCGACGAGGCGTGCCGCCGTGGGCGCGCGCCGCCCTCGGCGCGGCGCTCTTGTGCGCGCCGGCCGGGTGGGCGGTGGCCTCGAACATCACCGTCGTCGACGCTTCTGCCGACCTGGGGGCGTTCCACTGGGCGCGCGACGTCGCCGAGGCGCTGCCCCCGGGGGCCCTGGTTATCACCGGGGACGACCGGCATACCTTCACCCTGGCCTACCTGCAGTGGGCCGAGGGGCGCCGGAGGGACCTCTTGGTCGTCGATGGGGACCTCTGGCAGCAGCCGTGGTACGCCGCACAGGTCGCCGCGCGGGCGGCGCTCCCGGGGCTGACGCCGCCCTGCCCCCTGGCGGACCTCGCCAGGCTGGCCGTGGACGAACGCCCCGTGGCGCTGACCACCTGGCGCGGAGAAGTCGCCGAGGGGCTGGGGGTCACCCTGCGGGAGGGGTACTGGGTGCTCGGCAAAGAGCCCCTCGCCGGCCGCTAGACAAGGGGGCGCTCTGCACGGGGCCGGGGAACCAGACTGGCTCAGCCGGCGTCTCTAGGGGAGCCTGGGCACCCCGGGCAGGGCCTGTTCCCCGCGCATGGCGCCCACGTGCGGCAGCACCTGCGCGGGCGAGATGGTCGGGGTGATGGTGGCCGTCGGGGTGACGGTCGGCGTCATCGACGCTACTGGCGCCGGTTGCGAGTCGCCGGGCTGCGGAGTCGGCGTTCGTGACGGCACGGTGGAGCGCACCTGGAGTGCGTCGACAGGCTCTGCCGCCCACTGGCCGGAACCGAGGGCCAGCAGGGCGACACAGCAGAACGCCCCAAAGAAGAGCCGCGTGCGGCCGGCTCGGGAGCCTTGCTTGCGGTCCATGCGAAAGTCCCTCCGGGAACTAGCGCCTACTCGTTTGGTATGTGAGATATTGTACTCAGCGCGGGCTTGCCTGCCAACTGAGACGGCCACAGCCGCGCCTTGGTCGTACGGCGCGCAGATGCTATAATCGGAGCAATATGGCAGAGTTATCCAGGGATACGTCACGTCAGATCGACACCGTGCTGGCCAGGCCGGGCATCTGGTCCAGGGTGATGCAGGCGGTCCTGACGGTCGCAGGCGTTGCGCTCGTCTCAGGCGCCCTGTATTCGGGCTTTCTGTTCTTTACCACCCTGCGGGACTTTGTCGCGCGCACCACGCTGCCGATCCTGCCCAACTCCCTGCCGATCCGCGGAGATGTGCCCCTGCCGGTGTATCTGCCGGGCCAGGACCTGCCGGACCTCGTGGCGCGCAAGGAGCGCCTCAACATCCTTCTCCTCGGTATCGACAAGCGTGAGGGGGAACAGGGCCCCTTCCGCACCGACACGATGATGCTCCTCTCCGTGGACCTCAGCAACAAGACCGCCTCGATGCTGTCGATCCCCCGCGACCTGTGGGTCTCGATCCCTGGCTACCGCGAAGACCGCATCAACACCGCGCACGTGTACGGTGACATCTATGACTACCCGGGCGGCGGTATCGCCCTGGCCAAGAAGACCGTGCAACACAACCTGGGCATCCCGGTGCACCGGGCCGTACGGGTGAGTTTCACCGGCTTTGAGCAGATCATCGACGCGATCGGCGGCATCACCATCGACGTGCCCGAGCGCATCTACGATGCGGAGTACCCCGACGAGAACTATGGCACGTTCGTGCTGGACATACCGGCCGGCGTCCAGCCCATGGACGGCCAGACGGCGCTGCGCTATGCCCGCTCACGCCACTCGACGAGCGACTATGACCGTATGGCCCGCCAGCAGCAGGTGATCCTCGCAGCGCGCGACAAGGTCCTCAGCCTCGACTTTCCCGTGTCGCGCATCCCCAGCCTACTGGACCTGCTGGGCGAGTCGCTCTACACCGACCTGCCGCTGAAGGACATCATCACCCTGGCCGAGCTGGCCAAAGACATCGACCGCGACAGCATCCGCCATGCCATTATCGACAACTCGATGACCAGTACCGCCACGCTGGAAAGCGGGGCCATGGTCGAGGTCGCCGACTGGACCAAGGTGCGCAACCTGGTTCGCGAGCTGTTCCCCGCCGTGGGCCTGAACGACGATCTCCCCGACCTACTGCGTGCCGGCCTGGCCGACGAGGGGGCACGCATCGCCCTGCTGAACGGCAGCCTGGAGGCCAACCTGGCCGCCGATACCGCCGACACGCTGCGGGCCGAGGGGTTCAACGTGGTGCGCTACGACAACGCCGACCGCTTTGACTATGCTGAAACGATCATCATTGACCGCGACGGCAAGGAATACACGGTGGCCGCGTTGGCCGACTTTTTCCTGATCGACCCTGGGGCCGTGCGCCACTCGACCGAGATCGCCTCCGACGCGGACGTGATCGTCATCCTGGGGCGAGACTACGCCCAGAGGCTCTACCGAGACTAGCCAGCCCCGGCCCCGCGAGGCAACCGACCGGGCGGCGCCGCAGCAGCCCCCGACGCTGTGGCTTTTGGCCTTTGACTTCGGTTGTTTCTGTGATATACTTCACAAAGTGAATGGGCGGAAGCGTATGGCGCTCGCCTTTTCGTTACTCCCCTTAGCCTGTTAGCGAGCATTCGATGACGCTTGACGATGTCTTGTCGATAGTCGACGGCAGACTGGTCACCCAAGGCGTGGACCTCGCGTGTGATATCCAGATGGCGTGTGGCGCGGATCTCATGAGCGATGTCCTGGCCTTCACCCACTCGGGGACTTTGCTGTTGACCGGGCTAATCAATCCTCAGGTGGTACGCACCGCCGAGATGGCTGGTGTCTGTGCCATCGTTTTTGTGCGCGGCAAAGTTCCTCCCGCTGATACGGTCTCCCTGGCGAAAGAAAAGGAAATACCACTGTTGGCGACCCGTCTCACGCTCTACGAAGCGTGCGGGCGGCTCTATCAGGCTGGTCTGCCCAGTTGTGGCGTCTTTGACCTGGGGTCCGACTCGTGGCGCGCTGCCTTTGACCGCGGCCCCCTCAAGTAGGGCGCATCCTCGCAGCACCGTCAGAGCGGCCTCCGACGGCTTGAGGCCGAACGTTGGACGAGATTGCGTCCGCTGACATTACCAGGGCTCAGGAGCTTATCTACGAGCTCAAGATCGAGCAGGTGATGACCAAAGACGTCATCACCTGCGCTCCGGACCTGCCCATTCGTGACCTGAAAGAGCTGCTGCGCGTCAAGCGCATCTCGGGTGTGCCTGTACTCTACGAAGGGCACCTGGTCGGCATGATCAGCATCGAGAACCTGATTCAGGCCCTCGAGAAGGGCGACCTCTCCAGTCGTGTTCGCGATCACATGACGACAGCGGTGCAGACGGTACGCGCCGATGACTCGGTGGTCAGCGCAGTGAATCTGTTCGCCAAGTTCGGCTACGGACGCTTCCCGGTGATGAATGCCGACGGCGACCTGGTCGGCCTGCTCACCAAGGGAGACATCGTGCGCGGCCTGTTGCGGCAGATGGAAGTCCGCTGGCATGCGGAAGAGATTCAGCGCTACCGTGCCAGCCACATCTTTCAGGACATCGAATCGGACGAGACCGGCCTGATTCTGCGCTACAAGGTCGCCCAGCACGACTTTGTGCACGGCGGTGAGGCTTCCAGCAAGATCAAGCGGGCCCTGGACCGGCTGGGCGCCCATCCGCGCATCATCCGTCGGGTAGCCGTGGCCGCCTACGAGGCCGAGACGAACTTGATCATCCACTCGGTCGGCGGGGAGATGATCGCCGAGGTGCGGCCGGATCGCGTGCGCATCACCGCGATCGACTCTGGTCCCGGCATCCCCGACGTCGAGGCGGCCCTAACAGCCGGCTTTTCCACGGCGCCGGACTGGATCCGCGAGATGGGCTTTGGGGCCGGCATCGGGCTGAGCAACATCAAGGCCTGTTCGGACGAGATGAAGCTCGTCTCTGAGGTGGGCGTGGGCACACGCTTGGAGATGACCTTCAACCTGCAATAGGATGGAGCGCCATGCCAGAGATGACAGTCCGCGCCGTCGCAGACAGGTTGGGGTTACAGGTTGCCGCGGCGTCCGGCCGCTTGGATAACGTTATCACCGGGGGCTATGCGTCGGATCTGCTCAGCTGCGTGATGGCCGGCGCCCAGGCCGGCAACGTCTGGGTGACTCTACAGGCCCACATGAACGTGGTCGCCGTGGCCGCTCTGCTGGACCTGGCCTGTGTGATCATCACCGAGGGCGCCCAGATGGATGAGGCTGCCCTGGCGCGCGCCGACGAGAAGGGGATCCCGACACTCCTGACCGAGCAGAGCACCTACACCGTGGTGACGCGACTGGCCGCCCTCGGCATCTGCGGCTCACGGTAGATGGTGGTAGGCGCGGATGTCTCGGCGGAAGGCATCACGCTGCGCGAGATCGCGGCCGACCTCCACGTACATACGGTAGCATCGGGCTGCGCCGAGACGGAGATGCTGCCGCCGCTCATCGTCGAGCGGGCCGTCGAGGTTGGCCTGGGCCTGATCGCGATCACCGACCATAATACGGCCTGTAACGCCGGGGCGGTGATGCGCGCGGCGCGCGGCCTGCCGCTGACGGTGTGGCCGGGCCTGGAAGTGCAGACGCGTGAGGAGGTTCATCTCCTCTGTCTGTTTGAGAGTTTGGACCAGGCGCTGGACTGGCAGGCCCGCATCTACGCGACCCTGCCGCAGCTGCCCAACCGCCCGGAGGTCTTTGGCGCCCAGCTGATCGTCGACCATCGCGGCGACTATGTGTGGACGAACGAGCGGCTCCTGGCAGCCTCGACCTCCCTGAGCGTAGAAGAGGTCGTGCGGGGCGTCGCCCTCCTGGGAGGGTTGACCATCGCCGCCCACGTCGACCGGCCGGCGTACAGCCTGCTGGCCAACCTGGGCTTTGTGCCGGAAGGGCTGGCCCTGGCAGCGGTAGAGATCGCTCACCCGGCCAGGTGGTGGGCGGGGGCGGGCCGCTCCGCGCCGTTGGCGGGCCTGGCGCTCACCGCGTCCAGCGATGCACATTGTCTGTCAGACCTGCGCGTGCGCATGACCCTGCAGGTAGCGAGGCCCTCGCTCAGCGAGCTGCGCCTGGCCTTACGGGGCTCGGGCGGGCGACGGGTGACCTTGGCAGAGGGGCGGGATGCGGCCCGCTCCTAGCACGATGCTCTATCACCGATGCGGCGTGAATGCACACTAGGGAGGAGTCGACGTGGTCGAAGAGCTACAGGCAGTGGCTGAGGAGACCTTGGACATGGCCGCCCTCGACGAGGTGTTGGACCATCACACCTCGGAGGAGGGCGCCTTGATCGCCGTGCTGCAGGAGGCACAGGGGATCTATGGCTATCTGCCGAGTGAGGTACTGCGGCACATCTCCCGCAGGCTCCGGGTACCTCTCAGCCAGATCTACGGCGTGGCGACCTTCTATGCCCAGTTCTACCTGGAGAAGCGCGGCCGCAACACCGTACGCGTGTGTGACGGCACCGCCTGCCACGTGCGGGGCGCCGCCAAGATCATCACGGCCCTGGAGAAGGACCTGGGCGTGCAGGCCGGTGAGACGACCCCCGACTATCGCGTGTCGCTGGAAGTGGTCTACTGCCTCGGGTCGTGCGGCCTGTCTCCCGTGGCCGTCATAAACGACCATGTGATCGGCCGCCTGATCCCGGAAAAGGCCGTCGCGATGGTACGCGAACTGCAATAGTGCGCGAACTCTCGCTGCATCTGCTGGACCTGGTCGAGAACTCGCTGGAGGCGGGCGCCAGCCTGGTGGAGATCGAGATAGTCGAGGACCACGGGCGCAACCTGCTGTCCATGGCCGTGAGTGACAACGGCAAGGGGATGGATACCGAGGCAGTCGCTCGGGCCACAGACCCGTTCTACACCACCCGGACGACGCGTTCGGTGGGCATGGGCATCCCGCTCTTGCGGGCGGCGGCCCAGCAGTGCAACGGGGACCTATGGGTCACGTCTCGCCAGGGCGAGGGGACCCAGGTGCGTGCCGAGTTTGCGCTGGATCACATCGACCGCGCGCCGCTCGGCGACCTCAAGGCGACGCTGATGGGAATATTGCTGTCAAACCGCAGCTGTGACGTTCGCTACACGCATCGTATTGATAGGCGGCAGTTCTCTTTTGACACCCGGGATCTTCGTGCGGCGCTAGGGAACGTCCCCCTGGCGCATCCCAGGGTGCGGGCCTGGATAGAGGCCTTTCTCGATGAGGGGTTTGTGGGTCTAGTTGGCTAGCCAGAGGAGAACAGAGATGCCCAAACTCACGTCGCTGGACGATCTGCGCAGGCTGCGCGAACAGGTGGAGCGCGAGATCCACACCCGCACAGACACCGGCACGACCATCACGGTCGGCATGGGCACCTGCGGGATTGCGGCGGGTGCCCGAGAGACGATGCAGGCCATCCTCCGGGAGCTCGCCGAGCGCGACATCAACGCCAACGTGCGCACGGTGGGCTGCATTGGCATGTGTCACCGCGAGCCACTGGTCGATATCGAGCAAGCCGGGCACCCCCGGGTTACCTATGGCAATATCTCGGCGGACCGCGTGGCCCGCCTTGTCGAGGAGCATCTGCAGAAGGGCACCGTCGTCGAGGAGTGGGTGGTAGGCCGTCTGGCCCCGTAGCGCGGCGCAACACCCCAGCACCCAATTGCGCGAAGCGTCAAAGTCACTTCCAGGAGGATGTGTCATGGCGGATCCTCAGTACCGGGCCAACGTCCTGGTATGTTCTGGCACCAGCTGTGCCGCGTCGGGCTCGCAGTCGGTATTGGATGGGTTCAAGGCCGAGGTGGTGGCCCGAGGTCTCCAGAACGAGGTGCGCGTGGTCGAGACGGGCTGTCGCGGGTTCTGCGCGATGGGCCCCGTTATGATCGTGTATCCCGAGGGCATCTTTTACTGCCAAGTGCAGGCGCAGGACGTCGCCGAGATCGTCGAGGAGACTCTCGTCAAGGGGCGCGTCGTCGAGCGGCTGACCTACAAGGAGCCCGCCACCCACCAGGCGGTGCCGTTCTATCGGGATATCCCCTTCTACGGAAAGCAGCTGCGCATTACGCTGCGCAACTGCGGGATGATCAACCCCGAGAGCATCAACGAGTATATCGCCCGCGGTGGCTACGAGGCATTGGCCCGGGTAGTCACCTCAATGACGCCCTCCGAGGTGATCGACGAGGTTAAGCGCTCGGGGCTGCGGGGGCGTGGCGGGGCCGGTTTCCTCACCGGGCTCAAGTGGGAGTTCACGCAAAAGGCCCCCGGCACGATCAAGTACGTGGTCTGCAACGCCGACGAGGGCGACCCCGGCGCGTTCATGGATCGCTCCATCCTCGAGGGGGACCCGCACGCCGTCCTGGAGGGGATGGCCATCGCCGCCTATGCCATCGGAGCGCGGGAGGGCTATGTCTACTGCCGCGCCGAGTACCCCCTGGCCATCCATCGGTTACACCTGGCCATTGCCCAGGCCACCGAGCTGGGCCTGTTGGGCGATAACATCTTTGGCAGCGATTTCTCCCTGCACATGCACGTCAAAGAGGGCGCCGGCGCCTTTGTGTGCGGTGAAGAGACCGCCCTGATCGCCTCCATCGAGGGCAAGCGCGGCGAACCGCGGCCGCGGCCGCCGTTCCCGGCCGTCTCGGGGCTGTGGGGCAAGCCCACCAACAACAACAACGTCAAGAGCTACGCCAACGTCCCGCAGATCATCGCCAAGGGGCCCGAGTGGTTCGCCGGCATCGGCCCGCAGCGCAGCCCTGGCACGGCCATCTTTGCCCTAACGGGCAAGGTGCGCAATACCGGCCTCGTCGAGGTGCCCATGGGCATCACCATGGGCGAGATCATCTTTGATATTGGCGGCGGGGTGCTGAAAGACAAGCAGTTCAAGGCCGTGCAGACGGGCGGCCCACTCGGCGGGTGCCTGCCCGCCTCGGGCCTGAACCTGAGCGTGGACTTTGACTCGCTGATCAAGGCCGGCGCCGTGATGGGCTCCGGCGGCATGATCGTCGTCGACGAAGACACCTGCATGGTGGAGTTCAGCAAGTTCTTCCTGACCTTCGCCACGGCAGAATCGTGCGGCAAGTGCGTGCCCTGCCGCGTCGGGGGCCGGCGCATGCTGGAGGTGCTCAACCGCATCACCCGCGGCGAGGGCACACTGGCCGACCTCGACACGATCGAGCAGATCGCCAAGGGCATGTCGGAGGGCTCGCTATGCGCCCTGGGGCAGCTAACGCCCGGCCCGGTGATGAGCACGCTGCGCTACTTCCGCGAGGAGTTCCTGGCCCACATCGTTGACAAGCGCTGCCCAGCCGGCGCCTGCAAGGACCTGGTCCGCTCCCCATGCGTGAACGCCTGCCCGGCCGGCGTCGACGTGCCCACCTACCTGTCTCACGTCTCGGAGGGCGACTATGCCGAAGCGTTGTACATCCATCGGCAGCGCAACCCCTTCCCGTCGATCTGCGGGCGCGTCTGCCCAGCCTTCTGCGAGCAGCGCTGCCGCCGCGGCGACCTCGACCAGTCCATCGCCATCCGCCAGGTCAAGCGCTTCATGGCCGACCAGGAAGCCGATCATCCCTGGACGCCGGACGCAACCGGCCCCAAACGGGGCAAGAAGGTGGCTGTGATCGGCTCTGGCCCCGCCGGCCTGACGGCGGCGCTGCGCCTGGCCCAGATGGGCTACGGGGTGACGGTTCATGAGGCACTGCCCGTCGCCGGCGGGATGATGGCCGTGGGCATCCCCGAATACCGCCTGCCCCGCGAGACGATGAACGCCGAGATCGACGCCATCAGGCGGGCCGGCGTAGAGATCGTCCTGAACTCCAGGTTGGGCCGCGACGTTACTATCGACTCGCTCCTCGATAGCGAGGGGTACAGCGCCGTGCTGTTGGCGCTGGGTGCCCAGAACAGCCGGGCCATGCGCATCCCCGGGGAAGACAAGGAAGGCGTGTGGGGCGGCACCGAGTTCCTGCAGCGCGTCGCCCTTCACGATGCCCCTGACCTGGCCGGCAAGCGCGTCGTTGTGGTAGGCGGCGGCAACACCGCCATCGACGCCGCGCGCACGTCCATGCGCCTCGGCGCGCGGGAGGTGAACATCGTCTACCGGCGCACCCGCCGCGACATGCCCGCGCAGCTCCTGGAGATCGCCGAGGCCGAGGAGGAAGGGCTCATCATCCACACCCTGGTCAACCCGACGGCCATCGTCGGCAATGGTCGGGTTGAGGGGCTGGAGCTCATCCGCCAGGAGCTGGGGGACTTTGACGAGAGCGCCCGACGGCGACCCAACCCGATCGAGGGCTCCGAGTTCGTCCTGCCCGTGGATGTGGTCATCCAGGCGATCGGCCAGAGCACCGACACCGCCTGCGTGGGAGACTCTGGCGTGGCCTTCAACCGCAACACTACCGTCCAGGTGGAGGGCAACCTGGCCACCACGCGCGCCGGCGTTTTCGCCGCCGGAGACGCGGTGCTGGGGCCCGCCACGGTTGTGGAGGCGGTCGCCCAGGGCAACCGGGCCGCCGAGAGCATCCACAAGTACCTGACGGGCGCCAAGGCCAACGTCCCCGTGGAGTGGAAGGAGTACGCGAGCGTTCCTCTGGCCTGGTCCATGGAGGACTATGCTACGGCCGCCCGCGGGGAGATGCCCGTCCAGGAACCGTCCGTCCGCAGGAACAACTGGCGGGAGGTCGAGCTGGGCTTCCCCGAGGCAGTCTGCCGCGAGGAGTGCCGGCGCTGCCTGCGGTGCGATCTTGAATAGGCGACGTGTGGGGCGGATCGGCGGGGAAGGGCCACGCGCCCGGGGACCTGCCGGGAGTTCTCCCTCCGCCCGTCGGGGTCCGTGTTCTGAGTCGTGGGTCGCGCGGGTGATCCACAGCGTGGCTTGGGCACCTGTTGCGGCCCACGATGTGCAGGGTACAATGCGCTAGGGTTTTGGCGCTCTCGATCGGCCAATGCCGCGAACCCTTCGGGGCTTTGGCCTGGGCCGTTGGGGCCTGACCGCAAACAGGAGCGAGGGAATGAGTCCGGTCCTTCGCTTCCACACAGGTGCCGTCTTGACGGCGCAGGAGGACGTCTGATGCCGGATGTTCTGGTCACCATCGATGGATGCCAGGTCTCGGTACCGCAGGGGAGCACCATTCTCCAGGCCGCCGAGGCAGCGGGCGTCAAGATCCCCACACTCTGTCACCATCCAGCCCTCCAGCCGATCGGGGCCTGCCGCATGTGCCTCGTGGAGGTAGAGAAGCAACGCGTGCTGCAGCCGGCCTGCACCTTCCCGGTGTCCGCCGGCATGGTGGTGCACACGGCCTCGCCGAACGTGATCAGTGCGCGACGTTTCGTGCTCGAGCTGCTCTTGTCGGACCATCCCCTCGATTGCATGACTTGCGAATCGGGCGGCAGCTGTGAGCTGCAGGACCTGGCCTACGAGTATGGCGTGCAACAGACCCGCTTCCCCGGAGTCCAGCACGATTGGCCCCTGGATAATGCCAACCCCTTCATCGTCCGCGAGTACAACAAGTGCATCCTGTGCCGCCGCTGCGTACGGGCCTGCCAGGAGATCAACGGCGTCGAGGCCATTGGCCTGATCAACCGCGGCTTTGACAGCAAGGTCGGCGCCGCCTATGACGCCGGCCTGGAGGACTCGCCGTGCGAGTTCTGCGGCATGTGCGTGGCCGTCTGCCCCACCGGGGCGCTGGTGCCCAAGCAGGCCGCCGGGCGCGGCCGCGCCTGGCAGACCAAAAAGGTCTCCACCATCTGCCCCTACTGCGGGGTGGGCTGTACGCTCGACCTACACGTACACGATGGCAAGATCGCCAAGGTGGCCTCCAACTGGAGCGGGCCGGCCAACCACGGCGTTACCTGCGTGAAGGGACGCTTTGGGTGGGATTATGTCGAGAACGCCGAGCGGCTCACGACGCCGCTGATCCGCAAGGACGGCGAGCTCGTCGAGGCCACCTGGGATGAAGCCCTCGACCTGGTCGCTGACAAGTTCGCCCAGATCGTGCGGGAGAGCGGGCCCGATGCGCTGGCCTTCCTCAGCTCGTCCAAGTGTACCAACGAGGAGAACTATCTCGTCCAGAAGCTGAGCCGCGCGGTGGTCGGCACCAACAACGTCGATCACTGTGCGCGGCTTTGACACTCCTCCACGGTGACCGGTCTGGTCACAGCATTTGGTTCGGGCGCGATGACCAACTCGATCGACGATGTAGCGCAGGAGGCCCAGGCCTACTTTGTGATCGGCTCCAACACGACGGAGAACCACCCCGTCATCGGCATGCGCCTGCGGCAAGCCGTGCGGCAGCGGGGCGCCAAGCTAATCGTGGCGGACCCACGGCGCATCCCGCTCACCGATTTCGCCACCTTGCACCTGCGGCAGCGCCCTGGGACGGATATCGCCCTGCTGAACGGCATCATGAACGTGCTGATCAGCGAGGGACTGTACGACAAGGAATATGTGGAGGCGCGCACCGAGGGCTTTGACGCCCTGTGGACCGTGGTGAGCACCTACACGCCGGAACGCGCCGCAGAGATCACCGACGTCCCCGCCGAGAGTATCCGCGAAGCCGCACGCCTGTTGGCCGCCAACCGCCCGGGAGCCCTCATCTATGCCATGGGGATCACCCAACACACCACCGGGCACCAGAACGTGCTGTCGTGCGCCAACCTGCAGATGCTGCTGGGCAACATGGGCGTGCCGGGCGGCGGGGTGAACCCACTCCGCGGGCAGAACAACGTGCAGGGCGCCTGTGACACCGGCTGCCTGGTCAACTACTACCCCGGCTACCAGCGGGTGGTGGATGACGCCGCCCAGGCCAAGTTCCAGGCCGCCTGGGGCAGGACGGGTGGCAAGCAGGTCGGCCTGACGGTCGTGGAGATGATGAACGCCATCGACCGCGACGAGGTACGCGGCCTGTTCGTCCTGGGTGAAAACCCCGCCATGACCGACCCCGACGCCAACCATGCACGCCACGCCATGGAGCACATGGAGTTCATGGTCGTGCAGGAGATCCTGCCCAGTGAGACGACCATCTATGCCGACGTCATCCTCCCTGGCGCGGCCTTCGCCGAGAAGGACGGTACCTTTACGAACACCGAGCGGCGGGTCCAGCGGGTGCGCAAGGCGATCGATCCGCCCGGCCAAGCCCGTCCGGACTGGGAAGTGCTTGCCGACCTGGGGCGCCGCCTGCAGGCCAGGCTGGGCCTCACCGGCCAGGAAGGCCCCTACGCGGGATGGAACTATGAGGGCCCCGAGCAGATCATGGCCGAACTCGCGGCGCTCACGCCGAGCTACGCCGGGATCAGCCACGCCCGCCTGGAGAAGCAGAGCCTGCAGTGGCCCTGCCCCGACGCGGCACACCCGGGCACCCAGTATCTGCACAGGGGCAAGTTCTCGCGGGGGTTGGGGCTGTTCAGCCCGGTCGAGTGGCTGCCGCCAGCCGAGAGCCCCGACGCCGAATACCCGCTGATCCTTACTACGGGCCGCGTGCTGTACCACTGGCACGGCGGCACCATGTCACGCCGTTCGCCCGGGCTGGAGGAGATCTACCCCGAGCCCCTGGTGGAGATCAACCCGATCGATGCCCGGGCGCTCAAGGTGCGGGACGGCGACATGATCACAGTCAGCTCGCGGCGCGGCAGCGTGAAGGCCCGCGCAGAAGTGGTCGATCGGCCCGACCCGGGCGTGATCTTTATGACCTTCCACTTCCACGAAGCGGCGGCCAACCTGTTGACGATCGCCGCTCTGGATCCCATCGCCAAGATCCCGGAGTACAAGGTATGCGCGGTGCGGGTGGAACCGAGTTGATCTGGTTGCGGGGGGGCCGGGCGACAGCGCTCGCCCCCTCGCCGGTATAAAGGGGGTGGCTACGCTACGATCCGGTCTCACAGATGTCAGTACGGCAAGGTCAGCAGTTCTGCCGTGGCCGCCAGTTTCCGGCCAGGCACTCGGATCCGCATGAACACTCGCTCCCGGAGGGGGGAACATGGCTTACAAAACTCCGAAACAGATCGCTGAGGCCGCTTGCACTGCTGCCTGCGCCAAGGCCGGCCTGTCCACTTCGAAGCAGCTGGTGCTCGGCTTCCTGGCCGGCGCGTTCATCGCCTTGGGTGGGCTGCTTGCCATCATCGTCGGCAAGGGGAGCCCCGAGCTGGCCGCCGCCAACCCCGGCCTGGCCAAGTTCGTCTTCGGCGCCGTCTTCCCTGTGGGCCTGATGGCCGTCATCATTGCGGGGGCCGAACTGTTCACCGGCAACTCCGGGCTCCTCCCGATCGGCTGCCTGTCAGGCAAGGTTGCCTGGATGGCCCTGCTGCGCAACTGGGTCTTCGTGTACCTCGGCAACTTTATTGGCTCGCTCTTTGTGGCCCTGGTGCTCTCCTACTGGACCGGGCTGGTGCAGGGTGGCGACCTGGGCAAGGCGTCCGCGGCCATCGCCGAGGCCAAGGTGTCGCTGACCTGGATACAGGCCATTCTGCGCGGGGTGGGCTGCAACTGGCTGGTGGTCCTGGCTGTGTGGATGGCCATCGGCGCCGAGGACATCGCCGGCAAGATCCTGGCCATCTGGTTCCCGATCATGACCTTTGTGGCCATGGGGATGGAGCACTCGATCGCCAACATGTTCTTCATCCCGCTGGGGATGCTGAACGGCGCCAACGTGAGCATTGGCCAGTTCCTGTTCTCCAACCTCCTGCCGGTCACCATCGGCAATATCATCGGCGGGGGCGTGCTCGTCGGTGCCATCTACTGGTGGGTCTACCTGCGCGACGATCAGGCAGCCGCCGCCAAGTAGTCTCCCTCTCATACCTTCTGCAGCAGCGCCGGGCGGCACTCTCGCTGCCCGGCGCTGCTCCGTCCCCGCCCGAGTCGCCGGGGCGCCCCTCCCGGAGTACAATAACCAGGATGCATGAGCTATCGATCACCGAAGACGTCCTCCGGATTGCCACAGAACACGCCGAGAAGGCCCAGGCCACCCGCATCACGCAGATCAACCTCGTGGTCGGCGACCTGAGCAGCATCATCGACGATTCGGTCCAGTTCTACTTTGACTTTCTCAGCCGCGGGACCATTGCCGCGGGGGCCACGCTGCACTTTCAGCGGGTGGCGCCGCGCTTGCGCTGCCGGCAGTGCGCGGCCGAGTTCCCCATGAGAGACATGGACTGGACCTGCCCGCAGTGCGCGGCCGTCGGCGGAGACGTCGTGTCTGGCAGGGAGTTTTACCTCGAGTCAATCGAGGTGGAGTAGGGGAAAGGGAGCGCACATGGCGGAGGTACAGGTCGTCCAGCAGTTCATGCAGGCCAACGATCTCGTAGCCGCCGAGATCCGGCGCACGCTGGCCGAGCGCGGCATCGTGGCGCTCAACCTGATGGCCTCCCCCGGCGCCGGCAAGACCAGCCTGATCATGCGCACCATCGCGGCGCTGGACGGGCGCGCGCGCGTCGGCGTCATCGAGGGGGACACCGCCTCACGGGTGGACGCGGACAGGGTGGCCACCGCCGGGGTGCCGGTGGTGCAGATCAACACGGGGGGCGGCTGCCACCTCGACGCGCCCATGGTGCGCTCGGCGCTGGCGGAGCTGCCGCTTGACGCGATCGACCTGCTCTTGATCGAGAACGTCGGCAACCTGATCTGCCCGGCCGGCTTTGCCCTGGGCCAGTCGTTCGACGTGGTCGTCGCCAGCGTCCCGGAGGGGGACGACAAGCCCTACAAGTACCCGGGCATCTTTATCCAGGCAGACGTAGTGGTGATCAACAAGACCGACCTGCTCCCCTACCTGGACTTTGACCTGCCGGCCTTCCGCACCCTGGTGCGCGGGATCAACCTCGACGCGCTGATCTTTGAGGTCTCCTGCCAGACGGGTGAAGGGATCGAGGCCTGGGCCGCCTGGTTGGCCACGTTGCAGCCCCAACTGGGCTAGATGGGTGTAACGTGACCACTTTTGTGCGGGAGTTGGTGCAGATCGCGGTGACCGGGGTGGTGCAGGGGGTGGGCTTCCGCCCCTTTGTGTACGGCCTGGCCCAGCGCTGGGGGATCACCGGGTGGGTGCTGAACCACTCGGGCGGGGTGACCATCGAAGCCGAGGGCCCGCCCGACGTGCTGGACGCCTTCATCGACGCGCTGCGCCGCGAGGCTCCGCCGCTGGCGCGCATCGACTCGCTGGAGGTCCACGCGGCTCCCCCGGCGGGGCACGCCCGCTTTGAGATCCGCCCCTCGGAAGGGCGCCCCGGCCAGCACCTGCCCGTGCCGCCCGATGTGGCCACCTGCGCCGAGTGCCTGCGCGAGGTGCTCGACCCGGCGGACCGCCGCTTTCGCCACCCCTTTGCCAGCTGCGTCAACTGTGGGCCGCGTTACACGATCATTTCCGCGCTACCCTACGACCGCGCCCGCACCAGCATGGCGACCTTTCCGCTGTGCCCGGCCTGCCAACGCGAATGTGCGGACGCCGCCGATCGGCGCTTTCACGCCCAGCCGAACGCTTGCCCGGCCTGCGGACCGCGCCTGAGCCTGGTGGCCGGCGCGGCGCAGCCCCTCCTGGCCCTGCCCCCCGAGGACAGCCGCGACGCCCTGGCCCGCGCGGCACAGATGCTCGCCGAGGGCGCCGTGCTGGCCATCAAGGGGCTGGGGGGGTTCCACCTGGCCTGCGACGCCACCAACGCCGAGGCGGTGGCGACCCTGCGGCGCCGCAAGGCACGCCCACACAAGCCCCTGGCCGTGATGATGACCGACCTGGCCACGGTGCGGCAGCACTGCCTCGTCAACGCCGCGGAGGCGCAGCTCCTGGCCGGGCCGGAGGCACCGATCGTCCTGCTCCCCTGGCGCAGCGGGTCGACCGTGACGGAAGAGGTGGCCCCGGGGCAGCGCTTTCTGGGGGTGATGCTGCCGACCACGCCACTCTACCACGTGCTGGCCCGCGACGTGGGCCGCCCACTGGTGATGACCAGCGGCAACCTGAGCGAAGAGCCGCTTGCCGCCGAGAATGACGAGGCGCTGGAGCGCCTCGCCCCGCTGGCCGATGCGCTGTTGCTCCACGACCGGCGCATCCAGGCCCGCTGTGACGATTCGGTCTGGTTCGTTCCCGATGTCGCTGGTGAGCCCGTGCCGCAGCCGATCCGCCGGGCACGGGGCTATGCGCCGCTGCCGGTGCTGCTGCCGTTCGAGGTCCCCCCGACGCTGGCCTGCGGAGCGGAGATCAAGAACACCTTCTGCCTGGCCCGCGGCAACCAGGCCTTCCTGTCGCAGCACATCGGCGACCTGGAAAGCCTCGCCACCCTGGAACACTGGGAGCGCACCCTGGCCCGCTATCGGGCGCTGTTCGGGATCGCCCCGGGCTGCGTCGCGATCGACCTGCACCCGGACGCCGTGGCCTCGCTCCTGGGCCGCAAAGTCGCCGCGCACGAGGGGCTGCCCGTCGTGGAGGTGCAGCATCACCACGCCCACCTGGCCGCCTGCCTGGCCGACAACGCCTGGCGCCCGGAGGATGGCCCGGTCATCGGCGTGTGCCTGGACGGGGCCGGCTACGGTGCGGACGGCCACATCTGGGGCGGCGAGTGGCTGGTGGGGGACTATGCGGGCGCCGCGCGGCGGGGACACCTGGAGTACCTGCCCCTCCCGGGCGCGGACGCCGCCACCCGCCATCCCTGGCGTACGGCGGCCGGCTACCTGCAGGCCCTCTTCGGCGAGGTCCCGGAGTGGCTGGTGCCCCCAGACGCGCCCGCCGGCGCGCTGGCCGCGCTGCGCCAGCAGGTGGGGCGCGGCGTAAACGCCCCGCTGACCTCCTCGATGGGCAGGCTGTTTGATGCTGTGGCCGCGCTCGTTGGGGTCCGCACGTCGGTCACCTATGAGGCGCAGGCGGCCGTTGAGCTGGAGATGCTGGCCATCGGCGCGCGCCGCGACGGTAGCAGCGCCGGCTACCCCGTTCCGCTGGACCACACCGAGGAGGGCTGGGTCGCCCGGCTGGGACCGCTCTTCCGCGCGCTCCTCGGGGATATCGCCCGCGGCGAGGACCCGGGCGCCATCGCGCGCCGCTTCCACGCCTCGGTGGTGCGCCTGACGGCCGACCTCTGCCGGCGAATCGCCGACGAGACCGGTCTGGGCGTCGTGGCGCTGAGCGGGGGATGCTTCCAGAATCGCCTCCTCCTGGGCGAGACCGTCACCGCGCTGCGCGGCCAGGAGCTGCGCGTGCTGCTCCACCATCAGGTGCCGGCCAACGACGGTGGGCTGAGCCTGGGCCAGGCCGTCATCGCCCAGCAGATGATAGGGAGGGGCTAGCCGCCATGTGCCTTGCCGTGCCCGCCAGAATCGTATCGATCCAGGGTGAGATGGCCGTTGTGGAGATTGGCGGCGTCGCCCGCAGCATCAGCCTGGCGCTCACCCCGGATGCTCAGATGGGGCAGTACGTGATCCTGCACGCCGGCTTTGCCCTCAACGTCCTCGACGAGGCCGAGGCGCAGGAGACCCTGCGCCTGTTCGCCCGCATGGAGGAGCTGGCGGCCGCCGAGCGCGAGGAGAACTCTCCCCCCGCAGGCGAGGAACACCGGTGAAGTACGTCGACGAGTTCCGCGACCCGCAGCTGGCCGGTGGCCTGCTCGAGCGGATCGCCCAGCGCAGCACGCGGGCCGTGCGGCTGATGGAGTTCTGCGGCGGGCACACCCATGCCATCCTGCAGCACGGGCTGCGCCAGCTGCTGCCGCCCACCGTGACGCTGCGCTCGGGGCCGGGTTGCCCGGTCTGCGTCACCTCTGCACACGACCTGGACGTGGCCATCGCCCTGGCCGGCGTGCCCGGGGCCATCCTGGCCACCTTTGGAGACATGGTACGCGTGCCGGGCTCTCGCGAGAGCCTGCACGACGCGCGGGCGCGCGGCGCCGACGTCCGCGTGGTCTACTCTCCGCTGGACGCGCTGACCCTGGCCGAGGCGCACCCCGGCCGCCCGGTGATCTTTCTGGCCGTCGGCTTTGAGACCACTGCCCCGACCGTGGCCGCCACCCTGCTGCGGGCGGAGGAGCGCGGCGTGGGCAACCTTTACGTGCAGTCGCTGCACAAGTTGACCCTGCCGGCCGTGCGCGCGATCCTCGCCGACGGAGAGGTGCGCCTCGATGGGGTCATCGGCCCGGGGCACGTGGCCACGGTGACCGGTTCGCGCGCCTGGCGCCTGCTGCCCGATGAGTACCGCGTTCCCTGTGCCATTGCCGGGTTCGAGCCGGTCGACCTGCTGGCCGCCATCCTGGCCCTGGTGGAGATGGCCGAAGACGGGCGCCCCGACCTGGCCAACACCTATGGGCGCAGCGTCCGCCCGGAGGGCAACCCGCGGGCGCAGGAGGTGATGCTGCGGGCCTTCCACGAGGTGGACGCGGAATGGCGGGGGCTGGGGACGCTCCCAGGGAGCGGCCTGGGCCTGCGTGAGGCGCTGGCTCATCGCGATGCAGCACGGGTCTTTCGCGTCGACGTGCCACCGCCAGCCCCGCCCCGGGGCTGCCGCTGCGGAGACATAGTCCGTGGGGCGCTGGAGCCGGGCGACTGCCCGCTGTTCCGCGTGGCCTGCACACCGGCGCGGCCGGCGGGGCCCTGTATGGTCAGTGCCGAGGGGGCCTGTGCCGCGTATTTCCGTTACGGAGGCGACGAGTGACGCCACGCGTCGGCACGGTCACTATGGCGCACGGCAGCGGGGGCACCGCCAGCCGCGACCTGGTGCGCGACCTGTTCCTGGCCCACTATGGCACCCCGACCCTGGCAGACCTGGGGGATGCAGCGCTCCTGGCGCTGCCTGGCGGACGGCTGGCCTTCACCACGGATAGCTACGTGATCTCTCCGCTCTTCTTCCCGGGCGGCGACATCGGCCGGCTGGCCGTGTGCGGCACGGTGAACGACCTGGCGGTGGCGGGGGCCACGCCCTGTTACCTGAGCGCCGGGTTCATCCTTGAGGAGGGGCTGCCGCTCGAGGTGCTCGACAGGGTGGCCGCCTCGATGGGTGAGACGGCCCGCGCCGCGGGGGTTCAGATCGTCACCGGAGATACCAAGGTCGTGGAGCGCGGCGCGGCGGACGGGCTGTACATCAACACCGCCGGCGTGGGCACGGTTCCCGACGGGCGCCTTTTGGGGCCCGGTCAGTTGCGCCCTGGGGACTGCCTCCTGGTCAGCGGGACCATCGGCGACCACGGCCTGGCGGTCATGCTCACCCGCGAGGGGTTCGCCTTCCAGTCCGACCTGGTCAGTGACTGCGCCCCGCTGCACGATTTGGTGGCCAGCCTGCTGGAGGCCTGCCCGGGCGGCGTGCGCACCATGCGCGACCCGACCCGCGGCGGCCTGGCCTCGCTGCTCAACGAGTGGGCCCTGGCGGCGGGCGTGGGCCTGGAGGTCGCCCAGGCGAGCATTCCACTGCGTGAAGACGTGCGGGCAGCCTGCGAACTACTCGGGCTAGACCCGCTGCATGCGGCCAACGAGGGCAAGGTGGTGGCGGCCGTCGCCCCGGAAGACGCCGAGAGCGCGCTCGCGGCGCTCCGCGCCCACCCCCTCGGACGGGAGGCCGCCGTCATCGGCCAGGTCACCGCTGAGCACGCCGGCCGCGTGGTGCTGCGCACGCCTTTTGGCGCGCGGCGCCTGTTGGGTATGCTGGCCGGCGACCAGCTACCACGCATCTGCTGACAGAGCGCCTAGCGCAAGGATGGATGCCACGTGGAGACAGACGATCAGCGACCGGCCAGCGGGGCGGACGTGCACGAGGTACGCGGCGGCCAGGCCGTCGCACGGCATATCGACGTGATCATGGAAGAGCCGCTATCGCTGGAGATCAACGGCCAGCAGGCGGCGCTGCTCATGCGCCTACCCGGGATGGAGAAGGAACTGGCCGTCGGCTTTTGCATCAGCGAGGGACTGGTCCGCTCCTTTGACGATCTTCTCGGCGTGCATCACTGCGGGCAGGGCCTGCCCGCTGCCCAGGGCAGTATCTCCGGCGGGGAGGCCCGTAACCGCGTGCAGGTGACGGCGCGGGAAGAGGCGCTGGACCCTGGGGCGCGCCATGAGGTGATCCGCCTGGTGCGGGCCGGTTGCGGCTCTGTGGACCTGCGCGAGGCGGACCTGTCGTTGCGGCGCATCGACGATGGCGCGCGCGTGCGCGCCGAGGTGCTGCAGTCGCTGCCCCAGGCGATGCTGGATGCCCAGGAACTGCGCCGGACGGTGGGCGGGGTGCATGCTGCGGGGATCTTTGCGACCGACGGCAGCGTGGTGGTGGTGTGCGAGGACATCGGCCGGCACAACGCGGTGGACAAGGCCATCGGCCATTGCCTGCTCCGTGGCATCGCGCTAGCCGACAAGGTACTGCTCTGCACCGGCCGCCTGTCTTACGAGATGGTGATGAAAGCCATCCGGGCGGGACTCCCGGTGCTGGCTTCCATCACCGTGCCGACCTCACTGGCCGTCAACCTAGCCGTGGCCTACAACCTGACGCTGGTCTGCCACCTGCGCAGCGAGCGGATGACGATCTACGCCCATCCCCAACGCGTGGCGCTGTGACGGGCGGCCGCCCGCTCGCGGCGCGGCGCTGGTGCTAGCCCTCCACCCGCTCGAGCATGATGCGGGCGCCCGAGGAAACCTGGCGGAAGATCGTGGCGTTACCATCGATCTTGCCGAACACGTTCACCGGGCTGGCCGGGCGGATCTCGTTCCCACGGCTCATGGGAGTGCGCCCGAAAAAGATGCAAAAGGCGTGCCCTGGCGGCCAGTAGCCCACCTCGCCCAGGTCCACCACGGCCTGGGCCTCGTCTTCATCCAGGTGCACGGGGATGCCAAAGTAGATCTCATCCCCCCAGGTGGAGGCTTGGGCCTCGATGGGGAGGGCCTTCCAGATCTCCTGGGCCGTGCGAGAGTCGTTCAGCGTGGCGGTGGCGGTGACGCCGCCGGCCGTGATGCGAATCTGGGCCATGGTGCTTCTCCTTATCTGCCGCAGGGCGCGGCCCTGCTGACGGGTCGCCGGGCATTGTAGTATCCGGGCGGGCGGCCGGTCAACAGCGCCCCGGTCGGGACGGGCATTTGTAGCGCCCGGGGCGCCGCCTTATACTGCCCAGTCGGACGCCCCTACACGCAGCGGGGAACAGCCATGCGAAAGAGCACGGATTACCGCACACTCGTGTTTGTTGCCTGGTTGGTGCTGCTGGCCGCCCTGTTGACGGGTTGCCAGCCGACGCAGCACCTGAGCGATCGCGTGGCGTACGGTGACTGGAGCCGGGGCACCCTGGTGGGCCGGGCGGCCATCAACGAGGAAGCCCCCCTGGCCGTGGACCCATCCGACGGGTCGCTCTGGGTGGCCTGGGTGACTCAGCGCTCTGCAGGGGAGACCGGCCAGGCCATCTGCCTGGGCCGCCTGGATCCCTCCGGTCACCCGGTGGTTGGCGCGCCGCTCGCGCTGGAGACCCAGCGCCCCAGCCTCGTGCGGCTGGAGGCGGAACCGTCCGGCACGCTGGACCTCTTCTGGCTAGAAGAGACCGCCGGGGAGGGCATGCTTTGGCATGCCGTGCTCTCTGCCGAAGGACAGGTGCATTCCGCGGCGGCGTTGACGCCAGCATCGGTCAGCGTGGGCGCCTACGCTACCATTCGCGACCCAGCGGGGGGCGTGGACGTGGTCTGGGCGGCCGACGAGGCCTCCGGCCACAGCCTGCACTACTTGCACGCCGGCAACGCAGAGGAAGTGGCTTCGCCGTCGATCCCGTTGGGCGTCGAGGGCCTGGCGTTGACGCTCGGGCGGGACGCAGAGGGGACGCTGCACATCGCCTGGGCACACGGGCCCGACTATGGTCGGCGCGAGATCCACTACGCCACGCTGGACCCGGCGACGGGCGACCTCAGCGAGGTAGCGGTGCTGGCCACCCTGCCGGTGCCGATGGGCCAGGTCCTGCGCGGCCCTGCCCTGGGGTTGGCGGGCGACGGCGTCTACGTCTTCTGGGCACTGGAGCGGCGCGGGGGTGGGTTGGCGCCCCCCTCGGCCGAGTCCCGCTACGTCTTCCTGCCCGGCGGCCGCATAGCGGAGGCCACGGCCCCGCGTGACGTCCTCATCCCCGCCGAGCGCGAGCCCGCCGTGGCTAGCGCCGCGAGCGCCTATCACGTCTCGCGGCTGGCCCCCGTCTCGCCGACGGGCGGCACGGCCTCGTTCATCTACTTTGCCTCGACCGCTGCCAGCCAGGGGAACGAACTGGCAGTGGCCTTTTCGGTGCAGCTGGCGGGGCGTACCCAGGCGATCCAGCAGATCGTCCTGACGCTGTGGGCGGGCGGGGAGATGCGCGGCTACCAGGTGGCCGCCGAAACGCCCAGCTCATCGATCCGCCCGAGCCTGGTGGCGGTTGGCCAGAACGACCTGGCCGTCTCCTGGATCGATACGGCCGGTTTCGGGAGCTTTGAGGTCTTTGTGGCCGGCACGGCAGATACCATGCGCGCCTATCTGGACCGCTGGCGCCTGCGCGACGTGGCAGAGGCCCTCCTGGATGCCCTCTGGGGGCTGGCCCAGGCGGCGGGCTTTCTGCCGATGACGGTGGCCTGGTTTGTGCCCCCGTTGGTGCTGCTGACCATCTACGCCGTGATCAACCCCGAGGGGGACCTGGCTCGCCGCGCGCCGCGCATCATGCTCGTGGCCGCCTGCCTGCTCTACGAGGTGTTCAAGTTCATGTTCCGGCCGTCCTGGCTAATGGAGTTCCCCGTGCCCGCCGGGCTGGACCCCGCCCTGGCGGACCGCATCGTGCTGCTGGCACCCGTGGGCATCGCCGTGCTGGCCGCGCTGCTCACCATGCTGTGGGCCAGGCGCAAGGACTATCCATCGCTCTTCCCCGCCTTCCTGATCTTTGCCGGGTGCGACGCGTTGCTCACCCTGCTCGTATACGTCCCCTCGGTGCTTTCCGAGTAGCCGACCGCCGAGGTGGCGCCGACGTCTGGCGCCACCTCGGCCCCAGCCCTTGTGTTGTTAGGAGGTCTGCGCATGTCCAGCGATCGCCTGGAGGTCATCGTAGATGGCAGCATCACCTCGGCGCGCGGCTTTCGCGCCGCCGGTGTGGCCTGCGGCCTGAAAAAGACGGGCGCGCTCGATCTGGCCCTGGTCTACTCGCCCGGGCCATGCACGGCGGCAGCCATGTACACCACCAACTCATTCCAGGCCGCCCCGGTGCTGTACGACCGTGAAGTGGTGGCGCGCCATGCCGCCGCGCTGCACGGCGTGGTCATCAACAGTGGGTGCGCCAACGCCTGCACCGGCGCCCGTGGCCTGCAGGACGCCGCGGCCACCGCGGCCGAGGCCGGTCGCCTCCTGGGCGTCTCGGGAGAGCAGCTGGCAGTAATGTCCACCGGCGTCATCGGCGCCTACCTGCCGATGGACAAGATCCGCGCGGGCATCGCCACGGCCGTGGAGGGCCTGGGTGAGGACGTCGCGCACGGGCACGCGGCCGCGCACGCCATCATGACCACCGACACGCGCCCCAAGGAGATCGCCGTGCGCGCGCGCCTGGGCGATCACGAGTTCGTGGTAGCCGGGATGGTCAAGGGCGCCGGGATGATCAGCCCCAACATGGCCACGCTTCTCTGCGTGCTGACCACCGATGCGGCGCTAGCGCCCGCTCCGGCGGCGCAGGCACTCCGCGAGGCGGTAGAGGCCGGGTTCAACCTGATCACCGTGGACGGGGACACCAGCACGAATGACACGGCGCTCCTCCTGGCCAGCGGCGAGAGCGGAGCGGAGCGCATCACTTCTGTCGATTCGGCGGGGTACGCGCTGTTCCGCGACGCGCTGACCCACGTTGTCGTAGAGTTGGCCAAAGAGATGGTGCGCGATGGGGAGGGCGCCAGCCACTTTGTGGCTATCCGTGTGAGCGGGGCGCGTTCCCGTGCGGAGGCCAAGCAAGTGGCCATGTCGGTGGCCAAGTCCCCGCTGGTCAAGACGGCCGTCTATGGGCGCGATGCGAACTGGGGGCGGGTAGCCTGCGCGGCGGGCTACAGCGGGGTGGCGATCGACCCTCAGAAGGTCACTCTCTGGTTAGGCGATATGGAGGTCTTTCGCCACGGGGAGCCGTTGCCCTTGGATGAAGGGCGGGCGGCCGCCCTCCTGGCCGAGGCGGACGTGGCCATCCGCATCGACCTGGGGCAGGGCGCCGAGGAGGTCACCGCCTGGACCTGTGACCTGACCCACGCCTACGTGGACGTGAACGCCCACTATCGCAGCTAGGCGCTCCCGCGCACTACAGGCAGAGGCCACCCGGCACCGGGTGGCCTCTGTTGCTAGTGAAACGGGGAATCAGCGGGCGCGCAGCAGGACGCTGGCCAGCTGGGCGTAGACCTGCGCGGCCGAGACGAGGTCATCGACGCGCACCTGCTCCTCCGCCGTGTGAGCGTAGCGCTCCTCCCCGGGGCCAAAGCCGATGGTGGGGATGCCGGCGATTCCGGAGGTGTAGGCGCCGTCGGTGGAGAACTCCCACTTGCCCAGGTGCGGCACGTAGCCCAGCTCATCCTCGATCACCGCTGAGGCCGCCACCAGCAGGGGCTCGTTGGTGGGGGTGGCCCAGTAGGGAAAGTGCTGCCGCACCTGCACCGGATGCCCGAGGTAGGTGCTGGCCACGTACTCGGGCACCTCGACGGAGGCATCCACTGACTCGCGCGCCAGCACCCGTTTGATCTCGGCGGTGGCCTTGGCTTCCGTCTCGCCGTTGGTCAGGCGTCGGTCGATGACCAGGGAACAGGCATCGGGCACGGCGTTGCGGCTGCCCGACTGGCTGCGGATCTCGGTCACGGCGATGCTGCCCTTGCCCAGGAAGGCGTCGGTGTTCAGCTGCGGGGCGAGCAGCTCAAGCCCCACGATCACGCGTGCGGCGGAGTAGATGGCGTTGATGCCCCGCTGTGGGGCCGAGGCGTGGCTGGCCTTGCCGCGTACGGTCACCTCGAACTCGATACGCCCGCGCTGCCCCCTGGCCAGCTGAAGGTTAGTGGGTTCGCCGAGGATCACCCAGTCAGGCCGCAGACCGTCGACCTCGACGATGTGCTGCATGGCCGCGCCCTCGCAGGGTTCCTCTTGCACCACGGCAGCCAGGTAGAGGGTGCCCTGCAGGCGCACCGGGCTGGCCGCTAGAGCGCGGACGCCGTGGATCATGGCGGCCAGGCCCCCCTTCATGTCACACGCGCCGCGCCCGTACAGGACGCCGGCCTCAATCTCGCCCCCGTAGGGATCCCGGACCCAGCTGGCCCGGTTGCCGACGCCCACCGTGTCCATATGGGCGTTGAGGAGAAGCCGCTTGCCCTGGCCATCGCCCAGGCGGCCGATGACGCTGCCGAGGGGGTCCACGCGCACCTCATCGAACCCGGCCAGGCGCATCTCGTCGGCGACCAGGGCGGCCACCTGCCCCTCCTGGCCCGACGGGCTCGGCAGGCGCACCAGCTCTTGCGCCAGGGCGCTGAGGGCCTCGCGGTCAATGTTCTTGTCACGATGGGGCATGTCTCGTTGCTCTTTCTCGGGCGTGGAAAGCGCCTGCTCGGCGGAGGACCCGCCAATCAGCAGGCACTAATAACCCCCGGACCCCATGAGGACTACGGGGAGGGTCTTCAAAAGTATACGCACATCCAACAGTGGCGACCAGTTCTCGATATAGTAAAGGTCCAGGAGCACCATCTCGTCAAAAGTGAGGTTGCTGCGCCCGCTCACCTGCCACAGTCCGGTAATACCGGGGCGCACGTCGAGGCGCCGTCGGTGCCAGGGCTCGTACTCCTCGACCTCTGAGGGGATGGGCGGCCTGGGGCCCACGAGGCTCATCTCCCCCCGCAGGACGTTCCACAACTGGGGAAGTTCGTCACAGCCGTAGCGCAGGATGCGCCCCACCCGGGTACGTCGCGGGTCGTTACGTATCTTGAACAGGGGGCCGCTGGCCTCATTCTGGTCCAGCAGCTGTTCGCGGATCTCCTCCGCGTTGACGCACATGGTACGGAACTTGATACAGGTGAACTCTTTGCCGCCGCGGCCGAGCCGCTTCTGCCGGAAGAAAACCGGGCCTGGCGAATCCAGACGGATGGCCAGCGCCACGAGCGCGCCAAAGGGCGCCAAGACGACTATCAGGATCAGCGCCGCGACCACGTCGGTGATCCGCTTGAAGAGCAGTTGCCAGTCGTACAGCTTGGGCTCCGCGATGCCCAGGAGGGGCACCCCGTTGAGGTCCTCGACGACGACGTTGCGGAGCGTCATCTGGAACAGGTCGGGGACGATGCGCGTCCGCACGTTGCCCCGCGTGCACTGCCGCATGATCTCCAGGATCTTGCGATGCGAGAGCCAGGGCAACGTGATGACGACCTCATCGATATCCTGCGAGGCGATGACCTCGCCGAGCTGCTCCGTCGTGCCAAGGGCTACGTAGCGCCCGATATCTGTTGACGAGCGGGCCGGGTCATCGTCGACAAAGCCAACGATCACATAGCCCAGATCGGGCCGGGCCACCACGGCGCGCATGATGGTGCGGGCCGCCTCACCGGCCCCGACGATCAGCATGCGCGTTACGCCTAGGCCGCGCCGTCTGCGACGGCTGATGAGGGCCTTTTCCAGGGCGCGGCTCGTCCACACCAGGAGCAGAGTGATCACGCCGGCATAGCCAAAGATGAGGCGCGAGTAGTAAAAGGGGCGCGCGTAAAAGACGATCACGGTCATCAGGGCGATGCCCGTCACGGTGCCCTTGAAGACGATGTAGAACTCGTCCAGCGGCAGGCGTGAGCGCTCCGTGCGGTAGGCGCCCTCGAGCCAGAAGACCAGCACGATGATCGTGGTGAGCAGGGTTATGCTGGGGACATAGACCGGGAAGCGCACATGGTAGGCGGGCTCAACGACACGAATCCATTGCAGGTCGTAGCGCACCCAGTAGGCGATGGCGAACGAAGCGACGATCAGCAGCACATCCACGACGGGCTTCAGGTAGCGCCACAGACGGGGCGTCGCATCTCGTGTAGATGACATGTCCTACCGCTCTCCGAGAACTCGGTGGTAGATGGCGGACGTCTCGCGGGCCACCCGCTGCCATGAAAAGGCCTGGGCTCTGGCCAGCCCCCTGCCGCGCAGATCCTCGGCCAGGGCGTGGTCCTCCAGCAGCCTGCCCATGGCCTCAGCCAGGGCCACGTCGTCCAGCGGGGGGACGACCAGACCCGCGTCCCCGACGGCCTCGGGCATTGACGAGGCGTCACTGGTCACCACGGGCGTGCCGCAGGCCAGCGCCTCGAGCACCGGCAGGCCGAACCCCTCGTAGAGAGATGGATAGACGAACAGGTCCGCGGCGCTGTACCAGAGCGCCAACTCGTCATCGGGCACAAAGCCGGGGAAGAGCACCCGGTCCGCCAGGCCCAGGCGCTGCACGGTGGCCTCGATCTGGCCATGGTACCAGCCCTTACCACCGGCAATCACCAGACGGTGCGCAAAGCCGGGCCGCTGGCAAAGCCGCCCATAGGCGGCCAGCAACGTGGGCAGGTTCTTACGCGGTTCCAGCGTGCCCAGGAAGAGGATCATCCGTTCGGGCAGGCCGCGGCGCTGCCGAAAGGCCGCCAGGCGGTCCGCATCGGCCACAGGCGCCAGGTTGGCGTCGACGCCCAGATGAACCACGACGACCCTATCGCCGGGCACGTCGAGGATCTCGATGATGTCCTGCCGAGTGCTCTCCGAGCTAGCCACGATCAGGTCGGCACGTCGCGCGCTGAGCCGCGTGAAGGGCTGCAGGTAGTGCCGGTTCATGGGCCGGAACAGCTGCGGATAGCGGAAGAAGCTCAAGTCGTGGATAGAGAGGACCAGCGGGCAGGGGAGCACCAGCGGCCCCACGCAGAACGGCGCGTGGATCAGGTCCAGCCCCAGCCGGCGGATCTCGCCCGGCTGGGCGAGCTGCTCCCACAGGATGCGCACAGCAGGCCGCCGGGTTGGCCATGGCGTACGGTGATAAGCCCAGCCCGGCAGGCTGACCCCCTCATCTGCCAGGAAGGCATGGTACCGCAGGCTCGGATCGGCGTCGGGAAGATACTCGAGGAGCTTGTATATATACCGGCTGCCACCGGCAGCACGATAGCCCTCATCCAGGGACAAGAGGTGAGCGTTGAGGCCCACGTTGTAGCGAGCAGGTGTGCTGGAGTGTTCCACGATGGCATTATACCATGGCCGTCACTGTGGACAAGCCTGGGGCGGGGTCGTGCCGAGCATGCGGCGGTAGAGGGCCACAGTCTGTGCGGCGATCTGCGCCTGGGTAAAGCGGGCCAGCACGCGCTCGCGGCCAAGCCGGCCGAGGGCCGCCCGTCGGGCGGGGTCCGCGCGTAGCTCGGCCAAGAGCCCGGCAAGGTCCACCGGCTGCCCCTCGGGGAAGACCAGCCCCCCCTCGCCGATGACCGCGGGGATCTCTCCCGAGTCGGAGCCGACCACGGGCACCCCGCAGGCCATGGCCTCGATGAGCACCCGGCCGAACTGCTCTTTCCAGTTGGGGCGGGTGAGGGAGGGGAGCACCAGGAGGTCCAGCGTGTTCAGGAAGGCCGGCATCTCGGTCGAGGGCAGGTGCTCGGCGAGGTCCAGACGACCCTCCTGAGAGCGGGAGGCGAACCAGGAGGAGATCTCGTCGCGCATAGGGCCCGAGCCGCGCATCGCCAAGCGCCAGGGGCCCTGCAGAAGGGCCAGCGCCTCGAGCAGCACGCGCAGGCCCTTCTCTTCCACGAGTCGGCCGGCATAGCCGATGGTGAATTGGCGCGCGGCGCCCGAGGGACGGGGCGCAAAGACCTCCGGGTCGACGCCGAACTGCGGGATGACGGCCAGGTCGCCGCGGTACCCCTTGTCGCGCAGGACGTCGGCCGCCGATGAGGTCCCGGCAACGGCGGCGTCGGCATGGGCGTAGGCATAGCGCTCCATGAGGCGGAAGGGGAGCGGGTAGCGGCGGTGCAGGTTCTGCCAGGAGAAGAAGAGCGTACGGGCGCCGACGCGCTGCCCGGCGCGCAGAGCCAGGTAGGTGGCCAGGTTGTACGGTTCCTCGTCGATGTGCAGGATGTCGGGCCGCAGAGACGCGAGGATGCGCGGCAGACGGGGGTAAAAGTGCAGGTGAAACCTGCCGTTGAAGGCGATAGGCGTCGCCAGCAGCTGATAGTGGGCCCCGGGCAGGCGTTCCAGGCGCTGCTCGCGGCGCCCGTCTCGCCAGGAGGGCGGGACGATGGCCGTGAGCTGGATATCGGGGCAGGAGGCCAGCTCCTGGAGCTTCTTCTGGTAAGCCCCAACCACCAGGGCTTTGGAGACAATGGTGACGCGCACGGCATCCTCCGGCGAAGCAAGGGCACATAGAGATTGTAGCCGGCGGCGGGGAGGCGGCCAAACCGGGGCTTTGACAGGGGCTGGGGCCGGCACTAGGATCAGGGGACGCGGGGCGGTGGCGGAATGGCAGACGCTGCGGACTTAAAATCCGCTGGCCGTAAGGCCATATGGGTTCGACCCCCATCCGCCCTACTGGTTACCGGGACGCGTCTTGGCGATGAGTGCCCGGGGCGCTGCCAGGCCGGCAGACGCCACGGACTTGTACCCGCTGGCCGCCAGGCCATAGGGGTTCGACCCCCATCCGCCCTACTGGTTACCGAAACGCGTCCTGGCGATGACGGCCTGGGGCGCTGCCAGGCCGGCAGACGCCACGGACTTCTACCCGCTGGCCGCAAGGCCATATGGCTTCGACCCCCCATCCGCCCCGTTTGGTGCTCTCCACCAGAGCCGTGTGGCGCTGCATTCCTCCTTGTCGCCTCCCGGTGTCCCCCGCGTATCTCCGGTATCCTGTGCAAACTCGTTGCCTCTCGATTTCTGCTCGGGTATACTCGTCTCGACATAGAGGGTTATCCTGTATCGTTGCAGTCCATCCTAGCCCAAGGGGCCACTACGGTGCCGGCGCCTACGGGCGTGTCTTGTCCGCCCATGCCCCGTGGTTGGCCTGCCGTGCCCATCGTGGGCGATCACCTGTCTCTCGTTCTGCCGAGCCCCCGCGCCTTCGCCTGCCCCTTAGGCACGGCTCGTGCGCCTTCCCTGGCCGCTTTGTCGTCTCTGTTACTGGTGCCGCGGCACCCGGGACCCCCTGCCGCGCCAGGCCCTGTCGGGCCACCATGCTATGCTTCAGGCAGTACACACCGCCAGGAGGAACCATGTCCGACGACCTCACCCTCTCCAAAGCGCAACGCCTCACCAAGCTCACCTACTGGCTGTACCGCCACCCGCGCGGGCTCACCGCGGCCGAGATCGCCCGCCTCGCCGGGGTCTCCACCCGCACTGCCCAGCGCGACGTCCACGACCTCGAGGGCCTGGGCATTCCCCTGTGGGACGATGAGGGCAACCCGCCCCGCTACGGGGTGATCTCGGGGTATTACTTGCCCCCCGTTCACCTGAGCCTCGACGATGGCGTGGCCCTCTACCTCGCCGCCCGCCTGCTGGCCCGCTACGCCGACTCTTTTGATCCGCACATCGCGGAGGCGCTGGCCAAGTTGGCCACCATCCTGCCCGAGCCGCTGGCCCGCCACGTCCACGCCACCATCCGCGACCTGGGCGGCCAGGCGGAGGACCGCGTCTCGGTCGAGATTCTCGGCACGCTGAGCGTGGGCTGGGCCACCGGGCGGAAGGTCCGCATCCGGCATCAGTCGGTCGCCAGCGACGCGCCGAGCGAGTATGTCCTCTCGCCCTATTTCCTGGAGCCGGCCGCGGCCGGCAACGCCACCTACGTCATCGGCCATGTCGACGAGGTCGGCGCGCTGCGCACCTTCAAGGTGGAACGCATCCGCAAGGCGGCACTCCTCGAGGAAACCTATGAACTGCCCGAGGATTTCGACGGGCCGGCGCTCCTGCGTAGCGCCTGGGGCATCATGTACGGCGACGTGGACGAGGAGGTGTGCCTGCGCTTCGCCCCCGCCGTGACGCGGCGCCTGCGCGAGTCGATCTGGCACCCGACGCAGAAGGTCGTGGAGCGCCAGGACGGCGGGCTGGACCTGACCCTGTCGGTGGCGCACCCGCAAGAGATGGTCTATTGGATCCGCGGCTGGGGCCCGCAGGTGGAGGTCCTGGGGCCGCCCTGGCTACGGGCGCAGTTGGCCGAGGAGGCGCGCGAGACGGCGCGCCTGTACATGCAGTAATGAGGAAAGGGGGCAGGTGAGATGGCGGACCTGCTGCATCTGTGGGGCAAAACCGTTAGTGGTGACCCGCTAGCATACCATCCCGTTCTCTACCACATGCTGGACGCCGGCCATGTGGCCGGGACCCTGCTGGGGGATGGCGCGCCGGCCAGCTGGCGCGCGGCGCTGGCCAGAGCCCTGTGCTGTGATGAGGAGGCCGCCCAAGCGGCGGCGCCCTGGTACATCGCTATGCACGACCTGGGCAAGTGCTCGCAGGGCTTCCAGGAGCTGGTGCCCGCCCAGAAGGCCCGCCTGAAGGCGCTCGGCGTGCCCTTTAGCGCGCGCAGCATGATCTCTCTGTCCCATCCCGTCATCGGGGCCGCGGCCTGGCAGGCGCTGACGGACGGGCCGGCCGGGGCGCTGCCCGAGCCCCTGTCCGAGGCGCTGCGCCAGACAGTGGGGGCCCACCACGGTCGCTGGCTCAGGGCCGGCCAGACCTCCGCGGTAGCCCGGGAGCTGGCCTACAAGGAGCCGCGCTTCTGGGCTGGGGCGCGCCGCGATGTGGCGGACTGGCTTTGGCAGCGGCTGCCCGGCCCGACGCCGCCGTTCGGCGCCATCAATCTCTCGGTGGCCATCATGAGCCTGACGGGCTTTACCATCCTCTGCGACTGGCTCGCGTCTGACGAGCGTCGCTTCCCCGCCAGCCCCGATGTGCCGCCCGACGAGTACGTGTCCCTGTCGCGCGAACGCGCCCTGGCCGCAGCAGAGCAGCTGGGGTTCCTACAGCCGACCCTCAGCCCCTCCCCGACCGAGTTCCCACGCCTGTTCACGAATATCGAGGTGCCGCGCCCCCTGCAACGGGCCGTGGACGCCGTCCCGACCTCGGTACTGCGTGAGCCAGTGCTCGTCTTCATCGAGGCGCCCACCGGCGAGGGCAAGACGGAGGCCGCCCTGGCCCTGGCCCACCGCATCGGCGCCCTGCGCGGCAGCGACGCGCTCTACTATGCCCTGCCGACCATGGCCACCAGCAACCAGATGTTCGCCCGGCTCAACGACCATCTCGGTGAGCGCCTGCGGCTCTCCGTGCGCAGCCGGATGGTCCACGGCCAGGCCTATCTCCTCCAGGACGACGCGGACCCGCACCCCTATGCAGACGAGGAGGAAAAGGGCGAGCCCGCCATGGTCTCCTGGTTCGCGCCCCTCAAGCGCGCGCTCTTGGCGCCCTTTGGCGTGGGCACCGTGGACCAGGCCGAGTTGGCCGTGCTGAACGTGCGCCATGTCGCGCTGCGCTGCGCCGGCCTGGCCGGCAAGGTCGTCATCCTCGACGAGGTGCACGCCTATGACGTCTACATGACGACGATCATCTCGCGTCTGCTGACCTGGCTCCGCGCGGTGGGTGCCTCGGTCATCGTCCTATCGGCCACGCTGCCCATCTCTCGGCGCCGTGCACTTCTTGAGGCCTGGGAGGGGAAGGCCGTAGAGCCCGCCAACGAGGACGCCTACCCGCGCCTGGAGGCCGTCAGCGCGGGCGACCGGCACGTGGCCTCTCCCCCGGCCTACCAGAAGCAGCGCCCCATCGCGCTGCGCTGGCTAGATGCGGGCCGCGGCGCCTCGACGGCCGAGGATGCGGCACAGGCCAAGGCCGCCTGGCTCCTCGAACAGCTCACCGGCGGGGGCTGCGCCTGCTGGATCACCAACACCGTCGCCCAGGCGCAGGATCTGCTTTCCGCCCTCCGGCAGCAGGCCCCGGACAGCCTCCCCCTCACGCTCCTTCACTCGCGCTTTCCCGTGGCGCAGCGCGAGGGGCTCGAGGAGGAGATCAAGTCGTTCTACGGCCCCAAGTCGCCCGAGCGTCGCTCCGGGATCGTCGTCGGCACCCAGGTACTCGAACAGAGCCTGGACCTCGATTTCGACCTGATGGTCAGTGACCTGGCGCCCATCGACCTCCTGCTGCAGCGCGCGGGGCGCCTCCACCGGCACGAGCGCCCGGCCAGGCCCATTGCCGAGCCGACCCTCTGGGTATACGCACCTACACTGCCCGACGGCTCCGCTGACCTCGGCGTCGACGCGGTGATCTATAGCGAGTACATCCTGCGCCGCACCCTGCGGGCACTGGCCGGTCGCGAGGTGCTGCGCCTGCCCGACGACTATCGCCCTCTGATCGAGGCGGTCTACGCCGACGGTGAGCCGGACGATCCGGCCCTGGCGGACTCCTGGCAGGCCTACCAGAGCCAGACCTACGCGGCGCGGATGGAGGCGGAGCAGCGCCTGCTGCCGGCTCCGCGCGCCGAGGAGCCCTTCTGTACGGCCGCCGCCGAACTGCTCTTCCAGGAACAGGAAGATAGCGCCTCGTGGGGCGTGGCCCAGACGCGCCTTGGCGCCAAGTCGGTCACGCTCGTGCCGCTGGAGCGCCGCGGCAGCCTTGCCTGGCAGCCCTCCGCCGGCCTGACGCTCCCCCTAAACGAGCGGTGCAGCCGCGAGGCGGCGCTGGCCATCCTCCGGCACGCCATCCGGGTGAGCCATGGCGGCGTCCTACGCGCCCTGGAGCGCGAGGCCACGCCGGAGATGCCCCTCTTCAGGCACCCGCTGCTCGCCAACGTCCGCCCGCTGTGGCTGACCGACGGCCACGCCAGCCTCGGTCCGCACGACGATATCTCGCTGCACCTCGACCCCGAACTGGGACTCGTGATCGACCATGCGCAGAAAGGAGACGACGCATGAGCGAACCTTCCTTTGACCTCTGGCAAAGCCCCTGGATTCGCGTCCGCGACGCGACGGGGAGCGCCGCCCTGCTCGGCCTGCGGCAGACCCTCTCCGAGGCCCACCGCTGGCGGGACCTGGCCGATCCGTCGCCGCTGGCCGTGGTGGGCATCCACCGGCTGTTGGTTGCCATCCTGCAGGACGCCTTGCGGCCGCAGAGTCAGGCTGACCTGGTTTCGCTCTGGAAGGAGGGACGGTTCGCCGCAGAGGCGCTGGACGCCTTCGAGGCCGCCTACGCCGAGCGCTTCGACCTCTTCTCCGCCGATCGCCCTTTCCTGCAGTCGGGCGACAAAGCCGTAGCCCCGCAGAAGGGTGACAACGTCAAGACGGTCCTCTACCTGCACCCCGACTGGCCAGCCGGCAGCGAGGCCACCCACTATCGCCATGGCCGCGATTCGGATGCGGCGTTCTGCCCCGCCTGTGCCGCGGCTGGGCTGGTCCTGCAGCCGGCGTTCGCTACCTCCGGGGGCGCCGGCATCAAGCCCTCGATCAACGGGGTGCCACCCCTTTACGTCCTGCCGCAGGGAGAGACGTTGGCGCAGTCGCTGATCGCCTCTCTCGTGACGCCGGACCACCGGCCCAGCGCCGCCGATCGCGAGCAGGATGACGTCTGGTGGCGTCATGAGCCGACCATCGGGTTCAAAGACGAGCGCGAGCGCGTCGGCTACCTGCACAGCCTGACCTTCCCAGTGCGCCAGGTGCGGCTGCACCCGACGCTATCTGCCGGCCAGAGCTGCGCGCGCTGCGGCACGGAGGGTGACTGGCTCGTCCGCACGATGGTGTACAACATGGGCCAGTCGCGCGCGGGCGGCGCACAGTTCTGGCAGGATCCGTTCGCCGCCTACCGGCCCCGCCGCGACGGCAAGGGCGAACCGGTGCCCCTCCGACCGCAAGCCGGCCGCGCGCTGTGGCGCGACTATGCCGCCCTCTTCCTGGACCGTGGACGCGAGCAGGCCAAGTCCATCCGCCCGAGCGTCCTCGCGCAGATCGACGCCGTGGCCGAGCGGTCCGGCTGGCTGGCGGCGGATGTGCTGCGGGTCCGTTGCATCGGGATGCGCACCGACATGAAGGCCAAGGTCTTCGAGTGGGTTGACGAGGGCCTGCAGGTGCCGCTGGGCCTGTTGCACGCGCCAGCCGCCGCGCTGGAGATTGAGGAGGGACTCGGCTTTTGCGAGCGCATCCAGGGCGACCTCCGGTATGCCTGGCGCATGCACTTCGAGGGGCGCCCAGGGCATCACGCCGCGCAGCGAGACCGCATGGTCGAGCATTTCTGGGCCGCGCTGGCCCCCCAGTTTGAGCCCTTCACCCAGGCCTGCGCTGCCGCTGCCGAACTGGCAGATAACCCCGCGGCCAACAGCGATGTAGCCCTGGCCTCCGCGCGCCTAGCCTGGGCAAGGGTCGTCTGCCGAGCCGCCGAGGCTGCCTTTACACAGGCCTCCGCCCTGGTCGGCGACGACGCCGTCTCCCTCCGGCAGCGGACACAGGGTGAGGCGTTCTGTCGTGCCCTCATCCACAAGCACAGAAAGGAGTTCGCGCCCGATGACGACTGAACAACGCACGCCACGCATCGCATCATTCTGCGAGCGCCTCGAGGCCCTCGACCCGGGAGACCGCGCCCGCCTGAAGCGCTGCGCAGGGCGCTCGCTCGGGGAGTCTTCCGGGGCCCTGGGCCTCTTCTATCGCCTGTTACCACAAGGGGTATCGCCCTGGGAAGAGGACACTTACTTTCTGGTGGCCACGCTGTTTCCGCTGGCCGAGGGGGCCGAGGAGGGCTCTCTGGGGGCATCTCTGGCCCGGGCCCGCACCGACCAGAACGCCCGCGGCCTCGATCGGCGCGTCGAGACGCTGCTCGACTCTGACGAGGCGCAACTGCCCGTGCGCCTCCGCCGCGCCATCCACCTCCTGCAGTCGCAGCGGGTGGGCATCGCCTGGCAGCGCCTTTTGCGAGACCTGCTCTACTGGAACCATCCGGATCGCTTTGTGCAGAAAGAATGGGCCCGCGACTATTTCGCATCCGCCAGCAGCGCCTAGTGCGCATATCACAGGAGGACGACCATGCTGATCCAGATGCACCTTCTCCAGAACTATGCCCCGAGCAACCTGAACCGGGACGACACCGGCTCGCCCAAGGATGCCGTCTTTGGCGGCGTGTCGCGCGGGCGCATCTCCAGCCAGTGCCTCAAGCGGAGCATCCGGCGCTCAACGGTCTTTGACGAGGCCTTCCGGGCTGACGACCTGCTCGCCTCCCGCACCAAAGCACTCCCCCTGCTGGTCACCCGTGAGCTCGAGGCTCTGGGCGTACCGCCTGACGACATCGAGGCGATCGTTCGTCGCGTGCCCGAGATCGGGCGCGAATCGGCCCGGGCGACAGCCGCTCGTGCCGGCGAGGATGAGGGGTTGGAGACCAAGCAGCTCATCTTCGTGGCCCCCAACGAGCTCCGCCCGTTGGCCCAGGACCTGCTGACCCAGTACCAGGCGGCCGGCGCCAAGTGGCCCAACGTAAAGATTGACGACATTACCGCAGCACTGAGCAAGGTCATGCCCCGCTCCGTGGACGTGGCCATGTTCGGCCGCATGACTACCTCGGCCGCCTTTGACGACGTCCAGGCCGCTGTCCAGGTAGCCCATGCGCTTTCCACCAACGCCCTGACCCAGGAGTTCGACTACTACACCGCCGTGGACGACCTCTCTGGCGAGTCGGGCGCGGGCATGATCGGAGACATTGAGTACAACTCGTGCACCTACTACAAGTACATCAATGCCCACTGGGACGGGTTGGTGGCCAACCTCGGCGGCGACTCGGCCGTGGCGCGCCGGGCTATCCTGGCCCTGCTGGAGGCGGCCGCCCTGGCGCAGCCGTCCGGCAAGCAGAACACCTTCGCGGCGCAGAACCTGCCCGACTATGTCCTCGTAGAAGTGCGCGACCGCAACCTGCCCGTGAGTTACGCCAACGCCTTCCTCAAGCCGGTGCGCCCCGGCCCCAGCGGGGACCCGACCCTCATGGAGCGCTCCATCGTTGCGCTGGATGCCTACGCCAACCGCGTTCGTGAGACCTACGGCCTGGCCGAGGATCGCCGCGCGGCCCTGTGCGTCCCGGAGGTGCCCCTGGACGGGCTAGCCCTCCAGCCCTCCCTCACCGCGCTGACGGAGTGGCTGGCTGCGCAGCTGCCGGAGTGAGGTGCGCCATGGCCAACACGCTGTTCTTGGCCCTGCAAGGGCCGCTCCAGTCGTGGGGGGAGCGCGGACGCTGGGCCGTACGCGACAGCGCCCCCTTCCCGACCAAGTCGGGCATCGTCGGCCTGCTGGGCTGCGCCCTGGGCTGGGCGGACGACGCACAACTCGTCGACCTGTCAGCATCTATCGAGGTCGGCGTGCGCGCCGACCTTCCCGGCGTCCTGCTCACCGACTATCACACCGTCGTCTCCGGAGTCTTGTCGGCCAGTGGCAAGGTCAAGCGGAGTGCCAGCACAAAGGAGCCTGAGACGGTCGTCTCCTGGCGAGACTACCTGTGCGACGCGGCCTTTCTGGTGGCCGTCCGCGGCACAGACGAGCTAATCGCCCGCTGTGCCGACGCCGTGCGGCAGCCCGTCTGGCCGCCCTATCTGGGGCGCAAGTCATGTCCGCCGGCGCGTCCGCTGTACGAGGGGCAAGGCCACTTCCCCTCCGTGGAGGCCGCGCTGGAGGCCTGGCCTCGGCTGGTACCGTCCTCTGACGGCTCGGGCTCCCTCGTCATTGCCGAGGTGCCCGTCCCCTACGGGCAGGGGCTGCGACGGTCAGACGAGCTCCTCTCACGCGCGCGGCGGGTGTTCGGCGTGCGCTCGGTGCGCCGCGTACAGGTGCGCCCCCCGGAGCGAAAGGAGGACGGATGTACCTCTCCAGACTGACCCTCAACCGATCGCGCCAGGCGGTCCAGTGGGTGGCGCGGCCCTATCGCGTGCACCAGAGGCTCTGCCTGGCCTGCGGCACTGCCTCTCCGGTGCTGGGAGAGGAGGAAGGGGCCACCCAGCCCCCCCGCGAGCGCCTGCTCTTTCGCATCGACGCCGACCGTGACCGGACGACCATCCTGGTGCAGAGCCCTGGTGAGCCGGACTGGGCCGCGGCCTTTGGCGAGTTCCCCGTCCTGCAGGGTGCCCCCCTGACCAAGCCGGTCGATTGGCCCCTGCAAGAAGGACAGATCCTGGCCTTTCGCCTGCGGGCCAACCCGACCCGTCGCAAGGTCTGCTCGGCGCCAGAGGGTGATGGCCGGAAGCGTCGCATCGGCATCACTGACGAGATCGAGCAGCTGGCCTGGCTGGTACGCAAAGGGGAGGCCGCGGGGTTCCGACTTTTGCGTGCCCAGGTACGGCAGGACGGCCTGCTCAAGGATACACAGACCAGCGGCGCTGAGCACCAGGCGCTGGCGCTTCTGAGCGTGCAGTTCGACGGCGTCCTCCAGGTGGCCCACCCGGATCACCTGCGTAGCGCGCTGGCGGGGGGCATCGGCTCAGGCAAGGGGCTGGGCTTCGGCCTCCTGTCCCTCGCGCCGGTCAGGGGCTGAGCGATGCCCAAGGACCTGCACGAGCTGCCCAAGCTGCGCGACGGGCTTTCGTATCTCTATGTGGAGCGCTGTCGCATCGACCAGGACGAGCTATCAATCGCCCTGGTGAACAAGGAGGGGCGCACGCCGGTGCCGTGCGCCTCTCTCGGCGTCCTGATGCTGGGGCCCGGCACCACGGTAACGCACGCCGCGATCACCGCCCTGGCCGACAACGGCTGCAGCGTGATCTGGTGCGGCGAGGAGGGCGTGCGCTTCTACGCCGCCGGCCTTGGTGAGACGCGCAAGGCCCTCCGCCTGATGCACCAGGCCCGCTGCGTGTGTGACGATGCCCTCCGCCGCGAGGTGGCCTGGCGGATGTACGAGCTGCGCTTCGGCTATCGCCTGGACGAAGAGAGAGGGGATGCCTCGCTGAACACCCTGCGCGGCATGGAGGGCGCGCGCATGCGCGAGGCCTACGCCGCCTGCGCCGAGCAGTACGGCGTTCGCTGGACGGGCCGCCGCTACACCCGGAAGGACTGGTACCAGGCGGACCCCATCAACCGCGCGCTCTCGGCGGCCAGCGCCTGCATGTACGGGGTGTGCCACGCGGCGGTCGTCTCGTCGGGGTACTCGCCGGCGCTGGGCTTCATGCACACGGGCAAGCAGCTGTCGTTCGTCTTCGACGTGGCCGACCTGTACAAGACCGAGATCACCCTGCCGCTGGCCTTCGGCGTCACGGCAGAGAGCAGCAAGGACGTGGAGGAACGCGTGCGGCACGCCGCGCGCGACGCCTTCCGCGAGAAGCGGCTCTTGCAGCGCATCGTCGAGGAGATGGACGCCCTGCTTGACCTGCCGGGAGAGTCTGAAGGGAGCGTGGGTGACGTGGACAGCGACCCGGCCATGCCGGCGGCGCTGTGGGAGGAGTTGTGGAACAACATGACGGAGCCGTGAGATGGGCATGGTAGTCATGGTTCTCGAGAGGGTGCCCCCCTCGCTGCGCGGAGAGCTGAGCCGCTGGATGATCGAGCCACAGGCGGGGGTCTTTGTGGGGACCCTGTCGGCGCTGGTGCGTGACAGACTGTGGCAAAAGGCGGTCAAGGCGCTGGGGGAGGGGGGTGCGCTGCAGATCTGGTCGACGAACAACGAGCAAGGTTTCGCCACGCGGACGGCCGGGCGGCTACGGCGGGAGATAGTGGAGCTGCAGGGGTTGCAGCTAGTGCGGCGGGCGCATCCGCCGGGGTGGCCAGGCGGGACTTCTACAGGATAGGCTGCACCAGCGAACGCCCGCTGCAGGATTGCGAGGCCAAGGGTTTTCCCCACGCGCGTGGGGATGGACCGCGATGGACACGATCGTCGTCAAGACGGGGGCCGTTTTCCCCACGCGCGTGGGGATGGACCGGTGAGTAACCTACATCTGTCGCCGCCCGGCCCGTTTTCCCCACGCGCGTGGGGATGGACCGTGTAGCAGTGCCTGGGCGGATCAGGGGCCCGCGTTTTCCCCACGCGCGTGGGGATGGACCGTTTATGCCGCTCTCCTCCAGGACCGCCTCGATCGTTTTCCCCACGCGCGTGGGGATGGACCGCGTATTGGGTGTCTGCTCGGTATAGCCCTCGGGTTTTCCCCACGCGCGTGGGGATGGACCGGATTCTGCAAACAGGATACCACACGGCGCGGCGTTTTCCCCACGCGCGTGGGGATGGACCGCCTGCGATTGGCCCCCGGACGCCGCGTCTCAGGTTTTCCCCACGCGCGTGGGGATGGACCGTAGGCCTCATCGTCCTCTGGCGTTATCCCGGCGTTTTCCCCACGCGCGTGGGGATGGACCGCGCAGGCAGTCGGGGCGCTGGACACGCACCAAGTTTTCCCCACGCGCGTGGGGATGGACCGAATGAGCAACGTGGAGCGACCGACCGAGCCAAGTTTTCCCCACGCGCGTGGGGATGGACCGATAGGTGAGGGTAACCCAATAGGAATCCAGACGTTTTCCCCACGCGCGTGGGGATGGACCGCCGCGCCTCGAGTGCAGCGACGCGCAGACGCAGTTTTCCCCACGCGCGTGGGGATGGACCGATGTGAGTACTGTTGATAAGGTCGTTCGGGGCGTTTTCCCCACGCGCGTGGGGATGGACCGCGGCGCTGCTCCAGGATGAGGTGGCTAGACTCGTTTTCCCCACGCGCGTGGGGATGGACCGACTTCTTCACCAACCGGCGGCCTGAGGAGCGTGTTTTCCCCACGCGCGTGGGGATGGACCCACAACCGCCGGCAGCGCCGCAATAATCCGGTCGTTTTCCCCACGCGCGTGGGGATGGACCGGGGAACGCGTGCTGCGAGGCAAACCAGTACAGGTTTTCCCCACGCGCGTGGGGATGGACCGGGGAACGCGTGCTGCGAGGCAAACCAGTACAGGTTTTCCCCACGCGCGTGGGGATGGACCGTATATAGGCAGCCGGGTGTTTGCGCCGGGGGAGTTTTCCCCACGCGCGTGGGGATGGACCGTGCCCATAAGTGACCGCGGCGGCGGCGGCGTTGTTTTCCCCACGCGCGTGGGGATGGACCGTTCCCTCCACTGCTCGCTCAACAACCCGATGGGTTTTCCCCACGCGCGTGGGGATGGACCGGCCTGGTGGCGGGAGGTGTGGGCCAGCCCCATGTTTTCCCCACGCGCGTGGGGATGGACCGACGGTGCCGGGGCTACGGGCGGTGCTCACCTAGTTTTCCCCACGCGCGTGGGGATGGACCGTGCCTGCCGGGAGCGTGGCACACACAGGCCTTGTTTTCCCCACGCGCGTGGGGATGGACCGTGGTGGAGCTGACGCGCAAGGTGGTGGCTGTCGTTTTCCCCACGCGCGTGGGGATGGACCGGTGACCAAGGTCGCCGCAGGGCCGGCGGGCGCGTTTTCCCCACGCGCGTGGGGATGGACCGACCCCTTGACAGGCCCCGGGACGGCCGCGAAAGTTTTACCCACGCGCGTGGGGATGGACCGTTCAACACGCCGCCGCTGTAGTCCGTCCAACCGTTTTCCCCACGCGCGTGGGGATGGACCGAGAATCCGCCTTTCTCTTGAACTCACGGGGCCGTTTTCCCCACGCGCGTGGGGATGGACCGATGATAACGTAGCACGGCCAGTATAGCATGAGGTTTTCCCCACGCGCGTGGGGATGGACCGCTGTAGTCTCCTGAGGGTGGTGTGGCGGGGTCGTTTTCCCCACGCGCGTGGGGATGGACCGGTGATGTCGGTGTGCCGGCAGGCTGAGACGATGTTTTCCCCACGCGCGTGGGGATGGACCGATGTTGTTCGGGTGGAGTGCGCAGACGGAGAAGTTTTCCCCACGCGCGTGGGGATGGACCGTTGTAGTCACGAACTCGGCCGGGGACCCGTACGTTTTCCCCACGCGCGTGGGGATGGACCGGCTGGTGTTCCTCCAGTGCGCGGCGATATTCCGTTTTCCCCACGCGCGTGGGGATGGACCGGTGGGGTCGCCCGTCTCATCCACGGCCCACAGGTTTTCCCCACGCGCGTGGGGATGGACCGGCTCCCTCCTTCCCACCATCTCTGCAATCGCCGTTTTCCCCACGCGCGTGGGGATGGACCGGATCGCTTCCTCTGCTTGTCCGGGCGCCTTGCGTTTTCCCCACGCGCGTGGGGATGGACCGGACGGCGTGCGACATTACCGCCACGCCAAGCGCGTTTTCCCCACGCGCGTGGGGATGGACCGTACGCTGAATACGTCGTCGAGAAACCAATCCGGTTTTCCCCACGCGCGTGGGGATGGACCGGGTATAAAGCCCCACAGACGACACCGGAACCGGTTTTCCCCACGCGCGTGGGGATGGACCGCCGACACCGCGCTCCTCCGTCCAATCTGTGCCGTTTTCCCCACGCGCGTGGGGATGGACCGGATCGGGATCTGGCGTACCAGGTGCACTCGATGTTTTCCCCACGCGCGTGGGGATGGACCGCATCACATCACAGGGAAGCCGACGGCGCTCATGTTTTCCCCACGCGCGTGGGGATGGACCGCACCCCAGAACTCTCCGTCCTTGGCATAGGCGGTTTTCCCCATGCGCGTGGGGATGGACCGCGGCGGGGTAGCGCCATGGATAGCCTGCTGCCGTTTTCCCCACGCGCGTGGGTATGGACCGGTGGTGAGGGCGCAAACTTACGTGTCGTATTAGTTTTCCCCACGCGCGTGGGGATGGACCGTTTGACGCGTTGCGTGGTGCGGTGGTGGAGATGTTTTCCCCACGCGCGTGGGGATGGACCGGGGTACGCGACGCCCTACGCCGACGGCTCTCTCGTTTTCCCCACGCGCGTGGGGATGGACCGCCCCAGACGGTAACGGCTGAGGCTACGGCCTCGTTTTCCCCACGCGCGTGGGGATGGACCGGACTCTCGCAGGGTTAGGGGCACGATCTCCGGGTTTTCCCCACGCGCGTGGGGATGGACCGTGTGAGCTGGACACGTTCGCGGGCTAGGGCGGGTTTTCCCCACGCGCGTGGGGATGGACCGTCTCCTCACGGTATGCGGGAACCAGGAGCCCGGTTTCCCCACACCCGCGTGGGGATGGACCGTTCACCGTGTCAAGGCCATCCTGCTTTTCCCCAAAAGGGCCAGGTCAGTTTTCGCCAGATCGCCTGTTCTAGTACTTGTCCACACCTCCCTCACCGGCTGCTCCTGCTCCGTGATCACGCCTGCCTGGCGCTGCTCGCGCAGGCCGCAGCCCGGCCCCCGTGTGCACGGCACCATGGAGGAGTACCACCGCCGACCCAGCACGCCCCGCACTACCGGGGCCCGGGCAGGCAGCGCTGGTGCTTCGCACCAGCGTTCCGCGTACGCTGCTGAGCCTGACGCCTCAGATGCATGCATCTGGTTAGAATTCTCCTATCTTGTGCCGCAGATCGTCAGTCTGGTAGTATAATCGATGCATAATTGTTGGTCTCGTACTGTGCGGACGCGATCTGCTGCCGGCTGCTCCGCTTCGCCAGCCTTTGTCCCCTCTCACTAGGCTGCGGGCGGGCACACTCTGGGCCCTGGTTCGGTCTCTTCTGTTGGTCGTATTACTCTCTGTCCAACTGATGGGTACTGATTCGGAGCAAGAGGAGTGTGGCCGCGATGCATCTGCGCAGCCTGCGGCTCGGTCTGTTCTTCGCCTGCGCACTCGTCGCTTTGGGTGCCTCCGCAGGCCCCGCCCGGGCGGTCATGCCCTTGCGCCAGGAACTCGCCGCCCCTACCAACCTGGTCGCCGAGGTCGTCTCTCCCACCGAGATTCACCTCACCTGGACGGATAACTCCAGCGGCGAAACCGGCTACCACGTGGCTCGCTCCCTTGACGGCGGGGCCAACTTCTCGTCCCCAACTTGGCTCGGCCCCGACTCGACCTCCTTCGTCGACACCGGCCGCACGCCCTGCACCCAGTACACCTACCGCGTCCGCGCGGTGGCCGCCATCGCCACCTCGCCATACTCGGAGTGGGCCTCCGCCACCACCACGCAGGTGGCCTCCGGCCTGGTCACTGTCGTTGAGGAGCACTTTGAGGGGGGCGCCGTCCCGGCTGACTGGGACAACACCGGCTGGGCCTACAATATGTCCACCCCTTCGCCGGCCGGCGGATACAACATGAAGGCCACGTCCACCGGCGGCGTCCTGCGCACCCCCCTTTTTGACTGCTCCGACGCCCAGGAGCTGACCATCGAGTACTACCGGTATTCCACGGTCACCAACATCGACACATCTTACTACCGCGTGTACCTGGAGGGGTCGGGTGACCCGCTCCTGCTGGCCGAGTACGACAACTCCCTCAAGCAATGGGTCCACGAGCCGTTCGCCCCGATAGCGCACTCGCCCCTGTTCGCGTCGTCGTGTGCCGTCTCATTCCACGGTCGGGTGAACAACCAGATCGCCTACCTCGACGCGGTCATCATCACCAAACGCGTCGCGCCGCCCACGCTGCCCACAGAGATCGTGCAGCATCCCGCCAGTGCGTCGGTCTGCGCGGGCGCCACGGCCGCCTTTTCTGTACAGGCCGCGGGCGAGGCCCTCTCTTACCAGTGGCAGACGCGCCAGGGCACCCCCTGGCAGAACGTCGGCACCAACAGCCCCCTCTATGAGACCGACCCGCTCGCTTCGGCAGACAGCGGCACCTCCGTCCGCTGCCTGGTGAGCGGCACCTGCGGCGTGGCCTACACCTACCCGGCCACCCTCGAAGTTGCCTCCGGCGCCGACATCGTCGCCCAGCCCGCGCCGCAGGTCGTCTGCAGCGGCGCAGGCGCAACCTTTGCCGTATCGGCCAGCGGCGAGAGCCTCACCTACCAATGGCAGCGTGACCTTGGCGTCGGCTACCTGCCCCTCGCCGACGGCAACGGCGTCAGCGGGGCCACTAGCCCGCAGCTGACCCTGGCGGCCGCGACGCCGCAGGACGCCGGCACCTACCGCTGCCTGATCACGAGCGGCTGCGGCACCCTCACCTCCCAGGAGGCCGCCCTATCTATCCTCCCCGCCCCCCTGCTCACCGCCCACCCGCAGGACCAAACCGTGGAAGAGGGCGCCAGCGCCCGCCTGCTGGTGGCCACTGAGGGGGAGGACCTCACCTACCAGTGGGAGGCCAGCACCGACGGCGGCACGACGTTCGTGCCCATCCCAGGGGCCACCAGCAACACCTACGACACCCCGATCCTCGGCCTGGGCGCTGACGGGCACCAGTACCGCTGCGTCGTGGGCGGTGCTTGCGGCACGTCTACGAGCGACCCAGCCGTTGTCTCCGTCCTGCGCGCGCAAGAGATCCCCCTGCAGCCGGGCTGGAATCTGGTCTCGTTAGCAGTGGCCCCGCCCGACCCGGCTATCGAGGCGGTGCTTAGCAGTATTGCCGGGGGTTATTCCCTCGTCTACGCCTGGCAGCAGGGCAGCTGGCGCGTCTACGACCCCGCCGCGCCGCCCGCCAGCGACCTGGCCTCGCTCGACAACACTGTCGGCTTTTGGGTGCTGGCCTCCAAGTCGGCGCTGTTGCGGCCTCTCGGGCGCGTGCCGGCCGAGACGACCATCTCCTTGGCCGCAGGGTGGACGCTCGCCGCCTACCCTGCCGGCGCTTCCGGGTCGCTGGCCGATTCGCTCTGCGCCGCCACCGGCGGCACGGGTTTGGTCTATGCCTACGCGGCCGGGGATGCACCGACCTGGCGCCACTACGACTGCGCGGCGGCGGCCTGGTCAAACACTCTGGCCGCCCTGCTCCCAGGGCGCGGCTACTGGATCCTCTCCGCCCAGGACGGGGAGTGGCGTGTCGTCTACTGAGTCGGGAGTGAGGAACTACTTGAGTCGATAGGACCGCTTACCGTTGGCCGCAGCGCGCGACGGTCCCGAGACATCGCCCGGGAACCTGTACCCAGGCGACCCCACAGCCTACCCGACGGAGGTAGCCATGATGCCGATCCGGCCTCTTCTCACCGCGGCCCTCTTGCTCGCGCTCATCGCCCTGCTCGCCCCCGGAGGTTTGGCGGCAGAGCCCCCAGGGCTGCCCGCCAGCTTTTACGGGGAGGTCCACATCGACGGGTACATCCCCAGCGCCGCGACGATCCTTCGTGTGTACCTCGATACCGATGCGAGCGGCGCTCCCGACGTCGGTGAGCCGCTGGTAGCCAGCACGGCACTGCGCCAGATCGCCGATCCCGTTCGCTGGGTGTACACCGTGGACGTGCCCGAAGGCCCCTGCACCGACGGGTCTCTCCTCGCCTTTGAGCTCAGCCAGCCGCCCACCGCGAGCGACGACGGCCTGACCGTGGCCGAGGACAGCCTGGGGACGGCGGTCACCGTCCCCGCGGCCGAGGGGCTGGGGGCCGTCGGCGCGGCCGTCTGGACCGCCGGCACCAACACCCGTCAAGACCTGGCGGCCCTGTCCCCCTACGGGTTGGAGCTATCCATCTCTGTGGGGCCCAGCCACGGGTCAGCAACGGTCTCGGGCGGCAAGATAGCCTACACCCCTGCCAAGGACTATTGCGGCAGCGACGCGCTCACCTACACCGTCACCGATCGTGACGCTGCGTCCGCCTCCGCCTCGATCGCGATCACCGTCACCTGCGTCAACGACGCCCCGACCGATCTCCGCCTAAGCAACGCCAGCGTCGCCGAGGGGCTGCCCGCCGGTAGCGCCGTCGGCACGCTGAGCGTCACCGACGTCGACGCCGGCGACGCCCACACCTACACCCTGGTGCCGATCCCCGACAGCGACGACCACACCGGTTTTCAGATCGTCGGGGACGCCCTGCAGACCAGCGCCGTGCTGGATCACGACGCGCAGAGCACCTACATTATCCGCGTCCGCGCCACCGACGCCGCCGGCGCCTGGGTCCAGGCGGACCTGACCATCACCGTGATCGCGGTGAACGCCCGGCCCACCGACATTACCCTCAGCCCCGCCACCGTGCCCGAAAACGCGCCCGTCGGCACCGCCGTGGGCACGCTGTCTACCAGCGATGCCGACGTCGGAGACACCCACACCTATTCCCTGGTTCTGGGCGAGGGTGCCGGAGACAACGCCTCCTTTGCGATCGACGGCAGCACGCTCCGCACCGCGGAAACCTTTGACTATGAGGCCCGCGCCGAGTACCACATTCGCGTCGAGACGGACGACGGCCACCCGAGCGGAACGTTCGCCAAGGCCCTGACGGTGACAGTCACCAACGTCAACGAGGCCCCCGTCGTCGCCGCGATTCCTGGCCAGGTCATCACTCAGACGGGCTCCTTCACCGAGATCGACCTCAACGATTACGTCAGCGACCCGGACTCTGACCTCGTCCTCACTTGGAGCCATTCCGGCGCCACGGCCCTGAGTGTGTCGATCGCTGACGGGGTGGCCACCCTTGGTCGCGCCCTGCCCGGCTGGGACGGCCTCGAGGAGATCACCTTCACCGCCGCCGACACCGGCGGCCTGCAGGGCAGCGCCACGGTCGCCTTCCGCGTCTTGGCTCGCCAATCGATCGCCCTTGTGCCGGGCTGGAACCTGGTCGGCTTTGGCCTTATCCCCCAGCAGGATGACACCGCCACCGTCCTGGAGAGCATCGCCGGCCAGTTCGATCTGGTCTACGCCTGGGACGCCGCCACTGCCGGGTGGCTGCTGTACGACGCTGACCCCGAGTACCCGAACGCCGAGCTGTCCCAGCTGGACCGCTCTCAGGGGTTGTGGGTGCACGCCACCGCGGCCGACGCCGTCCTGACCATCGATGGCATCGCCGAAGGGAACACGGTGGTCCCCATCCACCCCGACGCGTGGCACCTGGTCAGTTACCCGTCGGGCGTCGAGGGCGCCCTGCCCGGCGCGCTGCGCGACAACGGCCTGGCTGACGGGTACTCGGTGGTCTACGCCTACCACGCCGAGGACACTGCCGACCCCTGGAAGCTCCACGACCCGGCGGGCCCCGCCTGGGCCAACGACCTGGCGGCCCTGGCCCCCGGCCGTGGTTACTGGCTCCGGTCCGGCAGCACGAGTGGCCTGGAGTGGATCGTGACGCACCAGAAGGCCCCCCTGCCATGATCCGACGGGCCGGGCGGGGCTGGCGTCTTGTGCTTGTCAGCGTGTGCGCCCTGTTGGCGCTCGCGCTAGGGATGCCGGGCGGTGCGCGGGCAGCGCCGCCCGCCCTGCCCTCCTCCTTCTGGGGCAACGTCACCCTGGCCGACGGCCGCGACGCGCCACTGGGGGCCGTGGTACGCGCCCTGGTCGATGGCCAGGCGCGCGCCGAGGCCCTCACCCGCGAGTTCGAGGGGCGCACCGTCTACTCCCTGCACGTCCCCGGCTCGGCGGGCGAGATCGTGGGCTGGGAGCTCTGCGACCTGCCCTTGCCGGTGCACAGCGCCTGGCAGGGGGGCAGCAACATCCGCGCCGACCTGCAGGCGCCACCCGGGGCAGACTGCCAGGAGCCGGCCGCGGCGACCGTGGCCCCGCCCCAGGGCGCCAGCGGCGCGGGCAGCCCCGCACCTCCGGCTGCGGAGGCGCAGCGGACCTTGCCCTCGACGCCGCCCTCTGACGGCCCGGAGGGCTCCGCCACAGCCCCCCTCAGCAGGGTCGAGCAGCTGGCCCTCGCCGGCAGCGTCCTGACGGCGAGCTTGCTGGTGCTGGCCTGGCGCCGCGCCATGCGCCGGGCCTAGTTCGAACGGAAGGAGATCATAGATGCGGGTACGCGGGCCGCTCCTCTTGGCCGTTGGGCTGCTTCTGGTCACGGCCCTCGGGCAGGCGTCCGGAGCATGCCCCGGAGCCGCACCCCTGCGGGCCGCGGCTCCGCCCGCGCTGCCCTCTTCCTTCTGGGGGAGTGTGGCGCTTGACGGCCGCCCACTCCCTGCCGGCACCATGGTGACGGCCCTCGTCGATGATCTGGCGGCGGGCCAGGCGAGCGTTCGCCTCGCCAGTGGGCAGGCTATGTACACCCTCAACACCCCCGGGGACGATCCGTCCACCGCCGCCGTCGAGGGGGGCAGCGCGGGAAGCATCGTCACCTTTGCGGTGGACGGCTTCCTGTACCCACAGCAGGCCCCCTGGGCGTCGGGGACGAGCACCCGGCTGGACCTAGCCGCCAGCACCGTCCGCCTGGGCGGCGCCGTGTACCCCGTCGACGAGGGCTGCGGGCAGGTCCAGGCCACCGTGCTCCTTGGCGCCCCGTTGGCCAGCGATCTGTACATCACGTACCGCACAGTCCCGGGCACGGCGGGCCCGGAGGACTATGGCCACATCGAGGGCACCCTGCGCCTGCCAGCGGGCCAGACCGCCGGCACCATCACGATCGTCATCCGCGACGACCTTCTTGACGAGGATGACGAAACGTTCACGCTGGAGCTGACCACGGCGCCGGGCGCCCTCCTCGCCGCGCCGCAGGAGGCCACCTTGGCCATCCGCGACGACGACCCGCCCCCCACCGTGCGCCTGGAGCGGGCCGCCTACACCGTCATCCGGGCCAGCGGCCTGGCCGAGGTCGCCGTGCTGCTGGGCGCACCATCGGGGAAGACGGTGCGCGTGGCCTACGCCACGTCGGACGGCACCGCCAGGGCCGGGGAGGACTATGTGGCCGCGTCCGGGACGCTGACGTTCCTGCCGGGGCAGACGCGCAAGATCGTGCGGGTCTCTCTCCTGGCCGCCGCACTGCCCGGCCCGCCCGAGGCGTTCACAGTGAGCCTTTCCGCTCCCGCCAACGCCCTGCTGACCCCGCCCACGGCGGCCACGGTGACCATCGTCGCTGTCGCCCCCCTCTACCTGCCGCTAGTGGCGGGCTGCGGCGTCGTGGGCGGCTGAGCGTCCGCCCAAAGGAGCCTTTGCCGCCGGGTGGCCGCCTTGCTAGACTGCGGGGAGAGCGCTGGCCCACGACCAGGTCGTCGACATGTCGGGCACACGCCCACGCGCCCCGCCGGAGGGTCATCATGAGGAGCGGGTCCACCATAGCCCTGGCCGTGGCGCTCGCGGTGACCCTGCTGGCCACCAGCACGGTCCTCGCCGCAGCATCCGCCTCCTACGGCCTCTACTGGTCGGCCTCCTCCGCGGGCGGCGGGGCGGTCGACGGCCCGAGTATCCGCCTGCGCGGAAGCGTGGCCACCGCGCCCGTCGGTGCCCTGTCCGGCTCCGATTACCGCATTCACGCCGGCTATTGGCCCGGCATCGGCCGCACCGGGCCCGGGCCGACCCCGCCCAACCTCGAAGGGGGGCTCTTTCTCCCCCTAGTGCAGCGGAGCAACTAACCCCGGCCCTGGGGTGGGCGAGGAGTGCTCATGACCCTGCGGATCGTCATCGACTTTGACGGCACGCTCACGGCCGAAGAGGAGCAGGCCGCGCCGCTCGCCGAACGCTCACTCGACACGCTGGCCAGCGAACTCCTGGCCCTGCCTCGCGCCGCACTGGCCGAGAGATACCGCGCCACGCGCGAGCGCCTGCTGGCCGCCCCGCACCGCTACTGGTGGGAGGTGAACGGCCTCGTCGCCTCCTACTGCGATGAGGGCGCCTTTATCCTGAACACCACCACGCTGGAGACCGTGCTGTCCGATCTCCTTGCCGAAGAGCCACGCCTGGCCGCTAGGCTGCGCGCCGCCCTGCCCGCCGCCGAGTACGACCTGGTGGCTGACGCCGCCAACTATCTCTTTCATCGCCACACGGCCGAGTTCCCGCCCCTCTTCCGCCCCGGCGCGCGGGACGTCCTGAGCGCCCTGCTCGCCCACCCGGGCTGGCAGCCACTGGTGCTCACCAACTCCAAGGGTGACAAGGTCACCCGCCTGCTGGGCACCCTGGCCCTGCCCGCGGAGCTCCCCGTCCTCGGAGACACCCGCCAGTACGAGGTGGTCGCCGGCTGGGCCCCACCCTTCGCCCCCGGCGCGCCGGAGGCACGGCTCTGGCGCGTCGACGCCTGGCACACCATCGACCTGCGCCGCCCGGCCTACTACCGCGCCCTGCTCGGCGCGGCGGCCGACGGCGCGCGGCTGGCCGTGGTGGGAGACACCCTCTCCCTCCCGGGAGCCCTGCCTCTGGAGATGGGGATCCCCTTCTTCCTGCTACGCACGCCGTACACGCCCGCCTGGTGCCTGCGCGCTGTGCGAGAGCACCCCTACGGCGCCGTTCTCGCGGATCTGCGCAACCTGCCCGCAGCCCTCGAGGCGCTGGCCTAAGGCGAGTGAACTGGGGATGAAAGGCAGGGCAGGAGGCATCTGATCTTGAAGAGATGGCGAGGCCTGCTATAATCCAATTGTAAAATGGTTACGGTGTGCACGCTGCCCCTCTGCCTGCTGCTGCCTGCGGCGGCGATAGCCTTCTCCTGTAACGAGCAGAGGCAACCAGGGTCGCACCGACCCGGTGCCCCATTCCCACACCGAGGAGGCCCCCATGCCCACCGAACCGCGCGGACGCCGACGGGGTTATGGCCGTATCCTGGAGGACATCATCAGCCTCGGCTGGAACCCGGGCGACTACCGGGATGCGGACATGCTGCCCTCCCCTTTTGCCGGCGGCATGACGCAGCGCCGCCGGCTGCCGCGTGACGCACGCGAGTACGCCGACCTGCGCGACGAGGTCATCGCCGTCGACAATACGCTCGGCGGGTTCCTCCTGGCGCTGGGGCTCTTTCTGGCGCTGATGGTCGCAGGGTTCCTGCTGCTCGGGCCTCTGCGCGCGCTGGCCTTTGTGGGGACTGCAGAGCTGGCCATGGCCCTGGGGAGCGGGGTCGAGCAGGCGATTTCGATGGCCAGTGCGGTGCGTATAGCCATCACTCTGGCCTGCCTGGGCGTGTGGATGGGGGTGCTGCCGGGGCTGTACGTGCGCCTGGTCGAGTCTCCCTCCGTCGGGGGGTTGCTGCGCCGCGCGCTGGCGATAGCGCTGCCGATGGCGGCGGTCTGGGGGCTGGAGGCGCTGGTTCAGCATCTTGTCATCAGGTAGCGCCGCCACAGGGCGCCGGCCGCAGGAACGGACGGGGGCCCAGCGCCTGTTCGGCGCTGGGCCCCCTCATGGCGAATCAGGCGCCGGCCTCGTTCAGGCGGCGCATGTCGTCAGCGCTGAGAGCGATGTCCAGCGCGGCCAGGTTCTCGGCCATCTGCGCCGTGGTCGAGGCGGCCACCAGCGGGATCACCTGGGGGTCGCTGTGGAGCATCCAGGCCAACACCACCTGGTTGGCCGTGGCGCCCTGTTCCGCTGCCACGGCGCGCAGGGTCGTCAGGCGCGCGTCGCTATCGGGGCCCGCGTAGCGCGGGTCGATCGCCTTGTCATCCCGTGAGTAGGCCCCGCCCAGGAGGGGCGTGTAGGCCAGCGGGCGCATCCCCGTGCTGCGGCAGTAGTCCAGGAGGTCGGCATTGGCCACCACCTGCGGCGCAAAGACCGCCCCGGGCCGCGGGCGCAGGTAGGTGTGCCGCTGCTGGATGCAGCAGAACTGCGCCCAGCCGTTCGCCCGGCAGGCGTGCCGCGCCGCCTCCAGGCGCCAGGGCGCATAGTTGCTGGCCCCCACATAGCGCACCTTGCCCGCGCACACCAGGCGGTCGAGCGCCTCCAGCGGCTCGCTCAGGGGGATGGTGCGATCGTCGACGTGGGCATAGTACAGGTCGACATAGTCGGTGCGCAGCTCGCGCAGGGTGCGCTCGCACTCGGAGATGATCGTCTCAGCGCGCAGGCCGCGCGCCACGCCCACCCGCTGAAAGCCCACCTTGCTGGCCACGAACATGTCGTGCCGGTTGCCGCGGGCCTCCATCCAACGGCCCAGCACGGCCTCGCTGAGGCCGCCGACGCGCTGGTCGCCCACGGCGCCGTAGATGTTGGCCGTGTCAATGAACGCCCCGCCCGCCTCAGCGTACTGGTCGAGCACGGGGATGGCGGCCTCCTCAGGGGTGCGCCAGCCAAAGTACATGGCCCCCAGGCAAAAGGCGCTGACTGCTGCGCCCGAGGTTCCCAAGGGTACCTTTCGCATGTCCAACTCCTCCTCGCATCCGGTCTACGTAGCAGGCCACCGGCAGCGTGATGCTGTGACGGTGGGCCGCCGTCAGTGTACTCGCTGCGGCGGCCCGCGGCTACCGCCCGTGTTCATTCACCGAAAATGTCACCGAGGGCTTACAGTTCCTTCAAATGATAATGTCACCGGAGGAACGATGCCCGCCTCGCCGCGGAGGGCGCCCAAGGCGGGGGATTGTTGCGCGCTGCGGCCCAGTGGCGCTACATTGCGGCATCGGGATGGCACAACGAGACTGGAGTAGGGCCATGACCACGGATGACCGGCACGAGGTGGCCTACGACGATATCTATGGCCTGCTGGAGGCCGTCTGGGGCGAGGGGTACCTGTCTCCGGGCGGGCCGGAGGAGATCGCCCTCCTGCTGCGCGGCGTCGACCTGACGGGGCGGGAGGTGCTGGACGTGGGCTGTGGCGTCGGCGGCATCGACCTGCTGCTGGCCCGCGAGTTCGGGGCGCAGCGCGTAGTGGGGATCGACGTCGACGAGGCGCTGGTACAGCAGGCCCTGGCACGCGGGGCCAAGGCCGGCCTTTCGGACCGGGTTACCTTCCTGGCCGTGGCGCCCGGCCCGTTGCCCTTCCCGGCGAACTCCTTCGACGTGGTGTTCAGCAAGGATTCCATCCTGCACATCGCCGACAAGGAGGGCTTTTTCCGCGAGGTGTGCCGCGTCCTGCGGCCCGGGGGGCTCTTTGTGGCCTCGGACTGGATGTCCTCCGGCGACAACCCGCCCAGCCCGGCGATGCAGCGCTACCTGGACCTCGAGGGGCTGGGCTTTGGGCTCTGCTCGGCGGCGCGCTCGGTACGGGCCATGGAGGCGGCCGGCCTGACCCGCATCAAGACGCGCGACCGCCAGGCCTGGTACCGAGACCTGGCCCACCATGAGGTCGCGCGGCTCTCTGGCCCGCTCTACGCGGATCTCGCCGCGCGCATGGACCGGACGGTGCTCGACCGCGAGATCGCGGTCTGGCGGGCCATGCTCGTCGTGCTGGACAGCGGCGAGCTGCGGCCCGGCCACCTGCGCGGATACAAGCCGGCTGCGTAGCCTCAGCCCAGGCCGCGCCGCCGATAGGCCTCGGCCGCCTCGCGGACGTAGCGCGCCGTCTCGGGGGCGCCGTGCTCGCTGGCGAGCTCATGGGCCAGGGCCAAGAGCTGCTCGTACCCCAGCCGGTAGGGGCGCAGCGCCTCGTAGATGGCCAGCACCCTGTCATCGGGGAGGGTGGCCAGCTCCGCGGCGCGGCGCAGGTTGGCGGCCAGCTGCGGATAGCCGGCCTCTTCGGCAAAGGAAGCCTGCTGGCGCAGGGTGTCGGGGTGAATGGTAAAATCCTCGCCGCGCAGTTGGCCGGCGCGCACCGCGTCGAGAGTCAGCGCGCCCAGCGGCACGCCGGTGCGTGAGGTGACCCCTTCCCCGCCCCCTTCGCCCAGGGGATAGCGCCGCTCTCGCGTCGCACCCGTGCCGTCGTGTTCCCTCTCCGCCATGTGCCCCCTCCCTACGCCTCGGGTTCCCAGTCCAGATGGAGCTCCGTCGGTGGGCGGTCCGCCTCCACTTGTTCGCACTCCCGCCGGTGCAGGAGCATGGTCTTGACGATCAGGCGCAGCCGCGCCCAGTTGTCGATCTGCACGGGCACCGGGCGCACCGCAAGGCGCCGGGCATAGCGCGCCGCGTTGCGCCCGATCTGCTCGTACGACGCGAGCGTCAGGTTGGGCGACTGCGGAAAGAGCTCCAGGTTGTTCAGCGGCGCCAGGTCGGCGCGGTGGATCACCGTGGTCCCCCGCGACTGCATCCCGATCGCCAGGCCCGAGCCGCTCAGCCCGGCGCCCGCGTAGCCGATCGCGGCGCAGTCCGCAGTGTGGTGCACCTGGACGATGCGGGCCGGCAGCCCCTCGGCCGCGATGCCGGCCAGGATCCGCTGCAGCACCTCCTCGTGCGGGAGGCCGCCGATGGTCCGGGTGAGCGCCCCGTTGAAGGCGGGCCCCACCGCCACAACCACCTCCAGCCCACGCCCACGGGCGGCCGGCCCCAGCGCGGTGAGGCGGGGGCTACGCCCCTCTCCCTGGCCGGCCAGCATCTCCTCGGGGTCGCGCGCCTGGGGCAGGTCCTGCACGCGGCGCCAGCGTTCCCCCGCCAGGCGGTAGCCGCTGCCGGGGCCGCGGTAGTCGTTGGGGTCGTTGATGCCGCTCAGCACCTGGAACCCCTCGGCAAAGATCGCCGCCGGCTGCAGGTAGTCTCCGAGCACGCGCTGGCGGGCCATCTCCAGGAGCCGCTCGGCCACCTCGGCAAAGCCGGCCGCGTCGAGGGCGCGTACCACGTCGACCACGGTCCGCTCGTCCGCCAGGAAGCGCTCGGCCGCGGCCAGGTCGGCCGGCACGTCCCGCTCGGGCAGATCGCGGCTGTCGTAGGCCACCGTCGCGGCGCGGATCTCCTCCTCGCCGATCGTCGGGAAGCCCAGCCCCTCATAGACGGCGGCGATGGCCCGCGCAGCCTCCTCGCGGGCCGCGAGCACCTCCGCCTCACGGACGGGGTGCAGCCCGGCGTCCACGCGCATGTCGCGTTGCAGGACGAGATAGTCGTCCAAATCGTCCGCGTCGAAACAGCCGCCGCCAAAGAGGTTGTCGTAGCGGGGCATGGACGAGTACCCCGAGTGGACGAAATCGGCGCCCGGCAGGAACTGGCACATCAGCTTGGCCGTCTTGCGCATGTCCGAGTGGGAGGCCAGCGCGTCGTTGCCGGCGGCCACCTCGAGGTTCAGCATGGCGGCCAGCAGGTTCTCGGCCAGGATGACCCGCACGCCCCCGGGCAGCGACTCGGGCAGCGCCACGCAGGAGATCGACCCGTTCTGCACCCCCTGGCTGCCAGCACCCCGCGTGGCCAGCAGGCAACGCGCCTCGAGGTAGAGCATCGAGCGCCCCTCGGCGTGCCCCATCAGGCATTCGGAGCCGGTGCCGGAGGTAAAGCGCACCTTGATCCCCCGCGAGGCATACGCCGAGGCCAACAACCCCTTGGACCAGGGCGTGTCATCGCCGTCGACAAAGGCGCCCTCGGTGCCGTACACCGAGAGGGTCTCGGCATAGGTGGTAAGCCCCTTGAAGCCCAGCCGCAGGCTGACGCCCTCTTCCACGGCGCACTGCGTGAGCACCCCGCCCCGCCCGACCTGAGAGCCGACCAGAATGGCCAGGGCGCTCAGCGGCGCGTAGCGCGCCACGCCGACGGTGGTCTCGTTCTCGGCAAAGCCCCGCAGGGCTGCCTCGGCCGCGTCGGCGGCCAGGAGGGCCGGGTGTTCGCGGCGGTTCGTCACGTGGGCCTGGTTGGCCGGCGTGCGGCGCACGCGCATCTTGCGCAGGGCGGCCATCATCTCCAGGACGTCCAGGTGCCGGACGATGTCGACCAGTTTGGCCGCCGTGCAGCCCGCCACCAGGCGCACTACCTCGCCCCGCGGGACGCCGATATCCACCAACATCCGGGCGATCTCTTCCGACGGGGTGGCCATCGCCTCGGGCGCCACGCTCAGGTCGAGGGCCTGGTCGGCGATGAACAGGTCGAGCATGTCCATCTGCTCGCGCGGGGTGCCGTCCATCGCGACGACGGCGCCGTCCTCGATCACCAGGGAGGGGGGCGGGTCGAGCGGGCTGTCGGCGGCGATCAGCCCCACCTCGGGCCACTCGCGGACAAAGGTATCCTTCTGGATGGGCCGCTCGGCGAGGGCTTGGAACCGTTTCGATGGGGCCATCTTGCCTCTCACGTATGGGAGCGGGCGCGCCGCTCCGGAGCACAGACCGTCCTGCACCCAGCGCAGCCGGGCGCAGGACGGTCTGCCGGGCGAACAGAGAACGAACGAGCTACAGGGTGGTGACGATCTCGCTGGCGCGGCGCAGCGACGACACGATCAGCTCCGCCGCCCCGGGGATCGGGTCGCTCAACACCGGCAGGAAGATGAGCTCCCCGTGCATGCGCTCGGTGACGGGCAGGTCCCCCTCCCGGTACCCGGCATAGTCCCCGCACAGCGGGCCGCGGTTGCCGGTGAACAGGTCAAAGCCCTGGGCAAAGATCGGCAGCCGGTGCAGCAGCTGATAGCCCGACTCTTTGGCCGGCACACCGGCCCGGTTGATGGCCTCAACCATCTTCTCGCGCGAGGCACCCCCGACCTCTCCGGGAACGTAGCGCACCGGGAAGGCATAGTAGCCCCCGCGCTGCGAGCCCTCCGAGGTGGGAATGGGCCGCAGCCCGGGCACCGTGGCCAGCCCGCGCTCCACCTCCTCGACGTAGGCGCCGCGCCGTGCGTTCAGCGCGGCCAACTTGCTGAGCTGCACCCCGGCGATACCGATCCCCAGCGGGTGCGCCCGGAACTTCATGCCGGTGCCGAGGGGCTGCAGGTAGCGGTACTTGTCCTGGGCGAGGTCCAGGCCGGCGATACGGTTGACCTGGCCCACCAGGCAGGCCCGGTCAAAGACCTCCGGATCGCTGGTGGCCACCACACCCCCCTCACCCGCCGAGACCGGCTTGGAGCCCTGCAGGCTCCAGGCACCCACGCGGCCGATCGAGCCCACCGGCCGCCCCTTGTACGTGGCCCCGTGGGCGTGAGAGCAGTCCTCCACCACGGCGATGCCCGTCTCTCGGGAGATCTCCATGATCGCGTCCATATCGCAGACCCAACCCCACAGGTGCACGGCCACGATCGCCTTGGTGCGGGGAGTGATCTTGCGGCGGATGTCGACCGGGTCGACCATCATGGTACGCGGGTCCGATTCGCAGAACACGGGCCGCGCCCCCAGAAAGAGGGCCGGGGAGATGGTGCAGATCCAAGTGTAATCGGGGCACAGGACCTCATCCCCGGGGCCCACGCCCACGCCGAAATAGGCGCTGTACAGGGCTGTGGTGCCGTTGACGGTGGTGATGGCATGGCGCGTGTCGGTAAGGGCCCGCCAGCGCTGCTCGAACTCACGCACCACCGGTGTGCCGCCGGAGAGCTCGTTGCGCAGAGTCATCTCGTAGGCCAGGCGGGCTTCCTCTTCGGTCATCTGCTCCCAACGATCGAGCTCCTCGATCTGGGCCCTGGCGGTCTGCACGAACTCGGGGATCGGACGCTCCCTCTCGCTCAAGGCGACCTCCTCTCTGTCGGCATTCGGTACGGGAAGTATAGCAGGTCGGCGCACGCACGGCCACGGCGAAGAGTGGCATCGGCCCCGGTTGTGGTATACTTGCGGCTAACCCGGTACCGAAAGGAGCCCGTGTGACAGTGTCGTCTCACCTTGCCGTCCTGCCCGGCAGCCCCTTCCCCCTCGGCGCCACGCCGCAGGATGGCGGGGTCAACTTTGCCCTGTTCAGCAGCCACGCCACGTCGGTGGAACTCCTCCTCTTTGACCGCTACGATCAGGCCACACCGACGCATACCATTCCCCTGGACCCGACGGCGAACAAGACCTACTACTACTGGCACTGCTTTGTGCCGGGCCTGGGTCACGGGCAGATCTACGCCTACCGCGTCCACGGGCCCTACCAGCCCGAGGCCGGTCACCGCTTCAACCCGCACAAGCTGCTGCTGGACCCCTACGCCCGCGCCGTGGCCTATGGCAGCAACTGGAAGCGCTCGTCGGCCTACGGCGTCACCGACAATACCTACGCGGCGCTCAAGGCCGTCGTGGTCGACCTCTCCACCTACGACTGGGAGGGAGACCGGCCGCTGCAGCGCCCCATGGAAGAGACGGTCATCTATGAGGCCCACGTCCGCGGGCTGACGGCCGACCCCTCCTCGGGCGTGGGGCACCCCGGCTCTTACCGCGGCCTGGTGGACAAGATCCCCTACCTGCAGTCTCTGGGGATCACCGCCCTGGAGCTGCTCCCCGTCCAGCAGTTCGACCCGCAGGAGGTGCAGCGGCACAACCCGTTGAACGCGCGGCCCCTCTCCAACTACTGGGGCTACGCCACCGTCGGGTTCTTTGCCCCGCACGCCGCCTATGGCTGCTGCGAGCAGGCCCAGGACCTGGCTGACGAGTTCCGCGACATGGTCAAAGCCCTGCACCGCGCCGGGATCGAGGTCATTCTGGACATCGTCTTTAACCACACCGGTGAGGGGGACCATCGCGGCCCCACCATCTCCTTCCGCGGGCTGGAAAACGTCGCCTACTATATGCTGCAGCCCGACCGGCGCTACTACCACAACTATTCCGGCACCGGCAACACGGTGAACTGCAACCATTCGATCGTGCGGCGCCTGATACGCAACTGCCTGCGCTACTGGGTGCAAGAGTTTCACATCGATGGCTTCCGCTTTGACCTCGCCTCGGTCCTGTCGCGCAACCAGCAGGGCGAGCCGGAGCGCGACTCTCCGATCCTCTGGGAGATCGAGTCGGACCCGGTGCTGGCCGGCACCAAGCTCCTGGCCGAGGCCTGGGACGCCGCCGGCCTCTATCAGCTGGGCTCCTTTACCGGTGACCGCTGGGCGGAATGGAACGGCCAGTTCCGCGACGATGTGCGCCGCTTCGTCCGCGGCGATGCGGGCACCGTGCGCGACCTGGCTTGGCGGATGAGCGGCAGCTTTGACGTCTTCCAGGAGAAGAATAGCTACGCCTCGTACCGGTCGATCAACTATGTCACCGCGCACGACGGCTTTACCCTGCGCGACCTGGTCTCCTACAGCCGCAAGCACAACCTGGCCAACGGCGACGGCAACCACGACGGCATGGACGAGAACTATTCCTGGAACTGCGGCGCCGAGGGTGACACGGAAGATCCCGCAGTGAATGCGCTGCGCCGCCGGCAGATGAAGAACCTGCTGACGCTCTTGTTTGCTGCCCGCGGCACGCCGATGCTCTTGGGCGGAGATGAGATCGGCCGCACCCAGGGCGGCAACAACAACGCCTACTGCCAGGACAACACCACCTCCTGGTACGACTGGACCCTGCAGGCCGAGAACGCCGGCTTGCTCCGCTTCGTCCAGGAGCTGATCGCCTTCCGCAAGCGGCACCCAACGCTGACCACCCCGCGGCGCATGAACGGCCGATCACACATGGAGGCCTTTCACGAGGACGTCGTCTACCACGGCATCCACTTGGGCGACCCGGACTGGAGCCATGAGTCGCGCTCCCTGGCCCTGCAGTTCCGCGGCGCGGCGGGCGACGGTGACGTCTATGTCATTGCCAACGCCTACTGGGAGCCGCTGACCTTTGCCCTGCCCGCCGACAAGGTCTGGAAGCGAATCATCGACACCTCGCAGGAAACCCCGTTCGACATCGTGCTCAAGGATGCGGCCGAGGTGCTGGAGAAGCCGTCCTGCACGGCCGGCCCGCGCTCGGTCGTGGTCCTGGTGGAGGCCCCCCTGTAGGCACCCACAGGGCAGAAAAAGCCGGGCAGGCGCGAGGGCGCCTGCCCGGTCCCATTTCGGGCAATCCCGCTTCGCCTACGGGTACACTCCTGGCCGCAGCACTCCCACGTACGGAAGGTTCCGATAGTGCCCGCCAGCGTCGAGCCCGTAGCCGACCACAAACTCGTCGGGCAGCTCTAGTTTACCCGCGTACTTGAGCGGGACGGGGATCAGGCGGCGGTAGGGCCGGTCAAACAGCACGCAGACGTCCAGGGTGGCCGGCTCGCGCGTGCGCAGCGTGCGCAGCAGGTAGTTGAGGGTCAGGCCGGTGTCGATGACGTCCTCCACAAAGAGGACGTGCCGGCCGCTGATCGACTGGTCGAGGTCCTTGGTGATGCGCACGGTGCCCGAACCGCTGGCTCCCGCGTACTGCGAGATGGCCATAAAGTCGACCGTCACCGGCACGCTGAGCTGGCGGAGCAGGTCAGCCATGAACAGCACCACGCCGGTGAGCACGCCCACCAGGATGGGGTCCTTGTCAGCATAGTCGCGCGAGATCTGCTCGCCGAGCGCCGCGATGCGCGCCTGGATGGCCTCCTGCGAGTGCACCACGCGCAACACGTCGGCGGAGATGGAGGGCACGGCTTCGCTCATCTCACTGGTCCAGTGCTTCCTGGCCGACTAGCTCGTCGCGGCGGTCCTGCTGGCCAAAGCGTTGCAGCAGCATCTCAAAATCCCGGCGGCGCCATAGCTTGATGTTCACCTCGGGGTAGAGCTCATGCATCAGGCGGAGCTTGCGCCGCTTGGCGCGCATCAGCCTGGGCCGCAGCGTGGTCAGCTCAACGTAGAGGTCCTCATCCTCGAGATAGAAATCGGGGGAAAAGGCCTCGGTCACGTTATTGTTCAGGTCCCACTGTAGCGGGAAGGTCGTGGTCTCGTAGCGCCACTTGATCCGGTAAAAGTCGAGCACCCGAGCGAACTCCTCTTCACTGGGGTGCCCGAACACGATCTGGTCTCTCGTCAGGATGGGGTTCTGGGTAGGCCGCGGACGGTCCTTCTGCTTGTTGGGCATCCACTCTGCCTTAGGGCCCGCCCAAGCGGGGACGGGCACGTCTAGACCGATTATAGGCCGGCGCCACGGCGCGTCAATCCCCGCCCGTGGAACCGTTGCGCAGGCATCCCGCTACTGGCCCGGGCACGTCTCTAGATGTAGGCCATCGAGCCGTCGTCACGCATAGGGAAGCCACGGCTCCACGGCTTGTAGGGGTGCTTTTCGAAATAGTCCTCGTTCAGCTCGATCCCCAGCCCCGGCCGGTCGGGCAGCACCAGGTAGCCGTCCTCCATCGCGTAGGGCTCCAGGATCAGGTCGCGGCGCGGCGATTCGGTGTCCACCGTGTACTCGAGGACCAGGAAGGTCGGCGCCGTGGCGGAGAACTGGGCGTTCACGGCGGTGGCCAGCGGCCCCATCGGGTTGTGTGGCGCCACGGGGACATAGTCCGCCTCAGCCAGCGCGGCGATCTTTTTCATCTCGGTGATCCCGCCGCACACGCAGACATCAGGCTGGATGATGTCGGCAGCCTGCAGGCGCAGCAGATCGCGGAACTCCCACTTGGTGTAGAGCATCTCACCCGTGGCGATGGGCACCGGCGACTTGGCCCGCACCTGGGCGAGGGCTTCCATGTTCTCCGGGCGGAGCGGCTCTTCCACGAACATGGGGTGGAACGGCGCCACCGCCCGGCACACGTCCAGCGCCTTGACCGGCTCCAGGATTTTGGCGTGGGGATCCAGGGCGATCTCGACGTCGTTGCCCAGCCCCTCGCGCAGCAGGGCCATCTTGCGCTCCACGAGTTCCAGCACCCTGGGCCAGGCCAACAGGTGCTGATCGGGCGGGAGGGGATTGGTCTTGAAGGCGGTAAAGCCGTACTGGTCCTTCAGGCGCAGGGCGTTCTCCAGCGTCTGCTCGGGCGTGGCGCCGCGCGGGTTCTGGTAGACGCGTACCTTGTCGCGGCACTTGCCGCCCAGCAGCTGGTAGACGGGCGTGTTCAGTGCCTTGCCCTTGATGTCCCACAGGGCATGGTCGATGCCGCTGAGGGCCGAAAGGAGCACCGACCCCCCGGGGAAGCGCGAGCTGAGGTAGACGCGCTGCCAGATCCCCTCGATATCCAGCGGGTCCAGCCCCACCAACCAGTCCTCAAAGTACTCGACCACCTTGGCCGTGGCCACGTCGGGCCCCACGCTGTAGGCCTCGCCCACGCCGTGGATCCCCTCATCGGTAGACACCTTCACGAAGCACAGGTTGCGCCGGTTGACGTCGACCAGGAAGGTCTCGATGCCGGTGATCTTCATCTCTTTCGCCACTCCCTTTCCGTAGGTGCGCGTGTGGCGTGGATAATACGCGGCCACACCGCGCATCATAGCCTCCCGGGAACTGACCCGCAACCCTGTGGCAAGAGTGGGCAGCGGGCCCAACCGCCCAGGGCGGCCCGCGCAGCAACGGTGCTCTTCCGGCGCGACGCTTGGCGCCGGCCCGCCGCCGAGTATAATCGCGCGAGCAACCCTAGGAGGAGCCCATGCCAACCATCAAGCGAACAACTTCTGGAGACCGTACCCGCATCGACCTGCTCTTGGACGACGACACCAGCGCCAGCCACCTGTCCGTCGTCGACCTGCCCATGCGCATCGGCAACCTTGTGGTGCGCTGCGGCGGGATCGCCGGCGTCGGCACCGACCGAGAGCAGCGCAACAAGGGCTACGCGCGGGCGGTCTTGGAGGACTCGCTCGCCTTCATGCGCCAGGAGGGCTACCCACTCTCGGCACTCTTTGGCATCTCTGACTTTTACCCCAAGTTCGGCTACGCGCCCGCCCTGGTCGAATGCTCCACCGAGCTGGCTACTCGTTATGCTGAGCGGGCCTCGGCGCGCTTCGACGTGCGTGAGGCGCGCCCCGAAGACGTGCCCGCTATCGCTGCCATCTACCAGCAGACCCGTGCCCACCAGACCGCCTCTATCTCTCGGGATCCGGCCTCCTGGCGGGGCTTTCGCCGCGGCACCCACTGGGACGATCGCGTCGGCTGTTTCCTGGTGGTCGACGGGGAGCGGCTCCTCGGCTACGCCGCCCACGATCTGAACCCCTGGCGTTGCGCGCTGAGCGAGGTGGGCGTCATCGACCCGGCCGCCTACTCCACCATCGTGGCCAAGGCGGCCCAGGTGGCCTGGGAGAAGCGTTGCGAGACGATCACGGTGCACGCGCCGGCCGATGACCCCTTTGTGCGCCACTGCCGCCGCTACGGCGCCAAGATCGAGGTCACCTATCCCTGTTGCTCCGGCGGCATGGCCCGGGTGATCGACCAGTCGGCGCTGTTCGCCCAGCTCGAGCCGCTCCTTGGTACGCGCCTGCAGGGCGCCCTGCCGGGCTGGGAGGGAACGCTGTTCGTCGCCACCGAGCTGGGCAGCAACCGGCTGCGCTTCGGCCACGGTGCGCGTCAGGTGGCCGTCGAAATGCCCCAGGGGGCGTTGGCCCAGCTCGTGCTGGGCTTCCGCAGCGCCGCCGAGGCGGCCACCGAGGGGGATACGCGCATCGCCGAGGACGCCCTGCCCGTGCTGGGCGCCCTGTTCCCCGCGGGGTACCCCTACATCGACTGGTCGGATCGCTTCTAGCCCTCCGTCGCCCAACGACACGAGGGCCGCGCGCAGATCTCTGCGCGCGGCCCTCATTGTGTCGATCGGTCCGTGGCGGTCGGCTAGGCGCGGATCTGCGCGCCAAACGCCTCTTCCAGGCGCTTGACGATGCGCGCACGGATCTTGGCCGTCTCCTCGCCGGTCAGCGTCTTGGTCGCCGACTGGAACGAGAGGCTATAGGCCAGGCTCTTCTTCGCCTCGCCAACCTGTGCGCCGCGGTACACGTCGAACAGCACCACCTCAGCCAGGAGCTCACCGCCCGCCTCGCGGATCAGGCGGCCGACCTCGTCGGAGGGTACTTCCTCCGCCACGACCAGCGCCAGGTCCTCCTTGACGGCCGGCATCGGCGAGATGGCCACAAACTGCTCGGTAGTCCGCGCCTTGGCTAGGAGGCGCTCGAGCGCGATCTCGGCCAGGTAGACCGGCTGCCCGGCCATGTCGAACGTCGCGACCACGGTCGGGTGCACCTCGCCAAAGACGCCCAGCTCCTCACCGTCGATGGTCAGGCTGGCCACGCGGCCCGGCCGGAAAGTGGGATGCTGGGCCGGCGCGTAGGTCGCCCCGGCGATGCCGAGGTGCGCACACAGTTCCTCGATAATCCCTTTTAGGTCGTAAAAGTCCATGGCCGGGCTGTCGGCCGCCAGCCAAGAGCGCACCTCGCGCGGGCCCGTCAGCGCGATGCTGAGCACCGTCGGCTCTTGCGGCAGCGGCTCTCCCTCCACCGGCAGATAGATGCGCGCGATCTCAAAGATCGGCACCCGCTCGACGAAGCGCAGGTTCCGGGCCACCGTCTCGAGGGTGGTGTTCATCAGCGTCTGGCGGAGGACCTCCTGCTCGCGCGTCAGGGGGTTGGCCAGCCGCACATAGTCCTCTTTGGCGGGCGGTGTGCCCCCAGGGACCAGCTTGGCCACGCTCTCGACGCTGGTGAGCGAGTAGGAAATCGTCTCCGTCAGGCCGGCGCCCACCAGGATGTCGCGGGTGCGCTCCTCGAGCTCCAGCGGACGGTTGCGCGTCTGGGGCGGCACGGCGGCATCGATCAGGGTGGAGGGCAGTCGGTCGTAGCCGACCATGCGTGCCACCTCCTCCACCAGGTCGGCCTCCAGGCGGACGTCCAGCCGCCCGCTGGGCACCGTCACGCGCACGGCGGCGTCACCCTCCGTCATCACCTCGCAGCCGAACCCGAGGGCAGAGAGCATCGCGGCGATCTCCGCAGCGCCCACCTGGATGCCGAGCAGGCGCGTCACCTCCGCCACGGGCAGGTCCAAGACGTGTACCTCCGGCGGCGCGGGATAGAGGTCCTCGAACCCGGCGGCCACGGTGCCCCCGGCCAAGCTGCGCATGAGCTCTGCGGCGCGCCGCAGGGCCACCAGGGTCAGCTCGGGGTCCACCCCCCGGCCAAAGCGCTGGGCGGCCTCACTGGGGATCTTGAGCTCGCCCGTGGTGCGGCGCACGTTGATAAAGTCAAAGTTGGCCGCCTCCAGCAGGACGTCGACGGTGGCGTCGGTGACCTCGCTCTCCTGGCCGCCCATGATGCCGGCGATGCCCACCGGCCCGCCGCCATCGGTGATCAGGAGCATGTCCCCGTCAAAGGTCCGCGTGACGCCGTCCAACGTGACCATCTTTTCGCCGTCGTGGGCACGCCGCACGATGATGGCCGGGGTCTTTTCCCCGGCGCGGGGGCGCAGCAGGCGGTAGTCAAAGGCGTGTAGCGGCTGGCCCCACTCGAGCATCACATAGTTGGTGATGTCCACGATGTTGTTGATGGGGCGCATCCCGGCCAGGCGCAGGCGCCGCTGCATCCACTCCGGGGAGGGCCCGATCCGGACGCCCTCGATCAGCGCCGCGCTGTAGCGCCGGCAGAGGTCCGGGTCACGGATCTCCAGGGCCAGGCGCCCGGCGAGGGGCGCCCCTTCTGCTACCACGGCGGGCTCCTCCACCGTGAGGTGGCCGCCGGCCAGGGCGGCCGCCTCACGGGCCACCCCCACCAGGCAGGCCGCCCGCGCCACGTTCGGCGTCAGGTCCAGGTCCAGCACCTGGTCACCCCAGTAGTCGGCCAGGGGCATGCCAACCGGGGCCTCCTCCGGCAGGATGATGATCCCCTCGTGCTCGTTGGAGATGCCCAGCTCTTTCTCCGAGCAGACCATCCCCTCCGAGGGCACGCCACGGATCTTGCTCCGCTTCAGTTTCTGGTACTTGAGGGTCTCGGCATAGGGGTCGATCAGCGTGGCGCCCACGATGGCCAGCACCACCTTCTGCCCCGCGTCCCCAACTTTCAGGTTGGGGGCGCCGGTCACCACCTCGAGCGGCTGGGCGGCGCCATACTCAACGGTCACCAGCACCAGCCGATCGGCGTTGGGGTGTTGGCGCACTCCAAGCACCCGGCCAACAAAGATCGCCTCGCGATCCCAAGTCTCGCCGATCCTCTCGACGGTCTTCACTTCCACGCCGCCGAGAGTCAGCCGGTCGGCCAGTTTCTCAACCGGCAGGTCCACTCGTACGTAATCCTTCAGCCAGCTCAGGGGCACTCGCATGTTGCCCATTACCTCCGTTAGTTGCTCAACGACCCTACCGATGACGCGTCAGGAGCCGGCGCCCGTCAGCCGAACTGCTGCAGGAAGCGCAGGTCGTTCGCGTAAAAGAGGCGGATGTCGTTGATGCCGTACTTGAGCATGGCCATCCGCTCGGGCCCCATGCCAAAGGCGAAACCAGAGTAAACGGCCGGATCGTAGCCGCCGTTCCGCAGCACCTGCGGGTGCACCATGCCACAGCCGAGGATCTCGAGCCAGCCGGAGCCCTTGCAGAGCGTGCAGCCTGCGCCGCCGCACAGGATACAGTCCATGTCCGCCTCGGCGCTCGGCTCGGTGAACGGAAAGTAAGAGGCGCGGAAGCGCAGCCGCCGTTCGGGCCCGAACAGCTGCCGGGCAAATCTCTCCAGCACACCCTTCAGGTCGCCCATGGTGACCTTCTTACCCACCACCAGGCCTTCCACCTGGTGGAACATGAACTCGGCGCGAGAGGTCACCTGCTCGTAACGGTAGCACTTGCCGGGCAGGATCACGCGAATGTCCTCCGGGTAGTACTGCCGCATGGCGTGGATCTGGCCCGGCGACGTGTGCGTGCGCAAGAGCACCCCCGGCGTGGTGGTGTGAAAGGTGTCCTGCATGTCACGCGCCGGGTGGTAGGGTGCAAAGTTCAGCAGCTGAAAGTTGGTTAGGTCGTCCTCGACCTCGCGGCTGCGCAGGATAGAGAAGCCCATCCGCCCAAAAATGTCATAGATCTCGCGCAGGGTCTGGGTAACGACGTGCACGTGGCCGACCGGGGCCGGCCGACCCGGCAGGCGCACGTCGATGGCACCCGAGGCCAGCTCGCGTTCCAGGGCAGCCCGGCGCAGCGCCTCCTCACGCGCGGCGTAGGCAGCCTCCAGGGACTGCTTGATCTCGTTGGCGGCCTGCCCGGCCAGGGGGCGCTCCATCGCCGACAGGCGCCCAATGCCGCGCAACGTCTGGGTCAGCGCACCACGCCGCCCTAGGTAGGTATGGTGCCACTCCTCGAGCGCCTCCACCGTTTCGAGCCCCGCCAGGCGCTCCTCGGCTTCTCGCCCGAGTGCTCGCAGTTCCTCTAGCATGCTGTTCTCCTTGCTGCCGGTGAAGGGCGGCCAGAACCCCCTCCACCCCAAGACGCAGAAACGCCGCAACTCGTCAGGGACGAAGTTGCGGCGTGCGCACTCCGCGGTACCACCCTCATTGGCTCCCGAGGGAGCCCTCTCATCATCGGCGGCCGCGCCCACAGAGCACGCGGTATACCGACTGCCCCGCTAACGGTGGGCATCCGGAGCGACCTACACACGCGAGCAGCCACCTTGGCGACTACTCCCGCTTCAGCCGTCGGCTCCAGAGCGAACTCCGGTGGGCTTGGCCCCGAGAGGACTCGCAGTCCATGATCCTCTCTCCCTGAGGGGCGCCCCCACCCACTCTCTCCTTCACAGCCTTTCGGGGGAAAGCATTCTTCTTATGTGCACACAAGTATAGTGCCCGTCGGACTACCTGTCAAGATTCCGGGGCAGCGGGGGCAGCGACGGAGGCGGCGCGCCGGGCCGGGCAGTCGGCTGTTCGCTCCCGCGCATTGACTTGGCCCCGGTTCTTGGTAGACTCGAAGCACGTGGCCTGGGGGCGCCGCCCTTGTGCAGAGCTCGTTGCATCTCCCTTTCACCACACTTGCCAGAGGCCGCAACTTGGGGCACGGCCGGGGGTTATGACCATGCAGGGGCTGCCCAGGGAGACCTCATGACTGCGCGCGATGATTCGGACATCCTCCAAGACCTCAAGCACGACCCGGACGCCTTTGGCGAACTCTACGAAAAGTACGTAGACCGCATCTACAGCTACATCTACCACCGGGTGGGCAACGTCCACGATGCCGAAGACCTGACCTCGCGCACCTTCTTCCGCGCCCTGTCGCACATATCGACGTATCAGGACATGGGGCTGCCGTTCTCCGCCTGGCTATACCGCATTGCCCATAACCTGATGGCCAACTGGCATCGTGATCGCGGTCGTCGACCGCTCGTGGCGCTGGAGCAGGTCATCCTGCGCAGCGAAGGCCGCCACCAGAACCCTGAGGCCTTTGCCCTCACCTCCGACGATGCGCAGCACCTGCTGACGGTCATTCGCCAGCTTGACTCCCCGCGCCAGGAGCTCTTGGTACTCAAGTTCATCGAGAACCTCTCCAACGCCGAGATCGGCGCGATCATGGGCCGGACCGAGGGCGCCATCAAGTCCCTCTACCATCGCACGCTGCTGGCCTTGCGGCGAGACCTGACCAAGAAGGGGTTGGACCTGGAATGAGCACCGCAACACATGACGGCTGGGGGGCGCTGTGGCAGTGGCTGTCTCGCCACCGGGAAACGCTGCACCTGCTCCTCGATCTGCTGGCATACCCGTCCGGTCGGACGCCAGTCGCGCCGGAGCCCCTGCAGAAGGCGGTTGAGGAGGCCTTCCAGCCCGTGGCGCCCTCGACGGGCTTTCGCCAGCAGCTCCGCCACAACCTGACTCTGGCCGCCTCCACCCAGGGAGCGGTGGCCATCGAAGACACGCGCCCATACCGCCGGGCGCTCCTCTGGAGCGTGTCGGCGGCCGTCCTCGCCGCGGGGATTGCCACGGCAGTGGCCCTCACCCACTCGCGCTGGGCCAACGCCGAGCGCTGAGCCCCTCGCGCGCCCCAAGGAACAACAAAGGGGCCCATGGCCGCTGGGCGGCCATGGGCCCACTGATGTTGCTCATGCCAACGGAAGATTCAGGAGGCCGGCTTGATCAGGTGGCAGGCCACCCAATGCCCGTCCCGGTTCTGCCACTCGGGGTCGACCTCGGCGCAGATCGGCATCTTGAACGGGCAGCGGGTACGGAAGTGGCACCCGGAGGGAGGATTGGCCGGGCTGGGCACGTCTCCCTCGAGGATCACGCGGCGGCGCTTGGCCTCCACTTCCGGATCCGGAATGGGCACTGCAGAGAGGAGCGCCTGAGTATAAGGATGCAGCGGGTCCTCATACAGCGTACGGCGGTCAGCCAGCTCCACGATCTTGCCCAGGTACATCACCGCGATGCGGTCCGAGATGTGGCGAACTACCGACAGGTCATGGGCGATGAACAGATAGGTCAGCCCAAAGCGCTCCTGCAGGTCTTCCAGCAGGTTGATGATCTGGGCTTGGATCGAGACGTCCAGCGCCGAGATCGGCTCATCACAGACGATGAAATCCGGCTGCACGGCGAGCGCGCGGGCCACGCCAATGCGCTGCCGCTGGCCGCCGGAGAACTCGTGCGGATAGCGGTTGATAAAGTAGGGGTTGAGCCCCACGATCTCCAGGAGCTCCTGCACGCGCTCGCGCCGTTCGCGCGGCGGCAGGATGCTGTGCACCTCCAGCGGCTCTCCCACGATCCCGCCGACCGTCATGCGCGGGTTCAGGGAGGCATAGGGGTCCTGGAAGATCATCTGCATCTGCCGGCGCATGCGTCGCAGCTGCTCGCCCTTCATCGCGACGAGGTTCTTTCCCTCAAACAGCACGTCTCCGGCAGTCGGCCGGTAGAGCTGCAGGATGGCGCGCCCCGTGGTGGACTTGCCACAGCCGCTCTCGCCCACCAGACCCAACGTCTCTCCGCGGCGCACCTCAAAGTCGAGCCCGTCGACAGCCTTGATATCCCCGATGTGACGCTGGAACAGGATGCCCTGCGTGATGGGGAAGTACATTTTGAGGCCCTTGACCTCTACAAGGATCTCGTTGGCAATGCTCATCTGGCCAAAGCCCTCCCATCGACGTCCACCCAGCAGGCTACCACGTGGTCCTGGCCCACCTCGCGCAACTGCGGGTTCGCTTCCTCACAACGGGGCTGCCGGTAGTCGCAGCGAGCATAGTACGGGCACCCCGGCGGCAGATTGATCAGATCGGGCGGCAGCCCTTCGATCGGCTTGAGTTTGTGATGCGCCTCAGCGTCCAGCCTCGGCAGCGAGCCGAGCAGGCCCAGGGAGTAGGGATGCCGCGGGTTGGCATAGAACTCGCGCACCGGGGCGCGCTCCACGATGTACCCGGCGTACATCACCTGCACCTTGTCTACCAGGCCGGCCACCACGCCCAGATCGTGCGTGATCCACAGGATCGCCATGCCCAGCTCGCCGCGCAGATCCTTGACGATGTCCACGATCTGAGCCTGGATCGTCACGTCAAGCGCGGTGGTCGGCTCGTCGGCGATCAGGAGCTGCGGGTTGCACGACAGCGCCATGGCGATCATCACGCGCTGCCGCATCCCGCCGGAGAACTGGTGCGGGAAGGCGTCAATGCGCGCCCGCGCCTCCGGGATGTTCACCATGTCGAGCAGCTCGATCGAGCGCTCGCGCGCCTGCTCCTTGTCCATGCCGAGGTGCAACTCCAACGACTCGCTCAACTGGCGGCCGATGGTCAACACCGGGTTCAGGGAGGTCATCGGGTCCTGGAAGATCATGGACATCTTGTGTCCGCGAATCTTGCGCATCTCGTCTTCGCTGATCTTCAGGATGTCGCGCCCCTGGAACCACACTTCGCCGTCTACGATCTTGCCGGGCGGCTGGGGGATCAGGCGCATCATGGACGACACGCTGACGCTCTTGCCGCAGCCGCTCTCTCCCACGATGCCGATGGTTTCGCCTTCTTCGACGTCAAACGAGATGCCGTTGACGGCCTGTACCACGCCGTCCTGCGTGTAAAAGTGCGTGCGGAGGTTCCGCACGGAAAGCAATGGAGTCATTAGGCCTCCTACTCAAGCAAGATGCTGGGATTGGTGACTACTGCCCGAGATACACGTCCTGCAGCCACGGATAGATGGCCGACGTGGCAGCAAAGCCCTGCACGTTGGGCTTGATCAGGCTGACGCGTAGCCCGTGCACCAGCGGAATCCAAGGAGCATCCGCTACGATCAGCCGCTCGGCCTCACGGTATTCCTGCGTGCGCTGCGCGGGGTCCTGCTCCAGGCGGGCATGCTCCAGGAGCTGATCCACCGCCGCGCTGCTGTATCCCATATGATTCTGCGGACTGGCGCTGTGAAAGAGCAAATCGATAAAGTTCTCGGAATCGGGATAGTCCGCAATCCATCCCGTCAGGTAGATCTGGTAGCGCCGCGCGCTCATGTCGCGCAGGAAATCGGCCCAGTCCACCTGGTGCACCGTGATGGCGATGCCCAGGTTGTCTTCGATGAGGCTCAGTACCGCCTCAGTGACCGAATCCATATACCCACTCGAGCCGCTGATGGCCAGCACCACCGGCGGCATGGCCCCGTCCTGTCCGTAGCGCGACCCGGCCAACAACCGTCGCGCGCCCTCCGGATCATATTTGTAGCCCACCAACGAGGGGTCAAAGTCCGGCATGCCGGGAGGCAGAATGCCAGCGGCTACGGTACCGCCGCCCTGCAACACCAGGTCGGCGATCTTGTCCTTGTCGATGGCCATGGCGAACGCCTGCCGCACCGCCGGATCATCGAACGGCGCCTGCTGGACGTTCAGCCCCAGATACGTGACGCTGAGCTCCGACGACATCCGCACCTCGTCGTGCAGGGGGTTCTCCGGGTCGAGCAGGCGCTCCATCTCCGACGGGGGCACCTCGACGATGTCGAGCTCGTTGTTTTCATACATGGTGACGGGGTATCCCCCCGTCACAAGATACTCCACGCGGTCCAGCGCCGGGCCTGGCCCGTAGTAGCGCGCGTTCCGTTCGAGCACGATGCGCTGAGCGGTCAGCTCGGCCAGCACAAAGGGCCCACTGCCGTTGGGGTGCTGCATCCAGCTCTGCCCCTCGGCTGCGATCTGCTGCCGGTCTACCACGAAGGCCGCCGGATAGGTCAACTTGGCCGTAAAGTACGCCTTGGGCGCGTCGATGGTGATCTCCACAGTGTCAGGTGTCGGCGCCCGCAGGCCAGCGATGCTCGCCGCGCGCCCCTGGGCATAGTCGGCCACGCCGACGATGTCGTTCAGGTACGAGGCGGCCACCGGGGAGCCCAACTCCGGGCTGCAGGCCCGCTCCAGAGAGCCGATCACATCCGCCGCCGTGATGGCGCGCCCGTCGGCAAACTGCGCGTTCTCGCGCAGCACAAACGTGTACACGCGTCCATCATCGCTCACAGTCCAGTGGTCCGCCAGATCGGGCACCACTACCAGGTCGCCGTTCAAGCGCACCAACCCGCTAAAGAGGTGTACGATATACTCCGCCGACGTGGAATCCTGGGCCATGGCCGGGTCCAGCGTCGGTGGCAGCCCGCCGGCCAGGCGCAACGTCCCGCCCGCGGGCCTCTCGTCGTCTCCACCGGCCGTAGGGGTGCTGCCCTGGGGGGGCACCGCCGCGGTGGCTTGCTCTGCACCGCTGGCCTGCCCGTTGGCCTGGCCACCCAGCAGGCCCTGCAGGCGTTCGCGAGCGCCCAAGATCCCCGCCCCGGCGCAGGCTGTGATGACACAGCAGGCCAGGAGGAAGGCCAGGATAGCGAACAGCCAGGATTTCCTGCTCATGGGCGGCTCCGCCTTGGGGCTCGCGTGTTCGTCGCTCCGTCAGGATGTGCCCTTCATGCGCGGGTCCAAAGCGTCGCGCAGGCCATCGCCCAGGAAGTTGAACGCAAACATGAGAATGGCCAGAGCGGCCGCCGGGAACAGCACCTCGTGCGGGTACGACCGGATGGCCTGGGCCCCCTCCGAGATCATCGATCCCCAGGAGGGCGTCGGCGCATCAACCCCAAGGCCGATGAAGCTCAGGAACACCTCCGTCGAGATGTACCCCGGGATGCTCAGCGTTACCGACACCAGGATGGGCCCGACGATGTTGGGCAGGATGTGCCGCGTGATGATGCGCATATCGCGCGCCCCGATCATGCGGGATGCCTCGATGAACTCCTTCTCTTTCAGAGAGAGGATCTGCCCACGGGCCAGGCGGGCCGTGCCCATCCAGGCCGTGATGCCGATGCCCATGAAGATGAAGAGCATGCCGCCGCCCTCAAGGCCCAGCAGCCCGTCAACCACCTTGTTGATCTGGTTGAACGTATAGGCCGCGGTACCCGGCTCGGCTACCCCCCCGAACGAGGTCTTGAAAAAGGCCATCAACAGGATGATCAAGAGCATGGTCGGGAAGGCATACATGATGTCGACAATGCGCATCATGATGTTGTCTACCTTCAGGCCATAGTACCCGGAGATACAGCCGTACACGAGGCCAATGACCAGGGCGGTCAGGGCGCCCATAAAGCCCACCGGCAGAGACACGCGGCTGCCGTAGATGATGCGGGAGAGCAGGTCACGCCCCAGATAGTCGGAGCCGATGGGGAACTTGTCGCCCACCTTGGCGTAGGAGGCCATGTCACCGGGCATCACCTTGGTCAGCCAGAGGGGCACGGTGCGTGCCTCGCTCGAGTCACCCTCGCGGTAGCTATAGGGCGCGATGTGGTTGGCAAACACCGAGATCAGGATGATGGCCACGATCACGATGCCACCCAGCATGGCAGCGCGGTTGCGGACGAGGCGTCGGAAGGCGTCTCCCCAGAGACTGGCTACCCGCTGTTGGCCCTCAGTGGCCTTGCCCGCCAGGCGGCTCGCGGCGCGTTCTTGTGCGGTCATGGAGAGACTCCTTTACTCGAACCGGATCCGGGGATCCAGGAAAGCGTAGGTGATATCCACGGCGAGGTTCGCGATAACGAGGAACACCGCGTACAACAGCGTGGTCCCCATCACCACAGGATAGTCACGGTTCGTGATGCTGCGGATAAAGAACCGCCCCATGCCTGGAATGGCAAAGATCTGCTCGATAACGAACGTGCCCGTCACCAGGGCCGCGAACATGGGGCCCAGGATGGTGGCCACCGGAATGAAGGCGTTCTTGACGGCGTGCCGCGTCACGACCACATACTCACTGAGGCCCTTGGAACGGGCCGTGCGGATATAGTCCTCGCGAATCACCTGCAGCATGCTGGCACGGGTCAACCTGGCGATCAGGGCCGACGACCCGAGCCCCAGAGCAGTCGCCGGCATGACGATCTGCGTCCAGCTCTGACCCCAGCCGGCTACCGGGAACCACTTGAAGGTCAGGGCGAATAAAAAGATGAACACCGGCCCCAGCACCACGCTCGGCACCGAAACGCCCAGAATGGCCACGGCCATGGAGAGATAGTCCCAGCCCGAGTTCTGCTTCAACGCGGCGATCACGCCCAGCGGCACACCCACCAGCAGGGCGATCGCCAGCGCGGCCAGCCCTAGCTGCGCGGAAACGGGGAGATGGTCGCGAAAGATGTCATTCACAGTACGGCTACGCGAGGCGTAGGACGGGCCAAACTTGCCCTGCAAGACGCCACTGAACTCCCCAGAGGGATTACGCGTGATGCCCATCCAGTCGGTGTACTGCTTCCAGAGGGGTTGGTCGAGGCCGTAATACTTGTTCAGGTTAGCCTGAATCTCAGCCGGCAGCGGCTTCTCCCGGTCAAATGGTCCGCCCGGTACTGCGTGCACCAGCGCGAACGTCACCAGAGAGATGAACAGCAGCACCGGGATCATCCACAGGATGCGACGTACGATATATCGCCCCATATTCCTTTGCCTGCCTCCTCACGGCGGGGCTGTCGCCGCTCCGCCGCGCGGAGCCGCCAGCCAGGGTCCACTCACTTTGCCCAAGTGAGGTGTCACAGATGCATACGAGCCATTATAGCACAGGAACCCCTGTCTACATAAACCGGTAAGAGAACAGCCACGTGACCTGTGGGGGTCACGTGGCTGTCTCGCGCGCAGCAAACCCCGCAGGGGCCTGCCCGTCAGGCAGCAGTTATCTGTTCACCGTCCACTTGTCGATGTGCTCGCCGCCCAGCGCCGCATAGGTCCGCTGGACGTACGACTTGGTGCACACCACGCGCGTGTAGTAGTACACCGGGATGATGATGGCCTCGTCGGTGCAGAGGATCTTTTCCGCCTCATAGTAGGCGGCGGCGCGCTCGGCCGGGTCAGCAACCGCGGCGCCCCTCTCGGTGGCCTCCATGAAGGCCTTGGCCGACTCAGACTCCGGATCCCACTTCGGGTCATTGGCGCTCTTGAGCGGATGGAACACCTCGAGCAACCAGTTGTTCTCATCCGGGTAGTCTGCGCACCAGCCCATGCGGTAGATCTGCGGGGCATCTTCCTTGACGGTGTCGAGGAAGACGGCCCATTCCTGGTTGGCCAGCTTCACTTCCACGCCCAGGTTCTCCTTCCAGCTCTGCTGGACGAACTGGGCGATCTTCTGGTGCGCCTCGCTGGTGTTGTACATCAGCGTGATCTCGGGCAGGCCCTCACCGTTCGGGTAACCGGCCTCGGCCAGGAGTTCCTTGGCCTTGGCAGCGTCAAAGCCGATGCCCGGGAAGTTCGGATCTTCCGCCGGCGAACCAAAGATGCCCGGAGGCGCGAACGTGAAGGCGGGCTTCTGCTCACCCTTCAGCACCGTGTCGATCAGCTTCTGGCGATCCACAGCGTAGGAGAACGCCTGGCGCACCAGCACGTTGTCGAACGGGGCCTTGGTGGTGTTGAAGCCGTAGTAGTACTGGCACAGCCGCGGCGCGATGTACAGCTCCTGCGACAGCACGGGGTCCGCCTTGATGCGGTCCATGTCGTCCAGCGGCGGGTTCTGCACATCCAGCTCGCCGTTCTCGTACATGGCGAACGCGGTCGAGTCTTCGGTGACCATCACCATGTTGATAGTGCCGATCTGGACCGTGTCAGCGCTGTAGTAGTACGGGTTCTTGAGCATGACGATGCGGTTCTCGTGCTCCCAGGTGTCCAGGAGGTACGGGCCGTTCGTCCAGATGTTGCCGGGCTCGGTCCACGAGTCACCGTACTGCTCGATGACGGTCTTGGGCACCGGGCGGTTGACCCACATGCCGGCGATACCGGGGAAGTAGCCCGCGGGCTGCTCGAGCGTGAACTCGACGGTATAGTCGTCGACGGCGCGCACACCGACGCTGTCCAGGTCGGTGATCTCACCGGTGTTCACGGCCTCGCCGTTCTTGACGATATAGTCGACGTAGCCATAGTCCGAGGCGGTAGCCGGATCAAGGCAGCGCTTGACGCTGTAGACGACGTCATGGGCCGTGACGGGGCCCTTGGCCTCGATCGTCTTGTTCACCGGGTCATAGTGGACCCACTGAACGTCGTCGCGCATCTTGAACGTCCACACCAGGCCATCGTCGGAGACGCTCCACTCGGTGGCCAGCTCGGGGATGGTGTCGAGGGTCTTATCATCAAAGTCGGTGAGCCCCAGGAACAGGAGCTCATCGCCCTGCACCGAGGTCGTGTCGGTGGCCAGGTTCGGGTCGAGCGTGGGCGGCTCGGTGGCCAGGTTGAAGTTTAGGTAGACGTCATACGCGGCGTCCGACGGCAAAGGCTGCGGGCCTGTGGGCACAGCCGGCGCCTCGCCAGGTCCTTCGCTCGGCCCCGCGGGCTGCTGGACGCATGCGCTGAGCACCATCGTCATCACGATGACGATGGAGAGCAGCGCGAACCACCGTTTGTTACGCAACATCTTTCCTCCTCTAGTCTCCGGTCCGGCAGATCTGTACTGCGACTGTAAGCGACGAGGATACAGCGGTCGCTCGCCACCTCCTTTCCATTGGGCACATGTGCATACAGACCCGCCCGATTATACCCGGGCGGGCACCAGCGTCAAGCAACGGTCTACGTTGCCTTCCACGCTCCTAGCCCGGCGTCAAGGGATAACCAGCACCTGCCCGGCCGTTACATGGTCCGGATCGGAGAGCTGGTTCGCCGAGATGATGTCCCCCGCGGGAACGCCATACTCCCTGGCGATACCATAGACGCTTTCCCCGGTGCACACGACATGTGTGCGCACGCTCGGCGCCGCACCTATCACTATCTGCAGCACCTGGCCGATAACCAAGCGCTCCGGGTCCTCAATCAGTGGGTTGGCAGCCGCGATGGCCGCCGCGCTCGTGTGGTACCGTCGGGCCAACTGCGCCAGAGTGTCTCCAGAGTGCACGACGTGACGGACCACATCGCCCGCACTCAACGCCGGCAAACTCAGCACCTGCCCCACCCGGAGCACGTCTGCGTCAGCCAGGGAGTTGGCGGCCATCAGGTCCTCCACACTCGTCCCGTGTGCGGCGGCAATAGAGAGCAGGGTATCTCCGCGACGAACGGTGTAGGTCTTGGCCAAGTTCTCCGTAGCATCTCCCGGCATGGTGGATAGCACGGCTTCCGTGGGCACCACCAGCAGGCCGGTCGTCGTAGGCTGTGCCGTCAGTTCGGCGCCCAGCGCTGGGCACGGATCACCTGACGTCTCCGCAGGGGGCACGCTTCGTTGCGGCTTGGCCCGAGCACAGCCCACACACACGAGGAATACCAGGGGCACGATCGCTCCAGCGGGCACACACCAGCGTCGTCTCATGAGCACCCGCCAGGCTCCTGCCTCCCCTTACCATCGCCGTCGGCGCGCGCCGACGCGATAGATTATCGACCATTCTAGCACACCTAGGCCCTATGGGTCAAGCCTTTGGCATGAGCGCAGCCAAACTCCGAGGGACGCGGGCGACCAGGTGGCCCTCTTGCAGTAGCCCGGAGCGCCCGGCGACCGACGAGGCGGAAGAACGGCTGCCCGAGACCGGGCCGATCGCGGCCGGCGGCCAGTAGCGGAACCAGGCCTTGCCGAGGATATCCTCGCGCGTCACCACGCCGAAGCTGCGCGAGTCGTTGCTCGACGCACGATTGTCCCCCAGGACGTAATAGCACCCCTCGGGGATGCGCATCGTCTGCAGATAGCCGAGGGTGGGCTGGTCCAGGTAGGCTTCTGCGAGGGGCTGGCCATCGATGTAAACGGCCCCGTCATGGATGGCGATCGTCTCGCCCGGGAGGCCGACGACGCGCTTGATCAGCGGATGCTCATAGGGCCCGTCCGGGCGACGCAGGACGATGATCTCGCCGCGCCGGGGAGAACGGAAGCGATAGCTGACCTTCTCCATGATGATGCGCTGATTGTTCTCCAGGTTGGGCTCCATGCTGAGGCCGTCCACCCGGCGGGTCTGCCCCAGGAACACGTTGATGATCACCACGATCACCAGAGCCGGGAGAACCGCTTCCGCGCACTCCCGGAGCCAGGACTTTTGCTGGCGCTGCGTCCCTTCCATCTACTCCCCCAGGCGGGCATGGGCGCTCAGGCGCATTCTACTGTAAGGCGAAAGGGCCCGCCATCTGGCGGGCCCTGGTTCGGAACGAGAGCGTAGCCGTCTAGCGACCTCTGCCGCCGCCGCCGCGCCGGTCACGTCCGCCGCGCCCGCCACCACTGGGGGGCCGGTCGCGCTCGCGCGCTTCCTCGATGGTCCACCCCTCCAGAACGGCCTGGCGTGACAGCCGGATCTTGCCGTTCGAGTCGACGTCGGTGACCATGACCATCACCTCGTCGCCGACCTGGACGACGTCTTCGACGCTCGGCACGCGATAGTCGGCCAGCTGCGAGATGTGCACCAGGCCGTCCTGGCCGGGCAGAATCTCGACAAAGGCACCAAAGGGCTCCACGCGCACGACCTTGCCGGTGTAGATCTGGCCGATCTCGGCTACCGCCGTCAGGCCCACGATACGGCGGATGGCCTCCTTGGCGCTCTCACCGTCCGTCGAGCCGACGATGACGGTGCCGTCGTCGTCCACATCGATGGTGACGCCGGTGTCCTCGATGATGCCGCGGATGTTCTTGCCGCCGGGGCCGATCAGGGCACCGATCTTTTCCACGGCGATCTTGAGCGTCTCCAGGCGCGGCGCCGTGGGCGCCAGCTCCGCACTCGGCTGCGCGATGCAAGCGTTCATCACTTCCAGGATCTGCAGTCGTGCTTCGCGCGAGCGCTCTAGGGTCTCAGCGATGATAGCATCCTTGAGCCCGGTGATCTTGATGTCCAGCTGGATGGCCGTGATGCCCTTGGCAGTGCCGGCCACCTTAAAGTCCATGTCGCCGAGGTGATCCTCGAGCCCCTGGATGTCGGTGAGCACCGCCCAGCGGTCGCCCTCGGTGATGACTCCCATGGCGATGCCGGCCACCGCCGTCCGCACCGGCACGCCGGTGTGCATGAGCGATAGCGACGCCGCACACGTGCTGGCCATCGATGTAGACCCGTTGGACGACAGCACCTCCGAGACGATGCGGATGGTGTAGGGGAACGTGTCGGGCGCGGGCAACACCGGCTTGAGGGCTCGCTCGGCGAGAGCGCCGTGCCCGATCTCGCGGCGACGCGGCCCCCGCAGCGGGTAGGCCTCCCCCGTCGAGAAGGGCGGGAAGTTGTAGTGATGCATGAAGCGCTTGGAGTAGTCGCCGGCCAGGGTCTCGATCGACTGCTCGTCAGTCCCGGTGCCCAGCGTGGTGATGCTCAGCACCTGCGACTCTCCACGGCTGAACAGGCCGGAGCCGTGCACCCGGGGTACCAGCCCTATCTCTGCCTTCAGCGGGCGGATGGTGCGCAGATCGCGCCCATCGACGCGGATGCCCGTGTCGAGAATGCGGCGCCGCATGGCGCGCTGGAAGAGCACACCCCATGCCTCCGACACGGCAGCCCTGTCAAAGGAGGGATCCACCTCGGCGAAGACCTGCTCACGCAGGCGGTCCTCCTGCTCCTTGCGTTCGCCACGATCCAGGCCACTGGCGACCATCTCCGCGATGGCCGTGCCGGCCAACCCTTCCACCGCCTGCAGGACGGCGGGGTCAAGCTGCACGCACACGCCGGGATTCTTGGCCTTGCCGATCTCCTCGGCCATGCGTGCCTGCAGCGCGATCGTCGCCTGGATAGCCTGATGGCCACGGCGGATCGCCTCCAGCATCTTGTCCTCGGGGAACTCGTTGGCTCCCGCCTCGATCATCAGCACCGACTCGGCCGTGCCGGCCACCGTGAGGTCCAGCTGGCTCTCTTCCATCTGCGAAGCGAGCGGGTTGATGATGTACTCGTCGTTGACATAGGCCACCTTGACGCCCGCCACCGGCCCACCGAAGGGGATGTCCGAGATGGTGAGCGCGGCAGAAGCACCGATCAGCGACAGCGTCTCCAGATCGTTCTCCTGGTCCGCAGCGAAGGGGGTGATGATGATCTGGACGTCGTTGCGGTAGCCTTCGGGGAAGAGGGGCCGCAGCGGCCGGTCCACCGAGCGGCAAAGGAGGATGGCGTCGGTCGAGGGGCGCCCCTCGCGCTTGAAAAAGCCGCCGGGGATCTTGCCGGCAGCGTAACGACGCTCCTCAAAGTCAACCGTCAGCGGGAAAAAGTCGACGCCCTCGCGGGGCGCGCTGGAGGCCGTAGCGGTGACGAGCAGCATCGCCTCGCCCATCCGCACGACGACGGCGCCGCCGGCCTGCTGAGCCAGCTTGCCCGTCTCCAGAATCACCTCGCGGTCGCCCAGTTGTGCCCTATACTGTTTCTCCATGTGTCCTTTCCACCTCGGCGAGGCCGGAGCGTCGGGGCGGATTGGTCAGGGACTGGGGCCTGGGCCGCACCAAGCCGGTGAGGGCCAGGCCCCAATTCCTGCTCAAACCGCCGGCAACGACTCCGGCTGCCGTCTGCCCGGCGGGCCTATCCCGCCGGAACCCTGCCTAAAGAAAAAGAGCAAATGGCTATCATGCCCGCCACTTGCTCTCTATCCACCAACAAAAGGAGACCTATCCACGCGAAGGCTAGCGGCGGAGGCCCAAGCGCGCCAGCACCTCACGGTACTTGTCTTCATCCTTCTTGCTGAGATAGTTCAGATGCCGACGGCGCTGCCCGACGAGCTTGAGCAACCCGCGCCGGGAGTGTTCGTCGTGCTTGTGTTCCTTGAGATGCTCGGTCAGCTTGCTGATCCGCTCACTCAGGTTCGCAATCTGAACTTCGGGCGAGCCGGTATCCTGCGCATGCCGCCCGTATTTCTCAACAGTGGACGCTTTCTCGATCTTGGTCAGCGCCATGCTCGATACACCCTTCCTCTTGCCGTGATCACACCAAGGCCCATTATACTATAGAAGGCCCACAGCGACAAATCGAAGGCAGTTGCTTCTCGTCAAGTGGACACACTGCTCTGCCAGCAGCCACGCGATCAGAGCGCGCGGCAGGCGCGCGCGGCGAAGGGATGCGTCTCGTAGGCAGCATAGACCACTCGGCCGGCGTGGTGGAGCATGTTCTCCAGCCGCATCCGGTAGGGCTGCGTGTCCACCAGTTCCAGCGCCCGGGGCACGGTAACCCACATCACGTCCATCGTCTCGTCCGAGTCGGTCGGCGTGCCGCTGACATAGTCGCAGAGAAAGTCCAGTATCAGCTTGGTCGGGATGTGAACGCCCGTCCGCGCGTCTGTATACCCTTTCAGGCTTGAGTAGATGCCGGCGAGGGCGACCACCCGGGCGGTGATGCCGGTCTCCTCACGGATCTCGCGGAGAAGCGCCTCCTCGAGGTTCTCACCGTTCTCCACCTGGCCGCCAAAGAACTCCCAACCCCGGCGCCAGACGGACCTGCCGATCAGCACTCGGCCCTCTCCGTCCCGCACCAGCCCGCCAACTGCCACGATATGCTGGGGAATGTGCACGCCAACCCCTCCTCGCGTGTCTTGATTACGGATTCCGCCCGGATCGCGTGCGGCTACCGCAGTGGGCCGCCAGCCACTGCCGCGCGTCAAGCAGCCAACGGTGCGGGCACAGGATCATGCCGCTCCCCAGGGCGAACTCGATGTACTCCAGCGAGGCCCGCGATAGCGATTCCTCCAGCCCCGCCTCTATGCCGGCTAGAGAAGGCGGGGTTCCCTCCTGGTCCCAGGAGATCTTGTCCGCCAGGAAGACCGCCATATCGTACTCGGAGGGCTCCGCCTTCAGGGTGGTGTGATGGGCCACCGCCGACAGCACCCGCACGTCGGTCACCCCGAACACCTCCGCGGCGATGATCGCCGAAAGCCGCTGGTGCAACAGAAATGGGTACCGCTGCTCTGCGGCGTCCAGGGGCAGCGCCTGGTCCCGGGCATAGCGCAGCATGTCCTCCGGCCGGAGGATGTTGGCAACATCGTGGAGGTAGCCAGCCCGCTCGCAGACCTCTGGGTCCAGGCCGAACCGTGCCGCCAGCGAACGGCCGGTGGCGGCCACGCCGCGGGCGTGCTGGAGGGTCTTTTCCCTGCCGTTCTGCACGTACAGCGCCTCGACGTCAGCGAGCAGGTCCCCGGTCGTTGCGGGCACACAGACGTACCGATACTCGGACAGGATCACTCGCCCACCTCTCCTAGTCTACGATCTCCGGATTCCTCGCCAGAAGGGCCTCGGCCATCTCCCATAGGCGGGGAAGGAAGTGGATGCCCTCTTGCGCGCGGCGGAGCAGGTCACCGGTGCTGGCGATACCGAGATCGGCCATCACCTCCCGGAACGCCGGCACACGGGCACGTTGCAGCTCCGGCGGAGCGTCCGCCGCCAGGATCTTGTGGCAGCGCGCGAACGTCGCGACGATCCAGAAGACGGCCTCGTGGTGGTGACCCTCCCCGATGAGCTGGCGACTGCCCTCCACGGTGATCGGCCGTGCCAAGGCGGTGATATCGCTGCTGAAAGGGAACGGCGTCTTGGCGACAGCCACGGCCGCATCGAACGTCTCCGCCAGTGCGTCGAGGTGCTCCCCGACGCGCCGGGCCGGCAGATGCGCGCAGCCCAGCAGCGCCAGCAGCTCCGGATAGTAGTGTGCCAGGTCGTACTCACGCAGCGTCTCCCGCACGGCATCGTAGCGGCGCCGCACGGTCGGGTTCCGCAGGGCGGCCAGAAGGAGGACGTGCGTGGTGATCCCCGTCGGGAACAGCCATGCCGTTACCTGGTCGTGGAACGGTGCGCAGGGGTCGATGCTGCGCAGCCCGTCCTCGATCCTCACTAGCACGTTCTCACAGCGGCGGCGCACCCAGCGACGCTCGGCAAAGTGGAGGGAGATGCACGCCTGCAGATTGCGCAGGCGGCCCGTGGGGTCGGCGATGATCGTGTCGGTCCTCAGGCTGTGGGCCAGGTGATGGGAGGCCAGCACCGCCTGTGCCGAGGAGAGCGCGTTCCAGGCCAGATAGGTGACCTCCAGCAGGGCGCCACGGTAAAGGAACTTGCCCGGCTTGGGCGGCATCTCGTTCCGCGTGGAGACGACGATGATGTCGACGTCAGAGGACTCGGGGAGCTCCGCATCGTGGGGCAGGCCCACGACGGAGCCGGTATAGTACGCCCCCAGAAAGCCGTCCACTCGGCGGCCATGCTGGCTGACCCACTCTGCCGCGGCGCTGCGCGCGCATCCCAGTCTCACGGCTTCCTTCCTCTGGCACTGGCCGGCCTACGGGGGGCCTGCCCGTAGCACCGGCGGGTCCCCGGTACCCGCCTCTCGCCCCGGGTCCGGCCGACGAGGGTCTGCTCCAGGAGGCCTTTCCATGTGCTCGGTGCCGGCACGCCGGCGGGCGCCTCATCGCATTGCGCCCGCGGTGGGCGGCACGTCGCTGGCCAGGCCAGCGACCTCGCCATGCAGCGCATCGGCCCGCTGGTACGCCTCTTCCGCTTGCCCCTCAGCCAAGAGCCGGTATATCTCCGCGACCCTGGGCGGCATCTCGGGCGGGCGGCTTTCGAACCCCCCCACGGGCCCCAAGGCCCCCTTCTCGTTCATCAGGTAGCGGCTGTTGAGGGCATACAGCACCTGGACCCACGAGCAGACCGTCCGGAACAGGGAACCCATCGCATAGTGGACGTCACCCTTGGGCGCGGCCTTGCGCCCGCAGGCCAGGGAGAACTCGGCCTCCCACAGGAACGTCCTCACCACGGCATCGCGCATCCGTGGGGGGTACTGGCCCTCAGAGTAGAGCAGGGCTTTCAGCCCGTCGAGTGGCGCGGCCTCATCCTGCCAGAGTGGCCTCGCATAGTGCGTCTCGGCAGCGTATATCGTGTTGACGAAACCGAAGGGGTGCCCCGACTGGTAGTCTACCGTGATCCGTCCGGCAATGCAGGCCGCCAGGACTGCTTCCACCCTGCCGATATCGCGAAGGAGAACATCAACGGGCAGGCCGGCGACGGTGAGCCAGGCGCCCCCGTTGATCCAGGGCCCCCAGTGGCCCGGAGGGTTCAGCAGATTCTCTCGGTGTCCGTCATCGAGTTCGCGCAGGCGCTGGGCCAACCCCGTCACGTCCAGCGTGCCCGCATCATAGTAGATACCGAGGTCATAGTCGGACTGCGGACCTCCCTCACCCCTGCTGCGCGAGCCGCCCAGGGCGATGGCCCGGACGCCCTGCACCGTTGATATAGCGTTGGCGATGCGCCCTAGCAACATGACCAGTGTCTCCCCCTGCAGCGGCGGCCACCGTGGCGCACTAGGTTCAGCCTCGACCTGCGCGCAGTGCGGAGCAGCCATGCAAGGCTCTAGTCTCCCGAGCGGGCCAGCCCGATCACGCCCACCATGCTCATGACCGTCAGGGCGGAGAACATGATCGTCATCGGCACGGCCCCCATCTGTGTGCAGTATCCGTTGGCATTGAGCGGCGAGTAGAGGAGCATCCCCATCGATAGGAACCACAAGCGGCCTGCCCATGCTTTTCCTGTCAACAGGGCGTAACCGCCGACGATCAGGAGGACCGCGGTGGCCAACTCACTGACCAGGTGAAACGAGATCTCTACAGGCTTGGTCGCCAGCTCGACGATCTGCCCCGTGCAGTACAGCATGCCCCACATGCCGACCATGCTCACGCCAACGAGGATAGTAAAGATCCCGCTTGCCTTTCTCATCGCTCTTCCCCTGGGCATGTTGCGTTGGGTGTGTCAGCACTATGTCTGAGGCGCAGCAGCGCCGGGCACTCCACATGGTACGAATCGCCAGTGTGAACGACTTGCGGGCCGTGGGCAGTCGGAGACATGTACGGGGCACTACCGGCGCTGGCGGTAGGTGCTAACCTGTCAGCGTCAACGTGTAAGGCAGTGTTTGCAGCCAAACCGTTCTTCAGTGTACTCAAGATGCGCCATATGCAGCAAATAACCACTCCTCACCTAGATCACGGTTGTGAGGAGTGGTTATGCTGAAGACGCAATGGTTCCGCTAACATATCACCCTGTGCAAACAGGCCTGTCTATACAGGCTTGACTGCATGAAGCTCGATGTACCCACGCGTACCGATGGGCTCCAGCTGGATGCGGGGGTTTTCCTGATCCCACGTGTATCCGATGGCCGAGGGGTTGTACTTCTTTAGGGCCGCCCACATCTCTTCGATGGCCCGGCCATAGTCCTCTTCCGCGAAAGGCTCCCCCTGGAACATCAGGTACTTGGCTGCGGGCAGTTCGATGATGTCAAAGCCAGCGGGGATGATGCCGTCATAATCGACGGGTACTTCCACGCCCTGCACATATTCGCTTGTTCTGGGTTTGCGGTACTGCTCTGGCAGCCACATGCAGACCGGCTCTCCGCTGATGGACTTCATGCTAGTCAGCAAACCCCACACATCACAGCCGACTTCTTCGCAATACTTGAAATAGTCCGTTGCCGTGACTCCGCGCTTGATGACGGCCTTGCGAGCAGGCTTTTCGATCACCTGCACGAATATGCTCTTTACCTTCTCCATTGGTTCATTTCCCCTTTCAAGGTAGCGAGCTCTGACCCCATAAGGCGTAAACAACCGGAGCGGAACTGGATCTGAGGCATACTGTTTCGGATTACAGCCAAACTCCCGCGCAAAAGCTCTTTGGTAGCCGTCCACGCTGCCGAATCCCATATCCAATGCCACATCGATAACGCGACAGTTCTCGTCCCGCAAGCGGAGTGCAGACTTGCTGAGCCGCAGCCTACGGATGTAATCGGCTGGTGTGAGACTAGTCCACTGAATGAAAAGTCGCCTTGCATACCAAGGAGAGAATAAAGACACTCTTGCCAGATCTGCAATGGTTATCTCTTCACAGATGTGCGCCGCGATGTAATCCTGCATGCGTTGCACAGCAAGAATCTGTTCCCGCATCTGCTCACCCCCAGCGGCCATATGATAGCATGATGCCTGGAAGGTTTTCTCGACCATTTTTGCCCTCTGGATGGCGAATGTCCTTGGGAGAAATGGTCTGACGGCCTGGATCGAAAAGGTCATCGCGTGGTTCCCTACGGTGCCAAGAGCACATCAAGGGGAACAGCGCGATGACCGAGGCCACAGTGCATCTGCTGGACTGGCCGAGCGAGCTCGGCCTGCGGGTCGACTCGGATCTGCTCCACGAGGGACTGCGGGGCCTGATCCGGTCCGTCATCGAGGCGGGGGTTGTCCGTGCCCAGGGCATAGGGGCTCCGCCTTTCGAGCCACCCGGGACCGCAACGGCTACCAGGAGCCCCCCTGCCCGCCGCGGAGAACGGCGTGCTGGCCCACATGGCCATCCCGGGGGCACTGGTCGCGCCTCTACGCCACGCACCCGCTGGAGAGGTCGTACGTCGGGCAGTACCGCGCAAAGAAGGAACTCAAGCGCCGGACTTAGCAGGCGGGCGTCCTCAGGACGTGGCCAGCGTGGAGCGGCCGGTGGGGGCACTGCTGCCGGCTATCCTTCGCGAGTGGCAGGTGGGCAGCAGGTCCTCTAGCCACGAACCGCTGCGCAAGACGCAGGGGCCGGAGCAGCCGATGCGCCCCCTCTCCACCTCGCTACACGCGGAGCCCGCTCTTCAGAACAGCGGTGAGGGCAGCCAAGGGGGACACGCCCTTTCCGCCCCTTGCCGAGGCGCACACTCCCTGGCTATGCAGCAGCCACGGCCGTTTTCCCCAGTATCACGACGAAGTCCTTAAGGCCGCCGTTTCCTTCCTTCGCACGTGACTGGATCTATGCCACAAAAAGAACCCGACCGCTATGACGAGGTAGAAAGCGGCATACCAAGAAACAAGCTCCAACCTGGAACCTGTAAACATTTGCCCGCAGAAATTCAGCCAGAAATGAATCCATATAGGAACAACCAGGTTGCTGCAATGGTAATAGCAAATGCCGATCAGGAACCCAACAGAAGCGATGCATATAAAGTACACTATTATATATTGGACCAGCACAGCCCCACTATATCCCGCGCCCAAGAACCATATTGGGGCGTGCCAAAGCGACCAGATCAGGCTAACTACCAAACACCCCTTAACTACCCCGACTTTGCTCTCAATCGCCGGCAGTAAATACCCTCGCCAGCCCGACTCTTCTCCCATTGGCCCCTGTATCAGAGTAAAAAAGAGCGCAGAGCTTACGGTTGGAAATGAGAAGTCCAATAGACTTGTGGTCGTAACGCCTCTACGGACAGAGATCATGTACATGCTCGATGCAAAAGCCAAGATCTGTATTGCAGTTGTCGCCACCAATAGACGCAGGTCTATCTTTGCACTGAAAGCCCTTCTGTAAAAGGCCTTTACCGTGCTGTTTGGGTATAGCCTTTTGAACATTAGCAGCAATACGTAGGTGGGGGTCCATGCTGTGATGGCCGTCAGCCATCGCATGACCAACGGCGTCCCATTGAGCAGTTTTGTTGCTATACCCCCCAACACTAATAGCAACAGCCCAAACAGGCCATAAGTATAGATCACATACTGCATTATGTGGTTTCTTGAGTTGGCAGCATGCACGTCCATATGCCCCCTCTTGGTGTAGATAGTGGCTCAGGTGGTGGTGTGAAAAGGGCCTGACCCAAAAGGTCATCGCGTAGTTCCCTGCGGTGCGACCGACACATCAACGAGAACCGCGCGATGACTGAGCCCACTATGCATCTGTTGAACCGTCCGCGCAAGCGCGCCCTGCAGATCGGCTCGGATCTACTCCGCGAGGGACTGCGCGGCCTGATCCCGTCCGCCATCGAGACTCAGGTTACCCAGTGCACAGGGGCTCGGCCTTCCGCGCGCACCCCGGAGCGCAACGGCTACCGAGAACGACCCTGCGCGACGCGGAGGACGGCGTGTTGCCTTACCTGGCCTCGCAGCAGGAGCACTGGTCGCGCCTCTACGCCACAGACCCGTTGGAGAGGTTGAACATCGCACAGCGTCCCGTCGGGAACAAGATCGAGCGCCGGACCCACGTGGTGGGCCTCTCCAGGACGTGGCCAGCGTGGAGCGGCTGCTAGGGGCGTTGTTCGCGGACATCCATGACGAATGGCAGGTAGCGCTCAGGTACTTGGGCCAGGGGTCGCTACGCCGGACCACTGTCTCACTGCACGTGGTGCCCGTGCCCTAGAGCAGCGGGCAGGGCCCGCAACACGAACCTGCCCACCCCTCACGCCACATGGCAGGTCGCGTACCCTGGGCCGTCGTGCTTGTGGCCCAGCCCTTCTCGCGCTTGCATGTAGCTCCAATCCCTGCGACCTGATCATCCTCAGATCAATAGCACAAGAATACCTGCCAACAGCATGCCCAAGCCAAACGCAGACCTTCTAGTGAGCGTCTCATGCAGAAACAGATACGAACACCCCACCGTCACTAGGATACTCGATTTGTCAATAGGCACAACGATGCTGGCCGGGCCTTCTTGCAGCGCTTTATAGTAGCAGAGCCAAGAGCCCCCCGTAGTAATCCCAGAAAACACCAGGAACGCCCAGCTCTTGGCATCTATGTCTCCTATCGTATTCTGCTTGTCCGTCGCGAACACGATCATCCACGCCATGATCAGCACAACAGCAGTTCTTATAGCTGTGCCCAGATTGGACTCAACGTTTGTTATTCCAATCTTGCCCAGGATTGCGGTCAAGCTGGCAAACACCGCTGACCCAACAGCGTAAATGATCCACATGTCTCCTTTCTTCTCTATACCTACTTCCTCTTTCTTTTGTATCATCAGGTACGTTCCCAGGCTGATCAATACCATCGCAACTATCTTGAGCGCTGTTATCTCTTCATGCAGAAAGGCGAACGCCAGGACCATTGTCAGCACGGTGCTTGACTTGTCTATCGGCGTAACTCTGTTGACGTCCCCAATCTGCAAAGCCTTGAAATAGCATAACCATGATGCCCCGGTAGCGATTCCTGATAACACAAGATATATCACCGTTTTCCGGCTGATATTGGCAATGGAGCTATATGAGCCGGCAAATGCTACCGCTAACCATGCGAAGACAAGGACTACGACCGTCCTCAACGCTGTGGCTACAGTCGAATCCGTGTTTCTAATGCCGATTTTGGCCAGTATGGCGGTTAGTCCCGCAAATAGAGCGGAACCAAAGGCATATAACACCCACATTACATCACAGCCTTGTCACGCTGCGTTACCTGTGGCATTCGGGCCACCTTTCGCCTATCTCCCCTGTGTCACCGGCGGCGCTAACCCCTATTGAAGGTCAGCAACGTCACCCACGCCCACACTCAGAGCCCAGAGTCGACCTGAGGCCGCCACGCTTCTCAATCGATCCCTGCCTTCACTTGTTCAGACCGCAACGAGTGATCAGGACTACCACTTGCACGTGGAGCCAGCTGACAGCCCGAATGCCTTTCGGCTCATGGGCTCTCGCAAGCACATCGTCGGCGTTCCTCGCGCCCTCGCCGCACAGGAACGTGTCTACAGGCTTCGAAGCGCACCCTATCGGTTACTGATCCCTCTAGGCACCCGATCGACTAGTCGATTCCAAACCGGCATACAACCGGCTATTAAAGTACCATGCAAACCCGCCCAGCAACAGAAACGAGCCGGACTTGGTAACCAGTACGGGTAGAGTCAGCTCGAATCCGGATAGCATCTGACATACTGTCTGGGTAATCATCATAATTCCGACGACGATACAGGTCTTCAATAACGACGCCAATATGACGATTCCTAACTTGTCCCTCTTGATTAGAAGATGCAAACATACAAAAAACAGAGGGCCAATAATGCCCATATCCAGCACATTTTCGGTTGAGGTTGTATATACGTCAATCCCTGGGGGTGCTGTATTGGCAATGGCCGCCTGCACAATGTCCGGCACCCAAGCAACAATCAAAGCAACGCCGGACAAGATCAGGAATATCCTGATGCCAGCTGTGGATTCGTGATTCAGTCGTTCGATCTCTATGTCGCGCATTATTGAAAAGAGCCCAAAAAGCGTGCATGAGAACAGTCCTATGTATAGTAGATGATACCGATTGTAAGTGACTCCAAAGCACAGGCTGGCTGCATAATAACAGGCTACGGCATACACCGACATAAGCTTGAGCTTTGTGATATTGGTCGATTCTTTAGCATTCTGGAAATAGGTATAGATAAACAAGGGCACAAAGATGAAGAGGATCATCACGTCAGTTCCTATGAAAATCGGAGCTGCAAAGTATGAGTCATGCGCGTAAATGCCATTGCCATACATCTTCACCGTGTCGCCATACTGGTTTGTTATCTCGTAGCTTTTCGAGAAGTCCAGTGATAGCGCTCCGGTCGCCGCTATGACGATCAAAAGAGCGATTGTGACTATTGACAGAACGTCCTTCTTCCTATCCGTTCTCATTTCATCCTTTCTTGTAACCCAGCCCCTTGGTCTATCTCTCCTATAAACAAATATCTATCTTATCTCCATAAGCGGACGGTGTTATCTAGTTGATTCACGCAACCCTACTCACGCTTCTGCTGAGCTCGATGTGTTTCCGCAGGCGCATCGTGGTGCTTTAGGTCGAGTAGGCTAGACGGATGTACTCCAGCAGATCCAGTCGATCCAAGCCCTAGACTCTTGACATCGACACGACCGTCTCCACATGGTACGTCTGCGGGAACATGTCCACCGGCTGGACCCGCTCCGGCCGGTAGCCGTGCTCGCTCAGTACGGCCACGTCGCGGGCCAGGGTGGCCGGGTCGCAGGAGACGTACACGATCCGCCCTGGCTCCCGGGCCGCCAGCGCCTCCAGCACGTCCCGGGCACAGCCGGCCCGCGGCGGGTCAACGATCACGGCGTCGATGTGGGCCTCCACGCCAGGCAGTACCTCTTCCACGCGCCCGACCAGGAACTCGGCCGGCTCCCCCTCGGCACGGTTGGCCAGCGCATCGGCGATGGCCGCAGCCGCCGACTCGATGCCGATGACGCGCGCCGCGCGGCGGCCGGCCGTCAAAGCAAAGGTCCCCACGCCACAGTAGGCGTCCAGCAGCGTCTCGCTGCCGGCCAGGGCCAGCATCTGCGCGGCAACCGCCACGAGGACCTCCGCCTGGGCCGTGTTCACCTGGAAGAACGCCTCCGCCGAGATCCGTAACCGCCGCCCGGCCAGAACCTCGACGAGGTCGCCCTTGCCGCGGAGCACGCGCGCGGCGCCATGGGCGCGGCCCTGTACCCAGGTCACCCCTCCCTCGGCCGGTACGTCCGGCACCCGGCCGCGAACCCCCTCGAGGATCACCAGCCGCTCGCCCGTCGCCACCCCGGCGCGCAAACTGAGCCGCTCGAGGCGCCCGGCGCCGCGCCGAGCGACCTCGCGCGCCGGCCCGGCCCACAGATCGTCGAGCAACGGGTGCAGGAGCAGGCAATGCGCCACCGGCACCACCCGGTTGCTGCCCGGGGCGAGGAAGCCCAGCTCCCCGTCTCCCGTGAGGGAGGCCTGCACGTTGTTGCGGTAACGCCAGGGATCTTCCATCCCCAAGGTGGGCAGCACCGTGACGCCTTCCTGGCGCCCGATGCGCTCCAGTTGCGCGGCGACCACCTGGCGCTTGTGCTCCAGCTGGCCCGGGTAAGACAGGTGCTGCAGCTGGCAGCCCCCGCAGCGGCCGTAGTACGGGCAGGGCGGCGCCACGCGCTGGGGCGAGGGCTCCAGCACCTCGACGATCCGGCCGCGGGCATAGCGCTTCTGCCGGCGCACCAGCGTGACGCGCACCCTCTCGCCGGGCAGGCCGAAGGGCACAAACACCACCTGGCCGCCGTGGCGCCCGACGGCGTCGCCCCCGTAGGCAAGGTCATCGAGCTGCAGATCGATCGTGTCCGACACAGGTTCCCCCAGCACACTTTCGCGCGGCGTCGCCCCGTCACAGGGCCTCTGCCGCACAGTACCACAGGCGACTGTAACACGTCGACGGGCGCCCGTCCAGGTGCGGTCGCAGGCCATCTTTGGCGCGCGTCTCGAGCTGTGCTATACTTTTGCCCGCTGATGTGCCACGAACGATGGATGCGCGAGGCTCTCTCCGAAGCAGCGGCGGCCGCGGAGGCGGGTGAGATCCCCGTCGGCGCGGTCGTTGTGTGGCAGGATGGCGTCATCGGTCGGGGGCGCAACCGCAAGGAGGAGCTCCACGACCCCACCGCCCACGCCGAGATCCTGGCCCTGCGGGAGGCGGCGCGCACGCGGGGGGGCTGGCGCCTGGCGGGCGCGACCCTGTACGTGACGCTGGAGCCCTGCCCGATGTGCGCGGGGGCGCTGGTACAGGCGCGGGTGCAGAGAGTGGCCTTTGGCGTGCGCGACCCCAAGACGGGCGCGGCCGGTTCGGTATACGATCTGGTCCGCTCGCCCTGGCTGAACCACCGGCTGGAGGTGGTCTCCGGAGTCCTGGCGGACGAGGTCGCGGCGTTGATGGAGGCGTTCTTCCAGGGGCTGCGGGAAGAGCGGCGAGGCTTGGCAGCCGAATAGTGGAGGGGTGCCGGAGAGGCTGATCGGGGCGGTCTCGAAAACCGTTGTGGCGCTTGCGTCACCGTGGGTTCGAATCCCACCCCCTCCGCCTGAGAGGACCCTGGCACGTGGCCACGTGCCAGGGTCCTGTGCGTTCTACGGTGGGCACGCAGTGGCCCGGGGAGGCGACATGGACCTGCGCGCGCGCAAGTACTCGGAACGTCTCGGCGTCATCTCCGACGCGCAGTTCCAGCGGGCCCTCGACACGTTCGGCCTGGGGCGTTTCCTCGGCGCGGAACCCATCTCTCAGGGCCTGTTCGGCCAGAACGTGTACGTGACGAGCTCCTGCGGAGAGTTCGTCCTGCGCGGCAAGCCCCATTACGACTGGCAGTTCCCCAACGAGCAACTATTCGCCGATCTGCTCCACGCCCGCACGCGCGTCCCCGTCCCCCATCCTTACCTGCTGGACCCCGGCCCGGCCATCTTTGGCTGGCCGTACGTGATCATGCCGCGGCTGGCGGGGAGAAACCTCTCGGACGACGTCGATGAGACCTTGCGCGACGCCGACCGGCTAGAGATCGCCGTTGCCCAGGGGAGGCTGCTGGCCGAGGCCCAGAGGCTGACCCATCCCTTCTGCGGCAAGTTCGATGTCGCGAGCGGGGGCATCCGGCCATACGAGGGGGACTGGTTCCCCGTCTTTGCGCGCCAGACGATGGAACTACTGCGACGCGCCGCCTCCTACAACGGCAACACGCCGGACCGCGACCTGGAGTGGGCCACGGGGCTCATCGCCGCGGCCCAGGCCGCCATGGACGACTTTCGGCCGACCTTCTTTATGCAGGACTACAAGCCGGGCAATATGGTCGCCGACGTCGTCGATGGGAGATGGCAGATCACCGGCCTGTTCGACCTGATGGAGGCCTCCTTCGGGCATCCCGAGGCCGACCTCTCGCGGCTGTGGGCGGTGTACGTCGAAAAGGGCCGGGATGATCTGGCCTACGCCTTCCTGAACGCCTACCTCCCCGCCGCGGTCGACGTGGAGCGCTTCGCCCGGCGGTTCTCCCTGTTCATGTTGCACGACCGCGCGCTCATCTGGGAATGGGTACAGCGCACCAACCGCGCCTGGTGGGACACGAGCTGGACCTTCCGCGTTTGGGCTGAGCGGTTCCTGCACATGGACAGGCGCCGGGTGGCGGGCGGATCGCCACCCGGCGCCTGACGCCGCAGCCCCCTTCACGCCGCGCCGCTACAGCCTGCGGGTGCCGCCCGGCATCTCCTCGGCGGGCTCAGCGGCCCCATCCGTTTCCCGCTGCAGCACCACAAAGCCAAAGGGCGCCCTTCCCCCGCCGCCGGCGCCGACGATGCGCCATCCCTGGTTCACGAGCGTGTTCAGCGTCGCCTCTGCCCGCCGGGCCGTAAGCCGCCCGAACTCGACGATGCGGACCTCCGTCATTGCGCCCCCTTTCCCGCTGCCCTCCCCCACTCACCGCCCTGTGTACGGTTGGCCGCATGGCCAGGTTGCGACGCGGCAAGAAGGTGGGGAACGCGCGTGGAGATAGGCTACCGGCACGAGCGCCAACGCCCGGGGGCGGCCGCCCCTGTTCGGACGGGTTGCCCCCGCCCCTACTCGCGCCAGCCGACGCAGACGAGCGCATCGCCCCGCAGCTCGGCCACCCAGCAGCCGGCGTAACCGATGGGGTGTGCTTCAAAGAAGGCGGCGTCGGCTCCCCGTAGCACGGCGGGCAGCGCCCAACGGTACAGCCCGCCGTGGCCGATGAGCAGCAGCGTCTGGGGCGTCGGCCCGTACTCGCGCACCAACCCCGCGATAAAGGGCACGAAGCGAGCCCGGATATCGTCGAGGCTTTCGCCGCCGGTGATGCGGCGGTCGCCGTGCCCGGCCAACCACTCCTCGGCTAGGGCGCGGTGCTCTGCCCAGGCGGCCTCATCTCCGCGCCCCTCGAGGATGCCGCAGTCGTACTCGCGCAGCGCCTCGGCTACCTGCCAGGGCAGCCCCAGGGCCGCCGACACAATCTCGGCGGTCTCTCGGGCGCGCACGACCGGGCTGGCGTAAGCGCGGGTCGGGGCATAGGCGCGCAGCCATTCGGCCAGGCCCGCGACCTGGCGGCGCCCCTGCTCGGTCAGCGGATGTGGCAGGTCGCGGTTGGAGATGACCCCCAACACGTTGGCGACGCTCTCACCGTGTCGTGCCAGCAGCAGCTTCATGCGAGACGTTCCCTCCTGAGGGCGCGGCGGCGCCGCGGCCGTGGGCAGTACGGTGAACTCCGTTGTGCCCACAGTGGTTGCCCGAGCCAGCACGCCACTGCCCGAGCCAGCGGCGTTCAGGTCAGATATGTAGCGCGCCCACACAGGCTGCGCTATACTCACAGTAGCAGGAACGACCCTCCCCTCTCCGCTCCTGCGCTCGACCGGAGATCCGGTCTCCTCTCCCCTCCCTATACGGGCACGGCCAGGAAGGAGGTGCAGCTCCACGATCTCCGCATGCGTCTGCTGATAGCGCCTGTTCTTTGCTCGCCTGGACCCAGGGCACCGACGCATCGCGTGTATGCCGGAGTCGTCTGGTGCGCAAATGGCCGGAAGGAGAGATCCATGAGCAGCCTATCGCGTCGTGATTTTATCCGAGTTTCGTCGCTGGTGGCCGCCGGGTCAGTAGCCGCCGCTTGCGTGTCTCCCACGCCCACTGCGGTGCCAGCCGTAGAAGTGAAAGCGCCGCAGGAGACGACACCGGCCCCCCAGCCGCAGCCCCAGGCCGAGGTCTCCCGTTACTCCGAGGCCCCTATGCTGGCCGATCTCGTGTCGAAAGGAGAGCTACCCCCCGTCGACGAGCGGCTCCCCGAGAGCCCCGATGTCTTGGCCCCTGTGGAGTCGGTCGGCAAGTACGGGGGCACCTGGCGTCGCGGCTTCAAGGGCGTCTCTGACCGCTGGGGCCCCACCAAGCTCAACTCCAACAACCTGGCCACGTTCAATCTGGACCTCACGCTGCGACCAGCCGTAGTCGAATCCTGGCAGACCAACGAAGACGCCTCAACCTGGACCTGGAACCTGCGGAAGGGCACCAAGTGGTCCGATGGGGTCCCCCTGACCAGTGAGCACTTTGCCTGGTACTACCAGTACCAGGCGCAGAACACGGACCTGAGCCCCACGATCCCAACCGTTCTCAGTACGGGGACGCCCAAAGTGCTTGCCGAGATCGAGACGCCCGACGAGTTCACCGTCACCTACAAGTTCGCACACCCCAACCCGCTCTTGGCCTACTCGGTGGCCTCGCACACGTTGCAGCCCCTCTACAGCCCCGGGCACTACATGAAGCGCTACCACATGGAGCTCACCGACGATCCTGCCGCACTGCAGGCCGAGATCAAGGAAAAGGGGTTCGATAGCTGGGCCGCCTACTTTGGGGACCGCAACAACTGGTACCTGAACCCGGAACGCCCCGGTACCGATCCCTGGGTGGCCACGAACACCCTCTCTGAGGAGCTGTTCATCCTGCAACGGAACCCTTATTTCTGGCAGGTCGACCCTGAGGGTCAGCAGCTCCCCTACATCGACAGGGTACATCATCGTCTGTTCGAGTCCACCGATACCTTCAACATGTGGATTCTGAACGGGGAGATTGACTGCCAGGGACGACACGTCGACATCGGCAACTACACCCTGTTCAAAGATGGCCAGGAGAAGGGCGCCTACGAGGTTGTCCTGAACGTGGGGCCCGACCACCTGTGCCTCCAGCCCAACTTGACCAGCAAGAATCAGCGCCTGCGCGAGTTCTTCCAGCAGCGCAACGTCAAAATCGCTATGTCGCTATGCTTCAACCGCGCAGAGATCATTGAGCTGGCGTACAACGGCATGGGTAAGCCACGGCAGTACAGCCCGATCGAGCAATCGCCCAACTATTACCCCAAACTGAGCGATGCCTACCTCGCCTTTGATCCGGAAGAGGCCAACCGCCTGCTGGATGAAGCCGGCTACACCGAGCGCGATGCTGACGGCTACCGCCTCTGGAAGGACCACTCGGGCGAACCCGTCTCGTTCATCATTGAGGGAACTGCCGCGGCCGGTTCCACGGATGAAGACGCCTTCCAGATGGAGGTCAAGTACCTGGCAGACGTTGGCCTGAAGTCCACGTACAAGTATGTGGAGCGCTCGCTGTACGAAGAGCACTTCCAGGCCAACGAGGTCGATGTAGGGTCCTGGAGCGGCGACTACACGGTCCTGCCGATCGTGTCGCCGGAGTACTTCCTGGGAACCGAGCTCGACCACCCCTGGGCAGTGGCCTGGGCGTTATGGCGCACCAACCCAGAAGACCCTAACGCAGAAGAGCCGCCTCAAGATCACTGGATCCGCAAGATCTGGGACATCTGGGATCAGGTGCGCCTCGAGGCCGATGAGGGCAAGCGCAACAAGCTCTTCGAGGGGATCTTGGACATCTGGGCAGAGGAACTGCCCATGATAGGCCTCGTCGGACAGCTGCCCAGAGCCGTCATCCGCAAGAATGGCCTACGGAACTACCCGGGAGGGTATCCGTCGGATGACGCCGTCAAGGACGAGCATCTCCAGCCGGCCCAGCACCTGTACTGGGAGGAGCCGGACAAGCACGTCTAGGGCGCGTCCGCCTGCGCAGGTGGGGCCGGATGGCCCCACCTGCCGCCCCAGCGGGCTGCCACCCTGCGCGACACAGCGCTCCAGCGGCAGCTTCGCGCAGAACGCGCCGCCTACGGGCGTGACGGCACAGCGACCACGATCTTCACAGTGAACTCGGGCCCAAAGTAGTTCCCCGACCCGTCGCGCAGCCGCCAGCCCGCCGTATAGTCTCCGGCGGCGGCCGGAGCCCGCATCAGGACGCTCACCTCGAGGCTCTCGCCAGGAGCCAGCCGCGACACGCTGACCGAGGCCGGCGCCTCCAGGCGCCAGCCGTTGGTGTGGCCGAGCGAGAAGCTGCTGGCCCACGGGCAGTTGCCCGAGTTGGTGAGCCGCCACCTCTGGGTGAACTCTTGCCCAGGGGACAGCACAGTGCCCTCCACAGGCGACAGCACCGCCGCCAGAGCAGCGTCGTAGCGACACACGGTGGGGGTCGGGGTCGCCGTCGCCGTCGCCGTGGGAGACGCGGTAGCGGTTGGGGTGGCGGTCGCCGTCGGGGTGATCGTCGGAGTCCATGTCGGGGTGCCCGTAGACGTAGGGCGGTGCGTCGCTGTAGGCGTGTGGGTGGGCGGGCCGGCCCGCACGGCGGTCTGCGTGCTGCGCACGATGGCCTGCTGGGTGGCCACAGCGTCCGGCGTGGGGCCAAAGATTATCTTCATGGGAACATCGACCACGCTACAGCCGGCCAGCACTCCGGCGCACACCGCCATCGCCAAGATGCGCGCAAACTTGACCTTCGCCATGATCACGACCTCACCTGC
>JAXGMP010000002.1:0-892173 GCA_040768605.1 Anaerolineae bacterium | reverse complement strand
GAGACGGTAGACATCCTGCCGCAAGTGTTTCAGCATGCGCTCCACGGTCGAGCTGCTGATGCGTCTCAGGAGCTCGTACTGCGTCTCCGTAAGCTTCAGTTCCCCGAAGGACGCCAGGTGGCGCGCCGTCTCGGCCAACACCGGCCGGAGCCGCTCCGCGCAGATCCAGTCCAGGCTCTCCGCCACCACACCCACGATGCCCCGAATGTCCGGACCGTAGGTCGGTCCACGCTCCCGATGACGCCGCTTGCGAACCGGCCCCGGATGGGTAAGGAGCAGCGACAGGTAGTCACGACTCAGTCCCGTCGCCCGCTGCGCTTCGCTCAACAGAGAGGTCCTCTCCCCGCGCGACGCAGCCGCGTACTCATTGTGTCGCTTTCGCAGGTACTTGTAGCGCTCGTCCAAGTCCATATCGTCGTCGTCCCTCAAGGTCCCCTCCTACCGCAACTATCAGATGAGGGAACCATACCACCAGACCGTGATTCTAGATGAGGGAACACGGTCGTCTTGTCGCCCGGCGGCACTCCTGGTACCATCGGCCTGGAACGAACGTGCCTGACGGAGAACAGCGGGATCGGTACCAGGCCGGCCTGCGGGGCCCGGCGTGGCGGGGCTCGTCAGTACGCAAGGACAAGGAGGACCAGCGTATGCAAGCGGGTGTATGGACCAGCTTCCTGATCGACCAGACGCCCGAGGAGATGATCCAGACCTTCGCTGCGCAGCAGTGGTTCCGCCTCGAGCTGTCCGATGAGCACGCCCAGGTTCTCCTGGGGCGAGGCGCCCCCGCCGCTACCGGGCAGGCCCTGCGCGCAGCGGCCGAGTCGTACGGCGTGGCCTTTCCGCAGGGGCATCTCTGGCTGAGTTGCGACCTCTGTGCACGGGATGAGCGGTTCGTGCTGGACACCTTGCGCCGGTGGCTCGATCTCTTCGTCGCGCTGGGGGTACGGGCTGCCGTGCTGCACCCGGGGGGCCGCGAGCTGACCGAAGAAGGTGCCAGCCCGGCGGCCATCCAGAGCATCCGGGTCAAGCGGCTGGCCCTGCTGTGCCAGCACATCCGCGGCAGCGAGATGTCCATCTGCCTGGAGAACGTAGGCAACTGTGGGGAGATCGACGACCTTCTCGCCATCGTCGGCGCGGTCGGCCAGGATAACCTGGGCATCTGCCTGGACACGGGACACCTGAACATGGGCAGCCGGGACCAGGCCGGGTTCATCCGGGCGGCGGGTTCGCACCTGCGGGCTATGCACCTCGCCGACAATGAGGGCCAGACGGACCAGCACTTGATGCCCTACGGGCGTGGCACTGTCGACTGGGGCACCGTGATGGCCTCTCTGGGCGCCATCCGCTATGGCGGCCTGCTGAACCTAGAAGTGCCCGGAGAAAGCCATGGCGTTCCGCTGGCCATCCGCCTGGCCAAACTGGATTACCTGCACCGGGTGATGGACTACCTGGTGGGGCTGGCCTCCGCGGGGGGATGAGCCGGTGAGCCCGGCGGGGTGAGCGATCCGTAGCCTCGCGCGGGAGGTCCGCGGGCGGGCAGGCCGGCGCGGCGAAAGGAAACAAGATGCAGGCCAAGAACCCACTGTACCAGCGCCTGGTGGTCCGCTTTGCCGGGGAGCCCTGTTCTGGCAGCGCCACCCTCGCCTGGGAGGCGGCCGTCGGCCCCTCTGCGCCGCCGGCTCGCCTGGTAACCGTCGAGGCCGGCCGCTGCGGCACCTGGGTGGCCACCATCCGCCCGGGTGAGGCGCTCCCCGCCGGCAGCGGCGTGGTGCTCACCAAGATCGACAACGAGTTCCGGCTCGACTGGCGCCACCAGGACTACTGGCCGCGCTCCATGGGCTATGTGACGGTGGAGGACGACCGGGGGGAGGCGCTGCCCTTTGCCTGCGAAACGACGATGAAGGCGGCCACCCCCGCCCTGGTGACGCTGCCGCGGGACTGGCGGGCAGGGGAGGGGCTGGTCATCCGCATCGGGGATCGGCGCTGGGGCGGGTTGGGTGTGCCGGTTTGGCCGAGCACCTACCAGGCGGACCTGATGGTGGGCGTGCGGTGGCCGGGGGAGGAGGCCTTTCGGCCCGTGCCGGGGGCCACGCTGACGATCCGCATCGTGCCGCTGCCGCCGGCGCGGAACTATTACGTGTTCGCCCCCTCGTCCGCACGGCCGGATGAGGAGGTACGGGTGCTGGCCCTGCCGGTGGACGCGAACGGCAACCCCATGCCGCCGGAGGGTGAGGTGCGCCTCGGGGGTCCGGCGGAGGCGGCCGGTAATGGGGTCACCATGGTACAAGGGCACGGCCACGCGCTGTGGGCGCGGGCGCGGGTGGCGGCGGAGGAGGGGCTGCAGCGGCTCACGGTGCGGGTTCCGGAGCGGGGCGTGGAGGTGCCCACCAACCCCATCCGCGTGAGCCGTGACGGCCCAAACGTCTACTGGGGCGAGTTCCATAGCCACGGCTATGACGCGTTTGAGCTGAACATCCTGAACGAGGAGAGCGACCCGCGTCGCATGTTCGAAAACGCCCGCGATGTGACGGGTCTTTCCTTCCTGGCCACCGGCTCGCATATGTTCCGCGAGCATCCCGAGGCGGTCTCCGAGTGGTGGGGGATGTATCAGGAGGCCGTGCGCGCCTACGACGCGCCGGGGCGCTTTGTGCCGTACCTCGGCTGCGAGTGGCGGGACAAGCAGCCGCTGGGCGGCGACCGCAACCTCGTGTTCCGGGACCTGGATGCCCCGCAGCCCGACGCCACGTGGCGCATCGCCGAGGTCTACGAGCACCTCGCCAGGATACCGGCCATGGTCATCCCCCACGTGGGGGGCACCGCCTCCCTCCCGTACTACCACGACGCGCGGCTGGAGCCGCTCTGCGAGATGACCTCCGGGACGGGGAACTCTGAATGGTTTGCCCAGGCCTACCTGCAGAAGGGCTACCACATGGGGATGGTGGGCGCCTCCGACGGGCACCAAGGCCGCCCGGGCCACCCTCGCTCCGTGGGCCCTAACGGCGGGCACTTTGTGGACCTTCTCCGCCGGCGCGACGCGAACTATGGCGGGGGGCCGCTGCTCGGGGTGCTGGCGGAGACCCTGACGCGCGAGGCGCTGTGGGAGGCCTTCCAGGCCCGCCGCACCTACGCCACCACCGGGGCCCGCGCCTTGCTCGACTTTCGGGTGAACGGCGCCCTGATGGGCTCGCAGGTTCGCTCCTCCGGCCCCGTGCGACTGGACGTGGCCGTGGAGGGCACCGCCCCCATCGCGCGGGTGGACCTGATCCGCGGCGCGCACCGACTGGCCCGCTGGGAGGGCGGCAGCCTGGCCTTTGACGCCCACCTGGAGGACCGGCCGCCGACGGGGGAGTGCTACTACTATGTGCGCGTGGAGCAGTCCGACGGAGAGTACCTGTGGAGCTCACCGATATGGGTGGACTCGACGGCGGGGGGCTCGGTGGAGGGCTTGCCGGCCTGGAACGCCCCGGACGAGGTCGACCTGGCGGCGGTAGGGGAGAACGAGGCCAGCCAGTATCTGCCTGCTCTGCAGGAGTACCTGCGGCGCGAGGAGAAGCTGGAGGCCTTTGAGCGGCTGACGCCGATACGCGTGGTGCGCGCCCCTTTGGGTGACTATGCGGTTTTCTACTGCTATATCCGCGGGCACCGCGTCCTGATCCAGTGGTTCTTCGAGTTCGAGGTCCCGCGGATGCGCATGGAGTATGGCTGGGTGCTGTACGGCGCGGAGATGGTCAAGGGTCAGCCATGGGCGCGGCCGCTAGCCGAGGGGCAGGACACGCTGGGAGGATGAGGCGACCTCCGAGCCCGCGCCAGGGCGCGCCGCCGGCAGCTGTAGAAGAGCGTCATCTCGCCGTTCGCGGAGTGCGCGCGCCAGGTCGTCGACCGGCGCATGGGCTGCAGCCGTCTGGGGTCGGCCCTGGCGGGGAGCGTCCTGCCCCGCGCCAGCACGCCCCACGGCTTCCGGGCGGAGGAGCGCGGCGGCACGCGCACCCTGACGCACGACCCGAACGGCGCGCCGCCGCTTTGCCGCCCGGTGGCACTCCTGGTACCATCGGCCTGGAACGTTCGTGCTATAAGGAGAGCAACGTGATCGATACGAGGCGGGCTGGCCGCTACGAGCGGCTGACGGCACAGATAGAGGAACTCCTGGCCAAGTCACCCAACCTGGTAGCGGGCATGGCCACGATCTGCGCCGTGCTGCAGGCCAAGATGCCCCACCACTTCTGGACCGGCTTTTACCTGGTAGCCGCGGAGAACGAGCTACACGTCGGCCCCTACCAGGGCTCGGTGGCCTGCCAGGTGCTGCGCGACCGGGGGGTCTGCCTGCACGCGGTGCGCACCGGCGCGGCGGTGGTGGTGCCCAACGTGGAGGAGTTCCCCGGGCACATTGCCTGTGACTCCCGCTCCAAGAGCGAGATCGTCATCCCCCTGCACAAAGACGGGCAGGTCGTCGCCGTCCTGGACGTCGATTCGGACCGCCTGGCCATGTTCGACGCGGACGACGTCGCCCCGCTAGAGAGGATCGTCAACCTGTTGCAGCCCCTCCTGTAGCGCCCTCACTCGCCCCGGCGCAGCGTCAGTAGCGTGACCTCGGGCCGGGCGTTCAGGCGCACGTTAACGTTGGCCCCCGCACCGCGGTTCACGTAGACCGGCGCGGCGCCCCCCTGTGCCCAGCCGCCGACATACTTTTGGCCCATCACCGAGGGCATTACCGGCGCACCGATCCAGGGCAGGCGCACCTGTCCCCCGTGGGTGTGGCCGCTCAGGGCCAGGTCCAGGCGCTGAGTGGCCAGGAACTCGCTGAAATCGGGATTGTGCACCAGCAGGATGCGCGGTTCGCCGGGCGGCATGCGGCCAAGCAGCCCGTCCAGCCGGGCCACCTGCGGGCGCCAGATCCCGGCCAGGTCGCCCAGCGAGAGGGAGCGATCGCCCCAGCCGGAGATGCCCAGGTCGTCCAGGCCGATCAGCCAGAGCCCGGCCTCACCCAGCGGCACGCGTACCGCCTCATCGCGGAGGACCCGGAGGCCGGCGCCCTCGAGCTGCGCCGTGATATCCTCGGCCCCCTGCCACACGTCGTGGTTCCCGAGGACCGCATAGACGCCCAGGCGCGGCCGCAGCGCCCCCAGCTCCTCAGCGATGGGCCCAGCATCGCGGCGCCGATCGCGGACATAGTCGCCCGTGAGCACCACGATATCGGGCTGCAGCGCGTTCACGCGCCCCACCAGGGCGCGCACGGCTTCGCGCGAGCCCAGCCCGGCGTGCAGATCGCTCAGCTGAGCGATGGTCAGCCCCTCCAAGGGGGCGGGCAGGTCGGCCAGGTAGAGAGTCGGCCTGGTGACCTCGATCCAGCGGGGCTCCACGCGCAGCACATAGAAAGCCCCCAGAATGCCGCCGAGCAGGCTGCCCAGCGCCAGCAGAGCGCCGGCCCTGCCGCGCAGCGTGCCCTTGGGGGGGAAGAGTCTCGGCCAGGGGCCTGCCCAGGTTGGCATTGCGGCGTCATCCTTTTACTCGGTAGTGGGCGCGATCGGCCCCCGGGTGGCGAAGCCCCTTTCAGACGGGGCACGGGGAGCCGCGGTTCCGGCAGCGCGTGGCCCGCCGCCTTGCCCCGGACCCGTGGCGTCGCTATCATGGCCCCATGATCGCATTCGATCGAGGAGGAACTCGTATGCGCAACGGTTATGGACACATGGTGCTGGATGAGATGGTCGCCAGGGTACGGCGAACGCGCGCCGAACGCCGCGCTCGGCTGGCCGCCCTGCAGGGCGCGGCCGATGCTGCAGCGTACCAGAAGGGCCTGCTGCCCGCCATTGAGCGCGCCTTCAGCCCCCGCCCGGCCAAGACGCCCCTCAACGCCCGCATCACCGGGCGCATCGAGCGCCCCGCCTACTGGATCGAGAAGGTGCTCTTGGAGTCGAGGCCAGGCTGCCTCGTCACCGCGAACCTCTACCTGCCCAAGAACCTGGACGGCCCCGCGCCCTGCGTGCTGGGTACCTGCGGGCACTCTGCCGAGGGCAAGGCCGCCGATCTCTACCAGGCCTTTGCCCAACGCCTGGCTGCCTCGGGGTTCGTGACCCTGATCTACGACCCGTTCAACCAGGGCGAGCGCGACCAGTACGCCCTCCTCGAGGACCGCGAGGCGGTGGCCCAGTGTACCTACGCCCACAACATGATGGGCAAACAGCTGGAGCTGCTCGGGGACAGCATGATCATGTGGCGCACCTGGGACGGCATCCGCGCCCTGGACTATCTCCTCTCTCGCCCGGAGGTGGACCCCGCGCACGTGGGCGTCACCGGCAACTCGGGCGGCGGCACCATGGCCTCCTGGCTGTGGGCAGCCGACGACCGCTTTACCATGGCCGCGCCGAGCTGCTTTATCACCACCTTCCTGGCCAACCTGGAGAACGAGCTCCCCGCCGATGCCGAGCAGTATCCCTACGGCGTCATCGGGGCGGGAATGGAGATGGTGGACCTGCTCATCAGCCGCGCGCCCAAGCCGATCCTGCTGCTGGGCCAGCACCTGGACTACTTTGACCGTCGCGGGCACCAGGAGGCCTTTGAGGAGCTGCAGCGTTTCTATCGCCTGCTGGGCGCCCCGGAGGAGAACGTCGGTTGCTTCCGCGGCCCGCACGGGCACGGCTTTTTCCGTGAGAACCAGGAGGCCATGGTCGCCTTCTTTGCCCGCCATGCCGGCCTGGATCCCCGTCCTTTGGCGGAACCTGAGGTCCTCGACGAGGGCGTCCTGCAGGTCACGCCGACCGGCCAGGTCATGGACGCTGGCAGCAAGCCGGTGTTTGCCTTTATCGCCGAGGAGGCCGCGGCGCTGGCCGCCCGGCGGCCGGCCCTCACCGGCGCAGCGCTGCGCGCCGCGGTGACCGATCTCCTGCACCTGCCGGCCCGGCAAGAGCCGCCGCACCACCGCAACCTGCGCCCGGCGCGCCTCGACGGCGCGGTCTATGCCCGCTACGCGGTGGAGACGGAGGGGGACGTCCGCGCCATCTTGCGGCGGCGGATGGTCACCCCTGCGGGGGCCAACTCGCTGGACGTGACGCCGGCCGTGAGGCTCTTCCTGCCCCACGCCTCGGCGGAGGAGGACCTGGCCTCCGACCCGCTGGCCTTGCAGCTCCAGCAGGAAGGGGAGCTGTACGCGCTCGACGTGCGCGGGATGGGCGAGTCGGCGCCCGACGAGGATAATCCCTTCTGGCACCCCTACGGCGTGGACTATATGATGCACGGCTACACGCGCATGCTGGGGGAGAGCTACCTCGGCCGGCGCGTCTACGACGTGCTGCGCACCATCGACCTGTTGGCCAGCCTCGGCGCCGAAAGCATCCACCTGTACGGCCGCGGCCAGGGGGCCATCCTGGCCCTTTACACGGCGCTGCTCGACGGGCGCGTGGCCCACGTCACGCTCAAGAACGGCCCGGCGTCGTATGCCGAGTGGACGGCCACGCCGATCGTCGACTGGCCCGCGGCGAACACCCTGACGGGTGCCCTGCAGGCCTTCGACCTGCCCGACCTGGTGACGGCCCTGGGCAGCCGCGTCACCATCGTCGAGCCGTGGGGCCCGCGGATGCGCCCTACGGAGGGCTAGGGTAGGGGATAGACAGAGGGACGGACATCGAACGGGCGGGCCCCAGGCCCGCCCGTTCTGCGCCTCGGCGGGTCAGATGAACAGGCCCACGACCTTGCTGGCTACCAGCAACATGGCCGCCAGGACCACGAAGGAAAAGTAGCGCTTCAGGCGCGCGGCGCTCAGCCGGTTACAGATCGACACGCCGGCCTGCAGCCCGGCGGTGCCGCCCAGCAGGAGGGGAACCACCAGAGCCAGGCTGGCGTCTCCGCCGGCCGTCTTGGTAACCGCTGCCACCAGCGAGGACAGCCAGACGATGGCCAGGCTGGTGGCCGCCGCGGCGTGGGCGCGCATCCCCACCAGGTACAGCAACCCCGGCACCAGGACCACGCCCCCGCCGATCCCCAGCAGCCCGGTGAGAAAGCCGAGGAACAGCCCAAAGTACGACATCACCGGTATGGAGAGGGGCACGCCCGCCGCCGACGCGAACGCCGTGGTGGGGGGAATGCGCAGCCGGGCAAAGAGCCCTTCGGGCGCCTGGTCTCCCGCCCCTCCGCGCGCCGTGTCTCGCCACAACCAGAAGGTGATCCCGCCCAGCAGCACCACAAAGGTGATCTGGATGGCCAGGTCGACCACGGCAACGGTCTCCCCGCCGACGGTCAGGGAGCCAAGCCCTTTGAGCCACTGCACCACCGCATCGCCCAGGCGCACGCCGACGGCGTTGCCACCAAAGAGGACCGCGGCCATCTTGTAGTCCACCAGGCCGTCGCTGCGTCGGCGGTACAGCCCGGCGGTGGTAGTGCCGAGGATCTGCAGGGCCCCGGTGCCCACCGCGATCGGCATGGGCACCCCCAGGAGGGCGTTCAGGAGCGGCGTGATCAGGAATCCGCCCCCGACGCCAAAGAGCCCGGTCAGGACGCCGACGCCACCGCCAATGAGCAGCGCGCCGACGAAGAGGAGAGGGGTCATCTCGAACGGAGGCGTCATTCCTCGCCGCCCTCGGCATCACGCTGGGCGCAGGCCCGCCTCTGGCGGTGCTCGCGGAAGCGGTCAAAGAGATAGGCGCTGAGCAGCCCCCAACCGATGGGGACGACCAGCGCCAGCACGATCTGTACAGTAGTGTTCATGGCCTTCCTATCACAGGCGCGTCCCGTCGTGGGGGCGCTATCCGCTGGCCGCGGCCGCCAGCGGCGTGGCCTCTTCCTGGTCGACGCGCATCGACCAGGCGAACGGCACCGACAGCAGGATCAACCCGACGGCGCCCCAGCAGAGCCCCTCGTAACCCACGACCTCCAGCAGCGAACCGGCCACCAACGACACGCTCACCGAGCTGAGGTGGTTCACGCTGACGCCGGCACTGAGGGTCGGGGCCAGTTCCTCGGGGGGAGCGATGCGGTTGACGTAGCTCGAGAGGCCGATGCGCATGGTGATCAGCAGGTTGATGCCCAGCAGCATGGCCGCCAGGAACCACGCATTGTGCACCGTGGCGTAGCCCACGAAGCACAGGGCCAGCGCCAGGTAGCTGCTCGAGAGCATCACCCGCTCGCCGACCCTGTCGATGAGGCGCCCAAAGTAGGGCGCCATCAGGAAGTTCAGCAGGCCACTGACTGCCAGGAGTAGGCTGATCTGCCCCACGCGCAGGTCATAGTACTCGACGAGCACCAGCGTGCCAAACGCGCCGAACACCTGGGTGCGGCAGCCCTCAAAGAAGGTCAGCACGTAGTAGAGCCAGTACTTGCGCCGCACGACGATCCGCGGCACCGCGGCGCCCCGGCTAGCCCCCACCGTCCGGGGTACCCGCAGGACCACCAACCCGGCCAGAGCGACGACGAGGCCCCCCGCCGCGTAAAAGAGGCGCAGCGGCAGAATGGCTGACAACGCCGCCACCAGCCCGATGCCGACGATGGAGGCCAGCGCGCCCATCGAGGCCAGGCCCCCCAGGACCCGGCCCGACTGCTCTTTGCCCGCCATCCCCAGGGCCAGGGCGCCCTCCGAGGGTCCCCAGTTGTGGAACCCGACGCTGGCCAAGACCACCATGGCCAAGAGAGCGGCGTACGAGTGCACGATGGCGTAGAGCCCAAAGCCAAGGCCCATGACCAGGAGCGACCCTGCCGCCCGCCAGGCCAGCGGCAGGTGGCAGATGGCCGCCGCCAGGAAGACCAGCAGCAGCCCGGGCACCTCGCGGACGCTGGTCATCCACAACACCTGCCGGCCGCTGAGGCCCAGCGTGTCGACGAAAAAGTTGGTGCTGACGCCCGACATCAGCCCCTGGCCGAGCCTGGTCAGAAAGACCGCCGCAGCCAGGGTTACCAGCTGCGGCGTCCACAAGGCGGACAACTGACGACGAAGCCGCGCGCGTTGCGTCATGCCCTGCTCTCCGTGGCCACGGTGCGGGTACGGGTAGATAGGCCGCGATTCTACACTGCCGCACTGTGCCCCGCAACACGCCCGGTACAGCCGCCCCGTCCTTGACGCTGCGGCAGGGCGACGGCTATAGTCTCCGCAGTGATCGGCCCTCGACACCCGCACGGGAGAGGAAAGCATGAGCAGTGACGATCAGGTCGCGCGCCGCCAAGAGTTGTACGCGCTGCTGGGGGACCTCCCCGACAGGGACCGCCCCCTCTCCGCAGAGGTCGTGAAGGTGGAAGAGCGGGATGGCTACATCCTGGAAACGCTCGTGCTGGACCTCAACCGCATCGAGCCGGTGCCGGCCTACCTGGCCCTGCCGCAGGAAGCCGCCGGGCCGCTGCCGGCGGTGCTGTTCAACCATGCCCACGGTGGCCGCTATGACATCGGCAAGGAGGAGTTCGTGGCCGGGCGGGGTGCGCTGCAATCTCCCCCTTACGCCAAGGCCCTCACCGAGGCCGGCTACGCCAGCCTGTGTATCGACGCGTGGAACTTTGGTGAGCGGCGCGGACGCACCGAGTCAGCCCTGTTCAAGGAGATGCTCTGGAAGGGGCAGGTACTGTGGGGCATGATGATCTACGACAGCCTGCGCGCCGTCGACTATATGGTCTCGCGCCCGGAGGTTGACGCGAGCCGCCTGGCAACCCTGGGGATCTCCATGGGGTCCACCATGGCCTGGTGGCTGGCAGCGCTGGACGAGCGGATCCGGGTCTGCGTCGACATCTGCTGCCTGACCGATTTTCGCGCCCTCATCGAGACGCGCGGCTTGGACGGCCACGGCATCTACTACTATGTCCCCAGCCTGCTGAAGCACTTTGACACGGCCGCCATCAACGCCCTGATCGCCCCGCGCGCCCACCTGGCCCTGGCCGGCAACCACGATCTGCTGACGCCGCCGGCCGGGCTGGACCGCATCGACGCGCACCTCTCGCGAGTCTACGCCGAGCAGGGCGCTTCCGAGCGCTGGAGCCTCCTCCGCTACGAGACCGGCCACTTTGAGACGGCCCACGGCCGCGCCGCGATCCTCCAGTTCCTGCGGCGCTGGCTGTAGGAGCGGGACCGCCTTCCGCGCTGCCCGCATCATCCTGCGAGCAGCGGGCAGCGCGGCGGGAGAGCCACCCGCCGCGCCAACACCTTGGGGCACTAGAACATCTGTTGTATAATGACCCCTGTTCGCTGCGCTGCTTAGCCTGGAAGTGAAGCCCAATGGATCGCATCTATGTGGCCGTCGACCTCGAGTTCACCGGCCTCGACCCCCGTCGAGACGAGATCATCGAGATTGCCCTGGTCAAGTTCCGTGGAGACGAAGTGCTGGACACGTTCTCCAGCCTGGTGCGCTCCAACCGGCCCATTCCGCTCAAGATCGAGCAGCTGGTGGGGCTGCGCAACGAGGACCTGCGCGACGCGCCCACGATGCGCTCGCTGACGGGGCGCATCCTCACCATGGTGGCCAACCATCCCGTGGTGGCCCACTCCGTGGAGATGGACCAGCAGTTCCTGCGGCGCCACGGCCTGCTGGTGAACAACCTGCCCATCGACACCTTTGAGCTGGCCAGTATCGTCCTGCCCGGGGCCGGCCGCTACTCTCTGGCCAACCTCTGCGAACGACTGGACATCTCTCTGCCACAGAACCACCGCGCCCTGCACGATGCCGTCGCCACCAAGGAGCTTTTTGTGGCGCTGGTCGAGCGGATCAGCGGCTGGGACCTGCGCCTGCTGGAGGAGATTGCGGCGTTGGCGTCGGCCACTGATTGGGCCCTCGGCCGCGTCTTCCGCGACGTCGCCGCTGAGCGGCGCGAGGCCAGCGGGGCGCTCTTTGGCAGCCCCTGGCCCATCGCCGAGGCCGAGACGGGCCCCGTGGCGCGTGCCAAAGAGCCAGACATGCCTCCGCTGCAGCCGGCAGAGACCATTTGCCCGGTGGATCCGGACGCCCTGGCCGCCCTGGTAGCGCCGGGGGGCATCTTTCAGAGCGCCTTCCCCGGGTATGAGCACCGGCCTCAACAGGTGGAGATGGTCCGCGCCGTGGCGGAGGCCTTTAACCTGCCCTGCCACCTGCTGGTCGAGGCGGGCACCGGCACCGGCAAGTCGTTGGCCTACCTGTTGCCGGCGGCCCACTTTGCGCTGCAGAACGACCTGCGCGTGATCATCTCCTCGAACACCATCAACCTGCAGGACCAGCTGTTCGAGAAGGATATCCCCGACATCCAACGCATCCTCGGGCTGCCCTTCCGCACCGCGCTGCTGAAGGGCCGTGGGAACTATTTGTGTCAGCGGCGGCTGGGCGCCTTTCGGCGCTCGCGCCAGCTCACGGGCGCGGAGCTCTCCGGCCTTACGAAGATCCTGGCCTGGCTGCCCCAGACGGCCACCGGAGAGCGCTCGGAGCTGATTCTGGTAAACGCCGACCAGACCGTCTGGGCGCAGGTACAGGCCTCCTCAGAGACCTGCCTCGGGGACCGTTGTCCCTATCGCCGCCAGGGCAGCTGTTTCTTTTACCGGGCCAGGGACCGCGCCGAGCGCGCCCACCTCGTGGTGGTGAACCACGCCCTGCTCCTCTCGGACCTGGCCATGGAAAGCCGCGTCCTGCCCGAATACCACTACCTGATCGTCGACGAGGCCCACCACCTCGAAGACGTCGCCACCGACCAGTTCGGCATCGCCGTCAGCCGGCAGGACCTCTATGCCTACCTCGCCGATGTCAGCCATCGGTCCGGCGAGGTGCCCGGCGGGCTGGTGGGCCGCGTGCCGGGGCTCTTCCGCCGGCAGGCAGTGAGCCAGAGCGCGCGCGACGCCGTCGAGACGCTGGTCAATACCGTGGTGGCCGCGGTGCAGTCGTCCGAGCAATACCTCTATGCCCTCTTCAACATCGTAACGACCTTTGTCGACTCTCTGGCTGAAAGCCGCGCCCAAAGTCAATACGACCAGACCATCCTGCTGACCCCTGGCCAGCGCGCCCAGCCCGACTGGAGCCGCGTCGAGGTCGCCTGGGAGGACCTCTCCACGTCGCTGCAGCGCGTCCTGAAGGGCCTCGGCGACCTGGCCAAACGCGTGGAGGAGCTCGGCGAGGACGAGCAAGATACGGAGCGTGGCGAGATCCTCCAGGAGCTCAACGCCGCCGTGCTGACCGGCGTGGGCATGTGGGCAGGCCTACAGGGCATCATCACCGATGCCGACGATGCCCAAGTCTACTGGCTGACCGTCGCCAACCCCGGGGGAGAGGTCACCCTGCAGAGTGCCCCGCTTCAGGTCGGCCCGATGCTCCAGGAGCGGCTCTTTAGCCAAAAAGACTGCGTGGTTCTCACCTCGGCCACCCTGCAGACCGGCAACAGCTTTCGCTACATCAAGGATCGCCTGGGCCTGGAGGAGCCGACCGAGCTGGCCCTCGACTCTCCCTTTGACTTTGAGACGTCGGTGCTTCTCTACGTCCCCAAGGACATCCCCGAGCCGAACGAGCCCTACTATCAGAAGAACGTGGAACAGGCCATCGTAGACCTCTGCGCGGCGACCGAGGGGCGCGCGATGGTGCTCTTTACCTCCAACAGCCAGCTGAACGCCACCTATCGCGCCGTGCAGGGGCCACTGGAGGAGGAGGGGATCGTCGTCTACGGGCAGGGCTTTGACGGCTCGCGCCAACAGATTCTGGAGAGCTTCCGCAGCACCTCGCGCTCGGTGCTGCTGGGCACGCGCAGCTTCTGGGAGGGGGTGGACATCGTCGGCGAGGCGCTCAGCTGCCTGGTGATCGCCCGGTTGCCCTTCGCGGTGCCGACGGATCCCGTCTTCTCGGCCCGGGCCGCCACGTTTGACGACCCCTTCAACGAGTTCTACCTGCCAGACGCGATCCTGCGCTTCCGCCAGGGTTTTGGCCGGCTGATCCGCAGCGCGGATGATTTTGGCCTGGTGGTCGTGCTGGACAAGCGGCTACTGACCAAGTCCTACGGCAAGACCATTCTCCGCTCTCTGCCTGGCTGCACGGCACGCCAGGGCCCCATCCGCCTGCTGCCCGATCTCGCCAGGCGTTGGCTCGACCCGGCCAATCGCGGCTGAGTGCGCGGCGCGCGGGATTTTGCCGCGCCGCTGTTCCCCGCTATAATGTGGTTGATTATGTATTGCCCGGTGCAGTGGAGGATTTATCATGATATCGGTCACGGAGCTTCGCAAAGGCGTCACCTTTGAGATGGACGGCGAGCTGTTCAAAGTCCTGGACTACGACCACTACAAGCCCGGTCGCGGGACGGCCGTTATCCGCACCAAGCTGCGCAACCTCCGGACCGGCTCCACCATCTCCCGGAACTTTATCAGTGGCGACCGCGTGCAGAGCGTGCGCCTTGATCATCATAGCGTCCAGTTTCTCTACTCCGATGGCGACTTGTACCACTTTATGGATACGGAGACGTTCGAGCAGCCGATCCTGACCCGCGAGCTGCTGGCCGACGTCATTCCCTACCTGAAGGACGGGACAACGTTGGACATGGAGACCTACGAGGGCGAGCCGATCGGCATCGAGCTGCCCATCACCATTGACCTGGAAGTTACCGACGCGCCACCCGGATTCGCCGGGGACACGGCCACGGGCGCGACCAAGGAGGTCACCCTGGAGACGGGCCTCAAGATCCAGGTGCCCCTGTTCATCAAGACGGGCGACGTCCTGCGCATCGACACGCGCACCGGCGAATACCAGACGCGCGTCTGACGCCCTTGCCCCGCCCGGCAGGCCAACGGGCCCCTGGCGCAACATGCGCCAGGGGCCCGTCTCGTTCCATCCCGCGCTCTAGTCGTCCGCCGCGTCAGGGTCCTGATCGTGCGGACCCGTGAGGGGCACAAAGGCCACCTCAAAGATTCGCTGCGTGGTCACCTTGTCCCCCTGACGGCGCAGCAGGTAGAGCACCTGGTAGTCTCCCTGGCTGCCCACCGGGATGACCAGGCGCCCACCGTCACGCAGCTGGGCCGAGAGAGGCGGCGGCACTTGCTCAGGAGCACAGGTGGCCAGGATCGCGTCGTAGGGGGCGTGCTCCGCCCAGCCATAGTAACCATCGCCGAGGCGGAGCTGCACGCGCGCATACCCCAGCTCGGCCAGGCGGGCCTTGGCCTGCCTGTACAGCCCTTCGACAATCTCCACGCTGTACACCTCGCCGGCCAGCTCCGCGAGGATTGCCGTCTGGTAGCCGCAGCCGGTACCGATCTCCAGCACGCGGCTCTCCTTCGTCAGGTCCAGCAGCATGCTCATCACCGCTACGATATACGGTTGCGAGATCGTCTGCCCGTACCCGATGGGCAGCGGCTGGTCGGCATAGGCGTCTTCCAGGGTCTCTCGCGGCACGAAGAGATGCCGAGGCACCCGTGCCATGGCCTGGAGGACCGCCTCATCCGTGATGCCGCGCATACGCAGCTGGCGTTGCAGCAGGCGCCGCAGGGCATCTCCCTCAGCCACGTCCTCCGCCCTCATGCTGCCCTTTCCTCATCCCAACCGCACCCATTCTAGCACGCACCCTTGCCCACGCCAACGCAGTGGCAAACCAGCAAGGCTCTCACTTGGCGGTTTGCCTTGCCCGCGCGTCAGAGACTGGCTCTTCTATGTATACACATACATATCATCATATAGTTCTTATAGTTAGTAGTCGTAGTAGGGCCTGTGGATATGTGGGCGAAGGCACGCCGACCACAAGCCGTAGGCGGCCAGCGCGGAGGCGCCTCTACCTGTAGTGGGAAAGGGGTTCTACCCTTCGTGGATAACCCGTCCACGGGGTGTGGAGGCGTGCGGGGACAGTTATCTGGGCCAGAAAGGGCCCCGCTGGTCTCTCTGGGCCATGTAGGGGCTTGTCGTGAGGAGCCACTACCTGTAGGGCTTTTCCGCGTCGGTGGATGGTTACAAAAGAAGTAGTTATCCGCAATCCGGGGGTGTTATCCACAAGAATGGGCATGGTTGTCCACAGGCGAGTGGCCCCCGGGGGATATTGGTCGCCGCGGCCGGACACAAAACCGCACCCTCGTCGCTCGACGGAAGGTGCGGTTCGCTAGGAGCACAGGTTCCGGCCGATCAGCCGTAGTAGCTGCCAAAGGCAGCATCAAGCGGGGCGTTGTTCAGCACCGCCCCAACGATGCGCGAGTTGACCTTCTTGAGGCGCTCGACGGCGTGTTGGGCGTGTTCGCGCTTGGTGTCTCCGGCGCTGACCACCAAGAGCACGCCCGACACCTTGCTGGCCAGGACGATGGCGTCGGTTACGGCCATCACCGGTGGGGCGTCAAAGATCACCAGGTCGGCGCGCTCCGTCAGGGTGTCGATCACCAGCTCCATCCGCCGCGAGCCGAGCAGATCGGCCGGCCGCGGAGGCAGGAGGCCGGTGGTGAGCACCTGAAGGCCGGGGACGTCGGTGTCCTGCAGGGGCGGATTTGCCAGGGCACTGTCTTCCAGCATCATGGTCGTGAGGCCCTGGTCGGCAGGCAGCCCGAACAGCTGGTGCAGATAGGGGCGGCGCAGGTCGGCGTCGACGACGATGACGCGCTGATCCACCTGGGCCATGGTGACGGCCAAGTTGGCCAGAGTGGTCGACTTGCCCTCGCCGGGGCCGGGCGAGGTGACCAGGAGGCTGCGCAGTTTGGCGTCGAGCGCGGCGAACTGCAGGTTCATCCGCAGGGTGCGGTACGCCTCACTGATCGGCGAGGCGGGCTCTTTCAGTGTCGCGAGGCCATAGTCATTGGCCACAGGGCGGACCTCCTCTTGCAGGTTGGCAGGGCGTGGATTCCTAGCGCGAGGCTGCGAGCGGCTGCTCTCTGCCGCGGCGCGCGGCGGCCGACCGCGCCGGCTGGCTGGCTGCCGTGGGAATCAGCCCCAGGACGGCCACACCGGTGTGGCGTTCGACGTCCTCGCTGGTGCGGATGATATCGGCCTGCAGCCATTCCAACACAAAGACGACCAGCAACCCGACGATCAGCCCAAAGAGGGCACCGGCCAGGGAGTTCGTCTTCCAGTTGGGCTTGTGCAGGCGGCCGACCTCGGCCCAGTCGCGGATCGAGATCTGCAGGCGATCGCGCTTGTCCACCTCGAGCATGTCCACGTCAATCTTTTCGGCAAAGACTTCGGCCGTGGTCTGGGCGATCTGCCCGGCGAGCACGGGATCATAATCGTCCGCGTCGATCTGCAGCAAAAAGTCGGACTCGATGGAGCTCACCGTTAGCTTCTCGGCCAGCTCCGCCGGGGTGATGTCCAGCTGGAGGCGGTCGATGACCCTAGAGGCCGTCGTGCGCGAGCGGATCTGCCCGGCATAGTTGCGCATATACATCTTGCTCGTCTGGACCAGGCTATAGTCCAGCCGCGCTGGGATGACGTTCAGGTATACCGTGGACCGGTAGACGGGCGTCTGGATCTTGCTGACCACGAAGGCGCTGCCGGTGGTGAGCACCACGGCGAGGGCGATGATCCAGGCGCGCTTGGCGATGATGCGGAAATAGTCAGCAAGTTCCATGAGGATCTCCTAACGACGACGGAGGCCATGGCGATTATACCATGCGCGCCAGGGCCCACCAAAGGTCACGGCCTACGGCGTGCGCGGGCTGCGCAGCCGTGGCAAGAGCGAACGGCGTGCGGGCACCTCCGCCAACACCGGCAACCCCAGGGCCGCCAGGTCCGCCGGCCCGCGCACGGAATCATCGAGATAGTCCAGCAGGAAGGCGAGGGCCACCCCAGCAGCAAGCGCCAAGAACAGGCGCAAAGGCAGATCCAGCCGGTCGCGGAGAGGCCGCCCCACCGCGTGCACGACGGGGGGGTCGATGAGCGAGATGACGGCGCTGCCGGTCGACAGTTGGGCAAAGTAGGCGTCGGCGCCTTCCACAAGGACCTGTTCCACGCCCTCGGCGATCCGCTCGAGCTGTGCGGGGTCTGACCAACCCACGCTGACCGAGAGGATGCGGTGCAGCTTGCCGGCGGAGGTGGCGCCCTGGATGGCCCCGGGGGGCACCGGGAAACCGGCCACTGCCGAGACGTCCTCGGCAAAGCGACGGCTCTTGACCACCTCGGCCAGGTCGTCGATGAGGTACTCGGCGGTCAGCCAGGTGTAGTAGCGATCATAGGTGTACTCGTCGACCGGCGGCTGCTCGGGGCGCACGCCGACGACGAAGCGCATGCCCGCCGAGTACTGCGTGGGGGCGGGTGTGCGCAGGAAGGGATAGGACAGGGCCACCAGCGCGGGCAGCCCCAGGACGATCCACCAGTACTTGACCAGGATGCGCCAGTAGGCTCGTAGTTGCATGGTCACGACCTCTGCTCAAGGAATGTAGGTGCGCCCACTAGCGCAGCAGAGCGCCGAGGCGTTCGACGAGCGGGGGGCCGAGCACCAGCACCCCGATCACAGCGGCCGCCAGAGAGGCGAGCAGCACGGCGCCAGCGGCGACGTCTTTGGCTTGCCCGGCCAGCGGGTGCGGCGTGGCGATGGCCAGGTCCACAAGCCGCTCGACCACCGTGTTGAGCATTTCACCGGCAAACACAAGAGTGATGGCGGCGATGATCAGGCACCACCCGACTAACGACAGGCGCAACCAGGCGCTGAGTGCAATCACGAGGATGCCGGCGGCCAGATGGAGGCGAGCGTTCCTCTCCGTGCGCAGGACGTGCCACAGCCCCCGCAGCGCGCAACGGATGCTCACTAGCAGGTTCGGGTTCGGCCCTGGTTTCACGGTGTGATCACCCCGGGGTCGCTGGGCGTTGCCGGGGTCTGGGAAAGCACGGCAGCGGTGGCTTCCGAAAGCGACGCGGTTTCGGGATAGTCGATGCGCGGGTGAAAGACCCCGCGCAGAATGCCCAAAAAGGCCTGGCGGATCTGGTCCAGGTCCCGCATGGTGATATCGGCCTCATCGAGCTGGCCGCTGGAGAGGCGCTCGCCGATGACCTTGTGGGCGACGGCGGCGGTATCCTCCTGGCTGGTCGGACGCTTGGCGCGCACGGCGGCCTCGATGCTGTCGGCCAGCATGACGATGGCCGTCTCTTTGCTCTGTGGTCTGGGCCCGGGGTAGCGGTAGCAGGTGACGTCGACGGCGTCGCCGTCGGTCTGGCGCGTGGCCTGATGGTAAAAGTAGCTGGCCAAGGTCGTGCCGTGGTGCTCGGTGATAAAGTCACAAACCCTGTCAGGCAGGCGGTGTTTGCGTGCCAGGGCCAGCCCGTCGGTGGTGTGGGCGATGATGATCTCGGCACTGGTCTTCGGGTCGAGCTTGTCGTGTGGGTTATCGCCGTCGTTCTGGTTCTCGGCGAAAAAGTAGGGGCGCCTGATCTTGCCGATATCGTGATAGTAAGAGCCGACGCGCACCAGCAGAGGGTCGGCCCCGATGGCCTGGGCAGCGCGTTCGGCCATGTTGCTGACCACGATGGAGTGATGGTACGTGCCAGGCGCCTCGAGCAGCAGTTGACGGAAGAGTGGGTGCGTGGGGCGGGCCAGCTCCATTAGCTGGACGAAGGTGGTGATGCCAAACAACCTGCCGATCACCAAGAAGGCCACGAAGGCCAGGCTGGCCGACAGGACCCCGTTGGAGAGGGCGGCGGTCAGCAGCTGCACCAGGCCAAGGGCATCGTGCATGTGATTGCTCATCTGGAAGGCCAGCACGATGCCGGCATTGGAGAGCGCCACATAGGCCGCTGCCCGCACAAATGCGCTCAGCTGGTCGATCTGCGAGATGGCCAGAGCGCCGATCACGCCGCCGACCAGGACGTAGGCCACCAGTTCCATCGAGCCGCTGGCGTTCAGGCCCACCAGGACGCTCAGAATGGCCGCAGTGAAAACGGCCAGCTCCAGGTTCAGCAGGACGGCCACCAGCATGCAAAAGGAGGCGGCCGGGAAGAGGTACGGGAGCAACACGTGGCCGGGAATGGACATGCGCGCCGTGGCTCCCGCCACCATCAGGGTAAGCGCCAGAAGCAGCTGGCGCCGCGGTCTCAGGAGCAGGACTGGCTGGGCCCGGTAGACGTACACCGCCACCGCCACCACGAGGCAGGTGGTGAGCACCAGGGCACCGATTAGGTCGTCCCAACGGGGCGGCTCCTCGAGAAGGCCGAGGACGCCGAGCTTCTCCAGTGCCAGGGGAGAGACGATCTCGCCCTCTCGCACGACCGACTCGCCGGCACGGATGGTCCACTGCACCGGTTCCACCAGCCGGCGGGCGTTCTGCCGGCTCATGGCCGTCTGTTCGATATCCAAAAAGTTGTTAGGGACCACAAAGGCCGTGGCGATGCGGATCACCAGGTCGCGCTCGGTGGCCGACAGGTCCCTGCGGACGAGTCGGTAGGCCTGTTGGGCCTTGGCCGCAGCCTGACCCTCGCGGATGTCGTCGTGCATGACCAGATCAAGCACGCGGAGTGCCTCGGCGCCGATGGCCTGCCAGGAGTCGGCATCGGCCTCGAGGAGCGAAGTCCACTGCGGATCGTCGAGGCCCAGGTCGGCCACCCCGCGCGCTTGGGCCAACCGGTCCGCCGAGGCGTCGACGAGGCCGTCGTTGCGGAGCACCTCGAGGCGGGCCAGGGTATCCTGCAGGCGGGTCAGCTGCTCATCGGCGATGGCCAGGTTGGGGCCGGTGTAGATGTCGCCGACGAGGGCAGCGGCAGCGCTGCGGGCCTCCTCGGTCTTGATCTCACTGACGTAGACGAGGCGGCGTGGGGCCATGATGTTGCGTGGCGAGGGTTCACCCACCTGCACGCTGACGCGATCCGAGGAGGGGAGATACACGTAGGACCCGGTCCACACGAGGAGGAGAGCCAGGGCCAGTGATACGGAACGGAGGGCCTGGCGTGGGCGGATCGGGGAATCGGGCAGAGACCTCGATCGCTCACGATGAGGTTCGCTCGGGCTGCGAGTCTTCATGGTAGCTGCGTGACACCTCTCGGTCGCACGCTCGCTGCGGATCGACCGGGGGCGCCGATCAGGGGGCCCCGGCGATGTGGCGGGCGGGCGATCTAGGTGAGCAGATCCCGCGCGATCTGGTTCACCAGGGAGCCATCGGCCTTGCCGCGCAGCTCGGACATAGCCCGCTTCATGACGGCGCCCATGTCTTTCATGCCGCTGGCCCCCAGCTCTGTGATGATGCGCTGCACCACCTGGCGCACCGCATCAGGGGAAGCCTGCTCGGGAAGGTAGTCGGACAGGATGGCGATGGCTGCCTCTTCCTGGCTGACCAAGTCCTGTCGCCCGGCCTGGCGATAGATCTCTATGGCCTCTTCGCGCTGGCGCACCTCTCGGGAGATGAGCACCTGCACGTCCTGGTCGGTGGCCTCGCGCTGCCACTCGATCTCGGCGTTGGCGATGATCGAGCGCAGGAAGCGGATATGGTCACGCCGCGGCAGGTCCTGCTGGCGCATGGCCGTGTAGAGATCGGCCAGAAGGCGTTCCTTCAGGTTCACGTGTTCTTGGACTCCAGCTCGGGGTTCAGAAAGGACGCCAGGCTATGACCTGGCGTCGGCCTTGCGCGTCGTCCGCCGGCTCTTGCGCAGCTTGGCGGCCGCCTTGCGCTTACGGGTCTGGCAGGGCTTCTCAAAGAAACGACGCTGGCGCACCTCGGTGAGGATAGCGTCTTCCTGGCAGACGTGCTTGAAGCGCCGCATGGCGCTCTCAAACGACTCTCCACTCGAAACAACGACGAAAGACACGGTCTTCTCCTATGTGAAGCGACCTGGGCGCAAGGTTACCTTATTTGACCCGCCCATTATAGACGCACGGGGAGGGGTGTCAAGTTCCAGCGCGGGGCGCACGCCCGGCGGAGCCTGCGGAAGACCAAAAGAGGCCACGGCTAGAGTCGGTGGCCAGATCCCAAGCCAGAGACGGGCAGCAGTCCACCGCGCCTGGCCGCTAGCAGGACATGCCGCCGTCCACCCCAAAGACCTGCCCGGTGATGTAGGCGGCCGCGTCGCTGGCCAGGAAGGCCACCAGCCCGGCGACATCCTCCGGCCGGCCCAGGCGGCCGAGGGCGATGCGCGCCAGGGCGGAGCGCAGGACCTCCTCGGGCAGCGCGGCGGTCATCTCCGTCTCGATGAACCCGGGGGCTACGACGTTGGCCGTGATGCCGCGTGAGCCGAGTTCCTTGGCCACCGAGCGGGTCAGGCCGATCAGGCCGGCCTTGGCTGCGCTGTAGTTGGCCTGCCCGGCGTTCCCGGCCAGGCCCACTACTGAGCCGATGTTGATGATGCGCCCGGAGCGCTGCCGCAAAAAGGTACGCTGCACGGCCCGGATGCAGTGAAAGGCGCCCTTGAGGTTGGTATCGAGCACCGCGTCCCAATCCTCTTCGGACATGCGCATCAGAAGGCCGTCGCGGGTGATGCCGGCGTTGTTCACCAGGACGTCGAGGCGGCCGAACGCCTCCAGGGCCGCGTCTACCAGGGCCTGGGCCTGGGCGGCCACCGTCACGTCCGCCTGTACGGCAATCGCCTCAGCCCCGCGGGCCTCCAGCGCGGCCAGCACCTCGTTGGCACGGGCCGCCTCCTGTCGGTAGTTCAGGGTCACCCGGCAGCCCTGCGCGGCCAACTCCTCGGCGATCTGCCGGCCGATGCCGCGGGCGCTGCCCGTCACGATGGCTACCTTGCCCTCGAGTGATCTCATCGCACCAATACCTCGCTTTGGAATGAGGCAATCTCTGCCGCACCGGTGACGCTGTACGCCGCCACGCGGGCATCGATGCGCCGCACTAGGGCCGAGACCACCGCCTTGGGGCCGAGTTCCAGGGTCACCAGGACTCCTGCCTCCGCCATGCGCCGCACCGATTCCTCCCAGCGGACGGGGCTGGTCAGTTGGCGCAACAGGTTGGCGCGCAAGATCGCCGGGTCGCTGGTGGGCTGTGCCGTGGCGTTGCAGACCACCGGTGCCAGGGGGCGAGCGATCTCGGTGTTCTGCAGCGTCTCGTTCAGGCGGTCGGCTGCGCCGGCCATGCAGGGGGTGTGGCAGGCCACGCTGACGGACAGCGGCCAGGCGCGTTTGGCGCCGCGCTGCAGGGCCAGGTCGAGGGCCCGCTGTAGCGCCTCACGCTCGCCGGCGACGACCACCTGCCCAGGGCAGTTGAGGTTGGCGATCCACACCCCGCCGTCGTCGGCTGCTTCGGCAACGACGGCGCTGACGGCCTGCTCACTCAGCCCGAGGATGGCGGCCATGCCGCCCGGTACGCGAGCGCCCGAGTCGCGCATGGCCTCGCCGCGGCGGCGCACGAGGCGTAGGCCGTCCTCAAAGCGCAGCGCCCCGGCCACGGCCAGTGCCGAGAACTCGCCCAGACTGTGGCCGGCCACAAAGCCGATGCGGGGGATATCGTGCCGGAAGCGGGCCACAAAGGCGCGCCACAGGGCATAGGTGGCGGTGTAGATGGCCGGCTGGGCCAGGCTGGTGTCGTCCAGCTCGTCGGCAGGCCCCTCGAAGCACAGGCGCGAGAGGGGCAGGCCGAGCACCTCGTCGGCGCGCTCAAACACCTCGCGCGCCTCGGGGGATTCCCGGCAGAGGTCGGCGCCCATCCCAACGAACTGAGCGCCCTGGCCAGGAAACAGCAGGGCAAACCTACGGTCAAACGCCTCCATGTTCATTCTTCCTCAGCGTACGATGGTGGTGGGGAGCCGGGCAAGGATCTCCTCAGCCTGGGCGATCGTGCGGCGCAGGACCTCCGCGGCCGGGAGCACCTCGTGGACCAGGCCGGCGATCTGGCCGGCCATCACCGAGCCGTGGGTGACGTCCCCGTCCATGACCGCGCGCCGCAGGCGGCCGGTGCCAAAGTCGAGAATCTCCTGTTCTGAGGCGCCACGCCGCTCCAACTCCTCGAACTCGTGGGCCATCGGGTTGCGCAGGCAGCGCACCGGGTGACCCAGCGTGGCGCCGGTGACCATGGTGGAGCGCTCATTGGCGTTCACGATGGCCTGCTTATACTGGGCGTGGGCGATACATTCGTCGGTACAGATAAAGCGCGTGCCCATCTGGATGCCCGCGGCGCCCAACGCCAGGGCGGCGGCCAGGCCGCGGCCGTCGCCAAGGCCGCCGGCGGCGATGACGGGGATCGTCACCGCGTCGACCACCTGGGGCACCAACGCCATGGTAGACACGGTGCCGATGTGGCCGCCCGCCTCCAGCCCCTCGGCGATGACGGCGTCGGCGCCGGCGCGCTCCAGCCGGCGGGCCAGCGCCGCCGAGGCCACCACGGGGATCACGATGACGCCGGCGTCTTTTAGGGGCGCGATGTGTGACGCCGGGTTGCCGGCCCCGGTGGTGACGACCGGGACACGTTCGGCGGCGCAGAGGGCTATAATGTCTGCGGCCTCCGGGTTAAAGAGGGGCACGTTGACGCCGAAGGGCTTACCGGTGTGTGCTCGGACCTCGGCCAGCTGGCGGGCAACCACGTCGGTGGGCGCGCTGCCCGCCCCCAGGATGCCCAGCCCGCCGCCCTCCGAAACGGCCACGACGAGTTCCCAGGTGGCTACCCAGGCCATGCCGCCCTGCAGGATCGGATGGCGTATGCCGAGCATCTCGGTAAGCGGTGTGACGAGCATGTGCGTGGGCCTCCCTATGCTATGATGTCCTGATCAACCCCGCCCGGCGGGTCAGGTTGCGCGGCCGGCCCGGGCGGCCAGGGCAGAACGGTTCCGGTTGTGGGCAGCAACTCTGCCCGGGCCTCCGTGTTGAAACGCATGCAACGTGCCGCCCCGCCCTGCGCCGACGTGGGGCGGCGGACCGCGCCTTTCCGGAGGAATGCTGTGGATGGTAGACGAGTTGTCGTAACGGGCCTGGGGGCCCTGAGCCCGCTGGGCCTGAACCTGGCCGATACGTGGGCCTCCGCCTGTGCGGGGCGCTCCGGCGTGGGCCCCATATCGCGCTTTGAGGCGGGCGAGTTCCGCACCCGTATTGCCGCAGAGCTGAAGGGCTTTGACGCCAAGGCGCACTTTGGGGCGCGCGACGCGCGCCGCCTCGATCCCTTTATCCAGTACGCCATCGTGGCCGCCCGTGAGGCGGTGGCCGACGCCGGCCTGCCGGCCGACGGGCTGGGCGAACGCACAGCCGTGATCACCGGCTCGGGCATTGGCGGCATTCAGACCAACTCTGAGCAGACGCTGGAGCTCCACGAGCGTGGCCCGGCCCGCGTCAGCCCCTTTCTGATCCCCATGATCCTGACGGACATGGCCGCCGGGTTGATCGCCATGGAGTTCGGCTGCAAGGGCCCCAACATGTCCATCAGCTCGGCCTGCGCCAGCGCGGCGAACGCCATCGGTGAGGCGGCTGAGATGATCCGCCGCGGAGCGGCCGACGTGGCCATCTGTGGCGGCTCCGAGGCCGCCGTGGTGTCCATCAGCGTGGCCGGCTTTTCGGCCATGCGGGCCCTCTCCGAACGGAACGACGAGCCGGAACGCGCCTGCCGCCCCTTCGATCGCGATCGCGACGGTTTTGTGATCGGCGAGGGAGGGGCTATGCTGGTGCTGGAGACGCTGGACAACGCCCGGGCGCGCGGGGCCCGCATCTACTGCGAGCTGGCCGGCTATGGGGCTACCGACGACGCCTTTCACATGACGGCGCCCGACGAGCAGGGGGCCGGGGCAGTGGCCTGCATGCGCCTGGCCCTGGCTGCGGCCGGCCTCTCCACCGGCGACGTCGACTATATCAATGCCCATGGTACCAGTACGCCGTTGAACGACGCCACCGAGACGCAGGCCATTCGTACGCTCTTTGGTGAGCAAGCCTACAGCATTCCGGTAAGCTCGACAAAATCGACCCACGGGCATCTGTTGGGCGCCACCGGCGCCCTGGAGGCGGTCCTGTCGGTCATGGCCCTCTGCGAAGGGGTGTTGCCTCCGACGGTGAACCTGGACCATCCCGGCGAGGGCTGTGACCTGGACTATGTGCCCAACCGGGCGCGCCGTGCTCCCATCCGCAGCGTCTTATCCAACTCCTTTGGCTTTGGTGGACATAATGCGTGCCTCGTCTTCACCCAACTCTAGACACAGCGGCAACGGTGCGCGGCGCAGCGAGATCGTAGGTTGGGGCATGTACGTCCCCGAGCGGGTCTTGACCAACGACGACCTGGCCCACCTGATGGACACCTCCGACGGCTGGATCCGCGAGCGTACCGGCATCGCGCGGCGGCATGTGATCTCTGCCGGGGAGACCACCGCCTCGATGGCGATCGAGGCCTCGCGCCGGGCGCTGCAAGTGGCCGATGCTGACCCGCGCGATATCGACCTGATCATCGTGGCGACAAGCACGCCCGACCACCCGATGCCTCCCACCGCCTGCCGCGTGCAAGACGCCCTCGGCGCGACGCAGGCCGGCGCCTTTGACCTGAACGCGGCCTGCTCCGGGTTTGTCTACGCGCTGGCCGCTGGGCACCAGGCGATCGCCTCCGGGGAGCATGGCCAGGTCCTCGTCGTCGGGGCCGACGCGCTGACCAGTCGCCTAGACTGGACGGACCGCAGCACCGCGGTCCTGTTCGGTGACGGGGCGGGGGCGGTGCTGCTGCGCGCTGCGGACGGGCAGGCCGGCGTGATGGCCACGCTACTGGGCGCCGACGGCTCAGGCGGAGACGTGCTCATGATCCCGGCGGGGGGCTCGGCCATGCCCCTCACGCACGAGGCGCTGACGCAGGGGCTGCACTACCTGCGCATGGACGGCCGGCAGGTCTACCGCTTTGCCACCACGGCCCTGGCCGACGCGGCCGAGCAGGTGTCGCGCAAGGCAGGCTGGGCCCTCGCGGAGATCGACCGGGTGATCCCTCATCAGGCCAACGTGCGCATCATCGCGGCGGCCGCCAGGCGCTTGGGGCTGCCGATGGAGCGCTTTGTGGTAAACCTCGAGGAGTACGGCAACACCTCGGCCGCCTCGGTGCCCATCGCCCTGTGCGAGGCGGTCGCCACCGGGCTGGTTCGCCCGGGCGACCGGCTGGTGCTGGTGGGCTTTGGCGCGGGGTTGACCTGGGCCTCTGTGGCGCTGCGCTGGCGCGGCGCGCCCGAGGAAGCCGTCCCGTCGTGGTATCGCGTCTGGTGGCGCTGGAGCATCTATCAGTGGGCGCGCCTGCGGAGCAGGGCACGCCGACTGGCGCGCCGGGCGACCGCTGCGCTCGTGCGGGTGGCCATGCGGCGCTAGGCGCGGGGACGCCGGCGGCGCGGACCTATTCGGCGGCCTGCGGCCGGCCGCGCATTAGGAGAGACCATTCGCCCTGTTGCACGATGGCACCGCTCTGGTTGGTGACCGAGACGTCCAGGACGACGATCCCCCCGCCGGAAGAGGCCATCGGTCGCACGCGCCGCACCCGGGCCGTGATCGCGATGGTGTCGCCGATAAAGATCGGCTTCTTGAACCGCCAGTCCAGCCCAAGGAAAGCCAGCGCGGTCCCCTCGATAAAGCCGGCCCGCGCCGCCAGGCCACTGGCGACGGAGAGCCCCAGCAGCCCGTGGGCGATCCGCTTGCCGTACCCCGAGTGCCTGGCGGCATAGACGGCATCGGTATGCAACTGGTTATAGTCGCCCGACAGGCCGGCGAACTGCACCACGTCGGCCTCGGTGATGGTGCGAGCCGGCCCTTGGAGTTCCTGGTCGACGGCGAACTCCTCAAAGTAGAGCCCCCGTGGGCGCGTTCTCTCCATGACACCTCTCCTTCGACACACGCACATCCTGCCCGTGAGCTAGCAGCACCCACGGCGCGCCGTCGCTGCGCCCTGACCGTGCGGCGGTCCGCCGGCCCTGCTCGCCGGTCCGCCGGCCCTGCTCGCCGGTCGGTCAGCCGCGTGCTATACTCGAAGGCCCGCCTGCGAACGACCGCGGGGTGCGCGGGGAACCGCCATAGCGGGACGACCGTCTGTTCCCCACAACCCTTGGAGAGCCACAGCCAATGCCACAGAACAGACGACCGATCAGCAACCTGGGGCGCGTGGGCCGCGCGGCGCTGCGCGCTATCGCCGGGCTGGGCCTGCTCACCGTCCTGCTCGTGGTGGGCCTGCGCTGGTGGACCGACCGGGATGGCCGGCACAGCACCTACTCTGCGGAAGAGGCCCCCACGGCGCAGGTCGCCATCGTGTTTGGCGCGGGCGTCTGGCCGGATGGCAGCCCGAGCGCCATCCTCGGTGACCGGGTGGAGACGGCCGTCACCCTCTACCGGCTGGGCAAGGTGCAGAAGCTGCTGATGACCGGCGACAACAGCACCCTCTACTATAACGAGCCGCAGGCTATGCGCGAGTATGCCCTAGAACGGGGCGTGCCCGACGAGGACATCGTGCTGGACTACGCCGGCCGGCGCACTTACGACTCCTGCTACCGGGCCCGGCATATCTTTCTGGTGACCGACGCCATCCTGGTGACGCAGTCGTATCACCTGGACCGGGCGCTCTTTACGGCCAAGGGGCTGGGCCTGCGTGCCACGGGCGTCGCGGCCGACCGCCGCGACTATGTGTTCATCGCTCGCTACTGGTGGCGGGAGCTCCTGGCCACACCGGTGGCCTGGTGGGAGGTGCACGTCAGCCGGCCACTGCCGATCATGGGCGAGCCGTTGCCGATCTTTCCCGCCGAGGGCGAGGCGCTCAGGCCGGCTGCCAGCGGCTGAACGCCTCCAGCACCTGTGCGGGGGTGGCCGTGCCGGTGGTGCCGAGCTGGCGAATGGTCACCGAAGCGACCAGGTTGCCGACCAGGGCGGCCTCGGCCAGGCCGGCGCCGCTGGCCAGGGCCGCGGCCAGGCCTGCCATGGTGCTGTCTCCCGCGCCGACGATGTCGATCTCCCCGCGTACCGGCACAGCGGGCACCCGCCTGCTACTCGCTCCATCGCACACCAGGATGCCCAGCTCCCCGACGGTGACGAAGACCGGCCGCCTGCCGCGCGCTGCCAGGGCGCGGCCAGCCTCCGCGGCCAGCTCCAGCGAGAAGGGGCCGACGGCCCCCGGGCGCACGGCCGCGATCGCCTCGCGCTCGTTAGGCTTGAGGAAGAGCCCGCCGAACTCGCCGATGCGCGTGCGCGAGTCCACCAGGAACACCTTGTCAGAATAGCGACCGGCCAGGTCCACCAAGGCCCGGCGCACGCGATCGGTCACCACGCCGCAGTTGCGCTCCTGGGCCTGGTCGGCGACCACCACGCCGTCGGCCTCCTCCAGTAGCTCGGCGAGGCGGGCCACGATGGCGTCCTCGACCTCGGGTTCGAGGGGCTGGCGATTCTTGACGTCCAACCGAGATAGCTCGTGCACGCGCCCATCGGGCTCGTGCATCATCGGTTTGGTGTAGGTAGGGGTGAAGCGGTCGCTCAGGCGGAAGAGCGGCGCGCTATCGATGTCGCGCGCGTCCAGCTCGCGGGCCAGGTCGTAGCCCTGGCCGTCCTCGCCGATCACGCCGAGGGCGGCCACGTGCACCCCCAAAGCCGCCAGGTTGGCGGCGACGTTGCCGGCCGCCCCCGGGCTGTTGCGGATGGCCGTCACCTGGTGGGCCTCCAGGCCGGTCTCGAGGGAGGTCTCGGCCAGGGAGCGGTCTATCTCCAGGTAGCGGTCCAGAAAGTAGTCACCGAGCACCACCAGGCGCTGCTCGGCAAAGCGCGCGGTGATCTCCTCCAGCCTGGCACGGTCCATGGTCACTCTCCCAGGGCAGCCTGCACGGCGCGGTGTAGGTTCGGCACGCTTACCCTGTGGTCAGCGCGGACGTAAAAGCTCTCGCCGCCGTCCTGTACGGTGCGCACCAGGATGGTCTTGAAGGGCCGAAAGTAGTAGCGGGCCTCGGTCTTGCCGGCCTCGTGAGAGAGGTCCTCGCCGAGGTCCTGCAGGTCAAAGACGGCGGTGGTAAAGTGGCAGAGGGGCCGCCCCTCCTGAGAGGCCACGTTGCGGGCCATCGAGAGGGCCTTGAGGTAGACCTCGGGGCCCATCACGGCGGTGCCCGTGGAGAGGAGCACGCCGCCCTCCAAATCGCTCACCTGCCGGGCAAAGACCAAAAAGTCGGTGTACGAAGCGGCCCCGAGCGCGGCGCCGCTGCAGTTGGGGTGCTCGTGGATGATGTCATACCCGATGGAGACGTGCACCGTGACCGGGATGCCCAGGCGGTACCCGGCGGCCAGCACGCTCACGTCGCGGTGAGGGAGCCCCCCCTCCCAGATCTCGCGGCCGATCGCCTCGCCGAATCCCAGGCCCTCGGCGGCGGCGCGGGTGGCGATGTCGTTCAGGCGGCCCGTCTCACGCCAGAGGCCGAACTCCCCGGTGCGGATGTAGCGGGCCACGCTCTCACTGGTGGCGCCGACCAGGGAGAGCTCGAAATCGTGGATGGCGCAGGCGCCGTTCAAGGCAATGGCCGACACTGCGCCGCGCTCCATCAGGTCGATGACATAACGCGAGAGCCCGTTCTTGATCACGTGGGCACCCATCATCCAGATGACCGCGGCGCCCTGGCGGCGGGCGGCCACCATCCGGCGGCCGATCTCGGGGATGTCGGCGCGGTCATACGGCGGCACCGCGTCGCTGAGGCTGGCCAGGTCGGCCAAATGGACGTCATGGTCGCGCTCGGCCAGGGGCCGCAAGCGCAGTCGGGTTCGATCGAACTGGGGATAAGGCATGGCGCACCTCCAGGGCGCCATTCTAGGGAGGCGGGGATGGCGTGTCAATGGATGTCACGCGCTTGGTAAGGGTGGCGCTTGACGGGGGATGCCCCATGGGGGTAGACTAGATCGCTGCTGAGACCAGCCTTGGCGTGCGGCACGCGCGTTGGGAAATAGTGACACGGAGGATACCGATCATGCAGTATCGTGACTATGGCAAGACGGGCCTGCGCGTATCGGCCCTGGGCTATGGCGCCATGCGCCTGCCCAAGAAAGAGGACGGCACCTGCGACTTTAGCCTCTCGGTGCCTATGCTGCGCAAGGGGATCGACCTGGGCATCAACTACATCGACTCGGCCTGGGGCTACATCAACGGCACCAGCGAGGTCGCCGTCGGCCAGGCCATCAAGCCGTACGATCGCAGCAAACTGGTCATCTCCACCAAGATACCCATCCGAGATATCAAGGGCAAAGAGTGGCGGGAGCGTTTGGAGAAGCAGCTACAGCGCTTTGACACGCCCTATATCGACATCATGCACATGCACAACCTGCAAATGGCCGCTTTCCAGGCCAACGGCCTGGGCGAGGACGGCTGCCTGAAGGCGGCGCGGCAGGCCCAGAAAGAAGGGCTCATCCGCCATCTGGCCTTCTCTTCGCATGATACGCCCGAGAACGTCGTCCGTCTGATCGAGACGGGTGAGTTCGACGGGGTCACCCTGCAGTACAACCTGCTGGACCGCTCCATGGAAAAGGCCTTCAGCGTGGCCCACGAGCGGGGCCTGGGCACCGTGGTCATGGGCCCGGTGGGTGGCGGCCGCATGGCCATGTGGAGCCCGCAGCAGGCCCGCGACCTGTGGCCTGACACGATCCGCTCGGCGCCGGACCTGGCTATCCGCTGGGTGCTGTCCAGCCCGGCCGTCACGGTGGCCCTCTCGGGGATGAACAGCCTGGAGATGATCGACGAGAACGTCGTAAGCGCCAGCCACGAGCAGCCGCTCAACGGGGAGGAGAACGCCGCCGTCCAGACGATGCTGGATCGGCTGCAGTCGTTCGCCAACCTGTACTGCACGGGCTGCGACTATTGCATGCCCTGCCCCAACGGCGTGGACATCCCCGGGAACTTTCTGCTCATGAACTTTCACCGCGTCTATGGCATGACGGACTATGCCCGGGCCAACTATGCCAAACTGGCCGCGGGGGAAAAGGTGACCATCCGCGGCCAGCGCGTGCTCGAGGGGCTGCCCGCCTCCGAGTGCGTCGGGTGTCGCGAGTGCGAGCCCAAGTGCCCGCAGAACATTCAGATCGTCGACCAGCTCGAAGAGGTCGCCGCAACGTTGGGCTAGGGCACCGCAGGCCTGCCCCGCAACAAGAGGCGAGACCCCTGGCGTGCCGGGGGTCTCGCGTTTTCGCGGGGGGGCGCAGGGTGGGCCGGGCCGCGGCGCCACAGACTCACCAGTATCCGCCATCCGTTTCACGGGAGGGCTACCGCATCATAATTGCCTTTGACGTCCCCACCGCCCTCCAGTACGCGGAGGAGGGCCGCCTGGAGGAATGGATCCATGCCTACCTGACCGGCGGCCACTGGGCGAACCCGGCCCTTTCCGAGGGGCTCCGGCGGCAGCGCCGCTGGTGGAACGGGCCGCTGGAGCTCCCTCTGGGCTGCCTCTCGCGTTGCGTGGGGCCCGAGCCGGGCATGGAGTACCCCGACGAGCCCGAACACTGGGCGCGCCGCACCGCGCAGATGGCGGCGGGCTTCGGCGAGGCACTGGCCATTCCCCCGCTAATCGCCGAGTATCGCAGCGGGGAACTGAGCGTGCGGGATGGGAACACGCGCCATGAGGCGATCCGCCTGCGCGGCTGGGCGACCTGCTGGGTGGTCATCTGGTACAACAGCCAGGCGGACTATCTGCGGCACACCGACTTTCTGGCACAGGGGGGATGGCTCGCCCCGCCCTGATCGCCCGAAGGCACTCCTCCGCTAGGGCTGCGGCGGCGGGCCGGCGTCCTCGCCGATCGGCAGACCGTCCGGCAGCGAGCGCAGGTACTCACACGAGACGGTGCGGACGTCCTCCCAGACGTGCCCCTCGGCCAGGAGGGTGGGGATGTCCTTGATCCAGCGCTTCTCGCCCCCCTCGAGGCGGTAGATATGCGGGCTCCCCGTACAGCGGAGCAGGACGTGGATCGGGCTGCCGACCTCGAACTTGGCCAGGAAGGAATCCTCGACGACGTGGACGTTGCGCCAGGTCAGCCCCAGGTGCTCAAAGGCGTCCATACTGCTGATCCAGCGCAGGCGGTCGTTCTGGAGCATGTAGATGTCGGGCCCAGTCCCCTTGAGCACCAATCCGTCGCGGATGATGAGCGAGGCCGAATCGGGCTTCAGGCGGGCCAGGCCGGCGCCATAGGCGGTCAGCGGCAGGTTCATGACCACGACGAGCGCCGCGACGACGGCCAGGAAGCGCCCCAGAAAGCGCTCCATGCCGATGGCCGGCACACGGGCCGGCGGCGTCCAGCCGGGCTGCCCGGGGCGCGGCGGGCGCGAGGGCAGCTTGCGCACGCCTGGCGGGCTGCCCACGGGTTTGGCTGCCGCAGAGGGCGCGGGCCGCTCCTCCGCCTGGGGCGGGGCAGCCTGGCCGAGGGAAGCGGGCGCCGCGCCCCGGGGCGGAGGAGCGGCGGAAGGGGCCGACGCGGGAGCCGACGGCGGCTCACCCGCCCGGCGGTCGGCCTGGCGTGTGGCCTGCCGCTCGGCCAGGGCGTCGAGCAACAGGTCCAGGATCTGGTCAGTACGGGAGGAGGAGCCTCGCGCGGGCTTGTTCTCCATAGCGCCCCCCTAGCTCACCGTGAAAAAGCCCAGGATCTCTCCCAGGCTGGCCAGGATGTTGGTATAAAAGTTGCCGCCCAGCTGGCGGAACAGCTCAAAGCGCATGCTGGGCGCGCCGATGAAGGGCCGCAACGTCCAGGCCATCTGGCTGCCCACAAAGGCATACATGAGCACCCACAGCGTCACCACGCGGCTGCGCGCCCCGACGATCCGCATCCCCTCGCCCAGAAAGCCCACCCCGATGAACCCGGCGATGGAAAAGAAGGCCACGTTCATGAGTTTGAAGAACTGGTAGCCCCCCGAGGTCAACAGGAAGAAGAGCGAGATGGGCGTGAAGGCCAGCAGGATGACCGACGTCACCGTGATGGCCGTCATCACCAGGGCGATGTTCTGGCGCAGCCCCTGGTCGGAGCCGTACAGAATGTTGAAAAAGTAGAGCGTGGGCGAGGTGATCACGGCCGTGGCCAGGAAGAGGATTGGCAGCTTGACCGCCGAACTGAGGGCCTGCAACACGCTGTGGGTGGAACCCAGCACCGCGCCGTAGAGGGCCAGGAAAATGACGCTGGCCACCAACATGGAGCGCGTCTTGTCTTGGAGGCCGAGGCCGTCGCGGATCTCGACAAAGAAGGGATACCGGTTGCGCAGGATGGTCTCGATGATGCCCAGGTGCCGGCCCAGGCCCGCCAGGGGCGCCCGCCCCTTCTGCTCCGCGGGCTGCTCGGGCACGGCGGTAGCCGCTTCTTCCATGGGGAATCCTCCTGTCTGCCTGATGTGAGGAAAGGGGGCCTGGCCGGGCCCACGCGCCCCGCACACCCTGGACGTGATACCCCTGAGGCCGGTTCCGCTCAGGGGCGCCGGCCGCCCCGCTCCCTAGAATCCATAGTCGAACATGCGGCAGTAGCTCTCATACCGCACGGCGGGAATCTCACCGAGCTCGGCAGCGGCGCGCACGGCGCAGCCCGGCTCGTGGGTGTGCGTGCAGGGCGCAAACTGGCACCTGGTCAGGTAGGGGGCGAACTCGGGGAAGAAGGCGTCCAGCTGCTCCGGCTCGATATCCCACAGCCGGAACTGGCGCAGGCCGGGCGTGTCGGCCACGTAGGTGTCGGGCTCGGGGGTCAGCAAGCGCGCCACCACGGTGGTGTGGGTGCCCTTGTCGGTAAACTCGCTCACCTCGCCCGTTTCCAGGTCCAGTTCGGGCCACAGGGCATTCAAGAGCGAGGACTTGCCCACGCCCGAGGGACCGGTGAGCACCGACAGCCTGCCCCGCAGCAGGGCATGCAATGCCTCCAGCCCCTCGCCCGTCTGGGTGCTGGTGGGAATCACCGTGTAGCCGATCCCCTGATACAGGGCGATGATCTCCAGCTCCTCCGCATCCTCGACGAGGTCCACCTTGTTGGCGACCATGATCACGGGCAGCCCGACGGCCTCGCAGGCCACCAGGTAGCGATCGAGCATGAGGGGGTTGGGGAAGGGGTTGGCCAGGGAAAAGATGACCAGTACCTGGTCCGGGTTGGCCATCAGGACCTGCTCGGTCTGCTGTTCGGGGGGAGTGTAGCCGCGGGAGAAGCGCCTAGGGCGCGGGGGCGGCGCCTGGCGCGAGAGGACCGTGCGGCGCGGCAGCACCTCTTCGATGATGCCGGTGCCCTCCTCTGCGGGGGTCCAAAGTACCACGTCGCCAATGGCGATGATCTTGGTATCCAGCCGCTCCTTCTTCATGCGGCCGCGCATGGTGCAGTCCACCTCGCGCCCCTGATCGAGCACGTAATAGTGGCCGCCGTGCACGCGGACGATCACCCCGCGCCTGGGCCCGTCGGTAGCGGGGGGTTCCTGAAGGCGCGACGGTGGGGGCGTCACCCCAAGCCTTCCCTCGCCGGGGCGGCAACCTGTGGCTTCCACAGGCGGTAGCGGAGCAGCGCCCGCAGCGCCGGCAGGCCGTCCTTCCAGGGAGACAACTTTTTCTCCTCGCGCGGGGTGTACGAGATGGGCACCTCCCAGATTGCGTGGCCCAGGCGGGCGATCTTGGCGGTGATCTCTGGCTCCAGATCGAAGCGGTTGCACTCGATGTTCAGGCTGCGGGCGATGTCGGTGGTCATCACCTTGTAGCACGTTTCCATGTCGTGCAGGTGCAGGCCGTACAGCAGATTGGTCATGGCCGTCAGCGCCTGGTTCCCGATGCGCAAGAGGGGCTTCTGCCCGGCAAAGCTACGCACGCCGAACACCACCTTGGCGCGCCCGGCAAAGATCGGCTCCACCAGGCGGGGATAGTCGTTCGGGTCGTACTCCAGGTCGGCGTCCTGGATGATGATGACGTCCCCGGTGACGGCGGCCAGCGCGGTGCGGATGGCCGCTCCCTTGCCCTTGTTCACCTCATGGCGAATGACGCGCAGCTCGGGGAGGTCGATCTGCCTCAGGATGCCGGCCGTGCCGTCCTGCGAGCAATCATCGACGACGATGATCTCCTTGGGGATCTCGACTTCCGATACCCGGCGGAGGATCATCTCCAGCCCGGCCTCCTCGTTGAACACCGGCATGAGCACCGACAGTTTCATCGCCACTTCCTGTGATGGAAAACCACGACCAGCAAATGCTCGACCGGCGGCGCCCCGCCGCCCGAGCAGCAGAGAGCAGTATACCTGACGGTGGGGGTGCTCACAAACGCGCCTCTAGGGAGGGGCGGGTCACTGTAGGGAGTAGATGATCAGTCTCTCCGAGTCGGTGGGCAGCCAGGTCGGCAGCCAGGTGGCGAAATCGCCCGTCGCGCCGTCCCAGGCTGGCCCCTGATGGACGACACCCGCCGGGACCAGGTCGACCGCCGCCGAGACGATCGCCGTCACGTCGGTGCCCAGGGCGCGCCCGGGAAGGGGCGCCTCCGCAGAGACGACGATGAAGGCCACCCCGCGCGAGCGGAGCATCGCGACCGCCTCGGCGGAAGGGAAGGACCGCAGGAGGGCAGCAGGCGCCGCAGCCAGGGTGGCCTGGGCCGGCGGATGGCCGTGGAGCCGCGAGGCGTAGAGGGTGAAGCCGCTGGAGGTGCGCTCCAGGGGGTAGTAGATCACGGCGCCGTCGCGGGCCTGGTCCGCCAGCCATTCGTCAAGGGCCAGGGCGCGTGGCTCGGTAAAGCCGCACGCCAGCGGCACCGCGCCATAGTCAAGGGCCACCAGAGCGATCAGCATGGCCGCGCCGAGCAGGGCGCCCACGTCCCAGCGCCGTCTGGGGCGCATGGCGGCGTAGAGCGGGTTGCGCTGCTCTTCCCAGGGAGAGCGCCGCGTGCCCGACGCCCGGCTGGTGCCGATCATGGTCGCCGCGCCGATCCCGGCCATGATGGCCAGCGCAAAGGTGGGCACGATGGGCGCGGCGCGCAACAGGTCCGCAGCGACCGCCGGCGAGGCGACCAGGTAGAGCACCACCGCCGGCAGGGGGAGCGCCCCGCCGGCCGGAGAGGGCACGCCCAGCGCCACCAAGGAACGCGCCAGCCGCTCGCCGAGCTCCGGGAAAGAATCCAGGCTGACCGCCGCGCCAAAGGCCTTCAGCACCGGCCCCAGCGCCAAAAGGCCGAACACCACGGTGATCCAGACCATCCCTGAGAGCGTGCGGGGTTCCTCGTTCTCGGTCTCGGTGAGGGCCATCAGGGCCAGCAGCACGGTGATGAGCCCCAGGTAGGCAAACCCCGGCACCCCGTCCGGGAGTAGGGGAGAGGCGGAGCGCAGCCCCGCGAAGCTCTGGCCCCACAGCGGGTGGTAGGCGCTGGGGAGCAAAAGATCATCGATCCCGGGCGAGGGCGCCACCGCCGCGGCCGCGGGGAGAACAGCACCCTCCGAGGGGCCCCCCAGGAGGAGCGCCGTTATTGCCAGCGCCGCCGCCAGCAGGGCGCCCGGGAACAGGGCCCGCCGCGCGGCCCGATTGGAGCGCGCCCGCCAGGGCCACACGCGCACGAACGCATAGAGAAGCGTGGCGCCGCCCGCCAGGAGCACGTAGCTCCACGAGGAGAGCATGGCCAACCCCAGGAAGAGCCCAGCCAGCAGGCCGTGGCGGCGCCGCTGCTCGCGCAGGGTCCGCTCGAGGCTCAGGAAGGTCAACGGTATCCACTGCGTGGCCAGGAGCGGCAGCTGGCCGGTGGCCAGCCAGTGCAGCCGCAGCGGGGCAAAGGCCAGTACACAACCGCTGACGGCCGCCGCGTAGGGGTTGCCGGTTATGTACATGACCAGCAGGTAGGTGCCGTAGGCCGTCAGCACGAAGCTGAGGAGTACCAGGGCGTTGTAGGCCAGCACCTCGTTGCCCAGCAGGAGGACCGGCAGCGCCAGCAAATGGTTGGCGACCCCCAGAGAGGGACCGTCGGCGTACTGGCGCGGAGCAGGCAGATGCCCGCCCTGGACGATGCCGGCCAGCCCCTGGCGGGTCTTCCACAGGTCGTAGAGCCAGGCCCCGTTGGCGTCGGGGGGGCCGGGGACGGCGGTCGCCACGTGCGTCACGAGGGGATAGGTCAGCGCGACGGTCAGGACGAGGTACAGGAGCAGGACGCTCAGATGGTTGGCAGGCCGGCCAAGGCTGGGCCGGCTCGCCCATGAGGCGGCCCGCGTTGGCGGCCCTACCGTCAGTTCTCGCTGCATGATAGCGCTTGCTGCATGAGGCTGTTCCCTGCGGCAGAAGTTGCGGCCGGCGTCTGTTCCTGCCTCCGCCGGAAGGGGAGACACTAGCGATTATACACGCGGCCGGCCGGCCGACCAATCACCCCGGGCGAGGCCGAAGCCACATTCCGTAGTAAGTTGCTAATCTTTAGTGGTTATGCTATACTGGGCTGAATGGGAACCGCCCGCTAATGCCGCCGACGCCCTTACGGCGCAGCGGGCCGGCCAGAAAGGTGCCTAACATGGCAGAGCAAACCCAAGCCAAGACCGTCGAACTCGATGTTCTCGGCATGACCTGTGCATCCTGCGCGAACACGGTGGAACGCGGCCTGAAGAAGGTCGCGGGGGTCTCCGCCGCCAACGTGAACATTGCCACCGAGCGGGCCTCGGTTACCTTTGACCCGACGGTGCTGAACGTCGCGGGCCTCGTCCAGCGGGTGCGCGAGGTCGGCTATGATGCGGCGGTGCGCCGCGAGGTCCTGCCGATTGGCGGGATGACCTGCGCCTCTTGCGTGAACCATGTCGAGCGCGCCCTCCGCCGGGTAGACGGGGTCGTCTCCGTCAGCGTGAACCTGGCCACCGAGCGCGCCACGGTCGAGTACCTGCCCGGCCTTGCCTCACGGGCGAGCCTGGCCGCCGCCGTGCGCGATGCCGGCTATGAGGTGCTGGAAGGCGCCGTCAGCGAGGAGGGCCAGGTCGATCTGGACGCCCAGAAGATGGCCGCGGCCCGCCGGCGCATGGCCGTGGCCTGGGCCTTCACCGGGCCGGTCGTTCTCATCATGTTGCTGCATATGCTGGCCGGCATTGCCTGGCCCAGCGTGATGGCCATCGAGGTGGCCCTGATGGCCCTGGCCTTGCCCGTGCTGATCTGGCCCGGTGCGCCGACCTTCCGTTCGGCCTGGAACTCGCTGACGCATGGCAGCGCGAACATGGACGTCCTCATCGCCCTGGGCACCAGCGCCTCCTGGCTGAGCGGGCCGCTCTCGCTGGTCACCTCGGTCTCTTCCTATGCGGCGGTGGCCGCCATGATCATGGCCATCCACCTGACGGGGCGGTATGTCGAGGCCTCTGCCAAGGGACGCGCCTCGCAGGCCATCCGGAGGTTGTTGGAGCTGGGCGCCAAGACGGCTCACGTCCTCATCGACGGCCAGGAGTACGAGGTGCCCATCGCCCAGGTAAGGGTGGGGGACCTCCTCGTCGTGCGTCCGGGGGAAAAGGTGCCCACCGACGGCCGCGTCGCCTCGGGCGAGAGCGCCGTGGACGAGTCGATGGCCACGGGAGAGTCGATGCCGGTGGCCAAGGGCCCCGGCGACGAGGTCATCGGCGCCACGGTGAACCAGACGGGCCTGTTGCGCGTCGAGGCCACCCGCGTGGGGGCTGACACCTTCCTCTCTCAGGTGGTGCGCATGGTTGAGGAAGCCCAGGGCACCAAAGTGCCCATCCAGGAGTTTGCTGACCGGGTGACGGGCGTGTTCGTGCCGATCATCATCGGTGTCGCCGCGCTGACGGCGTTGGCCTGGCTCCTGTTTAGCGGGCCGCTCAGCGGGTTGCTGGCCGCCGTGCAGGGCGCCATCCCCTGGGTGGACCCCTACCTTTCGCCGGCGACGCTGGCGTTGGTGGCCACCATCTCGGTGCTGGTGATCGCTTGCCCCTGCGCGCTGGGGCTGGCCACTCCCACCGCGCTCATGGTGGGCAGCGGCCTGGGCGCCGAGAACGGCATCCTGATCCGCAACGGTGCGGCCATCCAGACGATGCGTGAGGCGAAGGTGATCGTCTTTGACAAGACGGGCACCCTCACGCTTGGGCGGCCGCAGGTCACCGATGTGGTGGCTTTCGACGGCGACGAGCGGGGCCTCCTCGCCGCCGTGGCCGCGGCCGAGGCGGGCAGCGAGCACCCGGTTGGGCAGGCCATCGTCCGCAGCGCGCAGGAGCGCGGCCTGGCCCTGCCAGAGCCGGAGGAGTTTGCCGCCCTGCGCGGTAAGGGGATCCGCGCGACCCTGGCCGGGGACGTCTGGCTGGTCGGCAGCCCCAGGCTGCTGGACGAGGAGGGCGTGGACGCCGCGCCGGCCCAGGCCGCGCTGGCCCGCCTGGAGGGGGAGGCCAAGACGGCCGTCCTGGCGGCCCGCAACGGGACCCTGGCGGGCCTGCTGGCCGTGGCCGACGAGATCAAGCCGGATGCGGCCGAAGCCGTCCGGGCGCTGCAGGAGATGGGCCTACGGACGGCCATGCTCACCGGCGACAACCGCCGCACGGCCGAGGCGATCGCCCGGCGCGCGGGGATCGACCACGTGGTGGCCGAGGTGCTGCCTGACGGCAAGGTCGCGGAGATCCGCCGCCTGCAGGAGCTCTACGGCACGGTGGCCATGGTGGGCGACGGCATCAACGACGCCCCGGCCCTTACCCAGGCGGACGTCGGCATCGCCATCGGCACCGGCACCGACATCGCCATCGAGGCGGCCGACATCACCCTGGTGCGCGGCGACCTGTGGGGCGTGGCCAGTGCGGTGCGCCTGTCGCAGGCGACCTTCCGCAAGATCCGGCAGAATCTCTTCTGGGCCTTCTTTTACAACGTCATCATGGTGCCCCTGGCCATCCTGGGCCTGATGCACCCGGCGCTGGCCGAGATCGCCATGGCCTCCAGCTCGATCACGGTGGTGACCAACGCCAACCTGCTGCGGCGCACGAGCATCCAACCCAGCCGCGCGCAGACCGGTGGCTGAGTAGAACGCCGCGGGGGGCTGGACTGTCCAGCCCCCCGCGGCCGTCTGTGGCTGTTCCGCGCGCGACCCCCGTCAGGCCGTCGCCTCGCGCGAGGTGGCGACGTCGTACAGGCGGTAGGTGCGGTATACCTTGCCGCCCATTGACTCGATGCCCCGGCGGATCCGGTAGTTGTCCTCGAGGATCCAGGACATCTCGCCCCACTCCATGCCCATCTCCTTGGCCCGGCGCAGCCCCTCGAGGTAAAAGAGCGCCTCGATCCCTTTCAGGCGGTGTTCCTCGAGCACGCCCATGATGAGCACCCGCAGGCCGCTGATCTTGCGCCGGTACCAGAGGTACTTGAGCCAGCCGATGGGGAAGAGCCGGCCGCCCAGGTGAATGGCGACCTGGCAGAAATCGGGCACGGCGATGAACACCCCGATGGCCTGGCCCTTGATGAAGGCCAGGTAGGTGAGGCGGGGGTCGGCGATCTGCACCAACGAAGCGGCCAGGTGGTCCAGCTCCTCGTCGGTGATGGGGACGGCGCCCCAGTTCTTCTGCCAGGCCTGCCGGTAGATCGGCTTGATCAGCTCGATCTCCTCGTGGATGCGCTTCAGGTCAACCTGACGCATGGTCACGCCGTGGCGCTCCACGGCGATCTGCGCCACCCGCTTGACCTGCTCGGGGACGTTGCTGAGGTCCGCCGCATAGCCCGTGATATCGACCTTGTAGGCGTAGACGTCCTTGGCCTTCTGGAACCCGTAGGCCTCGATCAGCTCCGCATAGTAGGGCGGGTTGTAGGTCATCATGATGACCGGAGGGCCGTCGTAGCCGTCGACGAGGGTGCCGATCTCCTCGTTGATGTTCATGTTCATCGGGCCGCGCATGATCTGGCGGCCGCGCGAAGCCAGCCAGTCGCGCGCCGCGTCGAACAGGGCGTTGGCCACCTCCTGATCGCGGATGACCTCAAACTCCCCGAAAAAGCCGACCGGCTCGTTCCAGATCTGCGGATGGGTCTCGTCGGCGATGGCGGCGATGGTGCCGACCGTCTGGCCGTCGCGCAGGGCGCGGAAGAGCTGGACCTCGGCGTGCTGGTAAAAGGGGTTCACGGCCGGGTCAAAGTGTTTCATGCGGTCGCCGATCAGGGGAGGGACCCAGTTGGGGTCATCCCGGTAGAGGCGAAAGGGGAACATGACCAGGTCACGGACCTCACGGCGGCTGGTCACCGGGACGATGCGCACACTGGGCGTGGCCATGGTACCTCCCTGCAGGGTTTGGCGACGGCGTGTATGGCGAGGTGCTGGCAGCCATTATAGGCCGGTTGCGGGGCGCGGCAACAGGAGGGGCGGGCGGAGCGCTTTGCCGCTTGACACCCTCCCACCGCGGGACATAATCCTGCCGTAACCCGTTTCACCACCTGCCGGAGACGCCACGTGAAGATCTCCTTCCTTGGAGCGAACGGAACCGTCACGGGCTCCAAGCACCTCCTGACGGCCAACGGCCACCAGGTCCTGCTAGATTGCGGGCTCTTTCAGGGGCACCGCCAGGAGTCCTTTGAGAAGAACCGTCACCTGCCCTTCGACGCCGCCGGCGTCGACGCGATGGTCCTCTCGCATGCCCACATTGACCACAGCGGGAACATCCCCAACCTGGTACGCTCGGGCTTTCGCGGGAACATCCACTGCACCTTTGCTACCCGGGACCTCTGTTCCTACATGCTGCGCGATTCGGCGCACATCATGGAGTCGGACGCCGCCTACCTGAACAAGCGTCGCCGGCGCGAGCGCCAACCCCTGGTGGAGCCGATCTATGGCATCACGGAGGCCACCGAAAGCCTGCGCTACTTTACCAGTATGGACTATGAGAGGCAGGCGCTGGTGGCTGACGGCGTGCGTCTCTCGTTCTACGATGCCGGCCATATCCTCGGCTCGGCGCTCACGGCGCTCGACGTCACCGAGAACGGCCGTACCGTCCGCCTCCTCTACACCGGGGATCTGGGCCGCCGCGACCTGCCGATCCTGCGGGATCCGCAGCGCGTGCCCGACGTCGACTATCTGATCATTGAGAGCACCTACGGCGGCCGCCAGCACGGCACCCTCCAGGATGCCGAGCGGCAGCTCCAGCGCATCGTGAACGAGACCTTTGAGCGGGGCGGCAAGCTGATCATCCCGGCCTTCTCCGTCGGGCGCACCCAGGAGATCGTCTACGCCCTCCACCGCCTGACGGTGGCCGGCGAGGTGCCGTCGATGCCCATCTATGTCGACTCACCCCTCTCGACCAACGCCACCGAGGTCTTTCGCCTGCACCCCGAGTACTATGACGCCGAGACCTATGACTTTATGCTCAAGTACAAGGATCCCTTCGGCTTTAGCAGGCTGCGCTACCTCCGCCACGTGGAAGACAGCAAGGCCCTGAACGAAAGCAAGGGGCCCATGGTCATCATCAGTGCCTCGGGGATGTGCGAATCAGGCCGCATCCTGCACCACCTGAAGAACAGCATCGAGGACCCCCGGCACACGATCCTTTTCGTCTCCTTCCAGGCCGAGCATACCCTCGGCCGGCGTATCCGCGATGGCGCTGAGGAGGTGGCCATCCTGGGAGGGCGCTACAAGGTGCAGGCCAGGGTGGAGGTCATCGACGGCTACAGTGCCCACGCCGACCACGCCGAGCTCCTCTCCTATGTAGGTAGTCTAGGGCCGGGGAGGTTACGCAAGGCCTTCGTGGTACACGGGGAGAGCGAGGCGTCGCTGGCCGTCCAGAAGGGGCTGCAGGAGTTGGGTGTTCGGGAGGTGGTGATCCCCGTTACTGGGGAAAGCGTGGCGCTCTAGCGGACCGCGGTCAATCGTCTGGCTTCATCGCGTACCACCAAGCATATGCCTGCGGGGATGTCTGGTGACGAGTGGCTGTTCAGCCGAGACGCATGAGGAGGCTCTCATGACCAAGGTGATTGACATCGAGGGGATCGGGCCCACGTACGCCGCCAAGCTGAAGGAGGCGGGCGTCAAGACGGTGGAGGGGCTGCTCAAGGTGGCGGCCACCCGTGCCGGGCGCAAGGCTCTGGCGGAAAAGTCCGGCATCCGCGAGGAGAGCATCCTCGAGTGGGCCAACCGCGCCGATCTGTTCCGCATCAAGGGCGTGGGGGAAGAGTATTCGGACCTGCTGGAGAACGCCGGCGTCGACACCGTGCCCGAACTGGCTCGCCGCAAGGCCGAGTCGCTGTACGGCAAGCTGATCGAGGTGAACAAGGCCAAGCGCCTTGTGCGCCAGGCGCCCTCGCAATCGCAGGTGACCAGCTGGATCGAGCAGGCCAAGGCCTTGCCGCGCGTCATCGAGTACTGAGCCAGCAGTCCCCGCCGAAGGCGGCGGGGCCGGGCCGAGGTCTGCGCTAACACAGAACACCGCCCCCGAGGGCGTCCCGTTGCCACTGCAGCACGGGATGCCCCGGGGGCGTGTGCGTTGCGGTGGGCACGGAGCGGCCGGGCGCGCCCCAGGCCTACCGGCGAGGCCGCTCTTCCGAGGCGCCCAGGCCGTACTCGGCGAGGTATTCCCAGGGGCCGTTGGGGACCTGCCCTACCAGCCACACGCGCTGCACGGGGAAAGTCACTTCGACCCGCCGCGCGCTCCCCAGGCGCAGGAACTCTTCCAGATCACCGTCGGACATGCGCAGACCCAGGGTCACGTGGGGCTTGTAGTTCTCGACCGTCCACAGCCGCAGCTGTTCGCTCTCCGGCACAATCAGGGGGCCTGCGGCCCGCAGCAGCCGCCTGTGAAGGGCCACCACAGGTTCCGGCTCGGCCACATCCAGATACACGGCGTTGTCGTTCTCTTGGCGAAAGACCCCCAGCCGGGCAATCTGCACAGCAAACGGCCGGGTCTGCCGGCAGACGCGCGCGATGGCGGGGAGGTGTGGCGACGCAACGCCTGGCGCCAGGAGATAGGGCCCCACGAGGGTGAGGTGATAACCCATCGCCGGCTTGGTAGCGCCGATCACCGACAGGAAAGCGTCCTCCAGGCGGACCTCTGCCTCGCGCGGCAGGCGGACGATGAGCGCGTAGCGTGGCCGTATCTCTGTCTGCATCACGTGGGGGATCTCCCCTCTCTCCCATCGGTGGTGCCGGGGGTTATTATAGGCGCCTGGGTCCGCCTCATCGAGCTGCTGCCCCGTCGCCTGGGCCGAACGATGGTCTGCAAAAGGGGCCGCGCCCCTCGGCGGCCCAGGCCAGGAGCGTTTCCACGGCGCGTTCTGCCTGTGCCCGTTCCTCAGCCGACAGGGGCAGCGCCGCGTACTCGTCCTCGTCGAGCAGGTGATGGCTGCCGTCGGGCAGCACCAGCAGGTCCAGGGCCAGATCGCGCCAGTGGATGCGCCAACCGGCGGCGTCTTGCGCAACCTGGGCGGGGCGGGTGATGTTGCAGTACCAGCCCTTGAGGCGCCCGGCGCCGTCGGCGATCTGAAACACGTTGAACCAGCGCGCCCGGTAGTAGTGCTCGGTGAACACGTCCCCCGGCTCCAGGAGAAAGGCCCCCAGGTCGTGGGTATGCGGCAGGCTCCACTTGCAGCGAGCCACGGCCAACTCCTCGTCGTGACAGATGAGGGTGCCCCGGTAGCGGATGACGGGCTGGCCGGCGTGGTTCTCTTTGACAACCTCAACCTCTGGCGGCACGTGGGAGCCCTCCTGTGCTACAGGCCCAGCGCCTCGAACAGGGCGGCGCGGCAGGCGGCAAACTGCGGATCAGAGGTCGTCTCGCGGCCGCGCGGGCGGGGCAGGTCGACTGCGATCTCCGCCACGACCGTGGCGGGGCGCGGCGAGAGGACGTAGATCCGGTCGGACATGTAGATGGCCTCCTCGATGTCGTGGGTCACAAAGAGGACCGTCTGCCGGAACTCGCTCCACACGTCGAGCAGCCAGCCGCGCAGTTGCAGGCGCGTCAGGGCGTCGAGGGCGCCCAGCGGTTCGTCGAGCAGGATGACCTCCTGCCGGCAGAGGAAGGTGCGCAGCAGCGCGGCGCGCTGGCGCATGCCGCCCGAGAGGGTGGCAGGATAGTCTTCCTCAAACCCGGCCAGGCCAAAGTGCGCCAGCGCCTCACGGGCCTCGCGGCGCGCCACGGTCAGGTCGCGGCCGGCGATCTCGGGGCCCAGGAGGACGTTATCCAGCACACTGCGCCAGGGCAAGAGCAGATCGCGCTGCGGCATATATCCCACGCGGCCGAGCAGTGCCCGGTCAGAGGCGGGCTGCCCGTGAAAGAGCACCTCCCCCCGCTCAGCGCGCAACAGGCCGCAGAGAATGTTCAGCAGCGTGCTCTTGCCCGAACCGCTGGGGCCGATCAGGGTGACGAACTCCCCGGCGCGGGCCTCCAAAGAGATCCCCTGGAGGGCCCGCGTGATGCGCCCATCGACGCGGAAGGCCTTGTAGAGGTCTCGCGCGGCGATGACCGCCCCAGGCGTAGCGCTGTCACTCATCCGGCTACTCGGGCAGGTATTCGTTGGTGAAGGCCTGCGAGGCATCCACCGGCTGGTCGATGAGGCCGTTCTCGTACAGCCAGCGAGAGAACTCCTCCCACACTTCCGTGGCCTGGACTCCCCAGGCCACCGCATCGTCCTGGTAGCGGGGGCTGAGCCACTCCTGGCTGGCCCGCACCAGGGCCGGGTCGGTCTCTGGCGTGTACTTGAGCAGAATCTCCGCCGCTTCGGCCGGGTTGGCGATGGCGTACTCGTAGCCGCGGCGCGTGGCCTGCAGGAAGCGCCGCGTCAGCTCGGGCTGCTCCGCGAGGGTCTTTTCCCCGGCGATCACGATGGGGGTGTAATAGTCGGGCACGCAGGAGGGGTAGAGGGGCACCGTGGCCAGGTCGACCCCCTTGAGCTGCGCCTGCACACCGTCCCAGCCCAGGAAGATCCAGGCCAGGTCCACGCGGCCGGCCAGCAGGGCGGGGAAGGCGTCAAACCCCACGTCGACGAACTCGACGGTCGAGGCGTCGGCCCCCTCGCACTCCATCAGGCCCTCGAGGATGGGGCGCTCGATGGGCAGCGCGTAAGAGGCGTAGGTCTTGCCGGCAAAATCGGCCGCCGTCCTGATGCCCGAGGAGGCCAGGGCAGCAAAGGCCGAGGAGTTGTGCTGGATGATCGCGGCGATAGAGACCACGGGGATCCCATCGGCGCGGGCGATGGTGAGCTCTTCCTGGAAAGAGACCCCAAAGGCCGTGTTGCCGGCGCCCACCTGCTTCAGCGCTGCCGACGGATCGGAGGGGGTCTGGATGGTCAGGTCGATCCCCTCCTCGGCGTACCAGCCCTTGTCCAGGGCGACGTAAAAGCCGGTGTGGTTGGTGTTGGGCACCCAGTCGAGCGACAGGACCGCCTTGTCGGTGGCCGTTGCGGGTGCTGAGGTGGAGGTGGCGCAGCTGCTCAGGCTCATGATCACGACGGCGAGCAGGGCGCCGGCGATGGCTATCAGACGAAAAGTGCGGTGTGCAATCATTGTTCCTCCTAAGGGTGGCCTGCTAGATCTCTTCCCACCGTTCTTGGCGTGCGGCGGTATAGTACCAGGGCAGGGCCAACCGCTCGATGATGGCGACCAGGCCGAACAAAGCGATGCTGATCAGCGAGGTGATGGCGATGCTGGCGAACACCCAGTCGGTACGGAAAGAGTTGGTGGCGCGCAGCATGAACACGCCCAGCCCCTGCGAGGCCCCCACCCACTCCCCGAGGATCGCCCCCACCACGCTGTAGGTGATGGCGATCCGCACGCCCGAAAAGATGACCGGCAAGGCCCCCGGGAAGCGCACCTTGGTCAAGATCTGCCGCGGGCCGGCGCCCATGGTGCGCAGCAGGGCGATCGCCTCGGGGTCGGCCGCGCGCAGGCCATCGGCCGTGCTCACGGCGATGGGGAAGAAGCAGATCAGGCCGACCACCAGGATCTTGGGCCAGATGCCGTAGCCGAACCAGATGACCAGGAGGGGTGCCAGCGCCACCGTCGGGATGGTCTGCGACGTGACCAGGATCGGGTAGAGGGCGTTACGCGCCAGCTCCCAGCGATCGATGACAAAGCCGAGCGCGAGGCCGACCGCCAGGGCCAGCGAAAACCCCCACAACGTCTCGCGGGCCGTCTGCCAGACGTGGGGCGCCAGCAGGGCGCGGGCCTGCACGCCCGCCCGAACGATGTCGGTGGGCGCCGGCAGCAGCCAGGCGTCGATCTGCCAGAGGCGCGTGGCCGACTGCCACAGCGCCAGGACGGCCACGATCAGCGCCGTCGGCGGCAGCCAACGCGAGGCGGAGCGCCACCCGGCGCGGCGCCGGCGCAGGGCGCTATCGCGGACAGTTGGCCCGGTCACGATACGCCTCCCGGGCGCGCCGCGGCCGGCCAGGGGCAGGCGTTGGAGATGGTCACGGTCAACACCGCCTGGCCGGTGGCCGTGGCCGCGGCAAAGCCCTCGCGCAGCGCGGCAAAGACGGCCTCGTCATCGCCCCACAGGACGGTGCTCATGGACCCGACCTCGTAGGTGAGGCCGCGCCCCTCCAGGGCCCTGAGGAACGCCTCGATCGCCGGGGTAAGGTCGCCCTGCCCCAGCGGATACAGGCTGACCTGCGCGCTGATTCCGATCACTTGCTCACCCTCCCCACCAGGAGCGCGCCGCGGCCGCGCCAGAAGGCCTGCCCGAGCCGCTCCAACAGGTCGGCGTAGCGCAGCCCGCCGCCGTAGGGCCCCAGGAACACGGCGCTGCTCCATTCTACGCGCCCCAACCTGCCCAGCAGCGCGGCGAACTCGCCGGGCTCGAAAAAGTGGGCCTGCCGGAAGGGGGTATCGGCCTCCAGCGCCTCACGTTGGCGGGCGCGGCCCCAGGGGCTGCGCGCATTCAGGACGGCGGCCACCAGCCGCCCGCCCGGGCGCAGCACGCGGTACATCTCGGCGAGGGCCGCCGCCGGGTCGGCGACAAACTCCAGCATCGTCACCGAGAGCACCAGGTCGAACGAGTCGTCCGCGTAGGGCAGCGCGGCGGCGTCCCCCTCCTGCCAGACCACGTCGGAGGGGCGCGCGCAGGCCACCTCCAGCATCGCGGGGCTGGCGTCGATCCCCGTCACCAGCAGGCCCAGGTCGTCCAGATAGGCGGCATAGTGCCCGGTGCCGGTGCCTACGTCGAGGGCGCTCTGGCCGGCGCGGGGCGCGGCCAGGCGGGCGATGAGCCGCTTCTCCAGGCGGTCCACCGCGGCTCCCAGGGGCGACGCAAACCAGCCGTCGTAGGCCCCGGCCACCTCGGCGCTCGCGAACGGGTTGTGGCGCGCGCCCGTCATGCCGAACCCTCCAGGTTCGTGAGGGGCGTGTGCACCATCAGGAGGCAGCCCTCCTCCACCGACACGCGCGCCTCCGGCCCGGTGAGGACGTTGCTGATGCCACGGGCGGGGCCCAGCCGCAAGGTCTCCCCGCGGAGGGGATACTCGAGCCCCTCGGTGCGTATGCCGTGGGCATCCCCGCCGATGGGCAACAGCGAGACGAGGTCGCCCTTCTCCCCGCGGACACAGGCCTCCCCGCGCACCAACGACAGATACGAGACGCCGTCGAACAGGCGTACGGCAAGCCCCTCCAGCCCGGGCAGGGCCAGAAGCAGGATGTTGCCCAGGGTGTGGTCGATGCGCCCGCCGATGGCGCCCAACACCGTGATGTGCGTGGCGCCGCGGGCCATTGCTTCGCCCAGGGCCAGTTCGGTGTCGGTGGCTTCTTTGCGCTCCGGGTGGCGGACCACCTGGCAACCGCCCTCCTCGAGGGCGCGTACTGCCTCAGGCGAGGCGGAATCCAGGTCGCCGACCAGAAGATCGGCCCCTAGGTCCATGGCCGCCAGCCAGTTGGCGCCGCCGTCGGCGGCGATGACCAGGTCGGCATCGCGCAGCAGCGCGACGTGCCGCTCGGGATGCGTGTACTCGCCGTTGGCCGCCACGACGGCGTGGCGCGGCGAGCATTCAGAGTGGTGCGATAGCAAGACAGTCCCTCCAAGGAAACAGAAGCGCCGCCGGAAGCATCCAGCGGCGCCAAGTCTGTCGACGGTCGTTGCGCGGTACGCTTCCCTACGCTGGTATTATCCAGGTCAGGTGGTAGGAGTCGATGGCCTGCGCCATCCTCTCAGCCCGGTGGGCTCCCCCAGCAATCACGGACCCTGTTCGTTTGTGCCTGCTATTATAGTCACGTTGGGCGATTGGTCAAAAGGGCAGCGCGTCAGGAGATAGTCCAGGCGTGGGCGGCCCTGGCCGGCGTTTCCGGGCGGGGGGGCGCTATGCTATAATGCCGCCATTCCTCCGGCACCACCTACCCAGGAGTAACCGATGCGCAAGACGCCGCTGGCCCTCATTCTGCTGACCCTTCTCCTCCTTTTCGCCTCGCTGCCCCTGACGGGCTGCGGCCGGCAGAACTCCAGCCAGATGGCTGCCGCGCCCACGGCCGACCCCGAACCGGCCCAGACGGCCCGGCCGACCTTTACGCCACCTCCCGCCGCCACCCCGACGCCGGAGCCCACGGCCACGCCGGAGCCCACCGCGACGCCCGACCCCTACGTGAACCCTCTGACGGGCCTGCGGATGAGCGATCCGGCCCTGGTGAGCCGCCGGCCCCTGGCCATTCGCGTGGGGAACGATCCCAACATCCGGCCCCAGGACGGCCTGGGCTCGGCGGACGTGGTCATCGAGGAGATCATGGAGGGCTGGAGCCTGACGCGCTTTACCGGCATCTTTCTCGGTGAGGAGGCAGCCCGCGTGCGCCCGCTGCGCAGTGCGCGCCTCAGCAGCCTGAGCGTCGCCCCGCAGTACGATGCGGCCCTGGTGCACACCGGCGCCAGTGACCCGATCCGCTGGCTCATCTCGCAGGCCTCCTTCGTGGACCTGGACCAGTTCTTCCACCCGGCGCCCTACCGCCTGCTGGCCGGCTACGACTGGCGCGGCCGCATGTACGCCTCAACCGAGGACGTCCATGAGTACCTGGCGGCCAAGGACCTCGACCGGGATACCCCCATTGCCGGCTATCTCTTTGACGAGGCGGTCCCCGCGGGAGGCCGCCCGGTGACGAAGGTCAGCATCCCTTACCCGTACGAGGCGCGGACGCGCTGGACCTACGACGCCGATGCGAACAAGTTCCTCCGCGTGGTGGCCGGCGTGCCCCATACCGACGGGCTGACGGGCAAGCAGCTCAGCGCCGCGAACGTCATCGTCCTGTATACCGAGCACAAGCGGACCGATATCGTCGAGGATACCCTGGGCTCCACGGCCATCGACATCGTGCTGACCGGCTCTGGGCGGGCCGAGATCGCCCGCGATGGCCAGGTGTTTGACCTGACCTGGGAACGGGGCGAGGACGGGGCCCTCATCCGCTACTATGACGCCGAGGGGAACGAGTTCCCCCTGCGGCCTGGCCAGAGCTGGATCGAGATCGTCCCGCTGGACTATGAGGTGTCGTACGAGTGAGCGACGCCACGGCGCCCGCCAAAAGGCGGCACGGCGCGTTCTGCCGCGTCCGGTTGCCACTGGCGGGCCCGTGTGCTATACTGGGGCTAGGCAGCTGCTCAATAACGAGTGGCATGGGCAGACGGAGGCGTCTCCTCGGGTAGGATCCTACCGGGTTGAGGGGGCGCCAGTTCTTTTCGGGTCAAGGGCAAAGACATACCCAGGGGCCGGCTGCGTAGAGAGGTAGTGCCACGGCTTTGCGAGTCAGGAGAGGTGCATGCCCGCCATCGTGAGGGTCGGAGCCCAGGAGGGCGACGAGGGCAGGGGCAAGATCGTCGATCACCTTGCGGAACGGACCGATGTGGTGATTCGGTGCCAGGGCAGGTATTCCGCCCGCCATGTCGCCACCATCAACAACACGACGCCCAGGGGTGGCCTGATCGCCACCGGGGTCGTGCGTTCCCAAAAGGTCGATGTGCACGAAACGATGCCTGGCTGGCAAGAGGAGGTCAGTGCCGCCAGACGCTGCGGAGACCTCCCGCGTCCGTCCCGGGAGGAGAGCACCAGGGTCTCAGGCATGCTAGAGGTGCCCATCGACTTTATATCGGTATGCGCGGAGCGTTACGACACCATCGCGCTCCGCTGGCTAATAAGAGTCCGTAACCCGATTCGCCTGCCCCTGCTAGGGGTGGGCGAACCTTATTTCTGGCAGGAGGAGGGCCTGTGTCCAGCATCGATCTCGATTGGGTTCGCGCCCTGACGTTCGATGACGTGTTGCTGGTGCCCCAGCGGTCGGCGGTGCTGCCGGCCACGCTCGACGTGTCCACGCAGCTGACCCCCAAGATTCGGCTCCAGGCGCCCGTGCTCTCGGCCGCCATGGACACCGTGACCGAGGCGCGCATGGCCATTGCCCTGGCGCGCGAGGGGGGCCTCGGGGTCATCCATCGCAACAACACCATTGAAAGCCAGGCGGCCGAAGTCGACAAGGTGAAACGTTCCGAATCGGGGATGATCGTCGACCCGATCACCCTGCCACCCACCGCCACCCTCGCCGAGGCCAAGGAGATCATGGCGCACTACCATATAAGTGGTGTGCCGATCACCAATGGGCAGCGGCTGGTGGGTATCCTCACGAACCGGGACATCCGCTTTGCCCACGAGGATGACAAGCCGGTCACCGAGTTCATGACCTCCGAGAACCTGGTCGTGGCGCCTATCGGCACGACTCTGGAAGAGGCCCAGGCCGTCCTGCAAAAGCACCGCATTGAAAAGCTTCCCCTGGTTGACAGCGACTACAACCTGCGGGGGCTGATCACGGTGAAGGACATCCAGAAAAAGCGCGACTACCCCAACCGGGCCGTGGACGCGGGCGGGCGGCTCCTGTGCGCGGCGGCCATCGGCGTCGGCGCCGACATGCTGGAACGCGCCGCGGCCCTGGTGGGCGCCGGGGTCGACGTCCTCTCGTTCGATACGGCCCACGGCCACTCGGAGATGGTCCTCCACTCGGTGGAAAAGATCCGCGGCCTCTATCCGGACCTGACGATCTTTGCCGGGAACGTGGTGACGCCCGAGGGAACGCGCGACCTGATCTCTGCCGGGGCGGACGCGATCAAGATCGGCGTGGGCGCCGGCTCGATCTGCACTACCCGCATCGTGGCCGGCGTGGGCATGCCCCAGCTGTCGGCGGTAATAAACTGCGCCCGCGCGGCCGAGGAGCTGGGCGTGGGGGTCATTGCCGACGGCGGCATTCGCTATTCGGGGGATATCGTCAAGGCCCTGGCCGCGGGGGCGCGGGCCGTGATGCTCGGCAACCTCTTTGCCGGCCTGGAAGAGAGCCCGGGCGAGCTGGTCATCTCTGAGGGGAGGCGCTTCAAAGAGTACCGCGGTATGGGTTCTGACGCGGCCATGCGCGGCCATAGCCGCGACCGCTACGCCACGGGCCAGTACGACCCCGCCCACCAGGGGGCCGAGCGCGCCAGTGGCAAGACGGTGCCCGAGGGGATCGAGGGACGCGTGGCCTTCCGCGGGCGGCTGTCTGACGTCCTGTTCCAGCTGATTGGCGGGCTCCGGTCGGGCATGGGCTACGTGGGCGCTGGGAACCTCGAGGCCCTGCGCGGTAACGCCCAGTTCGTCCAGATCAGCCAGGCCAGCTACGCCGAGAGCCATCCGCATAGCGTGGTGATCACCAAAGAGGCGCCCAACTACCAGCTGCGCCCGTAAACGTCCGCGGAAGAATCCTTCGGTGTCTGTCGGAGGGAACCAGTGAAAGACGTCTACCGTATCGAGATCATCCCTCTCGCCCCTGAGCGGGAGCCGCGTTACCCGCTCGAAAACCTTGCTGCTCTGGGGGTCGAGGGCGTGACGCGCGTCGAACGCCGGGACGTGTACTTTATGGCGGGGACGCTGAGCGAGAGCGAGGTGCAATCGCTCGCCGAAGGCCTGCTGGCGGACCCCATCCTGCACCGCGCCCACTGGGGGCCGGCCTCCGCTGCGGTCAAGACCCCCGCCGGGGCCCGACGGGTTGAGGTGGGCTACCTCACCGGCGTCACCGACAGGGCGGGGGCCAACCTCCTGCTGCGCGCCAGGATCCTGGGCGTGGCCGGGCTGGAGGCGGCTGCCTCGGCGCAGGCCTTCCTGTTCTATGGTGCCCTGAGCGAAGAGGACGCCCACAAGGTAGCGCGGGGCCTGCTGGCCAACGACATCATCCAGTACTACGCCCTGGGCCCCCTGGTCCCCCACGTCGGTGAGCGCCCCAAGACGCCGACGCTCCGTGCGGTGCCGGTGCCGATCCGGGACCTGGACGACGACGCCCTGCTGGCGATGTCGCGCGAGCGGCTGCTGTCGTTGGACCTCCGGGAGATGCGCACCATCCAGGACTATTTCCGCCAGGAGGGCCGCGAGCCCACCGATGTGGAGTTGGAGAGCCTGGCGCAGACCTGGTCGGAGCACTGCGTGCACAAGACCTTCAAGGGGATCATCGACTACACCGAGACCGTCGACGGCGAGACGCGCCAAGAGACGATCGACAGCCTGATCAACACCTATCTGCGCGCGGCGACCAACGCGATCGCGGCCCCCTGGGTGCGCTCTGCCTTTGTCGACAACGCCGGCATCGTCGCGTTCAACGACCGCTACGAGGTCTCTTTCAAGGCTGAGACCCACAACCACCCCTCGGCGCTGGAGCCCTTTAGCGGGGCCAACACCGGCGTTGGTGGCGTGGTGCGCGACGTGATGGGCGTCTCGGCGCGGCCCATCGCCAATACCGACGCGCTCTGCGTGGGGCCCCAGGATCTGCCCATGGCCGACCTGCCCACCGGCGTCCTGCACCCGCGGCGCATCCTGGACGGAGCGGTGCGCGGCGTCGAAGACTATGGCAACAAGATGGGCATCCCCACCGTGAACGGGGCCGTCTGCTTTGACCCGGGCTACACCGCCAACCCCCTGGTCTTTTGCGGCTGCCTGGGGCTCGCGCCGACCGGCGCGCATCCGCGGGGGGCGCGCCCCGGCGACCTCGTAGTGGCGCTGGGCGGACGCACCGGCCGGGACGGCCTGCACGGGGCCACGCTCTCCTCGATTGAGTTGACCGATGAGAGCGCCGTGAGCGGCGGGGCCGTGCAGATCGGCGACCCGGTCACGGAAAAGATGATGCTCGACGCCATCCTCGAGGCCCGCGACGAGCGCCTCTATACGGCCATCACCGACTGCGGGGCCGGCGGGTTCTCCTCGGCCGTCAGCGAGATGGGCGAAAAGACCGGGGTGCGCGTCGATCTGCAGGATGCGCCGCTCAAGTATGAGGGCCTGCAGCCCTGGGAGATCTGGCTGTCCGAGTCGCAGGAGCGCATGGTGCTGGCCGTTCCGCCTGAGAACGAGGCCCGGCTGCGCGCCATCTGCGCGCAGTACTCGGTAGAGATGAGCGTCCTCGGCACCTTTGTCGGCGACGGCCGCCTGCACCTTCTTTTCGGGGGCCAGGTAGTGGCGGACATGTCGATGCAGTTCCTGCACAAGGGGCTGCCCCGCCGCAAGATGACGGCCACCTGGAGCGCGCCCGACCTGCCGGCGCGCGCCGCCGCGCCCGCCCTGGAGGGGGAGGCGCTCGGCGAGATCCTCTTGGCCATCCTGGCGCACCCCAACGTGCGCAGCAAGGAGGACGCCGTCCGCCGGTTCGACCTCGACGTGCAGTCGAGCGCGGTGGTCAGGCCGTTCGTCGGCGTGCACGAGGATGGCCCCTCTGACGCGGCGGTGATCCGGCCGCCAGAGGTGGAGGATTCCTGGAAGGGGCTGGCCCTGGGCTGCGCGCTCAACCCCTCCTATGGCGCCATCGACCCCTACGCCATGGCCATCTGCGCCATCGACGAGGCGGTGCGCAACGTGGTGGCGGTGGGGGCCGATCCGGCCACCATCTCGATCCTGGACAACTTTTGCTGGGGCAACCCCCTGCAGCCCGACCGCCTGGGCGACCTGGTGCGGGCCTGCAAGGGCTGCTACGACGGGGCGCTGCACTACGGCACGCCCTTTATCTCTGGCAAGGACTCGCTGAACAACGAGTACCTCGACCAGGCCACCGGCGTGCAGACCTCCATCCCGCCGACGCTGCTGATCTCGGCGCTGGGCATGGTCCCCGACGTGCGCCAGGCGGTGACCTCGGACCTGAAGAGGCCCGGCAACGTCCTGTACCTATTGGGAGAGACGCGGCGGGAACTGGGCGGCTCATACTACTACCGCCAGCGCGGCCTGCAGGACCGCTCGGTGCCCCAGATGGCCAAGGAGGGCCCCGCGACGGCCCGTGCTCTGCACGCCGCCATCGGGGGCGGGCTGGTGGCGGCCTGCCACGACCTCTCGGAGGGCGGCCTGGCCGTGGCGTTGGCCGAGATGGCTGTCGGCGGCCTGCACGGCGCGGAGGTGCGCCTCGGCTGGGTGGCGGCCGACCGCAACGTGACCCCGGCCGATGACTGGCGCCTCTTTTCCGAGTCGAACGGGCGGTACCTCGTCGAGATCGAGCCGCAGCACGCGGTGGCCTTTGAGCGGCTGCTGGCCGGCCTGGCCTATGCGCGGATCGGCCACGTCACCACCGCGCCGACCCTGACGGTGTACGGCGGGGCGGGGCGGGCCCTGTTCCGCCTGCCCATCGAGACGCTGCGGGAGGCCTTCAGCGGCCACATCCGGGCCGGTTGGGCTGCCGAGGAGGGGAGCCATGCCTGAGAAGCCGCGCATTCTGGTTCTGCATGCCCCTGGCACCAGTCGGGACCGCGACGCGGCCCTGGCCTGCACGTTGGCCGGCGGAGCGCCTGAGATCGTACACGTCAACCAGATCTTGTCGGGTGAGCGCGAGTTCGCCGCCTTCCAGATGCTGGTGCTGCCGGGCGGCTCTGCCTATGGCGACGACCTCGGGGCCGGGCGCCTGTGGGGCCACGACTTGGCCGGCCGCTTCCGTCGCGATCTGGACGCCTTCGTCGCCGCAGGCAAGCCGGTGCTCGGCATCGGGAACGGCTTCCAGGCCCTGGTGAAAGCCGGCTACCTGCCCGGCCCGGTGCCAAGTCAGCGGGTGACCCTGGCGCCCAACCGCAGTGGGGCCTTTGAGAGCCGCTGGGTGCGCCTGCGCGCCCAGGAGGAGAGCGCCTGCCTCTTCACCCGCGGCCTGGAGGAGGACATCCTCTGCCCGGTGGCCTGTGGAGAGGGGCGGCTCGAGGTCGCCGACGAGGCGACGCGCCAGGGCCTCTGGCGTCAGGGGCTGGTAGCGCTGACCTACGTGGCGGCTGTCGACGGGCCGACGGCGGATGCCTCTCGGCAGGCGGCTGTGCGCGAGAGGGCCGGCTACCCGCACAACCCGCACGGCTCGGTCGACGATATTGCCGGATTGTGCAACGCCGCGGGGAACGTGCTCGGCCTGATGCCCCATCCGGACAACCACATCTACGCCCAGCAGCACCCGCGTTGGGCGCGAGGCGAGGCGGGCGGGCTAGGCGTCCCGCTGTTCCGTAACGGCGTAGCCGCCGCCGAAGAGTTTCTGTAGACCGGTCGAGGAGAGCACCGAGCGATGAGTCCCAGCGCATCCTATACCCACGATACCTACCTCTCGCCGTTCACCTGGCGGTACGGCAGCGACGCGATGCGCCGCCTCTGGTCGGAGGCCGCCAAGCGCCGGCTGTGGCGCCGCATCTGGGTGGCCCTGGCCAGTGCCCAGGCCGAGGCCGGCCTGGTGCGCCCGGAGCAGGTCGCGGACCTGCGCGCCCACCAGGACGATATCGACTGGGAGCGGGCCCAAGAGCTCGAGCGCGACCTGCGCCACGACCTGATGGCCGAGGTGCGCACCTACGCCGAGCAGTGCCCGGTGGGCGGCGGGATCATCCACCTCGGCGCCACCAGCATGGACGTCGAGGACAACGCCGACGCCCTGCGCCTGCGTGAGGCGCTGGCCCTCGTGCGCACCCGCCTGGCCGAGGTGCTGGCCGCCTTTGCCGCGCGCATCGAGGCCGAGGCCGACACCGTCATCATGGCCTACACGCACCTGCAGCCGGCCGAGCCCACCACCCTGGGCTACCGCCTCAGCCAGTACGCCCAGGACTTTATGATGGACCTCGAGGCGCTGGACCAGGCCGCCGCCGGCGTGCGGGGCAAGGGGTTCAAGGGGGCGGTCGGCACGCAAGCCTCCTACGAGGACCTGCTCGCGGGCACCGGGATGTCTCCCGAGGAGCTGGAGGCCCGGGTGATGGCCGCGCTGGACCTGCGCGCCTTCCCCGTCGCCACCCAGACCTACCCGCGCAAGATGGACTATACGATCCTGAACGTACTGGGCGGGCTGGCCCAGTCGGCCTACAAGTTCGCGCTGGACCTGCGCCTGCTGCAATCGCCCCTCTTTGGCGAGATGGCCGAGCCCTTTGGCCGCCAGCAGGTGGGCTCGTCGGCCATGCCCTTCAAGCGCAACCCGATCGCCTCGGAGAGCATCTGCTCGCTGGCCCGCTACGTGGCCGGCCTGCCCCGGGTCGCCTGGGACAACGCCGCGCACTCAGCCCTGGAGCGCACCCTGGATGACTCGGCCAACCGCCGCGAGGCCTTGCCCGAGGCGTTCCTGGCCGTGGATGAGATGCTCGGGCGCGTGCAGCGCATCGTGGCCGGGCTGCGCATCGGGCGTGAGGCAATCGCCCGCAACCTGCAGGCCTACGGTCCCTTTGCGGCCACCGAGCCTCTCCTGATGGCCCTGGCCCGCGCCGGCGCCGACCGCCAGGAGATGCACGAACGCATCCGCGACCGCAGCATGGAGGCCTGGGCCGCCGTGCAGCGCGGCGAGCCCAACCCCCTCGCCGATCTTCTGGCCGCTGACCCGCAGGTGGCCCGCTATCTGTCGGCCGAGGAGGTGCGGGCCCTGTTCGCCCGGGGGGCCCACGCCGGCGGGGCGGCCCAGCGCAGCCGCGCCCTGGTCGCCACCATACGAGAGACCCTCGCGGCACCGCCGCGACCGACTGCTGATTGATCGTGCTCTAGCGCAGGCGTGCCGGCACGCTACGCTTCGAGAAGGAGAGGAACGACATGGCCTTTGGACCGTTGGTGCTGGGCCCCAAGCTGGTTGAGGGCAAGACCAAGATCGTGTACGCCCATCCGGATAAGGACGATGTCGTCTACATGGTGCACAAGGACGGCCTCACCGCCGGCGATGGCGCGCGTCGCAGCGAGTTGCCCGGCAAGGGCGCCCTGGCCTGCCGCACCAACTCGAACGTGTTCTACCTCCTCGAGGCCGAGGGCATCGATACGCATTTCATCGGCATGGTGGGGGATAACGTCAACATCGTCTCCCGCTGCGCCATGATCCCCCTCGAAGTGGTCATGCGCCGCATTGCCACCGGCTCGTACCTGCGGCGCAACCCGGGGGTGGCCGAGGGCACGCGCTTCCAGCCCGTCGTCGTGGAGTTCTTTCTCAAGGACGACGCCCGGCATGACCCCCTGGTCACCGACCAGGAGATCACCGCGCTTGGCGTGGCCAGCCAGAGCGAGGTCGACGAGATGCGCGAGACGGGGCGGCGCGTCTTTGCCATCCTGGAGGAGGCCTGGGCCGACCTGGACGTGACCCTGGTGGACTGCAAGATCGAGTTCGGCCGCGCCGTCTCTGACGGCAGCCTGCTGGTGGCCGACGTGATCGACAACGACTCCTGGCGCATCTGGCCCGGCGGGGACAAGAACCGCATGCTCGACAAGCAGGTCTTCCGCAACATGCCCAAGGTGACCGACGCCGGCCTGGCCGAGCTCCTGCACAAGTACGCGCAGGTCGCCGAGCTCACCGATCGCTTCGTCGAGGAGTAGTGGGCTGAGGCCCGCCGCAGGGCAGAGGGAGACCGCCATGGCCGGACAAGTCGTGATTCTGATGGGCTCCAAGAGTGACCTGGACCACGTGCGGCATATCACCGCGGCGCTGAGCGCTTTCGGCGTGCCGTACGCGCAGCGGGTGGCCTCGGCGCACAAGAGCGTGGCGCACCTGTTGGGTATCCTGGTCTCCTACGCCGACGTCGAGGGGCCGCTCGTCTTTATCGGGGTGGCCGGGCGCTCCAACGCCCTGGCCGGCCTGGTCGATGCGAACACGCCCTGGCCGGTGATCACCTGCCCGCCCGTGTCGGCGAGTTTCGGCGGGGCGGACCTGTTCTCTTCGCTGCGGATGCCCAGCGGCGTAGCGCCGGCCGTCGTGCTGGAGCCGGCCAACGCCGCCCTGGCCGCCGCCAAGATCCTGGCCGTGGCCGACCCCGCGCTGCGGGCGCGGATCGCGGCCTATCAGCAAGAGATGACCGACAGCATCGTCAGCGCGGACGAGAGCCTCAACTTGGGCTGAGAGGCCCGAGACGTCCCTTTCAGACGTGAGTCGATGGTAACAGAACCGGAGATCAAGACGCATGCTGCACGATTCGGATGCAGTGGACCGCCCGCAGGAGGCATGTGGAGTGTTTGGCATCTATGCCCCCGGCGAATCGGCGGCCAGGCTGACGTTTTTCGCCCTGTATGCCCTGCAGCACCGCGGCCAGGAGAGCGCCGGGATCGCCGTCTCGGACGGGCAGCGGGCCAGCCTGTACAAGGAGATGGGGCTCGTCTCACAGGTCTTTAACGAGATGAACCTGCGCCCGCTCGAGGGGCACATCGGCATTGGCCACGTGCGCTATTCCACCAAGGGCTCCTCCCGGCGGGTGAGCGCCCAGCCTTTTCTCCTGGAATCGGCCCTTGGGCCGGTGGCGGTGGCCCACAACGGCAACCTGCTGAACGGTGACGAGCTGCGCCAGAGCCTGTTCACCAAAGGCGTGGGGCTGGCTTCCTCCTGCGACACCGAGACGCTGACGCAGATGCTGGCCGGCGGCCGTGGGGAGACCTGGGTGGAGCGCATCCGCGACGTCATGGCCAGGGCCAAGGGGGCCTACTCGCTGACCATCCTGACCCGCGATGCCCTCTATGCCGTGCGGGACCCCTGGGGAATCCGGCCGCTGTCCATCGGGCGCATCAACGGGTACTGGGCGGTGGCCTCGGAGAGCTGCGCGCTGCAGACCATCGGCGCCTGCGACATCAAGGAGATCCCGCGGGGCACCATCGTGGCCATCGACGCGGACGGCCCCCGCTATCTGCTGGGCGCCGCGCCGCGCAAGTCCAGCCTGTGCATCTTTGAGTACATCTACTTTGCCCGGCCCGACAGCATCATCGGCGGCCAGCTGATCCACGAAGTGCGGCAGGCCCTGGGCCGCGAGCTGGCCCGCCAACACCCCGTCGAGGCAGACCTGGTGATCTCTGTGCCGGATTCGGCCACTGCGGCGGCCATCGGCTATGCCCAGGAGGCCGGCCTCCCCTACGGGGAGGGGCTCATCAAGAACCGCTATATCGGGCGCACCTTCATTGAGCCGAACGACCGCCTGCGCCAGGCGGGGGTGGCGCTCAAGTTCAACACGCTGCCCCAGGTGTTGGAGGGCAGGCGCCTGGTGGTGGTGGACGATTCCATCGTGCGCGGCAACACCAGCGGCCCGATCATCGACCTGCTACGGCGGGCGGGGGCCAGTGAGGTGCACATGCGCGTCTCGTCGCCGCCGATCAAACACCCCTGCCTGATGGGTGTGGACATGGCCAGCTACAAGGAGCTCATCGCCCACCGCCTGACGGTCGAGGAGATCCGCCAGAAGATCGGCGCCGATACGCTCGGCTACCTCGGCCTGGACAATATGATCTCCGCCGTGCGCCGGCCGATGGGGGAGTTCTGCCTCTCCTGCTTTACCGGCGGGTATCCCCTGGATGGCGACGAGACCGACGACGCGGGGGACCTGGCGCCTGAGCCAGCAGCTATCGGCAGGGAGGGCGGACGATCGTGAAGGTGCTCGTGGTTGGCTCGGGGGGCAGGGAGCACGTCCTGGTGTGGGCGTTGAGCCACTCTCCGCGGGTGCGTGAGGTCCACGTGGCGCCGGGGAACGGTGGGACGGCCTCCCTGGCCACCAACGTGGATATCCGTGCGGAGGACGTCGCCCGCCTGGCGGCGTACGCCCGGGAAGAGCGGTTTGACCTGGTAGTCATCGGGCCCGAGGCCCCTCTGGCGCTGGGCCTGGCCGACCTCTTGCGCGAGGCCGGCCTGCGCGTCTTTGGCCCCAGCCAGGCCGCCGCGCAGCTGGAGTCCTCCAAGGTGTACAGCAAGGACTTTATGCGGCGGCACGGCATCCCCAGTGCGGACTATGCCGTCTTCCGCAGCGAGGCGGAAGCGCTCGCCTACCTACGCGCTCACCACGCGCCGATCGTGGTCAAGGCGGACGGCCTGGCCGCCGGCAAGGGCGTCTACGTGTGCGCCAGCGATGAGGAGGCCCGCCAGGCCGTCGAGGCCATCATGCGCGCGCGCGTGCACGGCGCCGCCGGCGATGCGGTGGTCATCGAGGAGTGCCTGACGGGCGAGGAGGTCTCGGTGTTGGCCTTCTCCGACGGGCACACTGTGCGCCCCATGATTCTGGCGCAGGACCACAAGGCCGCCTACGACGGCGACCTCGGCCCCAACACCGGCGGGATGGGCAGCTACGCGCCGGCCAACCTCCTCGATGGGGCGGCGCTGGGGCGCGTCGTGGCGCGGGTGCTGCAGCCCACCATTGACGGCCTGGCCGCCGCCGGCACGCCCTACGTCGGCGTCCTGTACGCCGGGCTGATGGTTACGGGCGGGGAGTTCCAAGTGCTGGAGTTCAACTGCCGCTTTGGAGACCCGGAGGCACAGGTCATCCTGCCCCTCTTGGAGAGCGACCTGGCCGAGGTACTGCTGGCCTGCGTCGAGGGGCGCCTGAACGAGGTCGACCTACGCTGGAAGCCGGGCGCCTGCGCCTGCGTGGTGATGGCCTCGGGAGGCTACCCGGGCGCCTACCGCACCGGCCTCGAGATCCACGGCCTGGCCGAGGCCGGTGGCATGGAGGGCTGCGTCGTGTTTCACGCCGGGACGCGCCGCGAGGACGGCCGCTGCCTGACGGCCGGCGGCCGCGTGCTCGACGTAACCGCCCTGGGCGCGGACCTGCCCGAGGCGCTCGCGCGTGCCTACCGGGCCGTGGAGCGCATCCACTGGGACGGCGCCCACTACCGCCGCGATATCGGCGCCAAAGGGCTGGCCGCGACGCGGCAGACGACATAGCGAACGGGGCAGCGAGTGCCGCCGGGTCGGCGAGAGCCGAGGGAGAGATGGGGATGGCGCAGCAGAGCGCATACGGTGCCGCCGGGGTGGACCTGTCGGCCAAGGGCAGGGTCGTGGACCTGATGCGGCAGGCGGTCCGTTCCACCTACGGGCCCGAAGTGCTGCTGGGCATCGGGGCCTTTGGCGGCCTGTTCGACGCCGGGCGCCTGCGAGACATGCGCTCCCCCGTGCTGGTCGGCTCGACCGACGGCGTGGGCACCAAGACGATCGTGGCTGGCGCCCTGGATAGTTACGAGACACTGGGGAAGGATATCGTCAACCACTCGGTGAACGACATCCTCGTCCAGGGGGCCGAGCCGCTCTTTTTCCTCGACTATGTGGCCATGCCGGTGCTGGACCCCGTCGTGGTGGCGCGCCTGGTGAGCGGGGTGGCCGAGGCCTGCCGCGAGGCTGGCTGCGCCATCCTGGGCGGCGAGACGGCCGAGATGCCCGACGTCTACGCCCCGGGCGAGCTGGACCTGGTCGGGTCGATCGTCGGCGTCGTCGAGCGGGACGAGATCATCGACGGTTCGGCCATTGTTCCTGGGGATGTGCTCCTGGGGCTGCCCTCCAGCGGGTTGCACACCAACGGGTTCTCCCTGGTACGGCGCATCTTCCGCCCGGAAGAGTACTCGGACCACTATGCGGACCTAGGCCGCACCCTTGGGGAGGCGCTCATCGAGCCGCACCGCTCCTACCTGCCCCACTACCGGGCCCTGCGTGCGGCCGGCCGCATCAAGGGGCTGGCCCACCTCACCGGCGGGGGCTTTATCGACAATATCCCGCGCATCCTGCCCGCCGGCACGGGCGTGGCGATCGACCGCACCTCCTGGCCCACGCCGCCCCTCTTTACGCTGATCGAGCGGCGCGGCGCCGTCGCCCACGACGAGATGTACCACGTCTTCAACATGGGCATCGGCATGGTCGTGGTGGTGGCCCCGGAAGACGCCGCGGCCATGGCCGCCGCCGCGCCCGGCGGGGCGTACAGGATTGGCCAAGTGGTCGCCCACTCTGGCGGGGAAAGGGTGGCCTTGCAGTGAAGCGGCTGGCGGTCCTGATCTCGGGGAACGGCTCGAACCTGCAGGCCATCATCGACGCCACCGCCTCGGGCGCCCTGCCGGGGGCGTGCATGGCCGTCGTGGTCAGCAACCGCCGCGACGCCTATGGGCTGGAGCGGGCCAGGCGGCACGGCATTCCCACCATCTACCATCCCTTGCTCCCCTACCGCAAGGCGGGCAGGTCTCGCGAGGAGTACGACGCCGACCTGGCCGTGGCGCTGGAGCCGTACCGCCCCGACCTGATCGTACAGGCCGGCTGGATGCACATCCTCAGCGACGCGTTCCTGCGGCGCTACCGCGGCAAGATCCTGAACATCCATCCCGCGCTGCCCGGCGCCTTTCCCGGGACGCACTCGATCGCGCGCGCCTACGAGGCCTACCAGCGCGGCGAGATCTGCGAGACGGGGGTCATGGTGCACTGGGTGCCCGACGAGCGCGTCGACGAGGGGCCGGTGCTGCTGAGCGAGGGCGTGCCCATCCTGCCGGGCGATACCCTCGGGGATCTCGAGGCGCGGGTCCACGCCGTCGAGCATGCCCTCTATCCGCGGGCCATCGCCCTGGCGCTGGGGCGACGCGACGAAGGGGAGGCCTAGGCGGGCCGCGGCCCGCGCCTGGGGAGGAGAAAGACAACGCCCCCGGCACTGTGACGTCACAGTGCCGGGGGCGTCTGTCGTTCCTGCTAGGACTTGGCCGGTATGACGCGGAAGGTGCGGATCTGGAAGGGCTTGATTGCAAAGGAGAAGCCCTGCCCGTCCACCTCCAGCGGCTCCTCGTTCTCCTCCATCAGGTTGCATTCCCAGACGGCGGCCGGCGCGGTGGCGAACTGCAGCGCCGCCGGGCCTCGCTGGTTGTAGGCCTCGTAGACGCGCACGATCAGGCCGTTGCCGTCCTCGGCCGCTTTGACGGTGTCGATCACCACGTGATTGGCGCTGCAGGAGACCAGCCCCATGGCGGCGGTGAGGGCCGACCTGCCGGCGGGCGCCGCGCTGGGCGCTGCCACGGCCAGGAGCGGGTCGTTCAGGGCGGCCGCCTCGGGCACGGTGCCGCAGCGCCAGTCTCCGGCGTGGGGATAGAGGGCGTAGGTGAAGCGGTGCTGGCCCTGGTCGGCCTCGGGGTCCGGCGCGGTGGCGCACTTGATCAGCGTCAGGCGCATGGTGTGCCCCTTGATGTCGTGCCCGTACTTGCAGTCGTTCAGCAGGCTGACGCCATAGTTCCCCTCAGAGAGGTCCGCCCAGCGATGGCCGACCACCTCAAAGCGCGCATAGTCCCAGGAGGTGTTCCAGTGCGTCGGCCGCTCCAGGGCGCCGAACTGGATCTCGTACGTGGCGCGCGCCGCATGCACCGCCACGGGGAAGGCCACCTTGAGCAGCGTGTGCCGCTCGTGCCAGTCGGCCTCGGTGACCACGTCCACCCGTGGGGTGTGGGCGTAGGCGGTGATGCGCTGGACGATGGTCGAGCCGCGGAACCGCCGGCGCAGTTCCAGCACCGCGCGCAGCGGCCCCTCCTCGAGTACCCGCACCGCCGAGAGGTCGTCGACCTCCCACATCTTGTCTTGGTAAAAGATGTCGATGTCCCAGGCGTCATGGGCCAGGGGCTTGTCTTCAAAGGCCTGCAGCACGTTGCCGCGCTCACCATCGGCCAGCACCTCGCGCCCTGCCCGCACGTCATAGATCGAGGAAAAGTGGCCCTGCCCGTCCAGGGTCAGGCGCAAGAAGGGGGTCTCGATGGCCCGCTCGCTGACGCGTAGGGCCGCGCCCTGGACGGCCGGGGTGCCGGCGGTCCAGCGGTAAGTGCGGTAGCCGTAGGCGGGCACATCGGTCAGGAGGGCCAGCACGGCCGGCTGGCCGTCGCCCCCGAGGACCGCCTGCGTGGCGACGGGCTGGCCCGTGGCCACGTCGACGAGGGTCTTCCCGTCGACGCCCCCCTCGGGCAGGGGGAGTTCCACCAGGTCGGTGCGCGCCCAGCCCAAGGCGTTAAAGACCACGATCTCTGCCGGCCCCGCTGCGCGGGCGGCGATGGCCTGCAGGGCGCGCGCGCGCGCCGCCGAGCCGATCTCGCCGACGCGGGCGAACTCGCGCGCCGAGTCCTCATAGACCTCGCGGATCGACGAGCCGGGGATGATGTCATGGAACTGGTTGCGCAGGATGATCTCCCAGCCCTGGCGCAACGCCTCGGCCGGGTAGGGGGCGCCCAAGAGCGCGGCCGCGGCCGCCGCCGCTTCCGCCTGGTGGAAGAGGATCTCGCTCTTGCGGTTGTCTCGCTTGATCTGGGCCTGGCTGGTGAGCGTGCCGCGGTGATACTCGAGGTACAGCTCGCCCTCCCAGGCGGGCACCGGCTTACCCTGTAGGCGCGCGTCGAGCTCCTGGAAGAAGCCGTTGGCCGTGCCCAGCACCACGCGCGGCGCGCCGGGGTAGTTGGCCAGGCGCTGGCCCACCTCCAGCATCTCGGCGGTGGGGCCACCGCCCCCGTCACCGTGCCCGTAGGTCATCAGGATCTCGTCGGTGATGTCTTTGCTGCGGTTCTGCTCCCAGGTGCCCTTGACGACCTCGGGAGTCAGCGAGCCGTTGTAGGTGTAGAACCAGGAGCTGCTCGGCGTGGTGACAAAGTGGGTCAGCACGGGCGTCCCGTCGATGCCCACCCACTGGAACGTGTCGTACGGGAAGCGGTTGTACTGGTTCCAGGAGATCTTGGTCGTCATAAAGTACGAGATGCCGGCGCGGCGGATGATCTGGGGGAGCGCCCCCGAGTAGCCAAAGACGTCGGGCAGCCAGAGGACGTCCCCCTCGTAGCCCAACACCTCCTGGAAGTAGCGGCGCCCATAGAGGAACTGCCGCACCAGCGACTCGCCGCCGGTGACGTTGGTATCCATCTCGACCCAGGTGGCGCCGTTCACCTCCCAGCGCCCCTCGGCGGCGCGCAGGCGGATCTCGTCGAGGAGCTCCGGGTGGTCCTCGGCGATGAACTGGTACAGCTGCGCCTGGCTGCCGATAAAGTGATAGTCGGGGTAGCGCTCCATGAGGCGCAGGACGGTGGAGAAGGTCCGCGCGGCCTTTTCACGCGTCTGCGCTAGGGACCACAGCCAGGCCACGTCGATGTGGGCGTGGCCGATAGCGCGCACGCGCTCGTGGCGCGCCGGCAGCCCGGCTGAGGCGATGCGCTCGGCGAGGACCTGGCGGGCCTCCCCGAGGGAGGCATAGAACGCCGCGCCGAGCGGCTCGGTATAGTCGACGCAAAGGATGGCCTCTTCGAGAGAGTTGAGCAGGTGCACCCGGGCATAGTCGTCCTCGGGGAGCGAGCGGGCCACCTCGAGCGCCACGCGCGCGTCCTGGACGAGGTCCCAGGCCTGCGGGTCGATCCAGACCAGCTCGGCCTGGGCCAGGCGTTCCTCGGCGTGGTTCTGGCCGCGCCAGGCTTCCAGGGCGATGTCGAACGTCTCTCCGCCGGTGGCGGCCTCGCTCAGGTAGACCAGGTCGTGGTAGCGATCGATCCCCTGACGAACGATGCCGTCGCGATAGGCCAGCGCCTCGGGGAAGCGCGGGCGGTGGCTCTCGCCCAGGCGGATCAGCAGGGCCACGCGCTGGCCGGCCCACTCCGCCGGGACGGTCACCTGGCGGTGGAACCAGGCCCAGGGGTTGGCGTCATCCTGGCCCCACCATTCGCCGACGCGGATCGCCCGCCAGCGGGGGTCGTCGGCGGGCGGGAGCGCGCGGGTGGCCGCGGCCCCGGGCAGGATGCGCCATTCCGGCTGCGGGACCCGCTGCCGGTAGACGTGCTGGGCGACTTCGTCGATGCGCCGGGTCAACCTCTCGAACGTAAAGCGCATGAGATTCCCTCCTGAAGGGTGGGTGCGGGGCCGTCGCAGGTGTGCGAGGGCGGCGGTGGGTCAGTTCCAGGTGAACGATTGCTTGACCAGGATATCCAGCAGTTCCTGGGAACACTCGCTGCAGAAGGGCCAGCCGAGCTCGGCCTCATCGACCGCCAGGGCCACCAACTCGTCTACCGAGGAGGCGCCCCGCATGACGCAGCGGTTAGCGCAGTGTAGCTCCAGCCCGTGGCGGACGGTATGCGCGGGCCGGGCGAACGAGGGCACGCCCAACACGTGCCCCAGGGCGTGGCGCACCAGCCGGGCCAGGGCCGTGCGCTGGCTGGCAGAGGTCCCCAGGCGACGGATGCGGCCCACGGAAAGGACCGCCGCCGTCCCCGGCAGGCTGGTTCCTACGGTGTAGCGATCTCGGCGCAGGTGGGCCAGCGGCGCGGGGAAATCGGTCAGGTCCTGGTCGAGCAGGGCGATGTCCAGATGGGGATCAGAGGTCTGCCACGGCTCGGTGCGCACCAGTTCGAGGAAGGTCGGGGCGATGACCTGCTCCAGAACCGCGTCGTAGGCCGATTCGACGTACCACTGCACGCCCCAGTAGGGGCTATCCGGCGCGAGCGCCGGGATGACCCAGTTGCCAAAGGCGCGCACCTCGATAGGCGGAGCCTCGAGGGCGGACGGCAGGCGCAGGTAGAGCGACAGCAGCGTGCGCTGGACGGTGGCCAGCAGTGTGGCGCTCTCATGGTCCGCCACTCCCTCGGACCAGGCGATCGAGATCGACTTGAGCACGTGTAGCAGCTCCAGGCGTTCGGCGGACGTGGGACACCGCCGATTATGCCATAGGCGCCCCATGCTGACAACGGAGTGCGCCGCCGACCCACCTGGCCGACGCGGGCTGGACCGTGGGCTCTCCTGGCCGTATCATCGGGGCACCGGGCGCAGAGGCCGCGAAGGGAGACGTTCCATGGCACTTTCCCCGCAACCCTACCCGATCCTGGAGTTCGACGAGGACCGCGAGGCGATCATTGAGCCGGGCCGGCTGATCCCGCGGCACCCGGACGTCCCGCGGCGCTGCGTCCTCTGCTTCTTTCAGGAGGTGCTGGCCGGCCTGGCCGCCGCGCACGGCGCCCGGCAAGTGGCCGAGATCCGCAGTGAGCAGGGCAGCAGCCCGGTCTACGCCCTGAGCGTGGACGGCCAGCAGATCGCTGTGGCGCACCCGGGGGTCGGCGCGCCGCTCGCGGCGGGAGTCCTCGAGGAGCTCATCGCCATGGGCTGCGAGGCGTTCGTGGTCTGTGGCGGGGCGGGCGTGTTGCGCCAGGACGTGGTCGTCGGGCACCCGGTGATCGTCACCGCCGCCGTGCGCGACGAGGGTACCTCATACCATTACATGGCCCCCTCGCGGGAGGTCGCGGCGGAGCCGGGGCCGGTGGCCGCCCTGGAGGCGGTGCTGCGGCGCTACGGCGTCGCGTACCTGAAGGGGAAGACCTGGACGACCGACGCCTTTTACCGCGAGACGGCCGCGCGCGTGGCGCTTCGGCGCGAGGAGGGCTGCCTCACCGTCGAGATGGAGGCCGCCGCGCTCTTGGCCGTGGCGCGCTTCCGCGGCGTGGCGCTCGGGCAGCTCCTGTACGGCGGGGACGACGTCAGTGGCGCCGAGTGGGACTCGCGCCGCTGGCAAGAGCGCGGCTCGGTGCGCGAACGCCTCTTCTGGTTGGCGGCCGAGGCCTGCCTGGCCCTCTAGCGCCGGCGGCCTAGATGGCCCAGTCCGCCACGCGCAGCGGTTCGCGCCGCTCGATGGAGGCCACCTCGCTCAGCACTAGGCCCACCGAGTTGCGCGCCTCGCGCGCCAGGCAGCGTTGCGGGGGCTCGCTGGCCAGCGCCTGCCCGGCAAAGTAACGCAGCTCGTTCACGTAGGCATCGGGCCCCGACAGGTCGGGGTGTTCGGCGCCGTCAGGCCGGTAGACGGTCAACGTCGGCTTGAGGCTGCTATCAAAGCGCAGGAAGGCACCCTCGAGGCGGGCCTCGAAGCGGGCGGCAAAGGGCAGGGGCACGTCAACCCAGTGGGCCGTGGCGCTGACCTGCGTCCCGTCCCCGTAGTCGAGGTTAGCCAGGACATAGTCGTACCCGGCGGCCGGGCCCTGGCTGCAGCCCCCGTAGGCCTGCACGCGCTCGGGCAGCCCTAGGAGATACTGGCAAAAGTCGACGTCGTGGATGTGCAGGTCGAGGATGGCGCCGCCACTGCGCGCCGCCTGAGACATCCAGCCCGAGTTGATCCCCCCGGGCCGCGAACCCTGGCGAGACATCTGCAACGACAGGAGGCGGCCGGCCGTGCCCCCCTGTACCAGGTCGGCCAGGTACTGGTACTCTGGCCAGAAGCGGATGCAATGGGCCACCATGAAGACCTGGCCGGCGGTGCGCGCCGCCGCGAGCATGGCGTCGCAGTCTTCGAGGGTGAGGGCCATCGGCTTCTCCACCAGCACGTGGAGCCCGCCCTGCAGGGCGGCCACGGCGGCGGGGCGGTGCAGGTCGGTGGGCAGGCAGATGTCTACGGCGTCGACCTCGCCGGAGGCGAGCAGGTCACGATAGTCGCTGAACCAGAGGATCTCCTCGGCCGGTGGCTCAAAGAGGCCGTCGAGGGAACGGTCACCCCGCAGGAGGTCGGCGCGGACGTCCGCCACGGCCACGACCTGCGCCTCGGGCACCTGAGAGTAGCGTGCCAGGTGGTACCTGCCGATGCCGCCCAGACCGATGATCCCCATTCGTAGCATGACCACCCCTCCCCGCGCGCTCGGACCGATGCGCCGATTCTACCCGCGGCATGTGTGCCTGCCAAGGTGCCGGGGCGCGGGCCGCGGCGCGGCGGTGCGCAATACTGCCCTCGTCCTAGTTGCGGTGCATAGTGGCGGAATATGAGATAGTGCGGTTTTCTCTCCGAGACTAGACAGGGCCGCGCCGGGGCGCTATAGTGGGATCATGAAGACGGTGCTGATCCACAACCCGGCCGCGGGCCAGCGCGACGTCCATCGCGAGGTCCAACAGGTGGCAGACTTGCTGGCCCAGCACGGTTGGCAGGTGGCCATTCGCCAGACGGCTGCGCCCGGGGATGGCCTGCGCCTGGCGGCCGGCGCCGCCCGCGAGGGCAACGACCTGGTCGTGGCCGTGGGCGGCGACGGCACCCTGGGCGAAGTTGCCGCCGGCCTGGCCGGTAGCGGCTGCCTTCTGGGGGTGCTGCCGGTGGGCACCGGCAACGTCTGGGCCCGTAACCTGCGCATCCCGCACTGGACGCCCTCCTCCCGCACCGCCCTGCTGGACGCTGCGCGGGTGCTCCTGGAGGGGGACGTCCGCGCCGTCGACCTCGGGCGCGTGGGGAGGCGGCACTTTATCCTGCATCTGGGCGTCGGGTTCGACGCGTTGGTGACCCAGGCCGTCGAGCCGGCGCGCCGCCGCGCGGCGCGCAATCTGCGCAACCTCCGGTACTATGCTGCAGTGCTGGGGTTGGCGTTCAGCCGCCGCGGCACGCGCATGACCATCACGATCGACGGGGTGACGACGCGCGAGCGGGCCCTGGCGGTGATCGCGACCAACGCGCAGTTCTATGCGGGTACCTTTCGCCTGGCACCCGGGGCGCTCCTCGACGACGGCCTGCTCGACGTCTTTGTCTTCAAAGGGAACGACGCGGTGGACGCGTTGCGGCACATGGGCGCCGTGATCCTCGGCCGGCACGTAGGCATGCTCAAGATGGAGGCCTACCAGGTCAAGGAGCTGACCGTGCGCTCCGACCTGGCGCTGCCTGTCCAGCTGGATGGCGAGCCGGTGGAACGGACGCCTGTCGAGGTGCGCGTGGAGCCCGGCGCACTGCGGGTCATCGTGCCGTCCGCCGCCGGCGACCTCTTCTGTCGGCCCCCCCTGGAGCGGCCGCTGGCCAGAAGCCGCACGGGCTGAGCCTGCGCTCACGCTGCCTGTCGGTATGGTCTGCCGCCGATGGGAAACCCGGGGTGAAACCTTCTGGACGGCCCCCGGCCGCGCGCGTATAATCGAACCCTGACGACAGACGACGTGCTCGCCGGCAACCGGGTGGGGCGCGTGGTGTTGGTGATGCCCAGGGGAGGTCACATTGTCGGAAATCGTACAGATCGCGGAGGAGGTTCGCCGCTGTCGGCTCTGTCGCCTGGCGTCTGTACGGACCCTGGCGGTGCCTGGCGAAGGCCCGGAGGACGCCAAGATCATGCTGGTTGGCGAAGGGCCCGGGTACCACGAAGACCAGCAGGGACGCCCCTTTGTCGGCGCGGCGGGGCAGTTCCTGGAGAGCTTGCTCCATTCGATCAATCTGCGCCGGTCCGACGTGTTCATTACCAACGTCCTCAAGTGCCGCCCCCCGGAAAACCGGGACCCCATGCCCGACGAGCTGGCGGCCTGCCGGCCTTTCCTGGATCGGCAGATCGCCCTGATCAAGCCCAAGATCGTGGTGACGCTGGGGCGCTTCTCGATGCAGATTGCCTTCTCCGGGGTCACCATTTCCTCTGTGCATGGCACGGCCAAGCGCGTGGGCGACCTCGTCTACATGCCGATGTTCCACCCCGCCGCGGCACTGCACCAGCAGCGGTTCCGCTCAATGATCGAACAGGACTTTCTCAAGATTCCTGCGCTGCTCGCAGAGCTGAGCTCCGTAGAGCCTGAGGACGGGCTGAGCCAGCCGCCGGAGCAACTCAGCCTATTCTAGTTCACGGAGGTTCTCTTGGCCGCCAGCACCTTGCGCATCGTGCCCCTCGGCGGACTCGGCGAAATCGGCCGCAACATGCTGGTCCTCGAGTACGACGACAGCCTCTTGATCGTCGACGCGGGCCTCATGATCCCCGAAAATGACATGTACGGGGTCGATATCGTCATCCCGGATCTGAGCTACGTCTACGAACGGGCCGAGCGGGTCAAGGCCGTGGTCATCACCCATGGCCATGAAGACCACATCGGGGCGCTCCCCTACCTGCTGCACCGGGTCAAGGCGCCTGTCTACGCCACGCGGCTGACCCGCGGCCTGATCGAGGTCAAGCTCCGCGAGGCTAAGGTCACCGACGTAGACCTGCATACCATCTCCCCGCTCGACGTGCTGCCGCTGGACCCCTTCCGGATCGAGTTCTTTCGCGTCAGCCACAGCATCCCCGATGGCGTCGGGCTGGGTATCCAGACCCCGGCGGGACTGGTGGTGCACACCGGCGACTTTAAGTTCGACCACAGCCCGGTGGACGGGCGGCCGACCGATTTCGCCAAGCTGGCGGAGCTGGGCGGCCGGGGGGTGCTGCTGCTTCTTTCCGACTCGACCAACGCCGAGGCGCAGGGCTACACGCCCTCCGAGCAGGCCCTCGGAGAGACGTTGTCGCGTTCGTTTGCCAAGGCACAGGGGCGCGTGATCGTGGCTACCTTTGCCTCCAACATCTCGCGCCTGCAGCAGGTCATCGACACCGCTGCGCAGTACGGTCGGCGCGTGGCCGTGGTCGGGCGCAGCATGGTGAACAACGTCAAGATTGCCCGCGAGTTGGGCTATCTCAAGGTCAGCGAGAACACGCTGCTGTCGGTCGAGCAGCTGGATCAGCTGCCCGATCACCAGGTGGCCCTGATCTGCACCGGTAGCCAGGGGGAGCCGACCTCGGCCCTGGTGCGTATGGGGCAGGGGACGTTCCGCTCGGTATATGTGATGCCCGGGGACACGGTGATCGTCTCGGCCAGCCCCATCCCGGGCAACGAAGAGATGGTCAACCGCACGCTCGACAACCTCTTCCGGCTGGGCGCCGACGTCTACTATGACGAGGTGCTGGATGTCCACGTCTCGGGGCACGCCAGCCAGGAAGAGCAAAAGATGATGATAAACCTCATCAGGCCACAGTTCTTTGTGCCGGTTCACGGGGAGTACCGGCACCTCGTCCTGCACTCCAAACTCGCCCAGCAGTGCGGCATCCCGCCGGAGCGCATCTTTGTTCTGGAGAGCGGCGATGTGTTGGAGATCGGCGAGCAGGGCGGCGAGGTGGTGGAGCACGTCTGCGACAACTATGTGTTCGTGGACGGCCTCGGCGTGGGGGACGTCCGCGAGACGGTGCTGGACGATCGGCGGCACCTGTCGCGGAACGGCTTCCTTCTGGCCGTGGTTACTATGGACAAGTACACCGGCGGGCTCGTCGGCGCGCCCCAGATCATCACGCGCGGGTTTGTGGACGAGGACGAGAGCAACGGCCTACTCGAAAAGGTGCGCGAGCAGGTGACCCGGGCCGTCGAGGTGGGCGGGTCGCGCGCCGAGGTGGCCGATCGGATCGACGTGTACCTGCGGCGGTTCACGCGGCAAGAGACGGGCCGCCATCCGATGATCGTGCCATTGGTGATACGGGTGTGAGAGGGCAAGCTGGCCGCCACGGCGGAACGCACGACAGCGCCCCTCTCGGGCGGGCGCGCCCATGACGGCGCGACGTAAGGCCACGCCGACGGCCGGGGCCAAGCGGACGAGCAGTCCCCGTGCCACCTCGAGCGGCAAGGGGGGCTCCGCCACGGCGCGAGGCAAGAAGGCCCCGGCGACCACCGGGCGTGGCCGGGCCCCGACAACTCGTCCGCGGGCCAGGACTGGCGCCACCGGCGCCTCGCGCTACCGGCGACGGGCTGCGGGGCGATGGGCCGGCTACCTGCAGAGGCTGCCACGGCTCCCTGGGACCCCGGCGCAGCGGGCCTGGGTCGGGGGCATGGCGCTTCTGGTCGTGGCCGCGCTCATCTTTCTCGGGCAGCTCACCGGCCACAAAGCGCATCTGGCTGCAGGGCTCTTGGAGAGGCTGCACGTGGCCCTGGGTTGGGGAACGTATGCGGTGCCCCTCAGCGTGGCGGCCGTGGGGGGCTGGCTGGTCGCCCTGGGCCTGGGGTACCGCCTCACTGTGCCCTGGCCGCGCCTGGCAGGCGGGGCGACGCTCTTGTTTGTGGCGCTGGCGCTGACCCAGCGGTTCCGCGCGCTCCCCGCGACGCGGGCCGGCCTGGCCCGCGGAGGCGGGGCGCTTGGCCAGGCGATCGACGGAACCTTGGCCGGGGCCCTGGGCGGGGCGGGCGCCGCTGTCGTCCTCGTGGCCATAGGGTTGGTCGCGCTGCCGGCGGTGTTGGGGATCACGGCCGCGGAGCTTGTTGCCAGCGTCGCCTCGGCGCTGGCAACCGTGCGCCGGGCCGTGGCGCGCCTGGCGGTGGCGCAGCAGGCCGGTGTGCCTGACGGTGCGGCGCCGGCCTTTGAGGCCCCATCGGTACCCGCCTCGCCGCCGGCCCCTGACCCCGCCCCCACGCCGGCCCCGCCCGCACAGGGTCCCAAGCCCACCCCAGTCGTGACGGAACCCCCCGTCGCCAAGGCCCCGGCTCCTGCCGTACAGACGCCCGCCAAGGCCGCCCAGACGGAGGAGATCCCGGCCTGGCAGGTGGAGGCGGGCCCCTGGGACGTGCCGCGCTTTGACGACGTCCTCCTTACCTATCAGGATGGGCGCGTGAACGTCGCCGAGCTGCGGGAAAAGTCCCGCCTGATCGAACACACCTTGATCAGCCTCGGGGTCCCCGTGTCGGTGGTCGAGGTCAACCCCGGTCCAGCGGTGACGCAGTTCGGGCTGGAGCCGGGCTTTACCGAGCGGACCAACCGCCAGGGGCGCACGGTGCGCTCCAAGGTGAAGGTGAGCCGCATCCAGGGGCTGTCGAACGACCTGGCGCTGGCGCTGGCCGCCTCACCGATTCGCATCGAGGCGCCGGTGCCGGGTAAGGCCGTGGTCGGCGTGGAGGTGCCCAACAGCACGCCCGCCATCGTGGGGCTGCGCGGCGTCCTCGAGTCCCCCGAGTACCGGGCGCAGCGCTCGCCGCTGGCCGTGGGGCTGGGGAGGGACGTGTCCGGAGAGCCCGTCGTGGCCGATCTGGGCACCCTGCCGCACCTGCTGATCGCCGGTTCCACGGGCTCGGGCAAGAGCGTCTGCGTGAACAGCCTGATCGCCTGCCTGCTGTGCCGCAACAGCCCCGAGATGTTGCGCCTGCTGATGGTCGACCCGAAGCGGGTGGAGCTCTCGGGGTACAACGGCATTCCGCACCTGCTGGCGCCCGTCGTGGTGGACATGGCGCGGGTGGTGGGCGTGCTGCAGTGGCTGCTTCGTGAGATGGACCAGCGCTACGAGCGCCTGGCTGCAGCGGGCGCGCGCAACATCGACGGCTTTAACGTGCGCGTCGCAGCGCGCGGCGAGGCCACCATGCCCTTCATCGTCTGCCTGATCGACGAGCTCGCCGACCTGATGATGGTCTCTTCCGAAGAGGTGGAGAGAGCCTTGTGTCGCCTGGCGCAGATGGCCCGTGCCACCGGCATCCACCTGGTGGTGGCTACACAGCGCCCCTCGGTAGACGTGGTGACGGGCCTGATCAAGGCCAACTTTCCCGCGCGGATAGCGTTTGCCGTCTCCTCGCAGACCGACTCGCGCGTGATCCTCGACACGCCCGGTGCCGAAAAGCTCCTTGGGCGCGGCGACGGCCTGTACATGGCCCCCGATTCGCCCAAGCTGGAGCGCATCCAGGGGTGCTGGGTGTCTGACGAGGAGCTGCGCGGCATCGTGCGGCACTGGAAGACCCAGGCGGGCACGCAGGCGGGGCGCACCGCGACGCTCCCGGAAGGGGACCTGGTGCAGCAGCCCCTCTGGCCCGGCAGCCCGGGGGCCGAGGCGCTGGAGGCGCCCGCCGAAGCAGCAGATGAGCTTCTCGAGGAGGCGATCGCGATCGTCACGACGCAGCAGCGCGCCTCGACGTCGTACCTGCAGCGCAGCCTCAAGATTGGCTACTCCCGTGCCTCGCGGCTGATGGACGCCCTGGAAAAGCGCGGCATCATCGGCCCGCCAGTGGAGGGGAACCGCCCACGCGAGGTGCTGGTGCAGAGCGCGCCAACGGACGATGACGCCAGGCCTGACGCTTGAGCCGTCGAACCTGGTGAGACGGAGCCGAGTCTCTCTGACGGATACCGCTGTCATGAACATACTGGAGGAAACAAGACCTGTGCTTAACGATACCGACATCGCGCGTCTGCGTGCCCTGGTGGGCGAAAGCAATGTCTCCGTTCGCCAGGCGGACCTGGAGGCGCACTCGATCGACGAATCCTGGTTGGACCCGCACGCGCCCGACGTGGTGGTGTGGCCCGGCTCGACGGAGGAAGTGTCGGCCGTGGTGCGCTATGCCAACGAACGGGGCCTGCCGGTGGTGCCCTGGAGCGGCGGGTCCAGCCTGGAGGGGAACCCGGTGCCGGTGCGCGGCGGCATCCTGCTGGCCATGTACCGGATGAAGAGGGTCCTGGAGATTCGCGAGGAGGATCTCCTGGTGGTGGTGCAGCCGGGCATCGTGTACGACGAGCTGAACGCCGCCCTGCGGCACCTGGGGCTCTTTTTCCCGCCGGCCCCGGGCAGCGCCGATGTGGCGACGATCGGCGGCATGGTGGCCAACAACTCCTCGGGGATGCGCGCCGTCAAGTACGGCGTGACGCGCGATTACGTGCAAAAGGCGACGGTGGTGCTCCCCAATGGGGACGTGGTCGAACTGGGCAGCCTGGCGAAAAAGACCACCAGCGGCTACGACCTGCTCAGCCTGTTCGTCGGTTCGGAAGGGACCCTGGGGGTGGCCACGGAGATCACGCTGCGGGTCACCGGCCTGCCCGAAACGGTCGGGGTGGTGGTCGCCTCATTCGATGAGCTGGACGGGGCCACCAACTCGGTCTATGAGACGGTCCGCTTTGGCCTGACCCCCTCGGCGGTCGAGATCCTGGATACGGAGACCGTGCGGGTGACCAACGAACAACAGGGGCTGTCGCTGGCCGTCAAGCCGACGCTGTTCGTCGAGTTCCACGGCACGGAGGTCTCCGTCGAGGAGCAGATCGGCTTCCTGCGCGAGATCTGCGAGGACAACGCCTGCGCCTCCTTTGAAGACGCCCTGAGCGCCGAGGAGTGCGAGCGCCTGTGGAAGGCGCGCAAAGAGGCGCACGATTCGATCAAGTTCTCCAACGCCGGCAAGGTGATGGTGTCGGGTGATGTGTGCGTACCGATCTCGCGCTTTGCCGAGATGATCCCCTTTGTGCACGACGTGGGGCGCCGCGTGGGGCTCAAGATCTATGCCTTTGGGCACGCCGGCGATGGCAACATGCACACGGAGACCATTGCCTCGCGGGAGGTCCCTGGCGAGCTGGAGCGTGCCCACGAGGCGACCGCGGCCATCGTGCGGCGGGCACTGGAACTGGGTGGCACCGTGGCGGGCGAGCACGGCATCGGTGTCGCCAAGCGCGAGTTCCTCGCCGAGGAGCACGGGCCCAGCCTGGAACTCATGCGCAGCATCAAGCGCCTGTTCGACCCGAACGGAATCATGAACCCCGGCAAGATCTTTGCCGACTGAGCCGCCAGGAGCAGCCATGGAACTGCTGCGCGAGGGGGGCAAGGTACTCGGCCTGACGGTGAGCGCCGAGCGCGTGGAGGCTTTTGAGCGCTACTACCAGGAGCTGGTCGCCTGGAACAGCCGCTTCAACCTGACGGCCATCACCGCGTATGCGGACGTCCAGTGCCGGCACTTTCTGGATTCGCTGAGTTGCCTGCTGGCCTTCCCGCGGCGGGAGGCGGCAGCGGGACAGATTCCCGACACGGTGCCCCTCCAGATGGGGGCGAGTTTGTTCTGCCTCGACGTGGGCAGCGGGGCGGGCTTCCCGGGCCTGCCGATCAAGATCATGCTGCCCGATATACAGATGACCCTGTTGGAGGCCACCGGCAAGAAGGTGACCTTTCTGGAGCACATGGTCGGAGTGCTGGGGCTGGCGGGCGTCCGCGTGATCCACGGGCGGGCCGAAGAGGTCGCCCATGATCCGGAGCAGCGCGGCAGGTACGACGTCGTGCTGGCGCGGGCGGTGGCGGCGCTGCCCACGCTGGCCGAGTACTGCCTGCCCTACTGCCGGGTAGGCGGGCGCTTTATTGCGCAAAAGGGCGAGGACGTGGCCGAGGAGATAGAGGGGGCCCAGGGCGCCCTCGAAGTCCTGGGTGGCGCAGTTCAGGAGGTGAAGACGGTCATGGTGCCGGGCATCCCCGAGCCGCGCACGCTGGTGGTCGTCGCCAAGACGCGGCCGACGCCCCACGAGTATCCTCGCCGCCCGGGCGTGCCCACGCGCCGGCCGTTGGGGTAGCCGCAGGGGTGGCCTGGCGCCCAAGGGCGTGCGGCGCAGAGAGCAGACGTCAGAGGCAGGCAGAAGAGCGCCTTGGCAAGGAATAGTCCGGTGGGGACAACGTGACGCAAGCGGGCCGAACGTCGTAAGGGATCATTTATCTATCGCAGCGCAGTAAAGCAGGCAACCGGGCCGGAGTGCAGACCTCCAGCCCGGTTGCCCTTTGTGGCCCAAGATCATGGCCGGGCCTCGAGGGATGACTATGCTGCGGGTCGCGGTGAGGGCCCTGACCGACCCCGCCGTGTACCCGTTGCCACACCACTTGCCGAGCCGCAGACAGTGCCCCTAGGGAAGGTCGATCAGCGATACGGGCATCAGCGCCCACGTACCACCGATAGGGGTGTGCCGGGGCAACCTGGCGGCGCCCAAGGTTTCGGGTCAGTTACCATGACGCAGAGGGCCAGCTGGACCTGCGAGCTGCGTACCGTCACTCTACTGCGGCACGGAAAGGGCGGTTGGCGGTGGCTGGGTACCTCCGCTGCTCGCAGCAGTGCCACAGCTGATGCAGTAGACGGCGTCCTCGGGTATGGCTGCCCCACAGATGGCGCAGGTTCTGGGGGAGTCCGTCTGAACTCTTGTCCCGCAGCGTGAGCAGAACGCGGCGCCTACTGGCAGCCTGTTTCCGCAGTCTCGGCAAAAGGCGTCTCTATCCCTTGCGGTAGTCTTCTTGCGAGGAGCGCTGCGCTTTTTCGCGGGTCTCTTCTTCTTGCCCAGTTGGCCGGTAACGAGAAGCAATAGAAACACGCAGGCGGGCGGGGTCAGCAGATGGTAGAGCAGACCAGCTACCCCCATCCGGTCAAAATCGGTGAGCATGGACGGCTTGTTAACATAGGGGAAGAAAGAGAGGTAGCTGATGGACTCAGAACGGACCGCTCCCTTGTCAAGGCGTGGCCATGCCTCATCGCTACGGTAGACTACATAACCCCTGTACTCCCTGCCATCCACCCTGAAGGAATAGCCTTTAGACACGGTGCGAGAGCGATTCATGCCCTCGCTGGTGTCGTCCAGTCGGCTGTCATAACTGTCTACCGTACCGTTGACGCTTTGGCCCCACAGCGCCAGCGCCAAGGTGCTCAGGCTTATGTACATGGCGAAAAGGAGGCAGGCACATATCAGCACGAGCGCGAATGGGTTGATTCGGTTGCGTTTTTTCATTGCCATGGCGTGTCTTTCCGTGAGAGGCCGGGCGCAGTGGTAGCCCTGCGCCAGCTGAGGCCGAACGAGTACGGGATGGTCAAAACGAGACGCATCGGCAGGGTCCGAGCGGCCTTGGCGCGGCGCCAGCCGGCGCCGGCCTGGCCGTGATCCATGGAAACGCTGCAGTGGGCTGCAGGCATTCACTTGACCCGCTGATACACAGATCCGCTGGATGCGCTCGAGATGTAATCAAGACCGGTTTCGGTATAACCACGGAACGTGACGTCAGGTAGAGTGAACAATCCACCAGTGTCATTGTTGCTGCTGTACGCCATCTTGAGCGAGTATGTATCCTGGTCAAAGACATAGGTGGTATAGGTGACGATCTCCTCGTTTTCCACTTTGGCTGCGTAGCTGCAGTTCGTGCCGTCGATGATGTTGATGCGGATGACGGCATCTCCGTCAGTGTAACGCCAAGCGCCCGCAAACCATTCGGCACCCATTTCCGGGCGCTCGAGCACGATGGTAGTGGTCCGTTCAGCAACCACAAAGCCTTGAGTCAGATCGGGCTCATCCGCGGAAGGATCACTGTCGGGGAGCCACAGCTTGAGGATGGTGGGGCAACCTGCCTGCATATAGCCCAGAATCGTGGCTTCGAAAGTCGCAAACCCCTCTTTGTTAAGGGTCGCCGACCAACCAGTATTTGGGTTGCCGCCTTGCCGGGCAAGCACGACAGTGGCGCCGGCATACTGGGCCTTTTCATCTTCGGGGATGTGCTCCAGCACCTCGATAGTCAGAGGTGCGTTGAGAGCCCGGCGCAGTTCATTCATGGTGGCACGAACTTGCTTCTTGCCGTCGAAGGCGATCTTTTTGAACACATCCTCGAGTACGGGCTGGAGCCGCTGGCCAAGTCGCGCGTCGTACTGATCGAGGCAGTATTGCTGAGCATCGATGGTGGCGGGCAACGCGCCGGTGGTATACATGCGCAAGCCAGCCTCGTTGGTCGCGGCGAACTGCTCCTCCGGATCGTCCAGGAAGTAGCGAGAACCAAAGTTCCTCATGATGGCCTGCAACGACTCATTGAACTTGTGAGGGTCGTCGCCATACCGCTGGTAGAGTTTGAGGACAATGGCATACCATTCCGCATCCGAGCGCGGATGCAGACTTTCGTTGTAGGCAATCACTGCCTGGAAAACGGCGTCCTTGTAGGTCTGGTTTGCTTCTGCCATGAACCGGTTGAGGGAATAGTCGATAGCGATGACCCCCAGCATGGATAGCTTCATGGCGCTGGTGCCCAGGTGGCTTATGTTCAGGTCGTAGCCGAGCTTGGCGGCTTCTGCCGCTACCGCTTCAGCGGACGTATCTCCCTTATGCGCCTTATGCATCGTTTGAAACAGCGATACGGTGGAGAGACCCAGCGTAAAGTCCGATGCGAGATCGCTGACCGCGGCGATCCTGTTGTATCCGCCGCCCCTCATAGCAATCTCGCCTGCATCAGCAAGCCATCCGACCACATCGTTGACCAGCGAGACGTCTTCTTCGCTAAGGTTTTCCACTGACCTTTGCGCGAATGAGTCTCTTGTCAGCCACATATAGAACTGCTTCATGAGGCTGTTCGCCACTTCGCCGGGCTGGCCGGCCTGCTCGAACTCGCGCAAAACGGCAAGGGCTGTCTCGTCATCCAGAGGACGCCCGCTAAACCTGGTAAGCAACGCATAGGGAGAGTCCGGGTTCTGCACCGTCAGGGTGCAGAATCGGGACAGGTGGTCGGTATAGACGGTAACGGTGTTGTCATCCGTGTTGACCGTGTAGTCCACCAGCTCCCATTCCCCGGTTGCGGGGTTCAGATATTGTGCCAGAACGGAGTGCTGCTCGTCGCCGGGAATGGTCCTGCTTTCGTCATAGGGCAGCGTGATGGTCAACAGGCCGTCGAACTCCTCACGGCCGTCCACAGAGATATCGTAGGAGCTCAGATAGCCGTCCTGCTCCTCGTCGGGCGCGCTGCCCAGTTCACGGATGACGACAGTCTCGCCGTCCATACCGTTATATGGGCCAAAGTGAACGGCCACGCCGCTCTCAGTCTCAACGGCGGTCTGTCCTTCCTTCAGTCTGAAGACACTGCTCTTGCCCTGATTGCGGCCGACAGCGAAGCCTGGCCAGCCGTACAGCGCCACGCCTGCGGTCTGAACCACCAGCAGAACAGCCAGGGCGATGCAGAGCGCGCGGCCACTTTTGTTCGTGTTGCCCGCTCGGGCCCGTTCCTGACGATTCGGCGTCACAGGAGATGGACGCGCTGGTCGGCGTCGAGGCCGCCGGGGCGGCGGTGACACCGGAGGAGTGCGGTTTGTTGGCTTGGGCGGCTGTGTGGCCGCGCTGCCAACAGGCGAGCCGCACTTGCCGCAGAAACGCGCGCCCGTGTGCAGCCCGGCACCGCAATGCGCACAACATTCGCTCATGCTCACCCCTTCTTATGGCCTTACCAACGCCAGGTAGGCCGGAATACCGTCCGGTGTATCCAATAAGCCGACAGCATGCTGCCTGCCGCTGACTGCATATATATCCGTTAGGCGTATTGTGCCCGCGCCTGATGCCCAGACGCTTCCGCTCTCCCAGTGGCCGCGGAACTCCGTGTCCTCCATTTCCGTTTCGTCATGGACGCTGCCGTCCCCGGGCCAGACAATCAGATACCAATCCAGAATCAGGCTCAGATCGTCCGCCGTGCCCGCAAGCTCGATGTTGAGGAGTTCTATGGCACTTGCGTCATGCGTGCCGTCGGGGTCATAGATGATCAGTGCTTTCCAGCCACCTGCTACGGCACCCAAGTCATCTATGGCGACGGCGTCAGCCGGGACACCATCATAGAGCACGTCCTCCGTATACCACAGGAAATCCTCTAGATCAGGGCGCTCATCTGTAGACTGCGCGCCTTGCACTGCGGGCGTCCGTGGTTCCCCGGACGCGGCTCCCAGCTCAGGACCTGCCGTCGCCAAAGACCGTGATTCCACAGTACCGGCCGGCATGTTCACTCTGGGTGCTGCTCGGCCAAGGTTGGGCGGTATCGTAAGCGCACCGACGATCAGCATCCCGATGTTGGCAACAGTAAGGAGCCCAATCAAAGTCTTTCCCGATCGAGGTATACCAGCTGCATTCTCAACCATTGTCTACCCTGCTTTACTCAGCCGCAAAGCGGAACAGCGGATTTGACGGCCCAATGTTACTAAGCAAGTGTTACATAGCCGATAACAGATGGAAGCATGACAGATCCTGTTTCCATGGCGCCCTTTACGAGGGTATCTTCTGGAGCGCGTCTGAAGTTGGGAGCGCTACGCGGCGGGCGAGATCAGGGGCTAAGCCTGGGGCGGGCCGGAAGCCTGCAGCGTGCCGGCGGCCACCTCCCAGAGGACCGCATCTTGGAGGAAGGCCGGATCGACCGTGTGCAAGTCGGTGGTCGTGAGCAGGACCTGCTCGGCCCGCGTGATGGTGGCCAACAGGTGGCGGGCGCGGGTCCTGTCTAGCTCGGACAGCACGTCATCGAGGAGCAGCACCGGCGACTCGCCGGTTGCCGCGCGCATCAGGCCCACCTCGGCCAGCTTGAGCGAGAGGGCCACGCTGCGCTGCTGCCCGCGGGACCCATAGATGGTTGCGTCGCGGCCGTTGATCAGGAAACGGAGGTCATCGCGGTGGGGGCCGACGACGGTGACGCCGCGGGCCGTCTCTTCGCGCCGGGCGGCAGCCAGCGCCTGGCGGAAGGCCTCCTCTCCGGACGCCGACGCCGCGGCCCCCCGCGCCACCGTCGAGCAGTAGCGCAACGAGAGGGTCTCTTCGGCACCGGTCAGGGCGGGATGTAAGGTGGCGGCCAGGCGATCCAGGGTGGCCACCGCCTCTTGCCGCCGCGCGAGCACCAAGGTGCCCAGGCGGACCAGTTCCGCGTCCCAGTAGTCGCGCTGGGGGCCGTTGGGCCGGCCATCGCGCACCTGACGCAGCAGGGCGTTACGCTGGGTCACCACGCGGTTGTAGCGCGAGAGGGCCCGGCAGTAGGCGGGATCGATCTGGCAGAGGGTGATGTCCAGATAGCGGCGTCGCCCACCGGGCGCCCCGGTGACGAGGTTGATGTCCTCGGGCAGGAAGAGGACCACGTTCAGCTGGCCCACGGCGTCCATGGCCCGCCGCGCGACGCCGTCGACGCGGAGCTGCCGGCGGAGCACCCCCTGTTCGGCGCCGGCCTCGGGCGGCTCCAGCATGATGGTGGCGCCCAGCGTGTGCTCCTGGCCGCCGCGCTGATAGGCGCCCTCGACGCGGGCGTAGGGCAGCGGCTCGCCTTCGGCGGCCCAGCTGAGAAGCTCGCGGTCTGAGGAGGCCAACGGCGACTTGGTGGTGGCCAGGTAGTAGATGCTCTCGAGGAGGTTGGTCTTGCCCTGGGCATTGGCCCCGCTCAAGACGTGAACACGCGCCTGGAGGTCCGCCTCCAGGCGCGTGTAGTTGCGGTAGTAGGTTAGTGACAGGTGCGTCAGGTACATGCCGGTGACGCTAATGCGCCGTGTACATGGGCATGAGGACGTGGACAAAGTCCCCGCCACCCACTGGGCGGATAACGCCTGGGCTGTTGGCGTCGCGGAGCTCGAGGGTCACCTGGGCGGTGTCGATGACGGACAGGGCATCGATGAGGTAGCGGGCGTTGAAGGCCACTTCGAGGGGCTGCCCGTCGACGGTGGTGTCCAGCTCGCTGACGTTGTCGCCGTGCTCGGTCGAGGTGGCCGTAATGATCAGGCGGCCGACGCCGTTCGTCTCACTGGGGACCACCTGCAGGCGCATGACGTTGGCCGAGTCGCGGGCAAAGATGTAGGCCATGCGCACGGCCTGCAAGAAGCTGGCCGTGGAGAGGGTGATCTTGGTCTTGTACGAGGTTGGCACCGTGTGCCGGAGGTCAGGGAACTGCCCCTCGACCAACTGCGACACCAGGTCGATGTCGCGCAGGTGGAAGAAGACCTGGTTGCGGGTGGGGGCGATGAGCATCTCGATGGGCTCCTGCTCGTCGCCCGAGATGCGGCGCAGTTCCTGCAGGGCCCTGGCCGGGATGATGGCGCTCATGGGCTGCTCGGGCAGGTCGGATAGCTCTACCGAGCGCAGCGACAGGCGGTAGCCGTCGGCGGCCGCGAAGGTGATCCCCTCGGCGTTCACCTCAGCAAGGACGCCGGTGAGCACTGGGCGACTCTCGTCGGTGGCGGCGGCAAAGGCGACCTGGTCGATCATCTCGCGCAGGAGGTCGGGGGCGATGCGGACGCGGTGGTCCTCCTCCGGGACGAGGATGAGGGGGAACTCTTGGGCGTCGATCCCCTTGATGTTGGCCTCGTACCGGCCGCACTTGAGGTTCAGCGTCTGCGTGCGGGTGATCAGAGACAGGTCGATCCGCTCGGAGGGCAGCGAGTTGACGAAATCGGCCAACAGCCGGGCGGGCACCGTGATGGCGCCTTCCTGGTCCACTTTGGCGCCGATCCAGCAGTTGATGCCCACCTCGAGGTTGGTGGCCGAGAGCTTGAGGCGGGAGCCGTCGGTCGATAGCAGGATGTTGGAGAGCACCGGCAGGGTGCTGCGCGTGGCCACGGCGCGGCCGACGATGGACAGGCCCTTGGCCAGGTTCTCTTGCAGGCAGGAGACTTTCATCAAAGTGCCCTCCTTGGGTGATGTACCAGACGGAGTATAGAGGCAACCGGAACGGGCGTCAAAGCCCGAGCGCTCCGGAGGGGAGCGCGGTTACTTGAACACGTAGATGCCGTCCTCGCAGGGATAGTCGGCGGCGCAGGGGGCGCAGCGCAGGCCGCCCTCGGCGGGGGCCAGGGCCCCCCCGCAGGCCGGGCAGACGAAGAGCCTGGCGCGGTCAGCCACAACCGGACTCGCGGCGCGCGCGACCACGGAGCGCACGAACACACTGGGGGCCGGGGTCAGCGGCGCGGTGACGCGCTGCAGGGCGCCGTCGAGGGCGACGAGCAGGCCGGTGGGCACGCGCCTCTTTAGCAGGCCCAGGCGAAAGAGCGACACCGACAGGCGCGGCCCCGGCGCAAACCCCGCCTCTGACAGGCGCTGGCGCACCCAGGCCGGGTGAAAGTCGTAGTGCAGGTCGGCAAAGGCGTAGGGCTCCCGTGCGAAGGGATTGGGTCCCCGGCCCAGGGCGTAACGCAGGATGTTCTTCAGGTGGCGCTTGTTGGCGAACTCGAGGAGGAAGGCGCCCCCGCCGGCCGTGACGCGCGCAATCTGCCGGAAGGCCAGCGGCACGTCGACGAGGTGGTGCAGGACGCGCACCATGACGGTGGTGTCTACCGCGTCGTCGGCCAAGGGCAGGCGGTAGATGTCGGCTGCGACATAGACAAAGCGCTCGTCCCCGAGGCGCGCGCGGGCGTACTGGAGCTGGGAGACGCTATAGTCGAGCAGGATGACCTCGTCGTAACCGCTGTAGAGGTCAGCCAGGCGGCCAAAGCCGGCGCCGATGTCGAGGAGGCGACGTCCCTGGGCGGGCAGGAGCCGGCGGATGGCGAGGCGCTCGGCGCCATCCTCATAATCGCGACCCCGTCCCTCCCAAAAGTCGGTACGGTAGGTGGAATCCTCATAGTCGCAGATGGGCGGGTGGTCGGGGGTGTTGTTGGCGTTGTTGGGCATGGGTGATGTTTCACGTTAAACATATGCCCCGCGCCCAGGCGCGGGGCAGGCGGAACCGTACCGGATCGCCAGCGATTGTAGGCGACGGCTGCTGACCCGTCAACAGCACGCGGTGCGCCAGGGCGCGGGGCCCCTCATTGCACCGTCACCTGCGCGTAGACCTGCTGCTTGTTGCCGTCCAAGTCTTCGGCGATGAACCCGACCACATAGTTCCCCGGCGCGGCGTCCAGCTCCTGCCAGGTGAACATCTGGTCGCGGAAGATCAGCGTGCCGGCCTCTTCGGCAGCCTGGCCGATGACGCGCCCCTGGGTGTCGAGGTCATACCAGCGCTCCAGGACGGTGAAGCGGTCGCCGCTCTGCGGCGTGATCTCGCGCGGCGCAGCGGCCGCATCGGAGCCGGTGAACCCGAACACCTGCCGCAGCACGCCATCGCGGAAGTAGAGGCGCGCCGGCCGCGCTTCGCCCGACGCAAAGGTGTACATGCCGTCCGCGGTGTAGACGGCGTCCTCCGGCGCGGCGCCGTAGGTGGCCGGCGCCAGCAGCGCGGGCACCGACGTGGTGCCGTCACTGATGGCGTAGACGAGCGGCTCCCACTCGAACTCCAGCGTGAACTCTCCCGTGGGCCACACTGGGTAGTAGACGCCGTCGACCTCGCGGGTGTCGGCGCTCTCCAGGTAGTCCATATCGGTCACGTTGAGGGAGTTGGCCTGTACGTCCAGGTAGCCGGCAAACAGGAACACGTGCCCCAGGTTCTGGGCGGTGATGTCGGTGCTGAGGAGCACCGGCCGCCCCGGAGCGGCCACCCTGGCCGACTGGCTGACCGGGGTCATCGCGATCTGGCCCTTGCCGGGCGCGGCGACGGCGGCTCCGCTCGCGGGAGCGGCCGGCTCGCGGGCGGAGGCGTCAAAGGTGCGCCCCGTGTAGTGGAAGGCGAGGTAATCGTCCCACAGGGAGGTCCGGGCGAACTGCTCGGCGATGACGTTGTACGAGGCCGGCCCGGCGACGGGGGCGCTGTAGAGCTGCGAGTTGGGGAAGTAGATGGCCACTCCCGTGGCCCCCGGTTTGCCCGGGCCGTGTCGCTCGGCCACGACGGCCGCCTGCAGGGCGGCGAGCACGCCGTCTGCAGCCCGTGCGGCGCCCGGCGCGGCGTTGGCCTGCTTCAGCATCTGCAGAAAGCTACCCAGGTCGATGTAGGCGGGCGGCACCTGCTGCCCAAAGATGTTGGTGAACGACTGCGCATAGCCGCGCGCCTGGGCCACCGGGCGCTGGTCGGCCTCCTGCAGGGCGCCGCACAGGGCATTGACGCCCTCCACCAGGGCGGGCACTGCCGATAGGTCCACGGCGCTCAGGGTGATGTCACGGCCCATCTGGCTGGCGACCTGATCGCTTGAGGGCAGGGTGAAGCCAAACAGGCCGCCCAGGGGCGTGCCCTGGCGCAACAGGTCGGCGCGCGCCGCCTCATCGACGATGCGCTGGTCGTCGCGGACGTAACTGTCGACGATCAGGCGCCCCAACTCGGCGCCGTTCATGGTGGGGTTGTCTGCCAGGGCTTGCAGGAAGCCGGCGTAGGCCCACCCGAGCCCCGGCTCGGTCTCTTCAGAGGCCACGGCGTAGCGGGCGTGTGGCTCGAGCGCGCTGAACACCTCGATCTGGCCCATGAGGCAGGCGTCCAGCCCGATCAGCTCGAACTTGTCCAGGTTGAGGCGCTGGCGGATGGTCTGCAGCGCGGCGCCCAGCTCATGGAGGTATAGCTGATTGCCCAACTGCGCGGAGAGGGGGGAGCTGCTGTCTCCGCGGGCCGCGGGCGCCGGGTCACTCCAGCCGCCCGGCCAGCCCATGCCGTGGTCGGACAAGATCAAGACCAGCCGGTCCGACGGGTAGGTCTGGGCCGCCCAGACGACAAAGTCCACCAGGGTGTTCCCGTCGGCCATGTTCTGCTCACCCAGGTCGGCGATGAGCTGCGATCCGACGCGATCCAGGTCGGCATCGCGGGTGACGTAGTAGCGCCGCGTGCTCGTCCAGTCGCCATCGTCTGCATAGCCACCGGCGTGGCGGTCGATCTGCGCGACGATGCGGACCTGGTCGGTCGAGCCGACGCGCTCGGCCTCGTTCAGGTCGACGTAGATGTCCTTCTCCAGGATCTTGTCGTCGGCGTCCTCATAGAGCATCACGAGCCAGGTTGTGGCTGCCGAAGGTCCGGCGGGGGCCACGGCTGCAGCGCTGGTCGGCGCGGGCAGCCTCGTTGCCAAGGGCATCGGGGAGGCGGGCACGGCGGTGGCAATGCCGGCCAGCCCCTCGCCCGTCGGGGCCAGGCCCAGGTTCTCCTCGCCGCCGCCCTGCTGCATCATGGGGCGAATCACCAAGAGGTACAGAAGGATCAGGATTCCTAGCGTCAGGATGGCACGACGCGACAGGGCGGGAGCGGGGCCAGCGGTCTGCGACGTGGTCTGCTGTGGCGGCGTCCCGGTGGTCTCTCCGGCGCGCGGCGGGCCGGCCTGACCGTCGGTGCGTCCCTCGCGGCGGGGCGCGTCCGCGCGGTCTCTGCCTGCTGGCGGCGGGGCACCGCTCGGCCGGCGCCGCTGGGCGCGCACGACGGGTTTGCGGCCCTTTTCGGGCCCTGTCGGGTTGGCGTTACCGCTCATGGTGTGCCCTCCCTTGCGGTGCGTTTACCACCAAGATCAGATTAGCGTTCCGCGGGTCGCACGTCAACATAAGGAGAGCATCCGCCGGGCTCCGCCTGGCTGCGGACCACTTGCCCCCGGCGGGAAGGGGTGCCCATTTGCACGACAACAGCACTTGATGTATATTGCGCCCCGGTTGGCACTCTCGCCTGCCGACTGCTAGAACGTTGGCGGCCCAGGGAGTGGCTCGGTCAAGATCGGTAGGTGCTGGTCCGCAACAGACGGAGGAAGATCCCATGTCTACGAGTCTCAGGCCCCTCGGCAATCACATCGTCGTAGAACCGATGGAACAGGAAGAGGTCACCGCCTCGGGGATCATCATCCCCCAGACCGCCAAAGAGAAGCCCCAGCAGGGCACCGTTTTGGCCGTCGGGCCCGGCAGAATGCTGGACAACGGCAAGCGCGACCCGATGGCGGTCAAGGTCGGCGACAAGGTCCTCTTTGCCAAGTACGCCGGTTCGACCTTCAAGATCGACGGCCGCGAGATGCTCGTCCTTACCGAGGACGAGGTCCTGGCGATCGTCCTGTAGCGGCCGGTTGCGACGTTTCTCACCAGGGAGGGTGTGATCATGGCCAAGCAGTTGCAGTTTTCGGACGAAGCCCGTCGCTCGCTCAAGGCGGGGCTGGACAAGTTGGCGGAGGCGGTGGCCTCGACGCTGGGCCCCAAGGGGCGCAACGTGGCGTTGGACAAGAAGTGGGGCGCGCCGACGATCACGCATGACGGCGTGACGGTGGCGAAGGAGATCGAGCTCGAGGACCCCTACGAGAACATGGGCGCCCAGCTGCTGAAGGAAGCGGCCACCAAGACGAACGACGTGGCCGGGGACGGCACGACGACGGCGACGGTGCTGGCGCAGGCCATCGTGAGCGAGGGGATGAAGAACGTGGCCGCGGGGGCCAACCCGATGCTCCTGAAGCGGGGGATCGAGGCGGGGACGGCGGCGGTGGTGGCCCGGCTGAAGGCGGGGGCGCGCGACGTCTCGACGCGGGACGACATCTCGCACGTGGCGGCGATCTCGGCGGCGGACCGCGAGATCGGCGAGCTGATCGCCGACGTGATGGACCGGGTGGGCAAGGACGGGGTCATCACGGTGGAAGAGTCGAAGGGCCTGGCCTTCGAGACCGAGTACGTCGAGGGGATGCAGTTCGACCGCGGCTACATCTCGGCCTACTTTATCACCAACCCGGACACTGGGGAGGCGGTGGTCGAGGACGCCTACGTGCTGGTGTATGACAAGAAGATCTCGGCGGCGAGCGACCTGGTGCCGGTGCTGGAAAAGATGGTGCAGGGCGGGCGCCGCAACCTGTTCATCGTGGCGGAGGACGTCGAGGGGAGGCGCTGGCCACCCTGGTGTTGAACAAGCTGCGCGGGGTGATGAACGTGGTGGCGGTGAAGGCGCCGGCCTTTGGGGACCGTCGCAAGGCCATGCTGCAGGACATCGCCACGCTGACGGGTGCGCAGGTGATCACCGAGGAGATGGGGCGCAAGCTGGAGACGACGCAGCTGTCGGATCTGGGCGAGGCGCGCCGGGTGGTGGCCTCCAAGGACGAGACGACCGTCATCGAGGGCAAGGGTGACGAGGTGCAGATCCGCGGGCGGATCGAGCAGATCAAGCAGGAGATCGAGGCGACGACCTCCGACTATGACCGGGAGAAGCTGCAGGAGCGCTTGGCCAAGCTGGCCGGCGGGGTAGCGATCATCCGGGTGGGGGCGGCGACGGAGACGGAGCTGAAGGAAAAGAAGCACCGGGTGGAGGACGCCCTGTCTGCCGCGCGCGCGGCGGTGGAGGAAGGGGTGGTGGCCGGTGGTGGGGTGGCCTTGGTGAACGCCATTCCGGCGCTGGACGAGGTGAACCTGGAGCTGGCCGACGAGAAGACCGGGGCGAACATCCTGCGCAAGGCGCTAGAGATGCCGATGCGGGGGATCTTTGAGAACGCCGGTCTGGACGGGGCGGTGTACCAGGCCGAGGTGAAGCGGCGGCAGGCGGAGGCCAACGATCCGCAGCTGGGCTACGACATCATCGGGGACCAGTTCGGGAACATGTACACCCTGGGGATCATCGATCCGACCAAGGTGACGCGTTCGGCGATCGAGAACGCGGCCTCCATCGCGGCCATGATCCTGACCACCGAAGCCCTCATCACCGACATCCCGGTGAAGGAGCCGCCCGCACCGGCCGGGGGCGGCGGCATGGGCGAGTACTAGTTGGCCCGTTCGTCAGCAGAAGGATAGCGGTAAGGGGGCGGGGCGTCGGCCGAGAGGTCGGCGCCCCGCCCCGTGCGTGGCAGGGCGGGCGCCTGCGCCGCAGCCCGCGTGGCGGGCGGCGCCCCCCAAACGCTGGGGCGCCCGTGAGCATGCTCACGGGCGCCCCCTCAGCAGACGTTCGCGGTGGCCTACAGCGTCTTGACCTTGATCTGCTTGGGCTTGATCTTCTCCTGCTTGGGAATGGTCAGGGTCAGAATGCCCTTTTCAAAGGTGGCCTCGGCCTTATCCGCCTGGACGGGGATGTTCAGCCGCAGGCTGCGCTGGAACTTGCCACAGGGCCTCTCGCGGATGACGTAGGTCACGTTGTCGATGGGCCCCTTGATCTCGCCGCGCAGGGTCAGGGTGTCCCCCTCGATGGTGATGTCCACGTCCTCAGGATTCAGCCCCGGGACGACGGCCTGGACGACCAGCTCCTCGTCAGTCTGGTAGATATCGATCGGGAGCGAACAGTAGCCTTCCTCCTGGCCCGCTGACCAGCGGGTGCCGGGGCGCACAAAGCTCTCCTCGAAGAGGCGATCCATCGCCTCACGCAGAGTGATCAGGTCGCGGAATGGATCCCAACGGGTGATAGACATGGTTGCAGCCTCCTGATTGGGCCGGATCGGGCCATGCCCTCCGGCATGATGGTTACGAGTCACAATACCTCTCCACCGAGGCGGGTTCCGGCCTAGGCGGGCTTGATCGGCACCTGTCGCGGGCGGCTTGCCTCGGTCCGTGGCAGGGTCAGGGTGAGCACGCCGTGCTGGAAACTGGCCTCCCCCGCCGGGCCGTCGACGTCGCGCGGCAACGTCAGCGAGCGGCTGAAGCGGCCCGTGCCGTGAGCCCGTTCGCGCAGCAGATAGTCACGATCCGTTTCGCTTTCGTCGGGCTTCATCTCCCCGCGGATGGTCAACGTGTCACCAGTGACGGTGATGTCGACGTCCTCGGGTGAGACGCCGGGCAGCGACATCTGCACGACGAGGCCCGACTCGGTCTCATAGACGTCCAGCGACGGGCCCATGGCGGCCAACTGGGCGCGGAGGGAGTCAGCCAGCGGCCGGCCCAGCCAACCGCGGTCAGCGCCCTCGACAAGAGACGGGTCATATCTTCGCAAGCTACTCATGGACGCACCTCCTATTCATCGTCAAGCGTGGGGTGGGGCCGGGCCCTGCCCGGGCTCCCTCCCGAACCCTTGTGACCTGATTATAGCACACTGTCAACACATGTCAAGGGCTTCTGCCAATCTGCAGAGGGAAAAGTTGACTGCGCATTGGCAACCTTGTTGACATGGCCGGCGAGATGCGGTACAATGAGCATGTCGACAAGCCCGTGTACGGGACGCCTCCTGACGGCCACAGGTGGCGGGCACTCCCGACGGCCGTATCGTGGGGAACGGAGCAGCGCAGCGCATGGAGTATAGGGACTATTATCAGGTCCTCGGCGTCAACCGCGACGCCGCCAATGAGGATATCCGCAAGGCCTACCGCCGGCTGGCGCGCAAGTACCACCCGGACGTCAACCCCAACAACAAGGAGGCCGAGGAGCGCTTCAAGGAGATCAATGAGGCCTACGAGGTCCTCACTGACCCCGAGAAACGCAGCAAGTACGACCGCCTCGGTCGCTCCTGGCAGCAGTACCAGCAGGGCGGCGGTGACCCGAGCGGCTTTGACTGGAGCCAGTGGTTCTCTCCGGGGGGCCAGGGTGGCGCGCAGCGCCAGGCCCATGCCGAGTACGTGGACCTGAACGATCTGTTTGGCGGCGGCGGCTTCTCTGACTTTTTCCAGAATCTGTTCGGTGGCGAACGCAGGGCCGCGGGATATCCGCAGGGCTTTGCGCGCGCCGGGCGGGATATCGAGCAGCCCGTGGTCATCTCGCTCCAGGAAGCCTACCAGGGCACCGTGCGCATCCTACAGACCGGCACCCGCCGCCTCGAGGTCAAAATCCCGCGCGGCGTGCGCAGCGGCTCGCGCGTGCGCGTCTCCGGCGAAGGGGAGCCCGGCGGCAACGGCGGCACCCCGGGGGACCTGTACCTGGTGGTGCGCGTAACCGAGAACCCGGATTACCGCCGCGAGGGCGATACCCTGATCCAGCGCCTCCCGGTGGACCTGTACACCATGGTGCTGGGCGGCGAGGTGACCCTCCAGACGCTCAAGGGCCAGACCTTGGCCTTGCGCATCCCGCCGGAGACCAAGACGGGACGCACGTTCCGCCTGCGCGGGCAGGGAATGCCCAAGCTCAAGAATCCCGAGGAATACGGCGACCTCCTCGTTGAGGTGGTGCCGACCATTCCTCAGCAGCTTACCGAGAAGGAGCAGGAGCTCTTTCGCCAGCTCGCCGAGCTTCGCCGCTAAAGGGGACGCCCATGTCAGTCGTTCGCAAGCAAGCCCTGTTCGCGCTTCTGCTGGCCCTGGTGTTGGCCAGCACCTCCGGGTGTGAGGCGGTGCACCTGGCCGCCGACCTGGACCGCCTCCAGGAGGCCGTTGCCACGGAAAGTGCGGATTCCCTCTCGCTTCCGACGCCGCTGGCGGTCACTCCGGTTCCGGCCCTGCCCACCCCGGCCCCGGCCGAGGCGCAGGAGGACCTGGCCGCGCTCTACGAACGGGTCATCCCGTCGGTGGTGAGCATCCGCGTCATCCGCAAAGAGGCCACTCTGCTGCCGCAGACAACCCAACAGGGCGAAGAGCAGTTCACCCAGGGGCAGGGATCCGGGTTCGTGGTCGATGCCGAGGAGCGCCTGGTGGTGACGAACAACCACGTGGCCGAGGATGCCGAGCTGATCGAGGTCGTCCTGCAGGATGGTTCGATCCTGCGCGCCGAGCTGCTGGGCAGCGATCCCGATTCGGACGTTGCCGTGCTGCGCGTGGAGGAGGACGATGACGTGCCGCTCGTGGAGGTGGCGCTGGGTGATTCGGCTGCGGTCAAGGTGGGGCAGCGCGCCATCGCCATCGGGAACCCCTTCGGCTGGCAGGGCACCATGACGGTGGGGATCATCAGCGGCCTGGGGCGCACCCTCTCGCTGGGGCACTCGTCCGAGCAGGTGGGCGGTGGGCGCTTCTCCATCCCGCAGATGATCCAGACGGATGCGGCCATCAACTATGGCAACTCGGGGGGGCCGCTCCTCGACGGCCAGGGCCGCGTGATCGGCATCAACACGGCGATGAACTCGCTGACCGGCGTCTCTGGCGGGGTGGGCTTTGCGGTGCCGATCAACACGGTCAGGCGTGTACTGCCTGACCTGATCGCCAAGGGGCATTACGAGTACTCCTGGCTCGGTATCGCGGGCACCGATCTGCAGCCGGTGCACGTCGAGGCCATGGACCTGGCGGTGGACCGCGGAGCGCTGGTCACCGACGTGGTCGAGGGCGGGCCGGCCGATCAGGGCGGGCTGCGCGGCGCCGACCGGGAAGTGGACTATTACGGTGCAAAGGTGCGCGTTGGTGGAGACGTGATTGTGGCCGTTGATGGACAGCCCGTCCGCCAGTTCGACGATCTGTTGATCTACCTGGTGGACAACACCTCCCCGGGCGACCGCATCACGCTCACCTATGTTCGGGAGGGGGAGGAGCACACGGCCGAGGTGACCCTGGGCAGCCGGCCGGTGCGCTGACCGCGGCCGGACGGTCGGCAGGCCCACAGACGACAAAGACGCGTTCCTGAGACCGAGCGGAGAGCCAGACATGACCGATGAATTCCTGAACGATGATGAGCCATGCTACGTGATCAGTGTGGCGGCCAAACTGGTGGAACTGCACCCGCAGCGCCTGCGCTACTATGACCGTATCGGGCTACTGAGGCCTTCCCGCACGGCGGGGCGCATCCGCCTGTATTCCCAGCGGGACGTCGAGGTGCTGCGCAAGATCTCGCGCCTCACCGAGGACCTGGGCGTGAACCTGGCCGGCGTCGAAGTGGTGCTGAACATGTCCCGCCGCATCCAGGAGCTGCAGAAGCAGATGGAGCTGCAACAGCGCCAGTTCGCCGCCGAGGTGGAGCGGCTGCGCCAGCGCATTCGCGAGCTGGAGGGCCAGCCGCCGGCCAGGACGGCCGATACCGTGGTCATCGAGGCCGAGCAGACCATACTGCGAGACCTCTCGGGCGTCGACGATACCTGATCCGGGGTGCTGTGAGGTAGCCCATAGGAGGGACAAGATGCTGGAGAAGAGGAACCTGCAGGAGCTGGTAGGGTACGCGGGAGATACCCCGGTGCTGACCCTGTATGTGTCCACGGACCTGGCACGCGAGCCCAAAGAGTCCGTCACCCTGGCGGTGAGAAACTGCCTGCGAGACCTGGGCACGGCTCTTCCGCAGCAGCAGATCGAGCGGGTACAGCACTTTCTGGACTATGAGTACGACTGGGAGGCCCGTGGCGTCGCCATCTTTAGCGCGGGCGAGGACCTGTGGCGGACGATTCCGCTGCCCGCGCCGGTGGCCACCAAGGCCCATTACGGGGACCTGCCTCACCTCAGCGAACTGTGCGACGTGGTGGATCGCTATGGGCAGTACGTCGTGGCCCTGGTGGATACCGGTAACCTGCGCCTGTTCACGGTGGAATCGGGCCTGGTGCATTCTGAGACTGAGGCGGCGGGCGAGCAGCTCAAACGCCATCGACAGGGTGGCTATGCCGCCGCCCGCTATCAGCGCCACGAGGAGAACCTGGCTCTCCACAACCTCAAGCAGGCGGTGGAGGGGATTCGCTCCTACGGGGAGCGCAACGCCTGCCGGCGCCTGGTGTTGGCCGGGGCGAGCGAGGTGCTGGCCCAACTCAAGGACCTGATGCCCGTCGCCCTGCGCGACCAGGTCATCGGTGAGTTCGCGGCGGACATGGAGTCCTCGCCCAGCGAGATCTTGGCTCGCTCGATGGCCGTGGTCGACGCCGCCACCAAAGAAGAGGAACGCACACTGGTCACCGGTGTAGTCACGGCGGCGAGCAAGGGTGGGGCCGGGGTGACGGGCCTCCCCGATACCCTCTATGCCCTGCAGCAGGGGCGCGTGCGCCAGCTGCTGGTAGAGGAGGAGTACAGCGCGCCCGGCTACCGCTGCGCGGCGTGCGGGTATGTGGCGGCCGAGCACAGCCGCACCTGCCCCTTCTGTGGCGCCAGCGAGATGCTCTCCGTGCCCGACGCGGTCAACCGCGCCATTCATCGTACCATTCAGACGGGCGCCGAGGTGAACGTGATCCGCGACAACCCGGAACTGCACAACGCGGGTGGCATCGCCGCGTTGCTGCGCTACTGAGCGGCCGCGAGGTAGCTCACAGATGCCGCCGCCCGCCCGGCGGGCGGCACCAAACCATCAATAGGAGGATCGTTAGGAACCTATGAACCTGAACAGGTTGACGGAAAAGGCCCAGGAGGCCCTGATTGCCGCCCAGCAGCTGGCCGAGGAGCGCCAGCACAGCACGGTGGACGTCGAACACCTGCTCATGACCCTGATCGAGCAGCAGGATGGCGTCGTGCCGCAACTGCTTGAGAAGCTGAACGTCTCGCCACAGCGCGTCGCGGCGGACTTGGCCCAGGCGCTGGCACGCCGGCCGAAGGTGAGCGGCGCCACGGCCCAGCGCTATATCTCGCCGGCGCTGGACGCGGTGCTCCGCGTGGCGGGCGACGAGGCGGAGCGCATGCAGGACGAGTTCGTCTCTACCGAGCACCTGCTCCTGGCCATCATCGCCTCTGACGCGGTGGCGGCCACCGATATCCTGCGGCGCTACAACGTCAGCGCCGAGCGGGTCTACCAGGCCCTCTCCGAGGTGCGCGGCAGCCAGCGGGTGACGGACCAGAACCCCGAGGGGCGCTACCAGGCGCTGGACAAGTATGCCCACGACCTGACTGCGGCGGCCCGGGCCGGCAAGCTCGACCCGGTGATCGGCCGCGACGACGAGATTCGCCGCGTGATCCAGGTGCTGTCGCGCCGCACCAAGAACAACCCGGTGCTGGTGGGCGAGGCAGGCGTCGGCAAGACGGCTATCGTCGAGGGGCTGGCGCAGCGCATCGTCAAGGGAGACGTGCCCAAGGGCCTGCGCGACAGGCGCATCGTGGCCCTGGACCTCGGTGCCCTGGTGGCTGGGGCCAAGTACCGCGGCGAGTTCGAGGAACGGCTCAAGGCGGTGCTCAAGGAAGTGCAGTCCTCCGACGGGCAGATCATCCTGTTCATCGATGAGCTGCACACCGTCGTCGGCGCCGGCGCGGCCGAGGGCGCTCTGGACGCTTCGAACATGCTCAAGCCGCTCTTGGCGCGCGGTGAGCTGCATACCATCGGCGCGACGACGCTGAACGAGTACCGCAAGTACATCGAAAAGGACGCCGCCCTTGAGCGGCGCTTCCAGCAGGTCCTGGTAGATGCCCCCACCGTCGAGGAGACGATCAGCATCCTCCGCGGGCTGAAGGAACGCTACGAGGTGCACCACGGCGTGCGCATCCAGGACGCGGCGCTGATCGCTGCGGCGACGCTGTCAGACCGGCATATCGCCGACCGCTTCCTGCCCGACAAGGCCATCGACCTGGTGGACGAGGCTGCGGCCCGGCTGCGCATGGAGATCGACTCGTCGCCCCGCGAGATCGACGACATCGAACGGCGCATCCTGCAGCTGCAGATCGAACAGCAGGCCCTCTCTCAGGAGCGCGACCAGGCCTCACGCGAGCGCCTGGCCAAGATCGCCGAGGAACTGCAGGAGCGCCAGGCGGCCCTGGCCGAGCTGCGCGAGCGTTACGAGGAGGAGCGCCGAGGGATCACACACATCCAGGACCTGAAGGCCCGCCTCGAGGAGCTGCGCAACGACGCGGAAAGCGCCGAGCGGCGTGCCGACTTTGAGCGGGCCGCGCGCCTGCGCTACCAGGAGATCCCCACCGCCGAGCGCGAGCTGGCCGATCAGGAGCAGCACCTCACCGCGCTCCAGCCGGAGCAGCGCCTCCTCCGCGAGGAGGTCTGCCCGGAGGACATCGCCGAGGTAGTGGCCAAGTGGACGGGCATCCCCGTGTCTCGCCTGGTGGAGAGCGAGGTCGAGAAGCTAGTGCACATGGAGGAGCGCCTCCACGAGCGGGTGGTGGGCCAGGACGAGGCCGTCTCGGCCGTGGCCAACGCCGTGCGCCGCTCGCGCTCTGGCCTGCAGGACCGGCGGCGGCCCATCGGCTCGTTCATCTTTCTGGGCCCCACCGGCGTGGGCAAGACCGAGCTGGCCAAGGCCTTGGCCGAGTTCCTGTTCGATGATGAGGCCGCCCTGATCCGGCTGGACATGAGCGAATACCAGGAGCGGCATACCGTGGCGCGCATGATCGGCGCGCCGCCCGGCTATATTGGCTACGACGAGGGGGGCCAGCTGACGGAGGCGGTGCGCCGCCGGCCGTACGCCGTGGTCCTGATGGATGAGATCGAAAAGGCCCACGCCGAGGTGTTCAACGTGCTGTTGCAGGTGCTCGACGATGGCCGGCTGACCGATGGCAAGGGCCGCACGGTGAACTTTTCCAACACCGTGGTGATCATGACCTCCAACATCGGCAGCCAGCACATCAGTGAGCTGGGCGGGCGGAACTGGGAGGAGGCGCGCGAGAGCGTCCTGCGGGCCATGCGCCAGCACTTCCGGCCCGAGTTCCTGAACCGCATCGACGAGATCGTCATGTTCCGCGGGCTCACCCGCGAGCAGCTTGGTGAGATCGTCGGCATCCAGCTGCGCGAGCTGCAGGGGCGCCTGGCGGAGCGGGGGATCACCCTCGAGGTCACCCCCGGAGCACGGCGCACCCTGGCCGAGGAGGGCTTCGACCCGGTGTATGGGGCGCGCCCGCTGCGGCGCACCATCCAGCGGCACATCCAGGATCCGCTGGCCATGCGGCTGTTGCAGGGCGAGTTCAGCGACGGCGACACCGTGGTGGTGGACGTGGACGGGTCCGAGTACACTTTTGCCCGTAAAGAGCCGACCATGGCCGCAGCCTGATGACCTACGCAACGAATCATGCAGCGGCGCCCGAGCGGCGCCTTGCCCAAGTGGCAAGATAGCGATAAAGAACACTGATTCACAGTCAGAGCCATGGAGCTGGGGAGCATAGATGATAGGATTTGAAAGGTTCACCAAACGCGCGCAGGAAGCTGCCACGCGGGCCTACGAGATCATGCAGCAGTACCACCATGCCCAATTGGACACGGAGCACGTCCTGCTGGCCGTGCTCGAGCAGACCGATGGCCCGGTGGTGCGCGTCCTCGACGAGCTGCGCACTGACGTGCCGCAGATACGTCACCGGCTGGACGACGTGCTCAAGGCCAGCTCACGGTTGGGTGGCGCGGGCAGCATACACCCCTCGCAGGTGTACATCACGCCGCGGGTGAAGCGGCTGATGGATCGGGCTAACGAAGAAGCCAGCAAGATCCAGGACGAGTTCATCTCGACGGAACACCTCTTCCTGGCCATCCTGAGCGAACAGGAGAGTGCCGCGTCGCGCATCCTGGTGGAGGCAGGCATCACCTACGAGCGCTTTTACGAGGCGCTGCAGGGGTTCCGCGGCGGGCGCCGCGTGACCACCGCGGCGGCCGAGACGCGCTTCCGGACCCTGGAAAAGTTCAGCCGCGACCTGACCCAGGCGGCCAAGGAGGGCAAGCTCGACCCGGTCATCGGCCGTGACGCCGAGATCATGCGGGTGTTGCAGGTCCTCTCGCGGCGCACCAAGAACAACCCGGTGCTCATCGGCGAGGCCGGCGTCGGCAAGACGGCCATCGTCGAGGGCCTGGCACAGAAGATCGTCAACGGCGACGTGCCCGAACCGCTGCTGGGCAAGCGGCTGGTCTCTCTGGACCTCGGCGCCATGGTGGCCGGCTCGCGCTTCCGTGGCGAGTTCGAGGAGCGGCTGAAGGCTTCCCTCGAAGAGATCCAGCAGGCCGAGGGGCACATCATCCTGTTCATCGACGAGCTGCACACCGTGGTCGGCGCCGGCGCCGCCCAGGGCGCCATCGACGCGTCGAACATGATGAAGCCGGCCCTGGCGCGCGGAGAGCTGCAGTGCATCGGCGCCACCACGCTGGACGAGTACCGCCAGCACATCGAGAAGGACTCGGCGCTGGAGCGGCGCTTTGCGCCGATCTATGTCGAAGAGCCCTCGGTGGAGGATACCATCGAGATGCTCAAGGGGCTGAAAGACCGCTATGAGGCGCACCACGGCGTGCGCATCACCGACGAGGCCTTGCGCATGGCCGCCGTCCTGTCCGATCGCTACGTCAAAGAGCGCCACCTGCCCGACAAGGCGATCGACCTGATCGACGAGGCCGGCTCCAAGCTGATGATCGCCATCCACAGCCTGCCGACGCACCTCAAGGAGCTCCGCCAGGAGGTCAACCGCCTGGCGGTGGAGGAGGAGGCGGCCGGCCTGGAGCGCAACTATGCCCTGGCGGCCGACCTGAAGAGCCAGCGGCTCAAGCTGGCCGGGGAGTTCGAAGAGGCGCGCACCGCCTGGCAGGAGCAGCAGGGGCTCGACGAGGTGGTCGACGCGGAGGACATCGCCGCAATCGTCTCCTCGTGGACGGGGATCCCCATCACCCGCATGCAGGAGGCCGAGACGGCCCGCCTGCTGGATATGGAAGAGCACCTGAACCGCCGCGTGGTGGGCCAGGAGGAGGCCATCGCCGCCGTGTCCGACGCCATCCGACGGGCGCGATCGGGCCTCAAGGATCCCCGCCGTCCGGTGGGCTCCTTTATCTTCCTGGGCTCCAGCGGCGTGGGCAAGACCGAGCTGGCCAAGGCGCTGGCGCGCTTCCTGTTCGACAGCGAGGATGCCCTGCTCCAGGTGGACATGACCGAGTACGGTGAGCGGCACACCGTGTCGCGGCTCATCGGCGCGCCCCCCGGCTATGTGGGCTATGACGAGGGGGGCCAGCTGACCGAGGCCGTGCGCCGCCGGCCCTATCAGGTCATCCTCTTTGACGAGATCGAGAAGGCGCACGCCGACGTCTGGAACGCGCTGATGCAGATCCTGGAAGAGGGCCGGCTGACGGACGGCCAGGGACGCACGGTCGACTTTCGCAACACCGTGATCATCATGACCTCGAACCTGGGTACGAGCTACGTCAAGGCGGGCGGCGCCATCGGCTTCCGGTCGGACGGGCAGCCCTCCGAGGTGGAGCGCTTTGCCGATGACATCATGCAGAGCCTAAAGCGCACCTTCCGCCCCGAGTTCCTCAACCGCATCGACGAGATCATCGTGTTCCAGAAGCTCACGCGCGACCACGTCATGGAGATTGTGGACCTGCAGATGCACGAGATCGAGGAGCGCCTGCATGAGCAGGGGATCCGCGTGGCCATCAGCCAGGCCGGAAAAGGCTGGCTGGCCGACAAGGGCTACGACGAGGCTTTCGGTGCCCGCCCGCTGCGGCGCGCGCTGCAGCGCTACGTCGAGAGCCCCCTGTCGCAGCGGCTGCTGGCCGGTGAGTTCCACTCTGGAGACTTGGTGAGCATCGACCTGGACGAAGAGGCCGACGCGTTGACCTTCACCCGGCAGGATGCGGCGGAATCGTTCGCCCGGCTGGGCCAGATGAGCAACGCGGAATAGCATGAGGAGCGGAAGAGTGCGAACCAGCACGGAGTGGCGGGCAACCCTGCGCGCCGAACGCCCGGCCGTGGCCGCGCATTACCAGGCCGTGCTCGACCATCCGGCCCTGGCCGGCATCGCCGACCAGGTCGGGCGCGCCTACGAGGTGATGGCCGGGGCGCTGGCCAACGGGGGGACCCTGTACTTGTGTGGCAACGGCGGCAGCATGGCCGACGCTCTGCACATTTCCGGCGAGCTGCTCAAGGCGTTCGTGCGGCAGCGGCCGCTGCCGGCCGCCCTGGCGCAGCGCCTGCGCCAGGAGCGGTATGGCGAGGACCTGGCGGCGCACCTGCAGGCCGGGCTCCGCGCCCACGTTCTGGGGGCCAACCCGATCCTCGCCTCGGCGGTGGCCAACGACATCCCGGTGCCCGGGATCGGCTACGCCCAGGAGCTGGCCGCCCTGGCCAGGCCGGGGGACGTGTTCCTGGGCATCTCTACCAGCGGGCAGGCGACGAACGTCCTGATGGCCCTGTCGGTGGCCAGAGCGCTGGGGCTAGCCACCATCGGCTTGACCGGCTCTGCCCGGGCCGACAACCCGCTCGCTTCCGGCGTCGACGTCGCCCTGGTGGTGCCCGCCACCGAGACGGCGGTCGTGCAAGAGCAGCACATCGCTCTCTACCACCAGCTGTGCCTGATGCTGGAGGCCCACTTTTTCCCGGCAGGCTGACGGCCTGCCGGCCACGGTGAACGACGAGAGCCGAGGGGTGTTCGCCCCTCGGCTCTCGCGCTTTCCCGGTTCGCCTTCCGGTAGGGCTATCGGAAGGCGCGGCGGTCCACGTCGACCACCTCGCGGCCGCTGCCCACCTCGCGGTAGATGTGCGCGTCGATGTCGAACCAGGTGCCCTCAAAGGCGCGGATGAGCGTCGTGAACACGCGGATGCGCAGGCTGTTCTCCCCGGCGCGCAGCAACGAAGAGGCGACCTCCGCCCGGTAGGGGGACCAGGGCATGGCCACCGATTCCCCGCCGTTCACCGACACCTCGGTGGCGTCCTGGAAGGGCAGGCCGTGGGCGATCTCCAGCAGCACCCGTTCGCCGGCGGGGGCAGCGTCCAGGGGGAAGGTCGTCTCGTACTCGACGACGCCGGCATAGTAGGGCAGGCCGTTCTCCTCCCAGGTCTGGTATCCGCCGCGGGGCTGGTACTCCACCAGGCGCACGGGATCCAGCAGGGCGCCGAACTGGCCGGCCAGGTAGAGCGGGTTCAGGAGGCCCCCGTCAATCCGGTCGGTACTCAACGATACGGTGACGGTGTTCCGGCCCCGGCGCAGGAACGGCGTCACGTCAACACCCAGGCTGCCGCGGACGTGCAGCCCGGTCGGGGCCAGGTCGCTCTCCCGCAGGGGAGCCCCGTCGTTGACGCGAATCTCCCAGTCTCCGGCGATCGACCCGGGCTCGATCACCAGCGTCACGGCGCCGGCATAGTCGTAGGAGAAGGAGTACTGATAGTCAACGTGCAGCTGGGGCAGGCTCATGGCCGGGGCGCAGCCGAAGAAGAGGCGAAAGTTCGGCGCAAAGCGAAAGCCGCCCTGGGCCAGCTGGTTCGGCAGGGGCATCGGCGTGACCCTCTCCGTCTGCAGGGCCGTGCCGGCCTCGTCGCGCAGGGTCATCTGCCAGTCTCCCATGCGCAGGAGGTTGGCGTTCAGGGGCGTCACCCGCGTCGGCCTCGCGACGTTCACGACCAACGTCGCGAGCGAAATGCGCTCTATAGCCTGTTCTTGCGGGGCGGCCTCGAGCAGGAACGATTCGAAGGGAGCCACCGTTCGGCGGTAGCCCGCCCCGCTGCGGCGGAGGAGCGCCGGCCCATCGCCCAGGGGCACCTCGCGAAGCGGGCGGCCGGCGTCGATGGCGGCATCCAGCGTCTGGTTGGCGGTGTTCACGAGGAACCAGAGCGACCGCCCGCCCGCGGCGCGCCGGACGGCCCACAGGCGGCCTACGTCACCGGCAGGGGCAGAGATGCGGAGCGACGGCGCGGCGCTCTCGGCCAGCAGCCGGGCCGAGGCGGCCGCCTCCTGCCCCTCCGGCAGGTGCAGCACCCGGCCGCCGGCGGCCTCGAAGCGGGCCAGCCACTCCGCCAGGGGCGGCTCGATCACGCGCATGGGCGGCACGGCCACCACGCCCGCCGTGACGTCTCGGACGGTCACCCGGCCGTCGCGGATCTCGCCGGCCTCCAGGATGTCGGTATCCACGATCAGATAGTCGAGGTGCTCGGCCATCATGGCGTGGAGCAGCTGCTCGTACTGGCCCAGGTGCGCACGGGTGGGCAGGCCCGAGTTGGGGTCCACCAAAAGGAGGTTCGCGTCGATGTGGGTGCCCTCAAACTGGGCGGCGATGCGATCTACCCGCTCCGACAGGGCCCCGTAGTGCGGCCAGTAGGGCATCTGGAAGAAGAAGGTGGGCGGCGCATCGTGCTTGGCCATCGAGTGGGTGGAATAAAAGAAGCCGTGCGGCACCAGGTAGCGGGTGCCCATCAGGAGCAGCCCCTCGGAGATGAGCTTGGCATCCTGCAGAGTGCCTGACCAGCCCACGCTGTGAAAGCACTCGCACAGGGCGCCTTCCTTGCCGTAAAAGTAGGCCGCTGAGGCGGTGGCCCGCGCGTTCTGGCGCAGGTTCGGGCGCAGCAGGTCCATCACGGCGCCGGCCTTGGTGTGCCCCGGGTCGCCGCCGGGGACGTCCATGTAGGCCAGCTGGGCCAGGCGCCGGGAGGGCTTTTCGCCGGCGTAGGCCAGGCCGTGCTCGCGGCACCAGCCGGCGATCTGCTCCTCAAAGGCCTCGCAGAACAGGCGATAGGTGAGGCGGCTCAGGTCGTAGGAGACCTGCAGGTGTTGCGGGTGCGACGCGTCTTGCAGGGCGGGCATGAGCGGCAGCAGGTCGTACCCGTAGGCGGCCTGGAACTCCGCAGGGATGCGCGCCGACCAGCCCGGCGCCGTCTCGTCAACAAAGATGGCGTGGATGCTCTGGCCAAAACGATCGCCAAAGTGGCGCAGGTAGCGCTCGTGGGTCAGGTCGATGAAGCGGCGGATGGCCTGGGGGTTGAGGGCGTCCACGAAATGCCCCCAGTACTTGTGATCGTCCACCACCGCCTGCACGGAGACGTAGAGGCGGTGGGGGCCCTCGAGGGTGACCTCCAGGGTGGGCGTCGGGTCGCTGGCAAAGTAGCGCTTGCGGTTGTAGCGGGTGAGGCCCATCTCGTTGTACGATTCGACGGGCAAACAGGTGCCCACCGCGTCGCGCAGGTCGACGCCGCGAGACCAGTCCACGCGCCCGCCCTCCAGCGGGTAGGCCCAGCAGGAGAGCACCTTGCCCCGCGGCAGCGCCTGGCGCAGCGGCCCGCCGGGCAGGTCGTAGGAGCGCTGCACGAGGTGGGTGGCGTGGAACTGCGGCTCTCCGAGGACCACCTCTCCACCGGCCACGCCGCTGGGGTAGGGGAACTCGTCATAAAGGTTGAGGACCAGACCGTGCTCCTCGGCTGCCTCGAGCGCGACCTGTACCATGCGGAAATAGGCGTCGGAGAGGTAGGGCTGGCGCAGGCCCTGGCGGGGGTGGATGTAGAACCCCCGGATCCCCTGGGCGGCCATTTGGGCCACCTGCCAGCGGATCTCATCCTCGGTCAGCTCGCCGTTCCAGAACCAGAAGGGGTAAAAGCCGTAAGGGCGCGGCGTAGGGGCAGAGGCGTGCGACATGGGCAGGTTCCTTTGCTACCAACAAGCGAAACATGGATGTGGGCTGGGCCACAGACGTGGGCTTGGCAGAGAGCGCAGCGGGCCACCCCGCGGCCAGAGCCATTATGGCCGTGCGCCGCGGGGTGGGCAACCTGGGCCGCGCCGCACGATGCGGTGGCCACCCGGGCGCTTGCAGCAAAGCACCCCCGCCGTCCGGCGGGGGTGCTGAAGGCCTCGGGCCCGGGCGGCGCGCCTAGGCCTGCGCTAGCAGCCGATCGATGCTGACCAGGAGGATGCAGACGGCCAGGAGCTCCATGGCCATCTCAACCTCCTTCTGCGCGGGGAAGGAGGGGGCGATGCGGATGTTGCGGTCGCGCGGGTCCCGCCTGTAGGGGAAGGTGGAGCCCGCCGGTGTCAGCCGCACGCCCGCCTCGGCCGCGATGCGGATCACCTCCGTCGCGCAGCCGTCCATGGTGTCGAGGCTGACGAAATACCCGCCGGCCGGGTTCGTCCAGTGGGCGATCCCCTTGCCGCCCAGCTCGCGGCCCAGGACGGCTTGCACCGCGTCGAACTTGGGCTTCATGATCGCCGCGTGCTTGGCCATGTGGGCCAGGATGGTGGGCATATCGCGCAGAAACTGCACGTGGCGCAGCTGGTTCAGCTTATCGGGGCCGATGGTCTGGATCCCCATGTGCCGCAGGCTCCAGGTCACGTTGGCGCGGCTGGCGGCCATGGCCGAGACGCCGGCCCCGGCAAAGGTGATCTTGGCGGTGGAGGCGTATATGAGGGCGCGCTCCGGGTGCCCGGCGGCCACGCAGGCCTCCAGCAGGTTCTTGAGCGGCGCCGGCTCCCCCTCGAACGAGTGGACGGCGTACGAGTTATCCCAAAAGATGCGGAAATCGGGAGCCGCCGTCGCCATGCGCGCCAGGCGCTCCACCACGGCGTCGGAATAAACGGTGCCGGTGGGGTTCGAGTACTTGGGCACGCACCAGATGCCGACGATGGCGCTGTCGCGCGCTACCAGGTCCTCGATGGCGTCCATATCGGGCCCGTCGTCGTGGAGCGTGATCGGGATCATGCCGATGCCCAGCTCTTCGCAGATGGCAAAGTGCCGGTCGTACCCCGGGCAGGGGCAGAGGAACTTGGTCTCGCGCTGGCCCCAGGGGCCCGCGCCCCCTGGCACGCCAAAGATCACGGCGCGCACGATGGTTTCGTACATCATCGCCAGGCTGGAGGCGCCGCCGACGATCACCTCATCGGGGGCCACGCCGAGATACTCGGCAAAGAGGCGCTTGGCCTCGGGGAGGCCGTCCAGACCGCCATAGTTCCGGCAGTCGATGCCCGACTCGCTCAGATACTGCGTCTGGGCGCTGGCGAACATCGGTAGGGACAGGTCCAGCTGCTCGGGGGAGGGCTTGCCACGGGTCATGTCCAGAGTGAGGCCCCGGGCGCGAAAGGCGTCGTAACGCGCCAGGAGGTCCTGGCGTAGAACGCGTAGTGCGCCGGCATCGAGAGTACGTAGGTCGGTCATGCTGCTGATCCTTTCGGGAATGGGGCCGTACAGGGGTGCGCCGGATCAGCCTTGACCTACGCGTACGTCACGGAGGCGTTGCCGCCTCCGCGTGACTGCATCGGGCAGCCGTCATCGGATCCCGAGGGCTTGCCCACAGTGTAAAGGAAAACGCACCAACGACCAACTATCTGCGCAGGGCCTGCGCGCCGCCGAGCGCCGGGCAGGGGAACAAGCAGCGCCCTCGATGCGTCTTCAGGGTGATCGCATCCCTGCGAACATGTGCACTCTGGAAAAGGAGTCTCCTATGCGTCGATTCTTACCCATTCTGCTTGCCGCGCTGGTCGTCCTGGCCGGCTGCGTGGCGCCCGAGGCGCCGGTTCCGCCAGCCGGAGGCGCCACAGTCGAGCCGCCCCAGCCGGGCACCCCGCCGGCCGAGGTTACCGCGCCGATCGCTCGGGAGGAGAACCCCGCGGCCAGTGACGCGGACCTGGCCGCCCTGGTGGCCGGTAACACCCGCTTTGCTCTGGATCTCTACCATCTGCTTGCCCAGGCGGATGGCAACCTGTTCTACTCCCCCTACAGCATCTCGCAGGCCTTGGCCATGACCTATGCCGGCGCCCGTGAGGAGACCGAGGCTCAGATGGCCGCGACGCTGGGCTTTACCCTCGAGGGGGAGCGGTTGCACGCCGCCGTGAACGCGCTGGACCAGGTGCTGGCCTCCCGCGCCGAGGACCTGGGCTATCAGGAGGGCACCGGCTTTCGCCTTGAGGTGGCCAACGCCCTCTGGGGCCAGGACGGCTACACCTTCCTGGACGCGTTCCTCGAGGCGCTGGCCAAGGACTATGGCGCCGGCATGCACCTGGTGGACTATGTGACCGACCCCGAGGCCGCCCGCCAAGAGATCAATGCCTGGGTGCTCGACAAGACCGAGGGGCGCATCAAGGACCTGCTGGCCCCTGGCACGGTGGACAACCTGACCCGCCTGGTGCTGGCCAACGCCATCTACATGAAGGCTTCCTGGCTGACCCCCTTTGACCCGGCCAACACCGCCGACGGCCCCTTCACCCTGGCCGACGGCAGCACCGTCACTGTGCCGATGATGCACAGCCAGGAGCGGCTGAACGTGTCTCAGGCGAGCGACCTTGTAGCCATCGAGCTGCCCTACATCGGCGACCAGCTGCGCATGACCATCCTGATGCCCGCAGCGGGCACTCTGGGCGACTTTGAGGAGGGGCTGAGCGCCGAGCGGCTCGAAGAGATCCTGGCCGGGCTGGACTCCTCCGAGGTGCGCCTGACGATGCCCAAGTTCCGCGCCGAGTCCGAGTTCGAGCTGGCCGAAGTGCTGCAGGCCCTGGGTATGACCGACGCCTTTGCGCCGGGCGTGGCCGACTTTTCCGGCATGGATGGCACCCGCGACTTGTACATCAGTGCCGTGGTGCACAAGTCCTTCGTCGCTGTGGATGAGACGGGCACCGAGGCCGCTGCCGCCACCGCGGTGGCCATGCGCGCCAGCGCCGCCCTGCCCAGCGAGCCGCTGGACGTGGTCATCGACCACCCCTTCCTCTTCCTGATCCGTGACCAGGGTACCGGCGCGGTGCTCTTTGTCGGGCGGATTGCCAACCCGAGCTAGCCTCGCGCAGCAGCGCGACGTTTCCAATCGTGCCGTCGTCGCCTACAATGGCGACGACGGCATGCTGTTACCGAGAGGTCACCACAGGAGGAACGTCCACATGACACCGATCAGGCGCCTGTTCACCGTAGATGGCCGGCCTTTCTTCCCCCTGGGAGGACAGGCGCGCAACTCCAGCGGCTTCAACCGAGCGGAGGCGGAGCGCGCCTTTCAGGTGGTGCGCGCGCTGCACGGCAACACCGTCGAGATCCCCGTCTATTGGGCACAGGTCGAGCCGGACGAGGGGCGCTTCGAGTGGGGCAGCGTCACCGACCTGCTAGCCCTGGCCGAGGAGTACGATCTGCGGCTCATCCTGCTCTGGTTCGCCACCTGGAAGAACGGCGACATGGACTATGCGCCCGCCTGGGTCAAGATGGATCCGGAGCGGTTCCCGCGGGTAGTCTCTCCCACGGGCAAGGCGATCTGGAGCCTCTCTCCCCACGCGGAGGCCACTCTGGCGGCTGACCGGGCCGCCTTTAGCGCGCTGTGCGCGTTCCTGCGCGATAACGACTCGCGCGGCGCCGTGATCGGCCTGCAGATCGAGAACGAGCCCGGCATTCTGGGGAGCCCGCGCGACTATGGCCCCGCCGGTGAGGCGGCCTACCGGGGGCCAGTACCCGCGGCGCTGATCGACAGGCTGCGCGCGGCCGGCGCCGGGCGCGTCTATGACATCTGGCAGGCGGCCGGCGGCCGGTCCGCGGGCACTTGGGAAGAGGTCTTTGGCTGGGAGGGCGGCGAGCTCCTGACGGCCTGGGCCATCGCGCGCTACATCGACCGCATCGCCGAGGCCGGCAAGCAGATCGTCTCTCTGCCGATGTACGCCAACGTCTGGCTCGGCGAGGTGGAGTGGGGCGTCCCTGGTGATTCCTACCCCTCCGGCGGGGCCGTCACCAAGGTACTGGACATCTACCGCTGGTTCGCGCCCCACCTGGACCTGATCGCGCCCGACATCTACCCCCAGGATCCCTTCGGCTTCCGGCGCCTGTGCGAGGTCTACTCGCGCGACGACAACCCGCTCCTGGTGCCCGAATCGCCCACGGGCGGGGCCAACGCCTGGAACATTTTCCGGGCCATCGCCAACCACAACGCCATCGGCTACGCCTGCTTTGGCGTCGAGCGGATGCTCGAGGACGACGGCACCTTCCGGCCGGCGGCCCAGGAACTGGCCGGCTCCTGGCAGGCCGTGGCCGCGGCCATCCCGCTGATCCTCAAATACCAGGGCAGCGGGCGCCTCCACGCCGTGGCGCAGGACGAGTACCTGGCCTACCAGCTGCTGGACCTGGACGGCTACCTGGGCCTGGTGCAGTTTGGGGATGCGGCCGTGGCCCACGTGAACAAGGACTGGCGGCACCCGACGGGCCGGCCCCTGGCCGCGGTGGGCCAGCCGGCCACGCGGGGGCGGGGCCTGGTGGTCCAGGCGGGGGAGCACGAGTTCTACGCGGTGGGTGGCGGCTTCCAGCTGCTGCTGCGCCGCAAGACCTCGCCCGAGCAGGCCATGGATATCACCGTGACCAGGCCCTGGCTGATGCCCCGTGCGACGCACTATGTCAGCGTCGAAGAGGGTTCGTTCGACGCCGACGGTACCTTCCGTGTCGAGCGCCGCCGCACTGGCGACGAGACGGACCACGGCATCTGGGTGGAGCCCGACGTCAAGGTGGTACGGGTGCTCCTGTGCGACTAGGCCGCGCGTAGCGGTCCCCCATGGAATGGAGAGGGGCGCCCAGACGGGCGCCCCTCTGTTCCTTGATAGGAGCAGGCCGGTCTAGCCGCCGACGACGATGATGCGGGCCTCCCACGGCGCCAGCGCGAGGGGCAGGATGACGTGCTCACCGTCCTGGGCGGCGTCGGCCGCCGCGCTGACCTCGCCGGAGGCGGCGTCCCACCGGCGCGCCGGGCCACGGCCGCGCAGGCGCACCCGCGCCGAAAGGGGCTGTTCGCCCTCCTGGAACAGCAGGTAGACGTCGGCGTCGGCCCAGCGGCGGTGCACGGCCCGCAGCGAGGGGCAGGGCACGTCCACAGTCACGGCCCTCTGGGGCAGGGCGCCCAAGACCGTCGGAGTGAGGGTGCCCGCCGGCTCGTGGAGCGCCCACGACACGTCCGCCGGGCCGACGGCGTCGCGGAAGGTGTGCCCGGCGACGAGCGCCGGCGCCGCGCCCAGGAAGATGACCTGCCCGCCCTGCGCGGCCAACGCCCGCAGGCGCTCCAGCGCTGCGCGAGAGATGGCTGCCGTGGGCGGCACCAGCACGGCCCGGTAGCCCTGGCCGCTGGCGTTCCAGAGCGCGCCGCCGCGCAGGGTGAGCCGGCCAGCCAGCGCGTCGTCGTCCACGAGGTCAAAGGCGTATTGGCGCGCCAGGAGCCCCGCGGCGACCTCCCAGGCGGCCGCATCGTCGGCGTCGCTGCCCAGCCAGAGGCCCATGGTGGGATAGTAGACGGCGATCTCGGCCGTGGGCACCCCCTGTGAGAGCAGGCAACAGGCGCGCCGCACGTACTCGGCCAGCGCCGGGAAGGCGTCTTCGGCCATGAAGCCGTGCCGCTCGGGCGCGCTGGCCGACGAGGGGTAGAACATGAACTCGAACAGGTTGATGCCGCGGGCTAGTTGATGGTCGAGCACCCACTTGGCCTCCGCCAGGTTCGGGCGGGTGCGGTAGGCGGCGAACGACTCGGAAAAGGCCCGCGGGCGGCCGTTCAGGTGCGCCGCCGAGGAGGCCAGCAGGGGAAAGTCGGCCACCCGGTCGGGCCAGATCTGGTTCCAGATGGCGTCGACCCCGGGCAACGACACGTCGCGCAGCGCCCGGAAGAAGGACCCCTCCGACCGCACCAGCCACGGCATGATGTCCTCGTGGTTCAGGTGTACGAGGTACTCGGCCCCGTGCGCCTCGCACCACTGGGCTAGCGGCCGGAAAAAGCTCTCGGCAAAGAGGGCCGACCAGACGTCCCAGTAGTCGGCCCGGGCCCGGCGATCCTTCTCGGTGGGGTGCGGGGCCAAGAGCGCGGCCAGGTGCGGGCGCACGTCGTAGCCCTTGCGCCGCACGAACTCGTCGAGGATGCGCGGCGTCCAGGGGACGTGGGCATAGTCGGGCTCGTCACCGCGGATGCCGATCACGGTGCTGCCCAGCTCCTCACCCAGGGTGGCGGCGTAGCGCTCGTGCACCCAGGCCAGGAACTGCTGGGTGCCCTCCGGGTTCAGGTAGTCGTACAGAGAGGAGGAGGCGTCTTTCTCTTGGGTGGGGTTGTGCACATCCCGGGTGACGGCGGTGCGGAAGGCGTGGTCCACCAGCCACACCTGCCATTCCCCCTCCGCCGGGGCGGTCCACTGCACGGCGCCGCCGGAGGGCTGCAGGGTCAGGTACTCCTCGTTCACGACGTTCAAAGCCAGGGCGCCCACCGTGTCCGCGGATACCGGGCGGCAGAGGGTCTCCCCCGGGGCGACCGGGATCTTGGCCGCCACGGCCAGCCCTTGCATGCGCAGGTCGGGCCGCTCGCGGGTGAACTTGCCGCCGGCAAAGCCGCTGGGGTACTTGCCCTCATCCACGAGGATGACGCGTAGCCCCCGCTCACGGGCCATGCCCACCGCCAGGCGCACCGCGGCGAACCACTCGTCGGAGAGGTAGCGCGGCGACATGCCGTAGCCCGCCTCGATCATCACGGCGCGAAAGCCGAGGGCGCAGATGTCGTCCAGGTCGCGGGTGATTACCTCGGCGGTCATCGCCCCCGTCCAGCCCCACCAGAGCACCGGCCCCACCTCGGGCGGCGGATCGCCAAACTGCGATGCGACCTCGGCAGCGGTCGGTGTGTGCAGACGCTGCCAGGCGCGCGGCGCGTCGTGAGTCCGCGTGGTCATGCTGGCCCTCCTATGCTTTCCGCAGGTGGCCGAGCACCTCGGGGTTCACCACCCACTCGGGGATGCGCCCCTGGATCACGTCGATGGCGATCTGGCAGATGATCTGGTAGACGTCGTGCCGCGCCTCGGGCGAGTTGGCGGAGACGTGCGGCGTCAGGATGATGTTGTCGTGGCCGATCAGGGGCGAGTCGGCGGGCAGGGGCTCCTGCTCGAACACGTCCAGCCCGGCGGACCACACCCGCCCGTCGCGGACGGCCTCGATGAGCGCGCTCTGGTCCACGATCGGCCCACGGGCGGTGTTCACCAGCACCAACCCGGGCTTGACCTTGGCGAACGCGTCGCGGCCAAACATGTGACGGGTCTCGTCGGTCAGCGGGGCGTGGATGGAGATAAAGTAGCAGCGGGCCAGGAGCTCGTCAAAGGGCACCAGGCGCGCCCCGAACTGGTCGGCCCGTTCCTGGGTGATGTAGGGGTCGTAGGCCAACAGAGTCACGTCCCAGCCGCGCAGGCGGCGGGCCAGCGTGCCGCCGATGCGCCCCAGGCCGACGATCCCTACGGTCGAGCCGACCATGCGGCGGGTGGGCACGGCCTTCAGGCGTGGGTAGAGGCCTTGGCGCATCCCCGCGTCCAGCCGGGGCACGTGGCGCAGGGCGCCGAGCATCAGGGCCATGGCGTGGTCGGCCACGTCGGGCGTGCAGTAGGTGGGCGTGTTGCAGAGCATGATGCCCTGCTCGGTGCTGGCCCGGTAATCAACAGAGTCAAAGCCGGCGCCGGCGCGAATGATGCACCGACAACGCTCCAACTGCGGGATCGTCGTGGAGTTCATGAAGGGTTGTACCGACTGAATGGCGACGACGTCGGCGTCGCGGGCCATCTCCAGCGCCTCCTCGGCCGATCGGCACTGGCGGGTTTCCCACGAGGCGCCGGCGGCGGCCAGCATCTCGGCCTCAAAGCCCATCGGGGCAAAGAGCGCCTCGTCGTAATCGATGAGAACTACCTTGTACGGGAGCGAATCTCGGCTGGGCATGTGCGGCTGGGCCTCCACGGTGTGATGAGCGGCGCGAGCGACGGGGCCATTGTACGGCCCGGCGGGGATAACTCAAGCGCACTCTGGGCGCCGGAGGACGGGTTTCCCCCGCGGGCTGGGTCGCGGGTATACTGGGCCCCCATCCGTGAGAGGCAGCCTCAGGAGGAGCGCCATGGTGCACACCTTGCCCGCCGCCGACGGCTACCGGGGCATCTGGTACTATAACCAGCCCTCGGGCGACGAGTACGTCTACAAGTACAGTGGCGGGTTCGCCACCTATCCCCAGCAACACGTGCCCATCGCCCACTATCGGCCGGAGGTGCACAGGACTTTCTACGTCTACGGCGGGGTGGCCGAGGGGACGGGTGAGCTCCTGCACATGGTCTCCTACTACGATCACGCCTCGGGGACCGTACCGCGGCCGCGCATTCTGCTGAACAAGCACACCGACGACGCCCACGACAACCCGACTCTGTCCATCGACGCGGAGGGGTGCCTGTGGATCTTTTCCAACGCCCACGGCACCTCGCGCCCCTCGTACATCCATCGCTCGACGCGCCCGTACGACATCACGGCGTTTGAGCGCGTGGCGGAGACCAACTTTTCCTACGGGCAGCCTTGGCACGTCCCCGGGCAGGGGTTCCTGTTCCTGCACACGCGTTACGCTCCGGGGCGGTTCCTGCACTGGATGACCAGCCCCGACGGCTGCGCCTGGAGCGAGCCGCGCCTGCTGGCGGGCGTCTGCGAGGGGCATTACCAGGTATCCTGGCAGGATGGCCAGCGGGTGGGCACCGCGTTCAACTATCATCCCGACGATGCCGAGGTGAACGGGTTGAACGCGCGCACGAACCTGTATTACGTCGAGACCCGCGACCTGGGCAACACCTGGACGACGGCCGCGGGGCGCCCCGTGACGCCCCCGATTCTGAACGCCTTGAACGAGTCGCTGGTGCGCGACTACCGCGCCGAGGGGTTGCTCGTCTACCTGAAAGATCTGGCCTTCGACGCCCTGGGGCACCCGGTGATCCTGTTCATCACCAGCAAAGGGTACCGCTCGGGGCCGGCCAACGACCCGCGCACCTGGACCACGGCGCGCTGGACGGGCAGCGATTGGGCCGTGCGCCCGGTGACGACGTCCGGCAACAACTATGACTATGGACCGCTGTACATCGAGCCCGACGGCCTCTGGCGCATCATCGCGCCGACCGAGCCGGGCCCGCAGCGTTACAACCCCGGCGGCGAGGTGGCCCTGTGGACCAGCCGCGACCAGGGCGAGACCTGGTCCCGCACGAAGCAGCTGACCGCTGGCAGCGCCTACAACCACACCTACATGCGCAAGCCCGTGAACGCTCACCCCGGCTTTTATGCCCTGTGGGCCGACGGGCACGCCCGCCAATCGTCCGAGTCGCACCTGTACTTTACTGACCGCGACGGGAGCCACGTATGGCGGTTGCCGCGCGTCATGCCCGGCGAGGTGGCCCGGCCCGACGTGGCCTGGTAGGCGCGGCGGCTGGCCCGCACCTGCCGGATGGTTCGATCGCCCTTGCGCCGAGTTGGCGCCCAGTCTGATGAGGAACGGAGTGTCTTGAGAACGCGAGCAATCCTTTGGGACATGGACGGCGTCCTGGCCGATACCGGCGAGGCGCACTTTGTAGCCTGGCAGCGCATGTTCGCCGAGCAGGGCTTTACGCTGACCCGCGAAGAGTTCGCCCACACCTTCGGTATGGCCAACCCCGCCATCCTGCGGCACTGGCTGGGGCCCGACCTGCCGCGGGAGCGGATCGACGTCCTGGCCGAGCGCAAGGAGGCCCTCTTCCGCGAGGGCGTCGCCGAGGTGCGGCCCCTCCCTGGCGTGTGCAAGTGGCTGGAGTGGGCCAAGGCCCACGGCATCCGCCAGGCGGTGGCCTCCTCGGGAGAGATGGCCAACATCGCCGCCATTGTGGCGGTGCTGGAGATCGGCAACTACTTTGACGCGCTCGTCTCCGGCGCGTTCCTGCCCAAGAGCAAGCCGGACCCCGCCGTGTTCCTGCAGGCGGCCGGGGCCTTGGGCGTGTCGCCGGAGGAGTGCCTGGTGATCGAGGACGGCGTCGTCGGCGTCGAGGCGGCGGCGCGCGCCGGCATGCGCTGCCTGGCGCTCACCACCACGCACCCGGCCGAGCGGCTGGAAGGCGCCGACCTGGTGGTCGAGGGCCTGGAGGACCTGAGCGAGGCCACCTTCGCAGGCCTTCTCGGCCTCACCTAGGGGGGGGGCGGGCCCGCGCGCCCGCAGGAGGGGAACCGCACCATGGCAGACACGATGTCGCCCCGGGAGCGCGTCTGGCGGGCCATCCGCCACCAGGAGCCGGACCGCGTGCCGCTCGACCTGGGCGGCTTTCAGACGGGCATCCACCGCCTGGCCTACCAGGAACTGCTGGGCTACCTGGGCATCGAGGACACGGTGCGCATCCTCGACCCGGTCCAGCAGCTGGCCGTCCCCTGCGAAGAGGTCCTGCAGCGGCTGCGGGTAGACACGCGCTACCTAGTGGCCCACGGGCCGCAGGGCTTCCGCGCCGACATTGTCCGCCGGGAGAGCGGCGGCAGGGTCTGGCACGACCTGTGCGACGAGTGGGGCGTGGTCTGGTCGATGCCCGAGGACCAGGGCCTGTACATGGACATCACCCACCATCCCCTGGCCAGCGCCACCCTTGCTGATCTGGACCGCTACCCCTTCCCCGACGGGGGCGATCCGACGCGCTTCACAGGCCTGCGCGACGAGGCCCTGGCCCTGCGCAGCACGCCGTACGCCATCTGCACCGGCATCGGCGGGGTGGTGTACGAGATCTGTTGGTACCTGCGCGGCCTGGAGCGCTGGTTCCTTGACATGATCGAGAACCCGTCCTTCTGTGAGGCGCTCCTCGAGCGCACCCTGGCCTACTGGCTCGAGTTCTACAGCGGGTTTCTCGGCGCCGTGGGGGACCTGGTTGACGTGGTCATGATCGGGGATGACCTGGCCGGCCAGGGCGGGCCGCTCTTTTCGCCCCGCTTTTTCCGGCAGGCCGTCAAGCCGCGGCAGGCGCGGTTGGTGCGGCACATCAAATCGCTGACCGAGGCCAAGGTCTGGTACCACACCTGCGGCGCCTGTGCCGAGTACCTGCCCGACCTGATCGAGAACGGTGTGGACATCATCAACCCGGTGCAGATCAGCGCGCGGGGGATGGACCCGGCAGCGCTCAAGGCGCGCTACGGGCGAGACCTGGTCTTCTGGGGCGGGGGGATTGACGCGCAGCACGTTCTGCCGTTCGCCAGCCCTGCGGAGGTACGCGCCGAGGTCTGCCGGAACGTGGCTGCCTTTCGCCCGGGCGGGGGGTACGTGTTCAACAACGTGCACAACATCCAGGCCGGCGTTCCGCCGAGGAACGTGGTGGCCATGTACGACGCGGCCTACGAGTGCGGGCGGTACGGGTAGGGGGAGGCCCCCGGCGGTATCCTGAGCGAGATCCCGCCGTGCCGTAACTCCGAACGAGGCTTGAGGGGACCAACCCCGTCTTGGCTGGACTCCTAGCCGGGAAACACACGCGGGGGAGCGTCCGAGAAGGACGCTCCCCCGCGTGGCTTCTACCGTCTGCCGCCTACGCCAGCCAGAGCAAATGTACCAGGTTGCCGGCGGGGTCGGGCTCCGTCAGGTACACGCTCTTGGTGGTCGGCTTGATGTTCGGCGTGCCGTAGGCGATCCCCTTGGCGTCGAGGTCGGCCAGCGCCGCCTCAAAATCGCTCACCCGCACCGCCACGTGGCAGCGCACCTCGGGCTGCGACTTCATCACCTCGACGCGCCCGGCGCACGGGCCGTTCAGGAAGAACGACGAGTTCCCCTCGACCGACCTGAAGCCGAAGGCCTTCTCGTACCAGGCTGCTACGTCGGCGCCGCTGGCCTTCTCCGATGGGTAGAGGCCCACGTGTTCGATGCCGGTGTAGAGCGCCACGCCGCGCGCCTTGCGCACCCAGGCCAGGCACTGGCTGGCCTGCGCCGTCATGGCCGCCCAGTTCCCTTCCTTGACCCAGGCCGACCGCACCATGGCCGAGCCCATACCGATGGCGGCCACGCCAGCGTCGAACCAGCCCTTGATGTTCTCCCAGGTGGCGTCGACGCCGCCGGTGACCATGATCTTGGTCCAGGGGGTCGGGGCGGTGATGGCCTTGACGAAGGAGGGCCCCCCCAGCTCGGCGCCGGGGAAGACCTTGCAGACCTCTACGCCCAGCTCCTCGGCCTGCGAGACCTCTGAGGCCGTGGCGCAGCCCGGGAAGTAGGGGATCTTGCGGCGGTTGCACAGCCGCGCCACTTCCGGGTTGGTCACCGAGCCGACGATAAAGTTGGCCCCCAGGTTGATGTACAACCCGGCGGTCATCGGGTCGAGCACCGAGCCGATGCCGAGGATCACCGAGGGATCAGCCTTCTCAAAGTGGACGATCAGCTCGCGAAAGACCTCAAAGGCCCGGTCGCCGCGGTTGGTGAACTCGATGACCTTGCAGCCGCCCGCCGAAAGGGCCGCGACGATCTGCTTGGAGGCCTCGACGTCGGCGTTGTAAAAGAGGGGCACCAGGCCCAGCTCGTCGATCTTGTTCCAGACCTGCAACCGTGAAAAGCGTGCCATCGTTCTCTGCTCCTTGTGACGGGCGCGGCTAGCGGGAGACGCGTCCCGACACGTCGCCGCCCATGATCTTTTTCACTTCGCTAACCGAGACGAGGTTGAAATCACCAAAGATGGTGTGCTTGAGCGCCGAGGCGGCCACGGCAAAGTCCAGCGCCGACTGCATGTCCGCGCCGTAGGTCCGCAGGCCGTAGATCAGCCCGCCCATGAACGAGTCTCCACCGCCCACCCGGTCGACGATGTGGGTGATGTCGTACTCGGGGCCCATGTAGATCTGGCCGCCGTTCCAGAGGATCCCGGACCAGGTGTTGTGGCTGGCCGAGAGCGAGCCGCGCAGGGTGATGGCCACCGTCTTGAGGTTCGGGAAGCGCTTGACCATCTCCTCGCAGACAAAGCGGTACTGCTCGGCGTCGACCTGGCCGGAGGTGACGTCGGTGGCCGGAGCCTTGATGCCCAGCACCTTGTCGGCGTCCTCCTCGTTGCCGATGGCCACCGTGCAATACTTGACCATCTCGGGCATGGCCTCGTTGGCCTGCTTGCCCCACTTCCACAGCTTGGCGCGGAAGTTCAGGTCGCAGGAGATGGTGAGGCCCATGGAGCTGGCCACCTGGACCGCCTCCAGGCAGGCCTCGGCGGCACCCTTGGAGATGGCCGGGGTGATGCCCGTCCAGTGGAACCAGTCGGCGTCGGCAAAGGCGGCCTTCCAGTCGATCATGCCGGGCTCGATGGTGGCCAGGGACGAGCCGTCCCGGTCATACACGACCTGGGAGGGCCGCGCCACAGCGCCCATCTCCAGGAAGTAGATGCCCAGGCGGTCTCCGCCGCGCACGATCTTGTCGGTGCCGATCCCCTGGGCGCGGATGGAGCGCAGGCAGGCCTCACCGATGTCGTTCTTGGGCAGGCGCGTCACAAAATCGGTGGGGATGCCAAAGCCGGCCAGCGCGGCCGACACGTTGGCCTCACCCCCGCCATAGATCACGTCGAACGACTGGGCCTGGCTGAAGCGCAGAAACCCGGGAGGCGAGAGCCGTAGCATGATCTCGCCGAACGTCACAACCTTCTTGCCCATCCGAACACCTCCCTGGCGATAGACACGGTAACACGCACACTGCAAGGGGCGCCGAGGGGCGCGCCCAGACGCCCCTACCATACTTCAGCGGGTGGGGACGGTCAAGGCGGAGGCGCCTGGCCCGCCGGGCGCCTAGGAGGCCTCGCTGCTGCGCAGCCATACCTCGGTGTGGGGGCCGCTCATCACCAGCTCTACCTGGCAGTTGCGCTGCTCTTTGGCCCAGCCCAGCTGCACGCCCTGGTCCGTACTGCGCTCGAGGAGCAGAGTCCACCCCTGGGCGGCCATGCCGTCGGCTAGGTGGGCCTGCACGGCCTCCAGCGGCTCGGCGACGCGCTGAAAGGCCGTCACCTGGGCGGCGGAGACGTTGAACGTCTCGGCCACTGGGCTCGGGTGGATCACCAGATCGGCGGGCAGGCGATCCCTGGCGTTCTCTCCCTCCTGGCGGCCGCGCTGCAGGCGTTCGGTGTCGACCGGCGGGGTCAGGCGTTCGCGCAAGCCGGTGTAGTCCAGCGCCAGGGTGAGCAGGGGCTGCTGGGCCTCCCAGGCGGGCAGGCGCCCGGCGAGCCAGGGCCGCCCAAAGACATAGCCGGCCACCCCTCCGCCGACGAGGACGACGAGGCACACCAGGAGGGCTATCAGGCAACCGCGGCCGCAGCCACACCCGGAACGCTTGGCAGGGGCCGGCGGGGCCGCTGGACGTTGCTCGCTCATCTGCCCCCCTCCACCAGAAAGGTGTTATCGCTCTGGCGCGTCACCGGCACGCCCAGGGCGTCCAGGGCGCCCACGGCCTGCTCGCGCACCGGGTAGATGGTGAACTCTCCGAGGCTATCGCGCGCCGTGACGACGTAGGGGTCCGCCAGGGCTTCCACCAGGTCAGGGATGGCCTCCTGATCGGCGGCGATGCCCAGGGCCCGGGCGGCGTCCATCCGCACGACGGGATCGCCCGAGGCGCGCAGCACCTCGCGCACCTCCGGCAGTACCTCGCGATCGCCCAGGTAGGCCAGCGCCACCAACAGGTGCGCACGGGCCGACCCGGTGGCGGTCTCGGCGGCCTGGCGGACGGCAGGGAGCGCCTCCTCCCCCAGTTCGCTCAGGCTGCGCGCGACGACCAGGCGCAGCACGTCGCCCGGCGGCAGGTAGGTGTCGCGCACGCGGGGCGCGTCGGCCGAGGGGTTGGCGACCTCGGCCGCGAGCGCCGCGGTGAGGAGCCCCGCGCGCTCGGCGACGGGGATATCCTGCCGGGCCGGCAGGGTGCGGGCCGCCGCAAGGCGCTGGGCCAAGACCGGGTCCGCCAGGAGGCGCTCCACGCCGGCCGCGTCGGGCGTCGGCGTCGGGGCGGGGGTCGGGGCCTGCCGCGGCGCGCTTTGGCTGGCGCGCGCCTCGGCAAGCGCCTGGGCGAGGCGCGGCTGCCTCCCGCGCTGCAACAAGAGATAGCCAGCGGCCGCTGCCCCGGCAATGACGAGCAGGGCCAGTACGATCAAGAGGATGTGACGTGTTCTCATGAGCCGCTCTGCTTTCCGGGGTCGGACCAATCCTCGCTGTTCGCCGAGCCAGTTGGCCAGGTATCCTCCTGCAGGTAGGCGGTGACTTCGCAGTCACGAAAGCCGAGGCCGAAAGTGTCCTGGACCCGCGGGTTGAGGCGGTAGGCCGCCTCGCGGTCGTCCTTCACCAGGTCGCGGTCGGCGTCGAGCGACGGGTCGTAGCTGGCCGCGCCCCACCAATCTTTGCGGTTCTCCAGATGGGTCCATTCGTGGAGCACGGTGGCGGCGAACAGGTCGATCCCCTCGGTAACCTTCCCCGTCAGCGGGTTGGTCGACGGGTTGCCCGAGGCAAAGATGTCGCAGACGTAGATCTGGTTCGCCTTGGCGAGATCGCCAAGGCCGTCATAGTAGCCATAGTCGTGGCAGGCCCCGTCGTAGATGATCGCCCCGGCGTGGCCCTGCGCGGCCCGGGTGTCCGTCCAGTAGTAGTACCAGTTGGGCATGGAGCCGTCGGGGTTGTTGGTGCCGTCACGCGGGAAGAAGATGCGCACCTTGCGCGGAGGCGGGTCCTGGCACGATTCCGTGCTGCCCACAAAGGAGGCACTGATCTCCAGCGGGCCAAAGTCGCTGTTGCGCTGCGGGGCGGGCGGGTCGTACCAGACGTACATCTCGGCGCCGCGCCGGTCGTCCGGGCGGTAGTTGGCCGCCTTCCCACCGAACTGGGGCAGCGACCATTCCAGGCTTTCTGCCCAGGCCGAGGGGACTACCGCCGCCATGAGGTCGGCCTCCAGGTTGCAGGAGTAGCATTCCTCCAGAGTGATCCTCTCGTTCTCGGTCGGCCAGACCAGACGCGCCGTGCAGGAGTCAAAGATCTCATACTCCACTAGCACCTGGGCGTCGAGCAGGTTGCGATAGGTCTCCATGAACTGGAGCTCACTCAGGGGCCCCTGATGGTGGTAGTAGATGCCCCGGACGTGCGGCTCGGTCCGCGTGACCTCCTCGGGGATCTCCTCGCCCATGACGTTGCCACTGAGCGTCTCGATGCCTCCCTGAGACCGCGAACGCATGACTATGGCGCCGTTGGCGGCCGACCAGATGGAGTTGCCAGAGGTGACCTGCCGGTGCGAGACGTCGATCTCGAGCGAATAGGTGGGCTGCTCCCCGCCAAAGTCGAACGAGAGGACGATGCTGTCGGTGGCCGGGTCGAGCGCTTCCTGGCCGGACCCGCCATAGTCGTCGGACAGGTAGGTCCCGTCGCCGGAGATCTCGGCGCGGTTGGAGGTCACCCACTGCACGGAGCCCTCGCGCAGCGTAAAGGTGTCGTCAGGTTGCTGCTCGAGGGTGAACGTGAGGCGCGCGTCGTAGCGGGCCGATAGCGGCAGCATCCCGGCCAGATCGACGGGGACGCTCTTGCTGACGAACGCGCTGACCTGGCCCGTGGTGGGGTTGTCGCCCAGGACCCCCGAGAGCAGCGGCCCCAGGCTGGATTGCATCCGGGCTACGGCCACGCCGCCGCCGACGCCGCCCACCAGAAAGGCGGTGGCGATGCCGTCGACATTGGCCCCGGGACCGCTCTCGACGTAGTGGACGACGCCGCGAAACGTCGTCGGGTCCTTCTGCCCGTAGGCCGGCCTGGGGACGGCGGCAAGGGCCGTCAGCAGCAAGAGGGTCGTAGCGAGGAGAACATGGAGCGTGCGTTGTTTCATGGCTGTCCCTGCGGGTGTGACGTGTTGACGGCCCGGCGTACGATCCGGGGCGCTTATAACAGGCATAGTGGATACCGTCAAACCTGCGCGTTTGACCGGCCCTCCCCCCGGACGCTAGAATGCCGCCGAACACGCGCCAGAGTGCCGCACCGTAGCCGCGGAGGGAACCATCGTGTTGAGACTACGCAACGAACTGACCGGCGAGTTGGAGGCCTTCCAGCCGCTGAAGGATACCGTCACCATCTATGTGTGTGGGATTACGCCCTACGATACCACTCACCTGGGCCATGCCTTTACCTATCTGAGCTTCGACGTTCTGATCCGCTATCTGGAGTATCGCGGTTACCCGGTGCGCTATGTGCAGAACGTCACCGATATCGACGATGACACCCTGCGCAAGAGCAAGGAGGTCGGCGAGAACTGGCTGGCGCTGGGCAACCGCTGGACGGCCCATTTCATGCGCGACATGCGCGACCTGAACGTCCGCCCGCCCGATGAGTTCCCGCGCGCCACCGAGGCCATCCCGCAGATGTTTGCGCCGATCGCGACACTGATCCACAAGGGCCTGGCCTACGCCTCCGGGGGGAGCGTCTATTACCACGTGGCGGCCAACCCCGACTTTGGCAAGGTCAGCGGCCTGCGCCCGGACGAGTGGCTGCCCACGGCCAACGAGCGTGGCAACAACCCGGCCGACCCCAACAAGCGCGATCCGCTCGACTTTGTCCTGTGGCAGGCGCACCAGCCCGGCGAGCCGTTCTGGGAGAGCCCCTGGGGCCCCGGGCGGCCGGGCTGGCACATCGAGTGCTCCACCATGGTCGGCGCGCTGCTCGGGGACGTCATCGACATTCACGGCGGCGGGGCTGACTTGGCCTTCCCGCACCACGAGTGTGAGACGGCGCAGATGTGCGGGGTCACCGGGAGGGATTTCTTTGCCCGGCACTGGCTGCACACCGCCATGGTGCGCTACGAGGGCGAAAAGATGAGCAAGTCGCTGGGCAACCTGATCTGGGCCCGCGACCTGTTGGGCCAACACACGCCCGACGCCGTGCGCCTGCTGGTAACCGCCCACCCCTACCACGAAACCTGGGACTACGACGAGGCCGAACTGGCCCCGGCGGACCGCCTGGCGGGGCTCCTGCTGCAGGCGGCCAGGGCCACCTCGGGCGGCGACGCCCCGCTGGAGCCCGGTGACGCCGTGGAACGCTTCGAGGCGGCCCTGGACGACAATCTGAACACTCGCGAGGCGCTGGCTGCCCTGGAGGGCCTGGGCGAGCGGATCGTGACGGCCGCTGCGGACGGGCGCGCAGTGGCTGACGCGCAGGCCACGCTGCGACGCCTCGGGCGGGTGTTTGGCCTGCGCTTCGGCGGCACCATCGAACCGCGCGTCCAGGTCGGCTGGGAGAAGCACCTGCAGCGCTTCCAGTAGCGCCATGAACGCCACGGGGGCGCCGCACGGCGCCCCCGTTCGTCTACCGGCCGGATACCGAAGGTGCGGTCAGCCCCACCAGGCCTCGAAGAAGGCGCGGATGTTCTCCAGGGGCATGTCCACGTTCACCTCGGCCTGGCCGATCACCCCGCCCCGCCCGTCCCAGAAGGCGTTCTGCACCCGCCGTACAGCCGCGCGGACGTCCTCCGGCGTGCCGAAGGGGAGGATCCCCTGGCGGTCCATCTCACCCCAGAAGGTGATGCGCCCCTTGTAGCGCGCGGCGATCTCCTCAATCGGCATAGTAAAGAGCTGCGAGTTGATGGCGTCCACGCCGATCTCGATGAGGTGCTCGTACAGCGGCAGGATGTACCCGTCCGAGTGCATGAACACGAACTTGCCATGGGCGTGCGCCAGGTCACAGTAGTCGCGGTAGAGGGGCTTGAACGTCTCGACCCACATCGCCGGCGAGATGAGCAGCGACGCCTTGCTGCCCCAGTCGTCCATCATGAACAGGGCGTCGGCCTCGGTGCGCACCACCAGCTCCACGTGGCGCAGGTAATAGTCGTGGATCATCTCCAGCGCGCGAAAGGCCTCCGGCACGCCCCAGGCCAGGTCCATGTAGACGTTCTGCGGCCCGCGCACGAACTGCAGCCGCTCGAAGGGGCGCGGCAAGCCGGCCGTCACAAAGCGGTCCGTCTCGCTGGCGACGCGGTTGATCCCCTCGATCCCCTGGCCCAGCAGGTGGAAGGGGGGCTGCCAGTGCTCCAGGGCGGCCCAGTCCGCCAGGGCGGGGCGCATTACCTCGCCGATCATGCCCGCCTGGATGTTGCGCCAGACGCTGCCCCACGGGTCGGTCCATTCGCCGGGCTGGTACTGGAGGGGGCTCTCCTCGGGGTTCTGGAAGCCGCTGACGATGTCGGGCGGGTACTCGTCCAGAAGGGCCTGTAGGGGTCCGGCGCGGCCCAGGAAGGCCGCCGGCAGCGTCCACACATCCCGCGCGGGGCGGTCGACGCCCTCGAAGCGCAGCGTGCGGGTTACCCGCTCTCGCGGTGTCAGGGTCATGAAGGGCTCCTTTCGCATGTTCCTCGGGCCGATCATAGGTCGGGCGGCCGAGTCTGTCCACGGGCGGCCGGGTTGCCTTGGCATCCTGGCGGCGGAGCCCTAGAATGCTAGTACTCACTACAGCGGACGGGCGCCGTGCGATGACAGGGGGAGAGGACCGATGGCCAAGAAGCTCGTGATCGTCGAATCACCGGCCAAGGCCAAGACGATCGCCAGGTACCTGGGCCGCGGCTATGCCGTGCGCGCCTCGGTGGGGCACGTGCGCGACCTGCCCCCCAAGAGCCTGGGCGTAGATGTCGAGGCGGGTTTCCGGGCGACGTACCGGCTGTTGCCCGGCAAGAAAAATGTGGTCGACGATATCCGTCACCAGGCGGCCGAGGCCGACACCATCTACCTGGCCACCGACCCCGACCGTGAGGGGGAGGCGATCGCCTGGCACGTCGCCGAGGCCGCCGGCCTCGAGGAGGCCCGGCTGCGCCGGGTGACCTTCCATCAGGTGACCAAGGCGGCCGTCGAGGAGGCCATCGCCAACCCGCGGGCCCTCGACCGGGACCTGATCGATGCCCAGCAGGCCCGCCGCGTCCTCGACCGGCTGGTTGGTTACCAGATCAGCCCGCTCCTCTCCTCGGCAATCCGCAAGGGGTACGCCACGCGCCGACCGCTGTCAGCGGGCCGGGTGCAGTCGGTGGCGTTGCGACTGGTGGTTGACCGCGAGCGCGAGATCCGCGCCTTTATCCCCGAGGAGTACTGGTCGCTGGACGCCGACCTCGCGCGGCGCACGGCCGAACGGGAGCGCTTCCGCGCCCGCCTGGCCAAGATCGACGGGGAGAACCCCGCCCTGCACTCCCAGGCCGACGTTGACGCCCTGCTGAGCGCGCTGCGCGCGGCCACCTGGACGGTGACCAAAGTGCAACCTGGCCAACGCCGCCGCAACCCACAGCCTCCCTTTATCACCAGCACCCTGCAGGCCGAGGCGGGCCGCAAGCTGCGCCTTAGCCCGCGGAACACCATGCGCATCGCCCAGCAGCTCTACGAGGGGATCGATCTGCAGGGCGAACGGGTGGGCCTGATCACCTACATGCGCACCGACTCGCCCCAGGTGGCGCCGGAGGCGCAGGCCGAGGCTCGCGCCTATGTCTCCGGCCGCTGGGGCGCCGAGTACCTGCCCGAGCGCCCGCCCATCTACCGGGCCAAGGCCGCCCTCGCCCAGGAGGCCCACGAGGCAATCCGGCCGACCTCGGTGCAGCGTGAGCCGGACGCCATCCGCTCCCTGCTCACCCAGGAGCAGTACCGCCTGTACGACCTCATCTGGCGGCGCTTTCTGGCCAGCCAGATGCAGCCGGCCGTCTACGATACGCTCTCCGTCGAGGTCACCGCGGCCAAACGCTTTCTTTTCCGCGCCAGCGGCCAGCGGCTGGTCTTCCCCGGCTACCTGGCCGTCTACGTCGAGGGGCAGGACGAGGCCGAGGAGGAAGAGGGCCTGCTGCCGGCGCTCCGCCAGGGCGAGGTGGTCGACCTGCTGAAGCTCCTGCCCGAGCAGCACTTTACCGAGCCGCCGCCCCGCTACACCGAGCCGACGCTGATCAAGGAGCTCGAGGCGCGCGGGGTGGGGCGCCCGTCCACCTACGCATCGATCATCAGCGTCATCCAAGACCGCGGCTACGTCGAGCGGGACAGGGGCCGGCTGTTCCCGACCGACCTCGGCATGATCGTGTGCGACGCCCTGGTGGAGACCTTTGCCGACATCATGGACGTTGGCTATACCGCCGAGATGGAGGACCGCCTGGATGAGGTGGCGGCCGGCCGCCTCGGCTACGTGGGGATGCTGGAGGGGTTCTACGAAGGGTTCTCACGCGACCTGCAGGCCGCCGAGGGGCGCATGCCCGAGGCCGTCTCGCGGGCCATGTGGGCCGGCCTGGGCGAGGAGTTGCGTGGCCGCACCTGCCCCGAGTGTGGCAGGCCGCTGCAGGTGCGCATCTCTGACGCCGGGCGCTTCATGGGCTGCACGGGCTACCCGGAATGCACCTTCGTCCTGGACCTGGCCGACCCGGCCAAACCCCAAGTGCGCGAGGACGAGTTCGCCCCTGGCGAGACCTGTGAAAAGTGCGGCGGGCGCATGAAGATCATCTCGCGGGGGCGGGGGCAGTTCCTCGGGTGTGAGAACTATCCCACCTGCAAGAACACTCGCCCCATCCTGAGCGATGAGATCAAGACGCTGGCCGCCGAGACGGCCTGCCCCGCCTGTGGCGCCAAACCGCTGACGCCCAAGAAGGGGCGTTACGGCGAGTACCTGCACTGCGAGCAGTGCGGCAAGAACCATTCCCTGCGCGCGCTGGCCCGCGGCGGCGCGGCCACGGAAACGGTCGACGTGGCCTGCCCCGAGTGCGGCGCGCGCCCGCTGGAAAAGCGCGCTGGGCGCTGGGGGCCGTACTACCACTGCCCGGCCTGCAAAAAGAACCTCTCGGCGAAAAAGATGGCCGCCACGCTGGGCGAGGCCGGCGAGGGCGACGCGCCCTGAGGCGTGCCGCCCCTCCCGCCGCCTACAGCCCCAGCGCGCGGTGCAGGGCGGGCACCGCGCGGGCCACGTCGCGCTCGGGAATGACAAAGGAGACGCTGTAGGCCGAGGCGGTCTGCCCGATGGAGACCACCCGCACGCCGAGGCTGCCGAGGGCGGCGTAGGCCCGCGCCGTGGGCGCCTCCTCACCGTTCGGCATGCTCACCACCGAGACGGTGGCCACCTCCTCCTGGCTGCCGATCTGCGCCAGTATCCCCAGAGCCAGCTCGTTGGCGAACTCACGCTCCAGGACGTGGATGGCGTGGGCCTGCTCCTCATGGTGCAGCACCAGGTTCAGGCTGCGCTCGGAGAAGGACTGTGAGAACATCAGCACGTCCAGCCCCGCCTCGGCCAGGGCGCGCAAGGCCCGGGAGGCCAGGTGGAGCGACCAGCCCCCGCCCTGCCCGATGACCCCCACCAGTCCCAGCCCCTGGGTCGAGATGATGGCCGGCAGCCTCTCACGGGCGGCGTCGGGCTCTGCCACGATCAGGGTGCCGGGGTGGCCCGGCTGGAGGCTGTTGGCGATGCGCAGGGGGATGGCGCGCTCGGCCAGGGGCGCGACCGTCTTGGGGTGCAGGACGCTGGCGCCAAAGTAGGCCAGCTCTTCCGCCTCCCGATAGGAGAGCGTCGCCAGGGTGCGCGCCTCGGGCACCAGGCGGGGGTCGGCCGTGAGGATGCCGTTCACGTCGGTCCAGATCCAGACCTCTTCGGCATCGAGCACCGTGCCGAGCAGGGCGGCCGAGTAGTCGCTGCCGCCGCGGCCCAGGGTGGTGGTGGTGCCGTGAGCGTCGGCGCCGATATAGCCCGTCACCACCGGCACCACCCCCTGATCGATCAGCGGGCGGACGTGCTGGCCCACCAGGCGGCGCGTCTCGGCGAGGTCGGGCCGGGCCGCGCCGAACTGGCTATCGGTGCGCAACACCTCGGTGCTGCTGACGGCCTGCGCCGGCGTGCCCCGCCGGCGGAGCAGGGCGGCCAGCAGGCGCGTGGAGATCTGCTCGCCCAGGCCGGCCACGGCGTCGGTGCCTCGCAGGGTAAGCTCCCCCAGGGTGGCGATGCTGCGGCAGAGCCGCTCATAGTCGTCCAGCAGGTCGACGGTATAGTCGCGCAGGGCGTCCCTTTCGCTGCCGGGGCCCAGGAGCTGCTCGGCAAGGCCCAGGTGCCGCCCGAGCAGCTCGGCCTTGGCGGTGCGGTAGCGCGCCTCGTTCGCCTCGGCGGCGGCGCGCGCCCCGGCGATGAGGGCGCTGGTGGTGCCGCTGATGGCCGACAGCACCACCACGAGGCCCCGCGCGCGCGAGCGATCGATGATATCGGCCACCGCGTGGAAACGGTCGGCATCGGCGATGGAGGTACCACCGAACTTGAAAACTAGCATCGGCCCGCCTCCTTGCCGCCCTGGGCGACGCGCTCGAGCGCCTGGGCCAGATCAGCGATGAGGTCGTCGGCGTCCTCCACGCCGGCGGCGTAGCGCACTAGCTCCCCGCGGATGCCGATGGCCGCCCGCTCCTCCTCATTCAGGGTAAAGTGCGACATCAGCGCCGGCTGCTCGACGATGCTCTCCACCCCGCCCAGGCTGGGGCCAATGTAGGGGATGCGCAGCGCATCGATAAAACGGGCGGTCCCCTCCAGGTCTGCGGCGACCTCAAAGCTCACCACGCCGCCAAAGCCCCGCATCGTCCGGCGGGCCAGGGCATGGTCGGGGTGGGAGGGCAGCCCGGGGTACCACACGCGCCGCACCGCCGGGTGACGTGCGAGGAACTCGGCCAGGCGCTGGCCGTTCTCGTTGTGCCGGGCCATGCGCAGGGCCAGGGTCTTGAGCCCGCGCAAGAGCAGGTAGAGCGCGTGGGGGTCGGCCACGGCGCCCACCAGGCCGTTGGTCTCACGCATCTGGGCGACCAGGGCGCTGCGCCCCGCCACGGCGCCGGCCAGCAGGTCGTTATGCCCGGCGAGGTACTTGGTCGCCGAGTGGATAACCAGATCGATGCCGCGTTCCAGTGGGCGCGCGTTGACCGGCGTGCCAAAGGTGGCGTCGACGATGGTCAAGAGCCCCCGCCGGCGACCGATCTCGGCGAGGCGGTCGGGGTCGATGACGCGCAGGTAGGGGTTGGTGGGTGACTCGGTGAGGATCAGGCGCGTCCGCGGGGTGATGGCCGCCTCGAGGGCCTCATAGTCGCCCATGGGCGCCAGGGTGCAGGCGATCCCCAGGCGCTTGAGGAACTCGAGGGAGAACTGCCGGGTGCGCCGGTAGCAGTCATCGGTGAGGATGCAGTGGTCCCCGGCGGAGAGAAAAGTGAGCAGGGCGTTGGTGATGACGGCCATGCCGCTGGATAACACCAGGGCCGCCTCGCCCCCTTCCAGGGCGGCCAGTTTCCGCTCGACGGCCTCCTGGGTGGGGTTGCCATAGCGGCCATACTCCCCGCGTTCCGGGGGCAGGCCCTGTTCTTTGCGGCGCATGTGGGCCACGATCGCGGCCGTGTCGGCAAAGGTGTAGGTTGAGGTCTGTACGATCGGCGTCGTCAGTGAGCCATAGGGCTTGCTTTTGGCCTCGCCGGCGTGTACCGACTGGGTACTGAGGCGGGCGCAATCCGGATCGCGCGGGCAGGATGGCATGGGACCTCCTGGTCGTTCGGGCGGTTCCGTGTTGCCATCCAGCAGGGCGGCAAAGGGGGGATCATCTGGCCGAGCAGCCGCGACGGGGGAGGGATGAAAAGAGCCTCTTCGTCGGGCTGTGCCCAGATGAAGAGGCCAACAGGCAGCAATGCGTTGTCGTCTCTCATCTTTCAGAGCGCCCCGTGCCACCGCCCGCACTGGGCGATGGTCTACGGGAGCTCTGCCGGAGTTGGCACCTGTGGCGGCATTCGCCTGACCAGGTTGCCGAGGCTTCACTGGGCCGGTCCCTCTGCCTCTCTGGATGAGCACCACGGTCTATTCACTTGGGCAGGATGATAGCATGCGGGGGCAGGCCTGTCAACCTGCGCCGGCGGGCGGCCTAGGCACCCGCCGCGGCCTGCCGCTCGTAGGCGATGACGTCGCGGAGGATATCGTCCAGGGAAGCCTGGGGCCGCCAGCCGATGGCCCGGCCGATCTTGTCGATCGCGGGCACGCGGCGGCGCATGTCCTCAAAGCCGGCCTCGTAGGCCTGCGCGTAGGGGATGTGCACGACCTCGGACCTGCTGCCCGTCAGCGCGACGACCCGCTGGGCCAGGTGCTCGATGGTGACCTCCTCGGTGGAGCCGATATTGAACGCCTCACCGACGGCCTGTGGGGCACGGGCCAGCGCCGTCACGGCGCGGACTACGTCGGCCACGTGGCAGAAGCAGCGGGTCTGCTGGCCGTCTCCGTAGACGCTCAGGGGCCGGCCGGCCAGGGCCTGCTGCACAAAACGGGGTACCACCATGCCGTAGCGGCCCGTCTGGCGGGGGCCCACGGTGTTGAAGAAGCGGCCGATGACGACGGGCAAGTGCTGCTGCTTCCAGTAGGCCAGGGCCAGGAACTCGTCCATGGCCTTGGAGCAGGAGTAGGACCAGCGGGAGTGCGTGGTGGGGCCCAGCACGCGGTCGGCGTCCTCCTGGAAGGGGACCTCCTCGCTCTTGCCATAGATCTCGGACGTGGAGGCCAGCACCACCTTTTTCCGGTAGCGCGCCCCGATGCGCAGCACCGCCTCGGAGCCCTTGATGTTCGTCTCGATGACGCGCACCGGGTCGCTGACGATCAGCTCCACGCCAACTGCGGCAGCCAGGTGGTAGATGATGTCGCACTCGGAGATCAGGCGGTCCATCACGGTCTCGTTGGTGATGGTCTCAATGGCAAAGTGAAACCCGGGATGATCGACGAGCCGGGCGATGTTGGCAAAGCGCCCGGTGGACAGGTCGTCGACCACGGTGACAGTGTCGCCCTGGGCCAGCAACGCCTCCGCCAGGTGGCTGCCGATGAACCCGCACCCTCCAGTGATCAGCGCTCGCATGGCCCTCCTTGCTGCCCAAGCCCTTGATGTGCTGGTAAAGCCCGGCGATTCTAGCGTGCCCCTGCCGGGGGGTCAAAGGAAACTGTGCCCGCCGGAGAAGAACGTATTTACGCGGCTCGTTGTGAGAGGGCCCCGGGCATGCTATACTCGGGCGACGACGTATCCCACGCGCGACGGTTGAGGCCGCCATGCCAAGCCCGCGCCAACGCACCTGGCTGCTCGCGATCGCCATAGGTCTCTGTCTCCTGCTGGCCGGCTTTACCGGGGTCGGGCAGGTAGGGGCAGACCAGGGCCCGGCAGATTATGACCTGCCCGGGCGCTTTGTGCTGCCCTGGGCCTGCGGCGAGGCTAACCGCATTACCTGGCTGCCTGAGGAGCACTGGGCCTACCGCAAGGCCACCGGCCTGGCCTACGACTTTGGCCTGCCCGAGGGCACCCCGGTGTTTGCCCCGGCTGCCGGGGCCGCTTACTTTTTGCGTGACGAGCGTCCCCTTGAGACCAACCTGGGCAACTATGTCGATCTGGTGGTTGAGGGGGGCTGGCTGGTGCGCCTGGCGCACCTGCGGGACGCGCAGGAGGGGGAACGCGAGGTGCGGGCTGGCGAGTTGCTCGGCCATTCGGGCAGCACGGGCGTGGCGGACGCGCACCTTCACGTTGAGCTGCTGATACGCGAGGGGCGGCGCTGGGTGTCTCCGGAGGCCGCCCAGCTGACCAGCCTGTTCGGCCTGCCCACCGCTGATCTGGTTGAGGGGGCCATCCTGGTGAACGAGGGCTGCGCAGCCACACTGCAGACGGATGGCGATGCGTACCTCGAGGCCGGCTCGGACCTCCTGGCTCTGGGGCAGCCGGCGCGCCTGCTGATTCCCATCCGCAACGTGGGGATCGAGGCCGCCGCCATCGAGCAGGTGGCCGTGTCGCTGCGCGGGCCGGGTGGGGTGTTGCGTTCCGTCGTGGCGACGGGCCTCTGGGCGCTGGCTGGCCAAACGCGGCGCGAAGTGGCCGTCGACCTGAGGCCCGATGAGGCGGGCCAGTGGCTCGTCGAAGACCTGGCGCTATCGGTCGATGGCGTTGCCCAGCGCCTGATGGCCGCGGGCGGGTTCGCGGTGGAGGCGTCTCCCGTCACGCTGGTCGGCCTGAGCGTGCCACCCGTTTTGCAGGTGGGCGAGCAGGTGCGGCTGGAGGCCTGGCTGCAGAATGCCTCGGCCGACGACGTCGCTCTGGACGGCCTGTGCGTGACGGGGCTGACTGCGGGCCATGAGACTTGGGAGGCCGCCGCGCTCCAGCACGTCACCGTGCCGGCCGGGGGCTTTCGGCGGGTGGCTCTGGAGAGCGCCAGCGTTCCGTACAGCGTGGGAGAGTGGCAAGCCCTACGGGTAGACGGCCTGCAGGCGGGCGGGCCCCTGGTGCTGGGCCGCGTGGCGCAGGCCTTCCGCGTGGAGGGCGCCGAACTGGCCGTCGAGTACGTGGGGCCCTGGCCTCTGCCCGGGCGGCCGGGGCTGCTCCTGATGGTGATCAACCGCGGCACCGCGCCCATCCGGCCGGAGCGCCTGATGCTGTGGGGCGAGGATGCCGAGGCGCCGCACGACGTCTCGCTGCCGGGGACGGCCATCGGCCAGCTAGCCCCCGGCGAGGCGCGCCAGGTGATCCTATCTGCCGAAGAGGTCGGCAGCGCCGACGATTGGGTACTCACTGCGGCCGGTGCCTGGTGTGGCGGGAGGTATCTGCCGGTGCGGGTCCCGCCGCGGCTGGGGTACTCCGGCGCGGAGGGGAACTCGCTGGAGGATGCAGGCGACGGTGCGGCCCGCTGAACGGCTGGCTGCTGCGTACGATGGCGCGATGCGGCCCCTGGAACGGCTCCTGCTGCGACGGCTCCGCCTCGGCCTGGTGCCCGCCCTGCGCGGGCGCGTGCTGGAGGTCGGCGCGGGCACCGGTGTGAACTTGCCCCTCTATGACCGGTCCGCACGGCTCGTAATCGTCGACGCCGATCCGGCCATGCTCAGGTGCGCGGCTGGGCGTGCCCTGCCGGGGCAGGCGACCTTTCTGCTGGCCGACGCAGAGCGGCTGCCGTTCTTGCCGGGGAGCTTTGACCACGCCGTGGCCACGCTGTTCTTCTGTTCGGTGGGCGACCCGGCTGCTGCCGCCGCGGAGATCTGCCGCGTCCTGCGGCCCGGGGGGACCCTCTCCCTGCTCGAGCACATGCAGGGCGCGGGAAGGCTGGCGGGCTGGCTGACGCGCGCACTGGCCAGGCCCTGGGGCGCCCTGATGGGCTCTTGCCATCTCGATCGGCGGACCCTGGACGTGCTGCGGGGCGCGGGCCTGCTGGTGAGGGAGGAGCGCCGCTACCTGGGCGGGATCGTGCGGACCGTCGTCCTGGCTAGGGCGGGGTAGGGGATCAGCCTTCTTGAGGCGGGCCAAGACGCTCCTGGACGAGTTCCAGCAGCCAGGCCATGTCATCGATGGTGCCGGGTTCCAGCCGCATGATCAGGCTATGGCCCTGGGCATCCGGGGGGCCGGCCAGCTCGTAGGTGGCGCCGGGCCAACTGCTGAGGCGGCCATGGGCGCCATCCGGACGCCCGCGGGGAAAGAAGCGGCTGAACCAGGTCAGGCGGCCCAGGCGCGTCTGCCGCAGGGGGAGCGACAGGCGCCGATAGGCCTGCACGTCGGCCCAGCGGAGGTGCTCGCCTCCCCAATGGGAGCGCCTGCTGATCGCCTCGTCGGTGACGGCGATCTCTTCCTCGCGGAGGACGAACCAGTAGTAGATCCCCACGATGACCGGGGTGGCTACAAAGGTGGCGTACAACCACTGCCAGCCCTTGGCGTATAGCCGCGCCAGGACGGGCCCGCCCGCGCCGAGGGCCCTGGCCAGGAGCGTTACGGCCAACAGCGTGGCAGAGACGCCGGCGAGGACCGCCAGGTAGCGCCCTCCCTGGCCGGCAAAGGTCTCACGTTCAGGGACAGTGTGGCCGCAGGCCGGGCAGGGGCTGCCCCCGGGGGCGGCCGTTTTGCAGTCAGGGCATAGCATCGCGATCACCTGGGCAGCGCCGGCTGCGCCGGGGCCGGCTGGGGTAACGTCGTCGGCGCTCGGTGTGGTGTGTCGGTTTGATGGTGCGGCAGGCTCCGGAGGGGAGTCTAGCGCGGCCATTGGGCAGCGTCAAAGCCCCCGGGGCAGACCGCGGGTCCGGAGTATATAGAGAGGAGCCTGGTGGACGTTTTCAGCCCGACGGATTATCCGCATCGTCGCCTTAACCCGCTGACCGGGGAGTGGATTCTCGTATCGCCCCATCGCACCAAACGCCCTTGGCAGGGCCAGCTGGAGCGGCCGGCTGTCGAGGCGCGGCAGCGCTACGATCCCACCTGCTACCTTTGCCCGGGGAACGAGCGCGCCGGGGGCGTCTACAACCCCGCCTACGAGAGTACCTACGTGTTCGACAACGACTTTATGGCCCTGCTCCCCAACGGGCCCTCCGGCCGCATGCGGGACGGGGGGCTATTGGTGGCCGAGAGCGAGCGCGGGCTCTGCCGGGTGATCTGCTATTCGCCCGATCACAGCCTGACCCTCGCCGAGATGCCCGTTGCCGACGTGCGCCGCGTCGTCGACGTCTGGACCGAGCAGTACGACGAGCTGGGCCGGCTCCCCTTTGTGAACCACGTACAGATCTTTGAGAACCGCGGGGCGCTGATGGGCTCCTCGAACCCGCACCCCCACGGGCAGATCTGGTGCAACGAGACGGTGCCACAGGTGCCCGCCGTCGAGAGCGCCCGCCAGGCCGCCTACTCGGCGGAGCGCGGCTCCTGCCTGCTGTGTGACTATACCGCGCTGGAGGAGCGCATTGGCGAGCGCCTGGTGTGCGGGAACGCCCACTTTTGGGCCGTGGTGCCCTACTGGGCGACCTGGCCGTTTGAGACGATGATCCTGCCGCGGCGGCACGTGGCCTCTTTGCTGGAGCTGAGCCCGGCAGAACGGGACGGCCTGGCCGACGTGGTCAAGCAACTCACCGTGCGGTACGACAACCTCTTTGAGGTGTCTTTCCCCTACACGATGGGGATCCACCAGCAGCCCACCGACGGGCTCGAGCACCCGGCCTGGCACCTGCATCTGCACTTCTTCCCGCCCCTGCTGCGCTCCGCGACCGTGCGCAAGTTCATGGTGGGCTATGAGATGCTGGCCAACCCTCAGCGAGACCTGACGGCCGAATCCGCCGCTGAGCGCCTGCGGGCGGTAGCGGCGACGCGTTTTGACAGCGCCTGAGCCGCTCCACGCCCGGGGACAAGCACAGACCCCCGCCTGGCTGGCCAGGCGGGGGTCTCTTGCACAGTGGGCCGGCCCTGCCGGGCGGCTAGGGCCTTGGCAGGATGATGCCACCGCTGCCGGCGCCGCGGCGCTCGTCGGGGCCCTTGTCCTCCCCTTCCTGCTCCTCCAGCTCCTTTAGCCGCGCGGCGATCTGCTCGACGTCGCTCAGGTCGAGGCCGAAGCCCGGCGTCCCGTCGAGCAGGCGGCGCAACAGGGTGCGTTCCAGCGTGCTGCGGAAGGCGAGGGGCGACTGGTACGTGACCCAGGGGAAGCGATTGTGCCGCATGAAATGCAACATGGCCGGCGAGGGGCTGGCTTCGGCGTAGCGGTAGCCGAGCGTCGGGAGGCCCGCCCGCTGGGCGGCCTGCCACTCGACGCCGAGCGGGGCGCGCAGGTCGGTGCCCAGGATGATGATGTACAGGTCGCTGCCCGCCAGGGCGGCCAGGTCCGGGTTGCCCCCGGATGGCCCGTGGGGGGTGCGCCGGATGGTCGAACGGCTGCTCTGCGTCAGCCCGGCCAGTACCTGGCCGATCTGTTCGCACTCGGCGTCCATCTCTGGCGATGCCGAGATGTAGACGGTGAACTCCTTGTCCATATCGCTCTCTTCTCGTGGCCTACTTGCGCGGGTCGATGATGGCCTTTACGGCGCGCTGTGAGCGGACGTCGTCCAGAGCCTGGCCGGCCTCGGCGAGGCCGTAACGCCCGGAGACGAACTCCTCCCAGCGGAAGCGGTCGCCGTGCTTGGCCAGCACGCGCAGGCCACGCCAAAAGTGGGAAAAATCGCTGCCCCAGGTCCCGCGGATCTCCAGGTGTTTCTTGTTGATGTCACGATGGGGGTTGATCTGGATGTCACCCACGTCGGTGTATTGGCCGACGATCACGTAGCGGCCGGCGTCGCGGGTGAGGGCCAGGCCCTCATTGACCGCCGAGGGGTTGCCGGTCGCCTCGATGGTGACGTCTGCGCCGCGCCCATGGGTGCGCGCCAGGACAGCGTCGAGCCGTTCCTCCGGGCCGGTGGCGGAGACGTCGAACGTGGCATCGGCGCCGATGCGCGCTGCCTGGGCCAGCCGCTCATGAGGCCCGCCGATGACGATCACCTCCGTAGCGCCGCTCAGCTGGGCCAGGATGGCCACGCTGAGCCCTACGGGCCCGCTGCCCTGCACCACGACGGTGTCGCCGAGGGTGACCTCGGCGCGCTCTAGGGCGTGCATGGCGGTGGGCAGGCCGCACCCCGCGCCGATAAAGCGCTCGGGGGGCACCTCGGCGGGCAGGGGCAGGATCTTGACGCCCGGCTTGAGGAGGATCATCTCGGCCCAGCCGCCCAGCAGGCCCTCGTTGGCGGAGTAGGTGATCCCGTAGACGCGGCGGTGCGGGCAGCGCGTGGAGGCCTTGGCCACGGTGCAGAACCAGCAGTGCCCGCAGGTCTCGTGCACGTCCAGAAAGGTCACCACCTGGCCGACGCGCAGCGGGTCGCCGTTCAGGTCGACGGCGCGCCCGCGGATCTCGGCAATCTCTCCGACGTTGACGTGCCCGGGAATCAGAGGGTAGGGCACACCGGCGAGGTGGCCGGCGTGCAGGTGCACGTCGGTGCCGCAAACCTCGCTGTAGACGGTGCGCAAGAGGACGGCGCCCTCATTCAGCACGGGGCGGGGGTATTCGCGTATCTCAATCGGCATCCCGGGCCCGGGCATGACGGCGGCTTGGACCATGGCGCTCTCCGTTCGGCAACGGTATGGTGGGTACGTTCTACAGAGCATTATAGACGGCACCACGTAGCGCGGCCTGCGCGACGGCCCTTTACGGACCCTTTACGCCGTTTTTACGCATTGCCCCATTTGCTCATAGTACGGCCTGGTACACTTGGTTTGGTTGTATTGTGCGCACAACGGCTGCGCGGCAGATGCGTTCAGAGGTTAGCAGCGGCAGATGGCCAGACTCCTGGTGGTAGACGACGACCCGCAACTCCTGTACTCGTTGAGCGAGTACCTGAAGCACTGCGGACATGAGGTGCACACCGCCTCCAGCGGGGCCGAGGCCCTGACCGTGTTGATCGGGTGGTCCCCCGACCTGATTGTCTCTGACCTGGTGATGGACGAGATGGACGGGCACGAGTTCCACCGGCGCGTGCGCACGCTGACGGGGGGCTCGCTGCCATTCCTGTTCCTGACGGCCAGGGGCGAGCACTCGGAGCGCCTGGCTAGCCTGCGGGCCGGCGCGGACGACTATATCGTCAAGCCGTTCGACCCGGAGGAGCTGGAGGCGCGCATCGCCGCCGTGCTGGCGCGCGTGGAGGTCACCCGCCAGCAGGAGCGCAGCAAGGCCCAGGCGGAACGCAGCCGGGCGCTGGCTGAGGCTTCCGAGCAACTTGGCGACCCGGTGACCGAGATTGTCCGCGAGCTAGGCGTGCTGCGCACCGAGGTCGGCGCGCTGGGGCGCTCTGTGCCGCGGGAGCAGGTGGACAGCGTGCTGCGCCGGGCCGGCGAGCTGGAGGCGCTGGTCAACGATCTCTCCTGGGCCGGCGATGACGCTTTCCCCTCCCTGGCCATCAACAGGGAGCCACAACGGATTGCGCCGATCGTACGCACTGCCGCGGCAGCGGCCGCACGGCGCGCCAGCGCGCGATCCGTGGAGCTGCAGATTGCCTGCGGCGGCCTCTTGAGTGGCAACGTAGATGGGGACGCCCTCCAACGCGCCCTGTCGGACCTCTTGGAGGCAGCCGTGGACCAATCTCCGGGGGGGAGCCGGGTGCGCATCCATGCCCGCCGCTCGCGGGAGGGTGGCCTGGAGATCTCGATCACCGACGGCGGGCGCAGAGCCGGCGGCGATGAGCGCCCGCCGCTTGACGACCCCTCGCGGCGCGCGCTGGAGGCGGCCCGACACGTGGTGCGGGCCCACGGCGGCCAGCTCGATGCGGACGTGACGTCAACGGGAGCGCTGGTGCTGATGATGTGGCTGCCCGGGCGCGTGGCCAAGCACGTGGGCAGAAGGGACTGAGCCGTGGCGGATGCCCGGTCTGGGCTGTGGCGGCCCTTTGTGCTGGGGCGGACCATGCTCGCAGCGGTGCTGGTGGTGCTCCTGTTGATCCTCAACGGGGTGCCGACTGGGGCGGTGCGGCCGCTCTTTGGCCTGGCGGTGCTGCAGTTGGTGGCCAACGGCGCCTACGGGCTGGCGGGGCGCCTGCGTGGCCACGTGGGGCTTGGCTGGGTGACCTTCTGCAGTGAGATCCTGCTGATCAGCCTGCTGATCTGGCTGCAGGGGCCCGACGGCTGGGCCTTCCTGTTGGCCTATTGCTGGCCGATCATCGTCGGGGGCCTGATGGTCGGCCGCCGAGCCATTCCTGTGCTGACCTTCTGGACCGGCCTGTGCATCGCCGCACTGCTGAGGGCGCAATGGCTTGGCTGGGCGCCCCAGGAGCGCCTGTTGGCCCCCAACGGTTCCCCCCAGGCGCTGGTGTTGGCGTACCCCTATCTCGTGTTCGTCGTGCTGCTGGTGTGGCTGGTGGTGCGTGAGGTGGAGACCAACCGCGAGGATCTGGATCTGCGCAACGCCCAGCTGCAACGGGAGCGGAACCTGCTCTCGGGCATCCTCGCCCACATGCGCGAGGCGGTCATCCTGGCCGATGAAGCGGGCCGCACAGTGCAGGTCAATCGCGCTGCGCGCCAGATCCTCCATGCCGAGGAGGGCCGACCGGTCCCTGGTTGGCTGGTCGCGGAGAGCCCGGAACAAGCAGAAGCGGCGCAGCGCCTCGTCGAGCACCAGGGGCGCACGCTGCGGGTGGCGTCTTCGGCGCTGCCGGTGGGCCGCGATTTCGGCGGCGCCACGCTCTACGTGGCCTCCGACGTTACCGAGCAGACCCAGCTGGAGCGCCTGAAGGCCGACTTTGTGGCCTATGCCTCGCACGAGCTACGCACTCCCCTGACGACCATTCGCACTTTGGTGCGGCTGCTCCAGAGCCAGGTCGAGCCGGACGCGGCGGAGGCCGAGTACCTGGCGATGATCGAGTCACAGGTGGCCCGCCAGGCGCATTTGGCCAACAGCCTGCTCGACTATGCCCGCCTCGAGGCAGGGGGATACGCTGTGAGCCCCGAGCCGGTGGGCGCGGCCCAGGTGATTGAGGAAGCGCTGGCCGCCTTCCACCCGTTGGCCGCCGAGAAGGGCGTGACCCTGGAGGTACACTGCGCCCCCGGGCTGCCCCGCTACCTGTGGAACGCCGAGGCGCTGGAACAGGTGCTGGTGAACTTGGTGTCGAACGCCATCGCCTTCACCGACACGGGTGGGCGGGTGACGGTGTCGCTGTGCCGCGCAGATGGAGAGATCCTGCTGGAGGTGGCCGACACCGGCATTGGGATGGGGCCCAATGAGGTGGCCCAGGCCTTCTACCGGTTTCACACCACCCGGCGCCGTAAGGGCCGGGGCGAGGGGGCCGGTCTGGGCCTGGTGATCTGTCGGATGATCGCGGAGGCGCTGGGCGGCAGCATCAGCGTGGCGAGCAGCCTCGGGGTCGGCACGCGCTTTACCGTGCGGCTGCCGGCGCGGGAGGCCGCCGTTCCGGCGGACGCTCCGGAGGCAGAAGGGGAGGTCCTCCGCGCCTGAGGGCGGGGGGGCCTACTCCTCTTCCGCAGGGGCGCGGCCGTACAGCTCCGGACGCAGAAAGGGCGCCAGCGCGCAGGCCACCGCAGCGCCAAAGGCCCCGTCACGGGGGAGCAGCCCCCTGGTGAGGAAGCCCATGGCGCCCTGCCGCTGGCGGGTGTCGTGCTCGCCCGAGTAGCGGTCGATCACGGGGCCCAGCTCCGCGCCGCCGCGCACCTCTGCGGCGATGGCCTCCGGCAGGAGCAGCCGCGCCCCGCTGGCCAGGCCGGTGCATCCCTGCCGGTCGACGATGGCCACCCAGCTGGTGAGGTACATCCCCTCGGGCATCTCCACTACGGAGCCCTCCAGCCCGACGCCGAGGTCGGCGTCGCCGGCCTGACGGGCGCGGGCCGCGCGCAGGCGGGCCCCGCGGACAGCTTCCTGGTCAGACATCGGCATCTCGGCCACGCCCGAGTCGACGGTTACGGGCAGGCAGGCGGCCTCCGGCCAGACGCGGGAGATCACCCGGCGGACGGCGCGGACCTTGGCGCGGTTGGTGGAGCCGATGGCGACGGAGCGGATGATCATGGGCTCGCCTCCCAGCCAAGCCCGATGGCTGTGCGCAGGGGCGCAGACGGGTTGCGCGTATGCCCACGCTGAGCGCAACCAGGACACAGGCTCCAGGGCAAGCCAAAGCCATCGGTAATCAGCATGAGCAGACGTGTCTCCCAATCAGGAGGGCGGCGTACCGCATCTGGTCACGGAGCCTGACTGTACGCCTATCGATGGTATGCGGGTGGCCAGACTGGGTCAACAAGGGCTTTCGCGGCGATGCTATCGTCCAGGGGGCAAGCGGGCGTTGCGGAATGTCGGTGCTGTTTGTTCCATCGTTGCCCGCCACAGGTACCAATCCTACCCTCCGTGCTCGGAGGCACGCCGACTGTCGTGGGGAGCCCGTGTTCCCAACAACGAGACCTGGCCGCCTTGGCCTTCCCTGAGCACTTGGCAGCGGGTATAATATCGCTGGGGCGCACCGCCATCTTGGCGCGCCCCAGCAGGCAGCCTAGCCCGCATCGAAACGCGGGCTTGGACCGTGCCCAGCCGGGCCGACACGGTGCTCGGGTGCGGGCAGCAAAGGAGTGGTTTGCGCATGAGGGAAGATATCCGTTCGGTGCTGGCCCGCGGGGAGTGCATTCTGTCCGACGGCGCCATCGGCACGCAGCTGCAGGCGCACGGCATCCCGGCCGGCACCATGTCGGAGCTGTGGAACGCCGAGCGCCCTGAGGTGCTGCTGGCCATTCATCGCGCCTATCTCGAGGCGGGCGCCCAGATCGCCACTACGAACACCTTTGGCGGCAACCGCATCCGCCTGGGAGAGGCGGGGCTGGCCGACCGCCTCGTTGAGCTCAACCGCCGCGGGGTGGAACTCGCCCGCCAGGCGGTGGGAGACCGCGCCTGGGTGGGCGGCTCGCTGGGCCCCACGGGGCAACTCCTGGAGCCCTACGGCGACCTGACCGTGGCCGAGGCCGAGGCCGTCTACGCCGAGCAGGCCCGCGTGCTCGCCGAGGCCGGCGTTGACCTGTTCCTGATCGAGACGCAGCACGATATTGAGGAGGCCTGCCTGGCCATCCGTGCTGCCAAGGAGCACGGTGACCTGCCGGTGTACTGCACCTTCGCCTTCAACGCCCGCGGGCGGACGATGATGGGCCTTCGCCCGGAGGACGCCGTGCGCCGCGCCGAGGAGGCCGGGGCCGACGTCGTGGGAGCCAACTGCGGCGACGGCCCGGCGGCGATCTCGGCCGCCCTCGGGGCGATGGCGAGCGTCGCCACGAAGCCCTTGGCGGCCAAGTCGAACGCCGGCATCCCGCAGGTGGCGGGCGCGGAGACCGTCTGGGACGTGACTCCCGCGCTCCTGGCCGACGAGACGCGGGGCTTTCTGGCCCTGGGCGCACGCATCGTGGGGGGCTGCTGTGGCACCGGGCCCGAGCACGTGCGGGCCATGGTTGGCGTGGTGCAGGAATGGAACCAACGGGCAAGGCGTTAACGTAGAACGGTGGACGACCGCGACCAGACCACAGGAGTGAATGCCGATGGCGAGCAAACTGGCGATTGACGGTGGCGTGCCGGTGCGGGCCGAGCGCCTGCGCGGCGGGTTCCATGGCTCGGCGGTGATGGACCAGCGGGAAAGCGAGGCCGTCCTCAACGTGCTTAAGAAGCGCCGGCTGTTCCGCTTCCTGTCCAACGGGGCGGAAGAGTCCGAGGCGGCCAAGGTGGAGAACTGGTACCGCCAGCGCCTGGGCTGCGAGTACGCCCTGGCCGTCAACGGCGGCACGGCGGCACTGATCGCTGCCATGTACGGCGTGGACGTGGGCCCCGGCGACGAGGTCATCATCCCGGCACACACCTTTGTGGCCACGGCCGCAGCCGTCATCGCGGCCGGCGGCGTGCCCGTCCTGGCCGAGGTCGACGCTTCCCTCAACCTGGATCCCGACGATTTCGAGGCCAAGATCACGCCGTACACCAAGGCCGTCATTCCGGTGCACATGCGCGGCGTGCCGGCCCGTATGGACGAGATCCTCGCCGTGGCCCGCAAGCACGACCTGATCGTCGTCGAGGACGTTGCCCAGTCCAACGGGGGCACCTACAAGGGCAAGCCGCTCGGGGTGCTCGGGGAGGTGGGCTGCTTTTCCTTCCAGCAGTACAAGATCATCACCTCCGGCGAGGGTGGCCTGGTGGTCACCGACAACGAGATGTACTACGACCGCGCCCGCATGCACCACGACGCGGCGGCCCGCTTCTGGGAGGGCGACGGCACCCACAAGTACGACTTTGTCCTCTCGGGGGAGAACTATCGTATCTCGGAACTCTCTGCGGCGCTGGTCTGGGCGCAGTGCGGCCGGCTGGAGCCGCTGCTGGACCACTTCCGGGGCATCAAGCGGCGCATCGTTGCCGGGGTGCAGGGCGCGCCGGGGATCACCCTGCAAGACGTGCCCGACGCCGAGGGCGATTGCTCCATCACCTTCACCTTCTATGCGCCCGATGCCGAGTCGGCCAAGCGCTTTTCGGCGGCGCTGAACGCCGAGAACATCGCCTGCGGGACCATGTACGACAACACCATTCCCGATCGGCATATCTACAAGAACTGGCCCTTTATGATGAGCGGCTTGGCGCCCGATCGGCGCGCCCCCTGGAAGAGCTCCTTCTATCAGGGGAAGGTGCGCGGTTACTCACCCGACCAGTGCCCACAGACGCTGGACTACCTGGGCCGGGCCATTCTGTTGCACATCGACCAGTCGTTCACGCCCGCCGACGCCGACCTGGTGGTGGAAGGGATTCGCAAGGTGGCCGCGGCGCTCTTCTAGACGGCGCGACCGCGGACCACAGGAGGGGGCATGGCGGGGCTAGGGCTGTCCTGCCAGCAGTGCCGGGCGATCCCGATGATCGTGCTGGCCTTCTGCTGCGGCGCACTGCCCTTCTCCGTCTGGCTGGGGCGGCTCTTTCTCGGCCGAGACGTGCGCCAATATGCCGACGGGAATCCTGGCGCGGCGAACGTCTTCCGTGCCGGCGGGCGCGTGGTGGGGGTGTTGGCGCTGCTGCTGGACGTGGGTAAAGCTGCCGCGCCCGTAGGCTATGCTTACTTTGACCTGCGCTGCCGAGGGTTGCCCATGTTCCTGATCGCCGCGGCTCCCCTTCTGGGGCATGCCTTTTCGCCCTTTTTGGGGTTCCGCGGCGGGAAGGCGATTGCGACGGCCCTCGGGGCCTGGATAGGGCTCACGCTATGGCGCGTCTCTCTCGCGGCCGTGTTGCTGGTCGTGTGCGGCGCCGCGGTCTTTGAGGCGGCCGGCTGGGCGGTGATGTTCGCCCTGGTGGCCCTGGCAGCAGTAATCGGAGTACTGATCCCGGATCCGCTGCTGCTCGCCATCCTTGGCGCGCAGGTGGTTATTCTGGCGTGGACACACCGGGCTGAACTCCGCGAGCGCCCGCACCTGCGTCCGTGGTTGGCTCGGCGTCTGCGACGAGCGCAGAACTCGAGGCATGACCCACTATCTTGAGCAGGACCTGGTTGCGCACCTAGCCGCCTTTCAGGCGGTGCTGTTGCTGGTCGTGCTGAGCAACGTGTGCATTCTGCGGCGGGCCGCCAGGCACGGCTCGCCGCAGAGCTGGGCCAGGGTATCTGTCCTGGTGCCGGCGCGGGATGAGGAAGGCAACATCGCGCGCTGTGTCGGCTCGCTCTTGGCGCAGGACTATGCCGATCTCGAGGTGCTCGTGCTGGATGACCAGTCCAGCGATGGGACGCGGGCAGTGCTCGAGGCGATGGCCCGTGCAGATGGGCGTCTCCGCATCATCGCAGGCCAGGCGCTGCCGGAGGGCTGGCTCGGCAAGGCCTGGGCCTGTGCGCAGCTGGCGGCAAACGCGGAGGGTGAGCTACTCTACTTTACCGATGCCGACACGGTGCACCAGCCCCAGGCGCTGCGCGCCGCTGTCGCCGCCCTCGAGGGAACCCGCGCGGACCTGCTGACCGGGTTCCCACGGCAGATCGTGCACACCTGGGGAGAGAAGCTGATCGTCCCATTCTTCTCCTGGGCCTGCTACTGCTTTGTGCCCCTTGCCCTGGCCTACCGACTCGGTCTGCCGGCGCTCTCCTTCGCCATTGGGCAAATGCTTCTCTTTCGGCGTGCAGCCTACGAGGCTATTGGCGGGCACGCCGCTATCCGGGGCAGCGTGGTAGATGACCTCGCGCTGGCCAGGACGATCAAAGCCGCTGGCTACCGCTGGCGGGTGCTGGACGCGACCGCCCTGGTCTCCTGCCGCATGTATCGCAGTGGCCAGGAGGCGTATGCCGGGCTCAGCAAGAACCTGTTCGCGGCAGCGGGCTGCCGTGTGATCCCGTACCTCTTTGTGAGTCTGTGGCTCCTGGTGCTGTTCCTGTATCCACCCATCCTGCTCGGGCTTCGCGCAGACGGCCTGGCGACGGGAGCGCCCGTAGCGCTCACCAGTGCCTGCATCATCCTTGCCCTGGCGGTGTGGCTGATCCCCTACCGAGCGCTGAGGCTCCCTACCTGGCTGGCGGCGCTCTACCCGCTGGTGGTGGCCGTGAGCGCGCTCGTGGCCCTTCGCTCGCTGTGGCTGACGGCTAACGGACGCCTCATCTGGAAGGGGCGCCAACTGAAGCGCCTGGCCTGGCGGCTGTTCTAGTGGCGCATGGCTCCTGGGGGCGGCACTGGTACGGTCTGCCGGGCTGTCGTTGACAGCCTGCCGCCCGTGTGCTATTATCGGTACGTACAACAGCGTCGATCCGGAATAGTAGCCAGCCAAGCGACGCACAGAGAGCCCCCGGACGGTGCAAAGGGGGCGCGGGGCGCGGCTGGGGAATGGGCCGGGGAGCTGCGCGGGCGAACGGGACCCCAGTAGTCCGCGCCGGAGCCGCCACCGTTACCAGGGCTGAGGGCATCGATCTGTGCCGCCGGGCGCGATCCGTGCCTGCAGGAGTGAGGCGCGCTGCCCCCTAGGAGGGGCCTGGCGCCTAAACAGGGTGGTACCGCGGGAAATCCTCTCGTCCCTCACGGCCTGTGGCTGTGGGCGAGAGGTTTTTTTATTGCCTGACTGAGCGCCGTAGCGCGTACGGAGGAGAACCTGATGGCTCGCAAGAGGATTCTGACCGGGGATCGCCCCACCGGCAAACTGCACCTGGGGCACTATGTCGGCAGCGTGCGCAACCGCGTGCGCCTGCAGGATGAGTACGAGTGCTTCTTCATCATTGCTGACCTGCACACCCTCACGACCAAGCCGGAAAAGGAACACATCGCCGCGCTGCGCACCAACGTCCATGACATCGTCCTGGACTATCTGGCCTCCGGCATCGACCCACACAAGAGCGTCATCTACCTGCAGTCGGCGGTGCCGGCCGTCTATGAGATGAACACCCTGTTTGAGATGCTCATCACCGTGCCGCGCCTGCAGCGGGTGCCCAGCCTGAAGGAGATGGCCCGCGCGGCCGATATGGACGAGGAGGCCATGCCCTTCGGCCTGCTGGGGTACCCCGTGCTGCAGGCCGCCGACATCCTGATGCCCCGCGCGCACCTGGTCCCCGTTGGCAAGGATAACGAGGCCCACGTCGAGGTCACCCGTGAGATCGCCCGGCGCTTCAACTACCTGTACGGCGACGTGCTGCCGGTGCCCGAGGTGCTGGTGGGCGAGGTTCCCAGCCTGGTGGGCACCGACGGGCAGGCCAAGATGTCCAAGAGCCTGGGGAACGCCATCTTTCTCTCCGACGACGCCAAGACCGTGCGCACCAAGGTGTTCGGCATGTACACCGACCCGAACCGCGTGCGCGCCGACATCCCCGGCCGCGTGGAGGGCAACCCGGTGTTCATCTACCATGACGCCTTCAACCCCAACGTCGCCGAGGTCGAGGACCTCAAGGCCCGCTATGCGGAGGGGCGCGTCGGTGATGTGGAAGTCAAGGAGAAGCTGGCCACGGCGCTGAACGCCTTCCTGGACCCGCTGCGCGAGCGACGGGCCGCCTACGAGGCGGAGAAGGGCCTGATCGAGAGGATCATCTACGAGGGCACGCAGCGCGCCACCGAGGAGGGCGAGGCCACCATTGTGGCGATGCGCAAGGCGATGGGCCTGACGGGACTGTGGAACCGCATCTCGCGGCGGGCGCGCGAGGCGATCGCCCGCGACGAGGCTGCAGCAGCCCAGCCGGCGGAGTAGGGTTCGCTTCAGTTCGCCACCGGGCGCCCGGAAACACTTCTCCGGGCGCCCGGTGGGTTTCCCCTGTCAGGCGGCCTCGCCGTTACCAGCGCGGGCTCCACTCATCCCTCGGCGGGCGGACCAGCCGGCTCCCGCCCCGCACCAGCAGCCCGACCACTACCCCGGCCAGGAAGCCCCCCATGTGCGCGAACCAGGCCACCCCACCATCGCCCATCCCGCCGATATCGGCCAGCCCCTGGACGGCCTGCAGCAGGAACCAGATGACAAAGAAGGCCAGCGCCGAGACCTCGATGATGCGCACAAAGACAAAAATGGGCAGCAACACCCTGACCCGCGCCCTGGGGAAGAGCACGAGGTACACCCCGGCGACACCGGAGAGCGCCCCGCTGGCCCCCACGATGGGAATGGTCGAGGCGGGCGCGCTGGCCACCTGCGCGGCCGAGGCGGCCAGCCCTGTCAGCAGGTAGATGCCCAGGAAGGGCAGGATGCCCAGGCGATCCTCGACGTTGTCACCAAAGACCCACAGGAAGATCATGTTGCCGATCAGGTGCAGCCAGCCGCTGTGGACGAACATGGCCGTCACCAGGGTGATGGCGGCGCCGAGGCTGGGGGCGCCCAGCAGGCGCTGCGGGATGAGCGCCGCCGAGGCTATAAAGACGTCCTGGGCCTCGGGCGTCAGTGTCAGCTGGTACAGGAACACCCCCACGTTCATCAGGATCAGGCCTACCGTGGCTACGGGGAACGACCGACGGGGGTTTACGTCTCCGATCGGGATCATGGCGTTGGCTCCGTGTCTGCTCACTGCACCGCCGCATCATACCACAGGCGTACCGGTAACGGACACCTGTCGAGCACCGGTCGCCCGCCCGGCGGGCAGCGGGCCGGAACGGTTGACAGGCCATCCCCTCAGAACCTAGAATGGCCCGGCCTGGGAACGACATCTCCTGCCCCGACTTGCGATGAAAGGAAGATGCATGGAATCTCCCCGCCAGGAGTACCCACGGCCCCAGTTGGTGCGTGAGCGCTGGCTCAACCTCAATGGGCGCTGGGCCTTCGAGTTCGACCCCGGACGCAGCGGCATCCAGCGCGGCCTGCCCCAGGCCGGCCGCCTGCGCGGCGAGATCCTGGTGCCCTTCTGCCCCGAAAGCCGCCTGTCAGGCATCGGTGATGTGGACTTTCACGCCGGGGTCTGGTACCGGCGGACCTTCCGCATCCCCGAGGGCTGGGAGGGTAGCCGCGTGCTCCTGCACATCGGAGCGGTCGACCACGACGCCTTCGTCTGGGTGAACGGCCGCCTGGCCGGGCGCCATCGCGGCGGCTATACGCCAATCTCCCTGGACGTCACCGACTACCTGGCCCGCGGTGAGAACGTCCTGACCGTCCACGCCCAGGACGAGACCCGCGATCCCCTGGTGGCCAGCGGCAAGCAGTGCCCGGACTATGAGTCGCGACGCTGCCACTACACGCGCACCACCGGCATCTGGCAGACCGTCTGGCTCGAGCCGGTGCCGCAGACCTATCTGCGCAGCCTGCGGCTGACGCCGGACCTGCGGGGTGGGCGCCTGCTCGTCGAGGCGCGCCTCGGTGGCCGCGGAGGGCGCGGGCGACTGCAGGCCAGGGCCAGCCTGGGCGGCGCGCCGATGGGCGAGGCACAGGTCGCCGTGGCCGGGCAGACGGCCTACCTGGTGCTGCCCCTGGCTGAAGTGCATCCCTGGGGGCCCGGGCACCCGACCCTGTATGACCTCGCACTCACCCTACAGGGTGACGGCGGCCCCGACGAGGTCTCTAGCTACTTTGGCCTGCGCTCCACCGGCATCCATGGTCGGGCCCTGACCCTGAACGACGAGGTCCTTTTTCAGCGGCTGGTGCTCGACCAGGGCTTCTACCCGGACGGCATCTACACGGCCCCTTCGAATGAGGCGCTCAGGAACGACATCGTGATCTCCCAGGGGTTGGGCTTCAACGGGGCCCGCCTGCACGAGAAGGTGTTCGAGCCGCGCTTCCTCTACTGGGCCGACCGCCTCGGCTACCTGGTATGGGGGGAGTTCGCCAATTGGGGGCTGGACGTCAGCCGGCCCGAGGCGCTCGAGGTGTTCCTGCCCCAATGGCTGGAGGCCCTCGAGAGGGACTACAACCATCCCTCGCTGGTGGGCTGGTGCCCGCTCAATGAGACCCAGGTGGACCAGGACCCGGAGGTCGTCCACAACATCTACCGCGTCACCAAGGCGGTAGACGCCACCCGCCCGACCATCGATACGAGCGGGTATCAGCACGTCGAGACCGACATCTATGACGTCCACGACTACAACCAGGACGTGGCCACCTTCCGCGCCCGCTACGACGCCTTGGCCCGCGGCGAGGAACCCTTCCGCAACCGGCCCGACCACGACTGCGCCTACCAGGACGGGCAGCCCTACTTTGTCAGCGAGTACGGCGGCATCTGGTGGAACCCGGAGCAGCAGGACGAACGGGGCTGGGGCTACGGCGGGGTGGCCGGGCGGCCGCGCACTCCGGAAGAGTTCCTGGCGCGCTACGAGGGGCTGACCAAGGCCCTGCTGGAGAACCCGCGCATCTGCGCGTTCTGCTACACGCAGCTGTACGACGTGGAGCAGGAAGTGAACGGCCTCTACACTTACGACCGCACCCCCAAGTTCGACTCTGCTCTGCTGCGACGGATCAACGCTGCACCCGCCGCCATCGAGGGATAAGAGAACGAGGAGGAACGAGTCATGGCACTTTTGGGAGACGAGGATCGCCGCTTTCTGACGGATCATCTGGCCCATTCTCTGAACAAGCCGGTCAGGCTGCTCTTCTTTACCCAGACCATTGCTTGCCAGTTCTGCAAGGAAACGGGCCAGATCCTTGAGGAGGTCGCCTCCCTTACGGACAAGGTCACGCTGGAGACGTACGACTTTGTGGCCGACAAGCCGGTGGCGGAGGAGTTCGGCATCGACAAGATCCCCGCGACCGTAGTGATGAGCGACGTCGACCACGGCATTCGCTTCTACGGCATCCCCTCGGGTTACGAGTTCACCTCGCTGATCGAGGCGATCGTCAGCGTCTCCACCGGAGAGACGGGGCTATCCGCCGAGAGCCTGGAGGTGCTGGCCCGCCTTACCGAGCCGGTCCACCTGCAGGTGTTCGTGACCCCCACTTGACCGTACTGCCCATCCGCGGTGCGGATGGCCCACAGTGCGGCGCTGGCCAGCGACAAGGTGCGCGCGGACATGGTCGAGTCGATCGAGTTCCCGCACCTGGCCGGCAAGTACGGCGTGTATGGCGTGCCGCGCACGATCCTGAATGAGACCGTGCACCTGGAAGGGGCAGTGCCCGAGCCTCTGTTCATGGCCAAGGTGCAACAGGCCGCGGGCCTGCTGACGGAGGACGAAGTGCAGGCCCTCTTCCGAGAGGCCGCCGCGCCGACCGAGGCCGTGGAGGGCCCCGCAGAGGGCTGACTTGCCGGCCCCACCCTGTGCCACGATCGGGGCGGGGGAGGGAGCGCTTGCATGAGCCCAGGGTCACAGGCCCTGGGCTTCTCATCGGCGACTGTAAGGGAGGATCATGAAGGCTGTCCTGAATGGGCCCATCTACACGCCCACCCGCATCATCGCCCGCGGCGGCGCAGTCCTGGTGGAGGGCGGGCGCATCGTTGACGTGGGGACCCTCGATCGTCTGGGCCTCCCGGCCGACGTCGAGCGCATTGACGCGCACGGGGGGCTCATCTGCCCCGGCTATGTCGATATCCATGTCCATGGCGGGGATGGCGCCGATAGCACCGACGGGACCGCCGACGCGGTGCGCGCCGTGGGCCGGCGGCTGGCGCGGGTTGGCACCACGAGTTACCTGCCCACCACGGCCAGCGCCCCGTTCCCCGAGCTGTGGCGTGCCTTTGACGCCATCGGCGAGGTGATGGCGGCGCCAGGCCCTGGCGAGGCGCATGCCCTCGGCATCCACATGGAGGGGCCGCTGTTCAGCCTGGAGCAGGCCGGGGCGCACAACCGCGATCTTTTGCGCATGCCCACGCCGGCGGAGCGCGAAAGGCTGCTGGGATACTGCGACCGGCTGGTGCGCGTGACGTTGGCCCCCGAACGCGAGGGCGCCATGGATCTGATCCGCGACCTGAGCGCGCGCGGCGTGCTCGTCTGCGGCGGCCACTCGGACGCCCTCTATGCCCAGGTGTGTGAGGCGATGCAGGCGGGTCTGCGGCACATCACCCACCTGTGGAGCAGCATGTCGATGCTGCGGCGCATCGGCCCCAAGCGGTACTCTGGGATGCTCGAGGCGGCCTTGGTGGAGGACGGCCTGACCGCCGAGATCATCGCCGACGGGTACCACTTGCCCAGCAGCCTGATGAAGATGGCCTACCGGATGAAGGGGGCCGAGCGGCTCGCCCTGGTGAGCGACGCCATGCGCGCCGCGGGCCTGGGGCCCGGCGTCTATGACCTGGCCGGGATCAAGGCCGTCGTCGAAGAGGGGTCGGGCGTGGCCGTCACCGAGGATCGCGCCGCCTTTGCCGGGTCGATCAGCACGGTGGCCCTCTGCGTGCAGCAGGTCGTGCAGGTGGTTGGCTTCCCCCTGGTGGACGCCCTGCGCATGGCCACCGAGACCCCCGCCCGCATCATCGGGGCCCAGCAGCGCGTGGGCCGGCTGGCCCCTGGGTTGGCGGCAGACCTTGTGGTGCTCGATCCGACGACGCTCTTGCCCAGGGCTGTGATGCTGGGCGGCGAGCTGCTTGCGCAGGCCGCGGCCTGAACATGAGACGGCACTAGGGGCTGACCCGATGGGACTGTCCTACCGCCTGGAGGACTATGCCGCTTACCGCGCTGCGGTGGGTGCGGCGACCTATGTCGATATCACCCGGCGGAGCGACCCCGCCCGGCGGCCGACGGCGTGGGATCATCTCCGCGAGGTGTTGGACGCCTACGGTGCGCCCTGGGTGGTCCAGCTGTGGACCAAGAACGTGGGCGGCGCCCTGGCCCTGGGTGCGGGGCTGCTAGAGCGCCTGCGCGCCGAGGGGACGACCCTGACGGCCCAGGTGACCATCACCGGGCTGGCTGGCAGCGCCTGGGAACCGCTGACCCCGGCCGACACCGTCTCTCGCCTGGGGGATCTGGCCCGCGTTCTCGGCGGGCCAGAGCACATCACCTGGCGGTACGACCCGATCATTCCGACGGTGCACGAGGACGAGAGGTTCGCGCGGCTGGCGGGAGAGGTGGCGGCGCAGGGTGTACGGCGCGGCGTGATCAACTTTCTGGCCGCACCGGGGCACTACCGACGGGTGGACCGTCGCCTCAGCGACCTGCTCCCCGGCTGGGGCGCCGGGATGCCCGGCTACGACGCCGACTGGACGGAACGCACGGCGCGTGCGCTGGCCGATCGCGCTGCCGCCGAAGGGATCAGCCTGGGCTGCTGCGCGGAGTCGTGCCGCCTGGCCGGACAGGTCACCGGGCTGCGGCGCGCCGCGTGCGGGGACTATGGCTGGTTTACGGCGCTCTCCGGGCAGTACCCACCGGTGGCCGTCCGGCGGGGCAGCCGGCCGGGCTGCGGCTGCCTACGCTACTTTGATGTGGGGAACTATGGCGGGTGGGCCTCCTGCCACCGCTGCACCTACTGCTACGCCGGATGAGGAGGGGCACCCCGCGCCAAGTTGGTCACCGCGGGCAGACTCGATATAATCTGACGTTTGGAACCGCGTGTCGGTGGTAGTCCGTGCCGTGCGGCACGGTTGTGTTGCGAAACCCAGGAGGCGTATATGCTACGGCCCTCCCAGACCTTTCAGGTTGTACCTGCCCTTCCCCCACGGCTCGCGCCGCTCCGCGAGCTGGCCTACAACCTGTGGTGGAGCTGGAACCTCGACGCCGTTGACCTCTTCATGCGGCTGGATCGAGACCTTTGGGAGCTGACCTTTCACAACCCAGTGCGCATGCTGGGGAGCATCCGCCAAGAACGCCTGACCGAGGCGGCCAACGACGACGGCCTCGTCTCTCACCTCACGCGCGTGTACCAGGCCTTCAGCCGCTACATGAGCAACGAGGATACCTGGTACCGGCGCCAGACCAATGGCGAACTAAAGGAAGCCAAGTTCGCCTACTTTTCGGCCGAGTACGGCATTACGGAATGCATGCAGACCTACTCCGGCGGGCTGGGCGTGCTGGCCGGTGACCATCTCAAGTCGGCCAGTGACCTGGGGCTGCCCCTGGTAGCGGTGGGCCTCTTGTATCAAGAGGGATACTTTCGGCAGTACCTGAACGCCGACGGCTGGCAGCAAGAGTCCTACCCGAACAACGATTTCTACACCCTGCCCGTCAGCCTGGTGAACGGTGCAGACGGCCAGCCGCTGATCGTCGCCGTCGAGTATCCCGGGCGCCAGGTGCAGGCGCAGGTGTGGCGGGCGCAGGTGGGGCGCGTACCGCTGTACCTGCTGAACACCAACATCCCCTCCAACGCGCCCGATGACCGCACCATCACGGCCAAACTCTACGGCGGCTATGAGGATATGCGCATCCGACAGGAGATGATGCTGGGCATCGGCGGGATGCGCGCGCTGCGGGCGCTGGGCATCGTCCCGACCGTCTGCCACATGAACGAGGGGCACTCGTCTTTCCTCGGCCTGGAGCGCATTCGCAACCTGATGCAAGAGCAGGGCGTGCCCTTCCAGGTGGCCCTGCACGTCACCTCGGCGGGCAACGTCTTTACGACGCACACCTCGGTACCGGCGGGCATCGACCTGTTTCCCATCCATCTGATGGACCAGTACCTCACGGACCACTATAAGCAACTGGGCATTAGCCGGGAAGAGTTCCTCTACCTGGGCCAGCGCGACAGTGCCCAGGGGGCTAGCTTTTCCATGGCTCACCTGGCCCTGCGCCTGGCCGACCACGTGAACGGCGTGAGCGTCGCGCACCGCGGGGTGGCCCGCGAGATGTGGCGCGACCTCTGGCCGCGGGTGCCGACCGAGGAGGTCCCGATCACCTCGGTGACCAATGGGGTGCACGCGCGCTCGATCATCTCCCGCGACATGGCCGGGCTCTACCTGCGCTACCTGGGCCCCAACTGGGTGGAGCGCCCGTGGGATCACAGCGTCTGGCAGCAGGTGGACCGCATTCCTGACGAGGAACTCTGGCGGACCCATGAGCGGCGCCGCGAGAGGCTGGTGGCCATGGCCCGCAACCGGGCGCGCCGGTATCTGGAGCGCCGCGGGGGCATGCCCAAGGAGATCGCCGAGGCTCAGAGCGTCCTGGACCCCGAGGTTCTTACCATCGGCTTTGCCCGGCGCTTTGCCACCTACAAGCGGGCCACGCTCCTCTTTAGCGACCCGGAGCGGCTGGACAAGATCCTGAACGCCCCGGGGCGGCCGGTGCAGATCATCTTCTCGGGCAAGGCCCACCCGCATGACAACCCGGGCAAAGAGCTGATCCGCCAGATCGTCCACTATGCGCGGCAGCCCGAGTTCCAGCGCCGTATCATCTTCCTGGAGGACTATGACCTGTCTCTGGCGCGCTACCTCGTCCAGGGGGTGGACGTGTGGCTGAACACGCCGCGGCCCGGGCTGGAGGCCAGCGGCACCAGCGGCATGAAGGCGGCCATGAACGGGGCGCTCAACTGCAGCACCCTGGACGGCTGGTGGGGAGAGGGGTACTCTCCCCAGGTCGGCTGGTGCATCGGCCAGGGCGAACAGTATGATGACCCGGACTATGGCGACGCCGTCGAGTCCCGCGCCCTGTACGACCTTCTGGAGCGCGACATCGTGCCCCTGTTCTACGACATCGGCTCAGACCGGTTGCCGCGCCGCTGGATCGCCAAGATGAAGGACTCGATCCGAGCGGTGGGCCCGCGGTTTAACAGCCACCGCATGGTAGAGGACTATTGCCACAACTTGTACTTCCCGGCGGCGCGCCATTTCATGCGGCTAAGTGCGGCGGGTTCTGAAGAGGGGCGGCGCCTGTCGGAGTGGTACGACCACGTGCGGGCCAGCTGGGATGGCGTGCGCATCCTTTCCACCGCCTCTTCCGCGGGAGATAGCCTGCCGGTGACGGCTGAGGTCCAGGTGACGGCCAAGGTCGTGCTGGGCGCGCTCACGCCTGAGGACCTGGCCGTCCAGGTGTACCATGGCACGGTGGGGGCCGACGGGGCCCTGCAGGAATGTGAGGTCGTACCGATGGAGGCCGAGGGGAGCGGTGACGGGGGGGCCATGACCTTCACGGGTAGCATTCGCTCGCAGCGGAGCGGGCTGCACGGCTACACGGTCCGCATCTCGCCACGGCACCCGGACCTGAGCGAGTCACACGTGGCGGAACTGGCCATCTGGTCGAGCTAGGCCGCAAACAAACCGATACTCGCTCTCCGAGTCTCGTGGCCTAAGGGGCGGCGCCTGGCCGGCCGATGGCGCGAGACCGATAGGGTACGGGGGGAAACGCCCGTGCCTCCCGTGCTTGGAAAGGAGAGACGCGCCTCTGGCCGTTACCACGAGCCAGCGTCTGGCCTTTGCAGCGCTGGCCTTTGTTTTTCGCGGACGGATGCCAGCCTGGGCGTCTTTGCATTGGTTGTTACCCGAGAATATCACAACAGGAGGTCGTGGTGGCATTGAGGTCTACGCCAAAACGTGGCTATTACTTTACCACGCGAGACCTGCTGCTCATGGCGGTACTGGCCGGCCTGGGGGGAGTGGCGAGCACGGCCATCAATGCCCTGGGAGACGCCATGCAGGCCGTCCTCGGCTTTGCCGGGACGACGCAGTGGGCCGCGGGGTTGCACGTCACCTTGCTGGTGTTGGTCGTAGGGCTGACGCGCAAAAGCGGCGCTGCCACCGTGGCCGGCCTCCTCAAGGGCGCTGTAGAGGTGCTCTCTGGCAATACCCACGGCATCATCGTGTTGCTGGTGGACGTGGCTGCGGGGCTGCTGATCGACCTGGTGTTCCTCTTGGTGCGCCGCAAAGATGCGCTGTGGACCTACCTCTTGGCGGGCGCCCTGGCGGCGGCCAGCAACGTGGTCATCTTCCAGTTGTTCGTCAGCGCCCCGGAGGACGTTCTCGTCTTTGTCTGGGGCATCACGGCGCTGGCCGTCGTTTCTGGCGCGGTGCTGGGCGGGCTGCTGGCGCACACGCTGCTGGGGGTGTTGCGGCGGAACGGCCTAGCCCCGGCGGGGCCAGTGGCCACCATGGGGCGCTGGCGCCAGCCGGCCTTTCTGGCGTTCTTTTTCCTGGCAGTGGTGGCGGGGGGCATCTACCTGCGCGGAGCGCTGGCCGGGCCGCCGGCTGTGCTGGTGACGGGAAGCGTGGCCGCGCCGTACGAGTACTCGGCAGATACGCCCGGCCTCGCCTCTCTGGACCTGACGCTATCCCTACAGGGGATGACGCGGCGCGCCAGCGGGCCGCTGCTGCGCGACGTCCTGGCCCTGGCCCAGCCCGACGCCCACTACGGCGCGGTGCTCGTCACGGCGACGGATGGCTACTCCTTCTTCATCGGGCGAGACGAGGTAGAGGGGAACGCCGAACTCTTGCTGGCCGGGCGGGGCGAGGGCCGCGAGATGAGTTACGAGATCGCCGGGGCCCGCAACTCCAAGGCCTGGGTGCGTAACGTGAGCGAGCTCCGCGTGGTGGCCATGGCCCTCGTCGAGGTGGAGGGCCAGGTGGCGCGCCCCTTCCCCTACAACCCCGAGGAATGGCAGTTCGAGATGGACAACGCCACGCTCGACCTCGGCACTGGGCCGGCCAAGTACCAGGGCGTGATCCTGGCGGACCTCCTGGCGCGCTGGGAGCCGACTGCGGCGGCTGCCGAGGTAGTCCTGCGGGCCCGCAGTGGGGAGATGGCGGCCCTGCCCCTTGCGGAGGTGCTGGCGGACCGGTCCCTGCGCATCTGGACGGTATCGACCCCGGAGGGGATGCGCTTCGCCGTGGCCTACGAGGACGGGCGCGTCGTGGCCCGCGACGTCGTGGCCCTGGAGGTCCGCTGACGGTGCCGGCGAACGGGATGATCGCCCTCGACGACCTGCGCTTCACCTACCATGGCGCCCGTGCGCCGGCGCTGTGTGGCGCCACCCTGCGCGTGGCCGAGGGGGAGTTCGTCGCTGTGGCGGGACCCAGCGGGTGCGGCAAGTCCACCCTGGCGCTGGGCGTGGGTGGTTACCTGCACCATGGTCAGCGGGGCATCGCGTCGGGCGGGGTGCGGGTGGGCGGGCAGGAGGTCGGCGCGCGCCCCCTGTACGAGGTGGCCGACTTGGTCGGCCTGGTGCAGCAGAACGCCGAGGACCAGTTCTGCACCCTGCGTGTGGAGGACGAGATCGCCTTTGGGCTGGAGAACCGCCTCCTCCCGCCGGACGAGATCGCCGAGCGCCTGGTCGCGGCGCTGGACCTCTGCGGGGCTGGCCACCTGCGCGGGCGCACCCTGGCGACGCTGTCGGGCGGGGAACAGCAGCGCGTCGCCATCGCGGCGATGCTGGCCTCGCGGCCGCGGGTGCTCCTGTTCGACGAGCCCACCTCCAATCTGGACCCGACGGCCACGGCCGGCATCTTTGCCGTGCTGGACCGTCTGCGCCGCGAGACCGGCCTGACCATCCTGGTGGCGGAGCACAAGCTCGGCTACCTGCGGCCCTTTGGGCCGCGCCTGGTGCGCATGGAGGGGGGCGCCATCGTGCGAGAGAACGACGTGATCCCGCCGCCGCGCCCGCTCCCCGCACCGCGCAGCGCGGCCGGGCACGGCCTCCTGGTGGAGGCGCAGGCGCTGACGTTTCGCCATGGCGACCGCGCCATCCTGCGCGACGTCGACCTGGCGCTGGCCGGGGGGCAGCTCGTGGCCCTCATGGGCGATAACGGCAGCGGCAAGACCACGCTGCTCCGCTGCCTGATGGGCTTGCTGCGCCCGCAGGCGGGCCGGGTCACCGTGGCCGGGCGGGAGGTCGCCAGCGTGCCGCTATCCGGGCTGGCCCGCGAGGTGGGCTACGTTTTTCAGAACCCGGACCATCAGCTGCTGGCCCCGACCGTCCATGAGGAGGCCACCTTCCTGGCCCGCAACCTGGGCCTTGAGGCCAAGGTGGCCCCCCTGGCCGAGGCCGACCTTCGCGATGCGGACCTCTGGGAACGACGGGGCGACCATCCCTTTCGATTGAGCTACGGGCAGAAGCGCCGCCTGAACCTGGTGGCGGCCACTGTCCACCGCCCCAAGGTCATCCTGGCCGATGAGCCGCTGATCGGGCAGGACGCCGCCAATGCCGATCTCCTGCTCGGGCGGCTGCGGCGGGCTGCCGATGAGGGCGCCTGCGTGGTGGCCGCCCTGCACGATCCGGCCGCCGTCTGGCAGGTTGCCGATCGGGTCCTGTTCCTCGCCGAGGGAAAGGTGCTGGTGGATGCGCCGCCCGCCGTGGCCTTTGCCGAGCTGGCCCGCCTGGGCCGCTCGGCCTACGCGGTGACGGGCTGATGCAGGCGCGCGGCGTGCTTCCCCCGGCTCCCGAGCCCAGCTGGCTGGAGCGCCTGCACCCCCTGGTCAAGGGGGGGTGGCTCGTGGCGGTGAGCGTGGCGGTGTTCCTGGTTGGCCGGGCGCCCTACGTGCTGGCCGTGCTCGGCGGGCTCGTGGCGCTGGCGCAGGGCGCGGGGGGTGGGCTTCTGGCTAGGGTGCGCGGGAGGCGGCTGTTGGCCTGGTCGGGGCTGTCGCTCCTCCTGCTGCAGGCCCTCTTCTATCGCGGGGCGACCGTCCTATTGTACCTGTGGCCCTGGGGAGGGGGGCATCTGCCGGTGACGCTTGAGGGGCTGGCCCGGGGAACGCTGGTGGCGGGGCGCTTTCTGGTGGTGGTGCTCAGCAGCCAATGTTTCGTGCTGACCACCGATCCCAGCGATCTGGCCTATGCCCTGATGCGCGCCGGGCTGCCCTATCGCTACGGGTTCGCGCTGGTGACGGCGCTGCGGATGGTGCCCGTGTTCGAGGTCGAGGCCACCACCGTCTACCAGGCCCAGCTCGTTCGTGGCGTGCGGTACGACGGCCACGCCCTGCGCCGGGTGATCGAGATCCTGCGACAGTTGCTGTTGCCACTTCTGGTGTCGGCCCTGCGCAAGGTCGATGCGCTGGCCATTTCGATGGAAGGGCGGCACTTTGGCCGCTACGCGACGCGCACCTTCCTCCGCGAGACCCGCCTGACCCGCACCGACCGCTGGGCGGGCCTGGGGGCGGTGTTGTTCCTGGCGGCGGCCGTCTGTCTACGTCATTTCTGGGGGTAACGCTTTGTGGGCTGAACTGATCTACGGTGTGGACGTCTACCCGCTTCTTTACGCGTTGTGGGGCGCGGTGGCCATCTACTGGGTCGCGCTGGCGGGGCTGGCCGTCTGGCGGCTGAGGCGAGCGCGCCGCGGCCGGCCGCTGGGCGCCATGGGGCCACGGCTGTGGGCCACCCTGCAAGAGACGCTCACCCAGCGCGGCATCTGGCGTGTTCCGCTGGCCGGAGCCGGGCACCTGGCGATGCTGGCCGGGTGGGTGCTGGTGCTGGTCGGCTTTGTGGGGACCCACTACCTGGCGCCGCGGGGCCTGCCCTGGCAACAGTCGGGGGCTACTCACGTGCTGGCCGACCTGGGCGCCCTGCTGGCCATCCTCGGCCTGGCCGCGGCCGGGTGGCGGCGGCACGTGTCTCGGCAGACCCCGGCGACCGGGCTCGACGTGGGTCTCTGGGGACTGCTCGTGGTGGGCGTGTTGGCCGGGCTGAGCGGGCAGGGGCTGCTGGTGGCCATCGCCCAGCCGCCCTGGAGGAAGGTAGCATTTCTTTCCGACGCGCTGGGCAGCCTCTTGACGGCCCTGCCAGAGGGGGCGCTGCGCTCGGCCTACGGGCTGGCCTGGTCAGTGCTGCACGCCTCGCTGTTGGGGATGGCCGTGCTGCTGCCCCTCACCAAGTGGCGACACATGCTGCTGGCCCCCGGGAGCGTGCTGTCTCGGCCGGGCGCGCCCCTGGCCAGGCTGGCGCCCCTGGACCTGAGCGGTCGCGAGCCGTTCGGCGCCCTGCGCCGCCGCGACCTGACGCGCAAAGAGCTGCTGGACACCTGGGCCTGTACCCGCTGTGGACGCTGCAGCGCGGCCTGCCCGGCGCAGCAGGCAGGGCGCGCCCTGGACCCCCTCGGCATCGTGCAGGGGCTGGCGGACGCGCACGGCAGCGCGCCCCTCGCCGAACAGGTCGGCGAGGCCACCCTGTGGGACTGCACCACCTGCCTGGCCTGCGTGACGGCCTGCCCGGTGGGCATCTCCCCGCTGGACATGGTCATCGACCTGCGGCGCGAGCGCGTGCTCGAGGCGGCCACCTTCCCGAGCCCGCTGGCCGAGGTGTTCCGCGCCCTGGAGCGGCGCGGCAACCCCTGGGGCCTATCCACAGCCGCCGCGTCCGACCTGCCGGTGCTCGGCGACGGGGAACACTGCGAGGTGCTCCTGTGGCTCGGCTGCATGGGCCGGCAGGATGCCCGGGCGCGCCGCGCGGCCCGGGCCATGGTGGCCGTGTTGCAGGAGTGTGGCGTTTCGGTGGCCACCCTGGGGGACCGCGAGGAGTGCTGTGGCGACCCGGCCCGGCGCCTCGGCAACGAGCACCTGTGGCGAGAACTGGCCGAGAAGCGCCGTGCGGTGCTGAGCGCGGGGGGCTACGGCCGCATCGTCAGCCTCTGCCCGCACTGCGTGAACGCGTTGGCCAACGAGTATGCGGACCTCGGCACCCCCCTAGCGGCCAGCCATGCGACGGTCTACCTGGCCGAACTCGCGCAACAGGGCCGGCTGGCCCTGCCGGCTGCGCAGACGGAGGATGGCCTGCCGGCGCGGACCGTCACCTACCATGATCCCTGCTACCTGGCCCGCGGCCTGGGCCAGGCCGGGGCGGCCCGCGAACTGCTGGCCCTGCTGCCGGGCATGGCCCTGCAGGAACTCGCGCGCCACGGGGACGCGGCGCTTTGTTGCGGGGCGGGCGGGGGGCAGATGTGGCTGGAAAGCGAGGCCGCCCGGCTGGAGGAGCCCCGCGTGGCCGAGATCGCCCGCCTTGGGGCTGGCACCTGCGCCACGGCCTGCCCCTACTGCGCCACGATGCTCGGTGACGGGCTGCAGCGGGCCGGGGGCGGGACGATGGTGCGGGACGTCGTAGAGTTGCTCGCCGAGGCGCTGGGCCTTTGGGAGCGCGCCGACCAAGAACGGTTAGGAGTCGACGGATGACCAGGATCGCACAATGGTTGTTTGCGGGTGTGGTGGGGCTGGTACTCGGGGTGAGCCTTGGCGCCTGGCGAGCCTTCCCGACCGAAGACATGGTGGCCCGGGCCACCTGCGCCGAATGCCACGACGTGCATGGAGCGCTCGAGCTGGCCGACGCGCCCTTTCAGAGCCAGGTCTGGATCCTCGGCGACGTTCCCGAGGCCACCTACCTGATCGTCGACGACCTCTTCCCCTATGCCGAGGCGGAGCCGGGCACGTCGATCGCGCTGCCTGACCTCCTGGCCCGCTACGGCGCCGCCGACTGGGAGCGCGTGGCGCTAGAGTCTCTCGACGGGGGCTGGGTGGTCTTGGAGCGCGAGTACGTGACGGAGGCCTCGCTCCTGGTGCCCTACCTTGAGGGCGTACGCTTTACCGACAGCAACCAGCACGAGTCCACCTGGCTGAAGGGGGTGCGCTGGATCATCGTAGAGGGCGCCGAGCGCCCCCTGCGGATCGGCGAACAGCAAACCTCACTGGGGCGACTGCTGCTGGCCCAGCGTACCACGGTGGTGGCCGAGGGAGCCCAGGCCATGTACCGCAGCGAGGCCGATGGGCAGATCTACCGCGGTGAGTATGCTCACCTGTACACGGGGGCGCTCGTCAGCCAGGCTCTCGGTGACGGCTGGGCGGCAGAGCGCTTCCTGGCCACCAACGCCGCCGGGCGGGATACTGAGTTCGCGCGCGAGGACCTCGAGGGCGCCGTGATCGCCACCGTGAACGGCCGGCCAGCCCTGGTTCTGCCCAAGGAGGGGCGCGGGCGCTGGGTAACGGACTTGGTCGCGCTGGAGCCGGCGCATCGCTAGCGCCCTAACGGACAGGAGCAAGGCTACGTGCGTATGCTAACACGCCATTCCTGCAGGCCTCATCTGGCTGGGCGCCTCGGCCTGTTGGTGGCCCTACTGGTGGCCACGCTGCTGGGCGGCTGTGCGCCGCGCTGGACGATCGCTCTGGAGGTGGACGGGACACCGGCCACCCCCCTGACGGGCAAGGCCTGGAAGGAGTCCTGGGGCAACTTTCCGGGTGAGGCGGCAGACGGCCAGGCGATGCCCCTGGAGCGCCTCCTGTCGGAGGCGGGGGTGGACTCGGCCGAGACGCTGGAGATGGACGGCCGCTCCTGGCGTTGGGAAGAGATCTGCGCCGATGCCTGGGTGGGGCGCGACGGCCGCGTGACGGTCGGCGCTGACACTGCGGAGGCGCCGACGATGCTGTCCGTCCGCAGACCCCCAGAGGCCGGCCGGGCCAGATCAACACACCTGGATCTGGCCCCTACTATTGCGGCCGTGCTGGGCCTGCCCGCACCGCAGCAGGCCACCGGCAGCGCGCTGACCGACCTCCGCGCCGACCGGGCGGTCCTGATCATCCTCGACGGGCTGGGTTTCCGCTGGTACGAGGCCTCGCGGGGCCAGGGGGTTACGCCGTTCCTGGACGGCCTGGACGCCCCGACCCTGGCGCGGTCGGTCTATCCGCCGGTCACGAGAGTATCGATGGCCGCCATACTCAGCGGGGCGCTGCCGTCCGTCAACGGCGTGCGCGACCGCGGCACGCGCAATCTGGCGGTGCAGTCCATCCTGCAGGCGGTAACCGAGGCAGGCCGGCGCGCTGTGGTTGTGGAGGGGGAGGCCCTGCCGATCAACATGCCGGGCGCCGAGCTGCGCCTCTCCGGCGACCGCGACGGGGACGGCTATACCGACGACAACACTTATGGCAACGCTATGGCCGTCGTCGCCGAAGGACTGCCCGAGTTTCTGCTGGTCCACTTTCACGGCATCGACGACGCCGGGCACACCTACGGACCGGACTCGGCCGAGTACCGCGAGCGCATGACGGCGGTGGACGGCTACCTGGAGCGACTTCTCGCGGGGTTCCCGGCCGGCACTCTGGTGCTCATCACCGCTGACCACGGTATGCACACGGTGCACGAGGGGGACAAGCTGGGCAACCACGGCACGCTCAGCGGCGAGGATATGTTCGTGCCGCTCTGGGTGGTGTGGTACTAGGGGAGCCTTCGAGAGAGAGAGCGGGAGGGGGTGGCCGCGCGGCCAGCCCCTCCCGTCCTGGGACGTCTACTCGACGACCTGTATCTCGGTCAGCTGGAAGAGCCAGGAGTTGGCCGGCAGGTCGGGCACCACGATGCGGATTGGCCCGCTCTTCTCGTCGCTGGCCGACCATTCGCCATCCCTCTTTAGGGCGATAATGGCGTTGTCGAGGTCGGCCATGGCGACCTCCATGGCGTAGCCATCGGCCGCGGTGCAGACGATCGCCTTGGCTGAGGCGGACGCGCCGGCTTCCTCGAGGATGCCAGCCACCGAGGGGCCCTCCCAGGTGTTGACCGTGTCTTCCCCCTGCGACTTGCGCATCAGGACGTCCTCGAGCGTGACCTGCTCGCGGGCGACCAGGTCGCGGTACGAGAGGGTCAACGGCTTGGACACGGCGCCGGTGACCTTGAGCGTCCAGTCCACCGAGGGAGCGCCGCCGCCGCAGGCCGATGGCCCCACGATGAGCGCTACGATCAGAATCATCAACAGACTGCGTCGCACGTGCATGGATGGTACCTCCTGGAATAGGTCGCGCTGCTGCGCTACAGCAGCAAACAAAAGAGCGCTTCCCCACGTCACGGAGAAGCGCTGAACAAGCGACCATGGCCCGGCCGACGGGCCTCGCTCGTGCAGGTCCTCCTTTCCAAACACGGGGGGCCGGTGCGTTTCCACGCCGACCGTTGGGCCCCCGGAGGGGCCGCGACCACACGCCATAGCCGCGCGTCGGGCGGCCACAGGCGGAGTGGTTCGGAGAACGAGAGCATCTTGTATTGTGCGGGCCCGGTCAGGGGGCTGGCGCCGTGGGCACCTCCTCGGCCTCGCCGTCGTTCATCAGCCGCTGGGTGGCGATGTACCAGCTCACCACCGACTGGAAGCGGTCCGACGGGCTGATCATCGGGGCGAGCTGGACGGCCCGCACCGCATCGCTGACGGCGTACGAATACACCGGCTGATACAGGAGCAGCGACGGAACCTGCTCGGCAAAGATGTCCTGAAACTCCAGGTAGAGGTCGCGGCGATGGGCCTGGTCGCTGGTGAGCCGCGCTTCCTCCAAGAGGACGTCGGCGCGCTGGCTGTTAAAGTTGGAAAAGTTCACGCCGAACTCGTTCGCCTGGCTGGAATGCCAGTACGGATAGGGGTCCGGGTCCGGCGGAAGAAACTGGAAACCGAGCAGAACAGCATCAAAGCGACGCAGGTTGAGCATGTCGTAGCGCAGGGTCTCCCAGGCGACGGCCTGGGGGGTGGCGCGGATGCCCACCTCGGCCAGCTGCGCGGCGATCTCTTCGATGAGGCGCACGCGCACCGGGTCGTCGTTGGTCAGCAGGGTGAACTCGAGGCGCACGCCGCCACGCTCGCGGACGCCGTCCTCGTCATCGTCAAACCAGTCGTGCTCTTCGAGCGTGCTGATGGCCCGGCTGGGAGCATAGTCGTAGCGCCGCACGCCCGAGTCGTAGGCCCACGAGTTGGGCAGGATTGGGCTGTGCAGCACGATCCCCTGGCCGTCCAGCACCTTGTCGACGAGACCCTGCCGGTTGAGGGCGTACATCATCGCCTGGCGGACGGCGGGATCCTGAAAGACCCCCTTGTCCAGGTTGAGGTAGACGGCGTTGTAGCCCGACATCGGCGCCGAGTAGAGGTTCAGGTCGCGATCGTCGCGGACCTTGTCCAGGTACTTGGGCAGAACGCGGGCGATGCCGGCGACCTCGCCACGCTTGCGCGCCTCAAACACGGCCGCATCGTCCTGGTAGAGGAGGAACTCGATGCGGTCGATATAGGGCCGGTGGCCGTGGTAGTCCGGGTTGGAGACCAAGACGACGCGCCGGGCGCTGATGGTATCCAGCTTGTAGGGGCCGGTGCCGATCGGCTCGACGTTGAACTTGGACTCGCGCAGGACGTCTGCCGAGACGCCCCCCAGGATGTGGACGGGCAGAATGCCAAGCGTGGTGTAATCGAGGAACGGGGCGTACGGTTCACGCAAGATAAAGCGCACGGTGTAGGTATCCACGCGCTCGACCACTACGGTGCGCCAGAGGTTGGCGATCTCCGCCTCGCCGGGGAACTCGGGCTGCTGGATGGTAGTGATGGTGTAGACGACGTCATCGGCGGTGAACGGCGCCCCGTCGTGCCACAGGACGTCCTGCCGCAGGGCAAAGGTGTACGAGATGCCGTCGGGAGAGACTTCCCAGCTCTCGGCGAGGTCGGGCACCATGGCCCCGCGGCCGTCCGGCCGCGTCAGCCCGTTATAGATGAGGGCGACGAGGTCCTGGTCGACGGGGTTGGGTTGGGAGAGGAGCGGGTTGATGAACTCGGGGTTGCCGGCCACGCCTTCGACATAGGTGCCGCCATAGTCGGGCACGGTTTCGGTCGTCACGCGGAGGGCCAGATAGGCGACGATGCCAACCAGGATCGCGACGGCCAGAAGCGTGATGGCAACCTGCAGACGGATGCGCCTCATGCAGGGGCCCCCTTCGGCTGTGGGTTAGGGAGTTACCGTAGGATGACGCTGAGCACCGAGGTGAGCCCAAACACCACGGCGAGGACGATGGTGAGATTATGCAAGGTCTTCTCCACCCCACGCCGGGTCCGGTAGATCGAGCTATCTCCGCTCAGCGAGCCGAGCCCGCCGCCCTTGCGCTGCAGGACGGTCAGTGTGATGAGCGCGGCCGAGATCAGTATCTGGATGATGTCGAGGTAGACCGACACGAGGGCAACCTCCGGGTTATGCTCAAAGAGATGAGGGCCACTCTGCGGAGGGGCCCACGATGGGCGTAGTATAGCATGGGCACGGCCAACAGCCAAGGCAGCCGGCAACGACTGCGAGCCCGGCCGGCGCCCGCCATGCCGGCGCTGCGAGCGGCCTCGCGACCCCCATCCCCACGGCCCTGCCGCCGTCAGGACCCGAACCAGAGCGTGACCACCCCGGCCACGTTCATGCCCTGCTCGTCGTACTGGACGAGGCGCAGCTCCAGCGAGATGTAGAGCCCGTCGCGCAGCATTCCCTCCCAGGAGATCGAGTCGCCCGACTTGCGGAAGGGGTACCCCGCCACGCCCGCCAGCCTAGCGCCCTCCTCACTGGTGCCCTCGTAGATGAGGGTCGAGCCGGGCACCGCGTCTCCCTTGGCTACCCGGTAGGCCACCAGGCCGTTGTGGGTGATGGCTGCCGTCTTGACCGCCGGCATTGCCTGGGGCTGGGCGCCCGACACGTCAATCTCGGCCGTGCCCACCAGCTGTAGCGAGTCGGCATTGTGGCTCAGAATGCGCAGGGCCAACGAGATCTTGGCGCCCTCCATCGGCTCACCGTGCCAGTCGAGAGAGTCACCCACGCGCTTGACGGCTTCCTGCCCGTCGATGAGCACATGGGCGCCCTTTTCCGTCTCGCCGACATACTGGATAGTGGTGCCCGGCAGGTGTTCGCCCGCGCGGACGACCAACCTGGTGGGCAACGTGTAGTGTAGCTTGGACGGATCGTCGCTGCCGCGCAGTCCGCAGCCTGTGGAGACCAACACTATCGACAGCAGGACAGAGACGAGGATGGTGAGATGGTTGCGCGTGTTCACGGTGCTCCTGCCCCCCTGTGGCTGACATCGTCGCGCTTGGCGCCGCATGGTTATCGTAGAGAAGGCTCGTGGCGGTGTCAAGACCTGACGACCGGGGCGCGGGATTGCGTACAGAAGAAGAAGCGGGCCCGTCGGAATCCCGACGGGCCCGCCCGTAACGCGGTTACCGGGCGACGATGTTGAGCAGCTTCCCGGGCACGTAGACGCGCTTGAGGATCTCTTTGCCCTCCAGATGCTGGGCGACGTTGGGCTCTTTGAGCGCCGCGGCGACGGCCGACTCTTCGTCGACGTCGACGGGCACCTCCACCCGCCCGCGCACGCGGCTGTTGACCTGGACGACCAGGGTGACGATCTCATCCGCCGCCAGCGCCTCGTCGCACTCGGGCCAGCCCTGCTGGTGCACGCTGTACGCGCCGCCGATGCGCTCCCACAGCTCCTCGGTGATGTGCGGCACGATCGGCGCCAGGAGCAGGACCATCGTGCGCGTCGCCTCGGTCCAGGCGGGGCTGCCGTAGACCTCCGTCTCACGGGCGCGCATCAGGTAGTTGTTGTACTCCATCAGCGCCGCGAGCATGGTGTTGAACTTGAAGGCCTCCATTTCCTCGGTGGCCCGGCGGATGGTCTTGTGCGTATAGCGACGCAGTTCGGCGACCTGCTTCTCGGAGGGGGCCACGCCGCCTGCCGGGCGCGGATCCAGAACCACGTTCCACACGCGGTTCAGGAAGCGATAGACGCCCTCGATCCCCGTGGAGCTCCACGACCCCCCCAACTCCCAGGGGCCGATGAACATCAGGAAGGCCCGCACCGCGTCGGCGCCCATCGCCGTGACATAGTCGTCGGGGTTCACGACGTTCCCCCGCGACTTGCTCATCTTCTCGTTGTCCTCGCCGAGGATGAGCCCCTGGGTGAAGAGGCGCTGCATCGGCTCGTCCGAGGGGGACAGGCCGATGTCGTGCATGAACTTGGTGAAGAAGCGCGTGTACATCAGGTGCATGGTGGCATGCTCGATGCCACCCGTGTACTGGTCCACCGGCAGCCAATAGGCGGCCTTGGCGGGATCGACCGGGGTGTCGCCGTCATAGTACGGGCTGACGTAGGCGTACTGGTACCAGGAGGAACACACAAAGGTGTCCATCGTGTCCGACTCGCGCCGGGCCGGGCCGCCGCACTGCGGGCAGGTCGTGTGCAGGAAGGGCTGGTGGTACTTGAGCGGCGACTCACCGGTGGGCATGAACTCGGCATCATCGGGCAGGAGGACGGGCAGGTCCGCCTCGGGCACCGGCACGACGCCGCAGGAATCGCAGTACACCATCGGGATCGGCACGCCCCAGTAGCGCTGCCGGCTGATGAGCCAGTCGCGCAGGCGATAGTTCACCTCTGCCTGGCCCTTGCTCTGGGTGGTCAGCCAGGATGTGATCGTCTCCTTGGCCGCATCGCCGGGCGTGCCGGTAAAGGCGCCGGAGTTGATCATGGCACCATACTCGGCGTGCAGCAGCACGTCGCGGTAGAAGGGCTGGCTGTGCAGCATCTCCATGACGGTGCGGAAGCGGCGCACCGGCGCGTAGATGGCCTGGCAGCGCGCCAGGATCTCGCGGTCGGCGTCGATCGAGCTCAACGCGCGCACGCCGTCGTCAAAGACGAAGGCCCAGCGCGCGCCCACCACCTCGTTCCAGTTGCCCGGCAGCAGGGCGGCGCGCATCAGGGTGATCAGCCGGTCGATCTGCTCGTCACCATGCAGGGTGACGAACAGGCCGTCGCCCAGGTCGCCCACCGGCCGCTCTTCGAAGGAGATGCCGGCCTCGCGGAGTTGCGCAGCCAGGGCGGCCATGTCGCGCACCGAGCCCGGGAAGACGAGGGACTTGGCCAGGCCGTCGGGACGGGCGATCACCGGGATGATCGGCAGGCCGTACTTGATGGCGAACTGAAAGTCCCGCTCGTCGTGAGAGGGCACGCCCATGATGGCGCCGGTGCCGTAACTCATCATGACATAATCGGCGACCCAGATCGGCACGCGCGCCCCGTTGACGGGGTTGATGGCGTAGGCGCCGATGAAGACGCCGGTCTTTTCCCGCTCGGTAGACAGGCGCTCGATCTCGCTGTGGCGGGCGGCCTGGGCGCGGTACTGCGCGACGTCGTTGCGGCAGGCATCGGTCACCAGTTTGTCTACCAGGGGGTGTTCCGGGGCCAGCACCATGAAGGTGACCCCCCAGAGGGTGTCGGGCCGGGTAGTAAAGACCTCAATGGGGTCGTCCTGCTCCGAATGGAAGCGTACCCGTGCGCCGACGCTGCGCCCGATCCAGTTGCGCTGCATGGTTTTGACGCGCTCGGGCCAGTCGATGCGGTCCAACCCTTCGAGGAGCTCCTCGGCATAGTGCGTGGTGCGGAAGAACCACTGCTCGAGGTCCTTCTTGAGCACCGGCGTGCCGCAGCGCTCGCAGTGGCGATCGTCGCCCCAGACCTGCTCGCGGGCCAGGGTGGTATTGCAGGACGGGCAAAAGTCCACCGGCGACATTTTCCGGTAGGCCAGGCCGCGCTCGTACATCTTGAGGAAGAACCACTGGGTCCAGCGGTAGTATCCGGGCAGGCAGGTGACCGCCTCACGGTCCCAGGCCCACATGGCTCCCATGGTCTTGAGCTGGCCGCGCATACGCTCGATATTCTGGAAGGTCCACTTGCGTGGATGGATGCCCCTCTTGATGGCGGCGTTCTCGGCGGGGAGGCCAAAGGCGTCGAACCCGACGGGGAAGAAGACGTTGTAGCCGCGCATGCGCATATAGCGGGCCCTGGCGTCAGACGGGGCCATGGCATACCAGTGGCCGATGTGCAGGTCACCGGAGGTGTAGGGTAGCATGGTCAGGGCGTAGTGCTTGGGGCGGCTGGTGTCCTCATGCGTGTCATACAGGCCGGTCGCGGCCCAGCGCTCCCGCCATTTCTCTTCGATGTCGTGTGGTGTGTACTCTGGCGCGCGCTTGTCGCTCTGCTCTGACATGTCGATCCTCCCAAGTACTTTGCTCGTCCGCCGCCAGGTGAGCACGGGGCCAGCCGGGGTCCCTCGGGGCGATGGACATCACCCTGCACCGGCCGGGGTGACGGGGCCCCGGCCTGCTCCCCTACACAAAAAAACCCCTCGCCGTCGAAACGAAGGGTTTGTCTCGCCACCCTGTTCTGACAGGGATTAGCAGAAAGTGCTAGGTGGAGCTGAGGGGAGTCGAACCCCTGGCCTCTTGAATGCCATTCAAGCGCTCTCCCAACTGAGCTACAGCCCCTGACTCTTCACTTGTATGACCGGTCGATGGAGCTGAGGGGACTCGAACCCCTGGCCTCATCAGTGCGATTGACGCGCTCTCCCAACTGAGCTACAGCCCCGGCTAACGACGGTCAGTATAGCGCCTCCGGCCTCGCTGTCAAATTGCGGAGCAGCCGCTGAGGACGGCCTCGCCGATTGACTTCTTGGCTACCGGGGGCAACAATGCGCCCATGGAGATTATCGACGCGCACACGCACGTCTTCCCCCCCGAGCTGATCGCACGCCGCGCAGACCTCCTGGAGCGCGACGGCTGGTTTGGCGCCCTGTATGCCAACCCGCGGGCGCGGATGGCTACCGTGGAGGAGCTGCTCGCCTCGATGGACCGTGCCGGCGTGGCGCGCGCCGTGACGTTTGGCTTTGCCTTTGCGGACCAGGGCCTCTGTGAGGCGTGCAACGCCTGGGTGCTCGATGCGGCGGCGCGCCATCCCCAACGGCTGATCCCCTTTGCCGTGGCCAACCCGCTGGCCGGGGACGCGGCGCAGCAGGCCCTGCGCCGTGCGCTGGAGGCCGGCGCCCAGGGCGTTGGCGAGCTGATGCCCGACGGCCAGGGCTTTGCCCTGAGCGACGAGGATGGCCTGCCCGCCCTGTTGGGGCTGGCCCGGGAATACGAGCGTCCCGTCATGGTGCACATCAGCGAGATTCTGGGGCACACCTATCCGGGCAAGGGCAGCCAGGGGCCGGCCGAGGCCTGGCGCCTGGCGGTGCGCTTCCCGGCCAACACGCTTATCTATAGCCATTGGGGCGGGGGATTGCCCTTCTATACGCTGATGCCCGAGGTGCGCCGGTCGCTTGCCAACGTCTACTATGACTCGGCGGCCTCGCTCTACCTGTACGACGACGCCATCTTTGCGCTGGCGGCCGACTGGGCGCCCGATCGCATCCTCTTCGGTTCGGACTATCCGCTCATCTCGCAGGAGCGCTTTCTGCGGCGCGTGCGGGCCGCCCGGCTGGGCGAGCCAGCCCTGCGCCGCTTCCTGGGGGCGAACGCCAGCCGCCTGCTGGCGGGCAAAGGCCGGCCCGCCGGTGGCGGAAGGGAGGCCGACCATGGCTGATACGCGGACCTTTGTGGCCATTGCTCTGCCGCAGGAGGCCATTGCAGCGCTGGAGGCCCTTACGCGGGAGCTGCGCCGCACGGCCTGGGGCGGGGCCTGCCGCTGGTCGGCCGCTGAGACGATGCACCTCACGCTAAAGTTCTTGGGAGACGTGCCCGACGCGCGGATGGAGGATGTCTTTGGCGCCGTGCGCCTCGCGGCCCAGGGGGGGAGCCCGCTCACCTTTGAGCTGGCCGGGCTGGGGTGCTTCCCAAGTCCGCGCCGCCCGAGCGTGGTGTGGGTGGGTACCCGCGAGCCCTCCGGCGGGCTGGCGGAGCTGGCGCGGGACGTGGACGAGGCCCTTGCCGGTGCGGGGTGGCCCCGCGAGGCGCGCCCCTACCACCCGCACCTGACCATCGCCCGCGTGCGCCGCGGCGCCGCGCCCGGCCAGACCGCGAGCCTGGCCGAGGACCTGGCGTCGCACTCTGCGCAGCCACTGGCGACGGTTGACGTGCAGGGGATCACCGTCTACGGCAGCGTCCTGACGCCGTCGGGCCCCGTGCACACGCGCTTGTGTGAGTGCCCGCTCGGCCGAGGCGCCTAGGCGCAGGGCTACGGGAGAGAGGGGGATCGTGCGCCTCACCGAACAGGGGCTGGCGCGGGGTGGCTATGCCGTCCAGGTGCGCACGCTGACCTTCCTGACGCGCGGGGACAGGGTGTTGCTCTTGCGCGGCGCTGCCGGGAGGACGTTCGGCGCCGGCCGGCTGAACGGGGTGGGCGGGCACCTCGAACTGGGGGAGAGTGCGCTCTCTGCGGCGCGGCGCGAGGTGCTCGAGGAGACCGGCCTGGCGGTGGGCGCGCTGGACCTGCGCGCCGTCGTCCACGTTGACGGTGCGGACTGCGCGGGGCCGGGCGTCCTGCTCTTGGTGTACGTGGGCCAGGCGCCGGCCGCGCAGCCGATGCCCTCGGCCGAGGGTACCCTGGAGTGGCACCCCAGCGGGGCGCTGCCGCTGGGCGACCTGGTGGAAGACCTCCCTGCCCTTCTTCCGCGTGTCCTGGCGCCGGCCGAGAGGTGCGGGATCGTCTACGGGCACTATGCGGCCGGGCCGGACGGGGTGCTGTCCTTTCGCTTCGACCCCGCATAGCCCGTCCTGCGCCCGGATGATGGGCAGGTCGGGAGGGACAAGGAGGCCTCCGATAGCGGGTTCGCCTTGCTTTTCGTAGACAATACGGCTATAATGGCCCAGTCTCGCAAATCCTAAGAAGGAGTGAGTGCTTGCATGGATGAGCAGGGATCCATGACGTACCAGGCTGAAGGAGGTGAGGTCTCGACCCCCGTGGCCAATCCGATGACGGAACTGCTCGAGCAGGGATATGCGTACTCGATGCCCAGGCGCGGCGAGGTGGTTGAGGGGACCATCGTATCGATCAGCAAAGATGAGGTGTTGATCGATATCGGCTGCAAGTCGGAGGGGATTGTGACCTCCCGCGACCTGGATCATCTGGACCCGGACTTTCGCCGGTCGCTGAGCATCGGCCAGAAGATCAAGGCTGGTGTGGTGCGCCCGGAGGATCGGAACGGCAACATCATCCTCTCGCTGCAGCGCGCTCTGTTGGAGAAGGACTGGGACGAGGCTGCCCGGCTCTACGAGGCCGAGGAGATCTTTGACAAGGCCATCTCCGGTTACAACAAGGGCGGTGTAATCGTCAACATCGGCCATGTGCGAGGCTTTGTGCCCGCATCGCAGCTCGTCAGTGTGCGGGGCATCCAGGGCGGAGACCAGTCCGACCGGGAGGCGGCCCTTGGCGAGTTGGTGGGTAGAGACCTGCGGCTGAAGGTGATCGAGATCGATCGGCGCCGCAACCGGCTGATCCTTTCCGAGCGGGCCGCGGTGCGCGAGTGGCGCCGCGAACAGAAGGATCGTTTGCTGGACGAGCTCGCCGAGGGCGAAGTACGCAGGGGCGTGGTCAGCAGCCTGTGCGACTTTGGCGCCTTCGTGGACCTGGGCGGGGCCGACGGGTTGGTGCACCTGTCGGAGATCTCCTGGCGCCGCGTCGGCCATCCCAAGGAAGTGCTCCGCGTAGGGCAGGAGATCGAGGTCTTCGTCCTCAGCGTGGACACGGACCGTCGGCGCATCGCGCTCAGCCTCAAGCGCCTGCAGAAGGAGCCCTGGAGCACGGTGGCAGAGCGCTACCAGGTGGGCCAGTTGGTGCCCTGCCGGGTCACCAAGCTGACGGACTTTGGGGCGTTTGCCCGCCTTGACGAGGATATTGAGGGGCTCGTGCATATCTCCGAGTTGTCGGATGAGCGCATCGAGCATCCCAACGAGGTCGTCCAGGAAGGCCAGGAGATCACGCTGCGCATTATCCGCATCGATGCGGACCGGCAGCGGCTGGGGCTCAGTCTGCGTCGCGTGAACGAGGAGTTCAGCGAAGACTTTGACTGGCAGGATGCGGACAGCCTCGACGGTGGTGATCACGAGGAGCAGGGCGAGTAGCGCTTCCGCAGCCGAGCGCAGACAGGGTCTGGCGGGCGTAGGAAAGCGGATGATAGGATCGCGCGGACGGGTATGTTGATGGGCAGTCGTTGCCATCGGACTTGCGGGTTGCAGACACCTAGAGGGTAGCCAATAGGCACAATCCTATACACTGTCGTTGACTAGCCTACCCGTTCTCGCAAGGCAGTCCACAGGGGCCGGTGTGCAATACCAGACACACTGTGCCCCTGTTCTCATATCAGAGAGTGGCGCGGTAGCGGGCACGCACCGTCTGTGCGACCGGACGCATACCCGAAGGCGGGCCGTTTGTACTATACTGAGTGTGCAGGTATGGTTCGTCTTGCCGATAGGTGAGGCCTGCTCACTGGTCCACAGTCATGAAAGCAGGGTTTGCCATGTCCGATAAGTTGGATCGTTTTACCAGGTTGGCGCGGCATGCGCTGACCATGGCGCAAGAGGAAGCCCAGCGGATGAACCATCCCTATATCGGGACGGAGCATCTGCTGCTGGGCCTCTTGCGCGAGGAGGAGGGCATCGCGGCCCGCGTGCTTACCGAGCTGGGCCTGTCGTTGGGCCAGGCCCGACGGGCGGTGGAGCGCATCGTCGGCCGTGGTGAGTTGCCCATCACCAGCCTGCAGCTCGGGGACCAGACCAAGCGCGTGCTGGAGGTGGCCGTCACCGAGGCGAAGCGCTTCGGCCACCGCTTTATCGGCACCGAGCATATCCTGCTGGGCTTGGTGCAGGAACCCGAAACCATGGCGCTGGCCGTGTTGCAGCAGCTGCGGGTGAACCGAGAGGTCGTGCGGCGCCGGGTGGTCAGCGCGATCCGCCAGGAGATCGCTCCGGCGGGCGCCCCCAGGACGGCTGAAAAGCCGGCCAAGGAAAAGTCCCTCCTCGATGAGCTGGGCACCGACCTCACCGTGGCGGCCCGCCAGGGCGAACTCGACCCCGTCATCGGGCGGCAGCGCGAGATCGAGCGTGTCGTCCAGATCCTGGCGCGGCGCAACAAGAATAACCCCGCCCTGATCGGGGAGCCAGGCGTTGGCAAGACGGCCATCGTCGAAGGGCTGGCGCAGCGGATCGTGGATGGCGACGTGCCCAAAGACCTGGAGCTGAAGCGCGTGGTGCGCCTCGACGTCGGCTCGCTGGTGGCGGGGACGATGTACCGCGGCCAGTTTGAGGAGCGGCTCAAGCGCGTCATCGATGAGCTCAAATCGTCGGAGACGATCCTGTTCATCGACGAGCTGCACATGCTGGTGGGCGCTGGCGCCGCCGGCAGCTCGGTCGACGCGGCCAACATCCTCAAGCCGGCCCTGTCTCGTGGCGAGCTGCAGTGCATCGGCGCCACGACGCTGAACGAGTACCGCAAGCACATCGAGGCCGACGCCGCTCTGGAGCGGCGCTTCCAGCCGGTCTACGTCGACGAGCCCAGCGTGGAAGACACGATCCAGATCCTCAGAGGAATTCGCAGCCGCTACGAGCAGCACCATCACCTGCGCATCACCGACGAGGCGCTCGAATCGGCGGCGCGACTGGCGGCTCGCTACATCTCGGACCGCTTCCTGCCCGACAAGGCCATCGACCTGATGGATGAGACGGCCTCGCGGGTGCGGGTGTTCAAGCATTACCGGCGGGCCAATGACCTGGGCCTGACCGCCACCGTGGACGATGTGCAGCCGTCGCTCCTGGGCACGACCCTGCTCGACCCCGCAGAACGTGAGAGCCAGGAGGAACTGGGCTTCCAGCCCGGAGAACTGGGCCTGCCCAAGTCCGCCGATGAGCAGCCCACCGACATGGTGGTGACCAGTGATGACATCGCCGAGCTGGTGTCGCTGTGGACGGGCGTGCCGATCATGGCCATTGCCGAGGAAGAGTCGGATCGCCTGCTGCGCATGGAAGAGAGCCTGCGCAGCCGCATCGTCGGCCAAGACGATGCCATCCGCATCCTGGCGCGGGCCGTGCGCCGGGCGCGGGCCGGGCTCAAGGACCCCCGCCGCCCGGTCGGTTCCTTCGTGTTCGTGGGGCCTACCGGCGTTGGCAAGACGGAGCTCTGCAAGGCTCTGGCAGAGTTTATGTTCGGCAACGACGAGGCTCTGATGCAGTACGACATGTCCGAGTTCATGGAGCGGCACACCGTGTCGCGCCTGGTGGGTGCGCCTCCCGGCTATGTCGGCTATGAGGAGGCCGGGCAGCTGACCGAGGCCGTCCGGCGCCGGCCCTACTCGGTGATCTGCTTTGACGAGGTGGAAAAGGCCCACCCGGATGCCCACAACATGCTCCTGCAGATCATGGAGGAGGGGCAGCTGTCGGACGCCAAGGGGCGCAAGGTCGATTTCCGCAACACCATCATCATCATGACCACCAACATCGGCAGCGCGGCCATCCTGCGCGATGCCGCCTTTGGCTTTGGTACGCCCGCGGAAGAACACAGCCGCGATGCGGAGGACCGCGACATGCGCGGCAAGCTGAACAAGGAGCTGAAGAGGCTCTTCCGCCCCGAGTTCCTGAACCGCATCGACGAGGTCGTGTACTTTCACAAGCTGGAGAGGCAGCATATTGCCCAGATCGTCGATATCCAGGTGGCGCGACTCAATGAGCGCCTGGCCGACAACGGCATCCGTCTGGAACTGACGGAGGCTGCCCGCGAGCTGCTCGTCAACGAGGGATACGATCCGCAGTTCGGCGCGCGGCCGCTGCGCCGGGCCGTCCAGCGCCTGCTCGAGGATCCGCTGGCCGAGAAGGTGCTCGAACACGGCTTTGCGGAGGGAGACGTCGTGCTGGCCGATGCCCAGGAGGGCGCGATCGTGTTGCGGCCGGCCGCCGCGGAGCCCGAGCCCGCCCCACTGCTTTCCGACGGCAACTAGAAAAGGACGGCATGGCCAGGGTACGATCGCGCTACGTGTGCCAGTCTTGCGGCGCCACCCAGCCCGGCTGGATGGGCCGCTGCCCCGAGTGCGGGGAGTGGAATACGCTCGTAGAGACGGTGGTAGAGGCGCCCACAGCGGGCGCCCCTGCCACCGCTCAGGTTCTGATCCGAAACAAGCCCCTGCCCCTGTCTGAGATCGCCACCCAGCGCGACGAGCACCTGCCGGTGCCGATGGAGGAACTGAGCCGGGTGCTGGGCGGGGGGATCGTGCCGGGGTCCGTCACGCTGCTGAGCGGCGACCCGGGCATCGGCAAGTCCACCCTGCTGCTGCAGCTGGCGGCCATGCTCTGCGTAGATGACACGCGCGTCCTGTACGTGTCTGGCGAAGAGTCGGTGCAGCAGGTGCACATGCGCGCCAGGCGGCTGGGGATTCGCTCGCCACAGCTGTACCTCTCTGCCGAGACCAGCCTGGAGCAGATCCTGGCCCAGATCGAGGACCTCAAGCCGGTCGTGGCGGTGGTGGACTCGGTGCAGGCCATCCACATGGAGGGGCTGGCCTCTTCCTCGGGCAGCGTCAGCCAGGTGCGTGAGTGTGCCGTGGCGCTGGCGCACCTGGCCAAGACCCTGAACGTGGCCGTGTTCCTCATCGGCCATGTGACCAAGGCGGGCAGCATCGCCGGCCCACGCGTGCTGGAGCACGTGGTGGATACAGTCCTCTACATGGAGGGCGAGCGCTTTCACTCCTACCGGCTGCTGCGCAGCGTCAAGAACCGCTTCGGCTCCACCGACGAGGTGGGCGTCTTTGAGATGCGCGAAGACGGCCTGGTACAAGTTCCCAATCCCTCGGAGGTGTTCCTGGCAGAGCGCCTGGAGCACGCCACCGGCTCCGCCATCGCCATCACCATGGAGGGCACCCGCCCCATCCTCGTGGAGGTACAAGCCCTGGTGAGCCCCAGCAACCTGGCCTATCCGCGCCGTACAGGGAACGGTGTGGAGGCCAACCGCCTCCAGCTTCTCGCCGCCGTGCTGACCAAACGTGCCGGTTTGCGCCTCAACGATCAGGACGTTTTTGTGAACGTCGTGGGCGGGCTGCGCGTGCACGAGCCGGCCATCGACCTCGCCGTGGCTGCCGCCATCGCTTCCGGCTACTATGGCCGGCCGCTGCACGATGACCTGGCCGTCTTTGGCGAGGTAGGGCTGGCGGGCGAGCTGCGCAGCGTGGGGCACATCGAGCGGCGCCTGCGCGAATCGGCCAAGCTAGGGTTCGGGCGGGTGCTGATGCCGCGCATCAAAGACGACCGCGCCCTGCCACGCGGCGAGGCCCGCACGGTCATGGCCCGCACCCTGGTGGAAGCCATCGACGTCGCGCTGCAATCCTAAAAGGCCGGGCGCGGCCCGTGCCTGCCGGGCCGTGCGTGGGCCTGTTCCCCAGCGGTGGGCGCTCCGCCCGCCAACCACGTTGACAAACCGCATGCCGCATGTTAGCATCGGCATTGGTGCCGTTTGCAGTATAGACCAAACAGGCCGGCTCTTGGGTCTGCTTGGCCTTTTGTTGTCTATCAGCCCGGGAATAGGAGCCTGTAGGCCCCGGTCCTGGACGTGACGGCATCCGTTGCGGTGCGGGTGGCGCCTGTCTGTCGGGAGGAGCGTTCATGTCTCTGGACCTCGTGGTGCGCCTCACGGTCATGCTGGCGGCGGCAGCGTTGGGCTGGGAGGTGGGCAAGGTCCTCGCGGGCCTGCGTGCCGCCGCCCAGGGTCCCCTACAGGTGCTGGCCTACCAGGGCCTGGCGGCCACTCTGGCGGGCGGGGTGGGCTTTGCGGCGGGGCCATGGCTCACGGCCCGACCCTACGCCCGCCTGCGCAACAGGCTGGCGGCGCTGCCACCGCGCACGTTGGTGCTGGGGTTGGTGGGTGCCTTCGTCGGGCTGGCCCTGGGTGCCCTGCTGGCGGTGCCCCTGGCCATGCTGCCGGGTGCCGTGGGGACGGTGGCGCCGTTAGTGGGTGCCCTGCCTCTGGCGGGGCTCGGCGCGGTGACGCTGGTGCGACGCGACCGCGAGGTGCTCTCTGTGCTGGGGCTTGTCGGTGGCCAGGAGGCCATCAAGCGCAAGCGCAACGTGGTGCTCTTGGATACCAGCGTGATCATCGACGGCCGCATCGCCGACGTGGCCCGCACCGGCTTTGTTGCCGGCGTGATGCTGGTGCCCCGCTTTGTGCTTGACGAACTGCAGCGCATTGCCGACTCACCCGACGTTCTGCGGCGTAACCGCGGCCGCCGCGGGCTGGACATCCTGAACACCCTCCAGAAAGACAGCGCGACGCGCCTGGAGATCTCGGCGCTGGATGCTCCCGATGTGCCCGAGGTCGACGGCAAGCTCGTGGCTCTGGCGCGTCGGCTCGATTGTCCGATCCTGACAAATGACTATAATCTGAACCGCGTTGCAGAGTTGCAGGGCGTCTCCGTCCTGAACGTCAATGAGCTGGCCAACGCCGTCAAGGTGGTGGTGCTGCCCGGAGAGATCCTCAACGTGCAGATCATCCAGGACGGCAAAGAAGTCGGCCAGGGGGTAGCCTATCTCGACGACGGCACCATGGTCGTGGTCGAGGAAGGGCGGCGCCTGATGGGCCAGAGCGTCGATATCGTCGTGACGCGCGTATTGCAGACCGTGGCCGGGCGTATGGTGTTTGGGCACCCACAGAATGGTAAGCGCTGACGATCGAACCAACCCCGGGATGGGCGCTCCACACAACTTGCGCACCATCCCATACACGATCCTCCACCCATCCCGCTGCATCTGTCGGATGGGGTATGGCCGCGTGGCCGTGCCCCGCTTCGCAGTCCCCGTGCAGTCCTAGAGTTCCCCGCTGCCCGAACAGCAACCGAGGTACGTGAGATGACCCTACGAGTGTACAACTCCCTCTCGCGGGAGAAAGAAGAGTTCGTGCCCTTGCGGCCTGGCGCGGTGCACATGTACGTGTGCGGGCCGACGGTCTATGACCATTCGCACCTGGGCCATGGCAAGACCTACGTGAACTTTGACACGATGGTCCGCTATCTGCGCTACCTGGGCTACCGCGTGCTTTATGTACAGAACATTACCGACGTCGGCCACATCCTCGATACGGGCGAGGACCGCATGGTCCGGGGGGCCAGGCGCGAGAACGTCCACCCCATGGAGCTGGCCGAGACGTACACCCGCGAGTACTTTCGCGACATGGACCGCCTGAACGTGCTGCGGCCGAGCATCTCTCCCCGCGCCACCGGGCACGTGCCGGAGATGATCGAGCTGGTCAAGACGCTGATCGCCAGGGGCCACGCCTACGAGGTGGACGGCTCGGTGTACTTTTCCGTGGCCAGCGACCCGGACTACGGGAAGCTGTCGGGGCGGCGGCTCGACGAGTCCTTGTCGGGCACTCGCGTGGACGCGCGCGATGAGAAGCGCGACCCGGCCGACTTTGCCCTGTGGAAAAGGGCCGACGCCGAACACATCATGCGCTGGCCCAGCCCCTGGGGGGAGGGGTACCCGGGCTGGCACATCGAGTGCTCGGTGATGTCGACCAAGTACTTGGGGCAGCCGTTTGACATCCACGGTGGCGGTGTGGAGAACAAGTTCCCCCACCACGAGTGCGAGATCGCCCAGGCCGAGTGCGCCAACGATGTGCCCTTTGCGCGCTACTGGGTGCACAACGGCATGCTCATGATCCGCGGCGAAGAGATGCACAAGTCGCTGGGGAACTATGTGACGCTGGACCAGGCTTATGAGCACTGGGACCCGCTGGCGATTCGCTTCTTCATCCTCCTCAGCCACTACCGCGGGCCGCTGGACTTTACGCCCGAGGCCGTCGAGGCGGCCGGCAAGGGGCTACAGCGCCTGCATGGGGCGCTGGCCGCGGTGCGCCGCCGGATGGAGACCGCGCCGGAGGGCGAGGCGCCGGCCGCCGTGCTGGCCTTGCTTGAACGGGCGCGCGAGCAGTTCGAGGCGGCCATGGACGACGACTTTGGCACCCCAGGGGCCATCGCCGCATTGTTTGACCTGACTCGCGAGGTGAACTCGCGGCTGAGTGAGGACGCGCCCCTGCCCAAGGGGGCCCTGCAGGCCATCTCGGACGCCTACCAGCGCATGGCGGGGGACGCCCTGGGCGTGCTGCCCGACAGCCTGGAGAAAGAACTGGGCCAGGGCCTGACCAGCGGGTTGGTGGAGGCCCTCATCGACACGCGTGCCGCGCTGCGCGCCAACAAGCAGTGGGCCTTGGCCGACGACATCCGTGACCGTCTGGCCGCCATGGGGGTACAGCTGAAGGATGGCCCGCAAGGAACAACCTGGACGCTCGAGTAACAGACGGGGACCCTCTCGGGACACGGGACGGGGTCCTTCCCGGGGGCCGGGTCGGCCCGCGGGTGAGGGAAGGCGGCGTCAGCGCTCGGAGGGCGCTCGCCCGGCTGATGGGGAGCGCACGCCGCGGGGAGGGGGCGAGCGCTCCGGCGCGGCACCCCGCCCCGCCGAACGCCGCGAGCCCGAGGGTCGTGGCGAGGAGCGCGAGCGAGGGCGCAGCACCCGGCGTGAGGCGCGCGACCTCCTCCACGACGTGCGCGCGCCCAACGTAGACCTCTTGGCCGGGCGCAACTCCGTGCGTGAGGCGCTGCTGGCCGGGCGGCGGCGCATCTACCGGCTGGCGGTGGCCGAAGGGACTCGCGAGGCCGGCACCCTGGAGGAGATCCTGACCCTGGCGGCAGAGCGCCAGATACCGGTCCAGCGGATCCCCAGGGCGGATCTAGATACTATCGCCGACGCGTTGGCCCATCAGGGCGTTGTTGCCCAGGCTTCGCCCTATCCGTATGCCGAGATCGACGAGGTGCTGGCTCTGGCCAAGACGCGCGGTGAGGACCCGCTTGTCTTGGTGCTCGATTCGCTGGAGGACCCGCAGAACGTGGGTTCGCTGGTGCGCACGGCCGAGGCGGTCGGCGCGCACGGGATCGTCGTCCCGCGACACCGGGCGGCGCCGATCACGGCGGCGGTGAGCCGCGCCTCGGCCGGGGCGGTGGAGCATCTGCTGGTCGCCGAGGTCACCAACCTCGCTCGCGCGCTGGAGCTGCTCAAAGAGCGGGGTGTTTGGGTGGTGGGGATCGAAGACGAGGCTGCCGCGCAAGACTATCGCACCATCGATCTGGCCATGCCCTTGGCCCTGGTGGTGGGGAGCGAGGGTTCTGGCATGCACCGTCTGGTGCGGGAGAGGTGCGACCTCCTGGCGCGCCTGCCGATGCGCGGACAGATCGGGTCGCTGAACGTGTCGGCGGCGGGAGCGGTGATGCTGTACCGAGCGCTCGAAGCGCGCGAGGCGGCCCGGTAGGTGGCGCCATCGTCGGGATGGGAAGGCCAGCGGCCCATGCGGCGCTATTTGACTTGGGCCGGACCTGTGCTATACTTCCCATTCGTTGACCCTGAACGTTCCCAACGTGACGCTACGCGCAGGTGACATGCCGACGTAGCTCAACGGCAGAGCGGCGGTTTTGTAAACCGCTGGTTGTGGGTTCAAATCCCTCCGTCGGCTTCTATACTCGCCCTTCCCGGCGAGCCAGTGGCGCCGATGGACGATCAGGGTAACAGCAGAATAGTGTGGGCAGGTACCCAAGCGGCCAAAGGGGACTGACTGTAAATCAGTTGGCACAGCCTTCGTAGGTTCGAATCCTGCCCTGCCCACCTAGGCCAGTCTGGCTTGACGTCAGCGAGGTGCCCACGTAGCTCAGACGGTAGAGCACGTTCTTGGTAAGGACGTGGTCATGGGTTCAATTCCCATCGTGGGCTCCATTTTGTGTTTGGATGGGGCCCTGTGTGTAACACGGGCGTTCTCAAGGAGGATTCTCGGGCATGGGGAAGCAGGTATTTGCGCGCACGAAGCCGCACGTGAACGTGGGGACGATCGGGCACGTAGACCATGGGAAGACGACGCTGACGGCGGCGATCACGAAGGTGTTGGCGCTGCGGGGTGAAGCGAGCTTCATGGCCTATGACCAGATCGACAACGCGCCGGAAGAGAAGGCGCGCGGGCTGACGATCTCGATCTCGCACGTAGAGTACGAGACGGACAACCGGCACTATGCGCACGTGGACTGTCCGGGGCACGCGGACTATATCAAGAACATGATCACGGGTGCGGCGCAGATGGACGGGGCGATCCTGGTCGTGTCGGCGCCGGACGGGCCGATGCCGCAGACGCGGGAGCACATTTTGCTGGCCAAGCAGGTCGAAGTGCCGGCGATGGTGGTGTTCCTGAACAAGACGGACCAGATGGACGACGAAGAGCTCTTGGAGCTGGTGGAGCTGGAGCTGCGGGAGCTGTTGACGAGCTACGGGTTCCCCGGGGACGACATTCCGATCGTGCGGGGCTCGGCGCTGAAGGCGTTGGAGTCGACGGCGACGGACATGAGTGCGCCGGAGTACGCGCCGATTCTGGAGCTGATGGAGGCGGTGGACGCCTACATACCGACGCCGGAGCGTGCGGTGGACCGGCCGTTCCTGATGCCGATCGAGGACGTGTTCGGGATCAAGGGGCGGGGGACGGTGGTGACGGGGCGCATCGAGCGCGGCCAGGTAAAGGTCGGGGACCAGGTTGAGATCGTCGGGCTGCGCGAGGACGTGCGGACGACGGTGGTGACCGGGGTGGAGATGTTCCGGAAGACGCTGGAGGAAGGTCTGGCGGGGGACAACGTCGGGTGCCTGCTGCGGGGGATCGACCGGGAGGACGTAGAGCGGGGGCAGGTGCTGGCGAAGCCGAAGAGCATCACGCCACTGCGCAAGTTCCGGTCGCAGGTGTACGTGCTGAAGCAGAGCGAGGGGGGGCGGCACACGCCGTTCTTCGACGGGTACCGGCCGCAGTTCTTTGTGCGGACGATGGACGTGACGGGCGAGATCCAGTTGGACGAGGGCGTCGAGATGGTGATGCCCGGGGACAACGCGAACCTGACGGTGGAGTTGATCACGCCGGTGGCGCTGGAAGTGGGCTCGCACTTTGCGATCCGCGAGGGCGGCCGCACCGTGGGCGCCGGCGTCCTGACCGAGCTCATTGGATAAGTGCGCCGTTTAGGCTAATATAGGGGCCCGCTGCCCCCGGTGGCGGGCCTGGAGAGCAAGATGGCCAAGAAAGCAACGCGGCTGGTGATCACCCTGGCGTGTACCGAGTGCCGGGAGCGCAACTACACCAGCGAGAAGAACCGTCAGAACGATCCGGGACGTCTGAACATCAACAAGTACTGCCCGCGCTGCCGGAAGCATACCGAGCATCGCGAGCAGCGGTAACGAGAAGGACGCTGCTTCGGCGGCGGGCCTTCCCGTCACAGGCGAGTAGCTCAATTGGCAGAGCAACGGCCTCCAAATCCGTAGGTTGCGGGTTCGATTCCTGCCTCGCCTGCCTGGTCCAGTTGGTATGACACCGTGTCCGGCTGGGGTCAGAGCGTCGGCACAGCCGATAGGTCACCCGGGTTGTTGGCACGGTGTTTTGGAGTAGAGGAAGCGCCGCGCGGGCGGACAGTGAGGAGGGCCTTCGTGGCCAGACCCGTACCCAAGAAGGCTGTGGCAGCCAAGGCTGACAACAGGCTGGTGCGTTATTTCAAAGAGGTGCGGGCCGAGGTGCGTAAGGTGACCTGGCCGACGCGGAAAGTGGCCACCAACCTGACGCTGATCGTGCTGGTCGTCACCGTGGTGTCCAGTATCGCTATGGGCCTCATCGACTGGGTGTTCGCTTCTCTGTTTGCACTTATCGTCCGCTAGCGCCTGGGCGTGCCGCTTGGTAGAAAGCATGGATGATTATCAGAGCGACCCGATCGAAGACCTCGAGCCCACCGAAGACGTGGTCGAGGACGAGATCGTGGAAGAACCCGAAGAGGGCGAGGAGCACGACGAAGAGAGTCGTGAGCCGCTGACGACGACCCACGAGGTCCCGCCAGAACTGCTGGCGATGGCCGAGTGGTTTGTTGTGCATAGCTACTCTGGCTATGAGAACAAGGTGCAGCGTAACCTCGAGCAGCGCATCGACACGATGGGCATGCGTGACAAGATCTTCCGCGTGGTGGTGCCCACGGAGGAAGAGGTCGAGATCCGCGAGGGCCAGCGGCGGTCGACGCGCAAGCGCGTCTTCCCCGGCTATATCCTCGTGCAGATGATCCTCGACGAGGAGTCCTGGTATGTGGTGCGGAACACGCCAGGGGTCACGGGGTTCGTGGGCGTGGGGACGCGCCCCAGCCCGCTCGAGGACGACGAGGTCGAAAAGATCCTCAGCCGCATGGAGGCGGAGCAGCCGCGCATCAAGGTGAGCTTCCGTGTGGGTGAGACGGTGCGCATTACCGAGGGCCCCTTTGCGGACTTTATGGCCGTGGTGGATGAACTGTATCCCGAACGGGGCAAGGTGCGCGTGCTGGTCTCCTTCTTTGGGCGCGAGACGCCTGTCGAGATGGACTTTATGCAGGTGGAGCGCGTCTGACGCGGACGCAGCGTGCCGCGCGACGGAGCATGGTTCGGCGAGGGTGACGGGCGGTGGCCCTGTAGATGAGGTATAGGTAGATGGCGAAAAAGGTAATGGCAATCGTCAAGCTGCAGATCCCGGCCGGCAAGGCCACGCCGGCGCCGCCTGTGGGCCCCGCCCTGGGCCAGCATGGCGTCAACATCATGCAGTTCGTCAAAGAGTATAACGCCCGTACCGCGAACGACGTCGGCACCATCATCCCTGTGGAGATCATGGTCTACGCCGACCGTTCCTTCTCCTTTGTGACCAAGACGCCGCCCGCCAAGGACCTGCTGCTCAAGGCGGCCGGGGTCCCCAAGGGTGCATCGGTGGCCAACGAGGTGGTGGGGCAGGTGACCCGCCAGCAGTTGCGTGAGATCGCCCAGGCCAAGATGAAGGACCTGAACGCGGTCGATATCGAAGGCGCCATGAAGCAGATCGAGGGCAGCGCCCGCAGCATGGGGATCAAGGTCGTCGACTAGGGGCGACTCGGCATCAAGTGGGAGGGTGACTGGCGTTACCCGTTAGCACCACCAGGAGGAAGTATGGCCAAGCATGGCAGAAAGACCGTTGAGGCGCGGGCACTGATCGACCGCGACGTCGAGTATACGCCCGAGCAGGCGGTGGAGCTTCTCAAGAAGGCGGCCTTTGCCAACTTTGATGAGACCGTCGAAGTGCACCTGCGCATGAACGTGGACCCGCGCCAGGCGGATCAGCAGTTGCGCGGCGTGGTGTCTCTTCCGGCGGGTACCGGCAAGGTCGTGCGCATCCTCGTGTTTGCCGAGGGTGACGCAGCGCGTGAGGCGCACGAGGCCGGGGCCGACTATGTCGGCGTGGATGAGTACGTGCAGCGCATCCAGGATGGCTGGCTCGAGTTCGACGTGGCTGTGGCGATCCCGCAGGTGATGGGCAAGATCGGCCGGCTGGGACGCGTGCTGGGGCCGCGTGGGCTGATGCCCAACCCGAGGGCGGGCACGGTGGTGCAGCCGCACGACGTCGCGAGCACAATCCAGGAGCTGCGCGGCGGCCGCGTGGAGTATCGTGTTGACCGCAGTGCCAACCTGCACATTCCGATCGGCAAGGTGAGCTTTGCCCCCGAGCAGCTGCTGGCCAACTGGGCCGCGGTGATGGACGCGATCGTGCGGGCCAGGCCGGGGGCGGTCCGGGGCCAGTACATCCGTCGGGTCACGTTGACCGCGACGATGAGCCCTGGCATCAGGATCGACGCCAACGCGGCGCGTGAGATGCGCCCAGCCTAAGGGCATGAGCCCGCGTGCGCGCGGGCGGCAGTGGTTCACAAGTGCATAGAGCCGCTTGAAGCCGATGACAGCAGGAGCGCAGACGCGCTCAAACCTTGTCACAGTGGAGATCCTGCCGAGGCGAAGAACAGTGGTTGCCTCTCAGCGCCATGCTCTGAGGGTGTATCAGGTCTTCGCTCCGGTCGGGGCGAAGACTTTTTTTGCGTCGGGAGGAGGTGATACCCTTTGGCGCTCACTAAGGAGAAGAAGCAGTCACTCGTAGCCGAGTACTCTGAGCGGCTGGATCGTGCCGACGTGGCGATCTGGTCGAATTACAGAGGCGTCAAGGTGGCCCAGTTGGAGTCGCTGCGCAACTCGCTGCGGCAGACCAGCGCGGAAGTCGTCATCGTCAAGAACACGCTCATGCGCGTGGCGCTCGAGGAGCACGGCTTGCCGTACGACCACGAAGTGATGAACGGGCCCTGCGCGGTAACGTTCGTGTACGACGACATCGCCGCTGCCACTCGGGTGGTGAACAACTTTGCCCGCGATAGCGACCAACGGTTCCAGCTGGTGGGCGGGCTGGTCGGTGGCAAGATCGCCGACGCGGCTCAGGTGCGTGAGCTGATGACGCTGCCGTCGCGCGAGGTGCTGCTGGCCCGCGTGGTCGGCGGGATCGCGGCGCCGATTAGCGCGTTCGTGGGCACGCTCAGTGCCGTGATCGGTGGCCTGGTCAACGTGTTGAACGCACACCGGGAAAAGTTGGAGGAAGGGACCGCCGGGTGAGGCGTCCCGCGCACGCAGCGCAGTCTGGTGACAAGAACAGCCCCTCAGGGGAACATGTAAGGGAGGAAGTCAGGTGACGAAGGAAGAGCTCATCGAGGCAATCGGCAATATGACCGTCCTCGAGCTGGCCGAGCTGGTGCACGCGCTGGAAGACAAGTTCGGCGTGAGCGCGGCTGCCCCCGTGGCCATGGCCGTGGCGGGGCCCGCCGTCGAGGCGGAGCCGGAGAAGGAAGAGGAAGAGCAGGTCGAGTTCGACGTGGTGCTCGCCGAAGTCGGCGACCAGAAGATCCAGGTGATCAAGGTCGTGCGCGAGCTGACCAACCTTGGGCTGCGTGAAGCCAAGGCCGTGGTGGATGGCGCCCCGGCGGCCGTCCTGGAGAAGGTCAGCAAGGATGACAGCCAGGCCGCCAAGGAAAAGCTGGAGGCCGTCGGCGCGAAGGTCGAGATCAAGTAGCCTTCCGTCCTGCAGGTTACGAAAACAGAGACCGCCGGGGAATAACCCCGGCGGTCTCTGTCGTTGTGGGCAGGATAGGACTCGAACCTACGGCCTCCACGATGTCAACGTGGCGCTCTAACCAGCTGGGCTACCTGCCCCTGACGTAGGGCAGTATACGTGAAGGGGCCTGGGAATGCAAGTCGGCGCGTGGTATCATCGCTCGGAGCGTGCACGTCGTGACGCCCGAGAGATGGACCGCCAGGAAGGAGCACCGATATGACCGAGATCACTGCGACCCCCCTGCCATTGCCTGACAACTGGGATCCGGGCGTGCGCATGCTGGCCAAAGACACCGAATATGGGCACTTTCACGAGTCGCGCGCTGCGGCGGCGCTGGCGCACCGGCTTGTGGCCAACGGTACCCCGCAGGATCTGGAGCTGGCCGCCGGAGTGTTGGAGGCCACGCTGGCCTGCCAGGAGCAGCGCCCCAACGCGGCCCACTATGGCAACTTTACCTGGATGGCCGAGGACGAGGTCGTCGAGGATCTGAACGCGGTGGAGTTCTGCCTGCGCTCCCTGATCCCGATGATGGTCCAGTACGGAGAGCGCCTTCCGGCCGACCTGGCCGAGCGCGTGCGGGAGGCGATTCGCCTCGGCCTGGAAGAGGTCCGACGGCTCGACGTGCTGGTGGCCTACACGAATATCGCCGTGCTCGACGTGGTCAACTCTTGCCTGGGCGGAGAGTACCTCGGGGATGCAGCCATCGCGCAGCGGGGCTACCAGAAGCTCGTCGACTGGATCGCCTTCAGCGACCAGGCCGGGCATCCGCAGGAGTACAACAGCCCCACCTATTCGGCGGTGACCATCCGCGCCCTCAAGGGGTTGGCGGACCTGGTGCACCATGAGGAGACGAGCATCCGTGCCCGCACCATGGCGGCCCGGTTGGGGCTCAGCGCCGGTCTGCACATCCACCCGGGCACGGGCCGCTGGGCGGGGCCGCATTCCCGCGCCTATCAGCCGAGCGTCGTCGGGGAGACGCCGCCCGAGGCGGAGATGTTCCGCGGCTGGCTCGAGGATGGCACCCTGCCCCGCTGGCAGGAGGGCCTGCTGGCGCGCGGGCCGCTGCCCATGACCGTGGAAGAGACGGCCGGGGCATACCGCGAGTTCGTGTTCAGTACCTATCACTCGCGGTCGTTCGCGCTGGGGGTCACGTCGCAGGCCGCCGGCGGGCAGCCCAACGTCTGCCTGGTGCAGTACACGCGCCCGGGCGCCGAGCGCCCCGGGGTGCTGTACACGCGCTACCTGGTGAATGACAAGTGGCTGGGCGATACGTACCACGCCACCGATCGCACCAGGTCGCGCAACCTCGTCGACGAGGGCGAGTTCGTCGGGGTGCAGGATGGGCCGCGGGCCATCGGCTTTTACACGCCGGGCAAGATGGGGACCTGTTCCAGTGCCAAGGCTGCCCTGATCTGGACGGACCGCTCCCTCGTTGAGGAGATCTGGGTGGGCGACCGGCGGGTGGAGAGCCTGCCTGCCAAAGTGGAGCCGGGCCAGGTGGTCGTGGTCGGGAGCGGTGGCGCCTATCAGGCGGTGCGGCCCCTGACGGTGACAGACCTGCACCTGGGCGCTCCGCTGCGCCTGGTGGAGATCCATGGCGACCTGGTTTTGGAGCTGACCAACTACCGCGGGCCGGAGAAGCGCTTCTGGGAGCTGGGCTGGCCGGGCGCCTTTTTCCAGGGGCGGCCACAGTGCGGCTTCTACCTGGAGGTGGCCGAGCGGGACGCCTACCCGGACGGCAAGGCCTTTGGCCGGGCCGTGGCCTCGGGGACTGTGCGCGAGCATACCGACCCGCCCTTCACCTACGCCGCCGCCCAGGGGCGTCTGTGGCGGGCGGAGTATGCCCGCGAGGGACGTTCGCTGAGCCTGGCCGTGGACCTGATGACCTGGCAGGTCCAGGAGCGCCGACGTAACGGTGAGGAGATCGGCAAGCCGATGCTCACTAGCCCCATGGCCGTCGAGGCGCGGGGCGGGGTGCTCGACCTGGGCGGGGCGGCGCTCCGCTGCGGGCCCGAGGCGGCCTGGCTGTACGCTGACCCGGAGGCCAACATCTGGGCGGCCGGCTACCACGGGCAAGAGCCCCACGCACTGAGCCTCACGGTGCCGGGCGGCTCCGTCACGGTCGAGGCCATGGGCACGGGCACCGTCGTGTGGCAGGCCGGCACCGTAACGGTCGAAGCGGTCGGCGGGCGGGGTGTGACCGTGCTGGGCGGCCACCTGGCCTGAAAGCGCGACTGCGGGCACCCAGGCCGGCCTGGGTGCCCGCAGCGAAGTCCATGCCTTCTAGCCCGGCAGGTTGGCTCAGAGCGGCGCTGGGGCTACAATGAACCTCCGACGCACCGAGCGATCCATGAGGTAAGCCATGTACGTGAACCTGTTGCGACTCACCGTGGAACTGGCCGGGAATCCCCTGCTGTTCCTCGGGTTGGTCGTCCTGCTGCTGGCCTCCTGGGGGCTCATCGTCAGCGCCATCGTCGATATCTGTATCCGGCTCTTTGACGTCCAGCCGGACTTGCCGCCCCGCCTGCGGCGCTCGCGGATTACGATATGGCTGTCGCGGCTCAGGCCGTCGCGAACACGTTGATCATGTCGCGCAGGACGGCCGCGGACGTCGGGACGGGACCCTTTTCCTCAATGACGGCGCTGATCACGCCCATATAGTCCGTATAGTAGACGACGGCCATATCCCAGCGGCCGGTGCGCGCCAGGACGTGATCCAGCGGCAGCGTTGTGGGGCGCACGGAGAGGGCATAGTCGTCCCCGCGCCACTCCGCCACGGCCAGCAGTTTGACGGCCTCCCCGCGAGCCTGGGCGGCGCGCAGGTCCTCGAGCGAGACGCCGCGGATCCCCTCGACGGTCAGGTCGTCGAGCGTGGTGGGCCGCCGCAGGACGCTGTTGGCGATGATGACCAGCTTGTTGGCCGCGTCCCAGCCGTCCACGTCGAGGGTCGGGTCCGCCTCGGCGATGCCGACCTCCTGGGCGCCGCGCAACGCCTCCTCGTAAGAGATCCCCTCTTCCACCATGCGCGTCAAGATATAGTTGGTGGTGCCGTTAAAGATCCCCTCGACCTTTTCGACGCGGCTGCCGGCCAGGTCGCGCACGCCGATGTTCACGGTAGGCAACCCGCCGGCCACCGTGCCGCCAAAGAAGAGGCACAGGCCCTCGGCACGGGCCTTTTCGGTGAGCTCGGCATAGTGCAGCACCAGCGGCCCCTTGTTGGCGGCCACCACGTGGATGCCGTGCGCCAGTGCCCAGCGTTGGCAGGATAGCCCGGGCTCACCCGTGCGGAGGTTGGTGGGCGAGGCGTCCACCAGGACGTCGGGCCGGGCTGCCTGGAGCATGTCGAGCGCCGTCATGCCCGGGCGCCCGCCGGGCAGGCTGGCCACGCCGCGCTTGGCGAGCTTGGCGTCACGGATGGCGGCGCCATCGAGGCCGGCGGGGTCCAGCGCGGCGCCGGAGGAATCGGCAGCCCCCACGAGCGCGAAGCGCAGGCCATAGTCCGCGGCCACCGCCTCGTGACGGTGTACCAGGATGTCGAGCAGGTTGCGGCCGATATTGCCCAGGCCGATCAAACAGTAAGTGACTTGTCGCACTGGCTCTCCTTCCACCCCGTGTGAGGCAGGCCGTCGCGAGGGGGAGGCGCCGTCGCCAGCCTGCCGCGCAGTATCTCGGTCAGTCTACCATCGCTGCGGCCGGTGGCCAACTTCGGAGAAGGCAAACGGAGGGCCCATGGAGGGCCCCCCGTCGAGGAACGTGCGCTCAGGCCGGGGGCTAGAGCCTCTCGCCGATCTCGACGATCATGCCCCGCTCATCCGGGAACTCGCCCGTCTGCAGACGGGAATAGACGGCGACGCCGTTCACGCTGATCTCAAACGCCCCGCCGGAGGAGGGCACCAGGGCGATCTCTCCGATGCGGTTCTTGTACGTACCGAGCAGCTTGTCCGTCAGACTGACGGCTCTGGGAAGGTAGCCTCAACCGGTGCAGTAACGGACTTCGACGCGTGGGGCCATTTCGTGCTCCTTTCACACTCTCAGGCCAAGTGCCGGGATACTCGCACAGCGGCAAGGTGCTGTCAAGCACAGCAAGGGCTTTCCGCGGGCTGGCCGTTGACCGGAAAACTCGCACGCCTATACTCGTTGCACCACTGTGTTCACCATCTGCTCGATGAGAAGGAGCGCGCCCATGTTCCACGCCCTGGATCCGGACCGCCTGCCGCTGGCCGCCGACCTGTTCGCCGCTCTGGACTATCATCTGGCGGTGCCGGCCATCCTGGCCGGGAACGCCCCCGGCCGGGTGTACGTCGACGATCCGCGGCGCCCCAGCGCAGCGCTGGCCTGCACGCCGCATCGGTTCTACCTGAGCGGTGACCCGGGGGTGGCCTCCTTCAACGAGGGCCTGCGCCGCCACTTTCTCGAGGAGGTCTACCCGCGCGCCCTGGCCGGCGGGGGGCCGCCGCTCTGCGGTCTGTACCACGCTCCAGGCTGGGAAGGGGCCATCGCCGCGATCCTGGCCGGCAAAGACCCCGTGGTTGAGCCCCGCAGGTACTTGGCCCACACCGATACGGCTCGAGAGGAGCACCCCGCCCTGCCTGAGGGTTACTTGCTGCGCGCGGTGGACGCCGACCTGCTGGCCGAGCGGGCCTGGCGGAACAGGGAGGCCCTCTGCGAGGAGATGTGCTCCGAGCGCCCCTCGGTGGACGAGTTCCTGGCCAAGTCCTTCGGCGTCTGCATCACCTGTGGTGATGAGATCGCCGCCTGGTGCCTCTCCGAGTACAACACCGCTGACCGCTGCGAGGTGGGGATTGAGACGGTCGCCGGGCACCGCCGGAAGGGGCTGGGGACCGCCGCGGCGCAGGCCCTCGTCGAGATGGCGGCGGCGCACGGCGTCCGGAGGGTGGGCTGGCACGCCTGGGCGCCCAACGTGCCCTCGATCGCCACGGCCCACGCGGCGGGCTTTGCCGACGTGTGCGCGTACTCTATCTTCGTGGTCTGGTTCGATGAGGCGCAGAACCTGGCCGTGAACGGCAACGTCCGCCTGGCGGAGGGCAACGTGGCCGGCGCGCTGGAGTGGTTCGAGCGCTCCGTGGGCACCGGGGTGGCCCCGGCCTGGGCGTACTGGGGCGCGGCCTGTGCCCTGGCCCGCTTGGGCCAGGAAGAGCGCGCCTTCGAGCGGCTGCGGCAGGCCATTGCCCGTGGCTACGGGGACCGGCCGGCGCTGGAGCGGTCGCCACACCTCGCCGCGCTGCGCGAGGGGGCCTCCTGGGGCAGGTTCCTATCCGAGTTGGAGGGCGCCTAGAACCGGGCCGGCGCTACGGCGTGGCGGCCAGCGGGAGGGCGCGCCCAGAGGGCTCACAGGGGCGCGCGGCGTGGACCTGCAGGCCGGCCTCGTCAATGACCACTTCGATGGCGCCACACAGATCGGTGCGCCAGATCGAGGCCCCCGCGCCGCGCAGCCGATCGAGCGCGGCCGGGGCCGGGTGCCCGAAGGTGTTGTCGCTCCCGACGCTGATGATGGCCGCTGCCGGGTGCACCGCCCAGAGGAACGCCTCGGACGTGGCGCCGCCCGCGCCGTGGTGGGCCACCTTGAGGACGGCGGCGCCCAGAGGGAGCCGGTCGGCCACCAGGCGGCGCTCCGCGTCGGCGTCGATGTCGGCGGTCAGCAGCACGGCCTGGCCCTCGGCCTCGACGCGCAGCACCAGCGAGTATGGGTTCAGATCTTCGCCGGGGAGGGCGCGGGCCCCGGCAACGGGATGCAGCGCCTCGAGCGTCAGGCCGTTCCCCAGGGCGGCGCGCCAGCCCCGCCAGGCGGTCACGCGCGGGATGCCGCGCTCTGCCAGTAACTCTTCCCATCGCCGGACGAGGTCACCCCGCTCCAGGCCCGGCGGCTGGACGGCCGCGCCGACCTCGTAACGCTCCAGCACGGCCAGCAGACCGGTGAGGTGGTCCGCATCGGCGTGCGTGGCCACGACGATGTCGATGGTCCGCTGCCAGAAGGGGAGGGCGCGCCCCAGGCGGGCCAGGAGCACCGTGGGGTCGGGGCCGCCATCGACGAGGACCGTCCGCCCGCTCGGAGAGCGGATGAGGACGGCATCACCCTGGCCAACGTCGAGGAAGGTCACGTGGGTGCGCCCGTCCGGGAGGGCGATGCCGGCGCCCCACAGCGCTACGCCGAGCAGCCCCAGCCCGGCGAGGGCGACCCACTGTGGGCGGGTGGCCGACGGCGGTGCGGCCCGCGGGGCGGCCGGGAGAGGCGGAACCTCCGGCGCTGGCGGCGCCGCTGCCCGCCGCTCCCGCGCGCGCTCCAGCAGGAAGACGCCCAGCGCCAGCGCGGCATAGATAGCCCAGACCCATGCCGTGCCCAGCCGCGGAACGCTGGCGGAGGCCCACGGCAGGCGGCCGGACCATTCCACCACGAGGAGCGTGAGGCGCAGGGCCGGCCAGGCCAGCCAGCCCAAGGCCCGCCCCAGGGGCAACCACACCAGGCCCCCCAGGGCCGCCGCCGCCCCACAGAGGAGCAGCGCCGGCTGTAGCCACAGCACCAGTGCGTTGGACAGGGGCGAGACCACCGAGAGCTCGCCAAAGTGGTGCCAGATGACGGGCAGGGTGGCGGCCTGGGCCACGACGGTGCACAGGAAGCCATCGCCGAGGAGGCGCCCGGCGCGCCTCCAGGCGCTGCCGCCGGCGGCGGCCAGGGCAGCGAAGTGCTCGGCCAGGCGACGCTCCATCAGGAGGAGGCCCAGCGTGGCGGCCAACGACAGCTGAAAGCTGACGCTCCAGAGGGTCAATGGGTTGGCGGCCACCATCACCAGGGTGGCAAAGGCCAGCGCCGTCAGCGAGTGGCTGCGGCGCCCGAGGAGCGGGCCGAGGGCGAACACGATCCCCATGAGTGCCGCCCGCGCCACCGGTGGCGCGGCGCCCACGAACTGGGCGTAGGCGCCGATGGCCACCACCCCGGCCGACAGCGCCATCTGCCGCCGCACCAGGTGCCTGCCGAGGAGAAAAAGCGTCAGCACGAGGCCGATGTTGTACCCCGAGATGACGATGATGTGGGTGAGGCCCGCACGGCGGAAGGCTTCCTGAAGGTCCGCCGGCAGGGTATGGTCGAGGCCCAGAAGCATCCCGCTGAGCAGGCCGGCCTCGGGGTTGGGCAGGACGGAGTCGATGGCCACCCTCGCCCGCGTCTTGAGCCGCCCGGCGGCCCGGCGGAGGGCCACGATGGCGCCCGGCCGAGAGCCGACCCGCATGATGCTGGCGCGCGGCATCCTCGAGAGCACGCCCTGCTGCGCCAGGTACTCGCCGTAAGAGGAGGTGCGGTCGCCCTCGGCAGGGCTGGCCAGGAGCCCTTCGGCGAGGACAACGTCGCCGTACTCGAAGGCTGGGTAGGGTGGTGCGTCGGCGAGAAGGCGGCCGCGCACAGAGATGACCTGGCCGGCGCGCTCCAGGCTGAGCGCCTCGAGGGTGAGCTGAGTATACCCGCCGCGGAGGAGCGGTTCCTCGGCCACCCAGGCGCGCACCAGGACGAGCCCAGTGTCGTTATAGTGGGCCAGGTGCCCCGCGTCGATGGCCGGCAGCGCCAGGGCGTAGCGCGTGGCCCCCAGAGCCAGGCCGAGCGCGACGGCTGCCGCCTGCCGCCCGCGCCCCAGCCGCCAGGATAGGAGCGCCGCCAACAGGCCGGCCCCATCGCAGGCCAGGAGGACCGGCAGGCCCGGGCAGCCCCCTCGCGCCGCCAGCACGCCCAGAACGACGGAGACGACGAAAAAGACGAGTGGCATGGCAAACTTTCTGCCTCTGCCCAGGACGCCACACAGCGCCGCAGCCCAAGTATAGCCGCAGGGGCGTCTGTGCGTCTATCCTCGTTTCTTGGCGCGCGGCCGGCCCGATGCTATCATGGTGCTTCGATGAACATTCTGTTGACGAGTCTAGGCTGCAAACTGAACCAGGCGGAGGTCGAGGACCTGGCCCGCCGCGCCTTCGCCGCCGGCCTCGGCGTGGTGCACGACCCGGCCGCTGCCGATTGGGCCATTGTGAACACCTGCGCCGTGACCCACGTGGCCGCGCGCAAGTGTCGCCAGGCGGTGCGAGGGTTGCGCCGCGCCAACCCCGCCCTGCGCATCGCCGTGACGGGCTGCTACGTGGAGGCGCACGACCCCCTGCTGGCCTCTATCGAGGGCGTGGAGCTGCTCGTCCCCAATCAAGACAAGGAGCAGGTCCTCCAGCGCCTCGTGGACGCCTCCGGGGCGGCGGGCGCCGGAGGCCAGGCCCCGTCGGCGGAGGCGGCCCTGTACGCCCGCGGCGGGCACACCCGCGCCCTGGTCAAGATCCAGGACGGCTGCGACAACGCCTGCACCTATTGCTTTGTGCGCATCGCCCGGGGGGCCCAGCGCAGTACGGCGCCCCAGCAGGTGCTGGAAGAGGTGCGCCGGCGCGCCGCCGAGGGCTACCGTGAGGTGGTCCTGACGGGCGTGCACATCGGCGCCTACGGGCGAGATAGCGCCGCGAGCGCCCCCCTGCCCGCCGAACGGGGCTGGTCGCTGGCCCGCCTGGTGCGGGCCATCCTGGCTGAGCCCGCCACCATGCGCCTGCGCCTCTCTTCGGTGGAGCCGTGGGACCTGGATGATGACCTGCTGGAGTGCTTTGGCCATCCCAGGCTGTGCCGGCACGTGCATCTGCCCCTGCAAAGCGGGAGCGACGCCGTTCTGCGGCGCATGGGCCGCACCTACGACACGGCACACCTCGCCCGGCGCGTGGCCGCGTTGCGCGGGCGCGTCCCGGGGGTGTCGGTCAGCACGGACGTGATGGTGGGCTTTCCCGGGGAGACGGCCGCCGAGTTCGCCGAGACGATGGCGTTCGTCGAGGACCTTGCTCTGGCCAGGCTGCACGTCTTTACCTACTCGCCGCGCCCGGGCACGGCCGCGGCGGCCATGCCCGGCCAGGTGGATCCCCGCGAGGCGGAGGTGCGCAGCCGCGCCCTGATCGCCCTCGGCCGGCGGCTGGCGCGGCGCTTTCACGAGGGCTTTGTCGGGCAGACGCTCGAGGTTCTCTGTGAGCAGGCCCGCCCTTCGGCCGATGGCCCCGTCTGGAACGGCCTGTCGGACAACTATATCCGCGTGTGGGCGCCGTCAGCCCGCGACCTGGCCAACCAGATGGTCCGCGTGCGCTGCACCGCGGCGGACGAGGCCGGCCTGCGCGGCGAGATCATGGGCTGAGGCTGCGGCCCGCCCGAGACACGGGGTGATGCCATGCTGCAAGTTGCTATACGCGCGGCCCGCGAGGCGGGCGGCGTCCTCGCCGAGCGCTACCGCCATCCCCACGAGGTGATGGTCAAGGGGCTGCGCGACATCGTCACCGAGGTGGACCTGGCCGCGGAGGAGGTGGCGCTCCGCATTGTCCGGGAGGGATGCCCGGAGGGGCTGATCATGTCGGAGGAGTCCCACTCTGGCTGGAAGAGCGCACCCGGCCGGCCCGTGTGGTACATCGATCCCCTCGATGGGACGACCAACTTTTCCCGGGGGCTGCCGATGTTCTGCACCTCGGTGGCCATGGCCGTCGATGGCGAGGTGCAGTGTGGCGCCGTGTACGATCCGCTGCTTGACCAGCTGTTCACCGCCACGCGCGGTGGCGGCGCCTGGCTGAACGGGAAGCGCCTGCAGGTCAGCCCGCGGGGCGACCTGCTGAGCTGCATCGTGACGCTCGACTGGCCGCGGCGGCAGCCCGCCAGGCAGCAGTGCGCCGACTATCTGGCGCGCGTTGCCTCCCACGTCGACGCGGTGCGCTCGCGCGGCAGCGCCGCGTTGGGCCTCTGCGCCATTGCCGCCGGGTGGGCCGATGCCTACTTGCAGTACACCCTCAGCCCGTGGGACGTGGCCGCCGGAATCCTGATGGTGCAGGAGGCGGGCGGCATGCTCAGCGACCTGCACGGCCGGCCCGCCCGCCTGGACCAGCCCGACTGGCTGGCCACCAACGGGCTGATCCACGAGGAGATGCTCGCCTTCCACCCCTTTGGAGGCTGAACGGGTCAGACGTTGACCTTGTCGTCGGGCAGGAAGGGGGTCTTGATAAAGACCATCTTGAGCGGGGCGGCCGAGTCGTTCACGATGTCGTGGCGGTCGGTGGCCTCCATGCGGAACGCCTCACCGGCAGCGGCCGGCAGGTGCTCGCCGTTCACGACAAAGGTGCCGCGCCCCTCGACGACGTAGAACGTCTCCTCCACCTGGCGGTGGTAGTGGCCGCCCAGGCTCTCCCCTGGTTTCAGCAGGATGACCCCCCAGTCGAGCAGGGGGCCGCGGATCATGTACTTGACGCCGCTATCCCCACCCCGGTAGGCGAGGTCTGCCTCGTTGGCTCGCTGCATGGTTGTTCCTCCAGTCGTCGTCGGCTACAGGGCGGCCTCCAGGATGGCGCGCACATCGGCCGCCGCCAGAGGGCGCGGGTTGTGCTTGAGGGACCCGGAGGGGAGCGACTCGGCGATGATCTGGTCAAAACGGTCCGGCGTTACGCCGAACCCGCGCAGGTGCTCGGGGATGCCGATGCGGCTCAGCAGGGCGCGGACGGCCTCGACGGCGGCGCGGGCCTCGGCCTCGGCGCTCGCGAACGTGCCCCGCGCGCCCATCAGGCGGCCCACCTCGGCATACTTGGCCACGGTGCTGGGCAGGTTATAGGCCATGGTGTAGGGAAGGAGCAGCCCGCAGATCACGCCGTGCGGGATGGAAAAGTGGGAACCCAGCGGATGGGCCATGCCGTGGACGCCCCCCAGCCGCGCGCTGGCCATGGCCATGCCGGCCAGCAGGCTGCCGTAGGCCATATCCTCGCGGGCAGCGAGGTCGTCGCCCTGGGCATAGGCGCGCTCCAGCGACCGCCCGATGCGCACGATGGCCTCGCGGGCCAGGGCATCGGTCACCGGGTTGGCCCCGATCGAGGTGAACGACTCGATCGCCTGGCAGAGGGCATCGCTGCCGGTGGAGGCCGTCACCGCTGGGGGCATGCTGGCCATCAGTTCCGGGTCGACGATGGCCACCCGGGCGAACCAGCGGTCGTCGCGGATCGAGTACTTGGCGCCATCGCGCGGGTCACAGAGCACGGCGTTCTTGGTGACCTCGGCGCCGGTGCCGGCCGTGGTGGGCACCGCCAGGAAGGGCAGGCCGGCCTGCTCGATCGGGCGACCGGCGTGGTAATCCCAGATGGTGCCCGGCAGGGTCGCGGCGCCGGCGACGGCCTTGGCCGTGTCGATGGCGCTGCCCCCGCCGAGGCCCACGACGACGTCGCAGCCCTCCTGGCGGGCCAGTGCGACGCCCTCTTCCACCAGCACCAGGTCGGGTTCCCCGCTGACGCGGGAGAAGGGCACGGCAGTGACGCCGGCATCGGCGAGCAGGCGGGTGGCCCGGTCCAGCAGGCCGGTGCGGCGGGCGGCCCCCACCCCGCTGACGAGGAAGGCCCGGCGGCCAAAACGGGCGGCCTGGCGCCCTAGGTTGGCAAAGACGCCTCTGCCGGTGCTCAGTTCGGTGGGAAGGTAGAAATCGGCCAAGACAGGTCCTCCTGGGAAGGGTTCACAAGGCGACGACAGACCGGTGCGCTCGCGCCGGGATCAGACGCCGAACGGCTCTTGCAGCGAGATGGGCAAGAGGGGCTCGCCGTTGAGGTCCTCCCCCTCCATCCCGATCTCTATATCCACGGCCTGCCCCTCGAGGAAGCGGCCCAGGGCGCGGGCCTCCTCCCCGGTAAGGGCCATGGCCTCCGGGTCGACCGGCTCGAACAGGCGCACGATCAGGCGGTCCCCGCGAGACTGCGGCCACCAAAGCCCTTTGATCAGGCCGTCGACCATGACGGTGCCGAGCGAGTCACCGGCCCAGTCGTACACCCGGTCACGGTGTTCTGGCGGCAGGAAGCGGCTGGCATCGCGCAGGGCCATAAGCGTTCCATCGCCGGCGGGGAGCAGGCGCACAAAGCGCTCAGCGCTCGGCAGCGACGACAGGAGGTCCAGGTCGGAGCGCAGCACCCAGGCCTCGCCGCGCGTGCCGAGCACCTCCACGCGGGCCAGGCTCCTCTCAAGGGCCATCAGCGCGGCCACGACCTGGTGGCGGCGCGCCCCGCTCAGCCAGTGGACCATGTCTCCGATAGTCACCGGGCCGTAGGCGCTGATATAGTCGAGCAGAACGCGCGCCAGGGCCTCGCGCGGGTCCAGGTCGTCAATGTGCACATCGGGGAGCCAGGTGCCCAGCGTGGCATACGTGTCCCGCTCGGACTTCCAGGAGCCGCGGGGCTCTGCCGGTACCAGCAGCCCCTGGGCGCAGAGGGCCGGTATCAGCCGTGTGCCGAGGCGGAAACGGCCCGTCGTGGAGTTCTCGTCGGCGCCGAAAGACAGCTGTCGATCCAGGACGGGCAGCCACTCCGCCAGCTCCTCGACGGTGCAGGCTCCTCGCGTGCTGATCACCTCCAGCACGCGGGGGATGATCTCGTCGAGAGAGAGGGGTTCCAACCCCTCTTGTGCCGCAGAGAGCGACACCAGGTAGGCCAGATACCCGCCGACGTCGCTATCCCCCAGGGACTTGCTGACCTGGCGATAGGCGGCCATGTCATCGGTCGGCACCACGTAGAGGTGGGCGTCTGCCGAGGAAAGGCGCACGAGGCTGCGCTCACGGTAGAGCGCCCAGATGAGGTCCTGGCGTTCCATGGACTCCATGCGCGTCCACAGCGCCAGGTAGGGGGTCACGGCGGGCTTGGCACGGAGCGGTCCGATCTGGCGAACAATGGCTACGACGTCACTGCCCCTCGCGCGCTCGGAGAGGTACTGCTTGGCGAGCGAAAGCGCTCTGACTTGGTCAGGCGTGATGCGTATTGGCATATCGTACCGTCAACAGCCTATGGCCGATGTCGCTTTGCTCCTCTCGGCGGAGCCCCGGCCCCGGCCGGAATCCCAGAAGGCGGGCATAGCCTCGCCCCCATTATACCACGATGCGGACCGTGGCCGCCCTTGGCATAATGGCGTACGCCGCTCCTAGTACGCTTCGGGGACAAAGGTCTGCTCGTCCAGCGGTGGGCGCACATAGCCGGTATCTTCCTGGCGAGGCGGCAGCGCGATGAACTCGGGGGTCAGGTCCTCGTACGGGATCAGGCTGAGGAAATGGCTGATGCAGTTCAGCCGCGCCCGCCTCTTGTCGTCGGCGTTCACCACGTACCAGGGGGCCTGCTTGATGTCTGTATAGCGGAACATCTCATCCTTGGCCCGCGAGTAATCGACCCAGTGGCTGCGCGAGGCCATGTCCATCGGGCTGAGCTTCCAGCGTTTGGTGGGGTCATCGAGGCGCTCCTGGAAGCGCCTTTCCTGCTCGGCGTCACTGACCGAGAACCAGTACTTGATCAGGATGATGCCCGACCGGGCCAACATGCGCTCGAACTCGGGGCAGGAACGCAGGAACTCCAGGTATTCATCCTCGCTGCAAAAGCCCATCACCCGCTCGACGCCGGCGCGGTTGTACCAGCTGCGGTCAAAGAAGACGATCTCACCGGCCGCCGGCAGGTGGGCGACGTAACGCTGGAAATACCACTGCGTACGCTCGCGCTCGGTGGGTACGCCCAGAGCGACGACGCGGGCGTAGCGGGGGTTCAGCGGCTCCATGAAGCGCTTGATGGTGCCGCCCTTGCCCGCCGCGTCGCGCCCCTCAAAGATCGCTACGACCTTGAGGCCCTTGTCTCTGACCCAGCCCTGCAGTTTGACCAACTCGATGTGCAGCCGGCGGAGCTCGCGATAGTACTCCCTGCTGGACATGGTCTCGGGCGCGCCGCGCGTCTCTTCGGAGCGGTCGGGGGCGGCGGGCTCCGCCGCGGTGGCCGGGGACGGGGTGCCCCCGGGGCGCTCTCTCTGTGCGTCTCGCTTCTTCTTGGCCATGGCTTCCCCTCCTCCCGTGCCCATGAGCAGCGGCGCACCCGCGTGGTGCGGGGGCCAGCGCCTGGCCGGCCCGCGCGCGAACCGGGGTGAGAGGGGGCTGTTCCGGGGCCTGCCCCCGGAGAGGCCAAAGGGGGATGGAGTTGGCGGGAGGCACGCTCGCGCCCCGGCCCGGGCGGCGCCAGAGGCCCACCGAGAGGCCCACGACGGGCTCCCGGCGCCCTGGGCTGCGCCACCCCTGCGGGCACACAACTGCAATATAGCAGTCCCGCGGCCAGCGGGCAACAGGCGCCCGCGCCTTGGCGAGCGACGCCGGTGGGCATCTCTGCGCCGGCGGCATGCCTTGGATGACCGTCAGGCCCATGTTATAATGAGCGGACGTTTGCCAGCCGTACTTCGGATTGTGATAGGATTGCCCGTATGGATAGAAATAGAAACCGCACCCTCATCGGAGTGGCCGTCGGCCATGGAGCGCACGACTCCTGGTCGGGCGTGGCGCCCATCCTGCTGGCCAGCCTGAGCGTCAGCCTCGGCCTGGCCAACCGGGACATCGCTCTGATGATGCTCCTGTACCAGATACTGTCCTCTGTTACCCAGCCGTTCTTCGGCACGCTGGCCGAGCGGATCGGCGGTCGCCCCCTGGCGGTGGGCTCCATCCTGTTCACCACGACCATGTTCAGCGCGGGGCTGTTTGCCGAGTCCAAACTCCTGTTGGGGGCTTTGATCTTCATGGCCGGCCTCGGCTCGGGGGCCTGGCACCCGCAGGGGGCGGCCAACGCCACGATCGCCGGTGGGTCGCGCTGGGGCGCCACGGCCGCCTCAATCTTCTTTCTGGGGGGCAGCGTCGGCTCCGCCTTCCTCGGGTCGGCCTTGGGCGGCCGTCTTTTGGCCAACCACAGCCCGCGCTCGCTGCTGGTGATCTCGGCGATCACCGTGTTCCTGGCGCTGACGGTGGTGCGCGTGTGCGTCCCACGCTGGCTGAGCACCACGACCAAGGCGCAGCAGAAGCAGCCGGCTGCCGCCGTGACGCGGAGCTCGTTCTGGGCGCTCCTGGTGCTGCTGCTCATCGCCACGGCCCTGCGGGCCTTTGCCCAGAATACCCTGCAGACCTTCGTGCCCAAGTACCAGCAGGACCTCGGCGTCGCGTCAGACTCGTATGGCCTGCTGGTGTCGTTGAACACCTTCGCGGGGGCCATTGGCGGGGTGGCCGGCGCCTACCTGGCGGACCGGGTGGGCCTGCGGCGCATCCTGGTGGGCACGCTGCTGCTCGGCGGCGCCGCGCTGTACGCCTTTTTCCACACGGAGGGGATGGTCAGCTACGTGGCCTTTGTCGTGGCGGGGCTTCTGACGGGGCCGTCGCACACGCTGTTGGTGGTCTCTGGGCAGCGACAGTTCCCCGACAAAATGGCGATGATGTCCGGGTTCTTCCTCGGCTTCACGTTCGTCAGTGGGGCTGGCGGGACGTGGATCCTGGGCCTCCTGGCCGACCGCTACGGCCTGCCGCAGATGCTCAGCTATCTGCCCTGGGCGCTGCTCCTGGCGGCTGGCTTTGCCTTTCTGGCGGTGCCGCGGGGGGCGGCCAAGCCGGCGCCGCAGGAAACGGAACCGCAACCGGCCTGACGCGCCAAACTTGAGGGAAAAGGGGCCCGGCCGCCAGAGTGCGGCCGGGCCCCTTTGGCGTCTTTGGCGCGGACTAGAGGGCAGCGATGATGGCCTCGGCCATCTCACGGGTGCCGACGGCGGTGGGGTCGTCGCGGTGGGCCTTCAGGTCGTAGGTGACCTGCTCACCCTTGCCGATGACCTCGGCGACGGCGCGCTCTACACGCTCGGCGGCGTCGATCTCCCCGAGGAAGCGGAGCATCATGCTGCCGCTGCGGATGGTGGCCGTGGGGTTGACCTTGTTCTGGCCGGCGTACTTGGGCGCCGAGCCGTGCACCGGCTCAAACACGGCGATGCCGTCGCCGATGTTGGCGCCAGGGGTCACGCCGATGCCGCCCACCAGCCCGGCACACAGGTCGCTGACGATATCGCCGAACAGGTTCGGCAGGACGAGCACGTCGTACTCGTGCGGGCGCTGCACCAGCTGCATGCAGATGTTGTCGACGATGCGGTCGTTGCACTCGATTTCCGGGTATTCGCTGGCCACGGCCTGCGCGGTGCGCAGAAAGAGCCCGTCGGTGATCTTGAGGATGTTGGCCTTGTGGACGATGGTCACCTTCTTGCGCCCGTTGGCCCGCGCGTACTCGAAGGCAAAGCGCGCCACCCGCTCGGTGGCACGCCGGGTGATGATGCGAATCGCCTCGGCAGCCTCCCCGGCGATGACCTCGTGCTCGATGCCCACGTACAAGCACTCGGTGTTCTCGCGCACCACGACCAGGTCCACATCCTCGTAGCGCGATTCCACGCCGGCGATCGTCTGGGCGGGGCGCACGTTGGCGTACAGACCCAGCGCCGTGCGGATGCCCACGTTCACGCTGCGGAAGCCCTTGCCCACCGGCGTTGTGATGGGCCCCTTGATGCCGACGCGGTTCTTGCGGATCGACTCCAGCACGTGGTCGGGCAGCGGCGTGCCGTACTGGGCGATGGCCTTCTCGCCGGCCTCTTGTACGTCCCAGGCGATGCGCACGCCCGTGGCGTCGATGACGCGGCGCATGGCGTCGGCCACTTCCGGGCCGATGCCGTCCCCGGGGATGAGCGTCACGGTGTAGCTCATGATCATCTCCTTGCTCGTCTATCACGTTCCATGCCGTCGGTAAGAGCCCCACAGTGGGGCGTTCGCCGCTGGCTAGGCTCGTTGCTTGATCAGATTCAGGACCCCGCCGGCCAGCACGATCTCTACCTGACGCTCCGACAGGTCATAGCGGACTTGGAACTCGGTGCCCTGCGTCTCATTGCGCACCGTGAGGGGCTGGCCGCTCTCCAGCGCCGCGCGAATGCCGCGGATCTCGAGGCGATCTCCCTGCTGCAGGCGTCCGTGGTCGGCCGGGTCGACGAACTCGAGCGGCAGGATGCCGACGTTCACCAGGTTGGCCTTGTGGATACGGGCAAAGCTCTTGACGATCACCGCCTGGACGCCCAGGTACATCGGCACCAGGGCGGCGTGCTCACGGCTGGAGCCCTGGCCATAGTTCTCCCCGCCGACGATGAACCCGCTGCCGGCGGCGCGAGCGCGGGCCGGGAAGGTGGGGTCCACGCGCGTAAAGCAGTGCTCACTCATGGCCGGGATGTTGGAACGCAGCGGCAGGATCTGTGCGCCGGCGGGCATGATGTGGTCGGTGGTGATGTTGTCACCGGTTTTCAGCAGCACCTCGGCCGCGATCCCGTCCGCCAACGGGCCGCGCGTGGGCAGCGGCTTGATGTTGGGGCCGCGCACGATCTCGACGTCGGAGCCATCGGCGGGCGGGGGGACGATCATGTTGTCGTCCACCAGGAATGCTGCCGGCATCTGCAAGGACGGCGCAGCGCCGAGGGTACGCGGATCGGTCAGCACGCCCGTGAGCGCCGAGGCGGCGCAAGTCTCCGGGCCGGCCAGGAACACGCTGGCGTCGTCGGTGCCACAGCGCCCCTTGAAGTTGCGGTTGTAGGAGCGCACCGAGACCGCCCCGCTGGCGGGAGCCTGCCCCATGCCGATACAGGGGCCACAGCCGGGGTCCATCACGCGTGCGCCGGCGGCGATCAGGTCGGCCAGGGCGCCGCTGCGGGCCACCATGGTCAGCACCTGCTTGCTACCCGGGTTGATGACCAGAGATACATTGCGGGCCACGGTCTTGCCGCGCAGCATGGCCGCGACGGTCTCCAGGTCGCGCAGGGACGAGTTGGTGCAAGAGCCGATGCAGACCTGATCCACCGGTCGCCCGGCGACCTCAGACACGGCTACGACGGCATCCGGGCTGTGCGGCGCGGCTGCCAGCGGCACCAGGGCGCCCAGGTCGATCGTCACGGTCTCGTCGTACTCCGCGTCGGGGTCGGCCGCCAGGGGCTGCCAGTCGTCGGGGCGGCCCTGGGCGCGCAAGAAGGCGCGGGTGACCTCGTCGCTGGGGAAGAGCGAGCTGGTGGCGCCAAGCTCGGCGCCCATATTGGTGATGGAGGCCCGCTCGGGCACGCTCAGCGTGGCCACGCCCGGGCCGGTGTACTCGATCACCTTGCCCACGCCGCCCTTGACGGTGAGGCGGCGCAGCAGCTCCAGGATGACGTCCTTGGCCGACACCCAAGGCGGCAGCGCCCCCCTGAGGATCACCTGCACCACGCGGGGCATGGGCACGTAGAACGGCGCGCCGGCCATGGCGATGGCCACGTCCAGCCCGCCGGCCCCGATGGCCAGGGCCCCTAGCCCACCGCTGGTGGGGGTGTGCGAGTCGGCGCCGAGCAGGGTGATGCCGGGCCGGGAGAAGCGCTCCAGGTGTACCTGGTGGCAGATGCCGTTGCCCGGGCGAGAGAAGAGCAGGCCGTACTTGGCCGCCACGCCCTGCAGATAGCGGTGGTCGTCCGCGTTGCGAAAGTCGGTCTGCAGCATGTTGTGGTCGGCATAGCTGACGGAGAGCTCCGTGCGGACGCGGGGCAGGTCCATCGCCTCGAACTGCAAGTAGGTCATGGTGCCGGTGGCGTCCTGCGTCAAAGTCTGATCAATACGCAGGCCGATCTCTTCGCCGGGGATCATCTCGCCCTCGGCGAGGTGCGCCTGGATGATCTTTTGCGTGAGGTTGTAGCCCATGGGTACTCCTTTTGACGGCTCTTGGTCTTGGGTACAGCAAAACCCCGCGCCGATGGGGAACGCGGGGAATGTAAGGCCGTTACGAATGAGCCGAGGCACTACCGCACCCTGGAGGGCGGGCGTACCTCCCACCGCCCCAGGCTGGCCTTCCCCACGCGGGCCCACCGCCGACGACCCTGTCGCAGGGACATGGCGTATCCACTACACCACGCGGGTAACGAGTATGCCCGAATCAAAGGGGAAAGGCAAATCGCCCGCGAAGCGGCCCGGCACCTAGGGCGCGCGGCCCAGGAGGCCCCCTACCCAACCGGTGACGTGGGCCACCCGCGCGTGCAGGGCCTCGTGCGCGGTGGCGTCGGCCCGCCGCCAGGAGGAAAGCCCCACCATCATCCCCAGTACCGCCAGGATGATGCTCGCCGCCGTCCAGGCGACCCAGAAGAGGCTCCCGCCGGAACTCTGGCGGAGCCCGGCCAGCCAGGCCTGTAGCGCCTCACCCGAGGGGAGCGTGACGGGCGCCACGTCGATGGACGGTGCCGGGGCGAAGGCGTGCGGAGGGACGGAGAAGGAGGCCAACGCCACGGCCAACAGGAGCGCCAGCGCGGGCACCCACACGTCCCAGGGGAGCCACTGCCATTCCTCGGCAGGGGGGCGGGCATCCGGGAGAGTGATCTGGGCCACGATGGCTTGGGCCAATGCCGGCGGGGCATCCTGCGAGGGGTAGGCGAGCAGGGCGCCCTCGACGTAGCGCAGGCGCACGGCGAGTTCGCGGCAGGCCACGCAGGCAGCCAGATGCTCGCGCAGCCCAGCGGGCGCGCGCCGCACCGGCTCACCGTCGGCGATGTACTGCGGCAGCAGGCCGCGACATTCCTCACAGGACAGCATTGCTCTTCTCCGACACCTGAGTCAGGCTGCGGGCCAGGGCCAGCCGGGCGCGGTTCAGGCGGGCCTTCACGGTGCCCAGCGGCAGCGAGAGCACCTCGGCGATCTGGGCGTACGACATCTGCTGTTGGTAGAACAGCAGGACGACGATCCGATAGTGCACCGGCAACTCGCCCACCGAGGCCCACAGGTACTCGTCGCGCTCGCGCCGCACGGTCAGCGCCAGCGGCCCCGGCGCGGGCGAGGGGAGCTCTTCCATCAGCTCCTCGCCATCCACCAGGTTCCACTGAGCGCGCAGCTGGCGGCGGCGGTTCAGGCAGGTGTTCACGGTGATGCGGTACAGCCAGGTGCCAAAGGCCGAGTCCCCGCGGAAGGTGGGCAGCGCCCGCCAGGCGCGGAGGTAGGCCTCCTGGGCCATGTCCTGGGCTTCCTGGGCGTTCGCCAGAATCCCATAGGCCACGTTGTAGACGCCCTGCTCGGTATCGCGCACCAGCGCGGCAAAGGCATGTGCGTCGCCGGCCCTGGCAGCCTCAACCAACCCCGCGCGCGGCTCGTTCACGACTGTACCCCACGAACACGCGCTGCCCGGCGCCTAGGCGCGCCGCTGTTCCCCGGCGCCCTCGGCACGCTCGCGCGACGGCTGCTCGCGCCCCCCGTTTCCGTTGCTGGCGGCGACACCGTCCCCGCCGGCCAACCCCTCCTCGTCATGTGCCTCTTCCTCGCCGGCAGGTGCGCCCTGCCCCGCGGGGCCCCGCGTCATCAGGTAGATCAGGACCATCCCGAGGCCCACGAACAGAGGCAGCAGCCCCCCGAGGAGCCACACCCCGATGCCCAGGGTCGACAACCCCAGAAGGAGGGCCAGGCCGCTGGTGGCGGTGATCACGCCACCCCACAGCACGCCGCGGTTGCCGTGGCGCATCTGCGCTGCTTCCCTGCTCAGGTCCTCTAGCGAGAACCCCAGACGGGCCAGCGCGACACGCTCCTTGTAGGCGATGTAGCGGTTGAGGGTCACAAACACCCCGGCCAGCACGAGGAACCCCATGCAGATGAGCAGGATTTCCCAAGGCGTCAGCGTCATCGATCCCTCCCGCACCCCGGCACGGCGCCGCCGTACCGCGTCTCATCCCTCTCTACCTGTTGGACACTACCCGCCGCCAGAAGGTTGCACCGGGCAGTCAATCGGCATCTTCCAAGAAGTTGGTCGGGACGGGCGCGCCGCCGTCCAGCGGCAGCAGCCAGCTCCAGATCTGGTGGGCACGGACCTCTCCCTCCCAGCGCCGGCCGAGCGCCTCCGAGGTGATCACCACCCTCGTGGGGCGTCCCTCCGCCTCGTACCCACGCACGAGCAGCCCGCCGCCGTCCTCGGTCCACTTGGCCACGGTCAGCACCGCGTTCTGGGGCGCCACGCGCAAGAGCGACCCCTGCGGCCCCTCGCCATCTTGCGGCCTCTCGCCACCCTGCGGGGAAGCGGCCCGGCCGATGAGCGGCTCGTGGAGCTCCAGGGCGGCACGGCCCGGGTGCACCGCCTGCCAGGCGCCCTCGTGGGGCAGCAGGCGGTAGCGCAGCGTCTGCAGGCCCTGGTCGGTGTAGTGATAGGTCACCCCGGCCACTACCTGGCGGGGGTCGTGGAAGGCATAGATCGGGCTGCGCAGCACACTGAGGCGCAGCTCGGCCCCCAGCGCATCGTACCCGTAGCGCGAGTCGTTCAAGAGCGTAACCCCGCGAGAGGCGTCGCTGAGGTCCACCCAGGCCTGGCAGGGTTCCTCCTCACCGTTGGCCGTGCGGCCCACCGAGCCGTAGGGGGCCGAAGCCGTCACGCCGGGCGCGTCGAGGGCCAGCGGGAAGGCCAACTTGAGCATCTTGAACTGCTCGTGCCAGTCGATCGTCATGGTCACATCGACCTCGGGCCGCCCGTGGGCCAGGGTGAACTCCTGGACGATGGTGGACGCGCCCCAGGCGCTCGTCACCCGGACGGTGCGCTGTACCGGTCCATCGTGCACCAGCTGGGGCGGCGCGACGGCGGTAAAGCGGCCGACCTCGTCACGGAAGGCCGCGACGCCGTGGCTCCACGTATCCGAGTGATCGTCCAGCACGACGGGCACGGCCGCTGGCCCGGCCAGGTATTCGGCGCCGGAAGCGACGTCGGCCAGGCTAAGCAGCCAGCCGGTGGCCGGGTCAAAGCGCAGGCGCAGGCTGCCGTTATCGACCGTTTCGACGGCGGGGGGTTCAGGGTCGGCCGCCGGGGGGTCGGTCACGGGCACCGTGACCTGCAGGACCCGCCAGCCCAGGGCCGGCACCGTCACCCGGGCGTCGAGGTGGACCATGTAGGTGCTATAGTCGAGCTCCACGTCGACGATCTGGCAGGGCACCTCGCGGCCGGCCTCGTCAACCAGGCGCGGCGGGGCCGGGTAGCGCAGGCCGTAGCGGTCCCCGCCAAAGCCGCCCATCCCCACGCGCAGGCGGACGGTCTCATCCCGTTCCCAGGGGAGCGAGTTCCACACCGTGACGGCCTGGTCCCCCTCGGGCACCCGCACCCGGCGCCCCAGGGCTGCCAGCGCCTCCTCTTCCACCGCGGCCGCGGTGCGGCGGGCCTGGTCGTAATAGTCCCAGACGTCCTCGTAGGCGCTGCGGATCGAGGTACCGGGCAGGACGTCGTGGAACTGGCAAAAGAGCACCTTCTTCCAGGCCGCGGCGATCTCCTCCTGGCGCGACGGAAGGCCGGCGCAGGCCCCGGCCAGGGCGGCCAGGCGCTCGGCGCGCAGCAGGGCGTGCTCAGCCTGGCGGTTTTCCCGCTTGACCCGCGAGACCGCCGTATAGCAGCCGCGGGAATGGTGCTGGAGCTCTTCTGCCACCACCGGCCAGGAGCGGCCCAGAGCCTCGATCTCGGCAAAGTACCGCTCTGGCGAAGAAAAGACGGGGCGGGGAGAGGCCCCCTCAGCCATCATCTCGACCAGGGTGCACACGTTGTGCCGGGTGGGGCCGCCGCCATGGTTGCCCACGCCGTAGAAGCAGAGGACGGCCGGCAACCCCGGCGCGCCCCCCGCGGCGGCAGCGGGCACCCGGGCGCGCATGTCCTCGCGCTCCGGGCTGTTGTAGTGGAGCGGCGGCCGCTGCGCCAGGACGCGGGTGCCGTCCGGCGCCTGCCACCAGAAGGGTTCTCTGGGTAGGTCCTTCTCGTCCGGCTTGGGGCGGAAGAAGACATAGTGATCCAGCCCGCCCTGCTTTAGGATCTGCGGCAGAGTGCCGGCGTGGCCGAACGAGTCGACGTTGTACCCGATCGTGGCGCGCCGCCCGAAAAGCTCCAGCAGATAGCGCTGCCCGTACAGAGCGTGGCGGGCGAACGCCTCTCCGTGGGGAATGTTGCAGTCCGGCTGGAGCCACCAGCCGTTGACCAGCTCCCAACGTCCCTCGGCGACGGCGCGCTGGATGCCGCGGAACAGGACCGGGTCATCCTCGGCCGCCCACTGATAGGTGATCGCTCCGCCGCTGGTGAACACATAGCCGTCGAACTCGTCGATCAGGGCCAGTGCCGTGCGGTAGGTCGAGAGCACCTCGGCGCGCCCCTCGCTCATCGGCCACAGCCAGATCGGGTCAATATGGGCGTTGCCGACCATGTGGACGGTTACAGGGCTGGGCTGCTCGTTCGGCATACGGGCTCTCCTCTGCTATCGGGCGGGGGCGAACGGCGACACGACGCCGGGCGGCGACGCCCGGCTCGGCAGGCACGGCCTCACGGCCGGCGGGTTCGGAGCGTGCGGGCGCGACTCAGGCCGGGGAACCCTTTCTGGGCAGGCGCTCCTGCACGCGGTTGCCAAGGCGCTGCAGGGTAGCGACGAGGGGCTGCAGCCCCTCCACCCACCGCTGCCAGTAGCCGCGGACCTCCTCCGGCTCCACCAGGCGGATCACCAGCTCATCCTCGTCGGTGCGCCGGGCGGGAAAGGGGACCTTGCCGGTGTAGTGGTACACCCAGGCGACGACGCCGGCCAGGTAGACGAAGGGCGCCAGTAGGCCGGCCAACACTCCCACACGGAAGGATCTGGACATCAGACCGCCTCCTCATGCTCTTGCGCCATCCGCTCCAGGTCTGCGGCCAGGTCGGCCGGCGTGTGCAGACCTCCGCCGAGGCACTCTGGCAGAGCGACCTTGCCCGTCAGCAGGTACAGCATCACCGCGGCGACGGGGAACGAGACCAACAGAGCCCCGATCCACACGCCGATGATCGACACTCGTGGCTTCATGGTACACGCTCCTGTGGGTACCCAGCGGACCGCAGGACGATGATACCATCGGGGAAGGGAGTGTCAACCACTCGGGCGCGGTGCTCGCCGCCCGCGGACTACGCCTTGACAGGCCGATCCCCAGGCGGTTGAATGATCGCGGACCAGTGGTAGCGTTCGATAGCGCGGAGGAGAGGAATGGCGACACACGAGTTCTACCGGCCGGACGAGTTGCATGCCGTCGGCCGCCCGCCCGTCTATGAAGGTGCCCAACTGCGTGAGATCGCCTTCCCCCTGGGCGGCATCGGCACGGGCTGCGTCTCTCTGTCCGGGCGCGGGGCGCTGATCGACTGGGAGATCTTTAACCGGCCCAACAAGGGCTCGGTGCTGCCCTACACCTTCGTGGCCCTCTGGGCGCGGACGGCCTCGGGCCAGCCGGTGACGCGCGTGTTGCAGGCCCCGCCGCAGCCCCCCTTCACCGGCCAGGGCGGTGGGACGTATCGGGGCATGGGGTTTGGCGTCCGCCGTGAGGACGGCTCGGGCCTGCCGCACATGCGCGGGGCGCGCTTCCGCGGCGAGTTCCCCTTTGCCGAGATAGAGTTCGAGGACCCCGTGCTCCCCGTCGCGGTGACGTTGGAGGCCTACAGCCCCTTCATCCCCCTGAACGCGGACGATTCGGGCCTGCCCATCGCCGTGCTGCGCTACCACCTGCGGAACGAGGGGCCCGAGCCGGTGGAGGTCTCGCTCTTGGGGAACATCCTGAACCCGATCGGCTACCCGGGCGAGGGCCCCTTTACCGGCGAGTTCCTCGGGGACAACGCCAACACCTTTGTGGAACGGGGCACCCTGCGTGGCCTGAGCCTCACCAGTGGGCGATACGGCCAGGAGCACCCCGACTATGGCACCATGGCCCTGACCACCGACTGGCCGGACGTGGGCCACCAGGACACCTGGCTGCGCGGCTCCTGGTACGACGCCATGCACGACTTCTGGGACCACTTTTCCGTCGACGGCACCCTGCCTGCGCGCAACGATGGCCCCTCGCCCGAGGGCTCGTCCGACGTGGGCAGCCTTTGGCTGCGGGCCACCCTGCAGCCGGGGCAGGAGGCGGTCCTGCCGCTGTGCATCTCCTGGCACTTCCCGAACTTTACCCGCTACTGGAAGGCACCCCGCGCCGACGCCCCCGCCCAGCCGATGTGGCCGAACTACTATGCCTCCCAGTGGGGCGACGCGCTGGACGTGGCCGCCTACTATGTGGCGCACCAGGAGCGCCTCTACGGTGAGACGCGGGCCTTCCACCGCGCGCTCTTTTCCTCGCACCTGCCGCCCTACGTGCTGGACGCCCTGTCCTCCCAGGCCTCCATCCTGCATAGCCCCACGGTCCTGCGGCTGGCGGACGGGACGTTCTACGGCTTTGAGGGCTGCCACTCCACCAGCGGCTGCTGCGAGGGGTCCTGCACGCACGTGTGGAACTATGCCCAGACGGTGGCCTTCCTGTTCCCGGCGCTGGAGCGGTCTCTCCGCGATGCGGACTATACCTACAACCTGCGCGACGACGGCTACATGGGCTTTCGCCTGCAGCTTCCGCTGGGCGCCCCGCCCTTTGAGTATCACCCCGCGGCCGACGGCCAGATGGGCGGCGTGCTGAAGGTCTACCGCGACTGGCTCCTTTGCGGCGACGATGACTGGCTCCGCGGGCTGTGGCCGCGCGTGCGGAAGGCGCTCGAATACGCCTGGACGGAGTGGGACCTCGACCGCGACGGCGTGATGGAGGGGATCCAGCACAACACCTACGATATCGAGTTCCATGGCCCCAACACGATGATGGGCAGCTTTTACCTGGGGGCCCTGCGCGCCGCGGAGGAGATGGCCCGCCACCTTGGTGACGTCGAGGCCGCCGAGCAGTACCGCAAGGTGTTCGCCTCGGGCCGGGCCCGCATGGAGAAGGAGCTCTTCAACGGCGAGTACTACCGCCAGGTCTACGACCAGGAGCTGAACCCCAAGTACCAGTACGGCGAGGGGTGCCTGTCGGATCAGTTGATCGGCCAGTGGTTCGCCCACCTGGTGGGCCTGGGCTACCTGTTCGAGCCGGCTCACGTGCAGAGCGCCATGCGCGCCGTCTTTCAGCACAACTGGCGCACTGACTTTTGGGAGCACGCCAACCCCCAGCGCATCTATGCCCTCAACGATGAGCAGGGGCTCCTGCTCTGCTCCTGGCCGCGCGGGGGCCGGCCCGAGTTCCCCTTCGTGTACTCGGACGAGGTCTGGTGCGGCATCGAGTACCAGGTGGCCAGCCACCTGATCTACGAGGGCCAGGTCGACGAGGGGCTGGCGATCGTCAAAGGGTTGCGCGCCCGGCACGACGGTGTGCGCCGCAACCCCTGGAACGAGTTCGAGTGTGGCAGCCACTATGCGCGTTCGCTGGCCTCCTGGGCGGTGCTTACGGCGCTGGCCGGCTTTTCCTTTGACCTGCCGCACCGGGCGATCGGCTTTGCCCCGCGCTGGCGAGAGGAGGACTGGGCGTCCTTCTGGTCGGTCGGCAGCGGCTGGGGGACGTTCTCGCAGCGCCGGCAGGGAGGGCGCTGGGAGGCGACGCTCGGCGTGGACTATGGGTCACTGCGCCTGGAGACGCTCTCTCTGGGCAGCGTGGCAGGCGTGCGCGGCGTGCGCGCGACGCTGGGCGGTCGGCCGCTGGCGGCGCGCCTGGCGGAGATGGAAGGCGGCGTGCGGGTGACCTTTGCGGAGGAGGTACAGATCCCTGCCGGCGCCCGGCTGCTCTTGACGCTGGAGTAGAGACACGCCGCCTGCGGACGATGACAGCACCTGACGAGGGCCGGGGGGATCCCTTCCCCCGGCCCTCGTGCTGTTGCGGCGCGGAGATTCGCAGTGACGTATTGACAACCATACCCCCGTATGGTATGATTGCTCCGGAAATCACAATGTGATGGGTGCCGCCATCATCGCCGGGCGCGCAGACGCCGAGCGCAAGGGCCGGCACCACAAGGAGCACACATGGCCAGAACCGTAATCGTGGGTGGGGTGGCGGGCGGCGCGTCGGCCGCCGCGCGGCTGCGCCGGCGCGACGAGGCGGCCGAGATCGTCGTCCTGGAGCGCGGCGAATACGTGTCTTTTGCCAACTGTGGCCTGCCGTACTATGTCGGGGGAGCCATCGCCCAGCGGGAGGCCCTGCTGGTCTCCACGCCGGAAAAGCTCCGGGCCGAAGTGGCCATCGACGTGCGCACCCGTCACGAAGTGCTGCGCATCGATCGGGCGGCCAAACAGGTCCTGGTGCGCGACCTGCTGGCCGGCCAGGACTACCCTCTGTCCTACGACAAGCTGATCCTCTCCCCCGGGGCACAGCCGCTGGTGCCCAACGTCCCCGGCGTCGACCTCCCCGGCGTGTACAGCCTGCGTACAATTCCCGATGCGGACGCCATCAAGGCCATGATCGACGCCGGCCGGGTGCGCCGCGCCGTTGTCGTGGGTGGCGGCTTTATCGGGCTCGAGATGGCCGAGAACCTCGTCGCGCGCGGCGTCCACGTGACCCTTGTCGAGATGCTGGGCCAGGTGATGGCTCCCCTCGACTTTGAGATGGCCGCCCTGGTGCACCGCCACCTGCGCGACAGCGGCGTGCTGCTGGCCCTGGGCAGCGCCCTGAAGGCGATCGAACTGGCCGAGGATGGGGGCCTCGTCGTGCATGCCGGCGACGGGCGGCAGCATCAGGCCGACATGGTCGTGCTGGCCATCGGCGTGCAGCCGGAGAGCACCCTTGCCGCGCAGGCCGGGCTGGCCCTGGGCCCGCGCGGGCACGTCATCGTCAACGAGCACCTGCAGACCTCTGACCCGGACGTCTACGCCCTGGGAGACGCCATCCAGGTACTGAACCCCGTGACAGGGGCGCCCTATGCCGTGCCCCTGGCCGGGCCGGCCAACCGCCAGGCGCGCATCGCGGCCGACCACATCACCGGCGGCGATGCCCGCTACCGCGGGACGTGGGGCACGTCTATCGTCAAGGTGTTCGACCTCACGGTGGCCACGGTGGGCTCGAACGCCCGCGGGCTGCAGGGCGCTGGCCTTCCTTACCTGACGACCATCACCCACAGCCAGGACCACGTGGCGTACTATCCGGGGGCCACGCAGCAGTCGATCAAGCTCCTATACCGCCCCGACGACGGGCGCCTCCTGGGCTCCCAGGTGGTGGGGTACAACGCCGTTGACCGCACCATCGACACGCTGGCCACGGCGCTGCAGGCGGGGATGACCGTCTACGACCTCGAGCACCTCGAACTGGCCTACGCGCCGCCCTACGGCGCGGCCAAGGACCCGGTCAACATCGCCGGGTACGTCGCCGCCAACCGGCTGCGCGGCGATTCCCACATGGTGGAGTGGAGCGAACTGGCCGCGCTGCGCGAAGCGGGGCTGGGCGTCGTGGACGTCCGCGAGGAGGTCGAGTTCGCGCTCGGCCACATGGAGGGCGCCCTGCACATCCCCCTGGGCCAGCTGCGGACCCGCTACGCCGAGCTGGACCCGGCCCGCCAGTGGGCGGTGTACTGCAAGGTGGGCCGGCGCGCCTACCTGGCGGAGAGGATTCTCCGGCAGCACGGCTACGACGTGGTGAACGTCTCGGGCGGCTATACTACCTACGAGGTGGCCATGGAAAAGCAGTCGAGCGACCTGGACGGAGGGAGATCCGGCGTGGCAGGGGCCTCAGCGGCCCCCTCGGCGGAGGCGGCTCCGGAACCGGAGGTGCAGGCGGCGGTTACACTAGATGCCTGCGGCCTGCAGTGCCCCGGGCCGATCATGGCGGTCTACAAGGCCATGGAGGGCCTGCAGCCGGGCCAGATGCTGCGGGCCACCGCCACCGACCCCGGCTTTGCCCGCGACGTGGCGGCCTGGGCCGAGCGCACCGGCAACACCCTGGTCGACCTGCAGCGCTACGACCACCGGATCGAGGCCTTCCTCAGGAAGGGATTGGTCGTGCCCGGGGCGCCGCGGCCGGCCGCCCACCCGAGCGAGCCAACCGCCAAGACCATGGTGGTGTTTTCCGCCGACCTGGACCGCGCCCTGGCCTCGTTCGTCATCGCCAACGGCGCCCTGGCCATGGGCCAGAAGGTGACCATGTTCTTCACCTTCTGGGGGCTGAACATCCTGCGTCGCCAGCAGGCGGGCCAGGTTTCGAAGACTCTGGTCGAGCGCATGTTCGGCTGGCTGATGCCCAAAGGCCCGGGCGCGCTGACCCTCTCGCGGCTGAACATGGGCGGCCTGGGCACGCTGATGATGAAGCAGGTGATGCACAGCAAGCGGATCGACTCGCTGCCGGCCCTGATGCAGAGCGCCATGGACAACGGGGCGCGGCTCATCGCCTGCCAGATGACCATGGAGATGATGGGCATCAAGCCCGAGGAGCTGATCGACGGCGTGGAGATCGGCGGGGTGGCCACCTACATTAACGAGACCGACCGCGCCAACGCCACGCTCCTTATCTGAGGCGCGCCGGCGTGTGCTCGCCGACCGTGTGCAAGAGCCCCGGGTCCTGAGAAGGACCCGGGGCTCTTCTTATCGGTAGATCGCCTGGTATTGGCGATAGTTCTCGTACACCAGGCGAATGTAGGACTTGGTCTCGGCGTAGGTCACCAGCTCATAGAACAGGTCGTGGTCGACGATGGGGATCTCTCCACCGGCCCAGCGGGTGACGTTGCCGTACCCCCCGTTGTACGAGGAGATGGCCGCGATCCAGTCGCGGTGGCAGATCTCCAGCAGGCGCGAGAGATACCAGACGCCAAAGCGCACGCTGAGGACCGGGCGGCGCAGCATGTCGTGCCGGTAGTCGGCCGGGCCGATGGCCGCGGCGATGTCGGCGCCGGTGGAGGGGATCACCTGGGTCAGCCCCAGCGCCCCCGCCCACGACTCGGAGTGGGGATCAAAGCGGCTCTCCTGGCGCACCAGGCCGAGGAACAGGAGCGGGTCCACCGCCAGGCGGTGGGCCTCGGCGCTCACCAGGTGGCCATAGTCGGTCGGGTAGGCCAGGCGCAGCAGGGCCGCGGGAGGGTCGCCGGCGCCGGCGCGGGCGCCCAGCGCCGCGAGCCGCTCGGCCCCCCAGATGGAAAAGGGGGTGATGCCGCTTTCGGCCGTGATGTGCAGCAGGCTCAGGACGGCGCCGACGTCATCCTGGGCCTCTGGCCGCACCAGGCGCAGCAGCTCGACCGCCTCGGCGTGCCAGTTGAGCGTCCACATGACCTGGCTATGGCGCACCAGGGGACGGTCGGCCACGCTGGTCTCGAGGGCGGAGGCCCCGGCCCAGCCGGCCACCCACGCCTCGATCTCTCGCCAGTCCTCCTCCGAGGTCAGGCTATCAGCCACGGCCCCGCCGGCGGTAGCGGAGAGGAGCAGGTCCTCGCCATCCAGCAGGTCGCGGGCGCGCAGCCCATAGTAGGCCTGCGGGCTCTGCTCCGCTGCCTCGCCCCAGTAGGAGGTTGCGGCGGCCTCGTCGTTGAGGTGCCGGCTGGCCAGGCCGAGCCAGACGAGCAGGCGCGTGCGGCCGTCTCCTGAGGCGTTCGCGAGTTCCGCCTGCCAGGCTTCCAGGGCGCGGCGGTAGTTCCTGCCGGCGTAGGCCATCAGCGCCTCGCGGAAGCGGGCTTCTGGCGCCCCGGAATCGGCCGGGTACCTGCTGTGCATCAGGTTGTAGTAGTAGGCGGCGCGGTCCCAGTCGCGCTGCCGCTCTAGCCCCTCGGCGGCCAGCCACAATGCCCGCGGCGCCGTGGCGCTCTGGGGATAGGCGTCGGCAAAGGCCTCGTACAGGGCGGCGACGTCGCCGCCGGTGGCGCCGAGGGAGCGGGCCTTGGCCATCCAGGCGTCGGGCAGCAGGGCGCTGCCGGCGTGGCCCGCGATGAAGGCGTCGAGCTCAGCAATGGCCTCGGGGTGCTGCTCCAGGCGCTGAAGGGCCAGGGCCACATAGTACTGGGCCCGGTCCAGGCCGGGGCCGGTGCCGGCCTCCAGGTAGCGCCGCAGGGCCTGCAGCGCATCGGTGTACTTCCCGGAACCGTATAGCACCACACCGCGCTGGAAGTCGCTCACGTCGCCGGCGGCGCCCAGCTCGTCGAGGGCGGCCAGGGCGGGGCCGGCGCTGGAGGTGTCGGCAAACTCGGCCACCAGGCGCTGGTAAAGGGCCACGGCGTCATCGCGCCGCTCGGCCCGGCGGAGGGCGTCGGCCTGCTTGCCCAGCACCTGGGCGCGGTAGGCATAGTTCTCGGCGAAGGAGAGGATCTGGGCGTAGGCGTCGGCGGCGCCGGCCTCGTCGTGCTGGGCCGCGCGCGCCTCGGCGAGTTCCTCGAGAATCTCGGCTTGGCGGCTGGCCCGCAGGGAGGCGAGGTCGATGGCGCCGAGCTGCGCGGCCGCGGTGGCCGCGTCTCCCATGGCCAAGTAGGCACGCGCCGCCTGGAAGCGGGCCACGTCGGCGGGCATGCTCTCATAGCCAAGCAGCCGGTCGTAGGCGGTGATGGCCCCGATCCAGTCTCCGCTGGCCTCGCAGGCGCGCGCCAGCAGCCCCAACGCCTCGACGGCGGCTTCCTCGGGCAGCGTCGCGGCGTCCACGGGGGCCAGCGTCTCGGCGGCCTCGCGGAAACGGTCCGACTCGTATAGCGCCCGCCCCAGGGCCACGCGCAGCAGGGGGCTCTGGGCCGGCGAGGCGCCGTCCAGGGCTGCCTCGAGGAGCGGAATGGCCGCCGCATAGTCGCCGTCGGCCAGGGCCCGGCTGGCCTCACCCCACTGCGAGGGGGCCGGTTCCCCGGCCAGGGCCGCCGACGGCGCCAGGCCGCTGGCCGGAACCGTCTGTACGGGGTCCGGCGTCAGCGAGGCCGCCGGCTGCGGGCTCGTCGAAGGGCTGGCCGTCGCGCCCGAAGGGGCGGACGGGGTGGCCTCTGCCCGCGCCGGGCTCTCCGTCGTCGCCAGGGGGGCAGAAGCCGACCTGGAACCAGGCCCCAGCCGCAGCCAGGCCGCCACGGCCACGACCACCAGGGCGGTCGTGGTGAGGGCGCCGAGGACTACTTGGTACCGCTTCATGTGCTGATCCTATGGGTTACGCCAAGGGTGAACGGTGATGGGCGCACGGGCGCTAGAGGGCCAGCGTCGTGCCGTCGGACGCGATGGTGACGCGCTCGCCGAGGATCCCCTGGGCCACGCGCAGCTCTCCCGCGGGGTCGGCGAGAATGGCCCGCCCGTGGTGGATGAAGACCAGGCGCCCCAGGTCGGGGACCCGCTCGGCCAGGTACTCGCACACCGGGCCTACCGGGTGGTGCCCTGTTTCCATCAGGAGCAGGTCGCAGCCGTCGAGGAGCGGGGCCATCTCGCGCACGTCGCGGACGTCGCCCGAGTAAACCAGGCTGCGACCGTCCCCCTCGATGCGGAAGGAGAAGGACTGCCAGGGCTCACCCTCCGGCGGCACGCCGATGTGGCGGTTGTGCAGCGCGCGCACGCGCACCACGCCATCGTCGAACACCGGGCCATCCTGCAGGAGGTGCGCCGTGAAGCGCCCGTCCGCCTGGAGCTTGAGCCGCCCTCCGCCGAGAAAGAGCCGCAGCCCCTCCCACAGGTGCATGGCGGGCAGGTGCATCGGGATCGAACGGCCCTCCAGCCTGCGGGCAGGGTCCGTCTCGAGGCCGTTCAGCTTGAGCACGTTGAAGATCAGGTTGGGCAGCCCGCCGATATGGTCCGCGTGGGGGTGTGAGATGAACAGCGCCCGCAGCGTGAGCAGGTCGAGGCCCATCAGGTGGGCGGTGTACGAGCAGGCCTCCCCGGCGTCAAACCAGTAGAGGCCGCCGTCCGCCTCGAGCGCAAAGGAGACGTGGTGGCGCCCGGGCATCGGCTCAGTGCCGCTGCAGGTGCCCAGGATGTGGACTCTCACGAAGCATCCCCCTCGTTGGCCAGACCATACATGCGGGCCGCGGTGCCGCCCAGGATCGCCCAGCGGATCTCGTCGCTGAGGTCTAGCGTGCGGAAGACGTTGTCATAGTCGTGCAGGACGTCGTGCGTCTCAAAGTAGGCCACGTCGCTGCCAAACACGATCTTTTCCCAGGCGTCACGCCCTTCGGGATCGCGGTAGCGGGTGAAGCGGTTCCACCAGAGGAGGTCGGCGATGAACTCGGGCCTCTTGGCCTTGAGCGTGGAACCGCTCAGGTCAAAGTACAGGTTCGGGTTCCAGCGGCAGCACATGGCGGCCTCCTCGTACCAGGGGTTGCCCAGGTGCGCGCCCTGAATCTGCCAGGTGGGGAAGAGGCGGGCCAGCGTGTCCAGGTAGATGGGCCGCATAAAGTTGGAATCGACATAGTCAGCCTGGCGAGCGTCCTCCGGCGTGGCGGCGCGCATCACCCCGGTCGCAGCGCTGCGCCCCACGATCCCCAGGTGGAAAAGCCCCGGCAGCCCCAACGCCTCGCAGCGCTCGTACACCGGCCAGTAGGCCTGGTCATGGTACGGCTTGGGAGGACGGATGAACTTGACGCCGGCCATGCCCAGGTCCTTGAACCGTGTAACGTCATCCGCCGTGTGAGAGTTCCAGTCAAAGCGGGCCAACCCCAGGATAAAGTCCGGGTAGCGGCGGGCCGCGTCGGCCAGCCGCTGAATGCCGTCCTCGCCATACGGCGAGATCAGGCAGACCTTGGCGATCCCCAGCCTGGCGTATTCCTCCGCCAGCAGGTCGGGATAGTTGGGGATGTTCTGATAGTGATGGTGAGTGTCAACAATCAGCCGTGCGGCCATGAGGCGCTCCTGTGGTTGGTATGCTCGCCGGGCGCAGGCCGGCAGGTGACGGGTCAGCCGAGGATACAGGTACAAGGGCGGGCCGGGCGCGCGGAGGGCGGGCCTCCCGGACGGTTCGCCGCGGGCCGGCGGGTTCGGCGGTCATGATAGGCAAGAGGGGGGGCGCCGTCAATGCGCCAGCCCCTGTTGACGGAGCGCCGGCGCCTCCCTATACTCGGTGCTCACCAACCGTCCCGAGGAACTGATATGAGTCGAGTGATCAACACCGCCAACCCTGGCAGGCTGCGGAACCAGGCGCGCCGTACCATTGCCGAGATGCTGCGGCACCTGATGTTCAAGAAGCGGATCGACGACGAGAGCAAGGACATGGCCGCCCTGGTGGCCATCTCGCTGCAAGAGATCGCCGCGACCATCGACGTGACCACCACCGCCTGGGAGAACCGCGACTATTTCCTCAAGGCGGACCGCTTTCGCCTAGAGTGGGAGTGGGCGGCGCCCGCCGCCAGGCGGCTGGAGGAGATCGTGGTCTCCGGCGACTGGGACCGGCTGCCGGGCGAGCTGGTCGCCCTGGCGCCCCGCTTTGCCGATATCCGTATCGCCAAGATGACCCGCGGACCTGAGGCCTGGCAGGGCTGCCTGGAGGCGTTGGTGCGCCGGCAGAACGCCGAGGCGCGCTAGCCTCACCCTTCCTCGCCAAACGGAAGACCCGGACCCACCATGTGGGCCCGGGTCCTTTATCGTGCGGCGGGCGATGCTAGGCCCCGAGGCGCACCACGGGGTTGGCGAGGGTGCCGATCCCCTCGATCGCGATCTCGACGCGGTCGCCATCCTGTAGGGAAAAGTGATCGGGCGGGACGATGCCGGTGCCCGTCATCACCAGCACGCCGGCCGGGAAGCTGTTGCAGCGGGCCAGCGCCTCCACCAGCTCCTCGAGCGAGCGGTGGATGTTGGCGGTGTTCGTCTCGCCGGAAAACACCTCCTGGCCGCCCCGCTGGATGGCGCAGCGCACCGCCAGGCTCTTGGGGTCGCAACCGCCATCGGCCAGCCGCACCCAGGGGCCCAGCGCACAGCAGCGATCATAGATCTTGGCCTGCGGCAGGTAGAGGGGGTTCTCCCCTTCGATATCCCGCGAGCTCATGTCGTTCCCCGCCGTGTAGCCGGCGATGTGCATCCCCGGCGTGACGAGCAGAGTCAGCTCCGGCTCGGGGACGTCCCAGGCCGAGTCGCTGCGGATGCCGACGGCCTCGCCGGGGCCCACCACGCGGTGGGGGGTGGCCTTCATAAAGACCTCCGGTCGCGGTGCATCGTAGACCCGGCCGTAGATGGTCGGTTCTTGCGATTCACGCATGCGCGCCGCCCGGCTCATCGTGTAGGTAACGCCACAGGCCCAGACTTCCTGAGTGTCTAGGGGGGCCAGCAGTTGGAGGCCGCTCTCCCCGGCCGCCAGCGCCGCGGCGCTGCAAGCCGCACCGGCGCTGGCCGGCACCTGCGCCAGGGCCTGCAGGGCGGCGGGCCAGTCCCGGTCGGCGTGGGAGAGCCAGGCCTCCAGAGAGGCGTACTCGGGCCTGCCCAGGGCCGTCAGGTCGTACACCTGGCCGTCGACGGCCAGGCCCAGGTGGGCAGGGCCCTGCGAGCCCTGCCGATAGCGCAGCACGTACTTGGCACTGCTCATGCGTAGCCCTTTCCCCTATGCGCGTGACCGACCGACTCAGATCTGTTCGAGCACCGGAGCCAAGAACTGCGTCTCGTACAGGTTGGCGTACACGCCGTTGAGGGCCAGCAGCTCCTCGTGCGTGCCGTTCTCGACGATACGCCCCCCCTCGATCACCAGGATGTTGGAGGCGCGCTGCACCGTGGCCAGGCGGTGGGCGATGACCAGTGAGGTGCGGCCCGACATGAGCGTCTCCATGGCATCCTGGATCAGGCCCTCGGTGCGCAGGTCGACGCTGGAGGTCGCCTCGTCGAGCACCAGGATCTTGGGCTGCGACAGGATCACGCGGGCCAGGCAGACCAGCTGACGCTGCCCGAGGGAGAGGTTGGTGGACTCCTCGAGCACCTCGGTATCATAGCCGCCGGGCAGTGCGGAGATAAAGTCGTGGGCGTTGGCCGCCTTGGCCGCCGCGATGATCTCCTCACGAGCCGCGTCCGGGCGCCCAAAGGCGATGTTGTAGGCAATGGACCCCTGGAACAGGAAGGGCTGCTGCGGCACCACACCCAGCTGCTTGCGCAGCGACTCGATGGTGACGTGGCGGATGTCCTGCCCATCGATCAGGATGGCGCCCTCGTCGACGTCGTAGAAGCGCATCAGCAGGCTGGCGATGGTCGTTTTGCCGGCGCCGGTGGGGCCGACCAGGGCCACCGTGTCGCCCGCGTTGATATGGACGCTGACGTTGTGCAGGACGGGCGCGTTCTCCACATAGCGGAAGCTGACGTCGTCAAAGCGTACATCGCCGCGCACATCAGTCAGGGCCACGGCGTCGGGGGCGTCCTGGATCTCGGGCTGGATGTCGAGGATCTCAAAGATGCGCTCACCGCCGGCCATGGCCGCCTGCCAGGTGGTAAAGATGGTGCTGAGGTCCAGGATGGGCTGGGCCAGCCTCTCGATGTAGGAGAGGAACACGACGATGACGCCCACGGTGAGGGCGCCCCCGATGGCCATACGCCCGCCGAACCACAGGATCAGAGCGGTGACCAGGGTGACCAACACCTCCATGCCCGGGGTGAAAATGGCAGACAGCCGCACGGCGCTGACGTTCGCGTCGCGCATTTCCTGGTTGATCTGGTCGAACTCGCGGCGAGAGCGCTTCTCCTCGGCAAAGGCCTGGATCACGCGCATGGCGGCGAGGTCCTCGGCCATGCGGCCCGTCAGGGCGCCCACCTTCTGCCGGGTCAGGCGATAGGCCTGCCGGGCCCGGCCAGAGAACCAGACCGTGATGGCGGCCATCGGCGGCAGCACCGAGAAGCTGAGCAGGGCCAGCCGCGGGCTGAGGATCATCATCACCACCACGGTGCTGGCCAGGGTGACGATGTCGCTGATCATGGTGATGAGGCCGCTGGCCAGGAGCTCGTGAATGACGCCGACGTCACTCAACATGCGCGAGATCAGCGTGCCCGACTCGTTCTTGTCATAGAAGCTCATCGAGAGGAGCTGGTAGTGCCCAAATAGCTTCTGCCGCATGGTGCGCAGCAGCTCGTTACCGGTGCGCTCCAGTATCAGGCGGCGCCGCCAGGAGACGACAAAGTCCACGACATAGCAGGTCAAGATGGCCACGGCCGTCCAGGTCAGGCCCTTCATGTTGCCGTTGGTGATGTAGCGGTCGATGGCCAGACGCCCGATCAGGTAGGGCGTCAACAGCGCCAGCGCCGAGCTAACGAACATGAGCGCCACGCCGACGAGCATGCTGCGGACGTGCGGCTTGAGGAAACCCAGCAGACGCTTGGTGATGGCCCAGTCAAAGACCTTGCCCGTCACATCGCGATAGCCCCGAATGTGGGCGTGCGGGCCATGGCTGCGCATCCCGCCGCCCGAGAAACCAAAGCTCATGACGTCCTCCCCAGAAGTGCGGGAGAGAACTCGCCCGCTTCTTGCCGCAACTGGCGGTGGTAGATATCGTTGTAAATGCCCGACTGGCGGATGAGATCCTCATGCCGGCCGCGCGCCACCAGGCGCCCCTCGTCGATGACCAGGATCAGGTCGGCGTTGCGCACGGTCGACACGCGCTGGGCGATGACAAAGCTCGTGCGCCCCTCCATCAGGTGGGCCAGGGCCGCCTGGATATGCTGTTCCGTGTCGGTGTCGACGCTGGAGGTGGCGTCGTCGAGGATCAGAATGCGCGGGTTCATCAGCAGGGCTCGGGCGATGGCCACCCGCTGGCGCTGCCCGCCCGAAAGGGTGGCGCCCCGCTCGCCCACAAAGGTGTTGTAGCCATCCGGAAAGCGCATGATAAAGTCGTGCGCCGCGGCGGCCTTGGCGGCCTCCTCGATCTCCTCCTGGGTGGCGTCGGGCCGGCCAAAGGCGATGTTCTCCCGGATGGTCGTGGCGAAGAGCATGGTCTCTTGCAGGACCATGCCGATCTGCTTGCGGAGCGAGTTGGTCGTCACGTGGCGGATGTCCACACCGTCGATGCGGATGCTCCCCTCGGTCACGTCGTAAAAGCGCGGGATCAGGTTGGTGACGGTGCTCTTGCCGGAACCGGTGGGCCCCAGCAACGCCACGACCTGGCCCGCCTCGACGGCAAAGTCCACGTCGGTGAGGGCCTGGAAACCATCCTGATAGCGGAAAGAGACGTGGTCAAAGGTGACCTGCCCCTGGATGTGCTCCAGCGTCACCGCGTCGGGGGCGTCCTCGACCTCGGACTTGGCATCCAGCACCTCAAAGACGCGGTCCGCCGAAGCGCGCGATTCGGCCAGCATGTTGGCCAGGAAGCTCAGCCGGCGGATGGGCCCCACCAGCTGCATCACGTACGAGTTGAAGGCGATCAGCGCGCCCAGGGTTAGCTGCCCAGAGATCACCAGCCGCCCGCCGAGCCAGATGATGACGACGGCGCTGGCATAGGCCATCAGTACGACAAGAGGCATGGAGAAGGCGCTGCGCCGGACGGCCTGCATCGAGATGTCAAAGACCCGGTCGTTTTCGGCGCCGAAGCGGCCCATCTCGGCCTCTTCCTGGGCAAAGCCGCGCACCACGCTCATGCCGCGCAGGTTCTGCTCCAGGCGCGAGGTCAGCACGCCCACCTGATCCTGGCGCATGTGCCAGAGGGGGTGTACCTGGTCGACATAGCGCTTCATGTACACCATGATGACGGGCATGACCAAGAGAGACAGCCCGGCCAGCAATGCGTGCATGCGCACCAGGATGACCACCGTGCTCACCAAAAGCACGATGGCCTGCACCAGCTGTAGGATGGCGCGACCGGTGAAGCGCCGCAGTCTGTCCACGTCACTGGTAACGCGCGACAAGAGCTGCCCGGCCTGCGACGTGTCGTGATAGCGGAATGACAGGGTGACGAGCCGCTCGTACATCTCGTTGCGCATCGTGTACGAGATGCGCTGCGAGATCCATTCGGTGAGATAGGTCTCGGCAAAGCGAAGGATCCCCTGCAGCGCGGTCAGCCCGACGAGGAGCAGCGCTGAGCGGGCCAGCACGTTGAGGTTGCCCTCCCCGATGCCGATGTCGACGACCCTCTCGATGAGCTGCGGGCGGTAGAGAATGACCCCGTTGATCCCCAGCATGGCCGCGTAGGCCAGGACCTCGATGAACCAGTAGGGGCGCAGGTAAGCGAGGACGCGTTTGTAGACGTTCATCTGATCACTTATTCCTCCGTCACTGACACATCTACCCGTACGAGCTCGGCCAACCTCTGCAATGCCCAGTCGATCCTGGTCAGCTCCTCCACGTCCAGGCCGGGAAGCAAGGCGCGCATCGTGGCCACGACGCTCTGTGGCGCGCGATCGACGATCTGACGGCCGGCCTCTGTCGGCTCGACCATGACCTTGCGGCTGTCCTTCGTGCAGCGTTTTCGCGTGACGAAGCCTTGCGTCTCCATATCATCCAGGATGCGCGACACGGTAGCGTCGCTGACGTAGAGGTAACGGCCGATCTGCCCCACCGTGCGCGGGCTATCTTCGAGAAGGCAGCGCAGGATGGCCAGGCGGCGCCCGGACTGGCCGACTTCTCTCTTGATCTCCTGGTTGCGGGAGCGCTGGTAGCGTACCAGGCTCAGGTACCGATGCACGATGGAGTCCGCCAGTTCTTGTGAGTACCCCATGGCTGTGTCTCCGATCGTTGCGGCACTAATAGTTGCGAGCGTAAGGATTATAGACGCGCCGGCAGAAACGTCAAACCACGCCTGTGGGGAGGATACCACAGGCCGACAGAAGGGGACGGGCGTGTCGCGTTCCCTGCGTGGGTTACTCGGCCGGCGTCACGCCCAGTTCTGCAGCGATGGCCAGGAACTCCTCATCGCTCAGGGGGCGGCGGCGGGCCACGCCGGCCCTCTGGCTGGCCACCAGGATGCGGTCGAGGGCACCGGGCGCCGCCGTCAGGCCGTACTCGGCCAGCTTCTTGGCCACGGCCCCGGCATCACTCCACTTGCCGATGACCAGGCGTGGGCTGCGGCCCAGGACTTCGGGCTCGAACGGAAAGGCGTAGGGGCGGGCCCCACCGGCGGCCAGGGCGGCGGTGGCCTCCCACTTTTCGTAGGCGAACGCCCCCGGTCCCACGATCGGCTTAAAGTAGCCGTTCGGCAGGCCGGTGATCTCTTCCACCAGGCGTGAGAGCTCGGGCAGAAGGTCCAGGCGGAGGCCGGTATCGACGCCGTAGAGGACCTCCAGCGCCATGGCCACCTCGTCGAGGGCGGCGTTGCCGGCCCGGTAGCCGACGGCGTTCACCGCGACGTGGAGGGCGGCGGCGCCGGCCTCGTAGGCGGCCAACACGTTAGCCACGGCCAGGCCAAAGTCGTTGTGGCAGTGTACCTCGACGCGGAGGCCGGTGGCCTCCCGCAGGCTGCGCACCAGGTAGCCGATGGCGGCGGGCCGCGCCACGCCCTGCGAGTCGACCACGGTGACGGCGCTGGCTCCCTCGCGTTCGGCGGCCTGCGCCGCGGCGATGATGTGCTCCAGGCTGGCCCGGGTGCACTCGGGGAGGAAGAGGTTCACAGTGGCCCCCGCCTCCTTGGCGGCGCGGACGCCGGCGCACATCTCGTCCATCAGGGCGGCGCGCCCCCGGCTGGAGGTGTGCTGCTGGTACACCTCACCGATGCGATACCACACCATGATGTGGCGCACGCCCAGCTCCAGGGCGCGCTCCACGCGCCCCGGCTGCCAAGTGACGTACACGTCGAGCCCCAAGTCCCTGGCGATGATGGCCCGCAGCGCCTCCAGCCAGCCGGGCACGGTGAGGAAGAGCTCCATCCTCTTGATGCCAAGGCGGGCCAATGCCTCGGCCACGCGCACTTTGCCCTCTACCGTAAAGGCCAGGTCGGCGCACTCTTCGCCGTCCCGCAGGGTGATGTCGTGCAGGGCCACCTGATGCGGCGGCACGGCGATCTCTGGGGCAAAGTTGTGCTGGCTGGCGGCCCAGGCGGGGGCCAGCCAGGGTTGCTGCGGATCACGCTTCATGTCTCTTTTTCCTTGTCGCTATCAGGGCGCCCTCACGCGGTTGGCGCGCATGCCGCATATTCTACCTGACGCGCGCCGCTCCGTCGACCGCGGGGACGGCTGACGCGCAACGACTGGAGCCGGCAAGAGTGTCGTGGTATACTCGCAGGCAACCTGGCTGCCTGGGTGGGGCAGTCCTGCTCGGGGCCCCGCCACACCGGTACTGCTATCACCGAGGGCAACGTGCTGCAATCCCTGGCCGAATCGATCGCCCGGCACGGCCTGACCGTTCCCGCTGTCTTTGTGCTGGAACTGGTGCGGCCGTTTGCGTTTCTGTGTGGCCAGGCGTTGCGCGTCAGCGCGCCCTTGCTCGACTCGGTTACCCGGCAGGCCCCCAGCCGCTATGCGCAACTCCTGGAAGAGCCCGGCAACGTTGAGACGCTGATCGGCCTGCTGGAAAACAGCGGCGCGCGCCCTGCCGGGCGAGGAGGCTGAGTGCACGACCTGATACGCGCCCTCGACCCCCTCCTGCCGCTGAACGCCGATGGCATCGGCCTTCTCGTCCTGCTGGTGACCCTGCCGTTCTTTGTGGTCTTTACCTGGAGGGCGCAGCACGGCCGACGGTTCGGGGTGCGGCGCATCGCCGCCTATGAGCGGCTGCCGCTGTTGACCAATCAGGCCGCCGAGGATGGCCGTCCGCTGCAGGTGGCCACAGGCAGCGCCGGGCTGGCCGGGCCGCAGGCCGCCGAGAGCCTGGCGGGGTTGGTGACGCTCGACTATGTTGCCCGGCGGGCGGCGGTGTGGGGGCAGCCAGTGGTCGGGAGCACTGCCGACGGCGCCTCGCTGCCGGCCGCGCAGGGCCTGCTGCGCCAGGCGCTCGAGCAGGCCGGCCTGCCTGAGCAATACCCCGCTTCGGCGCTGGACTACTACGGGCCGGACCCTCTGGCCTATGCTGCCGGCACGGCGCAGTCGGCCGCCACGCACGGGGCGGGCGCCACGGTGCTGCTGGGGCGGTTTGGCGTGGAGGGGCTGTGGCTGGCAGAGGCCGGCGTGGCCGCCGACCGGGTGCAGGTGGGTGGCACGGCGGAGCCCGATGCTGCGGCGCTCCTGCATGCCTGCCTCGATGACGCGGTGCACGGCGAAGAGGTCTACGCCGTCGGCGCGTATCTCCATCGTCCCAGCCACCTCGGCAGCCTGGCCACCCAGGACCTGTTGCGGGCGGGCGTTGTCATCGCCATCGCCGTCGGCGTGGTGTTGGCATCCCTGGGGATCCTCGGGTGAGGCGGCGACGATGAGCAAAGCTCTGGCCATCGCCCTCGCCGTCGCCTGCGGCATGCTGGCTCTCATCGATTATTACGTGGCCGACCCGCTGGTAGATGCCTTGGGCGCCGGCCTGGCCGAGGGCGCCGTGATCCTGGCAGCCTTTGGGCTGCTGGTGGGCGTGCTGAACCTGCTGGTCGTCCATGCCAAGCGCGCCGCCCGCCGCGGGCGGGAGCGCCCCTACAGCGCCGTCGTGGTGATCTCTCTCGTGGCCACGCTGGTCATTGGGGTGCTGTGGCCCGGGTCGGCCGCCCAGCAGTGGGTGTTCCGCCATCTATATTTCCCGCTGGAGGCCACCCTGGGCGCCCTGCTGGCGTTCCACATCGTCAGCGCGGCCTATCGAGCGTTCCGCATCCGCTCGGCCGAGGCGGCCATCCTGCTGGGGAGCAGCCTCCTGGCCCTGGTGGTGCAGCTGCCCGTGGTGGGCGCGGCGGCGCCGGCGCTGGCCCAGGTGCGCGAGTGGCTGCTGGCCGTGCCCCTGACGGCCGGGGTGCGCGGCATGGTCCTGGGCATCGCCCTGGGCACCATCACGACGTCGCTGCGCATTCTGCTGGCGGTGGACTATCCTTATGCCTCAGAGTAGGAGTGAGCGAGGATGACCGTCTGCCCGCGCTGCCAGCAACACAGCCCGGAGGGCGCCACCGCCTGCGCCCACTGCGGGGCGCCCCTGGAGCAACCGGTCTATCGCGCCTGCCCGACCTGCAAGGCGCTCAACCCCGCCCTGGCCGTCTACTGCCATCGCTGCTTCTCTCCGCTGGACGCCGCGGTGCAGGCCTCTCTGGACAGCGCACCGCCCGCCCAGGGCGTGCGGCCCCCCGCCAGGCCGCGCCCCACGACGGCGTACCGCCTCACGTTGGGCGGCGAACGGAGCCCCGCCCCATCCGCCGGCCAAGCGGTCGGGCACAACGCCCCTGCCGAGCCCTCGGCAGACGGCGCGGCTTCGGCCTCTGCCGACCAGGGGCCGGAGGATCCCCTCGCCGGGCTGCAGAACGCGCTGCCCCTGGAGGCCGCCGTCCTGGGTGCCCCGCTGGGCGCGCTGCCAGCCGTGGAGCCCCCCAGTGAGGCGGAGCGCCGCGCGGCGGAGCTCTTCCGCCGGATCGCCTCCGAACGGGCACCGCTGTCCGAGGGGAAGATCGTCGTGGTGCCGCGGCGCTCCCGCCTGTTGGGAAGGTTGGGGCGCATCCTGCTGAACCTACTCGTCCTCGTCGCCGCGCTAGCGCCGCGCTTTTCCGGCGGGGTGACGCGCGCGCTGATCCAGCCGCACCCGGCGCCGGAGGCTCTGGTCGCCGCGGTGCGGGCGTTACCAGCCGCGCAGCCGGTGCTGATCTCCTTCGACTATGGCGCCGTCTCGCAAGGGGAGCTGGGCCCGCTGGTGGCGGACCTGCTCGATGCCCTCGCTGAGCGGGGGGTGCCGCTGGTGGTGATGAGCACCACGCCCGCGGGCCTGGGGCTGGCGCAGGAGGCGCTCGATGCGCTCAGCCGAGGGCGTGACGTCGGCCTGGCCTACGGGGAGGACTGCCTCCTGCTTGGCTATCTGCCGGGCGAGGCGGTCGGTCTGCGCACCCTGTCGGTGGGGCTCGCGGAGGCCTTTCGTGCGGACTATGTCGCGCAGCGGCCGCTGGGCGAGTTCCCGATTCTGTCAGGCGGGACCGACCTGGCCGCAATCCGCGACGTGTTCGTGCTTTCTGACGATGGCGCTTCAGCGCGGCGCTGGGTCGAGCAGGTCGGCACCCGGAGCGAGGCGCGCCTGCACGCCCTGGTGCCGGCCCGGGTGGAGCCGCTCCTCCTGCCCTACCGGCGCTCGGGGCAGCTGGCCACCCTGGCCGCAGGGGCCGCGGGGGCGACTGGGGCGGAGACTGCCGCGCCGGGCGAGGTGGCCGGGTGTTACGCCGGGGATGGGCTGGCCGCAGTGGTCCTTCTGGCAGGCCTGGTGGCGTTGGCCGCCAATATCGTGCCGCTTTTGGGCCGCGGCCGGGGGAACGACCATGCGTAGCCGGCCGGCCCGCCAGGGCGCCGGGGGAGGCCGCTCATGCTGAGCCAGGTCGGGCAGGCGCTGGCGCAGGTGCCGGCCGAGACGGGGCAGGCGGTGGGACTATGGGTGGCGGCGCTACTGACCCTGGCCGTGCTGAGCAGCGTGGTGGGCCGGAACGCCTTCTACCGCCTGGCTGAAGCGCTGTTCGTTGGCATCGCCGCCGGCTATGGGGCCGCCCTGGCCTGGACGAGCGTGTTGGCCCCTCGGCTGGCCCTGCTCGTGCAGGATCCGGCGGGTCACTGGCACTATGCGCTGTTCTTTGCCCTGGGGGCGTTGCTGGTGGCGCGCAGCGCGCGCAGGCTCTCGCCGTTGGCGGGCCTGCCGCTGGGGATCATGGTGGGCGTCGGGGCCGGGCTGGCTTTGGGGGGTGCCCTGTCCGGCTCGCTCGTGGCGCAGGTGCGCGCCTCGTTGGTGTCGGTGGCCCCGGCAGACTATGCGGGGGGCACGCCCGGGTGGGCCCAGGCGCTCGACGCGTTTCTCATGGTGTTGGGAGTGGTGGCGGTGTTGGTAAGCTACCACTTTACCGCCGAGCCCCGCCGGAGGTTGTCGCGCTGGTGGCAGGCGCTGGTGCGTCCGCTGCGAGGCGTCGGGCGGCTGTACATCCTGGTCACCTTTGGGGTCCTTCTGGCGGGCGCGTTGCTGTCGTTCTACGTGGCGCTCGGCAGCCGGCTCGACTTTCTGATCGGCGACTGGATCGGCCCTCTGACGCACGGGGGGTTCTAGGGGATGGCCATAGACGCGCAGTTGGGCTCCATCATCACCGCCGACATCGGCACGACGGTGACCCACGCCGCTCTCATCGAGCCGGTGGAGGGCACCTACCGCCTGGTGGCGCGCGCCGAGGTCCCTACCACCCTGGCCGGCCGCGATGTGGACGTCACCGTGGGCCTGGGCCGCGCCGTGGAGGAGATCGGCGACATCGTGCAGCGCCGGCTATGGGCCGAGGGCGCGCCCATCATTCCCGAGGGCGCCTCTGGCGAGGGGTTTGATGCGCTCCTGGCAACGTGCAGCGCCGCGCCCCCGCTGACGGCCGTGATCGTTGGCCTCACCGATGACCTCAGCGTCGAGAGCGCGCGGCGCGCCTGCGCGGCCTCGCTCGTGCGCCTGGAAAAAACCATCTCTCTGGGGGCCCGCTTCCGCAACTGGGAGGAGGAAACCCTCGCCGAGCTCTACCGTCGGCCCCCGGAGGTGCTCATCCTGGTCGGAGGGGCCGACGCGGCGGCTACCGCCCCGCTGGAGAGCGCCGCCGGCGTGCTCACCACCCTGTACGAGCGGATGCCCAAGGCCGCGCGCCCCGTGGTGGTGTTCGCCGGCAACCTCGAGGCCCGCCGCCCTCTCGCCGCGCTGATCTCCCCGGTGATGGAGTATCGCGTGGTCGATAACGTGCGCCCCAACGTCCACGCTGAGAGCGTCAGCGAGCTGGAGCGCGAGCTGAGCCTCCTGTACGAGCAGGTCGCGCTGCCCAAGGTGCCGGGCTGGCAGCGCCTCTCCGGGTGGACGGCGGCGCCGGTGCGCGCGACGCTCGACGCCCTCGGGGCGACGCTGCGGTTCGTGGCCCGTCGTGGGGAGGGCGGGCAGGGGGCGCTGGCCGTCGACGTGGGCGGCATGACCACGCATGTGGCCGCCGCGCGTGACCGCGGCTTCCAGCGGGCCACCTGTGCCGACACGGGCACCTCCTACGGCCTGGAGGGGGTCCTGTCGCGCGCCGGCGTCGAGGGGCTGGCGCGGTGGCTACCCCGCCGCCTGGCCGGCGGGGAGATCGTGGCGCGCCTGCGCAATGCCATGGTGCGCCCGCACAGCGTGGCGGAGAGCCGAGATGACCTGCTGCTCCTTCATGCAGCGCTGCGCGAGTCCCTTTCCAGCGCCATGGGGCTGCTGCGCGAGCGGCACTGGGGGCGGCTGGACGGCATCCTGACGACGCCGCCGTTCGACCTGATCGCCGCGCGGGGCGGCGTCATCGCCCATACCCCGCATCTCAGCCTGGTGGCCCTCAGCCTGCTCGATTCCATCCAGCCCGTGGGGCTCAGCCGTCTGGTGGTGGACTGGGCGGCCGTGTGGCCGGTGCTCAGCGTGCTGGCCGAGGTGGAGCCGCTGGCCGCTGTGCAGGTGCTCGAGCGCGATGCCTTTCGCGACCTCGGCACGGTGATCGCCCCGCGCGGGGAAGACGCCCCGGGGGCGCTGGCGTTGCGGGTGGTGCTGCGGCGCGATTCCGGCGAACTCACCGAGCTGGAGGTGGCAGCGGGCAGCATTGTGCGGCTGCCGCTGGCCTTTGGCGAGGAGGCCACGCTCGAGGTGCGGCCGACCCGTAACTTTGACATCGGCCTGGGGCGCTGGGGAGTCGGCGGGCGAGCCAGGGTGCGCGGCGGAGGCCTGGGCATCATCATCGACGCCCGTGGGCGACCCCTGGCGCTCCCCACCGAAGAGCGCGAGCTGCGCCGCTCTATGGTGGCCTGGTTGAGGAGCCTCGAAGGCGATGCGGACCGAACGGCCTGAACAGCGCCTGATCAGCGCGGCCCGGATCATCCGGCACCGGCTGCTGCCGGCTCCCGCCGAGGTGCTGGTCGCCCAGGGTGACGCGGTGGGGCCCGACCAGATCGTGGCGCAAGCGCGGCGCGAGGGCGATATCCACGCCGTCGATATTGCCGCGGGGCTACAGGTGGCCCCGCGCGACGTGCACCGCTATCTCCTCGTTGAGGAAGGGCAATGGCTGGCCGCCGGCACGATCCTGGCCGAGAAGCGCCCCTTCCTCGGGCGGGCGCAGGTGGTCTGGGCACCCGTGGGCGGCACCGTCGAGACGCTGCGCGACGGCCGCCTGTTTGTCCGCGGCGACCCCCTCCGGGTGCACCGCCGCGCACACCTGCCCGGCACGGCCGTCGAGGTGGTTCCCGAACGCGGGGTGGCGGTAATGTGCCTGGGGCTCTTGCTTTCCGGCGTGTGGGGCGCTGGCGGAGAGGCACGGGGGCGGCTGCTCCTCCGCGTATCCGCCGAGGGGGCCCCGCTAGCCGCAGATACGATCACGCGCGAAGAGCGCGGGGCTATCCTGCTGGGGGGCATCCTCGATAGCGAGGAGGTGCTTCTTCGCGCCGCGGCCGTGGGCCTGGCTGGGCTGGTGGTGGTCAGCCTTGACCCGGACCTGGCCCAGGCAGCCGCGGGCGCCAACCTGCCGGTGATGAGCATCCAGGGCTTTGGGCGCCTGACGCTGGCCGCGCCGATCCTCGCGGCGCTGGCGCCGCACGAGGGACGCACGGTCAGCCTTTCCGGTACGAACGCCGACGAACGCTACGGCCCCGAGCTGATCGTGCCGCTTGAGCAGCCCGGCGCGATCGCGGCGGCCGCCGAGGAGGCCGAGGCGACCTTGCTCGGCGCGCTGGTGTGCCTGACGCGCCCGCCCTATGTTGGCGCGCTGGGCCGCATCATTGCCCTGCCGGACGGCACGCCCTCCACCGAGAGCGACCTGCCCGGCCAGGCGGTAGAGGTGCGGCTGGAGGACGGCCGGCGCGTCATCGTGCCGCTGGCCAACGTCGAACTGCTCGGCTGAGGCATCGCCCCCGGGCGTGTTTGGCCGGAGCCAATCCAGGTATGGGGCGGCGGCGCGAACCGCGGCGAGGTTGACAGGCCGCCGACGCGCGGCTATAATTCCTAGTGTACGCAACGATATACAGTCTTCGGGGCAGGGTGGGGTCCTTGGGGGCCGATTCCCGACCGGCGGTATGGCAGGATTCCTCTGCCGAGCCCGCGAGCCAGCAATGGCAGATCCGGTGAGATGCCGGAGCCGACGGTACAGTCCGGATGAAAGAAGACGACGGACGATCATAAGGCATCGTACCTGCCCCGGCGCTGTAGAGCACGGGGTGTTTTTTATGCACACGAGTCAGCGTATTCGAGACCGCGCGGCTCCCCGAACCGGCCGCCCCAACGGCAGCCGGCCGGTCCGCTGGGAGGTCCTGCTGGTGCCCATCACGCTGGGGCTAGCGGTGGGCCTGTGGTCTATGGTGGTGCGCTGGGGACAGTATCAGCCCTTTATCCTGCCCAGCCCCCAGCGCGTGGCCGCACGCTTTGCCGTCGCCCTCCGCGACGGCACCCTCCTGACCCACACCCTGGTCACCCTGCGCGAGGTGTTCGCTGGCCTGGCCCTGGGCCTTGGCGTGGCGGTGGTGCTCGGCTACCTCCTGGCCAAGTCCCGCCTGCTCGAGCGCGTCCTCTCCCCCTACCTGGTGGCCTCGCAGGCCGTCCCGATCGTGGCGCTGGCCCCGCTCCTGGTGATCTGGTTTGGCGCGGGGAGCTTTTCCAAGGTGCTCGTCTGCGCGCTGACCCTCTTTTTCCCGGTGCTCATCAACACCATCGTGGGGATTCGCGGCGTCGACCGCAACCTGATGGACCTGATGCGCTCGTTGCGGGCCACGCGCTGGCAGGTGTTCACCATGCTGGAGGTGCCCGCGGCACTGCCGGTGCTCCTGGGCGGGCTGAAGGTTGGCGTGACGCTGTCGGTAATCGGCGCGGTGGTGGGCGAGTTCGTCGCCTCGGACCGCGGCCTCGGCTTCCTGGTGAACCTGGCCCGCGGCATCTTTGACACGCCCCTGATGTTCGTGGCCCTCTTTACGCTGATGGGTATCGCTTTGGTGCTCTATTTTGCCGTCTCGGCGCTCGAGGCGGTCCTGCTCCGCTGGAACCGGCCCGAGGATGGCCGCTGATCACACCCGTGCCTACTGCTGGGAGGTAAGAATGCGCATGCGCCTCGCTACCGTCTGGGCCCTCACCGTGGTTCTGGCCCTCGTCATCACCGGCTGCCAGGTAACCCCTACGCCCGCGCCCACCGGCAAGGCTCTCGCTCCGCTGACCATTGCCATGGGCTTCATGCCCAACATCCAGTTCGCCCCCATGTACATGGCCATCGAGCGGGGCTACTTTCGCGATGAGGGGCTCGACGTTACCCTCGACTATGGCATGGAGACCGACCTGCTGGAGCGGCTGGCCGCCAAGGAGATCAAGTTCGCCATCGGCAGCGGCGACCAGGTCGTGCTGGCCCGCGCGCAGGGCCTGCCGGTCAAGTACGTCATGAACTGGTACCGGCGCTTTCCCGTCTGCGTCGTCACCATGGCGGATTCGGGCATTGACAAGATCGAGGACCTGGTGGGCAAGACGGTGGGCATCCCCGTCACCTACGGTGCCTCTTATATCGGCTGGATGAGCTTTGTGAAGGCCGTCGGCATCGATCCGCAAAGCGTGAACCTGCAGACCATCGGCTACACCCAGGTGGCCAGCCTGCTGGAAAAGCGCGTGGACGCGGCCATCTGCTACGCCCAGAACGAGCCGGTTCAGTTGCGCTCGGGCGGGCACGACATCCACGTCTTCTACCTGGACGAGTACACCCCGCTGGTCTCCAACGGCATCATCACCAACGACACCACGGTGGACGAAGAGCCGGCCCTGGTGGCCGCTGTGGTGCGCGCCTTCCTGCATGGGCTCGAAGATGCCGTGAACGACCCTGACGCGGCCTTTGCCATTGCCCGGCAGGCCATCCCTGAGATGGATGAAGACACGGCCCGCCTGCAGCGCGCCGTGCTGGACGAGTCGATCGCCTTCTGGCGCTCCGAACGGGCCGGCAGCACCGACCCGCAGGCCTGGGCGGATTCGGTTGCGCTGCTCAAAGAGATGGGCCTGCTGGCGGCGGAGGTGGACCCCGAGTCTCTCTATTCCAACGCCTTCATCCCCGCGGGGCGCTGAACGTGGTGGAGGGGGTGCGTACGGGGGAGGCCGCCAGGGCGGTGCTCGTAGCCAAAGACCTGCAGATGACCTTCTCGTCTCCGGAGAATCCTCTGGAGGCGCTGGAGCAGGCCAGCTTTACCGTCGGTGCGCACGAGTTCGTGACCATTATTGGGCCGTCGGGGTGCGGCAAGTCCACGCTGCTGCGCATTCTGGCGGGGCTGGTGCGGCCCACCGGCGGCACCGTGACGCTCGATGGCGCGCCCATCCTGGGTCCCCACGCCAAGGTGGGCTTGGTGTTCCAGCACTCCAACCTGATGCCGTGGCGCACGGCGCTGGAGAACATCCTGCTGCCGCTGGAGGTCCAGCGGCAGCCCGCCGACAGCGCGCGCCAGCGGGCCCAGGAGATGCTGGAACTGGTGGGGCTGCAGGGGTTTGAGCGGGCGCTGCCCCGCGAGCTCTCCGGCGGGATGCGCCAGAGGGTGGCCCTGGCCCGCGCCCTGGTGCACGACCCGGACGTGCTCCTCCTCGACGAGCCCTTTGGCGCCCTCGACGCCATGACCCGCGAACGGATGAACTGGGAGCTCCTGCGCATCTGGCAGCGGCAGCAAAAGACGGTCCTGATGGTCACCCATAGCATACCGGAGGCGATCTACCTCTCTGACAGGGTGCTGATCATGAGCGCGCGCCCGGGGCGCATCAAGCGCGAGGTGGCCATCGATCTGGCGCGCCCGCGGCACCCGGAGGACCTCTACACGCCCCGCTTTCTGGAGCTGAACCGCCTGCTGCACCAGGCCCTCGGCGAAGAGGGTGGCGTGGTACCGCGGCCGGGGAAGCAAGAAGGCCGCGGCTAAGGCGCCGCGGCCCTGGTGACCCGTTCTGGCAGCCCTCGCTGGGGCCTACCCGGCGAGGGCGCCCTGTTCCTGAGGGCCAGACGTCAGGGGGCTCTCGGCGTGCTCGGGCTCACGCACGGCCCAGCGCATGGTCACCAGGCCCAGCGCCCCCATGGCGAGCGCCACCCAAAAGAGGACGCGGAAGCCGGCCAGGTCGACGATCCAGCCGCCCAACACCGGCGCCACCAGGATCGGGACGGCCAGCAGCGTGTTGGTAAGGCCGATGTAGGTGGGCAGGTCGTCAGGCTTGGCGAAGGTCATGACCATGCTCAGGCTGGCCACCATCATCCCCGACGTCGAGGCGTTCATCAGCACAAAGACGCCGTAGAGCCACTTGGTCGACGGCCCCACCAGCGCCAGGATCGCCGCCCCGATGCCCAGCGCCGTGCACACCTCAGTGGCCCACTTGTGCCCCTTGTGGTCGGCCAGCCAGCCCAGGAGCGGCGTGAACAGCGTCTGTGAGACCAGCGCCACCATGGTCAGGGTGCCGGCGAACGCATCGTCGACGCCGAACTCCTTGCGGGCGTACACGATGTAGAACGCCGTGGCCATGGTACCGAGGATGATCAGGGCACGGCTGGCCAGGTAACGCATAAAGTTGGGGTTGGACCGCAACACGGCGGGCAGGCGCGCCAGGTACTCCTTGACGGGCAGCGACTCTTTCTGCGGGTCGCGCGCGGGTTCGCGCGTGCTCGCCACAGACAGCCAGGAGAGGACCTGGGCGCCAAAGGCGAGCAGGAAGCACAGCCCAAACGTGGTGGGATACGCGTACGCACCGAGGACGTAGCGGGAGATCGCCGCCCCGGCGACGCCCAGCAGCCCTCCCAGGGCGTTGGACAGGCCGAAGAAGAAGCCCCGCCGCTCCGGCTCGATCACCTTGGCCAGCATGTTCTGCCAGGCCGGCCCGATCAGCCCGCCGGCTGTGGCAGCCATGGCCAGGCTCAAGGCCAGCACCACGTAAGATAGCCAGTGCGGCGCCCCGGGCACCAGCAGGGCCATGAGGGCTACAAAGAGATAGGGCAACCGTTCAAACACGCTGATGCGGATCAGCAGCGGCTTCTTGCGCGGCAGGGTCTCGATATGGTGTGCCAGGAACAGCTGGGGCAGATAGTAGCCCACCTGCTGGATGGCCGGGATCAGGCCGATGAGCGCCGCCGAACTGGTCAGGTGGCTGGCATAGAGCGACAGCACGGTGGCCCCAAAGATGAAACTCGAGGCGAAATGGAAGAAGGTCAGGTCCAGAACGTTGACGGCAAAGTTCCAGGTCGCGTGCTTGGTCACATAGGCTTCATACTGCGTCTCGGTCATGTCCAGGGCCATACTCGTCACCATCAGCTAGAGCGGCCGGCACAATGCAGACTCCGCCGGCGCGGTGCAGCGGAGCCTGTATAGCAGGGCACGGCATCATCCATGTTGCTTTCCATAAGGTCGCGCCATGGTATCACGGAGGGGGCGCGCTGTCAAAAGCGGGGCGGCCCGGACGGGAGGCGTCGAGCGGCGGGTTCTGGCCACTTGCCAGGCCGTGCCCCAACGCGTACCATCGCGACGGATGCCAATTGATGGGAGGTTTCTGTATGCGAGTGGAGCTCAAGTACGGTCGCCATGGCCTGGCCGTGAGCGTTCCCGACGCGGCGACCGTCCTGTCGCCGAACGAGGCCCCCGGGCTGCCCGACGAAGCAGGGGCGCTGCGGGAGGCCCTGCAGCACCCGATCGGCACCGTCCCCCTGCGCGAGGCCGTCCGTCCGGACGACTCCGTCGTCATCGTTTTCAGTGACATCACCCGTCCCATGCCCAACGACCGCGTGTTGCCGGTGCTCCTCGCGGAGCTGGCCGCGGCGGGCCTGCCGCGCGAACAGATCACCCTGCTCAACGCCACCGGCACCCATCGGGCCAACACCCCTGCGGAGCTGGCGGAGATGCTCGGCCCCGACGTGGCCGGCAACTACCGCGTGGAGCAGCATAACGCCTTCCGGCTGGAAGACCATGTCGACGTCGGCGTTACTCCCTACGGGCGGCGTGCCCTCGTCGACCGCATCTACCACCAGGCCTCGTTCAAGATCGTCACCGGCTTTATCGAGCCGCACATCTTTGCCGGGTTCAGTGGCGGCCCCAAGGGGCTGTTGCCCGGCGTCGCCGGCATCGACTCGATCATGGGCAACCACTCCTTTGCGATGCTCGACCATGAGCGCGCCACCTGGGGCCAGACCGCCGGCAACCCTACCTGGGAGGAGATGAGCGCCTTTGCCCGGCTGGATCCGCCCGATCTGCTCCTGAACGTGACGCTCAACAGCGCGCGCGAGATCACCGGCGTGTTCTGCGGCGAGCTGTGGCAGGCGCACGAACGCGGGGTCGCCTTTGTGCGCCAGACGGCCATGGTGCCGGTGGAGGCGCCTTTTGACGTCGTGCTGGTGACCAACAGCGGCTACCCGCTGGACATCAACCTCTACCAGTCGGTCAAAGGGATCTCTTGCGCGGCGCAGATCGTCAAGCAGGGGGGCAGTATCGTCATCGCCAGCGAGTGCCTGGAGGGGATCCCCGACTATGGGGAGTACCGCAACCTGGTGCGCGAGGGGGGCTCGGCCGAGGGGATCCTGGCGCTGATCAGCGAGCCCGGCTTTGCTCGGCACGACATGTGGGAGGCGCAGCTGCACGCCCGCCTGCTGCAAAAAGCGGACGTCTACATCTATTCCGACGGGTTGAGCGATGCCCAGGCCGAGGAGATGCTGCTGACCCCCACGCGGGACGTCGAGGCGCTGCTCGGCCGCCTGCTGGAAAAGCACGGCCCTGGCGCGCGCCTGTGCGTGCTGCCGGAGGGGCCCCAGACGATCCCCTACGTCCGTGAAAAGTAGCGAACGCTGAGAGGAGCAACATGGCCCACGAACGCCCCTACCTGCTGCCGCAGCCCAAGACGCTGACTATTGACGAGGGCCGCTTCTGCCTGAACGCCGACACGCAGATCGTTCTGTTGCCCGACGCCGATGAGGACGTGGTGCGTGCGGGGCGCACCCTGCAGGGGGAGATCACCGCGGCCAGCGGCCTGCGGCTGCCCCTGGTCAAGACGGCCCGGGCGGCACGTGGCGCAAACGTCATCCTGCTGGCCGACGACCCCGCCGTGGCCCGCGCCTACCTGGCCGAGGCGACCCTGCCGGAACGAGACCTGGCCGCGCGCGGCGAGCAGGCCTACTGGCTGCGCATCGCGCCGGGAAGGGTGGTGGCGGGCGGGTACGGGTCGCTGGCGGTGCACTATGCCGTGCAGACGCTGCGGCAGCTGGTACGCGTGGAGGGGCCGTGCCTGCCGGCCCTCGAGATCCTCGACTGGCCCTCGCTCCCTTACCGCGGCGTGATGATGGACGTCTGCCGCGGCAAGGTGCCGACGATGGACACGCTTAGGCGCGTGGTTGACGAGCTGTCCCTCGCCAAGATGAACGTCCTGCAGCTCTATACGGAGCACACCTTCGTCTTCCCGCATCATCCCCTCATCGGCGCGGGCTGCGGGTCCCTCTCGGGAGACGATATGCTGGCCCTGGATGCCTATGCTCGAGAGCGCCGCGTGGAGCTGCAGCCCAACCTCCAGTCGTTCGGGCACATGCATCACATCCTGAACATCCCGGCCTACCAGCACCTGGCCGAAGCGGACATCCGCTGGTCGCTCGACGTCACCAACGAGGGCTCGTATGCCCTGCTCGATGACATGTACGCCGACATGCTGCCCGCCTTCCGCTCGACCTGGTTCAATGTAGGCTGCGATGAGACCTGGGACCTGGGCAAGGGCCGCTCGGCGGAGCGGGCCGCCGCGCTCGGCCTGGGTCGCGTCTACCTGCAGCACATCCTGCGCCTGCGCGACCTGGCGGCGCGCTACGGCCGGCGCATCCAGATCTGGGGGGACATCCTGCTCCACTACCCGGAACTGGTGGCCGAACTGCCCGACGACGTCCTCCTCCTGGACTGGCACTATGAGGCCGCCGAGGATTATCCCTCGGTGCGCATCTTTGCCGAGAGCGGGAGGCCTTTCTGGGTGTGCCCGGGGACTTCGTCGTGGAACACGATCTTTCCGCGCATCGAGAACTCGAACGGCAACATCCGCACGCTGGCCCGGCTGGCGGCCGAGCAGGGCGGCCAGGGTTTGCTGAACACCGACTGGGGCGACCACGGCCATTACCAGCCGATCGGGCAGTCGTGGTATGGCTATCTGTACGCCGGTGAGCAGGCCTGGACGGGCGGCACCACGCCCGATGCGGAGTTCGACCGCAACCTGGGGCGCCTGTTCTTCGGCCCCACAGGGGAAAGCGTCGTGGGGGCCATCCGCGCCCTGGGCCGCCTGAACACCCTGGAGGGGATGCCTCTTCGCAACGCCACCAACTCGATCTACGCCCTGCTCGACGAGCCGCTTGTTGGCGAGGTGACGCCCCGCCTCCCCGCCGAGACCTTGGCCGAGGTGGCACGCGTCGCACAAGCGGCGGAGGCAACCTTCCGCGGTGAGATGGCCTGTGCGCCCCACCCGGAGGACCTCGAGGACATGGCCTTCACGGCGCGGCTGCTGGCCTATGCGGCCCGCAAGACCGTGGCCATGCAGGGCCTGCGCGCCGGCCTGGTCGCGCTGGCGAACGGGCAGGCGGCCGCCGAAGAGGTGCTGCCGGCGGGGATCACCACGCTACGGGCGCTGGAGGCCGAACTGGTGACACTCACCGAGCGCTTCCGCGAGGTGTGGTACGCCCGGGCGCGCCACTCGGAGATCGGCATCTCCCTCGGCCACCTGGAGGGCCTACGCGGGCGGTTGGCCTGCGCGGCCGAGTGGCTGGAGGAGCGCCTGGCGGCGCGCGCCGGGGAAACCCCCGACTATGACCTGGCAGCCTACGCCGAGTCCGCCGACTATCTGGTCCTCGGGCAGCGCTTCTGGCGCCGCTGGCGAGAGCTGGGCCTGCGCTAACGAGCACATACGGGGCGGGCCGCCGCGGCGGCCCGCCCCCGCTGTCGGGGAGGTGCGCCTACTCTTTGGCCACGCGCTCCACGCCGATTGAGCAGCCGGTGGCCAGCGCCACGACGGCGCTGACCAGGGCAAAGTGCGGCGCCAGCACGGTGCCGACGATGGCCAGGGTCAGGGGCAGTTCCACATAGTGCTCGCCCGCGCGGCGGATGACGACGCGCCGGGCTTTGCCCTCGCCCCACAGCTCCTTGGCCTTGTCTACCACGTGCTCCCCCGAAACGCTGAACTCCTCGGTGCGGTTCTCTTTGTCGTCCATCTTGGGAACCTTTCTGGCCAGTGGCCGTTCTGTCTACTATACGCTGTGTTGGCAGGCCCGTTGCTCCGCACGGGGCGGCGGGAACCTTGCCGACCGGGCAGGAGGGGCTACAATGAGCGCAACCCCGAGTTGGCTGTGAGGAAAGCATGAGCGACGAGATGAATCCCGTACCCCCGATGGACGCGCCGGCCCCCCCACCCAAACGGAGCCTGTGGCGCGGCATCGTGCGGGAGGTGTTCGGCTCCTTCCTGCCCGCCGTCCTCATCGTGGCCGTGGTGAACCTCTTTGTGGCCCAGCCCCGCACCGTCGACGGTGAGAGCATGGAGCCGAGCCTCTACGAAGACCAGCGGCTGATCGTCGAGCTGCTGTCATACCGCTTCGAGCAGCCCGCCCGCGGGGACATCATCGTCCTGAACCTGCACGAGCGCGACACGGGCCCGCTGATCAAGCGGGTCGTCGGCCTGCCCGGTGACATGGTCGAGATCCGTGATGGCCAGGTGCTCATCAACGGCGAACCGCTGAGCGAGCCTTACCTCGCCGAGCCCACCACAGGGGTCATGAAGGCCCGCCTGGTGCCTGAAGAGCACGTCTTTGTGATGGGTGACAACCGCAACGCCTCGAACGACTCGCGCTACTTTGGCATGGTGCCCTACTCGGAGATCGTCGGCCACGCCTGGCTGCGCTACTGGCCCCCCTCGGAAGCGGGCCTCCTGCCGTGACGCGCGCGGCCGGCTAGGTCAGGGTCCTCCCCCTCGCGACCGGCCGGCGCCTGCCAGGGGCCGGGCCGTGGAACAGAAGCCGGGCCTTCTGCGTCTCTGACATAACAGCGCAAAGCGTGCTTTAGCACCGCGCCCCCTTCTGATTCGGGCGTGGAGCGCTGCGGAGGCCAGCATGGGTCGATGGGTCTGGTTCGTACTGGGCTTTGTGCTCGTCCTAGCGGTGGGCGGCGCGATGCTCCTGGGCTGCTTGCCCGGCGGCCCGGCGGGAGCGTCCGACGCGCCGACGCCCTCCCCCACGGCTGTCCCCAGCCCGGAGCCCACCCTGCCGAGCGCGCGGACCTCTCTCGTCTGGCAGCGTGAGGCGGCCTCTGGCTGCGTAACGCTGCGCGTCGATGACCTGAGCCAGCTGTACGCCGCCCCCTGCGGCGAGGCCGGCTCCCTCACCCATTTCACCCAGCAGGAGCTGCACGCTTACCTCGCCTACGTGGCGCGCTATGCGCCCTTTACCTATCGGGAGGAGCCCACGGCCGCCAACGACATGGCGACCGTACTGGTCGAGTTCGCTGGACGCGGCACGCAGCAGGCCACGTCGGCAGAGCAGGCCGAGCTGGCCGCCTGGGCTGGCCAGATCCATGCTCGCGTGGCCGGCCAGGTCGAGCGTGAGGTGCTGGTGACCACCGCCCGTACCATGCTGGCCGAGCGGCTGAGCGTGGCCCCCGAGGTGATCACCACCGTGGGCGTCGAGATGGTCACCTGGCCGGACGCCTGCCTGGGCATCGCCGATCCCGCGCGCGTCTGTGCGCAGGTGCTGACGCCGGGCTACCGCATCACCCTGCGCATGGGTACCGATACGTATACCTACCATACCGACCTGCACGGCCTGGTGCGCCTGGGCATCAGCCAGGCGACGCCGCCTGCCCCGACGGCGACGCCGCCGGCCACCGCCCGGCCCACGGCGCTGCCGACCAACACGTTGCCCCCGACGGCTGTGCCGACCGCCACGCGCACGCCCACGGCCACCCCGGTGCCTACCTGGACGCCGGCCCCCGCGCCTACCGACTCGTGGCGGGCCGAGTACTTTGCGAACGAGGCGCTCAAGGGCGTCCCGGCCGTCGTGGCGTACGAGGATAGCCCGAACCACACCTGGGGATACTCCGGCCCGGCCGGCATTCCGGCGGACTATTTCTCCGCCCGCTGGCGGCGGCGGGTCTACTTTGAGGAGGGCAAGTACGACTTTCGCCTGGAGGCGGACGACGGCGTGCGGCTGTGGGTGGGCGGCATGCTGATCATCGACCGCTGGGCGGGAGGGCTACGGGTCGATACGGTCAGCCAGAAGGGCCTGCCGGCGGGCGAGCACGAGGTGGTGCTGGAGTACTTTGAGCTGGAGGGTTACGCCAAGGTCGACCTGGGCTGGCAGAAGGTCTACATCGAGCCCACCCCGGCGCCCGAGCCGCTCATCACCGACTGGCGCGGCGAGTACTATAACAACACCGAGCTGCAGGGGCGTCCCTCCCTGATCACCAACGAGACGCGCCTCGACTTTGACTGGGGTGAGGGCTCGCCGAACCCGGTCATCAACCGGGATCGCTTCTCGGCGCGCTACACGCGGCGGCTGACCTTCCCGCGTGGCGACTATCGCCTGATCGCCTACGTTGACGACGGCGTGCGGGTGTGGGTGGACGGGCGTCTGGTGATCGATGCCTGGCAGACGGGCATCCGGCGTGCCTACACCGCCGATGTACGCCTGGACGGTGCCCACGATCTGCGCGTCGACTATCTCGAGGTCGGCGGCGCCGCGGCACTGAGCTTCGCCTGGGAGCCGCTGGGCGCGCCTGCGCCCGCGACCCCAGCGCCAACCAACACCCTGCCGCCGACGAGCACGCCGCCGACGGCCACCCCTACCGCGACAGCGACCGCCACCCCGGCCAACTCCTGGCACGGCGAGTACTATGGCAACATGAACCTGCAGGGCAGCCCTCTCCTTACGCGAGAGGAGGCCCAGCTGGCCTTCGAGTGGGGCGAGGGCTCGCCCGGGCCGCAGATCCCGTCGGACCGCTTCTCGGCGCGCTTTACCCGGCGGATCCGCCTGGCCCCCGGCACCTACCGGATCGGCCTGGTGGTGGATGACGGCGGCCGGGTGTACGTCGATGGGAAGCTCGTCATCGACGAGTGGCGCACCGGTACGCGGCGGCACGTCGTGACTGACCTGCCCCTTGGCGGGCAGCACGAGCTGCGCGTCGAGTATTTTGAGAACGCCGGCGCGGCGGCCCTCTACTTTGGGCTCGAAGCCCTGCCCGCCCCCACGCCGCAGCAGAATGTACCCAGGCCGTCGGCCACCCCGACGCGGACGCCCGACCCGGCCAGCCTCTGGCGCGGCGAGTACTATGACAACGCAGAGCTGGCCAGCCAGCCCGAGTTCGTCCGCACCGAAGCGGACCTGGCCTTCGACTGGCGAGAGGGCTCGCCGGACCCGCGCCTCGAGGCGGACACCTTCTCTGCCCGCTACACGCGGCTGGTGGCGCTCCCCAAGGGGGTGTACCGGCTGCACCTGGTGGTGGACGACGGGGCGCGCGTCTATGTGGACGGCACGCTGGTCATCGACGAGTGGCGGAGCGACATCCGCAGACACGTCATCCATGACCTGCCCCTGGACGGGCAGCATACCTTTTTGGTCGAGTACTTTGAGAACAAGGGGGACGCCGCGCTCTTTTTCGCCTGGGAGGGGTTGAGCGGCACTGCCGCCAGGCAGGGCGCCGCCTCCGACAATCTCTCCGTCACGCTCCAGGCGGCGCGCGCCGCAGAGAGCATCTACATGCGCAACCGGAACGCGCCCTAGGTGGCCCCGCCCGCCGGGCGCGGGGAACAGAACAGCAGGCAGGCCCGCTAGGGCCTGCCTGCTGCTTTCTCGCCCGCATCCGGCGTGGCTAGATGGGATTGACCACGATGTCGTCGCCGGTGAGGCCGACGTAGGCGCCCTGCTCGACGAGATCCGTCGCGTCGGGGTGCACCAGGAGCCACTTGTTCACGGCAAAGAGGAGCGCGTTCTCACCCAGCGGGGGGGTGTGATGGGCCAACGCCTCATTGGTACCCCGCGGCAGGTAGACCAGCGTGGCAAACCAGCCGCCCGCCCGCACGTGGATGGGGGCAAAGTGCAGGTTCCAGGCCGGGAACTCGACCACGGTGCCAGCCGGCGCGTAAAAGGCATCCACCTGGGACGTGTCATAGCTGAACCCTGCCTCCGTGGCCACGACGTCGTCGATGTGCCCCACCAGGAGGACCACGTCGGTGAGGCAGACGTTCACCTCGTTGCCCTTGTGGTACTCCAGCCCGGCCAGGCGCAGGTTCTGCCCGTAGCACCAGCCCACCTGGAGAGGCATCTCGCCATAGACCTCGCGGTACATGGCGGCGTTGAAGGCGCAGGGCTCCTCGAGCGCCTCGACCGAGGGCTCATAGACCACCGCCTCGGAGCGGGGTAGGATGGCCCTGGCGCGGGCGATCATCTCGGCCGGGTCAAAGCGCGTGAGCACCTGGCCGTAGCGGGAGAACTCGGGCGCCGTCACCGCGTGGGTGTTCAGCGCGGGGTTGGCGGCCTGCAGTCTGCGCAGGGTGTCGTCACTCATGATCTCTCCTTTGCCATCTCGCAGCAGGGTATGCCCGCCTCAGCGCGGGCACGGCGTGATCAGGACCTCCTCATCCGGGGAGGTTGGTACCGTCAGGATCGCCGCCCCCTCCAGGCGCTGAGGGGTGCGGCCGGGGGCGTTGGACGTCACCAGCACGTCCCCCTCGCCAAAGGGGTGGGCCAGGCGCAGGGTGGCGCCGCGCTCGCTAAAGACGCGTACCCAGTGGGTGCGGCCGTCGCGGCGCTCCGCCGAGACGAGGAAGGCCCCCTCGGCGCGGATGCCGTCAAAGGCGGCCTCCTGCCAGCGCGCCGGCACCGCCGGGAAGACGCGCAGCACGCCCGACGCGGTGTAGGCCAGCATCTCCATCACGGCCGTGGCGGCGCCCATGGCTGCCTCGATCTGCATGATGTCGGGGCGCCGGTCGAACACGGAAAAACCCGTCAGGACGGCGTCGTGGGTCGTGTACTTGCCGGGGCCGGTGTAGACGCGGCGGTGTTCCTCGAGGAGCAGCGCCGCCCGCTCTCCGTTGCCCATGCGCGCCCACAGGATGGCCGCCCAGGGCAGGCACCAGCCGGTCCACTCGCCCATGCCGAGGCGCGTCCAGGTGCGGGCCGTGTTCTCCAGGAGGGTGCGGTCGCCGGGCGAGTTCCAGTAGTCGACGACGTCAAAGGGGTACAGGGCGGCCATGTGGGAGTGATGCCGGTGTGAGTGCGCCAGGGGTTGGCCGTCCCACAGGACCAACTCGCGCCGGCTCCCCTCGCCGGCCAGGCTGCCGATCGGCAGGCGCTCCGCGATCTGCTGCCAGCGGCAAATGTCCTCGTCCACCCCGAGGATGGCGGCCGAGCGCAGCAGCGCCCGGCACAGAAAGTGGATGATGGCCAGCTGAAAGGAGGCGTTGGCCCCCCAGGCCCACATCGCCGAGCCCTCGTACTCCGGAGAGACGCTCACGGGCAGCGTCAGCGTGCCGTCGGGGCGCTCCTCGAGCATCGCCTCATAGACGCGCAACGTGTCGCGCATGAAGGGGAAGGCGGTGCGCCGCAGGAAATCGGTATCCAGGGTGTACAGGTAGTACTGCCACATCATGTGCGCCACCCAGCCCGTGGAGCCGTGGTCGATGGCGCCCGTCCAGAAGCCGCCCATGCACGTGCAGCGGTCGTCCACGGCGTGGTGCACCATCAGGCCATCCTCCAGGCCGAGGAACCCACGCGGGATCTCGCGGAGGCGCGGCTCCCAGGAGGCGATCAGGTCAAACAAGGGGCCGAGCATCTCCAGGTGGTTGCCCGGGTAGGCCGGCCAGTAGCACTCCTGGACGTTGATGTTCAGGTGATAGTCACACTGCCAGGGGGGCAGGCGGTACTCCTCCACCCAGGGGCCCTGCAAGGTGGCGGCGGGCGCGCCGGGCGCGGCGATGCCGGCCAGCTTGGCCATGCCCAGGGTGTAGGCCTCCTGCAGGGTGGCGTCGGGCACGGTGATCCAGGGGCTCTGCCGCCAGTAGCGCCGCCACCAGGCCGCTTCAGACTCTGCCAGGGCCTCGTAGCCCTGTTCGAGGGCCCAGTCGAGCTCGGCCTGAGCGTTCTGGCGGGCCTCGTCCCGGTCCGCGCCGTAGGCGGCAGCCACTACAAGGTCCGTGCGCTGCCCCTGGCCGGCGACGAGAATCCAGCCTACGTAGAGGCCCGGGTCCGCCGGCAGGGCCTGGTACCACCCGCCGGAGGAGGTGCTCTCCTCCACCTCGGCAGGGGGAAAGCCGTAGGCGCGGTAGTACGCCAGCACCTCGTCGGCATCAGGCGGGCAGGAGACGGGCCGCACCGCGGCGGCGTCGACGCCCCGCAGCCGCAACGCGAGCAGCGGGCGCCCGCGCGGCACCAGCGCCTGAACGGTCACAGGGCGGTCGCCGGCCAGAGACAGGTCGGCCGTCCCCTGGGCCACGCTCAGCCAGCCGTCGCGGAGGGCCAGGCCCTCGCCGAGCTGCACGTCCACGCGGCCCATGGGCAGGCGGCTGGGGCGGGGCGGCGTCTCGGCGCCTTCCTGCGCGGTGCCCTCAAAGACCCGGCGCAGCTCCGCCTCATTGCCCTCGGCGAGCCAGCGGCGCAGGTACCCGTAGGTGGCCTCCGCGCCGAAGGTGATCCCGCCGCGGTGGTCCCAGTAGTCCGAGCGGTTGATGGTCATCTGCAGGCGGTTCCCCTCCCCCCACAGGAGGGCCCCAAAGAGGGCGTTCCCGAGGGGCAGCCCATCGTGGGGCGTGCGGGCCGGAATGGGCCAGGGGAGTGCCTGCGGCAACGGGCGTTGCGGGCTGACGGTCATCGCGACCTCCTTGGACGCCTGGCTAGGGGAACGGCCAGTATTGTACGCCGAGGACGGCGCGTTTTCCAGTAGTCACGATCGATGTGCGGGCAAACGACACCGGCTGCGCGGCCACGGGTGATTAGACAGGGCGACACCGTCCAGTATAATACAGCATTGGTCGCCTCCCCGCGCCGCAGTACCGAGCGGCAAAGCCGGGGCCAGCGTCCAGGCAGCCACTCGCGAGTGGCTGCTCCTCCCCGTGCCGTGGCTGTGGCAAGCATGTGCCTGTCTGGAGGTCCCCCATGGTATCTGGCGCGTCTTCATCAACTAACGTGATCATCCGCCCGCTGGACCTGGAGCGCGACGCCGAAGGCCTGGCCCGCATGTTCAACGAGAGCGACCCCGCCTGGCCCGGCAGCTGGACCGACGGCGTGCCCATGACCGCGGAACAGATCCGCGAGTGGCACGAGTCGATGCGCATGCTGGCCATCTACGTCGCTGAGGTGGACGGCGAGATCGCCGGCTACTGCAGCTTTGAGGAGGGCGAACACGGCCAGCCCAAGGGCGAGGGGTACCTCGACCTCCTCAACGTGCACCCCAAGTTCCACGGGCAGAGCATCGGCCGCCGGCTCATCCAGGAGACGATCAAGCGCGCCGTGCAGGAGGGCTGGCAGCGCCAGACCCTCGGCACCTGGTCGGCCAACTTCAAGGCAGTGCCCGCCTACAAGAAGACGGGCCACTTTTGGACGCCCGATTCCTCCGTATGGATGCAGAACTTTATCCCGGGCGCCCTGCAGATGTCGGTGGCCAAGCCGTTCTTTGACAAGCACGACTGGTACGGCGCGTACGTCCGTGAGATCAAGCAGGAGCAGGACGATGAGCGCTGGGAAGGGCTGAAGGTCTTTACCGAGCGCTGGGAGGCTGACGGCGAGTCTCTGACTATCCGCATCGACCGGGAGGCGCGCGCCCCCGTTGCCGTGGAGACGGACCGGTTGGCGGTGGCGGCCATCGTCGAGAGCATCGAGCCGTTGGCCGGGAGCCAGGTCAAGATCACCTGGCGGCTGGCCAACAAGGCCGCCGAGCCCCTGCCGGTCTACCTGTACGCCGCCGGTGACAAGGGGCTGGCGATCGAATACCGGGATGCCTTTGTTCTGGAGCCCGGCCAGGCGGTCGAGCGCACGGCCACCGTCAAGGTTGACGCGGAAGCCCCCGCCAAGAAGGACGACGGCACGGCGCCCGCGGTGCGCACGACCCTGCGCCTCGGCGCCGATGACCTGGAGCTCTTTTCCGGGATGAGGCCCAGGCCTCCTGTGCGGTTCAGCGTCGCACCGGGGGAGGTGGCCGTGCGCCCCGGCCAGCCGGAGGCGGTCCGCCTGGAGCTCTCCAGCGAGATGGACGTGCCGGCTGCCCTGATCGTCCACCTGACCCCGCCGGGCGGGCTCACGCTGGACTGGACCTGGCGCGAGGTGGCGCTGCCGGCCAAGGGGCATCTGTCGCTGCCGCTGGTCATCACCGCGGCGGAGGAGCAGGTCTACGAGTTGCCGGTGCGCGTCGAGCGTCCTGGCGCCGCAGGGGCCAAGCCGCTGGCCGAGACTGTGCCGGTCTACAGCCTGGGGCCGGGGGCGCTGCTGGCGCGCCGCGACGGCGGCTCGCTCCGGCTGGAGAGCGAGGCCCTGCGCGTGACGGTGGCCGCCAAGGGCGCCGGTGTGAAGGTCGAGCACAAGGCCCAGAAGACCACGCTGCTTTCCCTGTCGCCGCGCCTGGGGCCCGTGTTCAACCCGTCCGAGTTCGCCGAGAAAGAGTTCGCCCTCGCGGTGGAACAGCGCGACGCGCGCACGGTGGTACGCCTATGGGCGGAGGCCGAGCGCATCCCGGGCCTCATCCTGCACGAGGAGGTCTCCTTCTCACCGGCGGGCGTCGGCACGCTGGCCTTGTGCGTTGAGAACCGCGGCTCCGAGCCGCGCGAGGTGGTGATGGGTCTGCGGGCGGGTACGGTCGACCGCGATGCCGGCATGACGGTGCTGCCCCTGCAGCAGGGGGTAGTGTGTGCGCCTGGCAGCACGTACCCGGCCGCCCACGACGACGCCCCGCGCGACCCGGCGGCCTACGCCGAGCCCTGGTGTGCCGTGGAGTGGCGGGGCGCCGTGGCCGGTTTGAGCTGGGGCCCCGCGCTGGCCAGGATCGATCTGGGCTGGCGCGCCGGCCTGGACGGAGCGCCCGTCTCCGTGGCCCCTGGGCAAAGGTCGGAGGCGATCCGCTACTCTTTCTACGCCGGCAGCGGAGGCTGGCAGGACGCCCGCCGCGCCCTCCTGGGCGAGCGGGCCGCCCGCCCCGCGCCGCGTGTGCGGCGCCCACTGGAGGCGCGCGTGGAACCGGCCGTGCTGGCCACCGTGGCCGATAGCGCCTCTGCCAGGCTGATCGTGGATTCGGTCTCGCGCCGGGTGTACGAAGCGGCCGTTGGGGTGGCGATCGGGCGCGGCGCTACGGTCTCGCCGGCCGGGTGCGAGGTGGCCCGGCTTACGCGCGGGGAGGGCGCTACGAGCGACCTCCAGATCGCCCTGCCGCTCGGCGTGTGTGGCCGCTTCGCAGGAGAGGCGACCCTGCGGAGCAGCCTCTGGGAAGAGCGCACTCCCTTTGAGGTGCTGCGCCTGGGCACCGAGCGCGCCGTGACCGTGGGGCGCGAGGAGCGCGAGGGGCAAGAGGTCTGGCGCGTCGACAACGGCGCGGGGGCGCTGCTGGTGGCCCCGGGCTTTGGGCCCAGCATGATCGCCTGGGAAGTCGACGGTGTGAACATGCTGCGCACCAACTTTCCGGTGCCGGCCGGCTTTTCCTGGATGTACCCACACTTTGGCGGGATCTACCCGCAGTTGCTGCCCGCCGGGTCGTGGGTGCGGGAGGGGTACCTCTTCCGCGAGCAGATCGATGCCGAGGAGGTCTACGCCGTGCCCGGGCAGGGCCTGCCCTGGGCGGGCGTGCGCCTGCTCTCCACGCCGCAACACAAGGACCTGCTGGGCCTGCGCGCCGAGGTCGAGTTCCTGACCCTGGGTGAGTCTCCCGTGGTCAAGGTCGTCTACCGGCTGCGCAACCTGCGCCCCGTAGAGAAGCGCTGCCGCTTTGGCCTCGCGGTGGTCCCGGCCCTGGGGTCCGACCCGCGGAGCCTGGTGGCGTTGGGCGAGGGGGTGGTGCGTCATCCTACGTCATTGCCCGGCTGGGTGATGGATCAGCGCTGGGCGGCCGTGACCAACGAGGCCAGCGGCCGCACCATGCTGATGGTGGGGGCCACGGCCAACGTGGCCATGCTGGACTATGGCCAGTCCGGCCGCCTCCTCGGCGTCGAGGATGAGGCCCGCCTGGCCGGCGATGAGGTCCGCGAAAACACGTACTACCTGGTCCTGGCTGACAGCCCCGCGCAGGCGCGCGACTACCTCGGCCTGGCCACGCTCTAGAAACCGACTGGGGGGCGGTGCGCTCCGCCCCCATCCCTGCCCCGTCAATGGCGACGGCCAGCCGTTCGCGCACGACCATGTGATGGGAGCGACAAGATGAACCTCCGCATACCCGGGCCCACGCCCCTGCCGCCAGAAACGCTGGCAGCCGTCGGCCGCCAGATGATCAACCATCGCGGCCCCGAGTTCGAAGCGCTGTTCGCCGAGGTGACCGACTGGCTCAAGGTCTTTTTCGAGACCCAGCAGGACGTCCTCCTGCTGACCGCCTCTGGCACCGGAGGGATGGAGGCGGCCATCGTGAACACCCTGTCGCCGGGCGACCGGGTGCTGGCCGTCACCATGGGTGCCTTTGGCGATCGCTTTGCCGAGATCGCCGAGGCGCACGGTGCCGACGTCACCCGCCTGCAGATCCCCCTGGGGCAGGCCGCCGACCCGGCCGCGGTGGGCGCGGCCATCAGCGAGCAGGGACCCTTTGCCGCCGTACTGCTCACCCAGAACGAGACCTCTACCGGCGTCACCAGCGACGTCCACGCCCTGACGGAGAGCATCCGCTCCGCCGCGGGGGGCGCTGCGCCGCTGATCCTGGTGGATGCCATCAGCGGCCTGGGCGGTATCCGCCTGCAGGCCGACGCCTGGAACTGCGACGTGGTCATCACCGGCTCGCAGAAGGCCTGGATGGCACCTCCGGGCATGGCCATGCTCTCGGTAGGGCCGCGGGCCTGGCGCGCATACGAAAGGGCGCGCATGCCGCGCTTTTACCTAGACCTGGGGTCTGCCCGCAAGTACGCCGCGCGCCATCAGACGCCGGCTACGCCGGCGGTGACGGTGCTCTATGGCCTGCATGCCAGCCTCCAGCGGATGATGGCCGAGGGGCCGCTGGCCATCTACGCCCGCCACCAGGAGATCGGTGACTATTGCCGGCGCGGGCTCGAGGAGGTCGGCTGTGGCCTCTTCGCCGCGGAGGGGTACCGCTCCAACACGGTCACCGCGGCTACCCTGCCCAACGGGCTGACGGCCAAAAAGGTGCTTGAGGCATTGCGCACCCGCTTTGGCATCGTGGCCGGCTCGACCAAGGCGCCGGGCGTGGAGATGATCCGTATCGGGCACATGGGCTACGTCAGCGAGGCCGACCTCGACGAGGTCTTTGGCGCCCTGCGCACGATCATCGCCGAGGGCTGAGGCGGCGGGCAGCCACTTGCGCACTCTGCAGCGTTACCACAGAGGGATCGCCTTGACCGACGTGAACACCGCCGCCCCGAGCGGCCCGCCCACCAACCTGCCGCCCGCCCCTCCCGAGGGAGCGCCGGCGGCGAGCCAGCGGACGGGCATCGTTCGCGCCGCCGGCATCAACTCGCTGGGCAACGTCGCCAGCCGCGTCCTGGGCATGGTGCGCGGCTCGGTGGTGGCCTATGTCTTTGGGGCCAGCGGCGCCACCGGCGCCTTTGACGCCGTCCAGACCGTGCCCAAGATGGTCTACGAGCTCCTCATCGGGGGGATGCTGTCGGCCGCCCTGGTGCCGGTTCTCTCCGAGTACGCCGGCGAGGAACGCCGTGCCGAGATGGACCACATCCTCTCGGTGCTGCTCACCCTGGCGGCCATCGCTTTGGCGGCGGTGGTGCTGCTGCTCGAGGTGGGGGCCGGCGTGTTGGTGCCGCTCCTGGTAGGCGGGTTCGAGGCCGACCTGCTGCGTACCGCCACGCTGCTCACGCGGGTCATGGTGCCGGCGATCCTGATCTACGGCGTGTCGGGCCTGATCCAGGCCTACCACCTGGCCCGCAAGGAGTTCGTCTACCCGGCCATGGGCGGTTCGGCGCACAACCTGGGCATGATCGTGACCGTCCTGGCCCTATCTGACCGGCTCGACGTGTCGAGCCTGGCGCTGGGCGTGGTGGTGGCGGCCACCGCGCAGCTCCTGGTGCAGCTGCCGGGCCTGCGCGGGGCGCGCCTGCGCGTACGGGTAGACTGGCACCATCCGGTCGTCCGCCGCATCCTGCGGCTGTACGCGCCGGTGGTGCTGAGCATCGTCGTGGCGAACGTCGGCATCGTCATAGACCGCAACCTGGCCTCGCGCACACTGCCCCAGGCCCTCACCTGGATGACGCGGGCCACCGAGCTGATCCAGATCTCGCTGGGGTTGGTGTCGATGGCCATCTCGATGGCCGTTCTGCCGACCCTCTCGCAGATCGACGCGCGCGTCGAGCTGGACCGCTTCAAGCGCACCTTCACGGGGGGCCTGCGCCTGGTGATCGCCGTGATCATCCCCGCGTCGGTAGGGCTCTTGGTGCTGGGCGAGCCGATCGTTCGGCTGCTCTTTGAGCATGGCGAGTTCACCCCGGCCGACACGGCGCAGGTGTCGCGAGCGCTCCTGTACTACCTGCCAGGGCTGCCGTTTGCGGCCATCGACCTGCCCCTGGTGTTCGCCTTTTACGCCCAGAAAGACACCGTCACACCGGTGATCGTCGGGATCCTGGGCGTGGTGGTGTACCTGCTGGTGGGCCCGCTGCTGGCCTTTGTGGCGGGATGGGGCTACCTCGGCCTGGTGCTGGCCAACTCGGCACAACTCATCAGCCATGCGCTGATCATGCTGCTGGTCTTTGCGCGCAGGTTCGAGGGTCTGGGCGGCTATGCCGTGTGGACCACGACGGCCAAGGCCGCGGTGGCCTCTGTGGCGGTGGGGGCGCTGGCGCTGGGTAGCTACACCCTGCTGCAGGCGATCAGCCCGCTCAACGGCCTGGCCAACGAGGCGCTCCTGGTGGCGGTGCCCGGGGCGCTGGGCGCTGGTGGGTACTTCCTGGCCGCACGCGCCCTGGGGCTGGAGGAGATCACCGCCCTGGCCGGCATGCTCCGGCGGCGCCTGGCCCCCTCACGGCCCGCCTGAGCCTGGGCGGTTAGGCGGGCGGACCTGTCCGACTGGCCAGTTTCGGTTCCCCTCCTCTGCACGGTGCCCCGCGTGTGCCCCGCTCCTATAGTGACCCTGTGAGTGGGCCACCTGTGGGGTAGAGTCGAAGATAGGAGGGGGCCGTGGCAACCATGCAGGCTACCAACAACGCGTCTGTGTACCGTGGGCCGTCTCTCGCGGCGCGGATCAGCTACGTCGCCGCGATCATCGTAAACGTGATCCTGTGGGTGATCGCCCACCAGCTGCTGGAGTGGGGTATCCCTTTTGTTACCGCGGACTGGCCTGACGTGCTGTGGGCCGTCCGCCTCTCTCTGGGGGCGAGCATCGTCGCCAATGCCCTCTACCTGTTCTACGATGCGCGCTGGTTCCGCCGCCTGGGAGACATCGTCACGGGTAGCGCGGCGCTCATGTCCCTCGTGGTCATGTTCGTGATCTTTCCCTTCGCGCTGCCGATCAACCTGATGCAGCAGTGCTTTCGCCTGGGCCTCCTGGCGCTGGCCATCTGCCAGGGGATTGCCATCCTCGTCCAGACGGTGCGCTTGCTGAGCATGGGAGACGAGGCTTAGCGCGCGGAGCGGTAGAGAACACACGACCCCGCCGCAGTGGCATCCTGCCACGCCGGCGGGGTCGCGTCGTGTACAGCGCCGGGCGCGCCGTCTACTGGGTGAACTCGAGCGCGTAGCCCACGTTCTCGCGCACCTGGTCCCGGTACTTGGGGAACACGCCCACGACAATGGCATCCCCCGGCTTGATGTGCGCGTAGGCCCACCGGAAGGCCTCGCGGGTATCGGCCGGGGTGGCCGTCTTGCGGTTGGCAGCCAGGACCTTGAAGGCCAACACCGTCTTCCTGGTGGCCAGGATGCGCTTGGCCATCGCCTCGCGGTCTTGGTCAAAGAAGAGGTCCTGCTCGGTGGCGACGCCGCCCGCCACGATGGCCCCGTCCCGCGGCTTGCGGTTCAGGTTGTACAGGCAGGCCATGTAAAAGTCCACGTCCCAGCCGCGCTCCTCGATATAGTCGATGACCTCGGGGATGTGCGTGCCGACGCCCACTTGCAGCCCCTCGTCACGCATGCACCGCAGGAGGGGGAGCACCTCGTCGATGCGCCCTTCCAGCCACAGGCGGTCGGTGCGGCTGCCATGGTGGTAGGCCCCGATCGCCCCGCAGGCGGCGATCTGTCGCACGTTGCCGGGCAGGTCGGCGAGTTCGGAGGCGGTCTGGGCGATCCAGTCCATCGTCCCGCCGCGGTTACGGTACTCGCGCAAGACGCGCATCAGGTGCCGGTCCGCGCGGGTCTGGACGGTCTTCATCCCCAGGCTCTGGCAGCGCAGCAGGGTGCCCACGATGCGGTCGGCCGTGAAATAGTCGGCCATCTCCTCGCTGAGGGCCGAGGAATAGTGCGAGTTACCGCTGAAGGGGTTTCCGCCTACGATCAGGCGCGAAACCCGCGTGGGCCCAAACGGAACGGTGGGCAGTACAGGCATGGGCACCCTCCCAACATGGTGACGCAGTTGCCATCATGTTACGCACGCGGCCGATGGCGGTCAACTTTTGCCCGGGCAGGGCCCGTGTCAAGTCAAATGATAATGTCACTCTGACGGGCCTTGCCCCGGCCGTCGCCGGCGTGCTATACTCGAACCACAAGGGTGTACCACCGTACCACCACGTCCGAAGGCCCCCGGCCCGTCGAGTAGCCCCTGCGATCGAGGTGACCACCATGGATCGAATCCCCACCGTGGCCGGCATGTTCTACCCGGCCGGAGAGGCATCCTGCCGCCGCGAGGTCGAGGCGTTCCTGCGGGCTGCCGATGCGGAGGCGCCCGAGAGGCCGATCCGCGGGGGCCTGGTGCCGCACGCCGGCTGGGCCTACTCGGGCGCGACGGCGGCCCACGTCTTCAGCGCCCTGGCCCAACAGCAGGCCCCGGAGACGGTCATCCTGTTCGGCGCGGTCCACTCCTGGGGCGTGCCGCGCCCCAGCGTCTACCCGGCTGGGAACTGGCGCACGCCTGTGGGTCCGCTGGCGGTTGACGCGGAGCTCGCCGAGCGCCTGCTCGCGGAGGGCGCCGACCTCGTGGTCAACAGTGCGGACGCCCATGCTGACGAGCACTCCATCGAGGTGCAGCTCCCCTTCGTCAGGCACCTGTTTCCCGAGGCGCGCATCCTCCCGATCGCCGTGCCGCCGGTGGGCGACGCGGCACAGGTGGGCGCCGTGGCCGCGGCCGCCGTGCAGGGCCTCGGCCGGCGCGCGGTGGCCCTCGGCAGCACCGACCTCACCCACTATGGGCCGCGCTATGGGATGGCGCCCGCCGGCGTGGGCCAGCCCGGCCTGCGTTGGGCCCGCGACAACGACGCCCGCATGCTCGACCTGGCCGTCGACATGGCCGACGACAAGGTCCTGGCCGAAGCGCGCGGCCACCACAACGCCTGTGGGGCGGGGGCCGTCGCCGCCGCTATCCGCTTCTCTCGGGCGCTGGGGGCGACCCAGGGGCAACTGCTGGACTATACCACCTCCTACGACGTCATGCCCGAGGGGATGCCGACGGACCTGGTGGGCTATGGCGCGGTGATCTATTACTAGGCCGCGGGGACCACAGATGACCACGTGGGAACCCGACACCGTCGGCAACCGTTCGGAAGAGACGGGCGCGCCGCCCTATGCCGTCGTGGTGGTGCGCAGCCCCGTGCAACGCCGCGTGACCTCCGCGGAGGCCGCGGACGTCGGCGACGACGAAGACTACCTCGCGCGGGCCTTTCACTACCGCATCCCCCCCGCGCTCAGCGGCCAGTTGCGCCCCGGGCAGCTGGTCTGGGTGCCGTTCGGGCCGCGGACGCTACAGGGGATCGTCGTGGCGCTGGACGAGCGCTCGCCCGTCGCGGAGACCCGCGAGGTGCTGCGCATTGCCGACCCGGAACCCGTCCTGGCGCCTGAGCAGCTCGAGCTGGCGCACTGGATCTCCGACTATTACCTCGCCCCGGTCCACCGCGTGCTGGAGGCCATGCTGCCCCCCGGCGTCACCCAAGAGGTCGACGTCGTCGTCGAGGCGGCCTCAGGGGCCTCGTCGGAGGGGCTGGGCCCCGCCCAGGCCGAGTTGCTCGAGACCATCCGCCGCGAAGGACCGCTGACCCAACGTCGCCTCGGGCGCCGGACCAAGGTCAAGAGCTGGCGTGGCGCCCTCACCGCCCTGGTTGACAAGGGGCTTGTAGAGCGCCGTGAGGAGGTGCGCCCGCCGAGCGTGCGCCCCATGCGGGTGCAGGCCGTGCGCCTGCGCGAGGGGCTTCGTGAAGAGGAGTGGCCCCCCGAGCGGGCCGTCGCGCAGCGCCGGGTGTTGGCCACCCTGGCCGAGCGCGACGACCGCGAATGGCTGGCCGTCGGCGACCTGGCCAGCGAGGCCGGCGCTACGGCGGCGGCCGTCCGCGCCCTGGTGAGCAAGGGCCTGCTGGAGATGACCGACCGGCAGGTCTGGCGCGACCCGCTGGCCGGCCAGACCTTCGTGCCGGTGATCCCCCCGCACCTGACCCCCGAACAGGAAATCGTCTGGCAGGCGCTGCGCGCGGACCTCGACGGCCGGGGGCGTACCACCTTCCTGCTGCAGGGCGTCACCGGTAGCGGCAAGACCGAGATCTACCTGCGAGCGGTGCGGCACGTGCTGGCGCAGGGCCGCTCAGCCATCGTGCTGGTGCCCGAGATCGCCCTCACGCCCCAGACCATCCGGCGCTTTGGGGCCCGCTTCCCCAGCAGCCTGGCCGTGATGCACTCCCGGCTGACGCCGGGGGAGCGCTACGACCAGTGGCGCCAGATGCGGTCGGGCGACTTGCGGGTGGTGGTGGGGGCGCGGTCGGCCGTCTTTTCTCCGCTGCGCAATCTGGGGCTTATCGTGCTGGATGAGGAACACGAATGGTCGTACAAGCAGGAGCAGACGCCCTGTTACCACGCCCGCGACGTGGCCGTACGCCTCGCGGCGCTGACCGGCGCCACCTGCATCCTGGGGAGCGCCACGCCCTCGTTGGAGGCGGCCTACCGCGCCGAGCGGGGCGAGTTCGTACGCTTGTCGATGCCGCGCCGCATCATGGGGCACCGCCGTGCCGTGGAAGAGCAGGCCGCGCACCTGCACGCTGCCCAGTCGCGCTACCGCGCCCAAGCGGCGGACGCCCACGAGACGCTCTACGCCGAGCTGCCGCCGGTCGAGATCGTGGACATGCGCGCCGAGTTGCGCCAGGGGAACACCAGCATCTTTTCACAGGCCCTGCACGAGGGGCTGCAGAGGACCCTGGCCCTGCGGCAGCAGGCCATCCTCTTCCTCAATCGGCGCGGCACCTCAACCTTTGTGATGTGCCGAGATTGCGGCTACGTGGTCAAGTGTCGCCGCTGCGAGCTGCCCTATACCTACCATGCGTCGACGCAGAACCTGGTCTGCCACCACTGTAGCGGCCAGGCGCCGGTGCCGTCGCGCTGCCCCGAATGCGGCAGTGCCCGCATCAGGTACTTTGGCGCGGGGACCGAGCGCGTTGAGGAGATGGTGCGCGAGCGCTACCCGGAGGCGCGCGTGGTGCGCTGGGACCTGGATACCACCGGCGGCCGCCTCTCACACGAGCAGATCCTGGACCGCTTCATCCGCGGTGAGGCGGACATCATGGTCGGTACGCAGATGATCGCCAAGGGGCTGGACCTGCCCAAGGTCACCCTGGTGGGGGTGATCAGCGCCGACACGGTGATCAACCTGCCCGATTTTCGCGCTGGCGAGCGCACCTTCCAGCTGCTGACCCAAGTGGCCGGGCGGGCCGGGCGGAGCGTGCTGGGGGGGCGGGTCGTGATCCAGACGTACACGCCCTGGCACCCCGCCGTCCAGGCCGCCGGCCGGCACGACTACGAGGCTTTCTACGAGGGGGAAATGCGCTTCCGCCGGGAGCACTGGTACCCGCCTCTCAGCAGGCTGGCCCGGCTCGTCTTCCTGCACCCCAGTGAGGCGCGCGCCCGCGAGGAGGCCGCGAACCTGGCGCGCCTGTTGAGGCAGCGGATCGCGCAGTGGGGCCTGCCGGAGGTGGACCTCATCGGCCCGGCGCCCGCCTTTTACGCGCGGGTGCGCGGCCGCTACCAGTGGCAGCTGCTGGTGCGCGGGCCTGACCCGGCCGCGCTCCTGCGCGACCTGCGCCTGCCCCTCGGCTGGCGGGTGGATGTGGACCCCGAGTCTCTGCTGTAGGGGATGAAGGACGGGCGGGGCCCCCCTGGGGGGCCCCGCCCGTGTGATCCTGCATGGCGCCCGCTCGCGGGCGGCGCGCGCTACTGAGAGGCGCGCAGCACCTCGGCGCGGACGGCCTTGAGCCGCTTCATCACGTCGTTCCCGCCGCGGCCAAAGTAGTCGTGCAGGGCCACGTATTCGGCGTACAGCCGGTCGTACACGGCCGACGCGGCGGGGTTGGGCACGTAGGTCTCATCCTTCAGCTTGCCCATGCGGTGGGCCGCCGCGACGATGTCGTCATAGCCGCCCGCAGCGGCACCCGCCGCCACCGCGCCGTGCATGGCCGAGCCGAGCGCCCCGCCCTGCTGGGTGCCGATGATGCGGAACTCGCGCCCCATGACGTCGGCATAGATCTGCATCAGCAGGCGGTTGCGTTCGGGCAGGCCGCCGGCCGCCACAATGCTCTTGACGGCGACGCCGTTGGCCTCAAAGGCCTCCACGATGACGCGGGTGCCATAGGCAGTCGCCTCGATGAGCGCCCGATAGATCTCCTCCGGGCGGGTGGCTAGCGTGGCGCCCAGCAGGGCGCCGGTGAGGTCGACGTCCACCAGCACCGAGCGGTTGCCGTTCCACCAGTCCAGGGCCACCAAGCCCGATTCGCCGGGGCGCAGCAGGGCGGCCTTTTCCTCGAGCAGCTGGTGCAGGTTCAGGCCGCGCTCCTCCGCCTCGCGCTGGTAGGCGGCTGGCACGCAATGGTCGACGAACCAGGCGAAATGGTCGCCCACGCACGACTGGCCCGCCTCGAACCCCGACTTGCCGGGCAGGATGCCGTCCTCGACCACGCCGCACATCCCCGGCACGATCTTTTCCTCATCCCCCAGCACCATGTGGCAGGTAGAGGTGCCCATGATCGCCACCATGACGCCCGTCTCGGCCACGCGGGCGGCCGGCACGGTGACGTGCGCGTCCACATTGGCGACCGCCACGGCGGTGCCCTCGCGGAGGCCGGTGGCCCTGGCCATCTCGGCCGTCAGCCCGCCGGCGCGGGCACCCAGCGGCAGGATCTGGCGGGACATCTTTTCGTCGACGATATTGCGCATGCGCGGGTGTAGCGCCGCGAAAAAGTCGGGCGAGGGGAACCCGTCGCGCTTGGACCAGATCGCCTTGTAGCCGGCCGTGCACGAGTTACGCGTCTCGACGCCGGTCAGCTGCCAGACGATCCAGTCGGCCGCCTCGATGAGGCGGTCGGCAGCCTCATAGATCTCGGGAGCCTCGTTGAGGATCTGCAGCGCCTTGGGGAAGAACCACTCGGACGAGATCTTGCCGCCGTAACGCGCCAGCCAGCCCTCACCCCGCTCGCGGGCCACGGCGTTTACCCGGTCGGCCTCAGGCTGGGCGGCGTGGTGCTTCCAGAGCTTGACCCAGGCGTGGGGGTTGTCCCGGTAGGCCTCCAGGGCACACAGAGGGGTGCCGTCGGCCTTGGTGGGCAGCATGGTGCAGGCGGTAAAGTCGATGCCCAGACCGATGACATCGTCCGGCGAGACGCCCGCCTCGGCCAGGGCCCGCGGCACCGTGTCGTGGACGGCGCGGACATAGTCGGCCGGGTTCTGCAGGGCCCAGTCGGGCTCCAGGCGGATATCCGTCCCGGGCAGTCTCTCGTCGATGACGCCGTCGGCGTACTGGTAGACCGCGGCGGCCAGCTCATCGCCGTTGGCGACGTCCACGAGTACTGCACGGGCCGACTCGGTGCCAAAGTCGATGCCGATCGCGTACTTGCCCATCGGGTATCCTCCTCTGTTACTGTGTGTGGTGGCCAGGATGCTCGGGGCGAACCCCGCTGTCTCTCCCCGGGGAGGCCGATGGCCCATCCGGCTGGGCGGGCCACCGGGCGCCGTCAGGCCTGGCGAAAGTGCGCCACCGTGCGGGCCAGGCCCTCCCGGAGCGAGACCTCCGGCTCCCAGCCGAGGAGCTCCCTCGCCCGGTCCGACTTTAGATAGATGCGGAACACCTCGCCGAGCTTGGCCGGCGCGTGTTCTTCGCCGCAGGTGCTGCCGGTCGCCTCGCGCAGGGCGCGGAAGACGTCGATGATCGGCGTGCCGATTCCCGAGCCGAGGTTTATGATCGTCCCACCGCCCTTGTCGATAGACAGCAGGTTGGCCCGGGCGATGTCGGCCACGTAAACGAAATCCCGCTCCTGCTCACCGCTGCCGTTGATCACCGGCTGGCCGCCGTTCAGCATCAGGTTCGCCCAGATGGCGACCACGCCCGCCTCGCCGTAGGGGTCCTGGCGGGGGCCATAGACGTTGGGGAAGCGCAGGACGGTATAGTCGAGCCCATAGTTGACCTTGTAGATGAACAGATAGTGCTCGACGTGGTGCTTGCTGGCGCCGTAGGGGTCCAGCGGGTTGATGGGGTGGTCCTCGTCGGCGGGGAGGTACTGCGGTTCCCCGTAGGCCGCGCCCCCCGTCGAGGCATAGACGATCTTGCGGCAGCCGTGGGCGCGGGCCGCCTCGAGCAGGTTGAGCGAGCCGATAATGTTCACCTGGGCATAGAGCACCGGCTTGACCATCGACTCGCGCACATTGGCCCTGGCCGCCAGGTGGTAGATGACCTCGGGGCGCTCCCTGGCGATCACTTCCGTCAGGGCGGCCTGGTCACACAGGTCCACGACGTGCAGGGTCGCGGCAGGGTTGACGTTCTCACGCTTGCCAGCCGACAGATCGTCCACCACGGAGACGCGATGCCCGGCGGCCAGGCAGGCGTCCACGACGTGTGAACCGATGAAACCGGCTCCGCCGGTCACGAGTATCTGCATGGTGCCTATCCTCTCGCTGAAATCAGTGCTAATAGGAACGACGGGCGTCACAGGAGGCGCCTACAAGCCACGCGATCTGATGATGGAAAACAAGAGCCAGGCCCCCATCAAGGCCGCCATCACAAAGCCGATCTCCGGTATGGGCAGGGCGATGCGGGTAAAGGGTATGCGAAACGCGACTTCCGGTCCAGCGGCCAAGAGGAGCGCCGAGCCCACCACCAGCGCCGCGACGACGATGCTGAAAGACAGCCGGTTGGCGATGGCGTCCAGCCCGCGCATGGCGCGCGGCAGGCCGCGCAGGTCAAAGCCCAGGGTCATGTTCCCCCGTTCCAGCTGGTCGGTGAGGGTGTCGATGCGCCGGGGCAGCACGTGGGCCAGCGTCTCCAGTTCGCGGAGCGTATGCACGCCGTCCAAGACCGTCCGCCGGAGCGACAGCCTCTGGCTGACGAGGCGCCGCGCAAAGGGCTCGATGAGGGCCGTCAGTTCCAGCGTCGGGTCGAGCCCGCGCACCACCCCCTCGAGCACCACCATGGTGCGCACCAGGAGGGCCAGGTCGGCCGGCATGCGCACGCCGTGGCGCAGCGCAGCGCCCATCATGTCCCCGAGGAAATCGGCGATGGGCACGCTTTCCAGTGAGGCGCCATAGTAACGCGCGATCAGCCGCTGTACCTCCAGCCGCAGGCCGTCGCGGTTCGAGCCTGGGCCGATGGCCCCCATGCCCATGACGATATAGACCATGCTGTCGGCGTCCTGCTGCACCAGGGCGAACAGGAGGTCGCCGAGCCGGTCGCGCATGGCCGGGCTCAGGTAACCCATCGAACCAAAGTCGATGAGGCCGAGCCGCTCCCCGCAGACCAGGATGTTGGCCGGATGTGGGTCGGCGTGGAACACCCCGTGGACGAAAACGTGCTTTAGGTACAGGTTGGCCAGGTTGCGGGCCAGGGCGGGCAGGTCGCTGCCCGTGGCGCGCAGGCGCTCCACTTCGGATAGCTTGACGCCGTCCAGGTACTCCAGGGTGATCACGCGCCGGGTGGTAAGGTGCCAGAACACCCTGGGGATCAGCACCCCTTCCCCCGCCGACAGGGCACGCAGCGTATCGGCGTGGCGCCCCTCGCGGGCATAGTCGGTCTCGTCACGCAGGGCCTCGGCGAGCTCCTCGACCACGGCCACGAGGTGGTAATGGCGCAGGGCCTCCGAGCGAGCCTCAAGAAAGCGGGCCTGGGCCAGCAGGATGTTCAGGTCGGTCTGGATGGTCTGCCCGACGCCGGGGCGCTGCACCTTGACGACCACGGCCGTGCCATCGGGCAGGGTGGCCCGGTGCACCTGGCCGATGGAGGCCGAGGCGATGGGCACCTGTTCAAAGTCGTGGAACAGCGTGCCGAGCGGCTGGCCCAGTTCCTGCTCGATGATGGCGACGATCTCGTCGGTGGGGGCGGGGGGCGCGGCATCCAAGAGTTTGCTCAGCTCGACGATGAAATCGGCCGGCAACAGGTCAGGCCGCGTGCTGAGGGCCTGGCCCAACTTGATGTAGGTGGGCCCCAGGTCTTCGAGCGTCTTGCGCACCCGCTCCGGCACCGACAGACGGGCCGTCTGGGCATCGGTGGCGCGCCGCGAGATCCAGATCGGGACGAGGCGCGCCAGGCCGGAACGCTCGGCGACAAAGCCCAGCCCGTTCCGGATAAGAACCTCGGCCATGCGCCGAGCCCGGGCGATCTCGGGCAGGGGGCCGCGCAACCTGAACCTGGGGCGCACCATCACCGTCCCTTTCGGGCACTGCTCAGTGGACTCCCGGCCGATTATACCATGAAGGCCGGGCACCAAGAAACCCTCTTGGAGTTGAGAACAACCGAGACCGGCCCAAGTGCCGGCGGGCGGCCGCCCGGCTACCCGCCAAGCATCAGGAGCGTCAGGGTCAGCACCTCCCCCGTGACGGCCAGCTTGGCCAGGTCGAGCGTGTCGGGAGTGTCCTCCGGCTGGTGGACGTCGTCCGCGTCGGGCCAGAAGAGGAGCGCCGTGGGGACGCCCGCCTGCTGGAACATCTGGTGGCTGTTTACGCCCCGGTACTTGCCCGGTGAGCCGCGGCGATCCACCAGCTCGGCGGCCAGTGCCAGCGTATACAGGAGGCGCCCCTCGCGACTCTTGTCGCCATCCCAGGTCAGGTAGTAGCTGCGGGCCTGGCCCACCTGGTCCAGCACCAACACGCCGAGCGTCTCCGTCAGCGGGGCCCACGGCTCGGCGAGGTAGGCCCGGGTGGAGGCCATGTCCCACTCCTCGGCGCCTGTGGCGATAAAGTAAATGGGATGCTCGAGCGACAGCCCGCTCGAGGTCAGCTGTCGGGCGGCCTCCAGCAGCACGGCGACGCCGGCGGCGTCCTTGTTGGCGCCGGGGTAGTTGGTGCCGCCGGGCAGCGAGCCCACCCCGTCATAGTGGGCCATCACCACGAGGGGCGCTGCGCCGGGCCGCGTGCCGGGCAGCAGGCCCACCACGTCGCGCGCCTCGGCCGGCTCGGCGGGCGCATAGGGCACGGCGATCTGCGCGGTGACGGGCAGCAGCAGCGCCGCCGGGGCGGTAAGCGCCTGGTGGGGGGTCAGCCCGGCCAGCGACAGGACGGCGCGCCAGGTCTCCTCGCTGATCTGCACCACTGGCAGGGTGTGCGAGGCGTCGCCAGTGACGGGCAAGGCGCGGGTGAGGGTGTCCACCCGCGGGGATACCAAAACGAGACCCCCGGCCCCCTGGAGTGAGGCCTGCGCCGCCTCCTCAAGGGGTTCCCCGTCCAGCCGCTTGAGCACGACCCGCCCGCCCAGGTCCATCCGCTCGTCATAGCCTCCCGGCAGCCAGACCAGGCCAGCCTCGGCCTCACCGCGGCCGGCCGCCTGGCCGATCCAGACGCGGAACCCGTCGGGGTAGGCGAGGGCCAGCTCCTGGCCGCTGGCGTCGTTGCGGAACGACAGCACCGGCACGTCGACCAGGGCCGTGTACGAGACGGGCTGCGTGCGGAAGAAGGTCCCGTCGGGGGCGCCCGGCTGCAGGCCGGCGGCGGCCATCTCATCGGCAATCCAGCGGGAGGCGGCCTCGGCGCCGGGGCTGCCCGTCTGGCGCCCAGAATAGTCGGCCGAGCACAACATCCGCACCGTGGCCAGGGTCTGAGAGGGGTCAAAGCCCTTGGCGGTGGCCAACTCCTCGGCAGAGACGTTGGCCGCGGCGAGCCGTTCGTGGCGCGTCGGTTCCCAGTCGGCGAAGGAGCGCCCGCTGGCCGCGGCAAAGGCGTCCTCCAGCGGCTGCCCCTGGGCCAGGCGCCGCGCCATGGCGCGCACCGTGCCCATGCCAAGGTCGTGGGCGATGCCGTCCCACAGCATCCAGGCCTGCCCCACAGTGGCCGCCGGCGGCTCGGCGCCGGCTGGGGCGGGTTCGCGCTCCCAGGCGACGACGCGCCCGTAGCGCAGTTCGTCGCGCACAGCGGGTAGGTAGGTGCTCTCGAGGGTCCAGGCCTCCTCAGGGGCGACGCGGGCCGCCTCCAGCAGGGCCAGGCCCTCTTTCAGGGCGCCGTCGGGCAGGCCCGCGGCCGAGAGAGCCGCCCGCGCCAGCAGGCGGGCCAGCCACGGAGCCGTCTGTGCGGGGGCCAGATCCGCGGAGATGAGAATGGGCTGGCCGGGCGCATAGTGCCCGGGCTCTGTGGTTGCGCTGCCCACCCCCAGGGCGTACTGGAACAGTGTCGTGCTCTCGTACACGCGCACGTCCAGCGGCCGCGGCAGGGGCAGCCCCAGGTCGCCCGTCACAAGGCGCTCGGCGCGCTCGACGGCTGAACGGAGGGATGCCAGCGCTTCCGGCGGCAGGCCGGCATGGCGGATCAGCAAGGCGCCCGCCGGCTCGGCGCGCCAGTCGGGCCCGGCCAGCAGCCAGGCGTCTCCCTGCCGCGTAAAGCGCACCGTTTGGCTCTGCCCAGGCGCGCCCGCGGCGCTCAGGCGCGCCAGTGCCTCATCGCCGCGCAGGATGATGACCTCGGCCTGCTCCTGAAAGGCGCTCAGGTGCGGGGCAGAGGCCACGAACCAGGCCCGTTGCTCGGCAGTATAGAGCGGGTCAGCAGCAGAAACGGTGGCCAGGAAAGCCGCGCCATCGCCCGCCGCCAGGGCCGCGCTGCGGCGCTCCAGGGTCTCGGCGATGCCGGCGGCGGCGGCGAGCCAGGGGTCGGCCACGGTGTAGCGCCAGGCCGCGTCAAGCTCGGCCGAGGAAGGCCAGGGATGCGCGCTGGCGGCCAGGGCGCCGTCCAGGCTGCCCGCGGCGCCCCAGTCGCGGAGCAGCGCCGTGAGGCCCTCGACGCCTTCCTGCGCCACGAGATAGGCGGCCAGGCTGCGCGCCACGCGGCGATCCTCGACGCCGAGCGTGCCTGTGGCGGCCAGCACCGTGGCGGCAGAGGCGCCCTGCGGCAGGCCAACGCCCGCCTGCGCCAGGGCCCCCTCCCCCTCTGGGAGCGCCTGCCCCTCGGCCAGAAGGTCCAGCAGGCCGGTGCGCAGCCAGGCGCCCTGGCCCGTCGGCAGCCCCAGGCCCTCAAGGGCCAGGCTGACGGCCGTCTCGGTGAGGGGCGCGGTCCGCGAGACCTCGACGGCGGGCAGCGCGGCGCCCTCCGCCCAAGTGCCGCCGGGCGCCAGCCAGCGCCTGGCCCGGTCGTTCGGGTAGACGGTGACGGTGGTGCTCATCGTGGGCGTGTAGCCCAGGCCGGCGTACACCCGGGTGGCCACCTCATCCAGCGCGGCGACCCAGTCTGCATCGGTGTTCGAGGGCACTGTAGGGGCTGCCGAGCCGGTGGCCAGCTCGTCGTGCTCGATCCGTGGCGCGCGCCAGGGGCTCGCAAAGCGCGCCGTAAAGAGCGGGGTCTCAGCCGTCTCGTAGGCCGGCCCGGCGGTGTACCAGGCGCCGTCGCGGCGCACCAGGCGCACGGGGTACGTGGCAAGGAGGACGCTTTGCCCCTCGGCGTCTGTGCGGTGGGCGGTGACCTCGGCGGTGGCCGAGGTGTCCTCGATCAGGACCGATCCTACCGTGGCGGTATACGTGCCGGCGGCTGCGGCGCGCGGGAGGAGCCAGGCGCGCCCCGCCTCGCGGAGGGCGAGGTCCGCCGGGTCCAACGTGGCGACGTAGGCCGCGGCATCGCCAGCGGCGATGGCCTCCGTCTGCGCGGCCAGCAGGGTGCGCACGTTCCCCGCGGCCGAAGAGAGCGCCTGGGCGGCGTGTGAGGTGATGGCCCCCGCGAGTTGCAGCCGCTCGGGCTGCAGGGTCTCTGGGGTGTCCGCCGGGGTGTGGTAGTAGGGCACCTCGGCGTTATCCCAGATCAGCAGGGCCGCGTCGACCCCGGCGCGTGCGAACACGGCGTGGTCACTGCCTGAGCCGCCATCGCTGCCGGAGCCCTCGGCCGGCACGCCGAACAGGCCCGCACTGGCCATCAGCTGCGCTCCAACCGGGTTGAGGTCGCCGTCGACGAGCAGGACCCCCTCGGAGGCCAGCCCCACCATGTCCAGCTGGATCATCCCCACGGTCTGGGTCAGCGGCATCAGGGGATGGGCGGCATAGTGCGCTGCGCCGAGCAACCCCTGTTCCTCACTATCCCACGAGGCAAAGAGGACGGGGACGGCAGGGACGTAGCCGGCCTCCTGCCAGGAGCGGGCCACCTCCAGCAGGGCCGCCACGCCAGAGGCGTCGTCGTTGGCGCCGGCGTACACGTCGCCGTTGGCGTCGGTGCCCAGGTGGTCATAGTGGGCGCCGAGGATCAGGAGCTCGTCGGCCCGTTCGGGGTCGGCCCCTGGTAGGATGCCCAGGATGTTGCGCGCCTCCGCCTCGCCCGGCTCGTCCATCTCCACCGTGAAGGCGGCGTGGCTCTCCAGGGGCACCGGTTCGTACAGGATCGAGAGGTCGCTGGGCCGGTAGCCGGTGCCCCGCAGGAGCCAGGCGGCCACCGTATCGCCCACCCACAGGGTCGGCAGGCTGGCGGGGAGGTAGGCGGGCGCGCGGTAGGTGCGCAGGCGCGTGATCTGCGTGTCGACCTCGGCGAGGAGGAGCAGCCCGCTGGCGCCGTGCTCCACGGCCTGCCGCCCAGCCTCTTCGTAGTGTCTGCCCCGGCAAAAGAGGATGCCGCCGCTGACGTCCAGCCCGCGCAAGTCTTCCGCAAGGCAGTCGCCCGCCCAGGTGACGGGGCCGGCGGCCTGCCCGCCCCCGGCGTAGCCGCCCCAGGCGTAGGCATAGTCCTGCCGGAAGAGAAAGTCGCTGCGCATCTGGCCGCTGGGCGCCGTGATGCGCAGGGTGGGGGTGGCGGTGACCCTGGCGTAGGGCACGGTGAAGGGCTGAAAGAAGCCCTCGCTGCCGGCGGGCAGCAGGCCGTACTCCGCGTAGCGGTCGGCGATGTACTGGCCCGCGGCGGCGTGTTCGGGCGTGCCGGGCTGTCGCCCGCCGAAGGCCGGCCCGGCCAGCGCCTCGACGTGGGCCATGGCCTCCTCGACGTCAAAGTAGCGAGAGATGCCCAAGAGATCGCCAGCGGCGGCCTGGGCACTCTGGGCGGGCGCCGCCCAGGATTCCGGCGGGCGCCAGGTGGCCGCGGCCTCGGCAGGGCCCTGGCCCGCCGCCGCGGCGGTGGGCGGCGGTGCGCTGGGCACCGCCGCGGGGTGGGTGCCTGCAGCGGGCACCGACGCGGCCGGCCGCTCGACGGCCAGCCAGCCGAGATACACGAGCCCCCCCTCGGCGATCAGGAGGGCCGCCAGGAGGCCCAGCAGGGCGTTACGCCCCAAGCGGTCGAGTTGCGTCCAGCGGATCAAGAGGCTACTCCTCGTTCGGCGCGTGCAAGGTGGGAGGCAGGATCAGCCCGCCCCGGGACGCCACAAGGCGTACCCGCGAAGCATCCCCGGCTCGAGCGGCCACATGTCGGTCGTCCCGGTCGTGACGTCCACGATCACGAGGCTGCTGCCGGCGTCCCCCGCGTACAGGGTGTAAGATACGAAGCGTCCATCGGGCGACCAGGCCGGGGAGAAGGCGCCGTGGCGTTCCTCGTAGGGCGCGGGATACTCGGCGAGGAGGCCCTCCCTCGGCGACCAGATGGCGAGGGTCGAGAACCCGTCATCATCCGTCAGGCTGGCCAGCAGGTTGCCGTCCGGGGACCAGGCCAGGCCCGATGACCAGGAGCCCTCCGTGTCGAGCTCCCCCAGCAGGTTCGGCGGGGTGCCGCCGGCCCCCATGGTCCAGATGCCCGGCGCTTCGGGCGGCACGGTGACGTAGGCGATTAGGCCCTGCGCCGATACTGTGGCAGACAGGCCATTGAGCGCCATGCGCTGCAGGGCGCCCGTAGCGACCTCATACCGCAGGGGGGCAAAGAGCCCCTGCGCAGATGGCGGCTCCTCCGTCGTGACGATCCCGGTGAAGATCAGTGCAGCACCGTCCGGCGTCCAGCTCAGGCCGCCGCCCGCCTCAAAGGACCGGATGGGGAGCGGGTTGGCCTGGCAGGAGACGGCCGGCATCGCACACACGGCCAGCATCGAGGAGGCGCCGGCGCCCCCTTGGGTCGGGCTGCCGAGCACCGCCAGGCGCCCTCCATCGGCCGACCAGGCTGCCCCAGACGGCAGAAAGCCCGACGCGGCGATCAGCTGCTGCTCACGGGGTTCCCCATTCTCCCACTCGACCAGGTACAGGCCGGCATCGCGGCCGCCGAACCGCGCTGTGGCCAGGCGCTTGCCATCGGGAGACCAGGCCAGCGGTACGTGGTAGGCCTCGGCGTCCGCCAGGTGGGCCAGCTCGCGGCCGTGCTCATCCATCAGGTACAAGTTCAGCGCAGAGTTGTCGGCGCCGGCGACGCAGGCCAGAACATAGTCGGAACTCTGTGTTGGAGCGGACCCACCCAGCCACAGCCAGGCCACGGCGCCCGCCGTGGCGATTACAACCAGCGTCATGGCCTTTACCAGGCGAGCCAGCCAGACGTTGCCCTTGCCGGCCTGTCCGTCGGTCACTCGATCTCTCCGTCAGTAGTGGAACTGGCGACTGGCCGTCACCAGCACGTAGGTCACCAGGTTGCCGGCCTGCCCCAGCCTGTCGGCGTCGAGGTTGGCGACGAGGTCGCGGCCGGTATAGGGGCCGGGTGCGTCCTTCCAGCGCAGGATGGTGGAGCGCTCGGCGATCTCTCGTTCGTAGGGGCGCGATGGTGCCAGGCCCTCCTCGCGGGCCACGCCCATCTTCTGGCAGCCCTGTGCGGCCAGCGTCCCAAGGCCGGCAGTGCCGGAGCTCATCCGCAGGGTACTGCCGCCGCTGCCCACGTTCCCCAGGTGCAGCACCGCCTGGCGCTCCAGCCGCGTGTAGAGCGAGCGCTCTTCGACGTAGGTGGCCGCGCCCGAGCGGGAGAGGTACCCGCCGCTCCAGGCGGCCACGAGGATGGTGCGCCGCGGCTGGAAGCCTTGCTCGTGCCACAGGCGCAGCATTTCGAGCATGACGCCGACCCCCGCGGGGCCCTCTCCCGCCGCCACGAAGGGCGCGCCGGGGTCCGGCTCGGGAAAGTCGTAGGAAGCGCTGACCAGAAACGCCTCGCGGTCCAGCGAGGTGTCGGTGCCCGTCAGGATGCCCAGCACGTTGTAGCCGGTGCGCATCTCCGGCTCGGAGAGCTCCACCCGCGTCCGCGCCTGTACGCCCAGGGGCAGGGTGAACCAGCCGGCCGAGTCCTGCCGCTCTCGGAAGGTGGCCAACTCTTCCCGCAGCGCGGCGACGTCGTACCCCGAGTCTGCCAACAGCCGGTCCGCCGCTTCAGGGCGCACGTGCAGGATCGGGAACTGGGGGTACTCCATGTAGGCCCCCGTGGCGACGGCCCAGTCGGTGTGCGGATCGGCGTCGTCGGTGATCACCAGAAGGGCGCGTGCTCCGCGGATGAGGGCCTCACTGTCAAAGGCGGGCGCGCGATCGTCCTTCAGGAGGACGGCGATCTTGCCGTTCAGATCGAGCCCACGGTAGGCGCCATAGTCCAGCGGGTGTGCGGCCAGGCCGACGAACACCAGCGGCCCCTCGGCCTGGCCCGACCCGCCATGGTTGTACACCTGCTCGCCAAAGTCGGCGCCGTGGGCCAGAGACAGGCGGGTACTGCCGTCCTCGGCGAGCACCTCAAGCGACGGCGTGCTCAACCGGCGGGCCACCTTCCGCTCGACGGGCTGCAGGAAACTGGTGACCTGGGCAGCGGGCAGCAGCCCGTAGGCCTCGAACTGCTCGGCGATATAGTTGGCGGCCTCCTCGGCGCCCGCCGAGCCAAAGCCCGGATCCCCCTGTTGGAGGCCCACCAGGGCCTCGGCATGGCCGAGCGCGCGCTGCCCCTCGAACCCGTAGGCCAGCTTGGCGTAGGAGACGTTGGGGCCGATCTGCCCGGCAATGTACCAGGTGGCCAAGGCAATGGTGGCCCCGATGACGACAATGCGGCTGGAGATGATCGAGGCCGTGTTCACCCCGGCGTCGCGCGTGATGCGGCGCAGCCCCTCCCCCAGCAGGTTAAAGCCCAACACCGAAACGAAAAAGGCCGCCGAAGGCGAGAGCACCATCCACGGGTAGGAGCGCATATAGCCGCGTGCGTCGGCCAGTACAGCGCCCCATTCGGGGATGTCAGCGATGACCGCGGTCCTGTCGTTGACGTCGGTGGTCAGCGAGCCCCCGCCGATAAAGATACCCACAAAGGCGAGCTCGCCAAGAAGCATCAACACCGAGCCCATCTCCATCAGCGTCAGCACCACCAGCGTGGGGAGCACGCTCGGGAAGATGTGCCTCCAGACGATCCCCGAGTCACGCACGCCCACCACGCGGGCCCCCTCGATGAAGGGGCGCTCTCGGAGGGCGATGAACTCCCCGCGGACCATCTGGGCCACCTCACCCCAGCCGATCAGGCACAGGGCAATCAGGAAGGCCACCAACCCCCGGCGTACGTCCAGCGCCAGGATCAGGATCATGCCCGTCAGAAGCATCGGCAACGAGGACAGGATCTCCACCATGCCCATGATAAGGCGGTCCAGGTAGCCGCCGGCTCGCCAGCCGGCCAGGGCGCCCAGCCCCAGCCCCAGGGCCACGCGCACCATAGTGACAAAGGCGCAGGCCACCAGGGTGTTGCGTGCGCCGTACAGGAGCAGGCTGAGCATGTCGCGCCCCCACCGGTCAGAGCCGAGGGGGAACCGCGGCGAGGGGGCAAAGGGCGCGGTGACGATCTGCCCCTCAACCGTCTCGATGGACCCCAGGCCGGCATAGTAGGGGTTCTCGCTGGCCAGGCTGGGGCCGATGGCCACCAGGACGACTAGCGCCAACACCACCGCCGAGCCGACCAGGAAGGGGCCGTTGCGGAGGACGACGCCCCAGCGGATGTCCCGATGGGCTGCCGTGCGCCCGGTGCGCAGCTGGTCCGCATAGCCCCGGCGGCCCAGGCCGAGCATCGCGCGCAGAAGGTTGGATAGAGAGTGCATCAAGTGATCTGTCCTGTTGCCTACAGCGAACGCTCGCGCAGCCGCGGATCGACGAAGCGATACAGCAGGTCGAGGGCGAGGTTCACGAGCATGAAGGTGAGCCCGACGGCCATGGCCATGCCGGCCACCGCCTCGGCCTGCCCGGTGCGGATGCAGTCCAGCAGGGCTGCGCCGATGCCAGGCCAGCCGAAAAAGTACTCGACGATGGGCAGGCTGGCCAAGGAAAAGCGCAACGAGACGGCCAGGGCGGTCAGGATCGGGACGGCGGCGTTGCGTGCCTCATGGACGCCCAGGACGATGCGCTTTGGCAGCCCCTTGGCGCGTGCCGTACGGACATAGTCTTCCCCCTCTATGTCACGCAGTGAGACGAAAGAGATGCGGGCTAGGTGGGCGAGCGGTCGGGCGGCCAGCACCAGGGCGGGGAGGATCATGTGCGCGTCCCAGCCAAAGCCCCCCACCGGCACCAGACGCGTGCCCGTGGCGCGGTACCAGCCGATCTCGGCTGCCTGGAGCAGGGCGGCCAAGAAGAAGCTTGGCAGCGAGATGCCCAGAAGGGAGAAGGTCATCGTGGCGCCCGCGAGGGTCGGGCGCTTCAGGGTGGCCGCCAGTGCTCCCAGCGGGATGCCCACGGCGGACGCTACCGCCAGGGCGGCGCCAAGCAGGCCCAGGCTGCGGGGGAAGGCCTCCGCCAGGCGAACGGCTACGGAGAGGCGGCGCGTCTGCGTGCTCACCCGCTCACTGACCTGGCCCAGGTCGCCGCGCAGCACGCCCCGCAGGTAGGCGCGCGTGGCGCGCGCTGCGGCCCGGGCGGGAGGGCGCGGGTCGTAGGACGGCGAAGGAGAGCGCGAGTTCGAGGCCATGTTCAGGCCAAAGAAGCAAAAGAAGACGATGCCGACGCTCACCGAGATGATGAAGAGGATGCGTTTGAAGACAAAGCCTGCCATTGGTTATCTACCCACATTGCGCGCGCCGACGTCTCAGAGGAGACGCCCGCTGCGCCCCAGATGTTCCAACGATCATACGCCGCCGTACACGGCCGTCCAGTGGACGATGCCAGCCCAAGCCAGCAGGTACAGGGCGGTCACCACCCCAGCAGTGGCCAGCCAGGCTCGGCGACGGGGGAAGGCGTCCACCAGGCGGACCGGTTCCCAGGGCAGGCTCGGTAGCACGGCCTGGTAGCGCGGGCAATAGGCCCAGCCCAACAGCAGCCCGGCCAGCAGTCCGCCGATATGGCCAAAGATGTCGATCCCGGTGGCTACAAAGCCCCACACGAGGTTCAGCCCGACCACCACCAGCAGGTTCGACAGACGCTGCCGCCCCCACCGCCCGAGGTTCCGGCGATGGGTGAACAGGTACATGACCATGGCCCCCACCAGCCCAAAGATGGCTCCCGAGGCGCCCGCCGAGATCGCGTCGTTGCCCAGGAAGCTGGCCACACTTCCGGCTAGCCCCGCCAGGCCGTAGAGCGCCAAGAAGCGCGCGCGCCCGAACAGCTGCTCCACGTCGCGCCCAAAGATCAGCAGGGCATAGGCGTTCAGCGCCAGGTGCCAGAAGCCGATGTGCAGAAAGATCGGCGCCACAAACCGCCAGTACTCGCCCAGGATGATCAGCACGTTCACCTTGGCGCCAAAGCGGACCAGCACCCCCAGGTTCTCGGACCCCCCGCTGAGGGTCATCGCCAGCCAGAGCAGCCCGTTGATGCCCAGGATGACGTACGTCCACAGGGGCTCGTGCGTGGGCAGCGGGGAGGCGGCGCGGGTGGGTTCGGGCGAGGGTGTGGGTTCGGGATCCATGGGGCTAGAGCACCACCGCCTGCCGCGAGGTACGGCAGCGTTCCGCTGCGAGGATGGCGATCACCTTGTCGACGGCGGCGTCGAGCTCCCCCTCTGGGTTCACCACGACAAAGTCGAATTCCCGGGCGCGGGCCAGCTCGGCGACGGCCGCATCCAGGCGGCAACGCAGCTGCTCCTCGCTGTCTCCGCCACGGGCGCGCAGGCGATGCAGCAGGACCTCTACCGAGGGGGGCGCCAGGAACACGCTGACGGCTTGGGGGTACTTGGCCCGAATGGTGGCGGCACCCTGTACGTCCAGCCGCATGATGACGTCCAGCCCGCTCTGCAGGGCCTGGCGCACCTCGGCCTTGGGCACGCCCTTGTGCTGGTCGTACACGGTGGCGTACTCGAGGAGCGCGTCGGTGTCGATCAGGCGGCGGAACGCCTCGGTACTGACAAAGTGATAGTCCACCCCGTCGACCTCTCCGTCGCGGATGGGGCGGTCGGTGGTGGTGACCACAAAGTGGTAGGGCAGCCCCCTCTCACGGAGGCGCCGCAAGACGGAGTCTTTGCCCACGCCGGCCGGGCCCGAGAACACGACCATGAGCGGCGGTGGAGAGACAAAGCGCCGTAGCAGGGCGGCAGTCTCCGGATCAGATCGACGCTCAGGCTGGGCAACGACCGGTGTAGTGCTCGTCAACGTAGATCCTTTCGGCAAGACGCGCCGCGGCTCGGCCGGCGGAGGCGTGCAGGCCCCCGCCCACCGAACCGCGGAGACGATCGAACGGGAGCCTCTAGAACTTGATGAGGCGTTCCACATCCAGGACAAAGATCACCGCCCCGCCCACCTGCACCTCAACCGGGTTGGGCATGTATAGCTCTCCCGGCTCCATGACCGGCGGCAGAGGGTTCACGTACATCGTGCGCGTGTGGCAGTTGCGCTTGATGATGTCCATGACGCCCTGGACATTGGCCTCCTCGGTTCCGACCAGGATGGTGGCATTGCCCTCACGCAGGAACCCGCCGGTTGTGCTGATCTTGGTTGATGAGTAGCCGCCATCGCGCAGGGCCCCCATCAGGCCGTCCGCGTCGTCCGAGTGCACGATACTGACCAAGAGCTTCATTGTCATGATGCGTCGTTACCCCCCATGATGATGTGGACCCGGAACAGGGCCTGCCTGTACCGCAGCGGCGCCCGGCGGGGCGCCGCCGACCAGGGCCATGACGTGCGCCAGGATTGTGGCATGAACCGTCTCGATCGGCAAGGAGCCGTCCATCACCAGCCAATGGTCGGCCCGCTGACGGGCCAACTCCAGGTACCCGGCGCGTACTCTCCGGTAAAAGTCGAGGCTCTGCTGGTCCATGCGGTTCCATTCGCCGTCTTGATCGTTGCGCTTGCGCTGCAGGCCCACCTCGATGTCGATATCCAGGTAGATAACCAGATCGGGCTGCAGCCCTCCCGTGGCGAACCGGGTGATCCGCTCCAGCGCGCCCAGGTCGAGGCCGCGCCCATAGCCCTGATAGGCCATAGTGGCCTCGCTGAAGCGGTCGGACACCACCAACATGCCGCGGGCCAAGGCCGGGCGGATCGTCTCGGCGACGTGCTGGGCCCGTGAGGCGCTGTAGAGCAGGATCTCGGCCTCGGCGACCATGGCGCGATTGCGCGGGTCGTGCAACAGGGTGCGGATCTGCTCACCGATCGGCGTGCCACCCGGTTCCCGCGTAAAGAGAGCGGGCACGCCGCGCTCCTCGAGGGCCTGACGCAGCAGGGCCAACTGGGTGGATTTGCCGCTCCCCTCCGACCCTTCCAGCGTGATCAGAACGCCCACAGGAGGCCCCCCCTCAGCGGCCAGCATACACGGTAACGCGCCGGCGGGGCTCAGTGCCCGAGCTGCGCGAGAGAAGATCGGCCTCACGCACGAGGTCGTGTTGTACCTTGCGCAGCGAGGCATCCTGCGGCGAGAGCTGCACCGAGCGGCTACGGCCGCTCTTGACGTTCTTGATGGCCTGGCGCACCTCGGCCACGGCCACCTCCTGCGGGTCGGTCTGTAGCCGCAGGCCAAAGATCTCCGCCAGATAGTTCTCCATCTGTTCGGTGGTGTTGTTGCGCAGGACGTATACAGGCACCGACTTGCGCTCGGCCTCCGAGATGATGTGGGGCCGCTGGCGGTAGTAGGTGCGCAGGGTAAAGAGCACGTCGGCCTCGCTCAGATCGCTCACCAGGATGATCGGCAGACCCAGGTTCCTGCTGGCCTGCCGGATGCGGTTCTGGTTCAGCCCGTAGGGCAGAATCCGCAGCGGCGAGGCCGGCCCCCCCTCGCGCAGCCACTCGCGGACGGCCGGCACCGGCGACTCGGCCGCCGCTATGGCCTCCGGTGCGCCGGCGGCGCGATGGGCCAGGTCCGGCTCCGGAGTGGCGACCGTGGTCCTTTCGATCTCGCCGTCCGGCAGCCGGGTACGGATCTCGGCCTCGAGGGCACGCCCGCGCAGGGCCGCGTCAACGGCGGCGGCCACGTCGTGCCGGACGGCGACGCGGTCGAAAGCCTGAATCTCCACCACGACGCTAAAGGTGGGGGGAGACTTGCGCTCGAGCACCGACTTTTGGGTGCCGCGTCGGCGGGCTTCCTCGTCGCTCAGGGTCACCGTCTGGATGCCGCCCACCAGGTCGCTCAGGGTGGGGTTCATCATCAGGTTGTCGAGCGTGTTGCCGTGGGCGGTGCCCACCAGCTGAACCCCACGCTCGGCGATGGTGCGTGCGGCGGCCGCCTCGTACTCGTTGCCGATCTCGTCGATGATGATCACCTCGGGCATGTGGTTTTCCACCGCCTCGATCATCACTTTGTGCTGGCGGGATGGCTTTTTCACCTGCATACGGCGGGCATGGCCAATGGCTGGGTGAGGGATATCGCCGTCTCCGCCAATCTCGTTGGACGTGTCGACGATGACGACCCGCTTCTTGTCGGCCAAGACGCGGGCTACCTCGCGCAGCATCGTCGTCTTGCCGACGCCCGGCCGCCCAAGGAGCAGGATGCTCTGCCCCGCCTCGACGATATCGCGCATGATGTCAATAGTGCCAAAGACGGCACGCCCCACGCGGCAGGTGAGGCCGATGATGTCGTCGGCACGGTTGCGGATGGCCGAGATGCGGTGCAACGTGCGCTCGATGCCGGCCCGGTTGTCATCGCCAAAGTCGCCGATGCGCGTGACGACGTAGTCGAGGTCCTCCTGCGTCATCTCACGCTCGGTGAGCAGGGTGTTGCCGTCCACGTAGCGCGCCTCACAGAGGCGCCCCTTGTCTATGATGACCTCCAGCAGAGACTCGAACCGCCCCGCAAGTCGCAGCGCATCGGCCACGTCGGGCGGCATCACGTCGACCAAGGCGCCGATGTTGTCAGTGATCTCTATCGACATAGGTTGGCGGGTACCTTCTCCTGGCTGATCCAGGCGGGCGGCCGGCTCGGTGGCCGCGGCCTCACGTGGGTCTGTCCTGTGTAGCATAGGAGCCGTGAGCGGTGCCGACGGGGGTGCGGATGTCCACGCTACCCTCGAGGCCGCCCACCATCAGCGGACGACGGACGGGAACGCGCGATGCGACGTGCATAACCATGTGGGCCTGCCGGCCGATCGCCTCAAAGCCGAGCGTGCGCAGCAGCCAGCCAAGCCCGACGGCATAGTCCGGCACCGCGCAATAGATGGGCCGTTCGCTGCCGTCCTGGCAGTCGCTGAGGACCTGCCGGATGTGCGGCATGATGTCGGCGCGGTACTCTGGCTGCACCAGAATCTCCAGCCAACAGCCGCGCGGGGCCAGAGACACGGCCAGGTACGCGTTGACGCGCTCCTCATCGTGCCAGACATACTCGCGGACGTGCTCTCCACTGAGGAGGTACCGCCGCGGGCTGGCGCAGGCATGGGAGAAAGAGGTCTCCGCCTCCTGCACGGCGCGGGGCACCACCTGACGGTAGAGCTCCCCCAGGGCCCAGTCGTCCTGCGGCAGCGCTGGCCGGAGCGGCCTCGGGTAGGCGGCCAGCTCGGGCACGGTGCGTAGACGGAACAGCTCGTGGCGCGTCGTGACCACATAGCCGCTGCTGCGCAGGACCTGCTCGGCCGGTGAGCCCTCGTCCACGCGGGTCACGATGCGGAACACGCCATAGTCTGCCGCCTGGCGCACCAGCTCGTGCAGCATCACACGCCAGGTTTCGGCGGCGGCCTCGTCCTCGTCCAGCGCCGGGGCCATGCGGCTCAGGGTCCAGTCAGACCGATCGGGCACCGACCACACCTGGGCAAATGCTTGCGGGTCTCCCGGTGCATCGGAGGGATCATAGAGCCAGGTCAGCGGCCCCAGGCGATGGTGGGTGAGGTAACCGATCAGGGCGGCGCGAGCCGGTGCATCCCGATAGAGCACCTGCCGGCGCAGGTCCAGCGGCACGCTCTGCTTTTGAAGCTGCCTCATCACGGTGATGTCGTGCAAACCGAAAGGCCTGATCACTCACGCACCTCGCGGGAGAGCGCTGCTACGGGCTGGGTGGCATCTACCTGCGCATCGCCCGCGCTGCGCATAGATGCTTACCTTGCATTCTACTCGCATTCATAACGGTTGGCAAGTTAGCCAGACGTAGAGAGGGGAGAGGAGAGAAGTGGAATAAAGCATACTCGGCATGACTCGCGGAGGCCGCGCGCTGACGGCGATTGCCCGCTGGCTGGGCCCTTTCGTATAATGCCGGCGGAGGTGCCCTGTAAGTGAAAGACCTGTACCGCTGCCTAAGCGATCATCCCCTGCCGCTGCGCCAGGCGATCGCCTCTGCCTGGAACACGGGCACCGCGCTGGGCAAGGGCCTGGATGACGTCCGCGCCCTCACCGAGGCGATCTTGGCCTCTGACGATGCCGCGCGGGTGGTCGCTTCGCTCTCAGAGGAGGCCCGCGAGGCGCTGGCGACCCTGATCCGCGAGGGCGGCGCCCTGCCGGCGCACCGGCTGCGCGGCTACGGGAGCCTGCTCCGCCTGGGGCCGGCACGCCTGGCACGCGAGCGCCCCTGGCTGACGCCGGCCAACCCCCTGGAGGAGCTGTACTACAAGGGCTTTGTCTACCGGGCCTACGGCAGCAGCACCGCTGCCTCGTTCGGTGAGATCGTTCTGATCCCCGATGAGCTGCGGGCTCTTGTGGTGGGGCTGTTGCCAGCGCAGGACGTGGCGCCCGGGTTGGCCAGCCTGCCGTCCGTGCCGCGGGAAGCCCCCGCCGACGATGCCCTCTGTGAGGATGCCCTGGCCGTGCTCGTGCGCCTACGCCGGGGAACGATCTCGGCGATGGACCCGCAGCCCGACCCTACCCAGCCCGGCTACGACCCTGCCGCCCTCGACCTCGGGCCGCGCCTGCTCGGCCCGCGTGAGCCGGAGCGGCTGGCGCTTCTGCGCCAGCTCCTTTGGCGGCTGCGCCTGGTGCGCCAGACGGCCCGGGGCCTGCAGCCTAGCCTGCGGGCGAGAGACTGGCTCCGGCTGGGTGATCTACGCCGGCAGCGGGCCATCTATGTCGCCTGGCGCGACGACCCGCACTGGAACGAGCTGTTCCTGCTGCCCGGCCTCGCCTTTGGGGAGGAAGAGCGCCTTGCGCGGCCCCTGCCCGTGGCGCGCCGCAACCTTCTGGCGGTGCTGGCCGAGACTCCGCCGGGCGCCTGGATTACCCTGGAGGACCTGCGGACGCTCCTGAAGCGCGTGCGCCCCGACTATTTGCGCACCGACGGCGATTTTGACAGCGCCTTTGCCCGGCGGGTCCCCTCCGGTGAGTATGCCACCGGCTTTGAGCAGTGGGACGACGTGGAAGGGGCGCTGGCCACGCATCTGGTGACCCGCTCACTCTACTGGTTGGGGGTCGTTGACCTGGGGCTGAGCCTGGCCGGTGAGGTGCTGGCCTGCCGCATCTCCGCGCGCGGGCGCCTCCTTCTCGATGAGCACGTGGCCGACGCCGAAGCAGCGCGCGAAGATGCGCCCGCCGCCACAGTGGTGACGGGGGATGAGTCGCTCGACGTCACCATCCCCGTGGCGGGTACCATGTACGACCGCTACCGCCTGGAGCGCTTTGCCGAGTGGATCTCTCAGAGCGACCTGGCCCATTACCGGGTGACGCCGGAATCGGTGTGGTACAGCCAGGATGCCGATATCCGCATCGAGCAGATCGTGAACTTTCTGAGGCGCCTCTGCCGGGGCACGTTGGATCCAGCGGCACAGATGGCTCTGCAGGCCTGGGGAGGGCGCTACGGACGGGCGTTCCTGCGACGGGTGGTGCTGCTGGAGACGGCCGACGAGGCAACCATGCAAGAGATCCTAGCTGTGCGAGGGGTACGCGCCCTGCTGGGGCCGGCCGTGTCGGCGCGAGCCCGCCTGGTGAACGAAAAGCAGGTGGACGCTCTGGTCCACCTGCTGAAAAAGATGGGTATCTGGGCGCACGTGCGGCTCGGCTAGGGCCCAGTGGCGCCCGCCGGCCGCGCGGCGGGCTACTCGCGGCGGCTGGGCGGCTCGGTCTCTTCACCCCCGGGGGCAAAGAACTCGCTGGCGTTCGTGCGTAGGAACTCGAACTCTTCCTCTACCGATCGCCTGGCCGCGCTGCGCGGCGTAACGCTCCTGGCCTGGCCAGAACCGCCCTGAGCGAGGGGCTGCGCAGCGCTGGCCGGGGCCAACGCCTCCTGGCCGTCCTGCTCACGGAACAGGCCGCAGTAGGGGCAGACGTCCCACTCGGGGTGCAGCAGGCGCCCGCAGCCGACGCAGCGCAGCCGCAGCTGCTGGTGACAGGAGGGGCACACCATAAAGTCGGCCTCCACGCGCCGCCGGCAGGAAGGGCACACCCTGTCCTCATCGAGGTCCTGGAGGATGGCCTCCTCGGCCAGGCTGCGCTCATACTCCTCGGCCAGGGTGGTGTGCGGCCGCAGCAGCACGTAAACCAGCAGCCCGGGCAGGGTGAACACCGCCACCAGGAGCGGCGCGGTGATGTGCGCCAGCACGTCGCGCGAGCGCGCCCGGACGTCTCGGTAGGTCCACACGATCAGGCCTACGTAAAGGGCCAGAAGGTAGGCACCGAGCACAAAGAGGAGCGCTGATACGTAGACGTTCAGGTTCGCAAGCTCTGGCATGCCGAGAATCACCCTTTCTTGAACATGGTCACGTGATTATAGCACTGTCGGCGAGCCCTGTCAGTTTCCGCCGGATGGTCGCCAACAAGCGCAGTACCGGAGCGGGCTCATGGCGTAACGACCTCGGGCTCTTCCGTCTCGGCTGGCGTGGCCGTTGGCCGCGGCCTGACGGCGGGCAGGGAGCTACGGCCGTCTGCGCGCCACGGTTCCGGCGCCGGCGCCTCAACGCCCTCGGCCGGCAGGCGCACGCGCCAGAGGTCGCCCTCGGTGTTCGCACAGCCGTCGCCGGCCTTGGCAACGGAGACCTGGTAGTAAAGGACCTGGCCATCCTCCGCCCAACTCGGGTGGCTGGCCGCCACGCCCCATTCGCTTTCCACGACCACCTGCGGGTCTCCGCCGGCGGCAGCCACCACGAGAAGGTCGGCCTTGTAGCGCTCCTCGCCCCACCAGTCCCAGCTCTTGCGGCTCAGGGCGATGCGGTCGCCGGACGGGGAGTAGGCCAGGTTGTGCAGCGAGTAGATGACGTCGTCGGGATTGGCGATGGAAAGCAGCTCGCCGAGACTGTTGCCCTGGGCGTCCCAGCGCCACAACGCGACGCCCTTGGCCCCGCTGAGAGCCGCCACGACGATGCCTCCTTTGGGTGACCAGGCCATGCTGGTGACGCTCATCTCCTCGGGGAGGGTCAGCTCACGCCGTTCACCACTGGCCACATCCTGGAGGACGGCAATGTTGGTGTGTTCCTGGTTGCCCTCGGCGTCGAGGACCCAGCGATAGGCCACGCCGGCGATCATCTTGCCGTCGGGGGACATGGCTGCCTGGGTCCAGCCCTGGCCGGTGGCCTGGACCTCCAGGCTTACCGGGGGATTGCTGCCCTCGGACAGAGCCAGGTCGACGTCCCCCTGCAAGACGTGGGTGCCGCCGGGGCAGATGGCGCGCACCCAGCGGGCGGCCACGGGCACGCCGATGAGCTCAAAGGCACCCGTGTTGTCGGTGGCCACCGGCGCCGGGACGCCCTGGGCCGCCACCAGGGCTGCGCCCTGGCAGCCGACGACCTGGCCCGCCAGGGTGACATAGGGGCCCGCCGCCGCCTGTGGGTCCACATAGTCGCCGGTCACCATGCGCAGGCCGGCACCATCTGCACGGATGACAAAGACGTTGCGCTCGTTGCCGCGGCTATGGACAAAGTCGTGGGCGCTGACAAAGACGAGCGACTCGCCGTCGGGCGCCCAGGTCACGTCGCACATGTTCTGCTGCTCAACAAAGTGGGTCAGCAGCTGTTCGGCCTGCTGCGCCTCGTCGCTGAGCACAATGTTGGTGCTCGTGTCCTGGAGGATGCGCACGTAGGCCAGCTGTTCCCCGCTCAGGGGCAGGGAGGGAGCCAGGGTCGGCGTGGCGGTGGCCCTGGGGACAGACGTCGACGTGGGCCGCACCGGCGACCGCGTCATGGTGGCGGTAGGGGGTGCTTTGGCCGTGAGGGTGGCGGCGAGCTTGGCAGCCACCTGGGTCTCCTGCGCGCGGTAATCCCGCGTGGGGGCGGGCGAAGGGCCCCGGCCCCCGCAGGCGTGGAGGGCCAGCAGGGCGGCCAGGGTGCCCAGCAAGACGGCGAGGAAACGTCGGAACCTAGTCATGGCTGCTCCGGATACCAGGAGGACAGTACGGACAACTAGCCGGCCAATTATGGGAAGGTGGTGGCGGGTTGTCAAAGACGGGGACAGGCCGGACCGGCGGAATCCTGTTTGCTCTCGGGCGCGGGCGGGAGTATAATGGCGGCAAGGTCCTGGTGGCCGCTTGGAGGTTGCCGAGTTTGGCCGCCATCAAGAGTAATCAGTTGGTTTTTGTCTTGATTTTGGGCAGCGGATATGGCGCGGTCGGGCCCGTGCTGCAGCCCTGCCGGAGAACCTTCCACTGATGCAACTCATTGTGGAGTTCCTGGGCCATTCGCGACGCCTTGCGAACGCGCGGGAGGCCGTCGTCCGAGTCGGCGATGCGGCCTCCTACCGGGATGTGCTGCGCCAAGTTGCTGCCGATTTCCCCGCTCTGTTAGGTCCACTGATCGTCCCTCACAGTTTTGGCCTTGTTCCGTCTTACATGCTGAACGTCGATGGAAGGCGTGTGGTTTCCGATCTGGATGCCAGCCCGGAAGATGGTCAACGCCTCATTTTCATGTTCGTGGAAGCAGGAGGCTAGAGTCATGTACTCGTACTCGGGAAAGATCCTGCATATCGATGTAAGCACCCGCCAGTCGTGGGTGCAGAACGTTGACGCCGAGTTCCTGAAAAAGTACCTCGGTGGCGTGGGTCTGGCCACCCGACTGGTCTATGATAACACGCCGGCCGGGTGCGACCCGTTGGGCCCGGATAACGCCCTCTGCTTCGCCTGCAGCGCCTTCGCCGGGACGACCATGCCGGTGGGCACCAAGCACGGCGTGGCGGCCAAATCGCCCCTGACCGGTTTCATCGGCGATTCCCTCTCGGGCAGCTTCTTCTCCGAGATGCTCAAGCGGGCCGGCTGGGACGGCCTGGTCATCAAGGGGCAGGCCGCCTCGTGGGTCACAGTGTTCATCGACGATGACCACGTCGAGTTCCTGGACGCCACGGACCTGCTGGGCAAGGGCACCCAGGCCACGCAGCACGCCGTGCGCGAGCGCCTCGGTGACGAGAACGTGCGCGTCAGCGCCATCGGGCCGGCCGGTGAGAACCTGGTGCGGTTCGCCCTGATCGACAACGATGGCCGCCAGGTGGGCCGTTGTGGCAACGGCGCGGTGATGGGCTCCAAGCGGGTCAAGGCCCTCGCCATTCGCGGTTCGCATCCCGTTATCGTGGCCGACCCGGAGGGTCTCCTCAAAGAGACGCGCCGGCTTATCGAGATCACCCAGGGCCCCGGCACCGAAAAATACCGCGTGCTCGGCACTCCCTCCAACGTGCTCAACATGAACAAGATCGGCGTGCTGCCCACGCGGAACTTTCGCGAGACGGTCTTTGAACACGCCGAAGAAGTCAGCGGCGAGCGCCTGCATGAGCGCTTCCAGGTCAAAGAGGTGGCCTGTGCTGGCTGCTCTATCGCCTGCGAGCACTGGAGCAAGGTGCGGGAGGGCAAGTTCAAGGGGGCCATCGCCGGCATTGACTATGAGCCCCTCTTCGCCCTGGGGCCCAACTGCGGCATCGGTAACGCACCGGCGGTCATCAAGCTGCTCCAGGATGCGGACGAGCTAGGGCTGGACGGCATGTCGGTCGGCGTGGTGGTCTCTTGGGCCATGGAGTGCTTCGAGCGCGGCATCCTGACCAAGGATGATTTCGACGGGCTGGAGCCCCGCTTTGGCAACGAGGACGCCGCCGTGACCCTGCTGGACATGATCGCCCACCGCCGGGGCATCGGTGACCTCCTGGCCGACGGCGTCAAGCGGGCCTCGGCCAAGGTAGGCAAGGGCTCCGAGTCCTTCGCCATGCACTCCAAGGGCCTGGAACTGCCCGGCTATGACGTGCGCAGCCTCAAGACCTTCGCCATGGGCCTGGCTGTGGGCACCCGCGGCGCCTGCCACAACCGCTCTTTGGTGTACGAGGCCGACATCAAGGGCAAGGTCGACCGCTTCAAGGCCGAGCCGGGCCGCGGCAAGCTGGCCAAAGAGGCAGAGGACTTTGCCGCCATCCTGGACTGCCTGGTGCTCTGCAAGTTCCTGCGCAACTGCTTCTCCGATTTCAATGGGGAGGTGTCGCGCCTGTACACCATGACGACCGGCATCCCCCTCACGCCGGAGGAACTCGTCGCCGTCGGGGAACGGGTCTGGAACCTGAAGAAGGCCTTCAACATCCGCGAGGGCTGGACGCGCGCCGACGACTGGCTGCCGGATCGCGTGTTCGATGACCCGGTGCCCTCCGGCCCGGCCAAGGGCTCCCACCTCACCCATGACGAGCTGAACATGATGATCTCGGACTATTACGAGGCGCGCGGCTGGACGCCGGAGGGCCTGATCCCCCGGTCCAAGCTGGTGGCCCTGGGGCTGGAGGACATCGCCGAGGACATCGGCGTGGAGGATCTGGTGCCGGAAGCCGTTCCTAGCATTGGGGAGGCCTAGCCATGGCGACGACAGAGTATCAGCATATCATCTGCGATCCGGCCAAGTGCTCAGGTTGCCGCCTCTGCGAGTACGCCTGCTCAGCCACCAAGACGAGTAGCTTCAACCCGGGCATGTCGCGCATCCGCGTGGTGCGCATCGAGCCCATCACCATGACGGCCATCTCCTGCCGCCTGTGCGCCGACGCCCCCTGCATCACGGCCTGCCCGCGAAATGCCCTGGCCCGCTCGGAGAAGAACGGCGTCATCCTGATCGACGAGGACAAGTGCGACGGCTGCGGCTGGTGTATCGAGGCGTGCGAGTTCGGCGCCGTGGTGCTGAACCCGCAGACCAAACACGTCGAGATCTGCAACCTGTGTGAAGACCAGGAAGAAGGGCCGCAGTGCGTGCTGTTCTGCCCCAAGGATGCGCTCAGCCTCGCCACGCCCGAGGTGCTCCGCCAGCAATCCCGCCGCGAGGTGGTGATGAGGCTGTTCGAAGAGCTGCTTGGCGAGTCGCCAGCCTGACGGTTGCCGAGCGGGTCATGCTCACCAGTACCAGGAGTGGTAGATGACGACCAATGGGGAACTGCGCGTCGGGGTGTATGTGTGCAGTTGTGGCTCCAACATCGGCGGGGTCATCGACCCGGCCGATGTTGCCGAATACGCCAGGTCATTGCCGGACGTGGTCGTATCTCGCGACAACCTGTACATGTGCGGCGACCCCGGCCAGAACCTGATAGAGAGCGACATCGCGCGGTACCGCCTGAACCGCGTGGTGGTGGCGGCCTGCAGCGTGCGCATGCACGAGCCCACCTTCCGCGCCTGCGTGGCCCGCGCCGGGCTGAACCCCTTCCTGATGGAGCTCACCAACATCCGTGAGCAGGATACCTGGGTGCACGCCCATGACCCGGAGGGCGCCCTGATCAAGGCCAAGGACATGGTCGCCGCGGCGGTGGCCAAGGTGCGGCATGCGGAGCCGCTCCACCCGATCCGCGTGCCGGTGACCAAGGCGGCCATGGTGGTGGGCGGTGGGGTGGCCGGCATCAGCGCGGCGCTCGACCTGGCCGAGATGGGGCACAAGACCTACCTGGTGGAGAGGGAGCTGAGCATCGGCGGGACGATGGCTCAGCTGAACAAAACCTTCCCCACCATGGACTGTTCCATTTGAATCCTGGCCCCCAAGATGGTTGACGCGGCGCGTCAACCCAACATCGAGATCCTGGCCTACTCGGACCTGAACCGCGTCGATGGCTACATCGGCAACTTTCGCGCCGAGGTGACCAAGAAGCCCCGCTACGTCATCGAGGATCGCTGCAACGGCTGCGGTGAGTGCGCCCGGGTGTGCCCGATTGAGGTGCCCAACCCCTTTGAGCTGGACCTGGCCCCGCGCAAGGCGATTGACGTGCCCCACGGACAGGCCGTTCCGCTCAAGTACGCCATCGACATGGATAACTGCATCCAGTGCTACAAGTGCGTCTCCGCCTGTGGCCGGCTGGACGCCATCGACTTTGCGCAGGAACCCCAGATCGTCGATCTCGAGGTCGGCACCATCATCGTGGCCACGGGGTTTGAGTCGTTTGACCCGGCCGTGATCCCCGAATACGGCTATGGCCGCTACCCGAACGTGATCACGGCGATGGAGCTGGAGCGCCTGGCGAACTCGGCCGGCCCCACGGTCGGGCGGCTCATCCGTCCCTCCGACGGCAAGGCCCCCAAGAGCATTGCCATGGTGCAGTGTGTGGGTTCGCGCGACGCGCGTTACCACGAGTACTGCTCTGGCTTTTGTTGCATGTACACGATCAAGAACGCCCTGCTCCTCAAGCAGGCCAACCCGGATATGGACGTCACCATCTACTACATGGACATCCGCACCCCGGCCAAGGGCTACGAGGAGTTCTACAACCGGGCGCGGGAGGCGGGCATCCGCTTCCTCCACGGGCGGCCCTCGCAGATCACCGAAGACCCGGCGACGCACAACCTCTACGTCGAGGCGGAAGACCAGAGCCTCGGAGAGGTCCTGGAGCTCGAGGTCGACATGGTGTCGCTTTCGGCGGCGGCCATCCCCCGTGGCGACACGGAAGCGCTGGCCTCCACGCTGACCATGGCACGGAGCCCCAGCGGCTTTTTCATGGAGTACCACCCCAAGCTGCGGCCCGTGGATTCGCCGACCGACGGGGTCTTTCTGGCCGGCGCCGCCCAGGGGCCCAAAGACATCCCCGCCAGCGTGGCGCAGGCCAGCGCGGCCTCTTCGCGGGCGGCGCGCGTCCTGGCCGCTGACACTTGGGAGATCGAGCCGATCACGGCGCACGTCTGGGAAGATCGCTGCATCAGCGCCCAGGGCAAGCGCTGCGGGGTGTGTGCCACGGCCTGCCCGTACGGCGCCATCACCGTGGTGCAGGGGCAGCCGGCGGTCATCACGCAGGCCCAGTGCCACGGCTGTGGTGGCTGCGTGGCCGAGTGCCCCCACGACGCCATCACCCAGGCCCACTTTACTGACCCACAGATGGTCGCCGAGCTGCAGGCCCTCCTGGCAGACAAGCCGGAGGAAAAGATCCTGGCCTTCATGTGCCACTGGTGCTCGTACGGCGGGGCAGACAACGCCGGCACCAGCCACTTTACCTATCCGGCCTCCTCCCGAGGCCTGCGCGTGATGTGCTCGGCCCGTATGGACCAGGACTTTATCCTGGAGGCCTTCCGGCAGGGCGCCGGGATGGTGCTCGTGTCCGGGTGCCACCCGCAGGACTGCCACTACATCTCGGGCCAGCAGGTGGCCGACAGGCGCTTTGCCCGGGTGCCCCGCACCCTGGAGCGGATCGGCATCAACCCTGAGCGCTTCCGCGTGGAGTGGATCTCGGCCGCGGAGGGTGAAAAGTACGCCCGCGTCATCACCGAGATGGACCACAAGCTCAGATCGTTCGACCCGGCCCAGATCCGTGCCGAGAACCGCGCCGCGGGCCCCGAGATCGCCAAGCGGCTGCGGCGCTGGATGACCGTCCCCAACATGGCCGACCTTCTGGCGGAAGAGGTGGTGTTCGAGTGATCCGATCAGACAGCCTGGATCGCACCTTTGTCCAAGAGGTGCTGGCCGAGCCGGGCGGGGAACACCTGCTGACCTGCTGGTCCTGCGGGACGTGTGCCGCCACCTGCCTGGTGCGCCGCTACGACCCCGCCTTTAACCCGCGGGTGATCCTGCGCAAGGCGGGGCTGGGCATGCGTGAGGCGGTGCTGTCGTCGGCGGAGATCTGGCTCTGTTCCGCCTGCGACAAGTGCTACGGGCGCTGCCCCAAAGAGATCCACATCTCGGACGTGATGGGCGCCATCCGCGCCATCGCCATCCGTGAGGGGTACCAGCGGCCCGGGGCGGTTGCCGCGGTGGACGTCGCGCGCTGCGTGGCCTGCGGAATGTGCCAGGCGGTCTGCCCTTACGAGGCGGTGACCTTGCAGGAGGTAACCTGGAACCGCCGCACGCGCACTGCCGCGCAGGTGGACGCCTCGGCGTGCATGGGCTGCGGGATCTGCAGCGCCGTCTGCCCGTCCGTCTCGATCTCCGTGCCGGGGCAGGCGGACGCGCAGGTGCACGCGGACCTTGCCGGGCGCGGGTTGGCGCAGGTGCCCGAGGGGGGCTGGCAGGGCAAGGTCCTGGTGCTGGCCTGCAACTGGTGCACCCACACCGAGGCGGACGCCCGGGCAGCCGCCGAGTCGCTGCCGGGGGTGGAGATCATCCGGGTGGCCTGCGCCGGGAGGGTGTCCCCGCTCATGGTGATGGCCGGCCTGCAGATGGGCGCCAGCGCCGTCCTCGTGGTCGGGTGCGGCGAGGGAGAGTGCCACTACAAGCAGGGCTCCGCGCTCGAGGAGGGCCGCCTGGCCGTCCTGCAGAGGCTGCTGGAGACTCTGGGGCTGCCGCCGCAGCGCGTGCAGTTCTACCGGTTGGGCTCACTGGAGCGGGGCAGGTTTGGGGAACTGGTGACGAACGCGGCGGAGAGCGCGAGCGAGCCGGTACCCCTGCCGTGGAACGTCCGAGGGGGGCAGTGACCGTGGCCGTGCGACCGAATGGCGAACCCGAGCCGGGGGCGGTGCGCGCCGAGCACCCGCAGGCCCCTGAGGAGATCACGTCTGCGATCCGCGCCGCGGCCGACGCCCTCCTGAGCGGCGAGCAGGTGGATCTGGTCATTGGCTACCGCCAGGGCTGGCGCGAGGGCGTGTCTACCCCCTGCTTTGTGCGCAGCGCGGCCGACGCGCAAGTCCTCATCTATGACGCGCACTGCACCCACAACCTGGCCAGGTACCTCGTCGGCTGCGACGGCTACCTGACCAGCCGTCTGCGCCCCCAGGGGCAAGAGAGGCGCGTGGGCCTGGTGGCCACGCCCGCCACGATGCGGGCGCTGGTGGGCCTCATCCAGGAACATCAGATCCGGCGGGAGGAGGTCGTTGTCCTGGGCATCTCGGACGGCAGCGCGGTAGGGCTGGAGCCCGACGTGGTAGTGGGCAGCGTCGAGCCCGACCGGGAGGCCGAGGCGGAGCTGTCGGCGCGGATCGAGGCACTTGAGGCCCTGAGCCCCGCCGAGCGCCGGCAGGTGTGGGAAAAAGAGTTCGCCAACTGTATCCGCTGCTACGCCTGCCGGCAGGTGTGCCCCTTCTGCTATTGTGAGCAGTGCATCGCCGACGAGAACCAGCCGCAGTGGGTGCTGCGTTCGCCCTCCTGTGCGAACAACAGGATGTGGAACGCCATTCGCGCCTTCCACCTCGCGGGGCGCTGCGTGGACTGCGGCGAGTGCGAACGGGCTTGCCCCATGGACATCCCGCTGAGGGTCCTCAACCGGGCGCTGATTCAGGAAGTGAGAGACGCCTACGGCTACGTGGCCGGCGCCAGCCCCGATTTTTCGTCGCCTCTCCTCACGTTCGGCAGGGATGGTGCAGATGCTGACCCCAGGTGAGATCGGGAGGAACGGGATGGCGGCCAGAACGCTGCGCCGGGATCGGGAGCAGGCGCTCATCGACGCCCTGGCGGCGTCTCGAGAGGTCATCGCGCCCGTGGACGGGCTGCGGTACGGCCCGATCCGGGGGGCCGCCGAGGTCGAGCGCGGCCCGGGCAAGCCAGCCAGGTCGCTCAAGGAGTTCTTTTTCCCCGATCGGGAGACGCTTCTGCGCTACGCACTGGCGGACGGCCGTGTGAGCGTGAGCACCCCTGCCGAGCCGGACGCCCCGCGCATCGTCTGGGGCGCGGCACCTTGCGATGTGGCCGCGCTGCCCATTTTGAACCCCCTGTTCTCGTGGGACTACCTCGATGCGACCTACCTCCGCCGTCGTGAGCGGACCGTGCTCGTCTGCCTGGCCTGTGAGGAGCCCGAGGAGGCCTGCTTCTGCACCTCGGTGGGCGGGTCGCCCATGGGCACGGAGGGGGCCGACCTACTCCTCACCCCGCTGGGGGAGGTGTATCACGTCCAGATCGTCACCAACAGGGGCCGGGCGCTGGTGGAAGAGTTCGCCGAGTTCTTTGGCCCCAGCGACGAGGCCACCGAGCGCCGGCGAGCGGCGGCCGAGGAGGCCAGCGTTGCCAGGGTCACCCGCCGGGTGAGTACCGACGGCCTGCAGGAGGCGCTCCGGTACGAGAGCGATTCCTGGCAGACCGCCGCCGAGCAGTGCGTCGACTGTGGAATCTGCACCTTCCTGTGCCCCACCTGCCACTGTTTTGACATCCAGGATGAGGGCACCCCCGAGGCGGGGGAACGCGTGCGCCTGTGGGATTCATGCGCTTTCCGGCCCTTCACGCGGACGGCCGCCCACGAGCCGCGCCCGACCCACACCAGCCGCTACCGCCAGCGCATTCTGCACAAGTTCCAGTATTATCCACAGAACTTTGGGCGGACGCTGTGCGTGGGCTGTGGGCGGTGTATCCAGCACTGCCCGCAGGGCGTGGAGATCACCGCTGTGTTGAACACCGTCAGGGAGTGAACCACGCGATGGAGCACATCTACGAGCCATACCTCATGCGGATCGCGGCGATCACGCAGGAGACGTCTGACACCAAGACCTTCCGGCTGGTGTTCACGGATCCCGCCGACGGGGCAGGGTTCACCTTCCAGCCGGGGCAGTTCGGGCTCTTTTCCGTGTTCGGCCATGGTGAGGCGCCCTTTGGCCTGTCTAGCTCGCCCACGCGCAACGGCGCGATCGAGTTCAGCGTCAAGCGCGTCGGCAAGGTGACCAACGCCTTGCACGGGATGCAAGTTGGCGACACGGTCGGCTTCCGCGGTCCGTACGGGCGGGGCTTTCCGATCGAGGAGCTGCGGGGCAAGCACCTCCTGTTTGCCGGCGGCGGCATCGGCATGGCCCCCCTGCGGTCGCTGTTGTGGAACTGCCTGGACCGGCGCGACGAGTTCGGTGACATCACCGTCATCTATGGCGCCCGTAGCGTGGCCGACCTGGTGTACAAGCCCGAGCTCCAAGAGTGGGCCGCCCGCAGCGACATGCGCACCATCTTGACCGTCGACCCGGGCGGGGAAGACGCCACCTGGACGGGCGAGGTGGGCTTTGTGCCGGCCGTGCTGGAGAGGGCCGAGCCCTCCCCCGAAAACACCGAGGTCATCACCTGCGGCCCACCGGTCATGATCCGCTTTGTCATTCAGACGCTCACCCGGCTGGGCTTTGCCCCCGCGCAGATCATCACCACGCTGGAGGCCAAGATGAAGTGCGGCCTGGGCAAGTGCGGGCGGTGCAACATCGGGCCCGCCTATGTGTGCAAACACGGGCCGGTCTTTCGCTTCTCTGAGCTGCAGACCCTGCCGCCGGAATACTGATGGCGAGGGCGCGGGAGCGGGTAAACGGGGAAACGCGGACCCGGCGGTCGATCGGGCGGGCTGACGAGAGGGTGGGGCGATGAGCACACGCGGCAAGACGATCAAGTACGAGTCCCCTCAGGCGCAGACTCTTTTGCGCCCCATGATCACGCGCCGGTTCGAACTGGTCGCCAACCACGAGACCTGCTGCGGCTGCGGCACCTGCGCCAAGATCTGTCCGCGCGAGGCCATTACCATGTCGGAGCCCGTGCTCGTCGCTGGCCGGGTGGAGGCCAAGCCTCGCGTGGACATCGACCCGGCGACGTGCAGCTTCTGCGGGGAATGCGTGGCGCTCTGCCCGACGCACTCGTTGGCGATGACGGTCAATGGTCAGGAGGAAGTGCCCGTCCAGAAGGCGGAGGCCTTTCCGTACCTGATCCGCCGGGTCGCCGTTGACCAGGCGGTGCTGGCCGCCACGCGCGACGTGGCCTATATTGACAACTGTCCCCGCGGCGCTATCAGCGCCGACGTGGCGCGGAGCGCTGCCGGCGAGGTTACCGCCGTGCAGAACGTGGCCATCGACCGGGGCAAGTGCGTGAACTGCACGCACTGCATGGAAGAGGGGCCCCAGGGCGGTTTTACCATCACCAAGCCCTACCGGGGGCGCGCCGCGCTGGATGTGTCCCTCTGCCCGGCCGGTTGCCAGGCCTGCGTCGACGTTTGCCCCTCGCGCGCCCTGACGTATGACGGCGCCAGAGTGCACCTGGACGAGCGCTTCTGCCTCTACTGCGAGGCGTGCGAGGCCGTGTGCCCCGCCGAGGGGGCGGTACGCATCACGCGGACGGGCTTTCTGCACACGCCCGTCGAATCGGGCGCCTGGCGGACGGCGCTGGAGAAGCTCGTCTCGGTGCAGGAGGTCGTCCGCGAGTTCGACGTCAAGGGACAGACCAAGCGCCGCAACGCCGTGCTCAAGCGGCTGCTGCGTGAGATGGTGCCGGAAGCATCCGGCGACGGACGAGAGTAGCCCGGCCAGGCCCGGCCTGAAGAGGCGCTGCGGGCGTCGCCCGCAACGCCTCTTTTGGGTTGAGCCTGCCGCGAGGCAAGGTGGAAAGGTGAGGCGATGATCTCAAGCGGGGTGCTCATCGGCGCGCTGCCCAAGTGCGAGGTGCTGCACTGGCAGGAGCAGGCCGTGCGCGACGTGGTGTGTGACTCTCGCCAGGTCCACCCGGGGGATCTGTTCGTGGCCATCCCGGGGGTGGCCGTCGACGGGCACCGCTTTGCCGGCCAGGCCTTGGCCGCGGGGGCGGTGGCCTTTGTCGTCGAGCGGCCGCTGCCGGAACTGGCCGGCCAGCCCACGGCCGTGGTCCCCAACGCCCGCGAGGCCTATGCGTATCTGCAGGCCGCCCTGCATGACCATCCTGGCCGCAAGATGCGGGTCATCGGCGTCACCGGCACCGACGGCAAGACGACTACGGTGCGCCTCATCCGCGGCATGCTGGCGGCGGCAGGCCTGCGGGTCGGCTCGGTGGATACCGTGGCCGCCCAGATCGGCGCGCGCGACGTGGATACCGGCTTTCACACCACGACGCCGGCCGCCGACGAGGTGCAGCGCTACCTGGCCGAGATGGTCTCCGCCGGGGCCGATGTGGCCCTCCTGGAGGCGACCTCGGAGGGCCTGGCGCAGCACCGCGTGACGGCCTGTGAGGTGGACGTCGCCGTGGTGACCAACATCACCCACGACCACCTCTACTTCCACGGCACCTATGAGGCCTACCGGGAGGCTAAGGCGCTCCTGTTCCGCGCCCTGGCCACCGCGGCGCGCAAGGAGGGAGTGGCCAAGGTCGCCGTGCTGAACGCCGACGACTCGTCGTACGGCTACCTGCACGCCATCCCGGCCGATCTGCAGCTGACCTATGGCCTGGGGCCCGGCGTCGACGTGGGTGCCGAGGAGATCGTAGCGACGCCGCACGGCCTGCGCTTCACCCTGCGCCTGCCGGGAGAGAAGGTCGCCGTCACGTCTACCCTCGTAGGCCGTTACAACGTGCCCAACATCCTGGCCGCCGCTGCAGCGGCCCATTCCCAGGGGTTAAGCGCTGAGGCGATCGCCGCGGGCGTCGCCGCGGTGCAGGGGGTGCCCGGGCGGATGGAGTACGTCGCCGGCGGGCAGCCCTTCACAGTGATCATCGACTTTGCCCACACGGCGAACGCCCTGGACGCGGCGCTGCGGGCGGCGCGTGAGTTCACCGCCGGGCGGCTGATCGCTGTGTACGGCTGCGCCGGCCTGCGCGACGTGGCCAAGCGCCCGGTGATGGGCGAGGCCTCGGGACGCCTGGCCGACCTCACCGTCCTGACGGCCGAGGACCCCCGCACCGAGTCGGTGGACGCCATTATCGCGCAGATAGCCGCCGGCTGCCGGCGGGCGGGCCGCGCGGAGGGGGAGGGCTACCTGCGGGTGCCGGACCGCGGGGAGGCCATTGCCGAGGCCCTGTCTCGGGCGCAGCCCGGAGACACGGTCATGATCTGCGGCAAGGGGCACGAGCGCTCGATGTGCTTCGGCACCACCGAACACCCCTGGAGTGACCACGAGGCAACGGTCGCCGCCCTGCGCCGCCTGGGCTACAGCGCGTAGCGAAGTGACCAAGCGCCCCGCCCCCGTCGGGGGCGGGGCGCTTTGCGTCTCTCTCAGCGCGTGCGGCCGGTGACGCGTAACACCCCCGGCTCCACGGCCACTGCCAGGATTTCCACGTCCTCCGGGGTATCCAGCGGCAGGGCGATGCCCTGCTCCGCGTTCATCTGGCGGAGTACCTGGTCGATCATCCCCTGCGCCAGCAGACGGGTCATCCCCCGCACCGAGTCCCCGAGGGTGACGTCTTCGACGGCAAAGAACACCTCGCCATCAACCACGCGCGGCTGCCCGCGGAAAGAGATGGCCACGCTGAGGCCCGTGTCAGGCTGCGTGACGTTCACGGTGCCCAGGATGGCCCCCTCAGCCAGCGTGAGGCGCGGCTCACTGGCCGTAAAGCCCTCGCGGTCCATCTGGATGTCGCGGATCTTGTCGTTGATCTGCTCCTCCGACACCAGCATCTCGAAGGCGTGCCCCGGTTCGCTGGGGATCTCGGCCAGGCTGCCGATGCGCAGCGCGGGGTCGGCCGTCGGGACGATGGGGGTCTCGTCCACCGGCGGCGCCGTGGTGCGGGGCGAAGCGCTCGGCAGGCGGCCGAGGAGCTTGCTCCCCACCCGGTCGACCGCGTTGCAGGCAAAACAGCCCACCGCCGTGACGAGCAGAATGCCGAGCGCCAGGGCGACGTGGGAGCGGCGCGTACGCGAGGCCATGGGGCATCTCCTCAGTGGTTGCAGGGCGGGGGCGGCCCGCTGGCCCGCCCCCACCGCCATCCGGCAGGGGCGGGCCGCAGACCTGTGTACACCCTAGCGGCGTACGCCGCCTAGGATACTAGTTCCTCGAGCGAGCGACAGGGCAGGCCGTGCGCCTGCGCCACCGCACGATGGGTCAGCTGGCCGGCGTAGGTGTTGACACCCCTGGCCAGGCCGTGGTCGCGACGGACCGCCTCGGCAAAGCCCAGGCCAGCCAGCTGGCTGATGTAGGGCAGCGTCGCGTTCGACAGTGCATAGGTCGACGTGCGCGGCACCGAGGCGGGGATGTTCGTCACGGCGTAGTGGATCACGCCGTGGACCTTGTAGGTCGGATGGGCGTGCGTGGTGGGGTGGATCGTCTCGATGCAGCCCCCCTGGTCCACGGCCACGTCAATGACCACGGAACCGGGCTCCATGCTGGCGATCATCTCGTCGGTGATGAGCCGCGGGGCCTTGGCCCCAGGGATCAGCACGGCACCGATCAGGAGCTCGGCGCGGCGCACCGCCTCGATGATGTTTCGCCGGTTGGAGGCGACGGTGCTGAGGTTCCCCTTGAGCACATGCTCCAGGTAGCGGAGGCGATCGAGGTTGATGTCGATCACCGTGACGCGCGCCCCCGTGCCCAGGGCCAGCATGGCGGCGTTAGTGCCGACGGTGCCCCCACCGATGATCACGATGCTGCTGGCACGCACGCCCGGGACGCCGCCCAGGAGCAGGCCGCGCCCGCCTTGGGGACCCTCGAGGTAGTGCGCCCCGATCTGTACGGCCATGCGCCCCGCCACCTCGCTCATGGGCGTCAGCAGGGGCAGCGAGCCGTTATCCATCTGGACCGTCTCGTAGCCGATCGACGTCACCCCGCGGGCGATCAGTTCGTGGGTGAGCTGCTCCTCCGCGGCCAGGTGCAGATAGGTGAACAGCACCTGCCCGGGGCGGAGCAAGTCGTACTCGCAGGCCTGCGGTTCCTTGACCTTGAGGACTAGGTCGGCGCGCCTGTAGGCGTCGGCAGCGGAACCCACGATCTCTGCGCCAGCCTGGGCATAGTCCTCGTCCGAGAAGCCGCTGTCCTCACCGGCGCCCGACTGCACCAACACGTGGTGCCCGTCGTGTACCAGGGATTCTGCCGCTCCTGCCGTCAGCGAGACGCGGTGCTCGCCTTCCTTCACCTCGGTAGGGACTCCGATGATCATCAGTACACCTCGCTTCTCGTCGCGCGCTATCCTCATAACGCGGTAAACACAGTCGGAGTGGATAATGAACGTGTCTACAGCGACGGCTGGCGCCTGCGCCAGCTGGTAGCAACCTCGTAGGCGTGCGCGGCACGCAGGATGCACTCCTCTTCAAAAGCCCCGCCCATCACCTGCAGCCCGATCGGCAGCCCGTCGGCATACCCGCAGGGGACGGAGATCCCCGGCAGGCCGGCCAGGTTCAGCGAGAGGGTCAGCAGGTCCGACAGGTACATCTGCAGCGGGTCGGACGCCTTTTCGCCGATGCGGAACGCCGTGGTGGGCGTCGTCGGCGCGGCGAGCACGTCACAGAGCTGCAGGGCCTCGTCAAAATCCTGGCGGATCAGCGTGCGTACCTTCTGGGCCTTCAGATAGTACGCGTCATAGTAGCCGGCCGACAGGGCGTAGGTTCCCAGCATGATACGCCGCTTCACCTCAGGGCCAAAGCCGGCCTCGCGGCTGAGGCGGAACGCATCCCAGATATCCTGCGCCTGCGGGTTGGAGGCGCCATAGCGCATCCCGTCAAAGCGGGCCAGGTTGGCGGAGGCTTCCGCCGTGGCCAGCAAGTAGTAGGCGGGCAGGGCGTACTCGGTGTGTGGCAGAGACACGTCGACGATCTGCGCACCCAGCCCCTGCCAGACGTCCAGCGCTGCCTGGACCGCGGCGGCCACCTCCGGCTGCAGGCCGGCGGCCATATACTCCTTGGGCACGCCGATGCGCAGCCCGCGCACGTCGCCAGTGAGGGCGGCGGTGTAGCGAGGGACGGGGCGCTCGGCGGACGTCGCATCGGCGGGATCGTGCCCGGCAATGGCTTCCAGAAGCAGGGCGGCATCCTCCACGTCCCTGGCCAGGGGACCGATCTGGTCGAGCGAGGAGGCAAAGGCTACCAGCCCGTACCGCGACACGCGCCCGTAGGTGGGCTTGAGCCCCACCACCCCGCAATGGGCGGCCGGCTGGCGGACGCTGCCGCCGGTGTCGCTACCCAGGGCGCCCAGGCACTCGCCGGCGGCGGTGGCCGCGGCGCTGCCGCCCGAGGAGCCTCCTGGCACGCGGCTCAGGTCCCACGGGTTATGGGTGACCTGGAAGGCAGAAGTCTCCGTCGAGGAGCCCATGGCAAACTCGTCGGTGTTGGTCTTGCCGATGATCACGGCGCCCAGCCGCTCCAGCCGGGCGACCGCCGTGGCGGTGTAGGGGGGCACAAAGCCCGCCAGCATCCGCGAGGCGCAGGTGGTCTCGATCCCCTCGGTGCAGAAAACGTCCTTGATCGCCAGGGGGATGCCCAGCAGGGCGTGATCCTCGCCGGCCGCCCGGCGCCGGTCGGCCTCGGCGGCCTGCGCCAGGGCCCGCTCTGGCACGGTGCGGAGATAGGCCCGCACGCGGCCGTCCACCGCCTCGACGCGGGCCAGCACCGCCCTGGTCAGGTCGACGGAGGAAGTTTCGCCGCGGCGGAGCAGCGTGTGGGCTTGGTGGATCGTCAGTGCGTGGAGATCCAACGCACAACCTCCCTGCAATCTGGTGGCGGGGGCCGACGCTTGGGGGACGCCTCAGTCGAACACGGGCTTGATGCGGAACATCTGCCCCTCGTGGTCCGGCGCGTTGGCCAGGGCCTGTTCAGGCGCCAGCGACGGGCGCACCGCGTCCTCACGGGTGACGTTGCGCATCGCGATGGCCTGCGCCGTCGGCGCGATGGCGGACGTGTCCAGGCTGTTCAGCCGGTCCGCATAGGCGAGGATCTCACCGAGCTGCTCGCCAAAGAGCGCGATCTCGTCCTCGCTCAGGGCCAGTTTGGCCAGCTCGGCAATGTGCAGTACTTGCTGGCGGGAAAGACACTGTGGCATCCGTGCGTCCTCCGATGGCACCGTCCACGAATAGCCAAGTATAGCATCCGTATCACGGGCTCGCAAACGGGCGAGGTTCTGCGGGGAGCAGCGCCTTCCGGCCGCCCCGGGGGCCCTGGCCGGGCCAGGGGCACGGCGCAAGGGTGGGGGGCCGAGGCCCCCCACCCGCGGTCAGGCGGCTACACGTGCTTGGCGGGGTCGTCCCAGTACCAGGTGGAGCAGTCGATAATGTACTCGTAGATCGTGATGCAGCAGTCCCAGTCGTAGCCCTCCTTGATCCCCTTGAAGCCGTTCTTGACCACGATCGGCATGGGCAGGTCCCCATAGAGCCCGGGCGCGGGGAGCTCATCCACCCAGACGTCCATGATCTTCCACATCAGTTCCTTCTGCTTGTCCTCGCCGACCGTCTTTTGCAGCTCCTCCCAGATGCCCCAGAGGGTCCAGATCCAGTGCCCTTCGGGGGGCTTTTCGGCGTTCGGGTTGGTGGGGTCCAGGTACCAGAGCGTCCAGGCCTCACACCAGGCCTGGCTGTCGGGCTCGGCGTTCTTCAGGTAGAACTGCGGGTCGGCCAGCGGAACCAGGTTGCAGTCCGCCACCGACAGGGTCATCTCGACCTCGTTGGCGTTGGTCATCTCGATGGCCAGGGCGCGGTCCACGCCGCGGTAGTTCACCTGGATGCCGACGTCCTTGAGATAGTCGGTGACCATCAGCAACTCTTCGCCGACCTCGGGTTCCTGCCCGAGAGCGGTGAAAGAGACGCGTTGCCCGCTGCCATCGTTCCAGAGGCGGAAGCCCTCCGCGTCGCGCTGCGAGATGCCCAGGCCGTCCAGCAGGGCGTTGGCCTTGTCGGGGTCGTACTCCAGGTAGGCCTTGGCCAGCTTCTCATAGTAGAAAGGAGAAGTATCCGGCGGGGTGTACTGCTTGTTGACGCCAAAGCCGTCGTAGAGCAGCTCGCGCATCTCATCACGGTTGAGGGCGTGCGAGGTGGCGATGCGAAAGTCCTTCTCTCGGAACAGGGCCTGCAGGCGCGGGTCCTTGGTGGTCATGTTGAAGAACATCAGCGGCACGCGGCTCTGCTTCCACAGCTGCACCGTATAGTCGCCGGTCTTTTCGCCCTCCTTGAGGATGGTATAGTTGACAAAGTTCCCGATGTGCCGGCACTGGCAGTCGAGCTCGCCGTTGACGGCCCACATCATGGTCACCTGCGTGTCAGCAAAGTCGCGGTAGGTGACCTTGTCGATGTAGGGGAGTTGGTTGCCCGCGGTATCGACCTCCCAGTAGTAGGGGTTGCGCACCGCCGTTACGAACTCGTCACTCCAGATGTTCTGCACCACCCAGGGATAGTGCACCGGGCGCTCGGGCGTCTTGAGCGGATCCTCCTTGTTCCAGAAGAGCTGCGTCCAATCATCGACCTTCCCGTCGACCACGGCCTTGTCCAGGGCGGCCTTGTCGGCATAGTCCTTGTGGAACTGCATGAGAAAGTGCTTGGGGATGGCCGGAATGTTGAGCATGATATTGGCCCAGTAGTAAAAGAGGGCCTTGGGCTCCGGGAAGGTGTACTGGACGGTCAGATCGTCCGGCACGACGATGGTGGCGGGCACCCGCTCCCCCTCGATGACGCTGGCCATCTCCTCCGGGTGCGCGCTGGTCAGGTCACGGTTGAGGATGGCGTCCTCATAGTAGAAGCGGAAATCCTCCGAGGTGAGGGGGGCGCCATCGGACCACTTGGTGCCCTTGCGCAGGTGGAAGGTGTAGATGCGGGCATCCTCGCTGACTTCCCAGGCCGCGGCGAGGTAGGGGATGATCTCAAAATCCTGATTGATGTCGATCAGGCCGCGGTAGGCCATGTGGCGGTAGGTGCCTCCGTCAGCCATGCCCTTCTTGCTCTTTCGCCAGGTGCCCCCAAAGTTGCCGATGCCGTCGAGCCCCTCGATGACAAAGGGGTTCTCCGGCACGCGGTCATCCGCCGGCGGGAGCTTGCCCTGCTGGACCATCTCGGCCAGCATCGGCGCCTCCGAGTACTTGGCGGCCGCGGGCGCAGCGGCTGCGGGGGCAGCGGGCGCGGCAGTAGCCGGTTGCACGGCCATGGCCGGCTGCGCGGCCGCTTCCGGCGTCGGTGTGGTGGTGACGCAGGCTGCCGCCACGGTCGCGGCAGTCGCTAACGCAGAGACACGCAGAAACTCGCGACGAGACAGCCTTTCCATGGTGCTCCTTCCCTCTCTCCGCTAGTCACACATAACACGAGACCACGGTACTGACAGAAGGAATACTCCGAGCTCCTTGCGACCCACTATCTATGCGCGAGCGAGTTCCGTAGGGCTCTGAGCGGGGCGTCACCTCCTTTCGGGGCCGTTCGCCGGCCGTGGGGAAGTGGGGGGCGGCCGTTGCGGACGGCGTCTGGCTGAGGGACAAGGGCGGCTGTCGGCGCCAGCAGGCCCGGCGCCGGCCGAGGGACGACACTTACACTCCCATTATACACAGCAGCGGGCGGCGTGGAGCACAAAAGCGGCCCGTCTGGCGGCGGAACGGTGCGTGGGGGTTTTGGCAGGGGAAACATCCCGCGCTAGACTGCGCCGTCCGTACACAAGGCGACGATGACTGGGGGCAGGGAAATGGCGGGCGATCCCGTTCCGGATCGGCAGACTCTGGGGCGACAAGCGCGCCCCATCCAAGAAGCGCTCTTGGCCTGGTACGCCGCCGAGCGCCGCGACCTCCCCTGGCGCCGCACCAGCGACCCGTACAGCATCTGGGTGTCGGAGGTGATGCTCCAGCAGACCCAGGTGGCGACGGTGATCCCCTACTACTTGCGCTTCCTGGATGCGTTCCCGACCGTGCGCGCCCTTGCCGCGGCGGACCTCGACCGGGTGCTGGCCCTCTGGGCCGGGCTGGGCTACTACGCGCGGGCCCGCCACCTGCACGCCGCCGCGCGGCTGGTGATCGAGCGCCATGGCGGCGAGGTGCCGGGGGACCCCGCCGCCCTCCGGGCGCTGCCGGGCGTGGGCCCCTATATCGCGGCGGCCGTCCTGAGCATCGCCTTTGGGCAGGACGTGGCCGCCATTGACACGAATGCCGCCCGCGTCCTCTGCCGGCTGGCCGACTATGACGGCGACCTTACCCGCGCCGCGGGCAAGCGCACCCTGCGCGCCTTGGCCGCGACGTTACTGCCCGCCGGGCGCGCCGCGGAGCACAACGCCGCCATGATGGAGCTGGGGGCCACGATCTGCCTGGCGCGCGGGCCGCGCTGCGCCGCCTGCCCCGTGGCGGCGCGGTGCCTGGCGCACGGGCGGGGCACTGAGGAGGCCCGCCCGATGCGCGTACCGAAGCGCCCGGTGCCCACGCGCAGCATGGCCGCCGCCTACTGCCTGGAGGAGAGAGAGGAGGGGGCCCTGCGGCTGCTCCTGGTGCGGCGCAGGCCCGTGGGCCTCCTGGGCGGTCTGTGGGAGCTGCCAGGCACCGAACTGCCCCCCCACGAGCCACCCGCGCGGGCCCTCGAACGGCTGCTCAGGGACGATCTGGGGCTCGAGGCTGCGGTTGGCGAGAGGCTGGGCGCCGTCCAGCACGCCTACAGCCACTTCCGGGTGCAGGTGGGGCTGTACCGCTGCCGGGCTGCCGGCCTTCCGCGGGCACAGGGGCCGTGGGACGGGGCCCGCTTCGTCACCGCCGTCGAGCTCGCCGACCTGGGCCTTACCGGAGTCACGGCCAAGGCCCTGGCGCGGCTCGGTTGGCCCCCGGCGCCCTAGAGGTCCTGCCCGGGGATGCCTGGCTCCGTCATGGCCACGGGATCGAGCACCTCGGCGAGCTGGTCGGCAGAGAGATAGCCCTTCTCCAGCGCCACCTGGCCGAGCGACACGCCGCGGGCCAGCGCCTCTTGGGCCACCTTGGCGGCCGCTGCGTAGCCGATGTAGGCGTTGAGGGCCGTGGCCAGCCCCATGCTGTGTTCGACGTAGGTCCGGCAGCGCTCGGCGTTGGCCGTAATGCCCGGCACACACCGCTCGGTAAAGACGCGCACTCCGTTGGCCAGCACCTCGAGCGACTGCAGCAGGTTGAAGGCCATGATCGGCATCATCACGTTGAGCTCCAGCTGCCCGGCCTGGGCGCTCAACATCAGCGTGGTGTCATTGCCGATGACGTGGAAGCAGACCATGTTCAGCATCTCGGGCATGGCCGGGTTCACCTTACCGGGCATGATAGACGAGCCGGGTTGCACCGCCGGCAAAGAGATCTCGGCCAGGCCGGTGGTGGGCCCGGAGGAGAGCAGCCGCAGGTCGTTGGCGATGCGCGTGAGCGTCACGGCCAGCGTGCGCAGGGCGGCCGAGAGGTCCAGGAAGTCGGCCGTGCTCTGCATCGACTCGAACATATTGCCCGACGAGCGGAAGGGGCTGCCCGTCAGCTCGGCGATGCGGGAAACCATGGCCTCATGGTAGCGCGGGTGGCAGTTCAGGCCGGTGCCGGCGGCCGTCCCGCCGATCCCCAGGCGGCGGATCTGGTCCGCACTGCGGGCGATTCTGTCGCGATCGAGGCGCACGGCCGCGGCGTAACCGCCGAACTCCTGCCCGAGGCGGATCGGCACGGCATCCTGCAGGTGGGTGCGGGCTGACTTGAGCACGCCGTCGAACTCTTGGGCCTTGTCTTGCAGGGCGCGGACGAGATCGTCGACCACGGCCAGCAGCCGGGCCGTCTGCGCGTCGGCCGCCACGCGGATCACCGTGGGGATCACGTCGTTGGTGGATTGGCCCATGTTCACGTGGTCGTTGGGGTGCACGGGACGGTACTCGCCGCGGCGCCCGCCGAGGGCCTCGTTGGCCAGGTTGGCGAGGACCTCGTTGGCGTTCATGTTGTGTGACGTGCCGGCCCCGGCCTGGAAGGGGTCCACCAGGAACTGATCGCGATAGCGGCCGGCCATGATCTCGCTGGCGGCCGCGGCAATGGCGCCCGCGCGGGGTGCGTCGAGAAGCCCGAGGGACATGTTCACCTCGGCGGCGGCACGCTTGACCAGGCCCGTGGCCCACAGGTAAGGCTCCGACTGCCGCAGGCCACTGATGGGAAAGTTGTCGATGGCGCGCTGCGTCTGGGCGCCCCACAGGGCGTCCTCGGGGACCTGTACCTGACCCAGGGAATCCGTCTCGATGCGCATGCGTTCCCCCCGTAACGGTGGCCGGGCAGCGCCACGGCGTCGCGCGGGCCGCCCGAAAGCGTTGGAGCGTTGGAGTGCGGAAAGGAAAAACCCCAGTTAGCAACTAACTGGGGGTGAGCCTGTGCCGAGGGGGGGATTTGAACCCCCATGGGTTATTACCCACTACGCCCTGAACGTAGCGCGTCTGCCGATTCCGCCACCTCGGCTCACGGGCGAGATCATACCACGGCCTCCCTGGCCTGTCAAATGCCGAAATCCAGCGTTGCGGGGAGTGTGGGCCGCGCGTCTCCCTTCCCCGGCGCCCAGCAATCCAGACACGGGGTCATCGCGGTCTGGTGTCCGGCCACGTCGGCCCGCCCCCGGGATCGCTGAGACAAGATCGACAGGATACACAGGATTCGCAGGATCGGAGGTACGGTCACCTCTGTCTTGAACACACCTATCTCTGCAGCAGTCCTCAAATCCTGTCAGTCCTGTGAATCCTTCTTCTCTTCCCCTCCCAGGGTCGCACGCGGTTTGAGGCGGCGACGGCAGTTGACGCGGCGGCCAAGCCGTACTATGATGCCCTTACATAGCTCAATGGCAACGACGGAGACAAGTAGCAGGCGTCTGGCCATCCAGAGAGCGGCCGACGGTGGGAAGGCCGCAGGCAGGGGCTGCGAAATCCACTCCCGAGCTGTGCGCGAGAGGGCCGCCGTGAGGCGGGCCACCAAGCGCGTCCGGCTGGCTCCCGTTAGCGAGCCCGCCCCCGTCGGGGGGCAGCGAGGCCGTGCCTCCGCAAGGCGCATGGCGAACCGAGGTGGTACCACGAGATCAGGCGCTCTCGTCCTCCGGGATGAGGAGCGCCTTGTGTTATCCCCTGGCCGGAGAGCCCGCCGGGCGAAGGAAGGAGTTCGCAGAATGATCGATCTGGCGTACATCCGTGAGCATGCCGACGAGATCAAGGCCGCGCTGGTGGCTCTGAACGCCCAGGCGCCCATCGACGAGATCATCGCCCTCGACGAGCGGCGCCGCGCGCTGCTGGCCGAGGTGGAGACGCTGCGGGCGCGCCGCAACGCCGTGTCCAAAGAGATCCCGCGGATGAAGGACAAGGACGCCAAGCAGGGCCTCATCGCAGAGATGCGCGGCGTCGGCGAGAGCATCAAGGCCCTGGAAGAGGCCCTGACCCCCGTGCAGGAGCGGCTAGATGCGGCCCTCTTTGAGGTGCCCAACATGCCCGACGAGAGCGTGCCCGTCGGCCCCGACGAGACCCACAACATCGTCGTGCGCGAAGAGGGGGAGCGCCCCGCCCTGGCCTTCACGCCCAAGCCGCACTGGGAGCTGGGCCCTGCCCTGGGCATCCTGGATTTCGAACGCGGCGTCAAGATCTCCGGGACGCGCTTCTACCTGCTCAAGGGGGAGGGCGCGCGGTTGCAGCGGGCCGTCATCGCCTATATGCTCGACGTGCACACCCGCCAGCACGGCTACACCGAGATCTACCCGCCCTACGTGGTGCGCCGCGAGTGCCTCTACGGCACGGGCCAGCTGCCCAAGTTCGCCGCCAACCAGTACTACGACGCGCAGGATGACCTGTGGCTCATCCCTACCGCCGAAGTGCCGGTGACCAACATGTACCGCGAGGAGATCTTGGACGAAGCGGCCCTGCCGATCTACCACGTGGCCTACTCGGCCTGCTTCCGCCGCGAGCAGATGTCGGCCGGGCGCGATACCCGCGGGATCAAGCGTGGCCACCAGTTTGACAAGGTCGAGATGGTCAAGTTCGTGGCCCCCGAGACCTCGAACGACGAGCTGATGACCCTGCTCGACAACGCCGAGGACATCTGCCGTGGCCTGGGCCTGCCGCACCGCGTGGTGCAGATGTGCACCGGAGACCTGAGCTTTACCGCGGCGGCCAAGTATGACGTGGAGATCTGGGCGGCGGGCTGCGAGGAGTGGCTCGAGGTCTCCTCGTGCAGCAACTTCAAGGACTTTCAGGCCCGGCGGGCCAACATCCGCTACCGCCCGACCGACGGCGGGCGCCCGCAGTACGTGCACACGCTGAACGGCTCGGGCCTGGCGCTGCCGCGCGTGATGATCGGGATCATTGAGAACTATCAGCAGGCAGACGGCAGCGTCGTGGTGCCCGAGGCGCTGCGCCCCTACATGGGCGGGCTGGACGTAATCCGCTGACCCGTGCCCCCACAGGCCGGGAGGGTGCGGGCGCCGACGGCGAGAGCGCGTCGGCGCCCGGCCCCGCACTGCCACTGGCCGGGGCGCGCTGCCCCGCGGCGACGAGGACCAACGTGCGACGCATCCCAAGGCTTCTCCGCAATCCCCGCTGGGCGCTGGGCCTCATCGGCCTCCTGGCCGCGGTGCTGCGCCTGGTGGCGATCGACCGCCTGCCCCCCGGCCTCTACCACGACGAGGCCTACAACGGCCTGGACGCCTTGAACGTCCTGCGTGGCGAGACCCCCCTGTTCTTTGAGGCCAACAACGGCCGCGAGCCGCTCTTTATCTACCTGACCGCGCTGAGCGTGGGGCTGTTGGGCCCCACGCCGGGGGCGCTGCGGGTGGTGGCTGCCCTGCTGGGCATACTCACGATTCCGGCCACCTATCTTTTGGGGCGCACCCTGTTCGGCACGCGTGCCGGGTTGCTAGCAGCCTTCCTGGCGGCCACCACGGTTTGGACGGTCAACCTCAGCCGTGTCGCCCTGCGGGCAGTGGCGGCCCCGCCGCTGGCCGCCCTGGCCCTGGCGCTCCTGTGGCAGGGGCTGGCTGAACGGCGCCGGGTCCTCATGGCCTGGGCCGGCCTGGCCTACGGCCTGCTCTTCTACACCTACCTGGCGGCGCGCTTTACGCCGGTGGCGCTGGGGCTGTTTCTGATCTACCTGGCGATCTGGCACCGTGAGCGCCTATGGCTGCGCGGCCTGCTGATCTTTGGGCTGGTGGCCGCGCTGGTGGCCGCCCCGCTGGGCGCCTACCTGCTGGTCCACGGGGAGGCCTTTGGCCGGGCCGGGCAGGTTTCGGTGTTCAACCCCGCCATCGGCGGCGCGAACCCCTGGCGGACGCTGGCGGCCCAGGCGCTCAGGACTGCCGGCGGGTTCTTCTGGCGGGGCGACTTTATCCCGCGGCACAACGTGCCACTGCGCCCGGTGTTCGACCCCCTCACGGCGGCGGCCTTGCTGGGCGGCGTCATTCTGGCTGGGGTGCGCTGGCGGCGCTCACCGGCCCACGCGCTGGTGCTGATCTGGGTGGTGGTCATGCTTCTGCCTACCGTCCTGGCGGAGGACGCGCCACACCTGCTGCGCGCCTCGGGAGTGCTGCCGGTGCTCTTTCTGCTGCCGGCGCTGGGGCTCGGGGCGGCCTACGACTGGCTGCAGGCCCGCCGGCCCGGCGCCCTGGCGAAGGTCGGCGTGGGCGCGGTGCTCGTCTTCGGCGCGGTACAGGGCGGCTGGGCCTACGCCCGGCACCTGCACAGCCCGGCGGCCTACTACAACTTTGAGGCGGGGGCCACCGCCCTGGCCGCCGACGTGAACGCCTTCGTCGGGGCCGGCTGGCAGGGGAGTGGGCTGGGCGTGCCCAAGCCCGCCGCCCCCGCCACAGGCCAAGACGCGCACCGGCCCCGTGCCTATGTGGCGCCGCGGCTGTGGCGGGATTGGGCCTCGCTCCGCTACCTCTGTGCACCGGCCGAGCAGGCCGGCCTGGTGAGTGCGGACCCGGCCTGGCCCGGCTTGGCCGAGGCCGGCGACGTGGCCCTCTTTCTGTGGCCCTTTGAGGACAACGGCGCGGCCTATGACCTGCTCCCTCCCGAGAGGCTGCTCATCGCCGAGGAGGGCGCCCTGGAGCGGGGAGATTTGGAGGCGGAGCCGCGGCTCCTCTACGTCAGCCTGCGCTCGGCGCCCCTGGGCGGCCTCGCCCCCGGCGCACAGGCAGAAGCACGCTGGGAGCAGGGGATCGACCTACTCGGCCATCGCACCGAGCGGCGCAGCGATGGGAGCCTGGTCGTCGACCTGTACTGGCGTGCCGGGCAGGATCTGCCCCGGGATTACACTGTCTTTGTTCACCTGTGGGAAGATGGTATACTTGTGGCCCAGCATGACGGGCCGGCGGCGGGGGGCTACTATGGCACCGACCGCTGGCGACCGGGCGACGTCGTCCTGGATCGCCATGTGCTGGCGCCGTCGGAGGCCCTGGGTGACGGGGCCTACCAGGTGCGCGTGGGCCTGTACTGGTGGGAGACGATGGAGCATCTCTCCCTCCTCGATGCGGCCGGCACCGTGACCCAAGATACGGCCTATACGCTTTTCGAATAGCCCGACCCTCGCCAATGTCCAGTGCTCATCTCACCCAGAAGGAGAGGCCCATGCACTGCAGTCGTATCACGAGCCGAGCGATCTGGATCAGCCTGCTGATCGCCCTGTGTTGGGGGCTGGCCGCGCCTGCTGCGCTGGCCGATTGCGAGGGCAACCTGCTGGTCAACGGCGGGTTTGAGGGGGGCTTTTCTGAACGGGGCTCCGGTGAGGTCGTGGTCGCCAACGGCTGGAACCTGTGGTACCAGGACGGCCCCGGGCAAGAGCAGGGCCTCAACCACCGCCCCGAGTACGACGCGGAAGATGCCAACCTGCACGGCACGCGTCGCATCCGCGAGGGTTCCTACGCGCAAAAGTGGGGCAAGGTCTACGCCACGCACCACGCCGGCGTCTACCAGCAGGTGAACGTGCCGGCCGGCAGCGGCCTGCGCCTGACGGCCTGGGCCCAGTCGTGGAGCTCGGCCCAGGATGACCCGGGCGTCTCAGATGGCGGGCAGTACGCCGTCTCGGTGGGCATCGACCCCACCGGCGGCACCGACTGGAGCTCGCCGAACGTGGTCTGGTCCGCGCGGAGCGGCACCATGGACCAGTGGGTACAGCTGGCCGTAGACGCCAAGGCCCAGGCCGGCACCGTCACCGTGTACCTGCGCGGCGACGCCGAATGGCCCCTGAAGCACAACGACGCCTACTTTGACGACGCCTGCCTCCTCTACACGGCCGCGCCGACCAAGACGCCGGCACCGACCAACACACCGGCGCCCACGGTCGAGCCGACCGCGACCCCGGCGGGCGGCGCCACGGCGCCTACGCCCACGCCTCAGCCTACTGCCGCGGCCACCGCGGCCCCCGAGCCGGAGAAGGGTGCGCCCCAGGTGCACGTGGTGCGGCCGGGCGAGGCCCTCAGCACGATCGCGGCCAAGTACGGCGTCACCACTGCGGAACTGGCCGAGGCCAACAACATGCGCCTGAGCGACATCCTGGCCGTCGGCCGCGAGCTGATCATCCCCGGAACCGTGGCGGAGCCCACCGCGACGCTGGAGCCGTCGGCCACGCCGACCCCGGCAGGTGGCCGGATCCGCGCATCGGTCTTTGATGACACCAACGGCAATGGCCTGCGCGATGCGGGTGAGCCGCTCCTGGCTGGGGCGCGCCTGATCCTGCTCAGCGCTCGGGGCGAAGTGCTGGCCGAGTACACCACCGATGGCGTGGCCGAGACCTATACCTTTGAGGGACTGCCGCCCGGGACCTATGCCGTGCGTGAGGAGGCCCCCGCCGGGTACGCCTCCACCTCGGCCAACGAGTGGACCGTCCCCCTGGAAGTGACGTCGGAGATGGACGTGTTCTTTGGCGGCCGCGTCGCCGAGCCCGCTGCCCCGGTGGAGGGCATCCCGTCGGGCGCTGCCGGCGAGTCGGCGGAGCCGGCCGGGTCGGAAGGGAGCGTCTCCAGGGTCGGCGTGGGCATTTCTGGCTATGCGGGCATCCTGGTAGCCCTCCTCGCGGTGGTGCTGCCGGTGGGCATGCGCCTGGTGCGGGGCCGTCAGTAGACGGGCGCGCCGGCGGCGATGAGCGAGCAGCGCAGTTTCGCAACGCGTTCAACGAGCGCCAGAGAGAGGGCCCTGTTCCTCTCGCTGGCGCTCGTGCTGTCTTTGGCGGCGGCGGTGCCGCTCGTGGCGGGGGCCGGCATGGTCAACACCCGGGCGGGAGGGGATTCGGCCTTTCTGCTGCAGCGGGTGCAACAACTCACCGAGAACCTCCGTGCCGGGGTCGTCCCGGCGCGCTGGATGGCCGACGGCGCCCACGGCCTCGGCTACCCCTTCTACAACTTTTACGCGGCGCTGCCCTACTACCTGGCCGCGGGGCTGAACCTGCTGGGGATGGGCATCCTGCGGAGCATCCAGGCCGCCCAGGCGGTCGGCTTTCTGCTGGCGGGGCTGGGCGCCTACGGCCTGGCGCGCCGGCTGGGGGCCAGGGGGCCGGCGGCACTGCTGGCCGCCGCGGCCTATACCTATGCGCCGTTCCACCTCGTCAACGTGTACACCCGCGGCGATTCCCTTTCCGAGTTCGTTGCCATGGGGCTGTTCCCCTGGCTGCTGTGGGCGGCGCTGGCGCTGGTGCGCAGGCCGTCGGCCGGCAAGGTCGCCTGGCTGGGCGGCTGCTACGGGCTGCTGCTCCTTACCCACAACATCTCGGCGCTGATCTTTAGCCCGCTCCTGGGGCTGTGGATATTGGCGGAGGCCCTGGGGCAGCCCGCCGGGCGTCGTTGGCGGGCGCTGGGGCTGGGTGTGGCGGGGATCGGGCTGGGCCTGCTCCTCAGCGCCTGGTTCTGGGTGCCGGCGCTCCGCGAGCAGCCGCTGGTGCAACTGGGCGAGCAGACCACGGGGTACTTGCACTATCCCGGGCATTTCCGCTCGGCAGACCTGGTGCAGCGCCTGCTGACGCACGACTATACCATCGACGCGCAGCGGAACCCCTTCAGCATGGGGCTGGTGCAGGCCGTGTTGGCCGTGCTGGCCCTGGGGCTGGCGGTTTGGCGCACCGTGCGTGAGCGGAACCTGGCTCCGCAGCGGCTGCTGCTCGCTTGTGGCCTAGTGGGGTACACGTTCCTGATTATGCCTTGGTCTCGCCCGATCTGGGACCATGTGCCACTGCTCCCCTACGTCCAGTTCCCCTGGCGGATGCTCTCGGTGCAGGCGCTCTGCATCGCCCTGCTCGCGGCGGACGGGCTGGGTGCCCTGGCCCGGCGCCGGACGGCGGGGGCGTTGGCCCTGGTTCTGGCGGGGCTGTGCGCCGTGAGCGGCCTGGCCGGGCTGCGGGTGGATCGCCTTCCGCTCGATGAAGGGGACATAACTGTCCAGCGTCTGATGCTCTACGAGACCTACTCGGGGAACATCGGCTCGACCATCCGCTACGAGTACCTGCCCGCGGCGATGGTGCCCCGGCCGCAGGTGTCGGCCCGGCAGCTGGCCGGCGGAGAGCGGCCGGCACCCCTGGCGCTCGAGGGCGCCCTGTCTTCCGCGCGCCTGCTCGGGGCCCGGCCGGAGGAGGAGACCTGGGACCTGGTGGTGGCCGAGCCGGCGCTCCTGGCCTTCCAGACGGCTTTCTACCCGGGTTGGCAGGCCACGGTGGACGGCGTAACGCAGGGCGTGCAGCCGCTCGACGGGCTGGGGCTGGTGGGGCTGCGGCTTGGGGCGGGGGAGCACCGCGTGACGCTCCGCTACGCCGGCACGCGCACGCAGCGCTATGCGCGCTGGGCTTCCCTCGGGGGGCTGGCGTTGTGGCTGGGGCTGGCGCTCCTGCCGGCGCGGCGCTCGCGGCGCTATCGGACGGGTGCGGCGGCGGCCGGCGGCGTGGCGGTGCTGGTGGGGTTGTGGCTGGTACTCGCGGCGCAGACGCCGTCCGCGGCGGCCCCCGCGGAGGCGGCCGGGGCGGGCCCGCTGGTGATGGACTTTGCCCGGATCCCCTACCTGCACCGCGAGCCGCAGGGCGTCTGGCTCGGCGGGGCGCTCCTCAGTGGCTATACCTACCTGACGCGTGAGCCGGTGCCCGGCGAGGCCTGGCGGATTGAGCTGGCCTGGGGAGAGGGTGACGCAGGAGGCACTGTCGAGGTGGCTTTGGTGGGCGTGACGGCCCATCTCTACGCGCCCAGCCCCGTGTGGGCGAGCGCCCGGGCCGACTGGGCCGGCCCGCGGCAGACCTTGACTCTGACGCTGCCCGGCGACCTCCCGCCGGGGCTCTACGTGCCGACGGTGCGGGTGCTGCGCGACGGGGTGGAGCAGCCGGTGCGCGCCGCGAACGGCACGGCGATGGGCACCCCGGCGCTGGAGCCCGTCCAGGTGCGCGCCCACCGCCGTAGCAGCGGGGCGGAGCCGGTCCTGGGCGCCTATGGGCCAGAGCAGGCGCCGCCGGCGGTGGCGCTCCTGGAGGGGGCCGTGCGGCGGGCGGGGGGGAACCGCGTCGAAGTGTCCCTCGAGTGGCGCAGTGAGCGGCAGGCGTCGCTGAACTATGCCCTGTCGGTGCGCCTGGCCGGGCCCGACGGTACCCCGCTGGCCTCGCGCGACCTGCCGCCCCTCCTGGCGGGCTACCCCACCAGCCTGTGGCAACCCGGCGAACTGCTGGCCGACCGCGTCCTGCTCGACGTTGCGGAGGGTCTGCCCGCCCACGGGCTGCGCCTCGAGGTGGTCCTTTACGACCGCCTGACCCTCAAGGGCGCCGGCAGCGTGGCGCTCACGGACCTGGATCTCCTCGAGCCGTCAGCGCCCTAGCGGATCGTAACCCCCTCGCCAAGGCGGAGCGACGTGCCCTGCCCCTCGCGCACGAGCCTCTCGTCCAGCACGTTGAGCGGCTGGAGGGTAAAGGCGTCGTAGACCGTGAGGACGACCTGGGCCGCCCCTGCGGGGGCGCCCGCCTCGAGCGGCAGGGCGTGCGCGTCCTCCACCGTCCAACCCCGTACCCACTTGAGCGTCGGGATGGCGCCCAGCGCCGGGGTGCCGTCGGACTTGGCCTCCCAGCCGAGGTCGGGGCGCGCCAGCCCCACCGAGACCGAATAGTCCCGTGTGAGTGCCCGCAGAGAGAGGAAGCGCGGCCGCAGCGTAATCGTGCTGCCCGCCGAGGCCTCCTCCGGCAGGCGCCCCAGCCCCGTAAAGACCATCTCGCCGCCCAGGGGTAGATAGTGCTGCCGCAGCGCCGGGAGTGGCAGCGTCAGCTCCGGGCGCCTGGCCAGGTGCCAGGGGCCCAGGCGTGCTGCGGGCGACCCGTCGGCGCCGAGCACCGTCAGGCGCGCCTCGCGCAGTTCCGCCGGCAGGTCGACGGCCACGGCCGCGGCGGCGCCGGGGGGCAGGTTCGCCAGGGGAGCTTCGGCCAGCGGCGTGCCGTCGGCGCCCGATACCAGCAGGCGGAGCGGCGCCCCGTCGACGCGCCAGGGTCCGCGGCGCAGGGGGCCCTCGGCGGCGCGCGCCACGTGCAGGTACAGGCGCACCTGCCCGGCCACGCTGTGGTCGACGTCGACGCCCGACAGGCGCAGCCCCCCGGCCAAGATGTCGGCGCGTGGGTGGGCCGTGGCAAAGGGGGTCGCGCTCGGCAGGATCTCGACCGTGGTCAGGACCACGTGATCGGCCGCGCCGCTCGTCAGCCGGTGCAGTTCCCCTGCCTCCTGGTAGTAGAACCCCGTGATTAGCTGATATTGCCCCGGCGTGGCGTGAATGAGCAGCGGGATGCTGTAGGCGTCCACCCGCACCTCGCCAGGCAGGAATTCGCTGGAGCGGTGCGCCAGGTCGCCCTGGCCCACCACACCCTGGGGCCCCACCAACTGGGCAAAGGTGGAATAGTCTCGGCCGAGCGGCTGCTCGGCCCGCCAGGCGACGCGCAGCTCCAGCGTCTGGCCGGGGCGGGGGGTCGCCGAGGAGAGGCGGTAGCCGAGCAGGGTGAGTACTTCGCCGAACGACGCCTCGGCCGGGGTGATCGCCTCGGGCACCTCGGCCAGCGGCTCGCGTCGCGCCAGCCAGGCGTCGCCGAACGGTATCAGGCGGTAGCCGCTCGCGTCATAGGCGTAGAAGCGGTTCGTCACGATCACCGGCCGGGCGGCCGACTCCTCAGCGATGCGCCGCAGCCAGACTTCCTCGTTGGGCGTGGCTCCCTCGGGGTAGACGTAGATGACCTCGACGTCGCGCCGCAGCCCCTCGACGTACTGCAGGTACCAGAGCGGGGTGGCGCGGTGCCAGGAGGCCAGGATCGCGGCGCCCTCGGGCGCCTCGCGGAGGAGCGCCTCCGCTGCCTCGCGGGTGGAATCGTCCCGGTGCAGCTGCGCAAAGCTAGGCACGTTCGTCCAGCCGTTCCAGGCGGCGGCACACAGCAGGGCGGCGACGAGGATCCCCTGCGGCCAGGCGGAGCGCATCAGCGGCAGCCCAATCCCCAGGCCATAGCCGAGCAGGGCCACCAGCGCCACGTAAGAGGGCAACAGGTACTCGACCGTCTGGGGCGCCCGGTAGGTGACGGCCAGCACCGTGTTGACCAGGAAGGTGCCACCCAACAGGAGCAGCGCGCGCCAGTCGCGCCGGCCCACCACGACCGCGGCGCCCAGGGCGCCGGCCAGCAGCAGCGGGCCGAACTGCAGATTCATGATCTGGCCCCACACCGCAACGCGGGCGGCCAGCTCGCCCAGGGTGCGGAAGTAGAACATGTCCCCGCGGAACCCGGAGGCCAGCACGTGCTCCAGGAAGCCGCTCACCGACCGAATCGGGGCCGGGTCAAAGGGGGCCCCCAGGAGGCTGCGCACCGGCAGATAGAGGAGCACGACAAAGGACGCGGCCAGGGCCCCCAGCGGCGCGGCCCAGCGGCGCGGGCTGCGGAGCAGGGCCGGTTCGCTCAGGAACACGTAAGCGCCCAGGGGGAGCGCCAGCGGCGCCAGGGAGGCGTGGTGCCCGACGGCCAGGCCAAAGGTCCCCGCGAGGATCCAGAGGAGCCGCGGCGACCGCCTCCGCCCCCATTCCAGCGCCAGCGCCACCAGCGCCGCCACCGAGAACGCCGTCAGGGCGCGGATGTTCGCCGTAGTGGCCTGGGCCCAGAAGGTGGTCGAGAGGCCCAGCGAGGCGGCCGCCACCAGCGCCGCGGCGGCCGAACCGGTCTGCCGGCGCACCGTGCGGGCCAGCAGGGCCAGGGTCCCGGCGCTCAGCAGCGCGCTGAGCAGGTTCAGGCGGTAGGCGGCGTCTCGCACGGGCAGGAGGAGCATGACCACCTTACCCAAGAGCGTATACAGAGGATACCCAGGGGGGTGGGCGATCCCCAGCACTACGCTGACCAGCTGGAACTCCCCGGAATCGGCCGGCAGCAACCCCGGAGACAGGGTGCTCACGTAGATGGCCAGGCCGGCTACGCCGGCGGCGATCTCGGCCCAGGGGCGCCGCGCAGGGGCCGCGCGGTTCGCCATCAGGAAGACCCCCAACGCCCCCGCCAGAGCGGCGAGGGCCACCAGGGGGGCCGCCGTCGGCCACAGGATGTAGGCGGCCAGAAGCAGGAAGGGGCGCACATCGCGCCGGCGGGAGATGACCGCCGAGGCGGCCACCCCGGCGCACAGGGCGGCCAACAGGAGCGGCAGCAGGTAACGGAGCGGCCAGGGGCGGGCGCTGCTCTCGGCGAGAACCCGCCCGGCGTAGAGCCCCACGGCCAACCCGGACGCCATCACCGGCCAATCGAAGCGTCCGCGCGCCCGCGCGGCCCTGCTGTGCGAGGAGATCATGCTCTGTCCTTGTCTGTGGGTGGGCCGCAGCGGTTCCGCGGAGGGGGCCTTAGGACGCCGGCCTCATGGCCTGCTCATAGGCGGCCAGGGTCTGGGCCGCGGTGCGCTTCCATGAGAAGCGCTGGGCGTGCTGCAGGCCGGCGTCAGAGAGCTCGGCGCGCAGCGTCCTCTCACTGGCCAGGCGGACGAGCGCAGCACTCAGCGCGGCTACATCTCCCGGGGGAACGACCAGGCCCCCATGCCCGGCGACTTCCTGGAGCGAGCTGCCCGCCGCCACGATGGCCGGCGTCCCGCAAGAGATCGCCTCCAGCACCGGCAGGCCAAAGCCCTCGTAGGCCGAGGGGAAGCAGAAGGCCAGCGCTGCGGAATAGAGGGCGGGCTTGTCGGCCTCGTCGACCCAGCCGGGCAGGTACACCTGCCCCTCGAGCCCCAGGCGGGCGATGGCCGGGCGGGGGTCAGGCGCGAAGGCCGAGTCCTTCCTGGGGAGGCGCCCGGCCAACACCAGGGGCAGCCCCTGCAGCCGCTCGCGGGCCCGGGCGTAGGCCTCCAGGAGGGGGATGACGCTCTTGCGATGGTCGAACCCCCCGAGGTAGAGGAGGAACTCGTCGGGCAACGCCAGGCGGCGTAACACCTCGCCCCTGGCCTCGGGGGTCACGGGGTGATAGGAGGCGTCGACGGCCAGATAGATCACGCGCAGGCGCTCCCTGGGCAGCCCCAGGTGCCGTACGATGTCGCGGGCAGAGGCCTCCGAGTCAGTCAGCACCAGGCTGGCCCGTCGCGCCGCCAGCGAGACCAGGCGGACGTAAGCACGGATCGCCCAGGTAGCCCGATAGGTCGGCAACAGCAGGGGGATCAGGTCGTGGATGGTCACCACGGTAGGAATCGTTGGCCACAGAGGCGGCGCAAAGTAGGGCACGTGGGCCACGTCCGCCTCGATACGCTGACAGGCGCGCGGGAAGGCCACCTGCTCGAACCATACCTTGCCGAGGTTGCGGCTGGCGCCGTCAAAAGGGGTGCGCAGCGTATGCCGGGGCCAGGTACCGTCATCCTGCGTTTGCTTGGCGCCAGCAGGGCCGAGCAGGACGTAGCTAGTCTCCGGCTGGAGCGCGGCGAGATGGGGCAGCAGGTTGTGGAGGTACTGCCCCGAACCGGTGCTCCGGGCTCCCCAGAACAGGCTGTTCAGCGCCACGCGCCGGACCCCGGCCTGCCCGGGGAGAGGCTCTTCGCCCGATTGCCCGCGCGAGGCGGACAGCTCGACGGCCACGGAGTCCTGCGGGGCCTGTCCCGGCGTGTTCACACTCGACACCATACCCTTCCGCGGATAGAGCTATGCCCGGCGCCGAACCCGGCTGCACGGCTGGCCTGGGTACTGGGCACGACGCTCGGTTCCCCTGGCGAACCGAGCGCGTCAACGTCGGTGAGGAGGCCAGCCGGGCGGCCTGGCCATGCTGAGGGGCCGCGTGCCGCCAACCATCGGGCGGCCGGCCGGGCTGTGCTTGTGCGCACATTGTAGGCAGATTATACGTTGCCGATATTCCATGGTCAACTTGCGGATCGGCCACCATCAGACGGGCCGCCTGTTTTGCTGACGTGTTGCAGAGCCCTCGGGCTGGGCCTATACTGCCGGCAGTTGCCGCGCTGCTACCCCTCCCCTCTCCCCCTTCTTCCCCTGCGAGACGCGTTCGCCGGCGCGGTGAGGTCGCTCGACGTTCCCACGTGTCAGCCTTGCAGCCAGGGCGCCCGCAAGGTGCCGACCTGGCCCACAGCAAGATCGAGGTGAGCAACATGCCCATCGAAGACATGGAGCTTTCCGCCGAACACCTGCGCCTGCGCACCGATCCGGACTCCATCGGCTTTGCCTCCAGCGAGCAGGCGCCGCCCCTGGGGCGCATCATCGGGCAGGAGCGCGCCGTGCGCGCCATCGAGTTCGGCGTCGAGATGCCCGGTGACCAGTACAACATCGCCGTAGTAGGTCCCCCGGGCTCAGGGCGGGCCAGCGTGGCCGAGCAATACCTGCGGCAGCAGGCCTGCCGCCGGCCTGTGCCGCCGCAGTGGTGCTATGTGAACAACTTTGACGATCCCCGCCGGCCCGTGGCCCTCAGCGCGCCGGCTGGCCGTGTGACCGTGCTACGCAAAGAGATGGAGGAGTTCGTCGCTGCCCTCCGCGATGAGATCCCCCGCACCCTCGACGGAGACCTGTACAACGAGCGCCGCCGCGAGATCACGCTGGACTTTCAGACGCGCCAGCAGGCGCTGATGCAGGACCTGGAGGCCTACCTCCAGGAGCGGGGCTTTGCCCTGATCCGGTCGCAGATGGGCCTGCACATCGCGCCCGTGGTCAATGGGGAGCCGCTGACCTCCGAGGCCTTTGACCAGCTGGATACCGCCACCAAACAGCGCCTGGAGGGCTACCGCCCGGAGCTGACCGAGAAGTTCGAGAACACCATGCGCCAGACGCGCGACCTCGACCGCGACCGTCGCCAGGCCCTCGAGCGGGTGCGGGATGAGCTGGTCGGCTTTGTGGTCGACCATCTCATCGAGGATGTCAGGTCCAAGTTCGAGGGCTTACCCAAGATCCTCGAGTACCTGGCCGCTGTCCGCAAAGACGTCGTTCAGAACGCGGACCAGTTCCTCCCCGACCAGCAGGAACAGCAGGTGCTCCCCTTCCTGCCGCGACGTGGTGAGGACCTCGGCTGGCTCAGCCGCTACGCCGTCAACGTCCTGGTGGAGGGGGACGGTGACGGCTGTGCGCCGGTGGTGATCGAGGACAACCCCTCCTACCCGAACCTGGTCGGGCGCGTCGAGTATCGCGCCGAGTTCGGCTCGATGGTGACCGACTTTGGCCAGATCCGCGCCGGGGCGCTGCACCGTGCCAATGGGGGCTACCTGATCCTGGAGGCCCGCGACCTCCTGACGCAGCCGCTGGCCTGGGACGGGCTCAAGCGGGCCCTCCGCACCCACGAGATAAAGATCGAGAGCGTCAGCCAGTTCTACGGCTTGATGTCTACCCCCACGTTGGAGCCGGAGCCGATCCCGTTGCAGGTCAAGGTCGTCATCGTCAGTGACGAGTTTCTGTACCAACTGCTCAACTCAGCCGACGAGGACTTTCGGGAGGCCTTCCGCGTCAAGGCCGAGTTTCACTCCTCGATGCCGCGGGACGCCCAGGCCGCGCGCGACTATGCCAGCTTCATCGGGGACCTTTGCCGCCGAGAGGGCCTGCGCCACCTCGACGCTGGCGCCATCGCCCGGGTGATCGAGGAGGCCGCCCGCCTGGCCGAGGACCAGCAGAAGCTCACCACGCGCATGGCCTCGGTGGTAGATCTCGTGCGCCAGGCCTCCTTCTGGGCGGAGCGGGCCGGCCACGCCGTGGTGACCGCCGAGGACGTGGCCCGTGCCGTTGGCGAGCAGATCTACCGCCTCTCACACACCTCCGAGCGGTTCCTGGAGCGGATCGACGAGGGGATCGTCCTGATCTCCACAGACGGGGCGGAGGCGGGGCAGGTCAACGGTCTGTCGGTAGTGGGCATGTCGGACTATCAGTTTGGCATTCCCTCGCGGGTGACGGCGCGGACCTTCCTGGGGCGTGCCGGGGTGGTGAGCATCGACCGCGAGGTGAAGATGAGCGGCCCCATCCATGACAAGGGCCAGCTCATCCTGGCCGCCTGGTTCGGCAGCCGCTTTGCCCAAAGGGCGCCGCTGAGTATGTCGGCCACGTTGACCTTCGAGCAGTCCTACGGCGGCATCGAGGGCGACAGCGCCTCGTCCACCGAGCTGTATGCCCTGCTATCCAGCCTGGCGGGCGTGCCCCTCAAGCAGAACATCGCCGTGACCGGGTCGGTGAACCAGGCCGGTGAGGTGCAGGCCATCGGCGGTGCCAACGCCAAGATCGAGGGCTTTTTCGACGTGTGCAAGGCCCGTGGGCTGACGGGCGACCAGGGGGTGATGATCCCGCGCTCCAACGTGCGGCATCTGATGCTGCGCGACGACGTGGTCGAGGCGGTGCGCAGCGGGCGGTTCCACATCTATGCCGTGTCGACCATCGAGGAGGGGATCGCGCTGCTCTCAGGCATGCCGGCGGGAGAGGCCGACGCGGAGGGGCACTATCCCGCCGACACGGTTTTCGGCCGCGTGCAGGCGCGCCTGGAAGAGTACGGCCGCCTCAGCAAAGAGGCGGGCCGCGAGGGGCGCGGCAACGGCGACGGGAACGCCCAGGCCACGCCTCCCACGCCCGAGCAGGGCAGGCCCGCCTGATGGGCCCGGCACAGCACAACACGGGGCAGGGCGGGCCGCGCCCTGCCCCGTGCCACTTCGCGCCCGGTCGCCTAGCCCTGCGGGGTGACCGGCACCGGCCCCAGCACCTCCTGGACGGCCCTCAGAACCTGGTGAAAGTGTGCGCTCCCGGCGATCATCAACGTCCCGTCGATGAACACCAGCGGGTAGCGCGGCTCTTCCAGCTCAACCCTGGCCAGGAGCTCCTGGGCAGCTTCCTTGTTTTTCGGATCGGCCATGTCACAATAGGTGACGTTCACGGCCTCCCCGTACATGCGCTTCAGGTAGTACTTGGTGATCTCGGTGGTCTCCGACGAAGACCGTGTGGGCCCTCAACAGCCCCGGTGGACTTCGCGGCGGCTGTCATCGAGCACCGTGATCTCCAGACGCTCCTCTGTACTATCCGCCATACGATCCTCCCTGAATGATACCCCACCTGGGTATGCGGCAGTATACCACGCGCTGCGCCGGGCGTCAAGGGGGTTCGGATCGCCCGGCGGGCCGGCACCTGCGACGCCGACGCTTTGACGGCCCGGCCGCCCGACCCTATAATCCGTACGGTTGACTCTGGCGTGAGGCGTATTCCGGAGGTTCCGTGGCCACGGCGAGCCGTGGGCTGTCGAAAAGCCCGCGGCTCGTGGCACGTCTGGGCAGGGACTCGCTACGCCGGCGCAAAGGATCCTGGCTCCGATCATGGCCATCAAGGCGTTTATCTTTGACTGTGGCGGCGTCCTGCTGCGCGATAGGAACGACGGCGCCTATGAGACTTGGGCGCGCCGCTTCGGGCTGACCCCTGCCCAGCTGCGCCAACAGCTGTGGCACGGGGAGACCTGGACGCCCGCGGAGCTCGGCCGGATCAGCGAGGCGGAGTTCTGGGATCGCACCGGCCGCGAGCTGGGCCTGACCGCCGCAGAAGAGATCGCCGCCTTGGCCGACGACCTCTGGGGTGCCTGGCAGGTGGACGAGGCGGTGCTCTTTCTGGTGGACCGCCTCCGGCAGACGCACCGGCTGGCCATCCTGTCCAACGCGACGGACGCGCTGGAGGGGATGCTGGCAGGCCGCTACGGGATCGCCGACCGCTTTGAGGTCATCCTGAGCTCGGCGCGCCTGGGGCTGGCCAAGCCCGACCCGGCCGTTTTTGAGCGGGCCCTGGTGGCCCTTGGCCTGGAGGCCGGCGAGGTCGTTTTCGTCGATGACCGTGCGGAGAACATCGCCGCCGCGGCCGCGCTGGGCCTCCACGTGGCCTGGTTTGTAGGCGCCGACGAACTCCAGCGCCAGCTCGATGCTTACTTGGCGCCTGCAGAGCGCTGACTCCCGGCCCCCTCGGCCCGCGGCTCCTCGGAACCGAGGCCAGGGCCCCTACGTCACACAGACACACGGCGCCCGCTGCGGGCCGCCCACCACTCCATGCCCTGAGGATCTGACACGTTATGGATACTCCCCGACGCTCTACCTGGCAAGACAACCGCGCCCGACGCTCCGCCAAGACCCGCCGCCTGAGCCCGCCCCATCCGCGCTGGGCGGCCGACCCGCCCTTTGCCGACCCACCGGAAGACGAAACACCGCCCAGCGGTTGGCGCAGCGCCTGGCAGGGGCTGGCTACCGGCGCCCTGGTCGTCCTCGGTCTGGGCCTGCTCGGCCTGGCGGTGGGCATCGGCCTCTACGCCTACTATGCCAGGACTCTCCCCTCCCCCGAGGAGCTCTACGAGCGCGCCGCGACCTTCCAGAGCGCCCGCATCTATGACCGTAGCGGCCGGCTCCTCTTTGAGTTCTTTGACCCGGAGGGCGGCCGGCGCACGGTGGCGGCCTATGAGGAGATCCCGGACGTCGTCGTCCACGCGACCGTGGCCACCGAAGATGCCTCCTTTTTCACCAATCCCGGCGTCAGCCCGCTGTCTACTGCCCGCGCCCTCTGGCAGGACCTGCGTGCTGGTGAGGCGGTCTATGGAGGCAGCACGATCACGCAACAGGTGGTCAAAAACCTCTTTCTGACGCGGGAACGCACGGTGGCGCGCAAGGTGCAGGAGGCCATCCTGGCCACCGAACTCACCCGGCGCTACTCGAAGGAAGAGATCCTGACCGTCTACCTGAACGATGCCTACTTTGGCAACCTGGCCTATGGCATCAGTGCGGCGGCCGATACCTACTTTGGCAAAGACACGGAAGACCTGGAGCTGCACGAGGCGGCCCTGCTGGCTGGCCTGATCCAGGCGCCGGTGTTGTACGACCCCTACGCATATCCCGACGCGGCGCTGGCCCGCCGGGGGATCGTCCTGGGGCTGATGCAGCGGCGCGGCTACATCGATGCGAGCCAGGTGCGCGCCGCCAAGGAGATGCCCCTGGGCGTGCGCAAAGCCACGGTCAGCATGCGTGCCCCGCACATGGTCATGCACGTGCGCGAGCAGCTGGAGGAACTGGTGGGCGAACGGCGCCTCTACCGCGAGGGGCTGCAGGTCCACACCACGCTCGACCTCGACCTCCAGGAGCAGGCCGAGGAGGCCGTGCGCCAGGGAGTGGCGGGGCTGGCGGGGCTGAACGCCACCAACGCCGCCCTCGTATCGCTGGACCCGCACAACGGCGACATCCTGGCCATGGTCGGCAGCGCTGATTTCTGGTCGGAGGAGATCTCTGGGCAGGTGAACGTGGCGCTGCAACGGCGCCAGCCCGGCTCTACCATCAAGCCGCTGACCTACCTGGCCGCCCTGGAGCGCGGCTGGACGGCCGGCACGCTCCTGATGGACGTGGAGCAGAGCTTCCCCGACGGGGCCAACCCGCCGTACCGGCCGGTGAACTTTGACGGCCAGTTCTGGGGGCCCGTGTCGATGCGGTCGGCCCTGGCCACCTCCCGCAACATCCCGGCCGTCTCGGCGCTCGAGCAGGTCGGCCTGAGCGGCCTGCTCGAGATGGCCGGGCGCCTGGGGATCACGACGCTCACCAGGCCCGACTATGGCCTGGCGCTTACCCTTGGAGGCGGCGAGGTGACCCTGCTGCAGATGACCTCGGCCTATGGCGCGCTGGCCAACGGGGGCTACCGGGTGACGCCGCGGGCCATCGCCGCTATCTATGACCCGGCGGGCAAGCCGATCTACGAGCCGGAGGCCCCTGCCTTTCCAGCGGTGGTCGATCCGCGCCATGCCTACGTGCTGACGGATATCCTGGCGGACAATGCCGCCCGTACGCCCGCCTTTGGCGCCCAGAGCGCTCTGGCTCTGCCCTTCCCGGCGGCCGGCAAGACGGGCACCACCAACGACTACCGCGACGGCTGGATCATCGGCTATACGCCCAACCTCGTCACCGGCGTCTGGGTCGGCAACAGCGACAACACGCCGATGGCCGGGGTGACGGGTTCGCGCGGGGCCGGGCCTATCTTCAAGGCGGTCATGTTGGCGGCGCCGATGAATGCCGCCGGCACACCCTTTGCCCGCCCCGGGGGGATCGTCGAGATGGAAGTCTGCCCGGTCTCCGGGCATCCCCGCGGTGACGACTGCCCGCCGGGGCGGACGGAGATCTTTGTGGCCGGCCAGGTGCCGAGCGAGCCCTGCCCCGTGCACACGCGTGTGGAGGTCTGCCTGGCCACGGGGAAGCGCGCTACCGAGCTTTGCCCTGCAGAGTCCGTGGAGGTGCGCGCCGTCGAGGACTATGGCCCCCTTGGCGACGCCTGGGCCGTCGCCCAGGGCAAGGCGGTCCCGCCGCGCGAGGAGTGCGACCTGCACACCTCAGCCGCCCAGGTGGACATCAGCCTGCCGCCAGGGCCGTTGAGCGGGATCGTCGACGTCTACGGCTCGACCGAGGCCCCCGGGTTCCTACACTACTATATCGAACTGGGCGCGGGAGCGGCGCCGGACTACTGGCAGCAGATCAGCCCGCCAGTTGCCTCAGCAGTGGGGGGTGGCGTGATCTTCCGCTGGGATACTGGCCCGCTGGAGGACGGCGTCTACTCGCTCAGACTCGTCGTGCTCGGCGAGGGGGGGACCCTGGAGGCGATGGCCACGGCCGAAGTGCGCAACGCGCCCGCTACTGCCGAGGCCACGCTGCTGCCCATCATCACGCCGAGCGTGACGCCCACCCTCACCACGGAGCCGACGGCCACGCCCACCCCGCCGCCCGCGGACACGCCCGAGCCGACGGCCGTCCCCACCGCCACGCCGGAGCCGGACATTGTGCCGTCTCCGGAGCCGACCACTGAGAGCCCGGCGCAGCCGAACCCCGATGCGGGTTACCCGCCCGCGACGCCGGGCAGCTGAGGCGCCTGGCAGGCTGCCGAGCAGGCCCACTAACAGAACGCCCCCGAGATCCGTCGGATCTCGGGGGCGCTTTCGCTTGCTTGGCTATGGCGGGTCAGGGCAGATAGTTGTACGGGTTCGTGCGCGAACCGCTGCGAATCACCTCAAAGTGCAGGTGAGGCCCGGTGCTGTTGCCCGTGCTGCCGCAGATGCCGATCAGCTGGCCGCGCTTTACCGCCTCGCCCGGGCTGACATAGTAGGTGGACATGTGAGCGTACAGCGTCTGAAGGCTGTTGCCATGGTCGATGATGATCATGCGCCCATAGCCGTAGCTACTCCACTGCGACGAGCGCACGTAGCCATTATCCGCCGCGTAGATCGGCGTGCCCTTGGCGCTGGCGATGTCGATGGCCAGGTGGCCGTACCAGTATCCCTGCGAGATGTACCCGCTCATCGGCCACACAAAGTTGCCCGTGGCCCGCTGTACCGACGAGGGCGCCGCTGCGCCGCTGATACTGATGACGCGCGCCACGTACGGCTTGGTGCCCCCAGGAATGACCAGCTGCTGGCCGGCCTGCAGGGCGTAGGGCGGCGCCAGCTGGTTGCCGGCATACTCGATGATGGCTGAGGCCTGCACCTTGTACTTTTCGGCGATGGCGTCCACGGTCTCCCCGGCGGCCACGGTATGCAGCGCACCGTCCACCGGCAGGATGTTCAGCGTCTGGCCGATCGTCAAAAAGTCGGGGTTGTCGGCCAACCTGTCGTTGGCCCACAGGATGGAATCACCCTTGAGGCCGAACTTGGCAGCGATCCCCAGGACGGTGTCTTGCGACTGCACCTCGTAGGTGATGACGGAGGTACGCTTCTGGCGCTGCGGCGCGCTGCCCGGCATGATCACGCCGCGCAAGGCGCGCTCGGTGGAGGGCAACACCGCGGCGCCCAGCACCTGCTCGGCAGGCCGAGTGGCGCGAGGGAGGAACGTGACCGAATCCGCCGAGGCGCCCGCCTGCGACAGTCCGCCCGTCGCGGGTGCCTGCAGGAGCCCGGGAATGCCGTTCCACGCCGCGGTGAGGAGCAGCAACGCTACGACCAGGTGCCCCGCATAGCGAGAGAGCACCGGCAGTTCGTTCGCGCGCTGAAGGGAGTTGTGCCAGCCAGGGGTGAGCTTGGCGATGGTACCCCTGGGACCGATCCTTGGCCTGTGTGTAGTGGTGGAGGCCGGTCCCCACAATGCCATCGTCTAGATGTCCTTGTTGAGAGTGGCCAGGAACTCTTCGTTGCTTTTGGTGCGTCCGAGGCGCTCCAGTATCAGCTCCACGGATTCGGTACCGCCGATGGTATCGATCATGCGGCGCAACGTCCAGACGCGGCTGAGAGTCGCCTGGTCAAGCAAGAGCTCCTCGCGGCGGGTGCCGGAGCGCTGAATGTCAAAGGCCGGGAAGATCCGCCGGTCCGCCAGGCGCCGGTTCAGATGCAACTCCATATTGCCCGTGCCCTTGAACTCCTCGTAGATAATATCGTCCATGCGAGAACCGGTGTCAACCAGGCAGGTGGCGATGATCGTCAGGCTGCCGGCCTCCTCCAGCTTGCGGGCCGCGCCATAGAAGCGCTTGGGAGGATAGAGGGCGGCGGGGTCCAGACCGCCAGAGAGCGTGCGCCCGCTGGGCGGCACGATGAGGTTGTAGGCGCGCGACAGCCGGGTGAGGCTGTCCAGCAGGATGACCACGTCGCGCCCGATCTCGACGAGGCGCTTGGCGCGGTGCAGGGCCATCTCGGCCACCCGGGCATGGTTCTGCACGGGGTCGTCGAACGTCGAGCTGACCACCTCCGCCTCGACCGAGCGGTCCACGTCCGTTACCTCTTCGGGGCGCTCGCCGATCAGGCAGACCATCAGGTGCACGTTGTCATAGTTGGAGGTGATGCCGTTGGCCACCTGCTTGAGCACCGTGGTCTTGCCTGCCTTGGGCGGCGATACGATCAGCCCGCGCTGGCCGCGGCCGATCGGCACCAGCATGTCGATCAGGCGGGTGGCATAGATGCTCGGGGCGGTCTCGAGCTTGAACTGCTCCTGGGGAAAGATGGGGGTCAGGCGCTCAAAGACGGGCCGATGCTTGGCCTGCTCAGGGTCCTGCCCGTTGATAGCCTCCACGCGGAGCAGGCTATAGTACTTTTCCGACTCTTTGGGGTTGCGCACCTGGCCGATGACCAGGTCGCCCGTGCGCAGCCCGAACCGCCGGATCTGCGACTGTGAGACGTAGACGTCCTCGGGACCCGGGAGCAGGTGATCGCTGCGCAGGAAGCCGATGCCTTCCTGGACGATCTCGAGCACACCCCCACCAAAGATGTAGCCCTTTTCCTCGGCCTGCGAGCGGAGCAGCCGAAGGACCAGGTCCTGCTTCTTCAGGCGGCTGTAGCCCGTAATGTCTTTGGTGCGGGCCATCTCCCGCAGGTCGCTCAGGGTGAGCGTCTCGAGTTCGACGATGTTCACAGCATCCACTCCATCGGGTAAAACGGACGGGCAGGCACGGCGTACCTACCGTCTGGCCGCATGGCGCAGGCGCAGCCAGAAGAAAGGCCTGGGAGATTAAGGAAACGGCGAGTCAACTGGGGCAATGGGCAAGTGAAGTGCAAACGCTTGCTACCGATGTGAGGCGCGGTTCGCCAGAGGTGAGTCTTTGGCGCACGATGAACGATGATTCATCAGCAAGAGTATACCATGGCCCCAGCCAAAGGTCAAATGTTTCCTGCCCGAGCCCCCAAGGCGGCCGCCAGCCGCGGGCGGGGGCCGCAGGCGCCTCGAGCGGGGCCAGCCTAGCGGCGCACGCGCGTTCCCGGCACTGGCACCGAGGCCAGAATGTCCTGAACGACGTAGCGCGTGTCTACGTTCTTGATGCGCGCCGAGGGGCTGACGATCAACCGGTGGGCCAGCACCGGCTCGGCCAGGGCCTTGATGTCATCCGGCACGACATAGTCGCGCCCGCGCAACGAGGCCAGTGCCTGCCCGGTCTTGTGTAACCCCAGGGAGCCGCGCGGGCTGGCCCCCAGATACACGTCCGGATAGTCGCGCGTGGCGTTCACCAAAGAGACGATGTACTCCTTGATCAGCGGATCGACGTGGATAGCCTTGACCTCTTCCTGGGCCTGCAGCAGCTCATCGGCCGACACGACCTGGCCGATCGTCTCCAGCGGGTGGACGTACTGCTGCGCATCCAGGATGCGGATCTCCTCGGCCGGTTCGGGGTGGCCGAGGCTGATGCGCATCAGAAAGCGGTCCAGCTGCGCCTCGGGCAGGGGGAAGGTACCCTCGTATTCGATCGGGTTCTGGGTGGCCAGGATCAGGAAAGGCTGCGGCATCTGATAGGTGTGCTCATCGACGGTCACCTGCCGCTCTTCCATGCACTCCAGCAGTGCGGACTGGGTTTTGGGGGTGGCACGGTTGATCTCGTCCACCAGCACGATCTGGGCCATGATGGGGCCGGGGCGGAACTCGAACTCGCGCGTCTTCTGGTTAAAGACGGAAACGCCGGTCACGTCTCCGGGGAGCAGGTCCGGGGTGAACTGGATGCGCCGGAAGGTGCAGCCCACCGACCTGGCCAGCGACTTGGCCAGCACCGTCTTGCCCACGCCGGGGACGTCCTCAATGAGCACGTGTCCGCGGCACAGCATCGCCACCAGGGCCAGTTCCACCTCGGCGTGTTTGCCGATGATGACCCGCTCAACGTTCTCGACGATGCGGTTGGCCACGTCTTGGATTGTGCTCATCAGCCCTCCCGCTCGGCAACATAACGATGTCACCATACAGCAAACGCAAGCAACTGTCAAGCAGGGGCATCTCAAGATTTGACACCGCCCGGTCCCCGTGCTAACTGTATCAAGATCGCACTTGTGCCCAACCTACCGATTGCGAAGGAGCTGTGCTCGATGGTCAACGCTCTGAGGATTCACCCCGACGACAACGTCGCCGTGGCCCTGCGCGACCTCCCTGCGGGCGCCATGCTGAGCTTTACTGAGCAGGACGGAACCCCGCCCGTGCAGACCGGTGAGCCGATCCCGTTCGGGCACAAAGTTGCCCTGTCACCCATCGCCGCGGGGGCCGAGGTGGTCAAGTACGGCGCCTCGATCGGGCTGGCCAGCGCCGATATCGCCCCCGGCCGGCACGTCCACGTCCACAACCTACAGAGCGTTCGAGGAGCCGCCCGATGAGCGAGATGCGAGAGTTCCTGGGCTACCCCCGCAGTGACGGTCGGGTCGGTGTGCGCAACCTGGTGGCGATCATCCCGTCGTGTGGATGCGCCAACCATGCCGCCGCGCGGATCGCCCAGCAGGTGCCCGGTGCGGCCTTTGTCGACTATGTCGGCGGTTGCAGCGAGACGGACGCCGACCTTGAGCTGGCTATCGACGTCCTGACGGGCATCGGCCACCATCCCAACGTCATCGGTACCGTGTTGATCTCTCTCGGTTGCGAGGCGCTGGACGCCCGCCGCCTGGCCCAGCGTATCGGCGCGGGTCCCTCGCCGCTAGAGTTCTTGGTGATCCAGGAGGTCGGCGGCATGCGCCGCACCGTGGAGCGCGGCGTGGCGGCCGCCCGGCAGATGGCTTCTCAGATCGCCCTTCTGGAGCGGGTGCCCTGCCCGGTCTCGACGCTCACGGTGGGGCTCGAGTGCGGCGGGTCCGATGCCACCTCCGGCATGGCCGCCAACCCGGCCATGGGGGCGTTCAGTGATCTCTTGGTGGCCCAGGGGGCGCAGGTGATCCTGGCCGAGACGAGCGAGCTTCTCGGGGCTGAACACCTCCTGGCCGAGCGCTCGGCCTCACCGGCTGTGCGCGAGCGGCTGCTGGCCGCCGTCGCCGAGTGCGAGCGCTTCCTCAAGGCCACCGGGGAGGACTTTATGAACAAGCAGCCCACCCCCGGCAACGTGCGTGGCGGCATCAGCACGGTGGAAGAGAAGGCCCTCGGAGACGTCCTGAAGGGCGGCACGACGCCGGTGGTCGAGGTGTTGGCCTACGGCCAGCGCCCCACGCTGCCCGGCCTGTCGTTCATGGACACGCCCGGCAACGATCCCGCCTCGGTGACGGGGCTGGTGGGCGCGGGCTGCCAGCTGGTCGCCTTTACCACCGGCCGGGGTAACCCGATGGGCAACGCCATCGCGCCGGTGCTCAAGATCACCGGGAACGCTGCTACCTTTGGCCGCCTTGGTGAGGACATGGATATCGACGCCAGCCCCATCATCTCGGGGAAAGAGACCATTCATCAGGTCGGCCGGCGCATCTTTGAGGCCGCCCTGCGGGTGGCCTCGGGCGAGCAGACCGCTGCCGAACAGGGCGGGCACGCCGAGTTTGCCATGCTGCGCCAGGGGCCGGTCTACTAGGGCGAACCAGCCTGCCAACACAGGGCCGCCCGGGCGCATCGCGCCCGGGCGGCCCTTCTGGTGCCGGCCAGGCCAGCGCCTACCGCACGGCACGCGCCACGGCCGCCGACAGGTTCTGGCAAAAGTGCGCCTCATCGAAGGTGCGGGCGTGCTGCGCGATGGCGACCGGGTCAAACTCGGCCTCATCCAGCCGCCGGACGGCCTCGGCGAGCGACTCGGGGGTCTGCTCGCGGAAGAACAGGCCGGTGACGCCGTCGGCGATCGTATCCAGCGCGCCGCCGGCCCCGTAAGCCACGGCCGGCCGGCCGACGCCCATAGCCTCCACCGGCGTCAGGCAAAAGTCCTCCTCACCCGGCAGGACCAGGGCCCGGCAGTGGGCCATCTGCGCCTGCACCTCTTCGTCGGGGACGTACCCAAGAAACTGGATGTTCGGCCCGGCCAGCGCCTCGAGCGCGCGCCGGTCACGCCCGTCCCCGATGATGCGCAGCGGCAGCCCCAGCATATTGAAGGCGGCCACCGCCAGGTCGATGCGCTTGTAGGGGATCAACCGCGAGACGATGAGGTAATAGTCCTCCGGCTCCGCCTGCGGGGCCACCTCCGGCATGCGCACCGGCGGGTAGATGATGGCTGACTCGCGGCGGTAGACCTTGCGGATCCTCCTCTGCACCGTCCGCGAGATGGCGATGAACTCGTCGACGCGGTCGGCGGCAAGCAGGTCCCACTGGCGGAGGTTGCGCAGGACCAGGGGCAGCGCCAGCCGCGCCGCGCGCCCGACCCCCTCGCGCTCGATGTAGGCATGATAGTTCCACAGGAACCGCGTAGGGGTGAGGCAGTAGCAGAGGTGGGTCGTCTCGGCAGAGGTGATCACCCCGTGGGCAAAGGCGCTGGTAATGCTCAGCACCACGTCGTAGCCGCGTAGGTCTAGCGCCTCAAAGGCCACCGGGTAGAGCGCCAGGTAGGCCTGCGGCAGGCGGCGGCCCAGTGGCAGGCGGTCCACAAAGGTCGGGCGGATATCCCAGGAACGAAAGGAGGCGGGCATCGCGTCTGGCCGGTAGACCGCCGTGTACACCGGGGCCTGCGGGTACATGCGATGGAGGACCTCCAGCACGCGTTCCGCGCCACCGTACTGATTAAGCCAGGAACAGACGATCGCCAGCCTCAAGACAGCCTCTCCCTCTACTTGCCGATGCAAAAAGTGTCGAAAATCGTTTCCAGGAGATCGTCGCCGGCCGTCTCACCGGTGATCTCTCCGAGTGTGTGGATCGCCTCGCTGACGTCCACGGCCACGAGTTCCAGCCCGCCCTCCTGCGACAGGGTTTGCAGCGCCGCGACCACGGCCCCGTGGGCGCGCTGCAACAGGTCACGGTGGCGAGGATCGCTCACCAGCGGCTCCGCGCTGGGCGTGGCCTGGCCAGAAAAGATCACCCGCACCAGGCAGTCCTCGAGGGCGTCCAGCCCGTGGCCATCCAGCGCCGAGACGTACACGTGCGGGGCCTGCGGCAGGAACTGGATGTAGCTATCGATGCGCGGCAGATCGTCCTTGTTCACCACGACGACGACCGGCCGCCTTCCGACGAGCTTGGCGACTTGGTAGTCCTCGGCCGAGGGGATGACGCTGCCATCGACAACGAGGACGATCAGGTCCGCGCGGGCCACGGCCCTCTGGCTGCGCTCGATGCCGAGCTGCTCCACGACGTCGCGCCCTGCGGCGATGCCGGCGGTATCCACGAGGACCACCGGAACGCCCTGGAGGTTGACGGTCTCCTCCACAGTGTCGCGGGTGGTGCCGGGAATGGGCGTGACGATGGCGCGGTCGGTGCGTAGCAGGCGGTTCAGGAGGCTGCTCTTGCCGACGTTGGGGCGCCCGACGATGGCGACGCGCACCCCTTGCCGGTAGACCAGGCCACGCTCGGCGTCTCGCAGGAGGGCCTCGAGGCGCTTTTGGGCGCTGCGCAGGGGGGCGGTGAGGTCCTCCGCCGGGATATCCTCCTCGGGAAAGTCGATGCCCGCTTCGAGCTGGGCCTGGGTACGCAACAGGTCATGCCGCAGGGCGCGCGTCTCACGGGAGAGGTGCCCGCCCAGCTGCTCCACGGCCACGCGCAGCGAGGCATCGGTGCGGGAGGAGATGATGTCGCGGACGGCCTCAGCCTGGGCCAGGTCCAGCCGGCCGTTCAGAAAGGCGCGTAGGGTGAACTCTCCCTCACGCGCCTGCCTGGCGCCCTGGCGCAGGCAGAGGAGCACGACCTCGCGCAGGGGGACCAGGCCGCCGTGGGCGTTGATCTCAACCACGTCCTGGCGCGTGTAGGAGCGGGGCGCCGGCATGTAGGAGAGCAACACCTCGTCGACGCGGCGCTGGGTGGCGGGGTCTACGATGTAGCCGTGCCGCAGCGCAAACGGCGCGATCTCGCCGGCCTGCCCGTCGGAGCCGCAAAAGAGGCGGCGCCCGATCGCCAGCGCCTCGGGGCCGCTGAGGCGCACAATGCCGATCCCGCCCTGCCCCAAGGGGGTGGAGATGGCCACGATGGTGTCGTCAAGGGTGTACATGGTTGCGCTCACAGTGGGCAGGAAGAGCCGTATCGCCCGGGCCTCACGGGGCGGCCGGGTCAGCGCCCGTCCCGCGAGAGATGAACCGCTTCCAACGCTGGTTGAACTCACCACGCGTGAGCATCACGCGGCGGCCGCAGCCCTGGCAGGTCAGCCCGATGTCGGCGCCGATGCGGCGCACCAGCCATTCGTTCGTGCCGCAGGGGTGGCCCTTGCGCAGCTGGACCACGTCGCCCACCTGGACGTCGACGATCATGGCGCAGTCCTCGCCTGGAGGTCCAGGCCGGCCGCGCTCAGCCCGAAAAAGTACAGCGACGTGCTGCCGTAGCGGCGCTCGTCCACCAGGGCCAGGTTGGGGGCCTCCACGGCGTGCCACTCCTTGGGATGAATCTGGACGATGACCTGCCCATCTTCGGACAAGAGCGGCTTTTCGTTCAGGGCCACGAGCGCCCTGGCCCATAGCTCCAGATACTGCGGGGGCGCCACATAGATGTACTCAAAGCGCGTGGCTGGGGCAGCCTGCTCCAGGAAGCGGAACGAGTCCATCTGCACGACGCGGGCGCCCTCGGTGAGGCCGGTGGCCTCCAGGTTGCGCCGGATGGTGCTCACCGCCTTGTGGGCCCGGTCGACAAAAAGGACCTCTGCGGCGCCACGCGAGAGCGCTTCGATCCCCACGCTGCCCGTGCCGGCGAACAGGTCCAGGAAGCGCGTGCCGGCCACGTCCGGCCCGATGATGTTAAAGAGCGATTCCTTGGTGCGGTCGGTGATAGGGCGGGTACCGTCTCCGGGTACCGGCAGCAGCCGGCGCCCCTTGGCGATTCCTGAGATGACTCGCAACGCTCCCCCCCTCTCGATAATGCGGAAAGTGTAGCATGGCCCCCCGCCAGGGTCAACTTGCTGGCCGGAGAGGACTGCCCCGCTCCGCTTTGACAGGCCCCGGCCCGTGGGCTAAGATCGCCCCGCTCGACCCAAGCCGCGCTGTTACCCTGGGACCGGTCACCATGCCCCGCCGCGACCTCGCCGTTATCCGGACAACCTTGCTCGTCGGCCTGCTGCTGGCCAGCGCGGCCGGCTGTGTGGTGGTTGCTTCCCCGCCCGCGGGGCAGCCGACCGCGGTGCCGAGCGTGGCGGCCTCCGCGACGGCCCCCGCGCCGCCGGCAGAGATGGCCACCCCGCTGCCTCCCGCGCCTCCCGCGCCTCCCGCGCCTCCCGCGCCGCCTACGCCCACCGACGTGCCGACCCTCACGCCTACGGCGCCCCCCACCCCCACGGCCACCGAGGTGCCGCCGACCGAGGAACCCACGGCCCTGCCGGGGCCCACGCCGGACGGCGTCTGCCGCAGGCTGCGGGTGCCCATCCTGATGTACCACTACATCTCCGCGGCGCCGGCGGGGGCCAACGCGGTGCGGACGGATCTGTCGCTGCCCCCCGAAAAGTTCGAGGAGCAGCTGGCCTACCTGGAGGCCAACGGCTATACCTCGGTCAGCCTGGAAGACCTGGCGCGAGCGCTCCAGCAGGGCACCCCCCTGCCTGACAAGCCCGTGATCCTGACCTTCGATGACGGCTACCGCGACCACTACACTGAGGCCTTCCCGGCCCTGGCCAGGCACGGCTTTACCGGCACCTTCTTTGTGGTGACGGGCTACCTGGACGAAGAGCGCCCCGAGTACCTGAGCTGGGAGCAGGCCACCGAGATGCACGAGGCCGGCATGGATATCGCCTCGCACACCTTCACCCATCCGGACCTGCGCAACCAGACGGTGGACTATCTCGTCTGGCAGATTCTGGGCTCTAAAGAGGCGATCGAGGCGCGCACCGGGGAGCCGGTGCGCTTTTTCTGCTACCCGGTGGGCCTATACGACGCCCAGGTGATCGAGGTGCTGAAGGCGCTAAACTTCTGGGGGGCAGTGGTGACGAGCCAGGGCCTCGACCATACCAACGACGACCTGTTCACCCTGCAGCGGGTGCGCGTGCACGGGAACTATGGCGCGTGGGAGCTGGCCATGGCCCTCGAGTACCTCGCCAACGTGTCTGAGGAGAACGCGCCGTGTACTATGACTCCCTGACCATGGCCGCCGTGCGCGACCAGATTGCCGCGCAGCTAGTGGGCGGCCGCGTGCAGCGCGTCGTACAGCCGGCGGATCTCTGCGTCGCCCTGGAGGTGTACGCGGGCCAGCGCTACCAGCTGCTGGTGAACGTGGAGGCACAGGCCGCTGGCGTGCTGCTCAGCAGCGTCAAGCCGCGCCGCGGAGTCGAGGTGCCCTCCCAGATGCTCCTGCTGCTGCGCAAATACGTGCGCGGGGCGCGGCTCGAATCGGTCGCGCAGCCCGACCTCGAGCGCGTGCTGCAGCTGGCCTTTGTTGGCGAGGAGGGGCGCGTCACGCTGGTTTGCGAGGTGATGGGGCGCTACTCGAACGCCATTCTCCTCGACGGCCAGGGCACTATCATGGACGCCCTGAAGCGCATCCCCCCGTCGCTCAACCGCTATCGCACGATCCTGCCCAGCCAGACTTACGTTCCCCCGCCCCCGCAGCGCAAGGCCGACCCGCGCCAACTGGCTGCCGCGCCGCTCCTGGAGGCGCTGGCGGCCAGCAGCGAGCCGCTGTTGTGGCGGCGCATCGTGCAGACGGTAGGCGGGGTGAGCCCCATCGTGGCGCGGGAGATCACCTATCGGGCGGCCGGCCGGGCCGACGCGCCCTTTGAGGCCGACCCCGGCGAGGTCGCCGAGATCGCCCACGTGGCGCGTGAGCTGTTCTCCCTGCCAGAGAGCCACGCCTGGGAGCCGTGCGTGGCGTCAGACGACCCCGCGGGCGGCGCGCCGGCGGCCTATGCGGCCTACCCGCTGCGGCACTATCCGCATCGGGAGCCCGCGCCCTCTATCAGTGAGGCGATTGAGGCAGTGCTGGCGGCACGCCAGGCGCTGGACCCCTACGCCCAGGCGCGGCAGCGCCTCCGCGAGGTGATCGCCCAGCAGATCGACCGCGAACGGGGGCGCCTGGCCTCGCTGCGCGAGGCTTTGGTGCCTGAGGAGGAGATCGCCGCCCTGCAGGCCCGCGCGAACGCCATCCTGGCCATGGCCTGGTCCGTGGCGCCCGGCCAGGCCGAGGTCACCGTTGACCCGATGCTGCTCGGTGGCGAGGCGGGCGGCGCGCCCGTCACCATCGCGCTGGACCCGTCCATGTCGGCCGCGCAGAACGCGCAGGAGATCTTTGCGCGCTGCCGCAAGCGCCAGGCCGCCGGGGCGCAGGTGCCCGCCCTGATCGCCGAGACGGAGATGGACATCGCCTACCTGGACCAGCTGCTGACGGACGTGGACCTGGCCACCGATCGCCCCGGCCTGGACGAGGTGGAGCGGGCCCTCCACGCGGCCGGCTACCTATCGACGCGGCCCAAGGCGGCCAAGGCGCCGGCGGCGGGGCAGCCCCTCAGCGTGCGCGGGCCGGGCGGGGTGCCGGTACTGGTGGGGCGCAACAGCCGGGAGAACGACACGGTCACCTTCCGGCAGAGCGCCCCCGGCGATACGTGGCTGCACGCCCACGGCGTGGCCGGGGCGCACGTGATCATCCGCAGCGGCGGCGCGCCGGTAGGGCAAGAAGCGCTCCTGTTTGCCGCGGGCTTGGCGGCCTACTATTCGGCGGCGCGCGATGAGGAGAGCGTGCAGGTGGACTATACCGAGCGCCGGCACGTGCGGCGCATCAAGGGCGGCCGCCCCGGCATGGTCACCTATACGCATGAGGAGACCGTCGTCGTGGCTCCGCGCCCGGCCGACGCTGAGGAAGGCGGATAGAGCAGCTCCCTGGCCCGAAGAAGAAGAACGCGGCCGGCAGCACAGGCGTGCTGCCGGCCGTCGACGTCTGGTGCGGGAGGCAAGTCCTCCGCGCCGTTATCCGCCGATGTGGATCTCGATCGGCGGAGTCTCCACACGGTTGCCAGCCGCGTCGTAGGCTACCACCCAGATGGTGTGCGGCCCAGCGGCTCCGGCCCCGGCGCTCGAGGAGAGCAGCTGCCCGTCCGCCCCGATGACCTCCCAGGCGATGCCGCCGTCCGGCCCGCGGCTGACGCGCGTGGTCTTGAGCAGCTGTCCGTCGCGCTGGACGGTGTGGATGTAGACCGTGCGGTCCCCCTCGACAACGACCTCCTTGCGGTGGAACTCGTCACCGATCTGCTCTTCGATGGGCGCGGGCAGGTCGAAGGTGTGTTCCGGCGTGGGGCCCGTCTTGAGGTTCCAGCGTTTGGTGTAGGGGGCCACCGTGCTGTAGCCGAGATAAATGCCGTCCATGTAGAACTCGACCCGGTCCATGGCGGTATCGTCCACGGCGCTCACGTGGATGCTGATCCACTCGTCCCTCCCCGGGACGAAGCGGTCGCCGGGCCGTGGCGAGAGCACCGTCACCGAGGGCGGGGTGCCGTCGATCATCACCTGGACGGAGAAGGTCTGTACGGAGCCGAAGGCTACGGCGTTGAGCTGTAGCGTATAGAGTCCGCCCAGGCCGGCGGTATCCCACAGCTGCAGGATGTCGTTATCGACCATGTCCCCGCGCTCTCCGCCGATCGGCGTCCACTCGGAGGGGGCCATGCCCGCACCGTACTGCAGGGAAAAGCGCTCCAGCCCCTCAGGGCGCGCGTTGCCGGTGATGGCCACCACGCCGTTCAGCCTGTCGAACTGCCTGGGGCTGGTGATCGAGACGGGCAGGGAGGCCAGGTTGGGCCCGTGCAGCGCGCAGTGCTCCCGGGGAGGCTGGGGGATGCCCTCGTCGCGCACCCAGTCCTCGGCCTCGGCCGGGTACATGGCGTAGACGCGCGTCTCTACCAGGTCGGGCGGGCAGTAGGGCGTGGCGATCAACCCGGTTTCCCGGCAGATCGAGTAGCCCTGGTGGACGTCATCCACCTCGGTGGGTTCGGTGCCCGCAATGAACACTTCTTGGATCTGCGCTGGTGAGAACTCGGTGGGCAGCTTGCCCGAGGTGCTGTCCACGGTGACGGTGACGATGCCCGGCGGCCGCTGGAAGGTCTCCACGGGCAGGTCGCGGTGCAGCCAGTCCATCACGGCGCGCCAGATGGGGGCCGCCACGCGCGAGCCATCGGCGTTCCTCATCCTGATGTGCTCGGTGTTGCCGACCCAGACGCCCACCGCATACTGCGGCGTGTACCCGACGGTCCAGCCGTCGTAAAAGTCGTTGGTGGTGCCGGTCTTGACGGCGGTGGGCCGGTCCGGCACGTACATTGGGCTGTTCGGGCCGAACACGGGCGTGCGGGCGCCATTGTCTGACAGGACATCGGAGATCAGGTAGGCGACCTCCGGGCTCAGGATGTTGCGGCGCTCCGGTTCGTCATACTCGTAGAGGACGTTGCCCTTGGCATCGCTCACCTTGAGCAGCACCACCGGGTCGAGCGTGCGCATCCCGGGGGTCTGGTTTTCGGCGGGGACCGGGGCGCCCAGCATGCTGCCGCCATTGGCAAAGACGCCAAAGGCGTAGACCATGTCCAGCAGCTTGACCGGGTAACCCCCCAGGGCCAGGGAGAGGCCATGGTGGGCCTCTTCGAGATCGGTGATGCCCAGCGCGTGAGCCATGTTCACGGCGTTCTCGATGCCCACCTGGTCCAGCACGGCGACGGCCGGGATGTTGTACGACCCGGCCAGCGCGCGGCGCAGGGTCATCGGCCCGCTGTACCTGCGCGAATAGTTCTCAGGGACGTAAGGCGGGTTGGGAGGATCGGGGAAGCTGGTGCGCACGTCCATGACCATCGTCGCCGGGGTGAGCCCCTGGGCAAAGGCCGTGGCGTACACGATCGGCTTGATGCTCGAGCCCGGCTGGCGCGGCGATAGAGCCATGTTCACCTGGCCAGAGCGCTCGTCCGAGTAATCGACGCTGCCCAGAATCGCCAGCACCTCGGCCGTCTTGACGTCGACGACGACGACGGCGGCGTCGTTGGCGTTGTGCTGCTCGCGCAGGTCGCCGATCCGTTCCTGGGTCAGGCGCGTGACCTCATCCTGCACGGACAGATCGACCGAGGTGATCACCTGGAGGCCGCCGCCGTTGACGGCGTCGACGCCGAAGGTGTCTTCGAGGACCCTTCTGGCATAGACCACATAGTGGGGGGCCACCATGGTGTTGTCGAGCGGTGTGATGGCGATCGGTTCCTGCTTGGCGGCGTAGGCCTCGGCGGCGGTGATATAGCCCTGCAGGTACATCTCGTCCAGGACGAGCTCCTGGCGGTCCTTGGCCTCCTTCGGCCGGTCGATGGGGTTCAGGGCCGGGGCGTTAGGGAGCGGCACCAGCATGGCCGCCTCGGCCAGGGTGAGGTCCTCCACATGCTTGCTAAAGTAGACCTGCGCGGCGGCCTCCACGCCGATGGCCATGCGCCCGTAGGGAATGGTGTTCAGGTACCATTCCAGGATGCGGTTGCGGCCCTCCACGCCCGGGTAGCGGCGCGTCAGTTCGATGGCCAGCACCATCTCTTTGAGCTTGCGCGAGTAGCTTCGCTTGATGCGCTCCTCGTACGACATGATTACGTTGCGCACCAGCTGCTGCGTGATGGAGCTACCGCCGCCCTCGTCCTCCCCGCGCACGATGCCCCAGACGGCGCGGCCGATGCCGCGCACGTTGATGCCGCCCGGGTTGGTGTAAAAGGTGCGGTCTTCCATCGCCACCGTCGCCTGTTGCAGATACTCTGGGATCTGGTCCAGGGAGACGGCTGTGCGGTGGCCCTCTGGCGGGATGATCTCGTACAGGACGACCTGGCCGGTGCGGTCGTAGAGGCGGGTGGTCTCAAACTGCTGCACGCTCAGCTGGCCGATCTCGTCGGCCGAGGGCAGGTCCTGGATGTAGGAGGCGTACAGGCTGTAGGCGCCGGCCACGCCGGTGAACACGAACAGGAGGGAACTCAGCACAATCGCCGAGATGCCCACTAGGGCAAAGCGGAGGGCTGCAAGCCCTCCGCTCTGTCGGGGGCGCCGCATGCGGCGACGCAGCAGGACGAGGTCCATGTCTAGTCCTCGGGGGCCAGATCGCTGTCTAGGTCGTCCGGCTCCCCATCGTCGTCATCTTCAGTGTCCAGGTCATCGAACAGGTCGTCGGCCTGATCGTCGTCGGCCTGATCGTCGTCGACCTGATCGTCGTCGGCCTGATCGTCGTCAGCCTGGTCGTCGTCGGCGGGTTCGAGGTCAGTGGCCAGGTCGTCCCCTTCGTCCTCGGCGTCCTCATCCTCCGAGGAGCCCAGCAGGACCGACTCAAAGCCGGGGTGCTCGCGGAACGGGTCGGGGCCGTACAGGTCTGCCCCGAACTCGCCCAGGAAGTCGGTCTCCAGAGAGACGAGCTCTTCCTCGGTCGGCTCGGCCTCGGCCTCCCCCTGGCGCTGGACGCGGAAGCCCGTGCCCGCCGGGATCAGCTTGCCGATGATGACGCTTTCCTTGAGGCCGCGCAGCTCGTCGACCTTGCCCTCGATGGCGGCGTTCGCCAGGACGCTGATGGTGTGCTGGAAGGAGGCGGCCGACAGGAAGCTGTCCGTGTTCAGGGCTGCCTTGGTGATTCCCAGCAGCACCGGCTCTGCGGTGACGGGCTCGCCGCCCTGGGCGATCAGCTCATCGTTCAGCTGCTCGAGCTCCATCCGGTCGATCAGCTGGCCGGGCAGCAGCTCCGAATCGCCGCTTGACGTGATGCGCACGCGCCGCAGCATCTGGCGCACGATCACCTCGATGTGCTTGTCGTTGATGATCACGCCTTGCGAGCGGTACACCTCCTGGATGTCGGAGACCAGGTACTCGCGCACCGCCTCGACGCCCTGGATAGCCAGCACCTGGTGCGGGTTCCTGGCGCCTTCGGTGATCATGTCACCCGCGGTGATGCGCTGGCCGTCGAGCACGCGCAGCCGCGCCGTCACGGGGATCTCGTACTCACGCTCCTGCTTTTCCTCGACGATGACCATGATGTCGTGATCCTCGAGGCTGACCCGCCCGGCCACCTTGGCGAGGACGTCTTCCCCCTCGCCGCCGCTGGCCAGCATCTGCCCCTCGGACACCTGGTCGCCGTCCAACACCTCGGCAACCTGCCCGTCGTCGAGCGGGTGGCTGACCCGCTTGACGTCGCTGGCCACGATGTGCACCCAGCGCAGGTCGCCCTGGGTGACCAGCTGCACCTGCCCGCCGATCTCGGCGAGGATCGCCTCGCCCTTGGGGATGCGGGCCTCGAACAGCTCCTGCACGCGCGGCAGACCCTGGGTGATGTCACCCGCGCCGGCCACACCACCGGTATGGAAGGTCCGCAGCGTTAGCTGGGTGCCCGGCTCACCGATCGACTGGGCGGCCACGATGCCCACCGCCTCACCCAGGCGCACGTCGGCGCAGCGCCCCAGGTCGCGCCCGTAGCAGCGCATGCACAGGCCGAACTGCAGGGAGCAGGTGAGCGCCGACCGCACCACCACGCTGGTCAGGCCGGCGGCGGCGATGGCCGCGGCGATCTCTTCGTCGATCATAGTCTCTCGGTCGCACAGGATCTCGCCCGACTTGGACACGACGTCGGCGGCCGGGTAGCGCCCCAACAGGGCCGCGGCAAAGGGCTCGCCCCTCTTGCGCGAGTCCGCTGCGAGCAGGGTGATGCCCTGGGTAGTGCCGCAGTCCTCGGTCTGGATGATCACGTCCTGGGCCACGTCCACCAGGCGACGGGTCAGGTAGCCGGCGTCGGCCGTGCGCAGGGCCGTGTCTGCCAGGCCCTTACGCGAGCCGTGCGTGGAGATAAAGTACTCCAGAGAGCTGAGGCCCTCGCGGAAGTTGGACTGGATGGGCAGGTCGATGATGTGTCCGCCCGGGTCGGCCATTAGGCCGCGCATGCCGGCCAGCTGGCGGATCGGCTGCATGGCGCCCTTGGTGGAGCCCGAGTTCACCATGATGCCCAGGGGGCCGTAAGGGTCGAGGTGCTTGGCCACCGCAGCGGTGACGTCCTCGGTCGCCTCCGTCCACAGCTCGACGCGCTTGACGTAACGCTCATTGTCGGTGATCAGGCCACGGCGGTACTGCCGGTCGACCTCGGCCACGCGGGCGTTCACCTGCTCCAGGATGACGGCCTTTTCCGGCGGCACCAGGATGTCGCTGATGGCGATGGTCGTGCCAGACTGCATCGCGTAACGGAAGCCGATGTCCTTGATGGCGTCGACCAGCTCTGCGGTGCCCTCCAGGCCCAGCTTGCTGTAGCCTTCGGCCACCAGGGCCTTGAGCCCGCCGCGATCCAACTCGTGGTTGACGAAGCGCAGCTCGGCGGGGAGCGCCGCGTTGAACAGCACCCGCCCCACCGACGTGTCGATGATCTGGGGCTCGGCATCCTCGCTGGCCTTGTAGAGCAGCCTGATGCAGGCGTGGATGTGCACCTTGCCCAGCGAGTAGGCCATCTCGACCTCATCCGAGGAGGAGAAGATCTTGCCCTCGCCCTTCATGCCCGGCTGCGCCAGGGTGAGGTAGTAGCAGCCCAGGACCATGTCCTTGGTGGGGCTGACTTCAGGCTCGCCGTTGGCAGGCCGCAGCAGGTTGCGGCTGGAAAGCATCAGCTCACGGGCCTCCTGCACGGCTGCTTCCGACAGGGGCACGTGGACGGCCATCTGGTCACCGTCAAAGTCGGCGTTAAAGGCCGAGCAGACCAGCGGGTGGATGTGAATGGCGCTGCCTTCCACCAGCTGCGGCTCAAAGGCCTGGATGCCGAGGCGGTGCAGCGTTGGCGCGCGGTTGAGCAGCACCGGGCGCGTGGTGATGACCTCCTCGAGCACTTCCCACACCTCGGGCACCTCGCGCTCGATGAGGCGCTTGGCCCCCTTGACGTTGATGGCGTGGTTGTACTCGACCAGCTTTTGCATCACAAAGGGCCGGAAGAGCTCCAGCGCCATCTTCTTGGGCAGGCCACACTGGTGGAGCTTCAGCTCCGGGCCCACCACGATGACGGAACGCCCGGAATAGTCCACGCGCTTGCCCAGCAGGTTGCGCCGGAAGCGTCCTTGTTTGCCCTTGAGCATGTCAGACAGCGACTTGAGCTGGCGCCGCCCGCGCAGAGACACGGCCTTGCCGCGGCGCGAGTTGTCAATGAGCGAGTCGACCGCCTCCTGCAGCATGCGCTTCTCGTTGCGCACGATCACCTCGGGCGCCTGTAGCTTGATCAGGTGCTTGAGGCGGTTGTTGCGGTTGACCACGCGGCGGTACAGGTCGTTCAGGTCGCTGGTGGCAAAGCGGCCGCCGTCCAGCTGCACCATGGGGCGCAACGCCGGCGGGATGACGGGCAGGGCCGTCAGGATCATCCACTCGGGACGGTTGTTGCTCTTGCGCAGGGCCTCGACGATCTGAAGGCGCTTGGTGGCCTTCTTGCGGCGCTGCTTGGAGCGGGTCGAGCGGATCTCGGTGCGCAGCTCTTCGGCCAGGTCGTCGAGGTCGATCTTGGAGACGATGTCGTAGACCGCCTCCGCGCCCATGCCGGCGGTGAAGACGCGCCCCCAGCGCTCGCGGAGCTCGCGGTAGTGGGTCTCGTTCAGCAGCATCTTCTGATGCAGCGCCAACAGCTCGTCGCGCTTCTGCTCGTAATCCGCACGCACCGACTGCGCCTGGCGCTCGATCTCCTCGTGGATCACCGGCAGCCGCTCTTCGGCCGCGCGGACCGCGTCGGCGTCGCTCTCTTCTGCCTTCGCCAGGCGCTGGTCGCGCTCGTTGGCAAAGCGCTCTTCGATGCGGCTCAGCTCGTCCTGGACGACCTGGTTGAACGCGGCGATGTGCTCGCGGCGGATGACCTCCCCGGCCGCCACCACATGCGCGTCGTTCGGCGCGAACACCAGGTCATCGGGCGCGGGCTGGTTGGTGTATTGCTCCAGGATCTCACGGATGTGGGTGGCCCCGCTCATCAGCGTCTCGACGGCGGCGTCACGCGCCTCCTGGATCTCCACGGCGATCTGGTCGACCCGGGCCGAGGCCTGCTCAGAATGGGCCGACAGGAAGGCCTCAATAGTCTGCAGCTCGACCTGTAGGTCCTCGGTCAGCTTGGCGACTTCGCGGGTCTCTTCCTCGTCGAGCCGGTGCAGGGCGCGCTCGCGGGCGTGCTCATCCACGGCCGTGATGATATACTGGGCGTAGTAGAGGACACGGTCCAGGTTGCGCTGCGAGATGTTCAGCAGCAGGCCCAGGTAGCTGGGCGACCGGCGCGTGTACCAGATGTGGGCGATGGGCGCGGCCAGCTCGATGTGGCCCATCCGCTCGCGGCGCACGCGGGAGTGGGTGACCTCGACGCCGCACTTGTCGCACTTGATGCCGCGGAAGCGCACCTTCTTGTACTTGCCGCAATAGCATTGCCAGTCTTTGGTCGGGCCAAAGATCGCCTCACAGAAGAGGCCATCCTTCTCCGGACGGAGGCGACGGTAGTTAATCGTCTCTGGCTTGGTTACCTCGCCGTAGGACCATTCCCGAATCTTATCGGGTGAGGCGAGGCTGATCCGCATGCTATTGATTTCATTAATATCCAATGTGCCCTCCTGCTGGCTTTGGCATAGTTTGGCTGGCAGCAAGACGTTGCGCAAGACAACGCCAAAAGTCCCGGTTCACTTCCCACTTTGGAGCGGACAGTTCTGAAACCGAGACTGGTTCGGGATGCACTGATGCGATTGGCCTCCAATACCGGTACCTGTCGGGACGTCGGGAGGGGAGTGATGACAGATCTCGGTGGATGTGTTAGCCGCGGTATGCGAGGGTGACTGCACTACCGACCTATCATAATACACGCTTGCCTGCCTCTGTCAAATCGCGGCGCAAAGGGAACCCGTCGCCCGCTTGACGGCGTACCTCGCTCCACGGTAGGATGAGCATTCCGTCTCGGCCGGCATACACGGGCCGCAACGCAGGGGATCCACCTCGTGAACGTATGGCACGCCTTCTCTCGGACGCTGCTGGCGGCGCTTCTGTTCCTGCTGGCGGCGGCCCCCGCCGTTTCTGCGCAAGAACCCGCCGCTGGCAGCTCAACCATCTGCGAGCCGGTGCTGCTGCCGGTGAGCACCGCCGACGGCGTGCGGCTGGAAGCGGCCATTTTAGACGCCACGCTGGACTGTTCCGCCGAAGCCTGCCTGCTGCGCTCGACACACACCTACCAGTTGCGCAATACCTCGCGCGGCCAGGGCGCCTACCTGCAGGTCGGCATCCCTGCGGCGTCGGCAGGGGGTTGCCGGGAGGATCCCGACGTGGCCCTGCGCGATGCCGATGGCACCGAGCAGCCCCGGCTGGAGGGGAACGCCGAGTACCCCACGATCTGGCAGGTGCAGCTTGGCGCCGGGGGCAGCCGGCGGCTGACGCTGTCTTACGAGCGCAACCTGGGCAGCACCCGCCTTTTGGACTGGTGGTGGCGCTCGGCACGCCTGGGGGCCTGGGGTGCCATCGACGGGGTGCACGTCGTTCTGGCCCTGCCTGCCGCGCTCTCCGACGAGTGCCTGCTGGACGTGCAGCCGCACAGCGCCGGCTTTGATGGCTACAACTTTTCCTGGAGCTACGAGAGCCCCAGCGACCTCCCCGATCACGGCCTGACCATGCTGGTGCCGCCCTTGGCAGAACGGCTGGCGGCGCTGCGGGCGGCGGGCAGCCATGCGGAGGAGGCCCACCTCCTGCTCAGCGCGCGGGCCGAGGCGGCCGCCCTGGGCCGTACGGTCGTCACCTGGGATGCCGAGATCCTCGCCGCGCTTCTGGCCGCCCTGGCCGAACACCCCGACGACCTCGCCGCGCGCCTGGACCTGGCCGAGGTGTATCGCCAGCAGGCAGAAGGGGTGCCGGCCGGCCGCCTCAACTACCTGCTCCTGGCCGCACAGGAGCTCGAGGAGGCCCGCCGCTTGGCGGGCGACGATCCTACCATCCTGACGGCCCTGGCCGGCTGCTACTTTCAGGCTGCCCTGGCCGCCAGCGAGGAGGCCGACCCGCGCGGGGCGCTCGGCTACCTCCGCCAGGCGGAGGCGCTGGGCGGCGCGCGCCTGTTGCCCGGGTTTGACCAGGGTGAGGAGCTCTTTCTGCGCTGGGCGCTCGGCCTGGCCCGGCAGGGACAGGTGCGCGAGGCCTTTGCCGAGGTCGCTGACCGCCTCTCGCCAGAGACGATGGATGCCCTGCTGCACTATGCACCCCCCGTCACCGGGGTGCGCATGCGTGTGGAGCTGTCTCCCGGGGTGCGCAGCGTAACCTACGACCTGCGCCCGTACCCGCCGGTGGCCGAGGCGACGCTGGGGCGCCTGACGGCGATTGCCGCAGCCCTGCAGGCAGAGCCGGGCTGCGACGTCGAGGTCCTGGGAGATGAGGCGGCGGTTACGTTGCGCCTGGCGGTCCGCTTTGCCTCGCTCGAGGAGGTCGCGGCCACCAACGCCCGCCTGTGCCAGGCGCTGGCCGGTTCCGGCGATCTGCTGGCGGCCATCGTCGCAGCGCCGCTCGAGGGGCGCGTGGTGGAGTATGGCGTCTCGCAGCGCCTGTTCCGCGATGTGTTTGCCTATCGCGAGGAGGTCGACCTGTCGGCCGTCCACCAGGCCTGGCTAGGAGAGGCCGAGTACGCTGGCTGGCGGCTGGTGGAACTGAACAGCATCTCTCCGGCGGGGGAGCGCGCCCGGCTGGAGCAGCAGCTGGCCCTGGCGGCCCTGCGCGAACAGAAGGCCATCTGGGCCACCGTGCCGCTGGGGGCCCAGATGGCCCTGGAGATACCCGCGCCAGAAGGAGACGCCTCCGTGCGCCCCTCCTGGCAGGTGACCTGGGGAGAGGCCCGCGAGGTGCGCTGGGTGCACGCAGAGTGGCGCTGGGGCCGCGTGGCGGCCGTGGCGGGGGTGGTGCTGATGCTGGGCGCCGCACTGCTCATCGCCCCGCGCCGGGAGCGCGCCCCCGAGTGAGCACCCGAAGACCCGTGAGTGCCAGGCGGTTTACGCATGAGGCGCAGAGTTTTACGTGCGCTTTACCCACGCGCTCATGGGCTCCGCTATGATATGGGCAGAATTAGAGGAGTCTAAACGGCCCATCATCATTCACGCAGCCTGTCTCGGGCGCTAGCGGAGGAACCCAGAATGAGCACCATGCGTCGCACGCTTCTTGTCTTCTTTGTGGTCGCGCTGTTGGTCGGCGCCCTGGCGATGCCCGCCGTGGTGTCTGCTGGCCCCAAGGTGGAGCAGATGCTGGGTGAGGCGACGGCGCTCTACGTGCCCGGCGAGGACTTTTACCTCAGCGTGGGCCCCGTAGCCCTGTTCATCCCCTCGGAGAACATCATCGACGCCAGACCGGGTGAGGTCACCATGGCCGTCACCCTGGTGGAGGATCGCGATGAGGGCCGCGCCATCGTGGTAGACGTCAAGTCCAAGCTGCGGCGCAAGGACTTCGACGGCCCTGCCTACCTGGCCTTTGGGGAGCCGATCACCGCTGCTTACGACGGCTGCAATCCCAACCCGCACAAGGCCCTGGACGTCTACGGTTACTGGGTAGAGGTCCACCACTTCTCACGGTACAGCGGCTGGTTCTGATCGTTCGCAGCAGGGCGCAGCAGGGGAGCCCCACAGGGGCTCCCCTTTTTTCGTGCTACACTGCTGGGCCCCGCTGACGCGGCCCCTAGCGGCTGAGCCAGGCCCCATCTACGACCAGAGTCGTGGCATGGCAATAGTCGGAGGCTGCTGAGGACAGGAACACCACGGCGCCCTGCAGGTCTTCGGGCGTGCCCCAGCGCCCGGCCGGGACGCGCGCCATGATCTGCGGGTTGCGCACCGGGTCGGCCGCGATCGGGGCGGTCATGTCGGTGAGCATGTACCCCGGGGCTATGGCGTTCACGTTGATATTCAGCGCGGCGAACTCGTTGGCCAGGGCCTTGGTGATGCCCACCACCGCATGCTTGGAGGCGGTGTAGGGGGGCACCAGGTAGCCGCCCTGGAACGAAAGAGCCGAGGCGATGTTGACGATCTTGCCCCGCCTCTTGGTGGCAAAGTGCCGCGCCGCCGCCTGAGACAGGAACATGACGCTCTTCATGTTCACCTGGATGACCGTGTCCCAGTCGCCTTCCGGGTACTCGAGCGAAGGATGGCGGGCAGTGGTACCGGCGGCGTTCACCAGGATGTCCAGATCGCCCATCTCTGCGACGGCACGCCGCACCAGCTCCTGCAGGTCGGCCACCGTGGCGACAGCCAGGTCGCAGGGCAGGTGTACGAAGCGGCGGCCGAGCGCGCGCACGCGCTGGGCGGTCTCGTCACAGTCGCCGCGCGACACGCCGACGATATCGGCCCCGGCCTCCGCCAGCCCGACGGCCATGCCCTGGCCAAGGCCGCGGCTGGCGCCGGTCACCATGGCGACCTTGCCCTGCAGGTTGAACTTGTCGAGGATCATCGCGTACCCCTTCTGCTATTGGCATCGTGCGGACGTCTCACGCAAACACACGCCGCCTATCATAGCCGGGCGGCAGCGGGCTGGCAACCGGGCGGCCGAGCAGGAGTGGGCAGGCTCCGGGCGGGGTGCTTGCCAGGATGGCGCGCTCGTCCTATAATCCGGGCCAGTCGCATAGGCCCAGCGGCCAGGAGCAGGCGCGCCCCAGGGCGCTTTTCTGTTATCCGAACTGTGGAAGGAATGCGCGGCAACATGGCGGAAAGAGTACAGCCCCTCACGGCCGAGGGCAGACGGAAACTGGAAGACGAACTGGCTAACCTGCGGACCGTGCGCCGCCTCGAGGTGGCCGGTCGGCTCAAGGACGCCATCGAGGATGGCGACCTCACGGAGAACGCCGGCTACGACGAGGCCAAGCGCGAGCAGGCCTTTGTCGAGGGACGTATCCTCGATATCGAGGCCATCCTGGCCAGCGCGGAGACGCTGCTCGAGTCTGAGCAGCATGAAATAGTCGAGCCCGGCACCACCGTGACGGTGGCCGAGGACGGGGAGCCGCTGGAGACGTTCTTTATCGTCGGACCGGTGGAGGCTGACCCGGCCAGCGGCCGCATCTCGTACCTCTCGCCCCTGGGGCAGGCGCTGATGGGCCGGCGGGTGGAGGACTGCGTCCAGGTGCAGACGCCGGGCGGCGTGCGCCTCTTCCGCATCGTCGAGATTCACTAGCGGCCGCGCGCAGGCCAGCGCCAGCGCCAGCCAGGAGAACGCATGGCAGAGATCACTGACCGCAGAGAACAACGGATCGCCAAGATGGAGCGCCTCCGCGAGCGGGGCATCGATCCGTACCCGGCAAGGGTAACCTACTCGCACACCACGGCCCAGGCCATCCGCGCCTACGAGGAGGCCGCGGCCGCCGATGGCGACGAGCAGGTCGACCTCGACGTGCAGGTCGTCGGGCGGCTGGTGGCCGTGCGGATCATGGGCAAGTCCAGCTTTGCCCACATCGCCGATGGTTCGGGGCGGCTGCAGTTGTACCTGCGCCGTGACGTCGTTGGCGAGGACACCTACGAGACGTTCCGGCGCGACCTGGACATCGGCGACTTTGTGTGGGCCGAGGGGCACCTCTTTCGTACCCGCAGCGGGGAGATCTCTGTCGAGGTGCGCGCGCTGCGGGTGCTCTCCAAGGCGCTGCGCGGCATGCCCGAAAAGTGGCACGGCCTGCGCGACGTCGAGACGCGCTACCGCCAGCGCTACCTCGACCTGATGGCTAACGCCGAGACGCGGGAGATCTTTCGCAAGCGCACGCGCATCGTCAGCGAGATCCGCCGCTACCTCGATGCTCAGGGCTTTCTGGAAGTGGAAACGCCCATCCTGCAGCCGATCTACGGCGGCGCCGCGGCGCGGCCCTTCACGACCTATCACAATGCCCTGGACCAAACACTCTATCTGCGCATCGCCGACGAGCTGTACCTCAAGAGGCTCATCATCGGCGGGTTCGATCGGGTGTACGAGATCGGCCACAACTTTCGCAACGAGGGCATCTCGACCCAGCACAACCCCGAGTTCACTCTGATCGAGGTGTACCAGGCCTATGCCGACTATGCCGATATCATGCGCATGGTCGAGGAGCTGTGGAGCACCGTAGCGATCAACGTGCTGGGCTCGGCCAAGGTCACCTACCAGGGGCAGGAGATCGATCTGACGCCCCCCTGGAAGAGGATCACCATGCGTGACGTGATCCTGGAGGCCTGTGGGGTCGACATCGAGGCACACCAGGACCTGGAGGCCCTGTGGCAGGCGGCGCAGGACCGCGGCCTCACCGTGCGCCAGCAGCCCACCTGGGGCAGAATGGTCGACGAGCTGTTCAGCGAGTACGCCGAGCCGAGACTGATCCAGCCGACCTTTGTGACCGACTATCCCGTGGAGATCTCGCCCCTGGCCAAGAAAAAGCCGGGGGCGCCGCACCTAGTTGAGCGGTTTGAGTTCTTTATGTGCGGGATGGAATGTGGCAACGCCTTTAGCGAACTGAACGACCCGCTGGACCAGCGGGAGCGGTTCGAAGAGCAGCGGCGCGCCTCCGATCTTGGTGACGACGAGGCGCACCCGATGGACGAGGACTTTATTACCGCCCTCGAGCACGGCATGCCGCCCACCGGCGGCCTGGGCTTTGGCATCGACCGCATGGTGATGCTCCTGACGGACCAGGCCTCCATTCGCGAGGTGATCCTCTTCCCGCATCTGCGCAACCTGACCGAGTGAGCGGGGGCGGCGCCAACCGCCCCGGCCTATCTGCCGGTGCAGGGAAGAACATGTAGGCCCGATGGGCCCGCCCACAGCGCCAGCGCGCAGTAGGAAGCAGCGTGGGACCCGTCGGAGCGGACTACGAGGTGTGCCCCTTTTGAGGAGGCGCAGGCCAGCGTCGCCGGGCGAAATCCGGCTCTTGGTTGACATGGCCCGCCCCTTCTGCTACAAATAGGGACAATGCAGCACGTCGTGTCCACCTGCGCCCAATCAAGGATGACGAGATCGTGGCAGTGCAGGGACCAACCTCTCCTTCGACGACGTCGCGCCCGGCGGTTGGGCCGCTTGTAGCCCCGCGGCTACCTCGACTGCGGCGCCGCCCACTCAATCAGGCAGTTGAGCAGCTGCCCGTCCTGGCACGTGCCGTTGGGCACGTGCTGGTGGCCTTGGTGCTCTTCCTAGCCTCTACGGGCACCTTCCCCCTGAGTGTTGAAGCTCCGCGCCTGCCCTGGACGCAGCAGAATGCCGCGTCCGGCACAGGCATGCCCGGGGAGTGGACGTCCGGCGCCGCGCGGGTGCACGAGGCGGCGGCGGTACAGGCCGCCGTGGTGCCCGCGACGATGCGCTCCTTCCGCGGTGTGATCGTCCCCATGGCCGCGCCGCGGCGCCCACCCCGCTCCACCGTGGTCACATATGTGGTGCAGCAGGGAGACAACATCGTCCGCATCGCCCACGAGTTCGGGCTGGAGGTCAGCACCCTCCTGTGGGCCAACCCCGCGCTGGAGGACGATCCCGATCTCCTCACTATCGGGCAAGAGCTCATGATCCTGCCGGTAGACGGCACGCTGTACAAGGTCGCCCGCGGGGACTCGGTGGAGGCGATCGCCGCCAAGCACAAGGTCGAGGCCAGCGCCATCCTGGGTTACCCGGCCAACGGGCTGGGCGGCAGCGACGCCCTCAGCGTCGGGCAGGAGCTGGTGATCCCTGGCGGCATCAAGCCGGCCGTGCCCAAGCCGGTTCCCACGGCGCGCCCGGCTGCCGTGGTAGCGGCGCCTGCCGCGCCGCCGGCGCCAGACGCGGTGCCGGCCGCCTCCGGGTCTCTCGGGTGGCCCATACAAGGCACTCTCAGCCAGGGTTACTGGGTGGCCGGGTACGCCAGCCATCGGGCGATCGATATTGCCGCCCCGTCCGGCACGCCGATCTATGCCGCCGATGCCGGCTACGTCAGCCACGTGCAGTGGAACGTGTGGCCGTATGGCACGATGGTGATGATCACCCACTCCAACGGGCTGGAGACGCTTTACGCACACATGAGCTCGGTGAGCGTTTCGGTCGGGCAGTCGGTCTCCAAGGGGGAACAGATCGGCGGGTGCGGCAGCACCGGGCGCAGCACCGGTCCTCACCTGCACTTTGAGGTGCGCCGGGGTGGCGCGAACCTGAACCCCCTGTCTCATCTGCCCTGAGGCGCCGTAGGTGCCTCACCCCAAGACCACGAGAGCGGGCCCCGCGCCCGCTCTTTTTGGTGGCGCGGCGCGGCCGGGCGGCACCGGCTGGCCCTGGCCGGGGTCGCCGTTCGGTGGTATCCTGGGCGTGTACTCGGGGCCATCATCCACGCGTGAGGAGGCATCGCCATGCCCAAGGCAGAGTTGCGCTACCGGCAGGTGCACCTGGACTTTCACACCTCGGAGCAGATCGCCGGAATCGGCTCCGCCTTTGACCCGCAAGAGTTCGCCGCCACGCTCGCCAAGGCCCGGGTGAACTCGATCACCTGTTTTGCCCGCTGCCACCACGGCTGGATCTACTATGATACGCAGGCCTTCCCCGAGCGGCGCCACCCGTACCTGACGCGCAACCTGCTGGCCGAACAGATCGCTGCCTGCCATGCGCGCGGCATTCGGGTGCCGATCTACGTCACCGTACAGTGGGACCAGTACTCGGCGGAGGCGCACCCGGAGTGGCTGGTGATCGACGAGAGCGGCCGCCAGCCGGGTACCCCGCCGTACGAGGCCGGCTTTTACCGGCGGCTGTGCGTCAACACCCCCTACCGCGAGTTCCTGCGCGCCCACGTGCAAGAGATCATCGACACGCTGCCCGTCGACGGCTTCTTCTTTGACATCGTCGCCCCCATGGACTGCTCCTGCCGCTGGTGCCGGCAGATGATGATCGCCGAGGGGCTGGAGCCGTCCGACGCCGCGGCGCGCCGCGCCTTTGGCCTGCGGACCATCAACGCCTGGATGGACGAGATGAGCCGCTTCGTCTGGGAGCAGCGGCCCGACGCGACCGTCTTTTACAACGCGGGGCACGTGGGCGTCGAGCGGCGCAGCGCGGCTCAGGCACATTCGCACTGGGAGCTGGAGTCGCTCCCCAGCGGCGGCTGGGGCTATATGCACTTTCCCCTCAGCCAGAGGTACGCACGCACGACCGGGCTCGACTGCCTGGGCATGACGGGCAAGTTCCACACCTCCTGGGGGGATTTCCACTCCTTCAAGAACCTGGCCGCGCTCGAATCCGAGTGTTTCACCATGCTGGCGCTGAACGCCAAGGTGTCCGTGGGTGACCAGCTCCATCCCGACGGGCGGATCGACCCCTACGTGTACGACCTGATCGGCACGGTCTTTCGCCAGGTGGAGGCCAAGGAGTCCTGGTGCCGCGGGGCGCGCCCGCTGGTCGACATCGGCGTGCTGTCTCCAGAAGAGTGGACCGGTGAGCGGGTGCCGGCCTCGGCGGCGGGGGCCGTGCGCATCCTGCAGGAGGGCGGCCACCAGTTCGACGTGCTAGACACCGGGGCGGACCTGTCCGGCTACCGGGTGATCATCCTGCCCGACGCTATCCCCTGCACGCCGGCCTTTGCCGCGCGGCTGGAAGACTACCTGGCGGCGGGCGGAAGCCTCATCGCCACGCATCGTGCCGGGCTGACGCCGGCGGGTGACGCGTTTGCCCTCGACAGTCTCGGCGTACGCCTGGTGGGTGAGGCGCCCTATAGCCCTGACTTTGTGCTCCCCACTGGGGAGATCGGCCGCGGCCTGCCGCCGACCGAGCACGCCATGTACCTGCGCGGGCTACAGGTGGAGCCCGTGGCCGGTGCCGAGGTCCTGGCCGACGCCGTGGTGCCCTACTTTAACCGCACCTACCGGCGCTTTTGCTCGCACCGGCATACGCCGTCGGCCGGCAAGGTAGGCTACCCCGCCGTGGTACGCCGGGGGCGGGCGATCTACTTTGCGCACCCGATCTTTGCCCAGTACAACCAGAATGCGCCGCGCTGGGCCAAGAGGCTGCTCCTGAACGCGCTGGACATGCTGCTGCCCGACCCCCTCGTGCGCCACGATGGCCCCTCCACCCTGACCACCGCGCTGAACGAGCAGCCGGCCGAGGGGCGCGCCGTGCTACACCTCCTGCACTATGTGCCGGAGCGGCGCGGCCAGGATTTTGACGTCATCGAGGACGTGTTGCCGGTGTACGGCATCGGCGTGTCGGCGCGGGTGCCGGAGGGCAAAACGCTCGCTGCGGTGCGCCTGGCCCCCCAGGGAGAGGCGCTGCCGTTCGAGATAGTTCGTGGCCGGGCCGAGTTCGAGGTTCCCGAGGTGCGTGGCCACCAGATGGTGGCCCTGGAGTACGCCAAGTAGCGAGGGAGGGAAGCGCCATGACCGACACGGTAAGGCCAGCCGCGGGCGATGCGAGTTGGTTCGTCCGGGGGCGCCTGGGGATGTTCATCCACTGGGGGCTCTATGCCCTGCCGGCGCGCCACGAGTGGGTGAAGAACCGCGAGCGCCTCAGCGACGCCGACTATGCGCCCTACTTTGAGCACTTTGACCCCGACCTGTACGATCCCAAGGCCTGGGCGCGCGCCGCCCGCGAGGCCGGCATGACCTACTTTGTGGTGACCACCAAGCACCACGAGGGGTTCTGCCTGTGGGATTCGGCCGTCACCGACTACAAGGTGACCAACACGCCCTACGGCCGCGATCTGATCGGGCCGATGGTGGAGGCCTTTCGCGCCGAGGGCCTCAAGGTGGGCTTTTACCATTCGCTCATCGATTGGCACCATCCCGAGTTCCCCATCGACCGGGTGCACCCGCAGCGGGATGACGCCGCCGCGCGAGAGGCCGCCAAGGGCCGCAATATGGCCAAGTACGCGGACTATCTGCATGCCCAGGTGCGCGAGCTGCTCACCCGGTACGGCAAGATCGACTATCTCTTCTTCGACTTTTCGTACCCGGGCGAGGACGGCAAGGGCCGGGCCGACTGGCGCTCTGAGCAGCTGGTGCGCCTGGTGCGCGAGCTGCAGCCCCAGGTGCTCATCAATGACCGCCTGGACCTGCAGGACACCTCCTGGGGTTGGGACTTGGTGACGCCCGAGCAGTTCATGGTGCGCGACTGGGTGCGTGTGAACGGCCAGCGCGTGCTGTGGGAGACCTGCCAGACCTTCTCCGGCTCCTGGGGGTACCACCGCGACGAAGCCACCTGGAAGACCGTCCCGCAGCTCTTGCGCATGCTCGTCGACACGGTGAGCAAGGGGGGCAACCTGCTCCTGAACGTGGGGCCCACCGCGCGCGGCGAGTTTGACGGCCGCGCGTTGGAGCGCCTGCAGGGCATGGGCGAGTGGATGCAGCGCCACGGGCGCGCGATCTACGGCTGCACCCAGGCCCCGGCCGAGTTCGCCACCCCGCAGGACTGCCGCCTCACCTACAATCCCGACACGGGGCGGCTGTACGTACACGTGTTCGCCTGGCCGATCCGGCACCTGCACCTGGACGGGCTGGCCGGCCGGGTGGCCTACGCGCAGCTGCTGAACGACGCTTCCGAGGTGCGCTTCGTGGAGCGCCCCGCGCACCACGAGGCCATGTCCGGGGACGTCCTCACGCTGGAACTGCCTGTCCTCCAGCCCGACGCGTCCATACCTGTCATCGAGCTTTTCCTCAAGTAGAGGGCTGCACCAGAGGGCGCCGGGCCGCCAGTAGGCTGGCGGCCCGGCGCACCTGCCAGCGCCTCCCGCCAAGGAGCCGCCTTCCATGAACGACGACCGTCTGTTGGCCATGCGCTTCGAGCGCCCCCAGTACATCCCGGTGTCCGTCTCTCTCCTACCGGCCACCTGGGCCCGCTACCGAGGGGACCTCGAGGACCTGGTCGCCCGGCACCCGCTGGTGTTCGGGGAGTGGCAGCGGGGTAGCCGTGACTATGACCTCGCCCAGGGCACCTACGTCGCCGGCCAGCACGTGGACCATTGGGGCTGCGTGTGGAAGAACATCCGGCACGGCCTGGAAGCCATGGTCGTGGGCCATCCCGTGCCCACCCGAGAGGCAGTACACCGGCTGCGCCCCCCCGCCGAACTGCTGGGCCGCCTGCCGCACGGCTTCATGTACTTACGCCTGGGCGATCTGCGCGGCTTTGACGCACTGATGCTTGACTTTGCCGAGGAGCCGCCCGAGCTGCAGATGCTCATCGACATCGTTTTGGAGTACAACCTGCGCGAGCTGGAGGCCATCCTAGCCAAGGCCCAGGGCCCCATGCTCTACTTAGGCGACGACCTGGGCATGCAGACGAGCCTGCCGATCAGCCCGGCCAAATGGCGCAAGTACCTGAAGCCCTGCTACGCCGCACTCTACGGGCGCTGCCGGGCGGCGGGATACTCGGTCTACATGCATTCCGATGGGCATATCGTGGAGATCATCCCTGACCTGGTCGAGTGCGGCGTGAACGTCATCAATCCGCAGGTACGCGCCAACGGGTTGGAGCGGCTGGCCGAGGTCTGCAAAGGGGTCCTGTGCGTGGACCTGGACCTGGACCGTCAGCTGTTCCCCTTCGCTACGCCGGCCGAGATCGACGCCCACGTGCGCCGGGCAGTGCAGGTTCTGGGCGGCCCGCAAGGGGGCCTGTGGCTCAAGGCCGAGTGCGGGCCCGATGTGCCGCTGGAGAACATCGAGGCGATCTGCACAGCGCTGGAGCGCTACCGCGGGTACTACCGCTAGCAATCTACCGCGAAGCGGCGCGGCGTGGCCGGGCGGGAGCACGTCTTTGACGGTTCTGCGGATCGCCGCTATCCTGGGCCTCACTGGCCGCCGATAGTCAGAGTCTGAGGGAGACATCATGACCGATTACGCACAGGAATTCTTGGGCCTTGCCGCGCCGAAGGATCGCGCCGTGGTGGAGGGGGCGCTGGGCTCTGTCGGTGAGAAGGGCGCCTGGGCCGCCCTGCAGCAGGCCTTCCTGGCCCGCATCGATGCCTACGTCGAGGACGAACTCCCCCATCCGGCCGACCACATCATCAACTCGCACGAGGCGGGCGGAGCCTGGCGGATCGGTTTCCCCCATTATCAGACCCGCGGAGACCGACGCATCGCCGAACAGATGGCCAAGATCATGGCAGCGCGGCGCGTCTTTGCCGATGCGGCGTATTTTCACGGCTTCCCCGACGAGGCCGAGGTACACCACGAGATCGAGACGTTCATCTACTTCCAGAACCCACTGGCCTTCTGGGGGCTGCCGGGCGCTGACGCAGCCCTGGCTTCCGTAGAGGACGTGGCCCACCACACCGGCAACTGGGTCGCCGGCATCCCCGAATGGTACGACTGGGCCACCAGTGGCTTCCGCAGCACCTGGTTGGGCACCCGCAACGTCCGCGCCCACGCTCCCTTTGACTACCAGGAGGCCAACCACTTCCGCTTCCTTTCCACGGGGCTGATCGTGTACCTCCAGACCGGGGAAGAGCGCTACCTGAAGCTGGCCACCGACTATGCGGAGCGCTGGTGCGCGCACATCGAGACGCTGGCCGCGGCCGGCGGGCCGATCACCTGCTCGATCCTGCCGCCCGGCGTCGCGTCTGAGGAGATGGGGCGGGCCGGCAAGGCGACCAACACCAGCCTCTACCAGACCTTTTACTCCACCGTGGCGCCCAACACCGCCTTTGAGGTGGCCGGCGGCCTGCTGGACATCTACCGCCTGACGGGCAACGCGCGCTACCTTATTTGCTCGCGCCTGATGCTCGACCAGTTCTACAACAGCGCCCGTGACGGCCGGCCGGCTCTGCGCTTCCAGAACGGCGCCTGGCAGTACGAGATGGCCACCGCCGCGGACGGCGTGCGCGCCGGAATGTCGCAGAACGGCGCCATGCTGGCGCGCCCGGCCCTCCGGCACGACATCCTCACCGGAGAGACCCGCTACCGCGATGCGATGGTGGCCTGGGCCAACGCCGCTGACGAGCACGCCTTCGCCGGCGATCAGATGATGTCCGACGTGTTCGTCGCCGCGCACTACTATACCGGCGACCCGGCCTGGCTGGCGCGTGCCTACGCCTCGGACCTGCGCACCTGGGCCGTGGTGGAACAGAATCCCACGCCGCACATGTGTGATTCGTCGGGCCGCTACGGCAGCAAGTTCTTGTATGAGGTCTCGTACCAGCCGATCCTGGGCACCCCCGACTGGGGCACCCGGGCGGGCATCCCGGTGCCGGTGCTGCGCCATCGCACGAACGGTGCCGAGGGGCTGCCGGCAGGGGTCTCTTTCCGCACCTGGCGCGCCGGCGACGGCGTGCTCGCCTTTGAGGCGGTGGGTGGCCCCACCGAGGCTGACTGGGTCATCGGCTCGGCCGATGAGAAGCGCGCCGTGTCTGACGCTGAGGTGGACGGCCAGGCTCTGGAGCAGGTTGCCGACGGTTTCCGCCTGCGTGTGGCGCCCGGGGCCACCGTGAGCGGTACGTTCAAGTGGGCAGCCCGCTGATCCTCTGACTGCTTGAACCAGGGATGGGCCGACACTGCAACCGTGGATGCGGCCCGTCCCTGTTCCTTTCTTGCTCGCTCGGGCGACGTCTCCTACGCCAAGGAGGACACCATGGCGATGGATCCGCATCGTCCGCAGTACCACTTGTTGCCGCCCGCCAACTGGATGAACGATCCCAACGGCTTGCTCCAGTTCGGGGGGCGCTACCACGTCTTCTACCAGTACAACCCGAACGGGCCGGTCCACGGGACTATCCACTGGGGGCATGCCGTCAGCAGCGACCTGGTACACTGGGAGCACTGGCCCATCGCCCTGGCCCCCACGCCCGACGGCCCCGACCAGGACGGCTGCTACTCGGGGTGCGCGGTGAACGACGACGGCGTCCCCACCCTGGTATACACCGGCATCCGCCCCGAGACGCAGTGCCTCGCCACCAGCCCGGATGGCATGCGTCGCTGGCACAAGCATGAGGGCAACCCGGTGGTCGCACACCCCCCCGAGGGGCTGCCGGTGGCTGGCTTTCGCGACCCCTGCGTGTGGCGCGAGGAGGGTGGCTGGCGGATGCTGGTGGGCTCTGGCATCCGCGACGTCGGCGGGACGGTGTTTCTGTACCGCTCCGATGACCTCGTCCACTGGGAGTACCTGCGCCCGCTGGTCTGCGGGGAGGCCGCCACCACCGGGCACATGTGGGAGTGCCCGGACCTCTTCCCGCTGGGGCACAAGCACGCCCTGGTGATCTCCCCGGTGCCGCTCCGGCGTTCCCTCTACATGGTGGGCACCTATGCGAACGACCGCTTTGTGCCGGAGAACCGCGGAGAGGTAGATGCCGGCGGGCACTTTTACGCGCCGCAGACGCTGCTGGATGATCGCGGCCGCCGGCTGATGTGGGGCTGGCTGTGGGAAGGGCGGAGCAGAGAGGCGCAGATCGCCGCCGGCTGGGCCGGAGTGATGTCGCTGCCCCGCGCCTTGACGCTGCTGCCCAACGGCACCATCGGCTGGGCGTTCGTCGAGGAACTGGCCGCCCTGCGAGGGACCGAGCGGACGGTGCCGGGGCGAAGCCTCGCCTCGCAAGAGGTGGACCTTGCCGAGAGCCTGCGCGGCGACGCGCTGGAGCTGCAGGTTGCCTTCCGGGCGACCGCCGACCCGGCGCCCCAGGCCTATGGGCTCTGGCTGCGCGGCGCGCCCGACGGCCAGGAGCGCACGCGCCTCGTCTATGAGCCGGCCACGGCGATGCTGTCGGTCGACCGGACCGCCTCCAGCGTTAGCGAGCACGCCGTCCGCGACGTGCTCGGCACGCGGCTGAGCCTGGCCAAGGGGGAGGGGCTCTGCCTGCACATGTACCTGGATCACTCGGTGCTGGAGGTGATCGCCAACGGGCGGGCCTGCCTATCCAGCCGCATCTACCCGACGCGGGCCGATAGTCTGGGCGTGGGGGTCTTTTCGGCGGGGGGCGCGGTGGTGCTGGAAGGGATCCGCGCCTGGACGATGGGGAGCATCTGGTAAGGGGGAGGGGGCGAGCGGGCCATGGAGTACAGGGCACTGGGCGCCACGGGTCTGTCCGTGTCGATCGTCGGCTACGGCGCGTCGCCCTTGGGCGACGAGTTCGGCCGCTCTGACCCGGCCGAGGGCTGCCGGGCGGTGGCGCGGGCCATCGATCTCGGCATCAACTATTTCGACGTGTCTCCTTACTATGGCCGCACCCTGGCCGAAGAGCGCCTTGGCGAGGCGCTGGCCGGCCGGCGGCACGAGGTGATCCTGGCCACCAAGGCCGGGCGCTACGGCAAGGACCTGCCCGACGGGTTCGACTTTACCGCCGGGCGCATCGCGCGCTCGATCGACGAGAGCCTGCGCCGTCTGCGCACCGACTATATCGACGTCTACCAGCTGCACGATATCGAGTATGCCCCTCGCGAGCAGATCATCGGCGAGGCGCTGCCGGCCATGCGCCGCCTGCAGGAGCAGGGCAAGGTGCGGTTTGTGGGCATCACCTCCTACGCGCTGCACCTCATGCGCGATGTGGCCCGGCAGGCCGCGGTCGACACGATCCTCTCCTACTGCCGGTACAACCTGCTGGATACGTCGCTGGCTACGGTGCTGGCGCCCCTGGCCACCGAGCGCGGCATCGGCCTCATCAACGCCTCGCCGCTGCACATGCGCGTCCTGTCGAACCGCGGCGCGCCCGACTGGCACCCCGCGCCGCAGCGCGTGCGCGAGGCGGCCGGCAGGGCCGCCTCGCTCTGCCAGGAAGCGGGCAGCGACCTGGCCGAGCTGGCCATGCACTTTGCCCTCGAGTACGGCGGGGTCGCCACCACCCTGGTGGGCATGAGCAAACTCGCCCATGTGGAGCGCAACGTGGCGGCGCTGGGCGTACGGCCTGGCGCGGCGCTGCTCGCCGAGGTCCGGGCGCTCCTGGCGCCGGTGGCCAACGTCTGTTGGCAGGAGGGCCTGCCTGAGAACTATGAGCCGGGGGCGGTGCCCAAGGCCGCCTGAGCAGGGGGCCGCCCTGGGCCCCTTGGCCGCGGCGTCTGTTGCGTCGTTCCCCAGGAGTTTCCTAGCGGTGCGGCAGCACCGTGTCACTGTCTGTCGGAGGGTTGGCAATGAGAGCGTTCTCTGTGTTGGGGCCTTTGCGGGCCGGTCTCGTCGACGTCCCCGAGCCACACGTCGGCCCGTCGGACGTGCTCATCGACGTCCACTATGTGGGGCTCTGCGGCAGCGACCTGCAGGCCTACCGGGGTCAGTCGCCGATGGTCTCTTACCCGCGGGTGCTGGGCCATGAGGTCAGCGGCACCATCGCATCGCTGGGGGGTGAAGTGCCCGGCTCCCTCCGCCTCGGCCAGCGGGTGACGGCGGTGCCCACCACCGAGTGCGGCCTGTGCCCGGCCTGCCAGGCGGGGCGGCCCAACTGTTGCCAGTATAACGAGACGCTCGGGGTGCAACGCGACGGGGCGCTCACCGCCAGGATCAGCGTGCCCTACACCAAGGTGTATGCCAGTGAGGCACTGTCGGCCAAGGAGATCGCCCTGGTGGAGCCGCTGAGCGTCGGCTACCACGCCGCCAACCGCGGGGCCGTGTCGGAGCTCGACACGGTGCTCGTCATCGGCTGCGGGGCCATCGGTTTGGGGGTCATCTGCGCGGCGGCGCGCAAGGGGGCCACGGTGATCGCCTCCGACATCGACGATGCCAAGCTGGCGCTAGCGCGCCGTTTCGGCGCGGCGGAGGTAGTGAACTCACGGCAGGAGGACGTGCTGGCCCGCGTGCGCGACCTGACCGGTGGCGAGGGGCCGCGGGTGGCCATCGAGGCCGTGGGCCTGCCCCAGACCTACCGTCTGGCGGTGGAGGCCGTCTGCTATGCGGGGCGGGTGGTCTACATCGGCTACGCGGCCGACGAGGTGACCTACGACTCCAAGGAGTTCGTGCGCAAAGAGCTGGACATTCGCGGCTCGCGCAACCAGCTGCGGGCCTTCCCCGGCGTCATCCGCATGATGGAGCGGCGCGAGCGCCCCTTCCTCGACCTGGTGACCCGCGTCTACCCGCTGGCCGAGACGGGCCAGGCGCTGGCCGACTGGAACGCCGCGCCGGCCAGCGTCAGCAAGATCCTGATCGACGTGACCGCCTGAGCCCCCGCGCTGCCCGGAGCAGGGAAACGACAAGGCCCCACCGCGCGGTGGGGCCTTGTGTGTTGGGTGGTGCCAGGCGCTGCTACTAGTAGCGCTGCCAGGTGTTGTCACTTTGCAGCACCAGGATGCCGCGCGTGTCGCTCCAGAACATCGTGCCCCGCTCAAAGCGCTGCACCGCGCCGTGGAAACCCCTCTCGTCGGTGGTGGCCCAGCCCAGGCCGCTCCGCACCGCGGGATTTTCTCGCCAGACCTTGCCGAAACCACGCTTGGGCTGAAAGTAGCCGGCCGGCGGGACGATGGATGGGTCCTGCTCGGGGTCGCGGGAGGACCAGGTGCTCTCGTAGACGGCCCAGGTGTTGTTCTTGTACAGCACATAGATCTTGTTGTCGTCCTGGCGCCAGAACATGTAGCCGTTCTGGAAGGACTGCTCCCCGGCCCAGGTTTGTTTCTCCGTCTCGGTGGCGCAGCCCAGCCTGTTGCGGACGGCGACGTCGCCCGACCAGACCCGCCCAAAGCCCAGCACCGGCATGAGCCTGCAGGGCGACGGCGGCGATACGGGGCCGCCGCCGCTGCGCAGCACGAACTTGAGGGCATCATAGCCCACAAGACGCGTGGCGTAGGGCTCGCCGGTGTTGTCTCCCAGGGAGACATACTCGGCGGCGCCGCCGGCAAAGTAGTAGGTGCCCAGGCTTACCCAGGCGTCGCTGGAAGCAGCCTGGTTGATCGCCTTGTTATCCTGGGTGCCGTTGTGGAAGATCGAGTAGACGGCATTCTTGGTGCCAAAGTAGCGGCTGGGGATGTAGGCAAACACTTCCCAGTTGCCGGAGGTGGTCAGGCTCGGGTACCACTTGCCCCAGTTGTAGAGCTGGTCCTTGCTGTTCCACGTCCAGTACAGGTGGCTGCGGTAGCCCACGTTCCGCCCGTAAAAGCTCCCGGTGCCGCCCCCCGAGACAAAACCGCCGTCGCGATCGTCGACGATGACCTCCACGGCAAAAGGAGTACCCTCGCTGACGCCGCCGCGGCTCCAGTCGACGATACAGACGGCCGAGCCCGTCGCCTCAAAGTACTCGATCTTGACGTCGTGGTTGCCGGCGGCCAAGTATTTGGCCGCGGTGTGCGTTGCGCGAGGCCGGGCGGACCACTTGTCGATGAGGAGCGTCCCGTCGACCCACAGGCGCACGCCGTCATCGGTCGTGGCGGAGAAGGTGTAGGTGCCGGCCGCGGAAAAGTAGGCCGTTCGCGTCCAGCGGGCCGAGAAGAGGTCGGCGTTCACGCCGGCGGCGGGCGAGCCGGTGCCCCAGTCAAAGTTCACGGCCGCGTCGTTGCGCACCAGGACCGGCGAGCCGCTCAGCGAGATGTCGTTATAGTACTCGCCGCGCCAGTCGGTGATGGCCGTGCCGGTGCCCCAGGAGAGCTGGCAGACGGCGTCTCCGGCCCGCTCATAATACTCGAGGCGGACGCTGTGGTACCCGTAACTCATGTTCCGCGTAACGGTGTAGGCGGTGGGCGACTGGTCGTGCCACTGGTCGATGATGAGCTGCTCGTCCACCCACAGCCGGGCACCGTCATCCGACGTCAGGGTGAAGGTGTAGTTGCCACCGGTGAACGCGGCGTAGGCCGTCCAGCGGGCCGAGAAGCCGTCGGCCGGCACGCCCGTGTCCGGTGAGCCGGCCCCCCAGTTAAAGTCGATGGCCACATCGTTGCGCACGAGGGCGGGGGTGCCGCTGAGGGCGACGTTGCCATAGTACTCGCCGCGCCAGGTCACGCTCGACTGGGCCGTGGCGGCCGGCGGCCAGGCGCCGAGTGGTGCCACGAGCACGCCGATCGTGAGCAGGGCGATCAGGAGGGGGCGCGTCCGGCGCCCGAGGTGAGATAGCGTCCTGGCTGCCACGATGGTTCTCCTTCCTGAAACCTTCCACCGGCCCGGCCTGGCGGCCCCGCGGCCGAGCGCATGCACATGATGGAGCGCACTGCCCCTAGGACGGAAAAGCGGCGGGCAGTGTTCCCGGCGGGCCGGCTCTAGCGGGTCAGTTCCCCAGGGCTTCCAGCGCGGCCAGGCGCCCGTCACGCACGACGGCGCGGTAGCGCGCCTGGTTCCGCGCGTCCAGGAAGGTTACCGCATCGGCGGTCTCGTCCTCCGGGACGAAGCGGGCCCCGCCGCCCACGACGTGCAGCCCATCCAGGGCAGCCCGCACCCCCCGCCCGGACAGGAGATCATCGAGAGACTCCCCGGCGGCCAAACGCCGGAGCACCTCGTGCAGGACGGCATAGGGGCCGGGTGTCGTCATCTCCCAGAGGGCTTTCTCGAACGAGGCGCCCGCCGGCAGCTTGGTCTCACGGTGGTAGCCGGCCTCGTCGCGCACCCAGGTGGCGCGCAGCTGACGGTGCGGGCAGGTATGGCATTCGGCAAAGAGGCTATCGCTGGCATAGTCCAGGCCGAACGAGCTGCCCGACACGGCCAGCCCCGCCAGTCCCTGGCCGGAGAAGGCGATCTCGCCGTCGGTGGCGATCCACTCGTACTGGCCCTGGGGGGTCCAGGCGGTGGCCCAGGTGCCGTCGTCACCCTGCTGCAGCAGCATATAGGCGGGCTGAACGCCCGTCTCACTGACGACGCCGTAGATGAGGCCCAACGACCGGTCCTCCTGACGGGCGTCGATGAGCAGGTCTCCACGGGCCACGTGGTGGGCCTGCCCGCCCACGAGCAGCTGGATGGTCATGCCGGGCAGCTGCGCCACGGCCAAGTCCTGCGCGAGGCGTATCACCCGCGGCTCGGCCGGGCCCGGCTCCCAACCGGCCGCGGCGAGGTAGGCGGCCACGGCCTCACTGAGGAGTGCGTCGTCCACATCGGGGTGTTCCGCCACGTAGGCGGCCGCCATGTTGGCCGCCGCGGCCGCGTCGGCCGAGGTGCTCGCAAAGCGCGCCAGCCAGGGATCGATGCCCACCGGCTCACTGGGGGCCGCGGCATCGCGCGCCAGCCAACCGATCAGGCGAGACTCCGAGTTCACCGGCAGGATGCGTAGGCCGCCGCCATCCGGCCGGACGGTGTAATAGTGGGCGCCGTCGGTGCCGTCCGAGTGGTGGACGAGGACGCTGGCGCCATCCGGCGTCCAGCGCAGCAGGGCCGAGTCACTGCCCTGCTCGGCGATGGCCTGGACGGCCCCCATCGTCTCCAGATCGACGATCCAGACCCCCAGAAGGGCAGCAGGATCGTCGCCGGGGACGTCCTCTCCCTCTCGCAGGAGGTAGGCGACCTGCCGGCCCGTCGGCGACCAGGCGAACGAGGTCGCCCGGGTGCCGGAGGGCGGCTCCCAGAAGAGGGGCGCGCCGGGTTCGTTCCCGGCCAGGTCGTAGACGAGCATCTCGCTCCCCGCGGCCGAGGTGCGGGTGGTCAGGAGGGTAGTCCCATCGGGGGAGAGCGCCACGGCTCCCTCGCCCGGCGCGGGAACGCTGCGCAGCAGGACGCGAGCGCCCAGGTCATAGAGGTCTACCTGGGCGAAAGAGGGATCCCCACCCTGCGCGATGAGGAGCACCTGGCCCAGGGCATCGTCGTAGCGCAGCGCGGTGGCGCCGGCCACGTCGGGGATCACCAGGCCGCCCAGGAGAGTACCGTCCGCGGCGCGCAGCGCGCGGAGTTCCACGTGCCGGCCGTGGGTCGGCGCCTGGGCGTCGGCCACCACCGCCACGTGCAGGATCCCTTGGCCCGTGGTGCCCCACAGCAGCGTGGCGGATTCCAGCGTCGTGGGCGTGTCGACCGTAAAGCTATCCTGCGCATTGCCGGAGAAGTCGATGACCTGTACCAGGCTGCCCTGCAAGAGCGCCAGGCGCGTACCGGCCAGGCTCCAGGAAGACACGTCGTGCACCTGGGCCACTTCGCGGGGGGATTCCCCCAGGTCGCCGCCACGCATGAGGCTGCCGCCACTCAGGAACAGGAGGTCTTGCGGCGGGGCCGGCGTCGTGGTGGGGAGCGGCGTGGCCACGCCGCCCGCCAGCCCGAGCGATGGCGCGGTGGTGCTGGTGGGCCAGGGCGTGGGCTGTTCGGCGGCCAGGCCCGCGGTGGGCTGCGGAGTGGCGGCCAGGGTGGGCAGGGTGATCGCCCGGGTGCCCGGGGCGGCGGGGCTTTCGTCGCCGGTCCATCTGCTCAGGCGGGCGGTGATGGTGCTGCAGCCACCCAGGCAGATCAGCAGGCCGGCCAAAGCCAGCGCTATGACATAATGGAGGCGGCCATGTGTCCGCATGGGTTACTCCTGTTGCCACGGGGGGCGTGATGGGGGCCACCGGACGGCACGGCCCAACGCGCACGGTCATTAGCAGGTTTATAGCACGTCCACCGGGGCGGCGCAAGGCCCCCGCGCGGAGTGCAATGGTCCGCGGGGGGGCTGGTCAGGGGGCAGCGCAGCGCCGGGCACTAGGGCAGGAGGGCGGCGAACTCTTCCAGGGTGGTCTCGTAGCGCACCAGAAGGCGGTTCAGCCGGAAGGGGTCGTCGGCGGGCTGGAAGGGCAGGCCGTTCAGCGTAAAGGCCGTCGTGTAGCCGTGCGCACGGAGCACGGCGATGGTGTTCTCATCGTATGAGCCAAAGGGATAGCAGAAGGAATCGACCGCCAGGCCCAGGTGCTCCTCGACCTCGCGCTTGGCCTCGCCGATCTCGACCTGCAGGACCTCGTTCGGTTGGCCGCGCAGCGCGATGTGGTTCTGCGTGTGGATGCCGATGATCATGCCCGCCTCGGCCAGCTCCCTGGTCATCTCCCAGGTAAAGTAACCGCCGTAGCCCATGTGCGAGGGGATCACGAACAGCACGGGGCGCAGCGCGGTCTCCATGATCAACGGGTAGGCATTTGTGTAGATGTTGCGGTTGCCGTCGTCGATGGTGATCAAGAGCGGCTTGGGCGGCAGCGGGTGCCCCTCCTCGGCATAGGCCACGAACTGCGCCGGTGAAATGGAACGCCACCCCTCGCGGGCGAGGTAGTGCAGCTGCTCGGCAAAGGCGGCCGGAGAGACGGTCCAGTTGCGCTGGGTCTCGGTCGCATCGTCGGGCAGGTCCGCGACGTGATGGTACATCAGGGCCGGCACCGGGATGCCGCGGCCGCCCGTGCCAAAGAGCAGGGTCAGCGGCTCCTCGAGGGAGGCGCCGTCGAGGGAGCGGACCCCCGTGAGAGAGACCTCATAGGCGGGTTCCGTCCAGCCGCCCTCCGGGCGAAAGACGATCGTGCCATCGGCCGGCCATTCCAAGGTACCGGCCACGCTCGGGGAGATCGTCAGCCCTGCTTCCAGCGAGGCGCGGTCCAGAGGGCGGTCGAACTCGAGCGTCAGCGGGAACCCGGCCTGCACCAGCGTGTCTCCCGCGATGGGGTAGCTACCCGTCAGGCGCGGCGGGGGGCCAGGCGTGGGGCTGGGGGCCACAGTGGGTGCCGTGGTCGCGGCTGGCGCGGCGGTGAAGGTCGGCTCCGGCAAGGGGGAGGCGGGGGGCTGCGTCGCGGGAACGGGCACCTCCGCACCGAGCGCGCCGGGCGCAGGGGCCCACAGGCGGCAGGCCCCCAGCGCCAAGGCGACCAGGAAAAGGGCGAACACGGGCAGCGAACGTCTCATCCGACCCTCAAATGGCTGGCACCCCGCAGGCCCCCTGCGCGGCTAGTTGCTGACGACCACCCGCACACTGCACGGCGGGGGAAAGTTCCCCGTCTGATCGACCACGGTGAGGCGGAACCAGGCCGGCCCGTTGGGCAGCCCGCGGGTGTCGATGCTGGCCAGCTGGCCGCCGACCACCGCGCTCCCGCGCACGTCACCGATTGTGTTCCAGGTGGTCGGGTTGTCGCCGATGGCGTAATCGACCTTGTAGAACTGGAACTGGGCATGGTTCGCCGTGCCGTTGATCGACACCCAGCCGGAGACGGTGGCGTTCATGCCGGGGCTGGTGATGCGCGTGTTCGCGTCCGGGCAGGGAGCCGGCGGCGGGGGCGGCGTCTCGGTCGGCTCGCCCGGCGTCGGCGAAGGCGCCGGAGTGGGCGCCGAGGTAGCCCTGGCGGTGGGCTCCGCGCCCGGGGGAGTAGGCTCGGCCTCGGGCGTCGGCGACGTCATGGCTACCACCGACGGGATGGGCAGCGTGTGCGTCGGCGTCGGCTCGGCCAGCTCGCTCAGGTCAATCGAAGGGATGACATAGTACTTGACCGCGGTCAGAACCAGGGCCACGCCGAGCATCATGGCGACGCCGGTCATGGCGCGGCCCTCGCGGTGCACGGCGACCTCTTTCTCGATGGGGAAGGTGGTGATGGCGCGCTCGCGACGGGCCTGCACGTAGGCGTTGATGTACAGCAGGACCCCTACTGCGCACGCCACGTAGAGCCAGATGACGTGCTCGTCGACGAGTTGGATGAGCTGGCCCAGTGCGTTCAGCACGATATGCTAACCTTGCTCTGCTGTGAGGGCGGCATAGAGGCGCGGAAGGACACCTTCGATCAGGGCGGCCAACACGGGCACGGCGCGCTGCCCAACCTCCACCACCTCCGCGTGGGTGGGCTCGCTGGGCTCCTCCTGAGTGTCAATGGCGACGTTGGTGATCAGCGACAGGCCCAGGACCCGCATGCCGGCATGGCGGGCGACGGCCACTTCCGGGGCGGTGGACATGCCCACGGCGTCGGCGCCCCAGGCGCGCAGCATACGCACTTCGGCCGGCGTCTCAAAGGTCGGCCCAGCCACCATGGCGTATACCCCCGAACGCAGGGTGAGGCCGCGTTCCACGGCTACCTGGCGCAACGCGGCGACCAGGGCGGGGTCATAGGCGCGCACCATGCTGGGGAAGCGGGTGCCCAAGGAGTCATCGTTGGGGCCACGCAGCGGATGGTGCCCGGCCATGCCCACCAGGTTGATCTGGTCGGTGATGGCCATGGGGTCTCCGGCGGCAAAGGCCGGGTTGAGGCCGCCGGCTGCGTTGGTCACGCACAGGATGCGCACGCCCAGGGCCTGCAGCACGCGGATGGGAAAAGTCACCTCCGCCGGAGAATAGCCCTCGTAAAAGTGCACGCGCCCTTGCATGATGAGGACGTCTACCCCGGCCAGGCGGCCACTGATCAGGCGCCCGGCATGCCCGGGCACCGTGGAGTGCGGAAAGTGCGGGATCTCGGCGTAGGGCAGCGCCCGCGCGTCCGTGGCGCGGTCGGCCAGGACATTCAGCCCCGACCCCAGAATGAGGGCAATGCGCGGCACGCCCCGCAGGTGTGGACGAATGGCCTCCGCGGCCTCAGCGATGGCACGGCGCCTGACGGCATGCTCGTTCATGACCACTCCTCTCCTGGCCAGAGGATGGGCCCCGTAATCCCAGGGGGCCCTGTGTGCGGCGGGCGACGCGTGGGAAACTAATGGGCACGCGGATGGGCTTCGTCGTACACCTCGCGCAGGCGCTCCTGGCTCAGTTGCGCGTACACCTGCGTGGTCGAGATGTTCGCGTGCCCCAGCAAGCCCTGCACTTCGCGGACGTCGGCGCCACCGTTCAGGAGGTGTGTGGCGAAAGAGTGCCGCAGGGTGTGCGGCGTCACCGCGGCCTTGATGCCCACATCGTCGACGTACTTTTTGATGATCAGCCAGAGGCCCTGCCGAGTCAAGCGGTGGCCACGGTGGTTCAGGAAGAGGGCGCTCTCCTGATCGTCGCGCAGCAGCTTGGGGCGTCCCTCGGTGAGGTAGCGGCGCAGGGCATCAGCAGCGCGGGGATAGATCGGGATGATGCGATCCTTGCTGCGCGGCCCCTTACTGGTGCAATGTACGGACAGAGACGGCAGGTTCACGTTTTCGACGTCGAGATCGACGATCTCGCTGACGCGCATGCCGGTGGCGTACAGGAGCTCGAGCAGGGCGCTGTCGCGCAGGCTTCGGACGTTGTTGTACCGCAGCGGCGCTTTGAGCAGACGGGCGACGTCCTCCTCAGAGAGCGAGGTGGGCAGGTACTTGCGGACCTTGGGGGAGTCCAGATCGGCGGTGGGGTCGTCGTGGACGACGCCGCGCTCCAGCAGAAAGTGGAAGAACGACTTGGTCGCGGCCACCTTACGGGCGACGGTGGCGGAGGCGTACTCGCGGTCCTGCTTCAGGGAGTTGACATAGCGAACCAGGTGTTGTTTGCGCACCTGGTTCCAGCTGCTGGTGCTATTGTGCTCGGCAAGGAACTGCTCAAACTGGCCGAGGTCGTTCCGGTAGGCCACGATGGTGTTGTTGGAGTAGCCTTTCTCCTCGCGCAATGAGCTTAGAAAGTTGTCTATGTGCTGTTGCATTGCCAAGCTCCCTTCAGAGTGTTGACCCGCAAGGCTACTGGGCCATTTTACCACTACTTTGCATAAGGCACAAAAGCACATTCAATCGACGGCGAGGGCAGGGATGCACTAGCCGCCACGGGGATAGCCAGTCTGGGGCCGGCTCGGCGCGCCGGTTGGACAGCCGCGCCACTCCTGGATAGAATGCGGCCCACGTTCGGCCCGGCGGGCGCCACATTGTTTGCCCACGCCACGACGGCCACATCCGGAGGACCCCATGGACATCTTTCAGAAGTGCTATGCATACACTCGGGCCGCCGAGGCCAGGGCTGCAGGGTTCTATCCTTACTTTATCCCCCTCGAGGATACCGAGGGGACCGAGGTGGTCATCCACGGCAAGCGGATGATCATGATCGGTTCCAACAACTATCTTGGGCTGACCACCCATCCCAAGGTGCGCGAGGCCGCCATCGACGCCATCAGGCGCTACGGCCCCTCTTGCACCGGCTCGCGCTTTCTGAACGGCAACTTGGCCCTGCACAACCAGCTGGAGGAGGAACTGGCCGCCTTTATTGGCAAGGAGGCCGGGCTCGTCTTTTCCACCGGTATGCAGACGAACCTGGGCACCATCTCGGCCCTGGTCGGCCGCGATGATGTGGTCATCACCGACCGTGACGATCACGCCAGCATCGTCGACGGTTGCCGGCTCAGCTTTGGTGAGATGAAGCGTTACCGCCACAACGACATGCAGCACCTGGAACTGGTCCTGCAGCAGAGCGGTGACAAGGGCAAGATGGTCGTCGTCGATGGCGTGTTCAGCATGGGCGGAGACATCGCCCCGCTGCCCGACATCTCCCGCCTCTGTGAGCAGTACGGGGCCCGCCTGATGGTCGACGATGCGCACTCGCTGGGCGTCTTGGCCGGGGGGCGCGGCACGGCGGCCCACTTTGGGCTGACGGACAAGGTCGACCTGGTCATGGGCACCTTTAGCAAGTCGTTCGCCTCGCTGGGTGGCATCATCGCCGGGGACGCGCCGGTGGTCGACTATATCAAGCACAACGGCCGGGCGCTCATCTTTAGCGCCAGCATGACGCCTGCCTCGGCGGCGGCGGTGCTGGCGGCCCTGCACGTCCTGCAGGCCGAGCCGGAGCGTGCCGAGCGGGTCATGGCGATCGGTGCCAGGATGCGGGCGGGCTTCCAGGCGCTGGGCTTCCGCACGGGCCCCAGCGAGACCCCCATCGTCCCGGTGATCATCGGGGACGACCAGGCCACGCTGCTCCTCTGGCGGGCTCTGTTCGAGGCGGGCGTCTACGTGAACCCCGTGGTGCCGCCGGCGGTGGCCCCCAACCTGTCGCTCCTGCGTACGAGCTACATGGCCACCCATACCGACGAGCAGCTCGACCGCGTCCTGGACATCTTTGGCCAGGTGGGCAAGTCGTTGGGCGTCATCTAGCGCGGCGCAACGCGCTTCACACGGCGAGAGCGGGGCGGCCCAGCGGGCCGCCCCGTTGCTTTCTGCCTAGCGAGGCAGTACGTCACCCAGGCGGCCGCGCTCGGCGAGGATCTGCAGCGACCGCGCCGTCCAGACGGGCACCAGCTCCGCGTCGGCGGGGAGCGCCCGGTGCGTTTCGATCCGCACGCCCGGCAGTGCCAAGACGGCCCCGACGGTCGCGGGCCGGCTGAGGACCTCGGGCAGCAGGGCGTGGGGCACGCGCAGCAGCCCAAAGACGTCGCGCGGCGCTGCGTCGCCACACAGGGCCGCCAGGAAGGTCACGATAGCCAACACCTCGCGCCCGGGGAGCGCCGCACGGCGGTGCAGGTTGCGCGAGACCGTGAACAGGGCTGGCAGGGGGTGGGCGTCCACGGCGCGGAGCGGCACCTCCTCGACCTGACGCTCCTCGTAGACGAGCAGGCTGCTGCGGGCCGGCTCGACGCGCAGGCGGGCGCCCAGCTCCTCGGCGGCCTCCCGGTCCAGGCAGGCCAACACGCCTTCGCCTTCCTCGAGGGATCCGCCGATAGCCCCCAGGCCCACGCGCAGACGCCCGCCGGGCAACCGGCGCCAGTGCTTTGGTTTGGTGATCTCTAGCAGGTAGCACGACTCGTCGTAGACCAGCGCCGAAACCCCCGTGAGGCACCAGGAGCGGCCCGTGGCGAGGGCCTGCAGGGCGCCCTGTAGGGCGGGGTAGGCGGCCCAGAGTGCGTCGGCCATCACAGGATCAGCATGCTATCGCCAAAGCTGTAGAAGCGATAGCGCTCGGCGATGGCCAGGCGATAGGCCTCCCGAACGAGGCCCAGCCCGGCAAAGGCGGAAACCAGCATCAGCAGCGACGAGCAGGGCAGGTGAAAGTTGGTGATCAGCGCATCGACAACCTGGAAGCGGTAGCCAGGAGTGATGAACAGCCGCGTGTGCCCCTCCCAGGGGGCCACGCGCCCCGGGTCTTTCGCCGCGGCAGCCGCCGTCTCGAGGACGCGCACGGCCGTGGTGCCCACGGCCACCACGCGGCGCCCCGCGGCTCGGGCGGCGTTGATGCGCTCCGCAGTCTCTGCCGTCAGGCAGCAGTACTCGGAATGGATACGGTGCTCCTCGGCGATGGGCTCGGTGACAGGGCGGAACGTGTCCAGCCCAATGTGGAGCAGGACCCAGCCCCATTCCACACCGTGAGCCTCCAGCGCACGGATAAGTTCCGGGGTAAAGTGCAGCCCGGCCGTCGGCGCCGCCACCGAGCCGTCTACGCGGGCGTAGACCGTCTGGTAGCGCGCGGCGTCCTCGAGGTGCTCGTGGATGTAGGGGGGCAGGGGAGTCTCTCCGGCCGTGCGCAGGAACGGCTCCAGCGGCTCGTCGAAGCGAAGGAGGCGCCCGCCCGACTCGGCCATCTCTTCCACCTCACCGCCGACGCCGGCCTCCGTGCCCGCGGCGATGATCTGGAAGCGCTGCCCGGGGCTGAAGGTACGCCCCTTCACCAGGGCCTCCCAACGCAGCGGGTCGCGCCGCGAAAGAAGCAGCAGCTCCACATGCCCGCCGGTGGGCACCTTGCGGGCGTGTAGGCGCGCCGGGATGACGCGTGACTCGTTGGCAATCAGCAGGTCACCGGGGCGCAGGTAGCTGAGGATATCGCGAAAGGACCGGTGCGCCAGGGCGCCCGTGTCGCGGTCGACCACCAGGAGGCGTGAGGCGTCTCGCGGCTCAATGGGGTGCTGGGCGATCAGTTCCTGGGGCAGGTCGTAGGCAAACTCGCTGGTCAGCAAGGGCTAGGGCACCTCTGTCGGCGTTACGAGGGGGTCGCAGCCGCCGGCTAGCCGGCGGGGCGCGGGCTGCGCGTGGCGGCCGAGCGGTCTAGCGCCTCCCACTCGGAGTAGACGCAGCCGCAGTAGCGCTGCGCGTACAATCCCGCCTCGCGGGCCAGGCGGTGGCTTTCGACGAAACCACGGCGCAGGTTCTCGGCAAAGAAGCGCAGCCCGTGCGCCGCGGCCACCTCCTCACCGATGCGCACGATGGCCGCGCGGTCCTGGTAAGGGCTGATGAGCAGTGTCGTCGTGATGGCGGCAAAGCCGCGGCGCGCGGCCTCCTCGGCGGTGCGCTCCAGGCGCGTGCGGTAGCACAGAGCGCAGCGCTCGCCGAGGCCTTCGTGCCCGGCCACCCGGCGAAAGTACGCGCTGATCTCATAGCCGTCGGCCTGCTGCAGCGGCAGGGCGATCCGCCCGGCGTAGGCTTCCAGGGCCTGTCGGCGGCGCTCGTGCTCGCTGTACGGGTGGATGTTCGGGTTGAACCAGAAGCCCTCGACGTGCCAGCGCAGCTCCCGCAGCCGGCGTACAGAGTAGGTGGCGCAGGGTCCGCAGCAGATGTGCAGGAGGAGCGGCTGCCCGGCATAGTCCTCCGGTGGCGCCTGGTCTACGCCCTGTGGCACGGGGATCTCTACGGCGTAGGGCAGGCGAATCGTCAGCGGGTCGTCGCTGACGCGCTCGGCCTTCCCAGCACTGAGGAGCGCCAGCGCCCGTGCGACGCTGGTGGGGGCCAGGGGTCGGCCGGCGGCATCCAACACGGCCGCGCGCTCCGTCACAGGAGGCGCCCCTGCGTGGATTCGTCGCGCGGGAAGAGGCGCCCGAGGTGCTCGTAAGCCCGGCGGGTGGCCACGCGCCCGCGCGGGGTGCGCTCAAGGAAGCCTAGCTGCAAGAGATAGGGCTCGTAGACGTCCATGATGGTGTCCGCATCCTCGCTGAGGGCCGCGGCGATGGTGTCGAGCCCGACGGGGCCGCCGTCGAACTTGTCGATGATGGTCAGCAGCACGCGCCGGTCCGACGCGTCCAGCCCCAACTCGTCCACCTCGAGCATTCCCAGGGCTAGCTGGGCCACCCCGCAATCGATCGTGCCATCACCGCGCACCTGGGCATAGTCGCGCACGCGCCGCAGCAGGCGGTTGGCCACCCGCGGCGTGCCACGGGAACGGCTGGCGATCAGCGAGGTGCCCGCGGCGTCGATGGGCACCTGCAGGATGCCGGCCGAGCGATGAACGATCGCCTCCATGGCCTCCAGGCTGTAGAAATCGAGACGATGGATCACCCCGAAGCGGTCTCGCAGGGGCGAGGTCAGCAGGGCGATGCGCGTGGTGGCACCGATCAGGGTGAACCGCGGCAGGCTCAGGCGGATCGTGCGCGCCGCGGGTCCCTTGCCGATGAGGATATCGAGCTTAAAGTCCTCCATGGCCGGATAGAGGATCTCCTCAACGGTACGGCTTAGCCGGTGCACCTCGTCGACAAAGAGAATGTCGCCTTCTCGCAGGCTGCTGACGATAGCGGCCAGGTCTCCCGGCCGCTCGATGACGGGGCCGGAGGTCGTCTTGATATGCACGCTCATCTCGGCGGCCACCACGTTGGCAAGGGTGGTCTTGCCCAGGCCGGGGGGGCCGTAGAAGAGGATATGGTCAAGCGCCTCCCCGCGCGCCCTGGCGGCGTCCAGCGAGATGCGCAGGTTCTCGACGACGCGCTCCTGGCCGATGTACTCGCTCAGGGTGTGCGGGCGAAGACTCTGTTCGGTGGGGGATTCCTCGGGCTGCAGGTCCGAGGAGACGATACGTTGCGTCACAAGCCCTCCAGTGTGTTCACCGGACCATTATACCACAGGGGAGCGGTCCGGCCAGACCGTGACGCTAGGGCTCGAGGCCAGGAGGCGAACCCCCGGGGGGGCAAACGGAACGAGGGGTGCCCCAGGGCACCCCTCTGTTACGGGCGACTGCGCGGCGGCCTCAGACCCCGAGGAGCTGCTTCACGAGGGTAGCGGCCCCGGCAGCGTCACGGGAATAGCCGTCGGCGCCGATCTCATCCGCATACTTTTGCGTGACGGGCGCGCCGCCGATGATGACCTTGACGTCCCCGCGCAGCCCGGCCTCCTGGAGGGCCTCGATGGTGCCCTTCATGCTGGGCATGGTGGTGGTCAACAGGGCCGAGAGGCCCACGACCTGCGCCTTGTTGTCGCGAACGGCCTTCACGAAATCGGCCGGGCTCACGTCGACGCCCATGTCGATGACCTCAAAGCCAGCGCCCTCGACCATGATGGCCACGAGGTTCTTGCCGATGTCGTGGAGGTCCCCCTTGACGGTGCCAAGCACCACCTTCCCGAGCGGCTGGACGTCTTCCTTGACCAGTTGCGGGCGAAGGATGGCCAAGCCGGCCTTCATGGCCCGGGCCGCGATGAGCATCTCGGGCACATAGTACTCGTTGGCCTCAAAGAGGCGCCCCACCTCGGCCATAGCGGGAATCATGGCCTCGTTCAGCAACTCGCCGGCGGCCACGTTCTCGGCCAAGGCCGCGTTGGTGGCGTCCTGCACGGCCTTCATGTTGCCCTTCAGGATGCCCTCGAAAATCGTCTCTTTGTGCCCCATGTACTGCTCCTCCCCAATGGTCGATGGCGATCTGAGACTGTGAGTGCTGCCAAAACGCGGACCACGCCGCGGATTCTACCACTGCGGTACTAGCCCCGCAAGCGCGTCAACCAGGAATGCCGCCAGCGTTGCCCCTGCCAAAGACGACACCACGTCGACGACTTGGTCAGTCAGCCAGGGGACGCCACGCATGCGGCGCACCGGCCCCTCCTTACCCGGGCAGGTGTGCAGCGGGTCCTCGGTGGTGCGTTGGCAGGCCTCGCAATAATACACCGCCTGGGCCGTGGCGCCTAGCAGGCTATCGACGAGGCTGCCGCCCAGCCCGGCGACCATGGCCGCCAGCGGCAGCCACAGCAGGCGGCGGTCATAGGCCCGCATGCTCAGCCAGGCGGACAGGGCCCTGGCGCCCAGCCCGGCCAGCCCGGCCAACCAGGTGCCTCCTAGGGCCGCCACCAGCCCGAGGGGCGATATTGCCCCCGGGGTGCCCGCCTCGGCCCGCGCCCGCGTCGTGATCAGGCGGGGTGGATCGGGGCTCAACATGCCCACCTGCGTGTTCCAGGTGTCGGCGACGGCCGTGGCGATCGCCCCGACATAGGCGGCGTATACCAGCGTGTTGCTCGAACCGGCCAGGCGCAGGATCGCCAGCAGCGCTGCCCAGCCGGTGCGGGCCAGAACTTGGGGCGCGCTCCGCAAGGGGGTGAGTGCATGCCGGTGCGCCAGCGATGCCTTGACGCCGCGCCGAAAGCGCGACCAGGCCCCGGCGCTGATCAGGTGCACGCACAGCACCGCCCCCCATTCCCAGCCGCCGGCGGCAAAGGTCACCAGGCTGACGGCCGCCACGGCCACGGCGCCCGACGTGCTGAGCAGCCTCCGCCAGCGCCCGACAAGGCCGAACGCCAGGCCGAGGCCCAGGCCCAGGAGTGCCTCCCACAGCAGGACGCCTTCCATCAGCGCCCCATCACGCTGAGCGCCACGATCCAGAGCGGCGCCTGCAGGGCGGCGGTCATGGCGGCCAGGAGGTGGGCTGCCAGGCGCTCGCGACGATGCACGAGCAGGCCGACCACCGCGTTGGCGATGGCAATGACCGTGCCGATGGCCGGGAAGAGGTAGAGCTCGGCCTTGCCCACGATGCGGAATACCTCGCGCTGCGGGCTGAGGTAAAGGGCCAGACGGTCAGGAAGGGTGCCAAAGCGTGAGGAGATCAGGCCAAACAGGGCCACGCTGGCCAGGAGCCCGGCGATCATCGCTGCCCAATAGGCCCGGTCCTTCCAGATGGCCATGGCCGCGAAGGGGATGTAGGCCCTCTCCTGTTGTACCTGGCGCAGCGGGCCGAGGTCCCTCTGGGCTGCCCACTCTTCCAGGAAGCGCTCCCCCTGCTGCGGTGAGATGCCGTAGCAGAGCGAGTCGGTGATCACGACCAGCTGGCGGTCGAGGGGTTCGGTGGAGTAGACGGCCAGGCGCCCGTGGTCCCTGGTCTGGGCGGTGCCCATCAGGCAGCCCGGCCAGCTGACCCCGTGCAAGTCGTCGGCCAGAGGCACGTCGGCGCCACTCACGATGGCCCGTACCGACTCCATCGGCACGATGTGACGAACCACGCCGCAGGCAATCACCAGGGCGTTGCGGTCCAGGTAGTAGCGCATGGTGGCCAGGCCGTAATACCAGTAGAGCCACAGCACCAGCAGGGGCGCGCTGAGTACCAAGAAGAGGCCAGTGACGTAGGCGCTGGGGCCGGGATCCTGCCCGATTACGCTGTGCATCAAGAGGGCCACGACGCCGGCGATGGTCACCAGAATGAGGAACCCGACAATGAGGCCAATGGTCTTGGCCGGCTTCCAGAACATGGCGCCTCCGCAGCCAGAGTGAGTCGGGGCCGATTATAGGGGCGGGGTGGCGGGGCTGTCAAGCGTGCGCTTGGACGTGGCAGCGCCATTGCTTGACAAGCCCAGTCCTCTCATGTACACTAGCGACAGTTTTAGGAGGTCACCCGGCATGTCGTACGGCGCTAGCGCACATCTGAGGAGGAGCATCAGGCGGTAACCGGACGCGCGTCTGGACGGTCTCCCCTGGGCACATGCCGAGACGATTTGGGTAGCAGCTCTCCAGACGGAGAGCTGCTTTTTTCTATTCTGGGTCACCATAGCGCTGCCCATGCGATCGGCGCGAGGAGTGGAACCATGATCAAGGTTGGCATCTTTGGGGCGACGGGCTATGCGGGCTATGAGCTCGTCCGCATTGTGGCCCGCCATCCGCAGGCGACGCTCGGCTTTGCCTCTTCGGAGACTTATGCCGGCAAACGGTATAGCGAGGTGTACCCCTGCGCATATGAGGACGTGCTGGTGGCGCCGGAGGAGGCCCCCCTCGACGAGGTGGACGTCGTCTTTTTGTGCACCCCGCACGCCGCCTCGGCCCCCTTTGCCGCCCGCGCGCTGCAGGCGGGCTGTAAGTGCGTCGACCTGTCGGCCGACTTTCGCCTGCGCGACCTGGCCACCTACGAGACCTGGTATGGCCCGCACGGGGCGCCGGATCTGCTGCCCGAGGCGGTCTATGGCCTGACGGAGGTCTACCGCGCCGAGCTGGCCAAGACGCGCCTGGTGGCCAACCCGGGCTGCTACCCGACCGGGCCGCTCCTGGCGCTTTACCCTCTGCTGGCCCGCCAGGCCCTGGCGAGCAACCGGGTGATCATCGATGCCAAGTCGGGCGTGTCTGGCGCGGGGGCCAAGCCGTCGCCCACGACCCACTTTGTCTCCGTGAATGAGAACCTCTCTGCCTATGCCGTTGGCCGGGTGCACCGCCACGTCCCCGAGATCGACCAGGAACTGCGCCGCTTCGGCGGTACCGACGTCCAGGTCACCTTTGTGCCGCACCTCTTGCCCGTCACGCGGGGGATCCTGTCCAGCATCTATGTGAGCATGGACCCGGCCTGGAGCCAGGAAGCGGTGCTGGACCTCTGGCGCGAGGCCTATGCGGGGGCGCCCTTTGTGCGCATCTGCCCGGCCGGCACCTTGCCCACCCTGGCGCACGTGGCAACCACCAACTACTGCTACCTGGGCGTGGCCTCGGCCGGGATGCCCGGGGAGTGGGTCATCGTCACCGCGCTGGACAACCTGATCAAGGGAGCCTCCGGGCAGGCGGTGCAGAACATGAACGTGATGTGCGGGCTGGACGAAACGCTCGGGCTCTTGCCCTGACCCTGCGAGGACGATTCTGCCATGACAGACACCACAGTACTCAAGGTCGGTGGGGCGGAGCTGGCCGACGGTCCCGTCCTGGCCCAGCTCGTGGAGGCGCTGGTGCCCCTGGCGCGGGAGCGCCACCTCGTGGTTGTCCACGGGGGCGGGGCCGAGATCGCCGATCTGCAGAAGCGCCTGGGGCTCCAGCCGGCCTTTGTCGAGGGGCTGCGCGTGACCGATGCGGACTCGCTGCAGGTGGCGCAGATGGTGCTCTCGGGGCTGGTCAACAAGCGGCTCACGGGGCGCCTGGTAGCCAAGGGGGTTCGCGCCCTGGGGCTGAGCGGCGTCGACGGGGGCATCATGCGGGCTAGGCGCTTGGTGCATCCCAAGGGGGACCTGGGCTTTGTCGGCGAGATCACCGACGTCGACGCTGGCTGCCTGAACGACCTGCTCGGCCTGGGGTTCACGCCGGTGCTGTCGCCCATCTCGCTCGGGGAGAACGGATTGGTCTACAATGTGAACGCTGACCACGCTGCGCTGGCGGTCGCGGGGGCGCTGGGGGCGGTCGAGCTGATCTTCCTCACCGATGTGCCGGGAGTACGCCATGGCGACAGGTTGCTGCCACGGCTGACGGTGCACGCCGCCGAGGAGCACATCGCCGCCGGCGTCATTACCGGTGGGATGATCCCCAAAGTGCGTTCGGCGCTGGAGGCCGTGGCCCAGGGAGTGTCCACCGCGCGCATCACCGATCTGGCTGGGCTGACCGTTGGCAGCGGAACTATAGTCGTCGCATAGAGACGAGGGACGAGGAGAAGAAGCCCCATGAACGCGGACGAGATCAAGGCGCTCGAAGAGCGCTATGTGTTGCACACTTATGCGCGGGCCCCATTTGTGCTGGAGAGGGGCGAGGGCGTGCGCTTGTACGACTCGGAGGGGCGCGCCTATCTCGATTTTGTGAGCGGTATCGCCGTGAATGCCCTGGGCTATGGCGATCCGGACGTGGTGCAGGCCATCACGGCGCAGGTCCAGCGCCTGATGCACGTCTCCAACCTGTACCACACCGAGCCGCAGGCCCGGCTGGCGCAGATGCTGGCGGAGACCTCCTTTGCGGACAAGGTCTACTTTTGCAACTCGGGCGCCGAGGCGGTCGAGGCGGCCATCAAGTTCTCGCGCAAGTTCGGCAAGGCCGACGGCGCCGCCGGGCGCGACCAGTTCGTGGCCTTCTCCGGGGCCTTTCACGGGCGCACGATGGGTGCCCTGGCCCTCACGCCGCGGCCCCATTATCAGGATCCCTTCCGCCCGCTGATGCCCGGCGCGCAGTTCGCCACCTTCAACGACCTATCCTCGGCGGAAGCCCTGATCGGAGACACCACCTGCGCCGTCATCGTGGAGCCGGTGCAGGGCGAGGGCGGGGTGAACGCTGCCACCCCCGAGTTTCTACACGGCCTGCGCCGCCTGTGCGACGAGCGCGGCGCGCTGCTCATCTTTGACGAGGTGCAGTGCGGCTTGGGGCGCACCGGGCATCTGTGGGCCCACCAGGCCTACGACGTGTACCCGGACCTGATGTCGGCGGCCAAGCCGCTGGGCGGCGGGCTGCCCATGGGCGCCACCCTGCTGGCCCAGCGGGTGGCCGACGTGCTCGGCCCTGGCGATCACGGCAGCACCTTTGCGGCCAACCCGGTGATCTGCTCGGCGGCCCAGGTCGTGGTGCGCAAGGTCTCGAACCCAGCCTTCCTGCAGCAGGTGCGCTGGTCGGGCGAGTACCTGGGCAAGCGCCTGGGCGACCTCCAGGAGCGCTGCGAGGACATCGTGGCCGTGCGCGGGCGCGGCCTCATCTGGGGCGTGGAGCTGGCCAAGGAGGTGGCTCCGCTGGTGCAGGGCTGCCAGGAGCGCGGCCTGTTGACGCTCAGCGCCGGGCCGAACGTGCTGCGGTTGCTACCGCCGCTGACTGTTCAGCAGACCGACCTGGATGAGGCGGTCGACATTATCGGGGAGGCACTCGGCGTTGGCAGCATCTGACGGGCAGGGCAGTCTCAAGGGCGCGCCGCCGCTGGCGCTGGTGCAGATCCGCACGGCCGTCATCGCGGACGTGCCACTGATGACGGGGATCATCAACAAGTACGCCGCCGGCGGTATCATGCTGCCGCGCTCGCAGCACCAGGTCTTTCAGTTCCTGCGTGACTTTGTGGTGGCCGAGGTGGCGGGCGAGGTCATCGGCTGCGGCGCGTTGCACATCGTCTGGGCCGACCTGGCCGAGTTGCGCTCGCTGGCCGTCAAGGAGGCGTGGACGGGGCGGGGCGTCGGGCGGCTCATCGTCGAGAACCTGCTCGGGCAGGCGCGCGAACTGGGCCTCCCGCGGGTCTTTGCCCTCACCTATCAGGAAGGCTTCTTTGGGCATCTGGGCTTCCAGGTCGTCGCCCACGAGGCGCTGCCCCACAAGATCTGGGGAGACTGCCTGAACTGCCCCAAATACCCGAACTGCGACGAGATCGCCATGGTGTTGGACCTGGATCGTTCTGGCAACTAGGAGGCGTACCCATGAGCGCGGTGTCGAAATGTGTGTTGGCCTATTCGGGGGGCCTGGACACGTCGATCATCGTGGCCTGGCTTCGGGAGAACTATGGCTGTGAGGTGATCTGCTTTACGGCGGACCTCGGCCAGGAGGAGGAGCTGGCCGGCCTGGAGGAGAAGGCGCTGGCCAGCGGCGCCAGCAAGATCTACATCGAGGATCTGCGCGGCGAGTTCGTCGACGACTATATCCTGCCGACGCTCAAAGCGGGCGCCATCTACGAGCGGCAGTACCTGCTGGGCACCTCGTTCGCGCGCCCGCTGATCGCCAAGCGCATGGTCGAGATCGCCGCGCTGGAGGGCGCTGACGCCATTGCGCACGGCTGCACCGGCAAGGGGAACGACCAGGTGCGCTTTGAGCTGTCGGTAAAGGCGCTCAACCCGCGCCTGCGCGTGATCGCCCCGTGGCGCGAATGGACCATCCGCTCGCGTGAGGACGCCCTCGAGTACGCCGCCGCTCACCACATCCCCGTCTCACAGAGCAAGAGGTCGATCTACAGCCGCGACCGCAACCTCTGGCACATCAGCCACGAGGGCGGTGGGCTGGAGGACCCCTGGCAAGAGCCCCCCGAGGACATGTTCGTCCTCTCCGTTAGCCCGGAAGAGGCGCCCGACCAACCGGCCTACCTGGAGATCGACTTTCGCCAGGGCGTGCCGGTGCGCTTGAACGGCGCCAGCGTCGGCCCTGTGGAACTGATCTCGGCACTGAACGAGGTCGGCGGGCAGCACGGCGTGGGCCGGGTAGACATGGTGGAGAACCGCCTGGTGGGCATCAAGTCGCACGGAGTCTACGAGACGCCCGGCGGTACCATCCTCTACAAGGCGCACCAGGGGCTGGAGGAACTCTGCCTTTCTGGCGACGTCCTCCACTACAAGGATCTGCTCGCCCAGCAGTACGCCGAGCTGGTCTACAACGGGCGCTGGTTCACGCCCCTCCGAGAGGCGATCGACGCCTTTGTGAACGTGACCCAGCAATGCGTGACGGGCAGCGTGCGCCTCAAGCTATACAAGGGGAGCTGCACCGTGGTCGGCCGCAAGTCGCCCTACAGCCTCTATCGGGAGGACTATGCGACGTTCGGGGCCGACGACGTGTACGACCAAAAGGATGCGCAGGGCTTCATCAACCTCTACGGCCTGTCGATGAAGGTGCGGGCGCTCCTGAACGTCGAGGGCAGCGGGCGCAGTGACCTCGAGGAGCCCGACTATAGCGTCTTCAAGCGAGACTAGGGCCATGGGCACACTATGGGGCGGGCGGTTTCATGGTCCCTCCGACGCGCTCATGTGGCGCTTCAACGCCTCGATCGACGTCGACCGGCGCCTGGCCGAGGTCGACGTGCGCGGCAGCGTGGCCTACGCCCGCGCCCTGGGCAGGGCCGGCGTCCTGACGGACGAGGAGGTCACGGCGCTCGTCGATGGCCTGGGCCGCGTGGCCGAGGAGTTCCGTGCCGGCACCTTTGCGTTCGCGCCGACGGACGAGGACATCCACACCGCCGTCGAGCGGCGCCTGGGAGAACTGATCGGCCCCCTGGCCGGCAAGCTCCATACCGGGCGCTCGCGCAACGACCAGGTAGCCACCGACGTGCGCCTCTACCTGCTGGAGCGGTTGAGCGCCCTCGAGGAGGCCCTCCGTGAGGCGCAGCGCGCCATCGTGGCCGTGGCCGCCGCGCATCTGGACGCCCTGATGCCCGGGTATACGCACCTCCAGCCGGCCCAGCCGGTGCGCTTTAGCCACTGGCTCCTTTCCTTCTTCTGGATGCTCGAGCGGGACCGCGGCCGCCTGCGCGACCTCCGCGCGCGGGCCTCGGTGTGCCCACTGGGGGCCGGCGCCCTGGCGGGCAACGCCTACGGGGTCGACCGCGAGGCCCTGGCCGCCGAACTGGGCTTTGCCGCGGTCGCCGAGAACAGCATGGACGCCGTGTCTGACCGGGACATGATCGTGGAGACCCTCTCCTGGGGCGCCCTGCTGGGCTTGCACCTCAGCCGACTGGCGGAGGACCTCATTATCTGGTCGTCGGCAGAGTACGGCTTTGTCCGCCTGGACGAGCGCTACACCACCGGTTCCAGCATCATGCCGCAGAAGCGCAATCCAGACAGCATGGAGCTGGTGCGCGGCAAGACGGGCCGGCTGGTGGGCAACCTGACCGGGCTGCTCGTGACGCTCAAGGGCCTCCCCTCCACCTATGACAAGGACCTGCAGGAGGACAAGGAGCCCCTCTTTGACACGCTCGACACGCTGGCCATGCTCCTGCCGATCGTGGCTGGCGTGGTCGCCACGCTCGAGGTCCGCACCGAGGCCATGGCCGCCGCCCTCGACGACACCCTGCTGGCCACCGACCTGGCCGACTATCTCGTGAAGCGGGGCCTGCCCTTCCGCGAGGCGCACGGGGCGGTGGGGCGGGCGGTGCGCGAGGCGGAGGAGGCCGGCGTAGGCCTGCGGGCCCTGCCGCTGGAGCGCTATCAGCGGATCTCGCCGCTCTTTGGCGCCGATCTCGGCGATGTGCTGGACTATGAGGCGGCGGTGGAGGCGCGCGACACGCGCGGCGGCACCGCCCGCGCCGCGGTCGCGGCGCAGATTGCCCGCGCCGAGGAGGCGTTGCGCCGCTGATCGCCGGGCGCTGCGGCGCCCTGAGCGCCCGATGGGAGGCCCCTCATGTACATCTCGGTAGCCACGGCCAACCTGTACTACCTCCCGTTTGCCCAGGCGATCGACATCATCGCCGCGGCGGGGTACGCGGACGTCGAGCTGGCGCTCTTCTGGGAGGGCGGCGCGTGGGCCATGGCCCAGCACCTGCGGGGACTGTCTGGCCGTGAGGCGGCCCGCATCCTGGCCCGCGCGGGGTTGCGCGTGGCCAGCATCCACGACGGGGGCGGCCTGTTGCCGCGGGCGGACTCGGTCGCCGGCTACGTGAACCCCCTGCTGCGCGAGTACATCGACGCCCTCGGTGAGGCGCCCGACTGCATCGTCTTCCATCCTCCGCATGCCGCCGGCGCGGCCGGCGAGGGGTGGTGGCGAGAGATGGCTCTCCAGGTGGTCCAGACCCTGGACGCCTACCGCGCGGACTGCGGCGCGGTGACGCTCGAGAACGCCCCCCTCCTCGACGGCTTTACCGTGCCGCTGACGGCCCCGGCGGACCTCGGGGCGTTCTGTGCGCAGCACGGGATCGGCGTCACCCTCGACACCACCCACTACGCCCAGATGGGTGTGGACGTCCCGGCGGCGGCCGCCGCCTTACGCGGGGCCGTTCGGTCGGTGCACCTCAGTGACTATGCGGATGGGCGCTCGCACGTCTTTGTCGGTGAAGGGAGCATAAACCTGCCGGCCGTGCTGAGGGCCCTCGACGGGGCGGCGCTGTATGGCGTCACGCTGGAGTGCTCGGTGGGCTTCCCCCGCGAGGACGTCCGCCGGATGGCGCCGGCCGACATGGTCGAGCGGCTGAGGCTAGCGGGAGAGCGCCTGCGCGCCTGGCTGGCCTGCGCCGGCGAGGAGAGGCCGGTCGGCTGACGCGGCCGCGGCCCCGCGAGCTACCCCAGGATGCCGGCGATCTCGGCGCCGCAGAAGGCGCAGGCGCTGCCGTGCAGGCGCGTCTGGGTGACCTGGAAGCCCCGCCGCCCGATGACGCGTTCCCCGCACTGGGGGCAGAAAGTGCTCTCTGCCTCGCTCCCCGGCACGTTGCCCACGTATACGTAGCGCAGCCCCTCTTCCAGGCCGATCTCCCGCGCTCGCACCAGGGTGGCCGTCGGAGTGGGCGGCGCGTCGAGGAGATGGTAGGTTGGGTGGAAGCGACTGACGTGCCAGGGCGTGTCGGCCCCCATCTCGGTGGCGATAAAGCGGGCCACGTCGCGTAGTTCTTCCTCGCTATCGTTACGCCCGGGGATGACCAGGGTGGTCACCTCGACCCATACGCCCCGCCGGCAGAGGGCCACCAGGCTGTCGAGCACCGGCTGCAGGCGCGCGCCGCACTCCTTGCGGTAGAACGCGTCGCGGAAGGACTTGAGGTCCACGTTGGCGGCATCGAGGAGCGGTGGCTCGTCGGGGGCGGCCAGCAGGTCGATAGCGTCGGCGCTCATGTAGCCGTTGGTCACATAGACGTTGCCCAGGCCGGCCGCGTGGGCCAGCCGCGCGACGTCATAGGTGTACTCGAAAAAGACGGTCGGCTCGGTGTACGTGTAGGAAATGCTGGCGCAGTCGTGGTGACGGGCCGCCTCGGCGACCGCCTCGGGGGGCGTGTCGCGCCCGTCGACGTACCCGAGCAGGCCGGGCCGCTGCGAGATGTCGGCGTTCTGGCAGAAGGAGCAGCGAAAGTTGCACCCCGGCGTGGCGATGGAGAACGACGAAGTCCCCGGCAGGTAGTGGAACAGGGGCTTTTTCTCGATCGGGTCCACGGCCTGGGCGATCAGCCGGGCGTAGACCAGCGAGTAGAGCGTGCCACCCTGGTTCTGGCGCACCCGGCAGATGCCGGTGCGGCCCTCCGGAATGAGGCAGTGTTGGGCGCACAGCCGGCACTGGACGCGCTCGTCCGATAGCCGGTCGTAGAGCATCGCCTCGTGCAGAGCGGATGTATCCATGGTCAGTCTCCCTTGTCCTGGTGCCGCAGACGCAGGCCCTGGGAAAGATGGGGGTGGGTGCGGACGGTGCTGCGGGACCCTCGTCACTGGCGTGCCAGGGGTCGGTCAGCCCTCCGGCGGTGCTGGTGCCGCCACGAGGCTCCGCAGCGTGGCAAGGTTCATGATATCCTCGGCGAGGTCTTCGTTCTTGGGCGTCTCCAGCAGCATGGGAATGTGGCGGAGGCGCACATCGTTCACGAGCAGGCGGAAGGGCTCCAGCCCCAGGGCGCCCTCGCCGATGTGAGTATGGCGGTCCACGCGGCTGCCCAGGTCGCGCTTGGAGTCGTTCAGGTGGATGGCGGCCAGGCGTTCCAGGCCGATGGTGCGGTCAAAGGCGTCCCACGTGGCGGCGTAGCCGGCCGCGTCACGCAGGTCATAGCCGGCCGCCAGGGCATGGGCGGTGTCAAAGCAGATGCCCAGGCGCTCTGCGGGGCCGTTCTCAAGTAGCCAGCGCAGCTGCTCAAACGAGTAGCCCAGGGCGGTGCCCTGGCCGGCGGTGTTCTCCAGCAGGATGGTGACGCCGTCGCCAAAGGCGGCCAGGGTCGCCATCAGGCCGTCGGCGATGCGCTGCAGGCCGGCCTGTTCGCCGGCGTCCATGTGGGCGCCGGGGTGCAGCACATAGTGGGCGATCCCCAGCAGCCGGCAGCGCTCCAGCTCAGTGGCCAGTGCCGCTTGGGACCTGGCCCACAGGGCCTCGTCCGGCGAGCCGAGGTTGATCAGGTACGAAGAGTGCGCCACGACGTGGGCGAGGCCGGTCGCCTCACGGGCCTCGTGGAAGGCGGCGATCTCCTTATCGGTGAGGTCGCGCGAATCCCAGCGGTTGGCGTTGCGGGTGAACATCTGGATGGCGTCGCAGTCGATAGAGCGGCCGCGCAGGAGCGCGTTCGCTGGCCCTCCGGCGATCGACATATGCGCGCCGAGCAGCGGCTTGTGCATCACGTTTCCCCTCCGTAGCATGGCTCGATTCTAGGGCCGGGGGCAGGGGGTGTCAACAGATACGCCTCCGCCCAGCATCTTGCCGGGCGGAGACGTATGGTTCGGCGGGCGCCGGACGGGAGACGGCCCGTCAGCCCTTGGGCCTGTCGGCGTCAGAACGGGGTTCCACCCCGTCGCAGCCTGTGGGCATTCAGGTGAAACTGCCGCCACGACGCGGCAGGAACATGGCCAGCGCGATGACTATGACGATCAGGACCAGTACAGCTGTCTCTGCGGACATGGTAGGGCTCCAGACCTTTCGCCCAGATGGGCAGGCAACGCCGCGATCCGCCCAGGAAAGCGCCGCCTAGGGCGCACGAGGGGCTAACTAGCCCCTGGAGGGCAACCCTCAACCCCCAGACGGGGCACACGTCGCCCCAGCGCTCGCCCTGCCGCCCGACGAGGCGGCGCTGAACAGGGAGAGGCTCTTCCGGCAGTCCCGGCTGTGGCAATGCGGGCACTCGACCTCTGCCGGGGTGCGGAACGAGCGCACCAACTTCTCAAAGCGCGCCCCGCACGCCTGGCAGGCATACTCGTAGATGGGCATCTGTCTTCCTCCCGGGCCGGTCGCGGCAGCGCGCTCAGGCGCTCGGCACCTTGGCCACCAGCTTCTCCAGGCGGTCCTTCAGGACGGGCTTGCTGGCGAACCCGACCATGCGGTCCACCTCTTGGCCGTCTATGTAAAAGACCAGCGTCGGGATGCCGCGGATGCCCAGCTGGCCGGGCGTATCGGGGTGCTCGTCGGTGTTCATCTTGGCAAACGCGACCCGGTCGGCGTACTCGGCCGCCAGGTCCTCGATCACGGGCGAGAGCATGCGACAGGGGCCACACCAGGGGGCCCAGAAATCCACCACGACGGCGCCCTTGGCGTCCAGCACGTCGCTGTGATAGGTGGCGTCGCTGACGTGCCTGATACCTTCGCTCATGCGATGATCCTCCTGCAACACCATGTTACGCTAACATGTACGGCGCGACCAGACGCGGATCGCCGCCGATCGACTCCCACTGTGCCCCCGAGGTGTCGTATACCCCCCTGAGGTATGCGCATAATAGCACCATGTCGGCCGCATGTCAAGCGGCCTGCCAAGCCGTAGACCACCCACCAGGGCGTGCTCATCGTGGCGCGGCGCGGTGAACTGGTTGCCGCGGGGCCGGTTGCGTCGTACAATGGCGAAAGACTGCTCCCCTGCTCCTCGCGGCCTCCCGGCCTGCTTTCCGGCATGGAGTGCATGGTGACCGAACCTTACCACGATTTTAGTGAACTCGCTCTGCGCGCGGAAAAGGACGTCGACTATGGCATCCGGGTGTTGGACCGCAGCGCCTCGGTAACGGTGGCGGCCATCCACGCGGGGTGCATCGAACCGCTTACGGGCGCCCTGGCCGAGGCCATCGCCGGCGATGACTGCAACCTCTACCTGCTCTGCGGGCTGCGCGCGGAGCGGGGGGAGCCCCTGCGCGTGCCGGTGACGCGATTTGACGACGTCCGCCTGACGGCGCTCATGGATCGTTCGGTGGTCGGCATCTCGCTGCAGGGGGTCCCGGGGGGCGAGGGCGTTGTGCACCTGGGTGGCAGCAACCGCAGGCTGCGCGGGCGCCTGCAGGGCGCGCTCGAGGCGGCCGGCTTTGCCACGGCTGGCCCAGCCAGCCCCCTGGCGGCGCACTCGCCGGCGCGCTTCGTCAACCGGCCCTCGCAGGGCGGCGTGCAGATCGAGGTCACCGTTGGTCTGCGGCGACTCATGACCACGGGGCCCCTCGAGGAGGCGTCGGGCGGGCCGCAGGAGATCGCAACCTCGGAGCGGTTCCACGGCTTCGTCGGCGCCGTGCGCCAGGGCCTGGCTGGCTACCTGGCCGACGTCGACGCCGATCTGGATATCGCCCTGCAACGCTTTGAGGAGTCCACGCGAGCCATCCGCCAGATCATCCCTGCCGATGACAACGGCCACGCGGGCCAGGGCCGGGTGCGGTAGGACCCGTCGCGCGGCAAACGGCATGCCTGGCCGCCAGCGTGTGGCCGCCCGGCATGGCATCACGCGGTAATGCCTGAACCTCTGGGAGGAATCTCTGTGGCGTCGTTCGTTCATCTCCACGTGCACTCCGAGTTCTCGCTGCTGGACGGCCTGGCGCGCCTGCCGGACCTCTGCGAGCGTGCCCGTGAGACGGGTATGGGGGCGCTGGCGCTGACCGATCACGGCCAGATGTACGGCATGATCAAGTTCAACCGCGCCGCGCACCGGACGGGCGTCAAGCCGATCTTTGGCTGTGAGGTCTACCAGGCGCCCCGCCGGATGACCGACAAAGAAGCCCAGGTAGATAGCCGTGCCTACCACCTGCTGCTCCTCGCCGAGAACGAGACGGGCTACAAGAACCTGCTAAAACTGGTCACCCAGGCCAACCTGGAGGGCTTTTACTACCGTCCACGCGTTGACAAGGAGCTGCTGGCCGAACATGCCGAAGGGCTCATCTGCCTCAGCGCCTGCCTGTCTGGCGAAGTGCCGACGCTCCTGCAGAACGGCCAGACGGAGCAGGCCCGCCAGACGGCGGGCTGGTTCAAAGAGGTCTTTGGCGCCGACAACTACTTTATTGAGCTGCAGCGACACGCCGGCATCCCGGAGCTCGAGGAGATCAACCCACAGCTGATCGCGCTGGCCCGCGAGCTCGGGCTGGGCCTGGTGGCCACCAACGACGTGCACTATGTGCGGCGAGAGGACGCTGCCGGGCAGGAACTCCTCCTGGCCATCCAGACCAACACCACCCTGTCGGACCCCACGCGGATGCGCATGGGCGGCGACGATTTCTATCTCCTCTCGCCGGAAGAGATGGGCGTGCTGTTTGCCGACCTTCCCGAGGCCCTGGAGAACAGCGTGCGCATCGCCGAGCGCTGCAACGTAGACCTCTCTTTCCAGGGCTACCACCTGCCCAAGTTCACTGTCCCCGCAGGGTACACGGCCGCGACCTATCTCCGCGGAAAGTGCGAGGAGGGGCTGCAGCGGCGTTACGCCGAGGTCACCCCACGCCTGCGCGAACGGCTCGACTATGAGCTGGGCATCATCCACGACATGGGCTTTGATGACTATTTCCTCATCAACGCCGACCTCACCCACTGGGCCAAGAACGAGGCCAAAATGCTGGTGGGGCCCGGGCGTGGCTCGGGGGCCAGCAGCCTGGTGGGCTACTGCCTGGGGATCACCGAGCTCGACCCGGTAGCGCTGGACCTGCTGTTCGAGCGCTTCCTCAACCCCGGGCGCGTGACGATGCCCGATATTGACCTCGACTACCCGGAAGATCGCCGCCAAGAGGTCATCGAGTACCTGACCCAGCGCTACGGGGCAGACAAGACCTCGCAGATCGCCACGTTCGGCACCATGGCGGCGCGAGGCGCCGTGCGCGACGTGGGGCGGGCGCTCGGCGTCCCCCTCGATGAGGTGGACTATGTGGCCAAGCTGATCCCCTCCGGCCCGGGAAAGACGATCAGCGACGGCCTGGAGACGGTTCCCGAGCTGAAGGATCTCTACGAGGCCAAGCCGCACATCCGCCGGCTGATCGACTATGCCCTCACGCTGCAGGGCATCTCACGCCACTTTTCCACCCACGCGGCGGGCGTCCTGATCGCCGACAGACCCCTAGTGGAGTATGCCCCGCTGCAGCGCGCGCCGCGCGGCGACGGCATCGTGTCGCAGTACACCATGGAGGACGTCGAGCTCGATCTCGGCCTGCTCAAACTCGACGTCCTGGGCCTCTCCACGCTCACGGTGCTGGAGCGCTGTTTTGGCTGGATCAAGCGCACCACCGGTGAGACGGTCACCCAGGCGTCGATCCCGCTGGACGACCCGGAGACCTTTGCGCTGCTTTCCACCGGTGAGGTGACCGGGGTTTTCCAGGTCGAGTCGGGCGGCATGCGCCGCACCCTGCGCGACATGGCCCCCACCGAGTACCGCGATATCGTCGCCGTCCTGGCCCTGTACCGGCCCGGGCCGATGCAGTTCATCCCCAACTATATCGCCCGCAAGTACCAGCGTGAAGAGATCACCTACCGCCACCCCCTGCTGGAGCCGATCCTGGCCGAGACCTACGGCATCATCGTCTACCAGGAACAGATCATGCGCATCGCCGCTGACCTGGCCGGCTACTCGCTGGGCGAGGCCGACCTGATGCGACGCGCGGTCGGCAAAAAGAAGGCCGAGGACCTCGAGGCCCAGCACTCCCGCTTTATCAAAGGTGCGCAGGAGCGGGGCGTGCCGCGGGAGGCCGCCGAGGGGATCTTTGAGGACATCGAAAAGTTCGCCAACTATGGCTTCGTCAAGACGCACTCGGCGGCCTACGCCGTCATCACCCTGCACACGGCTTACCTGAAGGCCCACTACCCGACGCAGTTCCTGGCGGCGCTCCTATCGGTGGAACGCGGCAACCTCGAAAAGGTGGGCGCGCTGATCGCCGAGTGCCGGCGGCTCGCGATAGAGGTGCGCCCGCCCGACATCAACCGCTCGCTCGTGGACCACGGCGTCGAACCGGCCAACCTCCCCGAGGGGCGCCTGGTGCGCGATGAGGACCTGCTGGGTGCCGAGACGCTGGCGATCCGCTACGGCCTGGGCGCCATCAAGAACCTCGGTGAGGGCGTGGCGGAGGCGATCGTGGCGGCCCGCGCAGAGGCGCCCTTTGCCACCATCGATGACCTGATCGACCGGGTCGACCTGCGCCAGGTCAACAAGCGGATGCTCGAGTGCCTGGTGCGCGCCGGCGCCCTGGACACCCTCGGCGAGCGCGCGGCGCTGTTGGCCTCGCTGGACGGCATGGTGGCTGAAAGCGGGCGCATCCATAGGGCCAGGGAGATCGGCCAGCAGACCCTGTTTGACCTCGGCCCGGCCCTGGGCAACGGGGCCGGCTTTGGCGTGGCCAACGGGGTGCCGCCGCTGCCAGAGAAGGAACGCCTGGCCAACGAGAAGGAGCTCCTGGGCACCTACATGACCTCGCACCCGCTCGACGCCCTGCTGCACTACCGGGACGATACGCTGCTCTCCATCGCCGACCTCAACGAGTCTATGGCCGGAGAGAGGGTCAAGGTCGTGGGCGCGGTGAACGGGCTCCGCGAGATCACGACCAAGAAGGGCGACCGCATGGCCTTCGTGCAGATCGAGGACCTGACGGGTACCATCGAAGTGACCGTCTTCCCGCGGACGTATGAGGAGGTCGCCGCGGTTCTGGCCCACGAGGGACCCGTGATGGTGGAGGGCAAGGTGGACCTCCGCGATGACCGCTGCCAGTTGGTGGCGGATGCCGTCGCCGAGTTCCGCTTGCCCAGGAACGGCAACACTGCCGGGCCTCGGAGGCGCACGCCCAGACGGCTCACGGTGGAGGTACCCCTCGGCTCTGACGAGCAGCAGGCGGCCATGCTGGCCGGGCGGATCCTGTACATCCTCTCCCAGAACGAGGGGTCGGTGCCCTTTGGCCTGCGCCTTTTCGGCGGGGCGGGCGCCGTCGATATTGACTTTCCCAACGTGCGCACGACTCTCTCCCCGCAGATTGAGCAGGAGCTGGCCGGGCTGGTCGGCAGCGAACACCTGAACATCGACTGGGCCTAGCCGCAGCGCGGACCCGGCAGACGACAGGCCCTCCGGCGCCGGTTAGCGACGGAGGGCCGGGTGCATTCTCAGGAACGGTCGGGGATCAGTCTAGGAGGCGCAGGACGCCGATGACGCGGCCCTGGATCTCCAGGTTCGAGGGGTGCACATAGATCGGCTCCATGAGCGGGTTGGCCGGCTGTAGGCGGACCATTTTGTGGTCCTGCTCCCAGTAGATGCGCTTGAGGGTGGTGGCCTTTTCGTCCTTCAGCCAGGCGGCTACCATCTCACCGTTCTCACCGGACTGCTGGTGCCGCATGATGACGATATCCCCGTCATTGATGAGGGCGTCGATCATCGAGGTACCCCGTACGCGCAGGGCGTAGACGTCTTCCGCGTCTCGCAGCAGGTCAGGGGGTAGGGCGATCTGCTCATAGTCGGTGGGCGCAAAGTCACTGTCAGGGAAGGGGATCGGCTCACCGGCAGCGATGACGCCGAGGACCGGCACCAGGAACTGCGGGCGCACGCCCCGGGCCTGGAAAGCCTCCTGCTCGGCGTAACCGAGCGCGTCGTCATCATCCTCGACCAGGCGCAGCCCGCGCGACACTTCCGGGTCACGCGCGAGGTAGCCCTTGCGCTGCAGCACGTCAAGGTTGTAGCTCACCACCGAGGTGGAGGAGATGTTGACCGCCTCACCGATCTGGCGGATGGAGGGGGGGTAGCCGAACTCGCCGACGAACTCCCGGATCATCTCCAGCATCCTGTTCTGCCGCGAGGATAGCTTGCCTGGGTTGCCCACGGCCTGGGCTCCTTTCACTGACCCTGCACCGCACTGTAACCAGTATAAAGGAACATTTGTTCTATGTCAAGCAAGGGATCTGCCGCGTGGCGCGCTCGGCTGGCGGGCAGTCTGTTGACACGGCGCCCCCCTTGGGCTACCATGCCTGCGCCTAGGAAGGCACTCCGCTTTCTCGATGCGAACGCTCCTGTCCACGGTTCTGCGCTGTACCCCGGGGGAAGATGAAAGCAATCTTTGTCCACAGAGACACCTTGCTGCGTGACAGCAACCTGATCGCCCCGCCCGATCCCACCCAGGCGAGCCTAGCACCCGCCACGCTTGAGGCGGTGCGCAACCTCGGTGTGAGCGACACGCTCCTCTTCCTCTATGCCGGGTGCGACGCGCCCGCTGGCGAGGCGGGCGCTCCCCCCGCGCTTGGCGCGTTGGCCAGGCAGGTGGAGGCGGCCGGCGGGCGTATCGATGGGCTGATTACCTGCCCGCATGCGGCCGGCTCCGGCTGCGGCTGTTGGGGCCCTGAGGCCAAAGCCCTCTGGGGCGCTGCCAGCCAGTTCGGCCTGCGCCTCAACGAGTGCTATGTGATCGGCGATTCAGGCGCCGACGTGGCCATGGCCTACGGCACCGGGGCGCGCCCCATCATGGTGCTCAACGGGCGCACCCTCGGCGAGGTGCTCGGCAGGCTGCCCGACCACAAGGGCTTCCCCGTCGCCACGGACCTGAGCATGGCCGCCGGCTATGTCGGCGTGGAAGAGGACATCACCCACCAGCTGGGGCACCCGCGCGCGGTGGCGATCGCCCAACCGGAGGACATCCTCTTCGGGCCGGCCGAGGACCTGCCGGCGGTGGCGGTGGTCTCTCCCCTGGCGCGCAATCTGCAGGTGCAGCTGAACCGCTCGCGAGCCCAGCTGCGCGATGTGGCCCGCTGGCTGAGCTTCTTTGTGCTGGGGGCGCTGGGCCTCAGCCTGGGCATCGCCTACATGATGACGCACCTGTACCGTGTGCAGCCCTTCCCCGAGTACGTGTACTATCTCACCCTGCAGTTTATCTCCCGGCCGCTGCGCGGGGCGCTGTTCATCGTGCTGGGACTCCTGATCATCGTGGTGGCCGCCCGCAGCTATTACCGTTCTTCGAGCTTCCGCCTGCCGCGCAAACGGGCGGACTAGGCTCTCTGCCACCCAGAATCCGGAGCCGTATACAGAAGGCGCCGCCCCCACCAGGGGGCGGCGCCTGTCGCGTTCTGTAGGGCAGCGAGCCTAGCGGCGCTCCTCGCGACGCCGGTCGGAGCGGTTCACGCCCATCAGCGAGCTGAGCACCGTCGAGACGAGGGAGATGACCAGCGCCGCCAAGATGGCCGCCCAGAAGGAATCGAGCGAGACCGCCAGGCCAAAGAACTGAGACACGCGCGCCGCCACCAGCAACATGACGGCGTTGATGACCAGCGTGAACAGCCCCAGGGTGGCCAGGATGAGCGGGCAGGTCAGGAACTTGACTAGTGGAGCGATCAACGCGTTCGCCAACCCCAGGATGAGCGCCAGCCACAGGTAGACGGTCCACCCCCCGGCGACGTGGAACCCCGTCACCAGGCGCATGGCCGCATAGGCAGCCACAGCGTTGATCACCCAGCGCAGTAGGAGCCTTCGCAAGGCTTTCCTCCGTTCTCCGCAGGCAGCGGCGCTCCCAGCCCTCGCGGGCGCCGGGCGCGTCGGTACACGGGACGCTCTGCCGCATTCTGCCGTGCCGCGGCGGCATGGCTATTCGACAAAGATCTCGACCCGCTCGCCGTCCTCGATGTCCTCGACGTCGGCCACCTTCCCCTCGGTCCCCTCACGGATGGCCTGCAGGAAGATGTTGGGGTCGATGCCGGCGACATCGGGCGCAAAGCGAGCCCCCATGCGCATCCCGACGTTGACGAGACCCATCGGGATGTTCACGTTCACCTTGGCCTTGCCAGAGGCCAGATCGGTGACGCGTACCCTGAACCAGCGCGGTTTGCCTGCCTGCTGGCCGGCCGCCTCGCGGCTCTCGGCCGAGTCGAGGGCCTGCAAAAGCCTGGCAGCCTCGTCGGCGGAGATGTTCCCGCTCTCGACCATCTTGAGGATCTGCAAACGCTCTTCGGTCATGCTCATGGTCTAGCCTCCCGGGTGTGGCGACGGCCGCGGCCCGTGTTCAGCCAGCGGTTCGGAGATACGCCATACCCTTACAAGCCGGATCTCTGCCCGGCTGCAGGTCGAGCGCCATCTGATCCAGAACGCGCACCGTACGGAATCCCAGGTCCCAAGCAGCCGTCAGCGCCTCCGGATGGCTGACGGACAGGGTAGTGTGCACGTGCTGGGGTACTGCGCGGCGCAGGCGGGCCAGCAACCACTCCCACAGGGCCGCCTCATAGTGGCCGCGGTGCTGCGGCGCGACGTACAGGGCTGCCTCGTGGGGGCCGCGCAGCGAGTTCGTCTGTGCGAACGCGTAGGCCACCGGCCGCCCGGCGGGGCAGGCCACTACCTCGAAGGTCTGTTCCGCCGTCACCGCATAGTGCAAGAGGCGGTAAGCACCCCAGACCCAGGGGTGGTGTGTGCTCTGGCGCCCGCTGACCGGCTGGCCGCCCACCGTAGCCAGCCTGGCCAGGAGGGCGCGGATCTCCGCATGGTCAGCGGCGCGCGGCGCGCGCAGGGTGCTGGCCGGGTCGCTGCGAGCAACAGGCCCGCCGACGACGAGCGGCCACTGGTGCTTGTGCAGGCGCAGTTCGTGGACGGTGTCAAGGGTCACAAACCCACAGCGGCGGTACAGGGCCACGGCGATGCCGTTATCGGGGCGCACCTGCAGAATCAGCCGGCGCACCCGGCGGGCACGGGCCAAGGCGATGGCCCGGTCCATCAGCTGGCTGGCGATGCCCCTGCCGCGATGCTCGGGCATCACGGCCACGTTGGTCACTGACCAGACGGCGCGATCCTCCCTTTCCGGAGACAGACTGACGTTGCCGACCAGTTCGCCGTTCTCCGTCCAGACAAAGCCGTAGAAGGGCGACATCAGGCGGTTGGGCCCGCGCAGCAACGGCCCCAGCATAGCCATCTGGCGGAGGTCCTGCACGAGGTGGCTGCCCGTGGCAGCCAGTTCCGGCCCAAAGGCCGCCTCAATGAGCGTGGCGAGGTCGGCCAGGTCCCGGTGGGGCAGGAACGGCCGGATGTGTTCGGAGGCTGCCGCGACGCCCACTGCCTGCGCGATCATCTTAAGCGCGCCTTGAGCAGCCGGACGGCGTCATCGGAGGAGATGGTGCCGGCGGAGAGCTGGCTGAGGATGTCGCGGCGCTGCTCCGCCGAGGTGGTGGCCTCCTCCTCTTGCACCTCATAGCCGAGGGCGCGGACCACTTCGCTCAGGCGGTTGCGCACCGTGGGGTACGAGATGCCCAGTTCCTCCTCCACGCGGGTGATCTTGCCCTCGCAGCGCAGGAAGGTCTCCGCAAAGGCGATCTGCTCTGGGTTCAGGCGTGAAAAGCGCCCCAGCGAGAAACGCCCCTCGATGCTGGTGTCGCAGCTGCGGCAGTGCAACCGGGTGACGTCCATGACGTCATCGCAGACCGGGCACCTGCCGACTACTGGATGTGTCATACCGCCCACCTTGACGCGCCCTGCACGATTCTCATGTGAGTATCAACTATGGTAATACGAACCTTTAGATATGTCAAGGCCTTGATTGAACTTTCGCCGGCGCAGGGAGACGTCACCGGCTACCACGGTGCGCAGGCCGCCGTCAGGGGTGCGCACCAACAGGGCGCCGTCATCATCAACGCCTTCGGCCCGCCCCTCGATGACCTCGTCACCGGCGCTTACCGAGACGTCTCGCCCCAGGGTCAGCAGGTGCTCGCACCACTCCGCGGCGGGCGACCAGCCCGTCACCAGGCGGTCGTAGCGCTCCTCGGCCGCCTCGATGATGGCGACCAGGACGTCCAGCCGGGAGACCTCTCTCCCCAGGGCCGCCGACAGGCTGGTGGCCGGGGTCATTACCTCCGGCAGGGCGGCCACGTCCAGGTTGATGTTGAGCCCCATGCCCACTACGGCATAGACGAGCGCCTGGCCCTCCAACCCTAGCTCGGTGAGCACGCCGCCCAGCTTGCGCTCCTGGAGGTAGACGTCGTTGGGCCACTTGACCTGGCCCTCCAGCCCGGTGACGCGCCGGATCCCCTCGATCGCCGCCAGAGAGCAGACCATGGTCAGGCGCTGGGCCTGCCGGGGGGCCAGCGGCGGGCGCAGCAGGAGGGACATGAGCAGGGAGCTGCCCCGCGGGGCGTGCCAGCGGCGGCGGAGCCGGCCCCGCCCCTGGGTCTGCAGCTCGGCAAGCACCAGTGTGCCGCTCGGGGCGCCCTGGCGGGCCAGCTCGACGGCGCGGCTGTTGGTGGAGCCGATCTCGCCGTGCAGCTCGGCGTGGCGGCCGAGGGTGTGCGTGTGCAGGCTGTTCTGCAGTTCCGTAGCGGCAATGGGCTTGGTCATGTCGCTCAGGATAGGCTATCGCGGGTCTATCGTCAATGTGTCGGCCAGGCGCGGAAACGGTCCGGTGTGGCAGTTGATGCCCCGGCGGGGGGCAGTAAAATGGGCTGACCGGCATGATGCAGGCGGCGAGGGGGCGAGGTGGCGCTGGAGAGAGAAGCAGTGGCGGAAGGGCGACCCCTGCGCGTAAGCGTCTGGGGGGCGGCCGCCTCTGGCAAGACCACGCTGGGCCAGCGCCTGGCCCGGGCGCTGGGGGCGCAGTACCTGGAGCTGGACGCGATCCACTGGGGCCCTGGCTGGACGCCGATCTCCACGGAAGAGTTCCGCGCCAGGGTGGCCGAGGTGGCCGCCTGCGAACGCTGGGTGATCGACGGGGAGTACTATCGCAAAGTGGGGGATCTGGTCGCCGAGCGGGCTGACATGGTGGTGTGGCTCGACTATGGGCGGCCGCTCCTGGCCTGGCGGCTGCTGCGGCGTACGGTGGGGCGCGTCTGGCGGCGAGAGGTGCTCTGGAACGAGAACCGCGAGACGTTGCGCGGGGCGTTCTTTAGCCGAGACTCGCTGTTGGCCTATCTGCTGCGCACCGAGCGGGCCAGGCGCCGGCAGCGCCGGGCGCGGGCGGCCGAGCTCGCCGCGCGGGGCTTGCGCGTGGTGCAGTTGCAGAGCCCGCGGGAGGCCGATGCCTGGCTGGCCCGGGCAGAGGCAGCCTGGGGAGGCGCCCCGCCGGAGGGGCGGGCGTAGCAAAAAGCCCTCTCCAAGTCGGAGAGGGCAGTGATGGTGGGCGCGACAGGACTCGAACCTGTGACCTCGCGGATGTGAACCGCGCGCTCTAACCAGCTGAGCCACGCACCCTTGACGAGCCCAGTATAGCACTGCCGTCTTGTACGCGCAAATCACCACACATCCCCAGCGTGTGCCAGGTCCGTTTTGACAGGGCTCACCGAGGTCGCTATAATCAACGTTCGGTAAGGCCGGGGACCCTGTCTCTCTCGGGAAGCACCGGTCACATCATGCCGCTGACCCCGGAGGTAAAGGGAAGTGTACGCAGTCGTCGAGACCGGTGGAAAGCAGTACAAGGTAACGGTCGGGCAGACCGTCGACGTAGAAAGACTTGCGCAGCAGGTCGGTGAGACCGTCGTGCTGGATCGCGTGCTGATGGTCTCTGCTGACGGGGACGTGCGCGTCGGCCAGCCGGTGCTGGAGGGCGTTACCGTGTCGGCCACGGTAGTGCTGCAGGACAGGGCGCGCAAGGTCATCTCCTTCAAGTACAGGGCCAAGGAGCGCTACCGCCGCACGATTGGGCATCGTCAGGAGTTCACCCGTCTGCGCATCGACGGTATTCAGGCGTAGCCGACCAAGAAGAGAGGTACGCATGGCAAAGAAAAAGGGCGGCGGCAGCACCGCCAATACCAAAGATAGCCGAGCGAAACGTCTGGGCGTCAAGGTCTTTGACGGCGAGGCGGTGAACTCGGGCGCTATCATCGTCCGCCAGCGGGGCACCAGGGTCGCCCCGGGCACCAACGTGGGGTGCGGCAGAGACCACACCCTCTTTGCCACTATCGACGGCTACGTCAAGTATGAGACGTACGGCCGTGGCGGGGCAAAGCGGGTCTCAGTCTATGCGGAAAGGGTGCAGTAACCGTGAAGCAAGGCATTCATCCTCAGTATCATGCGGATGCCAAGGTTGTCTGCGCGTGCGGGAACACCTGGACGACCGGGTCCACGCAGGCAGAACTGCGCACCGACATCTGCAGCCAGTGTCATCCGTTCTTTACCGGCCAGCAGCGCATCATTGATACGGGCGGCCAGGTCGAACGGTTTACCACGCGCCTGGAAACGGCCGAGCGGCTGCGCAAGGTCGAGGCCAAACGCGTCAAGGCACGCGCCGAGCGCATGCGCGCCAGAGCCTTGGTCGAGATCGTGGACGAGGACGAGTCGATCGAGCCGATCGATGCTATCCTGGGGACCGACGAGGCCGAATAGCCTCGGCGTGCTCAGCCAAGGGAAGGGCAGAGTGGCAGCACTCTGCCCTTTTGTTCTACAATACCACTGCTCCGCTTCGCGCACACATTCCCGCCAGGGAGGTCCCGGTGGTCTATCGGCGCTACGACATGGGCTGGGTAGAGGTGATCTGTGGCTGCATGTTCTCCGGCAAGACCGAGGAGCTCATCCGGCGCGTCCATCGCGCCCAGATCGCCAGACAGAAGGTGCAGGTCTTTCAACACAGCCTGGACGAGCGCTACGGCCAGCGACGCATTGCGGCCCACTCGGGCGCCTTTGTGGAGGCGGTGACGGTACAGTGCTCGGCCGACGTCCTGCCCCTGCTCCAGCCCGATACCGAAGTCGTAGCCATTGACGAGGTACAGTTCTTTGACCCCGAGGTGGCCGATCTGGCCGTACGCCTGGCCGACCGGGGGATGCGCGTCATCGCCGCCGGGCTCGATATGGACTTTCGCGGCGAGCCCTTCGGCCCCATGCCTGCCCTGATGGCCCGCGCCGACCTGGTGGACAAGTTGCAGGCCATTTGCGTCGTCTGTGGGGCGCCGGCCGGGCGCACGCAGCGGCTGGTCGACGGCCAGCCGGCCCGCTACGAGGATCCCATCATCATGGTGGGGGCCAGCGAAGTGTATGAGGCGCGCTGCCGATCTTGCCATGCCGTTCCCAGGGGGGAGAGCCATGCCCAGGCCCAGTAAGCCCATCACCTATGGCGGGCAGGCCGTCATGGAAGGCGTCATGATGCGCGGCGCGCGCGACTGCGCCGTGTGCGTGCGCGCCCCCTCGGGTGAGATCGTCATCCGGCGCGAGGCGCTGCCTGCCGTGTACCGCAACAGGGTGCTGAAACTGCCCTTTCTGCGCGGCCTGGTGATGCTGTGGGACTCGCTGGGCCTGGGCCTGCGTGCCCTGCTGTGGTCTGCCGACGTGGCCCTGGGAGAAGAGAGCGAGGAGCGCTTCACTGGCCCGCTGGCCTGGGGGACCATTGCGGCGTCGCTGGTTCTGGGCGTGGGCCTGTTCATGCTCCTGCCGATGTTTCTGGTCAGTCTGGTGGATCGCTACATTGCCTCGGCGCTGTGGAGCAACCTGGCGGAAGGGGTCTTGCGGCTGGGCCTCTTTGTCGGCTACCTGGCGGCCATCGGGCTGATGCCCGATATTCGCCGCGTGTTCGCCTACCACGGGGCCGAGCACAAGACCATCAACGCCTACGAGAGCGGCGCCCCGCTGGAGCCGCAGAGCGTGGCCGCCTTCCCACGCGCCCACGTGCGCTGCGGCACCGGGTTCCTGCTCATCGTGCTGGTGGTGTTCGTCCTGGTGGCCACCACCATGGGGCGCCCGCCCCTGCTCCTGCGGCTGGCCTCGCGGGTGCTGCTGGTCCCGGTGGTGGCGGGGATCTCGTACGAACTGCTCAAACTCTCGGCCCGCTACTATGACCAGAGTCGCCTGGTGCGCGCCGTGGTGGCCCCCGGGCTGGCCCTGCAGCGCCTGACGACGCGCGAGCCCGACCTGGCCATGCTGGAGGTCAGCATCGCCGCGCTGCGCCAGGTGCTGGAGGCGGACGGCCTGGCCGTACCGTCGCGTGACGAGGTCGAGGTCCCCGACGCCGTGCCGGCGGGGCCGCGCCGCTAGCACGCCGTTTGTGATGACGAAAGGGTGGCATTGATGCTCACGAAAGACGAACTGCTGGCCAAGGCACAGCGCCCTTCTGGCGAGGCCCTGCGGCTGCACCCCTTCTACCGGGGCAAGATTCAGACGGCGGCCAAGTGCGCCATCCGGAACCTCGATGACTTTTCCATCTGGTACACGCCGGGTGTGGCGGCGCCCTGCCGCGCCATCGCTGCGGATACCGGCCTGGTCTACGAATACACCAACAAGGCCAATACCGTCGCCATCGTCTCCGACGGCTCGCGCGTGCTCGGCCTGGGGAACATCGGGCCGGAGGCGGCCATGCCCGTCATGGAGGGCAAGGCGCTCCTGTTCAAGTACCTCGGCGGCGTCGACGCCGTGCCGCTCTGCCTGCGGGCCAAGTCGCCGGAAGATATCATCCGCACGGTGCAGCTGATCCAGCCTTCCTACGGTGGCGTGAACCTCGAGGATATCTCGCAGCCCGAGTGCTTCCGCGTGCTCGACACGCTGCGCGCCGACGCGTCGATGGAGATCCCCGTCTTTCACGACGATCAGCAGGGCACGGCCACGGTGCTCCTGGCCGGGCTGCTCAACGCGCTCAAACTTGTCAACCGCGACATCCGCGACACGCGCTTTGCCCTCATCGGCCTGGGCGCGGCCAACGTCGCCACCCTGCGGCTGCTTCTGGCCAGCGGCGTGGAGATGAGCCAGATCGTGGCGACCGACTCGCGCGGCATCCTGCATCGCGAGCGTGCCGACGTGCGCGAGCGCCAGGGCGACTACCCCGACAAGTGGCGGGTCTGCCTCGGCTCCAACCCCGATGACCGGCGCGGCGGCATCGCGGAGGCCCTGCGCGATGCGCACGTGGCCATCGCCTTTGCCACCCCGGGGCCTGGCGTGATCAAGCCCGAATGGGTGAGCCAGATGGCCGCGGACAGCATCGTCTTTGCCTGCTCCAACCCGGTCCCCGAGATCTGGCCGTGGGAGGCGCTCGAGGCCGGCGCTCGCATCGTCGGCACGGGGCGCTCCGATTTCGCCAACCAGCTGAACAACTCGTTGGGCTTCCCGGCGATCTTTCGCGGGGCGCTCGACGTGCGGGCCCGCACGATCACCGACGAGATGTGCCTGGCCGCCGCCGCCGAGATCGCCCGGTTTGGCGAGGAGCTCGGCCTGGACGACACGCACATCGTGCCCACCATGGACGACCTGGACGTCTACCCGCGGGAGGCGGTGGCAGTGGGCATGAAGGCGCAGGAGCAGGGCCTGGCGCGCGTCACGATGACCCGCGAGGAGCTGTACGCGACCGCCTCGCGCCAGATCGACGAGGCGCGGGCCATGGTCACCACGCTGATGTCTGAGGGGATCATCGCCCCGGTTCCCGAGGAGTAACCGACATCGGGTCTGGCCTGTCCGTTGGTGAGGGTACCGAGGTAAGGGCATGACTACGGCGCGCATTCGCTACCGCAAACAGGAATGGGAAGTGGCCAGCGGCATGACGGTGCGCTCGGCCATCGAGAAGGTGGGGCTCGACCCGTTGAACGTGCTGGCCCTGCGCGACAGGAAGTTGATCAACGACCAGACCATTCTGGAGCCGGGCGACGAGATCCGGCTGGTAAACGTGATCTCGGGTGGCTAAGGCGTCGGGCGCCCAGATGAAGTGCGACATCTGCGGGCGCGTGGCGGTGATGGCCATGCCGCAGCACCGGCTGCAGCTATGCGAGGAGCACTATGTGGCCTGGGTGCCGCGCATGGTACAGCGGGCCATTGATCGGTACGGCCTGTTCACGCGCGAAGAGAGCATCCTGGTGGCCGTCTCGGGGGGCAAAGATAGCCTGGCCCTCTGGGAGATCCTCATAGACCTCGGTTACCGGACGGAGGGCCTGTACATCCACCTCGGCATCGCGCACGAGGGCTACTCAGACCTGTCCGAGGCCAAGGTGCGCGCCTTTGCGGAGCAGCACTGCGGCGCACCGTACCGGGTGGTCAACGTGGCCGACACCTATGGCCTGGGCATTCCGGCCCTGGCGCGGAGGAACAGGGTCAGCCGGCCCTGTTCGGTGTGCGGCACGATCAAGCGGCACGTCATGAACCGCGTGGCCTATGAGGGCGGCTTTGCGGTCGTCGCCACCGGGCACAACCTCGATGACGAGGCCGCGACGCTCCTGCAGAACACCCTCTCCTGGCAGGAGGGCTACCTGCGCCGCCAGGCGCCCCTGCTGCCGGCCGATCCAGCCGGCCTGGTCCGCAAGGTGAAGCCGCTCTACGCTCTGTACGAACGGGAGATGGCCGGCTACGCCCTGGTGCGCGGGCTGGACTATGTCGAAGATGAATGCCCCCTGTCGGTAGGGGCCAAGACGATCCTGTACAAAGAGACGCTCAACACGCTGGAGGCGCGCTCTCCGGGCGCCAAGAGGCGGTTCTACATGGAGTTTCTGCAGGCCAAAGCCAGAGGCCTGTTTGGTGAGGAGGTTGCTCAAGTGCGACCGCTGCGTCCCTGCGTGCGCTGTGGCCAGCCGACCACGGCCGAGACGCTGTGCTCCTTCTGCCGCCTCTGGGAGGCGCCGCGATGACCGAGCCGGGCACGCGTCATCGAGCTTACCGTTTCTACGACCTGGTCATGGCGGCCTTTGTGGCCGTGCTGATGACCAGCAATGTGGCCTCGGCCAAGATCCTGGTACTGGGGCCCTTCACCTTTGACGGGGGCACCATCCTCTTTCCGGTGAGCTACATCTTTGGTGACGTGCTCACCGAGGTGTACGGGTATGCGCGGGCGCGCCGGGTGATCTGGGCGGGCTTTGCCGCCACGGCCATGATGGCCGCGGTCTTTGCCATCGTGGGGGCCCTGCCCCCGGACGCTTCCTGGGGGCTGCAGGAGGCCTACGAGTCGATCCTGGGCGTGACGCCGCGCATCGTGGCGGGCAGCCTGGTCGCCTTCTGGGTGGGCAGCTTTTCCAACTCGTGGGTCATGGCCAGGATGAAGGTCCTGACCGGCGGGCGTTGGCTGTGGATGCGCACTGTAGCGAGCACCCTGCTGGGTGAGGGGCTGGACACGCTCTTCTTCGTCCTCCTCGCCTTCTATGGGGTGCTGCCCAACGCGCTGCTGCCGGCCATCATCATCTCGAACTATGTGTTCAAGGTGGGGCTCGAGGCGGTCATGACCCCGGTCACCTACTGGGTAGTGAACGGGCTCAAGCGCCTGGAACACGAGGACTATTACGACCGTGACACGGATTTTAACCCCTTCCGGCTGGATGCCTAGGCGCGCTGCCTGGCCCGGTCGGTGTGGTAGGAAGGCAGGTCGTCGATGACGATCGAAGATGGAGAAGACCGGCCGGAGGTGTTCGGGCCGCCTGAGGGCGACCCCGCCGAGGGGGGCACGCCCCCCGACAGTGGCGAGAGCGCCCTGCCGCCGGGCCTGGTTATCGAAGAGGACTGGGGGGCTGACCACCGCAGCGGCTATGTGGCGCTGGTGGGGCGGCCCAACGTGGGCAAGTCCACCCTGATGAACGCCTGGGTCGGGGTCAAGCTGGCCCCCGTCTCACCCAAGCCGCAGACCACGCGCACCAACCTGCTCGGGATTCTCACCCGGCCGGAGGCGCAACTGGTCTTTGTGGACACGCCCGGCATTCACCTGCCGCGCACCCGTCTGGGCGAGTACATGGTGCAGATGGCCGTGAGCACCCTGGCCGACGCGGACGTGATCGTCTTTGTGGCCGATGCCACCGAGCCGCCCGATGCGGGCGACCGTGAGGTGGCAGCCAACCTGGCCGGCCTGTCGGCGCCGGTGATCTTGGCCCTGAACAAGATCGACCTGATCACGGGCCAGCCGCTGCTCGAGCGCTGGGCGGCCTACCAGGCCCTTGGCGCGTGGGCCGAGATCATCGGCATCAGCGCTACCGAGGCCACCAACCTGGACGTGCTCCTGGAGATGGTCATCGCGCGGCTGCCCCTGGGCCCCCGCTACTTTCCCGAGGAGCAGCTCTCTGACCAACAGGAGCGCTTTATGGTGGCAGAACTGGTGCGCGAGCAGGCCCTGCGCGCCCTGGAGCAGGAGGTGCCCCACGCTCTGGCCGTCGTGGTGGACGAGTTCAAAGAGCGCGAGAAGGGCGGGGTCTACATCGCGGCTAGCATCTACACGGAGAAGGACTCGCAGAAGGGGATCGTGATAGGCCAGGGTGGCCGCATGCTGCGGGAGATCGGCCGCCGTGCGCGGGAGGATATCCAGCGCTTCCTCGGCCAGAGGGTCTACCTCGACCTGTGGGTCAAGGTGCGCAAGAACTGGCGCAGCGACCCCCGCGCCCTGCGTTACTTTGGCTACGACGTGCCCGACGAAGGCTGACGACGCAAGGCGCCCGGCGGCCACAAGCCCGCGCCGCCGGGCGCCAGTCGCTGCCTGCAGATGCCGACTCGCCGGTCGGGCTAGGGGGTCTCACGGATATCGAGCAGCTCGGCCCCCAGCCCTTCCAGGGCCTCCTCCATCTTTTCCCGCGGCAGGTCCTGGATCTTGATGGTCAGCCGCCGGTTGGTGGGGTCATCCCCAGAGAAGGTCCCCAGGCTGACGATGTTGCCCCCCCGCTCGGCGATCCGGCCAGAGAGCCTGGCTAGGAAGCCCCTCTGATCGGGCACCTTGATCGAGACGCGCAGACCCCCCTCGCGGGCCCCCAGCATCTCTAGAAAGACGCGGAACAGGTCGCTCTCGGTGATCATGCCCACCAGGGCCTCCCCGCGCATGACGGGCAGGCCGCTGATGTGGTTATCCACCATGATGCGAGCGGCCTCTTCGAGGGGGCAGTCATCGTCGACGGTGATCACCGACTTGGTCATCAGTTCGCCGATGGTGATCTTGGCCACCAGGTAGTTCAGCTCATAGACGCTGAGGCTGGTGGCCGGCGAAGGCGAGGCATACAGCAGGTCGCGCTCCAGGACGATGCCGACGAGCTTGCCCTTGCGGTCCAGCACGGGCAGGCGGCGGATCTTTTCCTCGCGCATGATACGGAGCGCATCGTGGAACGACGTCTCGGGCGACACCGTGATGGGATTCCGCGACATTCGGTCTCGAACGAACATGGGAACACCCCCTACGCTGTGCGAAGACGGCGGACCGCGAATCGCTGAGCAAGACGAGTATAGCGGAGGGCGGCCGGCAAGTCTACTGGCCCGTCGGCCGTTCCTTGGCCTATGGGAGGGGAGGTCTTGGGCCCTGGCCGGCCAGGCGGCGTTCCAGGGCTGGCCGCAGCGCGGCCGCTGCACGCGCCCGGTGGCTGATGCGGTCCTTTTCCTCCGGTGAGAGCTCGGCCATGGTCACGGTGCGGCCGGCCAGCAGGAACACGGGGTCGTAGCCAAAGCCATGGCTGCCCCGCGGCGCGTGGGCGATGCTTCCCTCACAGGTGCCGTCGGCGACGTCAATCGCACCGTCGGGCCAGGCCACAACGATGACGCAGCGAAAACGCGCCCCGCGCTGCCCCTCGGGGATGTTGTGCAGCGACTGCAGCAAGAGGCGGTAACGATCCTGATCGGTGGCGTCGGCACCGGCATAGCGGGCCGAGTGCACCCCGGGGGCGCCGCCGAGGGCGTCCACCTCCAGGCCGGAATCGTCGGCCAGGGTCGGCAGGCCAGAGGCGCGCGCGTAGCCCCTGGCCTTGAGCAGGGCGTTCTCAGCAAAGGTCGCGCCCGTCTCTTCGACCTCCAGGTCGATGCCGGCCTCGTCGAGGGTTACCAGGGTGAGATCCAGGCCGGCCAGCAGGTTCTGGTACTCACGCCTTTTGCCTTGGTTGCGGGTGGCTAGCAGGACTCGCGTGTGCATGGGTCACTCCATATGGATGGCGGCGGGGTGTTAGGGCGCGGCGCCCGGGGCGCCGGGCGGAAGGGTGGCGCGCCGCCGTGAGGCGCGGGCCACCGTCAGGGCCCAGACCTCCGCGGCCCCTGCCTCTCGCAGGGTGTAGGCGCAGGCCTCCAGCGTGGCGCCGGTCGTCATGACGTCGTCGACGAGCAAAAGACGGGTGCCCCGCAGCGGCCCCTGGGCGGTGAAGGCCTGCCAGACGTTGCTCCACCGCTCGCCGGGGGAAAGCCCCACCTGCGAGCGCGTGCGGCGCGAACGCACCACCCAATTCTCATGGTACGGCAGGCGCAGCAGGCGGGCAAAGGCCGTTGCCAGCAGGGCCGACTGGTTGTAGCCGCGGTAGCGTACCCGCGTCGGGTGAAGCGGCACCGGCAGCACCGCGTCAATCTGCGGTACCCGGCGCGAGGCCACTTCGCGCTCCCACAGTTGGGCCAGCAGCTGGCTCAGGGGGTCGACCAGGACGCGCATCCCGTCGTACTTGAGCGCGTGGATCGCCTCACGCAGGGGGGTCAGGTAGGGGGCCACCGAGCGGAGCCCGTGCACATAGGAGGGCCCCCGGCGGCAGGCCGCGCAGAGCGTCGCGCCCGGGCTGGGCCATCCACAGCGACGGCAGAGGGGCGGCCGGGGGCTATCGAGCGACGCCACGCAGGCAGCGCACAGCCAGGCGCCCCAGGCCCCGCAGGCCACACAGCGAGGCGGCCAGAGCAGGTCCAGCAGGCGCTCGGCCCCTCGCCCGGGGCGATCCGCCAGCACATAGGCGGGCACGGCAGCCTCCGCGGCCAGACGCACCGGCAAACCGTCTCTCCTCATAGTAGTGGAACGCCCCCCGGGTGGCAAGGCCGGCCTCGGGAGGGCAGCCGCCCGGCCGCCGGTGCCGCGCTCTCGAGAGGGGCGACCTGTTGCAGGGCAGGGGTGAGCATGCTATACTGGCGCTCCAATCGTGGGGCAGCCCGAGCTACCGCCCTGCCGCGCCTGACTCGGAGGGACCGTGCCCATGAACGTCGTGGATTTTCTGCAGCGACTGCAGACTGTCGATCAGGAGTGGGACGAGAAAGCCCGGCGCTTTCAGGCGGTGCGAGCCCTGCTGGAGGACGAGTCGGCCATCCAGGCGCTGCGCCAGGCCCAGGCCGACCGCGAGACGGCCCTCAAACAGGCGCACGCGCGGCTGTCGTCCGCCGAGCTGGAGCTAGGGACCCTGCGGCAAAAGGCCACGGAGACCCAAGAGGCGCTCTATGGCGGGCGCGTCCGTAACCCGCGCGAGGTCGAGGGCCTGCGCCAGGGGGCGGAGCAGCTCAAGCGCCGCATCGCAGACTTGGAAGACCACGCGCTGGACATCATCACTCAGCTCGAGGAGCTCGAGCCGGCCACGGCCGATGGGGCGCGCGACCTCGCCGAGGCCGAGCAGCGGCGTCTTGGCGAACGTCGGGCGCTGATCGAAGAGTTCGGCGCGCTGCGCGCTCGCCTGCAGAACCTGCGCAAGCAGCGCGAGACCCTCCGCGGCCAGATCGGGCAGACTGAGATAGCCCTGTACGACCAGCTTCGCACGCAAAAGGCGGGCCTGGCCATGGCCCCCGTGCGCGATGGCCTTTGCCAGGCCTGCCGTGTATCGGTGCCGCTGGAAAAGGTGCGCATCGCCCAGGAGGGCAGCGCGGCGGTAACCTGCGAGGGGTGTGGTCGCATCCTCTATCACTAACGGCCGGGCGTGCCTCCCGGCGCCTGCATCGTAACGGAGACGCGGGTCCTTGCTCAACCCATACATCGTCGATCGTCCGCTGACGGACGAGGACGTCTTTTTCGGCCGTGAGGAATGCTACACCTGGCTGCTCGCCGATCTTGAATCCGGCCGGCGGCTCTTTCTTCTGTACGGGCTGCCCTACGTCGGCAAGACCTCCTTCCTGAACCAGCTCAAGACCTTCTTCCGTGACCGCTTCCGGGTGCGGTACGTGGAGCTCGACGACTCCAAGGATCAGCGCGCGGTGCCCCTCTGGACTCTGCTCACCAGCCTGGCCGAGGCGCTGGGCCAGGAGGGGCCCGATCGGGAGACGTTCGAGGCCCAGGGGGCCTCCTACGCCGCCGGATACGTCCGCGAGCTGGCCGGCAAGGATATCCTCAACGATTACCTCGTCTGCTTTGACCAGGCGGTGGCCAGCCGCATGGTGCCGGGCAGCGATTGGGAGCGGGACTTGCTGGCCCTGCAGAGCGCCCTCGAACGGGTGGACTCGCTGGCCGTGATCCTGGCCGTCGAGGGCCTGCCCAGCGAGGCCAACAACTCCGCCCTTGACGACATCTCGCAGATGGTCATCGGGCCGCTCGGAGAGGACGAGGTCTCTACGGCGTTGATGTTCCCGGTGCGCGGCGCCCTGGCCTATGACCTGGACGTCATCTACCAGGTGTACCGCATGTCTGGCGGGAACCCCTACTTTGTGCAACTGTTCGGCGACGTCATCTTTCGCCGGCGCCAGGAGGCAGGCTGGGTCGGCAAGAGCGAGGCGGACGACGTTCTCCCCGAAGTTCTGGACAAGGCCGCGCCCTACTTTGAGGCGCTGTGGCGCGGCTGCGGCCCGGCCGAAAAGCTCACCCTGGCCGCCATGACCGAGATGTGGGGCTACCACGGAGTGGCCTCGCCGGAGGATGTGGTCCGTTACGTACGCAAGCTGGGTGTGCGCGTGCCGCCGCAGGACATCAGCGCGGCGTTGGCCACGCTCAAGAAGCGGGGCCTGGTGCAGGAGCTGGGGGGCCGGACCTTCCGGGTCATGGCGCAGCTCTTTGGCCACTGGGTCAAGGAGCATACCACCACCCTGGGCACTCTCCGAGAGATCCGCAAGTACCGGCGCGTGCGGCAGGCGCACACGCCGGCCTTCTCTGGCCGACGGATCGACTGGGTGAGCCTGTCGCTCTGGCTGGTGGCCGGGTTGCTGGTCTTTGCCGTCGCCTACGTGTGGCAGTCGCGCCAGCGGAATGAGACCTGGGGCCTGGGTGGGCGGCCGGTGGGGAGCGTGGCCACCGTCGCTCCGGGCCGGGGGCCCACCGTGGCGCTGCCGACCATTGCCAAGGGATTTGCCGCGGGCAAGATCGTCTACGAATCCCGAGAGAACGCCGAGGATCGCCCGAGCATCTGGGTGATGCGCAGCGACGGCTCGGACCCGGCACGCCTCACCAACCATGAATGGAGCGACTCGTCACCCGTCTGGTCGCCGGACGGCGAGCGCATTGCCTTCGTCTCTGACAGGGACGGCAACCGCGAGGTCTATGTGATGTACGCCGACGGCAGCGGGCAGGAGAACCTGTCGCAGAACGCTGCCGACGACTGGATGCCCTCCTGGTCTCCGGACGGCCACTACCTGGCCTTCGCCTCCTTCCGTGACCGGAACTGGGAGATCTATGTGATGAAGGCGGACGGCTCCGAACAGACCAGGCTGACGAGCAGCCCGGCGGCCGACTATGCGCCGGCCTGGTCGCCCGATGGGGAGCGTATCGCTTTCGTGTCGGACAGGGACCGCAACCTGGAGATCTATACCATGAACCCGGACGGCAGCGATGTGCTGCGCATCACGGCCGACCCCGCCACTGACCAGGCGCCGGCCTGGTCGCCCGACGGCAGCCAGATCGTCTGGGAGTCGTACCGGGACGACAACATGGAGATCTATGTCGCCGATCGGGATGGCCAGAACGTGCGCGCCGTCACCCGGGACGCCTATGCGGATGACCGCGGCCCCTCCTGGTCGCCATGGGGCGGGCGCATCGCCTATTACTCGAACGCCCAGGGCGGCTGGGATATCTTTACCCTGGACCTGGAAACCGGCATGCGCTCCAACCTCACGCAGAGCCAGGACCTGGAGAGTGCGCCCCACTGGGGACCGTAGAGCGCCCGTTACGCTGAGCCACAGCAAACCCCCCGCAGCCATACGGCTGCGGGGGGTTATGCGTGCACCCAGATCGGCGTGCTACAGGACCAGGCGCGTGAACATGGTGCTGATGACCTGGAGCAGTACCATGGCGACGATCGGCGACAGGTCCAGCCCGCCCATGGGGGGCAGGATGCGCCGGATGGGCGCCAGGATCGGCTCGGTGGCGGCGTAGATCACGCCGGCGATGGAGCGCAGGGTGGGATTGTCGCCGATCGGGATCCACGAGAGGAGCACCCGCGCAAAGATCAGGACGTCAAAGATGCTGGCGAGATAGGCGATCAACTGGGCCAATGTACTCATGCGGTTTCGTTGCCTCCGAGCCTTCTGGCCTGGCCATAGGCCGCCAGGACAGCCTCCACAAGCGTCGCGCGCAGGCCGCCACGCTCCAGAGCGTACAAGCCCGCGGCGGTCGTCCCGCCGGGGGAGGTGACCATGTTGCGCAGGACCGCGGGGTGCAGCGCCGACTGCTGGGCGTAGCTGGCCGAACCGTGCACGGTCTGCAGGGCCAGCCTCTCGGCGATCGGCCGGGCCAGGCCCACCTGCACGCCGGCATCGATCAGCGCCTCGATAAACAGGAACACGTAGGCGGGGCCCGAGCCGCTGAGGGCGGTGGCCATGTCCACCTGGTCCTCGTCTGAGAGCAAGACCTCCTCTCCGAGCGACGAGAGGATGGCGCGGGCCAGCGCGGTCTGTTCGTCACTCACGGCCGGGGTCTTGGTCCAGGCACAGATGCCCTCGCCGACCTGCGCCGGAGTGTTGGGCATCACCCGGACGATGGCTGGCACCCCCAGCATCGCCTGCAGCGCGCCGAGGCGTACCCCGGCCATGATCGAGATGACCAGGACGCCCTCGCGCAGGGCGCCCTGCAGGGGGGCCAGGGCGGCCGCCGCGGCCTGCGGCTTGACGGCCAGCACGACGATCTCGGCATCGCGGGCCGCCGCCGCGTTGTCAGCCGTGGTGCGGATGCTCAGCTCGCGGGAGAGATAGTCCCGCCGGGGCGCCAGCGGTTCGCCCACCACAACCTGGCCCGGGTTGGCCAGGCCCTTGCCCAGCAAGCCCCGGATGAAGGCCTCGGCCATCGTTCCGCCGCCGACAAAGGCGATCTGCCTGTTCGCAAGGCTCGCCACGTTCGTCTCCTTACTCGTTGCGAGGGCCGAAAATGGCCCGTCCGACGCGTACCAGGGTGGCCCCCTCGGCAATGGCCGCCTCAAAGTCGTCCGTCATGCCCATAGACAGCTGTTCCCAGGCGCTGAACGCGAGCGCCCGGCGGAACTGCTCAGCCAGGGTGCGCAGCGCGCCAAAGACGTCCCGGGCCTGTTGCGTCGAGGCGCCCAGGGGGGCCATGGTCATCAGCCCGCGCACGCTCAGGTTGTGGAGGTTGGCAAAGGCGCCCAACTCATTCACCAGGGCGTCACGGGCGGCCGCCTGAGCGGCGGCGAAGCCGAACTTGCTCTCCTCTCCCGAGACGTTGACCTGCACGAGGACGGGCAGGGTGCGCCCCGCCTCGCGGGCATAGCGATCGAGCCGCGCCGCGAGGCGCAACGTGTCTACCGAGTGGACCATGTCAGCACTGGCCACGACCTGGGCGGCCTTGCGGCTCTGGACGTGCCCGATCATGTGCCAGTGCAGCGCGCCTCTGGGGAGGGCCGGCGCCAGCGCGGCGACCTTGGCCTCGAGCTCCTCGGCGCGGTTCTCGCCAAAGTGGCGCAGGCCACACCCGTAGGCAGCCAGCACGTCTTCGGGCGGGCGCGTCTTGGAGACGGCGATGAGGGTCACCTCCTCACGGGCGCGCCCGGCCGCCCGGCAGGCAGCGGCAATGCGCGCTTCCACCTCGGCGAGGTGCGCGCAGAGATCGCGAGTCCGTGGTGTGCTCTCGTTTCGATCAGGCATGGTGCGTTTGGGCTACTCCTCGGCGGCCGGCCGCAGGCCGATCAGAGCCGCAAAGCGGCCGGTGCGCCCCAGATCCCCCCGGTGAGAAAAGAACTCGTCGCGGTGGCAACAGGTGCAGACTTGGGCCACCTCGATCTGGCGCACTCCGGATTCCTCTAGCTGCAGCGCGTTGGCGCGCCACAGGTCCAGGCGGGCTTTGCCGGGGGCGTGTGGCGCGGCCACCACTCCAGAGGCGGCGCCGAACCGCTGCCCCATCGGCGCATAGACCTCGGCGCCCACCTCATAGCAGCAGGGCCCGATGGACGGGCCGATCCCCACGCGGAGCGCGGCGGGCTCGCAGCCGAACGTCTCGCGCAGCAGGGTGACGGTGCGGGCGGCGATTCCCTGCTCCGTCCCGCGCCAACCCGCGTGGGCGATGGCGACGACCTCACGGTCGGGCGCGTAGAAAAGCAGGGGGACGCAGTCAGCAAAGCGCAGGAGCAACACCAGGCCGGCCGTGTCGCTGGCCAGGCCATCGGTGGCGGGGATAGTGTGCCCGGCGTCGGCGGCACGGACCACGGCGACGCGATCGCCGTGTACCTGCTGCGCGGTGACGAGACGCTCTGGCACGGCGCCCACGGCACCCAGCGCTCGGTCGAGGTTGCGGCCGACCGCCCCGGGAGCGTCGCCAACGGTGCGGCCCACGTTGAGGGAGTCGTACGGTGGCTGGCTCACGCCGCCTTGCCGCGTCAGAATCGCCTGGATCACCCGCCCGCCCGCCAGCGAAGCAAATCGATAGTAGGGCGGCTGCCCGCCATGAATCACACGCTCCACTGCCGTTCCTCGCTGGCGCCCTGGAAGAGTCTCTGGCGATATTAGCGCAGCGGGGGAGGGGTGTCAAAGGTTGGGCGGGAGGGCGTCGGGCGTTCCCAGGCAGACGCTATGGCTGCTTTGACACGGCCTTCTGCCGATGGTATCATTTTTGTACTGAGTGGGCCGGACGGCCGCGGCGCGGCATGCCCGCGCTGAGGAAAGTCCGAACTCCGCAGAGCACGGTGCTGGGTAACACCCAGGCGAGGCGACTCGACGGCAAGCGCAACAGAGAGCAGGTCGCCCCGGGCGCCTTTGGGCGCGGCGGGGTGAGAGTGAAAGGGTGGTGTAAGAGACCACCGGCGGCCCGGGTGACCGGGCCGGCCAGGCAAACCCCACCGGGAGCAAGACCAAGCATGAGGCTGACGGCGCGCCGCAAGGTGGCGTTCGTTACGGGCTGCTCGCCCGCGCCTCGGGTAGGTCGCGCGAGGCTCCGAGTAATCGGCGCCCCAGACAGATGGCCGTCGGCCCCGCGAGGGGCCACAGAATTCGGCTTATAGGCTCACTCAGTACCTTGGCCTTCGGGAGGGAGTGCCCGCACCGCAAGCTCCCTCCCTTTTTGTCCGCTGCTGTCGGGCGAATCGACAGGCAGATACCTTGACAGGGGCCTTTGGCGCAGGATATACTGCCGACCAGTTGGTGCGGTTCCGGTGCCGGTCTCGGCGGGCAGCCAGGCCGCGCGGAGACAGCCACAGATGCGACCATCTGCGATACGTCGAGAGGAATGAGCGCGATGCCAAACAAGGACAACGCCATCCAGGATATCCTCAAAACAGCCATCTCGAGGGAGATTGACGCCTTCAATCTCTATTCCAACGCGGCCGAGCTCGCTGCGGCCGCGCCCGCCCGCCTGGTCTTGCAGGACCTCGCTGCGCAAGAGGTGGGCCATCGCAAGCGCCTCGAGGCGCTCTTGGAAGGCCGGGCCTTCCGCGCCGTGTCGCGCGCCCAGCAGCAGAAGATCGTGGACCTCAAGATCACGGACTATCTCATTGAGGAGCCGTTGGCCAGCGACTCGGACCTGCAAGAGGTCCTTATCGTGGCCGGCAAGCGTGAGAAGGCCAGCCACGACCTCTACGCGGCGCTGGCCAAAGTGGCGGAAGACGAGGAAACCCGCAAGATCTTTGTCTTTCTCGCCAACGAGGAGATGGGGCACAAGAACCGCGTCGAAAGCCTGTACGAGGACCTGGTGCTCCGCGAGAACTAGAGAGGGCTCGGGACCGAGCCGCCATCCGTGCGTGACTGGGCCGGAGACGGCACCAGTGACCCTGACGGCACGTTTCGCCCTATGCCGCAAGACAAGGAGAGGCTGCATGGCCAAGTGGGAGTGTCTCGTCTGTGGTTACATCTACGATCCCGAGGTCGGCGACGCCGACGGCGGTATCGAGCCTGGTACTGCGTTTGAGGATCTTCCGGAGACCTGGGTGTGCCCAGAGTGTGGCGCCGCGAAGGATATGTTCGAAAAGCTCGAGGGCTAGGCCGCTGACGGCCGCCGGGAGTAGCGCACGCGATCGCCGGTTGCGCAACGGGCCGGCGATCGTCCCAGGAGGCTAGGGGCGCGCCGCCCCACGCTCCGAGTGCGCTCTGGCAGGCCGCATGTCTGCGGCCAGGTGCCGGGCAGATCACCTCACCGTCCATCCCACCCCTTTCCCCCTTCCCCATCGTTCTCACGACATAACGTTTGCCCCTGCCTGCCGTCCGCCGGGGTCGGCTCACCCGGGCTATTCGCCGCGCGAGGGGGATCGATGAGAGTTGCCATCGTTGGGAACGGCGTCGCCGGCGTCACTACCGCTCGCCTGCTGGCCGAGAGGGACGCCTCCGCCGAGATCACCATCTATACGCAGGAGCGCTACCTTTACTATGCGCGCCCGCGGCTTGTGGATGTGGTGGGCGGGCGCGCCGCTCCCGAGGAGATCCGCGTCTACCCGGCCGAGTGGTACGCCGAGCGCCGCATCCGCCACGTTTTGGGCACGCGCGTCACGGCGATCGACCCTGCGGAGCATCGCCTGACCCTCTCCGATGGTGCCCAGGCCCCTTACGACCGCCTGGTGCTGGCCAACGGCGCGTCTGCCTGGGTGCCCCCGATCCCGGGGATGGGCCTGCCGGGCGTCCGTACGCTGCGCAGCATGGACGATGCCGTCTCGCTGCGCGATGCGGCGGCCCCGGGCTCTCGCGCCCTGGTGTTGGGGGGCGGGCTGCTGGGCCTGGAGGTGGCCGCCGCGCTGGAGGGGCGGGGCGTGCAGGTCACGGTCGTCGAGGTGTTTGACCGGCTGTTGCCCCGCCAGCTCGACGTCGAGGGCGCCGCGGTGCTCCAGCAGCGCATCGAGCGCTCCGGCGCCAAGATCATCACGGGCCAGTCCTGCACGGGGATCGAGGGGGAGGGGCACGCCGAGCGCTGCCTGCTCAAGAACGGCCAGGCGCTGGCGCTAGACCTCCTGGTAGTATCGGCCGGGGCTCGCAGCAACCTGTCGCTGGCCCAGAGCGCCGGCATGGCCTGCGGCCGCGGCGTGACCGTCGACGCCCGGCTACACACCAGCGCCGCGGACGTGCTGGCCGTGGGGGACGTGGCCGAATTCGAGGGCCGCGTCTGGGGGATCGTGCCGGCGGCGCTGGCGCAGGCCCGCGTGGCGGCGGCCCAACTGGCCGGTGACGAGTCAGTGCGCTACGTTGACATCGTCCCGTCCACCACCCTCAAAGTCACCGGCGTCGACGTCACGTCGATCGGCGAGGCCATCCCCGAGGCTCCCGGGGCGGTCGAGGTGCGCTCGGTGCGCCCGGCCGAGGGGCTCTACACCAAGTTGGTCGTGCGCGACGGTCGCGTGGTGGGCGCCATCATGGTGGGCAGCAGGGCGCGCCTGCGCGCGGTGAATATGCTGATCTCTCAGGGGACCGATGTGAGCGCATATCAGGATGTGCTGCTTGACGAGGGGTTCGACCTGTTGGGTCTGGCCCAGCAGCGCGTTCCAGTATCCGGACGGGCGTAGCGCCTGCCAGGGCGCGTGCACGTGGCGACGTAGGAGGGCGGCATGAGCCAACGCACCGTAGAGCTGCTCCGCGCGGACATGCGCGGCGAGCACCGTGCCATTATCCAGTACCTGTTCCAGGCCTATATGATGGGCGAGGGAGACACCGCTACCGCGCTGGAGGCGATCGCCCGTGAGGAGATGCGCCACCTGGACTGGCTGGCGGACGCCATCACCTCCCTGGGCGGCGACCCGACCATGACCCGCGACGAGGTCGACTTTTGCCTGGGGCCACTAGCCGGCCAGCTGCGCCGCGACGTCTCGCTGGAGCAGGAGGCGATCGACCAGTATCGCGCCCACATGGAGGAGATTCAGGACGAAGGCGTGCGCCTTACCCTGGCCCGCATTATCCATGACGAGGTCGCTCACCAGGGGCAGTTCCGGCACCTGGCCGAGGCGGCCGAGGCGGAGATGCGCGCCCCTGGCGAGCCTGCCGAAGAGGCGGCGCCCACCGAGCCGCCGGCCCGGCTGCTGGAGATCCTGAACCAGGGGGTGCGGCACGAGTACAGCGTTATCCTCCAGTATCTCTACCATTCGTTTGTAACGCCCGACAAAGAGATCATGGAGGAGATGCAGAACATCGCCATAAACGAGATGCAACACATGGGCTGGCTGTCGGAGCATGCCGCCGAGACGGGCGGTACGCCCGACATGGAGCACGGTGACCTGGTCCTTACTAGGGACCATCGGGAGATGCTCGAGGCCGACCTGGCCGCCGAGCGCGAGGTCACACGGGTCTACAGTCGCCAGATCCCAGAGATCGACGACGAGGGCCTGCGGGATGTGCTGACGCGCGTGCGCGACCACGAGATCCACCACGATGCCGTGTTCAGCGCGCTGTTGGAGGAGGTCACCGGGGATGAGGAGGCCGCGCTGCCGGGCGCGGAAGAGTGCGAACCCTCTCCGCCGGCCGATGCGCCGCGTCGCCCGCCGCCCCCGATCGGCAGCCTGAAGGAATAACGAGCCTAGGCCGTGGAGACCGCAGCAGGAGGAACGCCATGCCGGACTATTTGATGCGCGAGGCCGCCCCCTTGGGGGATGAGACGTGGGCCAAGATCGACGAGATGGTCGTCACCGTGGTCAGGAAGGCCCTCGTCGGCCGCCGTCTGCTGCACCTGACGGGGCCCTTGGGGTGGGGCGTCGAACAGGTGCCCCTGTTCGGGTTTGAGGTTGGCGAGAGGTCGGCGGTGGCCCAGGTCAGCGAGTATCTGGCCCTCGAGGAGCTGGCTCAGGAGTTTACCCTGCGGGCCAAGCACCTGGCCATGGCCGCTCAGACGCCTTTCGGGCTGGACCTCGGCGCGGTGGCCATCGCCGCGACGCGCCTGGCCCGGGCTGAGGACGATCTGATCGTCCGCGGGATGCGCGCTGCGGCGGGGAGCCCGCTGCCCATGGGAGACTGGGACACGATCGGCGGTCCCTTCCGGGCCGTGGCCGACGCGACGGCCCACCTGCGCGCGAGCGGGTTCGACGCGCCCTTTGCCCTCCTGATGAACCCGGCCGCCTATGCGCGCCTGGCCAGCTTGATGACTGAGGGCCGGCGCGAGCTGGACATGGTCGAGACGCTGGCCCAGGCGGGCGTCTACCAACTGCCGGAGGTGCCGTCCTTGGGCGATGAGGTGCTGGTCGTCAGCCCGGCGGCCTGGAACCTCGACCTAGTGGTGGGCCAGGATATCGCCACGTCCTACACGGGCAACGAGGGGCTCGACCACTGCTTCCGCATCTTTGAGACGGTGGCCCTACGGGTCAAGCGGCCCGGCGCCGTCGTGGTGCTGCGCCACAAGTAGGCTGGCGCCAGTGGGCTCGGGCCGACGGCGCAAGGCGAACGGAGGAGGCGGATGGTCGTAACGGTATACACGACGCAGACTTGACCCTACTGCCGCCAGGTGAAAGAGTTTCTTTCCCAGCGAGGAGTGCAGTACCGGGAGGTCGACGTCTCGGTAGATGCGGGGGGCGCCGCCGAGATGCAGCGCCTGACGGGGCAGCGCGGCGTTCCGGTTACCGTGATCGATGGGCAGGCCGTGGTCGGTTTCGATGTCGCGCGGCTGGAGGCGCTCCTGGCCTCTCAGCGGCGGCCACGCCTTGGCGCGGCCGTCGCCGACGCGGCCGCCATGGCTGCCCAGGGGCGCACCGCTGAAAAGCAGGGCGCCTATGTGGGACGCGTGGCCTCGGGCGGGGCCGCGGAGGCGGCCGGCCTGGCTGCCGGAGACGTGATCGTCTCGGTGGCGGGGAAGCCCATCCACGGCGCCGCTGACCTGCAGGGCGTGCTGCCGCGCCTGCCGCCCGGGCGCGACATCCCGATCGCCTATGTGCGCGATGGACGCGAGCGAACGGCGTCGCTTCGCCTCTGAAGCGGAGCGGACCGGCGCTGGACAGGTTGGAGTGATGGGGGCGCGTGATAGTCTACGGCAGCCCTGGCAAGGGGGAACCATGAACACCAAGGGAGCGCTGGAAGTTCTCAAGAAAGGAATGACCACCGAACTGTGGGGCCGTCGCTTCTATGAGCAGGCCCTGGCGCACACGGCGGACGCGACGGGCCAGCGGGTCTTCCGCACCCTGATGGACGAGGAGATCAAGCACCTGGAGATCCTTCGAGGGCAGTATGCCGCGATCTCGGGCGGTAAGGGCTGGGTCTCTATCGAGGAGGCCGCGGCGCTGGCCGCCAGCGTCAAGCCGACGGATATCTTTCCCGAAGCAGGCGCGGCCGAGCGCCTCGTCCCGCTCGGTGCCAGCGACGAGCAGGCCCTGCGCCTGGCCATGGATTTTGAGAGGCGCGGCTATGACCTGTACAAGGCCGAGGCCGGCAAGGCCACGGCCAGCCAAGATAAGGGCCTCTGGGAGTTCCTGGCCAAGGCCGAGGATATGCATTATGCTTTCCTCGACAAGACCCTCGAGTTTCTCAAGACGAATGGGACCTGGTACTTTGATGAGCGCGAGTTCCCCTTCTTTGAGACCTGATCGCTCGCGGGAGCCCTGTCGATGGATGTCCGCGCTATAGCGTAGGAGTAGGGCATTGCTGGCTGGTGGCACTCTGATCAACGCGCTCGCCGTGCTGGCGGGCGGCGGGTTGGGAACCCTCGTGGGGCAGCGCCTTCCGGAACGGGTGCGCGAGACGGTGATGGCCGGGCTGGGGCTGGTGACGCTCATCGTCGGCCTGCAGCTGGCCCTCAAGACGCGCAACGTGCTGGTGGTGCTGGTCAGCGTTCTGGTGGGGGCGCTGCTGGGCGAATGGTGGCGCATTGACGCCGCCCTCGAGCGCCTCAGCGAGAGGCTCAAGCGCCTGCTGGCGCGGCGCGCCTCGGCCGTGAGTTTGGAGCATTTTACCGAGGGGTTCATCACCGCCAGCCTCGTGTTCTGTGTGGGGCCCATGACGATCCTGGGCGCCATCGAGGATGGCCTCACGGGGGACTATTCGCTGTTGGCCATCAAGTCGGTGCTCGATGGGTTCACGGCCCTGGCCTTTGCCTCGTCGCTGGGGGTCGGGGTACTGTTCTCTGTGTTCACCGTGCTGATCTACCAGGGCGGGCTGACGCTCTTGGCGGGCCAGGCGCAGGGGTTGCTCAGCGAGGCCATGATCAACGAGATGTCGGCCACGGGGGGCGTGCTGGTGCTGGCCATCGGACTACTGCTTCTGGACGTGAAGCAGATCCGCGTCGCGAACTTGCTGCCCGCCCTTTTGGTGGTGTTGGCCCTGGTCGCCGGGCTGGAGGCGCTGGGCATCCAGGCCTTTTGAGCCGAGCCGGTCGGGCGGCACAGCAGTGAGAGATGACCAGAGCCGCGCTCGGGGTCCCCGGCGCGGCTCTCGGCGTTCTCGCGGCTCCCGCCGCTCCTGGCGTTCCCGCCGCTCCTGGCGTTCCCGCCGCGGTCAGCTCCCCTTGGAGGGGATGAACTGGGCCAGCTTGGCGGCCAGGTTGCGCAGCGGCATGCTCTGCAGCCAGACCTTGCCGGGGCCGCGCAGCGTGGCCAGGAAGAGGCCTTCGCCCGAGAAGAGCACGTTGGTGAGCCCCTTGACCGAGGTGATGTCGTAATCCACCTCGGGCTCGTACATGGCAATGTGCCCGGGGTCGACCTTCAGAACCTCGCCGGGAGCGAGGTCGTACTCGCGGACGTCACCGGCGATCTCAAAGAAGGCCCAACCCGGCCCGCTGATGCGCTGCAGGATAAAGCCCTCGCCACCGAACAGCCCGGTGCCCAGCCGCTTGCGAAAGTGCATCTCGATGTCGACGCCCTCTTCGGCAGCCATGAAGGCGTCCTTCTGTGCGATGATGCTCTGGCCCTCGGCCAGCTGCCGGGCGATGATCTTCCCCGGTGACTCGGGCGTGAAGGTGATCATCCCCTCACCGCTGCGGCAGGTATAAGTCGTCATGAAGAGGGATTCGCCCGCCAACTTGCGCCCAAGGCCCTTCAGCAGGCCGCCGCGGGTGTTGGTGGTCATCTCCACGTCGCCCCGCATCCAGGCCATCCCGCCGCTCTCGGTGTAGACGGACTCCCCGGCCTCCAGGTAGACGTCGATAGAGGGGAGCATGTCCCCGTGCAGTTCGTAGCGCATAGGTGGACCTCCATGGCTGGCTCTTTGTGGCGGATACGACTCGATATCTGCTGGCTGTGGGGCATCCCGCGTTGGGGCGCCCTCAGGCGCGGCGGGTACCTCCGCAGCCTCGGCGTACCCACGCCCTGACCAGTCTAGGCGCTCGGGTCGCGCCTCCTGTGCAAACGGCGTAAAGGAAAGGTGCGTATTTATACGCGCTTTACATGCCGATGCATAGCCTATGATACTATCTTGATGACTTGTTCGGCCAGTACCACAGTGGCGTCTGTATGTTGGGGGGATGCATGGTGGATCGCGAACAGCAACAGCTCATGACGGCCAGAGAGGCGGCCCAGTATCTGCGGGTCAGCCTGTTGACCCTGAGCAAGATCGAGCGTGAAGGCGGCATCGTGCCGTTTCGCACGCCCGGGGGGCATCGGCGCTACAATCTAGAGATGCTGACCGACTATCTGGAAGCCAGCCGTCGCGTGCCGGCCCAAGAGCCGAGCGCGTCGAGCTAGACGGGGCACGCCTCACAGCATACGAACAGTATCATGTTGCAGCGGGAGCCACGTTGTGGCGCGCCCGCTGCTTTTCGTGCCTGCCGTGCGCCTCAGGGAGGCACAGGCGGGCCGGCCCGCCGACGCAGCCGGATGACGTAGCCATCTTCATCGTAGCCGTCCGGTTCCCAGCCCTGTGAGGACAACCGTCTGACCAGGGCCTGGTTCGCCTCCATCCGGGTGCGGATGCCGTCGGGGCTGCGGGCGATCACCGCGTGGTGCTTGCGCGCCTCGTAATAGATCCCGTAAAGCCGGTTCACGAAGCGCAGGTCGCAGTACTCAGGTTCCGGTTCAGCGGGGGGCGGCTGGGGCGGCTGCGCCTCCTGGCGGGCGCCACAGCGCAGGCAGAAGGCGGCGTCGTCGGGAAGCGTCGCCCCGCACGCTGTGCAGAGCATCTGGCCTCCTTTCGCGCGAACACCCGGAACATGGCCGGTAGGCCGCTGTGCGCGTCCTCGCGGAGAGACCCTGTGCGTGAAGCAGCTGGTGGGTGAGGCCTGGTCTTGCCAGGGAGGGGCGAGCGGCTGCGCCAGACGTGACCCTTACACGGGCATTATAGCGGCAAGGGGAGTTCGCGGCAACGGCCGCGCGATGGGAAAGAAAAAAGCCACCCTCGAGAGTTGAACTCGAAACCTGGCGCTTACGAAGCGTCTGCTCTGCCGATTGAGCTAGGGTGGCATGGACCATCTATCTATGTGGTCGTGCCTCGCCTGCGAGGCCGACACGGGGCATTATAGCACAAGCGGCCGCCCACGCGAAATCGTCCGACTGGAGGAGACTGGGCCGCGGCCCACCCGATTGACGGGTCGGGCCGCCGGGGCTACAATCTGGCCCGGCTGCCGTGGGCCGCGCAGGGCCCGGCGCCCGACACCGATCCCATCCCCACGCTCCCGACGTCTCGGCCGGCGAGTGTGTCCGGCGGGCTTTTGGCTGCCTCAAACCGGTCAGGGATACCGACACCAGGGAGGGGCTGTGCCCATCCGGGGCTGGAAACGAGACCTGGCCGCCATGGCCGTGCTGGCTGCCCTCGCGCTGATCTTTTTCTGGCCGCAGACGCTCGGCGGGCGCAGCATGCTCCCCGCCGATAGCGTCTACGCCTGGGCCCCGTGGAAGGCCCAGGCCGCGGAGTTGGGCGTCGGCGTGGCGCACAACAGCCTGCTCCTGGACCTCTACCTGCAGAACTATGCCTGGAAGACGTTCATCGTCGACTCGCTCCGTGCCGGGCAGCTGCCTCTCTGGAACCCCTACATCCTCTCCGGAGTGCCGTTCCTGGCGGCGGGGCAGCACTCGGCCATGTACCCCCTCAGCGTCATCTACTATGTGCTCCCTCTGGCCTCGGCCTACGGATGGTTTGCGGCGCTGCACCTCTTCCTGGCCGGCGCGTTCACCTACGTCCTGGCCCGCACCCTGCGCGTAGGGCGGGCGGGCAGCCTGATCGGTGGGCTGGCCTTCATGTTCGGCGGGTTCATGGTGGTGAGCAACGTCTTCCCCATGATTGTGGCCAGCGCCGTGTGGCTGCCCCTGATCCTGGCCATGGTTGAGCGCGTCGTGCGGCGGGCGGAAGAGGGCCCCTCCTCGCTGGTCAGCTACCTGCCGGCCCTGGCCGTGGGGGCCGGCGCCCTGGGTATGGTGCTTCTGGCCGGCCACCCCGAGATGTATTACTACGTGGCGCTGTGCACGTCGGCCTACGCGCTCTACCGGCTGGCGGGGTTGGCGCGGCGCAGCCGCTCCTGGCGGCGGACGGGCGGTGTGGCCGCGGCGCTCTTGGCTATGGCGGCGGTCGGGCTGGGGCTCGGCGCGGCCCAGTGGCTGCCGCTGCTCGACCTAGTGCGGCACAACTTCCGCGAGGGCTCTGCCTCTTTTGCCGAGGTGCTGGGCTGGGCCTACCCCCCGCGGCACGTCCTGGCCCTCTTGATGCCGGACTTTTTCGGGAATCCGTCGCACCATGCCTATTTGGACCTGTTCACGGGGCTACGCACGCCCGTTACGGCCAATGCCCTGGGGCAACCGATCGACACGATCACCTGGGGCATCAAGAACTATGTGGAGGGGGCCTGCTACGTCGGCATCCTACCCCTGTTGCTGGCGGCCGGGGCCATACTCGGGCGGGCCGGGCGGCACAAGTGGTTCTTTGCCGGCCTGGGGGCGGTTTCGTTGGCCTTTGCCTTTGGCAGCCGGCTGTATTGGGTCGTCTTTCAGCTGCCGGGGCTGAACCAGGTGCACTCGCCGTTCCGCTGGGTGTTCCCGTACTCCTTGTGCGTCGGCATTCTGGCGGCCATGGGCGTCGATGCTCTCTGGCGGAGGGGGGCGCCCGACGGCGCCCGCTGGCGGCGCTGGGCGGCCTGGCTGGCCGAGCGCGCCCTGCCCGTGGTGGCGTTGGGCGGGGGCGGTGCGCTCCTCGTGGCCCTGGGCGCCAGCCTCCTCGTCATAGAGCGCGTAGCCGCGCTGGCCGAACGCGCCCTGCAGGCGCTGGCCAGGGCGCCCGAGGCCTTTGCCGACGGGCGCATGTTCTACTCGTACGAGTTCCGCAACCTGCTGATCTTCGGCCTTTCTCTGTTTGCGGCGGGGCTGCTCCTCGTCCTGCGCCGCAGGTTCCGCAGGCCCCTGGCCTGGGGAGCGCTGGCGGCGTTGGTCGTCTTTGCCGAGCTCTATGTGATCGGCAGTGGCTTCCTGCCGCGTACCGATCGCCGCCTGGTGGGCCAGCAGCCCCCCTCGGTCGCCTGGCTGCGGGAGGATGCGGACCTCTTCCGCATCACGTCCTACGTGGGAGACAGCGAAAAGACCTTCAACGCCAATGCCGGCATGCTCTATGGCCTGCAGGACGTGCGCGGGTACGACTCGATCATCCCGCGCCAGTACGTCGAGTATATGGAGCTGATCACGCCGCAGAGCGAGCTGCCCTATAACCGCATCGCCCCCCTCTTTGAGTGGGATGCCGACGCGCTGGACTCTCGCCTGCTCGACCTCCTGAACGTCAAGTACGTGCTGACCTCGCCGGAGCGGACCATCGACCGCCGCGGGTATACCCTCGTGTACGACGGGGAGATGCGCATCTACCGCAACGAGGATGCCCTGCCCCGGGCGTTCTTGGTGGGCCGGGCCGAGGTCATCGCCGATGCCGCCGCCCGGCAGGAGGCACTGCGTGCCCTGGATCCCCTGGAAAAGGTCATCCTCGAAGAGCCGCCCGCAGGGTCCTACCCCGGCGGGGCGCCGGCCGGAACGTCCGGCGCGGTCGAAGCGATCGACTATACGGCGAACGAGGTCTTCGTCACGCTGACGGCCGAGCGCCCGGCCCTGCTGGTGCTGGGCGATGCGTACTTTGACGGGTGGGTGGCCTACATCCGCCCGCCCGGCCCGGCGGGCGCCGGGATCGACGAGCAGCCGCTGCACATCTACCGGGCCAATGGGAACTTGCGCGCCGTGGAGGTGCCGGCCGGGCAGCACATCGTGCGCTTCAAGTACTCGCCCGACCCGATCAAGATCGGCCTGTACGGCAGCTTCATGGCCGGCACGTTGCTGCTGCTCGCCGTGGGGGTGTGGGGGTGGCTGCGGTTCGCGCGCCCTGGCGCGGAGGGCGGCGCCGGCCAGCGGGTGGCCAAGAACACGGTGGCGCCCATCGTGCTGACCCTGCTGAACAAGGCCATCGACATGGTCTTTGCCATGTTGATGCTGCGCATCCTGGGCCCGGCCGATTCGGGCGAGTATTACTTTGCCGTAGTGTTCATTGGTTGGTTTGACATCCTCACCAACTATGGCCTGAACACCCTGATCACTCGCGCCCTGGCCCGCGACCGCTCCCAGGCCAACCGCTATCTCGCCAACGCGACCATCCTGCGCCTGGGCCTCTGTGTGGCCATGGTGCCGGTGTTGGCCTTCTTTTTCCTGCTGCGCGGGCAGACGCAGAGCCCCATCGATCCGCGCACCATCCTGGCCATCTCGCTGTTCGGCCTGGCGCTGGTGCCCTCCAACGTGGCGGCCGGCCTGAGCGCGGCGTTCATCGGCTACGAGCGCATGGAGATCCCGGCCTTGGTCTCCACCCTGACGACGGTTTTCCGCGTGCTGCTTGGCAGCGTCGTCCTGCTGGCGGGCTTTGGCTACGTGGGGCTGGGGCTGGTCTCGATCGTGGCCAACATCGTCACGGTGGTCGCCCTGTACGCGCTGGTTCGCGCGCTGCTCTTCCGCCCGCGGATGGAGTTCGACGTGGCCTTCCAGCGGGAGCTGCTGCGCGAATCGTACCCCCTGATGGTCAACAACCTTCTGGCGACGCTGTTCTTCAAGGTCGCCGTCTTTCTGCTCGAGTGGATGGCCCCCGATGACCGGGTGGTGGGCTGGTACGGGACGGCCTACAAGTACATCGACGCGGTCGGCGTCATCCCAGCCTACTTTACCATGGCCATTTTTCCGCTGATGGCGCGCTATGCCCGCGATTCGAGCGAGTCGCTGTTGCGGGCCTACCGGCTGGCCATCAAGCTACTGGTGATGGTGGCGCTGCCCGTGGCGACCATCGGCTGGGGGCTGGCCGACGTGCTGGTGGCGATCCTGGGGGGGCCGCAGTATCTGCCCCAGTCGGCCGACATTCTGCGCGTGATGATCTGGTACATGCCGATCGGGTTCATCAACTCGGTGACGCAGTACGTGCTGATTGCCCTGAACCAGCAGCGCTACCTGACGCGCGCCTTTGCCTGGGGGTTGGCCTTCAGCTTTGGGGCCAACTTGGCTTTCATCCACCTGGCGGGCTACATGGCCTCGGCGTATGTGATGGTGGCGGCCGAGTTGGTGCTGCTGATCCCGTTCTACCTCGGCGTGCGGCGCTACCTGGCACGGATCCCCTGGGTGGCGATCCTGTGGCGGCTGGTGATCAGCGCCGTACCGCTGATCGGCCTGCCGCTCGTTCTGCCGGACGCGCAGCGGCCGCTGGCCCTTTTCCTAGGGCTGCTGTGCTACGTGGTGGGGCTGGCAGTGCTAGGTGTTTTTGACCGCGAGGAGCGCCAGGTTCTGAAGCGTGCGCTACCGGAGCGCCTGCGGCCCAGAGCCGCCGAGCAGGGCTGAGCCTGTGGGGAACGGAGGCGCTAGGGGCAGAGGGGGCCGAGCGTTGACCGATCCCCGCCCGGCGCCTAGAATGGTCTGACAATCGGTTGGGATGAACCGGGAGGATGACACGTGGCAGAACACGTATCCATACGCGACCTTTCCAAGTGGGTGGACCAGGAGGTCACCGTCAAGGGCTGGCTCTACGGCAAGACCGACAAGGGCCGGCTGCAGTTCCTGTTGATCCGCGACGGGAGCGGCATGGTCCAGGGCGTGGCCTTCAAGAAGGGGCTGGACCCCGAGGCCTTTGAGGCGGCCACGCGGCTCACCCAGGAGTCGTCGTTGGTGGCCACCGGCGTGGTGCGGGCCGACGAGCGCGCCCCCGGGGGCTACGAGCTATCGCTGACGGGGCTCGAGATCGTTCAGCTGGCGGAGGGCTACCCGATCACGCCCAAGGAGCACGGCGTCGACTTTCTCATGGACAACCGGCACCTGTGGCTGCGCTCGACCCAGCAGTGGGCCATCCTGCGGGTGCGCGCGGCCGTCGTGCGGGCCATTCGCAACTGGCTGGACGGCCAGGGCTTCACCCTGGTGGACGCCCCGATCCTGACGCCGGCGGCCTGCGAGGGGACTACCACCCTCTTTGAGACCGAGTACTTTGGCGAAAAGGCCTACCTGACGCAGAGCGGCCAGCTCTACAACGAGGCCACCATCGCCGCCTTTGGCAAGACCTACTGCTTCGGCCCCACCTTTCGTGCGGAAAAGAGCAAGACGCGCCGCCACCTGATCGAGTTCTGGATGGTCGAGCCGGAGATGGCCTACGCCGACCTGGACGACTGCATGCGCGTCGAGGAGCAACTGGTTGCGCACGTGGTGCAGACCGTGTTGAGCGAATGCGCCACGGAACTGCGCACCCTGGGCAGAGACACCGCTGCGCTGGAGCAGATCGTGCCGCCCTTCCCGCGCGTGACGTACGACGCCGCGCTGGACATCGTCAGCGCGGCCGGGCAGGAGCTGCCCTGGGGCGAGGATTTCGGCGCGCCGCATGAGACGGCCGTGTCGGATCACTTTGGCAAGCCGGTGTTCGTGCACCGCTATCCGGCGCAGTGCAAGGCCTTCTACATGGAGGAGGACCCCGAGAACCCCAAACTGTCGCTCTCGGTGGACCTGTTGGCGCCGGAGGGGTACGGGGAGATCATCGGCGGGGGCCAGCGCACGCCCAGCCTGGCGCTGTTGGAGCGGCGCATTGCCGAGCACAACCTGCCGCGCGAGGCGTTCGAGTGGTACCTGGACCTGCGGCGCTACGGTGCGGTGCCGCACTCGGGCTTTGGCCTGGGCGTCGAGCGCACCGTGGCGTGGATCTGCGGCATCCATCACATTCGTGAGACGATCCCCTTCCCGCGGACGCTGGGCCGCATGTACCCGTAGGGGCGCACGGGCGGGCGGTTTGGTACCGTCCGCCGCGGGTGCTATAATCAAGGCGTCGAGCCGTTAGCTCAGTCGGCAGAGCCCCTGCCTTTTAAGCAGGTTGTCGCGCGTTCGAGTCGCGCACGGCTCATATTGTATGCTCCCTACCTATGATAGGTTGTGGTGTCGGCCCTGGATGTGTCAGGCAGCGTAAGGCTGGCTAGGTCGCTGTACGCCACCGAGGACACTGCCCGCGCCCTGTAGGAACCAGTACGGTTCCTACAGGGCGCGGTGAGCGTTCTGGGGGGCATGCCCGGTTGCCTGAGTAAAGCCGCTGCTGGAGAGTCCCCGGCAATGCACATCCTTCATCATGATACATGACTCCACAGGCAGCATGGTGTAGGCTTTCCCGCGCAGTCTAGGATGACCAGTCCACCTTGCGTGCAGCTGCCTACTGAGCCTAGCCGAGGAGCTTCACATCGGCATCTCAGGGGCTGCTCAATCCGGCACTGATCCGATCTAGAGTTCGCAGGAGGGCCGCTGCAACGCCTCGGCCAGCACGTCGGTTAGGTCCACCTGCACCCCGTAGATCATCCAGGTGCCCGTGGCCTGCAACCGCTCTGCACTGCAATGTAGGCCGCCCCCCGCAACCACTTTACAGTGACAAAGGCCTATCGACGCGCCAACGCTGCAGATACCGTGCCCCCGCGTAGGCGGAGGCAGGTGCACGCGGAGGCGCTGTGGCGCATCGTCTGCCGGACGTGGTAGCGGAGGCTGGGCTTGGGATGGGTGACGAGGGTCACGCCGCTCTCCGGCAGCGCCGTGATGCGGGCAACCCTGACGTGGCCCGCATCGATAGGCCGCAGGGGACCTGCACCAGAGTCCCCTGGGGCGCTGGTCGTGGCTCTGGGCATCGGGGTCGCACCAGATCCATTACGGCGGGCGCGAGGCTACAGCCGGGCAGAGACATCCGGCGCTCCACGGCGGCAGGCCCATGATGGAGCAGGTGTGGCGACGCGACGGGCGCTGAGCAAGGTGACGACTGACCGCCCTCAGCAGCGTTCGGGGGCCAGAACCTACGCTACCTCGGCCCGCGCATTTCTCGCTTGTGTGGTCCTATCGCTGCCTATGGCGCCTCTTCGGGATCGGGCGCAGAGGACGCCGCCGGGATGTGCTCTGCCACGCCCATCCAGCCGTGATCAAAGCAGTAGCGATGCACACGGGCAGCGGGGTTTTGGATGCAGAAGAGCACCGGCTCACTACCAAGGGCGTGCTCCACGACATAGAGCCAATAGGCGCCCTGCTGTCTCTGCGCCTCCTCCATTTCCGCTGGCGTCAGGCGCACTGGGTTGCGTGCATCCCAGGTGCCGCTCAGTGCCTTGACTTCGATGTAGCGCCTGGATCCGTCAGCGTCCCTCGAGACGATGTCATAGCCGCGGTTCAGGTGGTCCTGGACCTTTGCTTTGCGGCCCGCGCGCTCCTCGTGCCTGACGGCCGCGCTGATCCCCGCGTCTTCGACTGTGCCGAGGCGCTCGACCCGGGCGGCGTCTGGCTCCCTACTTCCCTCGCCCTCGGGCAGCACGTAGCTCACCAGCCGCTCCTCTGAGCGGCGACGGGTGTCGCGCGACCTTCCACCTGCTCCGCGCTCCAGCGAGCTGGGTGGAAGGGTCAGCCCGGATGGGGTCCTCTCGGAGGGTCGTTGCTCCACGACAGAGAAAGTCGGGTGGGCGTCAGGCTCACCGGGCAGCCCGACGAAGGGCGGCTCCTGCGGCACGTCGGGTAAGGCAGTGTGTCCGATGCCACCAGTGGCGACCTGCTCAGGCCCTTTGGATGCCTCCCCGTGGTCTTTGTCAGAAGACAGATACGGCTGGCCATACTCTGCGTACTGCGTCTCGGTACCGGCTACGGTCAGGGTAGGTGCTGCCGCCTCGATCGCGGCAGCTGCCTCGGCCAACGGCGGTATGTCCAACTGGTCCAGCGCTTGGCTGGCCTCCTCCAGCGTGCTATAGGCGAGTGCTTCTTTGAGTCCTGGGGCCAGCGACGTGACCTCACCATCCGGCTTGAGGATGTACGCGAGCTCGCGGGCGATGGCCGCCCAGGGCATCACGCCGCTGTCGACCACGTACAAGGTACTGCCCTCGACGAGCACGGACAGATTCACGGGGTGGCTGTACATCGAGCGGCTCCCGATCGGCAGGGCGTACCGGGCAAGCAGCGAACTCGCACGGCGGGCCTGGAGCTCGGTGAGCGAGGCGGCCTCGCGGACTTCGGCGTCCTGACGCACCCCCTCAACCACGCGCGCCACCAAGGGAAGACGCTCTCTGAGCCGCTCTGTCAGAACAGGGTCATCCGTGCTGTCTACCGCGTCCAGCATCTCCACACGAATCGCGTCACTGAGCCGGCGTACGCCCGCGGCGTGCAAGGCAGCCCAGGCACCGGCAGGGCGCGCAACCAGACTTGGGCCCAGCGCCTCCCGGAAATGATCCGCAATGTGCGGCCGGTCCTCCATGAACAGCCGCTCGGGCACCTGTAGATACTTGTCGCGGTTTGGGGCCACCTTCTGCTGTTTCAAGTCCCCAAGCGTTCGAGGGTCGAGGCTTCCCTGGCGGATGCTGTCAGAAAGGAGCTGCCAGCACCGCAAGACAACGGCGTAACTCTGATCGTCCAGTTCCCGGGCGTACGTGCCAATCCGGGCGGCGACATCCAGCAGCACGTCGATGTGGTCCTGGTCTTCGGGCCCGTCTCTGACGCCCAGTAGGCCAAACAGCTTCACGTATTTCCGGTCATCGGTCGACAGGGTGATGCGGTATTCACCATAGGGGTTGTCGTGCCAGAATGCTCTGCGCGCATCGATGTACTGACCTTCCCTAGTGAGTATGCAGGGCTTGCCGCACAGCCATTTCACCTCCGGTTCGTCGACGTGCTGGTCCAGGAACACATACACTTCCGAGTTCACCGGAATGCCTCGCTCGCAGCAATGGATCAGGTGGCGCACTACCAGTGCGGTTGGCGGCCCGCCTCTTACCTGGAGCCAGTTCATGAAGGCAGCGCCCTCTCTCTGCACGCTCCGTTCCAGAGCGAGGAAGCTGCCTTGGGATGAGAACAGGTACTCCTGGAACACCGCGTACAGATCGGAAGGCACGTACCAGCTAGTGCTGTCTCGCGTCCCGGGTAGCCACGCAAGTGTCCTCAGCGGCAAGAGCTCCCGTTTATCCTCCTCAGGCAACCCGGACCAGCGACGGCTCAGATGCGTGAAAAGCCTCTGCACCCAGAGCGTGTGTTCATCGTCTCGTGAGTGCGGCAGGCGATCACGAACGCTGGCGACCAGATCATGCGGTCTCGGATCTTCCGCCACACCCAGCCATGCATAGAGATCGTCGATGGCATCAGACTGGCCATACCACCGCAACGCCTGCCGGACAGTCGGCCCGAGCAGTTGGGTGTTCTCGTTGTCTGCGTACACCTCGGATGGGCTGCCGTACGACCCGTCGGTGCACTCGATGAGGGGCAACGCCGAGAGCGTGCGCTGGACCTCGCTATCATCCCGGATCTGGCCCAGGCGCTCGGCCAGGAGCCGAACCAGTGCTCGCCGTGCATCGGCCGACCCTTCAGGGTGTTCCCGTAACCAGTCTGGGACTACCTCCGCCGCATAGGTGCGGAGGTCGAGCTCCCTCATATCCATCCTGCGGGCAAGGTCTACGTACCCCTCGATCAACTTGGTGTCCACAAGCGACGCTATGCCCAATGGGTCGTCAAAGCCTGTTGGGATGAAAAGCTCATCTATCGACAGCAGTCGCCCTGAGGATGGCCACACGGGGAGCTTCCGGAAGTCCCGAGCGAGGTAGGGGATCAGTCGGTAGAAGTCGACGAACCGGCTCAGCCAAGCATACAGGCACGGAAGACTAAGCCTCCCGCTTTGCCAGAGGCCCTCCAGCGCCCCCACGCCAAGGTCCAGCAGGTGCGCGATGGCCTCGCTAGGGCCAAACGATGGCACAAGCCGCGTCAAGAGCGGGTGAGCCGGATTGTCATCGGCGAGCCACGGCACAAGTGGAAACAGCTGCCGCGTGTCGCCATCGGCGCGAAATAGGCTCCGGGGTTCTTGGAGAACCCCCGATCCGTCGAGGGCGATGGGCGCACAGCTGAGACGGGCTGTCTCTGTTGATTCGTCCGTGCTGTTCCTCTGGAGCCGGCTTGGCTCCAGCAGCTCCTCGATGGTGTCCCAGAGCCGTGTCCAGGATTCCTGTCGCCGGAGAGGCTGAGGGCAGTCACCAGGGCGCATACCGGCCTGCACGCCGCTCGAGTCGAGCAGATCCAACACGTCTCTGATGCTGAGCAGAGGTGTTCCCACATCCCGGTGAGTCAGGATGTTGCTGAACCGCGCAAGTTTGGGGCAAACAATCGGTAGGCCGAGCTGGCTCAGCAGCCCTGTCGCCTCCAGCGCGGCTTTCCCCTGCGGCAGTCTTGCCTCGTACGGGCGCACCCATGCTCCATCGACGGTATACACCACAGCACGCTCGGACAGGGTGGGAGCCAAGGCCTCCCAGAACGCGTCGAACGAGCGATCGGGCTTGCGGTCGTCAGGCGATGAGTACAGCACCTGAACGCGATCGAGCATCCCCACAAACGACGCAGCACCGACCAGGTCCCTGACCGCTTCCAGGTGTTCATCCAATCCTGCCGCAGCCGCCTCGATGGCGGCGCGATTCCACTCCCCCTGATAGTCCTCTCCGAACAGTATGCTCTTCCGATCGGGGGTGGGGAAAAAGTCCGCGTTGATTGAGAAGGGCAGATCAAATGTCGTGTTCGTCGGCAGCGTTGCGTAGAGCCTGCCGCTCTGCGAGGCCCTGGCACCCACGGCAAGCTGGACCCGCGTATGGCGCACGGACTCGACCTGGACGGGATGTCGTTCCCTCAGCTCCGCTGCCCGGTCCGCGTAGTCTAGGTCAAAGATCGACCAAGACTGCAGATCGGCCACGTGCCCTGAAAGGAAAAGATCTACAGTGCCTGCAGCCGGCCCAGGATCGCGCCGTACGGTCTGTACCGGCTTGCCATTTCTACGCACCTCCAGCCGCTCGATCTGCCTCAAGAACAGAGCGGAGCCGCACGCTGCTTCGGCGATCCTGTCTGCCATCGCGTCCAGCTTGGAGCGGTCGACTGGGGCGAGATGCAGATCCCGGCGAACGGCAGAGTCAGGGTCATCGGCCCACGGGAGTCTGAAGACCGTGTGTTGCGTGCGCGCTTGGGTCTCATGGATCCGGCGGGCAGGGTCTTCTTCCTCGGGGTGGATCACCCAGCGTCTGTCTGACGACAGGATCTCTGGCGCATCGGTCACCTGGTAGACGGAGATGAACCCAATGCCAAATGCGCCCGTAGTGTTCGCCTCGTGGCGCTTGGCGCCGCCAGCAAGCCGCTGCATCCGCTGAAAGTCCTCTTTGCGAAAGACGCCGTCGTTTTCGACGAGAAGCGCATCATCGCACACATCGAAGGTGATACGGCTTGCGCCTGGCTGACCGGCCTCCGTGTGCACGTCATCGGCGTTCTGGATCAGCTCATAGACCATGGTGTCGATCCCGCCTAGGCCTCGGAGCTGAGTCTCGAGGAAGCCCAGATAGTGGATATCCTGGCGCACGTAGTTCACTTCGCTCATGGTCCGGCTCCCAGTCAGCGTTATGGGCCCCTGAACGCAACGACAGACTTTGGTCGGTCGAGGACTATTGCATGAGCACTGGGCTCTCGCAGGCCACGGGCTGGAATGCGCAGTACATCCAGCGAGGACGGCCTCACTGGATGTACTGCCAAGGATCGGACAACCGTGCCTCTATACCATCTCGCCCTGCTCGGGCTCCGGCTCCCACCAGTCGACGGTCGTGTCATCCACGACGCGGTAGTCGCTGGCGACCAGGCGAAAGTAGTCCGTTGCCGCCCGGATCTTGCGACGCTCGTGATCAAAGCGTAGGCGCGAGGGATCCGTGGTGCCTTTGGTCTCGCGCACGAGCTGAAGTACGGTGCGGCCATCGTCGTCGTAACGGAGGATGCCCCAGTCCGGATTGTAGTTGCCCACCAGTCGGGGCAGGCACACTTCGAACTTGTCCGGGAACTTGAAGTAGCAGATCACTCTGTCATCGCCCTGAACGCGCTGCTCCACAAAGCGCTTCTCGACATCGCTGTCTACCTGCACCTGATCGTAAAGCCCAGGTTCCCCGCCTGGCACCAGGCGCTTCTGAGAATGCTTGCGCACCTGGGGGAAGAACGTTTCGATCGGCGGCGCCTCCCTATCGGGGCACAGTTCGTACTGCAGGTTCTCGACGAGGTGGTCCGCCAGGGTATTCCTGAGGTGGCCAATAAACCAGCCCACAAAGCCCTCGGGGTTGCGCAGAATCATGGGCTTGCGGGTCTCGCTCAGCCCGGCGAACACACGAAAGACGGTCTGCCGCGTCAGCCCCGTCTCCCGGGCCGCGCGGTCGACCAGGTTGGGAACGGGGTAGGCCGCACCTGGAGACAGCCTGGTACGCTCTGTGTGCGACTGCCCGGCTTCGGACTCGAACCGGATGGGCCTGTAGAGATCGAGTCGCTGCCCATTGGTGAAGAGCAGCTGCGGCCCCAGGTCGCCCTCGGAGATCTCTTTGACCTGGTAGTCTCCCAGTCGCTCATCGTCGCATAGGCGGTCCAGCGCGTCACGCGCCTTGACCGTTCGCTCCCAGGAGGTGCTGTTGCCGTCCGTACTCCGCGCCTCTATCTGCAGCGATGCGCGCCCCTTCTCCGCCTTCAGCAAGGCGATCTCAAAGGCTGTCATCACAAAAAGGCCCTTCTCGCGGACGATGACGGGCTGCAGCTCGTAGAACTCTTTGCGGTCGTTGCTCATACGCTCCAAGGCGCGCGCGACCACTTCATCGGTGTCGATGTGGATCGTGTACCGCGCTCGCTGCATCAGGTGCGCCCAGAAGTCGCGGAAGCACGGGTCCTGGAAGAGAGCCTCGTTGCGCTTGGCCTCCCCGGTGCCGCGACGGCTGGGAGGAGGCGTGGCCGCCTGCCCTGCCTCCACGTACTCGCTCTGCAGGTCGGTGCAAAAGTCACTGTACGACTCGTTCGCCACCACAGTGAGGACGTTCACCGCCTCGTCGTGGACGCGCTCACCCTCCTGGTTCACGCACAGTCGCAGGCCACGGCCGATCTCCTGGCGCTTCTTCAGCTCGGACCGGGTCTGGTTCAGGGTGCAGATCTGGAACACGTTGGGGTTGTCCCAGCCCTCCTTGAGGGCCGAGTGCGCAAAGATGAAGGCGATGGGCTCCTCCAGCGAGAGCAGCCGCTCCTTGTCTTGCATGATCGTCTGATAGGCCCGTTGCTGCGCATCGCGCTCGCCTGCGCGCCGATCCCCGGCGTCGAAAGCTTCCTCCTCGTCGCTGCCCTTGACCTTGCGCTTGGCGAAATAGGCCTCGCGCACCTGGCCGGCGGACCACTGCGCAAACCGCGGGTGCTTGCTCTTCTCTTGTTCATAGATCTCGTCGAACAGCTTACGGATGATGCCATCGTCATCGACATAGTTGGCCACGCGATCGATGAAGAACAGAGAGAGCACCTTGACGCCCTGGTCCAGGATCTCCTGCTGGCGCTGCATGTGCGTCTGGACGGTCGCCTCGATCTGGGCGCGAAAGATCGCCGGACGGGTGGGCTGCAGCGACTCGTTCAGGTGCAGGCGCTCCCCATTCACAAACTCGACGTACCCCTCCGCGGCGTTGATGTTCTCCACGATGTACCCGGCGCTGTGCTCTTCCCTCAGGGTGCGGCGGCCCAGGTCATCATTCTGATACAGGGTGACGGGCGCCTCACGTGTAGTGCCGTGGTCATTCACACGCGTCTGCACAGTCGCCACCCAGCGGCCGGAGCGTTGCCCGATCTCTGCCAGCGCCAGGCCGGGCAGGTTGGGGTTCTGCCTTTCCAGCACCGCATCCACCTCGACCATCTTGACCAGCCGCAGATAGTAGGCATCAAAGGGCGTCAGGCGGTAGACCAGGTTGGGCGTCTCACGGTGGGTGGCCGAATAGCGCAGCGCAAACAGGGGCTTGAGCGTGCGCAGGGCTTCTTTGGCGCGGTCGCTGCCCATGTTCTGCGGCTCGTCCAGGATCAGGATCGGCCGCGTGTCCTGGATGTACTGGAAGGGCAGACGCTCTCCGGGCAGGGCCTCCGATGCGCGAAAGATGACGTTGTTGGCACTGTTAAAGGACGCCAGCGTCATGACCATGACGCAGAGCGACGTGGTCGTGCAAAAGTGCCGCAAGGCCGACAGGCGCGCCCCGTCGTAGGCGATCACCTCGGGGCGCGTGTTGCCGTACAGCGTGGCAAAGTGGGATCGGGTGATGGCCAGGTTCTTGATCACCCCCTCGTAGATGGCCACCGAGGGGACCACGATGACGTACTTGCGCCAGCCGTAGCGCTGATACAGCTCGTGCATGGTGCGCAGGTAGACGTAGGTCTTGCCCGTGCCGGTCTCCATCTCTACGGTGAAGGAGGGATAGGACCAGGTATCCGCCCCGGCTACGCTGAGCACCCGGCCGCTGTCAGCCTCCAGCACGGCCAGCAGCTGCTGTTGCGGGATGCCGTTGCGCTCCTGGATCGCCGCCACGTTCTCGGCCAGGAGGCGCTCGTCCAGTGCGGCGCCCGGTGGCAGGTTGGGCACGGCCTCAAAGGAGAGCGTCTGGTCCAGCGGCAGCGGCGGGACGCCGTCAAAGACGTCCACCACGGCCTGTATGGCATCGTGCTGGAACTCCTGGTTGGCGTCGAACTTGAGTGTGATGGCCATGGCGTGGGCTCCTAGATAATGACGACGTGGCAACGATCGTCCAGGCGGGCGCGGGCCTCGTCGCTCAGGGCGCTATCCAGGCACACGAAGACGTCCTCCGGCTCGTAGCCGCCGGCCGAGGTGGACAGGGCATGGACCGTCTCGGGGGCGAGGTACTCGTCCAGGCAGACCCACAGGCGGTGCTCGCACCACTCGTGAGAGATGACGTCCACGGCGTTGTGGGGCAGGGCGTCGCAGCGCGCGATGCGGCTGTCCAACGGGAAGCCCTGGGCCAGCATCACCTCGGTGCGCAGCGCGATCGGGTCCCAGCCCTCCACCAGGGGGGAGGTGAAGCCGGCCAGCTGGGACTGGTACTCGCTCACCGACTGGCCCTCGTAGTCGCGCCACTGCCGATAGTTCGAGGAGACCTGCCGGAACACGCGAAAGCCGAGATCCTCGGGACCCGTTCGCTCGGGACTACCATCTGCGGAACCCTCCACTCTCATGCGGCTGACCACGCGACGGATGCGCTCTTTCCCAACCTCGGCTAAATGAGATGGAAGGCGGTTCCGCGAGCAGAACGCGAGGGCCGCCTCCCAGTCTTTGTCGTTTTCTGGAATCGGCTCTGGCAACTGCACCATGATATACCTTCGTGTTGCGCCAGATAGGCGGTTCTGCGACAGTACTGCGTGAGCAGTAGTACAGGACCCAGCAAAGAAGTCTAGTATGAGTCCACTCGCAGTGTGGTCCCCAAGCTGGATGAGCCGCTCAAGCAAGTCTACGGGTTTGGGGTTCGAGAATGCTGCTACGCCGTCGAACAGGTCCACGACGGCACGTGTCCCGGAAGCAGTTGTGCCGACGTCATCCCACCAGGTCTTGGTGACCCTACCTCTGTCTTTAGCTTCACTTAGGAATCTCTTCCTTTGCGGGCCTGCTTCACCGGTGACGCCGAACACTATGCGATTGTCTTTCTCTAGTAGCCGGAAGCGAGCGTAGTCATTCTTCCAGCTGCAGCCCGGATTGGGCCTATATGTCACGCCGGTTCTTGGATTCACGATCTCATACTGCTGGTTGGGTCGCCAGCCACCAACCTGGAAGGGATCGGCTTTCCAGGGCCCGCGGGGATCGTCGTCAGGATTCGCGAAGCCTTCGCCGCGCTCGGGCAGCCTGAGATGACCGCGATGTGTGATGAAGTAGGACACGTCGCGAGCGTAAATGATATGGTAGTTGTGAGAGACTGAAACGAGGGCCGTGTTCGTTACTGACTTCGTTGAGTTCCAGGCGATCGTCGCCACGTAGTTCTCTTCCCCGAATGCCTCGTTCAGCAATGCACGCAGATTGTGCGCCTCATTGTCGTCTATGGAGACGATCAGTAGTCCATCGTTCCGCAGTAGCTCACGTGCTATTGACAGGCGTGGTCGCATCATGTCCAGCCAATTACTGTGGAAGCGACCTGCCGAGGGCGGGTTCGTTGACATACGGCGCCCCAGGTCGTCGACCTGCGCGGTGCGCTCCAGGTACCCAGCCTCGTTCTCGGCGAAATCGTCGTGGTATAGCAGGTCCTTTCCGGTATTGTACGGCGGATCGATGTAGATCATCTTGACCCGTCCGGCATAGGCCTTGCGCAGGAGTTTGAGGACCTCCAGGTTGTCGCCCTCGATGAAGACGTTGCGGGTGGTCTCCTCGTCGACGCCCTCGCCCGGGGCGGGGGCCAGCGCGTCGCGCGGGGGGAGGGCCGCGGCGCGGCGGGCGGCGCGCTTGCCCGGCCAGAACAGGCCGTAGGTGTTGTACTCGTCCCCTTCCTCCAGCGGCGCGCCGAGCAGGTCGCGCAGGGCGTCCCAGTCCAGTTCGCCGTCGGCGAAGGCCTCGGGGAACAGCGTGCGCAGGCGCTCCAGGCGCTCCTCCTGCAGGTCATAGCCGGGTTCGTAGCGGGTGATGGGCACAGCGATTCCCTCCTGGACTTACGTCGCATAGTGGGCTGGGTGACGCTTGCGTGGGCCGGAACGGCGCCCTGAGAGGGGCGTGCACACTGCTAGTGCGGCACCGTCTCTCGCGCAAAGGCCTGTAGAATGCGTGAGCTGGGGTGGTTGGCCAGCGAGACGAGCTTGTTGGCCAGCGCCACCGGGATCAGGGCGTTGTCGTACATGTCGCAGCGCAGGGCCTCGATGTTGGTCAGGATCGTGTTCAGGTTGCGGAGGTCCCCCGCGACAGGTTGCTCTACGATCTTGGCTGTGGGCACCGTCACCACGTACATCGCCCCGGCGCGCGTCTTGTAGATAAGCTTGGAGCCGTAATAGGTCGTGCGTCCGTAAGGGCCCGCGGCGGAGCCTCGCGCCGGAAGCACGTACTTGTGGATATAGTCGTCATCCAGCAGGATGGCGGTGCCCGGCTCGATCAGCCTGGCGATCTCGTCTGCATGCTCGACGAACGGCCCGCTCTTCTCCAGGCCGGCCAGGTACAGCTCCTGCTGCTGAAAGAGCCAGCCTACCAGCGATCGCATGGGCTTGTGCATGTTAGCCGTCTGGCCAAAGAACGCCAGGGGACCGTCCTTGATGAACAGGATCTCCCTGAGCAGCGCGGGCCGGGTGTGCAGCACCGTGCGGATGAGATGGGCAATGAGCATCTGCTCGATGGCGGTCGTCAGATACCCCAGGACGCCGCCTGCCCCCAGTTCATCGTCGATGGCCTCATGCAGCCGGAACACGTCGATGAGGTAGAGGGGCGCGCCACAGTGCTGGCATGTGAACGAATACTCGGACGAGATGTCTTTGCTGCGCAGTCGGACGGGGCCCTGGTGGCAGGTGGGGCAGCTGGCCAGATCCCAGATGGACTGATGCGCCCCCCGGTACTCCTGAAAGACGAGCCAGCGCAGACCCTCGATCAGGGGAGGATCCTCGACTGTCACAAAGAACTCGTGGAGGGCCCGTCGAAAGGAGTGCGTCAGCGATCCCTCGCTGGTGAGAGAGACGTTGCGTACCGGCACCACCAGCTTGAACCGCTGGATGTTCTTGAGCCGGGCCATGTCCTCCGGATCGATGAAAGCGGAACGCTCCAGATGCAGGAGGTCCTCCAGGGCGAAAAAGAGTGCCCCGAACTGCAAAAAGCAGACCGTGGCGGACGGGAACTCGGTCCGTACTGCAACTTGGGTATAGCCGCCGTCAACCGCGACAAAGTGCTTGATCGGGTTCGTCTCCGGCTGAACATGGACGACCTGCTCCCTGCGGATGAGCACATCCTCCGCCGCGCTGGGCAGGCTGCACCGGCTCAGGAAGCCCGACACGACGGGGTCACGGATCACATGGCTGTGGGAAGAGCGGCTGGCGAACTCCTGAGGCCTCCGGCCGTGCCGACTTGCATATGCCATGGCCTACACCTCCGAGGCGTTTGCCGTGAAGCGGTGGATCTTGACGGGCACGACGAAGGGGTTCGAGTAGGTCTTCATGCGCACAAAGCCCTTGTCGGTGCTGGCGCTGAACCGCACCAGGCTCACAACAAAGTCGCCAAAGTCATAGTACTTTTTGATCTCGCGCGTCTCGTCCTCGTTGTTGAGGTGGGCGATAAACCAGTTCTGGGTGTTCTTGAGGATGTTGGCGCTGATCGAACTGACCTCCTGGGTGGCATAGATCAGGCCCAGGTTCAGCTTGGCGCCCTCCTTGGCCAGACGGTTGTAGATCTGGCTCAGGTCCTGGTCCTCACGCTTGGGGAAGAGGTTGTGTGCCTCCTCAAAGTAAAACTGGACAAAGTTGTTCGCCCTGTTGTCGATGAACCGCGCCATGGCATCCTGAAAGATGCCGCGGCAGATGCGCTCCGAGTAGATCCGCTGAATGGCGGGATCACCCTGCGAGAGGTCGACGATGACGATACGGCCCTGGCGCAGGCTCTTGATGATCTCGCCCTGGAAGGGCTCATCCAACGTGTCGGTGTGCATGTTGATCATGTCGCGAAGCTTGCGGTAGCCCGAGATGTTTGCAGCCCCACCCGGCTTGCTCTGCCGCGTCAGGAACACCATCAGGGCCTTGAGGTCTTCGTCCGCCCACTCGCGACCCTTGTTTCTGGCATAGTCTGCGAAGAACTGGTTGCTGTTGTACTCGTTCCACACGCGCGTAAACCATGCCACCGCCTGGTCGAGGGTGACGCCGTTTTTGGGGTCGATGCCCGTCAGATCATTGATCTCCTTACAGCCAGAGAAGCTCACCTTGTGCCCTTGCGGGGCCGGGAACTGGGCCTGGTGGAGACAGCACTGGTAGGCGGCGACCTTGCGCTGGTAACGCGTCTTGGCGGAAAAGTCGCTGTCATCTACGGGGGGAGTCAGGTCGATGGCCAGGAAGCTATTGGCATAGTCCGCCGTTTCGAGCGCCAGGCCGCTCTGGATCATCTCAAACCCCGCGATGACGTCATGGTAAAAGTTGATCTTCATCACCCTAAAGCCGGGTTTCTTGAGCACGCTGTAGCGGGTGACGAGATCCTGGTACATCTCAAAGATGGCCGTGCCCTCATCCTGCAGGTTCGCATTGGCGTACTCGCCATTGATGTCGAACACGATCTGGCCAACAGGAAACCTGGGGAAACCCTGCTCGGTATACGGGTCATTGTTGTCGCTGGGTGTCGTCTCGAGGGCTGCTGCAAGGTCCATGGGGGCCTTGCTGCTCATGGAGACGGTGGCCTCGATGACCTTCTTGATGGTGTTGGACTTGCCCGTGCGGGTCATGCCAAAGAGGGCGGTGCGCTTGCCGAGAAAGTCTTTTGGATCGATATAGACGGGCACAACGTTCTCGGTGCTCTGGAAGCGCATGCTGGAGCTGTACCTGACGCGTCCGATCTCAATGTCGGCAGGCCCGCCGCTCAGCGCACCATCGCGGAAGTTGACGACCACCTCGAGGGCTGCCGGGTTGGGCTTGACCACGCTGTAGTTGTGGGCGCTGTAAAAGTTCTCCACGTCGGCGCCAAACTCGACCCTACCATCCGCCGAACGATAGAATGTGCCGAGGATGCGGCACTCTAGCCCCGAGAATCCGAACTCGTAGCGGGTAAAGTCATCGAGCTGACTTCCGCCCCCGGCGGTCCGCAGGTTGTCCTTGTAGTACTCGACCATCGAACTGATCACGTCGTCATCGGTCGGCAACGCGGCCGGAGCAAGCACGCGGAGGAGTAGCGCCTCTTCGATCTCCGGCTCATTCTCATAGTATGCGAGCAGAAACGACCCCTGAGGAAGCCCCTTGGCTTGCTGCTTCCATGCGTCGGCCACCAACACATGCATTCGCTCATAGCTGACAAAGTAGGGGCGCCCGACGAAGGTACCGGACCTCCAATGGCCGTTGCCGTCTTGCGCAAAGAGGTTGACGGACGCCATCTCTGCCACATGCGTCGCAATACTAGGGGCCATCTCTACCCTCCTCCACAAGATCTGGTCCGATCTGCAGGCTTGGATCCTGCAGGCGGATGACCGACTGCTGCGCATACTCGGGGCGGATGTCTATGGAAAGCCAACGCCGGCCGAGGCGCTCGGCGGCTGCTCCTGTGGTATTGCTGCCAGCAAACGGATCTAGCACCAGATCGCCAGGATCTGTCAGGAGTTCGACAAAGAATGCGGCGAGCCCCTCGGGCATCCGCGCGGGGTGGGGGCGTATCCCCTGCGATCGGCAGGTCCTCAGGAAGTGCGAGTTGGACCGGGTGTTCGAGTGGCTCAGGACGTTGGGCAGCCGCACCTCTCTGTGTTCGTCCAGGCTCTCTAGCTCGAACAGGTTATGGGCGATGCTACCGCCGTGGTCTGTGAGAAAGCTCTTTGGGCTGATCACGTGTTCCGACGGACGCTCACCATCATTGTAGCGCTTTCGTTTGAGCAAGGCCTTCATCGCGCGGCTATAGGGCCGGAGTACCCGCCGATTGTCCGCCTTTGGATAGTCGGTGCGAGACATCCACCACACATGTGTGTAGCTATCCGTGAAGCGGATTCGGCGTACCGTGACCCAGGCAGCCGGCGAGGGCAGACGAGACGGGTTGTAGCAGACGAACTGCTGACACAGCCTCAGCCCGGCCTGCGGGTTCTGCACAAAGCCGATCAGGGATTGCAGGTGCAAGAGCGACTGAACGGGACGCCCGCGTTCCCAAGCGTTGCCCATTTCGATGACAAGGGAGCCATCATCGGTGAGCAACTCGGCAAACGTGACCGCGAGCCCGGTAAACCACTCACGGTACCTATCGCCGGTGAGGTTGCCATAGTCCTTCTTGTTGTTGAGCGGGAAGGGCGGCGATGTAAGGAGCAGCTGAACTTTGCCCCGCAGATCATCGCCCGTCGTCCCGCGGAGCATCTCCACCGAGTCGCCGACGTAGTAGCTTCCCAGCGTTGTCGAATGCGATAGCTCAGCCACGGCGCACTCGCCCTCTCTGCCAGGGGGAACCGCCGATGGGGTAGGAAATACACGAAGGGATCATCGCTCCACAAAGTCCTTTATGAGGCCATCGGCGTCGGGCGTTGCCATCAGGTTGCTCTCGATCCAGGGTTCGTCATCGAAAAAGTAGTCCCGCATCAGCGGCGCCGTCCGCTGTGTGGCGCGCGCCGCCCAGGCACGGTAGGAGGCGCACGAAAACCGCGCATCGCACTCGTTGCACACGTCGGTCGCGAAACGCACCCGTACGGAGCCCCCGCGCTGGCTCAGTTCCTCTGGTGTCCGCGGGGCAAACCGGCGCTCCTCGATGTCATCCACCGTGGCGCCAAAGTCGCGAATCATCTCCTCCACGCGCTCCGGCCGAAAGGTCATGGGCACAATCGGGGTCCACTGGCCGAGCGCCCACGCCAGTTGGCCCGGATCGTCGCGTGCCAGCGCCTCCTCCACCATGCGCGGAAAGGCAGTGGCAATGATAGCCGTCTGGCGCAGAGCTTCGCCCCGAAGGTTCTGCCAGATGTGGGCATAGACGTTCAGCTGGTTCTCGAACCATTGAGCATTTGCCCGGACATAGCCCGCGTCGAGAGACTTGATGTCGTACATTACGGTGTAGCCGGTCTCACGCACGATGTCCACCACACCCTCAATCGAGAACTGCCTGCCTGCAGGACTGGTTTGGTTGGGGAGCGCCAGGGGCACTTCGGTATTGGTGATCGACTGGGCCACGTCCGCCAGCTTTCTCCAGTAGAGCAGCACCTGTTGGCGGGCCAGGTCGACCAGGTTGGGGGCCAAAGAGCGGCCCTCCTCCAGGCGCAAGGACTGGTAGTTGTCCTCAAAGGCCTGCTCCAAAAAGCGCTCCACGGGCATGTCCAGGTCTATACCTTGCTCGTTCATTCGGATTTCTCCCGGCGGGCGATGAGGAAGTTGTGCAGGTCATCCAGCGTGCGATGCACGAGGCTCCCAAAGAACTGGGTCTGCGTTCGAGCAGGCTCAAAGCCGTATCTTTGGTAGACCATGTACTGGCGCGGGCAACGGCGGTATGCCAGATAGTCGCCTGTATAGGAGTAGGCCCGCGGGAGGTCGCTGTCCGCTCGTCTGGACTCGGGCAGGGCGGCGACGTCCAGATCCTTTACGAGGGGCAGGCTGTCGAAGAGCTGTCTGAACGGCTTGGTGCACCGCTGACCACGCCCCACAAAACGCGGCAGAACGAGCAGGTTCTGAGGGCGCGACAACGAGACGTAGAACATGCGCATGATGTCAAACTCGGACATGCGGTCCAGTGGTTCGCCTTCTTCGCGGCTGACGAAGCGATGCACCATCACCTCGGTCTTCTGCGGTCCCCTGTCCAGCTTGAATGGGTTGCCAAGGACGACCACGGGGAACTCCAGACCTTTGCTCTGGTGGATCGTCAGGAAGGGGATGCGACCCTTGGGGAAAGGATTGTCCGGATCCTCGAACTCGGACTCCTCCAGCCTCCAGAGCGCGTAGCAGTAGGAGCCAAAGAGCAGCCGCATCTGCATCTGATCGTTGAGGGTGTCTGCCGTCAGCATGGCGCCATACTGGTCCAGATAGCGCCGCAGATACTGCGAAACCAGAGAGAGGTTGCAGGCGGGGCCTTCGTCCTCTCCTGATTCGGCCAGGTCAAAAGCGTCCCGGAAGTGGCGCATCCCACACAACTGGTAGAAGGCATCCAGCAGCGACCAGTCCAGGCCGGTGACACGGCGCACAACGTAGCGCAGGTTCATGGGGTGCCCCTGCTCGCGGAAGCGTGAAACCGCATCGTCCAGAGAGTTGCGGGCGAACTGCCGGCGTGCTCTTTCGGACAGGCCCGGGGCCACACCGAGCGCTCGCTTCATCCGCGCAGGGTCATACTCATCGCCCTGCTCCCAACCATGGCTCTCAAGGACCTGCTGTAGCACCTTCCCGTCGGCGATAGTTGTCTCGATCTCTTCCTGTCGGAATGACACATACTGCGCCAGGTGTGCATCCTCGGCCATCAGGTCCTGGGCCCGCTCCACGGCACCGCTCAGCCAGTTCCGATACTGAGTGTACTGTCCGCGGGCAGCCGCATGGTAGCCCCCAAGGCCTCCGGGGCCGATGATGTGCGCCAGCAAGCCAAGCATGTCAGTCGCTTCGGGTACCTGAAGGAACTTGCCAGCGCGGGGCGCGTAGACCTTTAGACCACGAGCCTCCAGTGCGGCAATCGCTCGTGTACACTGCGGCGTCTTGAGGCTGGGATACAGAAAGGCGATCTGGTTCGGATCTGTGACTCGCTTGGCCTTCAGGAGGCGGACCACCAGATCGGCGATCTCCTCAAAACAGTCCTCTGGGGAGCCGCCACGGGTAGCCACGACGGCAGGGCCACTGTCGTCGCGAAACGGTCGTAGCACCTTGCCCGCCACTCGGTATTGCCCCTGCCCATCCTTACGAGTCCAGTTGCACAGGTCGATGAAGCGCCGATAGTAGCTGACGATGGGCGGTCGGGAGCGATAGTTCACCGATAGCTCGACGTGGTTTGGCTCGATGCCCAGGTGCTGGCGACAGCGTGAAGGGAACTCCACAAAGTTCTCGACGGTGGCGCCTCGGAAGCGGTACAGGGCCTGGTCGTCATCGCCGACGACGCACAGGTTGCGATGGCCCTCGGCCAGCTTGACGAAAAGCCGCTCCTGGATGGTGTTCGTGTCTTGGTACTCGTCAACGATAACGTGACGGAAGACGGAACCCGAAGTCGGTTGTTCGCACAGTGCGTCATAGGCTGCTTGCTGGATGAGTGCGAAATCGGCACATGGTGTGTTTTCGCGCGTTGCCAACATCGTGCGATAGTGACCGTAGAGGCGAAGCAGCATGGCCATGCCGCTGGGGTCGATGCCGTGCTTGTTCAGAAAGTACTGTGTCTCAACGTCTTCGCCCAGCCATTCCAGGGCGATCTGGGGCTCAATGCACTCCTCCGACAGCCTGTTGAACAGCGCGATGCAGTGTGTGGCGGCTTCATGCCTACTGTCATAGCTGCCCCCAAAGACCTCATTCACTATGAGGCTACCGTTATCTTCAATGTCCAGTCCCTCCATCGCCAGTAGATCGCTCCAGTTGCGTCGGCGGTAGAGGAAGAAGTACTGATCGAGCTGATCCATGAGGCGCGGAGGGCGCGGACGTAGGCGGTCCGGGCTGAAGCGGCGGTCAGCCAGCAAGCGCAGACAGAGGGAATGCATGGTGCCAACGTACATCGCTGAGAGGTCAAACTGTCGCTTGGTCACGTTGCTTACGTGACCAAGCAAGGCCTGGAGCCCCTCCCTGAGCTGGGTGGCGGCCTTCTCAGTAAAGGTCGTCAGGCAGATCTCATCAGGGGGCACGTTGTGAAACACGAGGAGGTTGAGGGTTCGCCACAGGATCACACGGGTTTTTCCAGAACCAGGGCCGGCGGTGATGTAGAGCGGCCCTTCCGAGTGCAGGATGGCCTGCTTCTGCGCGGGGTTAGGGGAAAACCTGGCGTTGCCCCAGAGTTGCTCTATCGTCAACGGCGTTGTCAAGAGGGCTCCCTCCAGGATGGCTACTTGAGGTCGGGTAAAGGGCGCACCCGGTGACGATCGGCCCGTGGCATCCTCCGCCCCCTGGCTAGTCGGTGGGACACTATTGGTGTTGCGGGGCCCCGGGTCCCTGTCCGACAGGCGGCCGGGCGACAGCCGCCAGGGCCCAACCATCCACCCTCTTGGGCGGTGACGCGAATGTGTCCAAGGGTAACAAGGGCTTACTCCTTTGTCAAGCTGAACACGGGGGTGCCAACGATCTACGAATATGCCACACCGGCTGGCCAGTGGCGATTTCACCGTCATGGAGAGCAAGCGGGTGACAGACAAGGACTCGTTGCGGACCGATCTGGTGAAAAGGCAGCGAGCGGCCAGCTGACCGCGCGGTAGGCGGCGCAGGGGCTTGGCGTCGGTGCACGCCAGATGTTGCGCCTCATCGCGACCCTCCGGGAGATAGGCTACGAGGTGCTCCTGGATGGCAGCCGCGGCAAGGCCTTGCCCTCTCGCCTGCCCCTTCCCTCGCCGTGGCCCCTGCTTCGGGCGACCGCCCCAGGACCCCACAGCTGCCTACCCATCCTGGCCGCGGAGGCTGCTGGTGGAGCGGATGCTCGTGTTCCACTAGCAGCGCACGGTGCACCTGGGCAACACCATCGCCTTCGGGAGGCTGCGTCTGCCGCTTTTCCCGAGGCCCACCCCGCGGCTACTACGCTTGTGCCGAGGTGGACCTGGAGATGCACCTAGATGGGCAGCTCGACGTGTATACCGGAGGGAACGCATCGCCTCCTTCGCCTATGCCCCTGACGTGCCGGTGCAGGTGGGTCACTTCACACTCGGGGAGTCCCCGGTGTACGCGCCGACGAACTTGCCTGCCCCGTGCGGAGAAGCAGCCCCATCCGGCAGGACCCCGACCATCCCCAGAAGTCCCACCGGCGTGGATCCGCCCATCACATCCCGGCCCACAGCAGTCCACAGTGCTTGCATGGACCAGTTCTGCCTGATATACTAAAGAGGCTGCCACCGGTATTGTGGGGGGAGATGGGGGTGACAGCGATCGTCCATATGGCGCTTCAGGCATATCAACGGAACCATATTGTATATGCCAGTGGTCATTACGGATCCCCCCGAAGTCGGTCAGCTCGTCCAGGTGAGGCGGCGGCGCTACATCGTCTCCGATGTGGTCGCCAGCGCCCTGCCGGTTGACCCTCTGATGCCCGCCACGAACCACCGGCAACACCTCGTGATCCTCGCCTCCGTGGAGGACGACGCCCTCGGTGAGGAGCTGCAGGTCATCTGGGAGCTGGAGCCCGGTGCCCAGGTCTACGACTACTCCGCCCTCCCCCAGCCGATCGGCTACGACACCCCACAGCGGCAGGACGCCTTTCTGAACGCGGTGCGCTGGGGCGCCGTGGCCTCGGCGGATATCCGCTCTCTGCAGGCGCCCTTTCGCAGCGGCATCGTCATCGAGGACTATCAGCTGGATCCCGTGGTGCGCGCCCTGGAGATGCCTCGGGTGAACCTGCTCATCGCCGATGACGTCGGCCTGGGCAAAACCATCGAGGCCGGCCTGGTAGCCCAGGAGCTGCTCATTCGCCAGCGGGCTCGGCGCATCCTGATCGTCTGCCCCTCGGCCCTCCAGATCCAGTGGCGGGAGCAGATGCGAGACAAGTTCGGGCTCGAGTTCCGCATCGTAGATAGCGGTTCGATGCGCCTCCTGCGGCGCACCCGCGGCATCCACGCGAACCCCTGGACGCACTTTCCCCGGCTGATCACCTCGGTGGACTATATCAAGCGGGATCGGCCTTTGCGCCTTCTGCGGGATGTGCTGCCCGCGGAGGGGGAGATCACCTATCCACGACGCTTTGACCTGCTGATCGTCGATGAGGCGGCTAACATCGCGCCGGCGGGCAGGGGCCGCTACGCCATCGACTCGCAGCGCACCGCAGCGATCCGCCTCCTGGCGCCGCACTTTGAGCACCGGCTGTTCCTCACCGCGACGCCCCACAACGGCTATGCGGAGAGCTTTTCCGCCCTTCTGGAGATTCTGGACAACCAGCGCTTTGCCCGCGGCGTGCCGCCCGACCGCAACCTCCTCGCCTCAGTGATGGTCCGCCGGCTCAAACAGGATCTCGTCGACTGGTCGGGCCAGCCACGTTTCCCGGCGCGGCGCCTGGCGGCCATCGAGGTCGTGCACACCGACGCCGAGAAGCAGGCTCATCGCTGGCTCCAGGAGTACACGGCGTCTCGCCAGGCGCACTGCCACACACCCGCCGAGCGGACGGGGACAGAGTTTGTGCTCAAGCTGCTCAAGAAGCGCCTGTTCTCTTCGCCGGCCGCCTTCCAGCGTACCCTGGCCCAGCACCTGGCCACCCTGGAGCGCTCCCCGCAAGGGTCCGCTCGGCGGCCGCGGCCCAGGGTGTCCGAAGGGGCGCTCCGCGCCATGGTCGCTCGCGTCGAGGACGAGTATCCCGACGACGAGGAGTACGCCCAGGCGGAAGAGGACGCCTTGCTGGCTTCCACCTCCCTATTCAAGACGCTGACGCCCTACGAGCGCAAGCTCCTCGGTAGGTTGCACTCCTGGAGCGCGATGGCCGCCGCCCAGCCCGACAGCAAGGCTTTAGCCCTCTTTGAGTGGCTGCGCACCCACATCCGGCCCGGAGGCGAATGGTCCGACGAGCGGGTGATCATCTTTACCGAATACCGCGACACGCAGGACTGGCTGCAGGAGCAACTGGCCGCTCAGGGGTTGGCCAGCGCCGAGCGGCTGCAGACCCTCTATGGCGGGATGGACGACGAGCAGCGGGAGCGCATCAAGGCCGCCTTTCAAGCCCGCCCGGACCTCAGCCCGGTGCGCATCCTGCTGGCTACCGATGCCGCCTCTGAGGGGATCGACCTCCAGCTGTACTGTCGCCGCCTGGTACATTACGAGATCCCCTGGAACCCCTCACGGATGGAACAGCGCAACGGCCGCGTCGACCGCCACGGCCAGCAGCGCGAGCCGTTGATCTACCATTTCGCGCCGGCCGGCTACCAGAGCCTGGCGGATGCTCCACCGCTCGACGTGAACCGGCTGGATGGTGCCCTGGAGTTCCTGGCGCGCGCGGTGCACAAGGTGGAACAGATCCGCCAGGACCTCGGCAAGGTGGGGCCGGTCATCGCCGAGCAGGTGGAGGAGGCCATGCTCGGCAGGCGGCGCCGGCTGGATACGGCGCAGGCGGAGATCCAGGCGGCGCCGCTCCGGGACATGTTGCGCTTTGAGCGCGATCTGCGCGAGCGCGTGCGGGCGCTGTACGACAAGGTCCAGCAAAGCGAGCAAGCGCTGCACCTTAGGCCGGAGAACGTTCAGGAGGCCGTGGCAGTGGCCCTGGAACTGGCCGGCCAGGCGCCCCTCTTGGAGGCGCAGGTCGCCGGAATCTGGCCGGATCCCTCAGGCCGCTACGACCGCTGCCCGGTGTTTCACCTGCAGCGCCTGACGGGCTCCTGGGCGCGGTGCAGCGAGGGGCTCGAACACCCCCACACCGGCGTGCCGCGCCCCATCGTCTTTGACCGACACCTGGCCGAGGGGCGCGACGACGTAGTGCTGGCGCACCTGAATCACCGTCTAGTGCAGATGTCCCTGCGCCTCCTACGGGCGGAGGTATGGAACGCTCTGCCCAGCCAGGGGCTGTATCGGGTGGCGGCGCGCCTGGTGCCTGATACCGCGCTGGACGGTCCCGCAGTCATCGCCCACGGCCGTCTGGTCGTGGTGGGGGGCAACAAGACGCGGCTCCACGAAGAGATCCTCTCCGCCGGGGGCCTGGTCACGGAGGGGCGGCTGCGGCGGATGAACGTAACGGACGTCCAGCGCGCCCTGGCTGAGGCCACCGACGCCGAGCCCAGCCCAGCGACCAAGGAGACATTGACCGCCGTCTGGCCCGAGGTGAGCCAGGCGCTGGCGGCGGCGCTGGAGGCCCGCATGCGGGAGCGCACCACGGCGGTGGGGCGCCTCCTGGAGCGGCGCCGAGAGAAGGAGGCGGCCGACATTACCGCTGTCCTCGGGGAGCTCGAGCGGCTGATTACCCAGGAGCTGCAGACGGCGCCCCGGCAGTTGGAACTCGAGGGTTTCTCCACCTCGGAACGGGAGCAGTACCAGCGTAACGTGAACGCCCTCGAGGCGCGCCTGGCGCAGATCCCCGGCGAACTGGATGCCGAGCTTGGAGCCATCGCGGCACGCTTCGCGGACCCGCAGTCTCGGCTCTTTCCCGTGGCGGTGACGTTCTTGGTGCCCAGGAGGCTGGCCTGATGGCAGCTCATCGGGCTTCCTGATGCCGACCATGCCTCCCCTGGCAGTCGCGAGCCCTGTGACGGAGAGATCGCCACACCATGCGCAAGACCACCTATCGCCAGCCGAACCCCATCGCCCGGCAGCATGCGGAGTGGCTGTCGCTCCTCGATATCTCGGGACCTTTCCTCTCCATGCCCGCCCTACGGGATGTCTTTCCCCAGGGGCTGGAGAAGGACGACCCCGACCTCAAGCGCGCCCTCCGCGCTGCCTATGAGGAGTGGCTGGATAACCAGGGCTCTACCCGCGCGGACCCCGCCATCCATCGTGCCTGGGCGGAGTGGGTACTGCGCCACGTGCTGGATATCGATGACGAGGTCCTCTGCCTCGACGAGGCCGGCCTCTCTGCCTGGGCGGCACCCTCGGCCGATGGCAGCGCGCCCCTGGCCCCCGACATGGCCTTCCGAGATCCCGACGATCCCGCGGTGGCCCATCTCCTCGTGCAGGTGGTGCCCAAGGGGCAGGGGCTGGAGAGCTCCCCGGCCGGCCGCCACACCCCGCACTCACCGGCGGCGCGCATGCAGGACCTGCTCAAGGCCACCCGCGTTCCACTGGGCCTGGTGACCAACGGCGAGCAGTGGATGCTTGTCCACGCCCTGCCGGAGCAGTCCACCGGCTATATCTCCTGGTACGCTGAGCTATGGCTCGCTGAGCCCCTCACCCTGCAGGCCTTCCGGACCCTGCTGCGCGTCATGCGCCTGGTGGGCGCCGGTAAGGGGGAGACCCTGCGTGACCTCCTGGCGCGCTCCGCCTCCGATCAGGAGGAGGTCACCGACCAGCTGGGCCTGCAAGTACGCGAAGCACTGGCCATCCTGGTGCGCACCATCGATCGCGCCGATCAGGACCGCGGCGGCCGCCTCTTGCGGGGCATCCCCGAGGCGCAGCTGTACGAGGCCGGGGTTACGGTCATGATGCGGCTGGTCTTTCTGCTCAGCGCCGAGGAGCGTGGTCTGCTCCTCCTGGGGGATCCCCTGTACGATGAGCATTATGCCGCCTCCACCCTGCGTGCCCAGCTCCAGGAGCGGGCTGATCAGGCGGGGGAGGAGGTCCTGGAGCGGCATCACGACGCCTGGTGCCGGCTCCTCTCCACCTTTCGCGCCGTCTATGCCGGTGCCCGGCACGACCAGTTGCACCTGGCCGCCTATGGCGGGGGGCTGTTCGATCCCGACCGCTTCCCCTTTCTCGAAGGACGGCCCGCGGGCAGCGACTGGCGCACCACACCCGCCGACCCACTGCCTATCGACAACCGCACCGTCCTGCACCTCCTCAGCGCCCTCCAGATGCTGCGGGTGCCTGGCCCGCAGGGCGGCCCCGCTGAGGCGCGCCGCCTCTCCTTCCGCGCCCTGGACGTCGTGCAGATCGGCCACGTCTATGAGGGACTTTTGGACCACACCGCCCGCCGCGCGGCGGAGCCGGTCCTGGGCCTCGAGCGCGCCGGAAACAAGGTGGCCGACCTGCCCCTCCCGGCCCTCGAAGAGCAGGCGGCCCGGGGGCAAGACGCCCTCATCCGCTACCTGCGAGCCGAGACGGGCCGTTCCCTCTCCGCCCTGAAAAAGGGCCTGCAGGCCGGCGCCGACCTGGAGACGGCCCCGCGCCTCCGTGCCGCCTGCGTCAACGACGACCCCCTGTACGCCCGGGTGCTGCCCTACGCCGGCGTTTTGCGCAAGGACGACTATGGCCAGCCCCTCGTGGTGCCCGTTGGCAGCGTCTACGTCACCGCGGGGCGCCTGCGCCGGGCCACCGGCACCCACTATACGCCGCGGCTGCTTACCGAGCCGATCGTCCAGCACACCCTGGAGCCCCAGGTCTACGAGGGCCCCGCCGAGGGCCGCCTCCGGGATCGGTGGCGCCTCCGCACGGCGCCCGAGCTCCTCGGGCTGCGCGTGTGCGACATCGCCATGGGCTCCGGGGCGTTCCTCGTAGAGACCTGCCGGTACCTGTCGGAGTGCGTGGTGCAGGCCTGGGGAGAGCGTGAGGCGAACCTCCAGCGGCGCCACGCGGGCGAGATCGTCCTCATTACTCCTGAGGGCGAACGCACCGGCGATCTTCACCAGTCGATCCCTGCCGACGCGGATGAGCGTCTGCGTCTGGCCCGGCGGTTGGTGGCCGACCGCTGCCTCTACGGGGTGGACAAGAACCCCTTAGCCGTGGAGATGGCCAAGCTCTCGCTGTGGCTGGTGACGATGGAGAAGGACAAGCCCTTCTCCTTCCTCGATCACGCGCTGAAATGCGGAGACTCGCTGGTGGGCGTCGACCGGCGCCAGCTGCAGTTCTGGACCCTCCATCCCAAGCCAAACGCGGGGTCTGGCTATGAGCCCTTCGGCACCGAGATCGATATCGAAAAGGTGGTGGCCCGGCGCCGCGAGATCGCTGCCCTGCCCGACCGGGACGTTCGCGACCAGCAGGTGAAGGAAGCAAAACTGGCCGATGCCGAGGCGCTGACCAACCACCTGCGGACCGGTGCGGACCTGCTCGTCTCTTCCTACCTGGCGGGTCTGAAGGGGCCGGCCGCAGAAAGGCTGCGCGAGCGTCTGTGGCGCGCCTTCCGCCTGGGCGCCGACGCGCCGCTCGACGCGCCAGACCTGACAACCTGCGTGCCGGGCGGTGTGAGCCCCTTCCACTGGGAGCTCGAGTTCCCGGAGGTCTCTGAAGAGGGTGGTTTCCACGCCATCGTGGGGAACCCGCCGTTCATGGGCGGTTTGCGCCTCAGCACGAACCTGGGCACCGCCTACCTGGACTACCTGCGGCGGGCCTGGCCGGATGCGGCGGGCACCATGGACCTGTGCGGCTTTTTCTACCGCCGCGCCTTCCAGAAGCTGCGCCCCGGCGGTGCTCTGGGCCTCATCGCCACAAACACCATCGCCCAGGGGGATACGCGGGAGGGCGGGCTGGATCGCATCCTGGCCGCCGGCGGGCGCATCTACCGCGCCGAGAACGACGTCCCCTGGCCGGGGCGCGCTGCGGTGGTGGTGGACGTGGTCCACCTGATTAGCGGGCTATGGCAGGCTAACCGGGCGCTGAACGGCAAGCCGGTCCGCACCATCAGCGCCTACCTGGATGGCCGGGCCGTGACCGGAAGCCCCCAACGGTTAGCGGCGAACGAGGGACTAAGCTTCATCGGCTCCTACGTCCTGGGCATGGGTTTCGTCCTCGAGCCGCAGGAGGCCGAGGCGCTGATCGACAAGGACCCGCGCAAGAAGCACGTCCTCTTCCCCTACCTGAACGGCGAGGACCTCAACTCCCGGCCTGACCAGTCACCGAGCCGCTGGGTGATCAACTTTTTCGATTGGCCCCTGGAACGGGGCGCCCCGGGCCAGTGGGTAGGCGCCAGCGCGGAACGCCAGAGGAAGTGGCTGCAGGAAGGGCGCGTCCCAGGCGACTATGTGCTACCGGTGGCCGCCGACTATCCCGACTGCCTGGCGGTCGTTCGAGATCGGGTCTGCTCAGAGCGACAGAAACTCACCACTGGTAACTCGACGAGCAGGCGGCGCAGACACTTCTGGTGGCAGTACGGAGCATCGGCTGCGGCGCTGTACCAGGCCATCGCATCTTTGCGGCGAGCACTGGTGACATGTCGGGTCAGCAATACCCACGCACTGACGTTCCTGAGCGCGAACCAGGTGTTCTCTGATGCCACGGTTGTGTTTGACGCCGATGATGCAGCCACATTCGCCATCCTGCAGGGTTCAGCGCATGAGAGCTGGGCGCGCCAGTACTCCTCAACGCTGAAAGGCGACATGCGTTACTCGCCGACAGACTGCGTCCAGACGTTCGCATTTCCCGACATACTAGAGGGTCTGGCGTGCGCGGGGGAAGCCTACCACGAGTACCGCCGCCAGATCATGCTGGCCCGCCAGGAAGGGCTCACCGCCACCTACAACCGCTTCCACGATGCCGAGGAGACCGCCGCGGACATCGCCCGGCTTCGGGAGCTGCACCGCGAGATGGATCAGGCGGTGGCTGCTGCCTACGGCTGGGGCGACCTGGACCTGGGCCACGGCTTTCACGAAGCGCCCCAGGGCTCGCGCTACACGATCAGCGCCCCGGCCCGAGACGAGGTACTGGATCGCCTGCTGGCGCTGAACCAGGAGCGTTACGAGGACGAGGTGCGGCACGGGCTGCACGAGAAGAAGGGGCGTGGGAAGGGAAGACCAGTACCTTTGCTCTAGCGAACGACGGAGGCCAGGGTCTATGGATGAAGCTGCGGGGATTTCTGTTTCCGTACTAGTCACAAAGGAGAGCCTAGAGCATGCTTGGCGTTGGCTCATATCGTCAATGAGTGCACGGCCTACCCAGCCTACCGGTGAGTGCGTGTACGATCTAAAGTCGTGGCATGACGACGTCTGTTCTGGCCCGCTGGTCGAATGCGGCCCAGTTGTGCGCAAGCTTGCAGATCTGTACTTGACAAGCCAACTGGGCGACCGCAGGGCCGTTCTCGACCTGATCAACGGCCGCGCATTGCAGGATGTCGAGTACATGTACCCATCGCTGGACAAGGACGTGAAAACCGTCATCAACGACCCGCGGCGGTTCAGAAACCACCTGTCAGAGCATCTCTCATTCTGGGTTCGCGTCGCGACAGATGTCATCCGCATGCACGAGCCGCCGACTGCGGGTGTTACGATCGGCCACTCGAAACCGAACATGCAGCCAGAGGACAAGGGACCGGATGGGCTCTTTCTGCGGATAGAGGATGTTGCTTGGACTGTCGAGGTGCTATCAGTTAAGAGCTCAATCAACAACCCGACATCGCTTGTTGCTAGCGCTGGGTATAGGAAGCGCGGGCTAGTGGATGAGGCATCAGGTGGGAAAACGCTACTGGAGGAGTTCCACCTCATTACTCGGGGTGAATTGGGGCGGGGGCGGCTTGAGGACAAGCTCGAGATTCTACTCAACGAACTGCGGCTGGATGCTGATCAGCGAAGAAGGGCTGGGTTGCTCGCGGAGGCAGCCTATGATGGAGTTGTGGTAGCAGACGCGTGCTATGCCAGCCCCAGCGTTTTTTCGGGCTTCTGCCACGTGCCCGTACAGCCCACCAAGCGCATAGGCACATACATCGGCTCGGAGGGGTGGAAGGAGCTGGCCGAGGCTGTTCGGCAGCATGTTACCCGAACCTTGGTCGCGAGGGGGTGGTAGCCGATGTACTCACAGCGTCTGTTCGAGCAGATGGAGCGCCTGGCACGAAGCTGCGAATGCGATCCTCACCGGGTGACCTTCCTAAGCGACGTCATGTGCTGCTACCTACGGCTGTTTGCGTATATGATCAATGCGAGCACGACTCTGGCCGCCGAGATGCTCAAGATTCGCATCCAGTTGTTCCTACTCGACGATGGCTTCGCCGAGTTTGCGGTCACCGACCCAGCCGCGGAGGCAGCACATTACCTCATCGGGCTAGGCTACGAGCAGTCCGGTGTCTTTGCTGCTCGCCAGCAGAGGGACCTTCCTGAGCACCCGCTCGAGTCTGACGCCTGGTATTGCATGGTGCTCGCCACGCTCCACTACCTGGCTGGAGGACATCGTGTCCACGCTCTGAATCCGCTTGGTCACCTGCTGAGACTTGGAGACAGGAGTCTTCCGACCGGTACCAGACAGACAAGCGACTATTCTGCCGCGGCTGCATGCCTTCAGAGACTCTACTCCGGCTCCTCGGAGGCCAGCTCATCGGACTACTGGGCCAGGTTGTTCGCTGCGTCAGTTGAGCCGACCAACACTGCTGAGAGACGCATCATGCGGCTCGTGCATCGCATTAGGCAGCGACAGGACATAGTCCTGCGGGATCTCGGCCGTGGCGCTGAGGAGGAATGGTTGGCTGTCAGGGGGATCGGCGATGCGGCCTCCACGGAGTTCTGGCAGCGGTACCTGGGCCGCCTCGCGACTCGTCGCATAACCACATTCACGCAGGAGCAGGTTGGCCCCGGCTTTGGCGAGTGGCTGCGCCGTGACAGGCATCTGCTGGTGGTGCTGCCGACCGGGTCGGGGAAGACGATCATTGGCGAACTGGCTACAGCGCTGTGTCTAGCTGAGGGTAAGCAAGCCATCTGGATGCTGCCAACCCGCGCGCTTGTGCGACAGACTAAGAGGGTACTTCGTGAGGCCTTCACCCCACTTGGGCGAGAAGTGGCAGAGCTTCCGGTCACCGAAGACCCGGTGCCGCAATTCGCCGAGGCATTCGACAGCAGCACATCGATAGCAGTCACGACGCCTGAACGCATGGCTGCGCTGTTGAGGGGCCATCCTGAGGCCGCCTCGGCGGTCGGCCTTGTCGTTCTTGACGAGGCGCACATCCTCCTGAAAGAGACGAGAGCCGATGCGGCGGAAATGGCACTCCGCAGTATTGTGGACGTCGTGCCGGACGCCTCCGTAGTTCTGATGACGGCGTCTGCCGGGGCACAGGAGCCGCTAGCACGTCTGCTTGAGGCTCTGGGCAAGGCACCTACAATGCTTAGCTCCGTCAGTCGTCCTACCAGACAGACGAATGGGGTCATCGCCAGGGAGTGTGACACGCGTAATGGGTACCCTTGCATACTCATCTATCCTCCAGGGCTTCACGATGGCATCGCGCCTGTCCCTACGCCCTTCCGCCTGGACCTACCTCATGCAAGACTGACGAAGAACGGTGGAAGCGCCGAGCTGGCCTCTCGCGCTGTGCGGCAATGGGGACAGGCTCCGCTCAACACAGTGGTGTTCGTCCAGATGAAAGCGTCTACAGAGACACAGGCTGTCGAGATATCCAAGGGTCAGAGGCAGAGGGAGTTGCCGCAGCAGGACGTGGCGCGGCTCCACACGGAACTGGCAACAGACTCACTGATCGAAGCCACAGCAGTCCGCGGGGTGGTGCCTCATCATGGGTCGCTCGCAAGGCTTGAGCAGCACATGGTAGAGAAATGGTTGCGCGTGGGTCTGGTACAGACCGTTGTGGCGACATCGACCCTCGCCGAAGGCATCAACCTTCCATTCGACATCTCCGTGCTCACCTTCACGCAGCGCTATGATCAAGTCACTGGTAGGCAGGAGGGCCTGGAACAGGACGTGATCCTGAACATGCTCGGGCGCGCCGGGAGGGCCGGCTACGTTGCTGACGGTATCTGCCTCATCGCTGATCGACGCACTGGCGAGCCGGCAGCTGTCTATCAGTCCCGGCGCAGCACGTTCTTCAAAGGGCCGAGTGCTACAAGCGACTGCCTGGGTGTCGCGAAGCTTCTTCAGAACGCCGTATCTGCGGGGGCGGGAAGAGCAGAGTGGCTAACTAGCCTGTCAGGTATGCCACTTGCCCGGGCACAGAGCCTCGTGGCATCTGTGGCGCGCGCTCTGACACCAGACGACCATCCGCGATCCGCTCTGAAAGCTTACTTCGCACGCTTTCCTACGGTGAGCTCGATGCTTGAGGACCAAGTGAGCGAGGCACTGGAGACCCTGGTACAGCTAGGCACGAACATAGCGTCGGCAACCAAAGGTGATCAGGTCCTGCTCGACTTGCTGGCGAGAACTGGCCTGCCGCTGTCCGCACTCGCCGCGATGCGTGACTGCGTTGTGGCGAGTGCCACGCCGGACGAGTTGGGTGTGTTTGCTTGGGCTGACGAGATGGTGACAGGGGCACTAGAGCCCTGCGAGAAGCTGCCATGGATTCGTGACCTAGTAGGAAGGCGCGCGACCGAGCTTTGTCTCGCTGATGCGTTTCGCCTGGTGGGAGCCTGGAGGTCAGGCCAGCCGCTCCGGTCGGTACTGGACGGGGTCCCTGGACGCGTAGTGAACCGCACACTGCGACACCACATCATGGAGTTCCTGAACCACGGGATCTCGTTGCTCTCGCAGTTCTGGGGCGCGCTGGCCGTATGTGCAGAGATGACGGGCAAGGTTACCGAGGGATCTGTGCTTTCTGACCTACGCAGGATGCCCGCATTCATCCGTGAGGGTGCAGCGTACATACCCGAACTGGTGTGGTTGCGAGAGCTTGGCGGCCTGGATCGCGTGCTGGCAGCCCGGTTGGCTGAGCTGGGGGATACCTTCAGCAGCTACCGTGCACAACAGAACTACGTCAGATCCCAACTGCGGCAGTACTACCACAGCCCATCCACCATCCCCGACAGACTCACGCATAGCGAGAGGCTTGCGGTTGAGGGCGCCGTCGAGGAACTGCATCGCCACGAGTAGGAGCAGGACGATGCCCACACCGTCCGAACTCCGTGACGAACTCCAGCGCTTGGTCATCGCCGACCTCCTGGGCCCCGCCGGCGGGCCTGACGAGCTGGTCCACGAGTACTATGTCCCGGACCGCTACCTCGTCGGGCGGCTGGCGCCCCGGGGCGCCCGGCAGGATCCCATGCAGACCTCCGACGCCGCCCCGGCCGGCGCGGATGGAGAGGACGGCGCCGCCGAGCCCGCGGCCGCCGCCGTGCCCCTGCTCCTCTCCTCCTCCATCGGCCTCAGCTTTGCCGTCGCCAAAGAGACCCCGGCCCTCCGCCTGACGGCCCGCTGGGGCCGTTACGAGCCGCTCGACCCCGAACTGGCGGACGCGGCGGATGCCCCGCCGACCGGGGGCGACGAGGCGCGCGATGCCTCGGGGGCCAAGGGGCAGGCGCCGCGTGGGCCCTTCTGGCGGCGGGTGCCGATGGAGGGGGTCCTGGCGTCCGTCCCCCTGGCGGCTGGGAGCCTCGAGGAGTGGGCGCCCTGCCCCGAACAGCCCGAGGTCACCGTCCAGGGACGCGTCCGCGACCGCGGCGACCAGTGGGTGGTGACCCTCTTCCTCCTGAACGGCCAGGAGGAGCCCGCCACCCGGCGCGACCGGGCCTGGCTCTTCCAGCCCGAGCTCGTCGTCGAGGCGGCGGACGGCTCCCCCGCCTTCTCCAAGCGGGTCTACCACGCCGATCGCGCCGGGGGCGAGGAGCAGGCCATGGCCATGCTCTACCGCCGTCACCTGGAGTTCGCCGTCGGCCACGGCGTTGCCGTCCACGCCGACCCGGCCCCCGGCCGCTACGACCGCGCCATCCGCCTGAGCACCGCCGTGGTGCCCGTCTACGAGCTGCCGCCTACCCTCCTCCCCGACCCGGACAACACGCCGGCCCTCGCAGGGCTGGTTCTAGACATGCGTGCCCTTTCTGAGGTGCCCGATGGGGGGTTCGGCGCCCGCCTCGCCGCACTGGCCGAGGCCTATGCCGGGTGGATCCGCGGCCTTGCGGAGCGCGTCGACGACCCCGACGAGTCGCTGCGCTACTACGTCGACTGCGCCCGGGCCTATGCACTGGGCCCGTGCCGGAGGACTCTGGAGCGCCTGCGGGCGGGGATCGCGCTCCTTGACGCCGACCCCCGCGCCGCCCAGGCCTTTCGCTTTGCCAACCGGGCCATGTACCTGCAGCGCGTCCACTCCCTGCTGGCCGAGGCAGTGCGCCGCGGCCAGCCGACGGACCTCGCGGCCCTGGACGTGCCGGCCAACCACTCCTGGCGCGTTTTCCAGCTGGCCTTCATGCTCCTGAACCTGCCTGCCCTCGCTGATCCGACGCACCCAGAGCGGCAGGGCGATGGCGAGGGGCTGGCAGACCTCCTCTGGTTCCCCACCGGCGGCGGCAAGACCGAGGCCTACCTGGGGATCGCTGCCTTTGCCTTGGGGATCCGCCGCCTGCAGGGGGAGGTCGGGGGGCGCTCCGGGCACGCCGGCGTCACCGTGCTGATGCGTTACACCCTGCGCCTCCTGACGCTGCAGCAGTTCCAGCGCGCCGCGGCGCTCATCTGCGCGTGCGAGGTGCTCCGTCGGGAGGATCCGGTTACCTGGGGGGCCGAGCCTTTTCGCATCGGGCTGTGGGTGGGGCGCCGGAGCACGCCGAACTGGACCAAGGACGCCGCGGTAGCGGTGCGCAACCTGCGCGGGAGCGCCTACCAGGGCGGCGAATCGAACCCCCACCAGCTGACGAACTGTCCCTGGTGTGGCCGGCGCATCGATCCGGGCGCGGACATCAAGGTAGAGACCGCCGACCGGGGTGTCGGTCGCACCCTCGTCTACTGCTCGGACGCTTACGGGCGCTGTCCCTTTAGCCGGCAGCTGTCTCCGGGAGAGGGGATCCCGGCCCTCGTCGTGGATGAGGAGATCTACCGGCGCCTGCCGAGCCTCCTGATCGCCACGGTGGACAAGTTTGCCCAGATGCCCTGGAACGGGCGGACGGCGATGCTCTTTGGCCAGGTGGACGCCTACTGCGAGCGGCACGGATTCCGCTCCCCCGAGATCGACGACGCCGACAAGCACACGGCCAAAGGAAAGCTGCCCGCCGCTCGCACGCTGCCGATGGGGCCGCTCCGCCCGCCGGACCTGATCATTCAGGACGAGCTGCACCTGATCAGCGGTCCCCTCGGCACCCTGGTGGGGCTCTATGAGACGGCGGTGGACCGGCTGGCCTCCTGGGAGGTGGACGGGGTGCGCGTGCACCCGAAGGTGATCGCCTCGACGGCGACCATCCGTCAGGCCCAGGAGCAGGTGACCAACGTTTTTCTCCGGCAGCTGAACGTGTTCCCGCCCCACGGGCTGGACGCGGAGGACAACTTTTTCTCACGGCAGGGTCCGCCGACGCCCGAGCGGCCGGGGCGGCGCTACCTGGGCCTGTGCGCCACGGGGATCCGCCAGCGCACAGCGAACATCTATGTCTACGTGGCGTTTCTGGCCGCCGCCCAGAAGCTGTACGAGGAGTACGGTGAGGCGGCAGACCCCTGGATGACCCTGGTGGGCTACTTTGGCTCCCTCCGGGAGCTGGGCGGCATGCGCCGGGCGGTGGATGACACGGTGGCCTCCCGCCTGCGGCGGGCAGACGTGTGGGGCTTAGCCCAGAGGTGGCTGTCCTACGAGGACGTCACGGAGCTCACCTCGCGTCTGAGCGCCACGGACATTCCGGAGATCCTCGATCGGCTGGAGGCGCCCTTTGTGCCCGATCTCGCCCCGGTCACCAAGGGCAGGCAGGGAGGGAGCACCGCCTCCAGGCGCCAACCGATCCACGTGCTCCTGGCCACCAACATGATTTCCGTCGGGGTGGACGTCAGCCGGCTGGGGCTCATGGTGGTGACGGGGCAGCCCAAGGCGACGGCAGAGTACATCCAGGCCACCAGCCGCGTAGGGCGGCGCCACCCGGGCCTGGTAGCTACCGTGTACTCGTGGACGCGGCCCCGCGACCTCAGCCACTATGAGCAGTTCGAGCACTATCACGACACGTTCTACCAGTATGTCGAGGCCCTTTCCGTGACGCCATTCTCCCCGCGGGCGATCGACCGAGGGCTGGCGGCCGTGCTGGTGGCGCTGGTGCGCCTCCTGCGGCTGGAGCGGAACGCGAATGCCGGCGCCGGCCAACTGCGGCGCGACGACGAGCTCCTGGGACTTGCTCGCGAGCAGATCATGGCGCGAATCGAGAGCCTCATCCCCCGGCCGGATGCACGCACCGTATCCGACCTGTTGAGCGCCAAGGTCGACCACTGGCTGTCCCGGGTGGACCACCAGCGCCATGGGGTGGCGCTGGGATACCGCGAACAGGGCGGCACGGTGGCCGGGCTGCTCGCCGCTCCGCGGGCGGGCGATTGGGAGCCCTTTACTTGCCTGAACTCGTTGCGAGATGTGGAGCCATCGGTGAACCTGCTTCTGGACCCGGACGGGGTCGACGAGGCGGACGGACGCTCCTGGCTGGCGATGCCCCCCGGGCAGGTGGCAGGCGACGAGGAGGCGGAGTGATGGCGCTGAGACACAAGGTCGGGGAGCTGCGCCCCAGCCAGATGATCTACGCCTATGGCGTCGGCGCGGTGGTGGACCTACCCTACCTCTCGGCGATGGTGATGGGCATCGACGAGTGGTGCACCGAACCCGGCGTGGCCCCTCGGATCAGCGAGGAGCGCCTGCTGCGCGCCGTGCAGTGGACCCTGGGCGAGCAGGTGCGCGAGCTGGTGCACCCGCCCGCCGTCGCCGAGGAGGCTGGGCCGCCGGACCCTTTTGCCGAGGAGGGGCGTGTCGGGGTGCCGGTGACGCCGTTCCCCCGGTGGATGGTGTGCCCCGAGTGTCGGCTGCTGGCGCCCCTATCGACGGGCATGTTCGAGCGGAAGCGGGATCCGTACCACCCGGAGCGGACACGCTACGTCCACCGTGGCTGCGGGGGGGGCCAGCCGGTGGCCTTCTCGGCGCGGTTCATGGCTTCCTGCGAGGACAGGCACCTGGACGAGTTTCCCTGGCGAGAGTTTGTTCACGGCGGCCACACCGACTGCTATGGCACCCTGCGGCTCTTTGAGCAGGGGCCCTCCGGCGAGGCCCGCGACGTGGTGGTGCACTGCGATGGCTGCCACGCGCACCGACGGATGTCGCTGGCCTTTGGGAAACCCGGCGAGCAGACCATGCCGCGTTGCCGGGGCCGGCGGCCGCATCTGCGCGACTTTGAGGACTGCGAACTGCAGGCCAAAGCGATTCTCTTGGGGGCCTCCAACCTCTGGTTCCCGGAGGTACTCACCACCCTGTCGATCCCCACGGGCTCGACGCGGCTGGCGCAACTCATCGAGGACAAGTGGGCGCGCCTGCAGGAGGCAGAGTCGCTCCAGAACGTTGCTCTGTTGCGCAAAGTTGGAATGTTGACCGCGTTCGTCGACTATTCGGACGAGGCAGTCTGGGAGGCAATCCAGAAGCGCCGCGCAGCGGGCGGTGCGGGTGATGAGCCTACCGACTTGAAGGGCCCGGAGTGGGCGGTGTTCTCCCAGCCGTCCTCGGTGGCCGGCGGCGACGATTTCCGCCTGAGGCAGGTGGCTGTGCCACAGGGGTTCGAGGGAGTGCTGGACAAGGTCGTCTTGGTGGAGAGGCTGCGCGAAGTGCGGGCCCTGGTGGGCTTTGCTCGCCTGGAGGCCCCCGCGGAGCTGGGCGAGGCGCCTGGGGAGGAGCGGGGGCGACGGGTGGCCCTCAGCCGAGAGCGGCCGCACTGGGTACCGGCCACCGAAGTGCGTGGCGAGGGGATCTTCCTCCAGTTCCGGGAGGAGCCCCTGGCCGCGTGGACACGGCGGCCGGAGGTGGTCCGGCGCGGCGAGGAGTTTCTTGCCTCTCACATCCGCTGGCGCCAGGCGCGGCGGCTCGTGCCGCCGGAGGCGAGCTTCCCCGGGATGCGCTACGTCATCCTGCACTCTTTGGCCCACGCCCTGATGCGCCAGCTCTGCCTGGGGTGTGGCTACACGGCGGCCAGCCTTCGGGAGCGAGTCTACTCCGCCGAGCCGGGGCTGCTCCAGGATCTTGCCGAGCCGATGGCCGGCGTCCTGATCTATACCGCCGCGCCCGACAGCGAAGGCACGCTGGGCGGGCTCGTGCGGATGGGCCTGCCCGCGGACCTCGGGGGACACCTCCGGGCGGCGCTGGAGAGCGCTGGGCTGTGCGCTTCGGACCCCCTGTGTGCGGAGCGAGACCCCAGCCGGCAGGGCGTGACGCTCCACGCCGCCGCGTGCCACGCGTGCCTGTTCGCGCCAGAGACCTCCTGCGAGCAGGGCAACCGCTACCTGGACCGCTCCGTTCTGGTGCCAACGGTTGATCGGCGCGACCTGGCGTATCTTGACGGACTGGCGTGATGGACTGGGCAACGCTGGCCGGCGCCATCGCCACGCTGCGGGCAACGTTACCTGCGGGCCTGATGCGTCGGCTGGCAGAAGAGATCAGCGCCTGGGGTGAGGAGGACTGGGGCCTCCGCCGCCTGCACGCCCTGCGCGTGGCGCCCGCCCCGGCGTACCGACACTCGGTGGAGCGGCTCCTCGCCATCTGGCATGCCGATTGCCCGAGCCTCTCCCCCCAGGCGGTTTCCTTCGGGCTGCTGTGCGCGGGGGCGGGCGGGGCAGAGCGCGAGGCGGTGGAGCTGGTGTGGACGGGGGTCGACGTCTAGGCTACCTCGATGCGCCGGACGGATCAGGCGCTTCTGGAGGTTATCCAGGAGGCTCGAGAGTCGCTGCTGGTGGTCAGCTTTGCCGTGTACCGAGTGCAGAGCGTCGCTGGGGCGATCCTGGCGGCGTGTGCCAGAGGGGTGGCGGCGCGCATCTGCCTGGAGGCGGACGAGTCAGGGGCGGACGCCACAGGCTATGTGGCGCGGCGGGCCCTCGGGGAGGCACTGCTGGAAGCCGCCTCGGTCTACGTTTGGCCCTTCGAAAGCCGGCTCCGGGCGCCGAGCGGGCACACCGGCGTGCTCCATGCCATATGCGCGGTGGCGGACGAGGGGCTGCTGTTCGTCTCCAGTGCGAACCTCACCGAGCATGCTCTGAGCCTCAATATGGATCTGGGGGTGCTGATCCGCGGCGGGCCCCTGCCAGGTCGGGTGGCGGCGCAGTTCGGCGAGCTTGTCGAGCGCGGGGTGCTACGCCGGGTGATGGGCGGCTCGGGGAATGCTCGCTCGGTCGGACACTGATCTTTGGTTGGCAAGCCCGAGGTGGTGCGGACGAGGCCAACCGCGGCTTGTCGCACGGGCTCATTGAGCTACGCACCCCGGTGAGGACATGCGCCAAGATCATCACCCGCTACTCCAGGTTCGTTTCCTGCATCGCAGAGATGGGGACGGTCTTTGAAAAAGGCACGTTCTCCCCCGCGAGGTTCCTGCGTGATGGCGCTCGAGGAGTAGTGGCACACCTACACCACAAGCGCATCCCCTTTGCCCTCGAGTGAGGCAACACGGTGAGCTTCCGCTCTGGCTGCTCCCTGGCGCGGCGGGCACTGATGCGGACGCTCCGCAACGTGTTCTACCGTCAGCCGAGGGCGCCTGGACAGCCGCTGCCTTGTTCGCGCGTCTCTGAGGATGGGCAGGCCGGCAGAGACCAGCTCATCGCCGCCTGGGGCGAGGCGACACAGGGCTGCGCCGATGCCTGCGACACGGCGGCCTTCGCCTGCTAGTTCGTCGACGCGTCCCACGCAGGAAGCACCGAGCAGCGAAACGGGTGGCGGCAGATGATGCGCCGGACAGGTTCCGCCACCAGCCGGGGCTTTCAGCTCTGAGCCTGGACCTGCTCCTCCCACCGGCCGCCCGACTCCCACTAGCGGAAGACCGAGCGGCGCCGCCCTGCGGCTGGCGACAGCGGATCCCTTCAGTCAACAGGGCACCCCCGCCCGCAGGACGCCTGCTGGACAGCGGCCGCAGGCCAAGACGAGGCTACATACCTCCTGGTCCCGGAGGGGATTGTGTGTCTCCGGGAGAGGGCCGCGACCGGGTTGCAGCGCTCGCACCGCATCCGCGTCCCCGCCGGGCGCTGGGCGGCCGGCGCGACGCGCATTATAGCGCTTAACCTGCGCGATGTGCCGGGCCCCCCCGCAACCTCCGCATGTGGGTTTCTCTGCCATGGCGTCGTGCTATCGGCAGCCCGTGGCCGCCGGATGGTTACAGCCAGGTTTACACAAACGGCGTCGGTTAGAGAACTCACAGAAAGCCTAGACACTCGCTCTGCGTGCCGATAAGATGGCTGTACAGACACGGGGAGGCGCCGACACGCACCCAGGCTATGGCGGCCACTGCGAGTACGGCACCGGCCCCGTAAAGTCTCGCGTCGGTCCATATACCGCTTCATGGCCCATCTTGTCAGAACCCTTCTCGACTCGGGGATCTGGAGCACCACCCGACGTCTGCGGTCGGTGAGGTCGGAGGATTCAGCCGATATGGGCGAGTGGTACGTTCTCTACAGTAAGCCCCGCAAGGAAAGGCTTCTCCATGGCCAGCTGACCCAGCGTGGAGTCGAGGCCTTTCTGCCTATGTTCCCGCCTCATGGACGGCAACAAGCCCCGCACGCACTTTTCCCCCGTTACCTCTTTGCGCGCCTGGACGCGGACCAGATGTCTCCCGCTGTTGTGAATTGGCTTCCGGGGCTAACCAGTTTTGTGAGGTTTGGCGGCGAGTACGCTATCGTGCCGGATGCGGTCGTGTCTTATGTCAGGCGCCGTGCCGCGGAGATGCAATCACACCGCGCTGCACCGTTCCTTCCTGGGCAGCCCGTGCGCATCACCGGGGACCACCCGTTGGCCCAGCTCAGCGCCGTCTTTGATCGACCGCTGTCTGGCGGGGCGCGCGCCCGCATCCTCATCGAACTGCTGGGACGTCTGACGCGCTGTGACGTTGACGTTCGAGACCTGGAGCCTATCGGCGGACTCCACGCGTCCTGGGGCTCGCAGCCGATCGCCGTCTCTTCCCAGTGAGAGACCGAGCCTGAGCTACAGCCCCACGCAAGGCGCGTGTGGGTGGTGTCCGCATGGTTTGCAGGGGACGTCGTCTGCCTAACGGGGTAGCGGAAATGACCGTCCGTTGCCCCTGCGCCACTGTGAGAGCGCTCGCCGCAGAGCGGGCTCGCAGGCGTCTGCTGAGTGAGTAGGCACGGCCACCACGCGGCGGGCGGGATGAGGTCCGGCCACCCTGTGCGCTTCGCCACGAGGCGCGCAGGGGCGGAGCCTGCCGCGGACCAGGACCTGTCCGTCTGGCGCATGCCCGAACTGGGGCAGGCGGCACCCCGCGGCAGCCGGTCCAGCACCTTTTTGCATGACCCCTCCAACGATACCGTCAGGCCCAGCCGTGGTCCGCAGCGTTCTCTGGAAGGGGAAGATGGCTCTGGCCGTCTTCCATCGACTCAGGCCCTGAGATGATCCTGTGTCGACCGCCATCGCGTTTACTGGAGGGATCCCGATGTCCCAAGCTAGTGCGACACGGCCGTCCCCTCCCCTGGAATTCCCTCTATCGCCTCCCAGAACTCGCCTGGGGAGCCTGCGTATCTCGGAGCGCCGCATCCTGCTGATGCTGGGTGACCTGCTGATGATCAGCGTGGCCCTCGGCGTGGCCCTCTGGCAGCGGATTCCGTGGGTCAGCAGTATCTACCCGGACTGGCGCGCCCTGCTGATCGTGGAACTGCGCTGGTGGCTTCTCCTGTGGGCCTTGTGGATCCCGGCAGCCATCACGGCGGACTGCTACAGCCTGCCGCGGGCTGCCTCGACGGTCAACAGCGTTATCCACACCGCAGCGTGCGCCCTCGTCGTTGCGCTGGTCTATCTGCTGATTCCTGGCATCTCGGCGCCATTGACCTATTCGCGCCTTTCATGGTTTCTGTTCGCGCTGCTGGCCATGGGGGGCGTGGGGGCCTGGCGAGCCATCTATGGGCTGGCCATCTCGCAGCGTTCGTTCACGCGGCGCGTGATCGTCGTGGGGGCGGGAACCTCCGGCCGGGCCTTCGCTGGCGCCGTCGATGCTGCCTACGGGGCGACAGGCATCGAACTAGTGGGGTTTGTGGATGATGACCCCGATCTGCTCGGACAGAACGTGCTCGGGCGGCGCGTACTGGCCGATAGCGTCCGACTGCTGACCCTTACAGAGCAGTACGATGTGGACGAAGTAGTGGTCGCCGTGTCGAACCCCCACAGCATGAGCCCAGACCTGATCGGGGCACTGGTACGCTGCTGGGAACAGGGCGTCTCGATCGTGCCAATGTCGGCCTATTTTGAGACGGTGACCGGGGCGGTGCCCGTCGAGCACCTCGGGCAGGACCTCTTTGCCCTGGTGGGCAACCAGGATCAGGTGCCCATGCGCGTGTGGCTGGCGACTCGCCGGCTGATCGATATCGTCGTGGCCCTGGTGGGGCTCCTGGCCGTCGCTCTCCTGACGCCGCTGGTCTGGGTCGCCATGGCCATCGATGGCCCCGGGCCGCTCTTTTACCTGCAGACGCGCGTGGGGCGCGGAGGCAGGACCTTCCGCATCATCAAGTTCCGCTCGATGATCCCGCATGCCGAACCGAACGGGGCGACCTGGGCGTCCCTCGATGACCCCCGCGTGACCCGGCTGGGCAAGGTCCTGCGCAAGACGCGCATTGATGAGCTCCCGCAGTTCGTAAACGTTCTCCTTGGCAGCATGACCCTCATCGGTCCCCGCCCAGAGAGGCCAGAGTTCGTCGAGCAGCTCGGGACGTTGTTGCCCTACTATGCCATCCGGCACTCGGTCAAGCCCGGGCTTACCGGCTGGGCGCAGGTCTTTTACCACTATGGCAACAGCGTAGAAGACGCGCTGGCGAAACTGCAGTACGACCTGTACTACGTCAAACACCGCGGCCCGGTTCTGGACGCACTGATCGCCCTCCACACCCTGCGGGTGCTGGCTACCCTGAGGGGTGTGTAGCGCGGCGCCGCAGTACCAGGGGCACGGGCGCGTGGTGCCCCTGGGGCCCGGCGATGTGCGGTGAGGCCAAGCCACGCGGATTCGCGAAAGGACGCGCCGTGGCCCCTTCAGAGCAGCATGCGCCCCCAATCGACGTACCCGCGATGCACCAAGGTCGCCGGGCGCCCAGCACGCCCAGCACGCCCAGCACCGCGATCAGCGGTGGCCTCGGCCTGTACCTGCGCCGCCAGGCGAGCAGCCTGCCCCGCTACGCGCTCGAACAGGCCGTGCAGGCCCTGGCCGGCTGGGTGCCGACGGTGGTGGGGATCGCCATTCGGGCGGTTCTCTATCGCCTGATCCTGCACATCTCGGGCTGGGCGGCCATTGAGGCCGGGGTGCGGCTGCGCTTCGCCAACCACATCCGCCTGGGGGAGCGCTCCTACCTCGACCAGGGCGTGTACATCCACGCCTGCCCGGGCGGCGTGACGGTAGGGGCGGGGACCCTGATCATGCACGGTGCGGTGCTCCACGTCTACAACTTTCGTGGGATACCGCAGGCCGGCATCCGCATCGGGCGCGACAGCCTTATCGGGGAGTACAACGTGGTTCGCGGGCAGGGTGGCGTGACTATTGGCGACCGCGTCTACACCTCTCCGTTGGTGCAGATCATGGCCGTCAACCACGTCTTCAGCGACCCGACGCGCCCCTTTGTAGAGCAGGGGATCACGGCCGAGGGGATCGTGATCGAGGACGACGTCTGGGTGGGCTCGGGCGCCGTGATCACTGACGGCGTGCGCGTTGGCCAGGGGGCGGTGATCGCGGCGGGGGCCGTGGTCACCGAGGACGTGCCGGCACATACGGTGGTCGGTGGGGTGCCGGCGCGCGTTCTCTACCCGATCACGGGCGCCGAGCACCGGCCTGGTCGCTCGGTCTTCCTGTAAGCGGCGCCAGGGAATGCGGGCACGGGGTGGATGGCAGTGCGCAGTGACCGGCCGAGGCGCCGGTGAGTTGGCAGGAGGGAGCAGCCGTGACCACGCTTTCGGTGGTGGTTCCCGCATTGAACGAAGAGGCCAGCATCGCGGCGATCATCCAGCGGGTTCTGGCGGCAGCGCCGGCGCTCGTACAGGTCGGCGTAGACACCACGGAGCTGATCGTCGTCGACGATGGCTCGCAAGACGCTACGGCCCAGATCGTGTCGCAGTTCCCTGAGGTACGCCTGATCCGGCATGCCCACAACCGCGGCTATGGCGCGGCGCTCAAGACCGGTTTCTGCGCGGCGTCGGGCGAGCTGGTGGGGTTCCTGGACGCCGACGGCACCTACCCCCCCGAGGAGTTCCCCGCGCTGTGCAGTGAGGTCCTCCGGGGCGCCGACATGGTCGTTGGATCGCGCCGCAGTGGCAGCAAGAGCGAAATGCCCTTCGTGCGGCGCGTGGGCAACCTGCTCTGGTCGAGCCTGGTGTCGCTCTTGGGGAACCACCGCGTGCTGGACCCGGCCAGCGGCATGCGCGTGTTCCGCAAGGACGTGTTTGCCAGCCTATGCCCGCTGCCCGATGGCCTCAACTTTACGCCCGTGATGAGCACCCGGGCGGTCTATGAGGGGCTGCGCACCGTCGAGCTGCCCATCCCCTACGAAGAGCGCGAGGGGCGCTCCAAGCTACATGTGGTGCGCGACGGCACCCGCTTCCTGAGAACGATCCTGTGGACCTCACTGGCCTACAACCCGGCCAGGCTGCTGGCGGGCCTGGGCCTACTGGCCTGCCTGGTGGCGGGGGCCATCGCCGTGGCGCTGGTGCTCGTCCGGCTGGGCGGGGTGCGCCATCTGGGGCCGACCGGCGTCGCGACGGTGTTTGTGGCGGTGGTCCTGGGCGTCGCCGGCGTTGACCTGCTGGGCCTGGGGACGACGTTCAACGTCCTCGTGTCGCTCTTTCACCGGCGACCGGTGCGGCAGGGGCTGTTCGGCCGCCCCCTGTTTCGCGAGCCGCTGGATCGCCACTTCTGGTGGATCGGGACGGTCGCGACGCTCGGCGGGATCGGCGTCAGCGCGGCGAGCCTGGGCCTGGCCCTGCGCGGCTGGGCCATAGAGCGGCTGTGGCTTTACCTCACGGCGGGGGCGATGCTCATCCTGTTGGGCCTGCAACTCGTCCTGTTCTGGGTGTTGATGCGCGTCCTCGGGGAGCTCAGCCATCGCCAGGCCCTGGCCGACGCCGACATGAGGGCCGCAGGGTGAGCGGGCCCGAGGGCTCTGGCCCTGCCGGCGAGGGGCGCCGCGCGGCGGCGCGTGCCGTGCGCTTCCCCCTGGCCGACGAGGCCCTTGAGGGCCAGGCAGCGCTGCGCCCGCCCGGCGCGGTGGACATTCTCTTCGTGAACCCCCCGGCGCCCGACCGCGGCATCTGGATCCGCAGCCAGCACCGCGTGGGGCGCCGCTCACGGGAAGGGATGATCTGGCCGCAGGTCAGCCTGGCACAACTGGCGGCGCTCTTCCCTGAGCGGACCGTGGACGTGGTGGATGCCATCCCTGCGCGGATGACCTGGGAGGCCTTTGCCAGCCTGCTGCGGGCCAAGCGGCCGCGCTATTACGTCACCCAGGTGACGGCCCCCACCCTGCAGAACGACATGTACGGCGTGTTCCTGGCCAAGGCGCTGGGCGCCACTACGATCACCTTTGGCACCCACGTGACGCCCATGCCCGCGGCGACGATGCGTGCCTTCCCGGCCCTCGACTATGTGCTGCGCGGGGAGCCGGAGCTGACCCTGCGGGAGCTCGTCGATACCCTCGACTGGCAGAACGCTCCGGGCGCCGGCCATGCCGATGCGGCCGACGGCTGGTGGCCGGGGCTGGAGCCGGCCTTCGCCCGGTGCCTGCGGACGCTCTTCACCGGGGCGGACCCGGCCTGGACGCCTCTCTGGTGCGAGGACGCCCCGGCCGACGCGCCGCCCGAGGTGGCGCTGGCCCGTATCAAGGGGCTGGCCTGGCGCCATGGGCGGGAGGTGTTGATCAACGAGGACCGCCCCCTGATCGCCAACCTCGACGATTTGCCCCTGCCGCGCCATGCGCTGCTGCCGCTGGCGCGTTACCGGGCGCCCTTGGTGCGCGGGCCGTACGCCTTTGTGGTCACCAGCCGCGGCTGCCCCGGGGGCTGCCGCTTCTGCATCAAGCACGTCTCTTACGGGCGGGCCGTGCGCTACCGCTCTCCGCAGAGCGTCCTCGAGGAGATCGAGGGGCTCGTGGGGCTGGGGGTGCACAGCATCCACATGTACGCGGACCTGTTCACCGTGGACCGGGCCCACGTGATGGGCATCTGTGAGGGGATCGTCGAGAGGCGCCTGCCCATCCGCTGGACCTGCAACAGCCGCGTGGACTATGTGGATCAGGAGATGCTCCGCCTGATGCGGCGCGCGGGCTGCTGGATGATCTCCTGGGGCATCGAGTCGGGAGACGAGGGGATGCTCCAGCGGATGCACAAGGGCACCTCGCTGGAGGGGGTGCGCCAGGCGCTGGGCTGGTCGCGCGCGGCGGGCATTCGCAACTGGGGCTATTTCGTGATCGGGCTGCCCGGCGAGACCGAGGAGACGATACGCAAGACGATCCGCTTTGCCAAGGATCTGCCCCTGGACCTGGCCCTCTTTCACATCGCCGCGCCACACCCGGGCACGCCCTTCTTCTTTGAGGTGGTGGAGAACGGCTGGTTCCGCCCCGGAGTGCGCTGGGAGGACGTGGACATGGACCGCTCCACGGTCCTCGATTACCCGAACCTCAAGGCGGAGGACCTCGAGCGCTGGGCGCGCCGGGCGTTCCGCGAATGGGCCCTGCGACCCGGGCCGTTGGCTACCTACCTGGAGATGGTCGTGGCCAGCCCCACGCTCCTGCGCGCCACCGTGGAGATCGGCCTGGAAAGCCTGGGATGGGCGCGATCTTGAGGCCGGAGCGGGCCGCGCTCGGCGGGGGATGGCTGGCGTCGGCCCGGCGGGCCCTGCCCCTGGCTGACGTGATCCTCGCCCTGGCTGTGGCTGCCGTCTGGTACCTGCCGGAGGAGGGCCCCTGGGGGGGCGCCCTGGCCACGCTGCGCTGGTCGGCCGGGCTGCTGGCCGGGCTGTGGCTCCTGCAGTGGCGCAGGACCTCGCGCGCCTGGTGGCGCTCGCCGCTGGCGCTGCCGCTGGGGCTGTTCCTCATCTCGGCGGGCGTCTCCGTCTGGGCGGCGTACGACCCGGCGCTGGCCTGGCTGAAGGCCTGGCGCATTGTCACCGCCGTGGGCTTGTGTTGGGCCATCGCGCACCAGCCCGATCTGGCCCGCCTGCACGTTGTGCTGGCAGGGTTGGGGCTGGCGGTCGCAGGCATAGCCCTGGCCTTCCTGGCCGGCGACCTGTCGGGGCTGCTGCTCGGCGCGGGCGGGCCTGCTGGGGGAGTGGCCAGGGCCGTCGGCCGTCTGCTTGGGGGGCTGCCTTCCTTCGGGATGAATGCCAACTCGGCCGGCGGGGTCGCGGCCATGTTCCTGCCGCTGTACGTCCCGCTCCTTGCCACGGTGCGGCGTTCTCGGGGCCCTCGGGCCGGCGGCGGGCGCGCCAGGTGGCTGCGGGTGGCTATGTGGGGGGCGTGTGCAGGCCTCGCGGGGCTGACCGTCCTGATCAGTAGATCGCGCGGCGCCTGGGCGGCGCTGGCCGCGGTCGGGGTTCTGTGGGCGCTCTGGCGAACCGGGCGAGGGCGCGGCGCAGAGGCTCCCGATGCGGCGATGGGCAGGCGGGCGACGGCCCTGGCCCTGGGCGTCCTGCCCCTGCTGGCAGTCGGCGCCGCGGCGCTGCTGGCCCTGGCGGGCGGCGCTGTGGACCTGCCGGGCGTCGAGGGGTTGCGGAACAGGGCCTCGCTGATGGCCACCGCCGCCGTCCTGGCGCGCGACTGCTTTTTCACCGGGGCTGGTTTGGGCACCTTCCCCATGCAGTTCTCGGTCTACGCGCTGCTCATTCACGTCGGCTATGTGCCGCACGCGCACAACCTGTTTCTCGACGTCCTGATCGAGCAGGGGGTGCTGGGCCTGCTGGGCCTGGCCTGGCTGGTGGGCGCCGCGCTGGCCATGGCCCTCCGGCAGCTGCGCCGGGGCAGCGGGACGACGTCTTGGGTGGTGGAGGCGGCCGTTGCCAGCCTGCTGGCCGGCCTGGCCCATGGCCTGGTGGATGACGTCCTCTACGAGAGCCGGGGGATGCTCTTTCTGTGGGTGCCCTTCGGGCTGCTCCTGGCGACGTCCTCCTGGCAGCGGCGCGAGGTGGATGAGAAGGGGCGCGGCCCGGCGCGCTGGTACGTTCCGGCGGGGCTGGCGGCGGCGGGGGTGATGCTCCTCCTCTGCTGGCCTACGGCCCGGGCGGCGCTTTACGCGAACCTCGGCGCCGTTGCCCAGGCGCGGGCCGAACTCGGCGTCTACGACGAGGAGCAGTTCGAAGAGCACACCGTAGACGCCGTCCGGCGCGAGGTAGACCTAGGCCCCGCCACGGCATGGTTTGAGAGGGCGCTGGCCGCTGACCCGCGGCAGGCCACGGCGCGAGAGCGTTTGGCCGCCGTGGCCCTCTCCCGCGGCGCCTACGGCGAGGCGCTGGCGCACATGGAGGCGGCCTGGGGCGGCGGCCAGCGGGGCTCGGTCACGCGTCTGCTCTTGGGGGACGCCCTGGTCGCCACCGGCGACCCCACCCGGGCGGCCGAGGTAGTGCGCGGGGAGCCCTGGGGGGTGCCGCGCCTCCTCTGGCAGTTGTGGAAGCGCTACTACGCCTGTGGCGACTGGCAGCGCGCCCTGGACGCGGGCACGGCCGTGCTGCTGCTCGACCCTGGCAGTGAGGATGCGGCGCTGGGCGTGCGGCTGGCGCGCCAGCGGCTGGGAGGATCATGAGCGCGGCAGCAAGGGGCGGGGCGATGGGGCGCCGCGTGGCCTGGTGCGCGGCGATCGTGCTCCTGGCCTTCCTTAGCATCTACCATCAGCCCGACCATCCGGCGACCTGGCTGGACGAGGGCTTTGTCCTGCAGGGAGCCACCAACCTGGCGGCCTTTGGCCGCTATGCGCTGCGCTCGTCCGAGGGGTTCCGTCCGCTGGACCAACCCCTCCTGGCCAACGGGCCGGGCGTGGTGGTGCCCATCGCAGCTGCCTATGCCGTATTCGGCGCCGGGCTGCTACAGGCCCGGCTGGTGATGGCTGCCACCGTGCTCGTGGCGGCGTTCCTGTTCGCCTGGCTGGCCAAGAGACTCTATGGCGAGGTCGCCGCCCTCATCTCGTTGGGGCTCCTGTTGGCGGTGCCGGCGCAGGGCTTCGTCTTCTATGGACGGCAGGCGCTGGGGAACATCCCCGCCCTGGCCTACTTTCTGGGCGGGTACCTCCTTTGGGTGCGGGGGCTCGAACGGCGTAGGCCGCTCTGGTCGGTGCTCGCCGGAGCCCTGTTCGGCCTGGCCATGGTTACCAAGAGCCAGTACTACGTCGTCGGCGCGGCGCTGCTGGCCTATGCTCTCCTGAGCGCCCTGACCCTGCGCGCGGCGGGATGGCGTTCGGCCCTGTATGCCGGGCTGGGGGCCGCCGCGGTCCTGGCGGCCTGGCTGGCGGTGCAGGCGGTGACGTTGGGCCCGGCCGGGTTTGCCGCCCACGTCGCGGCGCTGCGCAGCAGTTCGCGCGTCACGATCATGGCTTTCCGGCCGAGGCGGATTCCGGGCAGCGTCTGGTACCTGGTACGCTCGGGGATGGCGCTCTTTGTGGCCCCGGCCTGGGCCCATGCCGCCTGGCGGTGCTGGAAAGAGAGGGGTTCGGCGCGCGCCGAGCTGCTGCTCGTTATCCTGCTGCCCATCTGGGTGTGCTGGTATCTCCTGGCTTCGGTGGGTTGGCCGCGCTATGCTCTGGACCCCTACCTGGTCGGGCTGCTCCTTACCGGGCGCGCGGCGCTCGCCGCAGTAGGGCGCCTGAGAGAGTACCGGGGGCCCGCCAACTGGTCGGGGCGCGGGGTGCGCCTTCGGTTCGCCGGCCTGGCCGTGGTGCTGTTGGTAGCCTTTTGCTGGGGCCTGGGTGGGCTCCTCGAGCAGGTGGCCCAGGTGGTAGCCCGGCCGGACCGCTTTGCCCAGACCTTTGCCGACTATCTCTCTACCGCGGTGGACCGGACGGTCGTGGTCGAATCGTGGGAGTGGGAGCTCGATGCCCTCGCGGACCTCACCTACCACCACCCGACCAACGACTGGGTGGACCGCTACACCGCCTGGACGCAGTTCGGCGACGCCGTGACCAGGCAGTACGCGCCGGCTGCGTACAGGCCTGGCTTCCTGGTGGTCGGTCCGTTCGCCAAGTGGACCGGCATCTACGATGGGTACCTCGCTCAGGGGTGCTGCATCCTCGAGCACACCAGCGGGCCCTATGATCTCTACAAGGTCAGGGAGTAGTGCCGCCCAGCCGGCAGAGCGATTGCTGAGGACAGGATGGGGAAAGCAGCGAACATGGCCAGGCAGGTGGCGAGCGGCTGCTGGCGGCGTGGGCCTCGGCGGGCGCGCGCCCGACGGCGGGAGGTCTCGCTGGCAGCGGGCACGCGGCCCCGCCGCTTGTGGGCGTGGGTTTGCCTGCCCTGTCTGGTGGTGCTGGCGCTGGCCGCCCCGGCGGCTTGGGGGGAAGCGTCCGCGGGAGGCTGGGGCCAGCCCACCAACCTGTCGCAATCCGGTTCGGCCTCACAACCGGTCGTCATCGGCGCGCGGGGTGGTGCGGCTCTGCAGGCCTTCTGGTGGGACCAGTTCGACGGGCTGATGACGGCCCGCTTTGGGGAAACCTGGTCCCCCGCGCAGGCCGCGCCGATCCTGGTGTGGGATACTGGGCGCCAGGAGGCGGTTCCCCTGGCCAAGATGCCACAGATCGTCGCGGACGGGGTTGGCGGCGCCCATGCCTTCTGGCTGCCCACCGACACGGGCCAGGGGCTGACGGCAGACGTCCTGTACCACGCCGCGTACTCTAGCCGGGGGCAGACCTGGTCGGCCTTGCAGCAGGTGGCGGACGGGGTCATCGGTTGGGCCGCCTTCCCCGACGCGGCCGGGACGCTGCACGTTGCCTATGTGCGCCAGACGCAGACGGCCCTGATGCCGGCCGGCGTCTACCACACCGCGCTGAGGGCCGGGGCAACGGACTGGCCGGCGCCGCGGGTGGTCAGCGCGTCGATCTACGCTCGCCTGATGACGGCGAGCCAGGTGCGCCTTGCCGGCGCCGCCGATGAGGCGGGCAACGTGAACCTGGCCTGGTACGACCCGCGCGAGGCCCGCATGCTCATCGCTCGCTCCCCCGATGGCGGGCAGAGCTGGCAGGAGGCACGCGCGGTGCCCGTGCCCGAGGCCGCCTTCCCGCTGCTGGCCGCGCCGGCCCGTGGCGAGGTGCTGGCGCTCTGGCGCGCAAGCGTCGGGGGCATGGGCCTGGCGCTGTACCAGCAGAGCTCCCACGACGGCGGCAGCACCTGGGATCCGCCGCAGCGCGTGCTGCCGGACCTGGCCGCCCCGGGCCAGGAGACTGCTCTTGTCGAGGTCTCGCAGGGTCGGCTGCTGCTGGTCGCCGGGCTGGGGACCTACGCGCTGACCGTTTCGGAATGGACTGCGGCCGGCGCGGAGCCGGGAGCAGGGGCCGGCTGGTCCGAGCCGCTGAGCGTGGCGCTGGCCGTCCAGGGCAGCGAGGCGAGCGGAGTGGCGTCGCTCGAGGTGCTGCGGCTGTGGGCCAATGCGGACTACCTGGCCGTCGTCGGGCAGGGGCAGGATGGCGAGGTCTGGGCCTTGCGCCGCCCCTACGGTGACGTCGCCTGGCAGCGCGGGGAGGCCGCCTCTTGGTCGACGCCGGCCGGCGCGTCGCAGGCCGGGGCGCGATCGTCCGCGCCAGCGGTGGCGGCGGGCCGGGATGGCCGCCTGTACGCCGTCTGGGCGGAGGCGCTCGACGAGAGCGGCACCACGATCATGTACGCCTCTGGCGACGACTCTGGCTGGGAGCAGGCCGTCCAGGCCCTTCACGTCGAGGCTCAGGAGGTTGAGGACCTTTCCATCGCCGTGGGGGCCGAGTGGCTGTACGTCGTGTGGGGCGAACCGGAGACCGGGGCGATCTACACCGTGCGGGCCTCGCTACCACGCGAGTCTGGCGCGGCCATGTGGGGGGAGGCCGTCCGCCTGCCGGTGCCCGTAGGGGCGGAGGGCGCGGCAGTCTCTCCGCATCTCGTCGTCGACCTGCGGGGGCGCCTGCACGCCGTCTATGCGGTCCCCCTGGACGAAGACCGTGGCGTCTACTACGTCTGGTCGGACAGCCAGGGGCTCACCTGGTCAGAGCCGAGCCGCGTGTTTGACGCGGTCGTGGCGGGGTGGCGCCGGGTCGGGGAGACCAGCCTGGCCGTCGATACGGATGGGACGGTGTACGTGGCCTGGGCCCGCCTGGCACTCCTTACCGGGGTTCCCGAGGCGTTGTGCTTGGCCGAGTCGCACGATGGCGGCATCGATTGGTCGGGTGCGTACGCCATGGCTGAGGGCCCGGTGGGCACGCCGCTTCTTGGCGTGTCGCAGCAAGGGCAGGTGCATCTCCTCTGGCACGACACGGCGAGGGACGTCTGGATGGCTCGCACCTCGCCGGACGCGGCCCTGAACTGGAGCGATCCGGCGGAGGTCCCCGGGTCGGCTGCGGCCGAAGGGGCGGCCAGCCTCACTTACGACCTGGCTGGCCATCTCTACCTCCTGGCCGTCACGCGCGACGCGGTGGGAGAGCCCATGCTGCGGTACTCCTCTTGGAGCAGCGAGGGGGGGCAGTGGGGCGCGGCGAGTGACTTCCGTCTGTCTTCGGTGGGCGGCGGCCAGGTCAGCGTGGCGGCGGCTCTCGCGGCGGAAAGCGGCCAACTGCACGCTCTGGTCTCTTGCGTCGAGGGCACCGGCGAGCAGAGTGCCCGATGGACCTGGCACACGCACAGGGCCGTCGCTCCGGTAGAGGTCATCGCTCCCGCCCCATCGACGCCGACGCCGCTTCCCAGGGCGACCAGGACGCCCACTCCGGCCACGCCCGCGCAGCCAACGCCGGTGATCGACCCGCGTGCCCCGCACGCTGGGGGGCGGTCGGTGGGGCTCGGGCCGCTGTCACTGCCGCTGACGGCGGTCATCGGGCTGGCCCTGGTGGCCCTGAGTGTGGTGGGCGTCGCCGTGATGCGGGAGACGCGGGCACGGTAGAACGCGCGCCGGTACCTGCCGGAACGCGGCAGGATGGGCCGGCGCTCCTTCGGGGTGAGTATGGGCGAGTGGACGCGCCGAAAAGCCGGCCGAACTGCCGCCGGGCCTCCTGGGCCGGCCAGGCGTCGCCGGGCGGTGGCGGGCATGGCCGTCATGCTGCTGGCCCTGGTAGCGCCGTGCGCTGCGGTGGCCCAGGGGCAGGTTATCGAGGCGCCGGTGATCATCTGGTCGGCGCCGATGAACCTGTCCGCCTCTCCGGAGGTATCCATCCATCCGGAGGTCGTCGCAGATCGGTCGGGCTATGTGCACGTTCTGTGGAGCGAGGACGTGGGCGGCCGGCCGCCGGTTGGCACTGAAGTGCTGTGGCATGGTGACTCGGTGGGTTATCGCCAGTGGGATGGGCTGCGCTGGACGCCTCCCGTGGACGTGCTGCACGTCGAGGGGGACCCGGCGGCCGACTTTGTGGCGGCGGCGGTCGACTCTAGCAATCGCCTGCACGTCGTGTGGATGGGCCAATCGGCGTTCTACTATAGCTCGGCCCCCACGCTAAAGGCGGCCTCGGCCCAGGAGTGGACGCCCATCGTGGCGCTGGCGGCCTCCAACCTGACGCTCTACCCGCTGGATATCGCCGCCGACTCGCAGGGCGGGCTCTACGCGGCGTTGTCATCTTCCGACGGGGTCGTGTCGTGCATGCGGTCGCTCGATGGTGGCCAGACCTGGGAAAAGCCCGTGGTCGTGTCTGGGTCGCTGGGCGCTTTGGAGAGAAGTATCTCCAACGTGCGGCTGCTGGTGGATAGGGCGGACCGCCTCCACGCCACCTGGCAGACTGACCAGGAGCAGGGCTACGGTCAGGCCGTCTACTATGCGCGCAGCGTGGACGGGGGTGAATCCTGGTCGACCCCGTTCCAGCTGGCCTACCGAGACCCGGGCGACACGTTCTGCGAATGGCCCCTGCTCGCGGCGCGAGGGGCAGACGAGCTGCACGTGATCTATGTGGACGGCTGGCACATCGGTCGCTGGCACAGGATCTCGCGGGATGCCGGGGTAACGTGGGGCCCGCCCCAACAGATCATTACATCCATGGAGGGGATCAACGGGTTCGTGATCCCCGTGGTAGACGGGGCCGAGCAGCTACACCTCATCATCAACATGCGCACGCGGGCCCAGTCACACGGGATGTACTGGGCCACCTGGCTTGGCGATGCCTGGTCTCAGGTGAGGGTGGCGGACAATGTGAGCGTGGGGGCAGCCTCCTCACACTATACCGATGCCGCCGTCGCACTGGGGAACGAGCTCCACGTCGTCTACACCCAGAACGACGGCGGGGAGATCTGGCACGTGAGCGGCCTGATATCGAATGCCCCGCGGCAGGCCGGCCTGCCGCGGCCCGCCCAGGTGGTGCCGCGGGCCACGCCGCAGCCTGCGCCAACGGGCGCGGGCCTGCCCGCGCCTGAGGCGCGGCAACCGTCGCCTCTGTTGGGGGCTGCTCCCTTTGCCCACGGGGCTATCGGAGATGAGCACGCTGCAGCCCTGGGCGTGGCGGGCGCCTTGCTGGTCGTCGGGAGCGCCGCGGCGCTCCACCTGATCCGTTCCCATGCACGCGCAAGATAGGATGCCCATGTTGCACCTCGATGGCCTGTCACGGTACCGCTACTTGCTGTGGCAATGGACGGCGCGCGAGCTCCGGGTGCGCTACAAGCAGTCACTCCTGGGCGCGGGGTGGGCCGTGCTGCAGCCGCTGGCCCTGACCGTGATCTTTACGGTGGTGTTCTCTGTGTTGGTGCGTATCGAGACGGGGGGCGTTCCCTACCCCGTGTTCGTCTATGTGGCACTGGTGCCCTGGACGTTCTTTGCCAATTCGCTCACCTTTGGCATCCCCAGCCTCGTGAACAACATGAACCTGGTCACCAAGATCTACTTCCCGCGAGAGATCCTTCCCCTGGGGACGATCCTGGCGGCGCTCCTGGACTATGTCATCGCTGCGCTGGTGCTCGTGGCGATGATGCTCTATTACCGGCTGAACTTGAGCGTGCAGATGCTGTGGGTGTTCCCCTTGCTGGCTCTGCAGGTGCTCTTTGCCGTCGCGGTGACCCTGGCGGGCGCGGCGCTGCTGGTCTTCGTCCGCGATGTGCGCTTTGTGGTGCCGCTCCTGCTGCAGGTATGGATGTATGCCACGCCCGTGATTTACCCGATCGACATGGTGCCGGCCCCGTTGCGCACCTATGTCTACCTGAACCCGATGGCCGGCATCATCGACGGCTATCGCCGCGCCTTCCTGCTCGGTGAGCGCCCCGACTTGGGCGCCATGGTGATGGCGACGGGTATCACGGTCGTGTTCCTGGTCGGTGGCTGGCTGCTGTTCAAGCGCCTCGAGCCCCATTTTGCGGACGTGATCTGATGAACGAGACCGGGTGGATCGTCTTTGAGGGGGTCTCCAAGCGTTATCGGCCGGGCACGCTCGGCTCGCTGCGCAGTATCGTGGCAGACCTATCTACCAGGCCGCGACAGCGTGAGCAGGCCGGCGCCCGGTATATCTGGGCGCTGCGCGACGTAAGCTTCCGAGTGGCCCCTGGGGAGTGCCTGGGCCTGATCGGCCCCAACGGGGCCGGCAAGACCACGGCCCTCAAGCTCGTCTCGCACATCTCGGTGCCGACAGAGGGGCGGGTGGCGGTCACGGGGCGTACCTCCAGCCTGATCGAGCTGGGCGCAGGGTTTCATCCCGAGCTGACCGGGCGTGAGAACATCTACCTGAACGGGGCGATCCTGGGGCTGAACCGACGCGAGCTGGAACAGCGGCTGGAGGCCATCGTGGCCTTTTCCGGCCTGGAGCGCTTCATCGACATGCCGGTGAAGCGCTATTCCTCGGGGATGTACGTGCGCCTTGGTTTTGCCATCGCCGCGCATGTGGAGCCGCAGGTGCTCCTCGTGGACGAGGTCCTCGCCGTCGGGGACGCCCAGTTCCGGCACCTGTGCATTGAACGCATGGCCCAGCTGCGAGAGCAGGGCACCACGATGCTCTTTGTGTCGCACAACATGCACCTCGTTCGCGAGGTGTGCGATCGCGCCATTCTGCTGGCCGAGGGCACCGTGCGTGCCGAGGGTGAGCCTGACAGCGTCATTGCCGCATACGAGCACTATCTCTACTCGCAGCCGCCCCCGCCGGAGGACGAGGAGACCCGCGTGCGCCTGGCCGTGGACGATGGGGCCGCCGTGTCGCTCGGCAGAATCTGCTTCACGGCGCCCAACGGCAGCGAGGCGACGATGCTGGATGGGTCGCAAGCAGCCTGGCTGAGGATCCCCTACCGCTCAGCCGGGCGGCTCCATGTTGGCAGGATCGACGTGCGCATCCTGCGGCAAGACGGTGTGGAGTGTAGCGTGGTCTGCTCGGACATCACCGCCCTGCCGGATCATCGTCTGCGGGAGATCGACGGCGAGGGCCTAGTGGAGCTCGAGTACGCTCCCCTGCAGCTGGCGCCGGGAGACTACCGGGCGGTGGTGCGCTTTACGGACGCGAGCGATTCCGACGTGATCGCGTCGGGGCAGTCGGCCTGGTTCAAGGTCAGCCCGTGGGGGGTGGGCGGGCCGGTGGGGGTCTATGTGCCGACGGTCCATTGGCATCTGGATGCACCCGGCGACGGCCGAGGGTCGGCATGACGGCCGAGGATCGGCATGACGGCCGAGGATCGGCATGACGGCCGAGGATCGCGCAGGTGCACGGCTGTGGGGCGCTACAGGGTGCGGTCTGGCATCGCGATAGTGCTGGAGAGGGCTGACGATGCGTATCGAGGGGTTGCGGACGGACGTTCGCGAGGGCAAGGCGCGCGCCTCGGCTAAGGTGATCTGGGAGGACAGCGGGCGGGCTCCGCAGGAGATCTACTTCGAGGTGCCCGACGAGCGGGCCGCCGGCCTGGTCTGTAATCCCGATGCGTTTCTGGTGGGCTGCCTGGTGCCGGCGGTGCTCCACGGGGAGAAGAGGCTGCAGATCGACGAGCCGGTCTGCCCGGAGCTCAGCGCCGGGCTGGAGAACGCGATGTGCTGGCTGCACGCCTGGATGGGCGCGCGCTACACGCCCCTCTGCCTGGAAGTGCGGCCGCGCCTGCCCCTGGACCTGCCCGGGGCCAGGGGGCGGACGGGTGCCTTCTTTTCCGGCGGGGTCGATTCGCTGGCCATGCTGTGCCTCAACCGCCGGCAGTTCCCGGCAGGCCATCCGCGGGCCATACGGGCCTGCGTGTTCGTGCACGGCTTTGACATCGGGCATGACCCGGCCGACCCGATGTGGGATTCGTACACCCGTGCCCTGGAGCCCCTCACGGCGGCGGCCGATGAGCTCGGCATGGACGTGGTGACCGTCACCACCAACGTGCGCCACCTCGATAGCGGCGTGCAGTTCTGGGTGGAGGCCTTTGTGGGCTCGGCGCTGGCCTCGGTGGCCCATGCCCTGGTGGGGCAGATGGATGCCGTCTATATAGCCTCCGACTTTCGCATTCCCCTCACTTTGCCCTACGGCTCACACCCGCTGCTCGACGCCTGCTATCAGAGCGCCGATCTCCGCATCCTGCGGGACGGGCTGCGGCTCACGCGCCTGGAGAAGGTCGCCCTCATCGCCGATTGGGACGCCGCCCTCGGGGCGTTGCGGCCCTGCACCGGCAACGCCCCGGGCCTGATCAACTGTGGCAGGTGCGAAAAGTGTGTGCGCACCATGCTGGAGCTGATGGTAGCCGGCAAACTGGGCCAGGCGCGTACCTTTGCGGTCCACGACGTCACGCCTGAGGTGGTAGCGGGGGTCGATATCTGGTCGGCTGAGGCGCGTTTGTACATGGGCGAGCTGATCGCTCCGCTACGGGCGCTGGGGCGCGGGGACCTGGCGGAGCCGCTGGCCGACAAGTGCGCCGAGTACGACCGGCATCTAGCCTGGCAGGAGGAAAGGGACTGGAAGGGCGTCGTCAAGCGCTTTGATCGCAAGTATCTGGGCGGCGCCCTGTTCGATGCCTACGCGGGGGGCCTGGCCGCCGTGACGCGGCGGACCGGATCGAGGCCCTCCTGATGCCTGTCGCCAGGCGCGGCGCCAGGCTCGCCTGTTCCGCATGATCACTGCAGGGGGTGCAGGTGGGGGCGGGTACTCTTTCGATCGGGGTCATCGGTTGGTGGAACCACGATAACGCGGGAGACAACCGCATCCTGGCCAGCCTGCGCGCCGCGCTGGCGCCGCATCGCGTTGTGCCGCTGGAGGTGGCTGAGCCTCTCGACGAGGGCGTGCTGCGCCGGTTCAACCTTCTGGACTATCTGATCCTGGGGGGCGCGGGCTTCTTCCAGCGGGGGCCTTGCGTCCCCTTTGACACGTTTCACCTCTGGGGTTCGGCGCTGCACACACCCATCGGGGTGATCGGGTTGGGGATCGATGAAGTCCCGGATAGTCACCGGATCGCCCTGCGGGCGTTGGTTGAGCGGGCCGAGTTCTTTACCGTGCGCGATCGGGAAAGCCAACGGCTGGTCGCTCATCCCAAGGTCAGGCATGCGGCGGATGTGAGCTTTCTCTATCCCCTCCAGGTCGCGGCACGCCCCACTGCCGTGGGCCCGCGGCGGCCGCTCTGCGGCGTCAATCTGCGCCGTGGCGGGGGGCTAGACGTCGCGGCCTGGTGCGAAGCCGTCCAGCGCTTGCCGCTGTCGCTGCGGGCCATACCACTGTCCAGCTACCCCGCGTTTGGTGAGGCAGAGATCCTGCCGGCGCTCGACGCCGGGTGCGCGGCGCACTTCTACGAGGGGCTCTACCAGGGGCTCGACGTGATGGTGGGGACGGCGTACCACTCGGTGCTCTTTGCCGTGCAGGCGGCGGTGCCGGTGGTCGCCATCGCCTATGCGCCCAAGGTGCGGCGGTTCATGGAAGATGCCGGCCTCGGCAACTATGTTCTGGGGCCCGGCGAGCACGCGCGCCTGCCCGACCTGGTCGCCCGGGCGCTCGGCGAGGGGCAGGATCTCCGCGAGAGGCTCCTCGTGGCGCGGGCAGAGCTCGTGCGCCGCGCAGGGGAGGCGGCTAGCGCGATGCGTGCCGCCGTGAATGCCCACACGGCGGCCGCCCGCCGATCGCGGACGCGGGTTAGCATCATCGTCCTGCCCGGCGGCGATGCCGAGCGGGACGCCAGGACGCTGGCATCCTGCCTGGGGCAGACCCACGCCGGCATCGAGATCCTGGACGTGGCGCAGGTTCCGCCGGCGTCGGCAGCGCCAGCCGAAGGGGTCACGCGGGCGCCCTCTATGGCTGCGGCGTTGGCCGCGGCATCCGGCGACTATGTCTCCTGGATCGAGGGGGGCAACCAGTACGCGCCGGATGCCGTCTCCTTCCTGGCCGACCATCTGGACGGCTGCCCGACGTGCGACGTGGCCTACGCGGCCTTTTACTCGGTGGATGAGCAGGCCAACATCCAGAGCCTGCACAGGCCGGTGTCGGCTGACAAGCTGTACCGGCGGGATGTGGTCGGGCCCTGCTTCCTGGTGCGCCGGGGGGTGCTGCGCGACGTGGCGATGCCGCGCCTTGACACGCCCCAAGCGGCGTATTGCCTGTGGTTGCGGGCCTGGCCCGCGCATCAGTTCGCGCCCCTGAGCGCCCCGCTCATGTACGTGGCGAGCGGGCAGCTGGCACGCTACGCACTGGCGGCTGGGCGGGCTACGCGCCGGGCTTGGCGCCGCTCCTGGCCCTGGCCGCGGCGGGCGTTCTGGAACGTGATGGACACGGCGGCCATGGAACGAGTCGTCGTGCAACCGGCGTTGCGCGCTGGGAGGACGGTCGCCAGCGCCTTGCGCCGGGGGAGGACCCCGTGGCCGGCCAGGGGCCGCAGCGCGGGCAGTGCGGCGCAGAGGGCGCTGTCACGGTGAGGGCGAGAGCGAATGGCGGAGGGGGCCTTGCGAAGCGATGAGCCGCGCGTCAGCGTGATCATCCCGACCTATAACCGGGCTGGCTACCTTGCCCTTGCGCTGCGGAGCATCGCGCGGCAGAGTTTGCGCCCGGCGGAGGTCATCGTCGTCGATGACGGTTCCACGGACGACACGCAAAGCGTCGTGCGGGCCAGCGGGCTGGACGTCCGCTATCTCCGGCAGAACCACGAGGGCGTGGCGGCCGCGCGCAACCGGGGGGTGCGGGCGGCCACGGGTGACCTGATCGCCTGGCTCGATTCCGACGACCTGTGGGAGCCCAGTTTCCTGGCGACCCTGGTGCCGCTGCTGGCTGCCAACGATGGCTGGGACGGCGTCTACTGCGGTGCCTCGACGATCGACGCGGCCGGCGACGCGCTGCCCCAGGTCCAAGACCGCGTCGCCCCGCCCGAGCAGTTGTACGACGCGCTTCTCGAGGGGAACTTTATCATGACGCCGGCCCTGGTACTGCGCAAGAGGTGCCTCGCGAAGGCCGGGCCGTTCGCCGCCCTGCCCACCTGCGAGGACTATGATATGTGGCTGCGGCTGGCGCGTGCCGGGGCGCTGGTGGGGGTGCGCGATATTCTGATCAAGTGCCGCGTGCACGGCGGCAACACCATTGGGAACCTGTCTCTCTACCGCCAGAGCCTGCTCACCATGATGGCCAACCACTTTGGGCCTGCGGAGGGTGACCCGGAGGAGTGGTCGCCCGACAAGAGGCGTGCCTATGGCTTTGCCTATCGATCCGCCGCGCTTACGCACCTGCAGGAAGGGGCCGATGACAGGGCCTTGGCGCTCCTGTCCGCCGCGGTGCACACCTGGCCGCCCCTCCTGGTGCGGCTGGACACCTTCTATGAGCTGGCCGTCGGCGGGCAAGAGCGAGCCCACCGCGGCCAGGCCGCGCGGCTCGACCTGCAGGCCAACGGTGCGCGGATGCTCGCCTGGCTGGACGGGCTCTACGCCTCTCCGATGGCTGCCCTGGCCCCCTACCGGCGCAAAGCCTACGGCAATGCCCATCTAGCGCTGGCCATGCTCTACGACCAGGCCGGCGAGTGGGCCGCGGCGCGCCAGTGCCTGCTGCGCGCCTTGCGCGCGGACCCCGAGTTGGTGCGGTCGCCAGCGGTCGCCCGCCGCCTGCTGAAGCTGTTGGTCGGCAAGAGGGCTGTTGCGCTGGCCAGGGGCACCGTGCGGTGGATGCGCGGCGCGCTCGTGGCCGGCGGCGCCCCGGGCAGGGAGGCCTGATGCGCCTGCTCTTCCTCTCCAACCTCTACCCGCCCCACGATCTGGGGGGCTATGAGCAGCTGTGCCAGGAAGCCGCCGACGCCCTGCGCGCCCGCGGGCATGCCGTGCACGTGCTGACCAGCCGGTTCGGCACCGTGGGCCAGCCCCAGCAGGACGGGAACGTCACGCGCTCTTTGTATCTGCAGGCGGATGTGGATCACTACCGGCCGGCCGATGTCCTCTTTCGCCGCGCGCGGGAGCGGGCCAACGCGCGCGAACTGGGCCTGGCGATCGAGCGCTTCTCTCCGGACCTGGTGGTGGTCTGGGGGATGTGGAATCTCTCTCGCGAGGTGCCCTACTGGGCGGAGCAGTGGCTGCCGGGACGCGTGGCCTACTATGTCTCCTCCTACTGGCCCTCAGACCCCGACGTGCACGAGCAGTACTGGCGCGCCCCCGCGAACCACCCCGTGGTCAGCGCGCTCTTGCGCCCCTTTGGGCAGCGGGTGATCCGACAGGTCCGGGCCGAGCGGGCGGCCCATCCGCTGTGGTTCGAGGAGGCCAGGTGTTGCAGCGGCTACGTGCGCGACACGCTGGTGCGCTCCGGCAGCCTTCCGGATGCCGCGCAGGTGCTGTACTGCGGCATTGACCCGGCGCCGTTCGCCCGCGGGACGCCGGAGCAGCACAACGGGCCCTTGCGCCTGCTCTACTTTGGCAGCCTGCTGCCACACAAGGGGGTGCATACGGCCGTCGAGGCGCTGGGCCTCCTGCGGGAGCGTGGGCTTGACGATCGGGTCCACCTCACCCTGCTTGGGGGAGGGCATCCGGACTATGTGGCGCGGCTGCACCGCCTGGTCGGCGACCTCGACCTGGGCGACCGCGTAGAGTTTGCCGGCCGGGTGCCGCGTGCCGAGGTCCCCGGGCGGCTGGCGGAACACGACGTGTTCCTGTTCACGTCCATCTGGGCCGAACCGTTGGCCCGCACGGTGATGGAGGCGATGGCAGCCGGGCTGCTGGTCATCGGCTCTGAGGTCGGCGGGCAGACCGAGATGCTGGCGGACGGCGAGAACGCCCTCACCTTTCAGCCGGAGGACGCGACCACCCTGGCTGAGCAGATCGCCCGGGTGCTGGCCGAGCCCGCGCTGGGCCGCCGCCTGGCCGAGGCCGGCCGGCAGATGGCCCTGGAGCGCTTTACCACGCGACGGATGGTGGACGGCCTGGAAGCCTGGCTGGCGGAGATGGCGGCATGAGAGTCCTGTTCGTCTCCAACTACTACCCGCCTTTCGAGGTGGGGGGCTATGAGCAGCTCTGCCGCGACGTGGCCGAGGCGTTGGCCGCTCGCGGGCATCAGGTCGAGATCCTGACCTGCAACCGCGGGGCCGGTGAGCAGGTTCCGCCCGGGGCTTGCCGGGTGCATCGCGCGCTGCGGCTCCTGCCGGATTACGAGAGCAAGGTCGGCCCGGCCATCCAGTTCTTCGTGTCGCGCCGCGGCGGAGAGCGGCACAATCTCGCCAGCCTGCGGCAGGTGGCCGAGGCGTTCCGGCCCGACGTGGTGTTGTTCTGGAACCTGGAAGGGCTGCCCACGTCGCTGGCCATGGCCGCAGAAGCGCTGCCCGGGGTGGCCGTGGCCTACTGGGTGGCGGGGAGGTCCCCTGCCGAGCCGGAGGAGTTCTGGCGCTACTGGAGCGCCCCGGCGCGCAGCCCGCTCAAGCGCGCGGCCAAGTGGTGCGCGGCGCGGGTGGCGCTGGGGGTGATGCGCTCCGAGGGGCACCCGCGTCGCCCAGCCATGCGGCACCTGGCCCTGGTCAGCGAGTACATGCGCCAACAGGCTTTGGACGCCGGGACCGTTCCGGAGGACGCCCGGGTGATCTATAACGGCGTCGAGGTTCAGCACTTTCACCGCTCTCGCGAGGGGATCGGCCAGGACGGGCTGCGGATCCTGTACGCCGGGCGGCTGAGCGCCGACAAGGGCGTGCACACCCTCATCGAGGCGCTGGCGATCGCCACGCAGGGGTTCGGGTCGGCGTGGGTCCAGCTGACCTTGGCGGGTAAGGGGCCCGATGACTACCTGGCTGACCTGCAGCGCCAGGTGGTGGAGGGGCGGCTTACCGACCGGGTAACCTTTCTCGGCTGGGTCCCGCGCGAGGCGATGCCCGACCTGATGGCCGAGCACGACGTGCTAGTCCTCCCCACGACGCATCAGGAGCCGTTTGCCAGGGTGGTGCTCGAGGCGATGGCCAGCGGGCTGGTCGTCGTCGGGACGGTCACCGGGGGCACCGGCGAGATCCTCAAGGACGGGGAGACGGGCCTGACGTTTGAGGCGGGCGATGCCGGCGGGCTGGCCCGGCAGCTGGGGCGGCTATCTCGCGACCCGGCGCTGTGCTGGCGCCTGGCCAGGGCCGGGCAGCGCCTCGTGGCGGACCGCTTCAGCCTCGAGCGTATGGTAGACAACATCGAAGGCTTCTTGGCCAGCGCGTATGCCGAGCAGGTCGGCGACGGTTCGATTCCGCCGGACGAGGCGGACCGATCCGGGTAGAGCCGATGCGTCCGTGAAAGGTGCAGAGCGGGAGATGCGGATCCTGGCCGTGTGCACGTGGTGCCCGCTGCCGCCCTTCAACGGTGCCAAGCTCCGGGCGCACTATCTTCTGGGGGCGCTCTCGGCGTGGCACGACGTGACGGCGGTGGCGTTCTGTGGCGACGATGAGGCCGGTGCGGCGATGGCCCCTGCTGGTGGCGGCGCCCCCGTCCCGCTCATTCGGGTGGCGGCCGACCCGTTTCGCTACACGAGGCTGCCCCAGTGGGCCAAGTTCCTGTCTCCCGTGCCGACCTCTCTGTGGTCCATCCCAGAAATGCGGAACGCCGTGCGCCAGCAGCTGCACCCCGGCCGATACGATGCCATCGTCGCCATGGAGACGTCCGCGGCACGCTACGCCCTGCTGCAGGACGGCGCCGTGCCGATCCTGGACGTCGATACCGCGCTGGCCTTTCAGATGCGCGAGCGGTACCTGCTTCAGCCGGGCGGCCTGGGGCGCTTGCGGACCTGGGTCTCGTGGCGGAAGGCCGCGTGGTACGAGGGGACGCTCCTGCGGCGCTTCCCGGTCTGCGCGGTCGCATCAGACCGGGAGGTTGCTTATCTGCGGGGGCTATTGCCGTCAGGTGAACGCCTGGTCGTGGTGCCTAACGGTGTCGATTGCACCCTGCTGCGCCCGGGGCAGGCGGCCCCGCGCCCCGGCGCGCTCGTCTACAACGGCGCGCTTACCTACAGCGCCAACTATGACGCCATGCAGTACTTTCTGAGCGCGATCTACCCGCGTATCCGCCACGACGCCCCGGAAGCCACGCTGACGATCACGGGCTCGACGCGCGGGGTCGACCTGGTGGGGTTGGCGCTTGACGAGAGCGTCCGCCTGACCGGCTACGTCGACGATATCCGCCCCGTCGTGGCGGGCAGCAGTGTGTGCGTCGTGCCGCTGCGCGAGGGGGGCGGCACCCGCCTCAAGATCCTGGAGGCGATGGCCCTGGGCACGCCAGTAGTGTCTACGTCGAAAGGGGCGGAGGGCCTCGACGTGGTGGGCGGCGAACACCTCTTGCTGGCCGATGACGCGGAGCAGTTCGCGGCGCTCACCGTCACGCTCCTGCAAGACGGCGCGCTGCGAGAGCACCTGGCGGCCAACGCCCGCCGCCTGGTTGAGCAGCGCTACGACTGGCGGGCGATCGGGGAGAGGTTCGTGAGCATCGTCGAGGCGGCGGTCGAGCGAGGCAAGGGGGCCCGGAGAGATGGCTAGCCTGGGCGATCGCCTTCGCGAGGTACGCCCGGTTAGGGTGGCGACCCTCGTCGTGCTCGCCGTCCTCCTGGCTGCCGCGGTGCTCGGGTGGCACCCGCGCCTGCGCTACGCCGCTCTGATCGGGGCTGGCCTGGCGGGGCTGGTGCTGGTCTGGAAGCCTGCCCTGGGGCTGGGCGCCCTGATCCTCTTTGCCCTGGTGGTGCCGCTCCAGTTTGGGACGGGCACTGAGGTCAGGCTGAACCCGACGGCCCTGATCGTGCCGGCGCTGGCCGCTGTGTGGGCGGCCGGGGCACTGATCCGGAGAGACCTGCCGCTGGTCCGCACGGGCGCCGACCGCCCGCTGCTCCTCTTTCTCCTGTCGGCGGCGCTCTCGCTCCTGATCGGCAATGCTCTCTGGGACCTAGCCGTGCCGCGGCCCGCCAACTTGCTGGTCGTGCAGCTGGCGCAGTGGGGGATCCTGGTTTCCTCGGGCGCTGCGTTCTGGCTGATGGGCAGCCTGGTCACTAGCCCGGAGGTGTTGCGTCGGCTGACCTGGCTGTTCCTCTACGTTGGCGGGGCGGTGGCCGTGCTGAGGGCTCTGCCTGGGCTGGGCAGGCTGGCCGAGGCGACGACCACCAGCGCCTCGACCCGCGCGCCGTTCTGGATGTTGCTGGCCGCGTTGGGGGGAGGGCAGCTGTTCTTTAACCGCGACCTCAGGCCGCTGCAGCGTGGCTATCTGGTGTGCCTGCTGGGACTGGTGGCCTACTTTGCCTTCGTGGTGAGGAAAGAGACGGCTTCGAACTGGATCGGCGTGGCGGTCGCGGTGGCGGCGCTCGCCTGGCTGCGCTTCCCGCGCCTGCGGGCGGTGGTTGTCGTGGCGCTCCTGGTCCTCTATCCGGTGCTGGCCCCGCGCGTCTACGAGTTTGGCGGGGGCGATTCCGAGTGGGAGGAGAGCGGCGGCTCTCGGCTGGCCCTGATCAACAGAGTGATCAGCGTGACGCGTCGCGATCCGCTGTTCGGCGTGGGCCCTGCCTCATACCGGGTCTATGCCAGCGCCGAGCCACTCACCTATGGCGGCGCGCTCTGGTACAACCCGGCCGTCAACTCGCACAACAACTATGTGGACCTGTATGCCCATGTCGGGCTGGTGGGCCTAGGGCTGTTCGCCTGGTTCGTGTGGGAGGTATTGCGGCTCGGCGGGGGCCTCGTAGGGCGGGTCGGAGCGGGCTTTGTAGCGGGCTACACGCACGGCGCCGTGGCCGCTCTTGTGGCGGCGCTGGTGCTGATGATGCTGGCTGACTGGGTCCTCCCCTTTGTCTACAACATCGGCTTCCCGGGCTTCCAGGCCAGCGTGCTGGTATGGCTGTTCCTCGGCGGGCTGGCCGCGGTGGCGCGCTGGTACCCTTCGGCGAGGGGCACATGATTGATCTCTCTGTCGTCATCGTCAGCTGGAACACGCGGGACCTGTTGGAGGCGTGCCTCGCCTCTCTCCAAGGTGCCGCCGACGGCCTGGCGGTAGAGACTCTGGTGGTGGACAACGCCTCGGCGGACGGGTCGGCGGCCATGATCCGGCAGCGGTTCCCGCAGGTGCAGCTGATCGACAACACCGAGAACGCGGGCTATGCCCGGGCCAACAACCAGGCCATCCGCCAGTGCGCCGGGCGCCACGTGATGCTTCTGAACAGCGACACGGTCGTGCGCCCGGGTGCCCTGGCCGCCCTGGTACGCTTTATGGACACGCACCCCGCCGCTGGGGCGGCAGGGCCCTATCTGGAGGGCGCCGATGGCTCGCTGCAGCCCTCCTGCCATCCCCTGCTCACGCCGGGCCGCGAGTTCTGGCGCCTGCTCTTTCTGGACCGGATCCTGCCCCGGGCGACCTACCCAATGCACCGCTGGCCCACGTCAGGGGCGAGGGAGGTAGAGGTCATCAAGGGCGCCTGCCTGGTCCTGCGGCACAGCGCGCTCGATCAGGTGGGCCTGCTCGACGAGCAGTATTTTATGTACACCGAAGAGATGGACTTGTGCCTGCGCCTGGCGCTGGCGGGCTGGCGCCTGTATTGGGTACCTGAGGCCCGGGTGGTCCATTTCGGCGCGGCGAGCACGCGCCAGGCGGCGGAGGCGATGTACCTGGCGCTCTATCGCAGCAAGGTGCAGTTCCAGCGCAAGTTCTGGGGCCAGTGGCGGGCGCGCTGCTTCAAGGTGCTCGTGGGGGTGGCCTACGTGCCCCGCTGGGTCGCGGCCTCCATCGGGCGGTTCGCCGGACGTTCACTGGCGGCGCGGGCGCACATCTACCAGCGCCTTCTCACCGAGCTACCGAGCATGTGACCGACCTCGTGGGGAGTACGCCGATGCGCGTGTGCTACGTCCTGCTGTCTCCCACCTTTGGCATGCACCAGTACACGGCCGACCTGGCCAACCGCATGGCTGTGGCCGGCCACGACGTCTACCTGGTGACGAGTTCGCGGTACCCGCAGGACCGCTATGCGCCAGAGGTACGCCTGCACGCCGTGGTAGACACGCAGGACCGGGGTCTTTCCCTCCGGGCGATTCAGCCCCGGACGGTGGGGCGGCTGGCGGCCGCCGTGCGCGCCCTCCATCCCGACGTGATGCACATCACCGGGCCGCACCTCTGGAACCTGGCCGTCATGCGCGCGGCGCGCCGCGGAGGCGTCCCGGTTGTGCACACGATCCACGATTTTGCGCCGCATCCCGGGGCCCGCTACGGGCCGCTCCTGCAGTTGTGGAACAGCGCCGTCCTGCGGGGCGCGGACCATGCCCTCGTGCATGCCGAGTGCTACCTGCGAGACCTGCTTCAGGCAGGGCACACCAACGTGAGCCACGTGCCGCTCCTGCACCTGTTTGTTGGCCATCGCTGGGCGGGCGAGCTGGAACGCCTCGGCGCCGATGTGTGCTATGAGCCGTCGGTGCTCTTTTTCGGGCGTCTGGAGCGCTATAAGGGGCTGCCGGAACTGCTGACGGCCTGGTCGCTCGTGCGCGATGGCGGCGCGCGCCTGGTGTTGGCCGGCAAGGGCGCCCTGGACGAACTGTGGTCCAGCCCCCTGCCGGACGGGGTCGACCTGCGCAATCGCCTGATCGATGACGCCGAGGCGCTGGACCTGTTCCGGCGCTGCGCGATCGTGGTGTTGCCCTATACGGGGGCGAGCCAGTCGGCGCTGGTGGCGGCGGCGTACTACTTTCGCAAGCCGGTCATCGTCACGAGGTCCGGCGCGCTGCCCGAGTACGTCGTGGAGGGCGTGACGGGCTGGATCGTACCACCGGGTGACGCGGCCGCCCTGGCCGACCGCCTGAGCGAGGCGCTGGCCGAGCCCGAACGCCTCAGGACGCTGGGAGAGGCTGGCCGCGCCTGGTACGACGAGCAGCGTGTTCTGGAAGAGGACCGCCTGCAAGAGATGTACGCCCACCTGGCCGCGGGAGCACCACTGCCCACGCCGAACAAGCCAGAGCGGATGGCGGCGTAGAGCGCCATCACGCCGGAGGGATCAGCACCGGTGGCACGTATCCTGTACCTGACTCAGGTCCTGCCATACCCCCTTGACGCGGGCCCCAAGATCCGCGCTTATTATACGTTGCGACACCTGGCCCGCCGCCATGAGGTCACCTTGGTATCCTTTGTGCGCCCGGACGACCGTCCCGAGGCGCTGACCCACCTGGAATCCATCTGCGGCGAGGTGCAGGCCGTGCCGATGCGCCGCTCGCGGCTGCGCGACGTGCGCGCCGTGCTCGAGGCGGCCGTGCGCCGCATGCCCGTCGTCATCGTGCGCGACCGGATCGCCGAGATGCAGGAGGCGGTACGCTCTCTGGTCGGGCGCCAGGCCTATGACGTCATCCACGCCGACCAGACGTCGATGGCCCAGTACGCGCTCTTGGCCCGCGCCGAGGCGCAGAGGAGCCATCCATCCCAGCGCGTTCCGATCGTGCTGGACGCGCACAATGCCCTGTTCCGCGTCTTCCGGCAGATGCAGGCCCAGGAGTCTGCGCCCCTCAGGCGGCTGGCGCTGGCCCGTGAGGCGCGCGCCCTCGAGCGCTACGAGAGATTCCTGTGGGCAACGTTTGACCATACGGCCTTTGTGGCCGACGCCGACCGGCTGTTGGCGGGCCGGGATGCCCTGGCCGACGACGGGCGCCTCAGCACCATCCCGATCTGCATCGACGCCGCCGACAGGGCGCCCGTGGCGCTGGCGGCCGAGCCGCACCTGGTCACCCATCTGGGCACCATGTTCTGGCCGCCGAACATCGACGCGGTCCTCTGGTTCGCGCGGGACGTCTTCCCGCGGGTGCTCGAGCGAGTTCCTGAGGCGCGCTTTGTGGTCATCGGCAAGAGGCCCCCGGAGGCGGTGCAGCGCTTGGGCCAGAGCCCGCACATCGACGTCCTGGGGTACGTGCCGGACCCCACCCCCTACCTGGAGCAGACGGCCGCGTTCCTAGTGCCGCTGCGGGCCGGGGCGGGGATGCGCGTCAAGATCCTCGACGCCTGGTGCTGGGGGGTGCCGATCGTCTCCACCACGCTCGGTGCTGACGGCATTGAGGCGCACGATGGGGAGGACCTGCTCATCGCCGACGACGCCGCGCAGTATGCCGCGGCCGTCGTGAGGCTGCTGCAGGAGCCGGACCTCCGCAGCAGGCTGGGCGCCCGAGGGAGGGCCTGGGTCAGCGAGCGGTACGACTGGCAGGTTACTTATGCCAGGTGGGACGAGATCTATGCCGGCCTGCTCGGCGATGGGGCGGGCGCATGAGACGGGCAGAGTCGTCCCGCGCGGCAGACGCGGTGATCCCGCGCAGGTCGCAGAGCGTCTGGCTGGCCGCAATACTGCTGGTGGCGGTGCTGCTGCGCGTCGGCATCGCGCTCTACCTGGGCGACGTGGTGGACGCCCCGCCTCTCCTGACCGATCAGCGCTCCTATCACGCCCTCGGTGAGCGGCTGCTGCAGGGGCACGGGTATAGCTTTGCGTCGGCCTGGTACCCCTTTACGCCGGCTGATACGCCCACGGCGCACTGGTCGTTTCTCTATCCACTGTTCATAGCCGCCACCTATGCTCTGTTCGGCGTCCACCCGCTGGCCGTGCGCCTGTGGCAGGGCGTCGCTGGCGGGGTGTTGGTGCCCTGGCTCGTCTACCGGTTGGCCAAGAGGCTCTTCCCGGCACGGCCCGGAGTGCCCCTGGTGGCCGCCGGGATTGCGGCGGTCTATGCGTACCTGGCCCTGTACGCGGCCACGCTGATGACCGAGACCTTCTTCATCGCGCTGGTGCTCTGGTCGCTGGAAGCCAGCCTGCGCCTGGCCTACGCCATCAAGGACGGGGACCCGGCACGGTGGCGAGACTATGCGCTGTTGGGGCTGGGCCTGGGAGCAGCTGTTCTCGTGAGGCAGTCGATACTTCCCTGGCTTCCGGTGCTGATGCTGTTCCTCGGGTGGCAGGGGCACCGCGTGGGCCTGGCCGGCCAGGTGGTACGGCGCCTGCTGCTGACGGGGGGGCTCGTGATCCTCATGGTCTGCCCCTGGACGTACCGGAACTACCGAGTTTACGGAGAGTTCCTGCTCCTGAACTCGAACACGGGGTACGCTATGTACGCAGCGCAGCACCCCATGCACGGGACCACGTTTCAGGAGTACGCCACCGCGCCTCTGCCGGCAGACCTGGCGGGCCTGAACGAGGCCGAGATGGACCGCGCCCTGTTGCGGCGGGGCCTGCAGTTCGTTCTCGCTGAACCCGGGCGGTACGTGCGGCTGTGCCTCAGCCGGGTGAGGGCCTTTCTGGAGTTCTGGCCAACGCCCGATACAACACCCCTCCATAACCTCGGGCGCGTCGGCTCCTTTGGCCTGCTACTGCCTCTCCTGATCTACGGCCTGGTGCTGGCGCTCTGTGATCGCGACGTGGCCGCCCGGAGTGCGCTGTTGGTGATCTTTGCGGTCTTTTACTCGGCGCTGCACGTGCTGACCTGGGCCATGGTGCGCTATCGGCTGCCGGTTGATGCTGTCTGCCTGCCCTTCGCCGCGCTGGGCCTTGACGACCTGGCGCGTCGAGGGAAAGAGTGGCTGGCCCGTCGGGGGGAGCAGCCAGAGTCGGTGCCCATCCATACTGCGACAGGCCAGTAGACGCGCGCTGAGACGTCGTTCTGTCGGGAAGGGGGCTTGGCTCAGTGGACGATAAGCTTACCCTACACCAGTTCGTAGCGGTGATCCGTCGATGGTGGTGGCTGCTGGGGGCTGCCGTGCTGATCGCCGGGGTCTCGAGCTTCATCGGCACGATGCAGACTCCGCGCGTGTATGAGGCCAAGGCCACCGTGATGGTGGGCCAGAGCCTGCAGAAGCCCAACCCCAGCAACCAGGACCTCTACACGAGCCAGCAGCTGGCCCAGACCTATGCGGAGCTCGCCAAGCGGCAGCCCATCCTCGAGGGAGCCGCCCGGTCTCTGGGCCTCGACTATGTCCCCAGTGCGACGAGCATCACGACGCGGCAGATCCCGGGCACCCAGCTGCTGGAGATCCGCGTACTGGACACGGACCCGGTGCGGGTCTGCGCCCTGGCCGATGCGATCACGGAGCAACTGGTGTTGGCCACGCCGGCCGGCGGTGAGGCGGGCGAGCGGCGCGAGTTCGTCCAAGAGCAGCTCACCAGCCTGGAGGCCAGGATCCAGACCATCACCGGCGAGATCGCCGAGGAGCAAGGGCGGCTGGAGGCCGCCACCAGCGCGCGCGCCATCCAACAGGCGCAGACCAACATCGATGCCCTCCAGCAAAAGCTGGCCGCCTTTCAGACGACCTACGCATCGCTCCTGAGCACCGCCCAGGGGGCGACGAACTATGTCTCGGTGGTGGAGCCGGCCGTCACGTCGGGCCGGCCGGTGAGCCCGAACGTGGGCCTGACCGTCCTGCTGGCGGCGGCGATCGGGCTGGCCCTGGCGACCGGGGGGGCGTTCCTGATCGAGGCGCTCGATGAGAGCATCCGCACGGCGGACGAACTGAACCATCTGACGGGCCTGCCCCTGCTGGGGAGCGTGGGGCGCATCTATGGCAAAGACGAGCCGGGCAGGCTGATCATGGCGCACGAGCCCTACTCGCCGCTCGCCGAGGCCTATCGCCTGGTGTGTTCCAACATCATCCTGTCCGTCACCGACAGGCCTCTGTTTTCGCTGATGGTGACCAGCGCCGGGCCCGGTGAGGGCAAGAGCCTCACCCTGGCCAACCTCGGGGTGGCCTTTGCCCAGATGGGCAGACGGACGCTGATCCTCGACTGTGATTTCCGCAGCCCCGTCCAGCACGCGATCTTTGGGCTGCCTCCCTCTGCCGGCCTGTCTGACGCGGCGCTCCACTCCGAGATGGCGGTGGAGACGTTTGCCCAGCAGACGGGCATCGAGAACCTGCTCCTGTTGAGCGCCGGCCAACCGCTGGCCAGCCCCGAGCGGTTCCTGGCTTCCAAGCACCTCGACCGCATCATGAACGACCTCCGCGGGCTGGCCGATATCGTCCTGGTGGATTCGCCGCCGCCGCTGCTCATCGCTGACGCGGCCATCCTGGCCCCGCGGGCTGACGCGGTGGTCCTCGTCGCCGACCTGAGCAGGGCCCGCCGCCCCATGGTCAGGCGGGTCGTGGCGGAACTCAAGCGAATCCGGGCGAACGTGATCGGCGTCGTCATGAACCGGGCCACTTCCGACCACACCGGGTTTTCCTATCACTACTATCGGCGCTATCGGCACGGCGGCAACGGCAAGACAGCAACCGAGCTGGAAAAGGCCGGGGCCGGTGCGGAGACCGGCCGGGACATGGTACAGATCCCGTGGCCGTGAGCAGTCTCGGACGGGCGAGGGACGCGGGGCGCCGCGTGCCTTGGCCGTGGCCGATGCGGAGCGGGGCCGTGGGCCCTCACGGGGTGGTGCCTGCGCAAGAACGTTTCCGGGGTGTGGGCACGATGACGATAGGAGGACACGCGTGAAGGCGGTCAGAGTGGGTGTGGTGGGCACGGGCAAGATGGGGCAGCGGCATTGCCGGGTGTATGCGTCTCTGCGCGGGGCCGAGCTGGTGGGCGTCAGCGATGTGAACGTCGAGTGCGGCAGGCGCGTGGCGGATGACCACGAGACCGTGTTCTTTCCCGTCCTGGGAGATCTCCTGACGCAGGTCGACGCGGTCAGCGTGGCCGTCCCGACGCCGCTGCATTGCGAGGTCACCCTAGAGTGCCTCGCGCACGATGTACACGTTCTCGTGGAAAAGCCGATCGCCTGCACCCTGCCGGAGGCCTCTCTCATGGAGCAGTCGGCTGCCACCCGAGGGCTGATCCTGCAGGTTGGGCATATCGAGCGCTTCAACCCGGCCTATCGGGAGCTCAAGAATGTGCTGCAGGATGGCAGGATCGCGGTCATCAACATAGAGAGGCTGAGCCCCTTTCTCGGGAGCAATACCGACGTCGATGTGGTGCTCGACCTGATGACCCACGATATCGACCTGGTGATCGATCTCCTGGGTCAGGAGCCCGTGGCCGTCGAGGCCTTTGGCCTGCGCGGCTTTAGCGGGGAGGTGGACCACGCCATCGCGCATCTGGACTATGCCGGCTATCCGCTGGTCACGCTGGTGGCCTCGCGCATTACCGAGCAGAAGGTCCGCTCTATCGAGGTGACGGACCTGAGCTCGTATGTCGAGTGCGACCTGCTGAACAAGGTTATCGGCGTACACCGCTGCACGGTGGGCGAGTACCAGAATCACAACGCGCGCAGCGTGAAATACCGGCAGGAGAGCATCGTCGAGAGGATCTCGGTGCCGGCCGTCGAGCCGCTCTACCTGGAGCTCGAGTATTTCACCCGCAGCGTCAGAAAGGGGTTGCCGGCGGAAGTGCCCGCCAGCCAGGGGACCGCCGCGCTGCGGCTGGCGCTGCAGATCCGCGAAAAGATCTGTGAGCGCCTGGCCAGGGAACCCTCGACGCCGGACCCCACTCTGTTCTCGTACCCGGCAGACGCATCAGAAGCGTAAGGGGGTATCCACGTTGGACCTCTCGATCGTCATCCCTTGCTACAACGAGGCTGAGGGCATTCCCGCTATGCAGACGAACCTGCTGCCCGTGGTTGGCCGCCTGGCGCGCACCCGGACGGTGGAGGTCGTGTTCGTCGATGACGGCAGTTCGGACGGGACGGCGCAGGCGCTGGGCAGCGTCTGCGGGCGCCTTTCCGGCGACGGCGTGCCGGCTCGCCTCGAGCGCCACGCTGCCAACCGCGGGTTGGGGGCGGCCCTGCGGACCGGTTTCGCCGCGGCCACTGGCGACGTCGTCGTCACGACCGACAGCGACGGGACCTACGACTTCGCCAGCATCCCCGCGCTCCTCGACTTGCTGACGGCGGGCACCGATATCGTGGTTGCCTCGCCGTACCACCCGCAGGGCGGGGTCGAGGGCGTGTCACCCTTGCGCCTGACGCTGAGCAAGACGTCGTCCAACCTCTACCGAATGATGGTCAGCCGTGGGGTACACACTTACACCTCGCTGTTCCGTGCCTACCGGCGCGCCGTGCTGCAAGCGGTCCCGTTCGAGTCCGACGGGTTTCTCGCCGGCACCGAACTGCTCGTGAAAGCCATGCTGCAGGGGTACCGCGTGGCAGAGTATCCGGCCGTCCTGCGCGTGCGCGGATGCGGGCGTTCGAAGGCCAGGCTGGCCCGCACGACCCTGGCGCATCTGCGTTTTATGGGGCGCGTGGCGCTGCACCATCTGCGTCTGCAGCGCCTCGACCTGGCCCAGCCGATCGGAGAGCAGCCATGATCAAGCTCTTGTCGCGTAAAGGAAGGACAGAGATGACGGCGGCAATCATGTACATTCTGGCCAGCGTGGTGATCGGGGCGGTCGGCCAGATCCTGCTAAAGAAGGGCATGAGCAGCCTGGGTCCGCTGACCCTGACCTGGAAGGACCTGCTGCCGACGATCCTGCGCATCTGCACCAATCCGTTCGTGATCACCGGTCTGGTCGTCTATATGGCGGGGGTGCTGTTCTGGCTGGCGGCCCTGTCGCGGGTGGACCTGAGCTACGCATACCCGTTCGCCAGTCTGTCGTACGTGGCGATGTTGGTGGCCTCCTGGCTGCTGTTTCACGAGGGGATTTCGCTGGTCCGCCTGGTGGGGACCTTGGTGATCTGTGCTGGGGTGTTGATCGTGGCGCGCAGTTGAGCCCGTGCGGCCTGAGTTCGCGGGGGGCGACGTACTACCATGAGAATCATGTCCATCGTGGGGGCACGGCCGGAATTCGTCCAGGCTGCCCCGGTCAGCCGGGCCTTGCGGCGGAACCACGTCGAGGTGCTGGTGCACACCGGCCAACACTACGACCATGCCATGTCGCAGGCGTTCTTTGATGATCTGGGCATTGCCGCGCCGGACTACAACCTGGGGGTAGGATCTGGCCCACACGGGCAGCAGACCGCCGCCATGCTCGTCGGGATCGAGCGGCTGCTGATCCAGGAGGCGCCGGAGATGGTGCTCGTCCGGGGAGATACCAACTCGACGCTGGCGGGGGCCCTAGCGGCGGCCAAGCAGGGGGTGCCTTTGGCCCACATCGAGGCCGGGGAGCGCTGCCACGACCGGCGCATGCCCGAAGAGATCAATCGATTGGTCGCCGACGCCCTGGCAGGCCTCCACCTTTGCGCCAGCCAGACGGGCATGCGCAACCTGGCCTGTGAGGGGCTCAGCGGTGCGGCGCACTGGGTGGGCGACGTAATGCTCGACGCGCTGCTCCACTACCTGCCCCTGGCCCGCAGCAGGCCGTCCGTGCTGGGGCGGTTGGGCCTCGAACAGGGGCGCTACGCGCTGGTGACCGTGCATCGTGCCGGCAACGTGGATGACCCGGCCCGGCTGGGCGCCATCGTCGACGCCCTGAACCGCGCTCCCGAGACGGTCCTGTTCCCGGTGCACCCGCGCACGCGGGTCGCCCTAGACCGGGCGGCGCTGCGCTTCGCTGATCACGTGCGCGCCGTCGAGCCGGTAGCCTATCTGGACATGTTGACGCTCGAGGAGGGCGCCCGCCTGATCGCCACCGACTCGGGCGGCGTGCAGCGCGAGGCCTACTACCTCAAGGTCCCCTGCCTGACCCTGCGGGATGAGACCGAGTGGGAAGAGACGGTGGCCGCCGGCTGGAACACCCTCGTGGGGGTGGATCCGGAGCGCATTCTGGAGGCCTGGGCGGGCTGCAGCCCGCCGACCCACCATCCGGACATCTACGGAGACGGCACCGCCAGCGAGCGCATCGTCAGGATCCTGGAGGGCGGCGTGCAGACACCTGACGCCCTGGAACGGCCGACTCTTGCTGGCGAGCAGGGGGCCTGTGGCCTGGAGATCGAGGTGGCGCGGTGACGGTTGGCATCGTCGGCGCAGGGGTTCTGGGCATCACCCTCGGTTACGCCTTGGCCAAGGCGGGCGTCCGCGTTGAGGTGTTTGAGGCGGACGGGACCATCGGCGGCCTGGCCGCCACCCAGGTGCTCGCCGACGGCACCGTCGTCGACCGCTTTTACCACACCGTGCTGCGGAGCGACCGGCGCGTCCGCGCGCTGTGCGCCGAACTCGGGCTGGACGACCGGCTGGCCTTCTGCGAGACGGGCACCGGCCTGTACCACGAGGGGCACACCTACGCCCTGAACACCGTGGCGGAACTGCTGCGCTTACCGCCGCTCGGCTGGCTGGACCGCGTCCGCCTGGGGCTGACGGTTGTGGTAGCCCAGCTCCTGAGGGACTGGCAGCGCCTGGAGGGCATCCCGGTGGAGGACTGGCTGGCGCGCCTCAGCGGCAGGCGTACCGTCGACGTCATCTGGCGGGCCATGCTGCGGGCCAAGTTCGACGGCGCGTTTGACGACGTCCCGGCGACGTACATCTGGGCGCGCTTGGTGCGCACCAGTTCGGCGCGGGGCGGCGCGGCGCAGAAGGAGGGGGCCGGCTACCTGCCGGGCGGTTACCTGGTCCTGCTCGAGGCGATGGCGCGTCGCATCGAGCAGGCCGGAGGGCGCGTCCATGTGGGGAGCCCGGTCGACAAGATCGTCATAGACGGCCACAAGGTGCGGGGCCTGGGCGTCGGTGGGGAAGTGCACCCGTTCGATGCCGTGGTGACGGCGGTAGCGCTCCCGCTGGTGCGGCGGCTCCTGCCGGATGCGTCCCCCGAGTATGCGGACTTGCTCGCGGAGACCGACTACCTGGACATCATCTGCCCTCTCCTGGTGCTGGATCGCCCGTTGACCGACTTTTGGACGCTGAACATCTCGGACGAGGGGGTGCCCTTTACCGGCATCATCGAAACGACATCGTACATCGACCCGTCCTGGGTGGGAGGCCATCACCTCGTGTACCTGCCCAAGTACGTGGTTCCCGGCGGGCGCTGGCAGGCCTTGAGCGATGCCGAGATCGTCACCGAATGGCTCCGGCACCTGGAGGCCATGTTCCCCGCATTCCGCCGCGAGTGGATCCGTGAGGTGCGCGTACAGCGTGCGGCGCACGTCGAGCCGCTGCATCGCCTCAATGGCCTGTCGGCGATCCCCCCGGTGCGCACGCCTTACGAGGGGTTGTACCTGGCCACGACGGCCCAGATCTACCCCCAACTGACCAACGTCGAATCGGTGACGCGGCACGCCGGGCAGGTGGCGCAGACGATCCTGGCGGACCTGGGCAGCACGACGGTCCATGCCGCACTGCGCGATACGTTGCTAGCCGGCAGGGGGGCGAGCCCGGGATGAGCCCGCACGGACTGACCCGCAGGCAGTTCCTGGCGCTACTCGCCGCCGGTGGGGCCGTGGCCGTGCCAGGCCTGCTGGGGTACGACCTGCTCGGCAAAGCCGGGGGGGAGGCGCCCCCGCACCTGTCGCCCTATGCGCCGACCGGGATTCTGGAGGCCTGGCCGGCGGGGCCGGCCGAGGCTGCGCCGCTCCTGGTGCTCGTCTCAGAGGGGGCCGCGAACCCCTTCGGCGCCTACCTGGCCGAGATCCTGCGGGCCGAGGGCCTGAACGCCTGCCAAGTGGGGCGCCTCGCTGACTTGGCCGACGCGCCCCTCCCCTGGTACGACACGGTCATCCTGGCCGAGGCGCCGCTCAACGAGGCCCAGGCCGGGCAGCTGAGCGACTATGTCGCGCAGGGGGGCAACCTGGTGGCGATGCGCCCCGCTGCGCGCCTGGCCCCGCTGGTCGGCCTGCGGCCGAGCGGCGCCGAGTTGGCCGACGCGTATCTGCAGGTGGAGCCGACACACCCCGTGGCCCAGGGGATCGCGACGCGCCCGCTCCAGTACCACGGCGCGGCCGGGCTGTACGCGCTGGACGGCGCGGAGCCGATCGCCTGGCTGCGCGGCGGCGCGGAGGGCGCCGAGCCCTTCCCCGCCGTGGCGGTGCAGCGCGCCGGGAAGGGCTACGCGGCCATGTGGGCCTTCGACCTGGCCCGCTCGGTGGCCTACACGCGCCAGGGCAACCCGGCCTGGGCCAACCAGGAGCGCGACGGGGGCTTGGGCATTCGTGCCGCCGACATGTTCCAGGGCTGGCTGGACCTGGAGGCGTTCGCCGTCCCCCAGGCGGACGAACAGCAGCGCCTTCTGGCCAACCTGCTCGGGGCGCTGAGCCAAGGGCGCCGCCCTCTCCCGCGCCTATGGTACTTTCCTGGGCAGGCCCAGAGCCTGCTGGTGGCCACTGGGGATGCGCACATGGCCCCGACGGCTGCCATCGCCGACGTCGTGGAGCGCGTCGAGCGGCGCGGCGGGCACATTACGGTGTACTATACGCCGCCGCTGGAGGCGCGCACCCGGCGCGCGGCCAGCCGGGCGCGCTTCCTGGTCAGTGGGCTACCCCTCATCGGGGCAGGCGTTGGCCGGCGCTTCTCATCGGTAGATCCGGGTACCATTCGGTCCTGGCGGGCCAGGGGGCACGAGTTCACACTACACCCTTACGTCGGGCAGAGCGGCCCTTGCGCGCGCTACTTGGACGGCGTGCTGGCCACGCCCTCGCTGGAGGAGGCCTGGCGCCGCTACTGGCAAGAGTTCACCGGCCTCGGCTATGGGCCGCTCTCCCCAACGACGCGCACCCACTGCGTGCTATGGACGGGCTGGGTCGAGTCGGCCCGGCTGCAGGCGAGTTTCGGCTTGCGCATGAACCTGGATTACTACCACTGGGGCCCCGCCTTTCGCAAGGCCAGTGGCGAGTGGGCCCAGGGCCACCTCATCGGCAGCGGGCGGCCGATGCGCTTTGTGGACGAGGCGGGCCGCCTCCTGGCCATCTACCAGCAGCCCACGCAACTCGCCGACGACCATCTGCTCAAGGCGCGCTTTGCCGGCCAGCCCTGGGGGTTCGCCGGGCTGAGCGCTGAGGAGGCGCTGGCCGCCTCGCGCCTGCTCTTGCAGAGCGGCGTTCAGGATCACTGCGCCATCGGGGCCAACTTTCACCCCGATCTTTTCGCCGTAGGGCCGGCGGCCGCCGATGAGGAGACCTACGCGACCGCGGTGCGCTACCTGGAGGGCACGCTGGACCATGCCGCCGAGCTGGGCACGCCGATCTGGGCGGCCCAGGACTGGCTCGCCTTCAGCGAGGAGCGCGCCGGGGCCGAAGTGTCGGCGGTGCAGTGGGATGCGGCGACGAAACGCCTGACCTTCACGTTGCGCGCCTCGCCCGGGGCGGCCGAAAGCCTGACGCTCCTGATCCCGTGGGTGCATCAGGATGGCAACCTGGCCGCCGTGACGATCGGCGGGGACGTGGCGGTGCACCAGTCAATCGTGATCGGGGCCGTGCGTTATGGAGCCGTGGCAGTGCGCGGCCAAGCCCAGGAAGTAGTGGCCAGCTATGTCTGAGAGGGTGATGGTAGACGTGCCGCGTTCCGACTCCTCGAGCGTCGCCGGGGCGGTGTTGCCGTCGCGACGTGCCCGGCTGGGGGCGCTGCGGCGCCTGGCGGGCACGCTGGTGCTGCCGGCCGTCATGGTGGCGGCGGGCGCGTTCTTGCTCTTCTACAACCTGCCGGTGAATCCCCGCCCCTGGCACGACGAGGGGGCGGCCCTTACCGTGGCCAAGACCCTGGTCGAGGACGGGTACTATGGGGTCAGGACCTCGGAGGGGTACCAGACGTTCGGCCCGGTGCAGAGCGTGGGGCCCACGGTGCTGCTGCCGATTGCGCTCACCTTCCGGCTGTTTGGTGTGGGGCTCCTGGCGGGGCGAGTGGTGGCGGCGGCCTTTGCGTTGGGCACGCTGGTCCTGTTCTACCTGGCGGCCAGACGGCTGTTTGGCAGGCGAGCGGCCTGGCTGGGAACGGTGCTGATGGTCTCCTCCCCCACCGTGAACTTTATCCACTGGGGGCGGCAGGCCCTGGGGGAGATCCCGGCGTTCGGATTCCTGCTGGCCGGCTGGCTGGTGTGGTCCGGCGGGGCTCGTGGAAAACCCAGAGTGCGGCACCTTCTGGCCGGGTTGTTGTGGGGCGCCGCGATCGTTACCAAGTCGCATTACCTGATCACGATCCTGGGCACGGCGGCGCTATTGGCCCTGCTGGACCTGCTCCACTACCGTACGGGGGCCTGGCGGGGGTTGCTGGTGGCCGCGGTCGCGGCGCTGGCCTGCGTGGCGGCCTGGTGGGGCTGGCAGATGCTGTACTTTGGAATGCCCACCTTTCGCGAGAACGCCGCCAAACTGGCCGAGCTGGGCGCCCGTACCAGCGGGTTCAGCCCCACGACGTCGCTAGACGCGCTGCGTTCCATCGTCGGCGCGAGCGGCCCACTCTACTACTTTTGGTTTCTGCCAGGCTTTGTCTACGCCTGCCTCATCGCGGTCGGCAAGCAGGATGGCGACCTCTCGCTGCATTTCCTAATCATTTTTGTGATTCTGGTGCTGTCATACTATCTGCTGATCAGCAATCCCTGGTCTCACTATGCGCTGCCGGCCTTTGCCATTCTGGGCATCCTGGTCGGGAAGATGCTGGGGGACCTGCTGCAGGCCCTCGTGCTGGCTGCGCCAACGCTGAGGCGGCACGTTGCCGAGGCGTTACGCCTACGACAGCATCTCGCTCTGGAGGACACCCTGACCCTGGGCACGCTCGTGGCCGTCGCGACGATGACCCTGCTGATGGCGGGCCAGTTCCAGAGCCTGGTACGCATCGACGTGTTGGACAGGGCCGGCCTGGGCAGTGCCCCGCGGCGGATCCCGCAGCTACAGGCCCCTTACCAGGCTGCTTCGCTCCTGAGTGCGCTGGCGCAGGGCGGCGCCGTGGTCGACACCTGGGAGCGCGAGCTGGGCATCCTAACGACAGTCACGTTTCACTACCCGGACCAGTCGCTGCTGGCGCCGGCCCATGCCGCCATCTACCGGGGCGGGCCGCACGACTATGCGCTCGGTGAGGACTATTTCCGTGAGCATCGTCCGACGTTTGTGGTGGTGGGTTGGTTTGCCCGGTGGCTCGGCGCGTACGATATGGACTACCTGCGCCAGAACGCGCGCCTAGTGGGCTCGGTAGGCGAGGGGGAATGGCGCTACGATATCTATAGATGGTCGGCACCGATTGCAGAAGGACGTCTTACCGCAGACGGCGCCTCATGACGCCCAGACCTCCGGCACGCCGGGAGGCGAACGCTGGCAGTGGCTCGACCTGATCAAGGCCGTGGCGCTGGCGCTGGTCTTCCTGAACCATCTTTCCGAGCAGCTCTTTGGCTACCCCTACGCGGCCAACCCCACGGCCGGCTGGCCAACCCTGGCCGAGCGTATTGCCCAGTGGCGCCCGTTGGCAGGGCTGGGCGCCTGGACTGTTCCCGCCAACCTGCTGCGCTATGTCGGTTGGGCCGGGGACCAGGGCGTGCAGCTGTTTCTGGTGGCCAGTGGCCTGGGACTGACCATCAGCCTGCTGGCGCGAGATGCCGGGGCGCGCCTGCCCCTGGTGCCCTTTTACCGCCGGCGGGCCGCGCGTGTGTACCCGCTCTGGTGGGGGGCCCACCTGGTGGTGGTGGCTGGGATCGTGCTCCTCGGCGACGCGAGCCGCCTCCGGGGGAGCATGCTGCTGGCCAGCCTGGCCGGGCTGCGCGCCACGCCGGGGCTCTTTTACTACTTGGCGCCGGCCTGGTGGTACGTGGGCCTGCTCCTCCAGCTCTACCTTGCCTATCCCTTGTTCTGGTACCTGGCCAGGCGCTACGGGCCCTGGCGGCCCCTGCTGGCCATCGGGGCGGCCTCGCTACTCATCCGGGGGATCGGCCTCGTCTGGCTGTATCACCAGCAGTCCGCCTACCTCGACGCCTGGCAACGCGGGGCGATCCTGATCACCCGGCTGCCCGAGTTCCTGTTCGGGATGGGCCTGGCCTTCTGGCTGCATGAGAGGCGCTCCGCGCCCGGGGTGCGGCCGCGGGCCGCGGCGACCGCGTGGCTGGCGGCGCTGGCCTACGCTCTGGGGGCGGCGTGTGCCTTGACCCTCGTCGGCATGACGGTGGCGCCGCTCCTTACCGGGGCGGGGCTGTTCCTGCTGCTGATGGGCTGGCTGCGCCGCTACGAGGGGCGCCGCAGCCCCGCGCTGCGGCTGGGGCAGTGGACGGGCGCGCACTCCTACCCACTCTACCTGTTGCATCATCCCCTCCTCCTTTTCCTGGTGCCGGCCGGTCTGGCCGGGGGGGCTGTGCAGGCGGGCGCGCGCGCGGCGCTGGCCGCGGGGGCCACGGCCGGCAGCGCGATCCTTCTCGAGCGGGCCACGGCGCTGGCCATGAACACCTGGCGACGCCTGGTGCAGGCCAGAGGCATTCCGCGCGCGGCCTTGAGGCTGGCGGCCTGGGCGCTGGCGGTGCTCTGCCTGCTCGTCGGGGGCGAGCTGGTCGTGCGGTGGCGGAACCCGCAAGAGGTCATGGGCTGGGGAGAGCGCCCCTCTCTGGAGGAGGACGCCGCGGTCGGCTGGCGCCTCAAACCAGGGCTGACGACGCACCTGCGCTGGGAGGGCTACGACTACTGGGTGACGGCCAACGCCTTGGGCTTCCCCGGGCCCGAGTATCCCGTGGCCAGGGCCCCGGGTACCCTGCGCATCATGACCGTCGGCGACGCCTTTACCAGTGCCGAGGGGGTCGATACCGACCTGGCCTGGCCACGTTTGCTCGAGGGGCTGCTGGCAGACCGCAGGGCCGAGGTGCTGAACCTGGCCGTCACCGGCTATGGGCCCAACCAGTACGCCGCGGTGGTCAGCAAGTACGCCCCCCTCTACCGCCCGGACGTGATCCTCATCGGCTTCTTCGTGAACGACTATCACGATGCCCTGTGGACGGACGACGCCTTCCGCGCCTCGATCGGCTTTGGCCGCGCCGATGCCAACAGCCCGGCCGCAATCCTCTCCCTTGCCCACCTGCGGCGCCTCGTGCGACTCCGGCTGGTGGAGCCGCTGCGGGCGCGGCTCAGCGGGCAGCCGGCTCCCCACGGCTATCTTCTGGCCAGCCTGGCGGCGCTGGAGAGCGGCAGTCCCGTCGTGACCGAGAGCGGACGGGCCATCGTGGCCGAGCGGCTGGCCGAGGTCCGCGCGGTGGCCGGGCAGATCGGGGCCAGGGTCGTCCTGGTCGGGATCCCGGCGGCGGTGCAGGTCTGCCCGGTCGACGCGCTGGCCTACTACCCGCGCCAGGCAGATCTGGGGGATGCTGCTCGCTTCGACCTGGACCAGCCCCAACGGGTGACCCGCGAACTGGCGCAGGAACTGGGCCTCGAGTATCTCGATCTGCGCGAGGCGCTCCGTGCGGCGCCCGAGTGCCCCTACCAGCGAGAGAACATGCACTGGACCGCCGCCGGGCATCGCCTGGTCGCCGCGACCGTGGCACAAGCCCTTTCTGGGGAGTGAGCCGTGCAGGTAGCCGACGTTCTGCGGGTGATCTACGCCCTGCTGGCCCTGGGAGTGTTGGCGGCCGGGCGGTGGCAGGGGGCCGCGCGCGTGGCGCGCGCCGCGCTCCTGGTGGCCGCTGGCGCCAACATCCTGTTCGTCGCCTTTCTCTGCGCCAACCATGTCACCTTCCCGCTCCACCTGGACCTGATGGAAGGCACCGTCCTGCAGCACTTTCGCCAGATCATGGCGGGGCAGCCGATCTACCCGGCGCCCACCCCCGAGTACGTGCCGCTGGCCTACAATCCCCTCTACTATGTGCTGGCGGTCCCGTTCGGGTGGCTGCTGGGGGCCGATCTGCCGACCCTGCGGCTGGTGGCCATACTGGGATGGGCGCTCAGCGCCCTGATCCTGTACGCCGTAGTCCGGGAGAAGACGCGCTCCACCTGGTGGGCGTGGCTGGCGGTGGGCCTCTTTGCCGCGGCGTACCGCGTTATGGATGCCTACCTGGACACGGCCCACTCCGACTCCTGGCTGCTGGGCGCCGCCCTGTTGGGGACCTATCTGCTGGAGAAGGAACGCTCGAGAGCGGCGACCTGGGGGGGAGTCGCCGTCCTGGTCGCGGCGTTCTGGTTCAAGCAGCACGGGGCGCTGTTCGTGATCGGGGGGCTGGCGTACGTCACGTGGCGCGACGGGCTCCGTCGCGCCTGGCCGTCGTGGGCAGTGGCGATCGTGCTGGGGCCGCTGGCCTACCTGTTCCTGGGGCCGCGCCTCTTTGGGCCGTATCTACACTACTTTACCTGGCGGGTGCCGGCCGCCTGGACGGAACTGGGCCTGGCCACTTTCCGCCGGCTAGCGGTGTTCGTGGCCAAGTCCTACCCCGTGCTGGCCGTTGCGACGCTTTACGGCCTGGCGTCGGCGCCAATCTGGCGGCCGCGCCGAGTGAGCATCTGGCAGGTGCAGGGCATCATGGCGGCGCTGACGGCCCTTATGGGTGCCCTGGATAGCGGCTCCTCCAACAACGTGTTCATCGCCATGGGCGCCTGGCTCATCCTGCTGGGCGCGCTGGCGCTGCACGCGTTTGCCGCCGCCCACGTAACCGGCTGGCAGAGCCGTCTGCCTCTGGCGGCGCTGGCCTGCAGTCTGGCGTTCTTGGCCTACAACCCGGCGGACGTGATCGTGCCGTCCGGGGCAGGTGCCGCCTACGCCGATCTCGTGACCGTGTTGCGGAGCCTCGATGGGCCGGTATACGCGCCAACCCTCGGCCAGTTGCGGGCCGACTATACGCTCTACCCCGCAGCGCATTGGGTGGCCCTGGAAGACCTCGTCCGTGGCCCGGGGCGCGACACGCAGAACGCCCCGCTCGTGCGCGCGCTGCTGCGCCCCGCGCTGGAGCCGACCGGTCAGGCCTACATCCTGGCCAACCTGCCGCTGGACGCGTACCCGGTGACGGCGTTTCTCGAGGAGGACTATGTCCTAGAGACCGACTTGGGTGATCGGTTCCGAGTGCTGCGGGCTCTGCCCGGAAGGTTCGAGAGTGGATGGCCACGCTATCTCTACCGATATGCTTCACGCTAGGCCATCCTCGGCCCAGTGCCCTGAGACACCAGGGTTGCCGGGCGGGGGAGGTGCCGTATGTCAGGTATGGCGGTTGCGGCGCATCGCGTGAGACATGTATATGTTGCGCATGAACGGCTGTGGCTGGCCCTTGCCACAGTCACCTTTGTTGTAGCGATTGCCATTCGCGTTCCCCTATTGCGGACTCCCCTCACCTACGCCAACGATGCCTGGCGAGAATCCGATACTGCCGGCATCGCGCGTCATTTCCTCCGTAACGGGTTCCGCATCCTCTATCCGCAGGTGTACTGGGGGGGCACCGGGCCGGGGTACGTGGCCACCGAGTTCCAGATCTACCCACTGCTGACGGCAGCCATGTACGCCGCCTGGGGTGAGCACCTGTACTTTGGTCGGCTTCTATCCCTGCTGTTCTTTGTCCTCTCTGGTATGCTCGTCTATGCCTTTGCACGGCGGATGTTCGGGATTCAGGGAGCGCTATGGGCCCTCTTTTTCGTGTCGTTTGCCCCACTTTCGATTCGCTACAGCGTCGCCTACATGCCGGAGGCGATGTTGCTGTTCTTCCTGATTGCCGGCCTGTACGCTTTCTATGAGTGGCTGGAAGGGGGCTCGCCCCTGCTCCTGTTCCTGTGCGGCGTCAGCACGGCCCTGGCCATTCTCATCAAGCCGACGGCGCTCTTGCTCGGGTTGGTGTACGCGGCCCTGGGGCTGCATCGGTTCGGGCTGGCCTTCCTGCGGCGGCCACTGGTGTGGGGCTTGGCGCTCCTCTGCCTGGTGCCGGGCGTCTGGTGGTACTGGCACGCACACCGCATCTACCTCGAGTATGGGAACACCTTTGGCATCCTAGAGGGCGACACCAAGTTCGGCGACCTGACCTATTGGCTGTCCCCCAGTTTCTACATCTCGACGGTGCGCCTACAGGCCAAGTGGGTCTTTGGCGGCCTGGGCGTACTGCCTTTCCTGATCAGCCTAGGCGTTGCCGTGCGGAGGCGCCAGTACCAACTGATCACTTACGGCGCCGTGGCGTTGGTGATCTATTACCTGGCCGTCGCACGGGCCGCCGAAAAGTGGTACTCGGTGCACTATCATCTCCTCTCCATCCCGTTCGCCTGCCTTGGCTTTGGCCTCGGCATGGTGTGGCTGTGGCAGGGTGGGCGCTACGCCGCCGTGAGGCGCTGGATCGCCATCGCCGCGGCCGTGTCGATGCTGGTAGTCGCTGGCATGTTCTACGACGAGCGGGTTGGCGCCATGGAGAACGGGTGGGCGCAGCGTCAGGTCGAGTGTGCCGCGGCCGTCAGCGCCTTGGTGCCCAAGGAGGCCAGGGTGGTGGTCAGTTCGCTGGTGCCGTCGCAGGAGCACGGGCGCCCGCGGAACTACCAGGATCCGGTTATCCTTTTCAACTGCGATCGCTACGGCTGGAGCCTGGCCGAGGATGATCAGGATGCCGCCCATCTGGACGCCTTGCGCAGCCAGGGCGCCGAGTTCCTGGTGATCTCTAGCAGCAGTGAGCTGCAGGACCATCCGCAGCTGGGCGCGTACCTGGCCGCCGAAGCGACCCAGATCGGCCCGGGCCTCGAGTCGTTCTGCGGGATCTATGCGTTCCGGGAGGCGGGCCGATGACCGCGCGTAGGGTGGGGATGCAGGGGAGGCTGGGAGTGCACAGGCGCCGCTGGGCCTTGATCAGGCGGCGGGAGTTCCTGCGGGGGATGTTGGCGCTCGTTGGCGGCGGCCTGTATAGTGCCGCGCGTTGGCGGCTGGCCCTGCCCGTGGCCGCGCAGGTGCTGCCCAAGCGCATCTACCTGGCTCCGGACGACCACACCGACTACTTCTGGAGCGCCTCCGACTCTGCCTACCAGCAGGCCTTCCTGGAGATGCTCGACTACTACCTGGACCGGGCCGACGCGACCGCGGCCGACCTGCCCGACTGGCAGAGTCGCTGGCACTGCGACGGCAGCTTTTGGATCTGGACCTACGAGCGGAACCGCACCCCCGCGCAGTTCGAGCGCCTGATGGCGCGCGTGCGCGATGGGCACATCAGCTTTCCGCTGAACCCGCTGGTGGTCTGCTCCGGAGGGATGCCGGCCGAGGCCCTGCTGCGCGGCATGTACTACGCGGGTCGGCTGGAACGGCGCTACGGGCTGCGCATCCCACTCGCCGAGGAGATCGAGAACCAGACTCTGCCCTACGGGCTGGGCGCTCTGTGGGCCGGCGCGGGGGCCAGGTACTCGTGGAAGGGTATCTGCGGCTGCGACACGCAAGTGCCCTCCCCCGGAGACCGCCAGCACGAGCTGTACTGGTGGGTGGGCCCCGACGGCAGCCGCATCCTGATGAAGTGGAACTCGATGCTCGCCACCAACCAGGGGATCGGCGGCTATGCGGAGGCGTGGAGCCCGTCTTCCATCATAGACTATGTGGATAGCGACCCCACCTTCCTGGCCCGCTACCCCTTCCGCGTGGTGGGGACCTTTGGCCAGGGCTGGGATAACACGCAGACCATGAACCAGGACTGCGTCGCGGCGGCCAAAGCCAAGTCGACCGCCGAGCGACGGGTCATCGTCTCCAACATGGTCGACTTTTTCCGTGACCTGGAAGAGACCTACGGGCCCGAGCTGCCCGCGCAGGCCTGCACCTTTGGCAACGAGTGGGAGCTCTACGCTGCGGCGCTGTCGGGCGTATCCTCTCGGGTGAGGCGGGCCGTCGAGCGCTTGCGCGGGGCCGAGGCGCTGGCAGCCTGTGCGTGCCTCGCCGACCCGACCTTCGAGGCCACCATCGACAGTGCCGCGCGCGAGCGGGCCTGGATGGACCTGGGCCTCTACCCGGAGCACAACCTCGGCATGGTGAACCGCTCCGGGGATGTCGTGGCCAAGCGCATCACCTGGCAGCGCGACCTCGCGACGGAGGTCGAAACCTACGTCGATGGCCTGCAGACCGCGGCCAAGAGCGGCCTGGGCGGGCTGATCCGTCGCAGCGGCAGCGCGCCGCGGTTCTACGCCTTCAACCCTCTGAGCTGGGCGCGCACCGACGTGGCCGACCTCCCCTACGCCGACGAGGGCCCCGTGCAGGTGATCGACCTTGGCAGCGGCCAGAGGCTGCCATCCCAGCGGGTGACGGTGGGCGACCGCACGTTCCTGCGCGTTCTGGCCAAGAACGTCCCCGCCATGGGCTACCGCGTGTATGAGGTCCAGCCTGGCGCGGGGGCCACCGCCCCGGACGCGGCGGCCGTGGCCGGTGGCCGCATCGAGAACGCGCGCTACAGGCTGACCGTGGCCAGCCGCGGCGCGATCACCAGCCTGGTCGACAAGACCCTGGCCGGCCGCGAGTTTGTCCGCGAAGTGGGCGGGCGGTTCGCCAACGATCTGGGCAGCGGAACCGGCCTCCTCGAGGTCGAGAACGCCGGCCCCGTCTCGGTCACCCTCCGGGCGACGGCGGTGGGGCCCGTGGCCCACACCACCAGGGTCACGCTGTTCGCCGAGATCGGGCGGGTGGCCATCGAGAACGAGATCACCCAGGGCTTCCAGGATGTACTGACCTGGGCCTTCGGCCTGGCCGTGTCGGCCCCCACCACCTGGCACGAGGAGGTCGGGGCTATCATCTGCGCCCGGCTGCTTGCCGATGGCGGGCACTACTCCCCGCGGAACGCTCGCTACGACTGGCTGACGCTGAACCACCTGGCAGACATGAGCGGCGGGGGCTACGGGGTGACGCTTTCCAACGCCGACTGCGCCTTCATGCGCCTGGGCAACAGCACCGTCACCAGCCTCGACACGCGCACCCCGCAGATTAACGTGCTGGCCGGCGGGCGCGTCGCCAACGGCGCCAACGGGCTGCCCAACCAGGGCGGCGATACCTACTTTCTCCAGCGGTTTGCGCTGCAGACGCACACTGGCTTTGACGCGGCCCAGGCCATGCGCTTCGCCCTGGAGCACCAGAACCCCCTGCTGGCCGGTGCGGTGACGGGGGGCGCTGCCTACCCGGCGGCGGTGCACGCCTTCCTCAGTCTCTCGAACCCCAACGTGCTGCTCTGGGCGCTCAAGCCGGCGGAGGACGGGATCGCGCAGGGTGGCGTCATCGCCCGCGTCTGGAACCTCTCCGCGGAGGCGGCCAGCTTCACCCTGTCCCTATCGCAGCCGCTCGTGGCCATGCAGAACGTGACGCATATCGAGACGCCCACCGGAGACAAGACGCCTCTGACGGGTACCCTGGCCGACACGCTGGCTCCCCAACAGATCAAGTCGTACGCGCTGTACTGCGAGGCGGCGACGGGCACCCCCAGGGCCACGCCGGCCCCGCCGCGGAGGCTGCACATCCCCATCGTCTGAGCCGGGCGCCCCAGCGCAGAGAGGAGTGCTCCATCGTGGCCACACGTATCCATCCGACCGCGGACGTGTCGGCGGCCTGCGCCATCGGGGACGGCACCGTCATCTGGCACTACAGCCAGGTCCGCGAGGGCGCCCGCATCGGCCAGGGGTGTGTCATCGGCCGCGGCGTCTACATCGACAAAGACGTGTGCATCGGCAACCACGTCAAGATCCAGAACTATGTGTCCGTGTACCAGGGCGTGACGCTGGAGGACGGCGTGTTCTGCGGGCCGTACAGCGTCTTTACCAACGACAAGTACCCCCGGGCGGTGAACCCGGACGGTTCGCTCAAGGCCGCCAGCGATTGGACGACGACGCCGACGCGGGTCCGCCGAGGGGCGTCCATCGGCGCCAACGCCACGGTGGTGTGCGGCGCCACGGTCGGCTGTTGGGCCATGGTGGGGGCGGGCGCCGTCGTGACGCATGATGTGCCCGACTATGCCCTGGTGTGCGGCGTGCCGGCGCGCGTGTGTGGCTTTGTGTGCCCGTGCGGCCGGCGGTTAGCAGGCGCCCAGGCCAGCGCGGACGCCGTTATCCTGCGCTGCCCCCAGTGCGGGCGCGAGGTGGCGCTTGCTCGCCGCGTGTGGGAGGAGCACGCCGCCGCCCTGACGGAGGTGTCGCTCAGCGCCGGGCCGGCCGGCGGGCCACGCTGAGCGCTGTGTGGCAGCCTCGCGTTCCCGCTCCGGGGTGCGCCCGGTGGGCGTGAGGCACTTGGGAGGAAACGATGACCGCTCATGCCACGCGAGTGGCTCCTTTGCGGACGGTGCTGCTGCTGTGCTTGGCGATCGCTGTGGGCGGCTCAAGCCCGGCGACGGCCGGGGCCGGCGCCGCGGGCGGGCCGAGGGCCGCGGGCGCTCTGCCCCAGGCTCAGGGCCCGGAGGCTGACCCGGAGACGTCCTGGTCGACGCTCGCCGCCAACCCCGGGCGAACCTCGTGGGTGGCCGAGGAGGTCCGCGGTGCTCTCCATCCCGTGTGGTACCGTCCGCTGGAGCCCTACATCAACCCCAAGATCCAGGTGATCGCGGCCTATGGCCTCCTGTACATCTCTACTGCCAACGGGCTCTACGCATTGCGGGCCGATACGGGGGCCGTGGCCTGGGTGTACCCGACCGACATGCCGCTGGGGCACTCGCCCACCGTGGTGGGGAGCACGCTGTACGTCGGCGGCTATGACCGGCAGATCCACGCCATCGAGGCCAACCCGGACGTGGCCGGCCTGCCGACGCGCGACGGCGTCCGTATCAACGACCGCGTCAGATGGACGTTCGCCGCTGGGGCGGGGTTTGAGACCAACCCACTGGTCGTGGATGACCGGCTGTACGCCGGTAACCGGGACGGCTACCTGTACGCCCTGGACGCGGCCACCGGCGCCCTGCTGTGGAAGTACGCGACGGGCGGGCCGCTGAGCTGCTCGGCGGCCTATCGGGACGGCACCATCTACTTGGCCTCCAACGATGGTTACGCCTACGCGCTGACGACCGCCGGCGGCCTGGTCTGGAAGTCCCAGAAGCTACTCGGGGCGGGCTTTCACTCCTACTGGCCGGTCATCTACAAGGACTATGTCCTGTTCGCCGGGAGCTCCGAGTATGGGTTCACCACGGGCCTCAGCGTCGGTTATCTGAACAACCTGCTGGACAAGAATGCCGTCTACCCGAGCGACGCCGTGCGGGGCACGTGGCTCGGGCCCCTCGGCACCGAGCCGGGCGATTGGGTGGCCGGCACGGTCACCATCGATGCCAGCGCCGCGGCGCAGTACTATGAACAGATGCCCTGGCGGCGGACCTACTTTGTGCTCTCCCGGGCCACCGGTGCCGAGTTCACCATGGATACCGACTCGGACGGCTTGCCAGAGTACGCGCCGATCCTGTGGGCGCACACGCACTCCGGCAACCGCTACCCCGCAATCGTGGGCGGCGATGGCGTTCTGTATCAGCAGCAGGACTACCGCTACGACCCGTACATCCCCGGCGGGCAAGTCTCCGGCTGGAAGTTCGGCACGCAGTTCATCAGCCGCGTCTCATCAGACTGGCAGGCCGTGGACGAGCCCGAGTCCTACTCGGCGGGCGGCAACCTGCTCTACTGGTCCGGCTGCAACGACCGGGAAGGGGGCTCGGTCGACCTGACCAGCCCGGTGGGCGCGCCCGACCACGAGCGCAAGTATTTTGACTACAATCTTCCCACCCTGATCCCAGGGTACGACGTCATGTACCATGAGCCCTCTGCGGGGCAGACGGGTACCGACGGTGTGTTCGGCGGGCCGAACGGCATTTACACGCCGGGGGGTGTGCAGAGCCCTCTGGTGCCGTACCGGGGGCGGCTGTACAAGGTGCTCGGGAACGCCCTGGTGGCCTTTGGGCCCACCGGGAGCACGGTGTCTCTGCCCATCGTGGCGACGGTCTCGGCGGCGCCCAGCGGGCCGACGCTGGGCAGAGAGGCCGCCAGACAGCGGCTGGCGAGCGAGATCTCGGCCATGGTGGCGGCGGGGCACCTGCGCCCTGGTTACCACAATTCCGGCCTGCAGGACTATATCCTGGGGCACGACTCCAATAGCTACCTGGCCCACTACTTTCACAATCCCGGCGAGACGTTCTACACCCTCATCCGCGCGCTGCCCTACCTGCCGGCTGACCTGCGGGCGCAGACCAGAACCTATCTGCAGCAGGAATACGCCGACTATGGGCGGCTTGTGCATACCGGCTGGCAGGAAGGCGCCGCGCGCGAGGCCTTCACCCTTCCGCCAGAGGTCGAGGCCAAGATGGACGCCTTTGCCCCGCTGGGGAGCATCTATGGCTCCAGCTGGGACTATCGCTACGGGGTGTACGGGCTGTGGAAGTATGCCCAGGAGTTCGGCGGGGCAGCGGCTATCTTTGCCCGGGTCAAGGGCAAGATGCCCATCGTGGACCCGACGCGCGACAGCATCTATGCGACGGAGGAACCGCCACTCGCCATCAGGCTGTACCTGCCGCTGATCTTGCGGACGGGCAGCACGGCGCGGGGCGGCCCCGGCCTGACGATGGACCTGTTCGCCCCCGAGGCGGCCCCGGGGACCTATGCCTACCATCCCTACATCCACAACGCGTATATCGCCGGGTACCTGGGCTACCTGGGGTTGCAGACTATGGCCGGGGAGCCCGAGTCGGCCGAGATACGGACCGAGCTCAACCGCCTCTTGGGGCTGCGGGCGGCGACGTTCTCGAAAGACTCGCCCTATACCGGCTACTACACCGGCCATGTGACCCTCAACGTGGCCCGCAACTTTCTCTACATGGTCCCCGAACTGGGCGACTATCTGCACGCCCACGCCTACGGCCTCGTCGCGCAGGCGGTGGCCGAGTACGACAGGATCACCCCCTACTGGTTCGTGCCGGGGTACGATCAGGGCTACAAAGAGGGCGCCATCCACCACCTCTTTGACGCGAACGCCATGTTCCAGGCCAAGGCGCAGATCCTGCAAGAGCCGTACGCCGAGCTGGCCAAGTATCTGGATGTGCCCGGGTTCGCCACCGGCGACCTCTACTACATCCAGAGCCTGGTGTCTCTCCTCGAGGCGAGCGACTAGCCGGTGCTCGCCTCTTGACGCCTTATTGCCTAACAGGTACGCTCAGGCAGGGCCAATACTAGTAGACAGGAGGTTACCATGGCGGAATGGAGCGTCGAGGTTCTTTCCACGCGCGTCCTGTGCCGGCAGCCTGGGCGCTACATTGGCTGGCCGACCATCGTGCGCAGGAGGAACGGCGAACTGATCGTGGGTTTCTCTGGCGATCGGGATGAGCACGTCTGCCCATGGGGCAAGACGCAGATCGTGCGCAGCCAGGATAACGGCGTCACCTGGAGTGCCCCGCACACGGTGACCGATGGCCCCATCGACGATCGCGATGTGGGCATCATTGAGACGGCCCGCGGCACCCTTCTGATCGCTTGGTTCACGTCGGTGGCCTTTGCCGAGTGGGCCGACCGCCTGCGCCAGAGCTACGGAGACGCGACCGTCGACGGCTGGGCAGACAAGATCCGCTCGGTGACGCCCGAGCTGAAGGCCCGCTGGCTGGGCAACTGGACGCGCCGTTCCGAGGACGGCGGGCGCACCTGGGACGAGCCAGTGCGTACCGTGGGCTCCGCGCCGCATGGGCCCATCCAGCTGGCCGATGGCCGGCTGCTCTACGTGGGCCGGGGCAGGATCGGCGAGCAGGCGGCCATCACGGCGGAGGAATCGCGGGACGACGGCCGTTCCTGGCAGGTCATTGGGTCGGTGCCGATCCCGGCCGGCGAGTCGATGGACGACCTGCACGAGCCGCACGTGGTGGAGGCGGCGGGTGGCCGCCTGGTGGCCCTGATCCGTTACCAGCCGGCCGACAAGACCCAGCACCATATGCGCCAATCCGAGTCGGACGATGGCGGCCGCACCTGGACGATGGCACACCCGACGCCTCTGTACGGCTATCCGCCGCACCTGATCCGTCTGCGCAACGGCTGGCTTCTTGAGGCGCACGGCCGGCGCATCCCGCCCTATGGGGAGGTGATTGCCGTCAGCCGCGACAACGGCACGACCTGGGAGGGCGGCGAGGGGGTGGAAATCTCCTCCGGCCCGAACGGAGACCTGGGCTACCCGGCCTCGACGGAGCTGGCCGACGGGTCTATCCTGACCATCTACTACCAGATCGCCGCGCCCGGGGAAAAGACCAGCCTGATGGGCACCCACTGGCGGCTGCGGCGCGGCTGACGGGGCGCGGAGCGGCGCGCCCGAGCCTGAAGCAGACGATATAGCGGGGGCCCGGCCAACACTGGCCGGGCCCCCGCTCGTTCTCCGCGCTGGGTGCGCCGCGGCTAGACCAGGGGCGCGCCGATCTTCTGCAGGACCTCGCGCACGTGGGCCCGCTGCGCGGCGCTAAAGGTCACCATCGGCGGCCTGCTCGGCCCGCCGTGAAAGCCGGTCAGCTCGGCGGCAGGCTTGACCACGATCGATTCACCCCCGCCGGCCGTCTGCCCGGCCCAGCCGCGCAACTGGCGCCAGACCCAGTTCACGGCGATGAACTCGGCAGTCGCCCCGGCCAAGTCGCCCGCCGCGAACCTGTCCCACAGGTCCACCTCGTGTTCGGGCCAGACGTTGGCCAGATGGGTGACAAAGCCGGTCGCGCCAAGCAGGGCGCCGTGGGGCACGGCGGAGCCGTTGTCAATGATGGCGTACTTGGCCGCCAGTTCGATGTAGCCCTCCATCGTCTCATGCTCGCTGAAGCTACTCCATTTGAGCGAGCGGACGTTGGGGAAATCGGCCCACAGGCGGTTCAGCAACGCCATGCTCATGTGCGAATCGAGCCAGGGAGTGTGGTAGACCATCACGCAGATGTCGATACTGGTGGCCACGGCCGTAAAGTGGTCATAGATCTGCGCCTCGTTGGGCGGATAGTACCAGGTGGGGCTGAGCTGGATGCCGTAGCAGCCTACCTTCTGGCTCCAGACGGCCAGAGCCACCGCCTCGGAGGTCAGCGGAGACTGGGCGCAGGCCAACACCGTGGCGCGCCCGCCCGCCGCGTCGGCCACGGCCTTGATGACCGCCTTGCGTTCCTCCACGGTGAGCAGGGCAAAGTCACCGCCGGCGCCCGCGGCGAGCAGCACGCCCTTGCCCCTGGCCATGCCGCGGCGGATCTGCTGGTCCACGTTCTCCTGAATGGCGTCCAGGTCCACCTCCAGGCTGCCCGGCTTGTACACAGTGAGCACGGGGGCCAGGGGGCCGCGGACGTACTTTCTGACTTCGGATATCTCCACGCTGGGGCTCCTCTCACGCTATTGCGGCTCAGTATGCTGGGTAAAAGGAGGCTGCCGTTGCCGAGCAGGAGGGAGGGCGCGGGCATCTCCCTCCTGCCCGGACGCTGACCTAGGCCTCGTTCACAAAGAACGAGGGGGGCACGTTGGGATGGAACTCAAAGCTGGCCAGCCGGGTCGGCACGTTGCGGATGCGATTGTGCACCACGATCATGCGGCTCACGGCCGGGTCGTCGACCACCAGGCCGATCGACCAGAGGTTGTTCATGTGAATCTGGAAGACCTCCATGATCATCGCGTCCTGCTTGGCCGGGTCGGGCTCGGCCAAGATCTTTTCCCGGATGGCGCGGATCGTCTTGACGTCTTCGGGCGGTTCGACGCCGCGCTCACCGTTCGAATCGAGCCAGAGGGCCCATTCGGGCGCCCACTGCCAGCCACTGAGGCAGAAGGTGTTGTTGTTCAGGGTCGGGTGCACCGGGCCGCCGCCAAAGTGCGCCCCGCGCGACGAAATGTCGTGCTCGCCGGCGTTGTGGCGGGTGCCCCACAGGGTGCCGTCTTCCGGCGTCACGTTGGCCTTGATGCCCACCTTCTCCCAGTAGCCACGCACCAGATCCATGACCTCGGGCGTCTCAGTGGGCCACGCCGTCGTGGCAGAGATCACCAGCAGCATCGGCTTGCCGTCGAGCCCGAGGCGGAAGCCGTCGGCGTCGCGGGCCGTCAGGCCGATCTCGTCGAGCATCTTGTTCGCCAGGTCCGGATCGAACTGCGTCCAGACCCTGAACATGTCGGACTCGCCGTGATACGGCGGCCCCTGTAGCGGCGCAACCTGAGAGGCGAACACGCCGCCCTTCCAGACCAGCTTGATGAGCTCCTCGCGGTCGATGGCCACCGAGAGTGCTTGGCGGAAGCGTACGTCGTTGTACAGCTTTTTGCGCGCCTCTTCCCAGTGGTTAAAGTTGAACATGATGTTGCAGAAGGCGTTCGGCATCCAGGTGCCATAGACGTAGCGCAGGCCGACCTCCTGCTTGTACTCCTCGAGCATCGGCAGGCTGGCCATACCGCCCGGAATACCGCTGGGCCAGTCCATCTCCCCGGCGATGGTCTTGAGCAGGACCGCGTTCTGATCCGCCAGGCGGAGGGAGCGCAGCTCATCGATGTAGGGGAGCTGGTTCCCGCCGATGTCGACCTTCCAGTAGTAGGGGTTGCGGTAGTAGCTCTGCACGGGCTGCGGAGGCCAGGAGCTAGGTACCCAGGCGTAGAGGGTGGGCCTGTCCGGGTTTTCGGTGCCAGTCATGCGGCCGAACAGGTCGGTCCAGACCTCATAGCCTTCCTTCTTCATCAGGGCCGCCATCGCGTCGGCATCGACAAAGTCCGGATGGAACTGCTTCAGGTAGTGCTCGCAGTACCGCTCGATGCCACGCGGGCCACCCCAGCGCCCAAGGTAAGAGACGAACAGCCCATACGGGGCGGCAAAGGTAAACTTGACGGTAAAGTCATCGACCTTGATCACCTTGCACACCTCACCCGCCCGCACCAACGTGGAGGCAGGCGTGGGGGTGAGGTCCTTGTTCAGGACCACCTTCTCGTACCAGAACAGGATGTCGTCCGCCGTGTAGGGCTCGCCGTCGGACCACTTGAGCCCCTTGCGCAGGTTCAGGGTGATCTCTTTGGCGTCCTCGGAGATGATCCAGGACTGCACGACGTTGGGGATGGTGTCTCCCTGCGGCGAGATGTTCGTAAGCGGGTCCAGGCAACTGAGATAGTCGACCGGGTTGTGGGTTGCCGGGGCCTCACCGGCGATGCCGATGCTCATGTAGCCGCCGTAGAGGCCGATGCCCTCCTCCGGCTGGACGACCACCGGCTCGACTGGCAGGCGCTCGTCGATGGGCGGCAGTTCGCCCTTGGCGACCTTCTCCGCCCACATGGGCGCTTCGCCATAGGCCGTGATCTGCTTGCCGCCGGCTGCAGTATAGTCGAGGGGTGTATTGTAGACCCTCTGCTGGACCTCGCGCTCGCCGGCCTCGGCGGGCTTGTCCGTGAGGAGCTGGCCCGCGATGGGGAACTCGGCTGCCGGGGCGCTGGGCGCGGCCGGCGCTGCGGGTGCTGCGGGCGCTGCGGTGGCGCCCGCGGGGACGGCGGTCGCCGCCGGGGCAGGGGTCACGCAGGCTGCCGCAAGGTGGGCCGCAACGAGTGCACCGGTACCGGCGATGAACGTACGACGCGTGATCTTGTGCGTTGCCATGTGAGTGATCCTCCTCGATCGCATGTCAATGCTTGCCGACCTAGCGTCTGACAACGCCATAGGCGGGATTAACCCATACTTCCCCCTCCTTGCGCACCCCTCACTCGGGCGGCACGCCGCCCGCGGCCTGGCACGACGAGCCCTTTTTAGCGACCGTAGGGGTCCGCAGCATCTCGCAGGCCGTCTCCTAGGAAGTTGAACGCCAGGATCGCCACGACGATGAACGCGCCTGGCGCCAGGAGCCACGGCGCTTTGGCCAACACGCGGATGTGCTGGGCATCCTTCAGCAGAACCCCCCAGCTGATGGCCGGTGCCTGCAAGCCCAGCCCGATGAAGCTCAGCGAGGTTTCCCCGAGGATCATGCCCGGGATGTTCATCGTCAGAGAGGCGATGATGTGGCTGGTAAACGACGGCAGCATGTGCCGGAAGATGATGCGCGCCTGGCTGGAGCCGCAGATGTGCGCCGCCATCACAAAATCCTCTGAGCGGAGGGCTAGGAACTTGCCACGCACTACGCGTGCCAGGCCCGTCCAGCCCACCAGAGACAGGATCACCACGATGGCAAAGTAGGTCTGCGTGATCGACCAGTCCTTGGGCAGCGCCACGCTGAGCGCCATCCAGAGCGGTAGCGTTGGGATGGAGCGGATGAACTCGATCACGCGCTGCGAGGCGGTGTCGAACACGCCGCCGAGGTAGCCCGAGAAGCCCCCGATGGTGATGCCCAACATGAACGAGATGGCGATACCGATCAGGCCGACCGAGAGAGACAGGCGCCCGCCGTGCAGGATGCGCGACAGCAGATCCCTGCCCATGGTGTCGGTGCCCAGAAGGAACACGGTGCCGTCTCGGACGCCAAAGAGGTGCAGATCACCCGGGAAGAGCCCGAGCAGGGTGTAGGGGTCACCGTGGGTGAAGAGGTAGATGGAGTGGACTTGCGACGTGTCGAGCTCGTAGGTGATGCCGTAGGTCTTGGGGTCCATCTCCCAGGTCATGCCGAACACGTAGGGCCGCACCAGTCTCCCCTCCCGGATCAGGTGCACCCTCTGTGCGGGGGCCAGCATCCATTCGGTGTCGGTCTGGCGCGGGTCGTAGGGCGCAAAGAACTCGGCGAACACCACGACAGTGTAGAGCACTACGAGCAACCAGAGTGAGACGACGGCGACCTTGTGATGCGCGAAGCGCCAACGGATGAGCTGCCATTGCGAGGCGACGTAGATCTTTTCGCTCTCCAGGCTGCTGGCCACGTCCCTGACTTGGGTGTCTGCGATGTCGTTCGTCATGCTACTCGCTCACCATCGTCGTGCGGATGCGCGGGTCAATCCAGACCAGCAGGATGTCAGACACCAGCGTGCCGATCACGGTGAGAGTGCTGAGGAGCAGCACGATGCTGGCCGCCAGCATCATGTCCTGCGCCTGGAGCGCGCCCACCAAGAGCGGAGCCATGGTGGGCAGGCCCAACACCAGGGAGACCATCAGCTCGCCATTGACCAGCCCGGCCAGGGCCCACCCGATGGTGCTGGCTACCGGGTTCATGGCCATTCGGAAGGGGTACTTGTACAGGAGCTTGCGTTCTTTCAGGCCCTTGGCCCGGGCGACCTCGACGTACGGTTTGGAGAGCTCGTCGAGCAGGTTCGCGCGCACCGTGCGGATCGTGCCGGCCGTCCCCGCCGTCCCCGTGATAAAGGCTGGTACCCAGAGGTGCTTCAGCAGGTCGACCACTTTGGCAAAGCTCCAGGGCGCCGTCTCGAACTCCTGAGAGAACAGGCCGACGGCCACCTGCCGCGTGGCGAGAAAGTAGAGCCAGATCACGATGAGCGCGATGAGAAAGGTCGGGATCGAGAGACCCAGGAAGCCCACCAGCGTCGCCAGGTAGTCGCCGGGGGAGTACTGGTGGGTGGCGACATAGGTGCCGATGGGGATGGCGATGATGTAGGTGAGGATCAGCGCCGAGATGGAGATGGCCAACGTCCAGGGCAGCCGCTCGGCAATGAGCTTCTTCACTGGCTGGCTCCAGGCCAGGGAGCGCCCCAGATCTCCACGGAACACGCCACTGATCCAACGGTAGTAGCGCACGTAGAGGGGATCATCCAGCCCGTACCGCAACCGCAGGGCCTCCACCTCGGCCGGATCGACGTACTGCTGCGTGTTGATCAGGTTCGTGACATAAGAGTCCATATAGTCGCCGGGTGGGGCCTCCATCACCAGGAAGGAGATGACGGAGATCACGAACACCGTCGGGACCATCAGCAACACCCGTCGGAACACGAACTTGAGCATGCCGTGCGCACCTCCCTGTGCGTAACCGAGTTCCGGATGGGTTGGCAGGTCTAGGGAGCGATGGTCAGATCGGCCAGATAGATCGCCGACGGCGCCAGGCTCGTGCCGCTCCCCTCATGGCTAGAGTAGTAGGAAAGCAGCCCCTCGCTGGGTGACAGTTCCAGGAAGCCGGGGTAGGAGTTGTCACCGCCGCTGGGGAGCTCGAGGGCCTCCACCAGGGCGTCGTCCTCCAGCCAGTAGAGCACGGTCCTCGGCTTGGAGGGGTCCACCGTCTTGCGCCCGCCGACCAGGTAGCGCTGGCCCCACCGAGCCAACAGAGGCCCGCCGATGTTGCGCCCCAGCGACGTGCGCCGCCATTCGGTGTAGGGCGGCACCGAGCGGCATAGCTGCCCCGCCGAAGCGACGCCCCCGCGGGCCACGGCCAGGATGGAGCCGTCCGCCTCGAACAGGAAGGCGATCTCGTCCCCAAAGTGGGGCTGGATGCGCCCAGCCCGCTCCCAGTGCACCGCGTCTTTGCTTTTCAGCAGCCAGGCCTCGGTGCTCTCGCGGACCTCTTCGTTGCCCTCGAGTTTGGCGAAATCCCGCACGCAGCGCCCGATGAGGTAGGCCGTATCCCTCCGGGCGCCGGCACGCCAGATGTAGTACCCGTGGGTGCCCTCCAACAGGACGGGCCCCTGCCACGTCGCGCCGTCGGCCGTCCAGGCGCCGTAGCCCTGATGGTCGTTCAGGCTGCGGTTGCGCGAGTCGACGGGGTCCACCAGCCAGGTGCCCGACAGCACCCACAACCGGTCATGGAAGACGAGAAAGTGGGGGTCGCGCACGTCGCGCGCGGGGACGCTGAAGGCGCAGACCTCCCGCCACGACTGCCTGTCGTCCGAGGAGAGCACCAGGATGCGCGAGGTGGTGAAGAGCATGTGCCCGTCCGGGCAGTTGCGGAAGGTCAGGTAGTACTTGCCCCGGAAGCGGACCAGGTCGGTGAAGGCGTTGTGGTTCCCGTCATTGTAGGCCTTGCGCAACGAGGCAACGCGGAGCTCTGGGGTCATGGGGTTTCGATCCTTTCTCTGTCCGTCTCTGCGGGTTCCTCGCAAGAGTCCTCATCGGGCGCTGGCTGGCCCCGCACGGCGGGGGCGCCCCTGGCTTGGACGCGCCCCTGGGCCAGGGCGTAGTGCCGGCGGAGCGCCGCGCGCGCCGCGGCAGTGTCGCGCGCCCTCACGGCGGCCAGGATAGCGGCGTGATCCTCATAGATGCTGTAGCGCGCGGAGCCGTCTTCGAGGGCCTCAGAGGCCTTGCGGAACACCAGCCAGAACATGTCCAAGAGCTGCACGAGGATGCCGTTGCCGGCCGGCCCAAAGAGGAGCCGGTGAAAGTCGCCGTCCGTCTCGATGCAGCCCTGGCCGCGCTCGGCGGTCCGGCGCATCTCCTCGACGATCTCTTCGAGGGCGGCGATTTCGGTGTCGGTGATGCGCTGGAGGACCTCGCCGATCATGGCCAGCTCGAGCACCAGGCGCACCTCGAGGAACTCGCTCACCTCGCGGAGGCTGCCGAGCAGGTGGTACTGCAGGCCGTCCAGAAGGGGGTCGAGGCTGAAGGCACGCACAAAGATGCCGCTGCCCTGACGGGTCTCGAGCACGCCGAGAGAGACGAGGGCCTGCACCGCCTCTCGCACGGAGTTGCGGCCTACGCCGAGGCTCAGGCTGAGCTCTTTCTCCGACGGGATGGCCGTGCCGGGTTGCAGCGCGTTCTGGCGGATGTACTCCAGGATGCTCTGCTTGACGTAATCAGTCAGCGCTGGCGCCCGCGGAATGGCGGCCAGGGGCGCGCGCTGCCGGGTGGCGCGCATCAGGATGCTCTCCACGCCCGGGCGGCGGCGCACGCGGAAGGAGGGAATGGCCACTGAGACGGCTGTGTGGCGGGACCGTGCGGCGCCTGAGGCGCAGCGAGAGACCGGCCGCGCGCAGGGTAGAGCAGGTGGGGGTGGTGCCGCGCAGCCCGGGCCTCAGCGGTGAGGGTCCGGATAGTGCGCATGGTGGCGCCTCTGAGACACGTCGCGAGCCAGAACGCCGCCACTGACGGCCGACGCACCAACGACAGAACGGCTCACATCCCAGAAAGCGATAGAACGGGGAGACTGCGGATCGGTGGAACCTGTAGGATATCCTACGAACGCATCATAGCATCTGGGGACGGCGGCGTCAAGGTTTTTCCGCGCCGGCCCTTGGGGTGCCCCGGACGGCGGCACGAGGCGGCCACGGAGCACCCCAAGGCGAAAGGGACAGCGGCCTCACCGTCTGGGCGCTTGACATAGTGACTCGCGCTGCTATGATGGGAGCACAGACAACTGGGGTCTACCAAGGAACCGCTTGCGCCAAGGTACTGGGGCTGGCAATGGAACAGGGCGGCGCAGACCGGCAACTCCCGTTCGGATCAACCGGCGGCCCTGCCCCTTCCAGGGGCAGGCCCCTCCGCGCGGGCTGCCGCCTGGCTGGCCCGCGTCGCCCTCCGCCAGGCCGCGACCCAGCACAAAGCCGCCCTCCTGCTTGGGGCAGGTTGGCAGAGTTCCCCGCCCTCCTGGCGGCTGGCCGCCCTGCTGACCGTCGGCTACGTGCTGAGCGGTTTCCTCGGCCGCCGCGGCGGACGGCTGCCCGTTCTGGGCCTAGCGGGGCTGCTGGCCGTCTGTTTGGTGCTGGGCGCAGCGCTGCGCTTGGGCGCGAACGGCTCCGAGGCGCTGGCGGCCCTCGGCGCGGGGTTCAGCGGCTGGTACGAAGGGCTGCCGCCCGGAGTGCCGGTAGCCCTGGTGGCCGGCCTGGCCTGGGGCCTGGGAGTACTGGCCGGCCGGGACGCCTATGACGGGGCCTGGCTGGCCTTTTGGATCGGCGTCGCGGGCACCGGGGGGCTGTTGCTTCTGGCGGGCCCGGCGCCGCTGGGCGGGGCAGGCGTGCCGAGCGGCCTCGTGGGGATGCTGTATGCCCTGACGGGGCTGGCCGCGCTGGCGCTGCGGGGGGTCTGCGAGGTCAAGGCGCTGGAGCGTGCCCGGTTCCGCCTGCACCTAGGGGTCTCCAGGCCGTGGCTGGCGGCCATGGGCCTCCTGCTGGGGCTGCTCCTGGTGGGCGGCTGGCTGGCGGCGCAGGCGCTCTCCCCCGATCTACTGGGCGGGGTGTGGGCGGCGCTGGGCCAGGGGCTGCGGACCGCCTACGCCTGGGCCGAGGGCGCCTATCGCGCGGCCGCCGACGTGTGCGGGCGCCTCCTGCAGCCAGTGATGGCCCTACTGGCGCGCCTGCTGGTGCCCGGCAGCGCGGAGCTGGCCGAAGAGGGCGGCCTGCTGCCCCAGGAAGGACCGTTCCGCCTGCCGCAGGAGGGGGAGCGCGACCCCGCCGCGGTTGGGCTGGCGCTCCTGGTCGGCGCGGCAGCCCTGGGCGCCTGGGGCTTGGGCGCCGTCCTGGCCGGGGGGCGGCGGCGCCATCAGGGGCGGTTGCTCCTTGACGCGCGGCCGAGCGATGAGCGAGAGACGGTCTGGTCGGCCGACCTGCTGGGCGGGCAGCTTGGCAACCTGGTCAGCGGGCTGCGCAGACGGCGACGGCCGTTCTTTCTGCCCCTGGAGGGCACCGAGCGAGGGCGGCGCGCCGTGCGCCTTCTGTACCGGCGCTACCTGCAGGCGTTGCGCCGGCGCGGAGGGGGGCGTGCCCCCGGCGTTACCCCGGGCGCCCTGGCGCGGGGCATGGCCGGCCTCCCCGGCGAGGCGTGGGAGGCCCTACTGGCGTTGACCGCGGCGTACGAGCAGGCGCGCTACGGGCCGGCGCCGCCCGCGGCCGAGGAGGTGCGGGCGGCGGAACGGGCCTGGCGCAGGCTGGGGCAAGCCCTGCCCTAGCCGCGTCAGCCGCTGCCTGACCCCCCCTTGACGCCCCGCCTGCCAGTGCCTACCATCACGCCACGGGCCGCTCCGCCCGGCTGTTCCCCCGTTAGGAGGCGTACATGGCTAGCAGCAAGATCCGCGTCCTGAACCCGATGGGCTTTCCCCCGCACATCGACCAGGCCCGCATGGCGCCGCGCCTCGGGTCGCTCGAGGGCAGGACGGTCTACCTCGTCGATTGCCGCTTTGATGACTCGGACCTCTTCATGGACCAGATGGCCGCCTGGTTCGCCGAGCACCTCCCCGGCATGCGCACGGTGCGCCGCTCCAAGGCGGGCACCCATTCGGACAAGGACCCCGCCCTCTTCGAGGAGATCCGCGCCCACGGTGACGCCATGGTCCTCGGCGTGGGGCATTGAAGCACCTGCGCGCCGGCGGTCGCCGTGCATTGCATCGATCTTGAGATCGCTTACGGCATCCCCACGGCCTCAGTACACACCGACGCCTTTGTGGACGCTGTCCGCCAGACGGCCTTCTCCCGCGGGATGCCCTTTCAGCGCCTGGTCTGGGTGCCGCAGCCGGTGATGGGCAAGTCCCCGGCGGAACTCCGCGCCTACGTCGACGGGCCGGACCCGGTCACCGGGCGGCCGGTGATGGCCGAGGTGATCGAGGCCCTGACCAAACCCCTGAGCGCGAAGGAGACCGGCGCCCACGACTTTGGCCGTGCCACGCCCCGCTTTGTGGAGCCCGACACGGAGGAGAACCTCCGCCGGACCTTCATGGACAACCACTGGACCGACTATCTGCCCATCGTCCTGCCCACCGAGGAGCGCGTGGAAGAGATGCTCGCCGGCACTAGCCACAGGCCGGACGAGATCGTCGGCCGCCTGCGCCCCACCGGCAACCGCGAGTACTGGACCTACACGGTGGAAAAGGTCGCCGTGAACGCCGTGATGGCCGGGGCGCGGCCCGAGTACCTGCCCGTGATCCTGGCGCTGGCGGCCTCGGGCGTCTCGGCGCGGGCCAGCACCACCAGCAGCGCGGCAGCCATGGTCGTGGTGAACGGGCCGGTGCGCGGTGAGATCGGCATGAACTGCGGCACCGGCGCGCTGGGGCCCTACAACCAGGCCAACGCCACCATCGGGCGGGCCTATGGGCTGCTCTCGCAGAACCTGCAGGGCGGTTCGGTGCCGGGGCACACCTACCTCGGCTCGATGGGCAACAACTATGCCTACAACTCGCTCTGCTACGGTGAGAACGAGGAGCGCAGCCCCTGGGAGCCGTTCCACGTCCAGCACGGCTTTGCGCCCGGGGAGAGCGTCGTCAGCGTGTGGAGCGGCGTGCGCGCCACGGCCTACACCCTGGGCCTGCGTGAGAAGCACTGGCGACAGGCCGTCCAGCACCTGCTGCGCGGGTTTGACCCGCACAGCGCGCCGACCTTCGTGCTTGACCCGATCACGGCGCGGCTGTTCGTGTCGCTGGCCGGCTTTGGCAGGAAAGAGCAGCTCATCGACTGGGCCTACGAGCACGCCACCCTGCCGGCCTCCGAGTACTGGGACTACCAGCTGGTGGTGAACTATCACCTGCCGCGGGCGCTGAACGGCGCCGATCCGTTCTACGCGGAGCAGTACCGCGCCGCGCCCGACGACCTGATTCCGATGTTCAGGCGGGAGGATATCCACGTGGTGGTGGTCGGCGGTGAGACGAACGGTTACTGGCGGATCTTTGGCGGGGGCTATGCCAAGAGCGTGTCGGTAGACGCCTGGCGGTAGGCGCCGCTGGCGCGCCCCTCGCTCTGCAGACCAAGGCGGCCGGCCCCCGGATGGGGGCGGGCCGCTTCGCGTGGTCTTGGGCGTGCCCACCGCGAGCATACGGGAGGCCCGCAGCGCACAGGACCGCCAGAGCCCAGGAGGCCGAACCAGTGAGGAAACCAGATCGCGCAACCTGGTGCGCACCCCACGAGCGCACCACGACGTCGGCAAGGGGCACAACGGGACTTTCGGCAGCGGAAGGGACGTCTCGCCCGGCATTTGCTTGACATATCGGCCTGATCTGCTATAGTGGAACCAGGAGAAAGCATAATCGAACATGATGGCCCGTTCTTAGTAGCATTGAGGCGGGTAATGGAGCAGGGCGGCGTAGATGAGCAACTCCGGCTCGTGCTGGCCATAGGCCATCTGCCTGAGGAGAGGGGTCGGGCACGTCGCGCCGGCCGGCGCCTGATTGTGGCCCGTCGCCCTCCCCCCAAGGGCCGCTTGCCGCGCTCCCTCGGAGTGGCGCGCCAGTATGTGTAGGCCGCCCAGTGGCTCGTGTAGCCGCCGGGCGGCCTGGCGTTTCATGTGGCCGAGTCAGCCAGAGGAGGCCGGACCATGAGGATGACGCGACGTGAGTTCACCCGGCTAGCGACGACGGCGATCGGCACATCCCTGCTCGCCGCGTGTGGGCGGCAGGCGCGGCGGAGAGGCACACCGGCGGTTCCGACCGCCACGGCGCCTGCTATGGGCCCAGCGACCCCTGCGCCTGCTGGTGCGGCGCCAGGCCTCGCGGCGGCGCCCGGCACCACGCGCTACCGGCAGGCGCCGATGCTCGACGGCCCCGAGTACGCCGCGCTGCCGCCGGTGGACGAACGACTGCCGAACCGTCCGCTGGAACTAGGTGGCACCGGGGACGTCGGGGTCTATGGGGGCGCCCTGCGACGCCCCATCCTGCAGACGTCGTTCGCACAGTCGGGCGGCGCCTTCCGCGAGCGCGCCCTGCGCCGCAACACCGAAGAGGCCTGCCGGGTGGTCGATGCGCTCCACGCGCAGCGTCTCTTCCTTTACGATCAGGATCTGGTCATGCGTCCCTGGCTGTGCGAGTCGTGGGAAGTCGACTCGGAGGGGGCCTGGTCGCTGCACCTGCGCCAGGGGTTGCGCTGGTCGAACGGGCAGCCCTGCACCTTTCAGGACGTGCGCTTTGCCCTCGACCACAGCCCCCTTATCGCCTCGGAGGAGGTGCGCAGCCTGCTGAAGGAGCGCTACGAGGTCGTCGACGATCATCTGCTGCGCATCCACACGCGCTCCCTCAACGCGCTCGAGGCGCTGAACGACCTGCTCGATGGCCTGGCGCTGCTGGCGCCGGCGGAGTACGTGCGGACCCTCTCCCGCGAGTTCAACGACGCCGCCCAGCTGGAGCGACGCGCCCGCTCGGAGCTGCATACAGCCCCGTCGGACGCCATGCCGGCGGACGGCGTGCTGGTCCTCTGGTGGAACCAGCAACTGAACTGGCGGCTGAACCCGGACCTCCCGACGCTGAATCCCTGGGTGCTCGCGGGCATCCCGACCGAGGACACCTTCCGCTACCGGCGCAACCCGTACTCCTGGCTGGTGGACGCCTCTGCCCAGCAACTCCCCTACCTAGACGAACTGACTTTCATCTGGACCGATACGGCGGGCCTGCGCGAGGCGCTACGCCGTGGAGAGCCCGACGTGGCGGACCAGGGCCTCGCGGCGGCAGACTACGCGGGGTTGCGGGATCTGCTGGACCCGGCCATCTATGCGCTGCACACCATGCCCTCCTCGGGGCATCTGGCGCTGCAACTGAACCTCTCCACTTCCGACAGCGGCCGGTCAGCGCAGGTCAACGACCGACGGGTGCGGCAGGCCGTGTCGTACTTGATGCGGCGCGGTGAGATGAACTCCCTCCGTTACGAGGAACTGCTGGCGCCGCGGCAGCTCGCCCCACTGGCCGATGGCGCCGCCGCCGCCGCGCTGGCGGAGGCGTTCCTCGAGCACGACGTCGAGGCGGCCAACCGCCTGCTCGACGAGGCTGGCTACGACGCGCGGGATGACGCCGGTTACCGAGTGGCGCCCGACGGGGAGCGCCTGTCGTGGGCGGTGCTAGAAGAGGTCGACGGGGGCGGCCCGAGCGCGCAGGCGCAGAGCCTCGCCGAATGGCTGGCCGAGGGGGGCATCGAGTGCCTTCCGGAGCCGCTGGCCCGCGGCGCGTTCGCGGCCCGCTGGGGCCTGAACGACTGGACCGCCTACTACGCCCGGGTCGACCTGCCGGTGGCGCCCAGCCTAAAGTCTTTTGGGTTCTGGGCAGGGCGCGCGCTGTTGGCGTGGAGCGGGCAGTACGCGGCTAGCGAGCGGCCGGAAGCGGTGCGCCCCGCCGCGGGGCACTTTATCTGGGCGCTGTGGGACTTGTACGAGGAGTACCAGACCGCCGAGGAAGAGGCTCAGCGCGCTGCCCTCTGGCAGCGGGCCATGGCGATCTGGCGGGAGGAACTCCCCGCCATCGGGGTGCTGGGCAAGATGCCGCGGCTGGTGGTAGCGCGGCGGACGCTGCGCGGGCTGAACCCGGCCGAGCTCTACTCGGATGAGCTGGGCGGCCTGGGTGGGGGGCGCCTGGCGCTGTTCCACTATGCGAGTGCCTGAGGGCGGCCCGGAGGGGGCCCACCGCGCCGAGAGTTCCCCTCGTCGCTCTCAGGGCACCTAGCGCCGGCCGGGGCGCACCACGACCTATACCCTGGGTCTGCGTGAAAAGCGCTGGCGCCAGGCCGTCCAGCATTTGCTCTACGCGGAGCAGTACCGCGCCGCGCCCGACGACCTGATCCCGATGTTCAAGCGGGAGGATATCCACGTGGTGGTGGTCGGCGGTGAGACGAACGGTTACTGGCGGATCTTTGGCGGGGGCTATGCCAAGAGCGTGTCGGTAGACGCCTGGCGGTAGGTGGCGCTGGAGTGCCCCTCGCTCTGCAGACCAAGGCGGCCCGCCCCCATCCGGGGGCGGGCCGCTGCTTTCGGCCCACCTCCGCCCACCTGTGTGACGTTCCTCACAGCATCGCGGGCAGGAATGTGGTTTCCTGAGGATGCCCACATGAGGAGTTGACCATCACACAGGAGGTGACCCATGCGTGCTACGGAGGATCTTGTTGCGGAGCATGGCGGAGTTCTGCGGATGCTGGCCATCCTCGAGGAGGTCGCCGCACGGTTGGAGGCCGGCCGGCGCGTCCCGGCGGAGCAGCTCAACGCCATGGTCGAGTTCCTGCAGGTCTTTGCCGATCGCTGCCACCACGCCAAGGAGGAGGGCGTGCTCTTCCCGGCCATGGAGGCCGCCGGCATTCTGCGCCAGGGCGGGCCGCTGGGGGTGATGTTTGCCGAGCACGTCACCGCTCGGGCGCACGTCCGCGCCCTGGCGGACTCGGCGGCCGGCGCCGCCCGCGGGGATCGTGCCGCCGCTGCCACCTTTGCCGAGCACGCCCGGGCCTACGCCGCACTTCTGCGGGCCCACATCGACAAGGAGGACCACGTCCTGTACCCCATGGCAGACCGCGTTCTCAATGAGCAGAAACAGGACGCCCTGGCCGAGGAGTTCGAGCAGATCGAGCGGGACGTCATCGGCCCGGGCCGGCACGAGGCCTTCCACCACCTGCTGGACGAGCTGGAGGCCGAGTACCTCGGCAAGGCGGCGCCCGCGCATTCCCACTAGGGCTGTGACGCGCTACCCTTGAGGGGGGGCCGGTCTGAGCCGGCCCCCGGCCCCTACCACTGCGGCACGATGGCGATGACGGCGCCGTCCGCGGTGATGATCTCTGGCCCTCCCGAGCCGTCGGGCGCCCAGACGACTTGCCTCCGGCGCCCACGGCCGGTCGCTGGCCCGTTGACCCGCGCTGCCGGCAGCGGCTATACTGGCGGCAGTCGATCACGGTCCTCCGACAGAGTGGGGGGTACGACCATGGCTATGGATCTTGAGGCGCTGGGTTCCTTTTACCTGGGCAAAGAGTACGACCTCGCGGGCGGCAAACTCCTGGACAGCCTGGTCATGTACGACGCCCGCGACCTGACCACCCACGGCGTCTGCGTCGGCATGACGGGCTCCGGCAAGACGGGCCTCTGCGTGGGCCTCCTCGAGGAGGCCGCGCTCGACCACGTCCCCGCCCTGATCATCGACCCCAAGGGGGATATCGCCAACCTCCTGCTGACCTTCCCGGAGCTGCGGCCGGAGGACTTTCGCCCCTGGGTGAACGCTGACGACGCGCGGCGCAAGGGCCTCACGGAGGACGAGTTCGCCGCCGCGCAGGCCGAGAGTTGGCGCAAGGGGCTGGCCCAGTGGGGCCAGGACGGTGAGCGCATCCGCCGCCTGCGGGAGGCGGCCGATTTCGTCATCTACACCCCCGGCAGCGACGCGGGCGTGCCCGTGTCGATCCTGCAGTCGTTCGAGGCGCCCGATCTCTCCTGGGATGACGACGCCGAGCTCCTCCGCGAGCGCATCCAGAACACGGTGAGCGCCCTGCTGGGGCTCATCGGCATCGAGGCCGACCCGGTGCGCTCGCGCGAGCACATCCTCCTGTCGAACATCCTGGAGCACTTTTGGCGGCAGGGGGAGGACCTCGACCTGGCCAGGATCATCCTGGCCGTGCAGAACCCGCCGGTGCGCCAGCTGGGCGTGTTCGACGTGGACACCTTCTTCCCCGCCAAAGAGCGCTTTGCCCTGGCCGTGGGGCTGAACAACCTGATCGCGGCGCCCTCCTTCCAGGCCTGGATGCAGGGGCAGCCGCTCGATATCGGCGGCTTCCTGGCCACGCCCGATGGCAAGACGCGCCACTCTATCTTTTACATCGCCCACCTGTCGGACGCGGAGCGCATGTTCTTCGTCACCATGCTGCTCAGCCAGGTGACCACCTGGATCCGCACCCAGCCCGGCACTACCAGCCTGCGGGCGCTCCTGTACATGGACGAGATCGCCGGCTTCTTTCCGCCGGTGGCCAACCCGCCCTCCAAGGCGCCGATGCTCACGCTCCTCAAGCAGGCCCGCGCCTTTGGGCTGGGCGTGCTGCTGACCACGCAGAACCCGGTCGACCTGGACTACAAGGGCCTCACCAACACCGGCACCTGGTTTATCGGCCGGCTGCAGGCCGAGCGAGACAAGCTGCGCCTCCTCGACGGCCTGGAGAGCGCCGCCCAGGGCACGTCCCTCGACCGCGCCGAGCTGAACCGCCTGATCTCCGGCCTGGAGAGCCGCGTCTTCCTGCTGCACAACGTCCACGAGGACCACCCCATCACCTTCGGGACGCGCTGGGCCATGTCGTACCTGCGCGGTCCGTTGACGCGCAGCCAGGTGCGCACGCTGACGGCCGGCCGCCAGGCCGACGTCACGGTGACTCATGCCCTGCCGGGTGCCGCAGCCGGTGCGCCGGCGCCGGGCCCCGCTGAGGCGGCGCGCAGCGCGCCGCCGGTGCTGCCGCGCGGGCTGGAGCCGGTGTTCGTTCCGCCGCGGCGGACGGCCTCGGCGGCCGTCCTGGACGTGGAGCGCAACCTGGGGCGGGCGCTCGAAGAGCAGGCCGCGCGGCTCGTATACGAGCCGATGGTGGCGGCCGCGGCGACGGTGTACTTTCGTGACGCGCGCCGGAATGTGGACGAGCGCCAGGACGTTTTCTTCCTGGCCCCGCCGCCCGAACGCTCCGGGACGCTGGCCTGGGCAGAGGCGGAGGTGCCGTCCTTTGGCGTGCGCGACCTGGCCAGCAACCCAGAGCCCGACGCGCTGTACGACGCCCTGCCCGAGACCCTCAACGAGGCGCCGGAGTTCAGCGCGCTCAAGAAGGACCTGGCCGACTATCTCTACCGACAGTCGGCCGTGACCCTCCTGTACAGCCCGACGCTCAAAGCCTACTCGCTGCCCAACGAGGACGCGCGCGATTTTGGCGCGCGGCTGCAACAGAACGCCCGCGAGGCGCGCGACGCCGAGGTCGATGCCCTGGCCAGTAAGTACGCCAAGCGCCTCGCTGACCTGCGCGATCGCCTGGCCAAGGCGGAGGCCGCCGTGGCCACCAAACGGGCCAACGCCCAGGCGCGCACTACGGAGACGGTCGTGTCGGTGGGTGAGTCGCTCTTGGGCGCCTTCCTGGGGGGCCGTAGGCCGGGCCGGGCCGCCTCGACGGCCCTCAGCAAGAACCGGCAGCGGACGCTGGCCCGCATGGAGGCGGAGAAGGCCGAGGACAACGTCGTAGCCCTGCGTGAGCAGATGGCCGCGCTCGAGGCGGAGCTGCGCACCGAGACGGAGGCGGTCAAGAACCGCTGGGCCGAGGCGCTCGGCGCCTTCGACGAGGTCAAGATCACCCCGCGGCGCACCGACGTGGACGTGCAGCTATGCGCCCTGGCCTGGGTGCCGCAGTGGGAGGTCGTCCATGGCAGCGGCGGGCTGCGCCGTGCGGAGCGGGTCCGCGCCCTCTGAGGCAACCAGATTGGATTGGGCGGCCCCCTTGCAGGGGCCGCCGCGTGTGACGGAGGAGGGATATGGCCGACTATACCCTGGGCCCGGTGCTCTACGAGAACGCCCTGGCCTGTGAGGCGGACGTGGCGGGCTTCCAGCTGGAGGGAGAGGCGGTGATCTCATTCCCGGATGGGCGTTTGCGCATGGCCAACGCCCTGGACCCGGCCCTGGGGCAACGGTCCAACTTTGTCTACTGGTGCCCGGAGGAGTTCCCCGCCGACGTGGCCCTCTCCTGGGAGTTTTGGCCGCTCGAGGAGCCGGGACTGTGTATCCTCTTCTTTGCGGCCAGGGGGCGGGGCGGGCAGAGCATTTCTGCGCCGGGCCTGGCCCCGCGCACGGGAGAGTATAAGCAGTATCATCACGGCGATATAGACGCCCTGCACATCTCCTACTTTCGGCGGCGCTGGCCGGAGGAGCGCGCCTTTCACACTTGCAACCTGCGCAAGTCGTACGGGTTTCACATGGTAGCGCAGGGCGCCGACCCCATCCCCTCGGTGGTCGACGCGACGCCGCCCTACCGGATCGCGTTGGTGAAGGCCGGGCCGCTGGTGACCTTTGCCATTAACGACCTGCCGATTCTGCGCTTCCTGGATGATGGCGCCACCTACGGCCCCCGCCTGGGCGGCGGCCGGATCGGCTTCCGGCAGATGGCCCCGCTGGTGGCCGAGTACGCCAACCTGGTGGTGCGGGCGGCCCAGCCCGGCTGACGCCCCCAGGCCCCGGTAAGGGAAACGCGGCCCGCAACCCTATGGGTTGCGGGCCGCGCCGTTGGCGGGGCGACCGCCCCACCCGCCTAGCGGACGGGAGGCGGGGCCCCCAGCGCGCCCAGCGCCGCGGTGGCCGCCAGCACCAGCACGCCCAGGACCATGTTCACGATCAGCAATACGACCTTGCGACGCTGATTCTCCGGCGTCTGCGCGGCCCGGCCCGGCGCAAGGGCAATGCTCCGCACCAGCGCCACAACGACCATCCCCGCCGACAGCAGGTGCTTGGCCGTCAGCGCCGCGGAGTAGGGGTTGGCCAAGGAGAAGAGCCCGCCAAAGGCCGGGTTGCGCCGGGCGAGCAACAGGCCGGTGCCCGCCAGGCCGATGATGCTCGCGTACACCACCCAGCGCAGGCGCTGCTGGAGGGCGTCCATCAGCCGCACCGCCTCCGGCCCGCGGCCGTACAGCCGGCGCGCCGTCGGCAGCACCGCCAAGCCCAGCGTCAGCAGGCCACCGATCCAGCCGGCCGTAAAGAGGTCGTGGAGGAAGGTAACGATCCCGAAGACCACCTGTTTGTTCATGCGTTGCTCCGCCTGTCTGCTTGTGGGGTCCCGCGGGCCGGCCCGGCGCCGAACCGCTCTCCCGGCCCTCGGCCGCGGGCGCCCAGTACCAGGGTGTCACCCTCAGCATACCTGTCGGACGGCGCACGTGCCTTGACTTGAGTCAAACCGAGGTGGGTAGTTCGGGATCGCGCTGCGCCCGGCGGGCCAGGCCAGCGCGATCCAGGATGCGGATCTCGGCGCGGTGTACGGAGATGAGCCCTTCGTCGGCCAGCGCGCGCAGCGCCCGGTTGAGCACCTCGAGGACGGTGCCGAGGCGGGCGGCCATGCGGGCCTGCGTGGTCCAGCGGTGCCGCGCGACGACGTCGCCACGGGCCGTGTCCAGCAGGAGGCGGGCCAGCCGCGCCTCGACGGTGCGCAGGGAGAGGTCCTCCACCAGCCCGATGAGATCGAGCACCCGGCGGGCCAGGCTTTCGATAAACGCCTGGGCCAGGCGCGGCTCTCGCCACACCAGCGCGTGCAGCGCCTCTCTACGCACCACCCACAGCGAGGTGTCTTCCAAAGCGGTGACCGACGCCGGATTGGGCGTGCCGAGGAACAAGCCGACGACGTTGAACAGCTCCCCGGGGCCCAGCACGCGTATGACCTGCTCGCGCCCCTGAGGAGACACCTTGCTGACCTGTAGCCAGCCGTCCTGTATCGCGTAGAGGCCGGCGTTGGGCTCCCCTTCCAGGATCACGGTCTCGCCGGCGGCGTACTCTCGGCGAAGGGCGTGCCGGGCGAGCTCCTCGCGCGCCGGCGCGTCGAGAGACGATAGATAGGTGCTCTGCGCGAGGAGCGCCTCAAACTCTCGCCAGGCATCCCCTGCGTTGTGGCTGGATGACGGTGGCATCGCTACTCCGCCGGATGCGCCGGCCTGCTATGCGGGATCAGTGCGCCCTGGCGCGCCAGCCTACCTCGCCGCCGTCAGCACCTCGCGAACGCGGCCAAAGCCGTACTCGGCGCTGGTCAGCACTGGCAGCCCAAAGGCGGCCTCCGGCTGCGGGTACGACAGCAGGAAGACGGCCATCGACAGCTGCGCCAGAACGACGCAGCGAAGGTCGGGGTCGCTCTGGATCCCCGCGCGGATGGCGTTCGCCAGCGCCTCGTTGTGGGCCGCAACGTCTCCGTGGGCCAGGCACTCCCAGGCCTCCTCGACCAGGGCCCCGCTGAACGAGATCTCACGCCCCAGCTCAGCGGCCGCCTCGCGCAGGAGGGCCTGGGTGCTTTCGATGGTGGGGCCGTGGGTGGCCACCACCAGCACCTTGCCTCCGCGCCGCGCCGCCTCCTCCATCATCGGCCGGTCGATCTGCACGACGGGCACGCCCATGGGGGCCAGCGCCGCCTCGACCTGGCCGTAAGCGCGGTTCATCGTCGAGCAGGTGATCAGCACGGCATCGACCCTCGCCAGCTGCACGAGGTCGCGGGCGTAACGCACGAACGCGGCGATGTTCGAGGCGGGCGGGCAGGGCAGGCCGCGCTGATGGGCTTCCATGAAGCTGAGCTGAACGGCCTCGTTCCCGATGCTGACCAGGTGTGCCCCGGGGAGGTACAGCCGCCCAAAGTACGAGGTCCACAGCCCGATCCAGGCGGCTCCGTTGAGCAGGCCCACGCGCTTGCCCAGCAGGGCGGCGTCGCCGGCGGGCTCTGGCCCCAGGTGGGCGACGCCGGTGACCTTCAGGTAGTCCGAGAAGAGGCCGACGTAATCCAGCGTGCTCGGCAACACGGTCATGCTCCTACCCTCCCCATGGTGCTATCTCGTGCGGCGATGGCCTCGCGCGCGGCGGCCGCGATGTCCTCGGGGCGCATCCGGTGCCGGCGGAACAGCTCCGCGGTGCCGCCCGAGCCGACAAAGGCATCGTGCACCCCGATGCGCCGCAACACGGCCGGCGCCCTTTCGCCGAGCACCTCGGCCACTGCCGAACCCAAGCCCCCGAGGATGGAGGCGTTCTCAGCAGTGACCACGGCGCCCGTCTTGCCTGCCGAGGTGGCGATGAGGTCCGCGTCGAGCGGCTTTACGGAGCCGCAGTGCAGCACCTCGGCGTGAATACCGTCCGCCCGGAGCGCCTCGGCGGCCCGCAGGCAGAGGGAGGTCATCATGCCGGTGCTGACCAGGGTCACGTCGGCGCCCTCCAGCAGGCGCTGCCCCTCCCCCCAGCGGAACACGTGCCCCGTGGGGAACAGGTCTGGCAGGGTGTAGCGGGTGATGCGCAAGTACACCGGGCCCGGCGTCTCGACGGCGGAACGCAGAATGGCCACCAGCTCCTGGTTATCCCCAGGGTCGGCCACGCGCATGTGCGGCATGGTGCGCATGTTGGCCATGTCCGTCACCGAGTTGTGCGAGGCGCCCGCGCGGCTGGTGGGCAGCCCCACGTACGAGCCGGGGATCTTCACGTTCAGCGCCGGGTAGGCGATGCTGACGGAGACCTGGTCCAGCGCGCGCTGGGCGGCAAAGACGGCAAAGGTGCTCGGGAAGGGGATGTAGCCCTGCAGCGCCAGCCCGGCGGCGATGCCGAACATGTTCTGCTCAGCAATGCCGCACTGAATAAAACGCCTGGGGAAGGCGTCTTTGAAGTAGACGGTCTTGCTGGACGTGTTCAGGTCGGCGTCCAGCACCAGGATGTTGGGGAACTCGTGCCCCAGTGCTACCAAAGCGTGCCCAAAGGCATCGCGCATCTCGACGGGCAAAGGTCACCTCCGGGTGGAATACAGTAGATCAGGCCGGCCCGGTCTTGAGCCGGGGGAAGCGTCGCCTAAGGTCGTCGTCGCTGAGCGGGCGGTGGTCCGGCGTCTCGAACACCTCGTGCCAGGGCACGGTGAGGGCCGGGTCCACCAGCGCGCCGTAGGCGGCCGGGTTGCGGCGGGCCAGGAGCATGCGGCGCGGATCGTGCCAGAGGCCGTACTTGAGCCGATAGCGCACCGTGTGCAGGTCCAGGTCGCAGATCAGGGCGCCCCCCGCCTCGCCGAGGTCGGCCACCACGGCGCCCTCGGCATCCACTGCGTACGAGGAGTGCTGGTACACCGAGATGACCATGGGCAGGTGGTTCTCTTTGCAGCGCACCGGGCAGATGTCTCGGCGGTCGTCGGCCACGGTGGGGTGCAGGATCAGGTCCGCCCCGCCCAACAGGAGCGCCCGGCAGACCTCGGGGAAGTCCATATCCCAGCAGATGGCGATCCCCACCCGCGCGAAACCGAGGTCGAACACGGGAATCTCATCCCCAGGGGCGATCCACCAGTTGCCCTCCTCGCTGGGCGTCGGGTGCACCTTGCGGTAGCGGCCGATCAGGCGGCCGTCCGGGGCGACGAGGAACGAGGTATTGTGCAGCACGCCCTCCGCGCCGCGCTCGGCCAGCCAGCCGCACACCACGGCGCCCGAGCGCGCGGCTAGGTCCACGTAGCGGCGGTAGAGCGGCCCCTCTCCGGGCAGCGCCTCGGCAGTGGCGCGGAAGGCCTCGTCATCGGGGTAGGGCCAGCCCGTCACGGCGAACTCGGGGAAGACGATGATCCGCGGCTGATGGATCAGGCTCTCATCGGCCAGGGCGATCAGGTGATCCAGGTTGGCGACGGGGCCGGGGTTGCCGGCCGCCCAGTGCTCGCGGCCCGCGCTCAGGGCCATCACGCGGATGGTGCTGTTGTCTGCCATGTCGGTCCTCACTGGAATGGCGCGGAGGGCGAGGGGCTACTCGTTGCCGTAGAAGGTTTCCTTGTTGACCGGCTCGCCCAGGCGGGAATAGCCCTCTTCGGGCCGGCCATAGTTCAAGGCCAGCTGGCGCAGGAGCGCGTCGGCCTTGGCCGGCTCGGGGGCGTGGGTGTGCCACTGGTAGTTGAACTCGGTCTCGGCGATCCCCTTGCCCTTGACCGTATGGGCGATCAGCGCGATCGGCCGGCCGTGGACGGCCACGTTCCGCGCGGTATGCAGCGTCTGCAGGATGGCCTCGACGTCGTGCCCATCGACCTCGAGGACCTCCCAGCCGAAGGCGCGCCACTTGTCGGCCAGGGGTTCCAGGGCCATCAGCTCCCACACAAAGCCCTTGGCCATCACCTTGTTATAGTCGATGATGGCAATCAGGTTGTCCAGGTGGTAATGGCTGGCGGACATGGCGGCCTCCCACACCTGGCCCTCCTGGCACTCCCCGTCGCCCAGCAGGCAGTAGACGCGGTTGTAGGCGTTCTCCTGGTAGCGGAAGCCCAGGGCCAGGCCCACGGCGATAGACAGCCCCTGCCCGAGGGAGCCGCCCGAGCACTCTAGCCCGGGGGTGCGGGTGACGTCGGTGTGCCCCTCGAGGCGGCTGCCCATCTCGCAGTAGGTATAAAGCTCTTCTACGGGGAAGAAGCCCTTGAGGGCCAGGGCCGCGTAGAGCGCGGGCGAGGCGTGCGCCTTGGAGAGGATCAGCCTGTCTCGCAGGGGCCAGGCCGGGTTGGCCGGGTCGACCGCCATCTCGTGGAAATAGAGGCAAGCCAGGATCTCAGCCATGGAGAAGGCGCCGCCGATGTGGCCCCAGCGGCCATGGCAGATCATCTCCAGGCTGAGGCGGCGGATCTGGTAAGCGAGTGCGTCGAGACGGTCGACGGTGTCCGGAGCGATACGCATGCGAGCCCTCCGTGGATGGATGGTCCGAACGGCCCGGCGCGTGCCGGGTCGGTTCGCGGCCCATGATGGCCAAGGGGGCGAGGGCCTGTCAAGCCGGCCTGCGCGGCGCGGGGTTCCGCACAGGTTTCTTGACACTCCTCTTGCCAGCCGGTATAATCGAGGCGTGTACGTGGACGACCAAGATAGAGCTTCCGATCTACTTCATGGCAGAGGCGGTGTATTGGTGATTGCAGTGAAGCAGGAACCATCTGGCGATGTCCACTTGCGGGCAGCGAAAGCCTTCTCAGGCTGACGCTGCCTGTTGCTTTTCAGGCCTCTGGCTGCCGATGTCTGACGCAGTGAACCGCGCGGCAGGCTCCGGGCGCCCCTCGCCCGGCGTGAGGGATGCCCTAGTCGACCAGGAGAGAAAGAGGATGCCCGACCGTACAGAAGGCAACAACGTACTACTGGAAGTGAAGGATCTGAAAAAGTTCTTTCCGATCAAGCGGGGTTTCCTATCGCGGACGGTGGGGTACGTGCGAGCGGTGGACGGGGTGAACCTGTTCGTGCGCGAGGGGGAAACGCTGGGGCTGGTTGGGGAGTCGGGGTGCGGGAAGACGACGACGGGGCGGTCGATATTGCGGGCGCTGGAGCCGACGTCTGGGGAAGTATGGTTTGACGACGATCGGCTGGGTCGGGTGAACGTGCCGACGTTGGAGAAGGCGGAGCTGAAGACGCTGCGTCGGAACATGCAGATGATCTTTCAGGACCCGTACTCGAGCCTGAACCCACGGATGACGCTGTTGCAGATCGTGGGGGAGCCGCTGTACGTGAACCACATCGCGCGGGGGCAGGAGCTCGAGGACCGCGTGGCGGAGCTACTGCGGGTGGTGGGGCTGCGGCCGGAGTACCTGGTGCGGTACCCGCACGCGTTCAGTGGAGGGCAGCGGCAGCGGATCGGGATCGCGCGGGCGTTGGCGCCGAACCCGAAGTTCATCGTATGTGACGAGCCGGTGAGTGCGCTGGACGTGTCGGTGCAGGCGCAGATTCTGAACCTGCTGCAGGACCTGCAGGAGCAGTTTGGGCTGACGTACCTGTTTGTGGCGCACGACCTTTCGGTGGTGGAGCACATATCGGACCGGGTGGCGGTGATGTACGTGGGGAAGCTGGTAGAGAGCGCGGTGACGGAGGATCTCTACGTGAACCCGCTGCACCCGTACACGGAGGCGTTGCTGAGCGCGGTGCCAAAGCCGGACCCGCGGATGCGGACGGAGCCGATCGTGTTGCCTGGGGACGTAGCGGACCCGGCGAACCCTCCCGGGGGGTGCTACTTCCATCCGCGCTGTCGGTACAAGGTAGACGTGTGCACGACGGTGGAGCCGAAGCTGCGGGAGTTGCGGCCGGACCACTTTGTGTCGTGCCACCGGGCGGAAGAGTTGCGGTTGGAGGGGGTGCTCGGCCCGGCCGAGGCCGTCTAGCACCGCTGACCCTGTTCGCGCGCCACACGGTGCAAGGGCACGAGGTGGGCGCTTATCGGAGTTTACAGAGCCGCCGTACCAGGGTGCAGCTCCTCGCCGCACGCGAAACGGTGAGGGCGGCGGCGCGAGTGGATGAGGAGTGTGGCGCGTCGTAAGTTAGGTAATGAGAGTCCGAGGGAGAGTGCGCTTGCCATGGCGGCGAACGGGCGCGCGTAAGCGCCGAAAGGATTCGCCTTGGTGGGCGCTGCGGCCAGCGGGGGACGCCAGCGGCGGACTCCTGGCCGGGGGTTGGCAAGTGAGCCCTCCCCGCCCGCTCCGGAGGTGCGCGGCGTTCGCGCTAGGCACCCAGGTGCGCTCGGGGGAGCCTCATACCTGGACAGGCACATCGGGTTACTGACAACGCCACCTGGCACTGGGAGATGCCCGCGCCGCGCATGCAATCGGCGGCGCAAGGGTTGGGCCCTCTGAGCGACCCAGGCGCTGCTTCTTTCGTGGGAGGGTGGCCTAACCACCCTCCCTGCGTTCATACACAAGACCTCTGGGCAGTGTGGTGCGGGGATAGGAGGAACCGTACATGATCATGTATTTGCTGCGCCGCGTGCTGGTGATGATACCAACACTGCTGGTCATCTCTGTGGTAGCCTTTATCATTATTCAGCTCCCCCCGGGAGACTATCTGACCATCTACATGGCCCAGCTGCGTGAGCAGGGAGACCTCGTTGACGAGCTGGTCATCAACCGTCTGCAGCAGCGCTACGGGCTGGGGCAGCCGATGTACGTGCAGTATTTCAAATGGATCTCCGGCATTCTCCTCAGAAATGACTGGGGAGACTCCATGTACTACAACATGCCGGTGAAGGACGTCATCGGTGACCGGGTCACGCTGACCTTTGTCCTCTCATTCTCTACGATGATATTCAGCTGGCTCATCTCGATCCCCGTCGGCGTCTATTCTGCCACACATCAGTACTCTATCTTTGACTATGTCATCACAGCGGTGAACTTTGTGGGGCGAGGCATCCCGGAGTTCATGCTGGCACTGGTGATCATGTGGTTCGCGATGAGCAAGCTAGGCATGAGTGTGGGCGGACTGTTCAGTCCACAGTTCATCACCGCGCCCTGGAGTTGGGCCAAGGTGGTGGACATGCTGAAGCACATCTGGCAGCCGATGGTCATCCTGGCGGTGGGATCTACGGCGGGTGGCATCCGCACGACGCGGGCCAACCTCCTCGATGAGCTGAACAAGCCCTACGTGGAAACGGCGCGGGCCAAGGGTATCACCGAGCGCAAGCTCCTGTGGAAGTACCCGGTGCGCGTTTCCATGAACCCCTTCTTCTCGACGGTGGGCTGGACCCTGGCGGGCCTGATCTCGGGCACCACGATCGTCTCCATCGTTCTGAGTCTCCAAACGACGGGGCCGATGCTGTACCAGGCCCTGATCACCCAGGACATGTACTTGGCAGGGAGCTTCATTCTGTTGCTGAGCACTCTGACCGTGATCGGTACCCTGCTGTCCGACGTCTTGCTCGGCTGGGCCGATCCGCGCATCCGGCTCGAGTAGGGGAGTAACTGAGAATGGCGACTAACAGCGATGTCGATTACAAGGAAGGTGCTCAGGCTGCGGCGGATCTCGATACCGAGGTGAGTGCGCAGGAAGAGCGCATCTATGTGGCTTCCAACTCACAGCTGATGTGGTGGAAGTTCCGCAAGCACAAGGCTGCCGTGTTCAGCACCCTCCTGGTGATCTTTTACTACCTGGTTGCGCTTCTGGTGGAGTTCATCGCTCCGTATGATCCGCAGCAAAAGTTCGTCAAATACAAGCTGGCCCCACCATCTACCATCCACGTGGTGGACAGTGAAGGCAACTGGCGCCTGCCGTTCATCTACGGGACGGACAAAGAGCGTGACGTCACCACGCTGCGCAACTACTACATCGAAGACACGTCACGCATCTACCCGATCAAGTTCTTTGTGCCCAGTGATCAGCCCTACAAGCTCTGGGGCATCATCCCCATGAACACCAAGTTCATCGGGCTGGACGTTGCCCGTGAGGAACAGGGCATCTTTTTCGCCGGCACCGACAACCTGGGGCGCGATCTGTTCTCCCGCGTGGTCTACGGGTCGCGGTTGAGCCTCTCTGTGGGGTTGATCGGCGTGTTCCTGAGCATGACCTTGGGCGTGCTGCTGGGGGGCATGTCCGGCTACTACGGCGGTGCGGTGGACAACATCATCCAGCGCATCATCGAGTTCCTGCGTTCGATCCCGAGCGTGCCGATGTGGATGGCCCTGTCTGCGGCGCTCCCTCCCGACTGGCCTATCATCCGCGTCTACTTTGGCATCACCGTCATCCTCTCGTTCCTTGGCTGGACGGGCATGGCGCGCGTGGTACGCGGGCGCTTCCTGGCCCTGCGCGAGGAGGACTTTGTCATGGCCGCGCGGCTGGCCGGGGCGAGCGAGTTCCGCATCATCGTGTTCCACATGCTGCCCTCTTTTACCAGCCACCTGATCGCCTCGATGACGTTGTCGATCCCGGGCATGATCCTTGGCGAGACGGGCCTGTCCTTCCTGGGGCTGGGGCTTCGCGAACCGGCCATCAGTTGGGGCGTGTTGCTGTCTGACGCGCAGAACGTGGCCTCGGTGGTGGTGGCACCCTGGAAGCTGTGGGCCCCTGGCATCGCCGTCGTGCTGGTGGTGTTGGCCATGAACTTTATGGGTGACGGGTTGCGCGACGCTGCCGACCCCTATTCGCGATAGGGCGTCACAGCGGCGCAGGTTGAGCACAGAAACAGGCGTCTGCCAACTTGGAGTCTCCAGGCTGGCAGACGTCCTGGTATAGGGGATACCAAGGGGCGGGTACGCTCGCTTCGCGGCAGCAAGCACACTGTGGGTTGGTGCACGTTGGCTGCAACCGGTCATGGTTTGGGCCCGCTCGAGGGGTGGGTCCGTGCGTCGACGACGATAGTCAGATGGGAGGCCATATGTCCGGCACGCTGAACTTTGAGAAGATCTCGCGCTACGACCGCATTGCAGAACCTGTATCCGTCAGCGTGCCTCTGGCGCGCGGGCGCCTGGCCGACGCGGCCCAGCTGTCGATCGGCACGGCGGACGGCCATCGCTATCCGCTGCAGCGGCACGTCCTGGCCCGCTGGGACGATGGCACCATCAAGTGGCTGCAGGTGCATTGGCAGCCGGACCTCCCCGGCAACGCGGACATGACGGTGCAGCTACGGGTCAGCGACGCTGGGGAGGAACCCGCGCCACAACAGCGCGTCAGCGTGGAAGAGACGGCGGACGGCCTGCGCGTGGACACGGGGCCCCTGGCGTTTTCTGTTCCGCGACGGGGCTATCTGCCGATCACCAACGTGGTGCTCGACGGGCAGGCGCTGTGGGGAGAGAGTCCCTTCTCCGGCATCAGCCTGGTGTTCGACGATGTGCAGGTCTCCAGCGCTGAGGCCACGGTCGAACTGACCGTGGAAGAGGCTGGCCCGCTGCGTGCCGTGATCGCGGTGCGCGGCAAGCATCGCAAGGCGGATGGCAGCGAGTACCTGGGCCTGCGCGGACGGATCACGGCCTACGCTGGCAAGCCCTATGTCGAAGTGGAGCACCAGTTCATCCACGACGAGGCGGCTGAGCAGCACGTTCTGCGCTCTGCCGAGCTGCGCTTCTCTCCCGGCAAGCAGGACGGTGCGCGGGTGGCTCTGGGAGAGGGCTACTATCAGACGCGGATCAGCGAGAGCGACGACGCCGTCGAGATGCTGCTCGACGCTGAAACGATGCTGTACCAGTCGAACGAGCACTTTATCGATAGCTTCTACGGGGACTTTTGGGCCGACTGGCGCGACGCACAGGCCGGCCTGACGGTCTCTATCTATCAGGCGCATCAGCACTTTCCCAAGGCGCTGCGTGCCGACCGCGAGGGGATCGTCTGTTCTCTCTACCCGGAGGGGGAGCTATCTGCCCCGGTGCTGCGTGGCATGGCCAAGACGCATCGGGTATTGCTGCACTTCCACGGGGCCGAGACGCCGCTACAGGACCTCAGCGTGCGCAGCCTGCAGTTCCAGCTGCCCGACGTCCCGGCGCTGCCGCGCTCTTGGTACCGCGAGAACAACCCCTGGCTGGAGACGTTTTTCCCCGAGCGCCTGCCGAACAAGCTGCTGAGCTACTTTCTTCGGATGCACGACGGCCGGCCCAAGGCCCTCGGCATGCTGCACTTTGGCGACGCTCCTGACGCGGGCTATACAAACCAAGGGCGTGGCCGGGGCCGCTCGGTGTGGGTGAACAACGAGTATGACCGCCCGCACAACTGCATGCTGCTGTACGGCCTGACGGGCGAGCGCCGCGTCCACGATTCGGCCCTGGTCTCCGCCAGGCACTGGCTGGATGTGGACCTGGTGCACTATGACCCGGATCCCCTTATCGAGGGCGGCCTGCGGATCCACACAGCCTATCACGCCACCGGTGGCGTAACGCCGTCGCACGAGTGGGTGGAGGGGCTGCTGGACTACTACTTCCTGACGGGCCGTAGCGAAGGCCTGGAGGCGGCCCGCTCGGTGGCTGCCAACATCATGCGGCACATGGCACAGCCGCGCATGATGACGCCCGGGCAGGCCTCAGTGCGCGAGGGTGGCTGGGCACTGCGGGCCATGGTGGGCATGTACCTCGGCACGGGCGATGAGATCTACCGCGTCGAGGCCAAGCGCCTGGTGGACCTGTACGTCGGCTGGCTGGCCGAGTACGGGGGCCTCCTGGCCCCCTACACCAGCCACTCCATGCCGCGGGTCGTGTTCATGATCTCGCTGACTGTGGATAGCTTTGCCCGTTACTTGCTGATTGCCGATGACCAGCGGGTGAAGGACCTCATCGTACGCACGGCCGACGACCTGGTTGAGCACAGCCTGGGCCCCGATGGAGTCCCCTACTACAAGGAGCTGCCCTCGTTGCGGCGCTCCGCGCCGACGCCGCACTTTTTGGCGGCCATGACGCATGCCTATCGCCTCACCGGGAATGACAGCTATATGAAGCTGGCTGCGCGCTGCTTTGCCGCCATGGACCACTCTGGCGGCGGGGCCGAGTCTGGCCCCAAGTTCCTGGACGAAAGCGGCGCGGTGATCGCGGGAAGCGGCGGAGGGCGCATCTTCTCCAGCGTCTTCCCATCGGTCCTGCTGTTCGCCTCCGAGGCAGTGCCAGCGGGCTTCCTGGACTGGTTCGAGTATCCTTACTAGACTGCGATCCGTGATAGGTTCCGATCTGCGCGTAAGTGTCGAGCGAGGCAAAGGTGTATGAACACGACGCTTTACTTTGAGAAGATATCGCGCTTTGACCGAGTGGCCGAGCCGGTCGCGTTCAGCGTACCGTTCCGGGCCGGTGCGCTGCAAGATGCTGCGGGGTTGGCCATCTCCGATCCGGATACTGGAACGCGCTACCCGATCCAGGCACGGGTGCTGGCCACCTGGCCGGACGGCAGCGCCAAGTGGGTGCATATCTGCTTCCAGCCGGACCTGCCCGGCAACAAGGACAAGACCCTGAGCCTGACGACGGATGCCACCGAGCCCACACCGGGCCCGCAGCAGGCCGTGCGCGTAGAGCGCGTCGAGGGCGGCGTCCGGGTGGATACGGGACCGCTCACCTTCCTGGTGGCGTCGGAGGGCTATCTGCCGATCCGCGATGTGACCCTGAACGGACGCTCGCTCTTTGGGGGGGCGCCGTTCGGAGGGTTCCGCCTCCGTTGTGACGGCGTCGAGGCCGACAGCGCCAGCGGCCCGGTGGAGATCAGCATCGAAGAGGCGGGGCCGCTGCGCGCCGTTCTCGAGCTGCGCGGCAAGCATCGCCGCGAGGATGGCAGCGAGTACCTCGACCTGCGCGGGCGCATCGTCGCCCACGCGGGCAAGCCGTATGTCGAGGTCGAGCATCAGTTCATCCACGCCGAAGAGGCCGAGCAGTTGTCGCTCGAGTCGCTGGAACTGCGCTTCCGGCCGCCGACCTCCGGGGCGGCCAGGGTGGCGCTGGGCCAGGGCTACTACCAGACGGCCATCCAGCAAAGCGACCAGTCCGTCGAGATGCTGCTGGACACCGAGACGATGCTGTACCAGGAAAACGAGCACTATGTCGACTGCTTCTACGGCGACTTCTGGGTCGACTGGCGCGACGCGCAAGGCGGGGTACGGCTGTCCATCTATCAGGCGCACCAGAACTTTCCCAAGAAGCTTCATGCCGACCGCGACGGGATCGTGTGTGCGCTGTACCCCAGCGAGGTGGCCCCGGCGCTGACCCTGCGGGGCATGGCCAAGACGCACGCCGTGCAGCTGCACTTTCACGACGGGACGGCGCCGCTCCAGGAACTCAGCGCCCGCAGCCTGCAGTTCCAGCTGCCCGACCGCCCCTCGCTGAGCCGCGAGTGGATGCGCGACAACAACCCCTGGGTCGAGGCGTTCTTCCCGGAGTGGCTGCCGCTGCGCTTTATCAACTATGCCATGATGCTGCATGACTGCCGTCCTGAGGCCCTGGGGATGTTCCACTTTGGAGACTCGCCCGATGCCGGCTATACCGACCAGGGGCGGGGGCATGGGCAGACGGTGTGGGTGAACAACGAGTACGACCGCACCCATTCCTGCGCGCTGCTCTACGGGTTGACGGGCGAACGCCGCGTGCTGGATTCCGGCCTAGTGGCCGCGCGGCACTGGCTGGACGTGGACATCTGCCACTATGACCCGGATCCGTTGATCCAGGATGGCATCAAGATCCACACGCGTTACCATGCCACCGGCGGCGTCACCCCGTCGCACGAGTGGACGGAGGGTCTGCTCGACTACTACTATCTGACGGGGCGACGCGAAGGGCTGGAGGCGGCCAGGGGGGTGGCGGAGAACATCCTGCGACACATGGCCCAGCCACGCATGATGACGCCCGGTGAGGCCTCGGTGCGCGAAGGCGGTTGGGCGCTGCGCGCCATGGTGGGCATGTATCTCGGCACCGGTGAAGAGAGGTGGCGCCAGGAGGCCAAGCGCCTCGCCGAGATGTACCTGGACTGGTACGAGCAGTACGGCGCCCTGCTGGCACCCTACACCAGCCACTCGATGCCGCGGGTGGTCTTTATGATCGCCCTGACCGTGAACTCGTTTGCGCGCTACCTGCTGATCGAGGACAATGAGCGTGTCAAGCGGCTGATCGTCGAGAACGTCGACGACATGCTGGCTCACTGCCTGGGGCCGGACGGCGTGACCTACTACAAAGAGCTACCCTCGCTGCGGCGGGCCCTGCCGACGCCGCACGTCATCGAGTCCCTGGCCTACGCCTACCGCATTACGGGGAACGACCACTATCTGAGAATGGCCTCGCGCATGTTCGCTGCCTGGGTAGATCAGCCACTGCGCCTGCGGTCGCGCGGCAAGTACGCCGACGAGAGCGGGGCGGTGAACTCGGGCGCTGGGCGGGCCTGCATCTTTGAAGAGACGTATAGCTCCATCCTGCTCTTTGCCGGGGAGGCCGCGTCGCGCGGCTTCCTGGACTGGTTCGAGTACCCGTACTAGTAGATAGGGAGGCTGGCATGGCGTTCGTGGCCAAGACGGCCAAAGGTCTCAACAGGGTGCTGATGGATGAAAGCATCGTTGCGGACCGGCTGACGGTGCACATATCTGAGGTGGGGCCCGGGCTGCGCGCGCACCCCCCGCATACCCACACGGGGATCGAGGGTTTCTACATTCTGGAGGGGCAGGGCGCCGTAGAGTTGGGCGATGAACGGCAGACCGTGGGGCCGAACGAGTTGGTTCTGGTAGGGGCGGAGACGCTCCACGGCCTGGCCAACGTGGGGGAGGGTGTTCTGCGCTATATGGTGATCATTGCCCGTCCCTGACCGGAGGGAGCCAGGCGCGACCGGTGCGGGCTGAGGGGCGCCGTCAGGCGCCCTGCCGCCGCCAGCGGCTTCGCGGGTACAGATCTCGTCAGGACGGGGCGTCCGGAGCGGGCACCGCAACGACGTGGGTGCCCGCCCCGCAAGGTTCTAGCAGCCATCCGCAGTGCCGTGAGCAGTATCAGGAAGGAGCGGACAGTGGAAAAGGTGAAGCGGGAACCCCTGGTCGAAGTGCGGAATCTGAAGACCCAGTTCTTCCTAGATGAAGGGACGGTGCGCGCTGTGGACGGCGCCGACTTTACCCTCTACCGCGGAGAGACGCTGGGCGTGGTGGGGGAGAGCGGTTGCGGCAAGTCGGTGACGGCGCGCTCCATCCTGCGCATCGTGCCGCGGCCCGGCCGCATCACAGAGGGCGAGATCCTCTACCATCGGCGCACCACCAGTGACGGTGGGGAGGTCACCGAGGTGATCGACCTGACCACGCTGGACGAGCGCGGGCCCGATATCCGCAGCATTCGCGGCGCCGAGATCTCGATGGTGTTCCAGGAACCGATGACCTCGCTGAGCCCGGTACACACCGTGGGCAGCCAGATCATCGAGGCCATCCTGTTGCACCAGGAGGTCTCTAAGGAAGAGGCGCGCAACAACGCCATCGAGGTGCTGGACCGCGTCGGCATGCCGCAGCCGCGGCGGACGGTGGATCGCTATCCACACGAGCTGTCGGGCGGCATGCGCCAGAGGGCGATGATCGCCATGGCCCTGTCGTGCCAGCCGGCGCTCTTGATCGCCGATGAGCCGACCACGGCGCTGGACGTGACCACCGAGGCCCAGATCCTGCAGCTGATGCGCAACCTGCAGGATGAGCTGGGCATGGCTATCATGTTCATCACCCACAACCTGGGTGTGATCGCCCAGATGACGGAGCACGTCATCGTCATGTACCTGGGCAAGGTGGTGGAAGAGGCTACCGTCGACGACATCTTTTACCAGCCCAAACACCCCTACACGCAAGCCCTGCTGCGCTCCATCCCGCGCGTGGGCCGGCGTTCGCGGGAACGGCTGGAGTCGATCAAGGGCAACGTGCCCGACCCGTACAACATCCCGACTGGCTGCCCGTACTATCCGCGCTGCAACTTTTTCATGCCGGGGCGCTGCAACGTGATGGAGCCGCCCTACTACGAGGTGGGCCCCGGGCACAAAGCGCGCTGCTTGCTGTACGGAGAGCCCACGGCGTAGGGCCCTGGCTGCCAGGCCGCGCCAGCGTCTAGCCGGAGCCCGACCCGCATCGGGGCCCCGCCCCGCGCGGGGGGCGTGCCGGCATGCATCGGAAGCAGCGGGCCGATCTGTTTTGACATGGCCACAGGTGAACCGTATAATGAAACGACAATATACACGGTGTGAAGGTAGAGCCGAGTGCGGGCGACAACAGTCACAGACCGATGCCTCTGGGTCAGAGGCCGTATGCTCCAACGAGGGGTGCGCGTTGTAGGCGGCGAGAAGCTGTTATGCTTCACGCCGCCTGTGTGTTTTGATGGCCCGCGCGCGGGCGGATGCGCGCACACCGCTTGCCAGGCGTAAGCTCGTACGGAGCCCGGGACGCCCTCTGAGTGATGCTCGCGTCGCCGTAGGGTCTCGGCAACATCGTGCTACGCACCATTCTGGATACAGGAGAGAAAGAGGATGCCCGACCGTACAGAAGGCAACAACGTACTACTGGAAGTGAAGGATCTGAAAAAGTTCTTTCCGATCAAGCGGGGTTTCCTATCGCGGACGGTGGGGTACGTGCGAGCGGTGGACGGGGTGAACCTGTTCGTGCGCGAGGGGGAAACGCTGGGGCTGGTTGGGGAGTCGGGGTGCGGGAAGACGACGACGGGGCGGTCGATATTGCGGGCGCTGGAGCCGACGTCTGGGGAAGTATGGTTTGACGACGATCGGCTGGGTCGGGTGAACGTGCCGACGTTGGAGAAGGCGGAGCTGAAGACGCTGCGTCGGAACATGCAGATGATCTTTCAGGACCCGTACTCGAGCCTGAACCCACGGATGACGCTGTTGCAGATCGTGGGGGAGCCGCTGTACGTGAACCACATCGCGCGGGGGCAGGAGCTCGAGGACCGCGTGGCGGAGCTACTGCGGGTGGTGGGGCTGCGGCCGGAGTACCTGGTGCGGTACCCGCACGCGTTCAGTGGAGGGCAGCGGCAGCGGATCGGGATCGCGCGGGCGTTGGCGCCGAACCCGAAGTTCATCGTATGTGACGAGCCGGTGAGTGCGCTGGACGTGTCGGTGCAGGCGCAGATTCTGAACCTGCTGCAGGACCTGCAGGAGCAGTTTGGGCTGACGTACCTGTTTGTGGCGCACGACCTTTCGGTGGTGGAGCACATATCGGACCGGGTGGCGGTGATGTACGTGGGGAAGCTGGTAGAGAGCGCGGTGACGGAGGATCTCTACGTGAACCCGCTGCACCCGTACACGGAGGCGTTGCTGAGCGCGGTGCCAAAGCCGGACCCGCGGATGCGGACGGAGCCGATCGTGCTGCCTGGGGACGTAGCGGACCCGGCGAACCCTCCCGGGGGGTGCTACTTCCATCCGCGCTGTCGGTACAAGGTAGACGTGTGCACGACGGTGGAGCCGAAGCTGCGGGAGTTGCGGCCGGACCACTTTGTGTCGTGCCACCGGGCGGAAGAGTTGCGGTTGGAGGGGGTGCTCGGCCCGGCCGAGGCCGTGTAGTGCAACTCGCAGATTCCGCATGACCACGACAGGCAACCAACCTTCATCACACGGAGTAGTGACCTCGTGTTGATGGCCGAGGTGTGGAGGACAGCACAATGCTGAGCTATCTGCTGAAACGTGTCTTGTTCATGATCCCGACACTGGTCGTGATCTCCATCATTTCGTTTGTGATCATCCAACTGCCGCCCGGCGACTTTTTGACCTCCTACGTGGCGCAGCTGCGCATGGAGGGCGAAGACATCGACGCGGAGGAGATCGCCGCGCTCGAGGCGCGCTACGGGCTGGGGCAGCCTATCTACGTGCAGTATTTTAAGTGGATCACCGGCATCCTCTTCCGCGGGGACTGGGGCCAGTCCATGGAGTGGCAAAAGCCGGTAAAGGAGCTGATCGGCGAGCGCATGGCGCTCACCGTGGTGCTATCTGGCACTACGATGCTGTTCAGTTGGTTTGTTTCTATACCGCTTGGCGTGTTTTCGGCGACCCATCAGTACTCGGCCATGGACTACCTGCTCACGTTCATCAGCTTTGTGGGGGTGGGCACACCCGGCTTCCTGATCGCGCTGCTGGTCATGTGGTTTGCCATGTCTCAGCTCAATATGAACGTGGGAGGGCTCTTCTCCGAAGAGTATATCCTGGCCCCATGGAACTGGGCCAAGGTTGTGGACATGTTCAAGCACATCTGGATTCCGATCGTGGTGCTGGCCCTGGGCTCCACGGCCGGGTTGGTGCGCACGACGCGGGCCAACCTTCTGGATGAGCTGAACAAGCCCTACGTGGAGACGGCCCGGGCCAAGGGCGTCAAGGAGAGTACCGTGGTCTGGAAGTACCCGGTGCGCGTGGCGCTGAACCCGTTCTTCTCTACCGTGGGTTGGAGCCTGGCCAACCTGATCTCCGGCGCGACGCTCGTTTCCGTGGTGCTGAGCCTGCAGACGACGGGCCCCATGATGCTGCGTGCACTCACCTCGCAGGACATGTACCTGGCAGGTAGCTTCATCCTGCTGCTCAGCACGCTGACGGTGTTGGGCACGCTGCTTTCGGACCTGCTGCTGGCCTGGGTCGATCCACGTATCCGGTTGTCGAGGTAAGAGACATGGCATCAGAGAACACAGACGTTCGAGTGAACGGTGCGCTGGAACCGGAAGAGGTCGCTGCCGGCGAGGACAAGATCTATGTTGCCACGCAGTGGCAGCTGATGTGGTGGAAGTTCCGCAAGCACAAGATGGCCATGATCTCCGGAGTGGTGATCATCATCCTGTATCTTGTGGCCCTGTTTGCCGAGTTCGTGGCCCCGTACAATCCGGAGCTGTTCTTCCCCAAGTACAAGCTGTCGCCGCCTACCAAGATCCACATGCGCGACACCGAAGGCAACTGGCACATGCCGTTCGTCTACCGGACGGTCCGCACGCGCGACGCAGAGACGCTGAAGAGCATCTACACGCCCGACACGTCAGTGCGCTACCCGATCCAGTTCTTCGTGCGGGGCGGCGAGTACATGATGTGGGGGCTGATCCCGTCGAACATGCACATGTTCGGGTTGCCCGTGCCTCATGAGGAGCAGGGAGTGTTCCTGCTCGGTGCTGACCGGATGGGACGCGACCTCTTCTCACGCCTGGTGTACGGGGCGCGCATTTCCCTGTCCATCGGCTTGATCGGTGTGATCATGAGCGTCGTGATCGGCATCTTGCTCGGGGGCGTCTCCGGCTACTATGGAGGGGGTATCGACAACGCCATTCAACGCACCATCGAGTTCATCCGCTCCATCCCGTCGATCCCATTGTGGATGGCTTTGTCGGCCGCGCTACCGGCGGACTGGCCCATTATCCGCGTCTACTTTGGCATCACCGTGATCCTCTCACTGCTGGGCTGGACGGGTATGGCCCGCGTGGTGCGCGGACGGTTCCTCTCTCTCCGTGAAGAGGACTTTGTGATGGCGGCGCGGCTGGCTGGGTCCAACGAGTTCCGCATCATCGTGAGGCACATGGTGCCGTCGTTCGCCAGCCACATCATCGCCAGCCTGACCCTGTCGATCCCGGGCATGATCCTGGGGGAGACCGGTCTGAGCTTCATCGGGCTGGGCCTGCGGGCCCCTGCCATCAGCTGGGGTGTGTTGCTGCAGGAGAGCCAGAACCTGCGCTCGGTGGTTCTGGCACCGTGGGTGTTGTTGCCGGGGTTGGCCGTAGTCCTCTCGGTGCTGAGCTTTAACTTTTTTGGTGACGGCCTTCGCGACGCCGCAGATCCGTACGCGCGGTAGTCCTACCATCCTAGGAGTGAGACATCGCCATGTCTGATAGGCCCCTTCTGCTCGAAGTCAAGAATCTTCACACCAAGTTCTTCCTGGACGAGGGGACGGTCCACGCCGTGGACGGCGCGAACTTTAGCCTCTACCGTGGGCAGACGCTCGGCGTGGTGGGCGAGAGTGGCTGCGGCAAGTCGGTGACCGCGCGCTCCATCCTGCGTATCGTGCCGCGCCCCGGCCGGATCACTGAGGGGCAGATCCTGTATCACCGCCCCGACCGCAACAATCGGTTGACGGGCACCTCGCAGCTGGTCGACTTGACCGAGCTCGACGAGCGCGGCCCGGAGATTCGCAGTATCCGCGGCGCCGAGATCTCGATGGTGTTCCAAGAGCCGATGACCTCGCTGAGCCCGGTGCACACGGTGGGCAGCCAGATCATGGAAGCCATCATGCTGCATCAGCGCATCTCCAAAGAGGAAGCGCGCAACAGCGCCATCGAGGTGCTCGAGCGCGTCGGCATGCCGCAGCCGCGGCGGACGGTGGATCGCTTCCCGCACGAGCTCTCCGGCGGTATGCGGCAGCGCTGCATGATCGCCATGGCGCTGTCGTGCCACCCGTCGCTTCTGATCGCCGACGAGCCGACCACGGCGCTGGACGTGACCACCGAGGCCCAGATCCTGCAGCTGATGCGCAGCCTGCAGGAAGAGCTGGGCATGGCCATCATGTTCATCACGCACAACCTGGGCGTGATCGCGCAGATGACCAAGGACGTCATCGTCATGTACCTGGGCAAGGTGGTCGAGGGCGGCAACGTCGACGAGCTGTTCTACGACGCCAAGCACCCGTACACCCAGGCCCTGTTGCGCTCCATCCCGCGGGTGGGCCGCAAGTCGCGCGAGCGGTTGGCCTCGATCTCGGGCAACGTGCCTGACCCGTACAATATCCCGACGGGCTGCCCGTTCCACCCGCGCTGCACGCAGTTCATGCGCGGCGTGTGCGACGTGGAGGATCCGCCCATGGTGGAGATCGGCGCCGGCCACTTTGCGCGCTGCCACCTGTATCGCTAGGCTGCCCCTCGCCCCGGCGGACGCACGGCGGCCAAAGGGGTCGGATGACTGCAGAAACTGGGAGGAGGTGCGAGCCTCCTCCCAGTTGTTGCTTGGCGCAAACGCGCCTGCCTGATGGAACTCGGGGGGCCACTACCACCGATGAAAGCGTTACTCCTCTTCCCGCCCAGCTGGACGCCCAGCATGCCGCACCTGGCCACGCCGATGCTGACGGCTTACCTGCGCTCCCAGGGCGTGGAGGTGGCCCAGCATGACCTGAACCTGGAGGTGATGGACCGCCTCCTGACGGCGGAGCAGGTGCGCGCGGCCCAACGCAGCGTGCGCCGGCGCTTCCGCGGGCGCGCGGCTGGGCGCCACGCCAGGCAGCCGCGGCCCGACGAGGCCGCCATCGATTGGGCGCTCGGCATCGGCGAACAGCTGGCCGCCACCGTGGATGACGCCAAGGCCGTGTTCCGCAGCGCCGCCCTGTGGGACGGGCCGCGCGGCCGCAGCGCGCTGGAGACGTTGGTGGGCAGCCTGCAACTGACTGCCCTGCCCTTCTTCCCGGGTAGCCTGGAGCTCTCCGCCAACAGCGCGCCCCTCCCCGAAGATTCCAGCAGGAACGTCCTGCGCTTGGCCCGTGACCCGCAGACCAACGTGTTCTACCAGGTGCTGGACGCCATCGTGGCCGACACGCTGCTGGCCGAGAACGCCGACCTGGTGGGCATCTCCATCCCGACCATGGGGCAGCTGGTGGCCGGGATCACCGTCGCGCACCTGCTCAAAGCACGCGGCTGCCGGGCACATATTACCGTCGGCGGCCCGCATATCACGATGCTGCGCGAGCAGCTCCTGGGCGTCCCAGCGCTGTTTGACCTGATTGACAGCGCCGTCGTGTTCGATGGTGAGCGCCCTCTTGGGGAACTGGTGCGGGCGCTGGAAAAGGGCACTGGCCTGGCCGGCGTGCCCAACCTGATCTATCGGAACGGCGGGCGTGTGGTGGCCAACGCCCTGGCCCCGGCCGTGCCGCTGGCCGAACTGCCCACGCCCGACTTTGGCGGGCTCCCGCTGGGTCGCTACCTGATCCCGGAACCGGTGCTGCCCCTGATCAGTTCGCGGGGCTGCTACCACGGGCGCTGCGCCTTTTGCAGCGTCGGCTATGGCGGGGAACGCCGGGTGGAAGCCCTGACCCCGGAGGCCACCGTGGAGCGCATGCTTGCGCTACAAAGCCGCTACGGCGCGCGACACATCTGGTTCGCCGATGAGGCGATCAGCCCGCGCAACTTGCGCGGCATGGCCGCGCTCCTCGAAGAGCGCGGTGCGCCGCTCCATTGGGGTGCCTACGGCCGGCTGGATCGGGCCATCGATGCCACGCTCCTCCAAAGCCTCGGCCGGGCCGGCTGCCGCATGCTGTTCTACGGCCTGGAGACGGCCTCCCCGCCCATCGTCACGGCCATGCGCAAGGGGACCACCATCGCAGAGATGGACCGCGTCTTGCGCGAGGGCGCCGCGGCCGGCATCTGGAACCACGTCTTTTTCTTCTTTGGCTTTCCCGGCGAGACGATGGAAGACGCGCAGGAAACGGTGAACTTTTTGTACGCGCACGCCGACTGCATTCACTCGGCGGCCTACGGCACCTTTATGCTGGAGCGGCACTCGCCAGCGCATCAGCACCCCGAGGAGTTCGGGATCGAGGAGGTGCTGGAGGGGCCACAGCAGGACCTGGCCATCACCTTTGGCTATCGCGTGGGGCGCGGGCTGGATGAGGCGATGGCCGAGCAAGTGGCCGGCCGGTTGATGGACGTCCTGCCACGCAAAGAGTTCCCGCAGCTCTACGTGCACGATACGTATCGCCTGCTGTATGCGGCGCTCCTCCACGAGGCCGGGAGCCCGTTCCCGACCTGGCTGGGCGACTGAGCCATCCCGAACCGCAGAGTGCTGGGGACCGTGTGATGAAAGTACTGCTTCTGTTCCCTCCCAGTTGGACGCCGACGATGCCGCACCTCGCCACCCCGCTCCTGACTGCCTATCTGCGGGCAGCAGGGGTAGACGTCGTCCAGCGCGACCTCAACCTGGAGTTCATCGACCGCCTGCTGACCCGCGAGCACCTGGAGTGGGCCTTGGCGCAGGTGCGGCGCCGCCAGGGGCGCGCAGGGCGCGGTCCCCGGCCGCCGGCGGACCTGGTGGACTGGGCCCTGACCCAGGGGCCGGACCTGGCCGTCCAGGTGGAAGGGGCCAAGGACGTCATCCGCAGCGAGGCGTTCTACGATGGCGCCCGCAGCCGCCCGGCTATGGAGACGATCACGGCGGCGCTACAAGTCGCCTCGCTGCCACACTATCCCTCCAGCGTGGAACTCTCGGCGCTCGCCTCCGGCATTCCCGAGGATGTCAGCGCGCACCTGTTGGCCGGGGCGCGGGGCGCCCGCGAGAATCCCTACACGCGGGTGTTCCGGCGCGGGCTGATCGATCCCCTGGTAGCCGAGCGGCCTGACCTGGTGGGCATCTCGGTGCCGACCATGGGCCAGTTCCTGGCTGCGCTCACCCTGGCGCACCTGCTGCGTGAACACGGGCTGCGGGCCCACATCACGCTGGGCGGCCCGCACATCACCATGCTCCGCGAGGCGATCCTCGCAGTGCCGGCGCTGTTTGACCTGGTGGATAGCGCGGTTGTCTCTGCCGGGGAGGAGCCGCTCCTGGCCCTGGCCCGCGCCCTCGAGGCGGGCGCGTCGCTCAGCACCGTCCCCAACCTGATCTACCGTCATGAGCGCACCGTGGTGGCGACGCCCCTCGGCGAGGCCCCGCCGCTGGAGGACGCCCCCCTGCCGGATTTCGACGGCCTGCCGCTCGACCGCTACCTGGCCCCGCAGCGCGTGCTGCCGCTCCTGACGGCCAGGGGCTGCTACCACGGGCGCTGCGCCTTCTGTAACGTGGGCTATGGCGTGGGCGAGCGCTTCATGCAGGCCTCGGCAGAGAAGGTGGTGCAGCAGATGCTGGCGCTGCGCGACAGATACGGCGCGCGGCACATCTTTTTCGCCGACGAGGCGATCACCCCCCGCAACCTGCGCGGCATCGCCACGGCGCTGGCCGAGCGCGACGCGGGGCTGCACTGGGTGACCTGTGCGCGGATGGAGCGCACGCTGGACGGCGATCTCCTTGCGCTGCTGGCGCGCGGCGGCTGCCGGATGCTCCTGTACGGGCTGGAGACGGCCTCCCCGCGGGTGGCGGCCGCTATGCACAAGGGCACTACCGTGCCGGAGATGAGCCGGGTGCTGCGCGAGGGCGCCGCCGCCGGCATCTGGAACCACGTCTTCTTTTTCTTCGGCTTCCCCGGTGAGACGATGGCGGACGCCCAGGCCACGGTTAACCTGCTCTATTCCCACGCCGACAGCATCCACTCGGCGGCGTTGGGGACCTTTTTGCTGGAGCGTTACGCCCCGGCAGAGCGGCGGCCGGCCGAGTTCGGCATTCGGCACATCATGCCTGCGGGCGCCCGCGACCTAGTCATCTACTACGACTACCAGGTGGCCGAGGGGATCGACAACGACCTGGCCGAGACGATCGTGGAGCGCCTGATGGACGCCCTGCCCGACAAGACAGCTCCGCAGTTCTACATGCACGACACCTACCGCTTCCTGTATGCCAGCCGCCTGCACGAGGAGGGGAAGCGATACCCTACTTGGCTGGGCGGTTGAGCCCGTGTACAATGATCGACGACTGGGCAATGCCCTGATCTCCCCCCTGTGGGCTGGGGCGAAGTTGCCTGAGGGACTATGGCATTTCCAGAAAGGACCATGATGGCAAAGAGACGGTTTGTTCAGGTGGGTGTGGGTAGCAGGTCATGGATGTACTCGCATGCGATCGCTGAGACCTATTCCGACGCCTGCGAGCTGGTCGGCCTGTGTGACAGCAACCCCGGACGCTTGCAGTTGCGCCTCGACTGGGCCAAGAGCCACGGCCAGGACGTGGTCGGCTACACGGAGGAGCAGTTCGACCAGATGATCGCCGAGCGCAAGCCCGACGTCGTCGTGGTCACCACGCGCGACTGCCACCATGACAAGTTCATCATCCGCGCCATGGAACTCGGCTGCGACGTAGTCACCGAGAAGCCCATGACCACGGATGAGGTCAAGTGCCAGGCGATCCTCGATGCCCAGCACAGGACGGGCAAGCAGTGTCTGGTTACCTTCAACTATCGCTACTCCCCGCCGCGCACCCAGGTCAAGGACCTGCTCATGTCCGGCGTGATTGGCGATGTCCTCTCGGTGGACTTCCACTGGATGCTGGACACGTCGCACGGTGCCGACTATTTCCGGCGCTGGCACCGCAACAAGAAGAACTCGGGCGGCCTGATGGTGCACAAGGCGACCCACCACTTTGACCTGATGAACTGGTGGCTCTCGAGCGTGCCGACGGCTGTGTATGCTTCTGGCCATCGCCACTTCTACACGCCCAAGCAGGCGGAGCGCTACGGCCTCACCAACCGCAGCGAGCGCTGCGCCGACTGCCCCGAGGCGGGCCGCTGCCCCTTCGTGCTGGACATGGCCGGCAACGAGCGCCTCAAGGAAATGTACCTCGACACCGAAGGGTACGATGGGTACTTCCGCGACCGCTGCGTGTTCAGCGACCAGATCGACATCGAAGACTCGATGAACGTGGTGGTCGACTATGCCAGCGGGGCCAAGCTCAGCTACTCGCTGAACGCCTTTACCCCCTGGGAAGGCTACTACATCATGTTCAACGGCTCCAAGGGGCGCCTGGAGCACTATATGCGCGAGACGGTCTACATCAGCGGCGATGGCTCGGTGCCGGGCGAGATGCTCGAGGACGGCACAACCATCACCATCTACCCGCACTTTGGCGCGCCTTACTCGGTCGAGGTGTGGGAGGGCACGGGCGGCCACGGCGGCGGCGACGTGCTGCTCCTGGAGGACGTCCTCCTGCTTGACAAGAAGGAAGACAAGTACAAGCGCGCCGCTGACCAGCGGGCCGGCGCTTACTCGATCCTGACGGGCGTGGCGGCCAACAAGTCGATGGCTACCGGCAAGCGCATCCTGATCGACTCCCTGGCCAAGAACATCGGCATCCCCGAGTTCGCCCCGATGCCCTCGCCAGACGAGCCGATCGCGCTGCCCACCAAAGTCGGCCAGCGCATGCGGCACCGCGAGGTGGCCAAGATGCAAAGGGACGCGGCCAAGAAGGGCTAAGCCCACAACAAGGGGGCTAGCAGGTCGACTGCTTTCACAACGGCGCCCGACGTCGCTCGCCAGCGACGCGGGCGCCGCTGCACGTATCGGCAGGTCAGTGGCGCCTCTACGAGAGGCAAGAGGGGGTCTCATGCTGCCCAAGCGTCCCAACGTTCTGTTTCTGATGAGTGACGAGCACCGCGCCACCGTGGCTGGCTTTGCCGGCGATGACGTCGTGCGCACGCCGGTCCTCGACGAGCTGGCCGATACCGGGGTGGTCTTTTCCCACTGCTACACGCCGTCGCCGATCACGGTGCCCACCATGGTCTGCCTGAATGCCGGGCAGTTGCCCAAGACCTGCGGCTGCGAGGGCTGGCTGGACCTGGAGCCCGGGCACATGACCTTTGCGCGCCTCTTTGCCCGCTACGCCTACGAGACGGTGGCCTGCGGGCGCCTGATGCACCAGGGCCCTGACATCATGGCCGGCTGGACGCGCCGCATCGGCGACGACATCATGACCCGCGACAACTATATTGCCGACAAGGTGGAGGCGGAGTGGGCCCGCTACACCCGCCCCCTCAGCGAGGTCAAGTGGTCCGACGCGAAGGAGATCCAGCGCGCTGGCGTGGCCTACGCGCACAACCAGAAGACCGACGACTATGCCGTGCAGGGCGCGCTCACCTATCTGGAGAGACACTTTCTAGACGCGCACTATGACCGGGAGAATCCCAACCGGCCGCTGCTCCTGCGGGTAGGCTTGGCCCAGCCGCACTATCCTTACTACACCGACGAGGAAAAGTTCCGCTACTACCTCCCGAGGGTCAAGCCCTTTCTCGGCCAGGCCCCCTTCGACCATCCCTTCCTCTCGCAGCGCCAGGTGCGCCCGGGTATCGACGCTACCGAGCGGGAGATTCGCCGCGCCGTGGCCGCCTACTATGGCATGGTCGAGACGATCGACGAGCTCTACGGCGTGGTGCTCGATGCGCTGCGCCTGGTGGGCCAGGACCCCGACGAGTGGATCATCGTCTACACCTCGGACCATGGCGAGATGCTGGGTGAGCACGGCATCTGGGAGAAGCAAAAGTTCTTTGAGGGCAGCGCCCGCGTGCCCCTGATCATTCGCTACCCCAGGATGTTCCCGGGCGGCACCGTGGTCGACGAGAACGTGAGCCTGCTGGACCTCTTTGCCACGCTGGCGGACCTGGCCGGCCTGCCCACTCCGCCCGGTCTCGACAGCCGCAGCCTGGTGCCGCTGATGCAGGGTGACGCGACGGGCTGGAACAACGAGGCCCTCTCCCAGTTCGGCACCACCAACTACCTGATCGTGCGCGACCGGCTCAAGTACCATTGGTACGGCACGGAGATGCCCGAGGTGCTCTTTGACCTAGAGCGCGACCCGGGCGAGACCACCAACTATGCCGAGCACCCCGCCTACGCCGGGGCGATGAAGGCCTTCCGCGCCCGCCTGGCGGCGCTGGGGCACGGCCCCAACGCCGATCCCGGCTACGTGAACGCCGGCTACTGAGGGTCGCGGGCGCCGCGGTGGGCAGAGTCGACACAGATAGCCGGAGGATAGCGATGAAGACGGCAGTTTATCGGAGACTGGACGTGGCCTTTGGCCAGGAGACCTTCCCGGGGACGGCCACCATTGCCTTTGAGGCGGCCCAGACGCAGGGCACCGGGGCGGCCCGCGCGGTCACTGTCGAGGCGGGCCGGCGGGGCACCTGGGTGCTCACATTCCGGCCGAGCCAGGACCTCCCCGCCGGCAGCCAGGTGGCGTTCACCAAGGTGGAGAACGAGTTCCGGTTTGACTGGCGCCATCAGGACTACTGGCCGGCGGCGATGGGGTACGTCACCGTGGAGGACGGCGGCGGCGCGGCCCTCCCCTTCGTCTGTGAGACGACCCTCAAGGCGGCTACGCCGGCCATCGTCACTCTGCCGCGAGATTGGGCGGCGGGCGAGCCGCTCGTCGTGCGCATCGGCGACCGGCGCTTTGGGGGGCCCGGCGTCACGACTTGGCCGGCCGCCTACGACCAGGCCCACCTGGCCGTCGGCGTGCTCCTCCCCGGGGGCGAGGAGTTCCGACGCGTCCCCAGCGCGACGATGACGGTGCGCGTCATCCCCCAGCCGCCGGCGGACCGCTACTACCTGTTCGCGCCGGCGCAGGCCCGCCCCGGGGAGGCGCTGCGCGCTGTAGCGCTGCCCGTGGACATCAACGGGAACCCGCTGGCCGCCAGCGAGGGAGTGGCGGTCGCGGCTCCGGACGGCCCGGCCCAGGTCAGCGGCGGGGCGCCGCCGGCGCTCGAGGTGCGTGCCGTCCTGCGGGCGCCGGGCGTTGCCCGGCTGCGCCTAGAGGACCGGGCCCTGGGGCTGACGGCGCTTAGCAACCCAATCCGGGTGGGCGAGGCGACGGGGCCCCAGGTGTACTGGGGTGAGTTCCATTGCCACGGCTTTGACGCGCACGAGATCAACGTCCTCAACGCCAACTCACACCCAGACGCCATGTATGCCTACGGGCGCGACGTCACGCGGCTCGACTTTGTGGGCATGAGCTCCCATATCTTCCGCCACGTTCCCGAGGCGGTCGACGAGTGGTGGGAGCTGTACCGCGAGGCGGCGCACAGGTACGACGAGCCGGGCCGCTACGTCCCCTTTCTCGGGTGCGAGTGGCGCGACTGCGAGGACGCCGGGGGCGACCGCAACCTGATCTGGCGGGACCTCGACGCTCCCATGCCCGACCCCACCTGGCGCATTGACGACGTCTACCGGGCCCTCGGGGAGCAGCCGGCCATGGTCACGCCGCACGTCGGCGGGGCCATCGCCTACCCGGTGTGCCACAGCCCGCGCCTGGAGTGGCTGTGCGAGATGACCTCGGGGCACGGCAACTTTGAGTGGTTCGCCCAGGCCTACCTGCAGAAGGGCTATCGGCTGGGGCTCATCGGCGGTTCGGACGGGCACAAGGGCACCCCGGGGCACCCCCGCGTGGTGACCACCGATGGCGGGCGCTTTTTCAACCTGTTGCGCCGCCGCGATTCCGGTTGGGGGGGAGGGCCCCTCCTGGCCGTCTACGCCGACGCGCTGGACCGCGAGTCGCTCTGGAAGGCTTTCCGTGCCCGGCATACCTATGCCTCCACGGGGGCGCGGGCGCTGGTCGAGTTCCGCATCAACGAGGCCCTGATGGGCTCCGAGATCGCCGCGGCCGGTGACGTGCGCGTCGAGGTCGCTATCCACGGCACCGCGGCGATCGCCCGGGTGGACCTGATCCGCGGGGCGCAGCGGCTGCAGCGCTGGGAGCCGCAGTCCGACGAGTTCGCTGTGGCGCTTACCGACCGCCCGCCGCGCGGCGAGACCTACTACTACCTGCGCGTGGAACAGGCCGACGGCGAGCTGCTCTGGTCGTCACCCATCTGGGTGCAGGCAGCCCACGGCGCGAGCACGGCTGCCGACCTGCCCGCCTGGAACGCGCCCGAGGAGATCGACCTAGCCAGCATTCCTGAGAACGAGGCCACCCAGCACCTGCCCGCCCTGCGCGAGTACCTGGCGCGCGAGGAGAGGCTGGAGGCCTTTGAGGACCTCACGCCGGTGAGGGTGGTGCACGCTGCCGTCGGTGACTATGCGGTGTTCTACTGCCACGTACGCGGCAAGCGCGTGCGCATTCACTTCTTTTACCGGTTCGAGGTGCCCCGTCTGCGGCTGGAGGTTGGCTGGGTGCAATATGGGCAGGAGATCATCAAGGGGCAGCCCTGGACGGCACCGCTGGTGACCGACCAGGACCGCATGGGGTAGGGAGGCAGGAACCCGCACAGGGGAGTATAATGGGTGCGGAGGGCCGGCCCCGACGGCCCGCGGTCGGTCAGGTTCCTGCGCGGAGTGGCCGAGCCCGGCCACGGGAGGCAAACGGCGATGATCGAGCTGCCAGAAGCGCACACCATTGCACAACAGATCGAGGGGACCCTCGGGGGCAAGGTGATTGCCGCGGGCCTGCGCGGCAACACGCCGCACAAGTTCGCGTTCTATACCGGCACTCCTGAACACTATGCGGAGATCCTGGCGGGCAAGACGGTCGCTGGTGCTCGCGCGCACGGGCGTTGTATCGTGGTGGACCTGGAGCCTGGCTACGCCCTGGTGTTGGGGGAGGGGGGCGAGCGCATCCTGTACCATCGCGATGCCAGTACGCTCCCCGCCAAGCATCACCTGTTGCTCAGCTTTGCGGACGGGACGCATCTGAGCGTCAGCGTGCAGGGCTGGGGCGCGGCGCAGCTAGTACCCCGGGCTGACCTCGCCAGGCGCTCGCAGGCCGGGCCAGAGCGGGTCTCGCCGCTTAGCGACGCCTTCACCCTGCAGGCGTTCAATGGTCTGTGGGAGGGGCTGGCGCCTGATGACACGTCCAGCGTCAAGTACCTGGCGATCAGCAAGCCGGGCATCTGGGGCCTGGGGAACGGCTACCTGCAGGACGTGCTGTTCCGCGCCGGGCTGCATCCGCGCCGCCGTGCCCTGGGGCTGGACGCGGACGAGCGCCGCTCTCTGTACGAGGCGACCGTAGCAGTCCTGCGTGAGGCGACCGCCCTGGCCGGGCGCGACACGGAGCGCGACCTGTTCAACCAGCCCGGCGGCTATACGCGCGTGCTCGACAGCACCAAGGTCGGCGCGCCCTGCCCCGTGTGCGGGACGCCGATCGAGAAGACGCAGTATCTCGGCGGGGCGTGTTACTTTTGCCCCGCCTGCCAGCCTCAGGAGGCCTGAGCGGCGCCGGCCGATGGGCTGGATTGATGGGATGCCTCCACGACCGACAGGCGCTTGGCGCCGGCGCCCAACAGACAGTCAACTTGGCACGGAACACCATGGACCTGAAGGCCCAAATGCAGCGCTGGGGTGCGCTGCACGACAACCGAACGCCGCGGCCGACAGCGCGCGCGACGCAGGGCGACCCGCCCCTCGAAACGTTAGTGCCCGGCCAGTGGGTGGAGTCGGGCGGGCTGCGCTGCTTTACCGTCGAGGAGCGCTATGCGCTGACCTTTCGCCACGGGGAGGCCGCGCTCGAGGAGATCCTCGGCGTGCCGCCCGAGGTGTGGGGTTGGCTGGCCGTGGGCGCTGACCGGCGCCCGTTCGACCTCGGCCGGGCGGTCTTTGTGGATATCGAGACCACAGGCCTGGCCCGCGGCTCGGGAACCTATGCCTTCCTCGTCGGGGTGGGCACCCTCGCGGGGGATGAGTTCGTCCTGCGGCAGTACTTCATGCCCGGCTACGCCGATGAGGAAGCCCTGCTGAGCCTCCTGGCCGACGTGCTGCGCGACAACGGCGGCCTGGTGACCTTTAATGGGCGCGCCTTCGATTGGCCGATCCTGGAGACGCGCTACATCATGGCGCGGCGCGAGCCCCCCTGTGACGGCGAGCCGCACCTGGACCTGTTGCACCTGTCGCGCCGCCTGTGGCGACGGAGCCTGGCCTCCTGCGCTTTGTCTTCGTTGGAGCGCCACGTGCTGCGCGTCGAGCGCAGCACATCGGACGTGCCGGGCTACCTGATCCCCCAGCTCTACCAGGACTATCTGGAGCAGGGGCGCACGCGCCCGCTGGCCGACGTCTTTTACCACAATCTGGTGGATGTCCTGTCGATGGTGGCCCTCGCGGCGCGGGCGGGCGGGCTGGTAAGCGCCCCCTTTGCCCCGCAGGCGGACGACTCCTGCGACCCGTACTCCCTCGGGGCGCTGTTTGAGGCCGAGGGGCACACGGCAGAGGCGTTGCAGGCCTACGAGAAGGCCTGGGTTGAGGGCGGTGCCTACGCGGGCGAGGCGGCGCGCCGGCTGTCTTTTCTGCTGAAGCGGCTGGGGCGGCATGCCGAGGCTATGGAGATCTGGCAGGCGCTGGCGATCCAGGCGAACGCGCTCTACCCGTTCGTCGAGATAGCCAAGCACCTCGAACACCGTGAGAAGGACTATGCCGGGGCGCGCAAGGTGACCACGCAGGCCGTAGCCTGGGCGACCTCGCCGGAGGCCGGCCTGGGGCGCTACGAGGCGCGGCAGATCATGCGTGAGCTCCAGCATCGGCTGGATAGGCTGGACAGGCGGTTGCAGGCAGCAGGTAGCGAGGAACAGGGCGGATGACGGTACAGGGGCGGAGGGCATGACGGATACGCGCCTGCACGCGCTGGAACGGCTGACGGCCATCGGCGGCGCCGGTGGTGACGTGCCAGCGCTTCTCCGCGAAGCGCTCGACGTGCTGCTCTCCGCTCTGGAGGGGACTGTTGGCGGGGCGTTTCTGACGGCCGGCGCGCCTGGCGCTGGCCCCCTGGTGGAAGGGCGTGGGCCGCTGGGGGCGGACCTGGCCGTGATGCTGCGTGGCCAGTACCCCGGGGTGGGTCCGCCGGTCTTTCCAACCCAGGTTACCCTGCACCTGGCCGGCCAGGGCAGCCCGCTGCCCGCCGCGCCCGGGTCAGGCGACGCGGGCGCCCTGGCCATGGTGCCACTGCGCAGTGGTGACCAGGTGGTCGGCAGCATCCTGCTGGCCTGGGGGACCGCGCCCGACGCGCCGCCGCCCGATGTCGAGTTCCTGCGGCTGGCCGGCGCCGTGGTCGGCCTGGCCGTGGAGAAGGCCCGCCTAGCAGATGACCTGAGCGCACGCCTGCGGCGCGCCCAGGCCCTCTATCGGGTGAGCCGGGCCTTGGCCAGCACCCTGGACCTCGACCATCTGCTGAGCCTGATCGTCAGTTTCGCCGTGGACACCATCGAGAAGGCCAGCAACGGCGTGTTGCACCTCTTGGACGAGGACACCGGTGAACTGCACCCGCGGGCGCTGTCGTTCCAGCCGGGCGTCCTGCCTGACACCTCCGGGCGGAACCGCATGCGGCTGGGCCACGGCATAGCCGGGTGCTCGCTCGCCGAGGGCGTGCTGGTCAACATTCCGGACGTGGCGCGCGATCCGCGCTTTGTGCAGACGCCCGGGTCGCGGCGTTTTGCCGCCATGATGGTGGCCCCGTTGCTGCTGGGCGAGCGGCGGGTGGGTACGCTGAGCGTCGATGCTACGGCGCCGAACGCCTTTAGCCAGGAAGACGAGCAGCTACTGCTGACCCTGGCCACCATGGCGGCCGCCGCCATCGACAACGCCCGCCTCATCTCTTACCTGCAGGAGAGCCTCAATAACCTCAAGATGACCCAGGAGCAGCTGATCCAGTCGGCCAAGCTATCGGCCGTGGGGCAGCTGATCTCGGGGCTGGCCCATGAGCTGAACAATCCCCTGACCGCCATCATGGGCTATGTGCAGCTGCTGGGCATCGCCGAGGACCTCCCGCGTGATGTGCGCACGGACCTGGACAAGATCCACAGCCAGGCCCAACGCGCCGCGGCGATTGTGCAGAACTTGCTGACCTTTGCCCGGCAGCGCAAGCAGGAGGCGCAACTCGTCGACGTCAACGAGGTGCTCGAGCGCACCCTGGAGCTGCGCGCCTACCAGTTGCGGCGCGCCGACGTCGAGATCGTCACCAACCTGGCCGAGGGACCCCTGGGCGTGATGGCGGCCCCGGGGCAGCTGCAGCAGGTCTTCTTGCAGCTGATGAACAACGCCCAGGACGCCCTGCGCGCCAACACCGGTCCCCGCCGGCTGACGCTGACCACCGCACGGGATGACGCCCTGGTGCGCGTGCGCGTGGCAGACAACGGCCCCGGCCTATCCGCCGAGGCGCGCGCCCACCTGTTCGAGCCCTTTTTCACCACCAAGGAAGTGGGTGAGGGCGCTGGGCTGGGGCTGAGCATCTCCTTCGGCATCGTGAACCAGTACGGCGGCACGATCTACGCCGAGGAGGACCCGCCCGAGGGAGCCGCCTTTGTGGTCGAGTTCCCCACGGTGCGCGAGCCGATCGTCGGGGATGAGGTGCCCGCCCGCGCGCCGGCGGAGGCGGTGCCGGCCGGCAACGGCCACATCCTCGTCGTCGACGACGAGCCGGAGGTGGCCGCGCTGCTCGAGGCGATCCTTCTCGAGGACGGGCATCGCGTGGAGATCTCGCTGGACGGGGAGGCTGCCCTCGAACGCCTGGCCCGCGCCTCTGACGAGGGGCAGCCGTTTGACCTGATCCTGAGTGACATCAACATGCCGGCCATGCGCGGGCCGGAACTGTACGCCCGCCTGGCCGAGGCCAACAGCACCCTGGCCCGGCGACTGATCTTTATCACCGGGGACGCGCTGGACCCGACCACGCTCGACTTTTTGCGCGCCAACGACCTGACCTACGTGGAAAAGCCCTTCTCACTGGACGACCTCTCCCGGGCGGTGGATCACGTCCGCGCTCAGTCTTCCGGCTGAACCAGGGGGCCCTCGCGCGTAAAGACCAGGTAGCGCCCCATCGGGGCGAACCCCTCGCGCAGCCAGTGGTCGCGGGGGTCCGCCGCGGACGGCGCCACGGGCGCGGCCAGGTGGCCCACCTCGTCCAGGCCGAGGCGTTTGGCCTCCTCGACGAGGGCATGGAGGGCGGCCCGCAGGGCCGCCGGCGACGCTGCCCAGGGCCGCTCGATCCAGAGCCCGGCGTAGGAGAGCGTCTCGACGCGCAGGTACTCTACCAGGGCCAGGGCACCGCCCTGAGGGCTCGTCACCAAGAGCAGCGGGCCGCCGGCATCAGGGGTGTGCACCGTCGGTGTCCCCTGGCCGCTGACGATCATCTCCCCGCAGGGGAGGAGGGCATAGCCGTACCCGGCGGGCGGTGGCACGGGGCTGGTGCCGCCGATTGGGTATGCCAGCAGCTCGTGAGGCTGCGCGCCGGCGCGCAGCCCGGCGCGGGCGAAGGAACGCTGCGAGGCGACGTTATCCTCGCGCGCCACGCCGCGGGCCTGGCGCAGGCCGCGGCGCTCGGCCTCCTGGAGGGCCAGGCGGATCAGGCGGGCCCCCAGGCGGCGCCCGCGGTGCTCTGGTAGGACGCCGAGCAGGTCCACCTCCAGGCGTGGGCCGCGGGGGGTGGGCGTCTCTAGGCAGGAGCAAAAGCCGACCGCCTGGCCCTCGTGTATGGCCAGGTAGGCATAGTGCTCCGGCCGGGCCAGCACGCGCTGGACGTCGGCGGCGGAGTAGGGGCTGTCAGCCAGGGAGGCTTGCTCGACGGCGAGCAGCGCCTGGGCATCGGCGAAGTTGGCGCTGGCGCGCCGCAGGGTGTACGGTTCGCTCATGCGCGCAGTATACGGAGGGGGCCGGGGGGCGGCAACCCCTCAGGCCTGGCAGAAGGACAACGGAGTGCTTACCACAACGAGGCGGGACGCATGATGCAGACATACCAGGAGTACGCCAAGGTCTACGACCGATCGGGCCAGTTGGCCTTCAGCCTAAAGATGATCCGCTACCTGAACACCCTTCTGGAGAGGTACCCGCTGGAGGGGCGCCGCCTGCTCGAACTGGCCTGCGGCACGGGCACCGTGGCCGCGGCCATGGCCAGCGCCGGGTGGCAGGTGTACGGCGTCGACGGCTCGGCGGCGATGCTCGAGGAGGCCCGCGCCAAAGCGGCCGCGGCGGGCGTCACCGTTGCGTTCAGCCAGCAGGATATGCGCTCCTTCCGGCTCGACCAGCGCGTGCACCTGGCGACCTGCCTGTACGACAGCATGAACTACATGCTCTCGAGCGAGGAGCTGCTGGCCGTCTTCCGGCGGGTCTACGCCGCGCTGGAGCCGGGCGGCCTGTTCCTCTTTGACATGAACACGGCCTACGCCCTAGAGGTCCTGTGGGACGATGAGGTCCACTACTCTGACGAGCCGGACATCACGGTGATCTTTCGCTCCCGCTATGACCAGCGTCGCCAGCGCATCACGGTGGTGGCCACTGTGTTCGATCGGCAGGGCGAGCTATACCGCAAGATCCAGGAAGAGCACACTGAGCAGGCCTATCCCCTTGAGCAGGTGGCCACTCTGCTGACCGATGTGGGCTTTCACGTAGAGGCCTACTATGACTGCTTTAGCCTGCTGCCGGCCGATGACGAGACCTTTCGCATCATGTGGGTGGCGCGCAAGGGGGGCGCCGCCGCGCGCCCGGAAGAAGGCAGGTAGCCACCGGGCGAGGACCTTGACGAGTGCAGGAACCGAAAGAAGCAATAGCGATAGACGTCGAGGCGTTGCGCGTGGGGTTCACGCATGTCTGTTTTGAACGCACCGGCGCCTCTGGCGAGACCCTTTTCTACTATCTCTCCTACCAGCCCAGCCTGTTCGACGGCTGGGCTGTGGTGCGCATCTATGGCGTGGCGCGGCGCCGGCAGAAGCGGCTGCCCCTAGTCCCCTATGCCTCGCTGGATGAGGCCTGGCCCTTCATCAAGGCGGTCATCCAGCGGCGCCTGCGCGAGGGATGCGTCATCGTGGATCCCGCCCCGCTGTAGCGGCCCGCAAGAGTCAGCGCCCCGGAGCCATGTGGCCACGGGGCGCTGTTACGGTCGGCGCGGCGGCGCGCTCAGGACTGGGGCACGTTCAGCGCCCGGCCGCGGACGGCCATCACCGCCTCAGAGATCGCCTCACCCAGGGTCGGGTGCGGGTGGATGGTCTGCTCGACCTCGTCGAGGGTGCTCTCCAGGGCGATGGCCAGGGTGCCCTCGAGGATCAGGTCGCTGGCGTGCGGCCCGACGATGTGCACGCCGAGCACGGCGTCGCTCTCCTTATCGGCAATGACCTTGACGAACCCGTCGGTGTCACCATAGGCCACGGCTTTGCCGTTGTTGGCCAGGGAAAAGATGCCCGTTGCCACCTGGTGGCCGGCCGCGCGGGCCTCGTCTTCGCTGAGCCCCACCCCGCCCGCCTCGGGCAGGGTAAAGATGCAGCTCGGCACGGCGGTATAGTCCATGGTGGCGGGGTGCCCCAGGGCGTCGGCCACGGCCACCAGCCCCTGGTGCGAGGCGACGTGCGCCAGCATGGGGCCCTCAGCGGCCACGTCACCGATGGCGTACACGCCGGGCGTGGCCGTGCGCAGGCGCTGGTCGACGGCGATGCCGCGCCGCGTGGGGCGCAGGCCCACCGTCTCCAGCCCCAGGTTCTCGACGTTTGGGCTGCGCCCGATGGCCGACAGGACCATGCCCACGTCGATGGTGCGGTCGCCATCCGGGCCAGAGACCGACACGGCGCAGCTGTCCGCGCCATGCACGATGCCGGTGACCCGGGTGGAGGTAAGGATCTCGCAGCCGCGCCGGCCGAGGCTCCACTCCAGCCCCTCCGAGATGGAGACGTCCATCAGCGGGGCGATGCGCGGCAGCATCTCCACCAGGGTGACCTCGACGCCGACGGTCTGGAAGATGCTGGCGAACTCCAGGCCGATGGCGCCGGCGCCGATGATGCAGATGCTCTCCGGCAGGGCGGGCATCCGCAGCGCGCCGAGGTGGTCGACGACGCGGGGCCCGTCGAGCCCGGGGATGGGCACCTGGGCGTTGCGCGAGCCGGTGGCGATGATGATGCGGTCGGCCTGCACCGTCTCCTGCCCGTCTTCTAGGCGGACGGCCAGCAGGTCGGGCCGGGCAAAGGTCGCTTCGCCCTCCAGCACCTGCACGCCGGCGCGAGACAGGAGCATGCCCACGCCGCGCACCTGCTGTTCCACCACCGTGTTCATGCGCTGCTGGGCCTTGGCCCAGTCGAGCGTGGGGGTGCCCGTCAAAACGCCGTACTTGGCGGCCTGCCTGGCCAGGTCATAGATCTCGGCGGCGCGCACCATGGTCTTGGTGGGGATGCAGCCCTCGTTGAGGCACACCCCGCCGACGCGGGCCTTCTCGATGCAGACGACCTTGGCACCTAGCTGGGCAGCGCGCAACGCGGCCATGTAGCCGCCGGGCCCGGCGCCGATGATGGCGATATCCGCTTGAATGGTCATTTCTCCTCCGTACGCTGCAAGGTACCCTGGGAAGCCAGTGCGGTCATCACGCGCGACGCGTCGACGATCCAGGGGCCTTCCAGGCTAAGGGTTATCCAGGCCTCACCCGGGCGGGGCAGGGCCACCTCACGCTCGCCGTCCATGGCTAGGATCAGCGGGCGCTCTGGGACGATGTCGACCCGCTCCCCCGGGGTGATGCGGGTGATCTCGCTGACGCCCAGCCGGGCCACCAGCCCCGGCCCCACCGGCGCCAACACGCTGCGGTCGGCCCCCTGGCGCAGCCGCAGGGCCAGCCCATAGGGCTCCTCCGGCGTCAAAGGGCGGACGACGCCGGCGATGGCCGAGATGCCGATCGCGGCGGGCGAGGCGCGCGTGACGAACACCTGCCGCAGGGCGTGCACGTCCCACACGGCGCGGGCCCCGACGAAGCGCCCCGCCAGCGCGGCGACGTCCACCAGGGCGTCGCTGACGGCGGCGCCGTCGACGTGGACGGTAAGGCGCTTGTGCCGGCGCGCGCCAAGCCCGCGGTGCACCAGGCCCAAGGCCAGCCCGGCCGCAGCCAGGCCGGCGGTCGTCCCGTCCACAAAGGTGGGCAGCACGTTGTTGGTGCCGCTGGAGATGGCCAGGATCGGCACCTCCCCGGCGCCCTGGGCCACCATGCGCACGGTGCCGTCGCCGCCCAACACGACCAGGCAGCCGGCGCCCGCCTCGCGCATTAGGGCAGCGGCCAGGCGCGAATCGTCCGGCTCACCGCGGACGGGCATATCCACAATCTCGGCAGCAGGAACGTCGGCGGCGCCCCGCGGGAGCCCGCGGAAGGCACGCTCGGCGAGGTGTTGCTCGTCGGGCATCAGGAGGACGCGCCCGATCCCCAGCGCCCCCAGGCCCACGGCCACACGCCGGATGATGCTGACCTTGGACTGGTTATCCAGCGTGGCGCCATGGGCGATCAGGCGGCGGATGTCTTTGCCCGCCGCCGGGTTGGCAATGATCCCGACGAGGCCATCTGGCGTGCTCACGCTAGGCCGCGCCTCCCCGGTAAAAGGCCTCCACGCGCTCCGCCGAGGGGAGCGAGGGCTGCGCTCCGAGCACCGTGGTCGCCAGGGTGCCGGCACAGGTGGCGTAGCGCACCGCGTCGGCCAGCGGGCGCCCCTGCAAGAGGGCCACGGTCAGGCCGCCGACAAAGGCGTCTCCGGCAGCAGTGGTGTCCACCACGTGCACCGGACGGGCCGGCACGTGAACCAAGTCGGACCCCTCGGCGAACAGGGCGCCGGCCGGCCCCAACGTGACGATGGGGCAGGCGATGCCCATGGCCTGCAGCGCCCGGGCCGCGCGCCCGGCACCGTCGGGCGAGTCGGCCGCGATGCCGGTGACCTGTTCGGCCTCGTGCTCGTTGACGATGACATAAGGGATCTGCGCCAGGACCTCGCGGTCGATGCCGTGGGCCGGCGCGGCGTTCAGGATGACCGGCAGGCCCAGGTCAGCAGCCAGCGCGGCGGCCGCGCGCACCGCCGGGATCGGCACCTCGCACTGCATCACCAGGAAGCGGGCCCCGCGCAGGAGCGCACGGGCGCCGAGGGCGTCGGCGGCCGTCACCGCGGCGTTGGCGCCGGGCGCCACGACGATGCTGTTCTCTCCGGCGGCGTCGAGGATGATCACGGCCACGCCGGTGGCCATGCCGGGCACCGCGCGCACCCGCGTTGTGCCGACGCCCTGGGCCTGCAGGTTCTGGCGCAAGGCCCCACCAAAGGGGTCATCGCCGACGCAGCCGATCATCTCCACGCTGGCGCCCAGGCGCGCTGCGGCGGCCGCCTGGTTGGCGCCCTTCCCGCCGGGGACCGTGCTGAACTGCTCGCCGAGCACCGTCTCACCGGGGCGGGGCATCCGCTCCGCGCGCACCACCAGGTCCATGTTCAGGCTGCCCAGCACCACGACGTCGGCCACTGGTCCCTTCGCTCCTTTCCTGCATCCGTGCCGATTCTAGCACACCGCCCGGCCCCTGCCCAACCCCGCGGCGACGGGGGACCTACAGCGTGGTCGGCAGGGGGCGTGCGGCGAGGGGCGGCGTCGGCACGCCCAGGTGGGCGGCGGCGCGCTCCAGGGCGTGGCGCCGCACGAGGCCGAGCGTCTCGGCGCCTTCGGCCGTGGTGCGCAGCAGAAGGGTGCAGGCGCGATTGTCAAACATCTGCGCCGCCACGCCGATGGGTATGTCCAGGCGGGTCACCACCCAGGCCAAGAGCTCGCCGTAGAGGCCCACCACGCTCAAGTCGCCGAACGAGGAGGTGGGCTGCCCGTCAAAGGTCAGGCGCGGCGCCAGGCCAAAGGCGGCGCCGCCCACGATCGCCTCGACAAAGGGGACCGTCTCGGGGCCGTAGCGCCAATAGTCCCGCTCGCTGAGGCTGGCCAGGCGGGCGGGCTCGTCACCAAAGAGGCGCTCGGCAGCCTGGCGGCCGTAGACCTTGTAGCCGCTGGAGACGTCCGGCACGCCCGTGGCCCCGCCGGCGTGGGTGAGGTCGAGCGCGCGTCCTTTGCGGGCCAGGTAGTAGGCCAGGGCGTCGACCGTCACGCCGTCGAGCAGCGCCTCCAGCTCGCCGCGCAGCCAGCCCATGGGGTGATGCCGGCTGGAGCGCGCCCCGGCGATGAGGACGTCTGTGCTCCCCTGGACCTCGGCCAGCTCGGCGGCGGCGCGCACCAGGGCCGGCAGGTCGGCGAGGGCGTGGTCGCCGTCGCAGTCGCGGACGGCCAGGTAGCGCAGGCCCGGGCAGGCCGCCAGCAGGCCGCGCATCCCCTCGCGCACGGCGCGGAACTTGCCGCCGTTGGCCGCGAGGACATGCAGTCGGAAGGCCTCCCCCACGCGGGCGCGGTATGCCTCCTGAACCTCGGCGGCGAGGCGGGCGGTGCGCGGGTCGCCATCGACGACGACCCACACCTGCCCCGGCGGGAGGTAATGGTGCGAATCGGCCAGGGTCAGGCGGAGCAGCCGACGCACCAGATCGTCGGGCGGCCTGGCCGAAAAGTAGGCCGGCACCACCACGCCCGTCTGGCGGCCGAGTTCCTCATGCCCAATCGCGGTCCAGTCCATGCGCGCGTACCTCCGTGCAGTCCGTCCGCACAGGATGCCCCCGACGGGGAGAGGTGTCAAACCGGGCACGAACGCCTGATGAGGAAGGCCCGCCCGGTGCCGCCCAGCCGATTGACACCCCCCGGCTGCCGTGCTACCTTCTGTGCGCTGGATACTGAGAGACGAAGGAACGGGAGAACGGCATGCCCCACGAACGTTTTCGCTTTAGGTCGTTGGACGAGCTGCGCGCCAAAGTCGCCGAGCTGGGCCAGGACCTGCCCCTGGACGAGGACCTCAGCCCGCTGGCGCGCCGCGTGCGCATTGGCACGAAAGAGACGCCCAACGCCTTGGCCGTTCAGCCCATGGAGGGCTGCGACGGCACTGCCGACGGCCGGCCCGACGAGCTGACCATCCGCCGCTACCACCGCTTTGCCCACGGCGGGGCGGGGCTGCTCTGGTTTGAGGCCACCGCCGTGGTGCCCGAGGCGCGCGCCAACCCCCGACAGCTCCTGCTGGTCGAGAGCACGGCCGACTCTTTTGCCGCGCTGCGCGAGGGCGCGCTGGCGGTCGGGCGTGAGGCGAACGGTGCAGAGTATACTCCGTATACTGTCATTCAGCTGACCCACTCGGGGCGCTATTCGCGCCCGGTGGACAAGCCGGCGCCGATCATCGCCCACCACGATGGCCTGCTCGACAAGGCCGTCGGGGTCCCGGAAGACCAGCCGCTCGTCACCGATGACTACCTGGACCGTCTGCAGGACCGCTACATCGAGGCGGCCAGGCTGGCGGCGCGCTGCGGGTTCGACGGGGTGGACATCAAGTCCTGCCACCGCTATCTGTTCTCCGAGTTGCTCGCCGCGCATACCCGCCCGGGCAAGTACGGAGGCTCGTTCGAGAACCGCACGCGCATGCTCCTGAGCATCGTGCGCCGCGTGCGCGACGAGGTCCCGGGCGTCGACGTCACCCTGCGGATGAACGTCTACGACGGGCACCCCTACCCGTGGGGCTGGGGCGTCTCTCAGGAGGACCCCGCCGTGCCCGATATGAGCGAGCCGCTGCGGCTCATCGGCCTCCTCGAGGAGGCCGGCGTCCGTCTCATCAACGTGACGGTCGGCAACCCCTACTACACGCCGCACATCAATCGCCCCTTTGACACGAATGTTGACGGCGGCTACGTCCCCGAAGAGCACCCTGTAGTGGGCGTGGCCCGCATGATCGGGCTGGCGAGGCAGGTCAAGGAGGCCTATCCGGGCCTGGTGGTGGTGGGCTCGGGGTACTCCTGGCTGCGCCAGTTCGTGGGGAACGCGGCGGCCGGCGCCATGGCCCGCGGCTGGACCGACCTGGTGGGCGTGGGGCGGGAGGCCTTTGCCTACCCCGACTTCGCCCGCGACCTGTTGACCACCGGCGAGATGAAGCGCCGTGGGGTGTGCATCGCCTGCAGCCGCTGCACGCAGATCATGCGCGACCACGGCCGCGCCGGCTGCGTGCCCTTTGACCGGGAGGTCTACGGCCCCATCTACGACGAGGGGCGCCAGGCGCACTAGCGTACCTCGACCCCCGGGACGAGCGCATAACGAGAGGGCAGAACGCCACGCGTTCTGCCCTCTCTGGCGTCATGCCTCAGGCGAGGTCGGCCGCGGCGGGCAGGCCGCCGGCGGCGCGGGCCGCCCGCACGGCGTTCAGCACGGCCAGGGCCACCGCCTCGGCGGCCATGTCCATCACCACAGTCTGGTGGGCCTCCACCGCGCCGCTGGCCACGGCGAAGAGCGTGTCGCCATCGTAGAGAGTGTGTGCCGGGCGTACCGTGCGGGCCAGGCCGTCGTGCGCGGCGGAGGCCGTCTCGGTGGCCTGGGCCACGTCCAAGCGCGCGTTGGTGCCCACCACGCCGATGACGGTGTTGGTGTGCGGGATGGGCGCCGGCGCCAGCGCCGCGCGCAGGGCCAGGCGGGCGTCGGCAAAGGTCCCGTCGCGCTCGGCCCGCGTCCCGGCGATGATGGCTCCGCTGGCCGGGTCAACCACGTCGCCAAGGGCGTTGACGGCCACCAGGGCCCCCACCACGAGGTCTCCGCTCTGCACGCTGGCCGTGCCGATGCCACCCTTCATGGCGCGCCCCATGCCCAGGACCTTGCCGACCGTGGCCCCCGTGCCGGCGCCGACGTTGCCCTGCGCCACCGGGCCACCCTGCGCCGCCTCACAGGCGCGGTAGCCCATGGCCGCATCGGGCCGCACGGCGGACGAGCCGATCGCGAGGTCGAACAGCACCGCCCCCGGCACGATCGGCACCCGTGCCACGCCGGTATCGTGCCCCAGGCCGCGCTCCTCGAGGTAGCGCATGATGCCGTCGGCGGCGGCCAGGCCGAAGGCGCTGCCGCCGGTGAGCAGTATGGCGTTGGCCCGTTCCACCAGGGTGCCCGGGCGCAACAGGGCCGTCTCGCGCGTGCCGGGGGCCAGCCCGCGCACCGAGACGCCGGCCACCATCCCCTCGCCACACAGCACCACGCTGCAGCCCGTCAGGGCTACCGGGTCGGTGGCGTGCCCCACGCGGAGGCCGGGAACATCGGTGAGGTACCCGGGGGCCAGCGCCTCAGCCATGTTCTTTCCTTTCCCACAGGAGGGCCACGCGGGCCACGATCTGCTCTGCCACGTCGACCTTTTGCATCAGCGGGAGCGGCTCCTCGCCCCCGTCGGGGGTCAGGAGGATCACGCGGTTGGTGTCCACCTCAAAGCCGCTGTCGGTGGCGGCCACGTCGTTGGCCACCATCAGGTCCAGCCGCTTGGCGCGCAGCTTGGCCGCGGCGTTGGCCAGCAGGTCCTCGGTCTCGGCGGCAAAGCCGACCACGATTCGCGGCCGCCGGCCCTCGGGCAACGCCCCCACCGAGGCGACGATGTCCGCCGTGCGCTCGAGCTCCAGAGTCAGCCCGCCGGAGGTGCCCTTCTTGATCTTTTGCGCGGCCACCTGGGCCGGCCTAAAGTCGGCCGGCGCGGCCGCCATGATCAGAATGTCGGTCTCCGGCACGGCGCCCATCACGGCGGCCTCCATGTCAGCCGCCGAGCGCACCGGCTCCATGCGCACGCCGTGCACGGCCGGCAGGCCGGTGGGGGCGTGGATCAGGCGCACCGCGGCGCCCGCGTCGCGGGCGGCCTCGGCCAGGGCGTAGCCCATGCGCCCCGATGAGCGATTGGTCAGGTGCCGAACGGGGTCCAGCGCCTCTTGCGTCCCGCCGGCGGTGACGGTGACGCGCCGCCCGGCCAGCGGCCCGCCGCGCCCCAGGGTCTGGCGGATGGCAGCGATCAGCTCCTCGACGGGCACCAGCCGGCCGGCGCCGACCCGGCCGGAGGCCAGCCGCCCGCTGGCGGGCCCCACGATGACGGCGCCCCGCGCGCGGAGCGCCGCGACGTTCTCCTGCGTGATCGGGTTGGCCCACATGTCAGCGTCCATGGCCGGGGCGATCACCAGCGGCGCCGTGGTGGCCAACACCGTGGAGGTAAGCAGGTTGTCGGCCATGCCATGGGCGATCTTGGCGATGGTGTTGGCCGTGGCCGGCGCCACGACCAGCACGTCAGCCTTTTGTGATAGCGACAGGTGGGCCATGTCCACGTCGCGGAGGAGGGTGAACATCTCTAGCGCCACGGGGCGCTTGGTGATCGTCTGGAAGGGGAGCGGGGTGACGAAATGCGTGGCCCCCTTGGTCATGATCACGTCCACCCCGGCGCCCGCCTGGACGAGCTTGCTGCACAGGTCGACCGCCTTGTAGCAGGCAATCCCCCCGGTGACGCCGAGCACCACGTTCTTGCCCTGCAGGATCATGTCGCTCCCTCGTTCAGCAGGTAGATGAGGCGCAGGCCCTTGAGGGTCAGCCAGGGCTCCACGACCTCGATGATGTCGGTCTCCGCGGCGATCACGTCGGCCAGGCCGCCGGTGGCGATGACGCGCATCCCCTCGCCCAGTTCGCGGCGAAAGCGCGCCACCATCCCCTCCACCAGGCCCACATAGCCAAAGACGATGCCGGAACGCATCGCGTCCAGCGTGTTGGACCCCACGGCCCGCCGCGGGGCGCGCAGGTCGATGCGGGGTAGCTTGGCCGCACGTTGAAAGAGCGCCTCGGCCGCCACGCGGATGCCCGGGGCGATCGCTCCGCCCAGATACTCTCCCTTTTCCGAGAGGGCGTCAAAGGTGGTTCCCGTGCCAAAATCGACGATGCAGCCCGGGCCGCCGTACAGGCGGTAGGCGGCCGCCACGTTCACGATGCGGTCGGCGCCCACGTCGCGCGGCGGGTCATAGCGCACGGAGACGCCGGTGCGCACCCCGGTATCGACGATCAGCGGCGTCACCCCCAGATAGGCGACGACCATCTCCCGGAACGTGTCGGTGAGCGGCGGTACCACGCTGGCCAGGGCGATCCCGCTGATGTTCTCCGCCGGGATGCCGCGGTGCGCCAGCATGTTCAGAAGCAGCAGGCCGTACTCATCGGGCATCTTTTGATGGTCGGTGCTGAGCCGCCAGTGGGCGACCAAGTCCTCGCCATCATAGACGCCCATGGTGACGTTGGTGTTGCCGATATCGATGCACAACAGCATCGGGGAACCTCCTGCCCTCCCCACGGAGGGCTACAGCCGCGAGCGCTGCCGCTGCCCAATCTGCTGGACGGCAGTGACCACGGCAACCACGACGATGGCGGAGACGACCGCCTCCGGGATTCCCTGGCTCAGGCCGATCGTCAGCGCTACCCCAGGCGTGACGCCGGGCACCTTGCGCAACACGGCCGCCGAGAGCACCAGGACCGTGTTGGTGAGCGACCCGGCCACGCCGGCGGCCACCAGGCTGACGATGACGGCCTCCTGATGGCGCATCCAGAGGGTCACGGCGATCGACCCGGCCACGGCGGCCACCGCCACCAGGATCCCCAGCCATAGGACCGCCTGGCTCACATAATAGGCCGCCACCAGAACGAGCGCGGTGAGCACCTCGAGCAGGATGGTGAGGGTGGTCCGGTTGGCGCGGCGCAGGGCCGTGTAGACCCAGTAGGCCACCACGCCGATAAGCAGCCGCGGCAGAATGATCACCAGCGGGTCTTTGACGGGCACCAGCGGGCTCATAAAGCTAGCAAAGCCAAAGCCGAGCGAGACGAGCAGGCCCACGGTGGGGCCTCCCAGGATCCCGCCGATGATGGCCGGTATGTGCGCGATAGTGGCGGAGCCCGCCGGCGTCGGCACCGGGATAAAGCCCACCGGCGTCAGCGCCAGGAGGAGGGTGATGGCCAAGAGGAGCCCGGCCGTGATCACCCGACGGATGGCGCGTTCCTGTGCTTCCATGTGCGTGTCCTTTCGCAGTGCGTGCTTCCCTAGACCCTGGAGGCGACGGCGCCGGCCAGGGCGGCCAGGCTGGCGCCGATAGCGACGTAATCCGCGCGGCTTAGCCGCAGGTGTACGAGGTGGGTGCGCCCGCGGCCGCCCTGGTAGCAGCGGGCCAGCATGGCGGTGGTCATCTCTTCGACGCGGCGGAAGGCGTCGGCAAAGAGGGGCACGATCACGGCGGCCACCCGGCGGGCGTTCTGGGCCAAGCGCCAGCGCCCTGTGTCGGCCCAGCCCGCGCCGCGCGCCGTCTGGGCGCGCATGACGGCCTCCAGCTCTTCCCCGAGGATCGGCATGAAGCGCAGGGCGATGGAGCCCATCAGGGCCAGTTCATGCCCGGGCAACCCCACCGCGTTCAGCGGGCGGAGGAGCATCTCCAGCCCGGTGGCCAGGGCGGAGGGCGTGGTGGTGCTGGTCAGCAGGTTCACCAAGAGCACCAGGCTCACCAGCCGGGCCAGCGAGACGGCCACGCCGAACAGCCGCCCGGCCGAGAGCGCATACCCCCCCCAGGAGACGAGCAGCACGTTCCCGGCCAGCGCCTCGTCGACGCCGCTGCCAAAGAGGAGCTGGAAGAAGGCCAGCATCCCCAACACGGGCCACACCGGGCGCAGCGACGACGCCACGTGCCGCCGCGAGAGACCCGCCACGGCGTAGGCGGCCCCGATGAGCGCCACGAGCGCCAGGGTCGCGCCCCACCAGGAGGACACCACCACCGCCACGGTGAGCAGGGCCAGGGCCACCAACTTGGCTCGCGGGTCCAGCAGGTGCACCCGCGAGTGCCCCGGGGCGTACTGGCCCAAGGTCAGGTGCCTCAGCGAGTCAAGGCTTGCCACAGGGCCTCCTCCGTCTCTGGCACGGTCAGGCGGTCGGGGGGCACCGGCAGGCCCCCCGCGGCGAGGGCCGCGGCGATGCGCGTGGGCTCCGGTGAAGTCAGGCCGACCTCGGCGAGCGCGTCCGCCTGCACCAGGACCTCGCGGGCCGCCCCGGCCAGCACCGTGCGGCCACGGTGCAGCACCGTAACGGTATCGGCCAGCGCGGCGACCTCGTCCATCTCGTTGGAGACCAGGATGATGGTCGTCTGCAGTTCGCCGCGCAGGCGCCGCAGCAGCTCATGCACCTGGCGCTGGCCGCGCGGGTCCAGGCCACTGGTGGCCTCGTCGAGCACCAGGATCTCTGGCCGCATGGCCAACACGCCGGCCAGGGCGGCGCGGCGCATCTCGCCGCCGCTGAGGGTGAAGGTGTGCCGGTCGCGAAAGTCGTCAAAGGGGAGGCCGACCGCCTCCATGGCCCAGCGGACGCGCTCGCGGATCTCGCTCTGCGGGAGGCCGGCCTGGCGCGGCCCGTAGGCCACGTCGTCGCCCAGGAGGCGCTCGAACAGCTGCTGGTGCGGGTACTGCATGACCAGCCCCACCGCGCGGCGCAGGCGCAATAGGTCGCAGCGGGGGTCGGCGGTATCCTGCCCGAGGACCACGGCCAGCCCCGGCAGCGCCGGGCGCAGCAGGCCGTTCACAAAGCTCACCAGCGTGGACTTGCCCGCTCCCCCTTCGCCGACGAGCGCGGCGATCTCACCGCGCTGCACCGTCAGCGACGCGTCACGCAGGGCGGGAGCCTCGAGGGGCGTGCCGGCGAGGAAGGTGTGCTGAAGGTGCCGGAGGGCCACGACCGTCTCGCTCATGGGGCCGCCTCCGCGACGCGCAGCGCCGCGCTCACCAGGTGCTCCGCCGTCAGAATCCCCGCGCCGAGCTCCAGCCCTCGCGCGCGCAGCCCGTGGGCGATGGCGGCGGCCGGCGGCAAGGAGAGGCCCAGGCTCTCCAGATCTTCGGCGCGGGCAAAGACCTCCTCGGGGGTGCCCTGCAGGGCGATGGCGCCCGCTTCGAGGACCAGGATGCGGTCGGCGTGCAGCGCCTCAGCCATATTGTGGGTGATGGCGATGACCGTCAGCCCATCCTTGTGCAGGCCGCGCACCAGGCGCAGCACGCCCTGGCGAGAGGCGGGGTCCAGCATCACGGTGGATTCGTCGAGCACGAGGCAGTCGGGCGCCATGGCCAGGATGCCGGCGATGGCCAGGCGGGCCTTCTGCCCGGCGGAGAGGGCCGCCGGGTCGCGGTGGCGGGCCTCCAGGAGGCCCACCAGGCCGAGGGCGCGGTCTACCCGGGCGCGCAGTTCGGCGGCGGGAAGGCCGAGGTTCTCGGGGCCAAAGGCGACTTCCTCCTCGACGACGGTGGCTACGAACTGGTTGTCGGGGTTCTGGAAGACCATGCCCACCGACGAACGCACCTGCACGATGGTGTGCTCGTCACGGGTGTTCATCCCCTTGACCCAGACGTCCCCCGCACTGGGGCGCAGCAGGCCATTCAGGCACCTGGCCAGGGTCGACTTGCCCGAGCCGTTGTGCCCGAGGATGACCAGGTACTCCCCCCGCGGCACGGCCAGGTCGATGCCGCGCAGCGCCGGGATGGGCGCCTGGCCCTCGACGCGGTATGTGTAGTGCAGGCCCTCCGCGCGTATAAGCGCTTCCGCCATGGTCCGCCCCCAAGAACAGAAAAACCCCGCGCCGCGAGACGCGAGGTGGACTGGCGCAAACATGGCGCACCGCAGGACGGGACTGGGTCCGTCCGGCAGGCGCGGCCCGCCAGGGCTCTCTGGCCGTCTCGGTCGCACAGCGATCCAAGCGACATTTGGATGGATGGTGCTAGGCTCGGCGCCGCCAGGGGCGGTCACCTGCGCGTATTATAGCACGCGCCTGGCGCGCTGCAAAAGATTCGTCCCGTCAGCCGCGGCGGGGCGGGCCGCTTGACGCCCTCGGCCAGGGAAGATATACTGCCCGACGTGTGGCGAGCCACCGTCCGTAGGGCACAGACTGCGCCAACAGCAGATGTACGCAAACGTCTCACGCGGTTGCCCGCCGTCGGCGCACGCGTGAGGCCTTTGTGTCAGGGCGCTGTCCATGGGGTGTTCCCCGGCAGCGCGGATCATGGAACGAAGGGAGATTCATGAGAAGGGTCGCGCTAATCACTGGGGCTGGCAGGGGTATTGGGCACGGCATCGCCAAGGCCCTAGCGGCGGAGAACTGCAACATCGTCGTCATGGACATCCATGACGAGGCGGCCGTGGCGGAGGCCATGCAGGAGCTGCGGGATCGCGGCGCCGAGGTGCTCTATGTGCGCGGCGACGTGACCAGCGCCGAGGACCGCGCCCGCGTCTTGGCGGAGACCAAGGAGCGCTTTGGCGCCCTGCACGTCCTGGTGAACAATGCCGGCGTGGCCCCGCGCGTGCGCGCTGATATCCTCGAGGCCACCGAGGAGTCGTTCGAGTGGGTGATGAAGATCAACCTCCAGGGCCCCTACTTTCTTACCCAGGCCGTGGCCAACTGGATGATCGCGCAAAAGCAGGCGGACCCGGAGTGGACGGGCAACATCGTCAACGTCTCCTCGATGTCAGCCACGGTCGTCTCGGTCAGCCGCGGCGAGTACTGCCTCTCCAAGGCGGCGGTCAGCATGGCCACGCAGCTATGGGCGGCGCGCCTGGGCGAGTTCGACATCCCCGTCTACGAGATCCGGCCCGGCATCATCAAGACGCCCATGACCGCTACCGTGACGGCCAAGTATGACAAGTTGATCGGCGAGGGGCTGCTGGTGCAGTCGCGCTGGGGCTACCCCGAGGACATCGGCAAGGCCGTGGCCATGATGGTGCGCGGCGATATCGCCTACTCCACCGGGCAGGTCATCAACGTCGACGGCGGCGTGACGCTGCAGCGCCTCTAGCGCCGCTGAGAGTCTCCGGTTTACACACGAAGGACAGAAACCGATGCAGAACGCCAACATGACCGTCCAGACGCCGCAGGGTGAGGTCACCGCGCCGGTGGTGCGGGTGCACTCCCTGGTGATCGGTAGCGGCGCCGCCGGCCTGAACGCCGCCAACCAGCTGCGCGTGATGGGCGTGCAAGACGTCCTGGTGCTGACCGAGGGGCTGCAGAAGGGCACCTCGATCAACACCGGCAGCGACAAGCAGACCTACTACAAGCTGGCCATGTGTGGCGACGATGCGGATTCGCCCCGGGCCATGGCCGACAACTACTTTGAGGGCGGCTCGATGCATGGCGACCTGGCCCTGGTCGAGGCCAGCCTATCGGCGCGCGCCTTCCTCAACCTCAAGAACCTCGGCGTGCCCTTCCCAACCGACGCCTACGGCCAGATCGTCGGCTACAAGACCGACCACGACCCGCGCCAGCGCGCCACCTCCATCGGCCCCTACACCTCTCGCGAGATGTGCCGGGCGCTGATCCGGCAGGCCCAGCAGCTGGGCATTCCCTTCCGTGAGGGGCGGGTGGTGGTGTCTCTCTTGACGGTGGGCGAGGGCGCCGATAAGCGCGCCGCCGGGGCCATCGCCCTGGACGAGGCCGGCCAGCCGGAGGCCTACCTGGCGGAGAACGTCGTGTTCGCGGTGGGAGGGCCGGGCGGCCTGTACAAGACCAGCGTCTATCCCGAGGTGCACACCGGCGCCATCGGCCTGGGCCTGATGGCCGGCGCCAAGGCCCAGAGCCTGCCCGAGTCGCAGTATGGGCTGGCCTCGATCAAGTTTCGCTGGAACGTCTCCGGCACCTACATGCAGGTCATCCCCCGCTTTGTGAGCACCGAGGCCGACGGCGTGAGCAGCCCGCGCGAGTTCCTGCGCGACTACTTTGCCTCCGTCGGCGAGATGAACTCGATGGTGTTCCTCAAGGGGTACCAGTGGCCGTTCGACTCGCGCAAGATCGAGGGGGGCTCCTCGATCGTCGACATCCTGGTGTACATTGAGTCGGTGCTGCGCGGCCGGCGGGTGTTCCTCGACTTTCGCGCCAACCCCGAGGGCTACCGCGCCGAGGACCTCAGCCCCGAAGCGCTGGACTACCTGACCCGCTCCGAGGCCCTGCTCGAGACGCCCATCGCCCGCCTGCAAAAGATGAACCCCGGGGCGATCACGCTCTACTCCGACCACGGCATCGACATCGTCACCGAGCCGCTGGAGATCGCCGTGTGCGCCCAGCACAACAACGGCGGCCTGGCCGGCAACCACTGGTGGGAGTCGGCCAACATCAAGCACCTTTTCCCGGTGGGTGAGGTGAACGGCTCGCACGGCGTCTACCGTCCGGGCGGCTCGGCGCTCAACTCCGGGCAGGTGGGTTCCTTCCGGGCTGCCGAGTTTATCGCCAACCAGTACACTGGCTGGACGCTCGACGTCGCCGAGGCGCAGGCCGCGGCGAAGGCGGCCCTGGCCGACGTGCTCGGCTGGGTGGGGCGCTGCGCGGGGGCCAAGACCTCCTGGGCCAACGAGCGGGCCGAGCTCCAGGCGCGCATGTCGCGCGCTGGGGCGCACATCCGCTCCAAAGAAAGCATCCGCGAGGCGGTCGCCGAGGCCTGGGGGCAGGTGCGCCGGCTCGACGCGCAGGGTTGTTCGTACTCCTCGGCGGGCGAGATGGCTGAGGCGCTGCGCAACCGGCAGCTCTGCTTTGCGCACGCCGTGTACCTGAGCGCCATCCAGTTCGCCATGGAGAGCGGCGTGGGCAGCCGCGGTTCCGCCATGGTGCTGGACCGCAGCGGCACCAGCCCGCACCCGCAGCTGGGCGCGGAATGGAACTTTGCCCGCGAGGATGCCGCCTTCCGCGGCCAGGTGCTCGAGACGGTCGCCACGCCGAGCGGCGAGGTGACCCATGCCTGGGTGGCGCGGCGCGCCATTCCCGAGACGGACGTCTGGTTTGAGACGGCCTGGGCCGCCTACCGCAACGGCGAGATCTACAAGGCCTAGCCTGTCATCGTCAGGAACGCACACCGGGCGGATACAGGCAACCCTGTATCCGCCCGGTCTCTGCTTGCGGCGCCTGCGGCTATTGCATCACCATCTGGATCTCGGGCTTGTCGATCTGGATCAGGATGAGGGCCGAGAGGGCCATCGAGACCAGCGACAGGCCTAGCAGCCAGGCGTCGAGGCCCCCCGCGGGAGGGGCGACGTTGCCGAGCAGTACCAGCAAGCGCACGATGATGTTCAGCCCCTGGACAAAGATGGTGGCCAGGCGCCCCCAGGCCCGCAGCCGATAGAGGGCCACCCCCAATAGACCGAACAGCGCCGCAACGGCCACGAGGATGGCCGGGCCAATGCCACCCCACAGACGCGGTGGCAAGAGCAGGACGGTGATGACCTGCAGGGCGGCGATCAGGACCAGGTTCCTCGGGCGGCTGGGCTGCATTGGTGTACCTCCCGCTGGCTGAATGCCGGTGAGTATAGAGGCGCGGGGGGCACGTGTCAATCGCCGCGCGTGTGCGACTCTTGGAAGAGAAGAGAGCAGAAGAGAAGAAGGACAGGATTCACAGGATTTACAGGATATCAAGACTCTGGCAGAGATAGCCGCTCTAGGAGAGGGGTCATGCATCCCCAATCCTGAAATCCTGTGAGTGCTGGCAGTCCTCTCCCAGTCATCCCAGGTACGGGATGTGGGGGAGCATGGAACGCGAAGAGGCCGCGTCTGGATGGCTGGGTGTGCGGCGCTACAGGGATGGGAGAGTCATGCTGCGTATCGGAGACAAGGTCGTTGCCCCTCGGCTCGTCGTGTTTGACAAGGACGGCACCCTCATTGCCTTTGAGGCGCTTTGGCATACCTGGTTCGAACGGGTGTGGGCGGCGGTGGAAGTGCACCTGCCGCAGACCGCCGAGGCGCGCCAGGGCCTGGCCGGCACGCTCGGCTTTGACTTGGTAACCCGCGCCTGGGACCCGCTCGGCCCGCTGACCCTGGCGGCCACCGGAGAGGTGGTCGTGCTGATCGCCAGCCAGCTGTACCGCTACGCCGGCCTGGCCTGGCCGGCCGCCCTGGACCTGGTGGAGCGCGCCCACCGCGCCTCCTACGACTCTTTGCCCCTGGATGAGCTCGTGCACCCTATAGGTGACGTGGCCGGCCTGCTCGGGCGGATGCGCGGGGCGGGGCTCAAGCTCGCCATCGCCACTGCTGACGACCGCGCGCCCACGCTGGAGGCCATCGAGCGCCTGGGCCTGACGGAGCATTGGGACGCAATCATCTGCGGAGACGACGGCTTTGCCCACAAGCCGGCGCCCGACCTGGCCCTGGAGGTCTGCCGCCGGCTGGACGTCGCGCCGGCCGAGGCGATCATGGTCGGTGATACCGTGGGGGACATGGTCATGGCTCGCCGCGCCGGCTACCTCCTGGGGGTGGCCGTCACCAGCGGGGCCCTGGGGCCCGAGGCGCTGGCGCCCTATGCCGACGTCGTGGTCGACACGATCCACGACATCGTGATCATCGATCAGGACGGAGGCCAGGCATGAGCGACGCGTGCGAGCCCCGCTACGAGGGATACATCTTTGACCTGGATGGCACCGTGTACCGGGGCGAGGCGCTCATCCCGGGGGCCAAAGAAAAGGTAGCCTGGCTGCGCAGCCATGGCCGGCGGGTGGTCTTTCTCTCCAACAAGCCGCTGGAGCCGCGTTCGGCCTACGCCGCTAAACTGACGCGCCTAGGAGTTCCTGCGCCCGACGAGGACGTCATCAACTCGACGCAGGCGCTGATGCGCTACCTGCGCACGCACTGCCCCGGCTCTCGCCTGTACGTCATCGGTGAGCTGGCCATGCTCGACGAGCTGTCGGCCGCGGGGTTCTACCTGACGGAGGATACCGACGAGATCGACGTGGTGGTGGCGGCCTTTGACCGCACCCTCGACTACCACAAGCTGAACGTCGCCCACCAGGCGCTAGTACGCGGGGCGCGCTTCCTGGCCACCAACTCGGACCGCACCTGCCCGGTGGAGGGGGGTGAGATCCCCGATTGCGCCGGAGTGATCGCCTTCCTGGAGGCCACCACCGGCGTTCAGGTGGAAGTGATCGTGGGCAAGCCGTCGCGGCATATCGTGGATGCCGCGGCCGAGCGGCTGGGCGTGCCGCTGGAGCGCTGCCTGATGGTGGGAGACCGCCTGACGACCGACATGGCCATGGGCCGCACGGCGGGGGTTGATACGGCGCTGGTGCTGAGCGGCGTCACCGACCGGCAGATGCTGGAGGCCAGCGACGTGCGGCCCACCCTGGTGCTGGAGAGCATCGCCGAGGTCCCCTGAGCGGGCCGCTCCCCTGGAGCGGGCCGCACTAGGCCGGGTTCTGCAGGCGAGAGATGCGGTACTCGCCACAGGGGCGAAAGCCCACCGCGTGGTAGGCGCGCCAGGCGGGGGTGTTGCTGGGGCGGACGGTCAAGGTCACCCGCTCTTTGCGCCGCAGCTCCTCCGCAGCGAGCGCGGCGACCGCGGCAGTGGCCAGGCCACGGCCGCGCCAGGCGCGGCGCGTGTACACGGCGCCGATGTGGGTCAGCTCGGGGATGTCCGCCTCGATCGCAACGGACGCGGCCGCGACGCCGTCGGCGATCGCCAGGTAGGTGCCCTCGCAGATGGTCCGCTCGGCAATGATGCGGTACCAGGGGTTCGGCGCCCCCGCGGGCGCCAGGCCGAAATACTCCTCCTCGAAGAGGCGCCGCAGCTCGGCCACCGCGTCCACGTCGGCCAGGGTCGCGCGGCGCACGTCGGCGCGCCGCGCAGGGGCCGCCAGGCTGGCGGCGTTCACCTGGCAGAGGGCTTCGCGCTGATCGTAGGCCAGAGCATGGCCTTGCCCCGCCAGGGCCTGCAGGAGAGGAGCCATCACGCGCTGCGCCCCCACGGCCCAGCGCAGGCGGCGCCCGGATGCGTCGGCGAGTATGGCCGGCAGGGCGGCCTCGTCGGCAAAGTGGGGCAGCCAACGGCCGCTAGCGTACAGGCACTGCACGGCGACGATCCGCTCGGCGCGCGTGTAAGCCAGCACTGTGGGGCGCTCACCCGGGGGGAGCTCCGCGAGATGCGTCAGGTCGTGCAGCGAAAAGATCGCTTCGTAGCAGTGGGCGTGCAAGTAGGCCAAGAGCGGCGCGAGGTCTTCGACGCCGGCGCGCTCGACCGGGGCGGGACCGCTCACCGGGGCGCCTCCTATCGGGTGCAAACAGAAAAGGCAGACCCCGCGGGGTCTGCCTTGTAGCCAGGTGAGGGGCAGGAACCTCGCCAGCGAAAGCGCTAGCGGGTCTCGCGGCGCTTGCGGCGCTTACGGTCTGCCACGGCCTGCTGGAAGGCGAGCTCCAAGGCCGTAGGGAACTCGTCCTGCGGCTCCGGCTGGTAGGCCGGTTCCGCGGAGCGGCCCCGCCCGCGGCCCTGGCCGCGTCCGGACGGGCGGCCTGACCGCTGCCGATCGGGGGCCGGTCCTTCGTACGCCGGACGGGAGGGCGCCTCTTCCTGCTCGGCACCGTCCAGGTTGCGCATGGTAAGCGAGATGCGCCGGCGCTCGACGTCCACGTCCAGCACGCGCACCTGGAGCTCGTCACCGACGTTGAGCACCTCAGAGGGGTGCCGCACAAAGCCGCCCTGCAACTGTGAGACGTGCAGGAGGCCGTCGGTGGGCGCGCCGATGTCCACAAAGGCGCCGAAATCGACCAGGCGCATGACCTTGCCCGTCACCACCGAGCCGACCTCGACCTTGCTCAGCGAGGCCTTCACCTCGCGCTCGGCGCGGGGGACGGTGAGGCTGATGCGGTTGTTGTCGGTGTCGACGCGGCGGATGACGACATCGATCTCATCGCCGACCTTGATGGTCTGGTCGATGCCCGCCCGCTTCAGGGTCGAGACGTGGGCCAGGCCGTCGCGCCCGACGCCAATATCGATGAACGCGCCAAAGTCCACCACATTACGGACTTTGCCGCGCATGGTCATCCCGGGCTTGAGGTCATCCAGACCCGCGGCCTGCTCGCTGGCGGCTGGCGCTGCGCTGGCCGCGGGGGCCTCGGCTTCCGGCTGAGCAACCTGGGGGTCGCCGGTCGGCTCGGGAGTCTCTACAGCCCCGCTATCCACACCACTGCTCATCTCTGCGGCCTGGGCCTGTTCCTCGTCCTGCCCGGCGGCGACCTGATCGTTATCCATAGTCCCCGATCTCTCCCTGGCTCTCACAATGCACACACGGCCGCTTCGCCGCAGCCAAGCGCCATTATGTCACAGGGCGGCCCGATCGTCAAATCGCGGGTCCCCCCGCGGAAGGGCCGAGAGAGGCCTGGCGGACGGGCGAACCGACTTGGTCGCCGCGGGGAGTATGCTATAATCGGGCGCAAGCGGCAGTGGAAGGGGGACCACAGCATGAGATTCGGACGCGACCGGGCCTTCTGGATTGTGCTGGGTGGGCTGGCGCTGCTCTATGTAATCGCCGCGGTGGCGCGCGGCCAGTTCGGCTCTGTGGGACCGCGCGTGGCCGAGTTTGCCATCACCGTGGTGGCCCTCGTCCTGGCCATTACCGTGCATGAGGCGGCGCACGCCTGGGCCGCTAACGAGCTGGGTGACCCCACGGCCCGCCTGGCCGGACGGCTGACGCTCAACCCTCTGGCTCACCTGGACCCGCTCGGCTCGGTGATGATGGTGTTGACGGCGCTGACCGGCGTTGGCATCGGCTGGGGCAAGCCCACGCCCGTCAGCCCCTGGCGGCTGCGCTACGGGGCCCGGAAGGGCAACGGGATCGTGGCGCTGGCCGGGCCGACCTCCAACATCCTGTTGGCGACGTTGGTGGGGCTGGTGCTGCGCCTCGTCCCGTTGCGCGTCTACTGGGCGCTCGAGTCGCTGCACCTCATCGTGCTGGTGAACCTGTACATCGCCATGTTCAACCTGCTGCCGATCCCGCCGCTGGATGGGCACTCGGTGCTTCTGGCGCTCCTGAGCCTGAGCAGGGGACGCTGGGCCTGGAACGTTTCACAGTTCCTGCAGCGGCTGGAGGCGCAGGGCCCGCTGCTCCTGATCTCGCTCATCATGCTGACGCAGTTCCTGCGCTTTCCGCTGTTGGGCTGGGCGGTGGGGTTGCCGGCCGGGATCCTGTACCGCCTGATCGTCGGCTAGGCCGGCCGTGCGCCTGCGGTACCGGGTGGGGCAGTTCTTCGGGCGGCTGGCCGCGCGGCGGGCGCCGAGGGACCTGCGCGCCGCCGCCGAGGTACTGCCCGCCGCCGGGCTGGAGCTCTTTTCCGCGCTGGGCCCTGGTGACCAGCGGCATGCCCTGCAGGTGTGGCGGGCGCTGCGTGCCGAGGGGCTCTGCCCGCCGAGCCTGGCCCAGGCGGCGCTCCTGCACGACGTGGGCAAGGCCGGTTCCGGGCTGACCCTGGTCCACCGCAGCCTGTGCGTCGTCCTCGACGCGCTCGCTCCGGGGGCCCTGCGGCGGCTGGCGGGCCCCGGGGTGCGCTCGTGGCGAGCGCCGTTTCATGCGTACCTCTACCACGCCGAGGTCGGGGCGCGCCGCTGTGCGGAGGCCGGCTGCGGGCCGCTGACCGTGTTCCTGGTGGGCCACCACGACGCGGACGCGCTGCCGAAGGACGTTCCGCCGGCCTGGCAGGCCGCCCTGGCCGCCCTCCGGCGCGCCGACGAGCGCTGCTGAGCGTTGGTACCTAGGAGGCGTAACGTGCGTATCACCATTGTGGGCCTTGGCGTGCTGGGCACGTCGCTGGGCCTGGGCCTCAAATCGGCGACGACCGACATCCCCGTGACCGGGCACGACCCCGACCCCGTCAGGGTGTCGCGGGCCAAGCGGCTCGGCGCCATCGACGGGAGCCACTGGAACCTGGTCTCCGCCTGCCGAGAGGCGGACCTCATCGTCCTCGACTTGCCTTTCGCCGAGGTCGCGCCTACCCTGGCCGCCCTGCGCGAGGACCTCAAGGAGGGCGCCGTCATCGTGGACACGGTGCCCCTCAAAGTCCCGGTGCTCGAGGTGGCCCGGCAGACCTTGCCCGAGGGGGCGGCCTTTATCGGCGGGCACGTGGTGGCGCCGGCCCTGGGCCTGGGGCAGCCGGAGCCCTCGGCCGAGCTGCTGCGCGGTGCCCGGTTCTTGCTGGTCATCCCCGAGGAGGTGCCGGCCGAGGCAGCCGACGTGGCGGCCAACTTTGCCACGGCGGTGGGGGCCACGCCCCACTTTGTCGACGCGCATGAGCACGACGGCCTGGCCGCGGCCACCGCGCAGCTGCCGCACCTCGGCGCCCTGGCCCTGGCGAACGCCATCGAGGGGGCGCCGGGCGGCAAGGAGCGCCCCGAGTTCGCCGGGGCAGAGCTGACGGCCGTGGCGGCCCTCATCGGTGACGAGGCGGCCCAGCCGGCCGCGATGTTGCTCTCGAACGGCGCCAACCTGCTGCCGCTGCTGGACGGCTGTATCGCCGAGCTACGGACCCTGCGGGCGCTGCTGGCCAGCGAGGACGCCGAGGGCCTGGCCGCGCGCGTGGCGGCTGCGCACGCTGCCGCGGCGCACTGGTCGGGCCAGGGCGAGGAGGGAGCCGGGCGCCCCGCGACGACCAGCATCTGGCGCAGCATGCTGTTCGGCGGCCGCGAGCGGGGCCAGGGGCGGCCCCGTGGCTGACGAGGCCTATGCCTATATCGTCCGCTGCGCCGACGGCACCTACTATACCGGCTGGACGACCGACCTGGACCGTCGCCTGCAGATGCATAACAATGGGCGGGGCGCTGCGTATACGCGGTCGCGGCGGCCGGTGCGCCTGGTCTACGCCGAGAGGCACCCATCCCGCTCGGCGGCCATGCGCCGGGAGAACAGCATCAAACGACTCAGCCGTCAGGGCAAGGCGCGCCTCATCCGCACCAGCAGGCGTGCCGCGCCCGACGAGGCGAAAGGTGGATAACCCATGACCAGTCTGTCGGTCGGCCTGCCCGCCTATAACGAGGCCGAGAACATTGGCCCCATGGTGGACATGGTGCGTGACAAGATCGGCCCGCTGGTCGACGACCTGGAGATCATCGTCGTCGACGACGGGAGCAGCGACAACACCGCCGGCGTCGTGCGGGCCATGGCCGCCGAGGACCCGCGGGTGCGCCTGATCCAGCACGACGGGAACCAGGGCTACGGCGCCGCCGTGCGGACGGCCCTCTGGTCGGCCAGCAAGGAGCTGGTCTTTTTTACCGATTCCGACCGCCAGTTCGATATTGGCGAGCTGAGCCACTTTATGCCGCGCATCGCCGAGGCGGACATGGTCATCGGCTACCGCCACGCCCGCAGCGACCCCTGGCACCGCAGGCTCTTTGGCAACGGCTGGTCGTGGCTGGTGAACCTGCTCTTCGGCTACACCGCCCGCGACGTGGACTGCGCCTTCAAGCTGATCAAGCGGCAGGTGCTGGAGGCGGTCACGGTGCGCTCGGGCGGGGCCATGTTCAGCGCCGAGTTCCTGGTGCGCGCCAAGCAGGCCGGCTTCCGCATCGTCGAGGAGCCCGTCAGCCACTATCCCCGCGTGGCGGGCAGCCAGACCGGGGCGCGCCCCGACGTCATCCTGCGGGCCTTCCGTGAGCTGATCAAGATGCGCTGGGCGCTGTGGACCGGCAAGTGAGCATGCCCGCTGCCGAGCCTGCCGCGGCCGTTTCGCCCGCCGAGGAGGCGCCGGGCGCCTACCGGGTGCTCATGATCGCGCCGACGTCGTTCTTTGCCGACTATGGCTGCCACGTGCGCATCCGCGAGGAGGCCCGCATCCTCAGCGCGCTGGGCTGCCGCGTCACCATCACCACCTACCACAACGGGCGCGACATCGACGGGCTGGACATCCGCCGCACCCTGAGCATCCCCTGGCGGCAGGGCTACGAGGTGGGCTCCTCACGGCACAAGATCGCCTTTGACGCGCTGCTCTTTCTGAGGACGCTGGGCGCGCTGCGCCAGGTGCGGCCCGACGTCATCCACGCCCACCTCCACGAGGGGGCTCTGATCGGCGTGGCGCTCTCACGGCTGTCGGGCATCCCGCTGGTGTTCGACTACCAGGGCAGCCTGACGAGCGAGATGGTCGACCACCATTTCATCTCCCCGCAGGGGCCCTTGTACCGGCCGCTGCGCCGGCTGGAGCGCTTTATTGACCGCTCTTCCCCGCACATCGTCACCAGCTCGGCGAACGCCGCCGCGCAACTGGTGGCCGAGTTCGGCTGCCCGCCCGACGGCGTGACGCCCATCTCTGACTGCGTAGATACCGACATGTTCCGCCCCCTGCCCGAGGTCGAACGGCTGCGCATCCGGCGGGCCTGGGGCGTGCCCGACGGGCACACCGTGGCGGTCTACCTCGGCAAGCTGGCCGAGTACCAGGGCACCGGGCACCTGTTGCGCGCGGCCCGCCTGGTCTGCGCGGAACGCGACGACGTCACCTTTGTGGTGGGCGGCTACCCGTACGTCGACGAGTACCGCGCCGAGGCGCAGGCGCTGGGCATTGGCGAGCGCTGCCTGTTCACCGGCCGGGTCGACTACCAGACGGAGGCGCCGGGCCTGTTGGGGATGGGGGATATTGCCCTGTCTCCCAAGATGTCTGCCACGGAGGGGGCCGGCAAGATCCTGAACTACATGGCCACCGGCCTCCCCACGGTGGCCTTTGATGGCGAGGTCAGCCGCGAGTTCCTGGGGTCCCTGGGGGTCTACGCGCCGCGCGGAGACGTCGAGGCCCTCGCGCAGGGCATCCTGAGCCTGGCCGCCCAGCCGGACCGGCGCGCGGCGCTGGGCACGGCCCTGCGGCAGCGGGCCGAGGAGGATTTCTCCTGGCGGCGCGCCGGCCTGGCCCTCCTCGATATCTATGCCTCGGTGGGGGCGCGCCCCTCGCTGGCGGCGAACCTCTAGATAGCCCGCTGCGGCATCGGCACCACGCGGCCCTCTTCCCGGGCACGGTCGGCGGCAAAGCCGATCAGGTGCCCGTAGACCGAATCCTCCAGGCTGGTGGTGGAGAGCGACGGTTCCTCCCCGCGCACCACGCGCACAAAGTCGCGCACCAAGCGCAGATCCCCGCCGCCGTGGCCCCCCGCTGCCCCGTGCATGTCCCCGCGGATGCGCAGGTCGACCACTTCCTCCGCCGTCTCGTGCCCGGGGCGCGGGTCGATGTGGCGGATCACAAAGCGCGAATCCTCCAGGTGGCCCTCGATCTCGCCGTCGGTGCCGAGGAGGTGGATCGAGCGGGAGGGCTTGGCCGCCCCGCCGACCATGTTGTGGGTGGCGGTGGCGCCGTCGGCAAAGGAGATGGCCAGCGACTGATGGTCGACCACGTCGTTGTCGCACTTCCAGACGCAGCGGCCAAAGGGGTTATCCCCGGCGAGCGAGGCGATCTTGTCGGCAATCGTCGGGTTGGGCAGGTGCTCGATCGGCTGCCAGACGTAGAAGGCCCAGCGGTCGGGGTGATCGATGTAGTGCTTGCGCGCCGAGTAGAGGCAATCCGCCTCGATGGGGCAATCGACCAGGCAACGACTCCCGGCGCCGGCGGGGGCGCGCTCCGGGCGAAAGTAGGTCAGGCTGCCAAAGCTACTGACCGCGGTGGGGTGCACGCCGCTCTTCATCCACACGATCAGGTCCAGGTCGTGGCAGCACTTGGACATCAACATGCTCGACCCGCAACGCCCCTGGCTGTTCCACTTGCCGCGCACGAACGCCACGGCCATGTGGTGGTACGAGACGTGCTCGGTGGTCTGGACGTTGAGGACCTGGCCAATGGCACCGGCCGCGACCCTGGCGCGGATCTCGGCGTAAAAGGGCGCAAAGCGGAGCACGTGGCAGATGCCGACGAGGCGCTCGTTCCGCCGCGCCGCGTCGACCAGTTGCCATAGCTCGCCCTCGTTGGTGGCGAAGGGCTTTTCCAGGAGGAGGTGGTAGCCGGCCCCGAGCAGCGGGAGCGAGGTGGGCACGTGCTGCGTGTCCATCGTGCCGTTGATGGCGAAATCGGCCAGGCGGCCGGCGGCGGCCAACTCCTCGGCCGAGCGGAAGCGCCGCTCCGGCGGGATGCCGTGGGCCTCGGCGGAGAGGTTGCGGCGGAGATCGTCCGGCTCGGCAATGGCGACGATGCGCAACTCCTCAGGGTGGAGGTGCGCGTAAGAGGCGTAGAGGACCGCGCGGTGCCCGGCACCAACGATGGCAGCGGTGAGCGGAGTGGGCGGCATGGGTACCTCCGGGTGAGGGTGGGTTATCGCCGGCATGATACGGGCCGGGCGGGGCCGGGGCAAGTGGGGGCGGGAGGGGGGTGCCCAACCTGCGGCATGGCGCAGCCTGCGACGATGCGGCTCTTCTTTTAGCCTGAACGGGGGAGGTTCCTCTTCTGGTGGGAAGGCGCCTCGGGGGGAAGGCCATCTAGTTGGCCTCCTAAGAGGCGAGTGGGTTACCTCGCTATGCCCAATCGCGTGGACTCTTTGGCTCTAGTCGCTCTATATTCCCTAACTAGTAGTGTATCGCGGCAATAATGTGCTACAATGGCATTATGGGGATCACATCAAGCCCAGTACATTCGGGGCCGGGCCGCCGCCAGGCCCCACCCCCTGCCCTTACCGCTAGTGACTGCGAACCGCGTACAGAGTTGCTCGTTCCCGGCGGACGCCGCGTGGGCACGGGCCACGCAGTAAGGGGTTCCCATGCGCAGCGTACAACGTGCGGTCACCATCATCCTAGCGGCCGCCGTGCTGAGCGGGTGCCTGCCCCGCGGGGGGCCGTCCCCCGCCGCGGACGCGCGATCAGCGGCTGGGCAGGAGGCGCCGGGCTACCCCGCGCCGGTGATTACCCCGCCGTCCTCGCCGGAGGGCTGGCCGACGCCTGTTCCTCCCACGCCCACGGTCACGCCCGAGCCGTACATTCAGACGGCGGAGGCGATCATGGCCCTGCCGACCTGGACGCCGCTGCCGACGGCGACGGCCACGCTGGAGCCCACGCCTGTCGCCACGTTGGGTCCCGAGTGGTCCGTGATGCTACTGTCTGGGGTGCTGCCGCTCAGAGGGGAGCCGGCGATCGTGCGTCTGCAGGTGGATGGTGAGGGACGGCCCGTGGCCGGGCCGCAGGCCCTGGACGTCAGCTACCTGAACACGCCATGGTGTCGTATCGGTGGCATGGTGCCCTCGGCGGATGGGCGGCGGGTGCTGGTTCACTGGACGTACGGTGACGCCGACTGGGGAGCTTCCGTCCTGGATGTCATCACGGGGATCCTCGGGCCCGGTCTGCTCCCCGACGAGGAGGCGTCGATAGAGGCTTGGCATCCTGATGGCGAGCGTGTTCTGGCCCAGACCTACTTCGGGGGGACTCCGCGCGAGCCCTTCCTTCTCAACGTGGACACGGGTGAGCGCCAACCGCTGCCGATCCCGAGGGACGAACTGCGCACGTGGGAGGTATCCGGCGGCGCGTTCTCCCCGGACGGATCGGAGGTAGTGGTCGCGTACACGGTGAGCGGCGGCCGACCGACTCGGAGCGAGGTCTGGCGCTGCACGTTGGAAGGGTCATGTGACATGCTGTTCGAGACCGACACCGACCTCGTCGACTATGTGTCTTGGTCGCCGCGGGGCGACTGGATCGCCGTGCGCCAGTATACCCCACCCTCCCCGGACAAGCCGGAGTGGGACCGAGTCGGTGAGTTGTGGCTTGCGAGTGTCCCCGGGGCAGAGCGTGTCGATCTAGGAGCCGCGCTCGTTGCGGGAGGAGGTGCCCTGGCACCCAAGTGGAGCCGCAGCGGCGACCAGTTGGCCTACCTGCGCGGCCAACAGGTGCCGGGGGTTGAGCGGTTGGCCCTCCATACTGGCATCGCGGTGTGGAATGCACAGTTGCGAGAGGTGCACATCTTCCTGGAGGAAGGTGGCAGGTATGTGCGGAGCCTGTCGTGGGCGCCGGACGATGTCTCCTTGTCCTACCTGGAGGCGCCATCGGACACGGATGCCGAGTTCGCGCTTTTTCGCGTCTCCTTGGCGACGATGCAGATGCAGGAGGTTGTGCCCGCAGACAGCCTCTCCCCCCGATTGGGCGCAGACTCCGGGGCCCTCTGGTTGACCCACGAGGAGGCTCCGTAGCATGAACAGGTCCAACGCGTTTCGCTACGTCCGCCCGTGACCTTGCTGATCCTCCTGGGGATTCTGGCGGCGGCGCCCATCGGCACTCAGGCGCAGAGCCCCGTGCAACTCAGGCCTCCGCTCGACGGTTCACCGCGCACTACGTCGTGGGTAGGCCACCAGTGTGCCAAGGGCAGGCTGGCCTGTCAGAACTTCACCGTGACTGTGTTCACGGGGAACACATACACGAACTGCGCAGATGGGCAGTACGACGACTGGCGAGGCCCATACTGCTAGGTCGGGCATGCGGGGATTGACTACTCGGCGGCGAGGCATACGCAAGCCTATGCGGCTGCAGCAGGACAAGTGACCCGGGCGGACTGGGACGGTCGCTACCCGACCACCCACGGCGACTCGTTCATCTGCTACGAGAACGCGGGAGAGAACTAGCGCGTGTGCTTAATGGGGCTGCACCAAGTGGGAGGTTGCGTTAGCCAGGGGCTGGCGCGATCCCCCGTCCTGACCCTCAGTGACTGCGAACCGCGTACAGAGTTGGTCGTTCCCGGCGGACGCCGCGTGGGCACGGGCCACGCAGTAAGGGGTTCCCATGCGCAGCGTACAACGTGCGGTCACCATCATCCTAGCGGCCGCCGTGCTGAGCGGGTGCCTGCCCCGCGGGGGGCCGTCCCCCGCCGCGGACGCGCGATCAGCGGCGGGGCAGGAGGCGGCTGGCTACCCCGTGCCGGTGATCACCCCGCCGCCCTCGCCGGAGGGCTGGCCGACGCCTGTTCCTCCCACGCCCACGGTCACGCCCGAGCCGTACATTCAGACGGCGGAGGCGATCATGGCCCTGCCGACCTGGACGCCGCTGCCGACGGCGACGGCCACGCTGGAGCCCACGCCTGTGCCGACCTTGGTGCCGGGCAGGGCTGTGGTGATGGTCAACGGGATAGATGCTCGTGGCGTTCCGCAGTTGCTGCGCTACGAGTGGGACGCCGGCGCTGCGGCCCTGGCCAGTCCGGCAGTACTGGCCGCGGGCGCCTGGTCAACCCGGGACCGCGTCTACGGGTTAGTTCCGTCCCCGCGTGGTTCCTACGTCGCGGTGAACTCGGTGTATGGGGACGCGGGAGCAGACGTCCACGTGATGAACGTCGACAATGGATGGCTTGGCCCCCGGCTGCCTAAGGGCGGCTTCGGCCGCGTGCTCGACTGGCACCCGGACGGAGCGCGCTTCCTGATGCAGCGCTGGGAACAGCCGGGCCTGCCGGGCCGCACCCTGCTCGTAGATGCATTGTCTGCGCAGACGCTGACCGCTCTCGAGGTGCCCAGCGCGAACTTGGCCTCCTACTCGGTCACGTCGGCCTCCTTCTCTCCGGATGGCGATGAGGCGGCGGTTGCCTACGTGGATGGAAACACGGGGAACAGCGAGGTGTGGCTGATCGCGCTGAGCGGTGATGGCCGTCTCTTGGCCAAGACTGCGTCTCAGCGGATCGAGTGGCTGGACTGGTCTCCCCGTGGTGAGTGGATAGCCATGGTGACCTGGGGGCCCGGCCCCGGTAGCACCACGTGGGACTATGCGGCGCAGTTGCAGCTGCTGCACCCGGACAGCGGTGAGCAGGTGCCGCTGGCCGCCACAGTGATGGCACACGGTCCGGCCATGCTGCTCGCCCCACAATGGGACCCGCAGGGAACCCGCCTGGCGTTTCTCGCGGGGGAGCGCGTCCCCGCCGGGTCGACCCTCCCCCTGGAGACGAGTGTCCACGTATGGGACGCCGACGGTGGCCAGATCGCGGCGCTCGCGGGCGAGCCCCATCGGCTGCGCGCCCAGCTTTCGTGGGCGGACGATGGATCCCGCCTAGTGTTTGTAGAGGAGTCAGCACCCGACAGCTGGACCCTGATGGCAGCCGACCCGAGAGCCTCCGAGGCACCCACGCGCCTACCGGTGGCAGGCCCTGGGCTGGCCATCAGTCTGGGCGGCTACTCGCGCGCAGTATGGCTTACTGTCGCCGCCGCGGGAGGCAATCCATAGCACTGCGGCGGGCACTCACAAGCGCTCAGGCTTTCCTTACCGCTAGTGACTTCTGACAGCGTATAGAGTTGGTCGTTCCCGGTGGACGCCGCGTGGTGCGTGCCCACGCAGCAAGGGGTTACCATGCGCAGCGTACAACGTGCGGTCTATGCTTTCCTGGTGGCCGGGGCGCTGCTGGCCGCCGTCCTGATCGGGCTGTTGCTTCGCGGGGGGCCGTCCCCCGCCGGGGATGGGCAACCTGCGGCGGGCCAGGAGGTGGCCGGCTACCCGGCCGCGCCGGAGACCACCCGGCCGCCCGCCGTCCTGATCGGGCTGTTGCTTCGCGGGGTGCCGTCCCCCACCGCAGACGCGCGATCCGCGGCGGGGCAGGAGGCGCCGGGCTACCCCGTGCCGGTGATCACTCCGCCGCCCTCGCCGGAGGGCTGGCCGACGCCTGTTCCTCCCACGCCCACGGTCACGCCGGAGCCGTACATCCAGACGGCGGAGGCGATCATGGCCCTGCCGACCTGGACGCCGCTGCCGACGGCGACGGCCACGCTGGAGCCCACGCCCGTGCCCACGCTCGGGGGGAGCTGGAGTGTGGCGCTCCTGTCGGGGAGGGACGAACGGTCGGGCTACCCGGCGATTCTACGACTGATGGTCGACGCTGGCGGCGAGCCGCGCGGGGAACCGGACGGGGAGCGCACGTTCCTCGACACCGGGTTCCTGGCCATGGCGCGCACGGCGATCATCGGCATGCGTCCTTCTCCGGACGGCCGGCGGGTGCTCGTCACCACGGCGTATGGCGAGGGGAGCGCAGTATCGGTGCTCGACGTGGCCTCCGGTCAGTTCAGCCACGGGATACTCTATCCATACGGTGACTGGTGGCCCGTAGCCTGGCATCCAGACGGTGAGAGGGTGCTGGCCACGAGCGGTTTCTCGTTGGAGACCATGAGGGTAGCGCTTCTGGACGTGCGCACGGACGCGCTGGAGGCGGTGGCGATGCCGTGGCAGAGCGGCGCACCGCCGCAAGAGGGCCAGGTGTGGCAGCTTGACTCGGCATCCTTCTCGCCAGGCGGGGACCAGGTGGCCCTGGTGCTCACCGATGGTGCCGGACGGACGAACTGGAGCGAGGTATGGGTATGCGGTCTGCACGGGGACTGCAGGCTCTTGGATGCGCGGGATAGCCACGTGAGCCATGTATCCTGGTCACCACGTGGCGAGTGGATCGCGGTCCGCCAGGAGACACCGGTGCAACCGTACGACGGAGACTACTGGGTCGGCGAGCTATGGCTGCTGCGCCCGGACGGCAGTGAGCGCCTGCAGGTGGGGGCGACGCCGGTTGGGATTGGCGATTCCTACGCCTGGGCGCCGCAGTGGAGCCACTCGGGAGAGCTACTGGCCTATTTTGGCGGTGCGAAGCCTACACAAGCGGGGCAGAGAGAGGCGAGCATCGAGATCTGGGACTCGGCCACGGGGAGCACGCGCACGCTCGTGCCGCAGGGCGAGGGTGGGGTGCATGGGCTGATCTGGGCGCCCGATGACCAGTCGCTGTGGTACATGGCTGCCCCGGCGGGGGAAGAGTCCGTGGGGCAGGTCTACCGGGTCGGGGTCGACAGCGGCGAGGTCACGGCCGCAGCCGTCGGGTTGCTGGGCGACACACTGGGCCTTCGGCAGAGCATCCGTTCGCAGGTGCTATGGCTGGCGACGCACTAGGAGGTCTGCGGGCTTGGCCTCGCTATGTCTCGCGTTGGCAACAGCGCTTGGCATGGCGGGAAGCGCCGATGCGCAGTGTCCTGTGCTGTATGGGCGGCCACAACGCGGTACGGTCGCCTCAGCAGTGAGACCGTTTCCGTGGGTCAGCGAGTGAGCCAGGGCTCGCGCGATCCCCGTCCTTACCGCCAGTGACTGCGAACCGCGTACGCAGTCGTTCGTGCCCGCCGGGCGCCGCGTGGTGCGTATCCACGCAGTAGGGAGTTCCCATGCGCAGCGTACAACGCTTGCTCTACGTCGCCCTCGTGGCCGTTGCGCTGCTGGCCGCGGCGCTGAGCGGGTGCCTCCCCCGCCAGGGGGCACCCGCCCCGAGCGCGCCGCCTGCGGCCGGGCAGGAGGTGGTTGGCTACCCGGCCCCGCCGCCGGGGGAGGCCGCGCCCGTTTCCCCCACTCTCCCTCCGGACTTTCAGGCCGTGGTGGTGCCGTTCCTTACCCAAGAGGCCTCCTGGACGCCGGTCCCCACCCCCACGCCGCCGCCCTCGACGGCCATGCCGACGCCCCTCCCGCACCTTGGGGAGGGGAGCTATGTGGCGGTGTACACGGCGGTCCGGGAGGATGGTTCCGTGCAGCTCATGCGCGCGGAGGTCGATGTGGCGGGGCGCGTGGTGGGGCCGCAGTACCCGGCCGGCCCGCTCTGGGGAGCCCGCTATCAGGTGGAGGGTCTCTATCCCTCGCCCGATGGTCGCCTCGTGGCCGTGGCCTGGGTCTACGGCAATGGCGGGCAGCTGGGGCTGCTGCGGGCCAGCGACGGCGAGTTCCGCCGGGATGTGGGGCCGGGGATGGTCTCCTTCCTGGGCTGGTCACCCGACGGCACCCAGTTCCTGGCCTGCCGCAGCGGGGCAAGCCCGTACCGGCTGTACCTGGTGGAGGCCGCCACCGGCGAGTACCGCGAGCTCGACGTGCCGCAGCAGGGCCAGGGGCAGGAGGGTCCCGTGTACGCGGCGGCCTTTGCGCCGGACGGGCGGGCTGTCGTAGTGGCGCGGACGCTCAGCCTGCCGCGCGGGACGGAGGTGTGGCGGGTTCCGCTGGACGCTGGCTCTGAGCCGGCCCTGCTGTACGCCGTGCGCAGCCAGCAGATCTCACACCTATCCTTTTCGCCCGATGGCACGCGCATCGCCTTCGTACAGTGGGATCCGGCGACCCAGCCGCGCCTCTTTGCGGATGCGCAGTTGTGGCTCATGGGCGCCGGCGGTGACGGGCCGCGTCCTGTAGCCCGGACGGTCTCCGCGCCGTACGGCGCGCAGCCGCTCGCGCCGGCCTGGTCACCGGACGGGCGCTCCCTCCTGTTCTTGGTGCCGGAGGGGGAGGACCTCGGGCAGACCTGGCCTGCGCTGCACACCAACCTCTACCGCCTTGATGTGGCCAGCGAGGAGGCGACCCCTTTGACGGCGCTGGCCTCAAGCAGCGTGCTGGGGCCAGCCTGGGCCCCCGACGGCCAGACCATTACCCTGCTGAGCAGTTCCCGCCCAGCAGGCGAGTTCGCGGCCTTTACGGTAGACGCGCAGACGCTGGGGATCGTCCCAGTGGATCACCTGGCCGTTGACTATGGGAGTTCGTCGTACGGTCCGCTGGCGGTATGGCTGCGCGTCGCGCGCTGACGGAGGGACGGCACGCGCCGCCAGGCGCGGTGCAGGGTGGGCGGGCTACCCATGAGCCCGCGGGGCCAAGGACGCCGCGTGGTGCGTATCCACGCAGTAAGGAGTTCCCATGCGCAGCGTACAACGTGCGGTCTATGCCGTCCTGGTGGCCGGCGCGCTGGTGGGCGCGGCGCTGAGCGGGTGCCTACCTCGCCAAGGGCCATCGCCCGCCGGGGATGGGCAACCTGCGGCTGGGCAGGAGGTGGCGGGCTACCCCGCCCCGCCACCGGCCACGCCGGTACCCTCGCCCGAGGGCGGGGAGGTGCGGCCCTATCCCGTGCCGAGCGAGGCCAGCCCGCCCGGCGGTCCCGTCACGGTAGCACCCACTGACGAACCGCTGCCCACGGAAACCCCCTTCTGGAACTGGCCCACGCCAGTACGGCCCGAGGGGCCTGCCACGGCGGCCTGGCCGGTGCGCGGGCCGGCGCCCAGCCCGCAGGGGCTGCTCTGGACCTTCGTGCAGGCCGGATCCGGGCGTTCGTTACAGCGCCTCACGGTCAGCGCCGAGGCGAGCGTGACGGGGGTGGAGGACCTCGCCTCGCCGGTGCCGCCCTCCCTGTGGGAAGGGCCCGTGCCCGGGCGCAGCAGCCCCGTCTCTCTGCATCCCTCGCCGGGCGGCCGGTACCTCGCGCTGGCCAGCCCGGATATGGAGGCCGACTTGGTCTACGTGGTCGAGTTGGCGACCGGCGAGGCACGCCAACTGGAGACCGCGTTCCAGTTCGGCGATCTGCGCTGGGCCGAAACGCGCTTTGGCGCCTGGCATCCCGATGACAGACATATCTACCTGGCTGATCAGGAATACGGCATGGTCTTTCTCGTCGACGTCTTGGGTGAAGAGCCGCGGCAGTACATCTCTGAGGCGTTGGCCCGCGGGGGCCTGGCCATCACGCCTGACGGGCAACTCCTGGCCTACGCGACCCTGCCTCTCGGGCAGAGCACCTGGACGCTGTGGTTCTCCGCGGCGGACGGGGCCGCTGCCCGGCCGATACTGGCTGACGCGGACAGCATCTCGGTGGTATCCTGGTCGCCGGACGGCACCCGACTGCTCCTCTCGCGGGGCGGGCAGCTGTGGCTTGTCGATCGCGACGGGGGGAACCTGCGCTCTTTGGGCGTGTCGCACACCGGCGCCTGGGGGCTGCCCGGCCCGCAGTGGTCGCCAGATGGCGGGCTGATCGCCTACGCCGAGGAGGTGCGCCCGCCCGAGAAGCGGGAGGGCGAGCTCGGCCCGGGCATGGAGTTCCAGCACGCCAGCACGTACCTGGTCGACGCCCACACGGGGGAGCGGCGGCCGCTCGCCGAGCGGGATGCGGTGGGCGACCTCTATCCGGCCTGGTCTCCGGATGGCAGCCAGGTGGCCTTCCTCTCCGGGCGGAGCGGAACGGTCGAGGTGTGGATGGTGGCCGCCCAGGGCGGCGAGGCGCGGCAGGTGACCACTGCGGGGCAGGGCCACGCCCTCCTGGCCTGGGTGCCCACTCAAGAGGGGCAGTGACCGTGCCAGGCGGTAGACTCTGACCCCGGCCGGTCCCGGCGCAGGCCGCTACGAGCGCTCTGGGGAGATCGACCATCATGACTGAGCCGAGCGCGAGCGGCTTCCCGACGGCCTACGCCGACCTGAACGCCGTCCTGCGGGAGATGGTGGCGCGGCAGCGGGCCCTCCTCGGGGGCGCCCTGGTGGGCGTCTACCTGCAGGGCTCCTTTGCCAGCGGCGGGTACGATCGCTACTCCGACGTTGACTGGGTGGCCGTGACGCGCCGGGACCTCGACGATGGCGAGGTCGCGCGCCTGCAGGCCATGCACGCGCGGCTGTACGGGCTGGAGTCAGGCTGGGCGCAGCATCTGGAGGGGTCGTACTTTCCCGCCGAGGTCCTGCGCCCCTGGGCGAGGGCCGGGGAGCCGCTCTGGTACCTGGATAACGGCGCCACGACCCTGGAACGCTCCGCGCACGATAACAGCGTCGTCGTCCGCTGGGTGCTGCGCGAGGACGGGGTTGCCCTGTGCGGCCCGGCCGCCGCCACGCTGATCGACCCCATCCCGCGGGAGGCGCTCAGCGCCGAGGTGCGCGCCACCATGAGGGAGTGGGGCGCCACGCTCCTGGCCGATCCGGCGGCCATGGACAATCGCTGGTACCAGCCCTTCGCCGTGCTCTCCTACTGTCGGATGCTGCAGACCCTGGCCACGGGGCGGGTCGGCTCCAAGCCCGAGGCGGCCCGTTGGGCCGCGGAAGCGCTCGACGGCCGTTGGGCGGGGCTGATCGCCCGCGCCTGGGGCGAACGGACGGACCAGTATCGCAAGGTGCGCCAGAAGGCCGACCCGGGCGACCTCGGCCTGACGGTGGAGTTCATCCGCTACGCGCTGGGGGAGGGGTTGCGCCTCGTGGACGGAGGGCCCTGAAACGAGAAGAAGGCCGGCTCATGCCGGCCTTCTTGGTCTGCGCGTTCAGAGGCGACGATGGGATTTGAACCCATGGTGAAGGTTTTGCAGACCTCTGCCTTGCCACTTGGCTACGTCGCCACGCCTGAAATAGCGAGGAGCGGAAGACGAGATTCGAACTCGCGACCCTCTCCTTGGCAAGGAGATGCTCTACCACTGAGCCACTTCCGCTCGCTGGCGGCCCTGCTAGGCCGCCGAGGTGCCGAAGCCCAGACTTGAACTGGGGACACCTTGATTTTCAGTCAAGTGCTCTACCATCTGAGCTACCTCGGCACTGCCGAACGGCCCTAGTGTACATCAGATGGGGTATGTCTGTCAAACCTTGGCGGTCCGCGGCGCTCAGTCGCTGCTGCCCGCTCCGAGCGGCACGATCGACGTGATGCGCTGCCCCAGGTCGGGGTTGGCGGCGGGGTCGTCATACTCGAGGGTGACGTCGTCCACCCAGCGGGGGCGGAAGCCCTGCCCGGCCGCCGTGGCGACAACCTCGCTCTGCCCGGTGGCCAGGTCGCGGACGGTCAACGTCACCGTCTGGCCGCTCCGCTGGAAGGCCTCGGCGGCATCGGCGTCGAAGAGCGCCGGCGCGTCGCTGTAGGCCAGCCTCCCCGTGGCAGGGTTCAGGTCGTGCTCAAAGTGGGCCGGCAGGTCGCTCAGGTCATAGCCCGTCACGGCCCAGTCCTCGGCCGCCATGCATAGCACCCCCTCCAGGCGCGGACCCCAGGTGGCCGTTAGCCACAGCGTCCGCCCGTCGGCCGACCAGCCCACCGGGTTGGCCATCCAGCCCTCCTCGGCGGCCGGGAGGATCCCCTGGCCGAGTACGGCCGTGTCGAGCGTGGCCTCCGTGCGGCCCTGGCCGTCGATCACTACGAGGGCCTGTTCGCCGTAGCGGACGGCGATGCGCTCCTCCCCGGGGGAGGGACGAAAGTCAATCCCCTGCGCCGTGTAGAGCCGCTCGGCGGTGCCGTCCGGGCGGTAGCGCCAGAGCTCATCGCTCCAGCTCGCGTTGGGGGAGGTCGTATCGCCAAGCCGCTGGATGACGTACAGGTTGCCGTTGTGGAGCTCGACGGGGTGATAGTGCGGGACGTGGACGTCCGGCACGGTGAAGGCACCCAGCTCCTCGCCGCTCGAGTCGTCTGTGACGCGGATGTCGGTCTCGCGCGCGTCGGCCGGGTCGACGTTCAGCGCAAAGCGGGCACGGCCCACCAGCCGAACGGCAGGCCGCACCTCGTAGGTCGGGCTGGGGGCGGCGGTCTCCTCGGGCGGTGGCACCTCCACCAGGCAGCCTGACAGGGTCGTCGCCAGAGTCAGTGCGGCCAGCCAGCGGGGTAGACGTCTCATGGGGCCTTCTCCTTGTTGCTTGGGCGGCGCTCGGCCATCCGGCCGGGACCTTCGGTGTTTCGTGGCTCCTGAATGGAGGACGCCCGGCATCCCGGTATGGTTCCACGCACCCGGCTGGGCCGGCCTAGTCGAGGAGCCTGCCCTTGTCCATGCGCACCACGCGGTCGGCCACCTCGGCGACGCCCTGCTCACGGGTAGCCAGGATCACGGAGAGCCCCGCCTCGCGGTTGAGGCGGTCCAGCAGGTTGAGGACGGCGCCGTCTGCGCCCCGCCCGAGGTTGATGAAGGGCTCGTCAAGGAGCAGGAGCGGGGGGGTGTTGATCAGCGCGCGGGCGATGGCCACGCGCTGCGCCTCCCCTTCCGAGAGCATGGCGGGCATCTGCGCGGCATGCGCGCCGAGGTCGAGGGCGTCGAGGAGCTCGCGGGCGCGAGTCTCCAGGTCGAACCGGAGCCCCCGCCGGTAGGGGAGCAGGGGCACCATGACGTTGCGCAACACCGTGAGCGAGGGGATCAGGCGGGCCACCTGGGCCACGTGGCCGACGCGCTGCCGGCGAAAGTCGGCCAGCTCGTCGCCGCGCAGGTTGGTGACGCTGACGCCGTCGACGACCAGGCGGCCCATCGAAGCCACGTCCTGCGCCCCCAGGAGGTTGAGGAGCGAGGACTTGCCCGAGCGCGAGGGCCCTAGGACGGCCACGAACTGGCCCCGCGGCACGGTGAGGGTAACCTCGTTGACGGCCCACACCTCCACGTTGCCCAGGAACACCCGGGAGAGCTCGTGGGTTTCGACGATGCTGATCGTTACCATGGGCAATCTCCCCAGCATAGCGGTGGCGTGGCCGGCACGGCGCTAGGCCGGGCGCGACGTGTCGGCGGGCGATGTGCGTGAGACCAGGAAGGCCGGGTACAGCCCCGCCAACGAGGCGGCCAGCAGGAGCCCCGCCAGCACGATCCCCGCCGTCCACACCAGAGTGGCGAGGTCGGCGTTGTACTGCTGCATGGCATAGATCCCCCCAAGGAGCGCCCCGGGCAGCCACCCCGCCGCTGCCAGGACGGGGCCCTCGGCCGCCAGGTGCAGCAGCACCGCCCGGCGGCGCCAGCCCAAGGAGATGAGCAGGCCGGCCTCCTGGCGGCGCGCCGTCGCGCTGCTCAGCCGCACCCCGGCGGTCGCAAGCAGCGTGGCAACCAGCGCCCCGCCGATGATCAGGTCGCGCGGGCCGCGCAGGGCCACGCCCAGGTAGTTGCCCAGGGGGATGCCGTGCAAACGGGCGGGCAGGTTGGCCAGAGCCCCCTGTAGAGCCATCACCAGGAAGGTGCCAGCCAGGGCTGCGGCGAGGCTTGCCACTGTTCCCCAGGAGGGCGCCCACCAGTACCAGCCCCGCAGGAGGAGCATCCGCGGCCGCCGCGGCGCCCGTGCGGGCACCTCGGCGCGGGCCACGGGCAGGGCCGCCGCCAGCATCGCGAACAGGGCGGGGACGGCGGCCAGCGGGATGGCCAGCCAGGCCTGGGTGCTCAGCCGCCCCAAGTCGTACCGCGAGGCGGCCGCCAGGGCCAGCCCCAGCCCGGCCAGCCCGGCGCCTCCGCCGATGACCAATCCCTCCAGGAGGGCGTAGGTCACGATGGAGCCCCGCCGCCAGCCCACGGCGCGCAGCAGGGCATAGTCCGATCGCCGCCCGGCTATCAGCCCAGGCAGGCCCGCGACGGCCAGCGCGGCCAGCAGGGCGGTGAGCAGGCCGCGTAGCCGGGCCGTGGTGCCGGCCACCGTCGCCACTGTGGCCAAACCAGCGTCCTTGGCCAGCCAGTCCACCTCGACGTAGCCCAGCGGCGCCACCGTCGTCGCGCCGTCGGCCGAGGTATGGCCAGGGACGTACAGGAGCACGGGCCGGCGCGCTGCGCCCGCTACGACGTCGACGTCCAGCCCGGTCTGGGCTGCAATCTGGCCGGCGATGGCCCCGATCCTCTCCAACGCCTGCGCTGAAAGGACCTCGGCCCCGGCCACGCGCACCCGCACCGCGCTGATGGCCTCCTCCCCGGCGAGGGCGCGGGCGGCCTCGAGGGTGGTCAACACGGTGGGTGGCGGCAGCAGGTAGCCGTAGGGCTCCAGGCCAGGCGTCACTTCCTGGGCGGCCACCGGCCCCCCTTTGGCGTTGTACTTGAGCGCGGCCTGGGGAGGGGCGTAGGACAATGAGGGTGGGGCTAGCGCGTCCGCATTGAGGGCCAGCAGGTCCGGATCATACGTGCCGATGAACGAGTAGATAAAGCCAGAGTTCAGGGGCTGCGGCTCTACCTGACGGTAGACGGGCATGGTGTCGCCGGAGCCGCTCTGCCCAATGGTGCCAAGGACGGCGACCTCGTAGACGGGCAGAGGCAGCGCGACGGGCGGGGTGTGGGGCCGGTACGTCACCGCGGTTGGCGCGCCCCAGCGGCTGAACTGCGGGATGTTGAAGCGTTTGCCCCCGCGGCCCACCAGGCCGGCCAGCAGGGTCTGATAGGCCGTCGCCCCATCCAGCACCTCCCTGGCGATGGCCTCCTGCCGCGGCAGCGCCGCGGGCCCGCCCTGGGCAAGCATGTCGCGCACGCCGGCGGTCCCCTCCGGCCAGGCGAGGGGGATCAACTCGCTGATCAGGGTGACCGAGATGTGCTGGCTAGCCTGCAACAGGGCCGGTATGGTGTAGAGCACCTGTTGCCCGGTGGACATCTGGTAGGCGTTGCGTTCCACTGCCATGTCCGAAGTGGGGTAGGTGCCCCTGACCCCGTCCTGCAAGCCTACCAGAGCCGCCTCCTGCTCCGGGTCGATGGCCGTCAGCGAGACGGGAAAGGCATAGGTGCACACCGGCGGCAAGATGCCGGGGGTCAGGCCGTACTCCGCCTCGTCGGTGGGGCGCAGGGCGGTGATGTCCTCGCCGACGTAGCGGTAGGTGAGCGACTCATCGCGGTAAGTGCGCGGTCCCCAGTGCTCCTCGGTGCGGCAGGAGACCGCGTAGACGCCAGGGCCCGCATATTCGCCGAACCAGATGTAGAGCGGTTGGCGGAAGGTGCCGAGGTTGGCGATCGGGGCGGCGACCTCTACGCCGGGGATGGCAGCGATCGCCTCAGCCTGGGCGAAAGAGATGCCGCCGCCGAGGGTGTTCAGGTGGTTCGCCTCCAGGAGGCCCACGCTGCGCTCCAGCGCACTGCGGCTGCCGGCGGGCCGCACGAGAATGTCGTAGCCGAAGGCGTGCTCGCGGCTCAGCTGCTGCTGAGCACGGGCCACCATGGCCTCAGACGCGGACAGGTGCAGACCGAACGCGCCTCCCACCGCCAAGAACGTCAGGAAGCACAGGCCCGCCCGCAGTACCCGTCCCCGCAGGGATTCGTAGAGCATTGCCAGCATGGAGTGCACTCCCCTTTGACAGTACATAGATTGTAGGTCAGCTGCGGTGCCCGTCAAGAGCCCGTTGCGCCTATGTCGCTGCGGAATATCCGGCTACCGTTCCCGATTGTGTGGCCAAACCCATTGACAGGAGCGGTGATTCGTGCAATAAACAGGCTATGGAATTGCCCCAATCCCATCCGAATCTCCTGGCGGACGCTAGGCCGCCAGGCGCGTTGGCAGCCACACAGCGCTGATCGCCTTTGACGATGAGGCCCGGCTACCTCATAGCCGTGGCGCTCGCGGGCCCAGGTACGCCGGTCCCCTGGCGGATCCCCAACGGACACCGGGCTCGCCAACGTGCTACTGCACGGCTGTTTGCCTGACGAGGGTGGGAAGCCTCTGCCAAGCGAACACCTGTCCCCGACCAGCGGTGACCTTGCGCCCCCTGCCAGTGCCCTGCGCCACGCGCTGTGCCGCGCCGCCTCTCGTCGCCCGTAGCGGGCTGGGCGCGCGGCGTGCGGCTGCGGGTGGCTGCCCCGCAACTGGCGACCGAGAACCTGCGCGCCCCAAGGGGGAGGGGGCCGAGCCTGGCTCGGCCGGGTACGGCGCTGTCGACGGGCGGCAGCCGCCGCGAGATGGGGGACAGCGGTCTGGGCATTGTGTGTGGCCCGAAGGAGGCCTATCGTGCACATACAAGTGAGTGTGGGCACAGGCGAAGGCCCCACGGCTCTGGCGGCCTTCGATGCGGCCCTGTCGAGCGCCGGGATGGCCGACTATAACCTCCTCTTCCTCTCGTCCGTCATCCCGCCGCACAGCGTGATCGAGAAGAGCCGTTTCGTCCCCCCGCCGGATGACTATGGCCACCGCCTCTACGTCGTGCTGGCGCGCCAGCAAGAGGAACGGGTGGGCAAGTCCGCCTGGGCGGGCCTGGGCTGGGCTCAGGACCCCTCGGACGGGCGAGGGTTGTTTGTGGAGCTGACCGGAGATAACCGCGAGCGGGTACAACAGGACATCGAGGCGACGCTGGCGTCGATGGTGGCCAGGCGGGGGGGCGCGTTTGGGCCCGTCAAGTCGGAGTTAGCCGGCGTCGCGTGCCACGGGCGGCCGGTGTGCGCCCTGGTGATCGCCGCCTACGAGAGCCGGGGATGGGGCGCCTGACGTGGAAGCCATCAGCGATTACGACCTGTTCGAGCCGCTCGCCTATCTTCAGGAGTACTATGCCGATATCGGCGCGGAAAACCGGGCGCTGTTTCGCTTCCTGACGGGCGCGCTCCGCGATGTGCCCGCCGGGGCCACCATGCTGGACTTTGGCGGCGGGCCGACCCTCTATGCCGCCATCGCCGCGGCCCCCCACGTATCGGCGATGCACCTGACCGACTATTCGGAGGCCAACCTCAGCGAGGTGCGCCGCTGGCTGGCCGCGGATCCCCACGCCTTTGACTGGCGAGACATCACCCGGGCCATCCTGCGCCTGGAGGGCTTGCCCGCTGGGCCCGCGGACGTGGCCGCGCGCGAGGCGCTGACGCGCCAGCGCGTCACCAGGGTCTCTCGCTGTGATGCCAAGGCACTCTGCCCGCTGGAAGAGGCGGCGGCCGCCTATGACCTCTTGGTGACCAACTTTTGCCTGGAGGCCGCGGCAGGCGACCTCGACGAGTGGCGCCGGTGCATGTGTGCCGTGCTGGCCTATCTGCGCCCAGGCGGGCGGTTGGTGCTCTCCGCCGTGAGGGGGGCAGCCTCCTACCCGGTGGGGCACCGCAGCTTTCTCGCCGTGCGCCTCTTTGATCGCGACCTGGCGGCGCTGTTGGGCGACCTCGGTTTCCTGCGCGACACGATGGCGATCTCCTCAGAGCCGGCAGATCGCCCGGGACGGCCGTACGAGGGCATCATGCTGGCGACCGCCGTCAAGGGTCCCGGCGAGGCGAGATCATGACCGGTGGCCCCCCCAACGCGGCCTACGGCGCGCACCTGATGGCCTACGCCGGGATCCCCTCGTTCATGCGTCGCCCGGCCACGCGCCTGCTGGAGGGGGTGGACGTCGCCGTGGTCGGCGTGCCCCTCGACGGCGGGGCCAGCAGCTTTCGAGCCGGGGCGCGCCTGGGCCCCCGCAAGATCCGTGAAGCCTCTCTCCTCCTGTGGGGCTACCACCGCGCCCTACAGGTGGCCCCGCTGGAGAGGCTCTCTCTGGTTGACTATGGTGATCTGGAGACCAGGCAGGGCGACGTCGAGGGTACCGTGCGCTCGGTGGCGGCGCAGGTGGGGGTGATTCTGTCCAGCGGGGCACGCGTCGTCGCCCTCGGCGGGGACCACACCATCACCCTGCCGCTCTTGCGCGCCCATGCCGGGCGTTACGGGCCGCTGGCCGTGCTCCACGTGGACGCCCATGCCGACACCTGGCCCGGCCCGGTTGACCACGCCACGCCCTTCCGTCTGGCGGCCGAGGAGGGGCTGATCGACCGTGAGGCGTACGTGGTGGCCGGGCTGCGCGGGTCGCTGAGCGGCCCCGGCGACCTGCAGGCCCCGGCGCGCCTAGGGGCGCGGGTGTTCGCCTGCGAGGACTGCCTGGCGCTGGGTATCCCCGAGGTGGTGCGCCAGGCGCGGCTCGCCATCGGCCAGCGCCCGCTGTATGTGTCGATTGACCTGGACGCCGCCGACCCCGCCTTTGCTCCCGGGGTCGGCACGCCCGAGGTGGCCGGGCTGACCAGCCAGCATCTTCTGGAGCTCGTGCGGGGGCTACGTGATCTGCACCTGGTCGGCATGGACGTGGTGGAGCTCTGCCCGCCCTATGACCCGGCCGAGATCACCGCCCTGCTGGCCGCTACCGTCGTGTTCGAGTTCCTGGCCCTGCTGGCCCTCCAGCAGCGGCCCCACCCCTGACCAGGCGAGGAGGACCCCATGCTTCGTGTCTCCGCCTCCATCGGGCTCAGCCCCATTCACGGGTACGGCTGCTTTACCAAAGAGCCGATCGCCAAGGGGCAGTTGGTATGGGCGCTGGATGAGACAGTCGACGTCTGGGTGGCCGATGCCGACGTCGCCCACCTGCCCGCCCCCGCGCGGGCCTTCCTGGACATGTACGGCTACGCGACCCTGCGCAACGGCCAGCGCGGCCTAGTGCTCTGCGGTGACCATGCCAAGCACATGAACCATGCCGACCAGCCCAACCTGGCCGCCGGTGAGGGTCCCGGGTACACCAACGTGGCGGCGCGCGACATCGCGGCGGGTGAGGAGCTCACCTGCAACTACTATGACTTTGACCTTGACGCCGACCACAAACTGGGCCGCGAGCCTGCCCGGCGGTAACCTCGCGCGGGCTTCGGTGGCGCCCGCTGGGGGCCATGTGGTGCGGGGGCGCATGTGGCCCCCGCGGCCGGCCCGAACGCAGCGGGCCGGCCGGCGCGTGTTGACAGGTGGCCCGCCGCCGTACATAATGCTCCGCGCACTTGTAACCTTCCCTCCTCGATTTCCAGGAGTGCCGACATGGTCGACCTCAGCCTGCGAGGTCAATATGCGGAGGCGGAACGGCTGCTACGGGTCAGCCGGCCGGCCGACGCCCGCGATATCTGTTTCCGCATCCTGGAAACGTTCCCGCGCCACGTGGCGACCTATGGCCTCCTGGGCCAGGCCATGGCCCGCCTTGGCCGCCGCGATGAGGCCATCAACCTGTTCTACCGGGTGCTGGCGGCAGATCCCGAGTCTGCCCTGGCCCATGTTGGCCTGGGCGCCGCGCACGAGCGGCGCTCCCAACTGAGCGAGGCGCTCTGGCACTACCATCTGGCCTGCGATCTGGCCCCGGGGGACGTCGAGGCGCGTCAGGGCTACCTACGGGTGCGGGGTCTCTCGGAGGGGGAGGTGCCGCGCCGCGTGCCCCTCAGCAGGGCGGCGCTGGCGCGGGCCTATGCGCGCGGCCGCCTGTACGACCTGGCCGTGTGGGAGTATCGGGGCCTCCTGGGGGAGGAGCCGCGGCGCTACGACCTGCGCGTGGGCCTGGCCGAGGCCCTGTGGCGCGGGAAGGCCGGCGCAGAGGCCGCCGACGTCTGCCAGAGCCTGCTCACCGAGCTGCCCAACTGCCTGAAGGCCACCCTGATCCTCGGCCAGGAATGGCTGGGCACCGACCGCGATGCCTACGGACGCGCCCTCCTGCAGCGGGCCCAGGCGCTCGATCCCGACAACAGCGCTGCCCAGGACCTGTTCGGGTCGCGCTCTCCGCTGCCGCCCCGCGCCGCGCGGCTGCCCTTCCGCGAGGAGGACGCCCCGCCGCTTGACCTGGACTACCTTCTCGACGATGCCGATGCGGCCGAAGCGGCCGATGCGGCCGATGCGGCCGACGATGCCGACGCGGCAGCGCCCCCACGCCTCGACCGGATCATGGCCGAGGCGCGCTCGGCACCGCCGCGCCCCAAGAGGAGGCCGTCGGCGGGCGGGCGGGCCGCTGGCGAACGGCGGACGGGTGAACCGCCCGCTGGCGAGCCACCTAGCGGCCAGCCGTCCGCTGGCGAGGCGCCTGCGGACGAGCCGGCCGCAACCCGCGAGCCACAGTCCGCCGCCCCGCCGCGCGCGGCCTGGGAGGCCATGTCCCTCATCGACGTGCAGCGCCAGTACGTCGCCGAGCACCCCGAGGATGCCCAAGCGCGGCTCGACCTCGCCCAGCGCCTCCGCGATGACGGTAGCCTGTACGAGGCCATCGCGCAGTACCGCTGGCTGGTGGAGAACGACGTCCTGCTGCTCCCCCAGGCCATCGACGACCTCGAGTTCCTGAACCGCATGTACCCGCGTACCCCGGAACTGCACGAGCTGCTTACCGAAGCACGCTTCCGCGAGAGCCGGGGGCCCAGTAATCCCGCCTGAAAGGATCCGCCCGCGCGGCTGGCCAAACGCACCGGCCGCGCGGCGTGCCATCCTGCCATCAAGACTACGGAGAAACAGAGCACATGGAACGCACACTCATCATCGTCAAGCCGGACGCGGTACAGCGCGGACTGATCGGAGAGATCGTCGCCAGGTTCGAGCGGCGCGGCCTCAAGATCGTGGGCATGAAGTTCATGCAGATAGACGAGGCGCTGGCCCGCCGCCACTACGGCGTGCACGAGGGCAAGCCCTTCTTTGCCGGGCTGATCCGCTACATCACCTCTGCGCCGGTCGTAGTGATGGTGCTGGAGGGGAACCGGGCCATCGAGGCGGCTCGCAGCACGATGGGGGCCACCAACCCGGTGCAGGCGGCCCCGGGGACCATCCGCGCTGACTATGGCATGGAGATCGGCCGCAACCTGGTGCACGGGTCGGACGGGCCGGAGACTGCCGCAAAGGAGATCGCCCTCTTTTTCGCCGAGGACGAGCTGGTGGCCTGGGAGCGGAGCACGGACTCCTGGATCCTGGAATAGGCGAACCCGCCGGCCGCGGAGGCAAAGCCAGAGAGCCGCTCGCTTGGCGCGGGCGGCTCTCGTCGGGCAGAAACCCGGCGTGAAAGGGGGGCGTCAGGCCATGCGCACGATGGTGCGCGCCTGCTCCCAGAGGTCCTCGAGGCGGTAACGCTGACGCTGGGCCGGCGAGAACAGGTGCACGACGATGCTGCCATAGTCCATCAGCACCCAGCCCGATGCGGCGGTCCCTTCCACCGCCAAGGGAACCAGGCTGAGCTCTTCTTTGAGCTGCTTGCGCAGGTCCTCGGCCATGGCGTCCAGCTGGCGGACGCTGTCGCCGCTGGCGATCACAAAATAGTCGGCGATAATGGTCAGCCCCTGAAGGTCCAAGAGCAGAATGTCGGACCCGAACTTGGCTGACAGGATATCCACGACACGCTTGGCGTAATCCAGTTGGTCCAGGGAGATCCTCCTGACGCGTTGGGGGTACTTGGCTCCCTAGGATTATACCATGGGGGATAGGGCCCGCAAAGGCGTGAGGCGGCCGTGGATCGCTGCGGGGGGGTTGAACTCCGCACACCTTTATGTTACATTTCCGGATGGTTCGCGCCATCCGGGGCTGGGGCACCTCACGGGCGAGGCGCCTCGGTGTTCGGGCGAGTCAGCGCTCTGCAGCAAGGGCGTCGGACCGCAAGCACTTGACATAGTGCGCCCTGCGTGTTATGCTATGCGTGCACAATGCTGTAGAGCATAGCGATTGATGCTCTTTGGGGCCGCGCGGGGTGGGTCAAGGGCTGCGTTGCTGCAGCCGTGCACGACAATCGATGCAGTCTTACCCGCGACAGAGCCACTACCCACAATCCGCCGATGGCTCGGCCTCGGCGGATTTTCCTGCAGGTAGCGCTTCTCAACTTGCCTGACGGTGTAGGTGTCAGATGCTAGACGATAAGAACAACAAGGCAGTTCAGGATCTGCTGAGCAAGGCAGAGTCCCAAGGCTTCCTCACCCTGGATGACATCATGGAAGCCTTTCCTCACGTTGAGGACAACATGGATCAGCTCGAGGACCTGTTCATCTTCCTTAGCGAGGAAGGTATCCAGGTCCTTTACGGCGATGACAAGGGCGACGAGGACGAGGAAGAGCCTATGGAGGCGGAGGAGAAGGAGTCTGCCTCCTCCTCCAGCGGGGTCGAGGCGCCGTCCGACCCCACTTTTGACCTCTCTGAGATCGCCAGCGATGATACCATCAGCCTCTACCTCAAGGAGATGGCCAGGGTCCCGCTGCTCACGGCCGAGCAGGAGGTCACCCTGGCGCGCCAGCTGGAGGAGGGCCTCCACGCCGGCGAACGGCTGCGCCAGAACGGCAACCTGAGCGAGGACGAAAAAGACGCTCTTTTCCTGGTGGCAGATCGCGGCGAGGCGTCGCGCTCGCACCTGATCCGGGCCAACACCCGCCTGGTCGTCAGCATCGCCAAGCGGTACCTCGGCCAGGGCGTGCCCTTTCTGGACCTGATTCAGGAGGGCAACCTGGGCCTCATCAAGGCCGTGGAAAAGTTCGACTATCGCCGCGGGCACCGCTTCAGCACCTACGCCACCTGGTGGATTCGCCAGGCCATCACCCGGGCGTTGGCTGACCAGGGCCGCGTCATCCGCCTGCCCGTCCACCTCAGTGATCGCATCCGCAAGGTATACCAGATCGCCCAGCAGCTCGAACAGGACTGGGGGCGCCAGCCTACGCCCGAAGAGATCGCCAAAGAGCTTTCGCTGCCGCCCAACAAGGTGCAGTGGATGCTCAAGGTTTCGCAGCGGCCGCTCTCGCTGGAAAAGCCGGTCGGCGAGGAGGAAGATAGCGAGCTGGGCAGCTTCATCCCCGATGAGGAAGCGCCAACCCCGACCGATACGGCCTACCACAACCTGCTCAAGGAAAAGCTGGAAGACGTCCTGACCACGCTGTCACCGCGCGAGGCGCGCATCTTGCGGCTGCGCTTCGGGCTGCAGGATGGCCGCTCCTACACGCTGGAAGAGGTCGGCCGCAAGTTCGGCCTTACCCGCGAGCGCATCCGCCAGATTGAGCACGAGGCGCTGGACCGCCTGCGCCATCCCAGCCGCAGCCGCCAGTTGCGCGACTATATGTCCTGAGGGATTCTGGCTCGTCTTTCGATGAATACTATGAGGGGCCGCGTGCGGCCCCTCTTTTTGCTGGGCAGGGCAGGCATCTTGTCGTTGACCTCCCTAGGTCCTCTCGCCTATAATCCAGCAGTGTGCGTCATTCCTGTTCCTGGGCAGACGAGGTGGCCAGATGAGGTTGGGTTGCCCCGCACGTCTGTACGGCCTGCCCGCTGAGCCCGCTCTGCAGGGGGCGTCGGACCCCCCGGCTGACGCGCTGGGGACGGAGCTGGCCTTCCTGCGCGATGCCCTGCGCTACCTGGAAGCGCAGCGCATCACGATGTTCCGCCTCAACGCGAGCCTGGTAGACGCGCTGGCCTCGGCCTGGGCGGCGGGCCACGGGGACGGGCAACGCGCGACGCTGGACGCGATCGGCCAGAAAGTCCGTGGGGCGGGGCTGCGCCTGTCGTTCCACGCCCACAGCAGCGTGGCCCTCAGCACGCCGAACGACGAGCAGGCCTTTCTTTCCGCCGGCTGGCTCACCCTGGCGGCGGCGGTGTTTGACGCGCTGGGCCTCTCGCCTGAAGCAGCCATCGTCGTGCACGCCGGCGGCGCCTATGGAGACGCGCCGGCGGCGCTCCAGCGCTTTGCTCGCCGCTATGAGGCGCTGCCCCCGACGGTGCGCGGGCGCCTGGTGCTGGAGAACGACGGACGACGCTTCAGCCACACGGACGTCACCCTGGTGCACGAGGCCTGCGGCATCCCGCTGGTCTTCGACGTGCTGCATCACCGGGTGCACAACCCCGAGGGCGTGCCGCTGCGTGAGGCGCTGGAACGGTCATTGGCCTCCTGGCCCAGCGGGGTGACGCCCAAGGTGCACTTTTGCACGCCGCGCAGCGAGGCACGGGGCCTGGGTACCGTGACCCGGCTGAAGGTGCCCACATGGACGGAGCACGGGGACTTTGCCAACCCGTTCGAGTTCGCCGAGTTCGTGGCCCTTTGTGACGGAATGCGCCCGTGCGACGTCATGCTTGAGAGCAAGGCGCACGACCTGGCCTTGCTCAAACTGCGCGAGGACCTGGCCCGCTACGCCCCGGTCGTGGCCGCCGCCCTCTCGTAGGGCGCGGGCCGCCCATCGGGAGGTGGTTGCCCATCCGCACCGCACGTCGCTCTCACGATACGATAGGAGGAGCCCCCTGTGACGGCGCCCCTTGCTGACGCGTCGCGCCGTACGCGCCGACGCGTGGTCATTCTGGCAGCCCTCTTTGCCTTGGCTGCGGCGGTATGGGCCTATCTGGGCATTCACGCCGGGCGCGCGGCCGTCCACGGCTACCGGCTGGCCAGCGAGGTCGCCGCGCTGCGCGGAGGCGGGCGCGACCTGCGCACCCTCGGGGCCGCCGTGCCAGGGCTGCACGCGGAGGTCGCCGGCCTGCGGGGTGACCTGGCCCCCTTCCTGGCCATCGCCGAGCGGCTCGCCTGGCTGCCCGGGGTCGGCCCCCTCTGTGCGGTCGCCCCTCCGGCGGCTGAGGCGGGAGAGGGCCTCCTGGAGGTGGCCGCGCTGCTGGCACAGGCGGCGCCGCCCGATGCGGAGGTCCTACCCGGCCTCCTGGCGGCGCTGAGCGAGGAGAGTGCCGCGCTGGAGGCCGCCGCCTCTCGCACCGCGGCCGCCCTTGGCCGGATGGAGGCGGTCAGCCCCGCCGGCCTCCCCGCAGCCCTGCGGGAGCCCTGGGGACGGGCGCGCCAGGCGCTGCCGCTCCTGCAGGCCGGCCTGTCCGCTCTGCCGCACCTTGGCGGCGCGCTAGACGCGCCCGGTGAGCAGGCTGTCCTCCTCCTGGCCCAGAACAGCGACGAGCTGCGTGCTACCGGCGGCTTTATCTCTTCGGTGGGCACCCTGCGCTTTCGCGATGGAGCCTTGGCAGGTTTCACGCTGGAGGATTCCTACAGCATCGACGACTGGACCAAGCCGCACGGCGACCCTCCCGAAGCGCTCCGCAAGTACATGGGCCTGGACCTGCTCGTGACGCGTGACGCGAACTGGTGGCCCGATTTCCCCACCTCGGCGCGGGCCGTGTCTGAGATGTACACCCTGGAGCGCGACGTGCCCATCGGCGGCGTTGTGGCGGTGGACGTCTATGCCGCCGCGCAACTCCTCGAGGCGCTCGCGCCGCTCGACCTGCCCGACGGCCTGCGCCTGGAGAAGGGCGGCGTGGAGAGGGGCCTCCACGAGGGTTGGGGGCTGCCCGCCGAGGCGCTGTTGACCGGTGGCGAGGTGATCACGCCTACCCGCGCCTTCAGCGAGGTCGAGGTCGCCCTTCTCTACACAGACCGAGTCGGCGCCGTATGGTTTGACGACGTCCGCCTGGAAAGGCTGTCTGCCGCCGGGGTCAACCTCGTGCAGAACGGCTCGTTCGAGGAGGATGCCGACGGCGACGGCCGTCCCGATGGCTGGGAGGTTCAGGGCCTGGCCGCGGGCGACGGGCTGGCCGAGGGGGTCGCCAGCTACGGCCGTCGCTCGCTCTATATGGGTGACGCGGCCGACCAGAAGGCCGCCCTGCAGACGCTGCCGCTGAGCGGTGCGGCCGGGGAGCCGTTCCTGGCCGCGGCCCTCAGCAGAGCCGAGGGGGTCTCCGCCAAGGGGGGCGCCTACGCGCTGCGGGTGCGCTTTATCGGTGGGGAGGGCGTCGAGGAGTTCGTGGCCCCCTTCCCCTTTTTCACCCACGAGTGGGCCTCGGCGGGGACGGCGCAGGTGATGTCCGCCTGGTGGGCGGGGCGCAAGGACGTCATCGGCCTGGCGGTGGGGGCGGCCCTCGAGCGCCTGATGGGCGATCCGCGCGGCGTCGACTGGCTGACCCTGGGCACCGCGGCGCGCGCCCTCCTCGACGAGCGCCATATCCAGGCTTTCGCCCACGACGAGGCCCTGCAAGACGTCATCCTGGCCAACGGCTGGGGGGGCGCCCTGGCCCGGCCGGAGGGCGACTATCTCCTGGTGGTTGATTCGAACGTCGGGTACAACAAGGTCACGGCCAGCGTGGCCGAGAGCATCGACTACACCGTGACCCTCGACGGAGACCGCCCGCGGGCGCGCCTGGTCTTGACCTATGAGAACCGCAGCACGGCCCGCCGACCGGGGTGCGACCAGGCTACCCAGTACTCGCCGGTCTACGCCGACATGACCCGGGGCTGCTACTGGGACTATGTGCGCGTCTACATCCCTGCGGGGGCTCGTCTCCTGGCCTCCTCGGGAGGGGATGAGGCGGCCGAGGCGCTGACCGAACAAGATGGCGATGCGTTCGCCGTCTACCTGGTGCTCCCGCCGGGGGAGCGCCGTGAGGTGGCGCTCGAGTATCTCTTGCCAGGGGCGGCCATCGCCGGGGATCGCTACACCCTGTGCGTGCAGAAGCAGGCCGGCACCGTGGCCCTGCCCCTACAGGTGACCATTGAGGGCAGCGGCCTGCGGCCGGCGGCGGGGGAGGGACTGACCCCTTCGGAGGCCGCCGCGGGGCGGCTCATCTATCGGACCGACCTACGCGTCGACCGGGCCATCGCAGTCGACCTATCCGCCCCCTGAGCGGAACGCCAACGGCAAGGGCCCTGGGTGCACGCGCACCCAGGGCCCTTTGCTTGCGGGCAGCCCCGCGCTCTACCAGCGATAGCGGACGGTATAGGTGAACACGACTTCGCCATTCGCCGGCACGCCGATGTTGAACTCGGCGGTGTTGGCGCTGGGGGAGCTGTACTCGGCGCTGGCGTTGATGATCTCGGCGTCCTGAGCACGGTAGAGGTACTCCAGGGCCCGGATCGTGACGGCCTCGCTCTTGTGGTTGCGCAGGCTGACCTCGATGGTCTCTTCGATGGTGCGGTCGCCGATCTGGCGGAACTTGACCTGACGGCGCTCGCCGACCAGGTCAAAGGCGTTCCCGAGGAACAGGGACATGTCCTCGTCCTTGGGGGTGTGCTCGATGCTGTCTTCGCCGATGAACTCGGCGCCGCCGCCGACGTCCTCCTTGTACACCCGCATGGTGCCCTGCGGCAGCGGGATGCCCAGGCCGGCCTCCTCACTGTTGGTGAACTCGATCAACACGCGGATCTTTTCCTGCACGCCCACGCCATAGTTGGGGTCCGTGTAGACGCCGCCGTACCAGCGAAAGTAGCTGGGCAGCGACTCGTAGACGTAGACCTTGTCCACGTCGATCTGCGGCGCGCTGGCGAACTCGACCTGCTTGGTCTGCGAGTCTTTGAGCGTGACGGGGCGCAGCACCTCGTACAGGTGATACTCAAAGAGCGACCGCTCAGCGACCGCGGGCGCCGCCGTGGGGGCGGGCATCGCCTCGGCATAGGCCTTGTCGACCATCACGCGTTGCTCGACCACGCGGTTGACGTCCCCGGCCACGAGCTTGAGCTTGGCATCCCTGTAGGTGGTGCCGGAGTTGTTGTCCACCGTGACCCAGCCGTTCAGCGACAGGGTCGAGTCATCGGCCGAGAGCATGGCTACGTAATCCGCGCGCCAGTTGAGCCCCTCGGTCATGTAGGTGACGCGTAGGTCCTGGGCGCCGGCCTTGGCAGCGTCCAGCAGCCACACCAGGGTTGGCTTGGTGATGAGCCCCTCCGGCAGCGCCGGGAAGGCGAACTCGCGGATCTGCGAGGCCTTGATCAGGCGGATGCCCTCCTCGGTGGACAGGATCACATCGTCCGAGGCGGAGAGCAGCGTGCCGGTGTAGGTCTGCCCTTCGGTGGTGGTGAGGGTGATCTCCAGGTCAATGTACTTTAGCAGGAGCTTGTACGAGCCGACGATGTCGTACTCATAGTTCTGCTCGAGCACGGCGGTGCCGTCCGGATCGGTGAGGGAGACGACCTGTACGCTCCTCGGGTTGATCCCCGCGGCGACGTCAGAAAAGCGCACTTCGTTGGTGCCCGTGTTGAGCTCCAGGCTGCGCACTTCTTTGACCAGGCCGATGTTGGAGTTGTACACGGTGACTTCGACGCCCTGGGCGCCCGCAGTGGTCACGGCTCCTCCTGGCGGGCTGCCCGTCTGCGCCAAGCCCGCTGTGGCGACTAGGAGAGACAGCGCGAGGGCCAGCGCCGTGCTCCCAATACGGTACAGTGTCTTACGCATGTGGCCTCCTTTACTGACCGAGCGTTGTGACAGCCTCGTACCTATGGGACGCCGCAGCGGCGCTGCGGTTCCATCGCAGGGGGAGGGGAGTAGCAGATCGGGGGGCGTCACCCAGGGGGAGTGGCCGCCTGCGGCCGGCGCCCCTCCGCACGGGCCATGAAGCGGGCCACATCGACGACCACGCGCTCATGGGTGCCGCGCCCGATGGGGCCGACCTCATCCTCCGCGTGAACCTCGAAGCGCAGCCGGCGCCCCTCGACGGCCACCAGGGTGGCCCGCGCGGTGACCCGTCCGCCGATCGGGGTGGCGGCCAGGTGCTCGATCTGCACCGCCGTCCCCACGGTCTGCTGGCCGGCCGGCAGCAGTGGGTCCACGGCGTCGACGGCGGACCCCTCCATCAGGGCGATCATGTGGGGCGTCGAGAACACCTGCACCCCGCCGCTGCCCCATTGGACGGCGGTGTGCTGCTCAGTGACGAGGAGCGACCGTTCGGCCGTCAGGCCCGTGCGCAGAGGGTCCACGCCCACCTCCAGATAGGAAAGAGGCCGAGCACGGAGGGTGCTCGGCCTCTGGGCGGTCGCTAGGCGGTCGCGCCGTTCGAGCCGTCGACGATGGCCTTGAACTCGGCCCGGTCCAGCGTCTCTCGCTCGATGACGGCTTCGGCCACGGCGTCGAGCGTGGCACGGAAAGTCGTGAGGACTTCCTTGGCCCGGTCGTGGGCGCGGTTGAGGAGTGTGGAGATCTCGCGGTCGATCTGAGCGGCGACCTCTTCGGAGTAGTCGCGCTGCTCGCCGATCTCGCGGCCGAGGAAGATCAGCTCGTCCTTCTCACCAAAGGTGCGGTGCCCGAGGTTTTCGCCCATGGCGTATTGGGTGACCATGGCGCGGGCCATCTTGGTGGCCTGCATCAGGTCGTTGCTGGCGCCGGTGGTCACCTCGCCAAAGGCCAGTTCCTCGGCGACCCGCCCGCCCAGGGCGGCGGCCATGTCGTCCTCGAACTTGCTCTTGGAGCGCAGGGTGCGGTCGTCCTCCGGCAGGGCCATGGTGTACCCGCCCATCATCCCGCGTGAGACGATGGTCACCTTGTGCACCGGGTCGCAGTTGGGCAGTTTGTCAAAGACGAGGGCGTGGCCCGCCTCGTGGTAGGCGATGATGCGCTTTTCCTCGTCGCTGATGAGGCGGCTACGCCGTTCGGGCCCGGCGATGACGCGTTCTACCGCCTCCTGGAACTCCTCCATGGCCACGGCCCGCTTGTTGCGGCGGGCGGCCAGGATGGCGGCCTCGTTCACCAGGTTCTCGATATCGGCGCCGGTAAAGCCGGGCGTCTGCTTGGCCAGGGTGTCCAGATCGACGTCCTTGGCCAGGGGCTTGCCCTTGACGTGTACCTGAAGGATCGCCTCGCGACCGCGGCGGTCGGGGCGGTCGAGGATCACGCGGCGGTCAAAGCGGCCCGGGCGCAGCAGTGCCGGGTCGAGGATGTCGGGCCGGTTGGTGGCGGCGATGATGATGACCTTGGCGTCCGTGTCAAAGCCGTCCATCTCCACCAGGATCTGGTTCAGGGTCTGCTCGCGCTCGTCGTGGCTGCCGCCCAGCCCCGCGCCGCGGTGACGGCCGACGGCATCGATCTCGTCGACAAAGACGATGCAGGGGCTGTTGCGCTTGGCCTGGTCGAACAGGTCCCGGACGCGGCTGGCGCCGACGCCGACGAACATCTCGACGAACTCGGAGCCGCTGATGGAAAAGAAGGGCACGCCGGCCTCGCCGGCTACCGCGCGGGCCATGAGGGTCTTGCCGGTGCCCGGCGGGCCCACCAGCAGCACGCCCTTGGGGATGCGCGCGCCGAGGGCGGTGAACTTGTCCGGCTCTCTCAGGAACTCGACGACCTCTTCCAGCTCTTGCTTGGCCTCTTCGGCGCCAGCCACGTCCTCAAACGTGTTGGTGGGGCGGTCACCGGTGAACATGCGGGCGCGGCTCTTGCCGAAAGAGATGGCCTGGTTATTGCCCGTCTGCGCCTGGCGCAACATAAAGACGAGCAGCAAGCCAAAGAGCACCAGGGGCACGATCTGGATGAGCACGATGCCCCAGTTCTCCCACATGCTCGGGCGTACGGTGAGCACCTCGGGGATGGCGCCGATCTCGTCCGGCGTGACGCCGAGGTTGATCAGCGTTTCGCCGAGGCCCACGTTCGCCTCTTTGCGAGAGCTAAAGCGGGCCACCTTGCCGCTCTCCGTGACCGTCAGGTTGATGATACCATCCCCGGTGACGGCCAGGCTCTCGACCTTGCCCTGCTTGATGAGATCCGCCACGCGATTGATGGGGATCTCGGCGCTCTGCGCCGGCGAGAGAAAGCTATAGAGCAGAAAGATGCTCGCTGCGATGATCAGTACGTAAACAAACGCGTTACGAGGCCAAGTTGGAGACACTTGCACCCTTCCTCCAGCGGTCTACACGCGGCCACGGCCCAGGCGGACGGCGCATCTGTATGTAGGGCCAACCACTTTTACCATAACGATTTTACCACAGCAGGGCGGGATTGGAAAGTCGACCGTTCCTACCTATGGCGGGTCGGTACAAGACCCGCCCCAACCAGGAAAGCAGCAAGGCCTGACGACGATGCGTCAGGCCTTGACGGTACGCTTCTCGTGGTGACAGGAGAGTGGGCCCACCCGGATTCGAACCGAGGACCAACCGGTTATGAGCCGGTCGCTCTGCCGCTGAGCTATGGGCCCGGCACCCCTCCCACAAGGGTAGGGGCGATTGTACCATGCGCGCCGAGCACCGTCAAAGCCCTGGGCCAACCGCCGCGTACCGTGTACTAGAGGGCCCGCTGGGCCACCTCACCCAGATCCGGGTTGCCTGGCCCATAGTGCCGCAGCATCACCAGCGGGTCGGTCTCGCTCGGGTTGGTGATGCGTACGCCCTCCTGGGCGGCCCCTTCGCTGACAAAGAACTCGTCGGAGGTCAGCTGCCCAAAGCGAATCATTGTCGGCGACTCTACGGACCAAGCCCCCAGCGTGCCGTGCCCCTGCAGGAGGATCAGCCCATAGGCCGCCGCGTCGCGCAGCGTTACCGTGGCCCCCGGCAGCACCGTGGTCTCTTTGGCCGAGAAGGCCGGGCTGCGGTAGGCGACCCAGTGGTCGAGGTACCCCTGGGCGCGGGTCTTGGCCGCCGGCTGCACCGGGCGCGGGCGCATGGCCCGGTTCTGGGCAAAGGCCGGGTCGGTGTTCAGGTCCCAGTCCACCATGTCGACCAGGTAGTCCAAGTCGTCGTGGCTGGCGGCGGGGACGTCCTTGAGCAGGAGATCCCGGCCGATCGGGACGCTGTCGACGAGTGACTGGAACATGGCGAACACGTCCGAATCGGCCTGCGGCTCGTAGGTGCAGAGGCTGCCAGGGGCGTGCAGCACGCCGGCCGGCACGTCCCAGCCGGTACCCGGCTCGAGGGTGTAGGCGCGCGAGAGGGTCGTGATCTTGTTATCGCCGCGGTTCCAGTTGCGTAGGCATTCCTTCACCTGGTCACGCGTGGTGCCCGGCTCAAAGCCAAAGAAGGTGTAGGGATAGCGCCCGCCGTGGTTGTTCTGCTGCAGGGGAAAGTAGTATGCCTCGGGCTTTTGCCGCTGGCCCACGCGGGCGGCGTGCGGCGACATCTGGTGCAGGTGAAAGGGGAGCGGGCCGAGGTTGTCAAAGAACTTGGCGTACAGCGGCCAGCGCCCGTACTCGTCCATCAGCCGCGGGCCGATGAGCGCCGCGCCCAGCTCGGCCACAGCGTCGCGCAAGAGCACGCGGCGGGTCTCGGCGCCGTCCTGCATCACGATGTACGAGAGCCCCTCGTCGGGCGGGGTCAGCGGGCCATTGTCGGCCGCGACCGTGGAGGAGAACCAGCGCTCGTCGATCCCCCCGCGGTTGGCGCCCAGGGCGTAATAGTCGTCGGGGTGCAGCTTCAGGCGGCGCCCCGGGATGCAGAAGGCGCGTGGCACCCAGTTGGGCGCCAGGCGGACGATCCCCTGGCCCTGATCGAGGGCTGCCCCGGCGATGTGCCTATCGTTCATCTCTCACCTCTTCTCATCGCTCCCACCTGTCCCTGCGAGTGTAGCCGAGGCGAAGGAGGCCGACAAGCGGCCGACCGGGCTCGGCAGGGGAAAGCATGTTCGGCCGCTGGGCCATCGTTGGAGGAGCGCGCCGCCTCGGCTATAATGGGCTAGTCAACCCATCCGGCCGGCGGCCACGCCGGGCCTTTGCACTAACTTGAGAGGACATCCCGCGATGCGCGTCGTAGTGACCAATTCCGTCGGCGTCGCCGGCATCCAGACCACCGTCGACGCCCTCCTGGCCGGGCGCCCCGTGCTGGACGCCATCGAACTCGGTATTCAGCAGGTCGAACTCGACCCGGAGATCCACTCGGTGGGCCGGGGAGGCTGGCCCAACCTCCTCGGCGAGGTGGAGCTCGATGCCAGCATTATGGACGGCCGCACGCTCCGCTCCGGGGCGGTGGGCGCCCTGCAGGGCTACCTCCACCCCATCTCGGTGGCCCGCCAGGTGATGGAACGGCTGCCCCACGTCCTGCTGGTGGGCGAGGGAGCGGCACGCTTTGCCGCCGAGTGGGGCATGGTGGCCGGAGAGAACCTCACCCCGGAGGCCCGCGCGGGCTGGGAAAAGTGGCGGCGCGAACACGTCTCGCCAACGGCGCTGGCCAACTGGCCCGCGCAGAACCTGACCGCGCTGGCAGGGCTGACGGCGGACCCCTTCCTGGCCCACGGCACGACCACTTTTCTGGTGCGCGGCGACGACGGGCACATTGCCAGTGGCGTCTCGACCAGCGGCTGGGCCTGGAAGTACCCGGGCCGCCTGGGCGATTCGCCGATCATCGGCGCCGGCTCTTACGCCGACCAGCGCTATGGCGCGGCGGCCTGTATCGGCCAGGGCGAGCTGACCATCCGCGCCGGCACCTCGCGCGCCGTGGTCCTCTACATGAAGATGGGCATGACCGTGCATGAGGCGGTGCGTGAGGCGGCCCGTGACCTGGAGGCGCTCGACCGCGACTATCACGGCATGGTGACCATTCACGCCATCGATCGGGACGGCGACCACTGCGTGCTCACCTGGGGGGCCGAGCAGCCCGAGGACTATTGCGTCTGGACGGACGGCCTGGCCGCACCCGAGACGCGCCGTGCCGCGCTGGACTGGTAGCAGAGAACACGGTGTCGACTGATCTTGACGGGGCGAGATGACCACTGAAACGGTACAGACCAGGCTCGCCGGGCTGCCCACGCAGCCGGGCGTCTATATCATGCGCGACGCCAGGAACCGCGTCATCTATGTCGGCAAGGCGATCAACCTGCGCAACCGCGTGCGCTCTTACTTTCAGGATTCCGCCGCGCACACCGGCAAGACGCAGCAGCTCGTCCTGGAGATTGCCGACCTCGACTGGATCGTCACCCAGTCGGAGCTTGAAGCGCTGATCCTCGAGTGCGAGCTGATCAAAAAGTACCGGCCCCGCTTCAACATCCGCCTCAAGGACGACAAGCGTTACCCATACATCAAAGTCACCTGGTATGAGGACTATCCGCGCATCCTGATCGTGCGGAACATGGCCCAGGACGGCGGGCGCTACTTTGGGCCGTTCACCTCCAGCCAGGCGGTGTACCGCAGCCTGGAGCTCCTGCGCAGGCTCTTTCCCTACCGCACCTGCGAGATGGAGATGGACGGCAAGGTCACCCGTGCCTGCCTGTATTACCACATCAAGCGCTGCACCGGCCCGTGCATCGGGGCCATCAGCCGCGAGGACTATCGCGCCATCATCGACAGAGCCTGCCTGTTCCTGGAGGGAAAGCAAGAGCAGATCATCGCGCGGATGACCGCCGAGATGGCCCAGGCCGCCGCCGAGCTCCGCTTTGAGCATGCCGCGGAGCTGCGCGATACCATCGAAGCCGTGAACCGGGTAATCGAGACGCAGCGCGTCGTCTCGGGGAACCTGAAGGACCACGACTTTGTGGCCTTTGCCCGCGAGGACGGCCAGGCCTGCGTGCAGGTCTTCTTTATCCGTGGCGGCAAGCTGATCGGCCGGGAGTACTTTGTGCTGACGGGCACCACCGAAGAGGCCGCCTCAGAGATCCTGGGCTCCTTTGTGAAGCAGTTCTACGACGAGGCCGCCTACGTCCCGCCGGAGATCCTGGTGCAGGAGGATCTCGACGACCTGGCCGTCCTTCAGGAGTGGCTGCGCCGGCGCCGCGGCACCAAGGTGCTGATCAAGACGCCGCGGCGCGGCGAAAAGCGTGCCGTGATGGACATGGCCGTGGAGAACGCCGTGGCCACCCTGGACCGCCTGCGCGCCGAGTGGGAGGTCGATACCCACAAGCACACCGAGGCGCTGGCGCAGTTGCAGGAGGCCCTCGGGCTGCCCAGCCCGCCGGCCCGGATCGAGTGCTACGACATCTCCAACACGCAGGGCACCAACGCCACCGGCAGCATGGTCGTCTTTGCCAAGGGGGTGCCCAGCAAGCAGGACTACCGACGCTTCCGCATCAAGACGGTGGAGGGGGCCAACGACTTTGCCTCGATGGCCGAGGTGCTGCGGCGCCGCTTTGCGCGGGCCAAGGACGCCGGGCAGGCCCGGAGCGTGGACGGCAAGGAGAACCGCTGGGCGATCCTGCCCGACCTGGTCATCGTGGACGGGGGCAAGGGGCAGCTCAGCGCGGCGCTGCAGGCGCTGGAGGAGGTCGGCGCGCCGCACATCCCCACCGTGGGCCTGGCCAAAGAGCGCGAGGAGATCTTTGTGCCGGGCCGCCCGAGCCCGGTGTTACTGCCCAACGATTCGCAGGGCCTCTACCTGTTGCAGCGCATCCGCGATGAGGCCCACCGCTTCGCGGTGACCTACCACCGCAAGCTACGGAGTGACTCGAGCACCCGCTCGCTCCTCGACGACGTCCCGGGGATCGGCCCGCGGCGCCGCCAGGCGCTGTTGCAGCGGTTTGGCACGCTGGAGGCGATCCGGGCGGCCACGGTGGAAGAGTTGGCCGCCACGCCGACGATGAACCGCAAGGCCGCCGAGCAGCTGGCAGAGTACCTGTAGGGCAGGGGCCTGAACCCGCGGCTCTAGTCGCGCTGCTTGTGCAGGTGGGCCACCGTCACGCCGTCGCCGCCCTCCCCCTGCTCGCCGGAGCGCACCGAGGCCACCAGCGGGTGCCCCTCGATGTGCTGCCGAACTACCTGCCGCAGGACCCCCATCCCCTTGCCATGGATGAGGCGCACCCAGGGCAGGCCGGCGAGATAGGCGCGGTCCAGGTATTGGTCCAGCGCCGGCGCCACCTGCTCGGCCCGCCAGCCGCGCATGTCCAGCTCCATCCCGGGGGAGTCGACCTTCGGCACCGAGACGGCCGGCGCCTGGGCGCCGCCGGCAGCCGCGGGCAGCGGGCGAGATTCGAAGCGCAGCTTGCCCGGCTGAGTGCGCAGGCGGAACCCCCCGACGCGGACCTCGGCGTCGCTGTCGCTCAGGCTGAGGAGCTCGCCCGTCTGTTTCAGAGAGGTGACGTAGACCCGGTCGCCCACCTGCAGCGCCTGGCTGGAGGCGGGGGCCTGCTCCTCGACCGGCCCGATGGGGGCCAGGCGCTCGGAGAGGCCCTCGACCGCCCGCAGCGCATCGGCGATGGCCTTGGCGTTGGCGTCGCCGCGGCCGATCCCGCTCCGCAGCCTGCGCAGGTCCTCGCGGAGCTCGTCGAGCTCCCGGCGGCCTTCCTCACGGGCCTCGTCCAGCACCTGGCGGCGGGCCTCCTCGATGTTGGCCAGCTTGGCGCGCAGGTTTTCCTGGAGGCCCTGCGCGTCCTTGAGGCGCTCGTTGGCCTCGGCACGGGCCCGTTCGGCCTCTTCGCTGGCGCTGGCTACGTGGGCCAGGAGAGCCTCCGACTGCAGGTCGTCCGGAGAGAGGAGCTGCCGCGCCGCGGCGATCGTCTCCTCGGCCAGCCCCAGGCGGCTGGCGATGGCAAAGGCGTTCGAGCGGCCGGGCAGGCCGATGGTCAGCCGGTAGGTGGGGGAGAGGGTCTCCACGTCGAACTCGACCGAGGCGTTCTGCACCCAGTCGGTGCTAAAGGCGTAGACCTTGAGCTGGGAGTAGTGCGTCGACGAGAAGACCAGCGACCGCCGTCGGATGAACGCGTCGATGAGCGCCTGGGCCAGGGCCGATCCCTCCACTGGGTCGGTTCCGGCGCCGAGCTCGTCGAGGATGACCAGCGAGCGCTCGTCGGCACGGGCCAGGATGTCCACAATGTGGCTCATGTGCGACGAAAAGGTCGACAGACTCTGCTCGATGCTCTGCTCGTCGCCGATGTCGGCATAGATGCCCGAAAAGACCGGCAGGCGCGACCCGGCCATGGCCGGGATGTGCAGGCCGGCCTGGTTCATGGCCGCCAGCAGCCCCACCGTCTTGAGCGCCACGGTCTTGCCGCCCGTGTTCGGCCCGGTAACGAGCAGCACCGTGTAGGTGGCCCCGCCATACACGTCGATGGGCACCACCGTATCCGGCGAAAGGAGTGGGTGCCGGGCGCGGGCCAGGTAGAGAGGCTGAAGCGAAGGGGCGACCTCCTCATCCAGGCCACGGGTCGGCCAGCCCGTGGGGCCGGCCTCGGCCTCGGTGCCGCGGATCTCGATCGAGTAGTGCGCCTTGGCCAGGGCCAGGTCGATCTCGGCCAGCACCTGGACGTTGACAGCGATCGTATCGGCCTCCTGCCCCACCAGGCGGGTCAGTTCAGCCAGGATGCGCTCCACCTCGTGGCGCTCTTCGATGCGCAGCTCATGCCAGCGGTTGTTCAGCTCCACGGTGGCCAGCGGTTCGATGAAGAAGGTGGCCCCGCTGGAGGACTGGTCATGGACGATCCCGGGGATGCGGTTCCTGAACTGCGCTTTCAGCGGGATGACGTAGCGGCCGTTGCGCTCGGTGATCAGCGGTTCCTGCAGGTAGGGCGAGTTCTGCTCGGAGGAGATGATGCCGCGCAGGCGATCCACCACCCGGTCGCGCGCCACGGAGAGCTCGCGCCGGATGCGGGCTAGGTCGGGGCTGGCGGCATCGAGCACGTCGCCATCGTCGTTCAGGCAGCGGCTGATCTCGTCGATGATGTGCGTCAGAGGCTGGATCTCGAGCGCTTTGTCGGCCAGGAGGGGGTACTCGCGGTCCAGGCGGCAGAGCAGGTAACGCATCGAGCGGGCGCTGAGCAGCGTCTGGCGGACGTCCAGGAGCTCGCTGGGCAGGAGGAGCGCCTCGATCTCGGCGCGGCGTAGGATCGGGCGGACGTCGCGGGCGCCCCCGATGGTGACGTCGGGCCGCACGGAGAGGAGCGCCTTGGCCTCACTGGTTTCCTGCAGGCGCTCGGCGACGGTCTCGGGGTCATCCGAGGGACGCAGCCGTTCGGCCAGCGCGCGGCTGGCGGAGAAGGCGGTGTGCTCGGCCAGCCGTTCGATGATGGCGTAATAGTCGAGGGCGGCCAGGTATCTGTCGTTCATCGCGAACGTCCATTCGTCGGTAGCGTCGAGGGCCCGGGGCCTGCGGCGCGAGCAGGAGAACGAGCGGCGGGCTGCAAGATAGTTGAGAATTCCACCAAATAACCAGTATAGCCGGGCGCCAAGGAGCTGTCAAAGAACTGGCCCACGGGCCGGCAGCACCCACCACGGACCGACGGTGCCCAGCCGCGGTGACGGTACTGGGCGATGCTGTCTGAAGAGGGGGAGCCCTCGGGCCGCCGCGGGCAACGAGAGGGATCGACAAGCCCACGTATGGCGCAGTGGCGGTGGTGCCAGACCATTGACGGGTACGCACGGCGGCCCTATACTGAGCGCACTCGGAGCTTCTTAGCACGTCCCCGCATCGCAGGAGGTACCTACCTTGCCTCACCATGCCCGACACAGCAATCTGCGCGTGACGGTTGCGCTGTCCGCTGTCCTTGTCTTCGCTCTGTGTGCCTTTCTGGCCCTGGCCGGGTGCGGCTCGCGCGGGGGAGAACCCTCGGCGGCGAGGGCCACCCAGTCGGCCGCGGTGCCCACCCTGACCTATGTGCCCACCATGACGCCGCGCCCCAGCAGGACGCCGACCAGTCAGTCCACCGCGACGCCCTCGCCATCGCACACGCCCACGCCGGTGGCCACCGCCGTGGCCGGGCCGGAGCTGCCGGTCGCTGCCAACCCGGGTTTTGCCCAGAACGCCAACGAGCGGCCCAGAGGGTCCTCGGTGGTGTATGAGCCCGAGTTCCCAGCGGTCTCACCGGCCAACGCTCCGCCGACCTTTGGCGCCACCACCAACCCGCTGACGGGCCAGACGGTAGATGACCCGACGCTCTTGCAGCGCCGCCCCATCCTGGTGCGCTACGGGAACGACAGCGCAGCCCGGCCGCATTCGGGAGTCGCCCAGGCCGAGATCGTCATGGAGGACCTGATGGAGGCCTGGTGGATCACCCGCCTCACAGCCGTCTTCCTGCAGGGGGAGCCCGAGCAGGTGGGGCCGCTGCGCAGCGCCCGGCCAGTGAACATCGAGATGGCCCCGGCCTTCAACGGGGTGTTGGCCTTCTCCGGCGCCTCCAACGGGGTCTGGGGGCTGCTGAACGCCAGCGGGCTGGACCTGGTCTACGACGGCCGTGATGCGGATCTGTTCTACCGCAGCGGGTCGCGGCCGGCCCCGCACAATCTGTACACGTCCATACCGGCCATTCGCAAGCGCCTGACGGCCAGGGGCATCGAGCGCCCGGTAACGCTGAGCGGGCTGGCCTTCTCTGAAGAGACGCCGGCGGGCGGCGTCCCGGCTGGCCGTGCCGACATTCCCCTGCCGCCCAGCTCGGCGGTGGCCTGGACCTGGGACCCCGAGGCGTTCGCCTACCGGCGCTGGGTGCAGGGCAGGCCCTATACCGATGCCGAGACGGGCGAGCAGGTCGCCTGCGAGAACGTGATCGTCATCTATGCCAAGCACTGGATGACCAATATCGTCGAGGACGCCAACGGCGCCACGGCCATCGGCATCGCCCTCAAGGGCGGTGGGCGCGCCCAGATCCTCCGTGACGGGTTGGTCTATGAGGGGTTCTGGTGGCGCAAGGAAGCCAAGATGCTCTTCCAGTTCATCGATGCGGACGGGAACGACATCCCCCTGCGCCCGGGGCATTCCTGGATCCAGTTCCTGCCCACCACGTATGACGTGGGCATCAACTAGGCAGCGGCTGGGCAGAAAATACACAGCGCGCCGGAGGGCTCCCCTCCGGCGCGCTGTGGTATCTGGCTCCTGGCGGCGCGTCCGCTTACGGCCAGCCGAAGGTAAGCAAGATGAAGCCCAGCGCGGCCAGGCCCAAGGCCATGTACTCGATGACCAACCGCCGCGTCAGCCGCCGCCACAGGTGCTGCTGGGCCAACCCCGTCATCACGTAGAGGATCACCAGGAGCAGGCCGCCCCCGGCGCGGGCGTCGAGCGCCGAGTAGTTGAGCACCCAGGTCGCCTCACCCATCAGCAGGCCGATCACGCCGGCGTAGATCCAGGTGCGCCCGATTTCCTCGCGCGGGCTGCGCAAAAGCTCCAGAGACAGCATCGCACTGACGACCATGATGCTGGTAGCAGACACGACGCTCCGCAGGCGCGAGCCGTACACGACCACGAAGAAAAAGACGGCCAGGGCATACGTGAGGATGTTGAGCGCCAGGCGTGCCTCACGCAGGCGAGGATCGTCCGACGAGACGGTGTGGTACTGGGCCACGATCACCACGGCCAGCAGCGCGCCGGAAAAGAGCACAAAGGCGAGGCGGTATCCCCACCAGGGGAGCTGGCGCACCAGCAGGAGGCTGGCCACGCTCAGCACGCCGGGCAGGGCCCAGAACGCCGCGGCGTAGGGGAGCGAACGGCGCCGGTTGAGCGGGTGCGCCTGGATCACGGCATCGGTGCCGGAACAGGCCAGGCCGACCATGACGATGGCCAGCTGGGTGAGGCCCGAAAGCGGCACGCTCAGCTGAGATCCAAAGACAGTGAACAAGAGTTGGCGCCCGGGCAACACCGAGACGGCCGATAGCACCAGCCCCAGCATCACCAGACTGATCGTCGTCCCGAGTCGTTCTGTGTGTGGCATGTGCCCCCCAAGCTCCCCGACCGGCCCGATTCTAGGTTGCCGGGGGCGCCCTGTCAAAACAGGCAGCCGGCGCCGGGGAGCGGTTGTTTCGCCAGGATGTACAACTCTTGCACGCAAACACCACTTTCGCGGCCCGAGCCGTTGACTCTCGTCCGGGCGTGCAATACAGTGACCTTGTAAGTTCACGTCGTGAACTAGATGGGCGGTATCGCGGAGCCTTTCGCGCGGGTGTTCGGCCATGTCTGTTCGAGAACCTGCCAGGGCAAGCGCCGGAACGCGGGCGCACATGACTGCGACGTCGATGCGGGCAGTGAACCGTGCCACGCTGATCGCTGCCGTGCGCCGCACAACCGGCCTGACGCGCGCGGCCCTCAGCGAGGCCACCGGCCTCAGTAAAGGGGCCGTCTCCAGCCTCGTCGCCGAACTGCTCAAGAGCGGCGTCCTCTACGAGGGGGGCAAGGACGGCAGCCGCAACCGGGCGCTCCACCTCAACAATGCCCTCGGGGTGGCGCTGGGTATTGAGGTCGGCAGATCCGAATGCCGCGGTATCGTCACCGATATCGGCATTACCCCCCTCGGCCACACCCTGCAGCAGGTCTCCTCAACCAGCGTGGAATCCTACATCGGCCTGATCTGCACGATGGCCAGGGATCTGCTGGCCGCCGAGCAACGCCCCTGCCTAGGCCTCACCGTGGCCGTCCCCGGACCGACCGATCCCGCCGGCCAGGTGGTCGTGTTCTCCGAGAGTCTGGGCTGGTCCGACGTACCCCTGGCCCGGCGTCTCTCTGCGGAGTTGGGCTTCCCCGTCAGCATTGCCAACAGGCCGCGCGCCGGCGCCATGGGCGAGCACTGGTACGGGGCGGGGCTCGGCGTCGACGATATGGTCTACGTGTCGGTCTCTGATGGCATTGCCGCGGGAGTCTTCATCGGGGGCCGCTTGTTTCTGGGCGCTACGGGCTATGGCGGCGAGTTCGGCCACACAACCGTCTTGGTGGACGGGCCCGAGTGCGTGTGCGGCAACCGCGGCTGCCTGGAGACGGTGGCCAGCCTGCCGGCCATCCGCGAGGCGATCCGGGGGCGCCTGCGCCGCGGCGAGGACGCCCGCCTTTGTGAGCCCATCACCTACCAGGCGATCATCGCCGCCGCCCGCGACGGTGATGCCCTCGTCCTCGAGGAGATCCGCAAGGCCAGTGATTTTGTCGGCATCGGTGTGGCCAACCTGATCAACCTCTTCAACCCGTCCATGGTCATCATTGGCGGGTACCTTGCCGAGGCCGGCGAGGTGGTCCTGAACGCCATCCGCAAGACCGCCCAGCGTCGGGCGTTCCCCCTGTCGTATGGCGATGTGCAGATTCAGCGGAATGCGCTGTCGCTCGATTCCGCCTGTGTCGGTGCCTGTGCGTTGGTGGTGAACGAGTACGTGGCCCAGATGGAGCCGGCCCTTTTGCGCTCCAACTGGACCTAGCCAAATGGTGCGGCGGATCCCGCCGCAGTGATCTCTATTGTTGGCTGGTCTGCTCAATCATGACGGAGGTTCGCGGCATGTCACCTGAGGCAAGTGTGCGTCGTTTCCGGGTCGGCGAGCTGGAGGTGCGCATCTCCCCAGACGCGGCACGGATGGGGATTGACGCTGCTGACGCGCTGGTCGCCATTATCGACGAGGCTGTCGCCGCGCGCGGTACGGCCTCGGTGATCCTGGCCACCGGCAACTCGCAGCTCCCCTTTATTGAATCGCTGCGGCAGCGGCAGGGCATCCCCTGGGACCGCGTGCGTATCTTTCACATGGACGAGTACCTGGGCATGTCGGCCGACCACCCGGCCAGCTTTCGCCGCTACATGCAGGAGAAACTGGTCGACGTGGTGCATCCCCTGGCCTTCTACGGGGTGGGGGGCGACGCGCCAGACACGCAGGCGGAGCTGAAGCGCTATACGGAGCTGCTACGCACCTACCCCGCTGACGCCTGCGTGATGGGCATTGGCGAGAATGGCCACCTGGCCTTCAACGACCCTCCGGCCGTCATCTGGACGGACAAGACGATCCACGTCGTTGACCTGGCTGAGACGTGCCGGATGCAGCAAGTGGGCGAGGGCCACTTTGCCACCCTGGCCGACGTCCCCACGCATGCCCTCAGCCTGACCATCCCGGCGCTCCTGGCGCCGCCGCATGTGCTCGTGGTCGTGCCGGAAGGGCGCAAGGCCGTCGCCGTGCGGGCCACGCTGCAGGGAGAGATCTCGCCAGCCTGCCCGGCCTCGGTGCTGCGCACCAAGAAGGGGGGCACGCTGTACCTGGAGCCGGCCTCGGCCGCGCTCCTCACGATCTAGAGGCGGAACCATCGCGCACGCGGTGTTCCCGGTACGGGTTCGGGCTCTGGCCGGGCGCGTCGGCAGGCGCGCCCGGGTGTGGGCAAAGCGCCAGAAGGGGGGGATCTCGAAGGATCGGGCAACTGGCATCGCCGGGGCTGGCAGACTCGGCTCCAGTGCTAGGCCGGCATCCGGTATGCGAAGCGTGGCAGTCGTGTTCTTGTCGGAGACACCAGGAGGATCAAGATGGAACGGTTAACTCGCCGTGACTTTCTCCGCGTGACTGCGCTCGTGGCCGCAGGGTCTCTTGCGGCAGCCTGTGCGGCCCAGACCCCGGAGGCCGCTCCGACCGAAGCAGGCGGCGCCGCCCCGGCGACGGCCGCCCCAGCCCCGGCCGCGGGTGCGCCCGCCGCCGCGCCGTCCAAGTACTCCGAGGCCCCGGGGCTGGCGCAGCTCGTCAAGGACGGCAAGCTGCCGCCCGTCGAGGAGCGCCTGCCTCTCGAGCCCCTGGTGCTGGAGCCGGTGGAGGAGATCGGCAAGTACGGCGGCAAGTGGACCTATATGGGCTCCGGGTCCGGCATCTATGGCTGGAACATGGCCAACTATGTGGAGAACTTTGCCAAGTGGAAGCGGGACGTCTCTGGGCACCGCCCCAATCTGCTGTCCAGCTGGCAGTTCAACGAGGACGGCACCCAGCTGACCCTCAACTTCCGCAAGGGGATCAAGTGGTCTGACGGGCAGCCGCTGACCGCCAAGGACTGGCAGTTCTGGTGGCAGGACATGGTCCTCGACGAAAAGATCAACATCGGCCGCCAGACGGGCACCTTCGTCAAAGATAAGCCGATGGACCTCACCCTGGTGGACGACTATACCCTCCAGCTCGGCTTCGCGGCCCCCAACCCGCTGTTCATCCAGGTGATGTCTCGCGGCACCGGGTCACGCGCCACCGCCTGGCAGGTGATCCCGGCTCACTACTACAAGCAGTTCCACTACAAGTACAACACCGCCTACAAAGATACCGACATCAAGGACCTGGTGGACCGCTACAACAACCGTATGCTCTACCCGGAGATCCCGCACTTTGGCCCCTGGCTGGTCAAGGAATACCGCGAGGCGGAGCGGGCCGTGGCCGAGCGCAACCCGTACTACTGGAAGGTGGACCCCGCCGGGAACCAGCTCCCCTACATCGACGCCGTCGAGATCAAGATCGTACAGTCGGCGGAGCTAATCCCGCTGAGCATCATCGCCGGCGAAGTCGACTTTCAGATCCGCCAGCTGGAGATCAAGGACACCCCGCTCTTCATGGAGAACCAGGAGAAGGGTGGCTATGAGGTGCGCCTGTGGAAGCGCGGTGACTGCAGCTTTGCCTCCATCGACCTGCAGTTCTGCTACATCAACACGGATCCGGCGATCGGCGAGCTGATCTGGAACCGCAACTTCCGCCTGGCCCTGTCGCACGCCATCGACCGTGAGCGGATCAACGAGGTAGTGTTCCTGGGCCTGTCCAAGCCGGTGCAGTACACGATGTTCCCCGATGGCCCCGAGTTCCTGAGCGAGCGGGGCAAGAAGGTGCTGAGTGACTGGCAGAACCTGGCCCGCGAGCACGACCCGGACAAGGCCAAGGCCCTTCTCGACGAGATCGGCGTCAAGGACGTCAACGGCGACGGCATGCGCGAAAAGCCGGACGGCTCCCCGCTGGAGCTGATCCTGGACGTCGACGTCGAGGGCAAGGCCTGGGTAGAGACGATGCAGCTCGTCAAGGAAGACTGGGCGGCGGTGGGCATCAACATGGTGCTCAACGCCATCGACAGCACCCTGATGGACCAGCGCCTGCAGACCTGCGAGTCGATGCTGCGCACGGAAGAGTCCAACGCTTCGGGCCTCTTTATCGCCCAGTCCACCTGGACGCCGGTGGAGAACGCCGGCTACTGCCTGGGCGGCCAGCCCTACGGCCAGTACTACCAGTCTGGCGGCACGGCGGGTATGCCGGTGCCGGAGGGCTCCTTCCTGGAAAGGCTCCAGCAGGTCTATGCCGACGCGATCACCATCGTCGACGAGGCGGAGCGCAACGATCGCCTGCTGGACGGCTACCAGATCCACATCGACGAGGGCCCGCTGACCATCGGCACCGTGGGCGACACCACCCTGCCGGTGATCGTCAAGAAGACCCTGCGCAACGTGCAGGCCGTCGGCGGCCCGGTGGGCTCGGGCGTGTACGGCTTCCCCGGCACGGCCGACCCGGAGCAGTGGTTCCGGTCTGACGTCTAGAGGACCTTGTGGCCGGTGATAGTGTATGGATGGCGCGACCGGGGTCAGGCCCCCACGGGGGCGCCAATCCCGGTCGCGCTGACGGGGCCAACCGGCGCAGCCCGGGGGACCTGGGGTTGGGTTGGCGCCGGACGGCGGCGCGCGGAGGGAGGCGTCTCGGTAACGTCGGGCGGTTCCCCCCGCGCGTCCTCCACTGCCTCGGCGGCGACCTGCTCCTGGCGCGCCCCTGGCCTCCCGATGTGCCGTGGGGTGTTCGGCATGTGCCGCGCCGGCGGAATGCCGCCAGGCGGGTTGCGCCGCAGGCATGAGTAGCGCGATAGGAGCGTACAGATGGCAAACCTCAAGATCGTGCTGGTGGGCGGGGGAAGTACGACCTGGACGCCGGGTCTGGTGGGCAAGATCCTGGCCAACAGGCATCTGCACGGGGCGCACGTCTTTCTGCATGACATCGACGCCCCGGCCCTGGAGCTGACCTACCGCCTGTCTCAGATGTACAAGGAACGGCTCGGCTCGGCGTGCACGTTTGAGCGGTCTACCGATCTCGATGCGGCCCTGGCCGGGGCCGACTATGTGCTGGTGACGATCTCGACCGGCGGCCTGCAGTCGATGCGGCCCGACCTGGAGATCCCAGAAAAGTACGGCATCTACCAGTGCGTTGGCGACACGGTTGGCCCGGGGGGCTTGGTGCGGGCCCTGCGCAACGTGCCCGTGTTCGACCACATGGCCCGCTCCATGGCTAGGCTCTGCCCCGATGCCTGGATGCTCAACCTCTCCAACCCCCTGTCGGCGCTGACGCGCGTCGTGAACCAGAACGGCGTCCGGGCGCTGGGCCTTTGCCACGGCGTGCTGGGCGTGGCGCGTGACTTTGCCGGCTTTTTCGGCGTGCCCCTGACGCGCTGCGCCTACGTGAACTCGGGCATCGACCACTGCGCTTGGTTCACCGAGATGCGCGTGGACGGTCGCGATGCCTGGGAGCTCCTCGAGGAGCGCGGCCTGAGCCGCTGGCTGGCCAAGACGCCCGCCGAGGCGGCCAAGGACGAGACCTTCGCCCCGCTCTTCCGCGAGCGCGTGGGGATCATGGTCGGCCGTGAGCTAGGCGCCCTGCCGGCCATTGGTGACCGCCACCTGACCGAGTTCCTACCCACCTTCCTACAGGGTGAGGAGAACGTGGCGCGCTATGGGCTGGTGCGCACCAGCATTGCCGACCGGGCTGAGAACTATGCTCGCAAGCGGGCCAGCATCGGCCGCATCCTCTCCGGTGAGGAGCCGCTGGTGGTGGCCGAGCCGACCGACGTCTTGGGTGAGCGCCAGAGCGACGACGTCGGCGCCTGGATCGCGGCCCTCGAGGGCAAAATCGCCATCGAGGACAACCTGAACGCGCCAAACATCGGCCAGATTCCCCAGCTGCCGCTGGGCGCCATCGTGGAGACGCGTGGCGTCCTCGACGGGGCCGGGTACCACCCCCTGGCCAGCCCCATGCCGCCCCAGATCGAGGCGATCGTCCGCCCGCACGTCCTGCGGGAAGAGCTGACCATCGAGGCGGCGCTGGAAGGCAGCTTTGACAAGGCGCTGGCCGTGTTGGCCAGCGACCCGCTGCTGGTGCGGCCGGAGAGCGCCAGGCCGATGCTCGAGGAGATGATCGCGGCGACCCGTTCTTGGTTGCCGCAGTTCCGGGCCTAGTCAGACGTCTGTGGCCGGGGGCAGCGGGCGGATGCCCCTGCCCCCGGCGCCGTATCGGCGTGAAACCGAGGAGAAGCCCATGGGCAACGTGTTCGGCAAGATCAGCGTGCTCAGCCATGAGGAGATGCAGGCCCTCCACGAGACGGCCCTGCGCATCCTCTCCGAGATCGGCATGCGCATCGACCACGAGGAAGCGCTGGCCTACCTGGATGGCGCCGGCTGCCGGGTGGACAAGAAGAGCCACGTCGTCCGCTTTCCTGCGGACGTAGTGGAGGCGAGTGCGGCGCGCCTGCGCGAGCAGTTTGCCGGCGAACCGCGCTATGCGGGGCGCATCCCGATGCGGTACACGGCGATGTACTTTTCAACTTTTGCCCGCCAGCCGCGCCCGGCGTTCGACGCCAACACCGGCGGCTTTGTACCCTTTGTGTTGGGCCTCGAGGGTGGGCGGCGCAGCGCGACGATGGCCGATGTGCGCGCCAGCATTCGCCTGGCTGACGCGCTTCCCAACATAGATCTGGTAGGCCTGCCCTGCTCGGCGCAGGAGGTGCCCGCGGCGCTGCGCCCGGTCGTGATGGCGGCCGAGCTGGTCAAGGGCACCGCCAAGATTGGCGGGGTGGAAGCGTTCCGCGCCGAGGACATCCCCTATCTGCAGAGGATGGCCGAGGTGGTGCGCGGCAGCGCTGAGGCGGTGCGCGAACAGCCCGTCCTGATCGGGTACGGGGAGGCCAAGAGCCCCCTGGTCATCGACGGGAACATGGCCGGGATCTTTATCGAGTACGTCAAGCGGGGGGTCCCGCAGTCGCTGGACACCATGCCTGCCGGCGGCACCACGGCGCCGGCCACCAGCGCCGGCACCCTCGCCCTCGGCCTGGCCGAGACGCTCGGGGCACTCACCCTGGCCTATGCCATCGACCGCGACGCGGTGATCAGCCTGGACGTCTGCCCGACGCTGACGGCCATGGACAGCATGATCTTTCCATACTCCGGGGCAGACCGGCTGCCGCTGGTGACGGCGGCCATGCAGATGCTGGCCGACTACTATGGGCGGCCGGGGGGCTGCCACGGCGGCAAGACGGACGCCTGCCAGCCTGGCACGCAGGCAGGGATGGAGAAGGCGCTCTCGATCCTCTTCCCGGTGCTGGCCGGCGCCACCGGCGTGGGCACCCTCGGACACCTGGAGAACGCCCTGACCTTCTCTTTCCAGCAACTGGTGATCGACGATGCCATCGCGGGGTACATCCGCCGCATGTTGACGGGCTTTGCCGTGAACGCGGAGACGCTGGCCTTTGACGTCATCCAGGAGGTCGGCATCGGCGGCAACTATCTCACCCACCCGCACACCGCCGAGAACTACCGCAAGGAGTTCTTGCTCTCCGACCTGGTCGAACGCCTGCCCTGGGCCGCCTGGGAGGCGCAGCCTTCCCGCGGCATGGAGGCCCGCGCGGCAGACAAGGCGCGGCGCCTGCTGTCTCAGGACCGCCCCAAGCCGCTTGACGCTGCCCAGGAGCGCGAGATCGACGCGATCGTGGCGGCCGCCTCCCGCGAGCTGGCCTAAAACGTCGTTACCATCGGCGTACAACCTCCCAGCACCCCGCCGGACCTTGGGCCGGCGGGGTGCTGAGTTTGACGCGCCTTTCGGAGCGCGGTATAGTGGCCTGCAGACGGGCTGCACCGGAGGCTAGGGCTGAGCGACGGACAACGGTCGACTCTGCCATTGTCCCAGGGCGCCCGTGCATGTCGGACCACTTGGTCCGGGCTTATTGCTAGATCGTTGTAGGAGAGGAGTTTCATGCAAAGCCTTTCTCGCCGAGATTTTTTGCGCGTGTCTGGGCTGGCAGCAGCGGCTACCGTCGCAGCAGCCTGTGCGCAGAACGCCCCGGCCCCTGCTGCAGAGCCCACCGCAGCACCGGCCACCGCGGCACCCGCCGCTCCGGAGGCTACGGCGGTTCCCGCTGAGGCCCCGTCCGCATATAACGAGGCGCCCGTGCTCGCTGAGCGCGTCGCCGCTGGCGAGCTGCCTGTCGTCGACGAGCGCCTGCCCGAGAACCCCCTGGTCATCGAAGGCCTTGACGGCATCGGCAACTATGGCGGCACCTGGCGCATGGGCAAGCGCGGCCAGTCTGACACGACCGCCCAGGGCTACATCACCAGCCGTGGCCTGCTCAAGATCGACCATAACCTGGGCATCGTCAACGGGATGGCCGACTCCTGGTCGGTGAGCGACGACGGCACCGAGTGGACCTTTACCCTGCGCAAGGGGCTCAAATGGTCCGACGGCGCGCCGCTGACCACCGAGGACTTTCGCTTCTACTATGAGGATCTCATCCTCAACGAAGAGTACACCGCAGCGGTGCCGGTGCAGCTGGCCAGCGTTATCGACGGCAAGCGCGTCCCGGCCGAGTTCGCCGTCGAGGACGACATCACGTTCTCGTACAAGTTCGCCCGCCCGAACGCGCTGTTCCTCTATTACGGCAGCGTGATCACGAACATTGCGGCGTCCCCGGCGCACTTCCTGAAAGAGTTCCACCCCAAGTATGGCGACAAGGATGCCATCGCCGCGGTGATCGCTGCGAACGACTCCTGGGACGACTGGACCCACGTGATGACCGACAAGGACAACGTGTTCGTCACGCCGGAAAGGCCGACCCATACTCCCTGGATCAACACCAACGTGTGGTCCGACGAGTACGTCGTGCTGGAGCGGAACCCCTACTTCTGGGAAGTGGACATCGCCGGCAATCAGCTGCCGTACATCGACAAGCTGACCTACCGCGACTTTACCGACACCGAAGTCTACGTGATGTGGTGCGTTAACGGCGAGATCGACTGCCAGGGCCGCCACTCCGGCGACTTTTTCAACTACACGGTGCTCAAGGAAGGCGAGGCCAACGGCGGCTATGCCGTGCAGGTCTGGCGACGGACCGCCGTCCAGGGTGTGGCCCCCAACCACACCACCAAGAACGCCCGCGTGCGCGAGTTCTTCCAGGAGCGCGACGTGCGCATCGCCCTCTCGCTGTCGATCGACCGCGAGGAGATCCGCGAGCTGTTGCTGGACGGCTTTGGCCGCAGCACGCAGTACGGGCCGCCCGAGGATTCGCCCTACTACTCCGAGAAGCTGGCCAAGGCCTATATCGAGTACGACCCGGACCGTGCCAACGAACTGCTGGACAACCTGGGCTACTCCGAGCGGGACGCCGAAGGCTACCGGCTGTGGAAGGACGGCTCTGGCGAGGTGATTTCCTGGGTCATGCTCGCGGGTGACCAGGAAGCCAGCCCCACCATCCTCTTGCTGACGGACTACTTTAAGGCCATCGGCCTGAAGATGCTCTACCGCGGCGCGGACCGGTCGCTGCGGCAGCAGATGCACAAGGCCAACGAGGCGGAGATGGGCCTGTCACCCATGGACCGCAACCTGGTGCCCCTGGCTGACCCGCAGATCTGGACGGCCCGCACCGGCACCGACAGCGACAAGTCCTGGTCGGCTGCCTGGACGGCCTGGTACCTGAACCCGACCGATCCCATCGCCGAAGAGCCGCCCGCGGACCACTGGGTGCGGACGCTGTACGCCAACTGGGAGAAGCTCCAGGAGACTGCCGATCCGGACGCCCAGAAGGAGCTCTTTGGCGAGATCCTCGACATCTGGGCCGAGGAGATCCCCTGCATCGGCCTGTACGGCGATGAGCCCCGCCTGATCGTGGTCAAGAACGGCTTCAAGGGTATCCAGGAAGGCTACCCGTACGACTGCTGCGCGACCAACTATGAGGCGATCATCGACGACGCCACCTGGTACTGGGACGATCCGTCCCAGCACATGGACTAAGTCCGCAACCGGCGGGGGATGGGCTGTGCCCATCCCCCGCCAGCGCTTTGCTGGCCCTGCGCTCCCCGCGCGCCTTGGCGCGCTTGACACGTGCCGGCCTTGCGCTAACATGCGCGGCAATGCTTGCCGATGTGGGTCGAATATGGGCCGGAACCGTTGACAACGGTACTGGCTTGCGGTAACATGTAGGCAAGAAAACACAATTGAGTCACATCTGCCTGAGAGAGCCAGATGCTTACCACCAGAGAAGTGGCCCGAATCTACGGCGTGACCACCACCACGGTACGTCGCTGGTGTGATTTCGGTCGTCTCCCCGGTGCCCAGAAGGTGGGAGATGGCTTTCGTGCCACCTGGGTCATCCCGGAAGAGGCTCTCACAGGGTTTGTGCCCCCAAGGCCTGGGCGTCCACAGCGACCGCCCCGGAGTGACTGATGGACGTCAGAACGCCCACCATTCCAGGTCCTGGGGGAGTTCCGCGCCAGCCGTCTCTGGCGCTCAGTGCCGGTTGCCCCGAAGAAAAGAGTGCCGCGGGACCCGTAGCGTGCCGACCCCGGCCGGCGCGCAGTGTTTCCCCCCGCGGACGACCCCATACGTTCTCATTGATAGGCAGCACCACGAATCGATAGTGCGCACAGCGATGTGCCGTTCCTTTACCAGGCGATAGCGTACGGCGAGGGCCCGCGAGGCCCCTCGGCGCGTGTTCTGGTACCTGGTGGCTCTCGGGGGCCTGTTGGCGCCATCCTCAGGGCGGTATGGGCGGGCGTCCCTGCCGTGCGCACGCAGGCCCTATGTGGCGACGGATCGGGCTGGCCGGGCACAGGCAGTGGCCTGTGTCCCGTGGGATTGGGGCGATGGTCTCTCCGGGTGCCTGGCGAGGTGCCATCCATGAAGAAACGGAGGCGAGGATGAGGGGAAACGCTGAGCACTCTCTTATCGGCTGGGAGCCCGTGGGCTGGGGCTTCTGGCTCAGGTGGACGCTGATCAGCCTGATCGGCTTTCTCCTGAGCTTCATCGGTGCCTTTGCGCTGGGTACCCTCGTAGGCCTGCTCGCCGTTTGGCGGGGTGTCGTGGGCCTCAACTTTGGCATCGGCCTCGCTGCAGCCCTGGCCGGCATACTGGTCGGCGCGGCGATCGGGTTCGTGCAGTGGCTGCTGGTACGGCGCCACCTGGCCCGCTCCGGGTGGTGGATCCTGGGGTCGGCCATCGGGGCCGGGGTGGGCGCGGCCGTCGCCCTGCTGGTGGCGGGGGCGGCCAACGGGCCAGTGGCCTGGTTGCTGGGCGGCCTGATCGGCGGCCTGATCGGCGGCGCCATCATCGGCTACCTGCAGTGGCGCGTCCTCCAGGATCATTTCGCGCCGGGCAACGCGCTGTGGTGGATCGGTGGCAGCGCGGCGGCCTGGGCCCTGGGGTTGCTTGTCATCGGCATGGGGATGGACTCGGCGGCAAGCGGCACGGCGAGCATCCAGCCCGGCATCGTCCAGGTGGGCCTGCTTGCCGTCCTGGGGGCGGTGCTGGCCAGCGGCGTTACCGGCCTGGTATTGATGCGGCTGCTTCGTCAGCCGGCCGCCACGGTCCGGCTGTCTGCCCGGGGATAGCGGGGGCGGTACGACGGCATTCCCTGGGCAGAGCGGGTCGCGGACGCACAGTCGGCGCACTGCGATGTCTTTTACATGAAAGGGGGGCGCGAGACGATCCACGAACGGAGAGGCTGTGGCGGCCAAGCACGCTCTTATGGCACCATCAAGGAGTAACGGGCCCTCTCTATCGGCAGTGCCGCCGAACGGATGTCTGCAGACAGCGAGCGTTACAACACAGAGGGAGGATCTTCCATGGCGAGTAGGAGAACACTCTTCTTGGGACTGGTCTTGGGGGCGGCTGCCTTGCTGCTGCTGGCAGGCCCCGCCCTCGCCGCGGAGCCAGATGGTCCAACCTTCGAGATCATCCTGCAGGTGGGCGCGGACGGCTCCTGGGCTATCCCCTCCTTCGGAGGCGTAGACCTGGGGCTCACTTCCAGCAACTTTGCAGCGCTCTCGAAGACGCTGAACCTGGGCCTGCAGGTGCCGACCATCGACGCACCGACGCTCAAGATCTTCTCAGACCAGGGCGTTCAGTCGCTGGCCCTGATCAAAGAGGGGCAGAAGATCAGCGTTCTGGTGAACAACCAGCCCCTCTCCGCGGTGACTTTGGGGGATGAGGCGGTCGCAGCGGTCGGATCGTTCATTCCTGATCTCGAGGATATGTTGGCCAGCGTCAGCCAGGCCAACGTGTCCATCGGGGTGCAGCTCGCCTCCGCCGCCGGAGAGGTGCCGGCGCTGGACATCACCCAGCGGCTGGCCGCAGGCGCGGCCGGCGAGGCGGTGAACGCCATCAACCTGGGCACCACGATCTCGCCCGAGGGGCACGTGCTCTCGGTCGGCGGGCTGGGGCTCGATGAGCTCGGCCTACAGCCCATCCAGATCGACGCGTCCCTCCTGGAGCGGTTCGGCCTGAACCAGGTGCAGGCCAGCCTGACGGGCAGCGGCGTCACCGTGGCCGGCAACGGCGCTGAGTGGCTGCGGCTGGACTGGAACATGGACCTGCTCAAGGCGCAGGCCTACACTTCCTTCCCCACGATCACGGGCATGGCCATCAGCGATGAGAACAGGCGCCTGGTCGAGGTCGGCAGCGATTGGCTGTCGCAGACCAACATCCAGGTGCTCGCGCAGGTGGCGGCAGAGCCGCAAGAGGCCTTGCCCACCCTCCAGCTGGCACGCCCGATCCTGGTTGAGCTCAAGAACGACAACAGCATCGCCGTCGAGGGGATCCCGCTGGCGGTCAACGTCGGAGCGCAGATCGGCGCCTACCGCAACCAGGTCCAGACCCTGTCGCTCAAGTGGGATGGGGCGCGCGCCCGCCTGTACCCGGTCGTGAACGACAAGAAGATGCCCTATCTCACCCTGGAGAAGGAACTGGTCTCCACGATCGGCACCACCTTTGTGAACAGGGACTTTGCCTGGGGTGACGTGGCCGATATCCTGGGCAACGTGGGCCTGACCGTCGCGGTGATGGGCGAGGGCGGCCCTGCGCCTGACCTCTCGTTGGCCGAGTACGACGCGACGCCGGCCAAGAGGGCGCCCGGGACTGTGCCCGCGGTGACGATCTGCCGGGCGGACGGCGGCATCGCCGTGAACAACGCCACGGTGCCCCTGACCCTGCTCAAGAACCTCTTTGGCGTCTCTGTGGCCGATGTGGTGACGCAGCAAGTGCAGGCGCTCAGCGGGGTCAACTCGGCCGAGCTGCTGGTAGCCCCGGGCGGCCTGACGGCCGGCGTGAACGGCAGCGAAGCCACCCTCGTGTGGGACAAGGAACTGCGCGACAACTTGGTGACTTTGGCGATGGGCGTCCTCCTGCAGGATAAGGAGATCGACCTCACCACGGTCAAAGAGTCCGGCGTGGCCGCCGTGTTCCCCGCGCTGCGCAACCTGCCGCGGACGCTCGAGGTCGGCATGGCGCGCACCCTGCTTGATGCGCTGACGAACTTTGAACTGGGCGTCAACGTCACCCTGCAGGACGAGCAACTTCCTGCGGCGTACCTCGATTCCTTCGCGACGTTGGTGCCTGCCGTCAGCAACTGACGGTCGCCGGGTGACCGGCTGAGCCCCCTCGTGGGCTCCTGACGTACCCTAGCAAAGGGCCCGCCCCTGGATCTCTTCCAGGGGCGGGCCTTGGCATTCCCGCGCGGTCCGGCGGCCGGGGCTAGAAGCTAATCCGGTCCGCCTGGATCCAGCCGTACTGTTCGGCGTCACCGATGGTCCAGGTGATGTACAGCCAGCGCACGCCGTCGGCGCAGGTCTCCTCACGCACGACGCCGACCCGCTGGAGCTGGTAGACAAAGCCCGAATGCCCGCCCCGCCCGCAGGGCAGCGGGTACGTGTAGGCCTGCACCCGGGCGAAGGCCAAGATGGGCGCCGGGGTCGCGGTCGGTTCCGGCGTGGCTGTGGGGGTGGCCGTCGGCGTCGCCGTGGCGGTGGCCGTCGGGGTGGCCGTCGGCGTGTAGGTGGGGGCCGGGGTGGCGGTAGCCGTCGGCGTCGGCGTCGGCGCCGGGGCAAAGAGGGGCAGCAGCACCGGGCGGTACAGCAACCCCGCCAGGAGCGCCAACCCCAGGATGATGCCGCTGCCCATGGCTGCCGCCTTGATCTTGTTCAGCAGGGTGCGCCGCGATACAGCCGTCGTCACGCGGCCGATGGTCAGCTTGGCGGCCGGCGAGAGCGGCTGGAACAGGTTGCCCTGCAGCACGCCGATGAACTCCTCGGCGGCGGCCAGATCCCCGGCCAGCAGGTACTGCTCGGCCAGGTCGACGTAACGGCGCTCCAGCTGCCGCAGCTGCACCTTCAGGTCGGGATCGTTGGGGCTGTGCCCCTGGACCCGTTCGATGAGATGCTGCGCTTCCTGCAGGCTCTCTTCCGAGCCGCTGCTGACCAGCCGCTCGGCGTGCAGGAGGTCCTCCTGCAGCGACTGGAACAGGAGCGATGCGTCGCGGGCGGCCATGGCCTCCATGCCGAGGGCCGACTGCCCCGGGCTGAGGCGCGAGGCCAGGTCGTACCACTTTTCGGCCTGCTCCGTCCAGCTCCGTTTCGATTGCAGGCTGCGGCTCGCCTCTGAGCGCTCGCGGCTTTCGGCGCCCCGCTCGCGGATCGACTCCACCACTTCGCTGGAGGAACGCATCACCCGGTCGCGCAGGTCGGCGATGCGTTTGGAAGCCGGGAACTTGATGGCCGCGTCGCGCAGGGCGATGATGGCCCGGGCCAGGTCGTGGGCCTGCGTCTCAATGTCTCCGGGGCCCAGCGAGGTGGCATAGTCGGCGCGGACCACGTTCTCGCGGACGGCCTTGAGGCTCTCGATCTTGTCCTGCAAGCGGGGGTCCTGCTGGTTCATGGCCTGGTAGGCCTGCTGCCAGCGCTCCATGGTCTGGTCCCAGTCGTCCTCGCGGAGGAAGGCGTCGCCCTCCTTCTCCAGGCGGCGGGCGCCGGCATAGACCTCGGTCTCCTCACGCTGGCGCTCCCACTCGCCGGGGGCCGCTTTGCCGGCCTGCCGGCAGGCGTTGATGGCTGCGGCGTAGAGCTTTTCGGCCTGCTCATAGTCGCCCAGGCGCACAAAAGAGCGCGCCTTGGAGGCGTTGACCAAGGCCTCCTCGGGCAGCTCCTCCATGGGGACCTCGCCGCGCAGGAAGCCCTCCTCCGCCTTTTGCCGGTACTCGCGCGCCTCTCGCCAGATGGGGCTGTTCTCCGCCTCATCGCGGATGAGCTGGTCAAAGATCTCCATCGCTTCTTGGTGGTGCCGGGTGCGGTACATGCGCATGGCCCGCGCCAGGGCGTCCTGGCTGCCGGGCGAAACGGGCTGCTCGGCGGCAGCGGCGGGCTGCTCGCCCGGCGCGGCCTCTGGCGGCCTTTCGCGCTCTTTTACCCGGCCCAGGGTGGCCTCGATGGCGGCGTTGGCGGGCATCGACTCGAGGAAGCGGCTGACGTCGTCACGGTAGTCCGGGTAGGCGTCGGCCAGTTTGGCCAACTCCTCGAGCACTGGGCCGTTGTCGGGGCGCTCCTGCAGCATGTTCTTGAGAATGCCGAGGGCCGTGTTCTTGTCCCCCGTCTCGGCGTACACCCGCGCCGAGCGCAGCCTGGTGAGCCACTCGGCGTCATCGGCGTCGGACTGTTGCTGCGTCAACGGGATGAGGCTGGCCAACAGATCGTTCAGGCCGTGCGATTCGGCCTCATTCGGGTGGTCACTGATGAACTGCTCGACCGCCTGGCGAGCCAACAGGTATTCGCCCTGCGCTTTCAGCCTGTCCACTTGTGCAATCAGTTCGTCCACCGAGGTTGAAGACACCGAGGTTGAGGACGCAGACATCATGTTCCTCCTGTCATCGTTGTCACCCAGAAGTCATGGTTCCCAGCGCAGACTCGTCCAGCGCGACGCGACCCCCCACTCGGTCACGGCAACATCCAGCTATCCTCCAGCAGATCGCGCACCAGGCGGCTGAGCCGCTTGGGTTCCCGGTATTCGGCCGGCAGAAAGCCGATGCTCGATTCGGCAAAGTCCCGGCTGGCCTCCTCGAGCAGCCGCTGGGCCTGGCGCAGTTTCTCCAGCCCCTTGCGCATGCTGGCCCGGCACTGGCGGGCCCCCTCGTTGGGGGGCTCACAGCCCTCGATGTCCCAGCCATAGTAGACGGCGCACTCTTGCACGTCGCGCATAAAGTCGGTGGCGTTGCGGTACTGCCCGAGAAGGGCCGGGTCCAGCCACTGGCGCACGCGATCGTCCAGCCACTTTTCCTGCCAGCGATAGTCCACCCGTTCGCGCAACACCGGGTCGGGCGCCGAACCGGGGGTGGCCTCGATCTTGGCGCCGGTGGCGTACGAGGTGCCGCCCAGGAGGACGGGATAGATCACGCGCTGGGCAATCAGCTGGATATCCTGGCTCTTGTCGCTGGCCTCATAGTTTTGAATGCGCCGGGAGACGTTCCAGTCGATCACCACCACGCGCTGGCCGTCCCAGTAAAAGTGCTCCGGCTTGGGGTCCCAGTACAGGATGTCGCGGCGGTGGATCTCCACGAGGAAGGCGGCCAGCTGCAACGACATGCCCAGGATGTCTTCGGTGGGCAGGCGCACAGAGTGCGGGTTACGGCGTACCAGCCGGAAGAGGCTGTGTTGGGAGGGCATCCGCTGCAGTACCAGGTAGGGCAGGCGGCGCTGCTCGAACGATTCGTCCATGGCAGCGCAAAAGGCGCGCGCGTCCATGCCGAAGCTCTTGGCGTCGTAGGCCTGGTCATGGTTGCCGTCCGGCCAGATGAAGCCCATGTCATACAACCGCACGACGTTGGGGTGCCCCTGCATTTCCACCAGGAGGTCGGCCTCGTTCGCCAGGGTCTTGTAGTAGGCGTAGCAGCGCTCCTCGGGCAGCGCAAAGTGCTCCGCGCGGAACACTTTGATGGCCCGCTGCTTGCCGTCCCCGTTGGTAGCCAGAAAGGCGCGCGCAAAGCCGCCGGGAGCCTCGTCGATATCCATGCCGATCTGGTACAGGTCAGCGATGCTGGATCCGATGGTCAGTCCTCTCATGCGAGCCCTCTCCTCAGGGTACCGGGTGTCAGCGGACTACAAGCGCCTCGGCCGTCTGGATCCAGGCATGCGCCCCCGCGCCCACCAAGAGGCGCAACTGGGCGCGGTCCAGAGGTCCCGGCAAGGCCTGGCCGGCGATCACGAGGTCGCCCTGCCAGAACAGGTCGTACGAAGTCCCATCCAGGCCGCGCTCGACGCCCAGGTGCACAACCTGATCGAGCGGGCCGTCGGGGAGCGGCAGCATCCGCGGCGGGCCACTGCCCGGCTGCCAGGTCAGCAAAGCCCATTGGCCCCCCTCGGCGGTCTGCTGCCACAGGGTCAGCAGGTAGACCGGGTCATCGTCGGACCCTGGCACCTGCAGGCCCCACAGGGCGCGCCAGTCGTCGGCGGGGCCCTGCAGCGTCACGACTTTGGCGTCCAGCCGGATGGACTGGATGCCGAGCGGTTCGCCGTCCGTGGGGGCCAGGGACGTCGTGTACAGCGGCTGCGAGGCGCCATCGCCATCGACGGGGACCATGACGTCGGGCTCCCGCTGTTTCTTCACAAAGACGTCGTTCAGGTGCCAGACGAGCCCGCTGGCGGTGCCGCTGAAATAGACCCCGTGGGCTGACCAGTCGCCGAGGTCGGGGTCGAGCAGGTCCAACACGGCCGTCTCGGCGGCGGCCGGCAGAGAGCAGTTCGCGCAGGTCGAGCCCGCGGCACGCAGGGCGCCCACCAGCATCTTTAGCGCCCCTTCACCGAGGGAGCCGCGCTGCGCGCCGTAGAACGCCTCCGCCTCGGCCAGGGCCTCGGCGGGGGGGCCATCGGCACAGGATCCCTCGCTGCAGCGGGAGGCCAACAGGGCCGCGTAAGCCTCCGCGGCGACCTCGGCGGGGCTGGCGCTGCCCTCTAGCGGCGGATGGGCGAACCACGGATGCCCGGCGACCTGCATGGCCTGGGCGATGGCCTCAGCCGGGTCGCCCTGGCGGGCCAACCTCAAGAGCGCCGCCAGGCGCGAGGAGACCAGCGCGTCCAGCGACAGGTCGGGGCAGGCGCGCGCTAGTGCGTCGGCCGCATCGGCCGCCCCTGCCAGAACGAGCAACTCCTCCCCAGGGTGCTCCGGCGCCCGGCTGGCTAGCCCAGCCAGCGCCTGGCAGGCCGCCTGCGCCGCGGCGCAGCCCTGCCCTTGCGCCGTGAGGGCGCCCAACCCGACGGCCTCGGCCAGGGCGCTGTTCCCCTCCGTGAGCGTGCTGAGCCGAACGAGGGCCTGCCCGGCAAGGCCGCAGTCCCCGGCGGCGAACCAGTGCGCGGCCAGCCCGGCCTCGGCCTCGGCCTCGAGGGCGTGAAAGGCCGCGGCATCCCCCAGGAGGGTGCCGAGGTCCGCCAGTTCCAGGCCGTCCAGCGTGGCCAGCACGCCCTCGTACGCGTCTGGCCCACCCTGGGCCAGCACGGCCTGCAGGTAGGCGTAACGGGCCTGCGCGGCAGCGGCCACCGCAGCCTGCGCGCCGCCCTCAGCCGGGCACAGCGCCTCCAGGCCCTCCGCCCCGCGGGCCGAAGCGCGCTGCCAGAGGGCCGCCAGGTGCTCCAGGTCTTCACGGAAGCCCTCCGGCGCGACCGCTGTGCCCTGGGCGCGCAGCCAGAGGCAGTCGGCGAGGGACTCCATCTCGGCCTGCTGCTCGGCTGGCAGGGAACCGCCCTGCCGGGCCTGTAGCTCCGCAAGGCGGGCAGTGGCCGCGTCGTCGTCGCCGGCGGCGATCAGCTCGCGCGCGGCGGCCAGGGCCGCCTCGGCCGAGCGCGCCGCCCCGTTGGCCGCCCGCGTCGGGCTGCCGTTGCGCGCCAAAGACAGCGCCAGTACCAGGGCCAACACGCCGACCACCGCCGCGCCGCCGATGGCCCAGCCGAGCACGTCGACCTGCCGGCCGGCCGGGCGCGCCGGGGCCTCTTCGGCCGGGGCTGTGTCAGCAGGTTCATCTTCCTCAACGAGCACGGCGGCCTGAGGCTGCCTCTTGCGTGCCGCCTGACGGGCGCCCCTGGCCCTCCGGGGGGTGGCTGGCCGTGCCTCCAGGGTGGCCGCGATGCGGTCCGCCGTGCGGCTCAGCCAGGCCCCGGCCCCGCGGGCCATCTGGCGGCCGGCTGGCAGCGCCTGAGAACGCAGACGACCGGCCAGGCCCGTGGCGCCCAGCTCGGTGCGCAGTGCGCGCAGGCGCGAGGTGCCCGAGGGCGTCGCGGCGTCCGGGTGGTGCTCGTCCGCGGGGCGCGGCGGAGCGGGGGTGTCCTGGTATTCGGCCCACTCCTCAGAGAGCCGCTCCCTGGCCGCCTGGATGCCCTCCTCGATGGCCCGTACCGTGGGGGCCGGCCGGCCCAGCTCCACAGGAGGCATCAGCAACAGAGCCTGTTCCAGGCAAGCCAGTGCCTCCGGGTAGCGCGCCTCATCGCGCAGGCGTTCGGCCTCGGCCAGCTGCCCAAAGACTGACCGCCACCGGCCTCCCACCCCGGCCAGGACGGGCATGCCGGCCGCCGCCAGGACGTCCACCGCCTGCAGCGCCTCGGACCACTGCCCGCCACGCACGGCCGTACGCATCTGCCGCGTTACCTCGATCCCGCGCAGCAGCCGCTCGCGGTAGGCGTCGTCGGTGGGCAGGTTCTGTACGACAATGAGGGCCAGCTGCTGCTGCGGCTCGTCGCCGGCAAGCAGATGTTCGCAGCATTCGAGCATCGCCTCGAGGCGCTTCTTGAGGGCGCGCAACGCCTCGTGCTGCGGCGCCAGGAGCTCCAGCTGGCGGAGCGCCTCGTCGGCGCGCTCGATGGCGTGCCGCGGCAGGTCGTCCGCGTCGAAGAGCGCCGCATAGCCGTCGGCCAGCGGCACGACGTACTGGCCCGGCTCCCAATCGGAATGCTCCCGGCGGACGCGCGCGGCCCAGGCGCGGGCAGCACGCCAGTCCCCCTGCTCAAAGAGACGCAGCCCCTCGGCAAGGTGTTCCGCCTCGCGCAGGGCAGCCTGCTGGCGCAGGCGTGCCCTAGCCTGCTCCAGGGTGCGCGTCTTCAGGCTGCTGCCCGGCAGGGCGCTAAAGGCGCCCTCGACCTCGGCAAGCACGCCCTCCTCCAGTTGCTCCCAGGAGGTGGCCGTCCAGCCGTCAAAACGATGGATGCGCTGAAACACCGCTCCCAGCCGCGGCAACCGCTCGCCTTGGCGGGCCGCCGAGGTGTTCTCCGGGTCGCTGCGCGGCACGGCCGCCAGGAGCTCGGCGGCCGCCTCAAACTGCTCGGCGGCCAGGGCGGCCTCGATATCGTCGCAGCGGCGCGCCAGCGCGCGGGCCCGCTCTGCGCAGCCTCCCAGGCGCAAGGCGACCTGCGAGGGCAGGCCGGGCACTCCCAGGCAGGATCCCAACGCGGCGGCCAGCCGCCGGTAAGAGGCGTCCTGCTGGGCCCAGTCGTTGGCCTGGCAGGCGTTCAACGCGGTCAGCGCCAGGCGTAGCTCGCGATGGGCGCGGCCCAGTAGGGCCGTCTGGGCCTTGATCTCAGCAGTGTGCGAGTTGCCGTCGCCGCCCGCCTCTTTCCTCCACTGGTCGCGCAGGTCCGCCAGGGCGCGCAGGATGACGCGCACCTCGTGGCGCAGCACATAGCGCCCGCTGAGCTCCAGGAGGCTGCGCACCGGCTCCACGGCGGTGTCGAGCGCGCTCTCCGGGACGCTGAGATAGGCCTCCAGGGCCCTGTCTGGCTGCTTCTCCACCAGGGCGCGGGCGGCGGCGGCCCAGGCGGCAGCCGTCTCTCGGGCCACCGCCGAGCGACGCGAGTCGACCAGGCGCGCTGCGGCCAAGAGCAACCCCGGGGCGCTGTGCGGGTCGACCTGGTAGCCAAAAGTGCGGGAGAGGACCTCGACCGCGTCCAGCCAGGAGCCCGCCTTGACGTAGGCACTGCCCAGCTGCATTGCGGCGACCTCGCGGCGCTCGCGGCGGATGGCCTCCAGCCTGGCCACCCGTTGCAGGAGGCCTTCGTCGACCGGGGCGATCTTGGCGATCTCCTGGAGGCGCTCCTCGGCGCGCGCCAGACTCTCTGGCCCGGCCTCCTGGAGGAGGGCGTCGACCGCGGCCAGGGGCCCGCTGAGGTACTCGCGGAAGAGCCCCATACAGGCCTCGAGGTCCCTGTGCAGCTCAATGGCCTGCCGGTAACCCCCCTCCAGCCGGCTGGCGCGGGAGCCGATCAGGGCAAGATCGTCCCGCACGGCCGGGTGGACCTCGCTCAGGGCTTCCTGCCAGAAGGCCAGGTCGGCCTGGGTGGCGTCGAGGGCGTGCCGGCCCGTGAGCAGGCAGTACATGACGTCGGCGAACTGGGTCACGTCGTCGCGCAGGGTGAAGGGCCCCGCGTCGGCGCCAGAGACCAACTTGGCGTTGCCCCAGTCGATCATCTTGAGGTTGCGCGCCGACTGGTTCCAGTAGAGGTGTTTGACGTCGACGTCGTTGTTGATCAGCCCCTGGCGGTGCGCCTCCGCCAGGACGCGGGCCAGCTGGATGAGGATGGTCAGGATGGTGCCGATCGGCAGCGATCCGCCCTGCTGGGCCGCCTCCTGAAGCAGGGCCGAGACGGGCTCGCCATCGGCCCACTCGATCACCAGGTAACGGTAGCCGCCGGGGCCGCTGCCCACGCGCCCCTGGCCCAGCATCCGGCAGACCTGGGGGTGGGCGTCCAGGCGCTGCAGGGCCTCTGCCTCCAGGTCGAGGAGTCGCTCCTTGTAGGCGCGCACCTCCGGGCCGAGATAGGGGTCCGGATGCTTGATGACCACACGGAGGTCGTGGGCGGAGATGTCGTAGGCCTCGCGGACGACGCCAACGGCGCCTTCCCAACGCCCCTCGCCGAGGCGGTAGCGCCCATCGAAGAGGCTGGCGTTGGTGTACAGGGTGTGCAGGCGGCTCAACTCAGACATGCGGCTCCCCTGACTATACGACGCGCCGGCCTTGCCTGAGGCCGAGCGTGGCCGGCAGACAGGCCGGCCGTCAGACACGCTATCGATAGTGGCGGCGCAGCTATGGGTAGGAGCACAGCCTGAAGGGGAGCGGCACACATTCCCCGCCCGGCAAGCAAAGAGACCAGCGTCACGGGTGCGGCCCGTGGCGTTGCCTGGTCACAGGCGGGCATGGCTTGCCAGGAGGGCAAAGACGGGGCTCCTAGGCTGGGTTGTGTGTCTATTGCAGGCGAGAGCAAGACCTATCGTTCGCGCAGGCCCTGCGGGCGGGCACACCGGGGCTCGGCGGCGCGCTTACGGCCGCCCCGGCCCCAGGATTTTACTATAATAGGCGCAAGCCCGGTCAGTGTCAATCCGGTTGACCGCGGCCCAGAGGGCGCGGGTGCCCGGCGGCGCTCAGGACCAATCCGGGCGCAGGCGCTCCCGGCCAGACAGGTAGCGTTCCGCGGCCATGGCGGCCTTGGCCCCGTCGGCCGCGGAGATGACCACCTGCTTGACGTGAGTGCACAGCACGTCGCCCACAGCGAACACCCCGGGGATCGCGGTGTCCATCATCTCCCCAACCTCCAGGCAGCCGCTGGCGCTGGTGGGCAGTTCCCCGTAGGTAAAGTCGGTGATCGGCCGGTTGCCCTGCAAGTACACGAACACGGCCGACACCGGCAGTACATACTCGGAGCCCTCGCGAGGCGCCACGTGGACGCCTTCGACGAGCGTGTCTCCCAGGATCTCGCGCAGGCGGTGCCCGAGGCGCACCTCCAGGTTCTCGGCGGCGTGGGCCTGGGCGGCCAGCTCCGCAGACACCTGCAACTCTGCCGTTGGCACCAGCAGGACAATGTGCCTGGCCAGGCGGGTTAGGTAGAGGGCTTCCTCGACCGCCTCATCGTTATGGCCCGCCACAGCCACGTCGGCCCCGGCAAAGAAGGCTCCGTCGCAGGTGGCGCAGTAGGAGACGCCGCGCCCCAGCAACCGTTCCTCGCCCGGCACCGTGGCCGTGCGGCCCATGGCGCCGGTGGCGATGATCACGACACGAGCGCGGTACACGCCGCGGCCGGTGTGCGCCTCCTTCACTGGCGGCGTCAGCACCGTCATCAGGACTTTCTCCTGGACGAAGCGCGCCCCCACCTCCTCCGCCTGGCCGCGCATGATGGCGACCAGCTCCGCGCCGGTGTGCACGCCGGGCACGCCCGGGTAGTTGGCGATGTGGCTGGCCAGGCCGGCGGCGCCGGCCGTCAGCCCCTTGTCTAGCACGAGGGTGCGCAGGCCGGCGCGGGCTGCGTAGAGGGCCGCCGTGGCGCCGGCCGGCCCGCCGCCGATGACCAGGACGTCGAGCGGTTGCTCTTCCAGGGGCTGTTCGTCAACGGCCATTGTGGGTGCATCCCCCATGACTGGTACCTCCATAAGGCGAGCAGGCGAGGCGCCCGCCGCGCGGGCGCAGGAGGAAACGGCTACAGGGGCGGAGGAGGAACGGGGCGGCCAGCGCCGGCGTGAGTTCCAGCGCCCGGTGCGGTGCAAAGCGTGACGGGGGCATGATGGGCCGCATTCCGATCCACTCCGACCAGCGTGACGGGACCCAGGCGAAGGTTGTGTGCCAACCAGCCCCATCGTAGCGGGGAAGAGCACCCGGGTCAAGGGGCGGGGGCCTTCCCCGGCGGCCGCCGAAGGCTGCGCGCGGCCTCGGGATGAGAAGAGAAGAAAGCAAGGACAGGGTTCACAGGATCGACAGGATGTGAAGACCGCTGCAGAGGCGAGTGCCTTCGGGAGACATTGTCAAGCACATCCCGGATTCCGTAGACCCTGTAGACCCTGTGAGTCCCGTCCGAGCGATTCGAGATGCGGGACCTGGCGGCCCACAGACCTCGGCGAGCCATGTTGGAAGTAGCCGGTCCGCCGGCCGCCGGCGGGCGCGTTGACACCCGTTCTCTGGGCGGCTATAATGCCCTGGACGCTAGAAGACAATATGCATCTAAAGGAGGCCTTCCGGATGTCCCCCGACTCGACGCAAGATCTATGGCCCAAATGGATGTGGGTCGCTGTACCCGTGCTGGTGGTCGTCGTCGTGGCAGGTCTCTGGTGGGCCATCTTTGGCGGGGATGACGCGCAGACTGCCTCGGCAACGGCAACGCCCACTATGAGGCCGCTCTCCACCCAACCGACCCAGGCGCCTACCATGCAGCCCACACTCCCGATCCTGCTGCCCACCGGCACGTCGGCGCCGGTGCTCCCCACGGTGGCGCCTCCGGCCCAGAGCGATGTGGCCACCCCGACGGCCCAGCCGACGGCAACCGGCGGCCTGGCTGTGGGTGACAAGGCCCAGGTGGCCGGCACCAGCGGCGTGCTGAACATGCGTGATGGGGCCGGCACCGGCTTTAAGATCGTGGCCTCACTCCGCGAGGGCGCCATCGTCGAGATCCTCGACGGCCCCAAGGAGGCCAACGGCTACACCTGGTGGCAGGTGCGCAACGACGCCGGAACGGTAGGCTGGGCGGCCGGAGACTGGCTCAAGAAGGTCGACTAGCCATCCCCCTGCGCGGCCGAACACGACGGACCGGGACCGAGCCTTGCACGCGGCTCTGTCCCGGTCCTGCATTGTGAGCGCCGGGGAGACACGAGCCAGCGCAAAGGAGCACCATGACAGAGGATCTCGCCGCACGGGCTGCGAACCTCCGCGCCCTCCTGAACTACTATGGCTACCGCTACCACACCCTGGACCAGCCGGTAGTCAGCGATGCCGAGTACGACGCGCTACTGCGCGAGCTCCGCGCCATCGAAGAGGCCCATCCCGTTCTGGTCACTGCCGATTCGCCCACCCGGCGGGTGGGCGCCGAGCCGCTGGCCGAGTTCACCCGCGTGGCCCATCCGCACCCGATGACCAGCCTTACCGACGCCTTCACCCCTGAGGAGGTCGAGGCCTGGCTGGAGCGCGTCCGCCGGCTGCTGCCCGATGACGTGGCGCTTTCGTTCGTCGCCGAGCCCAAGATCGACGGCTTGGCCGTGGCGCTTACCTATGAGAACGGCATCCTGGTGCGCGGGGCCACCCGCGGCGACGGCGTGCATGGCGAGGATATCACCGCCAACGTGCGCACGATCCGCAACGTGCCGCTGCGCATCCCCGTGGAGGAGGGCGGGCCGCCGGCGCCGCCGGCCATCGAGGTGCGCGGCGAGATCTATATGCCACGGGACCTCTTTCGCCGCATGAACGAGGAGCGGGAGGCCGAGGGGCTGGAGCCGTTTGCCAACCCGCGCAACGCCGCGGCCGGGTCGGTGCGGCAGCTCGACCCGCGCATCACCGCTGAGCGGCCGCTACGCCTGTTCGTCTACGCCGTCGGGTACGCCGAGGGCGTGGACCTGGCCACCCAGTGGGGGGCGCTGAACTTCCTCCGCACGCTGGGGTTTGCCGTGAACGCCGACATCCGCCTCTTCCACGGCCTGGAGGAGGTCCTGGCCTACGCCGAGGAGTGGATGGACCGCCGCGACGAGATGAACTATGAGGCGGATGGCATGGTCATCAAGATCGACGACCTGGCCACCCAGCAGCGCCTTGGCGTGGTGGGCAACGCCCCCCGCTGGGCGGTGGCCTTCAAGTTCCCCTCGCGCGAGGCGACCACGCGGCTGCTGGAGATCGGCGTGAACGTGGGGCGCACCGGCGTGCTGACGCCCTACGCCATCCTCGAGCCGGTACGCCTTGGCGGGGTGACCATCCGGCAGGCCTCGCTGCACAACTTTGAGGATCTGGCCCGCAAGGACATCCGCGCTGGGGACGTCGTCGTCGTGCGCCGCGCCGGTGACGTCATCCCGCAGGTGGCCTCACCGGTGGTCGCCCTGCGCGACGGCACCCAGCAGCCCTTCCAGCGGCCCAGCGCCTGCCCCGCCTGCGGGGAGCCGGCCGCTCAGGAAGAGGGCGAGGTGGCCGTGTACTGCGTCAACGCCGCCTGCCCGGCGCAGCTGGTGCGGAGGATCGAGCACTGGGTATCGCGGGGGGCCATGGATATCGACGGCTTTGGCACCCGCCTCTCTGAGGACCTGGTGGCCGATGGCCTCCTGGCCGACGTGGCCGACCTCTACACCCTGACGGCTGAGGACCTCTTGCCCCTGGAGGGCTTTGGCCCCAAGCGTGCCGCCAACCTCCTCGGGGCCATCGCGGCCAGCCGTGACCGGCCGCTGTGGCGCGTCGTCACCGGGCTGGGGATTCGCGGCGTGGGTAGCAAGGTGGCCGAGTCCCTGGCGGCCCACTTTTATAGCATCGACGCCCTGATGGCCGCCTCCGTCGAGGACCTGCAGGAGATCGCCGGCATCGGCGAGGTGCTGGCCCGCTCGGTGGTGGGGTTCTTGAGCCTCGGGCACAACCGCGAGCTGATCGCCAGGCTTCGCGAACGCGGCGTGCGCCTGGCCGACGTGGCCACGCATGAGGGGCACCCCGCGCCGCTGAGCGGGCTCACCTTTGTGATCACCGGCACCCTGCCCACCCTGAGCCGCGAGGCCGCCACCGCCCTGATCAGCGAGCAGGGCGGCAAGGTCACCGGCAGCGTCAGCGGGAACACCAACTACCTCGTCGTGGGAGACAAGCCCGGCGGCAGCAAGTACGACCGGGCTCGCAGCCTGGGCGTATCGATGATCAGCGAGGAGGAGCTCCGCGCCCTGATCGGTGGCAGTTCGGAGGGCGCGGCCGGCCCCCGCCCGCCGGCGGGCGGGCAGCTGGGCCTGGGAATCTAGCGATGGCGCGCGAACCGCTGGCGCCCGGGGAGGAGGAACGCCTCCAGCAGGCCCTCGACCTCCTGCGAGGCGGGGCGGAGGAGGGCCGCCTGATCGCCGCGTGGCGGCGCCTGCCGGCCCAGGCAGCGGTCCAGGGCGAAGTGCCGGCGGCGCTGGACGCGCGGCTGGCGCGCCTCCTCGCGGAACTCGGCATCCAGGGCCTCTATTCGCACCAGGCGGAGGCCGTAGCGGCCGCCCTGGCCGGGCAGGACGTTGCCGTGGTCACCCCGACCGCCTCGGGCAAGACCCTCTGCTACACCCTGCCCGTGCTGCAGGCCCTGCTGCGGGATCCCGAGGCCCGGGCGCTGTACCTCTTTCCCACCAAGGCGTTGGCCAACGACCAGTGGCACTCCCTGGCCCCCTGGCTCGAGGCGCTCGGCCTGGCCGGCGCCGCGGCCACCTACGACGGCGACACTCCTTCCGCCAGGCGCACCCGGGCCCGCGATGGGGCCCGCCTGATCATCACCAACCCCGACATGTTGCACACCGGCGTCCTGCCGGCTCACCCCCGCTGGCGGGCGCTCTTTGCCTCCCTGCGGTACGTGGTGGTGGACGAGATGCACCAGTACCGCGGTGTGTTCGGCAGCCACGTGGCCAACGTCCTGCGCCGGCTGGAGCGCGTCTGTGCCTTCCACGGCAGCCGCCCGCAGTTCCTGCTCTCCTCGGCCACCATCGCCAACCCCGCGGACCTCGCCGCGAACCTCACCGGGCGCCGCGTGACGGTCGTGGACGAGAACGGCGCCCCCCGTGGAGAGAGGAACATGGTCTTTTACAACCCGCCCATCGTCGACGAGGCCCTCGGCATCCGCCGGCCCGCTGCGCACGACACGCAGCTTCTGGCCCGCCGCTTCCTGCGTGCCGGGGCGCAGACGGTGGTCTTTGTGCGCTCGCGACTGGGGGTGGAGCTGCTTCTGGCCGGGCTGCGGCTGGAGGCCCAACGCCTGGGGCTGGACCCCGACACGGTCCGCGGCTACCGCGGTGGGTACCTGCCCGGCGAACGGCGCGAGATCGAGCGGGGCCTGCGCGATGGCACCGTGCGCGCCGTGGTGGCCACCAACGCCCTGGAGCTCGGCGTGGACATTGGCGCGATGTCCGTCTGCCTGATGTGCGGCTACCCGGGCACCATCGCCTCGACCTGGCAGCAGGCGGGGCGGGCCGGGCGCGGCTCTGCCGAGAGCGCCGCCTTCCTGGTGGCCGCGGAAAGCCCCCTGGACCAGTACCTGGTCACCCATCCCGACTATGTCATGGGGCGCTCTCCGGAGCACGCCCTGATCAACCCCGACAACCTGGCCATCCTGCTGGCCCACCTGCGCTGCGCGGCCTACGAACTGCCCTTCGCTGACGGCGAGGCCTACGGCGGGCACGACGTGGCGCCCGTCCTCGAGTACCTGGCCGACGATGGCACGCTGCAGCATGCCGGGGGGCGCTGGCGCTGGGCCGGGCTGGGCTACCCGGCCGGCGAGGTATCGCTGCGCAGCGCCGACAACGTGCAGTTCACCATCATCTCGGTGGACGAACAGGGCCGCCGCGAGACGATCGGCACGGTCGACCGCTCCGGCAGCTCGCTGTACGTTTACGAGGGGGCCATCTACCTCCACGAGGGGGAGCAGTTCCAGATCGAGCAGGTGGACTGGGACGGCGCCCTGGCCCTGGCGCGGCCCGTGCAGGTGGACTATTACACGCAGGTCAGCGTGAACACCCGCATCGCCATCGAGCGCACCCACGAGGTCGCCCGTCGCCCGGCTGGCACGCTCTCTCTCGGCGAGGTGACCCTCACCACCCGAGTGACGGGTTACCGCAAGGTGCGCATGGGCTCGCAGGAGCACCTGGGCTGGGGAGAGGTGGACCTCCCGGAGCAGCAGATGCTCACCTCGGCCTGTTGGCTGGTGCTGGCGGATGAGGTCGTGGCGACGCTTCGCGAGGAGGGCTGGTGGCAGGGCGAGCAGGTGGAGGATCGCGGCCCCTCCTGGCCGGCCCAGCGGGACCGCGCCCGCCAGCGGGACGGCTGCCGCTGCCAGTGGTGCGGAGCGGAGGAGCGCCCCGGCCTGCAGCACCACGTGCATCACCTGGTCCCCTTCCGTGAGGCGGGCTGGGTCCCCGGTGAGAACGAGAATCACCAGTGGGCCAACCGCCTGGAAAACCTGGTGACCCTGTGCCCCTCCTGCCACCGCAAGGCGGAGCAGAGCGTGGCGGTGCAGAGCACGCTCTCCAGCCTGGGGCGCGTGCTGGGGAACCTCATCCCGCTCTACGCCATGTGTGACGGGCGCGATCTGGGCATTCTGACGGAGGTGCTCTCCGCCGAGACGCGCGCCCCCACCCTGTACGTCTACGACGCCATCCCCGGGGGCGTGGGCATCGCCGAGGAGGTGCAGGACCTCTTTGGTGCGCTGCTGGCCCACGCGGCGGAGCTGATCCGCGACTGCTCCTGCGCCGCGGGGTGCCCGGCCTGTATCGGGCCGGGGGCAGCCGGGCAGCCGCACGCCAAGGAGGGCGTGCTGCGGCTGATCGCCGCGCTGCAGGAGGGCTGAGCCGGCCCGGCGGACAAGACAGGGCCTGGCAGACGCCGGCGAGCCGGCGGCCTGCCAGGCACTGTTGCTTGTGCCGAGGGCGCTAGCCGACCAGGTGGCGCTTCATCCAGGGGATGGCCTGGACGCCGTTCCAGCGATGCTCGCCGTCAAAGATGTCGTGGTAGATCGCGTCGGGCCGGCCGAGCAGGGCGTAGGCACGGCGGATGATGTCCAGCTGCGAGGTCACGTTGGCCAGGCCCGAGGCGCCGTTCAGGCCGTCGCGGTTGCCCGTTTCGATCAGGAGAGGCCGCGGGGCGATCAGCGCGGCAATGTCCCCCATGTCCACGGTCTCGTACAGGTGGGGCACATAGTTGCACGCGCAGTTCTGGTGCCCGTCGAGGAGCGACTCCTTGTACCCGTACATGAACCCGCTGATCACGGCGCAGCGCACCCGCTCATCCAGCGCCGAGGCCCACAACGTCTGCAGCCCCCCGCCCGACAGCCCGGCGATCCCCAGGCGTGCTGCGTCGCAGTCGGGGCGCGTCTCGACATAGTCGATCAGGCGGTGCAGGTCCCAGGTCCACATGCCGGTCACCGTCTGGCCCAGGGGGATGGCCATGTTGTTGATCCACAAGCAGGAGGAGGCCAGCAGGTTCCCCTGAGAGGCCCGCTCCTGGCGCTCGCCAAAGCCGCGGGCGTCGGGGCAAAAGACGGCGAACCCCTCACGGACGAACTGCACCCCATAGTCATAGTTGTGCTGGTCGATGGTCCGCTCGAGGTCGGGGTTCAGCCGCAGGCCGGCCACGGCGTACTTGCCGCCCGACCCGTGCCCGTGCGGCGCGATCACCACGGGGTAGGGGGCCTGGCCCCCCTTGGGCAGCAGGGCGTACAGGGTCATGATCACGCCCGGCTCGGTGGTGATCTCGACGCGCTGGCGCACATAGGTGCCCATGTCCTCCTCGCCGGTCACCTGAGGGTCGGGCGCAGTGCGGATCATGGTGTCGTAGCCGGTGATGTGCCGCAGGACGGTGCGCGTTTCCTCCCGCCAGATCTCCCAGTCTGCCACGCGGGTGGCCGTGAAGGCCTGTTTGCGGCCCACGCGGGCCCAGCGTTCGCGCAGGTAGGGCTGGGTCATCAGGCGCATGCTGCTCTCGTCGCTCGCTGACATGGTCCCTCCTAGATCGGCTGCTAACACTAGAGCGTGACGTATCCGGCGCCGAGCACCTGGCGCGGCGGGCCGGAGAACTCGATCTTGATGACCGACACGCCGGCGATCTCGTCCGGGTTGCGCTCTGGCAGGTTCCTGAGGAGGAGGCGGTTCTCCTGCTGTTCAAAGGCGATCGGCCGGCCATCCGCCAGGAGCGAGACGCGCAGAACCTTCGGCTCCAGCCCGCCGATGGCCCAGTCGCCCCCCGGCCAGCGGTGGCACCAGTAGTAGGCGGCGTTCCCCTTGACGGTCCACTGCCCGGTGGCCATCCACTCCATGCGCCCATCGACGCGCTCGGTGGGGCCATAGAGGGCCTCGCCGTTCCTGGCGACCCAGCGGCCTACCGGCTCCAGCCGTTCCACCGCCTCGACGGGCACCGACCCGTCGGGCGCCGGGCCGATGTTCAGGAGCAGGTTGCCCTCCCCGCCCGAGGCGGTGCGCAACATGCCGATGACCTCGCGCACCGAGCGCCAGTCGATGGCCGAGGGCATGTAGCCCCAGGAGCCGTTGAAGGTCATGCAGGCCTCCCAGGCGCGGCCGGCGCCGGCGGCGGTAACGTGCTCCTCCGGGGTGCCGAAATCCTCGTCGAGCTGCGAGCGGTTGTTGATGATGATGTGCGGCTGCAGCGCGCGCACCATGGCGTTCATCTTGACCGACTCCCACAGGGCCGGCGTGCGCAATGGCCAGGAGACGTCGTACCAGAGGATGTCGATCTTGCCATAGTTGCTGCACAGCTCGCGGACGCAGCCCTGGGTAAAGTCGAGGAAGCGGCGGCGGGCGGCGTCGTCCGTCGCGCAGCGGGCGCCGTCGGGATGGTGCCAGTCCATCAGCGAGTAGTAAAAGCCGATCTTGAGGCCGAACTCGCGGCAGGCCTCCACGTACTCACGCACCAGGTCGCGCCCGGGGCCGCGCCGCACGGCGTTATAGTCGGTCTGCGCCGTGTCCCACAGGCAAAAGCCCTCGTGGTGCTTGGTGGTCAACACCACGTACTTTATGCCGGCCTGGGCGGCCAGGCGGGCCCACTCGCGGGCAGGGCGCTCCTTCGGCTTCCACGAATCGGCCAGGGGCTCGTACTCGGCCAGGGGGATCCGCTCACGGTTCATGACCCATTCGTGGCGGGCCAGCTGCGAGTACAGCCCCCAGTGCACGAACATGCCAAAGCGGGCCTCGTGCCACCAGCGCATGCGTTCGGCGCGGGTGGCGGCAGCGTCGCGGAAATAGGTCTCAGCGTTCATGGTTTCCTCCCTGTACAGCGGCACTCTCCCAGGTTAGGCGTGTTCTCCCTCCAGCATCGCGAGCTGGGCCCGCTCGAAGGCGTGGGCACGGCGGTTCTCCAGGGCGGGGTCGCACACGCAGCGCAGCTCCAGCGCCAACTGCTCCATCACTTCGGGCCGGGCGGCGGCCAGGTTCTCGAGCTCCTCGGGATCCTCACCCAGGTGGAACAGGAGCGGCGGCGCCTCCATGGGCCAGATAAGCTTCCAGTCTCCGCGGCGGATCATATAGGCCCCCGAGCGGGTGCCGTGGCCGTGATACTCGGCGAACACGACGCGCTGTGGGTCGCTCACCGGGATCTCACTCAGCGGCCGGCCGCGCCAGGCCTCCGGCCGGCGCGCCCCGCTGGCGGCAAAGAGGCTGGCCTGCGCGTCGAGCAGCGACACCGGCGTGGCCACCCGGCGGCCCGCCGCGAACGAGGGCCCCGCCGCGATCAGCGGCACCCGCACCGAGTCCTCATAGAGCGAGCACTTCCACCACATGCCGAACTTGCCCAGCATCTCGCCGTGGTCGGAGGTATAGATGACGTCGGTGGTCTCCTCCAGCCCCGCCTCGGCCAGGGCTGCGACGAGGCGGCCCAGCTGCTCGTCCACCCAGGTGACGCAGCCCAGGTAGCCACGGCGCAGGCCGCGGACCTGCTCCTCGCGGAACCCCTCGGTGCCAAAGTGCCGGCGCAGGTCCTGGGCGTAGGGATGCTGGGCCGAGGCGCACTCGGCCCCCTGGGCCGGCAGGTCGCCGCCCTCCGGGTAGAGGTCCCATAGCTCCTGGGTGACGTAGTGAGGAAAATGCGGCGCGTGGATGTTCACGCTGAGCACCCAGGGCCGGCCGAGCCCGGGGGCCACTTCACGGAGCCAACGCAGCGCCTCGGCGAGGTGCCCCCGATCGGCGCGGAAGGGCTGCGGGTGCGGGCCGTAGCGGTCGGCGCGGGCGGGGCCGTCGGGGCGGATGGCCAGCGGCGTGCGGCGGATGTTCGCGTCGCTATGGGCGCGAAAGGCCGTCGGGGTCAGCATCTCAGAAAACCCCAGCGTCTCCTCCGGCGCATAGACGTGCGCCTTGCCCACGTGGACGGCGTGCACCCCCTGCGCATCCAAGACGCGCCCGTAGGTGGGCCGGTCGTAGCCGAGTTTGGCCGTGCAGTTGTTGTACACCTGGATCTCGTGCACGTAGCGGCCCGACATGAACGACGAGCGGCTGGGCATGCACAGCGGCGAGTTGCAGTAGGAGTTCTCGAAGAGCGTCCCGCGCTCGGCCAGCGCCGCCATGTGCGGCGTCCGCACCGTCGCGTGCCCGTACGGCGAGGCATAGCGCGGGTTGTGCTCGTCAGCCATCAGGAGCAGGACGTTCGTCACGATCGGGTGTCCTCCGGGCAGGGGGCCTTAGCCCAGCGAGACGCCGACCTGGGCTGCCACGGCGCGCACGTGCGCCGCGGCCAGGGCGTACTCGTCCTCGTTGGGCAGATGCTCGAGCATCAGCGGCGTGTCTGGGTCGAGCCGGTCCAGGCAGCGCAGGAAGGTGGGATAGTCGAGCACGCCCAGGCCCGGACGGACCTCGTCGAGGTGCACGGTCAGTTTGGTCGACAGGGCGATGTCTTTGGCGTGGCACGACTTGATGTACGGCCCCAGCTTGTGGAAGCACTCCTCCAGGAGGGCGGTCGTGTTGTAGCAGCGCTCGGGGCTAGAGACGATATTCACGGGGTCCAGGTGGACGGCAAAGCGGGGCCGGTCGATGGCGGCGATCAGCCGCAGGTACGAGTCGGCCGAGTCGGGGAAGACCCAGGGCATCGGCTCCAGCGTGTAGTAGGTGCGGGTGGGGCGCACGGCGTCGATGATGGCGCGCACGCTCTCGACGATCAGGTCAAAGACCTCGTCGGAGAGGTTGGTGGGGTGCGGGCCGTCCCAGCGCTCGCCGCGTGAGCCGGCAATGTTCACGCAACAGCGGGCGCCCAGGCGTTCGGCAAGGTCCAGCCGGCGCTGGCAGAGGGCCAGGGCCTCGCGGGCGGTGGCCGCATCGGGGCTGATCGGGTTGCTCCAGGCGCCCACCTCGGCGATGACCAGGTCGGCCCGCTGTGCGGCCTGCACATAGGCGCGCACGGTGGCGTCATCGGCCGTGTCATCGATGGGCGCGCCCACGGCGCGGTACCCGAGGGCAGCGGCGCGGGCGACCCATTCGTCCGGCCCTAGGCCGCGCGGCGTGATCGGTCCTCCCAGTCTCACGGTATACCTCCCTCAGACAATCTCCCAGGCGGGCGGGCACTCATAGTAGGCGACGTGCAGCCCCGGGAACTCGGCGGCGAGCAGGTCGCGAAAGCGGCGCAGGCCGGGGTTCTCCGAAGTGGAGTGCCCCGTCTCGATCAGTGGGATGCCCAGCTCGGCGGCAAAGCGCATGCCGTAATCGTCCGATTCGCCGGCGATCAGGCCGTCGCAGCCCATCTCGATCAGGCGTTCCTGGTAGCCGACGTTTACAAAGAGCCCCAGGCCGCCCCAGGGCAGCCCCACGCGATGGACGACCTGGCCCAGCCCCTGCGGCGCCGAGACGCGCAGGCTCGCCAGCCCCAGGCAGCGCTTGGCCCGCTCCACGAGTTCGCCCACGGTGCAGGGGGGTATATCGTAGGCTCTGGCGAGGCCGTCAACCACGGCGGGCTCGCCGAGGCCGAGCAGCGCGCCAAAGTCGGCCAGGATAGTGGCCTCGTCCAGCGAGCCGTGCACGCGCAAGAGCGTCAGACGGCCGCGCGCGAGCGCCGCGCGGCGTTCGCGGTTGGTGGGCCAGCCCTCCCAGCCGGGCGGGTTGTCGGCGTTGATGGCCGCGTTGTAGGGGTAGTAGAGGCTCTCGTGGGTCAGTACCAGGTCGCAGCCCTGGCGCGCGGCGGCCTCCAGCGCCTGGCGGGTGGCCATCCAACAGATCAGCACCCCGTGGATGGGCCGATCGGCGTCCCCATGGTGGACGCCCTCATCCCGGTTCAGCGGGTGCCCGGTAAGGCGCTCCACATAAGCGATGACGTCGCGCGTGGTGGCGGCCATGGGCCCTACCTCCCGTTCCAGTCCTTCACGATAGCGACCAGGGCGGCCAGAATGGCGGGGAGGTCTTCCCACGGTTTGACCTCAAAGGTACGCAGCCCCTGAAAGCCGGTCTCCTCTAGCGCCTGCAGGAAGGGCCGCCAGGCCGTGGTCCCCTCGCCGGGGAGCAGGTGCTGATCCTCACCCAGGCCGTCGTTATCCTGCAGGTGCAGGGCGAACAGGTGCCCCTGCGCGGCGCGGCAATCGGCGGCGGCGTCGAGGCCGTTGGAGTTGGAGTGCCCCACGTCCTGGCAGATGCCCACGTGGGCGCCCAGCCCCTCGATCAGGCGCAGGAGGTCGCCCATGGTGGCGCCGGGGCGGGGAGTGCCGCGGGCAGGCAGGTTCTCCAGCGCCAGGCGCAGGCCGAGCCCGGCGGCCTCCGTGGCAAAGCGCTCGAGTGAGGCGCGGGTGCGCGCCAGGCTAGCGGCGACCCCCTGGGGGGTGCTGTAGGCGGCCGGGTCAGGGTCCGGCCGGTTGGGGTGGCAGATCACCACCTCGGCGCCGACCTCGGCCGCCCCGCGCAGGCTGCGCAGGCCGGCCAGGACGGCGGCCTCGCGGATGGCATCGTCGGGGTTGGCGGCGTCCCAGGCGGCGCTGTCGATATGCACGCTGCGGGGAGCCAGCCCCAAGGCCTCCAGGTCACGCCGAAGGCCGGCCGGGTCGGCGCCCCAGGAGTCGAGAGTGTCGGGATCGCCGAGTTCCAGGTTGCAGAAGCCGGATGCGGCCAGGGCGGCCAGGGCTTCGCGTCGTGGGCGCTGCCCGACGACCGCGGTGGACACACAGTAACCGTTGGGTGCACAGGTCATGGCAGGCGTTCTCCATACTAGGTGGCGGTGGCGGCGTTGGCCGCCCGGTGCGCGGAGAGTATAGGTCGCCGGACCGGTGCCGTAAAGGGAGGTGTTCCGTCACAAATTGTTAGGATGGGTCCGCAATGCAGTATTCCCGCCCCCAAGCGGTTGGCTTTGGTCGGGCGCCGTGATATACTCGCTGCGACTAGCGTCGGGCGAGGCCTCGCCCGGCTCAGCCCCGGCCTCACAGGAGGTGTCCATGCCGCGGAGCCGTACCCTGGTAGCCCTGTCATGCATGTTGGTGGTGGCGGCCATCGCGTTGGGGGGCGCCGCTGTGACCGTCCGGGCCGAGGAGCCGACCACCCACACCGTCCGTTGGGGAGAGACGCTGAGCTCGATCGCCTATCGCTACCACGTCACCCTGCGCGGCCTGGTAGAGGCCAACAATCTGCGCAGCGCCAACGTGATCTATGCCGGCCAGCGGCTCATCATCCCCGAAGAGAGCCCCGTCACGCTGCACGTGGTGCGCCCGGGGGATTCGCTCCTGACCATCGCTCGCGAGTACGGGGTGAGCATCTGGGCCATTGCCAAGCGGAACAACATCTACAACGTGAACCTGGTCTTCGTCGGGCAGTCGCTGGCCATTCCGCTGCCCGAAGAGGCGGCGCCTACGCCGACCGCCCCGCCCGCCGCTAGGGCGACGCCGACGCCCGCCGCCGAGCCCGCGACGGCAGCCGCCGGGCCCGCGACGGCAGCCGTACCCCAAGCAGGCGCCGCCCAGGAGGCCATTGTCATCGCTTCTCCGAAGCAGGGCACGACCGCGTCCAGCCCGCTGACCGTCACCGGCTGGGCTGCCGCCGCGGAGAACACCCTGGCGCTCGACATCCTGGACGAAAAGGGGGTACGCGTCGGCCAGGGCTTTGCCATCATCGACGCCGAGATGGGAGAGTTTGGGCCCTTTGAGGGCACGGTGGCGTTCAACGGGCTCAGCAAGGCCCAGGAGGGCCTCCTGCAGGTCTACTCCGTCAGCCCGTCGAGCGGGGCCATCGAGCACCTGAGCTCGGTGACGGTGCGGCTGCGGCCGTAGACGCCCTTGTTCGTCCGGTCCACGTCGGAGGTGCGCCCGGGCTGGCCTCCGACGTGTGTTCTATGGGCAGTGCGATAGGGGGGCCCCCTCGCGCTCTCTGGAGTCAGTCGCTATCTGGCGGAGCATGCGCATGCGCGTCGTTCGTTACGTGGTGAACCTGGTGCTGGCCGTCGTGCTGGTGGGGGCCATGTGCCTCTGCCTGGCCGCGGGCCTGGCGATCGTCTGGGCCAGGGGCTGGGAACGGTACGACCTGACCGAGGGGAGCGCGCAGCACAACTGGGTCTGGATCGACGAGCGCCCCATCCACTACTGGATCGACGGGCCGGAGGGCTCGCCGGCCGTAGCGCTGATCCATGGGCGCCAGGTCGAGGGGTTGGAGACCTGGCGCGGGACGGCCAGAGCGCTGACGCGCTCAGGCCTGCGCGTGGTGGCCATCGACCTGGTGGGCTTTGGGCACTCGGCGCGCGACCCGCACGCCGACCTCTCCACGCCGGGGCAGGCCCAGGTGGCCGGCAAGGTGCTGAACGAGCTGCGCCTGTCAGGCGCTACCGTGGTGGGGCATGGCTGGGGCGCCGCGGTGGCGCTCGAGATGGCCCGCATGCAGCCGCAGCTGGTGGGGCGGCTGGTGCTGGTGGACCCCATCGTCGCGGGCTCCCGCGGCCCGGTTTGGCGCGGCCTTGCAGACGTTCCCTACCTGGGCCGCGCGGCGGCCTGGGCCTTCGAGGCCGGCGGGCCGCTGTGGGCCGCCTCGCTGCGGCGGGGCTTCCATGAGCCCAGCCGCCTCTCCGAGGAGTATCTGGAGGCGGCCAGGGAGGCCAGCCGCATCCACGGCACGCTGCGGACGCTGGCCGTCATGGCCGCCGAGCGCGAGGAGAGCGATCTTGTTGGCGCCCTGGGAGGCATCAGCCAGCCGGTGCTGATCGTCCGCGGTGAGGATGACCCTTGGGTGAGCCGCCGGGACGTCCAGCGCCTGGCGCGGGACCTCCCCGATGCGCGGACGGCCACCATCGCCGAGGCCGGGCACTACCCACAGCTCGAGCAGGGGAGTGACGTGTCTGGCTTGCTGCTCGACTTTTCCCTGGGCCGCGCGGTCGCTACAGACTAGGGGGAAGGAAGCGCCTGCCCAGGGGCGGCCGGTACGGATACAAAAGAGGGGGAGCGCCCGCGGGCGCTCCCCCTCTGTGTACCCAGGGCCTAGTCGACGCGGTAGTGGCAGCCGTGGCTTTCGCGGTTTTCCCAGGCGGCGTTGGCCACCGTGATCGCCGCCAGCGCGGAGTTGCGCAGCCGGATGATGCCCGGGCTCAGCTTGGCCGTGCGGTAGAAAGCGTCGATATCCTGCCGCAGGTTGTAGAGGTCGCGCAGGGCGCGCGAGAGGAGCCGGCTGGAGCGGACCAGCCCGACATAGTACCACATGGTGTGCTTGACGGTGGCCATGTCGTGCTCCACCAGGGCCGGGTCGGCTTCCTCGGTGAGGCCCTCGGCCCGCCAGGCCGGGATGTGTTGCGAATCCGGGGCGGGCATGCTGCTCAGCCGCTCGAGGATGTGCTGCCCCGCCCGCGCCCCCCACACCAGCCCTTCGAGGAGCGACGAGCTGCCCAGGCGGTTGGCGCCGTGCACGCCGGTGCAGGTCACCTCGCCGACGGCGTATAGCTGCCGCAGGTTGGTGCGGCCCCATTCGTCCACCCACACGCCGCCGCAGAAATAGTGCGCCGCCGGCACCACCGGGATCGGGTCGGCCGTGATGTCGACGCCGTGTTCCTTGCACGCCTGGTAGATGGTCGGGAAGCGCTCGCGAATGCGCTCGGCCGGCATCACCGAGGCGATGTCCAGGAACACCGAGGAGGCGCTGGTGCGCAGCATCTCCTGATGGATGCTGCGGGCCACCACGTCGCGCGGGGCCAGCTCCTGCCATTCGGGGGCATAGCGCTGCATAAAGGGCTCGCCGTGCACGTTGAGCAGCCGCGCGCCCTCGCCCCGCAGCGCCTCGCTGATCAAAAAGTGCGCCTGCCCGCGATGATAAAAGGTCGTGGGGTGGAACTGGACGTACTCGGCATTGATGATGCGGGCGCCGGCGCGGTAGGCCATCGCCAGGCCGTCTCCGGTGGCCCCTTCCGGGTTGGTGGTGTGCAAAAAGATCTGCCCCAGCCCGCCGGTGGCCAGTACGGTGGCCTTGGCCAGGATGGTGCGCACTACCCGGGCCTGCGGATCGAACACGTAGGCCCCCACGCACGACACCGGCTGGTAGATGGCCAGCCGGTCCCGCGAGTGGTGCGACGGGGTGAGCAGGTCTACGGCGATGTGATCGGTGAGCACATGGATGTTCGGGCGGGCGCGCAGCGCCTCGACCAGCTTTTCCTGGATGGCGCGCCCCGTGGCGTCGTTCACGTGCAGGATGCGGCTGGTCGAATGGGCCGCCTCACGGGTGCGCTCCAGGGCGTGTGCGGCGTCGAGGGTAAAGGGCACGCCGTAGCGCTCGATCAGGAGCTCGCGCACCAGGCGCGGCCCGTCGTGGGCCAGGATCTCGACCGCCGTGCGGTTGTTCATCCCGTCACCGGCGCGCATGAGGTCTTCGACGAGCTGCTCGGGCGAGTCTTCGACCCCCTCGTAGATGATGCCGCCCTGGGCATAGTAGGTGTTCGCTTCCAACGGGTCGGACGACTTGGTGATCAGGGTCACCTGCGTGCGGCCATCTTCGGACAGGCGCAGCGCCGCCGTTGCCCCGGCGATGCCGGCGCCGATGATCAATACGTCCGTCTCGATGCGCTCCGCAAGGTCAGCCATTAGCGCCCATCTCCAACATGGTGTCGAGGGCGACCTTGGCCCAGCGGGCCGTCTCGTCGTCCACGGTGATGACGTTACGCGGTTCGTCGGCCAGCAGCCCCTCCAAGATATAGAGGAGGTCGCGGGCCGTGGTCATGCTCATGGTGGCGCAGCGCGCCGGTACCAGCGGGAGCACCGTCTTGTCGGGGTGCTGGAGGGCCAGCCGCTCGACGAGGTTGATCTCGGTGCCGATGATGATCGTGGCGCCCACGGGGGCCTTTTCCACGTAGCGGATGATGCCCGTGGTCGAATAGTCGGCGTCAGCCTTCTCCACTACCTCCCGGCGGCACTCCGGGTGGACGACCACCAACGCCCCCGGGTGGGCGGCGCGCATGCGGTCGACGTCCTCGGCAAGCATGCGGCGATGTACGTTGCAGTACCCCTTCCACACCGAGACGCGCGCCCCGGCCAGCCTCTCGGCCGCCGGCGGGTTGGACGGGTCCCAGACCACCACCTGCTTGCGGGGGATACCGAGGTCCAGGGCGGTGTTGGTGCCCAGGTGCTCGTCAGGCAGGAAGAGGATGTGCTCGCCCCGCGCCAAAGCCCAGCGAAAGATCGCCTGGGCGTTGGAAGAGGTGCACACCGCCCCGCCGTGCCGCCCGACAAAGGCCTTCACGTCGGCGGTGGAGTTCTGATAGGTGATCGGCACCACACCGCCGGGGAAGAGCGGGCTCAGCGTGGCCCAGGCGACCTCGGCGTCGCGCGAGTTGGCCATGTGGGCCATGGGGCAGAGCGCCTCGAGCACCGGCTGCATCACGATCTGCCCGGGCGCCGCAAGGATGGCGGCCGTCTCGGCCATGAACGACACCCCGCAGAAGACGATATACTCAGCATCCCGAGCGGCCGCGGCCTGCTGCGAGAGGCCGAGCGAGTCGCCGCGATAGTCGGCGAACTGGATAACCTCATCACGCTGGTAGTGGTGCCCCAGGATGGTCAGCCGGGGGCCCAGGGTTTCCTTGGCCCGCCAGATGGCCTGCGTGACCTCCTGGTCAGACAGGTCGGAATACAACACGCTACTTGACTTCATGCGCTTTCTCCGGACTGCAGCTTGATATCCAGACTAATATCAAGGGCCTTCACCGAGTGGGTGAGGTCACCAACCGAGATCAGGTCCACGCCGGTGGCAGCCACGGCGGCGACCGTATGGAGCGTGATCCCGCCAGAGGCCTCGATCTCCACCCGCCCGTTCCCGCGGCGGACGGCCTCACGCATCAGGTCGAGGGACATGTTGTCCAGCATGATGCGGTCGACGCCGAGGGAGAGGGCCTCGTCGAACTGGGCGAGCGACTCGACCTCCACCTCGATGGCCAGGCCGTGCACCTGGGCACGCACGCGGCGCACCGCCTCGCGGATCCCTCCGGCGGCCTCGATGTGGTTGTCTTTGATCAGGACCATGTCGTACAGGCCGATGCGGTGGTTCATGCCGCCGCCCAGGGCGACGGCCATCTTGTCCAGCGTGCGGAGGCCGGGGGCCGTCTTGCGGGTGTCGAGAATGCGGGCGCGGGTGCCGCGCACGGCCTCGACGTACTCGCGGGTGCGCGAGGCGATGCCCGACATGCGCTGCAAAAAGTTGAGCGCCACGCGTTCGGCCACCAGGATGCCGGGGCCGTAGCCGTCCACGCGGGCGACCACGTCACCCACCGCGACGGGAGTGCCCTCGCTAACCAGGGGGGTGTACGAGATGGCGCCGTCCACCAGGGAAAAGACCTGGCCCACCACGCCCAGGCCGGCCACGACGCCCCCCGCCTTGACGAGAAAGGTGCCCCTCAGATGCGTGGCGGGGCCGATGATGGCGTTGGAGGTCACGTCTCCGGGGCCGACGTCCTCGGCCAGAGCCCGTTCGGCGATGCGCCGGATTTCTGTATCGAGGTCCATGGTTGTACTCCGCTCTATGGTCGGCGAGACTCCGCAGACTATTCTACACCAGCCTCAGAGCGTGAGCAAAGCACCGCGACCCGCGCAGCACAAACAGGGAGCCTGGGGCAGTCCAGTCTGCCGGGACCGCCCCAGGCTCCTTACCGTTGGTCCGCCAACCGCGTGGCTAGCGAACGGGCGTCAACCAGCCGTGCCGGTCCGGCACCTTGCCAGAGACGACGTCAAAAAAGTCGGTCTGCAGGCGGGCCGTGACCGGCCCCCGCCGCCCGGCCCCGACGACGATGTGATCGACCGAACGGATCGGCGTGATCTCGGCGGCGGTGCCGGAGAAGAAGACCTCGTCAGCCAGGTAGAGCTGCTCGCGGGCGATCTGGGCCTCGACGACGGGGTAGCCCGCGTCACGCGCCAGCTGCATGATGCAGTTGCGCGTGATGCCGTTCAGGATCGACGAGGCGCGCGGCGGCGTGTACAGGACGCCGTCCTGGACGAGAAAGACGTTCTCCCCGCTCCCCTCGCACACGTAGCCGTAGACGTCGAGGGCGATCCCCTCCTCGTAGCCGTTCTCGACGGCCTCCATGTGGATTAGCTGCGAGTTGGTATAGTGGCCACCCGCCTTGACGGCGGCGGGGGTGGTATCGGGCGCCATGCGCCGCCAGGACGACACGCCCACGTCCACGCCGTGCTCGAGCGCCTCCGGCCCCAGGTAAGCGCCCCACTCCCAGGCGGCGATGATCACCTGCACGGGGCAGGTGCGCGGCTCGACGCCGAGCTGCCGGTACCCGCGGAACACCAGCGGCCGGATATAGCAGGAGCGCAGGTTGTTCTTGGCCACCGTGTCGAGCACGGCCTGGGTCAGCGCCTCGCGCGAGAAGGGCAGCTCCATGCGGTACACCCGGCAGGAATCGACCATGCGCTTCATGTGTGCCGGCAGGCAAAAGACCGCCGTCCCGCCGGGGGTGTCGTAGGCGCGGATCCCCTCGAACACGCTGGAGCCATAGTGCAGCGCGTGCGAGAGCACGTGCACCTTGGCCTCTCCCCAGGGGACGAACTCGCCGTCAAACCAGATGAACTCGGACTCCTTCATGCCCACGGTCTTTTCCTCCCCGGCGGCCGCCGACGCGGGCGCCACGTGCGTGGATAGCGACTAGCCTTGTGAAACGGATGCAACGATCAGATCGCCCATCGCGACGGTGTCGGTAACCGGCTCATCGGCCGCGGCGATGTCCTTGGTGCGGTGCCCCGCGGCCAGGGCCCGCTCGACGGCCCCCTCGATGGCGCGGGCCTCCTCGTCCAGCCCCAGCGAGTACCGCAGGAGCAGCGCGGCGCTCAGTATGGCTGCCAGCGGGTTGGCGATCCCCTGGCCGGCGATATCGGGCGCGGAGCCGTGGATCGGCTCATAGAGCCCCAGGCGCCCCTCACCGAGGGAGGCCGACGGCAGCATCCCCATCGAGCCGCTCAGCATGGAGGCCTCGTCGGTGAGGATGTCCCCAAACATGTTCTCGGTGACGATCACGTCAAACGTCGCCGGGCGGCGGATCAGGTGCATGGCGCAGGCGTCCACCAGGAGGTGCTCGCAGCGGACGTCGGGGTACTCGCGGGCCACGCGGGTGGCCACCTCCCGCCACAGGCGCGAGCACTCTAGGACGTTGGCCTTGTCCACCGAGGTGACCAGGCCTCGGCGGGTGCGGGCCAGGCGAAAGGCCGCGTGGACGACTCGCTCGACCTCGTGCTCGGAGTAGATCATGGTGTCGTACGCGGTGCGCCCCGCGTCGCGCCGGCCGCGCTCGCCAAAGTAGAGGCCGCCGGTCAGTTCGCGGACCACCACCAGGTCAGTGCCACGCAGCACCTCGGCCTTGATGGTGGAGGAGTCGATGAGCGCCGGGTAGAGGCGCACCGGGCGCAGGTTGGCGTACAGGCCCAGCCCCTGGCGGAGGCCCAGCAGCCCCTGCTCGGGGCGCACCTTGGCGGCGGGATCGTCCCACCGCGGGCCGCCCACGGCGCCAAAGAGCACCGCGTCGGAGGCTTTGCAGAGGGCCAGGGTCTCCTCGGGCAGGGCGGTGCCGCGCGCGTCGATGGCCGCGCCGCCCACCAGCCCCTCCCGAAAGGCCAAGTCGTGGCCAAAACGCCGGGCCACCGCTTCCAACGCGCGGCGAGCCTGGGCCGTGACTTCGGGGCCGATGCCGTCCCCGGCGAGGACGGCGATGTTCGCTTTCATCTCAGGTACCTTTCACTCGATGGCGTTCGGGAGCCGGGCGGCCTGCCTCAGGCGCCCGCCTGGATCTTGCGCCGCGTGTACTCCACCAGGCCCCCCGCGGCAATGAGGTCCAGCATGAAGGGCGGGTAGGCCGTGGCCCGGTACTCGCGCCCCAGGTCCAGGTTGCGGATCAGGCCGGCGGCCAGGTCCACCTCGAGACGCTGGCCGGCCTGCGCGGCGCGGGCGGCCTCGGGGCACTCGAGGATCGGCAGGCCGATGTTGAGCGCGTTGCGGAAGAAGATGCGCGCGAACGTCTCGGCGATGACGCAACCGATGCCGGCCGCCTTGATGGCCACCGGCGCGTGCTCACGCGAAGAGCCGCAGCCAAAGTTCGTCCCCGCCACGATGATGTCTCCGGGGCGGACCCTCTCGGCAAAGCCGGGGTCGTGGTCCTCCATGCAGTGGGAGGCCAGCTCCGCCTCGGACGAGGTGTTCAGGTAGCGGGCCGGGATGATGGCGTCGGTATCGACGTTGTCGCCGTATTTCCAGACGTGGCCGGTGATGCTCACGGAAGGTCCTCCTTATCGCGCGCCAGCGAGGGGCTGGCGTCTGTCCAGTTCGCGGGCGATGGCGTCGCGCACGGCGCCCACGTCGGGCGGCAGCTCGACGGGCGGGTTGCGATGGAGGGCCTCCACGCCGTCGAGGGTGCCCTCATGGTAGCCGACCTTGAAGCCGGTGAACTTGAGCCCGTGCGCCGTCGACACGACGATGACGCGGTCCGTCGGGCCAATCTCGCCCCGCCGGACGAGCTTGGTCAGCACGGCCAGCGCCACGCCGGTGTGCGGGCAGGTGTACATGCCGGTGCGGTCGGCGCGGGCGGCGGCGTCGGCCAGCTCGTTTTCCGTGGCCTGCTCTACCAGCCCGTCGAACTGCTGGATGGCCCGCGCTGCCTTCTCATACGACACGGGGTCGCCGATCTGGATGGCGCTGGCCAGGGTAGTGCGCGCCGTGACGGGCGCGTATTCGCGAAAGCCGCTGCGGAAGGCGCGGTAGAAGGGGTTGGCCCGCTCGGCCTGGGCGGCCACTAGGCGGGGCAGCCGGTCGACGAGGCCCAGCTCCTTCATCAGCAAGAGGCCTTTGCCCAGCGCGCTGATGTTGCCCAGGTTCCCCGAGGGGATGATGATCCAGTCGGGCACTTCCCAGTCAAACTGCTGGACGATCTCGATCCCCACCGTCTTTTGCCCCTCGATGCGCAGCGAGTTCATCGAGTTGGCCAGGTAGATGGTGTTGTCTTTGGTCACCTCGCGGACGATGGCCATGCACCCGTCAAAGTCGGTGTCGAGGGAGAGGACCAGGGCCCCGTTGGCGATCGGCTGGATGAGCTGCGCGGCCGAGACCTTGTCGCGCGGCAGAAAGACGATCGACTGGATGCCGGCGGCGGCGCAGTAAGCCGCCAGGGCCGCCGAGGTATCCCCGGTGGAGGCGCAGGCGATGGCCCGCACGCCAGAGCCCGCGGCCATGATCTGCTGCACCACGCTCACCAGCACCGTCATGCCCAGGTCTTTGAACGAGCCGGTGTGGCTGTTGCCCGACATCTTGACCCACAGGTCGCGCAGGCCGAGTTCGTTCCCGAAGCGTTCGGCCCAGAAGAGGTTGGTGTGCCCCTCGTACATCGACACGATGTGGTCGGAGGAGATCTCCGGCGCGACCCACTCCTTCTTGCCCCACACGCCGCTGCCGTAGGGCCACTTGGTGGTGTGCATGCGCTCGTCAAAGAGGGCCTTCCACTCGGACGGCGAGGTCTCTTTGAGCGCGTCCACGTCATGGCACACTTCCAGCAACCCGTCGCAGTGCGGGCAGCGATAGATGATGTCAAAGATAGAGTAACGCCCCTCACAGCCGCGCACACACTGGAACCAGGATTGCTGACTCGCCATGATCTCCCCTCAGTCTCGCGAAAACGCTATAGATCGTCGGGGCCGCCGATGCGGCCCAGGATGGCGCTGGCGGCGGCCACGGCCGGCCCGGCCAGGTAGACCTCGCTCTCGGCATGCCCCATCCGCCCGACAAAGTTCCGGTTGGTGGTCGAGATGCAGCGCTCCCCCGCGGCCAGGACGCCCATGTAGCCGCCCAGGCAGGGGCCGCAGGTCGGCGTGCTGAACACGGCGCCGGCATCGACAAAGATCTCGGCGAGCCCCTCCTGCACGGCGCGCTTGTAGAGCGCCTGGGTGCCGGGAATGATGATGCAGCGCACCAGCGGGTGCACCTGGCGGCCCTTGAGGATGGTGGCTGCCTCAACGAGGTCCTTCCAGCGCCCGTTGGTGCAGGAGCCGATGACGGCCTGGTCGATACGCACCTCGCCCACCTGGCTGAGGGGGCGCGCGTTGGAGGGCAGGTGCGGGAAGGCCACCACCGGCTCCACCGCCGCGGCGTCGATCTCGACGACGCGGGCGTACTCGGCGCCGGGGTCTGAGGCGTAGGCTCGGTAAGGGCGCACGGCGCGGCCGGCGACGTACTCTTTGGTCTTCCCGTCCGCATGAAACAGGCCGGCCTTGGCCCCCGCCTCGATGGCCATGTTGGCCATGGTGAAGCGGTCGTCCATAGTCAGGGCGTCGACCGTCTCGCCGGCGAACTCCATGGCCTGGTAACGGGCGCCGTCCACGCCCACCAGCCCGATGGTGTGCAGGATCAGGTCTTTGCCGCCCACCCAGGGGCGCAGGGCGCCGCGATAGACAAAGCGGACCGTCTCGGGCACGCGCATCCAGATGCGGCCGGTGGCCATGGCCACGGCGATATCGGTGGAGCCCATGCCGGTGGCAAAGGCGCCCACGGCCCCGTAGGTGCAGGTGTGCGAATCGGCCCCGACGACGACGTCGCCGGGCAGCACCAGCCCCTGCTCCGGAAGGAGGGCGTGCTCGATGCCCATGCGCCCCACCTCAAAGTAGTGGGTGATGCGGTGGTGATGGGCGAACTCGCGCATGGCCTTGCACTGCTCGGCCGACTTGATGTCCTTGTTGGGGGCAAAGTGGTCGGGCACCAGGGCGATGCGGTCCCGGTCAAAGACGCGGTCGACGCCCAGTTTGGCGAACTCTTGGATGGCGATGGGCGCCGTGATGTCGTTGGCAAGGACCAGGTCCACCGCGACGTCGACGAGGGCGCCGACCGCGAGGTGTTGCTGCCCGGTGTGGGCGGCCAGGATCTTTTGCGCCATGGTCATGGCAGGAGTAGTCATGCAGGTTCCCTTTCTCTGTGGGCGGCGGCCCGGAGGAGGCCACATCGGCCCCCTCCGGGCGTCTCGCACCTAGGCGTTCTGTGGCGCCGGAGTCAGGCGGCGGTAGGCCAGCAGCTTGTTGAGCGCCGTCATGTAGGCGCGCCCGCTGGCTACGATGATGTCGGTGCTGGTGCCCTGCCCGGTAAAGACCCAGCGCTTCTCACCGGTCTGCGGGTTCACGGGCAGGCCATTCTGGGCGCCGGCGTCCGCCTCGATGCGGATGGAGACCTGGCCTTGGGCGTCGATCCCCTCGGTGACCGAGACGACCGAGAACTCGGTCAGCTCGTTGGGCACGCCGATGATGCGATTGATGGCCTTGTAGACGGCGTCCACCGGGCCAGTGCCGTGGGCCGAATCGACGAGCAGCTCCCCCTCGGGCCCGCGCAGGGCCACGGTGGCCGTGGCGATGGCGTGGTCTCCGCAGGAGACCTGCAGATGCTCGAGCCGGTAGACCTCCTGCGGCTGGTAGACCTCGTCGGCTACCAGGGCGGCCAGGTCCGCGTCAGAGACGATCTTTTTCTTGTCGGCCAGGTCTTTGAAGCGGGCAAAGGCGCGGTTCACCTGCTCGGCGTCGAGGTGGTAGCCCATCTGGGTGAGGCGGTCGCTGAAGGCGTGGCGCCCCGAGTGCTTGCCCAGCACAAGCCGGCCGGCCGACAGGCCCACCGTCTCCGCATCGATGATCTCGTAGGTCTGGCGGTGCTTGAGGATGCCGTCCTGGTGGATGCCCGCCTCATGGGCAAAGGCGTTGGCGCCCACGATGGCCTTGTTGGCCTGCACCATCAGGCCGGTGAAGGCGGCGACCATGCGGCTGGCGGGGACGATCTCGCGCGTGTTGATGTGCGTGTCGATGCCCAGCTGATCTCGCCGAGTATAGAGAGCCATGACGATTTCCTCAAGCGCGGCGTTGCCGGCGCGCTCGCCCAGGCCGTTGATCGTACACTCGACCTGGCGGGCCCCCTCCATGACGCCGGCCAGGGTGTTGGCGGTGGCCAGGCCGAGGTCGTTGTGACAGTGCACCGAGATGACGGCCTTCTCGATGCCGGGCGTGTTCTGGCGGATGCCGCGGATCAGGGCGCCGAACTCCCAGGGCATCAGGTAGCCGACCGTGTCGGGGATGTTGACCGTCGTGGCGCCGGCGGCGAGGGCCGCGGCCAGCACCTCGTAGAGGAACTCGGGGTCCGAGCGGCCGGCGTCCTCGGGCGAAAACTCGATATCGTCGCAATAGGAGCGGGCGTGGGCCACCATGGTGCGGGCCGCCTCGACGACCTGCTCGCGACTCATGCGCAGCTTGTGCTGCATGTGCACGTCAGACGTGGCGATAAAGACGTGGATGCGGCCACGCGCCGCGTCCCGAATCCCCTGCCAGGCAGCGTCGATATCGGAGCGCACGCAGCGGGCCAGCCCGCAGATGACGGGGCCCTCCGTCTGGCGCGCGATGCGCTGGACGGCCTCCAGGTCGCCGGGCGAGGAGGCGGGGAAGCCGGCCTCGATGACGTCGACGCCGAGGTGGGCCAACTGCCGGGCGATCTGCAGCTTCTCCTGGGTGTGCATCGTGGCGCCCGGAGATTGCTCCCCGTCGCGCAGGGTCGTGTCAAAGATCGTTACCGTGTCCATCGGTGCTCTCCTGGTTTCCCCAACTGGGCTGCGCGGGCTTGGCGCGCAGCGTTCCTGTGCACTCGCATGGGCGACGCGCTCGGGTGTGGCGACCTTCCCGACCGGGTGGGGCTGCTGCCCGGCAACCCCCCGGCCATCACGCCTGGGAAGGCCGCCCCAGAAGGGGCAGTTCCAGGCTGTCTAGCAGCGCCTGGAAAGAGGCTTCGATGATGTTCACCGAGCTCCCCACCGTGGTCCACGTGCGCACCCCGTCGGAGGCATCGATGAGCACGCGGGTACGCGCCGCAGTGGCGGCCTGCTCGTCGAGGATGCGCACCTTATAGTCGGTCAACTGTACAGCCTCCAGGCAGGGGTAAAAGGGCAGGAGCGCCTTGCGCATGGCGCGGTCCAGGGCGTTCACCGGCCCGTCTCCCTCGGCGGCAGTGTGCATGATGCGGTCGTGCACGCGCGCCTTCACGGTGGCCTCGGCCAGGATGTCGATGCCGCGGCGCTTTTCCACCAGCACCAAAAAGTCGAGCACCTCAAAGGGCGGCGTGTACCCCGGGCGGCCGCGGCGCACCAACAGTTCGAAGGAGCCATCGGCACCCTCGAACTGAAAGCCCTCGCTCTCCATCTCTTTGAGAAGGACGGTCAGCGCTGCCACCTCCTCCTCGCTCAGGTCGGCGAGGCCCAGCTCCTGCAGTTTGGAGGCGACGTTGCCGCGCCCGGCGAGCTCCGAGACGAGCACGCGCGTCCGGTTGCCCACCTGGGCGGGGTCCACGTGCTGGTACGATGCCGCCAGCTTGCGCAAGGCGTTCACGTGCAGGCCGGCCTTGTGGGCAAAGGCGCTGCGCCCTACGTAGGGCGCCGTGTCATTGGGGCGCAGGTTGGCCACCTCGGCGACGAAGCGCGAGACCTCCGTCAGGTAGGCGAGGCGGTCGTCGGCCAGCGGCTGGTAACCCATCTTGAGCTGCAGGTTGGGGATGATGGTGCAGAGGTCGGCGTTGCCGCAGCGCTCGCCGTAGCCGTTCATGGTGCCCTGTACGTGGCGCGCTCCGGCTTCCACGGCCATGAGAGTGTTGGCCGCGGCCATGCCGTTGTCGTTGTGCGCGTGGATCCCCAGCGTCACGCCGCGCACGGCCTCGCCCACTTCGCCGACGATGCGCCCCACCTCGGAGGGGAGCAGCCCGCCGTTCGTATCGCAGAGGACCACACAGTCGGCGCCCGCCTCGGCCGCCACTCGGCAGGTGGCCAGGGCATAGGCGGCGTCGAGGTGGAACCCGTCGAAAAAGTGCTCGGCATCGTACACCACCTCGAGGCCGGCCTCTTTCAGGTGGCGCACGGTGTCGCGGATCATGGACAGGTTCTCCTCCAACGTGGTGCGCAGCACCTCGCGGACGTGCAGGGCCGAGGCCTTGCCCACTACTACGGCCACCGGCACCGCCGCCTCGAGCAGGGCGCGGACGTTGGCGTCCTCGGCGACGGGCGTGCCCGCCCGCCGGGTGCTGCCAAAGGCGGCCAGGCGAGAGGTGCGTAGGTCCAGCGTGCGGGCCTGCTGGAAGAACTCCTGGTCCTTCGGGTTGGAGCCAGGCCAGCCCCCCTCGATGTAGGCGACGCCGAGCTCCGCCAGGCGCTGCGCGATGCGCAGCTTGTCGGCCACCGAGAAAGAGATGCCCTCCCGCTGAGAGCCGTCGCGAAGCGTGGTATCGAGCACTGCAATCTGCTGCATGGTAGGGTCCCGTCCGATTCATAGGGTGCGGTCTGCGAGCCAGAGAAGGCGGCCCGCCCGCCAGGCGCGGCGGGCGGGCCGTGCCCCGTTACTTGGCGTGCAACCAGGACATCATGCCGCGCAGCTGGCGCCCAACCTTCTCGACGAGGGTGTTGTGCTCCCGCTCGCGCATGGAGTTGAAGGAGGGGCGGCCGGCCTGGTTCTCCAGGATCCAGTTGCGGGCGTAGGTGCCATCCTGGATCTCGGTCAGCATGCGCTTCATCTCGGCCTTGGTGGCCTCGGTGATGATGCGGGGGCCGCCGGTATAGTCGCCGTGCTCGGCCGTGTCTGACACAGAGTAGCGCATGTACGAGAACCCGCCCTGGTAGATCAGGTCCACGATGAGCTTCAGCTCGTTGACGCACTCAAAGTAGGCGATCTCGGGCTGGTAACCGGCCTCGACGAGGGTGTCGAACCCGGCCTTCATCAGCGCCGTCACCCCGCCGCACAGCACGGCCTGCTCACCAAAGAGGTCGGTCTCGGTCTCTTCGGCAAAGGTGGTCTCGATGACGCCGGCCCGGGTGCAGCCGATCCCCTTGGCGTAGGCCAGGCCGATCTCCTTGGCCTGGCCGCTGGCGTTGCGGTAGATGGCCAGCAGGCCGGGCACGCCCTGCCCCTCGGGAAAGATCTCGCGGACGCGGTGCCCCGGCGCCTTGGGCGCCACCATGAGCACGTCAATGTCCTCGGGCGGCACGATCTGCGAGTAGCGGATGGCAAAGCCGTGGGCGAACATGAGCGTCTTGCCCGGCTTGAGCTGCGGCGCGATCGCGTCGCGGTAGAGTTGCGGCTGTACGGTATCGGGGGCCAGGACCATGATCAGGTCCGCCTCGGCGGCGGCCTGCTCGGTGGTCATGACCTTGAGCCCGGCCTCCTCGGCCACCTTCCAGGAGCGGCTGCCCTGGTAGAGGCCCACCCGCACGTCGCAGCCGGAATCCTTCAGGTTGAGGGCATGGGCGTGGCCCTGGCTGCCATAGCCGATGATGGCGATCTTTTTTCCCTTGAGGAGACTGAGGTCCGCGTCCTTGTCGTAATACACCGTGGCCATGAAATCCTCCATCTGTTGTGTGACTGGGCGTCCCGATGTGTGTTCTATCGCTATCCCCGGGCCTCGCCGGCGCGAGGCAGGGGGCTAGGCGCCGTTACCGCCGCTGGATATGGTGCCGCGCACCATGGCCACCCGCCCGGTGCGGGCGACTTCCTTGAGGCCGAAGGGGCGCAGCATCTCGATGAGCGAATCGACCTTGTCCTCGGTGCCGGTGATCTCGACGGTCAGCGATTCCGGCGCTACGTCGATGACCTGGGCGCGAAAGATGTCTACCAACTGCTTGATCTCGCTGCGCGTCGTGGTGGTGGCGTGCACCTTGATGAGGGCCAGCTCGCGCAGCACGCCCGACTCTTCGGTGATGTCGCTCACCTTCAGGACGTTGACGAGCTTGCGCAGCTGCTTGGCCACCTGCTCCACGACGGCGTCGTTGCCCACCACGACGACGGTCATTCGTGAGATGCCGGCGGCCTCGCTATGCCCGACGGACAGGCTCTCGATGTTATAGTTGCGCCGCCGGAAGAGGTTCACCACGAAGCTCAGCGCGCCGGGCCGGTCCTCCATGAGGGCCACAAGGGTATGCCGGGAGTAGTCATCCCCGCTCGGTTGCGTGCTCATGTCCCTGGTCCTCCTGTAGGCTAGCCCTGCGCCGTGCGGCGGAGCATGCGATGGATCGGCTCGCCGGCCGGCACCATGGGGAAGACGTTGTACTCGTGCCCGATGCGGAACTCGACCAGCGCCGGCCCCTCGACCGCCTGGGCCCAGCGCAGCGCCTCGACCACCTCGGCTCTTTTTTCGACCGTGCGGCCGGGGATGCCGTAGGCCTCCGCCAGCTTGGCAAAGTCCGGCCCGAGGAGCGGTGTGCCCGCATAGTTGCGCTGGAAAAAGAACTCCTGCCACTGGCGCACCATGCCCAGGTAGCCGTTGTTCAGGATGACGACCTTGATCGGAAGCCGCTCCTGGACGACGGTGGCCAGCTCCTGCAGGGTCATCTGGAAGCCACCGTCCCCCGCCACCACCCACACGGGCGCCTCCGGCACGCCCACGGCGGCGCCGATGGAGGCCGGCAGGGCAAAGCCCATGGTCCCCAGCCCGCCGGAGGAGATCAGCCCACCCGGGCGGTCGTGCCGGTAGTACTGGGCCTCCCACATCTGGTTCTGCCCCACGTCGCTCACCATCAGGGCCTGGCCGGAGGTGATCTCGGAGAGGCTGCGGATGACGTACTGCGGCACCATCTCGTCCGACTGCTCCCACAGGGCCTCGCGGCAGCAGGTATCCGCGCGCCACTCGGCGATCTGGGCCAGCCAGGCCGAGTGCGTGGCGGGCGGCACCAGGGGCAGGAGGCTGCGCAGGACGTTGCCGGCGTCCCCCACGATGGGCAGGTCCACCCGGACGCGCTTGCCGATCTCGGCGGGGTCCAGGTCGACGTGGATGATCCGCGCCTGCGGGGCAAAGGTATGCGCCGTAGAGGTCAGGCGGTCGTCAAAGCGAGTGCCGATGCCGATGATCAGGTCGGCGCCCTGCAGGGCCAAGTTGGTGTACCCCTCGCCGTGCATCCCTCCCATCCCGAGGCAGAGGGGATGGCTCTCGGGGAGGGCGCTCTTGCCCAGGAGCGAGGTGACCACCGGGATCTCGGCCTTCTCGGCCAGCAGGCGCAGCTCGGGCCCCGCCTGGGCCACCAGGACGCCGCGCCCCGCGACGATCACCGGCCGCTCGGCCGCGGCGATCATCTCCGCCGCCTGGCGGATCTGGCGGACGTTGCCATACACGTGCGGGCGATAGCCGGGCAGGTCGACCGTCTCCGGGTAGGCGAACTCGCACTCGGCCACCTGGGCGTTCACGGCGATGTCGATCAGGACGGCCCCCGGGCGGCCCGCCTGGGCGATGTAGAAGGCTTCCTTCACGGCACGGGCCAGGTCGCGGACGTCGGTGATCAGGTAGTTGTGCTTGACGATGGGCATGGTGATGCCCGTCGTGTCGACCTCCTGGAAGGCGTCGGTGCCCAGGTCGGCCTTGGACACTTGCCCAGTGATGGCCACGATCGGCGAGGAATCCATCTGGGCGGTGGCGATGCCGGTGACCAGGTTAGTGGCCCCCGGGCCAGAGGTGGCCAGGCACACGCCCACTTTGCCCGTGGCGCGGGCGTAGCCGTCGGCGGCGTGGGCGGCGGCCTGCTCGTGCCGCATGGTCACGTGGCGGATCGGGTAGTTGGGCAGTTCATGGTATAGAGCGATGACTTTGCCCCCGGTGATGCCAAAGAGCGTGTCGACGCCCTCGCGTACCAGGCATTCCCACAGGATCTGGGCTCCGTTCATCTTCATCTCGACTCCTTCGGAGTGGCGCCCGTATCGCAGCGAGGAGCACCGCTCTGTACTGCTCGTATCGGACTCGTGCGGCCCCCACGGGCCGCGCGGCGGGCTGGTGGTGGCACTGGGCTAGTCCTCCAGAATGGCCCCGGTGCTGGCCGAGGTGACCTGGCGGGCGTAACGGCGCAGGTAGCCGGCTTGGACGCGGGGCATGAACTCCTCAAGCGAAGCGCGGCGACGCGCCAGCTCTTCCTCGCTGACCAACAGGCTCAGCCGGTAGTTGGGGATGTCGATGGCGATGACGTCGCCGTCCTGCACCAGGGCCAGCGGGCCGGCGGCGGCCGCCTCCGGCGAGATATGGCCGATGGCCGCCCCGCGCGAGGCGCCGGAAAAGCGCCCGTCGGTGAGCAGGGCCACCCGGTCATCGACGCCCATCCCCGACAGGAGCGAGGTAGGGGTCAGCATCTCGCGCATCCCGGGGCCGCCCTTGGGCCCCTCGTAGCGGATGACGAGCACGTCGCCATCGGCAAACTCGCGGGCCATGATGGCGCGGGTGGCCTCCTCCTCCGAGTCATAGACCCGCGCGGGGCCCGAGTGCACCATCATCGCCGGGGCCACCGCGGCGCGCTTGACCACGGCGCCCTGCGGGGCCAGGTTGCCAAAGAGGATGGCCAGGCCCCCGGTGGCCGAATAGGGGTCCTGCGGGCTGCGGACGACGCGGCGATCCACCGTGGCATAGTCGGGCGCCCAGCGCGAGCCGGGGGCCAGGTTCTGGGCCACGGTGGCTCCGGTGACGGTCAGCGCGTCACCCTGCAGCAGGCCGAGGCCCTGCAGCTCGGACATGATGGCGCCGATGCCGCCCGAGTGGTAGAGGTCCTCGAGGTGCTGCTCACCGGCGGGGGAGAGCTTGCACAGGTGCGGGGTCCGCTCGCTGTACTCGTTCAGCCGGGCCAGGTCGACGTCGTGCCCCGCCTCATGGGCGATGGCCAGGAGGTGCAGCACCGAGTTCGACGAGCCGCCCATGGCCATGTCGGTGCTGAAGGCGTTGTGGAAGGCGCCGGCCGTGAGGATGTGCGAGGGGCGCACGCCCCCCTCCAGGAGGCGCATGACCTGCATGCCGGCCTCCTTGGCCAGCACCAGCCGCTGCGAGGAGACCGCCGGGATGGTGCCGTTGCCGGGTAGGGCCATGCCCAGCGCCTCGGCCAGGCAGGCCATGGTGTTGGCGGTGAACATCCCCGCACACGACCCACACCCCGGGCAACAGGCCCTCTCGATGCGTTCCACCTCGTCGGGGGTGATCTCTCCCTTGGCGGCCTGGCCGACGGCCATGAAGGCGCTGTTCAGGTCCAGGATCTCCTGCCCGCGGCGGCCGGCCAGCATGGGGCCACCCGTCACCACCACGGCGGGGAGGTCCAGCCGGGCGGCGGCCATCAGCATGCCGGGGATGACCTTGTCGCAGGCGGGCACCAGGACGAGGGCGTCAAAGGCGTGGGCCAGGGCCACGGTTTCCACCGAGTCGGCGATGAGCTCACGGGAGGCCAGGGAGTACTTCATGCCCTGGTGACCCATGGCGATGCCGTCGCAGACGGCGATGGTGCCCGCCTCAAAGGGGGCGCCTCCGGCCATGTAGACGCCGGCCTTGACGGCGTCGGCCAGCTGACGGAGGTGCATGTGCCCGGGGACGATCTCGCTGAAGGAGCTGATCACGCCGACAAAGGGGCGGTTCATCTCCTCATCGCTGCGCCCCAGGGCGCGGAGCAGCGCACGGTGGGGGGCTCGTTCCAGACCGCGTTTGACGGCGTCGCTTCTCACGTCCTCGACTCCTCTGTGTGGTGAACCTCTGGCTCGGGCGGCGCGGGACGGCCCCGACGGGCGGGCGTGCGCCGTGACATCGTCAGCGATGGGGTCCACTTCTTTGAGGAGGCCGGGGGCGGCGTTGCTCCGGGTGTTCAGAGTAACAAAAGGGCCTCACCCTGGTTGGGTGAGGCCCTTTTCTGGCTTCTTGGCTCTCTGCGTTCTAGTCTAGCAAGAGTGCCTCCCAACCGGCAACGGCTCCTCAACGAGGAGCGCTACTAGAACCAGAATAATGGTCCCGGCCAGGTCAGAAGGCGTCATCTCTAAGTCCCATGGTAGGGCGACATTGGAAGGAGCATATCACATAGGCGGCGCTCTGTCAACATCCGGATTGTGGCCGAGGGCCGTTTGTCGCCGCGGGGGAAAAGAGCGGAAGGACAGGATTCACAGCACTTGCAGGATGTGAGGACTGGTGCAGAGACAGGCGCCTTCAGGAGAGTCCACCAGTCCTGTCCGCCCTGTCAATCCCGCCCCGGCGATCCCAGGTGCTGAATGTGGAAGGCCACAGAGCCCGCAAGGCCCCTACCGGGGATTGCTGGCGCGGCGCCGGGCGGGCCTACGGCGTGCGCAAGAGCACCCGCGCCGGCGCGCCGTCGGCGCCGACGATGGCAAGGGGCAGGCAGACGAGTTCGAACTCGCCGGGCGGCACGCCGCCGAGCGCCAGCCCCTCGAGGATTACCACGCCGCCGCGCAGCAGTATGCGATGCACCGGCCCCATCTCAGCGCCCGGCGGCTCGATGGAGGGGGCGTCGATCCCCACCAGCGCCACCCCGCGCTCCACCAGCCAGCGCGCCGCCGATTCGTCCAGCGCGACATAATCCGTCAGGGGATCCGCGCCGTTGCGCTCCGAGTTCGCCGTCCTCAAGAGCAGGCGCCGGCACCCGGCGGGCAGCCCCACCATGGCCAGCTCCGCAGCGGTGACCCGCGTCACCCCCGGCACGCTACACAAGAGTGCCGCCCCCCAAAACGCCTCCAGAGGCAGGAGGTCCAGCGAAGGCCCCTCGGGCAGGGCGTGCGAGGGCGCGTCGACGTGGGTGCCGGTGTGGCTGCCCAGCGTCAGGCGAGAGACGCCAAAGGCATCCCCGGCCTGGGCGCTGGACAGCCGTTCGATGCGCACGGGAGGGTCGCCCGGCCAGACGGGCATCCCCTCCCGGATCGGCAGCGTGACGTCGTAGGTCAGCATCTTTCTAGCGGCCGCGGCGGAGCTCGATGGCCCCTGTGCCCGTGCGCAACACTAGCTCCATGGTGGGGTTGTCTCCCACGGTGCCCACCAGACGGTCACCGGGGACCCTGCGGCGTTCCTGGGTGCCCGACACGTCAAACTGGCTATCGATGTCACCGATGGTGGCCTCTGCATCCAGGCGGAAGGAGGGGGCGTCGTTGACGGTCACCCGCACCCTGCCGACGTCGCCGCGAATCTCCGAATCACCGGTCATGGTCCAATCGGTGACGAGGACCTCGCCCACGTTCGCGCGAAGGTGCAGCGCGCCCTCGACGCCGTTCACGCGGACCTCACCGACGTTCGAGGTCGCAGTGACGTCGCTCGTCAGGTCATCCACGAACACCGCGCCGACGTTCGCGGTGACCTCGACCCTGGCCTGGCGGGGAACCTCGATGGTGAGGTCCACCACCGGTGAGCGGCCCTCCGACAGGGTCGCGGGGAAGCTCCCGCGCACCGCTACCTTCCCGGCCGACGTGCGGGTGACGGTCACCTCCACACGGTCGAGGGCTGCCTGCGCGTCGGCCGTGCTGGTGCCATAGGCACGGATGTCGGCGCTAACCTCAATCGTCGAGGCGTCGGTGCCTACCACATGCACCTCGCCGACCTGGTTGTTGATGGTGACGGCCACGTCCGCGTCGACACTCTCAACCCGCCGCTCGAAGGAGTGCTTGGCCTCCACACTGGGGTAGGCGATCTCGACGCCCCCGCGGAACGGCCACAGGTTGAACCTCGGCGGGAAGACCTGCGGCGAGCTCGTGGTGACCCTGGGGGCGTAGATCGCGGCGCCGATGGCCACCGAGCAGCAGCACAACAGCAAGAGGGCCAATGCAACGACGACGATGATCACGGCGGTCCTGTTCTTTCTGGCGCCCTCCTCGGGGGTGCCTTCCGCGAACTCTGACATGGCGTACTCTCCTCTGTGAACCATGCGCGCCAAACCCAACCGCAACACGAGCGATACTACGTGGCGTGGACGCCGAACGCACCCTGCGGCTGGCCGGTTTATGGTCTGGCGAGGGTCGAGGTCGACCCTGGCCGACCGGCCAGGGCGTGGGCCGTCGTGCGCACGCCTCTGCTCTCATTACGTCGGCGGCCGGTGAGGGTTGTGCCATGTCGGGGCGGGCAGAATGCCCAGGCTCATGCCGGGCGGCTGCCCTGGCGCCGCGAGGGGTATCTTGCCGGCCGATCTCAGCGCTGCTATAGTGGGGAGGCGCAGGCCCGCGAGAAGGGGAGAGCAGGATGGACCACCCGCACGACTATGACACGCTGATCGCCCAGGCGGATGCTGCCTACCGCGCCCTGCGGCTCGATGAGGCCCTGCAGGCCTACGGGCACGCAGCCGAACTCGAGCCGGCCTCCTATGAGGCGGCCCTGGGCCTGGCCCGCACCCTGACGCGCGAACGCCGCCACCCCGAGGCGCTGGCGGCGGCCAACCGCTTGCTGGAGCTCGCTCCCGAGCGCTGGGAGGGTTACGCGGCCCTCGGCGCGCTCCACTTTCTGACGGACGACTATGAGGAGGCGCGCCAGGCGCTGGAGCGCGCCGCCGAGCTGGCCCCCTCGGAGCCGGAGCCCTCCCTCACCATGGCCCAGCTACTGGCCGACATGGGGGACGCGGCCGGCGCACAGGCCGCGCTGGAACGGGGGCGCGTGCTCATCGCCGCGATCCCCGACGGCGCGTTGCGCGCCGAGATGGAGGCCCTGGCCCTCCATGTGGAGACCTATGTACTGCTCGCCGAGGGGCGCGATGGCGAGGCCACCGAGGTGGCCCAGCGCGTGGTGGGCATGCGCGAGGCCGACCCCCATGCTGCGACGCTGGCCTATTCCAACCTGGGCATCCTCGCGGCGCGCGCCCAGAATCTCGACGAGGCGATCGAGTACCTCGAGCAGGCCTACGCGCTGAACCCCTTCTTCCACCGCGCGGCCGGGGCGCTGGGGCGCATCCTCTTTGTGCGGCAGCGCTACGAACGCGCCGCCGAGGTGCTGGGCCACGTGGTCGCCAACAGCCCGGAGCCCGACGGGCCGACGCGCTACGCCTACGGGCTGAGCCTGGCCAAACTGGGCCGCCGGGCGGAGGCCGAGGAGCAGTTCCGCCTGTCCCTATCATCCGGGGGGCTGCGCGGGGTGGCCCGGGGCATGGCTGCCTGGCAGATGGTCTGGCAGAGCGCCTGGGGGCGCTACGTAGTGATAGGCCTCTTGCTCGCCGCGGTGGGGGCCTGGGTCTATTGGGCCCAGCCCAGCCCTCAGTCGCTGACCCTGGTGGCGATCTTTTTGGCCTTCTTCGCCGCCCAGCGGCTGGTGAGGTCCCGGCGCCGCAAGAAGTAGAGCGCCCGCGTCAGGCGGCTAGTTGCCGCGCCGGCCTGACGATGCTATAATACTACCGTTAACGGCGATGACGGAGACGAGTAGGCTGGCGACAGGCGTCCAGAGAGCCCGCGGCTGGTGGAAAGCGGGCACGCGCTGACGGCCGAAAATCCCTCCCGAGCCGACAGTCGAAAGGCTCCTGACCCCGGGGCTGAGTAGGTCTGTCCGTCCTCGTCCGACGTTACCCCGACGCGCCTCTCGGAGCGGGCCCCAGGCGGGCAGGCTCCCGCAGGCGATAGAGCGGCCCCTTCCGGCGGGTGGAGCCTGCCGGCGGGCAACAAGGGTGGTACCGCGGGAGCACTATGGCTCTCGTCCCTGGTGGGCGAGGGCCTTTCTCTTTTCCTGGGAGAGGGCCATGACCGACCTGATCTACCAACAAGACAGCGCCGTGCGCGAGTTCCGCGCCACGGTGACGGCGGTGGACGCGGAGCACGGCGCCGTGGCGCTCGACCGCACCGCCTTCTATCCCGGCGGGGGCGGCCAACCCTGCGACGTGGGGTTCCTCGACGTCGCCGGCCACACCCTGGCGGTGACCAAGGTGCAGCGGGGCGGGGGAGAGGTGTGGCACCTGGTCGGCGGGGGCCTGCCGGCGGTCGGTGAGGCAGTCCTCGGGCGGCTGGACTGGGACCACCGTTACCGCCTGATGCGTACCCACACGGCGCTCCACGTCCTCTGCGGGGTGGTGTGGCGCGACTATGGCGCCCTGGTCACCGGCGGGAACATGGAGCCACTGGCCGGGCGCATGGATTTCGAGTTCGAATCCCTGCGGCGCGAGCTGGTGGACGAGATCGAGGCGCGCGTCAACGCCGAGGTCGCCGCGGCCCGCGAGGTGCGCGTCCGCACACTGCCGCGCGAAGAGGCTTTCCAGATCCCGGACCTGATCCGGACCAAGATCAACCTCCTCCCGGAGGGGATTCGCGAGGTGCGCACCGTGGAGATCGTCGGGCTGGACCTGCAGGCCGACGGCGGTACCCACGTGGCCAACACGCGCGAGGTGGGGGCGGTGCGGGTGGTCAGATATGAGAGCAAGGGCAAGATCAACAAGCGCATCCGCATCGAGCTCCCCGCCTGACGGGGCGCGGCGATGGGGTGTGCTTGGCAAGAGACAAGGCGGTAGGAGTAAAGCATGGCATTCCAAGAGGTACCCTCCAAGGTCGATTTCGTCGCCCAGGAAGAGGAAGTGCTAGAGTACTGGGCCAGGAGCGGCGCGTTTGAGACGCTCCGCCGCATGCGGCGCGGCCAGCCCAAGTGGTCGTTCATCGACGGGCCCATCACAGCCAACAACCCGATGGGCGTGCACCACGGCTGGGGGCGCACGTTCAAGGACCTTTACCACCGCTTCTGGGCCATGCGCGGCCGCGACACTCGCTACCAGAACGGGTTCGACTGCCAGGGCCTCTGGGTGGAAGTCGAGGTCGAGAAGGACCTGGGCTTTGAGTCCAAGAAGGACATCGAGGATTTCGGCCTGGCCAGCTTTGTGCGGCGCTGCAAGGAACGCGTCTTGCGTTATGCGGCGGTGCAGACCGAGCAGTCGGTGCGCCTCGGCTACTGGATGGACTGGAACGACCCCGATCTGTTGCGCTCCCTGGCCGACAGGCTGGTCGAAGACCCCTCGCAGGTGATCACCGTGGACGGACCGCACGGGCCCGTCACCGATACGGTGGAGGGGATTGTCGGCCGGCTGGGGTTGCCCGAGTTGGGCGGCTCGTACTTTACGTTCTCCAACGAGAACAACTATATGATCTGGACTTTCCTCAAAAAGTGCTGGGAGAAGGGCTGGCTCTACCGCGGCGCCGACGTGATGCCCTGGTGCCCGCGCTGCGCCACCGCCATCAGCCAGCACGAGATCGTCACCGACGGGTACGCCGACCTGACCCACCCCGGCGTGACGCTCCGCTTCCCCCTGCGCGGCCGCCCGGGTGAGGCGCTGCTCGTCTGGACGACGACCCCCTGGACGCTCTCCTCCAACGTTGCGGCGGCCGTGGGCGCCGAGCTCACCTACGTCAAGGTCCGCAACCAGGGTGAGGTCCTCTACCTCTCCAAGGGCACCACGCACATGCTGCAGGGGCCTTACGAGGTGCTCGGCGAGCTCAAGGGTGCCGAGATGGAGGGTTGGGCTTACGACGGCCCCTTTGACGAACTCCCCGCCGCGCAGGAGCCCGGCGGCCATACCGTCGTGCACGAGATGGCCAACACCTCCTCGCTGAGCGCCGTCCAGGCGCACCGCGTCGTCCTGTGGGACCAGGTGGGTGAGGCGGAAGGTACCGGCATCGTCCACATTGCCCCGGGCTGCGGCGCCGAGGACTATGTTCTTGGCAAGGAGCTCGGCCTGCCCGTGGTGGCCCCGCTGGAGGAAGAGGGCCACTTTGTGGAAGGCTTTGGCTGGCTGACGGGCATGCACGTCGAGGACGTCCGCGAGCCGATCTTTGCCCGCCTGCGCGACAAGGGCCTCCTGTACCGCGTCGCCGACGTCACCCACCGCTACCCGGTCTGCTGGCGCTGCAAGACCGAGCTGGTCTTCCGCCTGGTGGACGAGTGGTTCATCAGCATGGACGAGCTGCGCCATGACATGATGGAGGTCACCAAGCAGATCCGCTGGATCCCGGCCTTTGGCCTGGAGCGCGAGCTGGACTGGCTGCGCAACATGCACGACTGGATGATCTCCAAGAAGCGCTACTGGGGGCTGGCGCTGCCCTTCTGGACCTGTGACGCCTGCCACCACTACGAGGTGATCGGCGACGAGGTGGAGCTGAAAGAGCGGGCCGTGGCGGGCTGGGCCGAGTTCCAGGGCCACACGCCGCACCGCCCGTATGTTGATGCGGTCAAGATCGCCTGTCCTCGCTGCGGCGAGCAGATGAGCCGCGTGCCCGACGTGGGCAACCCCTGGCTGGACGCCGGCATCGTCCCCTTTAGCACGCTCTCGTATCGGCAGGATCGCGAGCATTGGGAAAAGTGGTTCCCGGCCCACTGGATCAGCGAGTCGTTCCCGGGGCAGTTCCGCAACTGGTTCTACTCTCTGCTGGCCATGAGCACGGTGATCGAGAACAGGCCCCCCTTCCTGGAGAACTTTGGCTACGCCACCCTCTACGCCGAGGACGGCCGCCCGATGCACAAGAGCTGGGGGAACTCGATCGAGTTCAACGACGCTGCCCGCTCGATGGGTGTGGACGTCATGCGCTGGCTTTTCTGCGCGCACAAGCCGGAGAACAACCTCCTGTTCGGCTATCACCGGGCCGATGAGGTGCGCCGGCAGTTCCTGATCCCGCTCTGGAACGTCTACTCGTTCTTTGTGACCTATGCCAGGGTGGACGACTGGACCCCCGGCGACGGCGCCTTCTCGCCGGACGTTCCCGAGGGCCCCACGCCCGCCAGCGACAACCTGCTGGACCGCTGGATCCTGGCACGGCTGAACGACGTCGTCGCGCGGGTGACCGCGTCTTTGGAGGACTCGGACGCCTACACGGCCACGGCGGCCCTGGAGGGCTTGCTCGACGACCTGACCAACTGGCACGTGCGCCGCAGCCGGCGCCGCTTCTGGAAGAGCGAGCACGACGCCGACAAGGCCACCGCCTACGCCACCCTGTACCACGTGCTGCTGAAGATGGCCAAGGTGCTGGCGCCGTTCACCCCCTTTGTCAGCGAGGTGATGTACCAGAATCTGGTGTGCTCGGTGCGTGAGGAGGCCTACGCCAGCGTGCATCACTGCGCCTGGCCGGAGGCCGACGCCGCAGCCATCGACGAGGATCTGATGGCCCAGATGGCCCTGGCGCGCAGCGTGGCCAGCCTGGGACTGGGCGCCCGCGGAAGCGCCAACATCAAGGTGCGCCAGCCGCTGGCGCGGGCCCTGGTCTACGCCGGCGACCAGCACAGTGACCTTTCCGAGGAGCTGCGTGCCATCATCCTCGACGAGCTGAACGTCAAAGAGGTGCAGCTCGTCGACCGGGAAGACGCCCTGGTGACCTACCGCCTGGTGGCCGACGGGCGGGTGTTGGGGCCCAAGTTCGGCCGGCAGTTCCCCAAGGTGCGGGCGGCCCTGGCCGCCGCCGACGCGGGCCAGGTGGCGCGCAGCCTGCGCGCGGGCCAGAACGTGTCGCTCAGCGTGGATGGTGAGGCGGTGGAGATCAGCCAGGAGGAGGTGCTCATCGAGACGGCCCCCGCCGAGGGGCTGGCCGTGGCCTCCGAGAAGGGCATCACCGTCGGGATCGACGCGGTCATCACCCCGGCCCTCCGCGACGAGGGCCTGGTGCGCGACCTGGTGCGCTACGTGCAGACGCTGCGCCGGGATGTGGACTATCAGTTGGATCAGCGCATCACCGTGGGGCTGTTCGGGCTAGGCGCCGAGGCGCGCGGGGCGTTGGCGGCCTTCCAGGATTACCTGATGGCCGAGACGCTGGCCACCGCGGTGCTCACGGATGACGACGGTGCCGCCTGGGACGGCCGCAGCGAGGAAAAGCTGGCCGGTGAGGCGGTCGTGGTTGCCGTGCGGGCCTGATCGCCCAGCGGGCCGGGGGAAACAAACAGGGGGGAGGCCCAACGGGCCTCCCCCCTGTGCGCTAGGCCTACGCCTCGGCGGCTGCCGCCAGCGGCGCCACGCCGAGCCCGGCGCCCACCTTCTGGATCGCCGTCACCACATCCTCGGCCAGGGGGATGCCCGCCACGCGGTTGACGGCTGCCCGGCGCGCCTCGGGCTCCCCGGCGACCAGGATCTCCTCGACGCCGTCCGCCTTGGGCACGGACTTTAGGTAGGCGATCAAGGCGTCTACCCGGGCGCGGAACTCGTCCACCGGCAGGAACCCGGCCACGTCGAGCGCCCCGAAAAAGTGCCCCATCCGCTGCGGTGTGGACGCATCGGTGAACATGGCCCCAATCTCCGAGGCCACCGCTGCCCCGCTCAGCACCGAGCTGAACACCTCGACGATGGTGGCCAGCCCGTAGCCCTTGTAGGCGCCTAGCGGCAGCAGGTAACCCTTGGCGCCCTCCACGGCGCTGGTGGTCGGGTTGCCGTCGGCGTCCACCGCCCAGCCCAGGGGGATGTCCTTGTGCTCCAGCACGGCCACCTGCACCTTGCCCCGCGCCACCACGCTGGTGGCCATGTCCAGGATGATGTTGCCGCGCTCGCCGCCGGGGACGGCCACGCAGAGGGGGTTGGTGCCCAGGGCCGGCCTCTTGCCGCCGTAGGGGAGCACCATCGGGATGGCGGCCGTGGTGGCAAAGCCGATCATGCCCAGCGGCAGCGCCCGCCGGGCAAAGAGAAAGGCCGCGCCGAAATGCTGGCTGTTGCGCGCCGTCACCCAGCCGGAGCCGAACTCGCGGGCCATCTCCAGGACCAGGTCCATGGCGAACTGCCCCACCAACGCGCCGGGGCCGGCGTCGCCGTCGACCACGCCCGTCGTGCCGCGGCGCGACAGCACGCGCAGCGTCGGCCGTGGGTTGATGCCGCCCCCCAGCAGGCGCTGGGCGTAGGTGGGCAGCAGCCGTGAGACGCCGTGGCTGCCCAGGCCGTGTAGCTCGCCCTGGACCAGGTTGTCGGCCAGGATGGCGGCCCCCTCGGGCGTCATGCCGCAGGCCTCGAATACCTGGCGGGTAAAGCGATCCAACTCTGTTTCCTGCACTCGGTAGTAGCGGGTCATGCCTTGCTTCCTTCCGTAAAGGCGGGCAGACCGTGAGGCACCTGGCCGGCGGTGGTCTGCGTGGCGCGCATCCGCCCGATGATAGCCCGGGCGGCGCGCGTGTCAACCCGAGTTCTGGGGCGTAGCGGAACCTGCCGCGGCGGAGTGCGTAGAATGCTTGAGGGCGCCAAGCGCCTGTGCTATAATCGATCCGCTGCCGCAGCAGGGGATGGCGCAGGCCCACCGGCGCATGCGCGACACGGAGGAGATGCATGGAAATCACTACAACACGCCTCAAGCGATGCGATCTGGTCAGGTTGAGCGGCCGGTTTGACTCGAACACCGCCCCGGACCTGGAAAAGGCCCTTCGTGAGGTGATGGACTCGGGCGTCTACCGGATTGTTCTGGAGATGAAGGGTGTAGAGTTCTTTGGTAGCGCTGCCATCCGCGTCCTGGTAATGGCCTACAAAGAGTGCCGACGCTGGAACCGTGGCGACGTCCGCCTGTGTGAGGTGCCAGACCGCATCCACCGGGTGTTGGACCTGGCCGGCATTGCCCCCCTGCTGGAGGCGTTCGAGGATTGCGCCCTGGCCGTGGGTAGCTTCTAGCCCAGCGAGGAACCCGCCAGGGCCGTCTGCTCCGCCTGCTGGGCGCTTGGGAGCAGGCGGCCCTGGTGCCATTCCGCCCCCTGTGGCCCGCGAGATCGAGGGAACAGATGCCCGCCCAACCTGAGCTCTGCGTAACGAGCAACATACAGAACCTTGCTCAGATCGCCGAGTTCGTGGCCGGCCGCGCAGCGGCAGCCGGCCTCGATGAAGAGAGCGCCTTTGATGTGCAGATGGCCGTTGACGAAGCCTGCACCAACTCTATCCTGCACGCCTACAACGGCGACGCCGACGGGGAACTGCGCGTCTGCTGCTACCTGGATGGCAGCGAGTTCGTCGTGGAGATCACCGATTTTGGCCAGCCTTTCAACCCAGACGCGGTCCCCGAGCCCGACTTTTCCTCGCCCCTCGAAGAGCGCACCATCGGCGGGCTGGGGGTCTACCTGATGCGGCGCTTGATGGACAGCGTGCAGTTCACCTTTAGCCCGCACGCGGGCAACCAGGTCGTCATGCGCAAGGCCGCCGGGGAGCCCCGCCCATGAGCGACTCGAACGTCCACACCCGCGTTGAACCGCTGCGCCTGTCTGGGCGCCTGGATGCCACCTCCACCGACGCGCTCGACCGCCTGCTCAAGGCAGAGTTCGACGCCGGGGCGGTGCTCTTGGTGCTCGACCTGGGCGCCGTCACCTACGCGTCGACGAGCGCGTTGCGGTCGCTGCTCTTGGCGCAGCGGCGCCAGCAGGCGCGCGGCGGCGAGGTCGTGCTGGTAAACATCCCTGCCCGCATCCGGCGTGTGCTCACGCTGTGCGGGTTTGATCGTGTCTTTGACCTGGGCTTGCCCGCGAGCAACTGAGAGAACGCTCCGCAGTGGTCTACGAGACGCCTTCTAGGGCGCCCTCCCGGCGCCGCAATATCCCCGCGCTGGCCTACCATCTCCTGGTGGGCTTCTTGGGGTTGGCCGTCCTGGTGGTCCTGGGGCTGCGGGCCGAACACATGCCCGACTGGCTGACCGTGGCGACCTTCACCCTGCTCTCGATCGGGGTCAAGAGCCTGGGCTTCCGTGTGGTGCGCAAGGTGACCCACAGCCTGGTTGGCATTGTGGACCTGGCGGCGCTGTTCACCTTTGGGCCGTTTGGCGGCGCGCTGGTCGCCGCTGTGTCGAGCGGGGTGTGCCGCGCGGCCGACGCCGAACACGGCCAGCTCTGGCCCACGGGAGGGCGCTGGCAAGCGGTGCTTTTCACCTCCGGCCTGAACGTGCTGAAACTGGCCGCGGCCGGCGGGGCCTATGCGGCCTGCGGAGGCGCGCTGCCCTTGGCGGTGATCACCTGGCGGGGGCTGTTGCCGGTGCTGGTGGCCAGCGTGGCCCTCTTTACGGTGGATCATATCTTCTGGGCGGCGTCTACCTTCTTTCTGGAGGGACGCACGGGGCTGGTGTACTTTGTGCAGAATATACTGCCCTACTCGCTCCTGGTAGAGCTGATGCCGCTGCCGGTGTCGGCGGCCGTTGCCGCCGCCAGGCATACCAGCGGCCCGCTCTTCCTCATCATCGGGGTGACGGTCCTGGCCGTCAGCTACGTGCTGCAGACGCTGATGGTCTCGCTGAGCCGAGAGCGACGCCACGTGCGTGAGCTGTCCACCATCAGCGCGCTGGGCCATGGCCTCTTGAACGCCCGGCTGGACGTACACTCGCTCTGCGGGCTCATCTACCGGAGCAGCCTGCAGATCGTCGCCACGCCCGTCTTTGCCCTGCAACTGCAGGAGACCGGTGAGAGCCCCGCCCTGGTTTATGCCATGGTGGGGCAGCGCGAGGCGAGCCTGCCCGATCCGCTCTTCGCGGCAGATACCTTTGTGGCCGTCGCGCAGGCGCGCCAGGCTTTGGTGGTGCCCGACTTTGCTGATAGCAGCCTGAAGCCCCTGCCGCTCGGCCCGGCGGCCCGCAGTGGCCTGTACGTGCCGGTGATCCGCGGAGACGAGCTGCTGGGCGTGCTGTCTCTGCAAAGCCCCGAAAAGGACGCCTTCACCCCTGAGGACCGCGCCGCCGTCGAGCTGCTGGCCGCCCAGGCGGCCATGGGCCTGCAGACCACGCGCCTTTACCAGCGCGAACGGCAACGCGCCACGCAGCTCTTGGCCATTGCCCGGGTCAGCCGCAAGGTGGCGGCCATCCAGGGCCTGCCCGACCTGTTCGCCGACACCGCCAGGCTGGTGGCCGACACGTTCGGCTACTACCACGTGACCATTTTCACCGCCGACCCCGAGGCGCAGCGCATCCAGTTTGAGGCGGCCTCCTCCGCCTACATCCAGCAAAGGGGCCTGAACGCCCCTTGGGGCGAGGGGCTGATCGGCAACGCCGCCCGCGATGGGCGGACCATCCTGGCCAACGACGTCGCGCTGGACCCACGCTTCCGCTCCGACGATGCCCTGCCCGAGACGCTCTCCGAGATCACCGTGCCGCTGATGGCCGAGGGGCGCCTGGTGGGGGTGCTCGACGTCCAGAGCAACGAGCGCGACGCCTTTAGCGAGAATGACCGCTTTGTGCTGGAGACGCTGGGCGCCCAGGTCGCCATCGCTATCGAGCACAACCGCATGCACCAGGCGCAACAGGTGCAAGCCTGGGTGTCTACCGCGCTGCAGCAGGCCGCCGAGGCGATTGCGGCCAACCCGGCCACCCCGGAGGATGCCCTTGATGCCGTCGCCAGGCTGGCCCTCATGCTGGCTGGCGTGGAGCGCTGCGTCATCTTTACCTGGGCCGACGAGGCCGCCGCCTACACGGCGCTGGCCAGCGAGGGATGGTCGCGCGCGCAGACGGCGCGGCTGCGCTCTGCCACGTACGCGGCCGGCAGCGTGCCGATCCTCGATCGGCTGCGCACCGAGGGGCAGGTGCTCTGCACCGACGCCGCTGACCTGACCGCTGTGCTGCCGACGGAGCCCGCCGACGAGGGCCACAGTGGCCGGGTGATCGGGCTGCCGCTGCGCTCCAAGGGCGAGTTCGTCGGCGCCATGCTCGTGCAGGAGCTGGACGGCGAGGCCCCGCCGTCGGAGCACCACCTGACCATCCTCATCGGGATCGCCAACCACGCTGCCCTTGGCCTGGACAACGCCCGGCTCTACGCGTCACAGCGCGAGGAGGCCTGGGTATCCACCGCGCTCCTGCAGGTGGCCAACTCTATCAATACCACGCTGGACCTCACCGACGCGGCCGCCACCGTGGCGCGGCTGGTGCCGATGCTGGTGGGCGTGGATTGGTGCGCCATCCTGGTGTGGGACGAGGAGCGCGGCGCCATCTCGGCGCGGCACGCCTATGGCCTGCCTGAGGCGGCCGTTGAGGCGCTCATGTCGGGCGCGAACGGCTGCGTGCAGGACGTCCTCGGGCGCGATGAACCCTTGCTGGTCGATGACCCGGTGGCCGCCGGCTGGCTGCCGGCCGGGGCCCTGCCGGACGGCGCGCGGGGACGCGTGGCGGCGCTGCCGCTGCGCGCGCGCTCCAAGCGGCTGGGCGTGCTCCTGGCCGGGCACGGCGCGGCCCAGGGCTTCCCAGGCCGCAGCCTGAGCATCCTGTCGGGCATCGCCAACCAGACCTCGCTGGCCATCGAGGCGGCCGAGCTCTATGCCCAGACCCTGGCCCAGCAGCGCCTGGAACGGGAGATGGAGCTGGCGCAGGAGATCCAACAGGCTTTCCTTCCCGAGACCATCCCCGCCCTGGCCGGCTGGCAGGTGGCGGTGGCCTGGAGAGCGGCCCGCGGGGTGGGCGGCGACTACTATGACTTTGTGCCGCTGGAGGGCGGACGGCTGGGCTTCCTGATCGCCGACGTGTCAGACAAGGGGGTCGGCGCGGCGCTGTACATGGCCCTGTCGCGCGCGGTGATCCGCGCGGCGGCGTTGGCCGCCTCCGGCCCGGCGGAGACGCTGGAGCGCGCCAACCGCGTGCTCGCGGCGGACAATCGCTCGGGCATGTTCGTGAGCCTGTTCTACGCCGTGCTCGACCCGGCCTCCGGCGCGCTCTGCTACGCCAGGGCCGGGCACAATCCGCCCCTCTGGCGGCGCTGCCGGCAGGGGGATCTGCGTGCGCTCTGCCCGCCGGGGGCGGTGCTGGGGATCACCGACGACCCAGGGATCGTCGAGGAGACCATTACGCTGGAGGCGGACGACCTCCTGGTGATGTACACCGACGGCGTGACCGATGCGGTGAACGCGGCGAACGAAGAGTTCGGTGAGGAGCGCCTGGAAGCCCTGGTGCGCGCCAAGTGCGGCGCCACGGCCGAGGAGGTCATCGCCGATATCGATCGCGCCGTGACCGAGTTTGCCGGCGGCAGGCAGCAGTTCGACGACTTTACCCTGTTGGTGCTGCGGCGGGGGTAGGGGGCGACTTTGGCCCGCGGAGGGCGCCTGGGGGCGCACGGGGAAAGATAACGGCTCGCGGCAGGTACCTGCCGCGAGCCGTTCGTGTTGTGGGGCTACCCGCTACTTGTTGATGCCGTTGTAGCAGGAGTAGCTATCCCCATAGTTGGTGGCGTAGCGCGTGTCAGTGTCCGAGCGGTGCGAGTTGTTGGCGATGCCCGCGATCGGCTGGTCAGACGTGACGACGACGGAGCCGTTAAAGTCCGGCCGGTCGACGACGTTCGGCGCGTACCAGCTGGTCGACTCGTTGGGCTGCAGAGTGGCCGTCACGGTCTTGTCGGCAAAGCCAGGGGCCGAGAAGGTGGCCGTCACGTGCGCCACAGAAGTGCCCACGTTCTGCACCTGGATGCCGCCGGAGTAGCCGTAGTAGCGGGCCGTCACCTGTGAGAAGAAGACCGTGTTGGTGAGCTTGGCCGGAATGCCCAGGAAGGCGTTGTAGGTGGTGCCGCGGCCTTCGTGCCCGGCGATGCCGTTCGGCACCGAGGCGCCCACGCGGTTATCCTCGTTGACGGTGGCCACGATCGGGACGCCGCCGCTCGAGGTGATGATGGCCGAGCCTGCGCCGGTCGGGTGCCCGCCGACCGAGTCGGGGACCTCCGCCACGTCGGGCATGTAGATCGGGTAGGCTGCCCCGGGCTTGAGGCCGCTGATCACCTGTGTGTACTGGGCGCCGCCAAAATAGTACTTGATGGTGACGTTCGTGTTGGCGGTGCCCACGTTCTGGATCTTGATGCCGCCCTGGTAGCCAAAGTAGTTCTGCAGGAGGCGTGGCACGTACAGCGTGGTGGCGCCTTCGATGAAGGGGTTGTAGGACTGGAAGGCGGCCTGGTCAGCCGTGCCACCCGCGTTGTAAAAGTTGGCGATGCCGGCCAGCAGCTGATCACCCTCGACCACGGCCGAGCCGCCCCAGCCAGAGGCGATGTTCGCATTGTCCGACTGGCGGAAGATGGCGGTGGCGTACGGCGCGATCGCCTTGGTCTGCCGCGCGGCGGCCAGTTCGGAGCCGTCCGAGTCGTTGTAGTACTTGACCGTCACGTTGGCGGCGGTGCCGGAGGTGTTCTGGACGGCGATGTAGGAGTTCCAGCCCCAGTAGTCCTTCATGACCTGGGTAAAGTAGAGCTTCTGGGCCGCCTCCGTCACGCCGCTGGCCGTGCCGATGCGGTTCGGGTCAGACGGGGATGAGCCCGACGTGGTGGGCACCTGCGTGTTCACGTTGGCCGCCACGGGATAGTCCGAGGTGACCACCGCAGAACCGACAAAGTTGTCCGGCAGTTTGGCGCCGCCGTCCAGGAGCAGATCGGGGATGTAAAAGCCCTCGGCCTTGTCTGCCGCGATGGTGACCGTCTTGGTGCCGGCCACCGAGCCGGCGGTGTGGCCGGCCTGGTCTTCGGCCCAGTAGAAGGTGATCGTCACCGTAGCGGCGTGGTCCTTGTCCAGGTTCTGGATCATGATGCCCGAGACCCAGGTACCTCCCTGGGCGCCCGCCGACAGCGGCATGGCCAGCATGGCCGCCAGGGCCAGCAGTGTGATGATGAGTCGCATGCGTTTCATGGTTTGCTCCTTTGATGCCCGCAAATGCCCCGGGCGCACTTACCCCTTGGGCCGCCGGGGCGGAGAGCCAAGGTTATCACCATGCACCATACCAGTACTGGCCCGCGGGCGCAATCGTCCCTTCGGGTGAGGCGCCCCCTCGCGGCAGGCCAGCCGGCGCCCGGCCGGGCCCGGGCTCATTCACCCATCTGGGTGATTGACCGATTATGGCCCTCTTCGGCAGCCTCTGTGTGCCCCGCGGCGCCCCCCGCCTGCCCACGTAGGGCGGTCCACAGAAAGGCCAGGCCAAAGGCAACCAGCTCTGCAACGATGAGCGCCAGCCGCGCCGAGACGGCGACCAGGGCGGCCGCCCCGGGCGCGATGATGGTCCCCAGGCTCTGCGCGATCACCGCCTCACGGATGCCCAGGCCCCCCGGCACAAAGAGCGCGACGAGCGTCACGACGTAGGACGCGGCCAGCGAAAAGACGCAGACCTGCCAGCCGCCTCTCGGCAGGGGCGCCAGCCCGCTCACCAGCAGGGCGTGGGCCGTGCCGTACAGCAGCCAGGAGCCCACCATCAGCAAGAGGGCGCCCCACAGCACCGGCGGGCGCGCGAAGCGCCCTGCTGGCCCCGACCCGTGCCCCCGCGCCACGAAGCGGGCCAGCACCAACGGCGCGGCGGCCAGCCCCGCCACGGTAAGGGCTATGGCGGCCCCGCGCAGGGCCGGCCAAATGGGCTGCCAGCGGGCCGCCTGCAGGGAGGGCGGCAGGAGCGCCAGGCTGACCAGCAGGCCGCTCAAGAGCAGGCCGGCGAACTCGTACCCCAGCGCGGCCGCCAGCGCGCGCGCCGGTACCCCGTGCTTGCCGGTGAGGTAGGCCTTGCCCAGGTACTTCCAGGCATACCCCGGCAGGTACCCCGCCAGGTTGGAGCCGGTGTGGATCCGCAGGCAGAGGTCCAGCGGCAGGGCGTACCCCAGGCCCCGCAGGATCAGCCACCAGTTGAGGCCCCCGAGCAGCACGCAGGCGGCCGTCAGCAGCACCGAGAGGCCGGCCGGCCGGACCGCGCCGCGCAGCGTGGCCCAATCCAGGCCTCGCAGACCCGCCAGCAGCTGCGGTCCCAGGTAGACGGCGCAGGCGGCGACCGTGACGACGGCCAGTAACGCGGCGGCCCGCTTCCAGGCGCGCGTCTTCCGCCAGGCCGTCCAACGCCGCGAGAGCCCCTCAACCCACAGCGTCGCCCGTTCTACCACGGTGCCCCCTCGGGGCGGCGCAACACCAGCGGCAGCCGAGTGTTCAGGTGCGGTTGGGGCTCCGCGGGAGTGCACACATAGAGAAAACTGTACGACAGGTTGAACGGCGTCACCAGGGAGGAGAGCAGATACAGGATCTTGCGCGGGTTCGCGGCGTACCAGCGCAGGTCGGCCCGCGAGCGCGGCCAGGCAAAGTTGTAGCGGTATACCTTCTGGACGGCCAGGCCCATCATCGTCAGGAGCCCCTTCCACTCCTCGCAGGTGGCAAAACGCTCGATAGCCTGCAGGTGCGAGGGGCCCCGCCCCCTCAGGAGGACGTGCCAGAGGATGTCGGCCAGGTAGTACGAGTTGGGCACAAACACCAGCGCCCTGCCCTCCGGCCGGAGGACGCGCCGCATCTCGGCCAGTCCCCGCCAGGGGTTCAGATAGTGCTCCAGGCTGCCCAGGCAAGTGACATAATCAAATGCCGCATCGCCGTAGGGCAGGTCCTCGGCATTCCCCACCACCAGGCGGGCCCCCGGCGCGACCCGCCGGGCCACGCCCAGCGCCACGGGTGAGATGTCCAGCCCGTGGGCCGCCAGGCCGGCCCCTCTGGCGTGCTTGAGAAAGAGCCCCAGCCCGCAGGACACGTCCAGAAGGCGCCGTCCCGGCTCGGGCCCTAGTCGAGCCAGCGCCCAGCGGTAGTACGCATCACTGTCAGCCAGCCCCTCGCCGGCAAAGATGCGGTCATAGTCGGCGGCCACTTCCGCCTGGTCCAGCCCCATGGTCAGCGTCTCCCTTCGGCCAGCAACTGGTCGTACAGGGCCAGGGTGCGGCGGGCGGCCTCCTGGGCCGAGTAGCGGGGGGCCCAGGCCAGGCCGCGCTCTCGCCACTCGGCGCGCACGGCGCCGTCCGACACGAGCGGCCAGAGCGCCTCTGCCCACTGCTCCGGCGCGGCGCTGGCCTCGACGTAGAGGCCCGCTTCCCCGACCACCTCGGGCAGCGCCCCGCCCCTGGAGCAGACCACCGGGCAGCCGCAGGCCATGGCCTCGATGGCCACGATGCCAAAGCCCTCGTGGAGGGAGGGGAAGGCGGTCACGTCGGCGGCGGTGTAGAGCGGCGGCAGGTCCTCGTCGGGCACGTCCCCGGCCAGGACAATGTCCGCCCGGTACGGTGAGGCCGCGATGGCCTCCCAGAAGGCCGGGTCGTGCCCCTTCTCATAGCGCCGCCCGACGAAGACCAGGCGCCCCGCGTAGCCGCGCGCCCGCAGGCCCTCGTAGGCGTGCACCAGGGTGGCCAGGTTCTTTTTGCGCGAAAGGCTGCCCACGTGCAGGACGTAATGCTCCCCGGTGCCGTAACGCGCCCTGACGGCCTCGCAGCGGGCCGGCGGCGCGGGCACCAGGCCGGGGGCATAGGCGCAATAGATGACGTGCAGGAGCCCGCCGGGCAGGCCGAAGAACGACACAAGGTCGTCAGCCGTCTGCTGGGATATGGCCACCACCGCATCGGCGCGCCGCAACATGCGTGGCTGCAGGTAGCGCCAGAACCACACGTCGCTCTGGGGGTAGATCTGCGGGTAGCGAAGGGTGGTCAGGTCGTAGATGGTGTAGACCTGGCGCCCCGGCAGCCCAAAGGCCCCCACGGTCTTGAGGTGGTGGACGAGCGCCACCCCCTCGCGCCGCAAGATGACCGGCCAGCAGGCCTGCGCCCAGACGCGCGAGAGGAGCCGATGGCGAACGGGCGCCACGATCTGGCGCACCCGCTCGCCGTGCCCGCTTAGCTCCGGCTCGGGCTGGTCGACGAACAGGAGGTAGCGGTGCTCCTGGTCGGCCGCCAGCAGGGCGCGCAGCAGGTTCAGGGCGGCGGAGCGCGGTCCGCCCGAGTCTCCGGTACCCAGGGCGTCGATGGCGATGGTCGTCACGGTGCTATCTCCCCGGGCTTGCGCAGGATCCAGTTGTAGTTCGGGTAGAGGGGGCGCAGTACCGTCAGCAACCCCATCGGCAGCCGCGCTACCCAGGCCAGCCTGCCGACTTCTTCGGCACAGGAATAGGCCGCAGGGTTCTTCAGCAGGAGCGGCGTGCAGTCGGTCACCTCAAAGGCGCTGACCAGCCGACGAAGGTTCCAGTAGGTGCGCGGCTGCTCCAGGTAGGCGCTGCCGGGGCGGGCGGCCCGCACGTAGGCGTTGGCCAGGCGGCGGGGCAGCCAGCTGAGGAAGGGGAGCCAGTGGTGCCGCTCGATCGGGTCGAGCCTGTTCGGCCCGCTGAAGAAGCAGATGCCGCCCGGCGCCAACACGCGGTATACCTCGGCCATGAGCGCCTCCGCGTCGCTCACGTGCTCGTACACCTGGGCGCAGATGACCACGTCGGCACTGCCGCTGGCCAGGGGGAGGCTCTCTGCCCGGCCCTTGACGAAGGCGAGCCGCGCCGTCATCCGCGTGCGGGCGCTGGCCAGGGCCTCGGCGTCGGGGTCGACGCCGACCGTCACGCGCATGTGCGGGGCCAGGTGGGCGGTGATGCGCCCGGAGGCACAGCCAACGTCCACGCAGGCCGCCGCGGCCAGGTCGGTGCCCTCCAGGCTCCCAAGCAGGGCGAGGATCTTGGCGGCCTTGCGCCCGGCATAGGCCTCGTCGTGCACGGTCGCCTCGCCGTGGTAGCGGAGGTGTTCCCCGTCGGCACGCCCGCTACTCTTCGGCATGGCTGCACTGCGCTGGTTCGGCGGCCTGGGGGGCTGTCCCGGTGGCCAGGTAGTAGAGGCGCTCGAGCGCCCCGGCCGTGGCAAGCCAGTCGTGATCCTGCAGCATGCGCTGGCGCGCGTTGGCCGCCATCTCGCGGCGCAGCGCCGGCCGCGCCAGGAGTTCCGCAATGCGCTCGGCGAGGGTGTCGGCGTCGTTGGGCGGCACCAGATAGCCAGAGACACCGTCCCGCACCACGTCGGGGATGCCGGCGACCTGCGAGGCGACGATGGCCGTGCCGCTGGCCATGGCCTCCAGGAGGACGTTGGGCAGCCCGTCGACGTTGCCGTTCCCCGCCTTGACCGAGGGGACCGCCACGACGTCGCACATGGCGTAAAAGTCGGGCGTCTCGTGCCAGGCTACGTGGCCGGCAAAGCGCACCTGGGCCGCCACGCCGGCCGCCTCGGCCTGGCTGTGCAGTGCGTCGGCCAGGTCCCCGTCACCGCCGATCGCCAGGTAGACCGGACCGGCCCGGTGCAGGATCTCGGGCAGCGCCTCGACGAGGTAGCCGAAGCCTTTCATGTACGTGAGCCGCCCCAGCGCCCCGACGACGGGCACCCCTGCCGGGATGCCCAGGCGGGCCCGCATCCGCGCCCCGTCGCCAGCGCCAAACCGGGCGGAATCCACCCCGTAGGGGATCACCATGCCGCCCGCCAACCCCAGGGCGCGCACGCTGCGCAACATGTCCTGGCTGCAGACCGTGACGGCCGCGGCCCGCGAGAATCCGAACCGGCCAGCGGCCGCGTAGAGGCGGTTTTTCTGCATGAGGAACACGTCACCGCCGCCATGCAGGCTGATAATCAGGGGCGCGCCCGTCAGGCGTGAGACGATCGCCGCGATCGGGCCGGAGGGGATGGCCCAGTGGCCGTGGATCACGTCAAAACGCTCCTGGCGATGCAGGCGCAGGGCCAGGAGGGCCGCCGAGGCGACATAAGCGGGCATCAACAGCGGTACTATAGGCTTGAGCCTCTCGTTGCCGTAGAGCGAGCGGGCGTGCCCGGCCAGGCACAGGGCGTCCGTCGGGGCGTATCGGAAGCGGTGCACGGCCACCCCGCCATGGTCCATCTCGCGCGTGTCGGGGTCGTAGGGCGCCACGACGTGGATACTGTGCCCCAGGCTGACGAGCGAGCGCGCCAACGAGCCGAGGAAAGAGCCGGCAAAGTCCCCCTCGTAGCGAGGGTAGGAGGACGTGATCATGCAGATGCGCAAGGGAGAGCACCTCCACGGACAGCAGGAGCCGGACGATCGGGTTCTGCCCGCGACCCCACCCCGCTCCCACGACGCCAGGAGCCTGCACGCCGGGTTGTCGCCAGCAGGGCCTGTGCTACTTGCGGGTGCCCTTGGCCCGGCCAGGGTTCCCCGTATAATGGGGCCCACGCATAGCGACAAAGGATGGTGGTGATGAGAACGTCCCTGGCTGCCGGGCTCCTGCTGACCCTGATGCTGCTCTTGGTCGGCTGCCAGCCGGCCCCGGCCCCTGTAGCCGCGACCGTTACGCCCCTGCCGGAGCCCCAGGCGCCGGCGCCCGAGCAGACCTTCACCCAGGTGGGCAACGTCGGCGAGTTCCAGGGAAGCCACGGCGTGGGGGGCAAGGCCATCGTGGCCGGGCTACAGACGCTGATTATACAGAGCTTCACATTCGACGGCAAAGGTCCTGCCGCCGATCTGCGCCTGGTGCACGGGGACGCGTACGCAGAGCCGGCCGCCATCCTGGGCACTCTGGAGCCCCGCGCGTACGAGTCCGAGATGCTCCTCTATATCATCCCCGCCGAGGTGACGCCGGACAACGCCGACCGGCTGGTGGTGTACGCCCCTGAGACGGGCGAGGTGTACGCTGAGACCACCTTCGACTGACGCCGCCCGCCCGGTACTTTGCACGGAGGCCCCTGCCCTATGGATCTCGATCTGCACGCCCTGGAGCGCGTCTACGGCCACGACGAGAGGTTGCTCGCCGCCCAGCAGGAGCGCTATGCCAGGGCGCTGGACGAGTTCGCCCGCCGCTACGGGCCCGGCGAGGTGCGTGCCTACCACGCCCCCGGACGGGTCAACCTGATTGGCGAACACACCGACTATAACCAGGGCTATGTGATGCCCGTCGCGCTGGACAGGGACGTGCTCCTCCTGGCCAGGCCGCGGGAGGACAGCACCGTCCGCCTGGAGAACCTCGAGCGCGGCTTTGCCCCGCGAACGTTCGAGATCTCGCCAAGCATCCCCCCCAAGCCGGTGGGTGACTGGGCCAACTATGCCCAGGGGCCGGCCCAGCTCCTGGCCCAAGAACGGGGGCGGCCGCTCTGCGGCTACGACGGCCTGGTGGACGGCGGGGTGCCCTACGGCGTCCCGCGGGGGGCGGGGCTTTCCTCGTCGTCGGCGCTCACGGTGGTCTCTTGCGTGGCCCTGGTGAGCCTGAACGACATTCCCCTGGCGGGCGCGGCCCTGGCCGACGCCTGCAGCCGGGCCGAGTGGTACGTGGGGACGCGCGGCGGGATCATGGATCAGTTCATCTCGGTGCTGGCCACCCAGGAACACGCCCTCTTTCTGGATTGCCGCCCGGCGGCCGATGGCTCCGGCTACCCCTACCGCCAGGTGCCCCTGCCGGGGGGCTATGTCATCGTCGTGGCCGATAGCGGCGTGCGGCACTCCAACACCGGCCCGCACTTTAACCGGCGCGTGGCGGAGTGTCGCATCGGTGTGCGCCTCTTGCAGCGGCACTTTCCGGGGATCACTCACCTGCGCGATGCGGCTGGCCACCCCTGGCGTGATCTGGAGCCGCTCCTGCCCGAGTCGATCGACCGCGCCGAACTCCTGCGCCTGGGGATCGACCCGGCGCACATCCTCGACAGCGGCGTGGACCCCCAGACGGACGTGTTCACGGTGCGCCGGCGGTGCCGGCACGTCGTCACCGAGAACAACCGCGTCCTCGAGGCGCGCGAGGCGCTGGAGGCCGGGGATGTGGGGCGCCTCGGTGAGCTGATGAACGCCGCCCACGGTAGCGCCCGCGACGACTATGAGATCAGCACGCCCGAGGTCGAGGCGCTGGTGCGCACGGCGCTGGAAATCCCGGGGGTGGTGGCCGCGCGCCTGACGGGCGCCGGCTGGGGCGGCTGCATCGTGGCCATCGTGGCCGAGGCGGCGGCCGGCGAGTTCGGCCCGCGGCTGGCGATGGGCTACCGCCGGGCGACCGGCTTGCGCACGCAGGTGTTCGTCTGCCGTTCGGCGGCCGGGGCCGGCCTGGTGTTGCGGGCCGCGGTCTAGCCGCCGCAAGATGCCGACCGGAATCGAGTGGACGGAGGGGAGAACCGTGTCAGAGAAGGCGACCATCGCGGCGCAGCGCGCCGAGGAGGCCTACCGGGCGGGCAGCCATTGATCGGAGGCCGTCGTGCTCGCCGTGGGCGAGCAGTTGTGGGGCCAGGTGCCCGAGGTGTTGCTGCGCGTGGCCTGTCCGTTTGGCGGCGGCGTTGGCGCCACCCATGAGGAGCTGTGTGGCGTGTTCGCGGGGGCGGTGATCCTGGCCGGCGCCGGGTACGGGCGCGCCTCGGCCGACGAGGACGACAAGCCGCTGCTGGCCGCCGTGGCGGCGCTCCGCGAGCGCTTTGTGGCCCTGGCCGGGCACATGCGCTGCGACGACGTGCGCTCCGCCTACCCGGACGTGCCCAAGCGCTGCGCGCCCATCGTGCGGGAGGGGGCGCGGCTCGTGATGCAGTGGTTCGACGAGCTGCCGCCCGCTGCGGCCGAATAGGGCTGCCACGCCGCCGGCCTCCTGCGCGGTGAGGAAGGGTTAGCACAGGTCCGCACGGGAACATCCCCGGCGGGCCTGTGTCGTTCTAGACCCAGTGGGCCGGCCGCCCCTGGGCGGCCATGAAGGCCAACACCTCCCCGCGCGAAAAGGTCCCCTCCATGGGCCCCAGCCGCGTGGTGGCCAGGGCGCCGGCCGCGTTGGCAAACGCACCTGCCATGGCGAGCGGCTGCCCCTCATCGAGGGCCACCAGGAGCGCCGCCGCGAAGCAGTCGCCGGCGCCGGTGGGGTCCACCTCTTCCACCTGGAAGGGGAGCACGTCGAGCACCCCCTCGGGGGTATACAGCGTGGAGCCCTGGGCGCCGCGCTTGAGCGCCACCAGCCGCACCCCCCGGGCCAGGAGCGCCGCGGCCGCGGCGGACGGGGTCGGCGCTCCGGTGAGGGTGGTGGCCTCATCGCCGGAGGGCAACACCACCGAGCACACCCGCACCACCGGCTCACAGATGGCGCGGATCTCTTCCGGCGGGATCAGTTCAGGCCGCAGGTTGGGGTCCAGGCTGACGGAGCCGCCCCGGGCGTGGACCTCCTCGGCGGCCCGGTAGCAGGCGCGGCGCATCTCCTCGCTGAACGAGAGGGCCGAGCCGGTGATGTGTAGCCAGCGGGCCTCGGCCAGGTAGCCGGCGGGCAGCTGCTCCCAGCCGACCAGGGCGGCGGCCGAATCGGCCAGGTGGAATAGAAAGTTGCGCCCGCCGTCCGACCGGTACGAGACGAAGGCGATCCCCGTCAGCCGCTCGGGCGTGCGGCGGAGCGCCCGGCAGTCGATCCCGTCGGCGCGCAGGCGCCGCGCGACGCAGTCACCAAAGGCGTCCTCCCCAAGGGTGCCGACGAACCCCACCGAGGCCCCCAGGCGGGCCGCCGCCGAGGCAAAGATGGCCGGCGCGCCGGAGGGGAAGGGCCCCACGAACTCGGCCGGCCGGTCCAACGGCCGGTCGCGCTCGGTGCGCATGATCTCGACGAGGGCCTCGCCGATGGCAACGATGGTGGGCATGGGCATTCTCCGTGGCGCGGTCAGGTCACAGGTCCGGGTGACGGGATTCTACGGGCGGCCCGGCGGCCGGTCAACCTCTGTGGCCGCGGGAAGAGAAGAGAAGAAGGACAGGATTCACAGGATTGAAAGGATTTCAAGACTGCTGCAGAGAGGGGTGCTTGCGTAAAAGGGGGCTGACCATACACCAGCCCCATAAATCCTGTGAATCCTGTAAATCCTGTCATTCCTATCGATCCTGTCAGTCCTGGCTATCTTCCCGCCCCCGCGGGTGAGGGCGCGGGGCGGCCCGCTTCGCCGTGCGGGGAGGTGGGGGCCTTCCTAGGAGGGGTGGCGGGCGTGGGGCGGGCGGGCGGGCGCGGCGCCGGCCACACGGGGGCCTGCCCCTCGATGACGCCCCAATCCCCAATCGTCAGGCGCGTGGCGCGCAGGTTGTCAGCCGGAACGGGCACCCAGGAGGGCGACCTGGGGCAAAGCCCACGCGCCGTGCTGCGGCGCGGTTCGCCGCCCGCGAGCGGCCCGGCCAGCGCCTCAAGAACGGCCCAGCCCAGGGCGAACAGAACGACGGCGAGTGCGAGCGGGTACATCCCCATGCTGGGCCTCCTTTGCTGGGTGACTCTGCCCCCATCGTAACGGGGCGCCGTTACATCGCGGTGAGCCGCCGGTTACAGCCCCGTAACAAAGCCGCGCCGCGCACGGCGCGCGCCGGGCGCGGCGCGGTAGTCTATGCGTGCGGGCGGCCTCGCGGCGCGGTCAGTTGCGCCCCAGGCGCACCTGGCCGATGAGCCCCCAGGCCTTCAGCACATAGTCGGGCGTGTAGGTCTCGTCGGTGCGGCGGAAAGAGCGCCAGTCGGTCCAGGCCTCGCGGCCGGTGGCCAGGTGCAGCGGCCCCAGCATGTTCCGCGGGCTGGAGACGACCTCGATGCCGATGTCGTTGTGCCCCAGGCGCAGGCTGGAGGTGATGTCCAGCCCGTTCGCGTCAGCCCAGGGGATGTGCCCCACCACCTCGCCGTTGACGTGCACGGCCACGTGGACCGCCTCGTACTCGCCGAGCCAGACGCGCACCGGGCCTTCGGCCGGGTCGAACTCCAGGCTGCCGTGATAGATCATGCTGCCGGCAAAGTGCGGGTAGCCCTGCGTGGTCCAGTCGCCAAAGTGCAGGCGGGCCGGCTCGGCGACGATGCGCCGATCGCGCGTCACGCCAAAGTCGCCCAAGAGGAAGCAGTCCTCGATCTCCATATAGTTGGTATAGGCGCAGGAGAGCTCCAGCACGTTCTCACCGGCCTGCAGGCCGGGCAGGGGCACCTTGTGGAAGGCCCGGTCGAGGTACCAGCCCACCATCTCGGTCGGCACCGGCCGGCCGTTCAGTAGGATGGTGAACTGCGGCGCGCCCTCCACGAGCAGGTAGAGCGGGCCCGAGGGCGCCACGTCGACGTCGATGGTGAAGCGCAGCGCCAGCCGGGCGCCGTCGGCGGCGTGCGGCTGCCGCGCCCAGCCGTAGCGCTGCGGGAGGCCGTTGCGGTAGTTGGGGGGCATCCCCAGCGCCTCGCGGACGGCGTGCTGGGCCCGCCAGACCTCCATCTCCTCCGACCAGGCAGCCTCCTCCAGCCGGTACTGGCAGGTGTCGAGGGTCAGCACGTTGGGGTCCGTCCTGGTAAAGGCGCAGGTGGGGCCCAGGTAGGTGCCGAGCAGGCCGCGGCCGTAACGCCGGATGTCGCGCAGCGGCTCTGCGGGGGGCACGAACGGCTCGCCGGCGGGGTCCACCACGTAGAGCCGCGAGGCGGCGGGGCCCATCTCCGAGCGGAAGCAGAGCCGCCCGTCGCGTTCCACAGCAGCGATGGGGCGGACCTCTCCGGTGAGCGGGTCCCACTCTTCGAGCCGGCCGCTCCCCTCCAGGGCCACGTCGAGGACCTGGCCACTCTGGCGGTCGCCGTTGAAGAGCATGTAGGCGTAGCCGCCGTCCTCGAGGGCGCGCTGCATGGCGAGCATGGCAGCGGCCTCCTGCCCGGGCACGGTGCGCAGGCTCACGCGGCGGGGCAGGTGCTCCTCCAGCGCGGCCTGCAGGCCGGAGCGATCGACGATCACCCTCACGCCATGGCGCGCCAGGAGCTCGGCCACGCGGGCGTCGGGGCGCCCCTCGATCATGGTCGGCGTCGGCTCCACGGCGACGACGGTGCCGCCGGCGTCCAAGAACTTGTCCAGGAGGTCGACGGTGCTGGCCAGGAGGGTGCGCGTATCCGGCGGGATGACGACGACCCGATAGGTCGCCTGCCCCACGCGCAGGGCGCCGCCGTCGACGCCCCCCACCTCGGCCATGATCATCTCATCGCCAAAGTCAAAGTCGTAGTGGGTGGCCAGGGCCGCCCGCGCAAAGTCGTTCAGGCGCTCGCTGTAGTGGTTGGCGAGGGCCACGGAATCGTCCGACTGGCCCACGATGCTCCAGCCGGTCGCGATCGGGTGCAGCATGAGCACGTCGCGGACGGGCTGGCCCGCGCTGCCCACCAGGCCGAGCCGCGCGAAATAGTCCTCCACCACGGGGTTGTACTTCCACCAGGTGGTCTGGTACGAAAAGGCAGGCGGATAGTCCCGCTTGCGGCAGCCGCGGATCGAGTAGAGCGCCAGGTGCTGGCAGCGCAGGTTCACGCCCTGGACGTACTGCCAGTCTCCCACCCACTTTTGCCCCTCGAAGGTGAACTCCCACGACGAGCAGCCGTAGGTCTCGGAGAGCACCCAGTCGCGGCCGAACTGGTGGGCCACGCTGGTCGCTTCCTTGATGGTGAGGTTCTCGTGGTTCTGCTCGGTGAGCATGTCGATGCCGGGGACGTGCTGGTAGCGCAGGTGCGGCATGGTGGCCCCGCCTCGCTGGATCCCCAGGCCCATCTCCTGCTCATACAGGTAGTGCCCGGTAAAGGCCACGCCCTGTTCCTCGCACCAGTCCGATAGCTGCTTCGAGTAGGCCGCGACGAACCGCTCGGTGATCGTCCACCAGTAGTCGTGGCGGGCCTGGCAGGCCCCCTCGCCCTCGTAGAAGAGCCAGGGGAGCACGTCGAGGAGGTCATACCCGCGCCTTTCGCCGAAGTAGGCGGGCAGGCCGTCGGTCCAGGGGAGCATGGGCAGCCCCGAATCGACGTGGGCGGCATAGATGTTCGGCTCATCGGTAAAGATGCCGGGCACCGCCGCGCCGAAATCCTCGCCCACCTCGCGCCGGTAGGCCTCGTAGGTGATCTCCAGGAAGGCCGCCACCGCGTCGGGGTTGAGGTTGTCCGAGTAGGACTCGTTGTTGAACCGCTCATTGCGAGACGAGATCTCGCGTCGGAAGATCAGGAAGGTCTCGCCGGGCCCGAGCGCGCCCGGGGCGGCGGGGTCCACGCGGCGCAGGCCAGACAGCGCCCCATCGCCAACCTGCCCAACAAACAGGGCCAGCAGATCGGCGCCCGGCGCGGGCGGCGCGGCGGCCTCCTCGACGGTCACCAGCTTGGCGCGGTAGGCGTCCCCGCGGGCCGAGACCAGCCCCCCGGCCGCGCCCGAGGGCCAACGGTCCTCGTCGTAGAGCCAGGCGCCCATCCCCTCCTCGCGGGCCACGCGCACCGCCTCGCGGATGCACTCCAGCCACTCGGGAGACATGTAGACCGTTTCCAGCCCGTCGCGCGAGTGCATGAAAAAGCCGCCCATGCCGTGGGCCTTCATGTCCCGGATCTGGCGGGCCAGCTCGGCCGGCTCCAGCCGGTCATTCCAGGACCAGAAGGGGGCGCTGCGGTATGCGATCGGTGGACGGCGAAAGCCGTCGCGCAGTGTGGTCATGCCAGTCCTCTCCATGGGTAAAGGGTACCTCTGCAAACAGTCTAGCCGGCGAACCCCTGGCAGGCAAGGAAGGGGCCCGGCGGGACGGAACCGGGGGGCGCGATTTCACGGCCCGTTTACGGGCGGGCGGGCGACGGGCGGGTAGAATTCAGTCGTCTGAGGCATTGTGCGCTCTGGCGAGACGGGCCGGGGGAGCAAACCATGCTCATTTTGAACGAGACCTACCAACCGATTCGGCGGCTGGCATCCTTCCTGTTCTGCCACAGCGAGCGCGCCGGAGAGGCCACCATCCTGCGCTTCTGCGGGCGGCTGATGGCCTATGTGCCACAGCACGAGCGCGCCTACTATGCCTGGGTGCTCAGCGTGGTCTATCGCCCGGCGCAGCGCCTCTCAGAGCGGCAGTTCAGCCCGTCGCACCTGCGGGTCTGCGTGTGGGGGCGCTTTGAGTTCGGCGTCGTGCTGGGCCACTGGCTGCTGGGGCTGCGCCTTGGCGAGCCGCTGGTGTGGCTGCGGCGCACCGCGGAGACGCTGGTCACCGCGCTGCCCTGAACCCCGTGCCGGCCTAGCCTCGCCAGCCCGCCGCGGCGGCCCGCTCGGCCAGCGCCTGCGGCGAACGGTGGAACGTGCTGCGCTCCAGGGTGCCCGCCGCCAGGCTTTCCAACACGCCCGTGATGGCCCCGTTGACGGGCGCCGGCAAGCCCAGGCGGGCCGCCTCGCGCGCCACGGCCCCGTTCAGATAGGTCACTTCGGACTCGCCCCGCCCCCGCTCCAGGTCGATCTGGAGCGATGGCTTCTTGCCGCCCCGGGCGCCGCCCACCATGCGCCGCAAGAGCGCCCGCGCCAGGCCCTGCGGCGCCCGCTCGAGCAGCCAGGCCAACACGTTCACCGGGTAGCCGGGCAGCCGCACCGGGCGCACGCCCGCCGCGCGCATCACGGCCAGCGCCTCGCGGACGGCCGCGGCCTCCAAGGCGTAGAGCAGGTCGTCGGCATATACCTCGGCGGGAGATAGATCGGTGATGGCCGGCACGGCGTTGGCCATCATGTTCAGCAGCAGTTTTGACCAGCGAATCGCCCGGGCATCGGGGCAGGCCCGGCAGCGCACCCCGGCGCGCTGGAACATGCCGACGAGGGGCTCCACCGGGGCGCCCTCGGGCGCATACGGCGCCAGGCAGAGGCCGCCGCCCTTGCCCCGCACCTCATAGTGGGCCACGTCGCGCACGGCTACCACCGCGGTGATGACGCCCGTTACCAGGGCGCTCGGCGGAAGCAGGCCGGCGGCGATCTCGTCTCCGCCGACGCCGTTCTGGATCAGCACGACGCGCCCGCGGCCGGCGCTGACGAACGGCTGCAGCAGGCGCGCGGCCTCGGCGGTGTCGAAGGTTTTGACGGTGACGATGGCCAGGTCAAAGCCCGCCTCAGCCTCACCCGTGACGAGGTCCTCGATCCGCTCGGCCGCCGTCACCCCCGTGACGACGCGCTCGACGCCGCCCTGCACGATCGTCACCCCCCGCGCGCGCACGCGCGCGACGTAGGCGGCGCGCCCGAGCAGGCCGACCTGGTGGCCGTCCGCGGCCAGCGCCGCGCCGAGGTACGACCCGATGGCCCCCGCGCCCACGACGACGATCCTCATGCGGGCGGATGTGCCTTCCCGGCGGCGGCCACCTCGCGAGAAGCGACGATGTCGATGCCCGTGCCCAGGGCGTCTGGCAGGATGACCTGTCGCTCGGCCACCGGCGCGGCGACCTCCACCTGGCGCAGGCGCGCGGCCACCTGGAGCACGAGCCCCTTCGGGAGGGGCGCCGCCGAGCGCACCGGCACCAGCGGCCACTCCCCCCCGCGCACGCGCACGGTAGTGGTCAGGGTGCGGCGCGGATCGCTCAGCTCCTCGCGGACGAAAGCCTGCCCGCGCGCGCAGGCCTGCCCCTTGGTCCCCACCAGCTCGCCGCCCTCCACGACGGCCTCGATGGTGCAGCCCACCGGGCAGGTCACACAGATGAACTCGCGCTGCTCGCTCACGGCTGTTCCTCCGCTCTGGCGCGTCGGCCCCCGCCGGAGGGGCGCGCGACGATCTCGACGGTCAGCTCGGCGGCGCCGTCGAGGGCGGGGGCCTTCTCCGGCGGGAGGTCGACGGTGATCATCTCGGCGGGGCGCGCGTAGCGTAGCCGGCGCGAGGCGACCACCTCGCCCCCGCACATCACCCGGGCTTCGGCCGGCGCCTCGATCGGCAGGCGGGCGCGGAACTCGAGGTGTTGCGGCTCACGCCGCAGGGCGGCCTGGTGCAGCGTCTGCGGCACCACGTGGCGGACATTCGCGCCGGCCCGCAGCGCCAGGCCGGCCGGGCCCAGCTGCCCGTGGCCCGCGGCGTGTTCGGCGGCGTGGCGACCGGCGCGCAGGGCCGAGGCGGTGACCTCGTCCACCAGGTCGTAGACGTGCACCACGTTCCCCGCCGCATAGACTCCCGGGACGCTGGTGGCCAGCCGCTCGTCGACCAGGGGGCCGCCCGTGACGGGGTCGAGCGCCACCCCGGCCAGGCGCGACAGCTCGTTCTCAGGGATCAGCCCCACCGAAAGCAGCAACGTGTCGCAGGGGACCTCCTGCTGGGTGCCGGGCACTGGCCGCCAGCGCTCGTCCACCTGGCTGAGCACTACCGACTCGACGCGGTCGGCCCCGCGCACCTCGGTCACCGTGGTGCAGAGGTGCAGGGGGATGTCGAAATCGCGGATGCACTGCACCAGGTTGCGGCGCAGGCCGCTGACGAAGGGCAGGATCTCGGCCATGGCGGCCACCCTGGCCCCCTCGAGGGTCAGCCGGCGGGCCATGATCATGCCGATATCCCCGGAGCCGAGGATCACGACCTCTTCGCCGGGCATGTAGCCCTCGATGTTCACCAGCCTCTGGGCGGTGCCGGCGGTGTAGACGCCCGCCGGACGGGTGCCGGGGATGGCCAGCGCCCCGCGCGGGCGCTCGCGGCAGCCCATGGCCAACACCACCGCGCGCGCACGGATCTCTAGCAGGCCATCACGGCGGTTGGTGGCGATGACGCGCGGCCCCGGCTGGACGTCGAGCACCATGGTCTCCAGCAGGGCGTCGACCCCGGCGCCCGCCGCCTCGCGCACCCAGCGCGCGGCGTACTCGGGGCCGGTGAGGTCCTCGCCATAGTGGCGCACGCCAAAGCCGTTGTGGATGCACTGGGTCAGGATGCCGCCCAACTCGCGGTTGCGCTCCAGGACGAGCACCTGGCCGGCGCCCTCCTGTTTGGCACGGGCGGCGGCGGCCAGGCCCGCCGGCCCCCCGCCGATGACCAGGACGTCGCACCTCACCTCTCTCATGAGGGCACCTCCTTGGTCGGGCGCGTCAGGAAGCGTGAGCCGCCGCCCCGCCGGGTCAAGGTCAGCGGGTCGACGCCCAGCTCGCGGGCCATGATGGCGATCACCAGGGGCGTGTCAAAGGCGCCCTGGCAACGGCCCGTGCCCACGCGGGTGCGCCGCTTGAGGGCGTCGTAGGTGCGTGCCGGAATGGGGGCGTGGCAGGCGGCCACGATCTCCCCCTCGGTGACCGTCTCGCAACGGCAGACCACGCTCCCGTAGCGCGGGTCGCGGGCGATGAGCGCCTCGCGCTCCTCGGGCGTCAGGAGGGAGAAGCGGGGCTGGGCCCGGCGCGTGGGGATGTAGCCGGGGCGCTCCGTCAGAGGGAGCCCCCCTTCGCCGAGCAGCCGGACCACTTCCTCGGCAATGGCGGGCGAGGCCGTCAGCCCGGGTGACTCGATCCCCGCCAGCACCACCAACCCCTCGGCCTGGCGGGGCGCCTCGATGACGAAATCGCCGCTGGAGCCGGCCGCGCGCAGCCCGGCAAAGGTGCGGATCACGTCGCGGGCCTCGAGGGAGGGCACCAGGCGGAGCGCGCCGGTCATCACCTCGTTCAGGCCGGCGGGCGTGGTGGCCAGGTCCTCCTTGTCGGCGATGTCGACGGCGTTGGGCCCCAACATCACGTTGCCGTGGATGGTGCGCGTCACCAGAATGCCCTTGCTCACCGCCGTCGGGCAGGGGAAGAGCACGCCGCGCACCCGCTCGGCGGCGCGTCGGTCGAGGACGAAATACTCGCCCTTGCGCGGCGTGATGGTAAAGCCGTCCAGCCCGGCGGAGTGGAGGAGGTCGTCGGCCCACAGGCCGGCGGATATCACCACCCAGCGGGAGCGGATGGCGCCCCCCTCGGTGAGCACCCCGCGGACGGCGGGGCCCTCTCGCAGGAGGCCCGTCACGCGGGTCTCCAGGCGCAGCGTGACGCCGTTCAGCACGGCATGCTCCGCGGCGCCGATACAGAGGCCGAAGGGGTCCACGATCCCTCCGGTGGGGGCGTAGAGGGCGCCGACGGTGCCCGGCGCGACGGAGGGCTCGCGGCGGCGCATCTCCTCGGCGGAGATGATCTCCAGCCCCGGGACGCCGTTCTGCTGGCCGCGCTCCTGGAGATCGCGCAGGGTGGGCAGGTCCTCCGGCGCCAGGCCGACCACATAGGTGCCGCAGCGGTCGAACTCGACGTCGAGGTCGGCACAGACCCGGTCGAACATGGCGTTGCCGGCCAGGTTCAGGCGGGCTTTGTTCGTGCCGGGCTTGGTGTCATAGCCGGCGTGGACGATGGCGGTATTGGCCTTGGTGGTCCCTTCGCCGACGTCGGAGGCCTTGTCGACGAGCAGGACGTCGAGGGAGTAGCGGCTCAGCGCGCGGGCCACCATGCTGCCCACCACGCCCGCGCCGATCACGATCACATCATAGAGGCGCTGACTCATTGCAGTTGCAGTTCCTTCATCTCCGGGGCGATCAGGCTTCCACCCAGTTCCTGGCGCGGTCGACGGCGCGCTGCCAGCCGCGGTAGCCGCTGGCGCGGCGCTCAGCGTCCCACCCGGGCACAAAGGTGCGCTCGGCCCCCCAGTTGGCGCGCAGGGCGTCGGTGCTGGCCCAGACCCCGGCGGCCAGCCCGGCCATGTAGGCGGCGCCGAGGGCCGTCGTCTCACTGACCAGGGGGCGCACGACGGGGGTGCCCAGGATGTCCGCCTGCAGCTGCATGAGCGTGTCGTTGGCCACGGCGCCGCCGTCGACCTTGAGGGCCTGCAGGCGGATCCCCGAGTCGGCCTCCATCGCCTCCAGCACCTCGCGGGCCTGGTAGCAGATGGCCTCCAGCGTGGCGCGCACCAGGTGGGCCCGCGCGGTGTAGCGGGTGAGGCCGACGATGACGCCGCGGGCGTCCATATCCCAGTGGGGGGCGTAGAGGCCCGAAAAGGCGGGCACAAAGTAGACCCCGCCCGTATCGGCCACCATGTTGGCCACCGCCTCGCTCTCGGCGGCGCTGGAGAGCAGGCCGAGATTGTCGCGCAGCCACTGAACGGCCGCGCCGGTGATGGCAATAGAGCCCTCCAGCGCGTACTGGCAGGGGGCCTCGGCGCCCAACGAGTAGGCCACCGTGCTGAGCAGGCCGCTCTGCGACGCCGTCGGCTGGGTGCCGGTGTGCATGAGCAGGAAGGAGCCGGTGCCGTAGGTGTTCTTGGCCTCGCCCTCGGCAAAGCAGCACTGCCCGGCCAGGGCGGCCTGCTGGTCGCCGATGAGGCCGCACACGGGCAGGGCGGCGCCTCCGCCGTCCCCCTCGAGCCGCCAGGTGCCGTAGGTGCGCGCGTCGGAGGAGGGCCGGATCTCGGGAAGCATGGCCCTGGGGATACTCAGGATATCCAGCATCTGCGGGTCCCACGCGCCGCGGCGCAGGTCCATCAGCATGGTGCGTGAGGCGTTGGTAACGTCGGTGACGTGCGCGCCCCCGTGGGGGCCGCCGGTCATGTTCCAGACGAGCCACGCGTCGACGGTGCCAAAGAGGGCCTCGCCACGCTCGGCGTCCGCGCGAAGGCCGGGGACGTTCTCCAGGAGCCAGGCCAGCTTGGGCCCGGAAAAGTAGCTGGCCACCACCAGGCCCGTCCGCTGGCGGATGAACCCCTCGAGGCCGTTCGCAAGCAGCCTTTTACAGATCTCCTCACTGCGCGTACACTGCCATACAACGGCAGGGCAGTAGGGCTGGCCCGTGCGCCGGTTCCAGACGATGGTCGTCTCCCGCTGGTTGGCGATGCCGACGGCGGCGACGTCCTTGGCACTGACCCCGGCCGCGGCGAACGCGGCGGCTACCACCTCGCGGGTGCGCTGCCAGATCTCCAGGGGATCATGCTCCACCCAGCCGGGCCGCGGGTAGAACTGCCGATGCGTGGCATAGTGGGCGCCGCGCACGTGCCCCGCGCGGTCCAAGATCATGCAGCGGGTGCCCGTGGTGCCCTGGTCGATTGCAGCGATGAATTCCGCCATGGCCCGTGCCTTTCCTCGACGCGCGCGGTCGAATTCGCGGAAGCATAGGCCATACTAGCCACGATCGCGGCGAGCGTCAAACATCGCCTGCACCATCAGGATACCGTCGCGGACGGCGAAATGGCCCGCAACGCCGCCTGCGGCGCGGTGTTATGGGTAGCGTCCGTGTTGCTGGAGGGAGGTCCCGTTGTTACTACGAGCCATTGCAGCGATCTGCAGCGCCTACCTGCTGGGGTCCGTTCCGATCGGGTTCCTGGCGGCGCGCCTGTTCAAGGGCATCGACGTCACCAGGGTGGGCAGCGGCCGCACCGGGGGCAGCAACGTCCTGCGCGCGGCAGGGCTGGTCCCGGCGATCGTGACGGTCCTCGGCGACGCCGGCAAGGGGTACGGCGCCGTAGCGCTGGCGCAGGCGATCGCCCCAGGGCTACCCCTGGTGGCCGTGCTGGCCGGCGTGGCCAGCGTGGTGGGGCACAACTGGTCGGTGTTCCTGGGCTTTAGCGGCGGGGTCGGCACGATGACGAGCGGCGGGGCCGGGTTTGCCCTGCTGCCCCTGCCCACCGGCGTCTCGGCCCTGGTGGGCGTGGTCGTGGTGGCCATCTGGAAGCACACCTCGCTCGGCTCGATCACCTTCGCGCTGATGCTCATCCTGACGAGCCTGGTGAGCGGGATTACCGGGGCCACCGGGATGGAGCGAGTGCTCTTTGCCCTGGGCACCGGCATCATGGCGCTCTACAACCTGCGCCCGAACATCAAACGGCTGCGCGAGGGCACCGAGCGCAAGCTGGGCCAGTATATCCCCGCCGGCAAGAAGGACGTCCAGAGGGACCATCCCTGACGCGCCGGCCGGGCAACCGCCTCAGGACAAGAGCGACGTGCTCCCCGCCCCCCAGGGGAACGGAGAGCCCGCTCTGCCACACGATCGGGACGATGCGGACCCGGCTGCCTAGCGCGCCCGCGCGCCGGGCGCGCTCTTGTTACTCCTCCCCCAAGTAGGCGGCCTGCACCTCGCGGTTGTTCAGCAGCTCCTCGGCATTCCCCGACAGGGCCACCTCGCCCGTCTCCAGGACGTAGCCGCGGTGGGCCACCGACAGGGCCATGGCGGCGTTCTGCTCCACCAGCAGGATGCTGGTGCCTTGCGCGTTGATCTGCCGGATGATGGCAAAGATCTCCTCGACCAGGATCGGCGCCAGACCCATGGAGGGCTCGTCCAAGAGGAGGAGCGTCGGGCGGGACATCAGCCCGCGGCCCATGGCCAGCATCTGCTGCTCCCCGCCCGAAAGCGTCCCCCCGCGCTGCTCGAGGCGCTCTTTGAGCCGTGGGAAGCTAACGAACACCCTCTCCATCGACTCGGCGATCTCGGCGGCGCTCTGGCGCGTGTAGGCGCCCATCTCCAGGTTCTCGCGGACGGTCAGCTTGGAGAAGATGCGCCGTCCCTCCGGCACCTGCGAGATGCCCAGCCGCACGATGCGCTCGGGGGGCGTGCGCGTCAGGTCCTGGCCACGGAAGGCCACGCGCCCCTCGCTGGGGCGCAGCAGGCCCGAGATGGTGCGCAGCGTGCTGCTCTTCCCGGCACCGTTGGCGCCAATGAGGGTGACGATCTCGCCCTCGTCCACATGGAAGGAGACGCCGCGCACCGCACGGATGGCGCCGTAGGAGACGTGCAGGTTCTCGACTTCCAGCAGCATGTCCTCAGAGCCCCCTCATGCTTCTCTTGCCCAGGTAGGCCTCGATGACCTTCTCGTCCGACTGGATCTCGCGGGCGGTGCCCCGGGCGATCACCTGGCCAAAGTCCATCACCGTGATCCACTCGCAGATGCCCATCACCACGCGCATCTGGTGCTCGATGAGCAGGATGCTCAGCCGGTAGCGCTCGCGCACAAAGTGAATCAGCTCCATCAGGCTCTGCGTCTCGGTGGGGTTCATGCCGGCGGCCGGCTCGTCCAAGAGGAGCAGCCGCGGCGCCAGGGCCAGGGCGCGGGCGATCTCCAGGCGGCGCTGTTCGCCGTAGGGCAGATTGCGGGCCAGCTCCGTCTGCCGGTGGAGCAGGCCAAAGACCTGCAGGAGGTCCTGGGCCTCCTCGGTGAGGGCCCGCTCGCGCGGGGCAAAACGCCGCAGGCGGGTGACCGCCTCCAAAAGGCCGTAACCGGCGTGGGTGTGGTAGGCGATGCGAACGTTATCCAGCACGGAGAGGTGCGGGAACAGTCGGATGTTCTGGAAGGTGCGCGCCACTCCCATCCGGGTAATGGCATGCGGAGTGAGGCCGCCGAGCTCGACGCCGTCAAGGAGGATGCTCCCCGCGCTGGGTTCGTAGATGCCGGTGATCATGTTGAACACGGTCGTCTTGCCGGCGCCGTTGGGGCCGATCAGCCCGTACAACCCGCCCGCGGGCACGGCCATGCTCAAGTCGGATACGGCGCGCAGCCCGCCGAACATGATGGTCAGGTCCACGATGTCCAGGATGCGGTTGGTCTTGGACAGGCGCGGGTCGGGCGCAGGGTGGTCAGGCATGGGGGGTGCCCTCCTCCGCCGCGCGGGCGGGACGATCGGCCGGGCCGGAGGGGGGCACGGGCAGGTCGCGTTCCGGCGGGAGGGGAGTTTTCAGCCAGCCCCACTCGCGCGTCCCCAGCAGGCCCTCCTGCCGCAGGAGCATGATCACTAGCAGGAACACCGGGTAGATCACAAAGCGCCAGTCCTCAAACCCCTGGGGCAGGATAACGCGCAGCCCTTCGATGAGCAGCACGAACAGCCCCGAGGCCACCAGGGTGCCCGTCATGCTGCCCAGGCCGCCAAAGACGATGATGATCATCGGGTCAAAGCCCTTCACAAAGTTGAAGGTGCTCGGGTGCAGGAAGCCGTAGAGGTGCGCGTACAGGCCGCCGGCGATCCCGGCGAAAAAGGCGCCGGTGGCAAAGGCCAGCGCCTTCACGCTGGCCCCGTCGATCCCCATGGTGCCGGAAGCGATCTCATCCTCGCGAATCGAGACGATCGCCCGGCCGTAACTAGAGTGCACCAGGTTGCGCATGACGATGACCACCAGAACCAGGGCGCCAAAGCCCCACGACCAGGTCGTCCACCGGGGGATGCCGACCATGCCGCGCGCGCCTTTCATGGTAGCGATCACCTGGTCCGAGTTCTGCAGCGCCGTGTAGACCATGACGGCAAAGCCCAGCGTAGCGATGCCGAGATAGTCAGAGCTGAGCCGCAGGAGCGGCAGCCCCACCAGATAGGCGATCAGGGCGGCCAGGGAGCCGCCGGCGAGCAGAGCCAACAGGAACACCACCGGTTGGGCGAGCGCCTCCGGCAGGTGCGACAGGACCAGGTCAAGGGCGGGCAGCAGGGCCAGGCGCAATCCCCAGGCCACCAGCACGCCGCCCGCTAGGGCGACGAGCAACAGAGACAGCCCGGCGACCGCCTTGAGCACCGCTGCCTCGTGGCGGGGCACTTGCCGGGCCAGCCACTGCCCCAGCGCCTCGCGGGCCGCGCCGATGTGCAGCCAGTTGGCCAGCAAGAGCGCGGCCAGCAGGCCTGCCTGGCCGGAAAGGATCCAGGACAGGGCCACAAACTGCCCGCCGCTCCACCGGGAGGCAAAGTCCTTGGTGATCAGCGCCGAGGTGTAGGCCCCGATGGCATAGAATCCCACGTGGCCGAGGGAGAACTGCCCGTTGAACCCGTAGATCAGGTTCAGCCCCAGGGCCGAGATAGCCGCGACCACGGCCATCTGGATCACGCCGTACCAGTACTGGTTGATCCAGTCGTTGGCGTGGGCCACCAGGACGACGATGTAGATGCCAAGGCCCACCAGCGCCGTCGGCAGCCAGGCCGGCAGGCGGAATCGAAGGTCTCGCAGGGCCACAGGCGGAGAGGGGAGACGTGCGCCCATTCCCATGGGGGTACCTTTCTTCCTATACCTTCTCGACTTGCGGCTCACCCAGGATGCCGGTGGGCTTGACCAGGAACACGACGATCAGCACCAGGAAGGCGAACAAGTCGCGCAGGCGCGACCCCGCCGGCAGGAAGCTTACCACCAGGACGTCGATCTCGCCCATCAGCAGCGAGCCCACAAAGGCCCCGGCGATGTTGCCGATGCCGCCCAGCACCGCGGCCACAAAGGCCTTCAGCCCGGGCATCATGCCCATGAAGGTCCAGATCTGCGGGAAGGCGATGGCATACAGGACGCCGGCCGCCCCGGCCAGCGCCGCGCCGACAGCAAAGGTCAGCGAGATGATCCCGTCGACGTTGATGCCCATCAGGCGGGCGGCGGGCTTGTCGAGAGAAGTGGCCCGCATGGCCTTGCCGATCTTGGTGCGGTTGACGACGTACTGCAGCAGCACCAAGAGCAGCACCGTGATCCCGATGATGATGGTGGTGATGTTGGTGATCTGTACGCCCCCGATGTTCCAGACCACCACATCAAAGGGGCGTATATAGGTGTTGAAATCGGCGCCGAACACAAACTTGAGCGCCGTAAAGTACTCGAGGAAGAAAGACACACCGATGGCCGTGATCAGCGCGGCGATGCGGGGCGCGTTGCGCAGCGGCTTGTAGGCCACCCGCTCGATGACCACGTTCAGCACGGTGCAGACGGCCATGGCCAGCACGATGGCCGGGACAAAGCCCCAGCCGTACTCGGTGATGGCGAAAAAGCTAGCAAAAGCGCCCACCATGAACACGTCGCCATGGGCAAAGTTGATTAGGCGGACGACGCCGTAGACCATGGTGTAGCCCAGGGCGATGAGGGCGTAGACAAAGCCGAGCTTGAGGCCGTCGATAACCGACTGTAGAAAGAAAACCGGACCCTTGATCTGCACGAGAGAATAGAGGCCCCAAAGGAGAAAGGCACCGAGCAAGGCATAGAGCGCCCAGGCGGTTACCCGAAGCGATGTGCGGACGATGGAGCTTCTCATCGGACCTCCAGGGCGGTTCGCGGAGGCAACGGAGCAACCAGGGTCACGGATGCAAGGTACGGGGGAGGGCAATACGTTGCCCTCCCCCGTGAGAGCGTATGGAGTTGGTGCGCCGGGAACCGGCCTCAGGGCGATACGAACTTGTAAAAGACGACCTTGTCGCTTTCGACCTTCATCACGGCGGCCTTCTTGACCGGGTTGTGCTGGGCGTCGTAGGTGATCTCGCCAGAGACCCCCTCATAACGGATAGCCGCCATGGCGTCCTTGACCAGGGACGGATCGGTTGAGCCGGCGTCCCTGATCGACTGGATCAGGATGCGGGTCGCGTCGTAGGCCAGGGTGGCCAGGGCGTCGGGCGTGGCGCCGTACTTGGCCCGGTAGGCGTTCACAAAGTTCTGGACGATGTCACGCTCTTCGTACGGCGAGTAGTGGTTAGAAAAGTACCCGCCCGCCAGCAGGTCCAGCTGCAGCTCGGGCGAATCCCAGCCGTCGCCGCCGACGAGCAGGGCGTCGATCCCCTTCTCCTTGATCTGGGCGGCGATGAGGTTCACTTTGGGGTAATAGTCCGGCAGAAAGACCACATCGACGCCTGCGGCGGCCACCTTGCCGAGGATGCCGGAAAAGTCGGTGTCATCCTTGGTGTAGGCCTCGTAGACGAGCACCTCACCGCCCATCGACACGAACGCGTCGCGCGTGTACTCGGCGAGACCCTTGACATAGTCGTTGCCGACGTCATAGAGCACGCCAGCCTTGGACTTGCCCATCTCGCGGGCCAGCGCGGCCATGGCCTGGCCCTGGAAGGGGTCCAGGAAGCAAGCGCGGAAGACGTACTCCTTGGTGGTGCCGTCTTCGTTCACGGTGACGGACGGGTTGGTGGAGGTAGGCGTGATCTGCAGGACGCGGTTCGCCTCGGCGAGCTCCGAGATGGGGATCGAGGCGCTGGAGCACACTTCGCCGATGATGTACTGAACGCCGTCCTCAAAGATGACCTTGTTGGCGGCGTTGGCGGCTTCCTGAGGGTCGCACTTGGCGTCGGCGATGACCACCTCGAACTCGACGCCCTCGGCCTCGCCCATGGCCATGAGAGTGCCGTTGCGGACCGATTCGCCGAAGGTCTTGACGTCACCGCTCAGAGGCACGACGATGGCCACTTTGGCCTTCAGGGTGGCGCCGGCAGGGGCGGCAGTCGCGCCGGCAGGGGCGGCAGTCGCGCCGGCAGGGCTGGCAGTCGCGCCGGCAGGGTCGGCAGTTGCGCCGGCAGGGTCGGCAGTTGCGCCGGCAGGGTCGGCAGCCGCACCCTGCTCGCTGGCCGGCTTCCCACAGCCCGCCAGAACGAGCGACAGGACGATAAGCAGAGAAACCAGGACGGGCAGATGGCGCTTCATGTCGCACTCCTTGTGATAAGGCACAGGCAAAAGAGCGTGACAGCCACGTAACCCGAGGCTGTCCATTGCCAGGGCACAACATGATAGGGGCGGCCAACCCCTCGGTTCCTCGCATAGGAAACCGGCGGCACTGCCTTGGGGGGTCAGGTGGGGCTCGTGTACCTCCCTGCGTGGCGCTGGGGTCTAGCAGGAGTTCCTGCGGTGATTGGGCGCCATTATAACACATGCAAGGGCCGGGCACAACAGCCAAGTCGGGCGTCGGGCGCTCAAGCGGGGGGAACCGCCCGGCTGGGCGGCACCCCCTGGCCCCCTAGCGGAGCCGGATCAGTTTCAGCGCTTCCGCATAGGCGTAGCCGTGCGGCTCGCCCGTCTCACGGGCCCCGCGGCGGATGCGCTCAGCCAGCTCCTCATGGTTGCCGCGCAGCTGGCTGGAGTGCCGCGCCAGCGCCGCGATGCGCGTGTCGATCGAATCGGTCACGTCCACCCAGTAGTCGGGCGAGTCGGTCCAGTACAGGTAGATCTCTTTGACGCGCCAGGGCTCCTCGTCGCCGAGCTGCTCGGGAAAGATGTACCACTCGCGGGCGGCGTACACCGCATCGAGGGCCACCTGGCCGGCCACGCGGTGGTCCGGGTGGAGCTGGTAACGCCGCCAGGGATCGATGGCCAGCAGGATGTCGGGCTTTTGCCGGCGGATGATGCCGCACAGGTGGCGGCGCAGGTCCATGGTGTTTTCCAGCATGCCGTCGGGATAGTTCAAGAACTTGACCGAGCGGACGCCCAGGTCCCGCGCGGCGGCGCGCTGTTCCTCCTCGCGGCGGGCGGCCAGCTGCCCGGGGCGAACGCCGGGGTCGTGGGAGCCCTTGTCTCCGCTGGTGAGGAGGACATAGTCGATGAGGCGGCCGTCCTTGGCCCACTTGGCGATGGTGGCGGCGCAGCCGAACTCGGGATCGTCGGGGTGGGCGCCGACGACCATGACGGTCTCCGGGCGCTCAGTCTGTGCGGTGGTCATAAGGCGTACAGGGTCCTTTCGCTAGGGGCAGGCCCACGGCGGGCGCGGCCAGTAAGAGAGTCCCGGCCCGTCCGGTAAGAGATTCTAGAACCCGTCGGGCGCCCGGTCAAACGCGGCCCCGCGCCCCCCGCGTGCCCTTGGTGCCCCCCGCCGGCCCATGCTATAATCCCATCCTATTCCCAGCACCCGCGAGGCAGACCAGTGACCAAGGATCCCTCCCTTCAGCCCCACCACCCGGCGGCTCGGTGGCGCCGCGTCGTCGTCAAGGTCGGTACTTCTACCCTGACCGCTTCCTCCGGCCGGCTCTGCCCGCCGCGCATGGTCGACCTGGTGCGTCAGGTGGCCGCCCTGCGCGACCTCGGCGTCGATGTGGTCGTCGTCTCCTCTGGGGCGCAGCAGGCCGGCCGCGAGCGGCTGGGCTATCCCCGGGAAGACAAGACCATCCCCTTCAAGCAGATGCTGGCCGCCGTCGGCCAGGGCCGCCTGATGCACCTGTGGGAGCAGTACTTTGACCTCTACGACATCGTCGTGGCGCAGGTGCTCCTCACCCGGGAGGACGTCGACGACCGCAAGCGCTACATCACCGTGCGCGACACGTTCGAGAGCCTTATCCAGCGCAACATCGTGCCGGTGGTGAACGAGAACGACGCCGTGGCCACCGACGAGATCAAGGTGGGGGATAACGACAACCTTTCGGCCCTGGTGGCCAACCTGATCGAGGCCGACCTGCTCGTCCTCCTCACCGATACCGACGGGCTCTTTACCGCCGACCCGGGGCTCGACCCGGCGGCTGAGATCATCGAGCGGGTCGAGCGGATCGATCAGGGTATCTATGACCTGGCCGGCGGCAGCCAGTCTGGCCTGGGGACGGGCGGCATGGTCACCAAGATCGCCGCGGCCGACATCGCCACCCGCGGCGGCACCGAAGTGGTCATCGCCAACGGCGGGCGAGAGGGCGCCCTCCTCGACGTCTGGGAAGGGCGCGGCCCGGCCACCCACTTCCCCGCCCTGGTGAGCCGCGCCGAGGGGCGCAAACGCTGGCTCTTGACCCAGACGGTCACCTCTGGCAGCGTCCTGGTGGACGAGGGCGCCGCTCGGGCCCTTCTCACCGCGGGGAAGAGCCTGCTGCCGGTGGGCATAGTCCAGGTGGCGGGCGCCTTTGAGCGGGGCGCCCTCGTCAGCGTGCGCACGGCGGGGGATCAAGAGATCGCCCGCGGCCTGTGCAACTATTCCGCCGCCGACCTGCGGCGCATCCTGGGCCAGCACTCGCAGGACATCGTCGACGTGCTGGGCTTTGACTATGGGCCGGAGTTCATCCACCGGAACAACCTGGTGGTGTTGCGCGGCGGCTGACGTCGCACGCGCCCGTTAGCGGGCCGACCTCGGCCGCCGAGAGAGGCGGCCGGCGATCGGCACAGGGGGAGACATGGACGTGGTAAACCTGAAGGACATCGGGCAGCGGGCCCTGCAGGCGGGGCACGCTCTGGCGCTCTGCCCCAGCCTGGCGCGCGACGCCGCGCTGGAAGAGATCGCCCGCCGCCTGGAGGCGGCCGACGACACCCTGTGGGCGGCCAACCGGGCCGACCTGGACGAGGCCCGCGCCGCGCAGGTGGCCGCGCCCCTCCTGGATCGTGCCACGCTGACGCCGGCCAAGGTGGCCGGTATGGCCCAGGGTTGCCGCGACGTGGCCGCCCTGCCCGACCCGCTCGGTGAGGTCTTTGACGGGCGCACCCTGCCGAACGGCCTGCGCATCGCCAAGCGGCGCGTGCCGTTGGGGGTGTTGGGCGTCATCTTTGAATCGCGCCCTAACGTGACGATCGACATCAGCGCCCTGGCCATCAAGACGGGCAACGCCGCCATCATGCGCGGCGGGCGTGAGAGCCTGCGCACCAACATCGTGCTGGCCGATATGGTCGGCGAGGCCTGCGCGGCCACCGGCCTGCCGGCCGACACCATCCAGCTGATCGCCTCTACCGAGCGGTCGCTGGTGCCCGCTCTCCTGGCGATGGACGACGTCGTCGACCTGATCATCCCCCGCGGCGGGCCCGGCCTGCAGGCGCTGGTCAAAGAACACGCCCGCATGCCGGTGATCTATGGCGGCATCGGCGTGTGCCACATCTACGTAGACGCCTCGGCCGACCTGGAGAAGGCCATCCCGCTGATCATGAACGCCAAGACCCAGGCGCCCTCGGTGTGTAACGCCGTGGAGACGCTCCTGGTGCACCGCGCGGTGGCGGCCGAGTTCTTGCCCCACGTGGTGGCGGCGCTGAACGCCGCCGGCGTCGAGGTGCGCGGAGACCAGGCCACCCTGGAGGCCCTGCGCGGCGCAGCAGGCCTCGACCCCGCCCTGGTCAAGGCTGCCGGGCCCGATGACTATGGCCAGGAGTTCCTGGCGCTGATCCTCTCGGTGCGGGTGGTCGGCTCGCTCGATGAGGCGGTCGCGCACATTGCGCGCTACTCCACCCATCACTCCGACGCCATCCTGACCAACGACTATGCCCACGCGACGCGATTTGTGAGCGAGGTGGATTCCTCGGCCGTCTTTGTGAACGCCTCGACCCGCTTCAACGATGGCGGGCAGTTTGGGCTGGGGGCCGAGGTGGCCATCAGCACCCAGAAGTTGCACGCCCGCGGCCCCGTGGGTGCCCAGGCCCTGACCACTTACAAGTGGGTCGTCGAGGGAGACTGGCACGTGCGCGCCTGACGGTTCGGCCGTGACGATCCGGAAAGGGAGGTTATGAGCGAGAGGCTATCGGCGGTCGAGCGACTGGCCCGGCTGCACACGGATACCGAGATCTGGTGGGATTCGTCACCCCTGGTGTATGCCCGCTGGCGCGCCGAGGTCCTCGGAGCCGCGGATGTCGCCGCGACCCTGAGCGGGGAGCTGCAGCGCCTCTGGGACCCCGACCGCCCCGCGGAGGGCCTCGTGCGCGGCGCTACCACCAATCCCCCGCTGGCCTGGCAGGCCGTCCAGGCGGACCTTCCGCATTGGGAGGGCGTGGCGCGCGAGGTGGCGCGGGGCTGCTCCGACCCGCGCGAGCACCTCTGGCGGGTGTACGGCGAGGTCTGCCGCGCCGGCGCCGAGCGCCTCCTGCTCCTCTACGAAGAGTCGGACGGGCAGTACGGGCACATCTGTGCCCAGGTGGACCCGCGCGCCCTGACCGATTCCGAGGCGATGCTGGCGCAGGCCCGCCGGCTGCACGCCCTCTCGCCCAACGTGATGATCAAGATGCCGGCCACGCGCGAGGGGATCGCCGGGCTGCGCGCCCTGTCGGCCCAGGGGATCGCCACCACCGCCACCCTCTGCTTCTCGGTGGCGCAGCTGGTGGCCGTGGCTGAGGCGGCGCAGCAGGGCTTCGATGAAGCGCGCGCCGCCGGGCGGGACCTGCACGGCGCCCGCTGCTGCGCGGCGCTCATGCTGGGCCGCATGGAGGACGTGCCCCGCTTCCGGCAGGAGGCGGCGGAGCGCGGCGTGGCCCTCAGCGAGGCGGACCTGCGCTGGGCGGGCGTGGCCATCGCCCGCAAGGCCTACGCCATCTACCGCGAGCGCGGCTATGAGGCGCGCCTGCTGTGCGCCTCGATGCGGCTGGGCCCCACCGTCGACGATGAGACCCGCATCTGGCACCTCGAGCAGCTGGCCGGCGGGGCGCTGGTGCTGACCATCTTCCCCAACATCCTGGCCTCCTTCCTGGAGCTCTACCGCGAGCGGCCCCTGGCCCCGCGCATCGGCGAGCCGGTGCCCGCAGAGGTCCTGGATCGGCTGCTGCAGGTGCCCTACTTTCGTGAGGCTTACGAGGAAGACGGGGTGGCCCCGGAGGGGTTCATCGACCTGCCCGGCGTCCAGGCCACCGGTCGCTCCTTTGCGGAGGCGATGGACACCCTGGAACGCTGGACGCGCTCCGTCTACCAGTCCAGCGGGCAGTAGAGGCCCGCGCCGCCGGCCGGCCCGCGCGGTGCCGCTCACTGACAGATACTACTTCCTAGGAGGGAGCCAGCCATGCGCACTGTGACCGAACCTGCACGCGAGGTCCCCATCGTCGTCGAGGCGGATGTGGTCGTCTGTGGCGGGGGGCCGGGCGGCTTCCCGGCGGCCATCGCCGCGGCGCGGCACGGCGCCCGCACGGTGCTCGTCGAGCGCTACGGCTTTATGGGGGGCCTGGCAACGGCCGGGCTGGTGGCCCCCATCCTCGGCCATACCGCCTCGGAGAGCCACACGCCCATCGTGGAGGGGATCCTCAAAGAGGCCACCGAGCGCATGCACGCCCTGGGCTGCGCCCCGACCTGGGAGGAGGCCCTCGGGAAGTGGGGCGTCAACTTTGATGCGGAGGCGCTCAAGCTGGTCATCGACGAGATGTGCCAGGAGGCCGGCGTCCACCTCATGCTGCATACCATGATCTCCTCGGTGATCATGGAGGGAGAGCGGATCGCCGCTGTCGTGGTGGAGAGCAAGTCGGCCCGCCAGGCGGTGGCCGGGCGCATCTTTATCGACGCCACCGGTGACGCCGACGTGGCGGTGCGCGCCGGCGCGCCCACCACCCAGGGGCGCGCCTTTGACGGGCGGGGAGAGTCGATGGGTTCCTTCTTCCACCTGGCCGGGTTCGCGCCGCTCTCCGAAGAGCGCCAGCGCGAGCTGCGCCTGCAGATCGAGCGGGAGATGGAGGACGGGCGCTTCCGCTTCTACAACCCCGGCTTCCTGAACGCCAACGCCCATCACAAGGACCACACCTCCGCCAACATGACTCGCTTTAGCGGCGACTCGACCGACGCGGCCGACATGACCCGCGCCGAGACGGCCATCCGCCGCGACGTGTGGGCGCTCCTGCGCTACCTGCGCGCCACGGCGCCCGAGTTTCAGGACGCCTACGTCCAGCAGACTTCGCCCCAGGTGGGCCCCCGCGAGAGCCGCCAGATCGTGGGCCCCTACGCCCTCACGGGCGACGACGTGCACCGCGGGGCCAAGTGTGATGACGCCATCGCCCGCGGCTCCTGGTGGATCGACATCCACTGCCCGCTGGGGAACACCTACCCGGTGCACCTCTGCACGGTCGAGTGCCCCAAGGGCGCCGATTGCCCCTACTGGGCGGCCGAGCACGGCAGGATGCGCTCGCGCGCCGAGCTCTACCCGCCCAAGGGGGACTGGTACGACATCCCCTACCGCAGCCTCCTTTCGGTGGGCGTGCCGAACCTGTTGGCCTCGGGGCGCTGCATCTCGGCCACCCATGAGGGGATGGCCGGGGCGCGGGTGATGGGCACCTGCATCGCCATCGGGCAGGCGGCCGGCACCGCCGCGGCCCTGGCCGTGGCCGCCGGCGTCGACCCGGCCGCGCTGGACGTCCGGGCGCTCCAGGAGGCCCTGCGCGCCGACGGGGCGCTGGTGTAGGGCCGGGCAGCAAGGGCTTGGGGCCGAGCGGTCTCTCGCAGAGCGCCCGGCCTTTCCATTTCTTCCGGGTGCTTGACACCCTTCCCCCCGCCGTGCACAATGGCCCCGTCGCGACCGAGCATGGACTGAGCGCATCGGCCACATCACAGGAGGATCGACATGGTCAGTGGGAAAAGCGAAGAGGCTTTCTTTCCGCGCAAGCTGCGCATGGGCATGGTGGGCGGCGGCCGCGACGCGTTTATCGGTGCCGCACACCGCCGGGCCGCCATGCTAGAGGGGAGCGTCGAGCTCGTGGCCGGCGCCTTTTCCTCGACTCCGGAGAAGAGCCTGGCCTCCGGGCGGGACCTGTACGTCCCGCGGGTCTATGGCACCTGGCAGGAGATGATCGCGGGCGAGAGCGCCCTCCCCGAGGATGAGCGCATCGACTTTGTCTCCGTCGTTACCCCCAACCACATGCACTACCCGGTGGCCAAGGGCTTTGTCGAGGCCGGCTTTAACGTCGCCTGCGACAAGCCGATGGTGCACACCATGGAACAGGCCGCCGACCTGGTGCGCCTCGTGCGTGAGAAAGACGTCGTCTTCCTGGTGACCTACAACTATTCCGGGTACCCGATGGTCAAGCAGGCCCGCCACCTGGTGCAGACCGGCGTCCTGGGCACCCTGCGCAAGGTCATCGTCGAATACCCGCAGGGGTGGCTGTCTGAGCGGATTGAGACCGACGGGCAGAAGCAGGCCGCCTGGCGCACCGACCCCGCCCGCTCAGGCATCTCGGGCTGCATTGGTGACATCGGCTCCCACTGCGAGCAGCTGATGACCTACATCACCGGGCTGGAGCTGGAGTCGATCTGCGCCGACCTGACCACCTTTGCCCCTGGCCGCCTGCTCGATGACAACGGAGACATCCTGCTGCGCTTCCAGGGCGGCGCCCGCGGCATCCTGACGGCCTCGCAGATCTCCACCGGGCAGGAGAACAGCCTGCGCATCCGCGTGTGGGGCACCAAGGGCGGCCTCGAGTGGGTGCAAGAGGAGCCCAACTTCCTCTACGTCATCCATGCGGACCAGCCCACCCAGATCTACAAGCCGGGCAACGACTACAACTGTGCCGTGGCCAAGGCCAACCATCGCCTGCCCGCCGGCCACCCCGAGGCCTTCCTGGAGGCCTTTGCCAACCTGTACCGCAACTTTACCGATACGATCCGCGCCAAGATCCTCGGCATCGAGCCGTCCGACGTCATGCTGGACTTCCCGACCGTCGTGGACGGTGCGCGCGGCGTCTTCTTTATCAACAAGGCCGTGGAGAGCGCCAAGAGCACGGCCAAGTGGACCCCGGCCGTCTTTCGCATTTAGCGGCCTCCGCGAGACAACGTCGTATCGCCGAAGCATAGCAGCATAAAGGAGCAAGGTCACATGGCGAGACCAGTCACTCTCTTTACCGGACAGTGGGCGGACCTGACCCTAGAAACCGTGGCCAAGAAAGCCTCTGCCTGGGGCTACGACGGCCTGGAGCTGGCCTGCTGGGGCGACCACTTTGAGGTGGACAAGGCCCTCTCCGTCGACGGCTACATCCAGAGCCGCTGGGACATCCTGAACAAGTACAACCTCAAGTGCTACGCCATCAGCACCCACCTGGTGGGCCAGCTGGTGTGCGACGACCCCATCGACGAGCGGCACAAGAACATCGCCCCGCCGCGCATCTGGGGCGATGGGGACCCGGAAGGCGTCCGCCGGCGGGCGGCCGAGGAGGTCAAGAACACGGCGCGCGCGGCGGCCAAGCTCGGCGTCAAGGTGGTGAACGGCTTTAGCGGCTCCAAGATCTGGAAGGTCGTGGCCATGTTCCCGCCGGTGCCCGAGGGGATGATCGAGGCCGGGTACAAGGATTTCGCCGATCGCTGGAACCCGATCATCGACGTGTTTGACCAGGTCGGCGTCAAGTTCGCCCTCGAGGTGCACCCCTCCGAGATCGCCTACGACTTTTGGAGCACCAAGGCCGCCCTGGACGCCATCGGCAACCGCGAGGGCTTTGGCATCAACTTTGACCCGAGCCACCTCTACTGGCAGATGGTGGACCCGACCGAGTTCGTGCACGCCTACGGGCACCGCATCTACCACATGCACGTCAAGGAGTCGGTGCGCAACCTGAACGGACGCAACGGCATCCTCGGCTCGCACCTGTTCTTCGGCGACCATCGCCGCGGGTGGGACTTTGTCTCGCCGGGGCGTGGCGGCGTGCCCTGGGAGCGCTGCTTCCGCGCGCTGAACGACGTCGGCTATGCCGGCCCCCTCTCCGTCGAGTGGGAGGACAACGGCATGAACCGCGAGCAGGGTGCCCCCGAGGCGCTGGCCATGATCCGCCGGCTGGAGCTCACCCCGTCGGACGTCGCCTTTGACGCGGCCTTTTCGGCCAAGGGCGACTGAGGCCCCCAGAAGCCAGGAGGGCGACGCGCCGCGGCGCGTCGCCCTCCTTTTGTTTCCTTCGCCCCCGCCTAGACCGGCTGGGGACGGAACGGCTGGTTCAGGACCCCGGCGATGCTGTCGGGATGGGTGGCTGTGTCGGCCGTCTGGGGCTGGTCGGGCTCATCGGGGCGAAAGCGCGTTACCCGCTGGTAGGGCGGGGGCAGCCGCAGGATGAAGCGCTCGGCCCCCTCGGCGTGCAGGCGCGCCATGGCGCGCCGTGCCCCCTGCAGGATGGCCCGCCGCGCCGCGACGGGGTGCAGGTGTACCGCCGACAGGTTGCGGCGCCCGTAGGCCGCCGTGTCCAGCTCTTCGCCGCCGCCCGGCGTGATCCCCCGCTTCACCGCCACGGTCTCGATCGCGGGGATCAGCGCCTTGGCCTCGTGGCAAAAGGCCTCGTCCCCGCACCCAAAGATGGCCGGGATGCCCAGCTCCCCGGCGCACAGGGCGAACTGGCCGAACTCCCCCACGCTCAGGCCATTAATGGACTGGTCGATATAACGGAAGGACTGCGTGTGCGCCAGGTGCGCGAGGGGCGTGCAGGCCTTGGCGTGCTGGCCGATCCACACTACCGCGCCGAAGCTAGGGTCCAGCTCCAGCGGCCAACCCCGCGGCCAGCCCCGCAACAGGTGTACGCGCTCATCGAGGAGCAGCGGCTGGATCCCCCCGGCCCCGTGGCCGTCGGCCACCAGGATCTCGCTGGCCCCCGCCTCAAAGAGGCCCTCCACCGCGGCGTTGACCTCCCGAGTGAGGAGGTCCTTGCCCATCTCATAGTAGCGCCCGCTGCCCGCTGAGCCGGGCGGTCGGCACCAGTTCTCGCTATCCTGGATGCCGGCGACGCCCTCCATATCGGTCATGATATAGACCTTCATCGTCCTCCCCTCCGTGTGTAGAAAGAGCCCCTCGGCGCCCCAGGTCTGCTAGGTTGTGACTTTAGTCCTTGGGTAGCGCCCCGTCAACGCCGTACACTGAGTTGTGATACGGGCCTGCAGTCGGGCCGCACACGGAGGAAGCGTGGTCGAACGCGAGGGGCTGCCCCAGGTATACGGTCTGCTCTGCACGCGCTGCGGGGCCTGCGTGGCTACCTGCCCGCCGAGCGCGCTGGAGATGACCCCGCAGGGGCCCGAGGTGGCTGCCCCCGAGAGGTGCGAGGGCTGCGGCCTGTGCGAGGAGGCCTGCCCCGTAGATGCCATCGTCTGTGAGTTTGCCATCGTCTGGTGAGCGCGGCACGAACCACGCTCCGCCTGGGAGGATACCGTGAGAGATACGTCGATCTACCTGGACAACGCCGCCGCCACGCGCCTCGACGAGCGCGTGCTGGAGGCGATGACCCCCTTCTTCTTTGACACCTATGCCGTGGCGACCTCGCAGTTCGGCTATGCGCTGGGGATCGACGCCAAGGACGCCCTCGATGAGGCCCGTGGCCGCCTGGCCGCGCGGCTGGGCGCCGAGGCGGAGGAGTTCGTGTTCACCTCCGGCAGCACCGAGTCGAGCAATATGGCCATCAAGGGGGTGGCCGCTGCCCTCGCGGCCAAGAAGGGCAAGCACCTCATCGTGGGCCGTATTGAGGACTTTCCGGTCCTCTACAGCGCCAGGGCGCTCAAGCGGCAGGGCTTTGACGTCACCGAGCTGGACGTGGACGCCTACGGGCGGGTCGACCCGGAGGCCCTGGCGGCCGCCATCCGGCCGGAGACGATCCTCGTCTCGGTCCAGGCCGCCAACCAGGAGATCGGCACCCTGCAGGACCTCGCCGCGATCGCCCGGGTCTGCCGGGAGCGCGACGTCCTCCTGCACACCGACGCGACCCACGCGTTCGCCCGCGTGCCGCTGGACGTGCGCGAGGTGCCGGTGGACCTGGTAACGGTGTCGGCCCACGTGCTGCACGGGCCGCGGGGCGTCGGCGGGCTGTACATCCGCAAGGGCACGCCGCTCGGCAAGTGGATGGACGGCGGCTTTCAGGAGTTCAACCTCCGCGGCGGCGTCGAAGACATCGCCGGCGCGGTGGGCTTTGCCCGCGCCGTCGAGCTGGTGACCCCCGAGGAGACCGCCCGCCTGCAGGCACTGCGTGACCGCGTCACCGAGCGCCTGCTCCAGGTGCCGCATGCGCAGGTCAACGGCCATCCGACCCAGCGGCTGCCGCACAACGCCAACATCTCTTTCCGCTTCGTCGAGGGGGAGTCGGTCCTCCTGCACCTGGACATGCGCGGCATCGCCGTGAGCACCGGCTCGGCCTGTTTCTCGCGCTCGCTGGAGGCCAGCCACGTAATCCTGGGGATCGGCGGCAACCACGAGCGGGCGCACGGTTCCGTGCGCCTCACCTTGGGAAGGTACAACACCGTGCAGGACGTCGACACGGCCGCCGAGGCGCTGGCCGAGGTCGTCGCGAACCTGCGCGCTATCAGCCCGCTGGGGAAGGAGTAAGCAAGATGCCATTACCCTACAGCGACCTGGTCATGGAGCATTTCAGGAATCCACGTAACGTCGGGCGTATCGAGGACGCCGACGCCAGGGCGGTCGAGGGAAGCCCCGCCTGCGGCGACATGGTGGCCGTTTACCTGCGCGTCGACGAGGCCTCCAAGCGCATTACCGACATCAAGTTCGAGTCTTACGGGTGTGCCTCGAACATCGCGACCGGCTCGATCATCACCGAGCTGGCCAAGGGCAAGACGCTTGACGAGGCCAAGGACATCAGTTGGAAGCAGGCCTCCGAGGCTTTGGGCGGCCTGCCGCCGATCAAGACGCACTGCTCCGTCCTGGCCGTCGACGGCCTGCGCGCCGCCATCCAGAACTATGAGGAGCGCCACGGCCTGATCACTGAGCGGGTGCCCACTGACGTCGAAGAGGTTCGCCGTCGCCTGAAGCACGTGATGAACCCGGTGGTCGGGCTGGACCTGGTGCGCACCAAGGTGGTCAGCGACATCCAGATCGCCGACGGTGTCATCCGCGTGGCCATCGACCTGCCGCCCGACCATCAGTTCGCCGCGAATATCGAGGCCGAGATTCGCGAAAAGCTCGAACCGCTCTGGGACGTCCAGCGGGTCGAGGTCGCCTTTGCGGAGTGAGGTGGACCATGGCAGAGTATCATGTGGACGTGCGCCAGGAGGTCTGCCCGATCCCCCTGGTGGAGACGCGCAAGGCCCTGCGAAAGGCAGCGCCAGGTGACGTCGTGGTGGTGGTCGGCACGCATCCTTCCTCGATGAAAGAGATCCCCATGGCGGTGCGTGCCCTGGGGCTGGAGCTCCTGGGCGTCGAGGGCGAAGAGACGGCCTGGACGATCCGCATCCGCCGTTAGGAGGCCCCATGGCAGAGCGAACGACCATCGTGGTGCAGTCCGGCGACATGGACAAGCTCTACAGCGCCCTGATCATCGCCAACGGCTCCCTGGCGATGGGGATGGAAGTATCGATGTTCTTTACCTTCTGGGGGCTGGAGCGCCTGAAGAAGGGCGCCCTGGAAAAGGGGCCGCTCTCCAAGATGCACCTGTTGGGGCTGGGCAAGTGGATGGTGAGGCGGCGCATGGCCCGTGCCGGCGCCGCAACGCTCGAGCGCCTCATGCAGGACTATAAGGAGCTGGGCGGCAAGATCATCGCCTGCGAGATGACCATGGGGATCATGGGCATCCGCCGTGAAGACCTCCGCGAGGAGTGGATCGACGAGTACGGCGGGGTGGGCGCCTACGTGGGCGACGCGCGCGAATCGGCCATCACGCTGTTCATCTGAGCGGGTTGGGGGGTGAGAGAGGTGACGACGAGACGGGAGAACACCCGCTCGGACCCGGCCGCTGAGCGGGCCGGTGAACCGGTGGGGGAGCGCTTCCAGCAAGGCACCGAGTACACGCGTGATGAGCTGCCGCGCGGCCGGGCCGACCGCTCCGCACAGCCGGAGCAGTACAAGACCTACCCTGGCGCCCAACGGGTGTCGCTCTCTCCGCCGCTTCTCGACGGCGGCGAGCCGCTCTGGCGCGCACTGCGCGCCAGGCGCAGCGTGCGCCGCTACGGCGAGCGGCCGCTGGCCGAGGCGGATCTCTCCCAGCTCCTCTGGGCGGCCCAGGGGATCACCCAGATCCGCGGAGGGCTGGGCTTTCGCAACGCGCCCTCCGCCGGGGCGCTCTACCCGGTGGAGACCTACGTCGTGGCGAACCGGGTCGAGGGGCTGGCGCCGGGCATCTACCACTACCACGTGGCGCTGCACGCCCTGGAGGTCGTCTCGCCGGGGGACCATGGGGAGGCCCTGGCGCGTGCCGCGCTGGACCAGGCGATGGCCCGCGAGGCGGGCGCCGTGTTCGTGTGGACGGCGGTGTTCGCCCGCAGCAAGTGGAAGTACGGCCAGCGGGCCTACCGCTACATCTACCTGGACGCCGGGCACATCGCCCAGAACGTGGCCCTGGCGGCGGTGTCCCTCGGGCTGGGCAGCTGCCAGATCGCGGCCCTGTACGACGGGGAGTGCAACGCCCTGCTGGGCATCGACGGGCGTGACGAGAGCGTCATCTACATGACGGCGCTCGGCAGCCGGTCTGTATAATAAGTATACTCTTTGTCACAAGGTGGCTGCGGCACCCCGCCGCCCGGCCAGGGCCTGCGGTGGGCCACTTGCCGAGCGCCCGGAGGGTCGGGTATCATTAGGACGGAGGAGTGGCCGGCGATCCGGCCGCTTGCCCCCGTTGTGTGGTCGGAGCACTGCTGGCCTCGGCGCGCAGCCGGCGCCGCATTCAGAAGGAGCAGATCATGAGCGTCAAGGGTAAGAAGGTCGCTATCCTGGTCGAGGACATGTACGAGGAGCTCGAGCTCTGGTATCCCTACTACCGGCTGCTCGAGGCGGGCGCCCAGGTGACCCTGGTGGGCCCGGAGGTCAAGACGTACGCCTCCAAGAACGGCTACACGGCCAAGGCCACGTTGGCCGGCAAGGACGCCCGCGTCTCCGAGTTTGACGCGGTCATCGTCCCGGGCGGGTTTGCCCCCGATCGGCTGCGGCGCTATGGGGCGATCCTGGACCTGGTGCGCGGCGTCTTTGAGAAGGGCGGCGTCATCGGCGCCATCTGCCATGCCGCCTGGGTGCCCATTTCGGCGGGGATCGTGAAAGACAAGCGCGCCACCTGCGTGGCGGCCATCAAGGACGACCTGGTGAACGCCGGGGCCACCTATGTGGACCAGGCCGTCGTCGTCGATGACAACCTGATCACCTCGCGGACGCCGGCCGACCTGCCGCACTGGCTGCCGGCCATCATCGCCGCGCTGAGCAAGTAGAGCGCCCCGTCACCAGGGCGTGGACCGTGGTCTCTCGGCGCGCCGCACCGCGGCCGCCGCAGTAGATAACCGCGCAGTGGTTGGAAGACGAGGAGGAAGGACATGGCAAGTCTTGGAGAGCGGCTGCAGCAGGCCGACTGGAAGAAGGAAAAGCACGTACCGGTGATCGAGTGCCCTGACGAGGTCAAGGCGGGCGAGACGTTCCGCGTGACGCTGAGCCTGGGCAAAGAGATCGGTCACCCGAACACTACCGAACACCACATCTCCTACGTGACCCTGTACTTCCACCCCGAAGGCGACAAGTTCACCCATCAGGTGGGCCACTATGAGTTCTCTGGCCACGGCGAGGACGCCAAGGGCCCCAACCAGGGCCCGGTGTACACCCACCATGAGGTGGTCACGTCGCTGAGCCTGAACAAGCCGGGCACGCTGCACGCCGTAGCGCTGTGCAACATCCACGGATTGTGGGAGAGCGCCAAGGCGGTGCGCGTCGTCTGACGGCAGGCTTCCAGCGCCTGGGAAGCAAAGCGCCGGCAGTGGAGGATCCTCCACTGCCGGCGTTCTCGTCGGCGTGCTATCGGCCTAGCGTTGGGCCAGGGCTGCCGTGAGAATGGCGATGTCGTGCCGGAGCATCTGGGGGTCGTCCCCGGTGTAGATGCCGACGCAGACCGCGTCTTGCGGGCGCATATGGGCCGCGGCGTCAGCCAGGCCCTCCTGGGCGCTCAGGCGGCCGGCGGCCAGCACTTTGTAGTGGATGGCCGGCCGGCTGAGCGCGGCGATCAGCGCCACGCGCTCGGCGCGGTCTTCGGGGGCAAAGCGCTCGGCCGCCCCGTGCACGTGGTGGGGCGAGTCGCGCCGCGGGCTCGGGTTGTAGTAGCAGGCCATATAAAAGTCGACGTCCAGGTTCTCCTCGGCCCAGCGGAAGCTATCGACCTCGTGGCCGGCGATGCCGCAGGGCAGCCCCGAGGCGCGGATCTTGTCCACGGCGCGGCGCAGGTCGTCCCCGCGGCCCTGGGCCACATAGTTGTCCACAATGCCGCCGTGGATGAAACAGGCGCTGGCGCCGTGGTCCACGCAGAACTGCACGCCCTCCTCCTGGGTGGGGGACTGCGAGGCCGTTTGGGCGACCCAGCGCATGGTGCCGCCGCGCCGCCAGTACTCCTCCAGGCAGCGGGCGATGTGCGGGTCCCCCCGCAGGATGGTGGCCGTCACCCCGAACGACTCGGCCTGGAAGAGCGTATCGACGATGCGCTCGTCGCTGTACCAGGCCACCATCTCCGCATCGCGCTCTTTGGTCTGGTGCGAAAAGCCGGAGAAGGGGTTCCCCCCGATGATGAACCGTGTGACCTCGAGGGTGCCGAGCCGGACGGTAGAGAGAGCCATCTCGCCTCCTAGTGCTGACAACGGCCGCAGAGCCGCGGGCCGATCAGGACGGACTTGCCAGGGCTTCGGGCTCGGCGCCGGCCCCGCTCAGGCGGATCGCCACAGCCCCCAGCCCCACCACGAGCCACAGGAGCGCTGCGGCGTGTGGGAAGACCAGGTTGAACAAATAGTGGTCCATGAGGCCGCCGACCAGGGCGCCGGCCACGGCCATGCCGGTGCCCAGGAGGGCCGGCTCCAGCGGGTGCCCGGGGGGGCAGCGCCGCAGCGCGCCAAAGAGGCGCCAGAAAAAGGTCCCCGCCGTGCCCAGGAAAGCGAGCAGGCCAATGATGCCCGTCTCTTCGGCGATGAGCAGGTACACGTTGGAGACGCCAAGATAGGTGTCGATGTCGGGCGTGCCCGAAAAGCCCACGCCGAACCAGGGGTAGCGGCGGATCAAATTCCAGGCGTCGCGGTATTCGCCAAAACGCATCTGGGTGGCCAGGTCGTCTCCCTGGACCCCCTCCGTAAAGTGCGCCACGTAGGATTGGGTGGCCGGCAATAACAGGAGCAGCGCCAGCACGGCCAGGCCGATCCAGAAGAGCTTTCGGTAGCGCAGCAGGGCCATCAGGCCGATGGCGGCGGCCAGGCCGGCGAACGAGCCGCGTGAGTAGGTCAGGACTAGACAGACGACCATGGTGAGCAGCGCGCCGGCCAGCATCCAGCGCGGCAGGATTGGCTTGCGCGCCACAACCTGCGCCGAGGTGATGGTGGAGACAAAGATCAACATGCCGCCCAGGACGTTGGGATCCACCGAGGTGGCCACGGCGCGCAGGGGCAGCTCGGGGTTGTCTTCCACGTAGCGCAACACGGCGTCTCCGGAGGGGTAGCGCACCACCCGCAGCATCGACAGGATGCGCACGTGCAGGTCTCTGGGGAGGACGTACAACACCACGCCGATCAGCGCCGCCGCAAAGCCCGCCAACACCAAGGCCGTAAGGAGCAGGTCCAGCTGCTTCCTGGTGCGCACCGCGTTGATCACCAGGATATAGACCAACATGCTGAGGACGATCTCGGCAAAGTGGCGCACGACGTTGGCCGTCAGCGGGGCGTGCCCCAGGCCCATCACGAACGATGCCGTCGCCAATGCCAGAAAGACGAGCAGCGGCAGCGCCGGCGGATCCATGGCCACCGCATCGTCCTTGCGCGTAACGATGCGGGAAAGCCAGACAAAAAAGACCACAGCGAGGACGACGTCAAGAAAAGTCGGGGAGAAACCGATTTCGATCGGCAGGGCAGCAAAGGGGAGCACGCAGATGATGCCGATCAGGCCCAGCAGGCCGACCATCACGTCGCGGAGCATCAGGCAGCCGATGGCCATGGCGATCAGGAAGGCCGAGCCATAGAGGGCGCCCGCCAGCCCGAGCACGGCGCCCACCGGCAACGATATCGCCAGGCACAAGCCCACCACCGCCGCCAGGCGGACCAGGTTGCTGCGGTGAAAGATGGCGCGCTCCAACAGCGCACGGGGGGCCAGGGACACTGTCTTCATCGCTCCAGGAGGGCGGCGCTGGCGCCGCGGGGGTATGCGTCACCGGCAGGATAGCACATTCCCGCCCGGCGGCCAACAACCCCCCGAGCGGGCGTGTTCCCGGCGGGCGCCCTGGTGTATACTCGACCTCAGAGGGAACCGTTGCCCGCCCGACCGGAAGGGGGACGCCATGCCCAGCACACCTCGTGAGCGCGTGATGCAGGCGCTGAGCCATCACCAGCCCGACGCCACGCCCTGGCAGATCGACCTGACCAGCGACGCCCGGCACCGCCTGGCCGCGTATCTGCGGACCGAGGATCTCGAGCCCGTCCTGCAGAACCACCTGGCCATCTGTTCGGACGGCTACTTTGTCGAGGTCTCTCCCGATCGCTGGCAGGACCAGTTCGGCATCGTCTGGAACCGCTCCATCGACAAGGACATTGGCAACGTCGAGCGTTACCTCCTGCCCGAGCCGACCCTGGCCGGCTACACCTTCCCCGCGCCCGACCTGGCCCGCAACGCCCGCGCCCTTGAGGCGCTCCTGGCGGCCCACCCGGAACGCTTCAGCGTGACGGGGGTGGGCTTTTCCATGTTCGAGCGCGCCTGGACGCTACGGGGCATGGAGAACCTCCTCACGGACATGGTGCTGAACCCCGGCTTTGTCGACGACCTCATGGACCGCATCCTGGAGTACAACCTGCAGGCCATCGACCACATGCTCGGCTACGACGTGGACTGCATCCGCTTTGGCGACGACTGGGGCCAGCAGCGCGGGCTGATCATGGGTCCCAAGCACTGGCGGCGCTTCATCAAGCCGCGCGTCGCCCAGATGTACGCCCGGGTCAAGGAAGGCGGCCGCTACGTGATGCAGCACTCCTGCGGGGCCATCCAGGAGCTATTCCCTGACCTGGTCGAGATGGGGCTGGACATCTTTAACACCTTCCAGCCGGAGGTCATGGACGTGGCCTGGTGCAAGCGCGAGTTCGGGCGCGACCTGACCTTCTACGGCGGCATCAGCACCCAGCAGGTACTGCCCAGGGCCACTCCGGGCGAGGTGCGTGAGGTGGTGCGCCGCATGATCGACACCGTCGGCCAGGACGGCGGCTATATCGTCGCCCCGACCCACGCCATCCCGCGCGATGTCCCGCCGGAGAACATCGTGGCCATGCTCGAGGTCGTGCAGGCGCAATAGGCGCCCGCCGCGGGCCGGGAGGAACGCCATCAGCCGGAAGGAGGACCCTATGCCACGCCGACGCTGCTTCCTGGCCCTGCTCCTGGCGCTGGGGATGTTCCTGCCCACGGGCGCCGGCGCCCAGGCCGAGGTCCCGCCCCCGACCGAGGTGGCCGCGGCCGAGGGCGTGCACACCTCGCATCGGCTGATCGTCGAGCTCAGCACGCCGCCACTGACGCGCTGGCTGGGCCAGGCCGCCGGGGGCCCGGCTGGTGCCGCGGGGTTGCGCTCCGCGGCCGCCCAGGCCTACGTGGAGGCGCTGGCTGCCGAGCAGGACGCCTTTGCCAGCGCCCTCCCCGCGGCGCTGCCGGGCGCGGCGGTGTCCACCTACCTGAACGAGCAGGGCCAGGAGGTCGCCGCGCGCTATCGCCTGGCGCTGAACGGCCTGGCCATCGACCCCGGCACCGTCGACCGCGAGGCGGCCCGCCGCGCCCTGGCGGGGATGCCCGGCGTGCGCGGGGTGTACCTCGACTATGCCTACTCTCCCACGCTCTACGCGTCGACGGGCCTGATCGGCGCGCCGGCAGCCTGGGAGGCGGCCGGCGGCCGCGCCCACGCCGGGGAGGGGGTCCGGGTGGCCTCCATGGACGGCGGCCTGCACAAGGACGCGCCGATGTTCTCAGGCGAGGGCTACGCCTACCCGCCCGGCTATCCGCGCGGGCTGGCCGCCAACACCAACGGCAAGATCATCGCCTCGCGGGTGTACTTTCGCCCCTGGGACCCCCCGGTGGCGGAGGACGCCAACCCCTGGCCCGGCCCCGGCGCCACCTCGCACGGCGTGCACACGGCCTCCATCGCCGCGGGCGGCGTGGTGACGGCCACCTACCTGGGCAGCACCTACCCCAACATGAGCGGCGTGGCCCCGCGCGCCTATCTGATGAGCTACCGCATGTTCTACCAGAGCGTGTCGGGCGACGGGTCCTTCTACACCGCCGAGGGGCTGGCCGCGCTGGAGGACATCATCGCCGACGGCGCCGACGTGCTCAATAACTCCTGGGGTGGGGGGCCGGCCTCCCTTGGCGGCGAGTTCGACGCCCTCGACGCCGCCCTGCAGAACGCCGCCCGGGCGGGCATCGTGATCTCCATGTCCGCCGGCAACGCCGGCCCCGGCGCCGGCACTACCGACCACCCCTCGCCCGACTATATCACCGTGGCCGCCTCAACGAGCGCGACGCAATCCGGCCAGGGGGTGGACGTCGTCGCGGCGTTCTCCAGCCGGGGCCCGGGCGTGGGGCCGGTCCTCAAGCCGGATCTCGCCGCGCCGGGGGTGAGCATCCTGGCCCAGGGCTACGCGCCCTACGCCTACGGTGAGGAGCGCCACCTCTTGTGGGGGCTGGCCTCGGGCACTTCGATGGCCGCGCCGCACGTGGCCGGGGCCGCGGCGCTCCTCCGCCAGATGCACCCCTCCTGGAGCCCGGCGCAGATCAAGTCGGCGCTGATGTCCACCGCCAAGTACCTCGACGTCTACACCCAGGACGGCCGCCCCGCCCAGCCGCTGGACATGGGCGCCGGCCGGCTCGACGTGGCCGCCGCGCTCGACCCCGGGGTGCTGCTCGACCCTCCCAGCCTCAGTATCGGCCAGGTGATCACCGGCAGCGTCCGCGCCGTGGCCTTCACGGTCACCAACGTCGGCCAGGCGGCCGAGACGTACGCCCTCGCCACGCGTTCCACGGCGGAGGGCTTTGCCGGGGCGCCGCCGGTTCCCGGGCTCAGCGTGGCCCCGGCAGCGCTGTCGCTGGAGGTGGGCGAGTCGGCCGTGGTCACGGTGACGTTTGACGCGTCGACCTCGGCCGGCCTTGGAGACAACCAGGGCTACGTCGTCTTGCAGGGGGGCGCCCACCAGGCCCATCTGCCGGCCTGGGCGCGCGTGGTGCCGAAGCCGAGCGACCACGTCCTGGTCATCGACGCCGACGGGAGCAGTTCCTGGGGCCTGGCCGACTATGCCTCCTGCTATACCGCGGCGCTGGCCGAGGCCGGCCGCCCCTACACCCTGTGGGACGCCGACGCGCACCGCGGCGGAGATCGGACGATCCCGCCAGCGGCCGAACTGGCCGCTTACCGCGCCGTCCTGCTCTTTACTGGCGATAACCGCAGCCCCTACGCCGCGCTGACCCCGCCGGGCGCCCTCACCCCGTTGGACCTGGGCGCCCTCACCGAGTATGCCAATCAGGGTGGCGTGCTCCTGGCCATGGGGCAAAACCTCGCCGCGGTGCTGGGCTCGGCGTCGACCGAGGGCGGGGCCTTTCTGTATTCCACCGTCCTGGGCGGCAGGTACCTGCAGGACAGCGTCACCGCGGGCGCCCTGCCCGCGCTCCCCGTGGTGCCGATCCGCGGCGCACCGCTGGCCTTCCGCACCATCTACCTGGACCTGGCCGGGGAGGGCTCCTACGTCGGCTCGGTGAGCCTGACGGCTGACGAGGTGGCGGTAGAGCGCCTCTACCTGGCCCTGGTGCACGGTGCGGGCGGGGCGGGGGCTGCGGAGCCCGCGGTGCTGGGCGCGCCCGGCGGGCTGACGGGCGTCGCCCACCTGGGGCTTGACGTGTCGTCGGCGCGGCTGGACTATGCCCTGGTGCTCAGCGCAGGCTCGCCGGCCGAGGTGTCGAGCGTGGCCCTCCATCGCGGGGCGCCTGGGGAAAACGGCCCGGCGCTGCGCATCCTGCTGAGCGGGCCGCTGACCGTCTCGACGCCGACCACGGCCTGCGCGGCGGTGCTGCTTTCGGCAGGGGAGGTGCGCGACCTGCTCGCCGGCAACCTCTACCTCGCCGTGCACGGGCCCGGGGAGGTCGGCGGGGCAGGGCTGGTGCGCGGGCAGATCGCCCTCAGCCGCGGGGGCGACGGCGCCGGCAACCAGCGCAGCATCGACGAGATCGCCGCGGTGCCCTACCGCGATGCGTCGCCCGGCTACCTGCCGCTCCTGCAATATCCCGGGCCGTACAGGGTGGCCGAGGGGGTGGTAGCCATGGCCCACCGCGACCAGCCCTCCCTCGAGCGCCCTGGCGTGTCGTACCTGGGGCGTTCGGTGCTGACGACGTTCGGCCTCGAGGGCCTGAACGCCACGGCCGACGCCACGACGCGCTCCGGGTTGCTGGCAGCCTTCCTGGCCTGGGCGGAGGACGCCCCACAGGCCTCCATCGTCGACGTGACGGCGGCCAACGCCTCCGGGTGGACGACACTCCAGGCCAGCCTGACCTCGCCCGTGCCCGGCACCTACGGAGTATCGTACCGCTGGGACATGGGGGACGGCACGCCCTTCCTGGGTCCCTTTACCGGGCGCACCGTGGGGCACGCCTACGCGGCGCCGGGCGCCTACACCGTGCGCGTGGAGGCTACCGACTGCTGGGGGAACGTGGCCATCGGGGCGCTCCAGGTGCACGGAGGGGGCGAATGAGGAGCGCGTGAGGGCTAGCCGCAACGGCACCCGGGCGTTTGAACGGCGGCCCCGCCCCGGCTACAATGGGCCGCGCGAGCCGCTCTGAGGGACACCGCCGGAGGTGAGCTATGGATCCGCTCTGTGGTATGAGCCTGGGGAACATCCCGCTCTTGTCCAATGCCGTAACCCGTTCCATCTCGGCCGAGAACCCGCACGGCGAACGGGCCGGCGGCGCGCGCGAGGTCCCCGCCGAGGGGACCCCCTCCTCGCTCCTCGGCAAGGGCTGGAAGGTGCGCCCCTGCATCACGTTGGAGCCGGGCAGCCTCACCACCCTGGCCGACGTCGAGGGGCCGGGCGTGATCCAGCACATCTGGATCACCGTGCACCCCAAGGCCTACCGCTCCTGCATCCTGCGCATGTACTGGGATGGCGAAGAGACCCCCTCGGTCGAGGTGCCGCTGGGCGACTTTTTCGTCAACCTCCACGGCCTGCGCTACAACGTCACCTCATTGCCCATCACCGTGAACCCCTCGGGAGGGTTCAACTCCTACTGGCCGCTCCCCTTTGCCAAGAGGGCCCGCATCACGATCGAGAACCAGTACTGGGAGGCGATCTCTGGGTTCTTTTACCAGATCACCTACGCCCTTGGGGAGGTGCCGGCGGGGGCGGGGCGCTTCCACGCCCAGTGGCGCCGCAGCATGACCACGCGCGAGTACCCCGAGCACGTCATCCTCGAGGGCGTGCGCGGCCAGGGGCACTATGTCGGCACGGTGCTGGGCTGGAACCAGTTCTCCAACGGCTGGTGGGGGGAGGGGGAGGTCAAGTTCTACCTCGATGGCGACGGCGAGCATCCCACCATCTGCGGCACCGGCACCGAGGACTATTTCGGCGGGGCCTGGGGCTTCGGTGAGACCTTCTCGACCCCCTTCCTCGGCTACCCCCTGTGGGTCCAGAACGAGGGCGAGGTGCCGCGCCACGGGCTCTACCGCTGGCACGTGATGGACCCGATCCGCTTCCAGCAGGACCTGCGGGTGACCGTGCAGGCCCTCGGCTGGTGGCTGAACCACAAGTTCGAGCCGCTGACCGACGATATCTGCTCGGTGGCCTACTGGTACCAGGCCGAGCCGCACGCGCCCTTTCCCGCTCTGGCGGACCTGGCCGGTCGCTGGGTGCGCTGACGGCCACCGGCCATCGCCGACGGCAAACGGCGTCCTGCCCCCTGCGGGGCAGGACGTCTGACGAGTACACGAGGTGCCCCTGCATTGGAAACCGTTCGACCGCTGATCGTCCTCCCGACTTACAACGAGGCGGAGAACCTGCCCGCCATCGTCGGCGAGGTGCTGGCCCTGCCCGAGCGCTTTGACGTCCTGGTGATAGACGACAACTCGCCCGACGGCACCGGCGCCATTGCCGACGGCCTGGCGGCCGCGCACGACCAGGTGCACGTCCTGCACCGCCCCGGCAAGCAGGGGCTGGGCACCGCCTACATCGCGGGGTTCCGCTGGGCGCTGGAGAGGGGCTATGGCTACGTCCTGGAGATGGACGCCGACTTTTCGCACCAGCCGCGCTACCTGCCTACCTTCCTGCAGGAGATCGCCGCGGCCGACCTGGTGCTTGGCTCGCGTTACGTGCCGGGCGGCGGCACGCGCAACTGGAGCTGGCTGCGCCGCTTTATCAGCGCGGGCGGCAACCACTTTGCGCGGGCCATGCTGGGCCTCCGGACGCACGACTGCACCGGCGGCTTTCGCTGCTACCGTGCCTCGCTCCTCGCGCGGATCCCCTGGGAAGAGGTGCAGCTGCGGGGCTACGGGTTCCAGGTGGGGGCGGTGTACCACGCCGAGCGGTTGGGGGCGCGGGTGCGCGAGTTCCCGATCATCTTTGAGGATCGCCGCGTGGGGCAATCCAAGATGAGCCGGCGCATCGTCGCTGAAGCCTTTCTTTACGTAACGCGCACCGCCCTGCGCGACCGCCTCGGCCTCGGCCGCGGGCCGCGCCCCCCGCAGGCCTAGGCGCGGCCGGCCGGGCCAACGCAAACGCCGCCACCCCCCGCGGGGGTGGCGGCTCCTTGTGTCTGCCTCCGGCTGGGGCCTACTTGCTGAGGGCTAGGTAGCCGAGTTCGGGCAGGATCTCGGTCACGTCGTAGGTGGCCCATTCCCCGTCCGCGTCACCGGCGTTGAAAATCGCAAAGCCGAGCACATAGGGGTCGCGGCGCAGTTCGTCGTCGTACCAGGAGAGCTGCTCGAGGTACGAAAGGGTCGCCGATTCCGTGCTGCCGCCCGGGCGGGCAGTGATGAGCGCGTCGCGCCAGCCGCCCATGGTGATCCCCTGCTTGGCCAGGACGCCCCCGTCGATGCCCGCCTCGGTGATGATCAGGGGGATGACCAGGTCGTGCGCCCGCAGGTAATGGTCGTACCAGATGCGGTAGCGGAGCGTCAGCGCGCCGTACTGATCATCCGGCGGGAGGCCCGGCACCCCGGCGCCGATGCCGTCGCGCATGGTGGGGGCGGAATACTCGTGGAGCGCCAGCACCCCGCCGTGCTCCAGGGCCACGGCGATGGCCTCGATGAAGGGCTCGAACTCGTCCGGCTCCGGAGAGCCCACGGAAAAGTTCCCGATGGCCACCTTCTTGCCGAGGGCGGCCATTTGGCGGGCGCGCTCGGCCTCAAAGGCCGCAAACCAGGTCATCTCGGCGCGGCCGTCGATGCCCGGCTCGTTCCAGCCCAGCCAATAGTCGACCTGCGGGTTGGCCAGATAGGTGGCGCGGCGCTCCGCCACAAAGGCGCGGGCCCGCTCCACGGGGTCACCGGTCATGGCCTGGTCCGCCTCGAGCAGGCGGGCCACGGTGATGGTGCCGGGGGAGGCGTCCTTGATGGCCGTCAGGAGGCCGAAATCCTCGACCGAGACGACCACGGCGGGCTGCGCCTGCCGCACGAACTCCATGATGGCCGGCGAGGAGTTCCTCGTCACGTGCAGACCGACCTTGCTGGGGCCCTCGGGCGCGTCGAGCGTCAGCGGCGGCAGGGCGAGATAGTCGGCCATGGCGGGGCTGATCGGCACGAACCAGACGGTGGTGGCCCCGGGGGCGCTACAGTCCATCAGGATGGTGCCCAGGCCGTCGGCGACCGAGATCTCTAGCTGATGGCAGGCCTCCGCAAGGGGAGCGTCGGGCACCGTGATCACGGTGCTGACGGAGCGCCCCGGCTCTAGCGTGCGCGGGAACCATTGGGCCGTCTGCTCGGGCACGGCCGGGTCAGGCGGGAAGTAGCGATCCAAGAGGCGCAGGGAGTGGATGGGCCAGGGCGTCTCGTTCAGGACGGTGAGCACGTAGCGATAGCGCGCCCCGGCCAGCGAGGTGGCCTGCACCAGGAGGCCACTGTCGGCGGGAGCCTCTGGCAGGGGGCCGCTCAGGAGCACCTCGCCCTCGATGACGCGGGGGTCGCGATCGTCGGCATGGGCCAGCGGCGCGATGACCATGAGCATCAGCGCGATCAGGGCGAGGACGCGCAGTCGCTTGGCGTCGCGATGCATAGGCCGTCCTGTCATCGGGATGGCACCCGCCGGCCGCGAGGCCCTGGGCCAGGTCCGCACGGCGGGAGTGGGTGGATGGCATTATGTACGGCCCCATTATAGCGCGTTTGCTGCGCAGGGCCAACGAACAGACGTGAATTCGCGGTAAAAGCGAAAAGAAGGCCTGTGCCCGGCTGCGGCAGAACCCACCTCCCAAGGGGTGGCGACGAGGGCAGGGGGCCTGCTCGGGGCTGTTGACGCTCGGCGATGGGCATACCTATAATGCCGCCAGACACCGCGCCCCGGCGCACCACGCAGTACCCTCTGGAGCACAACGGCCATGGACTATATCAGCTTTGATCTGCGCCTCGGCGAGTGGAACCCTCAGACGCGTGAGGGGATCGCCGAGGTGTTGCAGTCCCCGGCCGGAGAGGGCGCCCGCTATGCCTTCCGCCTGGACGTCGATATCGACGCCGTGGCGTCGCTGACCACCATGTCGGAGGAGATGGCCACGCGCCTGGGCCGCCGCATGGCGGTCAGCATCTTTTCGCAGCAGAGCCTCACGCTGTGGTACGAGTCGTACCAGGTGGCGCGGGAGCGCAACCGCGGCCTGCGGCTGCGGCTGCACATCGACTCTTGGGAGCTCTCGCGGCTGCCCTGGGAGCTCCTGTACGACTCGCGCCGCGGCGAGTTCTTTGTCTTTGACCCGTTGGTGTCGGTGGTGCGGTACATGCGCCTCTACTCGCCGCCGCCCCCCCTGCGCCACGGCCCTCGGCTGAAGGTGTTGGCCGTCTCGGCCTCTCCACGTGAGGAGGCCCAGCTGGACTGGCGCCGCGAGTTCACCGTCCTGCGTGAGGCGGTGGCCGGCCTCTCGGCCGAGCAGCAGCTATCCATGGTGTTCGTGGAACACATCACCCAAGACCGGTTGCACGGCGCCCTGGTCGAGCACGCGCCCGACGTGGTGCACTATGTCGGCCACGCCGGCTATGACCGGAACCTGAACTGCGGCCTGCTGCTTCTTGAGGACGGCCAGGGCGGCATGGCGCCGCTGGCGGCCCCCGACGCGGCGCGCATGTTGCGCCGGTACGGCGTGAACCTGGTCGTCCTGAACGCCTGTGAGACGGCGCAGGGCGCCTGGGCGGGCCTCGGCCCGGCCCTGGTGCGCCGCGAGGTGCCGGCCGTGGTGGCCATGCAGTGGCCCGTTGAGGATCGCGCGGCCATCCGCTTCAGCGAGTACTTTTACACCGCCCTGGCCCAGGGGCGCACCGTCGACGAGTGCGTGGCCCAGGGGCGCATGGGGGCCAGCGCCACCGGCACCGATCCCCTTTCCTGGGGCGCACCGGTGCTGTTCCTCCGTTCGGCCAGCGGCCGGCTCTGGTCCGTCAGCGAGGTGGGCGCGCCGGCGCCGGCCAAGCTGCCGGTTACGACCAAGGAGCCGGCCGGGCCCCGGCCGACCCCGCCAGCGCCCGCCGGGGGCGCCCAGGGTGACCTGTTCAAGACGCGCGGGCCCCTCTTGGCCTCGGCCGACGCGGAGCTCATCGTCGACCGGCCCGAGCTGCGGCGCGCCCTGCGCCTGGCGATGCAGCCCTCCGTCACCCAGTACGTCGCGGTGCTCTCGGCGCGGCAGATGGGCAAGACGACGCTGCTCTTCCGCCTGATGGACCTCCTTGGCGAGACCTATCCCTGCGTCTTCATCGACCTGTCGGTATTGCGCGGGCAGCCGCCGGCGGACTGCTACCGGCTGGTCGCCTCCCGCGTGGTGGAGGCGCTGCGCGGCGCCCCCGGCGGAGACGCGCTGGCGGGCGTGAACGGGCGCGTCACCAGTGCGGTGGGCTTTGCCGAGTTCCTCTCACACCTGGCCCGCACGCTGAGCGTGGCGCGCATCCTCATCCTGCTCGACGAGGTCGGCGCGCTGAGCCCGGAGGCCTCGGATTCCTTTTTCAACACCTTGCGCACCATCTTTACCCAGGGGCGCGGCCCGCGCCCGGAACTGGCCAAGTACCTCTTTGTGTTCTCCGGCGCGGTCGACCTGTATGGCCTGACCTATGGCACCAACTCGCCCCTGAACATCTGTGAGAAGGTCTACCTGCAGGACCTGGCCGAGGAAGACGTGGCGCGGCTGGTGGGCCTGTTCCGCAAGTTGGGCGTCACGGTGCCCAAGGAGGCCCCCGGGCGCATCTACGCCCTGACGGGCGGGCACCCCTACCTGACCATGCGCATGTGTGCCCTGCTCGAGCACGCCCACGCCAAGCGCCTGGGCGCGGAGCAGATCGAGGCCGCCGCCGAGGAGATCCTCGTTGAAGATGACAACATCCACCACCTGATCCGCGAACTTGAGCGGCTGCCCCTGGCCCGCCAGCGCCTGCGCGACATCCTTCTGGCCGGGCAGCAGATCCCCTTCAGCCGCAATGACCCGGTGCTCGCCTCGCTGGAAATGATCGGTGCGCTCAAGCCGACGCAGCCCTGCCAGGTGCGCAACCTGCTCTACGAACGCGCTTTGCGCCCCTACCTCGAACAGCACGCGCCCGCCGAACGCGCCGCCGCCGAGCACGTCGCCCCGGGCGAGGACCCCTATGCCCCGCTTATGGGCCTGCGGCAGGCGGCGCTAGGGGCGGGGGGCGTCTACTCGCGCGGCCAGGCCTGGGAGGCCTTTGCCGTGGCCCTCTTTGGCCTGGTGCCGGCCTTTTCCGCCTACTCGGGGGTGACCACCGATGCCGGCCGCCTGGGGGTGCTCCTGGGCATCGACGGCGAAGGGGAGGGCGGCGCCTACTGGGGCGCCTGGGACCCGGCCGTGCTCGTGGAGCCGGTCGACGTGCACGCGGCGACGCCTCGCCGCGTGGTGGCCGAGGCGCTGGGCAAGCTGGAGGCGCATGGCCTGCGCATGGCCATCCTGGTGACCTCCTCGGGCGATCGGCAGGGCTCGGACCGGCCGGAGCGCCTGGCCGGGGTGCGCGGCGACCGCTGCCTGGTGGCGCTCGACGATGCCGAGATCGTGCGGCTCATCCAGGAGCGGGGCGATCTGGACGTTCTGCTGCGCCGCAAGGTGCTCGAGGCGCGCCTCCGCCGGCTGTAGCGGCGGCCGCCCCGGGCACTTGACGCGAGCGCCTGAACGGTTATCCTCTACCCATGGAACCCACCCGACACACTTGGCCGCACGACACCGCCTCCTCCGCTCGCTCCAGACGATACACTAACTGGCTGGCCATCCTCGTTGTGGCCCTGCTGCCCTTCCTGGCCTTTCGCGCGCTGTGGTGGCCGGTGGACGGCCGGCTGCAGTCCCTCAGCTATGGCGACCTGCAGGAGCAGCACTTGCCCATGCGCACTTATGTGGCGGGGGAGTACCGTGCCGGTCGGCTGCCGATCTGGGCCCCCTGGACGCTGAGTGGTGAGCCGAGCGCGGCAAACAGCATCTTCGCCGCGTTCTACCCCCTGGGCCTGTGGGAGGTGGTCTTTCCAACCCTCCCGTACCTGGCCCTGGAGCTCGAGATCGTCGCCTACCTGGCCTTCGCCGGGGTGTTCACCTACCTGTACGTACGCGAGCTGACGGGCAGCATCGGCGCCGGGATGCTCTCGGGGGTGACGTTCAGCCTGTGCGGCTTTCTCACCTCATACCCGATGCTGCAGATGATCATCCTGCAGGTGGCCGTGTGGCTGCCGGCGGGGCTGTGGCTCTTGGAGCGGGGCCTGCGTAGACGCTCGCTCCTGGCCGTGGCCTTGGCCGGGGTGGCCTACGGGTGCGGCGTGCTGGGCGGGCACTTTCAGACCTATCTGTACATGGTCTACCTGACGGCCGCCTACCTGCTCTTCCGCGCCGTGCAGGGACGGCTGGGGCTGCGCTTCACGCTGGCCGCCATCGGGACGTTGGGCCTGGTGGCGGTGGGCGTGGCTGCGCCGCAGCTCCTGCCTAGTGCTGAGATCGTCTCCCGTTCGACGCGCGGGCGCCTGGGGTACGACGTGATCGCCCGGGGCTTTGCCCTCGCCGAGTGGTGGGGGCTGCTGCGCCCCAACTCGGGGCAGTGGTCGCCCCTGTACGTGGGGCTGGTGGCGCTGGGGCTGGCGGGCGTGGCGCTGGTGGCCGCGGCGGTGCGCCTCGTGAGGCGCGGCACCGCCTTGCCCTGGCCGCGCGGGCAGGCGGGGTTCTGGGCGGCGGTGGCTGCCGTCAGCCTGCTGGTTTCCCTGGGCAAGAACGGTTTCCTTTACCCGATCCTCTACCGGGCGGTGCCCGGGTTCGCCCTGTTCCGGCAGCAGGAACGCGCCGCCTTCCTGGTGGCCTTTGCGCTAGCGGTGCTGGCGGGGTTTGGCCTCAGCGCGGTGGGCGGCTGGCTGCGCCGGCGGGGCCGCGCTGCCTGGGGGCGGGCGCTGCTGCCGCTCCTGATCGTGGTGACCTTCTGTGACCTGTCTCGCGTGCATGGCGCCGTGCTGGAGCCGCTCCCCCCGGGGGGCTGGGAGGCGCCCACCCCCGCGCTGACGGCCGTGCTGGAGCACCCCGTGCCCCCCAACAGCCGCGTGAGCAGCGAGGGCCTCCTGCCGCTGGACGGCAACGCGGCGCTGCGCTACCGCTACCGCGACGTCACCGGCAACGGGCCGCTGCAGATCGCCGCTTATGAGCGGCTGATGACCGACGTGCCCGAGCTGCGCTGGTGGCAGATGCTCAACGTCCGCCAGGTGGTGACGGGGCGCACGCTCGGCTCCCCGGGGATCGAGCTCCTGGCCGAAGACCCCGAACGTGACCAGCGCGTCTACGCGCTGTACATCGGCAGCCGCGATGCCTGGGTCGCCCATGACTTCCGCCTGGCGCCGGACGGCGCCGCCGCCCTGGACCTCACTGCCGACCTGACGCTCGACCCGTTCGAGGTGGCCGTGCTCGAACAGGCGCCGGATCCGCCGCCCGCGCCGGCCACGGCCCCCGAGGGCGTGCGCGTGGCCGCCGTCTACCCGTGGCGCGTGATTGCGGAGGCGACGCTGTCGAGCCCGGGGGTCCTCGTGGTCAGCGAGGTGGATTACCCCGGCTGGACGGTGCGGGTGGACGGGGCACCGGCCGAGGGGTTGCGCGCCTACGGCGTGCTGCGCGCCGTGGCGCTGGGGGCCGGCAGCCACGTCGTCGAGTGGGTCTTCCGCCCCTGGTCGGTGTTCATCGGGCTGGGCTGGGCCGGGGTCACCCTGCTGGGGGTGACCATCTGGGCGCTGCTGGCCCGCCGCCGAGCCCGGGCGGGTAGCCGCCAAGCCCGGGCGGGGAACCGCCCGGCCTAATGCGACGTTCTGGAAGAGACGGGGACCCGCGCGGGGCCCGGGGCGGGCGCCGCTCGCGCCAACGCACTCCAGAGCAGACGGGACGTGAGGTGATGAACCGAGACAGATGGATCGGGGCCGCGCTCGGCGCTGCTCTGGTGCTGATACTGATTATCGTGGGGCAGGTCGCCTGCTCCTCGCGGGAGAGCGTCGCGCCGACGCCCGCCGACCCTGGCGGGTACCCGTCCGCTTATCCCTATCCGCAGGCCACCCCGCCCCCGCCTGGCACGGGCTATCCGCCGCCAGGGTCGCCCGCGCCCTATCCGGGGCCCGCTACGGCGTGGCCGACTGTGACGGGGACGGGGCCGCACGCCGCGCCCTGGTACCTGCCCCTGATCACCCATCACTACGCGATGGTCACCCCGACGCCGACCGTCCAGCCGACGGCTACGGCCACGCCCACTGTCACGCCGGTGCCCACCAGGCCCTGGCCGCCGACGCTGTCGGCGCCGGGCCCTTCCAAGCTGGGCCTGCACGTGCAGTGGAACAGCTCGCCTGACATCCTCGAGTTCGTGCGGCGCTACCGCCCGGCCGTGGTCAAAGGCGTCAACGACCTGAACTATCTCGCCGAGGTCAAGGCACTGTCACCCAGCACGGTGACCATCGGGCGGATCGAGGATGGCAGCCCCTCGCGTGACGGGGACCCCGCCCAGACGGCCCGCGAGTACGTGAACCGCTACCTGGGCATCTACCTCTCCCACCCCTGGATCGACTACTGGGAGGGGGTCAACGAGCCCGATGTGGGCGGAGACATGGCCTGGTACGCGGCCTTTGAGGCCGAGCGGGCCCGGGCCATGGCCGAACATGGCCTGCGCGTGGCCATCGGATCGTTCTCGACCGGCGTGCCCGAGTGGGAGGACTTTGGCGCCTTCCTGCCGGCCGTTCAGGCGGCCAAGGCGCACGGAGGGGTCCTGTCGCTCCACGAGTACGACGCGCCGACCATGACGCGCTCCGTTGGCGCCGCGCTGCCCGGCCGGCAGGCGGTGGCGGACCGCGGCGCACTGACCCTGCGTTACCGCTGGTGGTACGAGGACTATCTGCGGCCGCGGGGATTGGTGCTGCCCCTGGTGATCACCGAGGCCGGCGTGGATGGCGGCGTCACCAACCGTCCCGGGCCGGAGGGCGGCGGCTGGCAGGACTTTACGACCTACTGGGCCGAGCAGGAGGGGCTGGGCCACGACGGCACGGCCACTTATCTCCAGCAGCTGGCTTGGTACGACAGTGAGCTGCGCAAGGACGACTATGTGATCGGCTGCGCCATCTTTACCGCGGGGCCGATGGATGAAAAGTGGCGCAGCTTTGATGTGACGGGCATCCTGCGGGAGATCGGCCAGTACCTGGTAGACGAGGCCGCCAAGGCGGGGGTGCACTGAGCGGGGGCGCCGCCGCGCGCGAATTGACACTTCGTCCGCCTGCTGGTATACTCGCGAATCGGATGGAGGGCTGCCGGCCCCCTCGGAGGGATGGCAGAGTGGTTTATCGCGGCGGTCTTGAAAACCGTTGATCGCAAGATCCGGGGGTTCGAATCCCTCTCCCTCCGCCTTTTAACACCAGAGCATGCCGTGGGGAGGTGCCGGAGTGGACGATCGGGGCCGCCTGCTAAGTGGTTGTAGGGGCATAAACCCCTACCCAGGGTTCGAATCCCTGCCTCCCCGCCTAGCCTGAGGGGCCCGTCGCCACGCGGCCACGCAGGTTGTTTTGCGGGCTGGGCCCGATGTGGTATAATCCAGCCAGATTCGACTGCACAATCACGTGCGCCCGTACCTCAATTGGATAGAGGACCGGTCTACGAAACCGTCTGTTGGGCGTTCGAGCCGCCCCGGGCGCACCTAGTCTCCCAAGAGAGCCCTTCCGCAGGGCTCTTTTTGGTTCCTGCACCTGCTGCGCAGCGCCGCAAGACCCGCCTTGCGCCGCGCCCCTTCCCCGCCTATCATGCGCTGCGTCGGGCTCCATCCACTCAGGCTCTCCCACTCCTATCCGCCCAGGCCTCTCTGTCGCGGCCCGTTCGGCCGAGTTCCATCCCCCGTAAAGGAGCAGGATGCGATCTCTGCGCTCTCCCTCCGGGCAGCGGGCGGGCGACGCCGCCCCCCTCGACAGCGGCACCGTCCCGCCGGCGTACTGGGCGCTTGCGCCCGCCCAGCTCTTTGCCACGCTGCCGGCCGCGGGCGAAGGCCTTCCCCAGGAGGAGGCCGAGGCACGCCTCCGGCAGTACGGCCCCAACGCCATGCAGGCCGGGCCGCGCACCGCCGCCCTGGCCCTCCTGGCCGGCCAGTTCAAGAGCCCGCTCGTCCTCATCCTCATCTTTGCGGCGGTGGTCTCGGCCATCGTCGGCGAGTGGGTCGATGCCGCCATTATCCTCGTCATCGTGCTCGGCAGCACGCTGCTCAGCTTTGTCCAGGAGTACAACGCTTCCAACGCCGTGGAGCGGCTCCGTTCCCGGGTGGTGGTGCGGGCGAACGTGCTCCGCAGCGGCCAGCGCCAGCCGGTGCCCCTGCCAGAGATCGTCCCCGGAGACGTCGTGCTCCTGGCTGTCGGCAGCCTGATCCCGGCGGACGGCATCGTGCTCGATGCCCAGGACCTCTTTGTCAACCAGGCCGTGCTGACGGGTGAGACCTTCCCGGTCGAAAAGAGACCCGGCACCACCGCGGCTGATGCCGGCCTCTCCGAGCGCACCAACTGCCTGTTCATGGGCACCAGCGTGACGAGCGGGACCGGCCGCCTCCTCATCGTCCATACCGGCCGGGCCACGGTGTTCGGCCAGATTGCCGACCGGCTGCGGCTGCGCCCGCCGGAGACCGAGTTCGAGCGCGGCATCCAGCGCTTCGGCTACATGCTCACGCAGGTCATGCTGGTGTTGGTGGTCGTGGTGTTGGCCATGAACATCTTTCTGGCCAAGCCACCGATCGACTCGCTCCTCTTCGCCCTGGCCCTCTCGGTGGGCCTGACGCCGGAGCTCCTGCCCGTCATTATCGGGGTGACGCTTTCCCACGGCGCGCAGCGCATGGCCAAGCGCAGGGTCATCGTCCGCCGTCTAGACGCCATCGAGAACTTTGGCAGCATGGACATCCTGTGCACCGACAAGACCGGCACCCTGACGGAGGGCGGCGTGCGCCTGAACGGGGCGCTCGATGCGCTGGGGCAGCCCTCGGCGGAGGTGCTGCACGACGCCTACCTGAACGCCCACTACCAGACCGGCCTCGCCAACGCCATGGACGACGCCATCCAGGCCTACGCGCGGGAGGCCGGGGCCGATGGCGACGCGGAGCGCAAGGTCGACGAGATCCCCTACGACTTCTTGCGCAAACGCCTGAGCGTGGTGACGGAGGACGCGTCGGGCGCCCGCACCCTGATCACCAAGGGCGCTATGCAGCAGATCCTCGCGATCTGCAGCAGCGTCCAGCTGGGCGACGGCGCGCAACCCCTGGACGAGGCGCGGCGCGCGGCCGTCGAGGAACTGGCCGTCGGCTGGGGGATGCAGGGCTTGCGCGTCGTCGGCGTGGCCACCCGGGCGCTGGCCGGGCGCGCGGGCCCCTACACCCGCGCCGACGAGACCGGCCTCGTCTTCAGCGGCTTTCTCCTGTTCGTTGATCCGCCCAAGCCCGACGTGCAGCGCACCATTGCCGACCTGGCGGCGCGTGGCGTGCAGCTCAAGATCATCACCGGGGATAGCGCCGCGGTGGCCCGCCACGTTGCGGAGGCCGTGCAGCTGCCGGTAGCCGGAGTGCTGACGGGCCGGCAGCTCAACGGCCTGCGAGACGAGGCCCTCTGGCACGCCGCCGGGCAGACGACCATCTTTGCCGAGGTGGACCCCAACCAGAAGGAGCGCATCATCCTCGCCCTGCGCAAGATGGGCAACGTCGTCGGCTATATGGGCGATGGGATCAACGATGCGCCGGCGCTCCACGCCGCGGACGTGTCCATCTCTGTGGATACCGCCGTGGACGTGGCCAAGGACGCGGCCGACTTTGTGCTGGGAGAGAAGGACCTGGGCATCCTCTGCGAGGGGATCGACGAGGGGCGGCGGACCTTCGCCAACACGCTCAAGTACGTGCTGACGACGGTCAGCGCCAACTTTGGCAACATGTTCAGCATGGCTGGGCTGTCGGTGATCCTGCCCTTCCTGCCGCTACTGGCGCCGCAGATCCTGCTGAACAACTTTTTGTCCGACGTTCCGGCCACGGCCATCGCCGGCGACAATGTGGACGCGGAGTGGATCGAGAGGCCACACCGTTGGAACACCACGTTCATCCGCAACTACATGGTGCTGTTCGGCCTGGTGAGCTCTCTGTTCGACTATGCGACGTTTGCCGTGCTCTGGTACGTCTTCCACGCCTCCGCCGAGACGTTCCACACCGGCTGGTTCCTCGAGTCGCTGCTGACCGAGTTGGTCATCGCCCTGGTGGTGCGCACGCGCCGGGTGTTCTGGCGTAGCCGCCCCGGGCGCCTCCTGCTGGTGACGACGGCCATCATCATCGTCATCGCCCTGGCGCTGCCCTATGTGCCGTATAGCTCCGTGCTCGGCTTTGTGCCGCTGCCGGCGCCGCTCCTGCTGGCGGTGATCGGGCTGACCCTGCTCTACGTCCTGGTCACCGAGTTGGCCAAGCGGCGCTTTTACGCGCGGATGGGCGATGATCGCGCCCGCCAGGCAGGGGGAGCGCCGCTGAGCGCGTCCTAGGCCTCGCGCCGCAGGCGCTGGGCGGCGCGGGCAAACTCTTCCTGCACGAGCGGGTCGTCCGACCGGAAGGTGCGCGCCGCAAAGGAGCGCTTGCCGATCGACCCGACGAACCCCTGGATCTCCTCGTTGCGGATGTACGAGCCGTACAGGTGAAAGTTGTCCGTCACGTCCACGTAGCGGCCGACCCCCACCGCCCTGCCGGACAGGGCCGCGACGCGCGCGGCGATCTGCCGCTGCAGCTCGGTAATGGCAAAGATGTTCATGAAAGCGGCCTTGAAGCCGTCTCGCGAGCGCCAGTGGGTGTTCATCTCCAGGAGGTAGGCATCCCCCGAGCGGACCACCTGGCACCAGATCCTCTGCAGGCAGGGGGGCTCGTGGTGGCAGGAGTCGACGGGAGGGTTCCAGGTGATGGCCTGGGCGCGACGAGAGTGCGGCGTGGCGGCCAGCTTGGCGGCCAGCACCTCGATCTGGTCGATGTGCGGCACCTCTTCGATGCCGCCGGCCAGCAGGTTGGCCAGCGGACCGTAACCGTCCAGCCCGGGCCAGTTGCGCAGCCGGTCGTGGTACGAGTAGGACCAGCCCTCCTCGCGGATGCGCGCGTCGTGCACCCCGTCGACGACCTCGGCCGTGTAGACGGCCAGCCCCTCCAGCCCGTCGGGGAAGGCGCGGTGGATGCGCGGCTCGGCCAGCGGGTCGCCGACGACGATCATCATGCTGGCCACGCGGCTCTCCGGGTCGATGTCGGCGTCGTACTCGGTGGGCATCGCCGAGCCATGTTCCCAGACGGCCAGCACGGCGGCCTCCCAGGCCTCGGGCACGTTGGCGCCATAGACGGTGATGGCCGGGATCTCGTTGGGGCGGAGGTGCTCCGCACCGATGACGGAAACGCGCGTGCTGGCGGGCATGGGGGCTCCTTTCGCGGGCGGGTTCTGCCCCCATGGTACACGCCGCGCCAACGCCCGGCAAACCTGCCGGAGGAGGGGATTGGCCGGATCGACAGGGAGGGGATGGACAGGATTAACAGGATTGGCAGGATTTACAGGATTGAGAGGATGCTGAGGAGCGGCAGATGCGCCAGGCACCGTCTATGAGCACGCTGACGTCGGTCGCCCCGTCCCCAGTCCCCTAGTTGCCATGGATTCCATGAATCCTCTTGATCCTGAAATCCTGTAAATCCTGTCAATCCTGTCCTTCTTTTCCCCCTGACCGGAATTCGGCTCGCGAAGGTTTGCAGCGGCCCTCGGATCGTGCTATACTCATTGTGTTCAGGCCCCCTTAGCTCAGTGGATAGAGCATCGGCCTCCGGAGCCGAGAGCAGGCGTTCGAGTCGCCTAGGGGGTACTGAAAGAGAACCGGCTCGCCCGATCGGGCGAGCCGGTTTTTCGTGCGTTCCTCTTCTGGCTTCTGGCGCCGCTATACCTTGGCCAGGGCGTCGATCTCGGCGTTGGAGCCCAGCACGCCGATCTCGAGCAGCGTCTCACGGCTCTCGCCCGGCTCCAGGAACTGCAGCAGGCCCTCGGCGCAGTCTTTGGGGCGCCCCTCCACCCGGCAGTTGGCCGGCTCCAGGCCGGCGACGTAGGTCCCCGCGCAGACCATCTTCCACTGGGTAAAGATGGGCAGCTCCGCCTGGCGGTACCTGAGATACATGCCCAGGCCCTGCCCGCCGCCGAAGGCGCGGTTGGCCAGGATGACGGTGACGAACCCGTCCGCGTCGGCGGCCATGTCGTGGTAAAAGCACTGCTCCTGGTAGCCGTCGATGGGCGCCTCGTAGCGGTTGTGCACGTCCAGCCCCGGCGCGGCAATGGCGTCGCGCGGGGTGACGACCCGCGAGGGGGCCAGGAGCTCGGTCCCCTCGGCCAGGAGCGGGAAGCCCAGGTTGATGTGGTAGAGCAGCATGTGTGGCGTGGTCTGGGTGCCCTCGTTGGTGACCACGTCGCGGACCCACAGGCGCGATTCGCCCAGCCGGCTCCAGACGCGCCGGTCCATGAGCAGGTTCTCACCAAAGACCACCGCCTGGCGCATCTTGCCGCGCACCCACATCTCGTACTCGTCGCCGCGCCAGGCGCCATCGGCCCAGACGTTCGTGGCGGGAGTGTGCGAGATGCGGCCGTGCAGGCCGAGGTCCTCGCCGTCCTCGCTGGCGGCGGCGCCGGCCGTGGTCATGCCACAGGTTACCACCAGGCCGCCGTGGAAGGTGCGCAGCCAGCCACGCCCCTCCTCCTCAAAGTAGGCCGGGTGTACCGGCCCCGTGGGGGATTCCCACACCAGCGAGGCGCCCTTGTAGCGGGCCACGCCGATGTCCATCCCCCGGTCAAGGAGCACGGTGTAGGCCAGCCCGCTGCCGGTGTCGATCTCGGCGGTGCGCAGGCCACGGCGGTTGCCGTCGGCCAGCTCGCCCAGGCGCACGCCGCCGAGTTGCGACTCCAGGCCGATGTGCCTGGCCAGTTCCGCACGCGTCCACTCTTTCCCGTACAGCTGCACCATTGTCCTGTCCTTCCTTCGACTAGTGGGCCAGGGCCTCGGGGTGGGCGCACCGAGCGGGCGCCCACCCCGAGGCGGCCGCTCAGGCCAGCAGGAGATAGGGCGACTCGATATAGCGCACCAGGCCTTGCAGGAAGCGGGCCGCCGGCGCGCCGTCCACCAGGCGATGGTCAAACGTCAGGCTGAGCCACATGACCTGGCGCACCTGCACCTCGCTGCCCACGGCCACCGGCTCGGGGCGGATGCGCCCCACGCCGAGGATGGCACACTCGGGCAGGTTGATGATCGGCGTGAACATGTCCACCCCGAACATGCCCAGGTTGGTGATCGTAAAGGTGCCGCCGGTCAGCTCGTCGGGGAGCGAGCGCCCCTCGCGGGCCTTGGCCACCAGCTCGCGGAAGCGCGTGGCCAGCTCGGCGACGCCCATGCGGTCAGCGTCCCGGATCACCGGCACCAGCAGGCCCCGCTCCGAGTCGACCGCCAGCCCCAGGTTGACGCCAACTAGCTGCCGGATGCCCCCCTCCTCCAGGCGGACGTTCATGTAGGGGAACTCGACCAGGCAACGCGCGGTCATCACGGCCAAAAGGTCGTTGTAGCCGACGCTAAAGCCGAGCCGGTCAGCCAGGGCCGCCTTGAGCCGTTCGCGGACGGCCACCAGCTCGGTGGCGTCGACCATGGCGTGGAGCGTCACCGGGGCGGTAGTGTGGGCCGAGTGGCCCATCCGTTCGGCGATGATGGCACGCACGCCCGAAAGGGGCCGCAGCTCGCCCGCGGCGGGGCGCTCGGCCGGGGGCGGCCCGAACGCCTCTGCAGCCGTGGGGGCCATAGCGGCGGGGGCCGCGGCGGCGGCCACGTCGGCCTGGCGCACGCGCGGGCCGGCGGCGCTCACCCCAGCCAGTGGGATGCCCAGCCGCTCCGCCTCGCGGCGGGCCAGCGGCGTGGCCGCCGGAAGCGCGGCCAGGTGGGCGAGGACGTCCTTCTCAACGATGCGCCCCTCGGGGCCGCTGCCGCGCAGGGCGCCGAGCGCCACGCCGCGCTCGCGAGCCAGGCGCCGCGCCCGCGGAGAGGCAAACACCCGCCCGGCGGGGGCCTCCTCGGGCGTGACGGTCTCCACGGCCGGCGCGGCGGCTTCCTCGGGAGTCTCCGTGGTGGCCCCCTCAGGGGCCTCCGCGCCGCTCTCGGCCAGCAGCGCGCTGATATCCTCGTCCGGCTCGCCGATGATGGCCGCCGGCGTGCCGACCGGCACTTTGACGCCCTTGTCCAGCAGGACGCGCCGCAGGACGCCCTTGGCACGCGCTTCCACTTCCAGCACGGCCTTGTCTGACTCGAGCGTGAACAACACGTCACCGCGGCTGACGGGGTCGCCCTCCGCCTTGAGCCACTCGACGATCAGGCCAGCCTCCATGGTCTGGCCCAGTTTGGGCAGTTTTACGACTGTAGCCATTCTGTCTCCCTTCGCGTAGGACCGCCGCCCCAGGGGGCGGCCGGTGGTCAGCGCAGCGCCTGGCGGATGCCGGCGATGATGGCGTCGACGTTGGGAATGGCCGCGTCCTCGAGGCTTTCGGCCATCGGCACGGGCACGTCGCGGGCGGCCACGCGCACGATCGGGGCGTCCAGCCAGTCAAAGGCGGTCTCGTTGATCTGGGCGATCAGCTCGCTGATGAAGGAGCCCGTCTTGTAGGCCTCCGTCACGCCGACCACGCGCCCCGTCTTGCGTACCGAGGCGACCACCGTCTCCATGTCCAGCGGCTTGAGCGAGCGTAGGTCGACGACCTCGACGCTGATCCCCTCGGCGGCCAGCGCCTCGGCGGCTTCCAGGGCGCGGAGCACCATGCGCGAGTACGAGATCACGGTGACGTCGGTGCCCTCGCGCTTCACATCGGCCAGGCCCAGCGGGATGGTATAGTCCTCGGCCGGGACCGGGCCCTTGTTGCCGTAGAGCATCTTGTGCTCGATGAACATCACCGGGTTGTCGTCGCGGATGGCCGCCTTGAGCAGGCCCTTGGCGTCGTACGGCGTGGCCGGCATGACCACATAGATCCCGGGGAAGTGTGTCCACAGCGCCTCGAGGCTCTGGGAGTGGTGCGCGGCGATGCTGCGGCCCGCCCCACCCTCGGTGCGGACGACCATGGGCACGCGGGTCTTGCCGCCGAACATGTAGCGGTTCTTGGCCCCCTGGTTGGCCAACTGGTCCATGGCCAAGGGGGTAAAGTCGACGTACATCAGCTCGGCCACGGGGCGCAGGCCGGTCATGGCCGCGCCGACGGCCGCGCCGCCGATGAGCGCCTCAGAGATGGGCGTGTCGATGACGCGCTCGCCGCCAAACTCGTCGAACAGCCCGCGGGTGGCCCCGTAGGCGCCGCCGTAGAGGCCCACGTCCTCGCCCATGACGAACACGCGCGGGTCGCGGATCATCTCCTCGCGCAGGGCGTCGCGGATCGCCTCCCAGTAGGTCTTTACCGGCATGCCCGTCGGGTCGTGGCGTACCCGCTCGCGCAGGCGACGCTCCGCCTCGAGCTCGGCCGGCGTCGGCTGGGTGAGCACGTACACATCGCGCTCCACCTCGGCCGGGTCGGGCATCGGCGAGGCCAGGGCGAACTCGGTGGCCGTCGCGATGGCCTGCTCGGCTCCTTCTTCGATGGCGTCCAGCTCGGCGGCGGTAGCGATGCCGGCCTCCAGAAGGCGCTGGCGCTCGGTCTTGAGCGGGTCACGGTCGCGCCAGGACTGCTCCTCTTCCTTGGTGCGGTACTTGCGGGGGTCAGAGCGGGAGTGCCCGTACCAGCGGTAGGTCTTGCACTCCACCAGCGTGGGGCCCTCACCGCGGCGGGCCCGCTCGGCGGCCGCCGAGACGGCCTCGTAGACGGCCACCGGGTCCATACCGTCCACCACGACGCCGGGCATGTCGTAGGCCGCCGCGCGCGCGGCCACGTCGGTCTGCGCCGAGACGTTGGCAAAGGGCACCGACATGCCGTAGAGGTTGTTCTCCACGACGTAGACGACGGGCAGCGTCCAGGCGGAGGCCACGTTCAGCGACTCGTGAAAGTTGCCGGTGTTGGTGGCGCCGTCGCCAAAGAAGCAGAGCACCACGCGGTCCTCACCCTGCAACTTCATCGACAGGGCCGCTCCGGTGGCCACCGGGATGTTCCCGCCCACGATGCCCGTGGCGCCGAGGTTGCCCTTTTCTACGTCGGCGATGTGCATCGAGCCGCCCCGCCCAGAGCAATAGCCGGTGGCGCGGCCGCATAGCTCGGCCATCATCTTGTTCAGGTGCTCCTGCTTGGCGACGGCGCCCTCCGCCAGGGCGTCTCCGCGGGCGTGGCAGTGCCCGTGGCCGCGGTGGGTGGAGGTGATCAGGTCATCGTCACGCAGGGCAGCGATGGCGCCCGTCGCCACGGCTTCCTGCCCGGCGTACAGGTGCGAGGCCCCCTTGATGATGTTCTCTCCGAGGAGGTCGTAGACCTTGTCTTCAAAGAGGCGGATCTCCCACATCTGCCGGTAGATCTCGAGCAGTTCGCTCTTCTCCAGTTCCCTCGGGCCAGTGATCGTCTTGTCTGTCATGGTTGACCTTCTCTGATGTGCTATGGCGGCGCCGCGGGGGCGCACGCCGATCTCCCTGTATGGATGCGCCCGCGCCTACAGCGCGCGGACGCGAACCTCCTCGTATACCTCGCGGACCAGGTTTCTGGCCGGCATGGCCGAGCCCTGGCCCATGGCCGCCGCGGTGCCCGCCGCGACCCCCCAGCGGAGCGCCTCCGGCGCGGCGAGCCCCTGGGACTCGGCCCACAGCGCCCCGCTCAGCAGGGCATCGCCGGCGCCCACGGCGCTCACCTCGGTGATGGCCGGCGCCTCGGCATACCAGGCGCCCGCCGCGCTGGCCCAGGCGGCGCCCCGCGCATCGAGCGAGAGGAGCACCCGCCGCGGCCCGAGGGCCAAGATGCTCTGCAGGTCCCCGGCCAGGCGGCTGCCGGGCGCCACGGCCCGGCCGAGCAGCTCGCGCGCCTCGGCGGCGTTCGGCTTGACCAGGTCAGGCCCGGCCGCGCAGCCCAGCCGGAATGGCTCCCCGCTGGAATCGAGCACCACGCGGATCCCTCCCGCCCCCAGGAGGCGAACCAGCCGCGCATAGGTATCGTCCGGCGCGCCGCCGGGCAGGCGGCCGGAGAGGATGCACAGATCGCCGGCCCGCAGCCTCCCGGCCAGCAGCCCCTCCAGGGCGCGGAGGTCGCCCTCCGCCACCGTGGGGCCCGGCTCGTTCAGCTTGGTGGTGACGCCGGAGGCATCGTCGATGACGGTGATGTTCGAGCGTGTCTCTCCGGGGACCTCCAGAAAGTCGGTGGCGTAGCCCGCCTCGCGCAGCCCCTCGGCGAGGATGCGCCCAAAGCGCCCGGCCACAAAGCCGGTCATGACCGATTCCAGCCCGAACTCTCGCAGGGCCATGGAGACGTTCACACCCTTGCCGCTGAGGTCCACGCGCGACCGGGTGGCCCGGTTGAGCGTCCCGATGCGCACGCTCGGGAAGTGCAGCGTGCGGTCCAGCGAGGGGTTCAGGGTGACGGTGACGATCACGCCCACTCCTCCCCCTCGCAGAGGAGCCGATAGCGCACCAGCGTGGCCACCCCCAGTGGCTCCTCGGGGCGGATGGCGCAGACGTCGGCCAGCACCCGCTCGACCCCCTCGGCCGCGATGCGGCCCTGCAGCTCGACGGCCCGCGGGTCAGAGGCCTCGTCGTAGGCCAGCGCCCCGGCAATGCCCCAGGCCAGGTTCACCGGCACGAGGCCGGCGTACCCGGCGATGCGCGCGGCGCCCACCAGCCGGTCGCTGGGGGCCAGCTTGCGCAGGGGGTCGCGGGCCAGGCGAGTCACCGGGTCGGCCAGGGCGCGGTTGGCAAAGCGGGCCAGGAGGTCCGCCACGTGTGCGCGGAGCCAGGCCTCGTCGGCCTCGTACCGCGCCACGATGCCGCGCAGCGCCTCGTCGAGCGCGGCCGCGAGGATCGGGCGGATGACGGGGTCATCGAGCGCCTGGTAGCCGAGGGCATAGCCCCGGCGGTACCCCAGGTAGCCGAGCAGGGCGTGCCCGGCGTTGTGGAGGTAGAGCTTGCGCGCCGTGTAGACCGGGAAGGCCTCGGCCGGCTCCAGCCCCACGATCGGCGGCAGCGGCCCCACCCATGCGGCGCGGTCCACCGGCAGAACCTTGTACGGCTCGACGATGATCAGCGCAGGGTCCTCGGCGCGCAGGGCCGCGGGCAACTCCGGCACCATGCGGCCGATGACGGTGTCGACCCAGCCGACGTGCTCGGCGAGGTAGGGGTGGGCGGCCTCCGGCAGGTGGGCGGCCACCAGGTTGCGCAGCGTTGCGGCGGCGTCAGCCAGGTTCTCACAGACGATGATGTTCAGGGGCTCGGGCACATCGCGCGCGGCGCGGCGGGCGATCCCCTCGGCCAGCAGGGGGGCGATGCTGGGCAGGGCCCGGGCGCCGACGGCGGTGGCCGCCAGCGTGGCCGAGGCGATCGCTTCGGCCACGGCCTCCCCCTCGGAGGACAGTAGCCCCGTCACCGGGGCCACGCGCACCTCCTCCAGGCCGGCGTTGTCCACCAGGCGGACGGTGTAGGCGCCCCGCGCACGGAGCGCCTCGATCAGGGGCCGGTCGAGGTCGACAAAGACGACGTCATAGCCGGATTCGCTAAAGAGCTGCCCCAAGAAGCCACGGCCGACGTTCCCCGCCCCGATGATCACTGCCCGGCTGGCCATGCCTAGTTCATCTCCTGCCCGCCGGTGACGTTGACGGCCTGCCCGGTCATGTAGGAGGCCTCGTCGGAGGCCAGGAAGACCAGGACGTTGGCCACGTCCTGGTAGGTGCAGCCGCGGCCCATGGGCACCTGGTCCAGGTAGCGTTGGCGGACCTCCGCCTCGGTGATGCCCCAGCGCTTGGCGTACTGGGCGTAGAGCGAGTCGACCCACAGGGGCGAATCGAGCAGGTTGCCGGGGCAGATGGCGTTCACGCGGATCCCCTCGGCGGCCAGCTCCAGCGCCAGGCTCTGGGTGAGGCCGATGCCGGCGAACTTGCTGGTGGCGTAGGCAGAGTTCTTGCCGCTGCCCTTCTTGCCCGACTTGCTGTTGATCTGGATGATCGTCCCGCTCTTTTGCGCCTTCATCGGGCCGACGGCGGCGCGGGCCATGTGAAAGTAGCCCAGCAGGTTGACGTCCATCACCAGGCGCCAGCGGGCCGGGTCGATCTCGTCGATGGCGCCGGCAAAGAGCACGCCGGCGTTCGAGACGCAGATGTCCAGCCGCCCGAGGCGGGCCACGGCCTCGGCGACCACGGCCTCGCACTGCTCGAGCTTGGTGACGTCGACGTGCGCGGCGAACGACTGCACGCCGTACTCGGCGGCGATCCGTGCCGCCACCGCCTGCGCCTTGTCGTCGGCGATGTCGGCCACCACCACGTGGGCGCCCTCGCGGGCCAGCCGCTCAGCCAGGGCCTCTCCGAGGCCCTGGCCGGAGCCGGTTACGATGGCGACTTTTCCTACTAGGCGGCGTGCGTCAGTCATGGTAGTAGCTCCTTGAGGAATTCGGCCTCGGCCTCGACGGTCCAGGAGTGCTGCGGGCCCAAGAGGGCGTACACGCCGGGCAGCACGTCCTTGAGGTCCTCCAGCCGGGTCACCGGAAAGTCCTGAACCTGCGGATAGAGGACCACCTTGCCCGGGAACGCCTGGCTGATGACCCCCTCCAGGCCGACCTTGACCCCGCTGAACCCGCTCACGGCAGCGACCGAGAGGTTGGGGTCCAGGGTGCCGGCCTCGGCGGCGGCCAGCATGTTGCGCAGGTCGCGGATGGCCGAGCCGCTGGTGCCGGTAAAGCGCACGCCCTGCTCGCAGACGGAGCGCAGGTCGATATTGGCGCGCGTGCCGCGGGTAAGGCCGGCAAAGATGTTCATCATGCCGCCGGCAGCCAGCATCGGCACGGCCCCTTCGATGACGCGGGCGCTGGGCGCCAGGACGACGATGTCGTCATACCCCTGGCCGCCGGTAAGGTCCAGCAGCCTGGCGTTGAACTCGGCCGGCGAGCCCCCCTCCGGGGTGCGCGGTACGAACTCCGAGACGCCCGCCCGCGCCTCGATCAGCGCGGCGTACTTGGTCTGCAGCGCGTTCAGGCGCGCCGGGTCGAGGTCGGTGGCCACGATGAGGCGTGGGCCGTTGTCCGCCTGGAGGGCGCGCTGCACGTGCATCTGGCCCATGGGCCCGGCCGCGCCGATAAAGAGGGCCGTGCCCCCCGGCTTGAGCTGCGTGCGGATCGGCTGGTAGGCCTGCGACAGGTCGTTGGACGTGGTGCCCGTCAGGCTCAGGTGGTCATAGTGCAGCCGCCCGACGTCGACCGGCGCGGGGCCCTGCAGGGCCGCGTCTCCGACCAGGTTCAGCTGGCAGCCCTTGCCGGCCAGCGGCTCGACCTCGGCGTAGAGGCTGGGGTCGGCGCCGAGGAAGACGATGTCCGTAAAGCCGGCCGGGCCGGCCTCCTGGCGTGCCTGGGCCAATGACTCGTCGGTGCGGGCGTGCAGGTCAACCAGGGCAAAGCCGTCCTTCTTGGCGCGGCGGACGAGCTCCTGCAGCAGGGCGCCCGGGGCGCCCAGCACCACCACCTTGGCCGGCGGCTGGCCGCCGGCGTAGGGGGTGCCCATCTGCGCGTCGGCCTGGGCGGCGGGACCGCCGATGATGAGGACCGTGCCGCCCGGCAGCCAGCCGGCCCGGTAGGTGACGTCGTAGGAGGCCGTCACGCAGGCCCACGGCTCGGTCAGCGCGGCCTGGGCATAGCCGGTAGTGGGCTGCACGGGCAGCAGGTAGCAGCCCTCGTCGCCATCCAGCACTTCCTTGCCGACGATGTTGTACTGCGAAAAGCCGCCCTGCAGGGCATATCCGTAGGCCAGGCCCTGCCCCTTGTAGATGATATCGGCCTGCACGATGTAGCGGTCACCCGGCTTGAACTGCGCCGCGCGGTTGGCCCCCGCCTTGATCACCGTCAGGGCCACCTCGTGGCCCATGATCACGGGGTTCTCCTTCATGTCGCGGCCGCTCAGGCGCGGGTGGTTGGGCCCGGCCGTGATGATCTTGGTGTCAGAAAAGCAGAGCCCCACCGCGTCGTGGCGGACGAGGATCTCGTCGGGGCCCGGCTCGGGCATTTCTACCTGGATGGGCTGGCCCTCGCGGCCCAGGCTCTCCAGCCCGGCCCCATACAGGGGCCACAGCCAGTACTTGGGGGGAAGCGTGTCTTTGGCCCGCCGGTAGGCGGTTAGCTTGCGATCGGTCGTTGACCCTTTGGCAGTCATCAGGCGTGCTCCTTCGGTTCCACCCGCCGCGAGGGCGGGCTACTCGATCGTGAGTTGCTGGCGGCGGTACAGCTCGTCCGGGCGGGTGTGGATGCGCTCGACGTCCTCCTGGCGGAGGAAGCGCGGCCCGCCAAAGGCGAACGTACCGGCCAAGACGCGGCAGGTCTTGACGAACATCGCGGTGATGTTGTCCACCTCCTGCGGCGTGCGGCCCAGGGCGATCAGCCCGTGGTTCTGCATGACGACGACCTTGGGCGCCTGCCCGTACTCGTCACCGTAGCGACGGTAAGCATCCCGCACGGTGCGGGCCAGGGGCAGCCCGGGATCGGTGTAGGGCACCAGGACGGGGGCCGGCCCGCAGACGACGATCTCGTCGGGGAAGAGGCGCCCGATCTCCCGCTCGCCGAACAGGCGCGAGCAGGCCAGGGCGTTCACCGCCACCGGATGGGTGTGCCCGACGTACTGGGCGCCGGTCTCGGCCAGCGTCAGGGCGTGGAGGACCGTCTCGACCGAGGGGCGGCGGACGGCCTGCGCGTCGACGCGGGCGGCGTTCAGAGCGTTCTTGATCCCTTCGTCCGAGAGGTCGGCGCCATCGGCCAGGGCCGCCACGTCCCCCAGGCGCATCTGCACAAAGCCGTCCTCGGCGATGGTGCGCAGTTCGGTGCCGCTGGCCTTGACCCAGAAGGTGCCGTCGTCACACAGGCCGGAGGTGTTCCCCTCGCCCAGGATGACCAGGTCCCGCTCGGGCTCCCCGAGCCGGCGCGACATCTGTACGACGGCCTGCAATACGGCTGCTGCGTTCGACATGGCTTAGGCCTCCGGGTACCCGGAGCTGCCCCGGCCGGCGGTGCCCCGTTCGGCAGCGACCTTGGCCAGGTAGCCGCTCTGGCGGTAGGCGGCCAGCGGGTCTACCGGGACGCCCATCTCCTCGCGGACGGCGGCCAGCAACGGGCGCACGTCGGTGCGGAAGGCGGCCAGGAGCGTCTCTTCGGCCCGGACGATGTCCCCGGTCTGCTGCGCCTCCGCCAGGGCGGCACGATCGACGATCAGGGCCTGGGCGTAGGCCACCTGGACGTTGACGATCGACTGAACCATGGCCTCGACCTTGGGCTTGACGTTGTGGCTCTGGTCGATCATGTAGGCCACGTTCATGTTCACGGCGGGGTCCTGCTCGCCGGCGACCAGCTCGTTGAAGATGAGGAAGAGCTCGTAGGGGTTGACGGAACCGACGGTGAGGTCATCGTCGGCGAACTTTTTCGAGTTAAAGTGAAAGCCGCCCAGGCGCCCCTCGTCGATCAGGAAGGCCACGATTTGCTCGATGTTGGTGCCCAGCGGATGGTGCCCGAGGTCCACCAGCACCTGGGCGCGGTCACCCAGCTTCTGGGCCATCACGTAGGACATGCCCCAGTCACCCAGGTCGGTGTGGTAAAAGGCGGGCTCGAAGAACTTGTACTCGATGAGCAGGCGCATGGGGGCCGGCATGGCGGCGTAGATGGTGCGGAGGGCTTCCTGCAGGCGCTGCTTGCGGGCGCGGATGGAATCCTGCCCGGGGTAGTTGGTGCCGTCGGCCAGCCAGAGGCTGATGACGTCCGAGTGCACCGTCTTGGCGATCTCGATGCACTCCAGGCAGTGGGCAATGGCCTTGGCCCGCACGCGCGCGTCGGGATGGGCCAGGCTGCCCAGCTTGTAGTCGTCGTCCTGGAACAGGTTCGGGTTGATGGCCCCTAGCTCCAGGCCGAGTGACTCGGCGTAGGCCTGCAGCTCGGACCAGTCGTCGACCTTGTCCCAGGGGATGTGCAGGGCCACGGAGGGCGTGATGCCGGTGACGCGATGGACCTCGGCGGCGTCCTGCAGCTTTTCGTAGGCGGTGCGCGCGGCGCCGGCCTGGCCAAAGACCTTGAAGCGGGTGCCCGAATCGGCGTAGCCCCAGGAGGGCGTCTCGATCCGCTGGGCCTTCAGCGCGGCCTTGGTGGCCTCCACGTCGATCCCCCTGGAGGCCAGCTCGGCGGCCAACAGGCGATAGTACTCTCTCCAATCGGGCATAATAGTCCTCCTTGCCGGTCGGCTGCACCATGCGGTTGAGCACTGAATGGTCCGCGTCAGGCGAGGATCACCTCGACGCCCCGGGCGCGGATACTGGCGACGACGTCGGCGGGGGCGTCCGCCGTGGTGTAGACGCGATCGATCTCGTCGAGCGTGGCAAAGCTGGCAAAGGCCACCTGGCCGATCTTGCTGCCGTCGAGGATGACGTTCACCTCACGGACGGCGGCCAGCAGGCGGCGCTTCAGCTCCACCTCGGGGCGGTGGGCATCGGTGAGGCCCTCGGCCACCGACAGGCCCCGCCCGCCGAAAAAGCCCCGCTGAAAGTTCCCGTCGGCCAGGGCCCGCGAGTCCCAATCGCCGACGATGGCGGCGGCCTCATGCCAGACGGGCCCGCCCGGCATCAGCACCGTGATCCCCGAGGAGCGGAGCAGCTCCAGGGCCGTGTGCAGGCCGGTGGTCAGCACGGTGAGCTCGTGCTTACCCAGCAGATGGCGGGCCACCTGCAGGGCAGTGGTAGAGGCGTCCAGGATGATCGCCTCACCATCGCAGACGCTGGCGGCCGCGGCGGCCCCGATCCGCTCTTTGGCCGCGACGCGGAGGTGCTGCCGCACCGCAAACGAGAGCGCGCCGGCGTTCTCCGGCGCCGGCAGGGCGCCTCCGTGCGTGCGGATCAGCCGCCCGGCCTGCTGCAGGCGCTCCAGGTCGGCCCGCGCCGTAACCGCCGACACCCCCAGCGCCGCGCTGATCTCGGCGACGGAGGCATAGCTCTCCTCCTGCAGTCGGCGCGTGATCCATTCCAGGCGCTCGTGGCGTGAGAGACGGCGAATCATGGGCCTGTCTTTCGTTTGCTTGCGCTTACCTTCCTCTGTTTCCGAAGCGCATTGTACCACGAGGACCCGACCCCGTCAATCAGCCGGCCGGCGGAAGGATGGCGCCAGAGAGCCGCGGGTGCGGGGCAGTGTGGGGGAAGGGCGCCGCGGCCGCGCCGCGGAGAGGAGGCAGAACGGCTGCCGGCAAACGGGCATGCGCCGCGCCAGCCTCAGCCAGCCCCAATATACGCGGCGCCCGCGCTGTCGGTCAAGCGCGGGCGCCGCTAAAGCAACGTGGGGGAGCGTGGCGAGCGTGGCGAGCGGGACCGCCGCGCAACCCCTGGGGCTCAGCCCTTGGCCGTGATCTTGAGCACCCAGGCGTGCTCGCCGGGGCGCTCGGCCGGCAGCGCCACGTGCAGCCCGTCGCCCCGTGCGGCGAACGAGAGCGGCTCGCGCACGCCCAGCATCTCGACCTTGGCCACCTCCGCGGTGTACAGGCGCAGGTCGGTGCCCAGCGACTTGAGCGTCACCTCGCCGCCCTCCGGCCAGCCGAGCAGGGTGGCGTACAGCGCCGGGCCCTTGGCCGTGTAGCGAATGTCCTCCGCGGTGAACGCGGCGCGCTTGGTGTCGCTGAAAGAGCCGCCCACCACCGCCGTGGGGCCCTCACCGTACACCTTCCAGGGGCGCGTGGCATAGATCCCCTCGCCGTTCAGCGCTAGCCACCGGCCGATCTCCTTCAACAGGTCCTGCTCCGGTTCGGGAATGCTGCCGTCGGGCCGCGGGCCAATGTTCAGGAGCAGCGCGCCGTTCTTGCTGACGATGTCCACCAAGTCGCCGATGAGGGAGCGGGCGCTCTTGTAACGCTGCTCCTGGACGTACCCCCACGAGTTCTCGCTCACCGAGGTGTCGGTCTGCCAAAAGTAGGGGCGCGTGTCGGTCAGCTGGCCGCGCTCGACGTCATAGACCGCCGTGCCGTCGGGGAAGGCGCGGTGCTTGTAGTTGATGGCCACCCCGCGGCCCCACTCGAGCCCGCGATTGTAATAGTGAGCCGCAAAGCGCTGCAGCCACGGCTCAAAGACGGGCGTCTCGATCCACCAGTCGAACCAGACCAGCTGCGGACGGTACTTGTCCACCAGCTCGCAGGTGCGCGCGTACCAGTCCTCAAGGAACGCCTCCTCGGGCACGGTGCTGCGCGGGTGGGCCGGGCCGTACAGGCCGGCATAGCGGGGGTCCTGCACGTCCGACGGGAACTGCATGCCGCCGTCAAAGAACCACCAGTGCTCGGCGCGGTGTGAGGAGACGCCGAACACCAGCCACTGCTTGCGCACCGCCTCGGCCAGTTCGCCGATCAGGTCCCGCTGGGGGCCCATCTTGGCGGCGCACCAGTCGGAGAACGCGGTGTCATACATGGCGAATCCGTCGTGGTGCTCGGCGACGGGCACCACGAACTTGGCCCCCGCCTGGCGGAAGAGGCCCGCCCACTGGTCGGCGTCGAAACGCTCCGCCGTGAACTGGGGGATGAAATCCTTGTAGCCGAACTTGTCCTGCGGGCCGTAGGTGGCCACATGATGGGCGAACTCGCGGCTGCCCTGCTGGTACATGTTGCGCGGATACCACTCGTTGCCAAAGGCGGGCACGGCGTAGAGGCCCCAGTGGATAAAGATGCCAAACTTGCCGTCCTGGTACCACTGCGGCACGGTGTACTGACCCAACGACTCCCAGGTGGCCTGATAGGCCTTGTGCTCCTCAGACATGGGTCTCCTTTCCCGTTGCGGTCGGCTCAGAGCGCCACGTAGCGATCCACACGGCGGGCCACGATCTCCAAACTGCTCTCCCAGAAGGCCGGAGAGCGCAGCTCGATGCCAAAGCGGGCAGCCAGGTCCTCGGCGCGGGCGTCGCCGGTGGAGGCGAGGAGCGCGTCATAGTCGGCCAGGAAGGCCTCCCCGCGCTGTTCATAGATGGCGTACAGCCCCAGGCCAAAGAGCAGCCCAAAGGCGTAAGGAAAGTTGTAGAACGAGAGTGTCGAGGAGTAATAGTGTGGCTTCCAGGCCCACATATAGGGGTTCAGGTAGTTCCCGTCCAGCCCGTCCCCGTAGGTGTCCCGCTGGGCCTGTAGCATGATCTCGCACAGCTCCTCGGCGGCCAGCTCGGCCCTGGCCCGCCGCTGAAAGACCTCGCTCTCAAAGAGGTAACGGGAAGAGATGTCCACCACCACCTGGCCGGCGTCGGCCAGGAAGGCCTCCAGGACGGCCAGCTCCTCGGCGGGGCTATCGGCGCGCGCCAGGGCCGCGTCGGTCACGATGGTCTGGTTAAAGATGGAGGCCGTCTCGGCCAGGGTCATCGGCGTGCGGCGCTGCAGCGCCGTCTTGCCGCGCAGGCACTCGTTGTGGTAGGCGTGCCCCAGCTCGTGGGCCAGGGTGAGCACCTCGTCGAGAGAGCCGTCATAGTTGCACAGGATGCGCGACTCGTTCTGCGCCGGCACACGCATGCAGAAGGCGCCGCCGCGCTTGCCGTCGCGCGGCTCGGCGTCGATCCACTGCAGGCGGAAGGCCCGCTCGGTGAACTCGCCCAGCCGTGGCGAAAAGGCGCCCAGCTCGCGCACGATCAGTGCGTGGGCCTCGGCAAAGGTGTAGCGCCGCCCGGCGCCGCCCACCGGCGCGAACAGGTCCCACCAGGGGAGGGCCTCGTGGCCTAGGCGGGCCGCCTTGGACCGCCAGTAGCGCCGGAAGGTGGGGAAGGAGGCGCGCATGGCCGCCAGCATCGCCTCGAGGGTCTCCCGGTCGATGCGGGCCTGGTCTAGCGACTGGTGCAGGGCGTCGCGGCGGCCGCGCCGGCTGCCCAGGGTGAGCACGGTGCCCTTGATGCCGTTCAGGCAGGCGGCTAGCGGCTCACGCACGCTCTTCCAGGCGGCCATCTCGGCCTCATAGGCCTGGCGGCGTAGGACGCCGTCCGGATGGGTACGGTAGCCCTGGATGACCGTGATCGGCAGGAGCGCCTCCTGGCCGTCCTGGGCGAGGGGAGCCTTGAGCTGTGAGGTCACCACCCCACGGAGCCGCTCCCAGGCGCGCGCCCCGCTCAGCGACAGGTCCGCGGCGAGCTCTTCCTCCGTCTGGCTCATCAGGTAGCGGCTCTGCTCGGCGATCTCACGCAGGGCAAAGGCGTGCTCGCGGGCGGGCCCCTCTTGGGCGAGGGCGCCGGCCAGCAGGCCATCCTGCGCGGCCACGTCGCCGATCCAGGCCCGGAAGAGGGCCTCCTGCCGGTCGAGGTGGACGTCGTAGGCTTCCAACTCGGACTGCGTCCGCCGCGCGGCGGTGTTGTACGAGTCGGTGGTCACCGTGGCGTGGATGTAGGCGCGCAGGGTGCCGTACAGCTCGAGGAGGGCGTTGGTGCGCGCGACGATGTCACCGATCAAGTCGGCCAGCGCGGCGGGCTCCGCGGGCACGGGGCCGCCCCGCCCGATGCGCCGCTCGGCCAGCAGGGCATCCAGCTCGGCGAGCAGCGTCTCTAGCCGCTGCACGTCGGCGTGGAAGGCGTCAGAGTCGAGAGAGGGGTAGATGGTGGAGATATCCCACCGCGGTGGGGTGACCTCGCTCATGGCGTCTCCTCCGTCAGGACGTTGGGGTAGCGAAGGCCCGCGCCTGGGGGCGCGGGCATCGGGTGGTCAGTCGTTTTCGAGCTCGTCGGCAATGCGCTCGGCGATCCTGGGGCCGGAGAGGCCGTGCTTGTCCAGAAGTTCGTCGGCCGTGGCCGATTCGCCAAAGACGTCATCGGTACCCAGCCGCACCAGCCGCGGGCCATGGCCCGCCTCGGCCAGCACCTCGGCCACGGCGGAGCCGAGCCCGCCGATGATGCTGTGCTCCTCGACCGTCACCACCAGCGGCGACGCGGCGGTCAGCGCCAGCACGGCCTCGGCGTTCAGCGGCTTGATGGTCGAGACGTTGGCCACGGTGGCCTCGATCCCCTGGGCGGCCAGCGCCTCGGCGGCCAGGAGCGAGGTGTACACCATGTGCCCGCAGGCCAGGATGGTGGCGTCGTTCCCCTCGCGGAGGGTGATGATCTGCCCCAGCGAGAAGCGATAGTCGGCGGGCAGCAGGTCGGGCACCGGGTAGCGCCCCAGGCGGAGGTAGGCCGGGCCGCCCAGGGTGGCCAGGGCCTCGGTCATGGCGGCGGTCTCGACCGCGTCCGCCGGGACGAGAACGGTCATGTTCGGCAGCGCCCGCATCAGGGCTACGTCCTCGAGCGACTGATGGCTGGCCCCGTCGGGGCCCTGCGTCAGCCCGGCACTGGAGCCGGCCAGGATCACGGGTAGCCCGGGGTAGGCGATCTGGATGCGGATCTGGTCGTAGCAGTGCGCCGTGATGAACATGGCGAACGAGTTGGCATAGGGCACCAGGCCCGAGGCGGCCAGCCCCGCGGCGGTGGAGACCATGTCGGCCTCGGCGATGCCCAGGTCCCAGAAGCGGTCCGGATGCGCGTCACGGAAGGTAACGGTGCGCGTCGAGTTGTACAGGTCGGCGTCCAGCACCACCACGTTGGGGTGACGGTCCCCCACGCGTTTGAGGGCCTCGCCGTAGGCAAAACGGGTCTGCTTCAGCTCAGGCATATTGCACCTCCCGCACGGCCTGGCGGGCCAGTTCCAGGGCGGCCTGGAGCTCATCCAGGGCCAGGGTGATCTGTTCGGGGCTCAGGGCGGCGTTGTGGTACTGGGCCTGGTTCTCGATGAACGAGATCCCCTTGCCCTTGGTGGTGTGGGCGATCACGAGGGAGGGCACGTCGGCCGGGCCCGCCTTGGCCCAGTCGAGCGCCTCCATGAGCTCACCCATGTGGTGGCCGTTGGCCTCGCGCACGCGCCAGCCGCAGGCGCGCCAGCGGTCCGCCTGGGGCTCCATCGTCTTGCCGCAGGAGGTGGCGTCCATGGCCTTCAGTCCGTTCCAGTCGAGCACCGCGGTGACGTTGCCCAGGCACTGCTTGGAAGAGCTGACGGCCGCCTCCCACACTTGGCCCTCCTGGGTCTCCCCGTCGCCGAGGAGGCAGTAAACGCGGTAGTGGAGGCCCTGCACCCGGCCGGCCAGCGCCAGGCCGTTCGAGTACGACAGCCCCTGCCCCAAAGAGCCGGTGCACCCCTCGATCCCGGGGGTCAGGTGCATGGCCGGGTGCCCCTGCAGGCGGGAGCCCATCTGCTTAAGGGTGCCGAGCTCTGCGATGGGGAACACGCCCAGCATGGCCAGCGCTGCGTACTGGGCGGGCACGCAGTGCCCCTTGCTCATGATAAAGCGATCCCGCTCCGGCCAGCGCGGGTTCTGCGGATCGTAGCGCATCTGGCCAAAGTAGAGGGCCGTCACGATGTCGGCGGCCGACATGGACCCCCCGAAGTGATGGGCCTTGCCGGCGCCCATCATGCGCACGACGTGCACACGGAGCTCGGCGGCCAGGGCCTCGAGCTCGGCGATGCTTCGTTTCGTCATGAGGACCTCGCCTTCCTGCGATGTGTGCTCTGTGGCTCGCGGTGGCCGTGGGAAGAGCAACGCGGGATGCCCACCGTATCCCCACAGATTCTCCACCTTCCCGCAGCATAATCTAGCCGGATTGCGGCGGTCGGTCAAACGCCCTCGGCTGCGAGTTGTGCCGCGCCACTTGACGGTAGTACGCTGGGGTTCTACCCTAAACGGGCCAGCAAGGAGGCCGGCCAGAAAGGCGAGCGATGAACGACACGATACTGGTCGTGGATGACGAACCCCAGATCGTCCGCGTGCTGCGCGGCTACCTGGAGCAGGCCGGCATGTCCGTCATCGTGGCCCGCGACGGGCCCGAGGCCCTGCGCCTGGCCCGCCAGGAACAGCCCGCCGCCATTATCCTGGACCTGATGCTCCCCGGGATGGACGGCCTGGACGTCTGCCGGGCCATCCGCAGGGAATCGAACGTGCCCATCCTGATGCTGACGGCCCGCGTCGAGGAGGCCGACACCCTCGTCGGCCTGGAACTGGGGGCCGACGATTATGTGACCAAGCCGTTCAGCCCGCGCGAGGTGGTCGCCCGGGTACGCGCCCTGCTGCGCCGGGCCCGGGCCGCCGCCACAGCCGGCCAGGAGGAGGTCCTCGTCGCCGGGGCGTTGCGGCTGGACCCCGCCCGCCGCACGGTGCAGGCCGGGGGGCGCGCCCTCGAGCTGACCCCGTCCGAGTTCGACATCCTGCGCCTGCTGATGTCGGCGCCCGGGAGGGTGTTCACCCGCGGACAGCTCCTCGAGGCGGCCCAGGGTTCCGCCTACGAGGGGTACGAGCGGAGCATAGACACGCACATCAAGAACCTGCGCCACAAACTCGGGGATTCACCACGCCGGCCGGAGTACATCCAGACGGTACACGGCGTTGGTTACAAGATGCGCGAGGACTGAGCAATGTCCCGGCTGCACTCGTTGGCCGTCAAGCTGATGCTGGCCCTCGGCCTGACCGTGGCGGTGGCCGTGGGGGCCGTGGCGCTCCTGGTGAACGCCTCGGCCAGCCGGGGGTTCTCTGCCTACGTCTCGGAGGGGATGCGCGAGCGCGTGGCGGCCTTGGTCCCCGCCCTCGGCGAGTACTATGCCGCCCAGGGCGGCTGGAGCGGGATCGATCGCTACCTGGGCCACGGGCGGATGATGGGCGCCATGGGCGGGGGGCGCATGCAGGGCAACCCCTGGATCGGCATGGGGGGCGTGGTCCTGGCCGACGCCGACGGGCAGGTCCTGGTCGACACGACCTCCGCCGGGCGCCACGGGGCGCTCAGCTCGCCAGAGCGGGCCGCGGCCGAGGGCATCCGTGTGGACGGCCAGGTGGTCGGCTACCTTTTGGCCGGCAGCGGGCCCCAAGAGGCGGCCTTTGAGGCCAACCTGGGCCGCTCGATCCTCTATGCCGGGTTGCTGGCCGGGCTGGTGGCCATCGGGCTGGGCCTGGTGTTGACCCGCTCGGTGCTGCGGCCGCTCCGCGTGGTCGAGGAGGGGGCGCGCCGCATCGGCCAGGGCGAGCTCCGGCATCGGGTGCCGGTGGCCTCGCGCGACGAGATCGGCAGCCTGGCCCGCCAGTTCAACGAGATGGCCGCCGCGCTGGAGCGCCAGGAGGGGCTGCGCCGGGCCATGATGGCCGACGTCGCCCATGAGCTGCGCACCCCGCTGTCCGTCATCCGCGGCCAGGTCGAGGCCCTGCAGGACGGGGTGTTCCCCCTCACGCTTGAGAACGTGACGCCGATCCACGACCAGGTGCTGCTCTTGGGTCGCCTGGTGAGCGATCTGCGCCTCCTGGCGCTGGCCGAGGCCGGGCAACTGCCCCTCGAGCGCGCCGAGATCGACCCGGCTGAGACGGCGCACCGTGCCGCGGCCGCCTTTGCCGCTCGTGCCCAAGAGGCCGGCGTGGCGTTGCGCGTCGAGGCGCCCGAGGCGCTGCCGCCCCTCTGGGCCGATGGGCAGCGCGTCGAGCAGGTCCTGTCGAACCTGCTGGGCAACGCCATTCGTTACACCCCGGCCGGCGGCACGGTGACCCTCCGCGTGACCGACCAGGGCGCCCGGCTCCTCTTCGCCGTCGCGGATAGCGGGGCGGGGATCGCGCCGGACGATCTGCCCCACGTCTTTGACCGCTTCTACCGGGCGGACGCCTCACGCTCCCGCGCCGACGGCAACACCGGCCTGGGGCTGTCGATCGCCAAGCAGCTGGCCGAGGCCCACGGTGGGGACATCACGGTAACGAGCGCCCTGGGCGCCGGCACCACCTTTACCGTGGTGCTGCCCAGGCTCTCCGCGCCGGAGGATCCCCCGCCCCGCTAATCCTCGTCTTCTTCCCGCAGTTCCATGTACTCGTCGCCGATGACCTCGCCCGGCTGTACCCCAAAGACGGCCAGCAGCTCTCCGATGAGGTCGGCCTTGCGCACGGCATCCTGTTGCGACCAGGTGCGGCTCTTGATCTCCATATACAGGGTGCCGTGCTCGGGCCCGGCAAAGCGGTCCAGGTTCACGGCAAAGTCCAGCCCCTGGTAGCGGATGTGGTAGCGCTCGCGGTGCTTGACGATCTCGATCTCGCGCGATGGCTGAAAGAACTCGCGGTAGAAGCGCAGGCTGCGGTCGGCCGGGGCGGTGAAGCGCGAACGGCTCAGCACCACGCTGTTCTCATACACGGCCTCCTTGGTGGGGCCGGTCAGGGTCAGCGAATAGATGGGGTGCACGCGGCCGTCGGCGCCGGAGACGTTGTCCTCCCGGTAGCGCAGGCGCCCCTGGGCGGGGTCGGCGAAGAGGAAATAGGTGTCGTACTGGTCTCGCGAGGTGTGCCGCGTGACGCGCAAGGCCGGGTTGGCCAACGCCTGCTCAAAGACGCTCAGGTCGTGGACGCGCCCCTTGCCCTGTACCTCAAAGGTCTCCTGCTGCTGCAGGCCGCCGATGGAGACGAGCTTGTCGAGCACGCTCTTTTCGTGGGCCAGGAAGAACCGGTTGATGCGCTGGGAGAGGCGCCGCGTCTGCTCGATGACGTCGCGCTCGTTGATCACCAGCAGGTCGCCATCGTCCATCACGTGCTTGCCGTTGACAAAGACGTGGCGGACGTCGGCCGCCTGCGCGGCGTAGACCAGGCGGGAGTAGACGTTCTGGCCGGTGGTGTCATAGTGGGGCAGGTTGTGGAGGCGCTCCATGTCCACCACGGTGATGTCGGCCCGTTTGCCCGGCTCGAGCGAGCCGATGAGGTGGTCGAGGTGTAGCGCGCGGGCGCCATAGATGGTCGCCATGGCCAACGCCTCGGCGGCCGGCACCACCACCGGGTTGCGCGAGATCCCCTTCGGCAGCAAGCCCGCCAGGCGCAGCTCCTCGAACATGTCCAGGTTATTGTTGGAGGCGCAGCCATCGGTGCCCACGCCCACGGCCACGCCGGTGGCGAGCATCTCGGCCACCGGCGCGATGCCGCTGGCCAGCTTCAGGTTGCTGGTGGGGCAGTGGGCCACGCCCACGTTCCACTTGGTCAGAAGGTGCATCTCCTCGGAGGTGACGTGGACACAGTGGGCCGCCGTCACCTTGGAGGCCAGCACTCCGGCATCCTCGAGCCAGCGCACCGGGCGCATGTTGGTCAGGTCCAGCCAGCTCTCCACCTCCTCGACCGTCTCTGAGAGGTGGATCAGCTGGGGGACGTCATACTCGCGGGCCAGCGTGGCAGTCTGCCGCAGGATCTCGGGCGTGCACATGTAGGCCGAATGGGGGGCCGGGGCAGCCACGATGAGCTCGTGCCCCTGCCAGCGCCCCAGGAAGTCGGCCACGTGGCGCAGCCCCTCCTCATAATCGGCCGCGTCGGGCGTGGGGAGTTTCATGACCGTTTCCCCGCACACGCCGCGCATGCCCGCCTCGGCGGCCGCCCAGGCGATCTCCTCCTCAAAGTAGTACATGTCGGCAAAGCAGGTGGTGCCGCCGCGCAGCATCTCGGCGCAGGCCAGCGTGGCGCCGAGGAAGCAGAACTCGGGGTTCACGAACTCGCGCTCCACGGGGAGGATGTAGCCGTGCAGCCAGACGTCGAGGCGCAGGTCATCGGCCAGGCCCCGCAGCAGGCTCATGGGCAGGTGGCCGTGGGTGTTGATCAACCCGGGCATCACCACGTGGCCGCGGCAATCCACCACGTAGGCGGCTGAGTAGCGCGAGAGGACCTCGGCCGAGGGGCCCACGGCCACGATGGCGTTGCCGCGGACGGCCACCGCGCCCGGATCGATGACGCGGCGGGCCGCGTCCATGGTCACTACGGTGCCGCCATCAAGAAGGACGTCCACCTGCTCGGTACCGGGGGTCGGCTGGTTCTCCATGGTCTGCTGCTATCCTCCTACCGCCCGCCCAGGCGGGGGGCGCTTGGCCCGCGGAGCGGGGCCGGGATAACGAAAAGCGCAGCCCCGCGGGGAGGCTGCGCGTCGATCTGCCTGGCGCTACGCATGGCTGGCATTCTCCAGCGCTGGCGCGCGTTGCGCGCTTGAGTATAGCTGGTTCTTGATCTCCAGCACCTGGCGCCGCATGTTGTCGTCCTTCTCAAACAAGGCGGTGACTTTGTTGACGCCGTGCATCACGGTGGTGTGATCGCGGCCGCCGATGGCCTCCCCGATCTGCGGGAGAGACATCTCGGTCAGGTCGCGGGTCAGGTACATGGCCACCTGCCTGGCGATGGCCACATCGCGGGTACGGCGCTTGCCGACCAGTTCTTCCACGTCGATGGAATAGTAGGCGCCCACTTGGGCCAGGATGTGCTCCACGGTGACGTTGGCGGCAGGGCGCTGCAGGCCTCCCAGGGCCCGCTGGGCCGTCTGCACCGTGAACGAGTAGCCCATAGTACGCGCCAGGGCCAGCACACGGGTCAGGGCGCCTTCCAGCTCGCGGATGTTGCTCTGCACCTCCTGGGCGATGAACTCGATGACCTCCTGCGGCAGGGTGACGCGCAACGCCTCAGCCTTGGCCGCCAGGATGGCCATGCGCGTCTCCAGGTCGGGGAACTGCACGTCGGCCGTGAGGCCCCACTCGAACCGCGAGCGCAACCGCTCCTCGAGGCCTACAAAGGCCTTGGGCGGGCGGTCGCTGGAGAGGACGATCTGGCGGTTGACCTGGTAGAGGTCGTTGAAGGTGTGAAAGAACTCTTCCTGGGTGCGCTCTTTGCCGATCAGGAACTGGACGTCGTCGAGGAGCAGGACGTCGATGGTCCGGTACTTGGCGCGGAACTCTTCCGTGGTGCGTGTGCGGATCCCGTTGATCAGCTCGTTGGCAAAGGTCTCGGCGCTGACGTACAGGGTGCGCAGGTTGGACTGGGCCACGGCGTTGCCGACGGCATGCAGCAGGTGGGTCTTGCCCAGGCCCACGCCGCCGTAGATGAAGAGGGGGTTGTAGTCCAACCCGGGTCGCTCGGCCACGGCCAGGCATCCGGCGTGCGCCAGCCGGTTGGACTGGCCGACGATAAAGTTGCTGAAGGTGTAACGCGGGTTGAGCCCCGTGGCCTCGCCCTCGCCCAGGGTCGGGGCCAGCGGCGGGGCCTGCGGCAGGTCCAGCATCTCGACGGCTTCGACCTCTTGGGCCGTGCCGGGGCCGTTGCGCCGCACGATAAAGCGGACGGAGATGGTGCGCCCGGCGACCTCGGTGGCGGTGCGCTGGATCACCGCGTAGAGGCGGTTGTCGAGCCAGTCCTTGGCGTAGGCCGAGCGCACGCCCACCACGAGCACACCGTCCTCATACGATATGGAGTGGGTGGGGCTCACCCACGTATCGTAGGCGGGCTTATCGAGCGATAGCTGCAGACGGCCGAGGGTGGCCTGCCAGAGTTGGTGTGCATCCATGAATGACAGCTCCGTTGGGGGGCATGGTGCCCTGTCGGCCTTGGTACTTCCGCGCGGCGCATCGGGCCTGCCGATACGCGGCGGATGGTACGGCCGGCATACCGCGGGACCACGGCGTTGGTGAGCGATCAGCGAGACGCGTCTGGTGACAGAGCATCCACGGCGAGGCCGAGAGCGGGCACGGTACGATGATGCGCCTAGGCCTGGCGGTTAGCCGGCTGCCGCGCGTGGGACGACCTCACGCCCGCGGCCCCTGGGGTGTGGCTCTCCGTCGCTCGCAGTGCAGTCATTCTATCACCGTCGTAGCGCTTTGACAAGGGGAAAAGGCACCCGCCGACGCACACTCCTGCGCATTTGGGGGCGTCCGTCAGCCGGGTGGCTCAGGCGTGAGGCCGAACGGAGCTGGCCCGCACGAGCAGCCTGGCCGGCAGCAGCAGAGATACCGGCTCGGGCGGCGGTTCCTCGCGCTGGCGCACCTCGATCACCCGCACCAGTTCCCGGACGGCCAGGTGCCCCAGCCGGGGCAGGTCGTGGTCCACGCTGGAAAGGGGCGGCCGGTAGTAGGCGGATTCGGGCAGGTTGTCAAAGCCGACCATGCCCAGGTCCTCCGGCACGCGGAGCCCCTGGCGAGAGGCGACCAGCAGCGCGCCCAGGGCCATCTGGTCGTTGGCCACAAAGATGGCGTCCATCTCGGGGTACTGGGCCCGCAGCCGGACGAACGCCTCGGCACCGCTGGCCGACGACCAGTCGCCCTCCACGGAGAGCCTCGTCTCCTCCGGGATGCCGGCGGCGGCCAGGGCGGCCCTCCAGCCGTCTTTTCTCTGACGGGCCTCCCACCAGTCGAGGGGCCCGCTGATGTGCCCGACGTGACGGTAGCCCTGTTCCAGGAGGTGCTCGGTGGCCAGGCGGCCGCCGGCGCGGTTGTCGACCGAGATACTGGCCAGCCCGGGGCGCGGCTCCATGGTCAGGAACAGCGTGGGGATGGCCGCCGGGAAGTGATTGTCGGCCAGCCAGGCGCGGTTGCTGCCCACTTCCGGCACCGCCCAGATGATCCCGTCCACCCGGTTGGCCAGCAGGGCGTCGAGGAGCGGGCGGACGCGGTCCGAGTCAAAGCTGGGTAGCTCCTTGAGGAGCAGCGTATAGCCCTCCTCCTCGGCCTGTGAGGTGATGGCGTTCAGCGTTCGCGAGGGGCCCATCAGGTCCAGCCCAGCCGTGACCACCCCGAGGCTGTGGCTGTGGCCGCGGCTCAGGTTGCGGGCGATGACGTTGGGCGCGTAGCCCATCTCGTCGATGGCGCGGCGGACGCGGGCCCGCGTCTCACGCGCCACGTCCGGCCGGTCGTTCAGCACCCGAGAGACCGTCTGGGCGGACACTCCCGCCCTCTCGGCTACCTGCCGGATGGTGACGTGCCGGCGCGCGTGTTTCGATGCCATGGCGATTCCCTGGCTGGCTGCTCGGGCTCGCCTCCTGGCCGGAGGCGAGCCCCTCAGGTCTTGGCGCGGGACGTGGCCCGCGGGAACGACGATCTAGACGATCTCCAGGCTGACGACGGACATCCTGGGCAGCGTGACCTCCAGGTGGTCGCCACCGAGTTTGGCAGCCGCGAACGGCCTGGGCGCCACGGTGTTGGGCTGCTCGAAGGTGTTGTGTGCGTTCATGGCCTCGCCCTGCAAGACCCGCCCGCGCACCTGGCGCGCGGTGATGCCGGCCAGGTTGGCCCGCACGGCGATGTCTTTGCCAGGGTTGGCGTTGGACAGGGTCACGTGCAGCTTGCCGGCGGCGTCGACCGAGGCCGAGGCCGAGACGGCCGGGACGCTGTACCCGGCGTGCTCGTAGACCTCGCTCTGTACCTCGAGGGGGACCATGGTGGCGTCCTGGTGTACGGCGTACATCTCGAACACGTGGTAGCTGGGGGTGACGAGTATCTTGTCGCCCTGCGTCAGTACCATGGCCTGCAGCACGTTGCAGGTCTGGGCGATGTTGGCCATGCGCACCCGGTCGCAGTGCCGGTTAAAGATGTCGAACGTGGTGGCCGCCACGATGGCGTCGCGCATGGTGTTCTGCTGGTACAGGAAGCGCGGGTTAGTGCCGGGCTCGGTCGCGTACCAGGTGCCCCACTCGTCGACGATGAGGGCCACCTTCTGGCCCGGGTCGTAGCGGTCCATGATGGTGGCGTGCCGGCGGACGAGCTCATCCATATAGAGCCCCTTGTAGATGATCTCGATCCACTGGGCCTCGTCGAACTGCGTCGCCGAGCCGACGCGCGTCCCATCCGGCAGCCGCTTCACCTGGGTGTAATAGTGCAGCGCCAGGCCGTCCATGTAGGGGCCGCCAAAGAGGCCTTCGTGCCCGGCCTGCTCCATGAGCACCTCGGTCCAGTGATAGTCGTCGTTGCGCGGGCCACAGGCGATGCGGTACAGGTGGTTGTCGCCATAGTCCCGGGCATACAGGGCGTAGCGGCGGTACTCGTCGGCATAGTACTCGGGGCGCATGTGGCCGCCGCAACCCCAGTTCTCGTTGCCCACGCCAAAGTAGGTCAGATGCCACGGCTTGTCGCGGCCGTGCTTCTTGCGCAGGTCGGTCATCGGGCTCTTGCCGTCAAAAGTCACGTACTCGACCCACTGCGACATCTCCTGCACCGTACCGCTGCCGACGTTCCCGCAGATGTACGGCTCGCAGCCCAGCTGCTCGCACAGGTCCATGAACTCGTGGGTGCCAAAGGCGTTGTCTTCGACGACGCCGCCCCAGTGCGTGTTGATCATGGTCGGGCGCTTGTTGCGCGGGCCGATGCCGTCCATCCAGTGGTACTCGTCCGCAAAGCAGCCGCCCGGCCAACGCAGTACGGGCACCTTGATCTGGCGCAGGGCCGCGACGACATCCTGGCGGATGCCGCGGACGTTGGGGATGGGCGAGTCCTCACCGACCCAGTACCCCTCGTAGATGCAGCGGCCCAGATGCTCGGAAAAGTGGCCGTAGATGTTGCGGTCGATCTTGGTGCTGGCCAGGCGGACGTCCAACGTGATCGTGTTCATGGGTTCTCCTGGTTCTTTCGGTGCGGGGGCCGCTCAGCGCTGGGAAGCCCCCGCATAGAGGTAACACTTGACGGTGCGCCCTTGGGCGTCGACATCGGGCGGATCCGCGCGGCGGCAGATGTCCATCACGTGCGGGCAGCGGCCCGCGAACTTGCAGCCGACGCGCGCGTATTCTCTCACCTCCAGGGTGCCCAGGTCAATGTGCGTGGCCCAGGCGTGGCGTTCGGAGGGCGCAGGGGCCGGCACCGAGGCCTGCAGCAGCCGCGTGTAGGGATGGATGGGCTCCCCGAGGACCTTGTCGACCGGGCCATACTCGACGATGTACCCGCGCAGCATGATCGCGACGCGGTCGCTAATATAGTAGGCGGTGGCCAGGTCATGGGTGATGTACAGGACGCTGACCCGCTGCTCATCCCGCAGGGTGCGAAAGAGGTTGACGATCTCCATGCGCAGGGACGCATCGACCATGGACACCGGCTCGTCCGCGATGATCAGCCTGGGCTGGGGGATCAGCGCGCGCGCCACCGAAACGCGCTGGATCTGCCCGCCGGAGAGTTCGTGCGGGTAGCGCTTGCCGACCTCTTCGAGGGAGAGACCTACCTGGCGCAGGGCCTGGTCGACCACCGGCGCTGCCGCGCGGCGCGTGCGGGCCATGCCATAGTTCACCGCCGTGTCGACCAGGTAGGCATCGACGCGGCGCAGCGGGTTGAAGGTCTCAAACGGGTTCTGGAACACGGGCTGGACGGCCTTCATGAAGGCCATGGTCTCGCGCCGGCTCTTGACGCTGGCGAGATCGCGCCCTTCAAAGATAACCTTGCCCGCGGTGGGCTCCAAATCGTGGAGGAGCAGCCGCGCCAGGGTCGTCTTGCCACTGCCGCTCTCGCCGGCCAGCGTAAAGATCTCGGGGCGGGCACTGTCCAGGGAGAACGACACATCGTTGACGGCCACCAGCCGCGTGCGCTGCAGCAGCCCCCCGAGGTGAAAGACGGCCGTCACCTGCTGCAGGTCGAGGAGTTTCCCGTTGTCGCTCATCGATCGCTCCCCTCCACGCGGTGGCAGGCGGCGCGGTGCCCCGGCTCCAGGAAGACCATCTCGGGGACGCTTTCCCGGCAGATCGCCTCGGCGTGCGGGCAGCGCGGGTGGAAGCGGCACCCGTCCGGCGGGTTGGCCAGGTTGGGCGGCGAACCGCTGAGGCTGGCCTTGCTCGATTTGTCGCCGATCCTGGGCAGCGACCGGATCAGGTGTTGCGTGTAGGGGTGGCTCGGCGCCTCGAAAATGGCCTCGGTGGGCCCCTCTTCGACGATGCGCCCCGCGTACATGATCGCCACGCGGTCCGCCACGTTGGCGTGGACGGCCATGTCGTGGGTGACGAGGAACACCGTGTTGCCACTGCGCGCCTGGATGTCCTTCAGGAGCTGCAACACGCCGCGCTGCACGACGACGTCCAGCGCCGTGGTCGGCTCGTCGGCCACGATCAGGCTGGGCTCGAACACGGTGGCCAGGGCGATGACCACGCGCTGCCGCATCCCCCCGGAGAGCTGATGGGGGTAGGCGTTCAGGACGTCGGTGGGCAGGCCCAGGGCGTGCACGTGCTCGCGCACCTCGCGGAGGAACTCGGCGCGTGAGGCGATCCCCTGGTGCGTGGAGATGATATCCTCAAAGGTGCTGATGATCCGGCGGACCGGGTTCAGCACGCTCATCGAGGCCTGCATGACGTACGAGATCTCTTTCCAGCGGACGTTGTGCTGTAGCTCGTCCTGGTCGATGTGGAGCATATCGACGCCGTGCTCGCCGAACTGGTACTGCACCCGCCCGCCCTCCACCCGGAGCGGTGGGCGGATCGTGCCAGAGAGCACCTTGATCAGCGTGGTCTTGCCGCAGCTCGACTCGCCAGCCAGCCCATAGATCTCATCGTGGTATAGCTCGAGCGAGACGCCGTCGACGGCGCGCACCGTGCGAGAGATCCCGTAGGCCTCGGTACGATAGTAGGCGCGTAGGTCCTGGACGGTTAGCAGTGCCACGGATCAACCCCCTATCAGCCGCAGGCGGGTCCGCGGATCGATGTACTCGTTGACGCTGGAGAAGAGCATGTACAGCCCCAGGAACAGGATGATGGCCACGATGATCGGGGCGGCCAGCCACCACCAGATGCCGGCCACCAGGGCCTGGTGCTGGTTGGCCCAAAAGATCGCCGTGCCGATGGTCGCCAGGGTGATGTCTGACAGGCCCAGCACGCTCAGCGTCACCTCCATCCCGATCGACCAGAGCATGTTGTTGATCGTCGTGGCAAACACGACGGGCAACACGTAGGGCAGGTGCTCGTTCAGGGTGATGCGGAAGGCGCTGGTGCCGGAGTAGAAGGCCGTCCGCGTGAAGGAGCGTTCCTTGAGGCTGAGCACCTGGGCGCGGATGAGGCGCGCGTCCCAGGGCCAGCCGAACATCCCCAGGAAGACCGCCAGCGTGATCAGGCTCATCCTGCCCCGCAGCAGAAAGCTCAGCAGGATCAGCAGGGGCAACACCGGCATGACGACAAAGCTATCGTTGATCGACATGAGCACCCGGTCGATCCACCCGCCCCGATACCCGGCCACCAGGCCGACCAGGATGGCGATGACGCGAGAGACGGCCGCCGTCACCAGCCCGAGGAGCAGCGAGTTGCGCACGGCAAAGGTCATCCACCAGAAGAGGTCCTGGCCTCTGGAGGTGGTGCCGAAGGGGTGCGCCGGGGAGGGCGGCATGTCGGCCGGGACCTTGAACGTCCTGCCGGGGTCGTACGGAGACACGGCCGACAGGAGGCACATGACCAACACGCCCAGCAAGAAGACAAAGGCGATGCGGAAGCGGCTGTCGTAGCGCAGCAGGTCGCGTATGACCCTGATCATCTCACTCCCTACTGGTAGCGTACCCGAGGGTCGAAGAGTGGGTAGAGCACGTCAAGCAAGAGGACGGCAGTGGCTACCCCGACGATAGAAAAGATGGCGATGCCCATGATCAGGGAATAATCGTTGGCCATTACTGCCTGGAGCGTCAACATGCCCATGCCGGGGTAGCCGAAAACGATCTCCATGACCAGCGCGCCACTAAAGATCATGCCCAACTGCAGCCCCAGCCCGGTGATCTGCGGCAGGAGCGCGTTGCGGGCGATGTAGCCAAAGATGATGGTGCTCTTGCCCAGGCCGGCCGTCTCGGCGTACAGGACATAATCCTCCGAGATGATGTTGGAGGCCAGTGAGCGCATGCCAATGAACCAGGCCCCCATGCCGACCACGACCAAGCTGATCGCTGGCAACGCCGAGTGCTTGAGCACCGTGACGATGAAACTCAGGCTGAGCTGCACATGCGTTCCGACCGGGTAGGCCCCGCCAAAGGGAAAGATCGGGATAAAGTAGGCGAACAGCACCAAAAGCACCAGCGCCATGACGTAGTAGGGGATGGGGCGCACGGCCTGGCTCAACACGTCCACCACGCGCCAGGTGCGGCTGCCCGGAGAGTAGGAGGCCAGGGCGCCGAACAGGTTGCCCAGGCCCCAGGAGACCAGCGTCGTGGTCAGCAGCAGCCCCAGGGTCCAGGGCAGAGCCTGGCGGATCAACGATATCACCGGCGTCGGGAAGGTCGAGAGGGATGGGCCCAGATCCCCGCGCAGCAGGCGGCCCCAGAAGGCGGCGTACTGCTGCAGGTTGCTGCCCTCCAGCCCGTACATCTCGGTCAGCGCCTCGCGCAGGTGGATGACGGCCTCGGGGTTGATCTGCGCGCCCGACGCCATCAGCTGGCCGATCTGCCGCTCCACCGGGTCGGCGGGCGAGAACCGGGGGATGATAAACGTAAGCGTAACCCCCAGGAAAATGACCATCAAGTACTGGCCAATCCGTGGGAAGAGGTAGCCAAGCAGGAACTTGCGCATGGGCAACACCCCAGCGAAAGCCCCTTCGCGGCGCACTGGCGCCGCGAAGGGGCACGGTCGGGCCGACTAGGCGTCCTTGGGCTTGATCTTGACGAACATGTACTTGGTGTTGGCCCAGTTGGCGACGGGGTCGGTGTAGGGATCCTCGGCGGTCGGGAAGCCCTCCCAGTAGGTTTCGTCGCACACCGAGAACACGTTGTACGACATGATCGGGATGATCGGCATCTCACGCGCCGCCAGCTTGACGAACTGCCGGCCCAGCTCGAGGCCCTGGGGGTCGTCAAAGCCGAGCTTCTGGATGCTCTCGATGATCACGTCGAGCTCGGGGTTCTTCCAGCGCATGCGGTTGCGCCCGACGGCGTTCTCTCCCTCTGGCACATAGTAGTCGGAATGCCAGGACTCGAGGAAGAAGAACAGGTCGGGATGGCCGCCCCAGGTCTCGATCGTCCAGCCAAAGTCCGCGTCGAACTCGCCGAGCAGGCCGATGCGGGAACGGGTGGCGTTGTCGAACACGTTGAGGTTGGCGTCGATGCCGAACTCTTTCCAGCACTCGACGATCATGGCGGCACCGCGGTTCATCACCGGCCGGGTCTCGCCCTCGGACTCCAAGGTGATCTTCCACGGCTGGCCATCGGGCAGCAGCCACATCCCCTTGCCGTCGCGGGTAAAGCCGTTGGCCAGGAGCAGCTTTTCCGCCGCCGCAACGTCGTACTTCCACCAGCCGGCGCCCACGGCCTTGCGGATCTCGACCGGGTCGGTTGGCACCAGGTCGCCCAAGGTTTTGCGCGCCTCATCGGCGATGCGCAGGCCGGCGTCCGGGTCGTAGGGCAGGTAGGGCTGGCCGTCGATGTCCAGGGCGAACTCCTTGAGCCAGCCCTCCAGCGGCTCAAAGTAGTACTGGGGGTACATGCCGGTCGGCGGGACGTGGATGGCCGAGATGGTTGCCGCGCCGCGGTAGGAGGCCATGGCCACGCGGACGATGTCGATCGACAAGGTCAGCGCCCAGCGCACATCGCGGTTGTCCAGCGGGGGCCGCTCCAGGTTCAGGATGACCGACGGCAGCGTGGGGTCCGGGTGCGCCCAGGGGAAGGACTTGAACCAGCCCTTGGAGGTCGGGTTGGTCTTGGCCAGCGTGATCATCCCCTCGGGGGCGATGTCGTGGATCACGTCCAGGTCCTTGGCGGCCTGGGCCATGACCTTCTTGTCGCTGGGGCCGGGGGCCACGTACATGGCGTACTTGGGGCCCGGCTCGCCAAAGCGCGCCAGCGTCGTGCGCTGCCAGTCCTCGCGCCGCTCCCACAGGTACCAGTTGCCGTTGGGGTCATAGTCCTTGAGCACGTAGGGGCCCAGGCTGACGGGCGGGTTGAACTTGTAGGCCACCACGTCGGCCTCTTTCTCAAAGACGTGCTTGGGCATGATAAAGCAGGCGCTCCAACGCACGGTAAAGAGGCCGTGGAACCGTGAGTTGGGCTTGGTCAGGTGGAACACGACGGTAAAATCGTCCAGCCGGTCGATCGACTCGACGTAAGTGCTGAACTGGCCGGTGTAGGACATACCGGGCGTGTTCTTGAGCGTCTCGACCGTGTAGATCAGGTCGTCGGCGTTGAACTCGACGCCGTCGCTCCAGTAGATGCCCTGGCGGAGCTTGACGGTCATCTCGGTAAAGTCTTCGTTGTAGATCGGCTTCTCCGCGGCCAGGGAGTTGTCCCACACGCCGTCGATGCCGGCGTCGGGGTCGATGTACCAGAGGGCGTCGAGAGCCAGCTGCTGCAGGCCGGTTGAGGCGCTCTGCATGCCGGGCCGCCAGCGGTTGAAATCGTCGGCCGGAACCACGCGCCCCGTGGGGTTCTCGAGGATCAGGGTGTCCTTGCGCGGGACGCCGGGGGCGACCTCCTCGCCGGCCGGGGCGGGCTCGGCGGCGGGGGCGCCCGGTTCGGTGGCGGCGGGCACCTCCACCGGGAGGCAGCCTGCTGCGGCGATGCCAAAGGTCGCCAGGCTGGTGTAGCGTAGAAATGCGCGTCTCGAGATCTGGGGTCTCATGTCGCGATGCTCCTTGTCGTACGCGGTGGTCAACACGTCGCGCCGGATCGGGATCACTATCGCTACCTGGGTCCTGGGGTCTCGAACACGTGATTGGCGTAGCCGGACGTCCACGGTATGCCGTGGCACTGCCAAGCATGCTACATAGGCATCCCCCTTTGCTCCGGGTAACAGAAAGATGGAGCGGTATTATCTCTAGAGGCAAGCAGGTGCCCTGTGGCGCAGGGGATCATGCGCCGGACAGGAGAAGGTGGTTGCCACGTATCCCGGCGCACCACCATCTGTCGTGGCGCCACTAGTGGCACCCCATTGCTACCGTTACCGTGAACGGTAACACTGTCCCGAATCTAGCATGTAAATCCGGCACTGTCAAGGCCTATAGTGTGCTGCCTAGCGAGGAGGCCGGCACTTCCCGTCTTTGCCGTCCAGAACGGCATCAAGTAGGCGGCTGAACGCCAGATGGTTCGGAACCTGGCCATCACGCGGCGCGTGTGGGCCTCTGCGTTCCGCTGGGCCCGGCAGTCGATGCCCAAACCGCGCTGCAACCGCGCCAATCAGTTGACGCGCCGCCCAATGTGTGCTATCCTGCGGGAAATCCATACGAGACGTTGAGCAGGAATAGTAGCCGTCCGAGCGGGGGCCAGAGAGCCGGGGTAAGGTGTGAGCCCGGTACCAGCGCAGATGGTGAATGGCCCTGTGAGTCGCATGGTAGAACGCGCCGCCGCCAGTAGACCATGCCGGAGTCGCCACCGTTATCAGGGCAGAGGGTATCGGATCGGGCTCGTAGGCGGAGCCATCCCGTACCTGCAATGAGTGAGGCTGGCCTTGCGGACAACTCTGCCATCACGGCAGAGTTTTTTGTTCCTTGGCCGGGCTAAGTGGGGTGGCACCACGGACGCAAACGGCGTTCGTCCCTTCGGGGCGAGCGCCGTTTTCTGTTCCCTCGCCCAGGTTGGTATCACGGCTACGTCTTGTCGCCACGGCTCGCCAGGCCGGCGACCGCGCCGCAGCAGAGGGAGCCCCTCGCAGAAAGGTGACCACCATGCAAACCAGGTTCGAACTCGCCCAGTCCGACATGCCCACTCGTTGGTACAACGTCCAGGCGGACCTCACCAAGCCGGTGCCGCCGCCGCTCCACCCGGCCACGCTGATGCCCGCCGGCCCTGACGACATGGCGCCCATCTTTCCCATGGAGCTGATCGCCCAGGAGATGAGCACCGAGCGCTATATCGATATCCCCGCCGAGGTGCAGGAGATCCTGCGCCTGTGGAGGCCGACGCCGCTCATGCGCGCCGTGCGCCTGGAGAAGGCCCTGGGTACCCCGGCCAAGATCTTTTACAAGTACGAGGGCACCAGCCCCACCGGCAGCCACAAGCCCAACACAGCCGTCGCCCAGGCCTACTATAACAAGATCGCCGGCGTGAAAAAGCTTACCACTGAGACGGGCGCGGGGCAGTGGGGCTCGGCCCTGGCCATGGCCTGCAACTTTTTCGACCTCGAGTGCAAGGTGTACATGGTCAAGGTCTCTTACGAGATGAAGCCCGGCCGCCGCTCCGTGATGCGGCTCTTTGGCGCCACGGTGACGCCCAGCCCCTCGATGGAGACCGCGGCCGGCCGCGCCATCCTGGCCGACGACCCCGACTCGCCTGGCTCGCTGGGGATGGCCATCAGCGAAGCCGTCGAGGTCGCCGGCCAGAACGCGGATACCAAGTACGCGCTCGGCAGCGTCCTGAACCACGTGCTGATGCACCAGACCATCATCGGCCAGGAGGTCATCAAGCAGCTGGACCTGGCCGGCGTCGACGAGCCGGACGTCGTCATCGGCTGCGTCGGGGGCGGCTCCAACTTTGCCGGGATCGCCCTGCCCTACCTGCAGCGCAACCTCGCCGACGGCAGCAAGACGCGCCTCCTGGCCGTCGAGCCGGAGGCCTGCCCGAGCCTGACCAAGGGCCTCTACGCCTACGACTATGGTGACACGGCCAAGATGGCCCCCGTGATCAAGATGCGCACCCTCGGGCACGACTTTGTGCCCGCCTCGATCCACGCCGGCGGGCTGCGCTACCACGGCATGGCGCCGATCCTGTCACTCTTGCACTCCGAGGGCTTGATCGAGGCGGTGGCCGTGCCGCAGATCGAGACCTTCCAGGCGGCGCAGCTGTTCCTGCAGACCGAGGGGATCCTGCCGGCGCCCGAATCGGCCCACGCCATCCGTGCCGCGGTCGACGAAGCCCTCGACGCCAAGGAGAAGGAGGAGGAGCGGGTCATCGTGTTTGCCCTCAGCGGCCACGGCTACCTGGACCTGACCTCGTACGACTCTTTCCTGGCGGGCAAGCTGGAGAACTATGCCTACCCGGAGGAGAAGGTTCGCGCGGCGTTGGGCCGCCTGCCCAAGCCGCAGGCCTAGAGTGTAGCCGCAGGGGCGCGGACCGCGGTCCGCGCCCCTGCGGGCGAGCGATCGAAGGAGCGCAGTATGACATATCGGGTGCTCGTCACCGATGCGTTGGCCCCCGCCGGCCTGGCCTGCCTGGAGGCATCCTGCCAGGTGGACGTGCGCCTGGGCCTCTCGGAAGAAGAACTGTGCGCCGCTATCGGCGCCTACGAGGCCCTGGTGGTGCGCAGCGGCACGACGGTGTCGGCCGACGTCGTGGCCCGCGGGCGGCGCCTGCGCGTGGTGGGCAGGGCTGGCACCGGGGTCGATAACGTCGACGTCGACGCCGCCACGCGTGGCGGCGTCCTGGTCGTCAACGCGCCCACCTCCAACACCATCGCCGTGGCCGAGCACACCCTGGCCCTGATGCTCTGCCTGGCGCGCAACGTCGTGCAGGCCAACGCCAGCGTTCACGCCGGGCAGTGGCAACGGGGGCGCTTCCTCGGCTCAGAACTGCGTGACAAGACCCTGGGCCTGGTCGGGCTGGGGCGCGTCGGCACGGCGGTGGCCGCCCGCGCGCGGGCCTTTGAGATGCGCCTCTTGGCCTACGACCCGCTGGTCTCGGCCGAGCGCGCCGCCCAGCTGGACGTGCGCCTGGCCGAGCTCGACGAGCTGCTGGCTACGGCCGACTATGTCAGCCTGCACGCCCCGGCCACCGAGCGGACGCGTGGCATGATCGGCACGCGCGAGCTGGCCCTCATGAAGCCCGGGGCCTGCCTGATCAACTGCGCCCGCGGCGAACTGGTGGACGAGGACGCCCTGGCCGCTGCCCTGGCCGCGCGGCACATCGCCGGGGCGGCGCTGGACGTCTACCCCCACGAGCCCTCCGTCTCACAGGCGCTCCGCGGGATGGAGGGCGTCCTCCTCACGCCGCACCTGGGCGCCTCGACCCTGGAGGCGCAGGATTCCGCCGCCGTCGAGGTGGCGCGTCAGGTCGTCGACGTCTTGGAGGGGCGCGCGCCGCGCTACCCGGTGAACCTCTCTCCCCTCAGCGAAGAAGAGCGCGCCACCCTGGGGCCCTACCTCGACCTGGCCGGCCGCCTGGGGCGCTTTTGCGGGCAGTACGCGCACGACAACATCTCGGCGCTCGAGATCGTCTACGGCGGTGAGGCGGCGCTACTGAACTCTGGCCTGCTCAGCAGCGCGCTCCTGGCGGGCCTCCTGGGGGAGACGACCGAGGAGCCCGTCAACCTCGTCAACGCCCGGCTGCTGGCCCGTGAGCGGGGCCTGGAGGTCACCGAGGTGCGGGGTGAGGAGGCCGAGGGTTTCGGGCATCTGATCACCCTGCGCGCCGCCACTTCGGCGGGGCCGTTCCTGGTGAGCGGCGCCGTCATGCGCGGGCAGCCGCACATCGTCCGCGTGGGGGACTACTGGTTCGACTTTCGCGCCGCGGGGGACCTCTTGCTTTCGGAGCACGTCGAGCAGCCGGGCATCATCGGCCAGATGGGGGGCCTGCTCGGCGAGCTGGGGGTGAGCATCGCCTTCGTCCAGGTCGGGAGGCAGGAGCGCGGCGGGCTGGGGCTGATGATCCTCGGCCTGGACGATCCGCTCGACGCCGCCGGCCTGGCCCGGGTGATGGCCCTGCCGACCATCCGCTCGGCGCACATGGTGCGCCTCTAGCGCGTCAGTACACGTCGGGCGGGTCGGTCGGCGGCAGCGGCAGGCCGCTCCGCTCGGCCCAGGCGTAACGGGCCTCGGCCACCACAAAGAGAGACCCCGTGACCACGACGAGGTCGTCGGGGGTTGCCTCGGCCAAGGCGTCGCGCAGGCCCTCCGCCACCGTGCCCGATTGCCGGCCGCGGTAACCCTCCGCGGCCACATAGGCGCCCAGGTCCTCGACGGGCGTGGCCTTGGCGTGCTGCGAGTGCACCAGGAACGCCTCGGAGGCGTGCGGCAGCAGCACGCGCAACAGGTCCGCCGGCACGTGGGTGACGCCCGAGCCAAAGACCATTAACAGCCGCTGGTAGTGGAGGTGCGCGCGCAGCGCCTCGATCAGCCGCTCCATCGAGTAGGGGTTGTGCGCCCCGTCCACCACCACGAGCGGCCGCCGCGAGAGGATCTCCAGCCGGCCGGGCCACGACACGTCGTGCAGCCCCTGGCGGATGGCGGCGCGCCCCAGGGGCACGCCCCGGTCGCGCAGCGCCTCCAGCGCGGCCACGGCGGTGGTGGCGTTCTCCTGCTGGTGGGCGCCCAAGAGCGGGATCGACAGGGCCGGGTATTCCGGCTCGTCCGCGTGGCCGGCGCGGAACACGCTGAGGCTCTGCCCGGCCAGGTCGGCCTCCAGCGGCGTCCACTGCCAGTCGCTGCCGGCCACCGTCAGAGGGGCGCCGGCCGCCTCGGCCTTGGCCCGGATCACGCCAAGCGCCGCCGGCCTCTGCGGTGCGCTGACCACCGGCACCCCCGGCTTGATGATGCCGGCCTTTTCGCCGGCGATCGCCTCGAGGGTGTCTCCCAGGACCTTGGTGTGGTCCAGGCTGATCGAGGTGATCACCGAGACCTCGGGGAGGAGCACATTGGTGGCGTCCAGCCGGCCGCCCAGGCCCACCTCAAAGACGCCGACGTCGACCGGCTCCTCGGCAAAGTAGAGCATGGCCAGGGCGGTGATGATCTCGAACACGGTCACCTCGGGGCGCTCGGCGAGGACGGGCGCCATGCGCTCGACGAGGCGGGCCACGTCCTCCTCAGAGATCAGCGCGCCCCCGCGGCGGATCCGCTCGCGGAAGGTGTGCAGGTGCGGCGAGGTGAACATGCCGGTGCGAAAGCCACCCGCGCGCAGGGCCGCCTCGATCATGGCCGTCGTAGAGCCCTTGCCCTTGGTGCCGGCGATGTGCACCGCCGGGTAGGCCGCCTGTGGGTTGCCGAGGGCCGCTAGCAGCTCGCGCACGCGGTCCAGCCGCCAGACGCGCTCGGCATAGGCGGGCTTTTCGGGCCGCTCGTCCCGCTCATAGTCGGTGCGGCGGAAAACTGCTCTCAAGGCGTCAGCGTACGACAGCATGCACCTGCTCCTGACGGCTCGGCGAACACTGGAAACGCCGGCCATTGTACACCTGCAACCCCTGGGGGACGAATGCCCGCGGCACCGCCTCCGCCGCCCTCGGGGGCCAGGGCATTTGACGCCCCCCCGCCAGGCACATACACTGCGTTCAGCCTGGCCCCGACCAGGCCATCCCCTCTGGAGGGCAGGTACACCGTGCGAAAGCACTTTATCATCATCGCTGGACTGTTGCTCGCGGCGGCCTTGGCCGGCTGTGGCCGCGGCGGCCTGCTGCGTGACGTGGCGATCCGCCCGGCCGTCATCTCGCCGAACGCCGACGGCGTGGACGATATCGCCGAGTTCAAGTACACGCTCACCGCGCAGTCGTCCATCTCGATCTACCTGCTGGACGAGGCCGGCCAACGGCACGATTTCCGCGTTGCCCAGCGCCGCTCGCGGGGCGAGCGCACCGCCTATTTCAGCGGCGTCATCGGAGACCGCCTCCTGCCCGATGGCGAGTACCGCGTCATCTTTGAGGCGACCGACTCGCGCGGGCGCCAGGCACGGGTGGAAAAGCCCATCACCCTGGTGGACGGGGACAAAGAGTACCTCGAGATCCGCGGGCTGAGCGTGTACCCGAACCGCTTCACCCCCAACCGGGACGGCATCACCGACCGCGTCAAGGTGTCCTACGTGCTGAACAAGCCCGCCACCCGCGTGGAGGTCTATATTCTGGACAAGGACGGCGTCCGTTACCCGGTCGCCGAAGACAAGATCCGTGAGATGGGCTCCCCCGGCGCCCACGAGCACGACTATGACGCCGGCATCGACCTGGGCGCCACGCCGCCGCCCGACGGGGACTATACCGTCGTGGTCGAGGCGGAGGACGCCGTCGGCAACAAGGCCAAAGTCAGCGCCGGGCTGACCATCGAGGGCGGCGGGGTGCCGCGCGTCGAGATCGTCAATGCCGCGGCCGAGTTCTCCTCCCTGGTGGTGCCCCTGCACGGGACGCTGACCTTCACTTGCACGGTGCGGAACATCGGCACCGTGCCGGTGCGTACCAAAGGCCCCGAGTCCGGCAGTACGTACACGACTGCGGAGAACTTTAACACGCTCGAAGAGTACGAGGAGCCGGGCATCTTTCGCGTCGGGCTGGACTATGAGGGCAACTCGGCCGGGCGCCTGTACCCCTTCCGCTGGCAGCTGGGCACCGATGAGGAACTGGCCGTCCTCGAGACCGATATCGGCCCGCAGACCTACCTGATGCCCGGCCAGACGGCCACCGTGGTGGGGCACCTGGTGATCGACGATCGCCCGGTCAAGGTGCAGCCCTACTACTGGCTGGGCCTCATCCATGAGCAGGTCTGGATCGTGCAGGACCGGGTCGAGCCGACCGCGATCTCCATCGGCTTCTGAGGGGCCCCATCGTGGACCTGGGCATCGTCATCGTCAGCTACAACGTCCGCGAGCTCACCCTCGGCTGCCTGGCCTCGGTGTACGAGGCGCTGGCCCACGATGCGCTGGCCGGCCACGTCTGGCTGGTCGACAACTCCTCGGCCGACGGGAGCGCTGCCGCGGCGCGCGCGGCCTTTCCGCAGGCCACTGTGATCGAAAGTGGCGGCAACCTCGGCTTTGCCGGCGGCGCCAACCTCGGCCTGGCCGCGATGGCTGACCTCGAGCCGCCGCCGCCCTACGTCCTGATCCTCAACCCCGATACGCTCATTGCCCCCGGGGCCCTGGGGCTCATGATCCGCCATCTGAGCGCACACCCGCACGTGGGGTTGGTCGGCGCGAGCCTGGAGTATGGCGATGGGGGCTTCCAGCACGGGGCCTTTCGCTTCCCGACCCTGGCCATGGCCTTCCTCGATTTCTGGCCGGTCAACCACCGGCTGACCAACTCAGGCCTGAACGGCCGCTACCCGCGCCGCCGCTACGAGGCCGGCCGGCCCTTCCCCATCGACCATCCTCTGGGGGCAGCCATGCTGGCGCGCTGGGAGGCCGTCCGCCAGGTGGGGCCGCTGGACACCTCCTACTTTATGTACTGCGAAGAGATCGACTGGTGCCTGCGGATGCGCCGGGCCGGCTGGGAGATCTGTTGCGTGCCTGAGGCGCGCATCACGCACTTTTCCGGGCAGAGCACGGCGCAGTTTCGCGACCGGATGTTCGTGGCCCTCTGGCGGAGCCGCTTTCTCCTCTTTGCGCGCTTTTACTCGCCGGCCTACCAGTTCCTGGCCAGGCGGATCGTGCGCGCCGGCCTGCGGCGCGATGCCCGGCGCGTGCGCCAGGCACTCCGCCGCCACGAGATTGCGCCGGACGACGCCGAACGGCGCCTGGAGGCCTTTCGCCAGGTGATGGAGATGTGACATGCCCACCCTGACCGTCGGCATCCTGGCGCGGGATAACGAGCAGGAGATCGTCGCCTGCCTCGAGAGCGCCTCTTGGGCCGACGAGACCCTCGTCATCCTCGACACGCGCTCCACCGACCGCACTGCGCTTCTGGCCGAGGCGCTGGGCGCCCGCGTGGTGCAAAGTGAGTTCCGCGATTTTGCCCAGCAGCGTAACTTTGGCCTGAGCCAGGCCACCACCGACTGGCTCTTTTACGTGGATACCGACGAGCGCGCCACGCCCGCCCTGGGCGAGGAGATCCGCCGCGTGATCGCCACGGAGGACCGCGCCGGCTGGTGGGTGCCGCGGCAGAACTTAATCTGGGGGCACGAGGTGCGCCACGGTGGCTGGTTCCCCGATTACCAGCTGCGCCTCTTGCGCGTGGGCCGCGCCCAGTACGACCCGACGCGCCAGGTGCACGAGGTTGTCATCCTGGAGGGGCCCGAGGGGCACCTGCAGTGCCCGCTACTGCACTACAACTACCGCACCATGGGGCAGTTTGCCGCCAAGCAGGGGCAGTACGTCGACCTCGAGGCCGGTATCCGCTACAAGCAGGGGACGCGGCCCAAGCCGTGGACGTACGTCCTGCAGCCGCTGCGGGAGTTCTGGCGGCGTTACGTGCGGCTCAGCGGCTGGCGCGACGGGTTCACCGGCCTCATCCTCAGCACGCTGATCGCCTACTACTATGGCTACCGCGTCACCGTAGCGCTCGGGCGCCTCTGGCGTCAGCAGGGAGGCAACAAGACACCCGGCTCCCAGTAGGAGCCGGGTGTACGGGAATCCCTGATTCTGTGCGGCCCGTGCGGTGCCGGGCCGGTGGGCGGTCAGGCCAGTTCGGGCACCAGCAGGCCATAACCGCCGTCGCGCCGGCGATAGACGACGCTAAACTGCTCCTCATCCACGTTGAAAAAGATGAAAAAGTCGTGGCTGAGGAGTTCCATCTGTTCGATCGCCTCGTCAACGACCATGGGGCGCGTCTGGAAGCGCTTGATGCGCACCAGCTCCCTCTCCACCGTCTCCACCGGGGTCTCCGCCTGCTCTTCCCTGGCCTGCAGCCGGTTCTGTGAGCGCCAGTGCTTGCCCTTGAAGCGCTCGATCTGGCGTTGCATCTTGGCCATCACCGCGTCTACCGAGGTGCGGACGTCCCCGGAGCGGTCCTCGGCGCGCAGGATGGCGCCGTTGGCCCGCAGCGTGAGCTGCACGGTGTGCCGGTCCCCGGCGCTCTTGGAGTTCTGCACCGACAGGTCCACCCTGGCCTCATCGATGGTGGGGAGGAACCGATCCAGCCTGCTGACGCGACTTTCGATGTACTCTCGGAGGGTGTTCGTTACTGCCAGGCTCTTACCGCTGATGGTCACCTGCATTCTGCCATCTCCTTCCTCATTACGGGCGAATCCGAGGGACAACAACACGACAGATGGAAAGGAGCCTGCGAATACCGGCTGATCTGGTGGGGGAGGACCCCGTGCCGACCGATCGTGGTGAATACGTTCATCTGCCTCGATGGTAACATGCTTCGGGGTGCTTGTCAACGACATTTGTGCGCCGTCTGCGGCGCCGGGGGGCCTCCACGGCCAGAGGCGAACCGGGGGGGGGGGGGCGCCGGGCCCCCCCCCGGGGGGGGGGGGCGGGGGCGCCCCCCCCCCCCCCCCCCCCGCCCGGTGTGTGGTGTCTGGATAGCCGTCAGGCGGCGTCCCCTGTGGGGGCCGTCGGCGGGGCCTGCCCCTCCGGCTGCCAGGGCTCGCCGGGAGTGTAAATCATGCTCGGCCGGCGCAGCCGGTGGCGCACGAACAGGAGCGTGCTAAAGAAGACGAACAAGATGATAGAGACCCACTGCGCCGTGGGGACCCCGGCGATCTTCCAGGCATCCGGCCGGAAATACCCCTCGATGAAAAAGCGGATGAACGGGTAGATCAGGCCGTAGAGGAAAAAGATGTCCCCATACAGGCGCGTCCGGCGCCAGCGGCGGGCCAGGGTCAAAAGCACCAGGAACCCGATAAAGTTCAGGGCCGACTCGTAAAAGAAGGTCGGGTGAAAGTACTCAAAGTTGGCGTACTCGGCCGGCAGCCCCGGCCCCACGCGGTTCTCGGGCGGGATGTAGATCCCCCAGGGGAGATCGGTCGGCGGGCCGAACAGCTCCTTGTTGAAAAAGTTCCCCCAACGGCCGATGGCCTGGGCCAACAACAGCCCCGGCGCCGTGTAGTCCGCCCACTCCAGGAAGCGCAACTTGTGGTACTTGCAGAAGGCCCACAGGCCGACGACGCCGCCTAACACCGCGCCGTAGATGCCGAACCCGCTCATCTGCAGGCCGAACATCTCGCCGGGATGGACGCGATAGTAGTCCCAGCTGGAGGCGATGTGATACAGCCTGGCGCCGATAACGCCGGCGAACAGGCATATCAAGAGCAGGTTCCAGGCGATCTCGGGATCGTGCCCGTTACGCCGCGAGAGCCTGCTGGCCAGGTGGGCGGCCAGCACGGCGCCCGTCACGATCAGCACCCCGTACCAGTAGACAGAGATAGGGCCAATGCGAACTAGCACTGGATCGGGTTGCATCACGTCCTCCTGAACGACCGTCTGCCTCTGTGCGGCGCGGCTGGCCAGCGCCAGCCTTGCCGCCATTATACGCCGCCGGCCCGGCGCCGCAAGGCTGGGTGGCCCTCCTGCGGCGCCTGCCCGGCGGCGCGCTCCGCCTCGGCAAGTTGGCTGAGGCCTGCTGTTGTGGTAGACTGGGCTCCCGTGTGAGGCCCGAGGGGTCGCCGCCTCGCCCCATCAGTAGGCCCCGTGTTCTGCCCAGTGACCAAAGGAGAGCCATGCCCGGCATGGACAGACAGACGGACCAACGTATTCGCGATGTGCTGCGCATCTTTAGCGGCAGTTCGCATCCGGAGCTTGCCGAAGAGATCGCCGAGAACCTGGGCTGCACCCTGTGTCGGCGAGAGACCGTCCGCTTTAGCAACGACAACCTCTTTGTGCAGCTCGGCCGCAGCGTGCGGGGCAAGGACGTGGCCATCATCCAGTCCTTCTGCCCGAACGTGAGCGACAACCTCCTGGAGCTACTGATGCTCCTCGACGCCGCCCGCAGCGCCTCGGCCAAGACGGTCCATGCCGTCATCCCGTACTACTCTTACGCCCGGTCAGACAAGAAGGATCAGCCCCGCATCTCCATCGCGGGGCGGCTGATCGCCGATCTGCTCTCCACGGCGGGCGCCAGCCACGTGATGACCATGACGCTGCACTCCCCGCAGGTGCACGGCTTTTTCGGCGTCCCGACCGACCACCTCACCGCCCAGCAGGTCTTTGTGCAGCACTTTAGCCAGCGTGACCGCGCCAACACCGTGATCCTGTCGCCCGATATAGGCAACGCCAAGCGCGCCACCAAGCTGGCCCGCGCGTTGGGTGTGGGTGTGGCCGCCGGAGACAAGGAACGGATCTCGGACGACTCGGTCCACTATGCCGGCATCATCGGGGACATCCGCGGCAAAGATGTCATCATCTTTGACGATGAGGTCGCCACGGGCGGGTCGATCGTCGGCCTGGTAGACATCCTGCGCCAGAACGACGTGTCGCGCATGACCCTGGCCTGCACCCATGGCCTCTTTACCGGGCCGGCCATCGAGCGCCTGGCCGCCATTCCCGAGCTCGAGGAGATCGTCACCACGAACACGGTGCCCATCCCGCCGGAAAAGCGCCTCCCGAACATGACGGTCCTCTCGGTGGCGTCGATCTTTGCTGAGGCCTTGCGCCGCAACCTCCTGGGCAGGTCGGTGGGCTCCCTGTTCGCCTACTGGCCGGACAAGGACGACGGCTAGACAGCCCACGACAGATAGCAGCAGCGGCCTGCCGGGCACCCGGCAGGCCGCTGGTCTTTTTCAGGGAGTCCAGTCCGCTTAGGGTAGGATCGGCAGCGTATCGGGGGCGAAGGGCAACACCGTCACCGTGGCCTGCTCACCGTGCCGCCGGAACGCGTCGGCCAGGGCCTCGTCGATGGTGGCGAACGGCGCAAAGCTCAGGGCATGGGCTTCGTCGTCGCTGATCCCCCCGGAGACGAGCGACACGTCGGCCCGCTCACGGGCGTTGGCCCAGGCCAGCGTCAGGGCGGCCGCCGTAAGGTCCTCGATGGCCCCGCTGGCGATCCCCGCCTCGATCTCATCCCAGGCCTTACCGCCGAACTCCAGCACGCCCGGATGCGTGGCCGCCACCCCCTCGGGGCAGGGCGTCACGATAATGATGGTGCCGCCCTGCTTCACGCACAGCTCGGCGGCGTAGAGCGTCTTGTGCGCCTGCCAGAACTCGGAATCGCAGGGGTGTGAGCCGGCCACGACGATATCGGCCAAGGCCGGGACCTCCACGCCGTATACGCGGCGAGAGAGCGCCACCCCCTGCCGGAAGGCGGCCCGCGGGTCGCCGTACACCGCCCCCACCACCTCGCCCTCGGCGTTCAGCACCGTGTTCAGGATGGCGCGCAGCCCGGCCCGCTCAGCGATGGCCTCCATCTCCTGGCGCACCCGGTTTTCCACCACGCCCATCAGGCTAACGCGGTGGCGCACCGACAGGAGATGCACCTCGCCGGTGGTGCGGTCTCCACAGACGCCCGGCTGAATGATCTTGGCCCCGCCAGAAAAGCCGGGGATGTGGTGCGGCACGATGCTGCCGATGCCGATGACCAGGTCGGCCTCCAGCACCGTGCGGTTGATGGCCACGGGCACGCCGCCGGGCGTGGTGCCGACGTTGGCCAGCGCTTGCGGGTTGAAGGGCTCGTGGTTCGAGATACGGATCCGAGAGACGACCTCGCGCCCGAACTTGGCCAGGATCTCCTGCGCCGTCATGGGGCGATGGGTCCCCAGGGCGATGACCAGGTGGATGGCCGCGTCGGGCACGCCGGCGGCGTTCAAAGCGTCGAGCAGCAGGGGCAGGATGACGTCCGTCGGCGTGGGGCGGGTGCCGTCATCGGCCACTAGGACGAGGTTCCTGACGCCACGGACAAGATCGGCCAGCGGCGGCCCGCCGATCGGCTGCGAGAGGGCCCGGCGGATCTCGGCAGCCACATCGGGCACCGGTGCCATGGGTTGGGGCCAAAAGCTACCCATCAGGTTGGCGCTGGGCACGCGGAAGGAGAGCGTGCTCTCCCCATAGGGAATCGTCATTGCGGTCCAGTCTGGCACGAAAACACCTCCGTTACGGATAATGCGTCGAACTATACACCCGCCCGCCGTGCGGGACAAGGGGGCCCCCCCCTGACCATCCCACCGGGCAGCGCGGGCCCGATTTGGCCGGCCGCAGGGATGGTCGTACAATCATCGATTGGCTCGGCCTTCGGCCGGGCCTGGCACCCGCCGCTAGCAGGGATGTGACCCATGGAAGTTGGCATTATCGGCCTGCCCCAATCGGGCAAGACGACCCTTTTCAACGCGTTGACCGGCAGCGACGCCCAGACCGGCGCCTACTCCTCCGGGCGTAGCGCGCAGCACACCGCCGTGGTGGACGTGGCCGACCCACGGGTCGACCTTCTCTCGGCCATGTTCTCACCGCGCAAGACGACGCGGGCCAAGGTGCAGTTCACCGACGTCAGCGGCGCCGGCGCCGGGAACGGTGAGCGCCAGGGCCTCGACCAGCAGACTCTGAACGCCCTGAGCCGCTGCGACGCCCTGGTCCTGGTGGTGCGCGACTTTGCTAGCGAGATAGCTCCCCACCCGGATGGCAGCGTCGACGCCCCGCGCGACCTGGCCAGCCTGCGCCTCGAGCTGCTCCTATCTGACCTGGGCATCGTCGAACGGCGCATCGAACGGATCGAGCAGGGCCTGAGGAAGAGCCGCTCCACAGAAAAGGCGGCCCTGGAACACGAGTTGGCCCTCATGCACCGCCTGGCCGCGGCGCTGGAGGCGGAGACCCCCCTTACCGACGTCGACCTGACCGACGACGAGGCCCTGCTGATCCGGGGTTTCCAGTTCCTGACGGCCAAGCCCAGCCTGGTGATTCTCAACATCGGCGAGGGCGATCCGCTGCCCGAGGACCTCGACTGGGCCAACGGCCATCGGCACTCTCTGCCCCTGGCGTTGCACGGCAGCCTGGAGATGGAGATCGCGCAGCTGCCGGCGGATGAAAAGGCCGAGTTCCTGGCCGGCTACGGCATCGCCGAGCCGGGGCTCAGCCGCCTGGTGCGCGAGGCCTATGGCCTGCTGGGGCTGATGTCCTTCTTTACCGTGGGCGAAGACGAGGTGCGCGCCTGGACGGTGCGCCGCGGCGCCCACGCCGTCGAGGCGGCCGGCACCATCCACAGCGACCTGGCGCGCGGGTTCATCCGGGCCGAGGTCATCTCCTACGACGACATGATCTCCTCTCAGACGCTGGCCAAGGCGCGCAGCCTGGGCCGCCTGCGCCTGGAGGGCAAGGACTATCCCGTGCAGGACGGCGATATCCTGAACATCCGCTTCAACGTCTGAGCCTATGGCGCCGCGCGACGCCCGCAGGATGCCCAGCCCGCGCTAGGCGTCCCGCCGAGCTACGAGTACGTCCCTCTTGCGGATGACGCGATCCACCCGATGGGCCAGGGCGTCATACGGGGAATCGTCCAGGACGGTCAGCCGAGTCTCGCCAGCCACGAGGGCCACCATCTCACCCCGAGAGAAGCGGGTGGCATCCCAGGCCAGGGCCATCGCCCCGCCCGGCAGGAGCAGCCCCGTCCACGCCGGCAACGCCTCCTGCAGGAGGGACGTCAGCACCCCCTGGTGCTGGATGCCGTAGGGCAGGTCCGCCACGATAAGGTGCGCCTGCCGGAACCCCTGGAGCAGGGCGTCAGCCTGGGCGGTTTCACCCTGCGCCAGCATGCACTGCTGAAGGTTCGCTGCCTTGCCCAGGGTCAGCCACCAGCGACGGCCAATCCCCCGCAGGCGCTCCTCGACGACCCGGCAGGCGATCCCCTTTTCGCGGGCATAGCGCTGCAGGAAGGCCGCGGTGGTCTGCACGTCCTGGAGGCTCTTTTCCACGCCCGCGGCGTGCGCCCCCAGGGTCAGCGCCACGAGCAGCGTGGTGCCCCCGCCGGCCAGGGGATCGATGACGCGGAGCGAAGTCCAGTCCTCGGCGGCGAAGCGGCTGCTGTGCCGGGCCACGTTCAGCAAGAACTGGGTGAACATCTCGTTCGTCTTGCCCTTGTACCGACGGGCCATCACCAGGTCGGTCGGCAGATGGGGGGTATAGCCGGTCTCTACCGGCCGCAGCCAGGGGCCGGGCTGGTCTCCCAGGCGGTCGTGGAGTTCAAAGAAGGCGTTGACCATGGCGAAGGTGCCCAGATCTCGGGTCAGCGCTGTGTCGAGGTCCTCGCCCAGCTCGAGGCGCAGATAGCCCTGGCCAGCCAGGGTCAGCGGCTCGATGGCCGTGATCCGCGCGCCGAGCGGGCTCAGGCGCAGCTCGTGCGGTGCCAGCGCCGCCGCCAGGTCGGCGTACTGGGTGCTTCGTTGTGGGGCGATCTGGGCGAGCAAGGTCGTCAAGGGTTCTACTCCGTTCCAGAATGCCGGGGCGCGCGCCGATCACATCGGCAGCAGCCGCTGCCCGGCGCGCAAGAGCTCCTCGGCGCGCTCGGGGGAGTCCGCCTCGGCAAAGATGCGCAAGAGCGGCTCCGTCCCCGAGAAGCGGAGCAGCACCCACTGGTCATCGTCGAGCAGGAACTTGGTGCCATCGATGGTCAGGATGCTGCGCACCGGGTAGGCCCCCACGCGGGTGACCTCGTGCTGCTTCAGGTGCCGCGGGAAGAGGACCTTCATCTCCGGCGTGGCGGGCACGTTCAGCTCGGCCATGTACAGGCGACCCACCTGCTGGAACACCCCCTCCAACAGCTCCGAGATGGTGCGCCCGGTGATGGACAGCATCTCCACGATCAGTGCCGCCGCCAGGATGCCGTCCTTGCCCAGGATGTGCCCCCGAATGGTGAGGCCGCCGCTCGATTCGCCGCCCAGGATGGCGCCGTGCGTCTTCATCGCCTCGGCCACGTGCTTGAACCCCACCGGCACCTCGATGCACTCCTCGCCCAGGGCCTGCGCCAGGCGGTCCAGCATGTGGGTGGTGGCTAGGTTGCGGACCACCGGCCCCTGCATGCCCCGAACCTCATGCAGGTACCAGTAGAGGAGCAGCAACAGATCGTTCACCGGGATGTAGCGGCCGCGCTCGTCGACAATGGCAATGCGGTCGGCGTCGCCGTCGGTGGCCAGACCCAGGTCAAAGCGGCCCTCGCGCACCTCGTGGACCAGCAGCCCCAGAGCCCCGATATCCGGCGCGGGAGAGCGCCCGCCGAACAGGGGATCGTGGCGCCCGTGGATGGTCGCCACCCGGCAGCGCGCCTCGGTCAGCACGATATCGATGGTCACCTCGCCGACGCCGTACATGGGGTCTACGGCGACCCGAAGCCCCGCCCTGCGGATGGCATCCATATCGACAAAGGACTCGACCGCGTCGACGTATTGGTTGGTGTAGTCGCGGATGCATACCAGCCCGGCAGCCTGCGCCACCGATAGCTCGACCTTGACGACATCCTCGTCGGTCAACGCGTTGGCCTCTGCCTCGATGGCGTTGCTCTCCTCATCCAGGAGAAGAGAGCCGTCCTCTTTGAACACCTTCAGCCCGTTCCACTCGGGCGGGTTGTGGCTGGCGGTGAAGGCCAGGCCATAGGCTGCGCCGACCTGGGCAGTGGCATAGGTGACCAGGGGCGTGGGAGCCGGCTCTGGCAGGAGGATGGCCGGAACGTTGTTGCCGGCAAAGACTTCCGCGGCAGCCTCGGCGGCGCTGCGCGACAGGAAGCGCCGATCATAGCCGATCAACACGCCGCGTTGCTCGAGGTCGGTGCGCAACAGGCGCCCGGCCAGGGCCTGCGAGAGGCGGCGGACGTTGTGGAGCGTGAACCCCTCGCCGATCACGGCCCGCCAGCCGCCGGTGCCGAACTGGATAATGTTCTCTTCCTCAATGCGCCGCGGCCGCAAGATACGCTTTTGCAGGATCACCTCGGCGGCTTCCAGGTCCTCGGGGGTGTTGATCCCCAGGAACTCCTCCTCATCGGCGCTCTGGTAGGCCTCCACGCGGGCGCCCGCCTGGGCAAAGGCGCACACGGCATCGGTCAGCGGATAGGGGCCGGCCTGGCTGGCCTGCTCAAGCGTTTCCAGCACCTCAAAGATGCGCGGAGCGCGGGCCACGTAGGCGCCAAGGTTGAGCTCGCGGATGCGCCGCGTGCGATCGTCGGCCTGGGCTTCCTCAATGACGTCGACCACGCGGTTCGCGGCGTCTCGGATCACCCGTCCGTAGGGGAGGGGCTCGTCGGTAATGCCCGATAGGAGCGTGAGATCAGCCTGCTTGAGGCGGTGCCGCGTCAGCATGCCCCGCAGCGACGACAGGCGGAAGAGCGGCGTGTCACCATACAGCACCAGGACGTCGCCGCTAAAGCCGGCCAGTTCGGCGCGGGCCTGCGCCACGGCGTGGCCGGTACCCAGGGCCTGTTCCTGCAGAACGTACTGGTACTGGGGGCCTACATGCGCCTCGATGGCGGCGTGCTGGTAGCCCACGATGAGATAGGTTTCGCTGGGCGGGGCGAACTGCCGGGCCAGGGCCAGCACATAGTCGATGATCGCCTGATTGCCCAGCCTCTGCAGCGCCCGAGGGTACTCGACGCCGGGCCGCGGCCCCTGCGCAGCGGCCAGGATGAGCACGCGCAGCGCCGCACAAGGGCGCCCGGCACAGACCGACTCTGCCATCTGTATACCTCCTCGGGTAGGACGGGGCGCCGGGCCTGTGGCGCCCTCCACGGCTCCATCGTAGGCTACCGGCTGAGCCTGTCAAACCCCCTTCAGCCGCCCGATGGCCTTGCCGGCCCGGCGGCGTTGTGATAGACTTCCCCCTGCGGAGCCGCCGGCCCCTGACGATACGCCGAACCAGCCATGAAGATTCGCACCCTTTCCGCCCATCCGCTGTGCCACACTCTGCGGGAACCCTTTGCCTACGCGGGCAAATGGATCCGCCAGCGCACGGCGCTGCTCGTCAAGGTGGAGACCGACTCTGGCCTGACGGGCTGGGGCGAGGTGTTCTGTGCGGATGCCTGGCCGGCCCTGGCCACCCTCATCGAACGCGTCTTTGAGCCGCTCCTCGTCGGCGAGGAGGCGCTGGCCATCGCCGTCGTGTGGGACAAGTTGTATTCCTGGACGCGCGACTATGGCCAGAAGGGGCTTACGACGGCGGCCATCAGCGGCATCGATATAGCTCTGTGGGACATCCTGGGCCAGGCCACCGGCCAACCCGTCAGCGTCCTGCTGGGCGGGGCGTTCCGGAACCGGGTGCGCTGCTACGCCACAGGGCTGTACCGCACGCGCGCCTCGATGGAGTTCCCCGTCGTGTTGGCCCGCGAGGCGTCTAGCTACGTCGCACAGGGGTTCACGGCGGTCAAGATGAAGGTCGGCTTTGGCCTGGAGCGCGACATCCGCGCGGTGGCCGCCGTGCGCGAGGCCATCGGCGACGGCATCGACCTGATGGTCGACGCCAACCACGCCCTGGATGTACCGCGGGCCATCGCCCTGGGGCAGGCCATTGCCCCGCAGCGCATCGCCTGGTTCGAGGAACCGGTAGTGCCCGAGGACCTGGAGGGCTACCGCGCCGTGCGGCAGGCGCTGCCCATGCCGATCGCCGGGGGCGAGGCAGAGTTCACCCGCTACGGCTTCCGCGAACTGGTCAGCCGGGGCGCGGTGGATATCGCCCAGCCCGACATTTCGCTGGCCGGGGGCATCTCGGAGACGCTCAAGATCGCGGCATTGTGCCAGGCCTGGCACGTGCGCTGCCTCCCGCACGTCTGGGGCACGGGCGTGGCCCTGGCCGCGGCGCTGCACCTGCTGGCCGCCCTGCCCGACGAGCCCGCGTCGCTGACGCCATCGCCGCCGCTCTGCGAGTACGACCGTACCGAGAACCCCTTGCGCGAGGAGACCTTGACCAGCCCGATCCCCCTGGTAGACGGCTGCCTGCTGGTTCCCCAGGGGCCGGGGCTCGGCGTACAGGTTGATGAACGGGCGCTTGAGCGCTTCCGCGCCGAGTGAGCCGCTGCCGCTCCGGCGCCATTGTCTCTTGGATGTGTTGGTGTGCTATCAGTAGCAGAGGAGTGGAACGCAATGGCTCAGAAGATGAAGGCCTCGCTGTGGATGGGGCCGGAGAAGGTCCGTTTCACCGAGATTGACCGCCCCACGCCTGCAGCGGGGCAGTCGCTGGTCAAGGTGGCCTACGGCGGCATCTGTGGCACCGACATGATGATTTATCTCGGCAAGCACCCGCGCGCCAAGGCGCCGCTGGTGGCCAGCCACGAGTTCTCCGGTACCATCGTCGACGCAAACGGCGGACCCTACCCGGCCGGCACGCGCGTGGCCATCAATCCCCTGGTCTCCTGCGGCGTCTGCTACGCCTGCCGGACGGGGATTCCCCACGTCTGCTCCACGCTGAAACTGGTAGGCATCGACTCGGACGGCGGCTTTGCCGAATACGCCGCCGTGCCCTGGTACACTCTCTGCCCGGTGCCCGACTCGGTCACCCTCAAACAGGCTGCCGTCATCGAGCCGCTGGCCGTGGCCGTGCACGCTGTGCGCGTTTCCAGCCTCAAGGTCGGTGACGTGACGGCTGTCCTCGGCGCGGGGCCTGTGGGCATCCTGACGGCCCAGGTCGCCCGCCTGGCGGGCGCCCGGCGCGTCTTTGTCGCCGAGCTGAGCCCCAAGCGCCTGGAGATCGCCCGGGACCTTGGGTTTGACGTGATCGACGTCAAGTCGGCCAACACGGTGCAGACCATCCTCGACGCCACCGACGCTAACGGCGTGCCGGTGGTGTTTGAGACGGCCGGCACCCAGCCAACCATCAACGACGCCGTCGAGGTGGCCCGCATCGGCGGACAGATCCTCCAGGTGGGCATGCCCAAGACGCCCCCCACCGTCGACATCACCAAGCTGCTGTTCAAGGAAGTGCAGATGATGCCCATCCGCGTCTACCGCGCGGAGGAGGACTTTCAGCAGTCGATCGCCATCGCCGCGACCGGCAAGATCGACCTGGACCTGCCCGCCACGCACGTCCTGCCCCTCAAGGACCTCGACAAGGCCATGGAGCTGATGCACCAGGCCACCGAGGCCTGCAAGATCCTGATCGATCCCAGCGCGTAACCGCGGCCGGGCGCAGGCCCCTGCCACGTGCTGAGTGGAAACGACATGAGGCCCGGCCCCTACGTCAACGAGACGCAGGGGGCCGGGCCTCACGCGTTACGCGCAGCCTAGCTGATCGCCGGCTCCCCCTGGATCGACTGCACCAGGTCGACGGCCTGGCGGACCGCCTCGGCGCTGCCCATCAGGAGCAGGCGCAGGCCCCCCTCGGCGCCGGCCACGCCTCCCGCCGCTACGGGGTAGGCGTCCACGCCGCACAGCTCCTCCAGGGCTTCGATCTCGGTAAAGATCAGGCCGCTCACCGGCCACACGGAGTGAATCTGGCCGATGCGCTCGTCGGGCTCGGCGATCAGGGCGCTGGCCTCGGCGATATCAAAGGGCACTTCCTTCTCCAGGCCAACGGGGATCAGGAAGCGTAGTTTCTTGGCGATGATGCTGCCGATGGCCCCGCCAATGGTACCGCCGGTGGGGTGGCCGATGGAAATGCCGGCCACGCCGACGCCGTAGTTCAGCGCGTTGGCCCCCTTGATGTACACGTCCCCCTGCTGCATCTTTTCCAGGGCGGTAAAGCGGTTCAGTTCGGGGGCGGGCTTGCCGTCCACCAGGACCAGGTCCGCCAGGGGCTCCACCTGCCAGGCGTTCTTGCTCTTGGCCGGGGTAGTGCGGCCCGTCAGGTAGGCGCGGGGGTCGATGGTGCGGCCGGTCAGCTCCTCATAGATGTAGGCGTTCGTGGACCCCGTGGTAACCACGATGATCCCCTTCTGCATCTTTTCCTTGATGAACGAGAGGCTGGCCACGCCCTTGGCGATGAGCCTCTTGGATTCTGCAACGGTCAGGACCACTTCTGCCTTCATGGTACCTCCTACTGGCCGATGGTGATCAGGCTTTCCAACTGTTTGTAGCGCGTCGGCCCGATGCCGCTGACCTCCAGCAGATCCTCGAGGCGCTGGAAGGGGCCGTGGGCCTCCCGATAGGCGATGATCCTCTGTGCATAGGCCGGCCCGATGCCGGGCAGGGTCTCCAGCTCGGCCTGTGAGGCGGTGTTGATGTTGACCTGGCCGTCGCCCGGCGGCGCGGCCGGTTGCACCTCCACGGCCGCTGCCGGTGCCCGGCCGATCGGCGTGGGCCCGGGCGGCGGGGTGGCCCCCAGGCGCGGGACGTAGATCTGCTGCGCGTCCCGCACAAAGTCGGCCAGGTTGACCCGTTCCGGGTCAGCGCCCTCGGCGAGGCCACCGGCAGCGAGCACCGCGTCGTTCAGCCGGCTGCCCGGCGCCAAAAGGTAGACCCCCGGCCGCACCACCGCCCCGACGACGTGCACCAGAAGGGGCGCCGGGCTGGCCGTCTCCGTCGGTACTGCCGTCGCCGTGGCGGGCGGCAGGATCACGACCGGCTCGGGTCGTGGCCAGCGCTCCACCAGGCGGTAGCCTCCCCAGAGCGCCGCCGCCGTCACGATCGCGACGAGATAGCCACGGTTCGCGCGGAACAGATCTCCCATGGCCGCCCCCTGATGCTACCGGGACGCTGCAACCCTCGTGCCTCGGGCGATCTGCTATCGATCGACGTCATGGGCCGGGAGCGCCAGGACCCCAGCCCCGGCGCTCCAGACGACGGTTCCTAGCCAGCCCGGCTGCGGAGCCAATCCACCAGCAGCCGGACGCCATGGCCGGTGGCCCCCTTCAGGACGTAGCCACGGTCGCTGTCCACCTTGGCGGTGCCGGCTATATCGAGGTGCGCCCAGGGGTAGCCCTCGGCGAAGCGCTGCAGGAAAAGGGCGCCGGTGATGGTGCCCGCCGGGCGACCGCCGGTGTTGCGGACGTCGGCCACATCGCTCTTGATCTGCTCCGCATAGTCGTCGAACAGGGGCAGCCGCCAGAGCTTTTCCCCGGTGCGCGCCGAAGACTCTAGCAGCTGGCCGGCGAGGGCGTCGTCGCTGGCCAGCAGGCCAGAGGCGACGTGCCCGAGGGCGATGACGCAGGCGCCCGTCAGCGTGGCCAGGTCGACCACGGCCTTCGGCGCGAACCTGGCGGCATAGGCCAGGGCATCCGCCAGGATGACCCGCCCCTCGGCGTCGGTAGAGACCACCTCGATGGTCAGCCCGTTCATGGCCTTCAGCACGTCACCGGGCTTGTAGGCCCTCCCGCCGGGCAGGTTCTCGGTGGCAGGCATGAGGCCCACGACGTGGAGCGGCAGGCCCAGCGCCGCCACGGCCTGCATCACGCCGAGCGTGACGGCCGCGCCCGACATGTCGTCCTTCATCCACTCCATGCCGTCGGAGGGCTTGAGCGAGATGCCGCCCGAGTCAAAGGTGATCCCTTTGCCGACCACCACGTAGGTATCCAGGTCGGCGCGGTCGGCGTTGTGCTCCAGGATGATGAACTTGGCCGGCTCGTCGGAGCCCTGGGCCACCCCGAGCAGGGCGCCCATGCCCAGCTCCGCCATGTCAGCCTCTTCGAGCACCTCATGCCGCAGCCCGCAGGCATTGGCGATCTCCTCGGCCTGCTCGGCGAGGAGGGTAGGGGTCAGGTAGTTGGCGGGCTCGTTGGCCAGGTCGCGGGCCATCGTCACCGCCTCACCGATGATCCGTCCGCGCTCGGCGCCGGCGGCCACCGCACAGGCCTCTTCGGGCCGGCAGACGACGGTGAGCCCCCGCAGGGCGGGCCCGGCCGACGCATCATCCGTCTTGTGCCGGGTAAAGGTATAGGCGCCCAGCAGCGCGCCCTCCACCACGGCCTGGGCCATATCGTCGTAGGCCAGCCCATCCGCCGGGGGCAGCGCGGCGTAGTAGCTGGTGAGGCGCAGCTTGCGCGCGACCTTGGCCGAGGCAGCGGCAGCCACCCGCAGCGCCTCCAACCCAAATGCGCTGCGTGCGCCGAGGCCCACCACCAAGACGCGGCGCACGCCGAGGGCACCGCGGGTATACAGCAGGCTGGTCTCCTCCGCCTTGCCGGACCAGTCTCCCGCGCGACCTAGCTCGCTGATAGCGCCACCGAGCGCCGCGTCGACGGCGGCCGCCGCTCGGCCGAGGGGTTCCGGCTGGGCAAAGGCAAAGACGGCCAGCAGATCGCCGTCCAGACTTCGAAGGGGGTCCTTGCTCACACGAATATCCATATCTCCTCCCAGATGAGCGTGCACCGCGGCGCTGGCGCGACGGATGTGGCTAACTGGGCAATCGTACCACAGCGGCACGCCGCAGGGCAAGCGCGCCCAACTAGGCACCCCGAATGCGCGGAAGGATTTGACAGACGGGCGCATCGGCCTACACTCTTAGCAGTCAGCCGCCTTGAGTGCTAGTAAGTTGACCATAACATGGCAAAGTGCGGGTTGTCGCTTGACAGAGACGCGCAACGATGCTATCATGCTAGCACTCAGGCGTTGGGACTGCTAAACGGTCAGCGCGCAACGGATCGGTGAGACAAAGATGCCCATAGGAGCCCAACCTACTCCGAGACAACGTGAGATCCTGGCCATCCTGGTCAGGGAGTACGTCGCCTCTGCCACGCCCGTGGGGTCCAACACCCTGCGTGATTTGGGGGCCCTGCGCGTCAGCTCGGCGACGATCCGCAACGAGCTCGTCGCCCTCGAGGACCTGGGGCTGGTGTCCCAGCCGCACACCTCGGCGGGCCGCGTGCCCACCATCACCGGCTATCGCTACTTTGTCGAGCAGTTGATGACCAATGCGGATCTGCCGGCGCCGGAACAGCGCATGATCCACCACCAGTTCCACCAGCTGCGGCTAGACCTGGACCAGTGGATGGAACTGACGGCCGCCGTCCTGGCGCACACGGTGCGCGCCGCCTCATTGGTGACGCCGCCGCGCGGCTCCAGCTCGCTCTACCGGCATGTGGAGCTCATCTCCGTCAGCGAGGGGATGTTCCTGCTGGTGCTCGTCCTGCAGGACGGCAGCATCCATCAGGAGATGCTCACCACGCATGACGCCCTGCCGCAGACCGAGCTCAGCGCCATGTCCAACAGGCTGAACGACCTGTTCTATAACCTGTCGGAGGGCGACATCGCCCAGATGCAGAGCCCCGCCCTCGAGCGGCTGACCGAGTGGCAGCGCCAGGTGGTGGAGCGCATCCTCCGCCTGATGCGCCTCGTGGACGAGGAGGCCGTGAGCCGCATCTATAGCGATGGGCTGGTCAACGTGCTCGAGCAGCCCGAGTTCGTCGAGGCGGACAAGTTCCGCCGCATCGTCGAGGTCATGGAACACGGCGGGCTGCTCCGCTCGATCCTGGCCAGCATGCTCAAGGCCAACGGGGTGCGGGTGATCATCGGCGGAGAGGGGGACTATCCCGAGTTCGATGACGTGAGCCTGGTTCTGTCTCCCTATGGGATCCGTGGGCTGGCCAGCGGCGTGCTGGGCGTGATGGGCCCCACGCGCCTGCCCTATGCGCGCGCCATATCGACCGTGCGCTATGTCGCTCAGGTCATGGACAGCATGGTCAACGACCTGTACGGGCGCTCCTAGTAATGGCCACGCCGCCACTTGTCAGCAGTCAAGCGCGTTGACACGAGAGAGGGTTGCACGATGGGAGAAGGTGAGCACGGCACGACGCCAGAGGCCAACGTCCATCACGAGGACGGCCAGCCGGATGACGCTCAGGCGGCGCCCGACGAAGAGATCGCCGTCGATACTGAGAGCGAGATGATGCAAAAGATTGAAGAACTACAGACCCAGGCGGATGAGTATAAGGACAAGTACCTCCGCAGCGTGGCCGACTTTTCCAACTATCGCAAACGGCAGGACCGTGAGCGCAAACAACAGGCCTGGCGCATCCATGCCGACGTCCTGAGGGGCCTGCTGGACCCGCTGGACGACTTTCGCCGCGCCCTGGAGCACGTTCCCGACGGGGAGATCGACTCGGGCTGGGTGCAGGGGATCATGCTGATCGAGCAGAAACTCCTGGCCCTCCTGTCCAAGTACAACGTGACGCCGATCGAGGCGGAGGGAAAGGTTTTTGACCCGAACTTCCACGAGGCCATGTTCCGGGACTATAGCGACGAATACCCGGAGGGCACCGTCAGCGAGGAGTTCAAGAGGGGCTACCTGATGGATGACCAGGTGCTGCGCCCCGCAGTAGTCAAGGTCTCTCAGGGCGCGCGCCCTGCAGAGCAGGCCTAGTACAGGAAGCCGCGCCGGGTGCATGGTGCCCGACGCACAGGCGCACAGACTCAGCGCGACACGTCTGATTGACAAGGAGTTTCAAATGGCACGAATCATTGGGATCGATCTGGGCACAACGAACTCGGTGGTTGCTGTGATGGAGGGTGGCGAGCCGACGGTTATCCCCACCGCAGAGGGCTCTCATCTCTGCCCGTCGGTTGTGGCCGTGAACCCCAAGAGCGGGGAGCGCATGGTGGGCCAGGTCGCCCATCGCCAGGCCATCACCAACCCGGAAAACACCATCTTTTCGATCAAGCGCCTGATGGGGCGCAAGTTCAACGATCCCCAGGTTGTCAAAGCGCGCAAGATTCTCCCGTACAAGATCGTGGAGAAGGAGAACGGCGACGCCTGGGTCGCCATGGGCGGCAAGGAGTACTCGCCCCCCGAGATCTCGGCCATGATCCTGGCCAAGCTGAAGGCCGACGCTGAGGCATTCCTGGGCGAAAAGATCACCCAGGCGGTCATCACCGTACCGGCCTACTTCAACGACTCTCAGCGCCAGGCCACCAAGGACGCCGGCCGCATCGCCGGCCTCGAGGTGCTGCGCATCATCAACGAGCCCACGGCCTCGGCGCTGGCCTACGGGCTGGACAAGAAGAAGGACGAGCAGATCGCCGTCTACGACCTCGGCGGTGGCACGTTCGATATCTCCATCCTCGATATCGGCGATGGCGTGTTCGAGGTGGACGCCACCAACGGTGACACCTTCCTGGGCGGCGACGACTTTGACCAGCTGGTCATCAACTGGATCGCCGACGAGTTCCGTCGTGAGCAGGGCATCGACCTGCGCAACGACCGCATGGCCCTCCAGCGCCTCAAGGAGGCCGCCGAGAAGGCCAAGATCGAGCTCTCTACCACCCAGCAGACGGATATCAACCTGCCCTTTGTCACGGCGGACGCCAGCGGCCCGAAGCATCTGAACATGACCCTGACGCGCGCCAAGCTCGAGCAGTTGGTGGGCAGCCTAGTGGAGCGCACCCTGGGCCCCGTACGCCAGGCGCTCGAAGACGCCAGCCTCACCGTCGACAAGATCGACGAGGTGGTCCTGGTGGGCGGCCAGACGCGCATGCCTCTGGTGCAGCGCCAGGTGCAGGACTTTTTCCAGAAGGCGCCGCACAAGGGCGTGAACCCCGATGAGGTGGTAGCCGTCGGCGCCGCCATCCAGGCCGGCGTTCTGGGCGGCCAGGTGGACGACGTGCTCCTCTTGGACGTGACCCCCTTGACCCTGGGCATCGAGACCCTGGGCGGGGTGGCCACGCCGCTCATCGAGCGCAACACCACCATCCCGACGCGCAAGAGCCAGATCTTTTCTACGGCGGCGGATTCCCAGACCCAGGTGCAGATCAACGTCGTCCAGGGGGAGCGCCCCATGGCGGCCGACAACAAGCTGCTGGGCACCTTTAACCTGGACGGTCTGCCCCCCGCGCCGCGCGGGGTGCCGCAGATCGAGGTGACCTTTGACATCGACGCCGACGGCATCTTGCACGTCTCTGCGCAGGACAAGGCCACCGGTCGCGAGCAAAAGATCACCATCACCGCCTCCAGCGGCCTGAACGAGCAGGAGATCAACCGCATGGTGCGCGAGGCCGAGGACCACGCCTCCGACGACCAGCGCCGCAAGCAGGAGATCGAGGCCCGCAACCAGGCCGACAGTATGGCCTACACGGCGGAAAAGGCCCTGCGCGACCTGGGTGACAAGGTTCCGGCCAACGTGCGGACCGACGTCGAGGCCAAGGTCAAGGCGGTACGCGACGCCATCCAGAGCGGGGACGTCAGCCAGATGGAGCGGCGGACTGAGGAGCTCTCTCAGGCGCTGCAGCAGGTGGGCCAGGCGGCCTATCAGCAGCAGCCGGGCGGCAGCCCCGCGGGCGAGGCGCCAGGCGGCGACGGCCCCAGCGGCGAAGAGGACGGCACCGTCGAGGGCGAGTTCCGCGAGGTCTAGGCTCGCAACTGCCCGACGAGAGAGGCCAGGGAGCGGCGCTCCCTGGCCTCTCTGCATGGCGCCCCGGGTGACGTGGGGCGCCGGGAACCGTGTCCTCGCAGTATCACCCCTGCCCTGTGAGGCACCTGCCAGCAACCTGCAACTTTGACCGAGCCCGCCGTTAGGGGTACACTTTTTTGGCATGAATGAGAGTCCTGGGAGCAGTCCAGCGCATGAGCCCTACCAAACGCGACTACTATGAGATCCTCGGCATCCCGCGCGATGCTGGAAAGGATGACATCCGCACCGCCTACCGCCGGCTGGCGCGCCAGTGCCACCCCGACGTCAACAAGGAACCCGACGCGGAGAACCGCTTCAAAGAGATCAACGAGGCCTACCAAGTCCTCAACGACGACGACAAGAGGTCCGTCTACGATCGCTTTGGCCACGCGGGCCTGAATCAGGCCGACATGGGCGGTGCCGGGTTCGGCGGATTCGGTGGGTTCGGTGACATCTTTGAGGACCTCTTTGGCGGCTTTGGCATGCGCACTTCGGCGCGCCAGGGGCCGCGCCGGGGCGCCGACCTGCGCTACGATCTGGAAATCACCTTCGAGGAGGCCGTCTTTGGCACCGAGAAGGAGATCTCCGTGTCGCGTCTGGAGGTCTGCCCGGAATGCCACGGGAGCGGCGCCGAGCCGGGCACCTCGCCCACCCGCTGCCCGGAATGTAACGGCACCGGCCAGATCCGCCGTGCCCAGCAGTCGATCTTTGGCTCGTTCATCAACGTCACCACCTGTCCCCGCTGCAACGGCCGCGGGGAGATCGTCGTCACGCCTTGCTCGGTGTGCCACGGGCAGCAGCGCATCGAGCGTCCGCGCACGCTGTCGGTTTCGGTGCCGGCCGGCGTGGATGACGGCAACCGCATCCGCCTCACCAGTGAGGGCGAGGCGGGCTCTTACGGCGGGCCGGCGGGCAACCTCTACGTCGTCCTGCACGTCAAGGAACACGCCTACTTTCAGCGGCGCGACGTGGACATCCTCCTGCACATGAACATCAACGTCGCCCAGGCCGCCCTGGGTGACGAGATCACCGTGCCCACCCTCGACGGGGAGCAGAAACTGACCATCCCTGCCGGGACGCAGACCGGCGCCGTATTCCGGCTCCGGGGTCGGGGGGTTCCGCGCATCCAGTCCTCGGGACGCGGCGACCAGTTGGTGATCGTCAACGTCGCCATTCCTACCAGCCTGGATGCACAGCAGAAAAAGCTGTTCGCCGAGTTGGGTGCCAGCCTGGGGAAGGAAGTGATCCCCCAGGGCGAAAAGAGCTTCATGGATCGCGTTCGAGACGCACTGGGGATCTAGATGGCCAGGAAACGTGAGGAACGCTGGGTCGAGATCAGCGTCGAGGCCGACCGCAACGCCGTCGACGACCTGGTGAACCTGTTGGGCCGGCACTGCGCCGGCGGCGCCGTCGTCGAGGACTACCTCGGGCGCGCCGACTGCGAACGGGGCGGGCGAGTCACCGTCAAGGGCTTTCTGCCCGTACAGGACGTGGACACCCAGCAAAAGCTAGAGGTGGCGCTCCTGCTCCTCAGCCGTTCCAGCAATATCTCGGAGCCGCGCTTACGGGTGCTGGAGCCGGAGGACTGGGCCGAGTCGTGGAAGCAGTACTTTAAGCCGCAGCACATCGGCGAGCGCTTTGTCATCGTGCCCACCTGGCAGGAATACGCGCCGCAACCCGGCGAAAGCATCATCCTGCTCGACCCGGGCATGGCCTTTGGCACCGGCCTGCACGCCACTACGCGCCTGTGTCTACGGGCCGCGGAGACGTTGGCGCGCCCTGGCGCGCGCGTGCTCGACGTGGGCACCGGCTCGGGCATCCTGGCCATCGGCGCCGCCCTGCTGGGCTGCGGCCCGATCCTGGCCCTGGACATGGACCCCCTGGCCGTGGAGGTCGCCCAGGACAACGTGGCCCTGAACGACGTGGCGCAGGCCATCACCGTGGCCCACGGCACGCTGCGCAACGAGGAGCGCTCACCCCTGGCCGCCCAGGTCTCTCCGAGCGGCTATGACCTCATCCTGGCCAACATCCTGGCCGAGGTCATCGTCGCCATGGCCCCCGCCCTGGCCCGCGAGCTGGCCCCCGGCGGGACGCTGGTCACCTCGGGAATCCTGGCCCAAAAGGGCGACATGGTCGCCGAGGCGCTCACCGGGGCGGGGCTGACCGTAACTGAGCGTCCCCGCGAGGAGGAATGGGTGGCCGTCATCGCCCAGCGCGCCGCGAACCAGGACTGAGCCCTATGCACCGCTTCTTCGTGCCCCCCGAGGTACTGCGCGATCGCGCCCCGGGCGATATCATTCCGCTGCCCAAAGACATCACCCGGCAGCTGGGCCGCGTGCTGCGGGCCCGCCCGGGAGAGCAGATCGAACTCCTCGACGACTCGGGCTGGGCCTGCCAGGCCGAGATCACGGCCCTCACGGGGCGTGAGGGGACGGTGCGCCTCCTGGACCGCTCCCTCCCCGACGTGGAGCCGCGCCTGCGGCTGACGCTCTACCAGGCCCTGCCCAAACATCGCAAGTTCGACTGGATCCTGCAAAAGGGCACCGAGCTGGGCGCCGCCGCCTTTGTGCCGCTGGTGACCCGGTTCAGCGACGTGCGGCCCGAGGAACGAACGTCCGCCGGGAAGGTCGCGCGCTGGCAGCGCATCGTCACCGAGGCTGCCGAGCAATCCGGGCGCACGCGCCTGCCGCAGGTGCTGCCGGTGGCGGGCTTTGATGAGGCCTGCCTTCCGCCGCCCGCGGGGGTCCTAGCGCTGATGCCCTACGAGGGAGAGCAGCAACTCTCCCTGGAAGAGGCCCTGCGCCCCTGGCACGGGGCGCCGCCGCACGAGGTGCGCCTGATCATCGGTCCGGAGGGCGGCTTTGCGCCCGAAGAGGTCGCCCTGGCCCGCCAGCAGGGGCTGGCGCTCGTGTCGCTCGGCCCGCGCATTCTGCGCGTGGAGACGGCCGCCCTGGCCGCCCTGGCCATCGTCCTCTACGCGCTGGGAGAGGGCTCCGCCCGGCCCTGACCACGGGACGGCTACCCCCCGCCAAAGGCCCGCGCCACCCCCCAGGCCACCAGGGGCAGGCTGCCCAACGACAGGACCGTGGTGGCAAAGGCAGCCCTGACGCCAAAGTGATGGTCCGCCCCGTGCTGCTGCGCGAGGATGGCCGTCAGCATGGCCGTGGGCATGGCAGCCTGCAGGACGCAGACGGCCTTGGCCTCCTCGGGCAGGGGCAGCCACCAGACGGCGCCCAGCATCAGGAGGGGCGCCAGGGCAAGACGAATGGCGCTCAGCGAGGCCCACTGCGCCACGGGAACCGGGGCCTCGCCGCGCGCCGAGTAGAGCATGTGCCCCAGGGCCATCATCGCCATAGGCGTAGTGGCGTTGCCCGTCAGGCCGAGCAGGCGCTCCAGCGGTGAGGGGAGGCGCAGCCCGGTTGCCGCCCAGCCCACGCCGAGTACCAGGGCCAGGAACATGGGGTTCAGGAGGTTCCGCAGCAGGCGGCCCAGCGCCAGCCGCGAGGATGAGCGGTCCAGCGCAGCAACCCCGAATGTAAAGATGTTGATGGTCGTGGTAAAATCGCAAAGCACCGCTGTCACGATGGCGCCCGGGCCCAGCAGTGCGCCCGCCAGCGGGATGCCCAGGAAGCCGGTATTCGTGCACCCCGCCGCAAAGGCGTACACCGGCCGGCGGGCGTCGTCCAGGGCCAGCCGGCGCGCCACGAGGTGCCCGAGCCCCCAGGTGGCTGCCCCGAGCCCCACGCCCAGGGCCAGGATGAGCGGCACCGAGGTCAGCGCTTCCAGCGAGAGGTCGGTCGCTACGGCCGAAAAGATGGCCGCCGGCAGCGTGATGTTGACCACCAGCGCCGAGACCTGGGCAACGCCCTCGCGGTCCATGATCTTCAGGCGAGCCACCAACGCGCCCACGGCGATGAGCGCAAAGAGCACCAGAAAGGGTTCGGCAAAGGTCAGAAGGGTCACGTCTCTTGCTCCCTAGGCTTCGTAGCGACGGGGGAGTATAGCGGTGGCCCCTGGCCAAGTCAATGATCGGCCGGCCTCGGCGCCGCGTCCGCCGGCCCGCGAGACTGCTGGAGTTGGTCATGTTCCGAAGGCACCCCAGGGTTCTGGTCATCTGCGCCGCGGTGTTGCTCCTCGCGGCCGGTTGCGGATGGCTGGCCCCCGTAGCGGTGCCCGACCCCATCCCCGCAGCCACGCTATGGCCCGCCGTTCCGCCCACTCGGCTGCCCACCACGGCCCCCACGCGGGTGCCCTCACCGCTGCCCACGCCCACCGCGCACCCCCCCGAGCCGGCGACGCTTCCGACGACGCTGACGCCGCTGCCGGGCCCCACGCCACAGGGCTCTCCCGAACCGCCGGACGTCCTGGGCAGCGGCGTATCGATCACCTTCTGGCACAGCCTGGAGCCGGCCAGCCCAGCGGGGGGGCTCCTCGCTGCGCAGATTGCCGAGTTCGAGCAGATCTATCCCAAGATCAGCGTAGAGGCGACCTTCGTCGGGAGCCCCGCCCTCCTGCACCGCGCCATGCTCCTGGCTATCGCCGAGGAGGTCTGGCCAGACCTGGCCATGTCTCCGCCGGAGGCCCTGGCCGAGTATGTGGGCAAGGGAGCGGTGGCGCCGCTGGACTCCTACCTGTCGGACCCGGAGCTGGGGCTGGCGGCCGCCTCGTGGGAGGACCTCTTGCCCGGCGCGCGCCGCTTGGGCCTGCTGCCCCAGAACGGGGCACAGCGCTACGCGCTGCCGTTCGCGCTGAGCGCCACGGGCCTCTGGTACAACCAGGACCTGCTGGAGCAGGCCGGTCGCGCCGCCCCTCCCCGCACCTGGGCGGAGTTCGAGGACGCCTGCCTTGCCGTGGCGGCCTCGACCGGCCAGGTCGGGTACGGATACGTCCCCTCGGGGCGGCTAGTGGCGGCTTGGTTCACCGGCCGGGGCGTGCCGCTGCTCAGCGAGGACGGCGACCGTGCGGCCTTTGCCACCCCCGCAGGGGCGGAGGCGCTGGCCCTCCTGGCGCGGCTGCGCGCGGCGGGGGCGGCCCGCGAATACGCCACCGATCAGGAGGCGCTGCAGGCCTTCGCTGAGGGGCACGTGGCGCTCCTGATCGGCAGTACGGGGGTTACAGCAGAGTTGCACCGCCTCGTCGCCGGGGCGGAGCAGGGGGTGGCAGCCTGGGGGCAGGAGCCACTGCCCGGGGAAGAGGGCACCGATGGCGCCACTCTGCTGACGGGCAGCGCCCTGTTTGGCCTGCGCACCGACACGCTGCACGAGACCGCCGCCTGGCTGCTGATCCGCTTCCTCAGCGAGCCCCGCCAGGCCGCTGCCTGGGGCCGGGTCGGGTACCTACCGGTGCGGACCTCGGCGGGGGTGCTCCTGGCCGACCAGTACGCCCGCTCGCCGGTGCTGCGCCAGCAGGTGGAACGGCTGGCGCCCCGCGCCGTCCCAGCACCGGCTATCTCTTGCCTGGGCGAGGTGGAGGACTATCTCCTCGAGGCTCTGCTCGCCGTGCGCGACGGCAGCGCCTCCCCGGAAGACGCACTAGCCCGGGCGGCCTCCCTGGCCGACGCGGCGCTGGCCGTCCGCTGCCGGTAGGGGCGGGCCCGGGCACCAACCGGACAGTCCCAGGTCAGGCGCTGGCCGCCACCAGGACCAGGTCGCTGCTCTGCGCGGGATCGAACGGCTCGCCGGCGAGGTTTCCATAGGCCTGCAACCCGCGGAAGCCGGCGTCGGCCAGGGCGGCCGTCAGCTCGGCGTGCTGCCAGGCCCGCAGGCGGGTCTGCTCGGCATGCCATTCCCAGGGGGCACGGCCGTGCCGATGATGGCGCAACAGGTTGAAGCGCAGATCGGCACCCTCGAAATCGTAATAGCGGACGAACAGCCACTCATCGTCGCCGCGGCGGGCGGCCTGCGGCGGCATGTAGCGCTCCTGCCGGGCCAGCACCCGGTCAAAGTTGCGCTGCTGCAGGATCACCAAGCCCCCGGGCCGCAACACCTGGCGGAAATCCGTCAGGCCTGCCGCCAGGGCGGCCGCGTCGACCAGGTGCGGGATCGAGTTCCCCAGGCACAGGAGTGCGTCAAAGCGCTCGGGCAAGCCCGCGGCCAGGCCGCCAAAGCCCAACACCTCGAAGCGGGCCGCAGCCCCGCGGCGGGCGGCCTCTTCCTTGGCGCGGGCGACCATGGCCGGGCTGATGTCGACTCCCGTGACCTCGAGACCCCTCTCGGCCAGGGCCAGGGCGTGCTGGCCCGTCCCGCAGGCCACGTCCAGCACGCGGCACGCCCCGGCCAGGCGGAGCTGCTCCTCCAACCAGGGGAGTTCATAGGCCAGCCGGGCCGGCCAGTCAACGAACACGTCATAGTCGGCGCTCAGAGCGTCGTAGAATCGCGTTGCGTCCGTCATCGCTATCCGCCGATCAGCCGTGGATCAGCGCCGGCAGGCAGCGGGTGCACACCCACAGGCTCCGCCCCTGAGAGCGGCAGGGGAGCAGCACGGCCTGGTCCTCGCCGGCGTTACAGTGGAAGCAGTGCTGCGTGATGGTCATCGTGGCCCGCTCGGCCATGCGCTCCTCGGCGGCGGCCGCGTCAAAGGCCTCGGCCTCGCGGGTCTCCACCGTCAGGGCGCCCGTCGGGCAGACGGCCAGGCAAAAGCCAGCCCCGTCGCAGAGGGCCTCGCTCACGACCTGCGCCTTGCCGTTGACGATCTCGATGGCCCCTTCGGCACAGGGCGTCACGCACAGCCCGCAGCCGTTGCAGAGTTCTTGGTCGATGCGCACGATGCTTCGCTTTACCATCTCGGGAGCAACCTCTCGCTTCTCTATGGTCCAGGGACAGGCCGGGGGTCCCGGCCCGCCGGTTACTAGTCGGCCAGCACCGCGTCGGCCACCGTACGCCCCAAGGCGCGGCACCTCTCCAGATCCTCCCCGGTGGGCTGCCACTTGGCGCTGACCGCGTCGGCCACCTTGCGCACGTGGCTCTTTTCCAGGTGCGCCTCGATCTCGCGGGGCGCCTCACCGCTCCACCCGTAGGAGCCAAAGGCCGCGCCGACCTTGTTCTCAAAGCCGAGGCCACGCAGGTCTTCGAGGATAGGGGCAATGGTGGGCAGCACCCCACGGTTCAGCGTCGGCGAGCCGATCACTACGGCCTTGGAGCGGAATATCTCGGTGATCACCTCGTTGCGGTCGCTCACGGCCATGTGGAAGAGCTTGTAATCGACGCCCTTTTCAGCCAACCCCTCGCCGATGGCCTCGGCCATGCGGCGGGTGGCGTTCCACATCGTGTCGTACAAGACGACGGCGCGCTTCTCGGGCACCTGCGCCGCCCACTCGCGGTACTTGTGCACGATCTGCAGGGGATCGCTCCGCCAGATGACGCCGTGCGAGGGGGCGATCATGTTCACCGGCAGGCCGAGGGCCAGCACTTCCTGGATCTTGCGCTCCACCCGGGCGCTGAACGGCGTCAGGATGTTGGCATAGTACTTGAGGGCTTCCTCGTACAGCTCCTTCTGGTCGACCTGGTCATTGAACCGAAAGGCTGTGGCGTAGTGCTGGCCAAAGGCGTCGTTGGGCATCAGGATGGCGTCACCCGTCAGGTAGGTGAACATGCTGTCTGGCCAGTGCAGGAGGCGCGCCTCGATGAACACCAGATCGCGCGACCCCAGGCTGATCCGGTCTCCCGTGCCCACCACATGATAGTCCCACGGCTCGTGATAGTGGCCGGTGATGCTGTCGACGCCCAACTTGGAGACGATCAGTTCCGCGTTGGGGGCCTCGCGCATGATGGCCCGCAGGCTCCCGGAATGGTCGGGCTCGGCATGGTTGGCGATCACATAGTCGATCCTGGCCGGGTCGATGATCTCGCGCACGTTGGCCAGGAACTCCTCCTCAAAGGGGTCCCAGACCGTGTCTACCAGGGCGACCTTCTCATCGACGATGAGGTACGCGTTGTAACTGGAACCACGGTACGTGGAGAGCTCATGCCCGTGGAACTGGCGCAGGCCCCAATCGACCACGCCCACCCAGTAGACTCCCTTGACCAGTTCGGTAACCATTGTCGCCTCCTGTGGGGCGCGTCCGCGGCCCGGCGCCCCGCTGAATCTGGTGTGCTCCGGCTAGTCGTCGGGCCAGATGACCTGATAGGGCAGGCGAATAGCCTCCTTGGGGCAGATCTCCTCGCACTCCCCACAGTACGCACAGACTGCCAGGTCCACCTGTAGGCCCTCGTCGACGATGCTGAGTGCCCCGGTGGGGCAGGCGGCCACGCAGTCACCGCACAGGTCACAGATCTCCCGATCGATCTCCGGAACAGCCGTAGCTTCCATCTTGTGTACCCCGTGATGAGAGAGCACCTCTCACTCGCCCCACAGTCTATGCGGTCCTCGTTGGCGCCGCTGTAACATAGGTTACAGGCTACCGAAAGGCTAGATCGCGGAGTGCGTCGGCATCGCGAATCGCAATGCGCCCCTGGTCGAGGGTCAGCCAGCCCTTGGACTGAAAGTCGGCCAGGGTGCGGGCCACCACCTCACGCACGGTACCGAGGCGCACGGCCATCTCTTGCTGGGTCAGGCGCCTCTCCGGCGGCGCCCCGGCGACCTCCAGCAGCAGGCGGGCCAGGCGCTCGGGCACCGTGTACAGGGACAGTTCCCCGACCAGGTCGGACAGGCGGCGCAGGCGGCCCGCAAAGGTCTGCAGGAGCCCGCGTTCGAGGGCGGGGTGCGCGGCCAACAGGTTCCGGAACACTTCCGCAGGCCAAAAGACGAGCACCGCGCGGGTGGCGGCCTGGGTGGTCACCGGAAGCCGCCCGCCGTCGAGCGCCGGAACGGCGTAGAACTCATCCCCGGCGTGCATCTCATTCACCACCTGTTCGCGCCCTTGCGGCGAGAGTTTGAGGGCGCGCACTCGCCCGTCCATGACGAGGTAGACCGCCTCGCAGGGATCCCCCTCGATGCCCAGGATCTCGCCCCGGGCCAGGCGCCTGAGCGAGGCGCCCGCCGCCACGTCATCGAGGGCCTGCGCCTCCAGATGGCTGAACAGATAGTGGTGCGCCAGGAAACCGTGAACGTCTGTCATCTCCCCTTCACCGAACGAACTGCGGGCCTGAGGTGGCCAGACCGGGCAGATTGCCAGGAGGGTGGTGGGATGTTAGTATATTCGAGTTGCGGCCATCAGATACTGACCACGGACGGCAATGCCAACTGGGTACCCACTGATCCGAACCAAGATCCGCGCGCCACGCCTCAGAAGGGACCTTTTGCGGCGTGACCGGCTGGTGAACTATATCCACGCCAATATCCAGCACAAGTTGATCCTTATCTCAGCGGGTGCTGGGTACGGCAAGACCTCGGTGTTGATCGACTATGCTCACGACGCCGAGTTGCCCGTCTGTTGGTACAGCCTGGACGGGAACGACGTCCATATCCCCACCTTTGTTCAGTATCTGGTCGCCTCGATCCAGGAGCGCTTCCCCGGCTTTGGTGCCCCGGTCCGCGAGTACCTGGAGCGCGCCGACCGCCCCGCCGAGGATGTGGAACCGCTGGTGCGCCTGCTGATCCACGAGATCGAGACGCATACGGACAGCTACTTTGCCATTATCCTCGATGACTACCACGAAGTCATCGACTCCGAGCCGGTCAACGCCCTGGTAGACGGCCTGCTGCGCTACCTCCCCGAACAGTGCCACGTGATCCTAGCCTCGCGGGCCATCCCCCGCCGCCTCACGCTGACGCGCCTGGCCGCCCGCCAAGAGGTGGTCGGCATCGGCGTCGAGGACCTGCGCTTCACGCCGGAGGAGACCGTGCAGGTGCTGGCCCTGCTCGGCTACGAGAGCCTCCCCGCCGAGCAGGTCACAGCCCTGGCCGAGCGCACCGAGGGCTGGATCACGGGGATCCTGCTGGCGGCCCAGGCCCAGCGCAGCGGCGCGGCCCGAGAGATCGTCGAGCTCGCCGCGGCCAACGCCGGTGTTTTCGACTATATGGCGGCGGAGATTCTCGCGCGGCAGTCTGCCGATGTTCAACGTTTCCTCCTCGCCAGCGCCCTGTTCCGTGAGATGAGCCCCGCCCTGTGCGATGCGCTGCTGGGCACCACGAACGCGGCCCGCATCCTGCGCGACCTCGCTGACGCCAACCTCTTTACCATCCCGCTGGACGCCGACGGCGCCTGGTACCAGTATCATCAGATCTTCCGCGAGTTCCTGGTGGCCGAGTTCGAGCGCACCGACCCGGCGGGCTACCGGTCGCTGTACCTGCGGCAGGCCCGCCTGATGGCCGAGCGGGGAGACTGGCGCACGGCGGTGGAAGGCTACGTCCAGGCGCGGGCGTATGACCAGGCGGCCGAGGCGCTGGCGATCATCGCGCAAGAGTCGTTCGGCAGCGGCCAATGGGAGCAGCTCAAGACCTGGATCGACGCCCTGCCCGCCGAGGTGTTGGCCGAGTACCCGCCGCTCCTCCTCTTCCGCGCCAAGGTGCACACCGAAGCCGGCGAGCTGCGGCAGTCGGCCGCGTTGCTCGAGGAGTGCCGGCGCGCCTGCGTGCAGCGCCAGGATGATATCGGCGCCGCCCGCGCGCTGACCCAGGTGGCCGTCGTGCACCGCTACCGCGGCAACCTGCAGGAGGCCATTGCCACCGGTAGCGAGGCGCTGCGCCTAGGGCGCGACCACGACCCCCTCACGGCGGTACAGGCCTCCCGCGAGATCGGCATCTGCCACTGCATGTTGGGGCAGTACGACCGGGGCCTGGAAGAGTTGGGCGCGGCGCTGACGCTGGCGCGCACCGCGGCGGACGATACCAACGCCGCCTACATCGCCCTCGACATGGGCACCGCGGCGATGTCGCAGGGGCACCTGCTGGAGGCCCGCCAACTCTACCATCAGGCCCTGCTCTACTGGCGCCGCGTGGGCAACCCGGGCAACCTGGCCCTCACCCTGCAGAACCTGGGCATGGTGCATCACCTCAATGGCCAGTATGCAGAGGCGGAGGAGCGCTTTCAGGAGGCGCTGGCCAAGGCGCGCGGTGTGTCGGACAATCGCTCGCTGGCCTACACACTGGCCAGCCTCGGCGACCTCTACCGCGACACGCAGCGCTACGACGAGGCCCTGGCCCAGTACCAGGCGGTGCAACAGATGGCCGCTGCCGCCGGGCTGACCCACCTGCACGTCTACGTGTTGAGCGCCAGCGGCGATACGCTGCGCTTGCAGGGCAACCTCTCGCAGGCCCGCCTGACCATTACCGAAGGGCTGGACCAGGTGCCCCTCGGAGAGATGCCCTACGAGAACGGCCTGTGTCACCTGTCGCTGGGGGCCCTGGCCTTTGCCGCGGGGGACCTGCCCGCCGCCCATAGTGCGCTGGAACGCGCAGTGGCCTTGCTCGAGTCGGTAGCCGCCAAGCGCGACGTGGCCCGAGCGCGGCTTTACCTGGCGGCCACAGCGTTGGCCGAGGGCGACAGCGTCAGCATGCGCCGCGAGATGGAGGCCGTCACCGCCTTGGCCACGGAGCTGGGCACCACCCAGTTCCTGGTGGCGGAGGCGCCCGCCCTGGCGGGGCTTTACCGGTACCTAGAAGGAGAGGAGGCCGGGCACCTCGACCTGGCCGAGCTGCTCACTGAAGCCGCCGGCCTGGGCCCCGCCGAGGGCGAGGGGGCCGCCGAGCGGCCGGACGAAGCACCCGCGCCGCTGGAGTTCCGGGCCCTCGCCGGGGGCCTGGTGCTCAAGGATGGGCAGCCCGTGGCAGACTGGGAATCCGCCGCGGCCCGGCACCTGGCCTTCCTGCTGGTGGCCCATCCCGAGGGCTTGCGGCGTGAGCAGGCCATCGCGGTGCTCTGGCCGGAAGTGACCCGCGAAAAGGGCAACAGCCTCTTCCACTCCAGCCTCTACCGCGTACGGCGCGCCCTGGGCAAGGACTTTGCCATCCACCGTGGCGGCCTGTACGTCGTGAACCCGACGCTCGCGGCCCGATATGATGTCGACGAGTTCCTGCACCTGGCCGGGCAGGGTGACAAAGAGGGCGAAGTAGCCCATGCCGCGCGCGCCCGCGCCATCGCCCTCTACCAGACGCCCTTCCTCGAAACGATGGAAGGGGACTGGAGCGATCACCTGCGAGACAAGCTGCACGCCACCATGGTCAGCCTGCTGATCCGCGAGGCCCGTTACCTGGCCGGGCGCGGAGACGCGGACCAGGCCGAGGGGCTGTTCGTGCGGGCTCGCCGGCTGGAGCCGTTCGATGAGCGCACGCACCGCGGCATCGTCTGGTGCAGGGTCCAGAAGGGGGACCGCGCCGGCGCCACCCGTCAGTATCGTGAGTGTGTGCGGCTGCTGCGCGGCAAGCTCCAGGTGGATCCGAGTGCGGAGACGCGGGCGCTGTACGGCGCCATCCTCGCCGGCAAAGAGTTGCCGCCCCTCGTGTAGCGGCGCCGCTGCCATCCCCCCACCCCACGCCTGATCGCCGACGGCGCTGGTCGACCCCGTCCGGTCATGCCCCACGGGCATCCTCGCTCCCCTCATGACCCTGAGTTGCCGACCAATCACGAAAACCCCCTCTGCTGTGAGTATTCCGTGAGTGCACTCCTGGTACATTGTCAGTGTGACGGCTGACAGGGACCGAACTGCAGGAGGCATCATGAAGAAGACCTACTTCACCATCGTCTACGTCATCCTCTCGGTGGCCGCTATCATCCTGGCCAGCGGCGCCCCCGCAGCCTACGGTGGCAGCGGCGGCGGCTGAGCCCCTCACCTGCGGTGGTAATGCCACAGCACGCTACGAGCCGACCATGATTCTGTTGGTAACGACATCCCTGGCCCTGGCCATCGCCCTGGCCCGGGGAGGAACATTCAGCGGACTGGCCAGCACCCGGCTACGTTACGGTTGGCTGGCCATTCTGCTCTTTGCCCTGCAGGCCCTGGTCATCTACTTCCCCCAGCCTGCCAGGGGCGGCGTGTGGAGCCCACAGACGCTCCTCCTCGTGGGCTCCCACCTGCTGGTCCTGCTGGTGGTGGGGCTGAACTGGCGCCTGCCAGGGATGCCGCTCATCGGGATCGGGTTGGCGCTGAACCTGCTGGTCATGGTTGCCAACGGCGGCTACATGCCCATCACGCCCGAGGCTCTGCAGCGCGCCGGGCTCGGGCACCTGGCCCTCGGTGATGCGTCGGGCTCCCGGTTGACGGCCACCAAGGATATCCTTCTGGCCCGCGAGGAGACGAGGCTCTGGGTACTCAGCGATATCGTGGTGATACCGGCGACGCTGCCCCTCTCGTCGGTCTTTAGCGTGGGAGACGCCGTGCTGGCGGCGGGCGTCTGGTGGTTCTTCCAAAGCACGATGGTACCGAGGCGGGCCCCCGCGGGGCCCGACGGGCTGGCGGCCACCGGCCGCGGCACGACCATTAGTGAGAATACCTGAGGAGAACGACCATGTACGAGGGACTTCAGCACATCGTTGGCACGGCCATCGTCGACTCGAGGTTTCGCCAGCAACTCCTGGCCGAATCCTCAGTGGTCCTAAAAGGCTTTGACCTGACGCGTGAGGAGCGCGAGGCCATCGACGGGATCCGCGCCAACACCATGCAGGGCTTTGCGCAGCAACTCCACGGGTGGATCCGCAAGAATGCCGCGCAGGGCAATGCCACGGTGTCGCTCTCGCGGGCGCCACTGGAGTAAAGGAACGCTACCAACTCCCGCACGGGCGTGCACACGGGGTGTCCCCCCGCTCCATGTGCACGTCCGTGCAGCCTTTTCCAGAGGGGCCGCCCTACTCGCCGCAGCAGAAGCGGTAGACCACGTCATAGAGCACCTGTACCGTAAAGCCCAGCCCCTCCAGCCACAGCCGCTCGTCCACCGCGTGTGACCCGCCCCCCTCCGCACCGTCGGCCAGATACGGGGCGGGCACGAACCCGTAGACCGGCACCCCCAGCGGAACCAGGTGTTTGGCGTCGGTGGAGCCGGCCGTCATCCAGGGGACGACCCGCGCCCCGCCACAGCGTTCGGCGATGACCCCGGAGATCGTGCGCAGGATCGGATGGTCCGCGGGCGATTCCAGCGCCGGCGAGTACTGCTGACGGTAGATGGCCACGTCCAGCCCGTTGCGCGTGCGCGCCCGGATGGCTGCCAACAGGTCACGGTCCGTCTGGCCGGGCAGCAAACGGCCGTCGGCATAGGCCACCGCCGTGGGGGCGATGACGTTGATCGACTCCGGATCGCCCGAACGCAGCCCCGTCACCGAGACGGTATCATACAGGAGGGAGCGGGCCTGCTCGATGCCGCGCTCGTCGAACCCCGCGGCGCGCAAAGCCTCCTCAGCCCTCCCGGCCGCCAGGTGCGCAGCGACCTCCTCCGCCCTCTCTGCCGAGATCTCCTCCGCCATGATGCCCAGGGCCGTGGCCATCGTGCCGCTGATGCGGCAGGTCAGGTGGCCATCGCCCAGGGCGGCGATCGCCCGGCTCAGCGTGGCCGTGGCGATGTCGGCGCGGGGTCGCGACGCATGCCCGGCCGGGCCATGCGCCGTCCACACCGTGCGACAGATCCCCTTCTCGGCGGTCTGGCAGGTCCAGAAGGTCCTGTTGCCTGCACGGACGGCCTCGCCACCGCCCTCGTTCAGCGCACAGGCCACGCGAAAGAGCTCCGGCCGCTGGCGAGTCAGCCAGCCCATCCCCAGGCGGCCGCCATGCTCCTCGTCCGCAGTGGCTAGGAACAGGACATCGCGCCGCAGTGGCGCTGCATTCTCCGCCAGGGCCAACAGGACCGTGGCGCAGGCCGCCACCATGTTCTTCATATCAGTGGTGCCGCGGCCCCACACGTACCCGTCGTGGACCTCGGCCGCGAAGGGCGGGTGCTGCCACTCGAGCGGGTCGGCCGTGACGACGTCCAGATGCCCCATGAGGAGGAGCGGCGCCGCCGAGCCGTCCCCGCGCAGCCGGGCAATCAGGTTACCGCGCCCAGGGGCCGCTTCGACGACCTCGGTCTCCACTCCCGCAGGGCCCAGCAGGTCGGCCAGGTAGCGGGCCGCCGGCGTCTCGTTCCCCGGGGGATTGCTAGTGTCAAAGCGCACCAGCGCACGCAGGACGTCGACGGCCTGGCCTGCACAGGGTTCGTTGGGCAGCCGCATGGCCCTCTCCTTTCGGGGTGCTGCGCTGAGGGTAACATAACGCGCGAGGGGGGACAAGGCATCCGGCCAGCCAGGATCTGCCGGGCGGTTCCCTTTTGCGCCACCCTCTGCCGGGGGGTACAATGCCAGAACCGGTCATCAAGTGACGTTATCCGGCGGAGATGAAGAAGCATGCGCGAGTACCGTGTTGCGGTGATTCCCGGCGATGGCATCGGCATCGACACGATCGATCAGGCGGTCAGAACGCTGCAGACCGTCTGCGAGGTGCACGGCGGCCTCAGCCTGTCCTTCGAGTGCTACGACTGGGGTTGCCAGTACTACCTGCGCACCGGCGAGATGATGCCCAAGGACGGCCTGAATACCCTGGCCGACCACGACGCCATCCTCCTCGGCGCGGTCGGGTTCCCCAGCGTTCCCGACCACGTCTCGTTGTGGGGGCTGCTGCTGCCCATCCGCAAGACGTTTGACCAGTACATTAACCTGCGCCCGGTGCGGCTGCTGGCCGGCGTGCCCGGGCCACTGCGCGATAAGGGCCCCGCTGATATCGACATCGTCTGCATCCGCGAGAACACCGAGGGCGAATACTCGGGCGTCGGTGGGCGCGTGCACGTGCACACCGACCACGAGGTGGCCATGCAGACCACCGTCTTTACCCGGCGCGGCGTTGAGCGGGTGCAGCGCTACGCCTTCGAGCTGGCCAGGAAGCGGCCCCGCCACCAGCTAGCCAGTGTCACCAAGTCGAACGCCATGCAGTACGCCATGGTCTTCTGGGACGAGGTCTACCACGAGCTACAGGCCGACTATCCCGACGTCGCCTGCCGGCAGTACCACGTCGACGCCATGGCCGCGCGCTTCATCACCGCGCCAGAGAGCCTCGACGTCGTGGTGGCCTCGAACCTGTTCGGAGACATCCTGACCGACCTGGGCGGTGCCCTGCAGGGCAGCCTGGGCATTCCCCCCAGTGGGAACATCAACCCCGAGGGGCGCTACCCCTCGATGTTCGAGCCGGTGCACGGCTCGGCGCCCGACATAGCCGGGAAGGGGATCGCCAACCCGATCGCGGCGATCTGGGCCTCCTCGATGATGCTCGACCATCTCGGCTTCGAGGACGCCGGGCGCCTGGTGATGCAGGCCGTCGAGGCGGTCACGGGCAAGGGAGAGATCCGCACGCCTGACCTCGGCGGGCACTCGACGACGGCGGAAGTGGGCGAGGCCATCCGCGCCGAGCTCCGCGCCGCCGGCTCCTGAGGCGGGTGCGATGACGGCCCAACGTACCCCGGCGGACGTGCAGGCGGCTCTCGACGCGGCCGGCCTCGCCATCCGCGTGCGCGTGATGGAGGACTCGACCGCGACCGCCCAGCAGGCGGCGGATAGCATCGGCACCGACCTGGGCAGCATCGTCAAGAGCCTCTGTTTCCTGGTGAATGGCCAGGCGGTGCTCGTCCTGGCCGCCGGCGACCGGACCGTCGACGACCGCAAGTTGGCCGGGCACTATGGCGTCAGCCGGAAAAAGGTCCGCATCGCCGATGCGGATACCACTATCGCAGTTACGGGCTATGCTCCCGGGGGCGTTCCGCCCCTGGGGCATGCCCAGCCTCTGCCCGTTCTGATCGACGTGTCGCTGGGGCGCTTTGCGACGGTCTATGCCGCCGGCGGGTCGCACCGCACGATCTTTCCCATAACCTTCGCGCTCCTGGTAGAGGCCACCGGTGGCCAGGTGCTCGAGCTGGCCAAGGGCTGAGCAGGCGACGCCTGGCGGCGTCGCGGGGAGTGAGTATGCCTCCGCAAGACGAACGCCCTTCTGGCGACGAGGTGCGAGCCTTTGAGGCGGCCGTTCTCTCTCTGCAGGGCTTCGTGGCCTCGCTCCCGGCGGAGGCCCTGCGCGAGAAGGCCTGGGGCCCCCGTGAGGTGCTGGCCCACCTGCTCGTCTGGATCGAGAGCCATGCCGCCCAGGCAGAGGCTCTGCTGGCTGGCCGGCCCGTGCATCCCCTCCATGGCACCTTTGACGAGATCAACGCCCGCGCCGTCGAGGCCGTCCGCGGCGTAGCGGCGGAGGAGATCTCGCGCCGCCTGGCTGCCGCCTGTGAACGGCTCGTCGCGATCGCCTCTCAGCACGACCCCGCCAGCCTGCCTCTGGTGCTCAAGAAAGGCTCGCAGCCCCGACCGTTGCGCTGGTTCCTCGAGGGGGAAGCGGGGCACATCCGCTGGCACCTGGACATTCTCGAGCGGCAGGCGCACTACGACGCCGCCGCCCGGGCCTGCGCGCTAGAGGCCGCGGTCGACCGCTTCTGCCAGAGCGCACCCCTCCCTGCACCGGATAGCAACGCTGCGAGCGCCCTGGCGCACGCGGCCCTCTGCTTTGAGGCCCTACTGGCCCAGTTGCAGGCGCTCTCGGCCGGGCAGGGCTTCACCCTGCCCAGCGGCGCGCCCTTTGAGGCGCAGATTCGCGAGGCGGGCCGCGCCATGCCGGAGGCGACTATGGACCGCCTGCGGGCCGCAGGCGCCGCCCTTGGCGAGCGGGTACGCACCGCCGACCCTCAGGACGTCGTCGTGGAGATCTGGCGCCTGGAGATGCGCCGCGGCCTGATGTGCACCACGCTCGACGCTGCCCTCGACCTGCTGGAGAGCCTGCTGCACGCCCCTTAGCGGATGCGGCGCGCCCTTCTTCGTTGCCGCCCCCGAGCGCTCCAGGATCATGACAAGAACTGGCAGATACCCGTGCTAGGATGGGCTTTGCCGTCGCAGCAACAGGGAGGTCAGTACCCATGGAGTACCGCACGCTGGGCAGAACGGGGCTCGAGGTCAGCGCCATAGGCCTCGGCATGGAGCACATGCTCAAGCACTCACCGGAGGAGATGGCGGCCGTGCTGGAAACGGCCGTCGCCGGGGGCATCACCTACATCGACCTCTTGTACGAGGGGGGTGAGTTCTGGGCCAAGTTCGGCAGCCTGCTCCGCGCCTACCAGGACAAGTTCTGTTACGCCGCGCACTGGGGCGGCCCGAACGACTATGAGGCCGACTACTGCCGGCGCAGCTTTGAGGGGATGCTGGAGGCGCTCGGCGCCGACCACGTGCCCATCGCCATGATCACCATGGTCGACACGATGGCCAAGTGGCGGATCATGCGGCCCCAGGTCGAGGAGACGATGCTGGGCTACAAGGAGCAGGGCGTCATCGGCGCCATTGCCGTGAGCGGCCACCACGGGCCCACTGCCGTCAAGATGATCCAGACGGGCCTCATCGACGTGCTGATGCACCCTGTGGGGCTCGACAGGGCCAAGGCCCCCGAGCATCTGGCCCCGGTGTATGCCGCCTGCCAGGAGCAGGGCGTCGGCCTGGTGGCCATGAAGGCCTACGCCGGCGGGATGCTCCTGAACCGGCAGCACTCCCAGGCCACCCCGGTGCAGTGCTTGCACTACGTCCTCTCGCAGCCGGTGGCTACCGCGGCCGTCGGCGTGCAAAGCGCCGACGAGGTGCGCGCCGCGCTAGAGTACTACACCTGCCCCGAGGAGGCGCGGGAATACGGCGTGGCGAGCGAGACGCTGGCCCTCCACGACTGGGACGCCTGCACGCAGTGCCTGCACTGCATGCCCTGCCCGAACGGGCTCGACGTGCCAGAGATCATGCGGCTGGCCTTCATGGCCCGCTGGAAGCTCTCTCCGCTGGCCGAGCTGCGCGCCGAGTACGCCACTTTGCAGGCCAAGGCGTCGGATTGTGAAGAGTGCCGCACCTGCCTGGAGCGCTGCGCCTTCGGGGTGGACATCATGGAGCGGATGGCCACCGCACGAGAGGTGTTGGAAGGGTAACGCGAGAACGCTGGGCTGCCATCTCCGATGGCAGCCCAGCGTCTTCAGAGGTCGCGTTGGCATCAGGCACGATCGGCCAGGTGCCGCAGAGGCCTGGTACGCTCCGCCAGGAAGGCGATCTCGCGCACCCAGCCCCCTCGCCTCCGCAGCGTCTTCTCTACTGGCTCGCGAACGCGAGCACGCGCTCGGCGATGGCCTCGTTGTTCCAGCCCAGCTCCTTCATCAGCACCTGGTAGGGCGCTGACTGGCCGTAGACGTCCTGGGTGATGAACAGGGCGTCCGCACCCACTACGTCGCCCCAGCCAAAGCGCACGCCGGCCTCTAGCACGACCTTCTTGGCCGCGCAGGGGATCAGGCTCTTGCGGAAAGCCTCGTCCTGCGCCAGGAAGAGCTCCTTGCAGGGCATTGAGACGATCCGCGCGGCCAGGCCCTTCTCCTCCAGGGCCGCCTTGGCAGCCGCGGCGAACTGCAGCTCCGAGCCGGTGCCCACCAGCACCACGTCCGGCGCCTTGCCGGCGGTCTCGGCCACCACGTAGGCCCCCTTGTTAAAGGCCTCCACCGAGAAGGGCTGCTCGCGGGCGATGTCGGGCACTCCCTGGCGGGTGAGGATCAGGGCCGTGGGGCCATCCTTGCGGCGCAGGGCGTTGGCCCAGGCGGCGGCCACCTCGGGCCCGTCAGCCGGGCGGATCACGCGCATCCCCGGGATCAGCCGCAGCGAGGCGATCTGCTCCACCGGCTCGTGGGTGGGGCCGTCCTCACCGACAAAGATGCTATCGTGGGTAAAGACATAGATCACCTGCACGCCCATGATGTTGGCCAGGCGGATCGGCGGCCGCATATAGTCGGCGAACACCAGGAAGGTGGCCCCGAAGGGGATGTACCCACCGTAGAGGGCCATGCCGTTGAGGATCGAGCCCATGGCGTGCTCACGGACGCCAAAGTGAAAGTTGTGCCCGCCAAAGGCGCCCGGGGCGATCGCGTCGGCCCCCTTGATCCAGGTGGAGGTGGACGGCGACAGGTCGGCCGAGCCACCCACAAAGTGAGGTAGCAGCTGGTGAATCTTCTGGATCACCTCACCGCTCAGGCGGCGGGTGGCGTTCGGCTTGGCCGGCAGCGCGGCGAGGAGCTGCTCCTCGAGGTCCGCGGGGAGGTCCTTGTCCACGGCCGCGGCCCGCTGCTTGGCCAGGGCGGGGTTGGCCTTCTCCCAGTTGGAAAAAGTCGCCTGCCAGGCCCGGTACTCCCTCTGCACGTCCGCCCTGCGGCGGGCAAAGAGGTCGCGCACCGCCTCGGGCACCAGGAAAGTGGGCTCCAGCGGCCAGCCGAGGTTCTCCTTGGTGGCCTGGACCTCGGCGGCGCCCAGCGGCGCTCCGTGAGACTCGGACGTGTCGACGGCGTTCGGGGCGCCCTGGGCGATGTGCGTGCGCGCCACGATCAGGCTGGGCTTGTCCTTCGCCGCCTGGGCGGCCTCGATGGCCCGCGCGGCCGCCGCGCAGTCGTGTCCGTCGATGTACTGGACGTGCCAGCCATAGGCCTCAAAGCGCTTGCCGCGGTCTTCGGTGAAGGTCAGGTCGGTCGAGCCCTCGATGGAGATCTCGTTGTCGTCGTACAGGTAGATGATGTTGCCCAGGCCCAGGTGCCCGGCGATGGAGGCCGCCTCCGACGCGACGCCCTCCATCAGGTCCCCGTCCGAGACGATGGCATAGATGTAGTGGTCGACGATCTGGTGGTCGGGCGTGTTGTAGCGCTCGGCAGACATCTTGGCGGCGATGGCCATGCCCACGCCGTTGGAAAAGCCCTGCCCGAGCGGGCCGGTGGTCGTCTCGACGCCGGCGGTCAGGCCGTACTCCGGGTGCCCCGGCGTGAGGCTGCCGTACTGCCGGAAGCGCTTCAGCTCCTCCATCGGCAGGTCAAACCCGGCCAGATGGAGCAGGGCGTACAGCAGCATCGAGCCATGCCCGGCCGAGAGGATGAAACGGTCGCGGTTGGGCCACTCGGGGTCGTCGGGGTTCACGCGCAGGAAGCGGGTCCAGAGGGTCAGGGCATAGTTGGCCGCGCCCATCGGCATGCCCGGGTGGCCGGACTTGGCCGCCTCCACACCATCGACGGCCAACATCTTGAGCGTGTTGACCGCCAGATTCTCAAGCTCTGGGCTGATCTTGGTCATGTTCGTCACTCCTCTATGAGCTCATCCTTGGCAAGTGCGACTCGCTGGCCACGCCCGGGGCGGGGTCTGCCGAGAGCGCGCTGTTGATGATGCGCTGATCGTAACTGGGCTGCACAGTTTGGCCCGGCTCCACAACCAGGAAACGCTCCGCGTCCCAGCGACCTTCCAGGAGGTCGCGCACGAGGACAAAGCTGCCCGCCAGGCGCTGGAACGTCCAGCCACGCCGCTCGGCAACCTCGCGGGCCTCCTGGCTATAGTCGGGCAGCCGCATCTCAGCGGTGTCGATGTAGGCCGCCCGGCTGTAGTGCGCCTTCCAGGCCCCCATGACCTCCATGAGATAGTCGGCATTATCCTGGCCGTACTTGGCCACGTACTCCTGGTAAGTCTCCTGCACCTGCGCGTCGTCGCCCGAGGCGCCCAACCCCACGGTCCGGTCGTCCCCGCCGGTGTTGCGCTCCATATAGTCGGGCGCATACCAGTAGGTGCCGGGGTTGGCACGGAACTCTTCCGCGTAGCGCTCGGCCGCCCCCAAGTATAGGGTGATGCAGTCGTGCGCCCGGGGCACGACGATTCTCAGGCTGGGGTGGCTCACCCCGACGATCGCATTGCTGCACAGGCCGTAGCCCAGCGCGATCGCGCCATAGACGGCGGCATCGGCCCCGGCCACGCGGCGCTGCAGCTCGGCGCGCAGGCGGTCGGGCTCGGAGTGCAGCCCCTTGGCCACCAGTTCGATATCGACGACGTGCGGCGTCAGCGAGGCGGCATAGTACAGCTGGCGGGCCAGCACCTCACAACCGACCACTTTCAAACGCATGCCAGACACCTCACCCAGCCCAGGAGTGCCGGGACCGCAAGAGTCCCGCGGGCGCCCGGTTACGCCTCGTATACCGCCGAGGCCGCCGCCAGGGCTTCGTCGATCCGCTCGTTCTTCAGCAGGTCGGCCAGGGCCGAAAGGAGCAGCATCACGTTGGCCTGCCGCGAGGCATAGCCCATCAGGCCGATACGCCAGGCCTTGCCGGCGAACTGCCCCAGGCCCGAGCCGATCTCGATGCCGTACTTGGTCAGCAGGCCGCCGCGGATAGCCTTGTCGTCGGCGCCGGCGGGAACCATGACCGTGGTCAAGGACGGGAGCCGCAGGGCCGGGTCTTGCACGGCCATCTCCAGCCCCAGCGCCTCGAGCCCGGCCACCAGGGCCAGCTGGTTAGCACGATGGCGCGCGTAACGCGCCTCCAGCCCTTCCTCCTCGATCTCGAGAAGGGCCTCGCGCAGGGCGTAGAGCATGGTGATCATGCCGGTCTGGTGGTAGCCACGCTCCGGGCCCCAGTAGCGCCAGATCTGCCCCGCGTCCAGGTAAAAGCTCTGCACCGGCTTGCTGCGCGCGCGGAAGGCAGCCACGGCCGCCTCACTCATGCTCAGCGGTGCCATGCTGGGCGGCGCCCCCACGCACTTTTGCGTGCCGCTGTAGGCGATGTCGATCCGGTTGGCGTCCACCCCCACGCGCACGCCGCCCAGCGAGGTCACACAGTCGACCACGAACAGGGCGCCGGCCTGCTCGGCCAGCGCGCTGAGCTCCGCCAAGGGCTGCAAGACGCCGGTCGACGTCTCGGCATGCACCACGGCGACCACTTTGGGCGTACCGGCGCGCAGCGCCTCGGCCAACTGCTCGGGCTGCACCGCAGTGCCCCAGGGGGCATCCACGCGGCGTACCCTGGCGCCGGCCCGCTCACAGATGTTCACCATGCGCTCGCCAAAGACGCCGTTCACACAGATCAGGGCTTCGTCACCGGGCTCCAGGGCGTTGACCAGGGCTGCCTCCATGCCGGCCATGCCGGTGCCGGGCACGCACATGGTCCACTCGTTATCCGTCTCGAACGCCCGCCGCAGGAGCGTCTGGGTCTCGTCCATCAGTCGCACGTACTCGGGGTCCAGGTACCCGAGCAGCGGCGTGGCGCTGGCCCGCAGCACGCGCGGCGATATCTGGCTGGGGCCGGGCCCCAACAACAGACGTGGAGAGGGATTGAGCTGCGCAAACGTTCCGGACATGCGATTGCTCCTTGAGTTACCCTGTTGGCCGCGACGCCCGCACGGCGCCCAGCAGACGATCAGGTCGAGAACACGCAGATGCACCCGGTCGCCCGAGCACGGGCGACCGGGGTTTACCGATTCTATCACGCTGGGGCATGGCCCACAAATGCCGCCGCCTTGGGCACCACGAGTCTACCCAGGACGCCACTTGTTATACACAGTGGCACGGCGTTATCCACAGGTTGTGCACAGGGAAGGCACGCCTGTGGATTCCCTCAGCCGCGCCGATCGGCCTTTCGCCAAGCTTCAAGGTTCGCCAACACCCTGTCCCACAGATCCTGCGGGGCGGAATCGCTCGGCCAGGGACGGAAGCCATACCGCAGGTATGAGGCGATCGCCGCCAGCCGCCAGGGATGGGTGGAGAGCATCGCCCTCGCAAAGCCGCGTTCGCGCAACCGATGGAGCGCCGCCAGGGTGATGGCCTTGCCCAGGCCCTGGCCGCGCTCGGAATCGCTCACGCCAACCCAGTGGATCAGCCCATAGCGCTCGCCGTCCTGGTCGCGGTGCCAGGCCGCGGCGGCCGCCACGGGCCGGTCGCCCTTCCAGATGATCTGCAGGTAGGAGGGGTCGTACTCGGGATCGCCGGAGAAGGTCTTCTCGAACCAGGTCTCGCCGATCTCCCCGGCAAAGTTGGAGCGGTTCATCACGTCGAGGTACGCCCAGGACTCTTGGGCGCCCATGGGCCGCAGGGTGTAGCCAGCGGGAAGCGACACCTCCGGCAACCCCTCGAGCGAGTCCATGCGCATGCGGATGAGGACGTCGCGGGAGGTCTCGGTGGCATAGATCTGCACGCCGCAGGTGGGCCCGACGAAATGCACCGGCACCCCCGGATACTGCGCGCCGAGGTACTCTGCCAGCCGGCGCAGGCCGGGGATCTCGGCGGTCATATGGTTGACGATGATAGCCGGCACGCCCAGGTCGGCCAGCCAGGAGCCTTCCTGCCAGGTCTCCATGCCGTCTTCGGTGAGAAGCAGCACGTCGGCGCCCATGCCCACCATCTCGCGGGCCCGGGTGATTGCCCCGGTGCCGATGGCCAGCCGGCGCACCATCTGCCAGGGGGTGCCGATGAACTGCACCGACTGCTCGTCCAGCGCCTTGACCCGTTGGGCGATGCGCCGGGCCAGCTCCCAGGCGGAGGTGCTGGGGACCTCGTACAGGTTGTGGTAGCGGATCTGGGCCAGCGGCTCACCGAGCTCCAGGAACTCGCCCCAGGCATCGACGATGCCCAGCCGGGGGAAGACGTCCCAGGTATCATGGCAGCGGTAGACGACCATGCCGGTAGCCTCGAGGAATTCGCGCTTGCGCCGCGCCGGAAGGGTCTCTTTGGCAGCCTGGTCATCGTCCATGTGGCTGTAAAAGGTCGGCTCATGGGTGATAAAGAGGTTGCAGCCCAGGGCGTGGGCCTCCTCCAGCGACGACTGCAGCGCTTGCCAGCCGACGGCGACGCCGGTGACCTCGGTATCCGGGTCGCCGAACTTGAAGCCATCGCAGGTGCGGCCGGCCCAGTCCACCCAGGGGCCGATCGTGCGGAGATGCTCATGTACCTGACGCGCCGTGATCGCCATCTATCCGCCATCCTCTCACAGGCCTCGCCGCCGAGCCGCGGCTCCGGGCCACTATAGGTAGCGGCAAGGGGGCTGTCAATCCTGGCCCAAGGCGTCGCCGGCGTCTGAGTGGCTCGCGCGGCGCCACACGAATGGCCCGCCGCCCTGGCGCGGCGGCGGGCCACATGTTATGCTTGCGGCCAATGCCCTCACCCTCCGGAAAGGAGCCCCCCATGCGATCTCTCGAACTCCGCGTCGGCCACGGCCGCGTATGCATCACGCCCCCCGTGGGCACCTTCCTGATGGGCTACGCGTCGCGCACGCAGCCCTCGGAGGGGGTGCACGATGACCTGTTCGCCAACGCCGTGGCCATCTCGGACGGCGCGCAGCGCGTCGTCATCGTGGCCCTCGATGTCTGTTCCCTCGAGGTAGCCCAGGCAGGGCGCGTCCGAGAGGCCATCGCCGAGCGCAGCGGTCTGGCGGCAGAGAACGTCCTGCTGAACTGTTCGCACACCCACGCCGGCCCGCTGATCGGCCGGGTGGCCAGCGAGCGCTACGACGAGGCGGCCTTTCTCGGCGTCCTGGCGGGCGCCGTCGAGGCTGCCGACCGCGCCCTGCAGGACCTGGCCCCGGCCTCGCTAGGCACCTCCTCGGCCCCGGCCGGCGTGGGCTGCAACCGTCGGCAGCGCACCGCGGACGGCCAGATCATCCTCGGCGTGAACCCCGAGGGCTCCACTCTCGCCGAGGCGACCGTCTGGCGCGTGGCGCGCCCAGGCAAAGATGACGTCGTGCTGTTCAGCATACCGGTGCATGGCACAACCCTGGGTGGCGAGAACCTGTGGATCTCGGCCGAGTGGATGGGCGTGGCCGTCCGCGAGGTGGAGGCGGCCCGCCCGGGGACGGCGGTCGTCTTCCTGCAGGGCTGCGGGGCCGACCAGAACCCCTATCGCGGGGAGCGCACCTTCCGCCAGATGGAGGAGAACGGGCACAAGGCCGCCCAGGCGGTGCTTATGGCCCTGGAGGCGCCCCGGCCCGCCGTCGCCCTGCCGCTCATCAACCTGGCGCGCGAGATGCACTTGCCCGTCGCCGGGGGAGGCACGTCGCCGGTGCCCCTCCACGGGCTGCGCCTCGGGGACGTGGTGCTCGTCGGCCTGGGCGGGGAGGCCTTTGTCGAGTACGCCCTCCACGCCCGGGCGCGCTCAGCAGCGCAGAGCACGCTGGCCCTGGGGTACACCGATGGGGTGGTGGGTTACCTGCCCACGGCCATCGCCTACGAGGAGGGCGGCTATGAGCCCAACTCGTACACCTACTTTGCCGGCGCGCGCCCCTGGGACCCGGCCCTCGAGGCGACCATCAAGGCCGAGATCGACCGACTCCTCGGCGACCTGGGGTCCGCCCGCTAGCAGGCCCGCCCAGGCCGGCCTCGGCCGGTCACCAGGGCCAGTCGCGGCCCTGCCAATCGCGCATCAGGAGGGTGTCCTCGTCGGGGAGGTCGCCGAGAAAGTGGGCCAGCGCCGGCACGGCGGCCTCCTCAGGCTCCAGGGTGGCCCGCAGGTCCTTGGTGCCGCGCATGTAGGTGCGCATCCAGCCGGGGTGATAGAGCCGGAAGGTGTAGCCGGCCGGGCGCAGGTCGTTGAACAGGATGCGCACACCCATGTTCAGCGCCGCCTTGGACATACAGTACCCGAACCAGGACCTGCGCTGGCAGTTGGCGATGCTGCCCGCCTCTGAGGAGACGAAGCAGAGGCGCCTCAGCGAGCCCCTCTCCAGGAGGGGCAGGAAGCTCTCCACCACGCGGAGCGGGCCGAGGCTGTTCACGTCGTAGAGGCGGTGCATCTCGGCATAGTCCTGTGCCTCGCGGATGGTCCGCTCCGCCGTCGCTGAGATGACCCCGGCGTTGTTGATCAAGAGGTCCAGGTGGTCGCTCTCGGCGGCCACCTGGCGCGCGGCCTCGCGCGCCGAATCGGCCGAGGTCACGTCCAGGGGCACGACGGCCAGGCGTTGGGGATGCGCGGCGGCCAGGCGCCCCAGTTCCGGCAACTCGGCCAGGTATTGCCCGGCGTAGACGTGCCAACCCTGCTCGAGCAGCCCCGCGCTCAGCGCCAGGCCCAGCCCACGATCCGCCCCCGTCACCACGGCCACGCGTTCCATGCGCCCCTCCTGCCCAAAGCCGGCCAACCGACCTCTACTCACCCGCCACAGCGCCCGAGCGATGCTCCTGGTAGTAGACGTGATAGGCGCGGCTATAGGAAAAGATGTTGTCGACAAAGGAGACCGCGTTCAGAAAAGCCACCGCCACCTGCCCGGTGTAGCCCACCACCTGGGTAAAGTCGCCCGGGGTCAGGCCCAGGCGCTCGCGAAGCCCCAGCGCCAGGAACACCACCAGGAACTGGCCGCCCACCAGGGTCACCTCGCGGATGTAGAGAAAGATCTGGTTGCGCGCCACCAGCAGATAGAGGACATCCGTCCGCTCGCGCATGATGGCCAGGAAGCGCCCGCGCACCTCGCCCTGGCCCTGCTCGATAATGGTGCGGATGCCAGAGCCGGTGGTGCGGTTGATCACCGAGTACTGCGTGTCTCGCAGGACGCGCAGCCGGTTGTTGAACAGGATCGTGAGCACGGCGGGCACCGCCAGGCTGGCCACGTAGGCCACGCCGAGGATGTCGTTGTACGAGACCAGGCGCACCGCCACCACCACGATCTTGATGATCACCGGGGTAAAGCTGCCCAAGAGGTGGTAGGTGGCGTTCGTCACGCCACTCACCGCCTGCACGAGGGAGGTGTGGGAAGAGCCGGCCGCCTCGGCGTCTTTCGGGGGCCCCTGTGAGGCGACCCACAGGGTCAGCTCCACGCGCTTGCGCAGGTCTGACTCGTAGAACATCTTGTGCCGCAGGATGACGTTGGCGCGCACCACGGCGGGATAGAGGAGGCTGGCCCCCAGGAACACGAGGACGATGTTCCCCAGCGGGGCGCCGGAGGAGAGCCTGTCCACAAACTGCCCCAGGAGCTGCACGGGCCACAGGGCCAGGAACTCCTGCGCCACCGTGACGGCCAGAATGGCCAGGCCGTAATAGCGAAAGTCCCAGATCAGACGGCCGATGTCATAGAAGAACGGCCAGCTTGGGTTCGCGCGGATCCGCTGCCCCGCCAGCCGCCACAGGCGGCCGGGTCGGAGGGCAAACCTTCCTGACCCAGTCTCCATACACAGCACCTCATCGCCCATGCGCCCCCAGCGTGCTGGCGCCGGGGGATTGTAGGTCGGTGGGTAGCCGTGTCAAGCCGCCTGATCGGATTATTGTTGGTGTGGACGCGGCCGCTGGGTCCGGCGCCAGGCCTCGTACTCGGCGCGCGCCTCATCGGAGAGCGGATAGTACTTGCGCAGATCGCCCCCCTCGGCCAGGCGCATCCGCGAAAAGTCCTCCCACTCGGCATGGGCGCTGGCCGCCTGGAGCAGTTGGGGGGCCAGGCCGATGGGCACCACCACGGCGCCGTCGTCATCGGCGATGATGATGTCCCCCGGCATGACCAGGACGCCGCCGCAGGCGATCGGCACGTTCACGGCAAAGGGAAAGATGTTCGTCTGCGTGTGGTAGTTGGGCGTGGTGCCGCGCAGCCAGAGGCCCAGCCCCAGCTCCTTGGCCTTGGGAAAGTCGCGGATGCAGCCGTCCACCACGGCGGCCAGGCCGCCGCGGCCGCAAAAGTAGGTCAGCATCATCTCGCCAAAGACGCCGCTGGTCATGTCGCCCCGGGCGTCGACGACCACGATGTCCCCGGGCTGGGTGTGGTAGAGGGCATGGCGGTGCAGCTGGCGCTCGGGGCCCACGTACTCGCCGCCACCATAGATGTCCTCACGCATGGGCATGAACTGCAGGGTGAGGGCCGGCCCCACCACGGCGCACCCCGGGATCCGCGAGGTCAGGCCCTGCAGGTGCGGGCTGCGGATGCCGAGGCGGTGCAGCTCACCGGAGGCGGTGGCGCTGGAGATCCCGGCCAACCCCTCGAGGATCTCTTTCGGCGGGCGCTGGATATCGGCAGTGACGATCGGCGACTCGGTCATCTCTCCACTCCCTCCTCGGCATAGTGAGGCGGCCACCGGTAGCGCGGATGATACGCGGGATGAGCGCAGCGCTCAACAGGCCGCGGGGCCGGCGGGCGGTGATCAGGGATAGTGACACCCTCATGGGGCGAAGAGGGTGACAGACAAGGCCTGGATGGAGATCGAGCTTGTGCAACAGGCGGTGGGCGGCCGGCTGACCGCACAGCAGGGGGTTGGCGTCGGCGTCGGCCAAGTGCGGCGCCTTGTCGCGACCCTTCGGGTGAAAGGCCCCGAGGGCCCCCTGCGCGGTCGCCCGGTGGCGGGGCGTGGCTCACCGTGGCCATCCAGACCAGGTTGGGTGTCAGGCGCTTAGGGGCCGGTTAGCCGAAACCCCTCGGCGATCAGGCGCGGGGCGCTCCTTCCGGCGGGGCGGCAGCGCCTCTGCATGATGCGAAGGTACTCGCGGCGTTCGTCGATGGTCATGGCGTCGTCTGCTGGCACGGCGGGCATCGTTCCTCCGGTGACATTATCATTTGAAGGAACTGTAAGTCTCCGGTGACATGCTAGGTGAATGAACACGCCGCCTTGCTGAGCCCAAAAGAACATGGTATGGTATCAGTAAGTATGCTTCTGCCTTATGCCTCTGCGAAAGAGCCGCGGCAGGGTCGCGTGCTCCGTATAGCCGTTTCTCTTTCCTATCTCAAGGACAGTTCATGGGACTCGACACGGGAAGGTTTTCCGGCCACCAATCGTTCACTCTCCGCAATACCTGGCTAACCAAGGGGGTGCTCCATTGTGCCGAAAACCCCCACATCTTCTCAGAGCCAGACGCCTTGGTCACCCTTGGCGTCGGCAAGAATATGGTCGACGCTATCCGGTACTGGTGCCTCGCTACGCGCGTGCTTGAGGATGTCCCGGGCGAGAGGGGTCTCTACCAGCCTACCACCATAGGACGCAGGTTGTTCGTCGACCGAGGTGGGTGGGACCGTTATCTTGAGGACACCGGCACGCTGTGGCTCCTTCACTGGCTCCTGGCCACCCACGCCGCGTACGCCACGACGATCTACTATGCTTTCAACGACCTGAACGCGCCCGAGTTCACGCGTGAGAGCCTCGAGAAGGAGATCGGGCAGCTTGCGGCAGGGATTGGCGCCAGAGCGACGCCGAACTCGATCCGCCGCGACGTGAACGTGTTCATCCGCAGCTACCTGGGCGGGCCCGATCGGGCCAACTCCTCTGTCGAGGACGTGCTGGACTGCCCCCTTGCCGAGCTAGGCCTGCTCTACGAGGAGCCCGTCGGGCACATCTACTCCCTCGCGCGGGGGGCCAGGGAGAGCCTGCCCGATGAGGTAGTGCTCTATGCGGTGTGGGAGTACGCACAGAACCGAGCGGGCCAGCGGACCTTTACGTTCGACGAACTGGCCTATCGGCCGTACTCCCCGGGGCGGGTGTTCAAGTTGGACGATCTGACGCTTGCGGAACGGCTGGAAGGCCTGGTAGACCTGACCCATGGGGCGTGGCAGTTCACGGAGACCGCCGGGTATCGGCAGCTGCTCGTTACGGCCCAGGTCGACGCTTACCAGGCACTGGATGCCCACTATCTGATCGAGGATTCCTATGTCCGCGCATAAGTTGCTAGGAGAGGTGTTCTCCGTCGAGGATCGGTTCAGACGCTCAGTCAACCTAACAGCCGACTATCGCCGCAACAGGGCGCTGTACGGCTATGTGGTGACGCCGCTGGTCGGCGGAGTGCTGGAGCGGATCGGCGCCGGGCTGGGCCAGGGGGCGCTGAACCGGGCCTGGTCGATCACCGGGCCGTATGGGACAGGCAAGTCGGCCTGTGCCGTGTTCATCGGGCAGGTGCTGGGATACCCGATCAACGATGCCGCCCGCGACCTCCTACGAAGCGGGATCCCGGACGTGGCGCGCGGGCTGTTCAGCAGCGTGCCCGGGCTCGAGGAGGGTGGATTCCTCATCGTGCCGGTGGTGGGGAGCCGGCAGCCGCTCGCTCGGACGCTGCTCCGGGGGCTGGCAGAGGCGATGGAGGGGCTCGCGGTGCGGACCCCAGCGCTCGAGGAACAGCACCGGCGCGTCGTGGCGCTGTATGAGCGGTCGGAACGGGGGGAGGACATCGCCTCGCCGGAGGTGACGGAGGCGGTGGAGCGCACGGCGGCGATGGCGCGGCGGGAGGTCCCCGGCGTGCTCGGCCTTCTCCTCATGGTGGACGAGCTGGGCAAGGCGCTCGAGTACGCGGCGCTGCACCCGGGCGGAACGGATGTGGGGCTCTTGCAGACGCTGGCGGAGACGGCAGCGCGGTCGCACGACCCGGCGATTGGGTTGGTGACGATCCTGCACCAGGCGTTCGAGCACTATGCGGACCGGCTGGGGCCGCTGGAGCGGCGGGAGTGGGCCAAGGTGCAGGGGCGCTTTGAGGACCTGGCCTTCCAGCAATCGGGCGGGGAGTTGCTCTCGCTGATCGGGCGGGCGATACGGCCGCAGGAGATGGACCGGACGCTGCGGGCGGCGATTGAAGAGGAGGTGGAGGAGGCGAGGCGGCTGGGCGTGTTGCCGAACGACCTCGACTCGCCGGCCGCCATGGAGGCTCTGCAGCGCTGCGCCCCCTTGCACCCGAGCGTGGCGCTGGTGTTGGGGAGGCTGTTCCGCAGCCGGCTGGCGCAGAACGAGCGGTCGCTGTTTGCGTTTCTCAGCTCGGGGGAGCCGTACGGGTTCCAGGAGTACCTGGGGACGGAGGTGTGGGGGGAGAACGGGAGGCGGCCGTTCTACCGGCTGGACCGGCTGTACGACTATGTGCAGACGGCGCTGGGGAGCGGGCTGTATGTGAGCGCGCAGGGCAAGCGCTGGGCAGAGATTGAGGAGGCGCTGGAGCGGCTGCCGGCGGGCGGCGAGGCGCTGGATGCTCGGCTCGTCAAGACCATCGGCCTGCTGGGGCTCGTAGGGGATCAGAGGCAGCTCAAGGCGTCGGGCGACGTCCTGGCCTACGCGCTGGCGGACGGGGAGACCTCGCTACAGGATGTGCGGGCCGCGTTGGGGCGGGTGGCGCGGCGCAAGATCGCCATTCACCGGCGGTTCAGCGGGGCGTACAGCCTCTGGCAGGGCAGCGACGTCGACCTGGACGAGTGCTATGAGCGGGGTCGCGCGCAGACGCAGGACCTCGACCTGGCCACGGGGCTGGCTCGGTACGGGCGGCTGACGCCGTACGTGGCCAAGCGCCACCTGCACGAGACGGGGACCTTCCGGTACCTGGCACCGTGGGTGGTGGACCTCGCGCAGGTTGCTGGGGTGGCGGAGCGCCCGCTGGGCGAGGCGGACGGGGCGGTGGTGTTCGTGGTGCCGCCTGCCGAGGTGACGCCCGAGGAGGCCGCCGGGAAGGTGGCCGAGTTCTCACGGGGGCTGGGGTGGCCCCGGTGCGACCAGTTCTTCTTTGCGATCCCGCGGGACATGCACGGGGTTCGCGAGGGGCTGCGCGAGGTGGCGGCCTGGGAGTGGGTGGTGTCGAACATCGCCGAACTGGAGGGGGACCGCGTGGCGCGGCTGGAGCTGCGGGCGCGCCAGCGCGCCGCCCGCGAGGGCCTGGGGCGGGCGCTGTCGCGGTGCTTTGATCTGGCCTTCTGTTACGAGTCTGCGCTGTGGGTGCGCGGTGGGCGGATAGTAGAGTTTGGGTCGGCCAGGGAGCTGGCTGCGGCGCTGTCGGGCGCGTGCGACGAGGTGTACGGGGCCGCGCCGATCGCCAAGAACGAGTTGCTGAACCGGCGGTCGCTGTCGTCGGCGGCGGCTGGGGCGCGGCGCAGCCTCATCGAGGCGATGCTGGAGCACGGTGGCGAGGAGCGCCTGGGGCTGGCGGAGAGGTACCCGCCCGAGGTCAGCATGTACCTCTCGATTCTGAAGGAGAGCGGCCTGCACCAGAAGCAGGGGGATGGGTGGGTGTTTGGGCGGCCGGAAGGGGATGACCCGCGCCGGGTGGGGCCGCTGTGGGAGCGGATGGGCGCCTTCCTGGCCGAGACGGAGGGGGCGGCACAGCCGGTGACGGCGCTGTAGGAGGTGCTGAGCGCGCCTCCGTTCGGGATCAAGGAGGGGCTGCTGCCCGTGTACCTGACGGCGGCGATGCAGCACTGGGAGGCGGAGGTGGCCCTTTTCGAGGAGGGCACGTTCGTGCCGAACCCCGGCATCGCGGTGTACGAGCGGCTGTTGCGGGTGCCGGAGCGGTTCAAGGTGCAGCGCTACCCGCTCAGCACGGGGCGCGAGCGGCTGCTGACGGGGTATGCGCGGCTTTTTGATCGGGATGTGGCGCCCGAGCAGGTGAGCCTGGTGCACGACGTGCGCCTGCTGATGGGGTTTGCGGCGCGTTTGCCCAGGTACTCGCAGAACACGCAACGGATCAGCGCGGGGGCGCGTGGGCTTCGCGGTGCGCTCTTTTCTGCGCGGGAGCCGCACACGTTGCTCTTCCGGCAGTTGCCCGAGGCGCTGGGCTATGACGATCTGCCTGACAGGGTCATTGACGAGTATCTGGAGCGCGTCCGTACGGCCCTGCTGGAGCTAGCGCAGGCCTACGATCGGCTGCTGGGGGAGGTGCAGTGCGCGCTCTTGGCGGGGCTGCGGCTCCCGGCCGATATCCGGGCGGCGCGCAGCGAAGTGCGCGCGCGGGCCGGGCTGCTGCAGGAGGTAGTGGCCGAGCAGCGCCTGGCGGCGCTGGTGACGAGATTGCGGGATGATCGCCTGGCCGACCGGGAGTGGGTCGAGTCGGTGGCAGCCGTGGTGACCAACAAGCCGGTGCGCAGCTGGAGCGATGCAGAGGCGGTTGGCTTCCCGGTAGCGATCGCGGAGTTGGGCGCCCGTCTGCGGAGGATCGAGGACGTGGCCGTGGCCCGTGTCCACATGCCGAGCGGTGAGCGGGTCGTGCGGCTCGGGGTGACGGACGACAGGGGGGTCGAGCGGCGCGACCTTGTCCGCGTGCGACGCGCACAGGAGGCCACGGTAGAGCGCGCGGTGCGCAGGCTAGAGGAAGCACTACAAGGGCTGCGGATGGAGCCGGAAGCGGAGCTAGCGGCGGTGGCGCTGCTGGCTCGCAAGATGCTCGAGCGACAGCCCGAAGGCGAAGGGGAGGACCATGGCTAGACGCGTGCGGCATATACTAAGCCTCTCGGGCGGGAAGGATAGTGCTGCACTGGCCATCTATCTGCGGGATAGGGTAGAAGGTCTGGAGTACGTCTTCTGTGACACGCGCAAGGAACTCCCCGAGACCTACGAGTACCTGGGGCTCATGGAGGCACTCCTTGGCATACGCATCGTTCGTCTGCATGATCGTCGAGGATTCGACCATCACCTGCAGCTCAAGCGAGGATATCTGCCGGCACCACGTATGCGATGGTGCACCCAGGAGCTGAAGCTCCGACCGTTCGAGGCGTACGTGGGTGATGATGAAGTGGTGAACTACGTCGGTCTTCGATTTGACGAGGATAGAGAAGGCTATGTAAGCCATAAGCAGAATATAACTTCCTCATTCCCATTTAAGGAGGATAGGATAGATAAAGGCGACGTTTTGCGAATCCTAGAGACGTCAGGCCTCGGGCTGCCAAGTTACTACCGATGGCGATGGAGATCCGGTTGTTATTTCTGTTTCTTTCAACAGCGCATCGAGTGGGTCGGGTTACTGGAGAACCATCCTGATCTCTTTGAGCAGGCCAAGGCGTATGAGCGGCTAGAAGGTGCGGATGCCCCATACACTTGGGTTGAATCGGAGAGTCTTGTGAACCTGTCCCGTCCAGAGAGGGTGTCAGAGATCAAGGCGGAAGAGGAGAAGCGAAGGGGGAGCAGGGTCGCGCGGACTGCGTGATGGGGTGGCGCCGGATGGGGTGGCTCACTGGGACCAGATGAGTTGGATTCGGCGGGCGAAGGCGCCACGGGAGGCGCGGCGTTGGGACTGAATGGATGATACCTCGGAGTCGGTGATACCGTAGACGTCCATGAGGGCGTCGACAACCTCGCGGATATCAGCGATCTCCATGGCTCTTTCCTCGGCAGGGGCGTTGGCGAGCTCCTGGGATTCCTCTAGCAGTTTGGCGAGCAGTGCGGCGATGTACTGGTCTTGTGGCAGTATGGTGGTGGCGCACTGGCGACCAGAAGCGCGGATGATATCCGGTATTCTATCTCTGACTAGCTTGTTATACGTTATGCGGGACATATGACCTCCTAGAAGCGGGGCAGATTGCGTCCCTGGGCGATACGCTCGACGAAGGCGGTAGCCTGTTCGGCGAGGAAAGGGGGGAGGGCGGCGGGACGGGGGGGCGCGCTGCCGAAGCGTAGGGAGACGTCTTCGCGGAGCGCGGTGGCAAGGTCGGGGGCGGTGAGATAGGTGGCGTAGGTGGCTGACAGGGCTGGAAGGGCCGCAGCGAGACGAGAGGCTGAGGGGAGACGGTGGCGCTTGGTGTGCTGGTTGAAGCGCGGGTCGCTGGGGACGAGGTTCCAGACCTCGTTCATCGGGTAGACGCTGACCGGGACGATGTGGTCCAGGTCGTAGGCGCCTGGGCGGGAGAGGCGCTTGTGGCTCCAGGGACACTCGAAGATGTGTCCCTCCATGATGAGGATGTCGATCTGGTTGCGCTCCCAGGTGAGCGGGCGGCGATTGTCGGGGCGGTCGGTGAGTAGTTGATAGACTTGGCCGCGGGTGACGGGATCAAAGGCCGGCTGGCGAAGGGAGGCGGAGTAGAGGCACCACTCGTGTATGGACAGGGCTTCGATCCAGAGAGAGAGTCGGCGGAAGTCCTGCCAAAGGGGCGGGGCGACGACGACGCACGGGTCGGAAGGTCGCGCGGCTGGGTGGGCGTCCAGGGGTCCGGGCGTGTCGGCCAGGGGCGCGGGGCGCGCGAAGACGGACCAGTTGGTGCCACCGGCGTAGCGCACGGGCATGAGAACGGCGCCTGCGGCTGCGGCGCGGGCCTGGTCGAAGGCGCTGACGAGGGCTGGCGGGTAGGTGGTTCTCTTGCGGGGGGTGCGGAGCTCTGCCATGACCACGTAGCCGTCCGATGGTACGAAGGACGCGGAGGTGGTTTGCTGCCAGAGCGCGACGAGGTGGTCGAGTTGGGGGCGGAAGACAACATCGGCGCTGAGGCCGGATGCGCGGCGGCTTCGCTGGCCCTGGGCGATGGGGCGGGCCGGGTCTGCAAAGGGCCAGTAGTAGGCGAGCCAGAAGTCGGCAATGGCAGTGAGGGGCACTGCGACGGGAAGGCCAGCCTCGCCGAGGGATGGGCAGGAAAGGGCGACATCGGCCAGAGCTCGCAGTAAGGCGATTTTATAGCTAGCGGTCTTGGCGTCGTGCCTAAGGATGGCGCTTAGGACGGCGCCAGGCGGCGCGGTAGAGGGCGGGGGAACCATCATGGTTTCCCCGCTTTGTTGGGTTTCCGGGGGGGAAGGTGAGCAAAGACGGGACCCAGAAGGGCCTCAAGCCTGGCTTGCAGGCGGGGATCGCGGGGCAGGGTGCTGCACTGCTCCCAGTAGAGGACTGTGTCGCGGCCGGTGCCTATCAGGGCGGCGAGGGCGTAGGGCGTGAGGCCGGCCTGCTCGCGAGCAGCGCGGAGGCGCTCGTTGGGCGCGCGGGCGGCGAGGCGTTGAGCACGCCATGTGCGGAAGTAGGCGGTGGTGGCGGCGCGCTCATGGGGCGCGAGTGCTTGGCGGCGGTAGCGCTTACGCCAGGCGGAGCGGACGGGAGCGTCCTCGGGGTGTTGGCTTAGGTGGGCAGCGAGCCGGGGGTTCCTGGCGGCAACAGAGGCAGCGGCGCTGACGCGGCCGATTCTGCGCCGTTCGTCGGCAGGGAGGGTGACGATGTGAGGCGTCCAGGTGCCGGCGCGGTAGCGGTCGCGGAGGGCCTGGCCACGTTGCTTGGCTTTGATGCGGCCGTTGGCGGTGTTGCGGCATAGGAGAGAGCAGTGAAGGCGGGGCTTGTGCTCGCGCGTGTACCACATGTCGTGGGGGATGGGGCCGCCGCAGAGATCGCAGACGCCGATGGGTTGGACCTTGGCGAGCATACGGCTCCCTTCGCTGGGGCGGGGGTTAGCGACGCCGCGGACTGGGCGTAGGCACAGTGTAACGGACTGGCAGAGAGCAGTCAAGGCGTGACGGAAGCAATGGAGCTTGCTATGAGGTGGTGGTGCGCTGGCGGTAGTCCTTAGCACGGAGAAGGTGCAAGCGGGTGAAGCCGTCAGGAAGGTTGGCGCCGTCGAGGAGACGGGAAACGATGCGTTGATCGATGGCGCCACGCGGGTCGTAGAGATTTACGTTGGTGGTAACGACAAGGGGAAGGCGCCTGATGTGGCGGTGGTCGATGATCTGGAACAGGACGTCGGTGGTCCAGGGCGTTGAGTTCTCGGCGCCGAGGTCATCAAGGATGAGCAGCTCGGCGTCACGAACGGCGGCCAGGCGCTGGGAGAAGGGAAGCGAAGGGGGACGGCCTGGTTCGGACGGGGTCGGGAGCGGCGACGCGTTGTAGCCGTCGCGGAGAGCCTGGAGGAGGACGGGCACGCTGGCGATGTAGACTGGGCGGCGGGCGCGGAGGCGGGCGCCGGCGATGGCGTAGGCCAGATGGCTCTTGCCGGAGCCGCAGGGGCCAGAGAGGACGAGCCAGCCGCTGGGGTTGAGGGCAAAAGCCTGACAGGCCTCCTTGGTGCGGGCGAGGGTGCGGCGGCCTGCCTCGTCGGCGCGGGCAGCGGCTGGAGAGAAGGAGTCGAATGACCAGCGGAGGATGGCCTCACGGTCCAGACCGGACTGCTCCATGAGGGCGGCGAGGCGTTTGCGCTGGAGGGCGCGTTTGACGCAGGGGCAGGGCGCCGAAGCGCCCTGCGGGTAGCGTTCGCTGGGCGGGGTAGTTACAAAGCCAGTGCCGTGACAGAGGCTACAGGCCGAGTCTGCGTTTGGCATCATCGGGGTTCTCTCCTTGGGCGAGGGCCTGCTGGTACTCCGCCCAGCGGTCCCAGACCTCTATGGCCTGTGCGGGAGGGGGCGTGGGAGCGGCTTTGGTGCGAGGCGGGGGCAAGGGTGGGGGGATGGCGCGGGCGGCATACCACTCGAAGAGCCAAGCGAGGTTGCGAGGGTTGTATCCTCGAGCGCACCATTCCCGGAAGTAGGGCTCCAGGTTATGGGCGGGGGTGCCGGGCGGAACGAGAGAGGCGATCCGGTCGTGAAGGATCTTGGGGGGCCGGAAACTGACGATACGATTCACTGTAAGGACTCCCTCGGGAGTGTGGGCGGGGCGAGGGCGGCGCGGTCTTCCGCGCCGCGCCGCCCGCCTGGCGTTGGTGGTCTCAGTCACTTGTGTATTTGATGGTTTCCTTGTGGTATCACTTGTGTGAGAGGGTGGGACAGGGTCGGGTGCCGTGGGGTGACAGGGGGTGTCAGGCGGGGGAACGCGGGGGTGTTGCGGCGCGGGGCACAGGGGGGTGTCGCAGGATGGGGGGAGGCCGTCGGGGACGCCAGCGGCAGCCGGGGCGGCGTAGGAGAGAGCGGCGAGCCACTGAGCCTGGGAGACGGGGAAGTAGCGCCGAGGAACGCCCTGTTCATCCGGGTTGGCACATACGATGAGGCCGGCGTCACGCAGGACGCCGAGGTGGCGCATGATGCGCTGCCTGGACCAGCCGAGCTCGGCGGCGAGGTGGGAACAGGAGGCGTGGCAGTGGCGGTCTCTCATCTGGGCGTAGCGCCAGACGAGGCCGTAGGCGGCGGCGGTGGAGAAGTTGCCGGTTGCGTTGACAACCCACTGGAAGATCGGGGTGAAGCCTGTGCGAACGTCGGGATCGTTCATGTCGGCGTGCTCCTGTGTTGGTGCGGGCGCAAGGCGTCAAAGATGTCGGGTGCGTGGATGAGGGACGAAGGGCCTGGTAGGGGCTGGGGGGTGGTGGCAGCGACGAGGGCGGCGCTGACCAGGAGATCGTCGTGGACGCGGGGGTCGGCGACGCCCCAGCGCATGCGGTGGGCGGCGCCCGGGATGATCTCGTAGTCGGCAGCCTCGAGCTCGCGCCAGAACTGTTGCTGTTCCTGGCTGCCGTCGGGGGCGTGGTCGACGAAGCGGCCGGAGTTGCAGAGAGCAAGGAAGTCCCAGCCGAGGGAGCTCTTGGACTCGGAGGAAAACACGAACGGCAGGAGGCGGTCGCCAAGGTGGAGACGCAGAAACGAGGCAAGACCGGCGCCGATCCCCGTGGCGTCGAGGACGACCTGGGAGGCTGACCAGATCTCGGCAAGGCGGATGATGGTTGGCAGGAGCTGGTGGTGAGGGCGGCCGACCCAGTGGTGGCGGTCGAGGACGAGAAAGCGGGGTAGGCCGGCTGTGAGGCGGTCGACGCGGAAGACAGTGACTGCGGTAGCGTCACGGCGGAGGTCGCCGGTGCGGAGGAGGTAACCGTTGGTCTGCTCCTCGGACTCACCGGCGACGTCGATGGTAAGGACATGCTCGCCCGGTGAGAGGGGCGAGCGCTGACGTGAGTGTTGGCCCTGCATGAGGGCGCGGGTTTCGGGCTTGAACATGCCTCCTCGGGCTTCGACCTCGTCGAGGGCATATTGGGTGCGGATGAGCGGGTGGTCGGGCCCGAGACGGTCGATCTCGGACGCGACGTAGGCGCCATAGGGGGGAACCTCGGAAGCGACGCGGGGCCAGGGGACGGTGAAGACGCGTCTGCGGCCGTCGCGGGCCTCCTGGGCGCGTAGAGAGCGGATGGTTTGGGCGAGAAGGGTCTCGCTCGTCCAGGCGGTGCCCCACAGGACGGAGGTGACATTGGTGGAGGCACCCATAGGGCGAAACTCCTTGTTCCATTTGATGGTGTCGAGGTCCTGAGCTTCGTCGGCTTCGAGAAGGATGTCGGCCGTGGCGCCGACGACGTTGGAGCCTGGGGCGCCAGAGTAGAAGGAGCAGCGGGCGCGGCCGACGGCGAGCATGTAGCCGTGCTGGGGGTCGGCGGGCGGAAGAAGGCTGCCCTGGTAGAGGGACTGGAGGCGAAGGAGGCTGTTGATGGTTTGTGGCTTGAAGGTAGGTGATACTTTGACAATGTTACCTCCGGAGCGGCGGTAGTAGTTCAAGAGAAAGGCCTCGATGTGTGCGGAGGTCTCGTTCTTTCCGGCTTGGCGGCTCATCATGACTGCGAAGGTGAGCCCTTGGCGGTGGAGCACGGAGGTGACGATGGCTGCGGCAACTTCGTACTGGTAGGAGCGCAGAGGCCGGCGGAGGATATGCGCCGAGAAGCGGCTCACCTGTGTGAGGTCGGCGAAGAGCTCGGAGTCGGCGCGTGCCCGGCGGTGGTGGCTATCCATGTGTGGAGGCCTCCAGGATAGCGCGGGTGGCGGCGGGATCGGGCGTGGGGCCGTCTGATACGATGGCGGACAGCGTGGAGAGACGCTCGGACAGTGCGATGGGATCGGGCGGCTGGTCGTGGACGACGGTGGGCAGGGCGGTGGCAAGACCTTCTAGAGTGGCGGTAGAGGGCAGGGCGAGAGACTGCGAGGCAGCCCGGAGGGCCTGCTCGACGAGGGCGGTTCCGATGAGGGGAGTGGCCTCAAGAAGCCATTCGGCGAGCTGCTCCTCGGGAGAGGTTAGGGCGCTGGGGCTCACAGGCTCATCAGCAGTGGGTGGAGGCGCGAGGAGGCCGGGGAGCGGCCGTTGCTCGGGAGGCGCGGACTGCTCGAGGCGGGAGTAGACGGAGTCCAGAAGGCGGTCGAGGTCGGCGCCGGTGGCGTTCTCCATAAGGAAGCGGGTCTTGGCGAGTTCGGTGGCAGTAGTGGCGGAGGCGAGCCAGAGGCGGATGAAGGTCATGGAGGAGATGGCTCGCCAGCCGGAGCGGCTACTCTGCCTGGCGTGGGCGACGAGTATACGGCGAGCTGCATCGAGGAGGGATTGCTCGCGCAGGATGGTGGTGACTGAGTCTGGGGCGGCGGAGTCGAGGCGGTCAACGAGGGCGTCAAACGCGTCGGCGATGACGGCAGCGCTGTCTTCGTCAGCCTGGACCTGGGCGGCGTGGGTGGGGCAGTAGAGGGAGTTGGCGACGGCTAGGCGGCGGCAGGAGCGTGCAGCGCATAGACGACGGTGGCGGCGCACGGTGCGGGGCTCGGGGTCGGGCGCACCGACACGGAGGTTCTCCTGCCACTGGTTGTAGTGAGGTGCACAGTAGTCTTCATCGCGTACTGTCCAGGCTTGGCAGCCCGTCACTTTACAGTGGCGGGCTTTCTTTTTTGCCGCTCCCATGGCTACCTCCTGGAGGATTCGGCCGTACTGGCGATGTCATGGTGTTGTATTGGAAGATGGGTTCTACTGGGTATACAGGCTAGAGATGGCTGCTCTTACGGTAGGCGTGGTTACGGGGCGCGTGGACAGAGGGTTGGAGGGGCTGCCTGGGGCGGTCGTTCGGGGCGTGGGTGGAGGCGCGCTTTGGCGGGGTGCTGGACAGGCGGGACGAGGGGGCTGGGATGGGGCGGGTTGCGGAGGTGTTGGGGGGCATCTATGAGCAGGGGATGGCGGACCTGGTGGGGATCAGCAGCTACCTGGAGGCGCTGAGGCCGGAGGGGATCTGGACGGGCACGGACGCCTACCGGATGGTGCTGGGCGACCTGGGGGCGTTCCGGCTGCCGCCGATGGTGGGCTTGGTGCGGGAGGGGCAGCCCAAGATCGCCGATCAGGTGGCGTGGGCGCAGGAGTTTGCGAACTATAGCCTCTTCATGGAGCCGAGTGCGAAGAGGAGGGCACGGGCGGCGATCGAGGGCTTTCGCGATGCGCCACAGCGGCCAGAGCCGGAGGAGGGGGGCCTGGGCGAGTTCAGGTCGGTGGATGACCTGGTTGAGGCGCTGGAGCGGTACGTGGAGGAGCGGTCGGAGGAGGACCGGCGGCGGCTGCTGAGCGCGGACGTGACGTACATACGGGGCGAGGTGCTGGGGTACAAGGAGGACCGGCCCAAGCCGGCCAGGCCTGCGGTTCCGAGGAAGCTACAGGGGCTGCCACCGGAGGTGTTCCTGCGGGCGGTGTGGCTGACGCTGGGGGACTATGCGAAGGCGGCGAGCGGGGAGGCCCAACTGCCGGAGGAGGACCTGGCGGGGATCACGATCGAGAGCACGCTGTTTCGCCACGATTTCGATGCGGGGGAGGAGGAGGATTCGGCCTCGGACAAGGAGCGCGCCCTGGGGTTCCTTGGGAAGGTGCTGGGGGGGATCGACGAGTTGTTGGAGTCGATCGAGATCGGCGGGGGTGAGGGCCGGGAGCAGATTGGGGTGACCTCGCGGCTGAGCCCGGGTGCGGCGGAGAATCTGGCGTACCGGAAGACGAGCACGGCGGAGCCGACGCTGGCGTTTCGGGTGCGCTGCGAGAGGCGGAGCGGCAGGCCGGTGGAGCGCCGGTTCCTGTGGCGCCTGCCGCAGGAGCACCAGTCACGGTTGCTGGTGGACCTCTGCGACTGGGCGTACGAGGGGTTTGCCCGGGGGGGGAACGCGCTGCCGGCGTACCCGATCCCGCATCTGCCGGAGATCTTTATGGCGCGGGACGAGGAGGAGGTGACGCGGATCACGCGGGTAGCGCTGCAGACGCCGGGGCTGCGGGCGGTGGACTTGCTGTCGGCGGCGGGGATTGCGCCGAGCGACCCGGTGTATGGGCAGCTGGTAGCGCTCTCGCAGAGGTATCAGGGGTTCCTGCGGGCGGTTCGCGGGATGGGTTTCTTTGGGGCGCTGGGGGACCCGTACGATGGCCTACGCAAGGCGTATCTGGGGGCCTGCGAGGCGCTGATCCAGGACGGGTCGAAGAGCAGCCTGGACGCGTTGCTGTTCAAGGCGTTCTACCTGGTGGACCGGCAGCGGGCGAGTGACGAGGCGTGGAAGTGGGATCGGCACCTGGCAGCGGGGGTGGCGACGCCGCTGCACCCGGCGGTGCTGGATATGCTGCGGCACCAGCACGCCTTTATGCGGGAGAGCCTGGCGGTGTACGCGAGTGAGGAGCTGCGCGAACCGGGCCCGCGGAGTTTCGGCGAGCGGGCCTGGAACCGTGTGGTGGACCTGGCGCGGGTGGAGCGGCCGGTATACGGGACGATTGCGGACAACAGGCGGGTTCTGGACAGCAGCGTGCGGAGTTACGGGTACGTCCACCTGGTGGGGCAGTGTCGGACAGAGGGCGCGCAGCTAAGCGCCAGGCTGCTGCTGGACTATGACGAGGAAGACGAGGAGGACGTCACCGATACGGAGCTATTTCGGGAGACGCAGGCCTCGAACCTGGTGTGCCATACACTGGGGGACTATCGGGCGCTGAGGCCGCACGCGAACGACGGGATGTCGATCGGGGCGTACTGCGGGGGTGAGATCCAGCCGATTGTGGCGGGGATTGACGCCTATCTCCGGGAGGTGTTCAGTGATCGTCGCGAGTGGCCGTATGGGCTGCAGGTGACGATATTCTCGGCGGGGCGGGACGATTCGTCGGTGACGCGCTGGCTGCGGGCCTGGAGGGATCGCTGGCAGGAGGCGGAGCTCACGACGGCGCGGCAGTACTATGCGCGGTGCCGGATTTCGATCGCGTACCGCGTGGTGCCGGGGGCGCAGAGCCGGGAGCAGTTGGCGACGCTCCTGAGGCAGACGCCGCTGGACGTGATGTTTTTCAGCGAGTTTGTGGCGGAGGGGGCGAGCCACTTTCAGGAGGTGGACCCCGACGAGCTGCCCAGCGCCGGGTTTCGGCAGTTCCCGGTGCTGGAGATGGCCTGCTGTGCGGTATCGAGCGGGGCCAAGGCGTCGCGGCGGGATCAGGTGCTGAGCCATCGACGGTTTCGGCTGGCGGCAGCGCATGCCGAGGTGATGGCGAGGATCAATCGCGGCTACGTGGACCCCAAGTGGCGGCACGTGGTGGTCAGCGAGAGCGACTTTAGTCCCTGGGAAGGTGTCATGGCGGCGGCCCACGAGGAGAGTGCCTGGGTCGTGTGTATCGACTCGGCGGTGGACGAAGCGCTCCTGCGGCGCAGTGGGGCAGGGCAGGGTAGGGCGCGGGAGATCATCGGGTTCGGCACGGGGGTGGGGGCGCACGGGGAGAACAACATCACGATCTCGACCGAGCGATTCGGCATGGCGGACGTGACCAAGAAGATCGCAGAGCAGTTGGCCAGTCGCCTAGGGCCTTGGGAGGCGAGCGTCTGCCAGCAGGTAGCGCAGAGGTTGATCCACGAGGCGCAGGGGATGGCCGGGCTCTCGGTGGTCAAGGCGACTGGGCCGTCGGAGTACGTGCGCGACTATATCGCATACGCGACGCTGCGCAAGATGATGCGGCGTGATGAGACGGCCTTTTGTGACGAGGTGGTATCGCTGGATGCGTTTCGCCACTGGTTCAGCGAGGGCGGGAACGGTAGCCGGCCGGACCTGCTCCGGCTGCGGGCGGAGGTGGTGGATGGCTGCTTCCAGGTACACGCCCAGGTGCTGGAGTGCAAGCTGGCGCAGCGCTCGGAGGGCTATCTGGCCGAGGCGCGCGGCCAGGTAGAGGCGGGACTGGAGAGGCTCGTAGGGCGCTTTCAGCCGCGGATTGAGGGCAAGGCGCCCGGTGTGGGCGACCGGCCCGACCAGCGTTACTGGTGGATGCAGCTGCACCGGCTGCTGGCTAGCCGCGGGCACACCGACCAAGGGGCGCTTCGGGAAACGCTGAGCGCTTTGGAGCGGCTGGCCGAGGGGTTCTTTTCCATCTCCTGGCAGGGTGCGGTGGTGGCCATCTGGACGGACGCTCAAGGGGCCGCCTTGCAGCGGGAGGCAGAGTGGCAGCTGCAGATAGGCAGCGAGAAGTTGCTGGTACCGGCGCTGACGGCAGGGGCGGGTCTGGTGCGTGCGGTATGTCTTGAAGGTGTGACCACGGACGCGATCGATGAGCTGCCGGCCATCCGGCGGTCGGCGCCGCTGCCACGGCCGGCCACGCCGGAAGAGCCGGAGGACCTTGCGCGTGACGAGACTGGGCCGCCAGCGAATCCGCCCACCGATGGATCCGGGGGTGCCTCCGACGGGCGAGGGCTGTCGACTCTGCGGGGCGAGGTCGGGCCATCAGAGGGAAAGGTTGGCCGCGTGGGGCCGGACACGCCAGAGGTGCCGGGGCGCATCTACCTGGGCAAGGCGGTACCAAGTGGCAGGGCGACGTACTGGGAGTTCGGACATGAGGAGCTGCCCAACCGGCACATTCTGGTGTTTGGGTCCTCGGGGACGGGGAAGACGTATACGATCCAGGCGTTGCTCTGTGAGCTCGCCAAGGCGGGGCAGAACGCGCTGATCGTGGACTATACGAACGGGTTCACGACGGGTCAGCTGGAGGAGGTGCTAAAGGAGAGGCTCAGCCCGGTGCAGCATGCCGTGCGCCGGGAGCCGCTGCCAATCAATCCCTTCCGACAGCAGAGCGACGTCATCGACGAGGAGCTGATGGAGGAAGACCCTTCGGTCACCGGGCAGCGGGTGACGGGGGTGTTCTCGGAGGTGTACCAGCTTGGCGACCAGCAAAAGTCGGTGCTCTACGCGGCGATCCGGGATGGATTGAGTGAGGAAAGGGCGGCGTTCCGGCTGGAGTCGCTCATGGAACGGCTCGAGGAGGCGCGGGAGGCGGGCGGCCCGTTGGCCAGCCCTGCTGCTAGCGTGCTAAGCAGGATCACGCCTTTTGTGGATATGAAGCCCTTCGGTCGCGAGGACCCCGAGAGTTGGGAGGCGCTGTACCAGGACAGGACATCGCGCTGCCACATCATCCAGCTGGCGGGATTCTCTCGCGATGTGGCGAGGCTGATCACCGAGTTCTCGTTGATCGACTTGTACCGGTACTATCGCGCCACGGGCGCGAAGGACAGACCGCGGGTTGTGGTGCTGGATGAAGTACAGAATCTGGATCACAGCCTGGGGAGCCCGCTGGGGCAGCTCCTAACGGAGGGGCGGAAGTTCGGCATCTCGCTGATCCTGGCTACGCAGACGTTGAGCAACCTGGACAGAGACCAGCGGGACCGGCTCTTCCAGGCCAGCCACAAGCTGTTCTTCAAGCCAGCGGACACTGAGTTGCGCTCCTTTGCCCAGATTCTTGAGGACGCGACGAACGAGAGGTCCGAGGAGTGGGTGAGGCGGTTGGCGGCGCTCTCGCGGGGCGAGTGCTACTCGGTAGGGCCCGCCCGCGGGGATTCCGGCGCGCTGGATATGAAGAGGTACGCCAAGATACGGATCGAGGCTCTGGAAAAAAGGTACTAAATGCTCTCGACAAACTTTCATCGCACATTCGTACCGGAAAGGCGACACATCGGGGCGCTGCTCCACTATGCGGCGCTAGGCCAGGCGGGTACCTACCAGGAGATCGGCGCCGAGACGGGGATCCCCATGGGGGTCTCGACGGGCAAGGTGCCCGCGATAATGGACTATGCGCTGGGGATGGGCCTCATCGCGATAGCGAATGAGGAGGGGCAGATACGGCGGCCAGCCCTCACGGCCCTGGGGCGTGTGGTATACGCGGAGGACCAGTACCTTGGGGAGGGCGTCACACAGTGGGTAGCCCATGCGAACCTCTGCCGGGAGGATGGCGGCGCAGAGGCCTGGCGGGTGGTCTTTGGCGAAGGGCGGGATGTGCTGGGGGCACGCTTTGGCCGACAGCAGTTGGAGGATTATCTCGTCGCACGGTTGGGGCCTGGCAGCAACCGCACGGGGCCATTGATTCGCGCATACACCGACGAGGCAGCGCTGGGCAGAGCGGGCGTCCTTACGGCCTCGGAGCAGACGATTGAGAGGGGCAAGGCGCCCCTCGTCGAGGCGTACGCTACGGCGTATTCGGCCCTTATCCTGGGGCTAATGGAGGTGCACTTTCCCGGCGACACGCAGGTCACCGTGACCGACTTGAGCGAGCGCACCCTGCTGTTGAGCGTGTGTCTGTGGGGGGGCGGCGACGTGGAGCAGCTTTGCGCGCTCCTGGATCGAAAGGGGTACGTGGCCGCGGATCGTCAGATGCGACCGTGGGTACTGGAGAAGAGGGCCACGGCTGATAGCGTATGGCCGAGCCTGTACGACGATCTCGTGTAGCGGAGGAGCGAGGCCGTGAGACTCAACGACATCATCTCGTTCAGACGGGATCTCCTGTTCCACGGTGCGGTGGAGATCGGGTGGCTCGAAGACAATGTGGATCTGGCGGAGAGGGCGGCGGCGCATTATTGTTTTCACGGTCCGGCTTACCATGGGATAGACCGCGCCTTGGCCGAAGACCAGGCGCTTCGTCAGGTGGACACGGCGACGTTCACGCTAGAGGTCCTCGAGCGGATCACCGGGCGGAGGGCGGATGAGCCCTTTACGCTGGCGGTGGCGGGGTACGGAACGGGGAAATCCCACCTGGCAGTCACCCTGGCCTCGCTGCTTCGCGCCCCGCGCTCGCCGTTGGCCGGGCGCATTCTCGACAACCTGAGCAGCGCGGATCGACGAATCGGTGCCCGCGTCGGCCAGATCCTGAATGCGGTGGATCGGCCATTCCTGGTCATCGCCATCAACGGAATGCGCGATTTCGACCTGACGGGGGAGATCGTCCGCCAGGTGATGCTGGCGCTGCGGGAGCACGGCCTGGACACCTCGCCCCTTGACGACCTACGACCGCGCTTCCGGTACGCGGCCAACTTTACCGAGGCTTTCTTTGATGCGCTGCGGGCGGACTATGCCGCCGCGTTCGGCGACGCGGGCGCCGAGCAGGTGCTGGAGCGCCTGCAGCAACAGGACGAGGAAGCCTTTGGGTGGGTGAGCGCGATCCACGAGCGGAAGATCGGTACGGCACTCCGCGCCGTTGGACAGGAGTCGCTGCACGACCTGATCCGCGTAACACGGGAAACGTACTGCGGCGCGGGGCGTCCATTCGCAGGCATCGTGGTGCTGTTCGACGAGTTCGGGCGCTTCTTGGAGTTCTCCGTGCAGCGGCCCCAAGTGGCCGGCCCCGGGGCGCTGCAGCAGCTGTTCGAGGCCGTGCAGGCGAACGGCGAAGGCGTGTTCCTGTTGCCGTTCATCCAGTTCGAGTTGCGGGCGTACGTATCGCGAGTGGCGCCTGAACTCCGTGATGACCTGCAGCGGTACGTAACGCGGTACGACGTAGTGCACAAGACGAGGCTCTCGACGAACCTTGAGACGTTGATCGCCAACCTTCTGGAGAAGCGCGACCGCGCCGCGCTGCGTACGCAGGTTGGGGAGCGAGGGGAGCCGAGTGGGGCACTGCGAACGCAGATGCAGATGTGGTTCCCCGAGATGGCAGCGCACGCCATCTGGAACGATGGCGAGACCTTTGAGCGCGTGGTGCAGGAAGGGTGCTGGCCGCTCCACCCGCTGGCGACCTGGCTTCTTTACCATCTGGCCTCTGTTGGCCGGTCGCTGCAGCAGCGTTCGGCCCTCTCGCTCCTCGCGGACGCGTACGCAGCGGTTGAGGAGCGGGATGTTTCGCCGGGGTTGTCGATCGCTCCCGTCGACCTGTGTGGAGATCCGCTGATCGATGAGTTTGTGGCGGCGGAGAAGAGCGGCCAGCAGGGCGCCGCTGCCCAGGCCTATCGGAGCGTCCTGAGCAAATACGGGCACCAGATGACCCCGCTCGAGGTGCGGGTGCTGCGGGCCGTCCTGCTGATGGCCAAGACCAGCCCGAGAACGACTTCGCGGGACGACTGTTTGCGGGCCCTGGCGATGTTCAGCGGGCGAGCGGCAGAAGCCGTCGCGCCGGCCTTGCACTCCCTGGAGCGGGAGCGGGGATGCTTAAGCTGGGACGAGGGTCTATGCCAGTACGAGATCGTGAGCGATGCGGTGCCTCGGACGCAGTTCGTGGCATATCTCGACAACGAGGTGGGGAGGGTCTCGGCAGACAATCGGGCCAGCCTCTTTGGCGTCCGGTACGCCGAGTGGTTCCCGGACCTCGCCACGTTCCCCACGGATTTCGGAGCTCGCTCGCAGATCGCCACGAAGGAGTGGAACTATCGCGTTCACTTTACGGGTGTGAAGCTTCTGGGCAGCCAGATCCGGCTTGCCGTGACGTACTGGCTAGAGGCCAGGGCAGTGGATGAAGCCAAAGGGCAGCTCATATACTGCTACGTCGGGCCGGAGAGTGACCTGAACGCGGTGCGCGCGGCGGCCACGGCTCAGTTGAGGACGCGCCTCGAGAGCGCCGGCGTGCGGTGGGAGACTGGCGCACCGATCGCCATCATGTTGCTGCCGGATGAGGGTGGCGAGTTCGGCGCTAAGATCGCCGAGTACTGGGTGCTTGAGCAGGGCATGGCCGCCAGGGACGTCGAGCGCTACAACGCCTTTCTCTACGGGCGCAAAGTCTCGACGAAGCAGGATCTTGAAAACCTGTTCGACGCGCTGCGCCGCCAGCGGCAGATGGTGTTCGCGACGGCTCAGGATGTGCGTGTATCGACCCTGGGCGCCACGCTGGACGGCCTGTTTGACGCACTGTATCCGCAACGCATCACCTTCCCGTTTGACGGTTACTCGACGACGCGCGGAAATGCTGCTCCGGACTGCGCGCTGTTCACCCGCGAGCTATTCCTGGGCCACCTGGATCAAGACTGGATCAGCTCGCGGTCCTCACGGGAGCGGAACCGGGCGGTACAGGTACTCAGCGAGGCCTGGCAGGCCTTCGATCGAGCGGGCGCGCTTCGCCTGCTGCCCGGCAATCCTGCAGTGCGCCGCCTCATCGAGAGCCTAGACGCACGGCTTACCGAGCCTGGCGCAGAGCGGCCGCTGGTGCTGGGCCAGGCTATCCGCGAGCTATGTGCTCCGCCGGTGGGGTGCAACCTTGCCGCGGCGGGGCTGCTCCTGGGGCTGTTCGTGGGCGCGCGCATGGCGTCGGTGGAACTGCTCAAGGGCGGACGCCCCATCAGTATGGAGAACTGGCTACGCGTGGCGCTCTCCCGTAACACTCTTGATCTGTCCGTCCTGGATGACACGGTCGTGGTTCAGGTCTCGGATGTCGTGAGGAACGAATGGAGCCTCCTGCTGAACGGCTGGGAGATCGAAACGACATACTTTGGCATCCTAGAGTACCGGAAAAAGGCGGAGGAGTTAGTAAAGCGCGTGCCGGTACCGCAGGCGCTCCTCTACCAGTACGATAATCTGAAGCGAAAGGCCTCGGATGCTCTAGCGCAGTTGTCGGGCCATAGCCGGCGGCTGGACGATGCTGCCGAGAAGGTACAGAGCGGCATCGAACAGGACAGCTTTCCCGTGCTGTCGTGGGGCTCCGCCCTGTGGGCCGATTTACGGGGCTCGATGAGCCTGGAGCCCGATCTCTGGACGCAGACGCAGGTTGCTTTCGTCGAGCGCCAGGGGGCGGCAGCGCGTGTGCAGTGCCAAGAACGATTCGAAAAATGGCTGCGCCGTCTGAGACCGCCCAGCCTGGCCAAGATTGCCTCGTACATTGACACCCTGCGACGTGTTGGCGGAAACCTCGCAAAGATGAGCCTGGTGCAAGAGAAGGAGCTCCTCGACCAGTGCATCGAGCAGCTGGAACAGAACGCTCGTTTCATGGAACAGGTTCACCGCCTGAAGCCCGACGTGGAGCAGTACATTCGTCAGAACAGCCCCGGTGCGGCAACCCCAATCTCTGATATCAACGAGTGGCTACAGCGCGTAGAGGGCTTCCGAGAGGTCCTGAAGGACGTGCAGGGTCGCAAGGCTATCATGGCGCAAGATTACCTGGATAGCATCGTTGCGGCCATCGATGAATATGTGCGCGTCTGCAATGCCCGAATCAGGGAACAAAAAGAAAGGCTCATGGCGGTCTACAACACGGCGCCGGACACTATCGCCGCCATTCACAGCCTGCGCGGGGAGGCCATTGCTCTGCAGCAGATTTTTGTGGGACAAGGAGAGGACGCCGCGGACCTTGAGCTGATCGTTGCCCAGTTGGCTTCGATCGAGAGCGGCTACAGACAGCTGGCCAACGAGGGGTTGAGTCCGGACGAGTTTGAGCAGACCCTGGAGCGCTGCGCGGCAGAAACCGAGACGCAGTTTGGGCGTGACGCGCCCCCCTTGGACAACGAGGCAATCTATGACGCACTGGCCGTGGGGATTCGGGAGCGTAGGGAGCGGGAAGCGGACACGTGGATCCGCACGCAAGTGCCGGAGCCGGATGCGGTGGCTGCTGCGAGCGCCGAACGCGCCCGGGACTGGCGAGAACGCCTGTGGTCAGCCCCGAGGTACTTGAGGGAGGAACAGAAGGAGCTGGTGCGGCATTCCATGGCCGCGTGCGACCGGCGCCTGGAAGCGCTCCAGGTGGATGGACTGGTGGCGCTGTACGAGGCTCTGCCGGTTGCGAGCAGGAAGGAGTTCCTGGCGAGGATCGGGCTAGCGGGAGCGTAGCGGGGCAGTTGGGCTATGCTGGTCGCCCGCGGAGCCACCTTGCCGGTGCATAGGCCGCGTGATGACGATGCAGGTCGCCCCGGGCGTCGACGACCACGATGTTCCCGGGTTGGGTGTGGTAGAGGGCATGGCGGTGCAGTTGCCGCTCGGGGCCCACGTACTCGCCCCCGCCATAGATGTCCTCGCGCATGGGCATGAACTGCGCGGCTGCCGGCGGGCGGCGAGGCGCTGGATGCTCGGCTCGTCAAGGCCATCGGCCTGCTGGGGCTCGTAGGGGATCAGAGGCAGCTCAAGGCGTCGGGCGACGTCCTGGCCTACGCGCTGGCGGACGGGGAGACCTCGCTACAGGATGTGCGGGCCGCGTTGGGGCGGGTGGCGCGGCGCAAGATCGCCATTCACCGGCGGTTCAGCGGGGCGTACAGCCTCTGGCAGGGCAGCGACGTCGACCTGGACGAGTGCTATGAGCGGGGTCGCGCGCAGACGCAGGACCTCGACCTGGCCACGGGGCTGGCTCGGTACGGGCGGCTGACGCCGTACGTGGCCAAGCGCCACCTGCACGAGACGGGGACCTTCCGGTACCTGGCACCGTGGGTGGTGGACCTCGCGCAGGTTGCTGGGGTGGCGGAGCGCCCGCTGGGCGAGGCGGACGGGGCGGTGGTGTTCGTGGTGCCGCCTGCCGAGGTGACGCCCGAGGAGGCCGCCGGGAAGGTGGCCGAGTTCTCACGGGGGCTGGGGTGGCCCCGGTGCGACCAGTTCTTCTTTGCGATCCCGCGGGACATGCACGGGGTTCGCGAGGGGCTGCGCGAGGTGGCGGCCTGGGAGTGGGTGGTGTCGAACATCGCCGAACTGGAGGGGGACCGCGTGGCGCGGCTGGAGCTGCGGGCGCGCCAGCGCGCCGCCCGCGAGGGCCTGGGGCGGGCGCTGTCGCGGTGCTTTGATCTGGCCTTCTGTTACGAATCTGCGCGGTGGGTGCGCGGTGGGCGGATAGTAGAGTTTGGGTCGGCCAGGGAGCTGACAGCGGCGCTGTCGGGCGCGTGCGACGAGGTGTACGGGGCCGCGCCGATCGCCAAGAACGAGTTGCTGAACCGGCGGTCGCTGTCGTCAAGTGCTATTCGCGACCCCAAGGTTAGCGCGGGGGGTTCGTGAAGGGGGCTGCATGGCGGTGGGTGGCGGGAAGGACGGCGGGGGGCCACGAGATGGGGGCAGAGAGGTACACGTCACATGGCGCTGACCACCCGTGAGATCTCGCTCCTCGTGTGGGGAGGGGTACTAGTCGCATGGGGTTGCACCAAGGCTAACATTCGGCGAAGCATCGGGGAGCTGATCAAGGCGGCACTAGACGGCAAGTTGGTGGCTCCCTTCGTGGTGCTAGTTTTGTGCCTTGGACTAGTAGTGGCTGGACTGTGGTTCATTGGCATATGGAAGATTGCCCTTCTTAAGGACACTGTTGTTTTCGCGCTGTTTTCTGGGGTTGGGCTTACGTTCTCGGCTATGTCTCGGAATCCGGAGCTACCGACGTGGCGGAGCGTTCTGGCCGGGCAGCTTAAGACGGTGGTGTTGGTGGAATACGTCGTGGACACCTTCACGTTTGCGTTGTGGATCGAGTTGCTGCTGGTGCCCACCCTGTCGTTCATCGGTTTGATGGGTGGGGTAGCTGCAACGCGTGAGAAGTGGGCGCCAGTGGCAAAGTTGGCAAAGGGGCTGATGGGCGTAGCAGGCCTTGCCGTGGTGGCGTTTGCTGGGCGAAACGCGATCGTGGCGGCGCGGACGGTGAGCATTGCGGACACACTGCGGGAGGTAGGGCTTCCCCTGGTGCTTTCGCTGGCGCTTCTGCCCATTGTGCAGGTGTTCTTTCTGTGGTCGGGATATGACCAACTGTTCGGGCAGCTGGAGTCCTCCAGGTGGCGAGATCGCAGTGTGATCCGGTACGGCAGGCGCCAAATGGTGCGCCGACTGGGGGTTCGGACTGAGGCGATGCGAGCGCTGTTGAGGACGGAGCGGAGAGCCCTGATGGCAGCGAGCAGCGAGGGGGATATCGATGAGCTGCTGGACCGGGTGCTGAGGCGGCAGGAAAGGGAGCCTGCGGCGCTGCACTAGTTGTCTGAGAACACGGGACAGGCAGCAGTCCATTGTGGTGTGGGCAGGGGAAGCGCTGTGGCGGGGCGTGGTGGGTGGCGCGCGGGGAAGGTGGGGCTCGGGTCGGCGGCCGCTACGGTAGAAAGTCAGGTTCGGGATGGGCCGGTTCTGCCCAGAGAAGGGCGAGCCGATGGTGGAAGGCGCCGCGGGAGGCGCGGCGTTGGGACTGAATGGATGATACCTCGGAGTCGGTGATGCCGTAGACGGCCATGAGGGCGTCGACAACCTCGCGGATATCAGCGATCTCCATGGCTCTTTCCTCGGCAGGGGCGTTGGCGAGCTCCTGGGATTCCTCTAGCAGTTTGGCGAGCAGTGCGGCGATGTACTGGTCTTGTGGTAGTATGGTGGTGGCGCACTGGCGACCAGAAGCGCGGATGATATCCGGTATTCTATCTCTGACTAGCTTGTTATACGTTATGCGGGACATATGACCTCCTAGAAGCGGGGCAGATTGCGCCTGTGGGCGGTACGCGTGCCATAGAAGAACGGCCAGCATGGGTTCGCGCGGATCCGCTGCCCCGCCAGCCGCCACAGGCGGCCGGGTCGGAGGGCAAGCCTTCCTGACCCAGTCTCCATACACAGCACCTCATCGCCCATGCGCCGCCAGCGTGCTGGCGCCGGGGGACTGTAGGTCGGTGGGTAGCCGTGTCAAGCCGCCTGATCGGATTATTGTTGGTGTGGACGCGGCCGCTGGGTCCGGCGCCAGGCCTCGTACTCGGCGCGCGCCTCATCGGAGAGCGGATAGTACTTGCGCAGATCGCCCCCCTCGGCCAGGCGCATCCGCGAAAAGTCCTTCCATTCGGCATGGGCGCTGGCCGCCTGGAGCAGTTGGGGGGCCAGGCCGCTAGGCACCACCACGGCTCCGTCGTCATCGGCGATGATGATGTGCCCCGGCATGACCAGGACGCCGCCGCAGGCGATCGGCACGTTCACGGCAAAGGGAAAGATGTTCGTCTGCGTGTGGTAGTTGGGCGTGGTGCCGCGCAGCCAGAGGCCCAGCCCCAGCTCCTTGGCCTTGGGAAAGTCGCGGATGCAGCCGTCCACCACGGCGGACAGGCCGCCGCGGCCGCGAAAGTAGGTCAGCATCATCTCGCCAAAGACGCCGCTGGACAGGTCGCCCCGGGCGTCGACGACCACGATGTCCCCGGGTTGGGTGTGGTAGAGGGCATGGCGATGCCGTTGCCAGAGGCGGTGGCGTTGGAGATCCCGGCCACCCCGTGGAGGAGACCTCCGGTGCTGGGCTACCGGTGCGTCCCCCTTGGTGTGGTCGCCCGGCTCCAGCACCGGGCAGCACCCGTTCGAAAAGGCGAGGAGCAAGTCCAGGCGCTGACTGAGGAACTTGGCCCCCCGCGCCGGGGGCAGGAGGTCAGACAAGGGCACCGGCGTGTAGAGGCGGGGCGCGATCCCCCGACCAAGGCACGCGATGAGCTGCGCAACGAGCCGCCTCTCGTTCTGCGGGTGCGAGGGGGCCAAAGGAGACGTCCTCACTGTTGCCGTCGCAGGGCAGCAGTCGGTCGTAATACGAAGCCGGCGCCTCGCGGGGTCGGCGTCGCTATCCCACGCAAAGGCGCAGGTCCGATCGTCGCTCCTCAGGCGCAGACCGAACACCATGCCATAGTGGGCGATATCCGGCTCGGTCGCGAGGCTTGCCAGGGCGTCGACCCCCCGGTGCAGGATGCGGTCCACCAGGACGTGCAGGAAGCGCAGGCCCTGCGGCGCCTCTGGCGCCCCGCATTGGGTATCCGACTGAAAGCAGTCGAGGCTCTCGAGAGTCGGATCAAGATGCTCTCCCATTCGCCGAAACGTCAGAGTAGGGGTGACCGTCTCCAGTTCGCAAGCCGTTTGCGCATGCCTCCCGAGACAGCGGCCACTATCGCGGATCCCAGCAGATGCGAGGCCGCCGACGCCAGGGGCTCACCTCTGCCTTTGCAGCCACTCCCGACCGGCGGGGCTGATCTCCCAGACACCGTGCGGGGAGTCGCCGCGCAGTAGCCCTTCTTTGCACAGGTCGAGGCGACACCACTGGGCCGCGTTGCGCCAACGATCCTCCCGGCCCGAGGGCAGCAGCTCCATGTCATGCGCGGTGAGGCCGTCCTTTACTATTGCGTACACACGATCCAGGACGTCGGCAACCTTCCCGCTGCCGCCCAGCGGCACCAGAACGCGCAGGATCGGCACGCGATAGGCCTCGTTCGGCGTCTGGGGGCCTCCTGCAATGTGACGACGCGGCGCCGGCCTCTTCGGGGGCGGCAACTCGTCCACCGGGACGGCCGCGGCCCGTTCGAGCGCCGCAGGGGACCGACCTACCGGCGCCGCCGCCTCGCTCAACAGGCTATGGAGACGAGCGCCCAGGGCCTCGACTTCCTGGCATACGGCAGTGAGGGCAGCGGCCCGCTCGAGGAGGCGATTGGCTTCTTCGTCTTCCCCGGCAATAAAGGCGTTCGCGCCGCTGCGCGTCACTCGCTGGATCTCGCTGCCGAGCGCCTCCGCCAACTGCTCGTGGGCGCGCAGGGCGCGCAGGGCCTGGCGGTCGGTCGGTCTGTCGCTATCATTCCGGTAATCCATGGACCGTTCCTCCTGTCGGTTACTCCTCTTCAAACCCCTGCCCCTCAAACCCCAGCGTCATGCCGTTTTCCAGCAGGACGCGCACTACCTGCTCCGGCACGCCGTCGGGCACGTTCGCCTCGATCTCCAGCGTGACCTGCACCCGCGCCCCCACCAGGCCCGCCAGGTGCGTGATCACCTCCTCGGCGATGCGCCCGGCGCGGCGCCCGCTGACTCCGCTCGGGCGGTGCCACCCCCCAGCCGGGCGTGGCGCCGCCAGGGCCGACCGCCGGCTCCGCCCCGCCCGTCGGCAGGACATCCCCGCCGCCGGCGGGCGGCGGGACCGGCCGCGTCACCCGCTCGGCATCTGCCTGGAGCTGCTTCTGGGCCACCTCCGGGCGCACGAGCAGCCCCACCATGTTCGCTGCCGTGAGCGGCACGTCCTGCCCGCCCGAAAGCCCCCGGTAGCGGCCCCGCTCCTCGTCGTGCGACTCGGCATAGGCGAACGACTCCACCGCCCACGTCAGGAGCCGCAGCCCCTTGCGCACCCCCTCGAGGAGCACATGAGGGCTGGCCAGCCGCGGAAGGTACGGGTAGCGGGCAGAGTCCTCGGCCAGCTGCTTGGTCGGCACGCCATCGCCGCGCCACAGAGGAACTTTGCCCAGGTGCATCCGCAGGACGGTGCCCGCCAGATCGGTCACCAGGAGGTCGTCGTTGCTCATCGTCGCGCGAGAGCTTGTCGAGCCGGGCGATGACCAAGGGCGTCTCGCGGAACCAGTTGCCGGTACGGGCGGCCTCCAGACGGTCGTTGGTCAGGATCTCGAAGGGCAGGTGGAAGCGCCGGTGGAGCTCATCCTGCCACTGCTCGGCCAGGCTGCCGGGGCAGACGACGAGGCAGCGCTCGAGGTCACCCCGGGCGATGAGCTCCTTGATCAGGAGGCCGGCCATGATCGTCTTGCCCGCGCCGGGGTCGTCGGCCAGAAGGAAGCGCAGGGGCTGGCGGGGGAGCATCTCCTCGTAGACGGCGGTGACCTGGTGGGGCAGCGGCTCCACGACGGACGTGTGGATGGCCAGCAGGGGGTCAAAGAGGTGCGCCAGACGGATGCGATGCGCCTCGGAGACCAGGCGGAACAGTGATCCATCGCCGTCAAAAGACCAGGGACGACCGCGCTCGACGACCTCGATGTCCGGCTCATTCTCGCGGTAGAGCAGGACACTCGCCACGCGTCCCTCGGGGGTCTTGTAGGTGAGCTCCAGGGCGTTCGAGCCGAACCACTGGGCGCGGACGACGGTGACTGGGGCATCGGGCAGAATGCCGCGGACGGTGGTCTGAGGCTGGAGGTCCTCGAGGGTGGTAGTCATGCGGCGGGTGAGCTCCTGCTGTGGTGAAGGATGGGCAGCGTGGTCACCATCAGGAGCCCGCCGAGCACAGGGCGGCATGGATGGATCAGAAACCGGCGCATGTTAGCCCCCATTGGCCGCGGTGTGCCGTCCCCCTCTGCGGCACAGATGTACGTAGAGCTACCATAGGTGATTACGTGTTGTCTTGTCAACCGTCGGCGATATCAGGCGTTGGACAGGCGTTGCGACCGTAGTAGACCCGAATCCTCTTGCGTCTCCCCGATGGGTGGGCAGGAGCCCGGGCGCCCTCGCGACTTTGTGCGGCCTGCCGCACGCCGATGGAGCCGTCGTGACGATGCTGCGCTACCGTGTGGCCGCATGGGCACCGCCTGGCACGGCGCTGGTGGCCAGTTGGTCGCGCAGCACGCCCGCCAGGGCGAGTTCCCGGTGCGGGGCCGCGTGTTGGGCAATCCCGACCAGGTTCGGCGGGGAGCGTTTCGCACGGACTTGATCGTGGGCTCGGCGACACCCCCCGACCGCACTCCAGGTGATGGGCCGGCGGGCCGCTCGTGTCAAGTCAAATGATAATCCCGGTACCGAGGGGTGATTCCGTCAACTGGTAATCCCGGTGATAGCGCTCTGCGGTGTCTTCCTCTTGCCTGTCCATGGCGGCGTAGAGAAGCATCAGGCGGCCGTGGATCTCCTTGCGCAAAGCGCTCGGGTTCGTCTTGTCGTAGACGGATTGCCAGTATGTCACCTGCTCCGCCTGCAGGACGTTGCTCAGCAGTACCCGCTGTAAGGGGGTCCTGGCCTCGTCATGCTTGCGACGGACGCGCACCCGACCGGAGTCGTCACGTAGTACGCTCTTTTCCACCATGCGCAAGACGGGCTGGAAGCAGTTGTTGTAGATACGCAGGAGATCGAGGACCCCGTTCCAGAGATCGCGCTGCTCCCGGCTGGCCAGGCGGTCGTCGCCCAGATAGGCACGCACCAACGTGTAGTTCTTCTGTTCCACAAAACGGTTGTCGTTCTTGATCCATGGGCGGCTGCGGCTGAGGCGCACGCCCTGGACGACGTCCCCGAGGAGCTGCAGC